>NZ_NNBK01000009.1:101703-309500 GCF_002803075.1 Streptomyces sp. CB01373 | reverse complement strand
ACAAATTGTGAGAAAACCCCCGTGCCATGGCACGGGGGTTTTCTGCGTTTACGGCCGGCCGACCGACGCTTGGGGAGAGACTCACGCTCCCCGTGCCCCGTCCCGGCCTTCCTTCTCTAAAGCTTTCCCGCCGTCTTCAACGCCAGATACGCGTCTGCCAGCGTCGGCGCCAGATCGTCCGGCGTGGCGTCGACGACGGTGACACCGTGGCGGCGGAGTTGCTCCGCGGTGTGGTGGCGTTCTGTCTGCGCCTGGGCCGCGGCGGCGGCTTCGTAGACCGCGTCCACGTTTCCACGGGCCCCGGCCATTCGTGCCACCAGCGGATCCGCCACCGAGGCCACAAGGACCGTATGGCGCTTGGTGAGTTGAGGGAGCACGGGCAGCAGGCCCTCCTCGACAGGGGCCGCGTCCAGGCTCGTCAGGAGCACGATCAGCGAGCGGCGCGGAGCCGTACGCAGGGCAGTGGCCGTAAGGCCGCGGGCGTCCGTCTCGACGAGTTCGGGTTCCAGTGTCGCCATGGCGTCGACCAGTGACGGCAGGACATCTCCCGCGGAGCGGCCCTGGACCAGGGCACGGACCCGGCGGTCGTAGGCCAGCAGGTCGACGCGGTCGCCGGCGCGGGAGGCGAGGGCCGCGAGGAGCAGGGCGGCGTCCATGGAGGCGTCCAGGCGTGGTGCGTCGGCCACCCGGCCCGCCGAGGTGCGGCCGGTGTCCAGGACGAGCAGGATGTGCCGGTCGCGCTCAGGGCGCCAGGTACGGACGGCGACCGCGGACTGGCGGGCCGTGGCGCGCCAGTCGATGGAGCGGGTGTCGTCGCCGGGGACGTACTCGCGCAGGCTGTCGAACTCCGTTCCCTCTCCGCGCATGAGCACACTGGTGCGACCGTCGAGTTCCCGCAGCCGCGCGAGCTTCGACGGCAGGTGCTTCCGGCTGGTGAACGGGGGGAGCACCCGTACCGTCCAGGGAACCTCGTGGGTGCCCTGGCGGGCGAAGAGCCCGAGCGGACCGTAGGACCGGATGGTCATGCGGTCCGCCTGGCGGTCGCCGCGGCGGGTGGGGCGCAGGCGGGTGGTGACGCGGCGGCGTTCGCCCGGTGGCACGGTCAGCCGGTGCCTGGAGGCCGCCGTCTCGGTGCCCTGCTGCCAGCTGCTGGGGGGCCAGGCGTCACGGAGCCGGGCGCGCAGCGGGCGGCGCGAGGGGTTCGTGACCGTGAGAGTGACGTCGGCGCTCTCGCCCAGGCGCACGGAGGTGTCCCCGGAGCGCGTATGGACGAGGTTCCGCACCGGCGCCGCCAGGGCGTAGTCGCAGGCGCAGGCCACGGCCAAGGGGGCGTTCACGGCGAGGATGCCCGACCAGCCCGGATCCCAGATGCCGACCGGGAGGGAGCCGAGGGCCGCGAGCAGCGCGGCGCGTCCGGTGAGAGCCATCAGCGAGGGACCGGGACGTGGGCGAGGATCGCGTTGATCACCGAATCGGCGGTCACGCCTTCCATCTCGGCCTCCGGGCGCAGCTGTACGCGGTGGCGCAGGGTGGACAGGGCGAGTGCCTTCACGTCGTCGGGGATGACGTAGTCGCGGCCGGTCAGCCAGGCCCAGGCACGGGCCGTCGACAGCAGTGCCGTCGCTCCGCGCGGGGAGACGCCGAGGGCCAGGGACGGGGATTCCCGGGTGGCCCGGCAGATGTCGACGACGTAGGCCGTGATCTCCGGGGAGACCGTGGTCCGGGCGACAGCGGCGCGGGCCGCGTCGAGGTCGGCGGGGCCGGCCACCGGGCGCACTCCGGCGGCGCGCAGGTCGCGCGGGTTGAAGCCGTCGGCGTGGCGGGTGAGGACGTCGATCTCGTCCTGGCGGGAGGGCAGCGGGATCGTCAGCTTGAGCAGGAAGCGGTCCAGCTGGGCCTCGGGCAGCGGGTAGGTGCCCTCGTACTCGACCGGGTTCTGGGTCGCGACGACCAGGAAGGGGTCGGGGAGCGGGCGGGGGGTGCCGTCGACGGTGACCTGGCGTTCCTCCATGGCCTCCAGCAGCGACGACTGGGTCTTGGGCGGGGTCCGGTTGATCTCGTCGGCGAGGAGGAGGTTGGCGAAGGCCGGGCCGGGCTGGAAGGAGAACTCGGCGGTGCGGGCGTCGTAGACCAGTGAGCCGGTCACGTCGCTCGGCATCAGGTCGGGGGTGAACTGGACGCGCTTGGTGTCGATGTCCAGCGCGGCGGCGAGCGTGCGGACGAGCAGGGTCTTCGCCACTCCGGGGACTCCTTCGAGGAGGACGTGTCCGCGGCAGAGCAGGGCGACGACGAGGCCGGTCACGGCGGGATCCTGGCCGACCACGGCCTTGGCGATCTCGGCGCGCAGGGCCTCCAGGGAGGACCGGGCGTGGTCCGTGTCCCCGGTGCGCCCGGCGTTGTCAGTGGTCGGGTCCATCATGGACGGCGTACCTCTCTTTCGAGGGCGTCGAGTCGGTCGGCGAGGGTGACGAGGGCCGCGTCGTCGCCGGGCGGCGGGCCGAAGAGCAGGTCGTGCAGGGACTGTCCCTCGCCGTGGAGGTGGTCGGACAGGGCGGGGAGCAGGGCCTCGGGCGTGTGCGCCTGGGAGACGGGGATGCCGACGAGGGGGGCCAGGCGGGTGCGTGTGGTGGAGCGAAGAGCGGTGGCGGCGCGGTCGCGGGCGTTCGCCTTGCGGTAGAGGCGGGCGCGGCCTTCGACGGTCTCGGAGGCGCGGATCGTCACGGGGAGTCTCTCGGGCACGAGGGGGCCGAGCCGGCGTGCCCGCCACAGGGCGGCGAGGGCCGCGGCGATGAAGAGTTGCAGGGTGCCCCAGAGCCAGCCCGAGGGGAGCAGCTCGAAGAAGCCGCGCTCGCCGGTGTCGGGGACGGAGGCGTCGGAGAGCGAGGGGAGGTACCAGACCAGATGGGGGCGGGAGCCGAGGAGTTGCAGGGCGAGCGAGGCGTTGCCCTGCTTGGCGAGACGGTTGTTGTAGAGGATGTCGGGGGCGCCGAGGACGACGGTGTCGCCGCCCTTGGTGGTCTGCGGGATGTGCAGCAGGGTGGGCAGACCGCCGCTCGGGTAGCAGGCCTCGGCGTTCTTGACGGTGGTCGCGTAGCGGAGGCCGCCGCCGGTGTCCGCGTCGCCTGCGCGGCGGGCTGCGGGCAGGGGGCAGTGCGGGGAGAGCGTGGTGTCGAAGCTGGGCGTGTGAGCGGCGGTGACGCCGGGGGCCAGGCCGCTGACGGAGGGAAAGTCGGGGGCGACGAGGACAGTGCGTCCGCCGGAGGCGTCGGTTGCCTGGCGGAGCCGGGACTGCTGAGCGTCCGTCAGCAGGTCGGGAAGGGCGACCAGCACGGTGGTGTCGGGGCCGGCGGCCGCGCGTGCCTCGTCGAGGGTGGTGATCACGCGTGTGGAGACGCCGCGGTCGGCGAGGAGCGCGGCGACGGCGCGGCTGCCGTAGGGGTCGGCGGAGCGGGGGTCCAGGCGGCCGTGCTGCGCGCCCGACTGGACCGCGGCGATCGCGACGCCGGCGGCGAGGAGGAGGACGAGGGCGAGCAGGATCCCGCGCGTGCGGGTCCACACCTGGCGGCCGGTGGGCGAGACCGAGGTGGACGGGAGCGTGGCCTCGGTGGTCATCCGCCGGCCCCCTGGGAGCCGGCGGCCGTGCCGACGGCGAGCCGGGGCCTGGTGCGTTCCAGGTCGCGGTCGAGTTCGGCGATGCGCTGGTACGCCGCGTCGGTCCCGCTGCGGCCGCCGTATGTGACGTCGTCGAAGTCCCGGGCGCCGGCGCGCAGCCGTTCGGCGTGCGCGGGGAGGGCGCGGCCGGCCTCGTCGGCGGCCTCGTCGGCGGTGCGGCCTGGGCGTATGTCGAGCAGGGCTCGTTCCTCCAGGGAGCGGACGATGGCGCGCATGCGTTCCTGGACGGCCTGGTTCCAGTGGCCCTGGGCGGCGTGCGCCTCGGCGGCGGCGCGGTGTTCGGCGGCGCTGCGGGGGCGGTCGTCGAACAGGGTGATGGAGGACGTGGGTCCGCGGCGCGGGGTGCCCAGGCGCCACCACAGTGCCCCGAGCACGGCGAGGACGGCCACGATGACGATGACCAGTCCGACACCCCCGCCCGGGGTGGCGACCAAGGCGGAGCCGAACAGCTTGCCGAGCCAGTCCCAGAAGGCGTTCAGAGCGCGTTCCAGCAGGCCCGGGTCGTGCTCGTGGTACATGGGCTTGGACAGTTCGCGCCCGGCCGCCTCCCGCGCCGGGTCGCGTGGGACGGTCACCGGTGGTTCGGCTCCGGAGCGCGACTGTGCCAGGACCGCGGCGTGGGCGTGCAGCGCGGTCCGCAGGGCTCCGGTCACGGCGCGTGGGAACGCCGGCAGTGCTGTGAGAACTCCCCCCGCCAGGCTCACGGCATCAGCTCCCGGAGGCTGGTGCGTCGGCGCCGTGGCCCTGCACGCCGGCGGCCCGGGCCAGGTCCAGGTCGAGGGCCTCGCGGCGGATGCGCAGATCGATGTAGAGCAGCACGGTGACGCCGGCCGTGATCGGGAAGGTGAGCGTGGAGCCGATCACGGCCCCGATCCCGGTGATGATCAGGTAGGCCCAGCCGATGTGCGGGGGGCCGTTGAGCATGCTGGTCATGCCGCCCCCGCCGAAGGCCACCGCGAGAGCGAGGAAGGGAATGGCGATGATCGCGGAGACGATGCCCGCGATGAGTCCCGCCAGGAGCTGAATGCCGAAGACGCGCCACCACGAGCCGCGGATCAGCTTGGCGGAGCGGCTCATCGACTTGCCGATGCCCTGCTTCTCCAGCATCAGGGCGGGCGAGGCGAGCGAGAAGCGGACTGCCAGCCACAGTGCGGGCACGCAGGCGGCCAGGCCGCCTGCGACGGCCAGTACTATGCCGCCCACGGGCGAACCCGTGGTGGCGACGAGGACGCCGGGCAGCGTGCCGAGGGCGATGACGCCGAGGCAGATGACCATCAGCAGGAAGACCAGCCCGAACAGCTTGAGCACCTGGGGACGGGCGTCCCGCCAGGCCTCCGCGGTGGTGACCGGCTTGCCGAGGACCGCACGGCTGGTGACCGTCGTGAGCAGCGCGGTGGCGATGACGGTGGAGACCAGGGAGACGATGAAGACGGCGCCGGAACCGAGCATGGTGTCGCCCATGGCGCGGCCGACTTCTTCGGCGGTGGCGTTCGGGTCGCTGAGGACCTGGCTGCTCGTGGTGCTGTCGACGACCAGGCGTTGCATCAGAATGACGATGATCTGGGAGAAGACCGCGACGGCCAGGGTGATGCCCAGGACGGTGCGCCAGTGGGTGCGCATGGTGGACACCGTGCCGTCGAGGATCTCGCCCACGCCCAGCGGGCGCAGCGGGATCACGCCGGGCTTGGCGGCGGGGGGCGGGCCGCCCCAGCCGGCACCCCAGGCGCCGTAGCCACCGGGTCCGTAACCGGGAGCGCCGTAGCTTCCGGGGCCTCCGTAACCGGGGGTGCCGTAGCCTCCCGGGCCATACCCGCCGGGGCCCTGTCCGCCGGGGCCGTGGCCGGTCGGGGGCTGTCCGCCCCAGCCGGTGCCGGCGGGGGGCGGTGGTGCCTGGCCGGGGGCCGGGGCTCCCGTGGGCGCGGACCACTGGCCCGGCGCCGGCTGCTCCTTGGACCACTTCACGCCGGGGCTCTGCGGCTGCTCGCCCGACGAGTCCGCGGGCGGGGCGGGGTCGGGGCGGGCGGCGGCGTCGGCAGGTCCGGAGGTACCGCTCTCCTGCCCGTCGGACGGGGCGGATCCGGGCGAGGCCCAGCCCGGAGTGTCAGTCATCGTCGCTCCTTCACGGTGCCCGTCCGCCGTCGCGGCGGCAGGTCGGCTGCCATCGTGCCATGGGGTGGACTTCGGGCGACCGGCGGTGGTGGCGGCTGCGTACCTTCAATTGTCTGCCGGATACGGGGCAGACTGACGACATGGCTGATCAGTACGCGCAGACCCGCGAGGACGACCAGGCGGTCGGAACCTCGGCGATCCGCTGGGAAGAGCCCCCCGAGGGGCCGGTGCTGGTCCTTCTCGACCAGACCAGGCTTCCCGCAGAGGAGGTCGAGCTGGTGTGTACGGACGCGCCCGCGCTGGTGGAGGCGATCCGGTCGCTGGCCGTGCGCGGGGCGCCGGTGCTCGGCATCGCCGGGGCGTACGGCGTCGCGCTCGCCGCCGCGCGCGGCTTCGACGTGGACGAGGCCGCGACCGCGCTGGCGGCCGCCCGGCCCACGGCCGTGAACCTCTCTGTCGGCGTGCGCCGGGCGCGGTCCGCCCATCAGGCGGCGCTCGCCAGGACCGGGGACTCCCGGCAGGCCGCCTCGGCGGCGCTCGCTGCGGCACGGCAGCTGCACCAGGAGGACGCCCGGGCCAGTGCCCGGATGGCCGAGCACGGGCTGGCGCTGCTGGACGAGCTGCTGCCCGGCGGCGGGCACCGCGTCCTCACCCACTGCAACACCGGGTCGCTGATCTCGGGCGGGGAGGGCACGGCGTTCGCGGTGGCACTCGCGGCTCATCGCGCGGGACGGCTGCGGCGGCTGTGGGTGGACGAGACCCGGCCGTTGCTTCAGGGCGCCCGGCTGACGGCGTACGAGGCGGCCCGCAACGACATGGCGTACACGCTGCTCACCGACAACGCGGCGGGCTCGCTGTTCGCGGCAGGTGAGGTGGACGCGGTGCTGATCGGCGCGGACCGTATCGCCGCCGACGGCTCGGTGGCGAACAAGGTGGGCAGCTATCCGCTCGCGGTGCTCGCGCGCTATCACCACGTGCCGTTCATCGTGGTGGCCCCGGTGACGACGGTGGACCAGGCGACCCCGGACGGCGGGGCGATCGAGGTCGAGCAGCGACCTGGGTACGAGGTGACCGAGTTCATCGCGCCCCAGGTGCCGGTGACGGGAGCCGGCGGCGGTCTCCCGGTCGCGCCGCTGGGCACCCAGGCCTACAACCCGGCGTTCGACGTGACCCCGCCTGAGCTGGTGACGGCGATCGTGACCGAGGAGGGCGCCGTCTCGCCGGTGACCGCCAAGGGCCTGGCCGAACTGTGCACCAGGTCGCGGGGGACCTCCACCGACTGAGCACCGGCACCCTGTTCTCGGGGTTCTCGGACCGGAGGCAGACAGTGACGGCTCCGTACGACTATCGTCACAGGCCAGTGAGCTCTCTCACCTGGATCTTCGCCACCGTTACGAGAATGGGATGATGTCGTTTATGAAGGGACGAGTCCTTGTCGTCGACGACGACACCGCACTGGCCGAGATGCTCGGGATCGTGCTGCGTGGTGAAGGTTTTGAGCCGTCTTTCGTGGCCGACGGCGACAAGGCGCTGGCCGCCTTCCGCGAGGCCAAGCCTGATCTGGTCCTGCTCGACCTGATGCTGCCCGGCCGTGACGGCATCGAGGTGTGCCGCCTGATCAGGGCGGAATCCGGAGTGCCGATCGTGATGCTGACGGCCAAGAGCGACACGGTGGACGTCGTCGTGGGCCTGGAGTCGGGCGCCGACGACTACATCGTGAAGCCGTTCAAGCCGAAGGAGCTCGTGGCCCGTATCCGGGCGCGGCTGCGCAGGTCGGAGGAGCCCGCGCCGGAGCAGCTCGCCATCGGCGACCTCGTCATCGACGTCGCGGGACACTCCGTGAAGCGGGACGGGCAGTCGATCGCGCTGACGCCGCTGGAGTTCGACCTGCTGGTCGCGCTGGCCCGCAAGCCGTGGCAGGTGTTCACCCGGGAGGTGCTCCTGGAGCAGGTCTGGGGCTACCGGCACGCGGCCGACACCCGCCTGGTCAACGTGCACGTCCAGCGGCTGCGCTCCAAGGTCGAGAAGGACCCGGAGAAGCCGGAGATCGTGGTGACCGTCCGCGGTGTCGGTTACAAGGCCGGACCGAGCTGACGTGACGGAGGACAGCGCCGCTTCGGCGCCCGGGGGTACCGGGGCCAGCGCGGGGCGGCCTGTCGGCCGGACGACCGCCGGCTCCCGCTGGGGACGCCTCCTGGAGGGCGGGCTGCTGCACGGCGGCGTCCAGGGCAGCCCCGTCCTGCGTCTCTTCCTGCGCTGGGTGCGCCGGCCGCTGCTGCCCGTGATGCGGCTGTGGCGGCGCAACCTCCAGCTCAGGGTCGTCGCCACCACATTGCTGATGTCGCTGGGCGTGGTCCTGCTGCTCGGTTTCGTGGTCATCGGCCAGGTGCGCAACGGACTGCTCGACGCCAAGGTGAGGGCCTCGCAGAGCCAGGCCGCCGGCGGTTTCGCGGTGGCCAAGCAGCGGGCCGACGAGGCGGCGACCGGCACCGGCGACGACACCTCCGCCACGGACGGCCACTCCTCGCAGAACGTCATCCAGTGGATGAGCGACCTGGTGTCGTCGCTGTCCAGCGGCGGTCAGGGCGCCTTCGACGTGGTCACGCTGCCCGCCGGCGACGACAGCGGGGGCGGGCGCGGACCGCGCGCCTCCGGCGGTGTGGATTGGACGGCGAGTGTTCCGGAGGAGCTGCGCGCCCGCATCAACAGCAGCATGGTGGCCGCGCAGAGTTACGCCCGCATCGTCTACCAGGGCAGCGACAAGGGCTCCCAGCCCGCGCTGGTCATCGGCAAGCAGGTCAACGACCCCAACGGCGATCCGTACCAGCTGTACTACCTCTTCCCGCTCACCCAGGAGGAGAAGTCGCTGAGCCTGGTCAAGGGCACGCTGGCGACGGCCGGGCTTTTCGTCGTCGTACTTTTCGGAGCCATCGCCTGGGTGGTGGTGCGGCAGGTCGTCACGCCGGTGCGGATGGCGGCCGGGATCGCCGAGCGGCTGTCGGCCGGGCGGCTTCAGGAGCGCATGAAGGTCACCGGTGAGGACGACATCGCGCGGCTCGGCGAGGCCTTCAACAAGATGGCGCAGAACCTTCAGCTGAAGATCCAGCAGCTGGAGGAACTGTCGCGTATGCAGCGCCGGTTCGTCTCCGACGTCTCGCACGAGCTGCGCACGCCGCTGACGACCGTGCGGATGGCCGCCGACGTCATCCACGAGGCGCGCGTGGACTTCGACCCGGTCACCGCCCGCTCGGCGGAACTGCTCGCCGACCAGCTCGACCGGTTCGAGTCGCTGCTCGCGGACCTGCTGGAGATCAGCCGCTTCGACGCGGGCGCGGCGGCGCTGGAGGCCGAGCCGATCGACCTCAGGGAGGTCGTGCACCGGGTCGTCGGCGGCGCGGAGCCGCTCGCCGAGCGCAAGGGCACGCGGATACGGGTCGTCGGCGACCAGCAGCCCGTCGTGGCCGAGGCCGACGCCCGGCGGGTGGAGCGCGTCCTGCGCAACCTGGTCGTCAACGCGGTGGAGCACGGCGAGGGCAGGGACGTCGTCGTCAAGCTCGGCGCGGCGGGCGGAGCGGTCGCGGTCGCGGTGCGCGACTACGGCGTCGGGCTCAAGCCGGGCGAGGCGACCCGCGTGTTCAGCCGCTTCTGGCGGGCGGATCCGGCGCGCGCCCGCACCACGGGCGGTACCGGTCTGGGGCTGTCGATCGCCCTGGAGGACGCCCGGCTGCACGGCGGCTGGCTTCAGGCGTGGGGCGAGCCGGGCGGCGGCTCGCAGTTCCGGCTGACGCTGCCCAGGACCGCGGACGAGCCGCTGCGGGGCTCGCCCGTCCCGCTGGAACCGAAGGACTCGCGCCGCAACCGCGGGCTCGACGACGCCGGTCTGCCGAGCGGGAAGCGTGCCACCGTGCCGGCGCAGGCGACGGGTGAGCGGACGGCGTCGCCGCGGGACCCGATCGCGTCCCGGCCGGCGGTGGCCCCGACGGCCGATCCGACGGCGCTGCCCGGCAACGGCGCGCGCGTGGTGCCCCGGCCGGCCTCGGGTGAGCGACGGCAGGAGACGGTGTCCGCATCGGACGCGGCGGATGACGGGTCGGCGGACCTCGCGGTGGCTGAGAAGGCCGAGCCGCTGGACGTGACACAGCAAGGGGAGGCATTTCGTGGGCGCTGACCGTGTGGGGGGCGTGCGGCGGCCGGTGCGCGCGGTGGTGTACGCCGCTTGTGGGGTCGTGCTGCTGGCGGGGTGCGCGTCGATGCCGGACCGCGGCGATCTGCGCGACGTGGAGTCCACCCCGCGCCAGGACAGCCAGCTGCGGGTGTTCGCCATGCCGCCCCGGGAGGACGCCCCGCCCGCGGAGATCGTGCAGGGCTTTCTGGAGGCGCTGACCAGCGACGATCCTCAGTATGCGACGGCGCGTCAGTATTTGACGGGGGGCGCTTCGGGGGACTGGCGGCCGGAGCGGTCCACGACCGTGCTCGCGGGGGGCCCGGACATCCAGGTCGATCGCGTCACGGAACGCGACAGCACCGACAACTACGCGTTCACTCTGACCGGCAGCAAGGTGGCCCGGGTGGACGGGGAGCAGTCGTACACGCCGATGGGCGGCCACTACAGCCAGCCGGTTCATCTGACGCGGGACAAGAAGAGCGGGCAGTGGCGCATCGACTTGCTGCCGCAGGGCGTCGTCATGGGCCAGTCGGACTTCCAGCGCAACTACATGTCCGTCAACAAGTACTACTTCGCCTCGAACACCTGGGCGGACGCGGCGCCGTCGGCGACCGCCGTCGCCGATCCCGTCTTCGTACGGCGGCGCGTGGACGCGATGACGCAGGTGGTGCGCTCCCTGCTGAGCGGGCCCACGAAGTGGCTCGAACCGTCGGTCAGTTCGAGCTTCCCGGCCGGGGCGGCGCTGCGCCGCGGCGTCACCTCGCTCGTGCCCGACGACCAGAACCGGCTGACGGTGCCGCTGAACGAGAAGGCCTCCGGGGGCGGGCGCGAGAAGTGCCGGGAGATGGCGACCCAACTGCTGTTCACGCTGCAGAACCTGACACCCACCGTGGATGCCGTCACGCTCCAGGGCGCCGACGGCAGCACCCTGTGCTCGTTCGAGTCGGGCCGGGCCGAGACCGTCGCCACGCGCGGGTCGGTGAAGCGGCCCGACTACCTGTACTTCGTCGACGACAAGCAGCGGCTGGTGCGGATCGCCGACACGGGTACGGCCTCGGGTGCCGAACCCGTGCCGGGGGCGCTGGGCGAGGGCGTCCAGAAGCTCCAGTCGACGGCGGTGTCGTGGGACGAGCGCACCGCGGCGGGGGTCGGCTCCGACGGCAGGTCGCTGTTCGTGAGCTCGCTCGTGGCGGGTAGCGCCCTCGACGCGCCGGTGCTGCAGAGCCAGGGCAAGGCCGAGGACGACCGGCTGACGGCACCCAGCTGGGACGCGCGCGGCGACCTGTGGGTGGCCGACCGCGATCCCGCCCGGCCGCGGCTGTGGGTCCTGGAGCAGGGCGGCGGCGAGCCCCTCGAGGTGAAGGTCCCGGGTCTGAAGGGGCGCGTCGACGGGGTGCGGGTGGCCGCCGACGGGGTGCGGATCGCCCTGGTGGTCAAGGCGGACAACAACAGCAAGTCCCTGCTCATCGGGCGGATCGAACGCGACGAGAAGGCCGGGGAGCGGCCGGTGGTGTCGGTGCTCGGACTGCGTTCGGCGGCTCCCGAGCTGGAGGACGTCACCGCCATGTCGTGGGCCGGGGACAGCCGGCTCGTGGTGGCCGGGCGGGAGCAGGGGGGCGTGCAGACGATGCGGTACGTCCAGGTCGACGGCTCCACGCCGGAGGGCCCGCCGCCGGCCGCGCTCACGGGCGTGCAGTCGATCGCCGCGGCCGAGGACGACCGGCTGCCGCTGGTGGCGTCCTCCTCGGAGGACGGGATCGTCAGGCTGCCGTCCGGGGCACAGTGGCAGAAGGTGACCAAGGACGGGATGGCGCCGGTCTATCCGGGCTGACGCATCGCCAGTGCTGTGGCCGGGAAGGTTTGCCGGAAAGCTCGCGGCGTCCGGTGCTGGGGGCACCTCCCACGCCCTTCGGGCAGTGGGGGAGCATCGCCCGTGTACTGGATGTACTCGGGTGATGCGACAACGCGGCTTGGGGGAGCCGTGCCGGGCGTCGCGAGCCGGTGAACCTTTCCGGTCGCATCGCTAGGTCCCCCGTGTGGGTGAAGTCCTGCTGGCGGTGGGCGGAGTTGTCCACAGGCAGTTGTCCACAGGGCTGGCCGGGACGGTGCGCCGTCGGCACAGTGGAGGCATGCACGGGTGGTGGCAGGACCTCACCGACCTGGTGCTGCCGACCGACTGCGGCGGCTGCGGCAGGCCCCGTACGGTGCTCTGCCCTCGGTGCCGTGCCGCCCTGGCCCACGGCGTACCACGCCGGGTGCGCCCGGTGCCGGAGCTGTACGGGCTTCCGGCGGTGTACGCGGCGGCGCGGTACGCGGACGCGGCGCGGGCGGCCCTGCTCGCCCACAAGGAGCGGGGCGCACTGGCTCTCGCCCGCCCGCTGGGCGCGGCGCTGGCGGGTGCGGTAGGGGCCGGGCTGCGCGCGGCCGGGGTGGGATCGGCGGCGGATGGAATGGCGGAGAGAACGGGAGCGGGTGCTGGGGCGGCCGTGCTGCTCGTCCCGGTGCCGTCCGCGCGGCGGGCGGTGCGGGCCCGGGGGCACGATCCCGCGCGGCGGATCGCGCTGGCGGCGGCCGGTGAGCTGAGGCGGTCCGGGACGCCGGCCCGGGCCCTGCCGGTGCTGCGACAGCGGCGTGCCGTGGCGGACCAGTCGGGGCTGTCCTCCCGGCAGCGGCTGGAGAACCTCGCCGGCGCGTTGGAGGCGGCCGCGGGCGGTGCGCGGCTGCTGCTGAGCGGTCCGGTGGTGCTGGTCGACGACGTCATGACGACGGGTGCCTCGCTGACGGAGGCGGCGCGGGCGGTGACGACGGCCGTGTACACGGCGCGGGTCCGGGAAGGGATGAGGAAACGGAAGCCGGGATCACGGCAGAAGGAGGGGAACCCGATGTACTGCCCACCGGAAATGGCGGGAGAGCGCGGAGCCGGTGTGGTGATCTGCGCGGCGGTCGTCGCGGCCTCTCCGGATTCCTTCGGAATAGAACGGAACTGACTGAGAACTTGCATCGTTGCAGGTAATGAGCGGGTCAATTCACCTGAACGGAGGTACGCGGCAGTAGAGGGTGACGTCATCCGTCCGGGCGAGATATGTTCGGGATGTGAGGGAAAGGCGCAGGCCATCCCCGCCATATCCGAATGCCGTGCTGCGGGTTTTTCGCCATCACCCGTACCGGTCGGGTGGAGATCTCGCCCGCGGGGGAGGAGGAGGTGGACGTCACCGAGTCCGAGGTTCCGGAGCTCACCGGAACCGGGTGCACAAGGGAGATGCTCCGCCGTCGGAGCGGAGCGATCCGGGAACGGAGTTCTGCGTGGACATCGTCGTCAAGGGCCGCAAGACCGAGGTGCCCGAGCGGTTCCGCAAGCACGTGGCCGAGAAGCTGAACCTGGAGAAGATCCAGAAGCTCGATGGCAAGGTGATCAGCCTCGACGTCGAGGTGTCCAAGGAGCCCAACCCCCGACAGGCCGACCGCTGCGACCGGGTGGAGATCACCCTCCGCTCCCGCGGTCCGGTGATCCGGGCGGAGGCGGCGGCCAGCGATCCGTACGCCGCGCTCGACCTGGCGGCGGAGAAGCTCGGGGCCCGGCTGCGCAAGCAGCACGACAAGCGTTTCTCGCGGCGTGGCGCACGCCGGATCTCGGCCGCCGAGGTCCCCGACCACGTCCCCGGTGCGGCCACGCTGAACGGCAGCGGTCAGACCGCCACGGAAGCGGACGCGGGCCAGGTGCCCACCATGAAGGTCGGCTCGCTGGAGGTGCAGGGGGACGGACCCCTCGTCGTCCGCGAGAAGACCCACGTCGCTTCCCCGATGACCCTCGACCAGGCCCTCTACGAGATGGAACTGGTCGGGCACGACTTCTATCTCTTCGTCGACTCCGAGACCAAGGAACCCAGCGTCGTCTACCGGCGGCATGCTTATGACTACGGAGTGATCCACCTCAGGACGGACACGATGGTCACTCAGGCGCCCGAGGCGGGCGGCACGCTGGGCGGTTGAGCCACCCCGGCCGGCAACAACAGCTGTGACGGTGCCCCTGGAGCGCGGTGTGCGCCCCCAGGGGCATCGGTGTGCGCCCCCTTCACACGGCGCTTGGTCACCGCAGTGCCGGCCGGACATGGAATCATGGCGGCAACGGCCCAACCGATGGGCCGTTGCCTTGGGTTGGCCACAGCACCACAGACCGGGCCACAGCCTCAGGGGGAGGAACAACGATGGCGGACAGCTTCGGACCGATGCGGGTCGGGGACGCCGACGGTGGCGCCGTCGGCGTGGGACCGGAAGCGGGGACTGCGCGCAAGGAGCCGATCAGAGTCCTTGTCGTGGACGACCATGCCCTCTTCCGCCGAGGCCTGGAGATCGTGCTCGCCGCTGAGGAGGACATCCAGGTGGTCGGAGAGGCGGGCGACGGCGCCGAAGCCGTCGACAAGGCCGCCGACCTGCTGCCCGACATCATCCTGATGGACGTCCGCATGCCCAAGCGCGGCGGGATCGAGGCGTGCACGTCCATCAAGGAGGTCGCGCCCAGCGCCAAGATCATCATGCTGACGATCAGCGACGAGGAGGCCGACCTCTACGAGGCGATCAAGGCCGGCGCCACCGGCTACCTCCTCAAGGAGATCTCCACGGACGAGGTGTCCACCGCGATTCGCGCCGTGGCCGACGGACAGTCGCAGATCAGCCCCTCCATGGCGTCGAAGCTGCTCACCGAGTTCAAGTCGATGATCCAGCGGACCGACGAGCGCCGTCTCGTCCCCGCTCCCCGGCTGACGGACCGTGAGCTGGAGGTGCTCAAGCTCGTCGCCACGGGGATGAACAACAGGGACATCGCCAAGGAGTTGTTCATCTCCGAGAACACGGTGAAGAACCACGTCCGCAACATCCTGGAGAAGCTTCAGCTGCACTCCAGGATGGAGGCCGTGGTCTACGCGATGCGGGAGAAGATCCTGGAGATCCGGTAGCGCCCGGCGGCGCTGCCCGGACGGTCAGCCGACGGCGCGGGCCAGCTCCAGCACGAGGGGCTCGCGCAGCTCGGGCGCTTCCACCCGCTCCACGCGCACGTCCGTGCAGTCCACCCAGCTCGCCGCCTCGACGAGCGCCTGGGCGACCGCGGGCACGGACCGGACGCCGTCCAGGGTGACCTGCTTGGCCACGAGGGTGCGGCCCTCCCGGGCGGGGTCGACACGGCCGACGAGACGGCCGCCGGCGAGCACGGGCATCGCGAAGTAGCCGTGGACCCGCTTCTGCTTGGGGACGTAGGCCTCCAGGCGGTGGGTGAAGCCGAAGATCCGCTCGGTGCGCGCCCGCTCCCAGACCAGCGAGTCGAACGGGGACAGCAGCGTGGTGCGGTGGCGGCCGCGCGGGGGCGTCGCCAGCGCCTCCGGGTCCGCCCAGGCCGGCTTGGACCAGCCCTCGACCGTGACCGGGACCAGCCCGGAGTCCCCGATCACCTCGTCGACCTGCTCGGCCTTGAGGCGGTGGTAGTCCGCGATGTCCGCACGGGTGCCCACGCCCAGGGACTGGCCGGCCAGCCGGACCAGCCGGCGCAGGCACTCGGTGTCGTCCAGCTCGTCGTGCAGCAGCTCCCCGGGGACGGCGCGCTCGGCGAGGTCGTACACCCGCTTCCAGCCCCGGCGCTCCACGCAGACCACCTCGCCGTACATCAGGGCGCGCTCGACGGCGACCTTGGCGCCCGACCAGTCCCACCACTCGCTGGTCTTCTTCGCTCCGCCCAGCTCCGTCGCCGTCAGCGGGCCCTCGGCGTGCAACTGCTTGACGACCTGGTCGTAGGCGCCGTCGGGCAGTTCGTGGTTCCAGTGCGGGCGGTTGCGGTAGGCGCGGCGGCGGAAGGCGAAGTGGGGCCACTCCTCGATGGGCAGGATGCAGGCGGCGTGCGACCAGTACTCGAAGGCGTGCGGACGCTCCGACGGCGTGCCCGTGGACGCGGCCGTCCAGTAGGCCCGCTCGACGGTCCTGCGGCCGACCGCGCCCAGGCGGGCGTAGGGCACGAGCTCGTGGGAGCGGGCGAGCACCGAGATCGTGTCGAGCTGGACCGCGCCGAGGTGCCGCAGGACGCCGCGCACGCCGGACCGCCGGTCGGGCACGCCGAGGAAACCCTGGGCACGCAGGGCTAGGCGGCGGGCGTCGTCCGCCGAGAGGTCGGTGCTGGGGCGCGGGAGCGAGGTCATGGCTCGCACGATAGAGGGCGGCACCGACAACGTGGGCTGAGCTGGGCTTTCGTCGCCGGAAGCCAGTGCGCGCGAGAGCCCCGCCAGCCATCAGCCGCCCCCATCAGTCGCTCGCCGTCAGCCGTCAGTGGACACGAAAGCCGGCAGCCGACGGGCGGCAGGTCCTAGGCCGGCGCGGGCAGGTACGGCGCCGCCGAGGGCAGGCTCAGGTCGGAGGGCAGCAGGGAGCCCACCCAGCAGTCCCGTCGTACCCCCTTGTTGTTGAGCCCTGAGCGGAGGATGCCCTCCACGGTGAAGCCGACCCGTTCGGCGACCGCGCGGGAGGCGTGGTTGCCGACCTCGGCGCGCCACTCCAGGCGGTCCACGGCGAGCTGGGTGAAGGCCCAGCGGGCGACGGCGAGGGAGGCCTCGGTCACGTAGCCGTTGCCGCGGTGCTCCTTCGTGGCCCAGTAGCCGATCTCGGCCTCGCCCAGCGACCGCATCGTCATGCCGAGCGTGCCCACGAGGTCTCCCGAGGGGCCGGCCAGGAAGAGGCCGAAGGTGAACATCGAACCGTTGGCCCACCCCACCGGGACCATGTCCTCGGTGAAACTCCGCGCGTGCTCGGGCAGGTACGGCGAGGGGAGCTGGGAGAGCCAGCGCTGGATGTCCGGGTCCTGCGCGGCCGCGTACACCGCGTCGGAGTCCCCGGGAAGGAGCGTGCGCAGGAGCAGACGGTCCGTGGTGAGCGTGACGGGTTCCATTGCCCGATTCTGCTCGGGGGCCGCGAGGGCCGCCATACTTTTTCCCGGCGTGCCACGGGCCGACCGCATCCCCACCGCGCGAAGAAGTGATCACAATTAGCGCAAATCGCCGCCGGAACACGGCACCATCCGCGCCCCCCGGACGTTGTCCCCGTGGAGGCCCCGCGAAGCTGCGGACGGGTGGCCTTGCGGCAGGCCCTCCCGGCTCGGCGGTGTCCTCGCATACGATGGCCGTTGCTCAGTACGTCAATGGAAACCAACCGTCCCAGGCCCGACCGGCAAGGAGACCAACCCCCGTGTCCGTCCTCTCGAAGATCATGCGTGCAGGCGAAGGCAAGATCCTGCGCAAGCTGCACCGCATCGCGGGCCAGGTCAACTCCATCGAAGAGGACTTCGTCGCCCTCTCCGACGCCGATCTGCGTGCCCTCACCGATGAGTACAAGCAGCGGTACGCGGACGGCGAGAGCCTGGACGACCTGCTCCCCGAGGCGTTCGCCACGGTGCGCGAGGCGGCCAAGCGTGTCCTCGGCCAGCGGCACTACGACGTCCAGCTGATGGGCGGCGCCGCCCTGCACCTGGGTTATGTCGCCGAGATGAAGACCGGCGAGGGCAAGACCCTGGTCGGCACCCTGCCCGCCTACCTGAACGCGATCTCGGGCGACGGCGTGCACATCATCACGGTCAACGACTACCTGGCCGAGCGCGACTCGGAGATGATGGGCCGCGTCCACAGGTTCCTGGGTCTGTCCGTCGGCTGCATCCTCGCGAACATGACGCCGGCCCAGCGCCGCGAGCAGTACGGCTGCGACATCACCTACGGCACGAACAACGAGTTCGGCTTCGACTACCTCCGCGACAACATGGCGTGGTCCCAGGACGAGCTCGTCCAGCGCGGCCACAACTTCGCGATCGTCGACGAGGTCGACTCCATCCTCGTCGACGAGGCCCGTACGCCGCTGATCATCTCCGGCCCGGCCGACCAGGCCACCAAGTGGTACGGCGACTTCGCCAAGCTGGTCACCCGCCTGAAGAAGGGCGAGGCGGGCAACCCGCTCAAGGGCGTCGAGGAGACCGGCGACTACGACGTCGACGAGAAGAAGCGCACGGTCGCCATCCACGAGGCCGGTGTCTCCAAGGTCGAGGACTGGCTGGGCATCGACAACCTCTACGAGTCGGTCAACACCCCGCTCGTGGGCTACCTGAACAACGCCATCAAGGCCAAGGAGCTCTTCAAGCGCGACAAGGACTACGTCGTCATCGACGGCGAGGTCATGATCGTCGACGAGCACACCGGCCGTATCCTCGCCGGCCGCCGCTACAACGAGGGCATGCACCAGGCGATCGAGGCGAAGGAGGGGGTGGACATCAAGGACGAGAACCAGACGCTCGCCACGATCACCCTGCAGAACTTCTTCCGCCTCTACGGCAAGCTCTCCGGCATGACCGGTACGGCGATGACCGAGGCCGCCGAGTTCCACCAGATCTACAAGCTCGGCGTGGTCCCGATCCCGACCAACAGGCCGATGGTCCGCAAGGACCAGGCGGACCTGATCTACCGCACCGAGGTCGCCAAGTTCGAGGCGGTCGTCGACGACATCGCCGAGAAGCACGAGAAGGGCCAGCCGATCCTGGTCGGCACCACCTCGGTGGAGAAGTCGGAGTACCTCTCGCAGCAGCTCAGCAAGCGCGGCGTCCAGCACGAGGTGCTCAACGCCAAGCACCATGAGCGCGAGGCGTCGATCGTCGCCCAGGCCGGCCGCAGGGGCGCGGTGACCGTGGCGACGAACATGGCCGGCCGCGGTACGGACATCAAGCTCGGCGGCAACCCGGAGGACCTCGCCGAGGCGGAGCTGCGCCAGCGCGGCCTCGACCCCGAGGAGCACATCGAGGAGTGGGCGGGGGCCCTGCCGGAGGCGTTGCAGCGCGCCGAGGCGGCGGTCAAGGCGGAGAAGGACGAGGTCGAGCGGCTCGGCGGCCTGTACGTGCTCGGCACCGAGCGGCACGAGTCGCGTCGTATCGACAACCAGCTGCGCGGTCGTAGCGGCCGTCAGGGCGACCCGGGCGAGTCCCGCTTCTACCTCTCCCTGGGCGACGACCTGATGCGTCTGTTCAAGGCGCAGATGGTCGAGCGCGTGATGTCGATGGCGAACGTGCCGGACGACGTGCCGATCGAGAACAAGATGGTCACGCGCGCGATCGCGTCCGCCCAGTCGCAGGTCGAGCAGCAGAACTTCGAGACGCGCAAGAACGTTCTCAAGTACGACGAGGTGCTCAACCGTCAGCGCGAGGTCATCTACGGCGAGCGGCGCCGCGTCCTGGAGGGCGAGGACCTGCAGGAGCAGGTCCTCCACTTCATGAGCGACACCATCGACGCGTACGTCGGCGCGGAGACCGCCGAGGGCTTCCCGGAGGACTGGGATCTCGACCGGCTGTGGGGCGCCTTCAAGCAGCTCTACCCGGTGAAGATCACCATCGAGGAGCTGGAGGAGGCGGCCGGGGACCGCGCGGGTCTGACGGCGGAGTTCATCAGCGAGTCCATCGAGGACGACGTCCGCGAGCAGTACGAGGCCCGCGAGGCGCAGCTCGGCTCGGAGATCATGCGTGAGCTGGAGCGCCGGGTGGTGCTGTCGGTGCTGGACCGCAAGTGGCGTGAGCACCTCTACGAGATGGACTACCTCCAGGAGGGCATCGGCCTGCGCGCGATGGCGCAGAAGGACCCGCTGGTCGAGTACCAGCGCGAGGGCTTCGACATGTTCACCGCGATGATGGAGGGCATCAAGGAGGAGTCCGTCGGCTACCTGTTCAACCTGGAGGTCCAGGTCGAGCAGCAGGTCGAGGAGGTGCCGGTCGAGGACACGAAGCCGGTGGCCGACCTGGAGAAGCACGACGCGGTTCCGGCGCAGGCCGGCGCGCGCCCGGAGATCCGGGCCAAGGGGCTGGACGCGCCGCAGCGGCGTGACCTGCACTTCTCGGCGCCGACCGTGGACGGCGAGGGCGGCATCGTCGAGGGTGAGTTCTCCACGGACGGCGAGCCCGTGCGCTCGGAGGCCGACGGCCTCACGCGTGCGGAGCGGCGCAAGCAGGCGAAGGCCGGGCGCCGCCGCAAGAAGTGACCGCCGCTCACTGAGACATCCGGCAGCGGCCGGGGAAGGGCCGGGCACCCTCGGGGTGTCCGGCCCTTCGGTTCGGCCGCGGTTCGCCGTCAGGGCAGGTCGTCCCTCGTGCGAGGCATGCGAGGGCCGCCCAGTTCCACCGCGGTGCAGCGCCAGCGCCGGTCGCGGCCCTGTTCCAGGCGGAACGCCATCGCGCGCAACTGGTCGCCCGCGCCGATGCGGGCGAAGGCCTCCACGGCGCCCGGGCGGGGCTCGTAGTAGCCGATGTCGCGCACGACGGGGCGGGCGCCGCGGGTGCGCAACGTGCCGCGCTCGGCGAGCCACGCGAGCTCGTCGTAGGCACGGCCCGCGGTGTGCCGCAGCATCCAGTGCACGGGCCGCTGCCCGCTGAGCACGGCGAGCAGCCGATCGGCGAACAGATCGGTGGCCATGGGCAGCGAAACGGCCCGCGCGGCACCGGGAGCCCCGGCCTCCGCCGGGGCGGGTCCGTCGGCGCCGATCCCCGCCGCGAGGGCGGTCTCACCGACGAGGACGCCTGCCGCGCGGGCTGCCCCGTGGACACGGATGCCCGCCGCGCCTGCGGCGCCCGCGGCGCGGGCCGCGTCCGCGTCGGCGCCGGGCACGGACCGGTACGCACCCGCCCGAAGGACTCGGGCCGCGTCCCCTGTGCGACCGGGGGCGGCCCCGGAACCTACGCCCGCGCGGGCTGCCGGGTCGGCGCCCGCGTATGCCGTTCCCGTCCTGTGGGACTCGACCGGGTCGACGGGTGGGCTCGTCGGACCGGCGGTGCCGTTCGGCCTCGGTACGGGGCCTCCTGAGGCCCGCGTACCGGTACGCGTCCGGCGGGGGCCGAGGGGGGTCGCTGGGGGGCGGGTGTCCCGGGGGCCGGTGGGGAGCGCGGGGGTGTGGCGGGGCGGGGGGTTGTCGTCGGCTGTGCGGGGGAGGGTTCCTCCCGGGGTGCGGGGTGGGTGGCCGCCGGGGCGGCGGGGGTCGCGGCGGCCCGGCGGGTGGGCGCCCGGGCGGCGCTGGGTCCTGGTCATGACCTTGTTCATGGGTCCCCGTTCGGTGTCGTGCCCGGCGTCGGCGCCCACAGGCATGGACCGGCCCAGGGCCGGCCCGTTCGTACCGGGCAGTAACTTCCTGCTGGGGCTCTTGTACGGGTCCGAGGGCGCCGCGGCAAGGAAGGTCCGGCGCGCGTCGGACCGTGGACCAGTTCACCCCTCCGTGTGATCGTGAGCGTCGTCGCCCGTGCGGGGACTGGGGTGTACCGGGTGAGACGAGGGGTGCGCGGTGGACGGACAGGAGGTGTGGCCGGGGACTCGAAAGGGGACTCCCGCACGTATCCTGAAGGCCGTCCGGGCGGCGAGCCCTCCGACCACGAAAGCGGCCTGCCATGCGTGTCTACGTCCCCCTGACCCTCTCGGGCCTCGCCGAGGCGCACAAGACGGGGGAGCTGGGGACAGAGGCGCTCACCGCGTACGCCGTGACGCCCGCGCTGCGCGAGTGGTGCCTCTCCGACGACATCGAGGAGCTGGAGTACGCCGCGCTGAACCGGGCCGCGCTCGCCTCGCTGCGACTGCTGGCACTGGACCCGGGCGCCCCGCGGCGCCGCGTGGTGGTCGCCGTGGACGTGCCCGACGGCGCGGCGACGGCCGACCCCGACCGCGGGCTCGACCCGGCCGCGCTCGGCGAGGTCCGGGTGGCCGGCCCGGTGCGGCTGGCCAAGGCGGCCGCCGTGCACGTCGACGGCGGTGACGCGGAGGCGGACGTGACCGCCGCGGCCGGGGCCCTGGGGGCGGCGGACGCGGGCGACGACGACGCCCAGTTCGTCGTGGACGGCGCCGAGGACCACGAACTGCTCTGGTACGCCACGCAGGAGATCCCGAACCTGGTGGGGCTCGGCGGCTGAGGCCCGCGGACCGCGACGGCACACGTGACCTGACCACGGCTCGCGACCCGCCGCTCTCCTGATTGTCAGTGGCGGCGGGTACGTTTTCCGGTATGGGGAAACAGTCAGGGGCGCACATCGTCTGGGACTGGAACGGCACGCTGTTCCACGACAACGACGCGGTCATAGGCGCGACGAACGCGGCTTTCGCCGAGCTGGGCATGGAGCCGATCACACTGGAGCAGTACCGCGCGCTGTACTGCGTGCCGATCCCGAAGTTCTACGAGCGGCTGCTGGGCCGGCTGCCCACCGAGGCCGAGTGGGACGCGATGGACGGCGTCTTCCACCGGTACTACTCCGAGCACCGCACCGCATGCGCCCTGACCGAGGGCGTCGTGGACCTGCTCACCGGATGGACGTCGGCCGGGCACAGCCAGTCGATCCTCAGCATGTACGGGCACGAGGACCTCGTCCCGCTGGTCCGGGGCTTCGGGATCGAGGCGCACTTCCTCCGGGTGGACGGGAGAACGGGGAGATCCGGCGGCAGCAAGGCCGAGCACATGGTGCGGCACCTGGGCGCGCTGTCCGAGACGGTGAACCCCGCGCGCACGGTGGTGATCGGGGACGCGGCGGACGACGCGGTGGCCGCGCGGCACGTCGGGGCGCGGGCGGTGCTCTACACCGGCGGCTCGCACAGCCGGGCCAGCCTGGAGGAGGTCGGCGTGCCGGTGGTGGACACCCTGCGGGAGGCGGTCGCGGAGGCGCAGCGGCTGGCCGACTGAGCGGCGCGCGGCACGCGGCGAGAGGCACGGGAGGACGCGGGGAGAAGCGCAGACAGGCGGCGCAGGAAGGCGCGGGAGAGTCGCGGGGAGCAACGGGGTGAGAAACGTGGAGTGGGAAGCGCGCAGCGGGAAACTGGAAGGCGGGGCACGGCGGGGCACGGCGGGGTCCGGTGGAGCCATACGCCGCCTTCGCCGGCACCACCCCTGTGCAGAACGTCAAACTTCCACCCCCGGTTTTGTACACATACGGCTCATGACGGGCCCCCCGTGAGGAGCGATAGCCTTGTGGCGTGATCAGCGCGATAGTTCGCGGGGGCATCGTCGCCTCCGCTGTGCGCCCGGTGAGCACGGACCGTATCCGTGTCCGGGCGGCGGTCGCTGGTCCTCGCGGGCGGGAAGGGGCCATGGAGGCCCCCGGGACGCCGCGTCATCCACGGGTACGGGCGCGGCGGAGAGCAGCGTCACACCCGTCGGACGCGTCGAACATGACTGATATCCCCCCGCTCATCTCACTTTCCGGCATAGCGTCGAAGCACACCGGACATCCCGGGCCGCGGCGTCACGCCGGAGAGGAAGAGACCGTACTTCCTTCTACGTCACGCAACGGCGCGCGACAGGAGCCAGAGGACAATGCAGACCAAGCTGGACGAAGCCAAGGCCGAGCTGCTCGAGAGGGCCGCCCGGGTAGCTGAGAACAGTCCGCTCGGGGGACACGCCCCGACCGGGTCGACGGGCGAGGGCATGCCGGACCGGGAGTCCGTGCTCGCGTTCCTCCAGCGCTTCTACCTGCACACCGCCCCCGAGGACCTCGCCGACCGCGACCCGGTCGACATCTTCGGCACCGCCTACTCCCACTACCGTCTGGCCGAGAGCCGCCCGCAGGGCACGGCCAACGTCCGGGTCCACACCCCGACCGTCGAGGAGAACGGCTGGACGTGCAGCCACTCCGTCGTCGAGGTCGTCACCGACGACATGCCCTTCCTCGTGGACTCCGTGACGAACGAGCTGACCCGCCAGGGCCGTGGCATCCACGTGGTGATCCACCCGCAGTTCGTGGTGCGCCGTGACGTCGCCGGCAAGCTCATCGAGGTGCTGCCCACCGCGGCGCCCGGCGAGGAGCTGCCGCACGACGCGCACACCGAGTCCTGGATCCACGTCGAGACCGACCGCGAGACCGACCGCGCCGACCTCAAGCAGATCACCGCCGACCTGCTGCGCGTGCTGTCCGACGTCCGCGAGGCCGTCGAGGACTGGGAGAAGATGCGCCAGGCGGCGACCAGCCTCGCCGAGGACCTGCCCGGCGAGCCGGCCCCCGGCGACCTGCGCACGCAGGAGGTAGAGGAGGCCCGCGAGCTGCTGCGCTGGCTGTCCGACGACCACTTCACCTTCCTCGGCTACCGCGAGTACCGGCTGCGCGACGACGACTCCCTGGCCGCCGTCCCCGGCACCGGTCTCGGCATACTGCGCGCGGACCCGCCGCACGCCGGCGACGACAGCCACCCGGTCAGCCCGTCCTTCGAGCGGCTGCCCGCCGACGCCCGCGCCAAGGCGCGCGAGCACAAGCTGCTGGTGCTGACCAAGGCCAACAGCCGGGCCACCGTCCACCGGCCGTCCTACCTGGACTACGTGGGCGTCAAGAAGTTCAACGACAAGGGCGAGGTCGTCGGCGAGCGCCGCTTCCTCGGCCTGTTCTCGTCCGCCGCCTACACCGAGTCCGTGCGCCGGGTCCCCGTCATCCGCCGCAAGGTCGAGGAGGTCCTGGAGCTCGCCGGCTTCTCGCCCAACAGCCACGACGGGCGCGACCTGCTGCAGATCCTGGAGACCTACCCGCGCGACGAGCTCTTCCAGACCCCGGCCGCCGAGCTCCAGGCGATCGCCACCTCCGTGCTGTACCTCCAGGAGCGCCGCCGGCTGCGCCTGTACCTGCGCCAGGACGAGTACGGCCGCTACTACTCGGCCCTCGTGTACCTCCCGCGTGACCGCTACACCACCGGTGTCCGCCTGCGGATCATCGACATCCTGAAGGAGGAGCTGGGCGGCACCAGCGTCGACTTCACGGCCTGGAACACCGAGTCGGTGCTCTCCCGGCTGCACTTCGTCGTCCGGGTGCCGCAGGGTACCGAGCTGCCGGAGCTGTCCGACGGCGACAAGGAGCGCATCGAGGCCCGCCTGGTCGAGGCCGCCCGCTCCTGGACGGATGCCTTCTCCGAGGCGCTGACCGCCGAAATCGGCGAGGAGCGCGCCGCCGAGCTGCTGCGCCGCTACTCGGGCGCCTTCACCGAGGGCTACAAGGCCGACCACACCCCGCGCGCCGCGGTCGCCGACCTGTGCAACCTCGAGCAGCTGGGCGAGGACAAGAGCTTCGCGCTGAGCCTGTACGAGCCGGTGGGCGCCGCCCCCGAGGAGCGCCGGTTCAAGATCTACCAGAAGGGCGGCTCGGTCTCCCTGTCCGCCGTGCTGCCGGTGCTCAGCCGGCTCGGCGTCGAGGTCACCGACGAGCGGCCGTACGAACTGCGCTGCGCGGACCGTACGACGGCGTGGGTGTACGACTTCGGTCTGCGGATGCCGAAGGAGTCCGCCGGCATCGGCGACCACCTCGGCGACGACGCCCGCGAGCGCTTCCAGGACGCCTTCGCCGCCGCCTGGACGGGCAAGGCGGAGGTCGACGGGTTCAACGCCCTGGTGCTGGGCGCCGGGCTGACCTGGCGTCAGGCGATGGTGCTGCGCGCCTACGCCAAGTACCTCCGCCAGGCGGGCTCGACCTTCAGCCAGGACTACATGGAGGACACCCTCCGCAACAACGTCCACACCACCCGGCTGCTGGTCTCCCTGTTCGAGGCGCGGATGTCGCCGGAGCGCCAGCGCGCCGGGCACGAACTCGTGGACGCGCTGCTGGAAGAGGTCGACGCGGCCCTCGACCAGGTGGCGTCCCTCGACGAGGACCGGATCCTGCGGTCCTTCCTCACCGTCATCAAGGCGACCCTGCGCACCAGCTTCTTCCAGGAGGCGCAGGGCGGCGGGCCGCACGAGTACGTGGCCATGAAGTTCGACCCGCGGGCCATCCCGGACCTGCCGGCGCCGCGCCCGGCGTACGAGATCTGGGTGTACTCGCCGCGGGTGGAGGGCGTGCACCTGCGCTTCGGCAAGGTCGCCCGCGGTGGCCTGCGCTGGTCCGACCGGCGCGAGGACTTCCGTACCGAGATCCTCGGCCTGGTCAAGGCGCAGATGGTGAAGAACACCGTCATCGTGCCGGTCGGCGCCAAGGGCGGGTTCGTCGCCAAGCAGCTGCCCGACCCCAGCGTGGACCGGGACGCGTGGATGGCGGAGGGCATCGCCAGCTACAAGACCTTCATCTCGGCGCTGCTCGACATCACCGACAACATGGTCGCCGGCGAGGTCGTGCCCCCGCAGGACGTCGTGCGGCACGACGGTGACGACACCTACCTGGTGGTCGCCGCCGACAAGGGCACGGCACGGTTCTCGGACATCGCCAACGAGGTCGCCCAGTCGTACGACTTCTGGCTCGGCGACGCCTTCGCCTCCGGCGGCTCGGCGGGCTACGACCACAAGGGCATGGGCATCACCGCCCGCGGAGCCTGGGAGTCGGTCAAGCGGCACTTCCGTGAGCTGGGCGTGGACACCCAGTCCCAGGACTTCACGGTCGTCGGCATCGGCGACATGTCCGGTGACGTGTTCGGCAACGGCATGCTGCTGAGCGAGCACATCCGCCTGGTCGCCGCCTTCGACCACCGGCACATCTTCATCGACCCCGAGCCGGACGCGGCCGTCTCCTACGCCGAGCGCCGCCGCCTGTTCGAGCTGCCGCGCTCCTCGTGGGAGGACTACAACGCCGAGCTGATCTCGGCCGGCGGCGGGGTGTTCCCGCGTACGGCCAAGTCGATCCCGGTCAACGCGCACATCCGCGAGGCCCTCGGCATCGAGGCCGGTGTCACCAAGCTGACCCCGGCCGACCTGATGCGGGCGATCCTCAAGGCCCCGGTGGACCTGCTGTGGAACGGCGGCATCGGCACGTACGTCAAGGCGTCCACCGAGTCCCACGCCGACGTCGGCGACAAGGCCAACGACGCCATCCGCGTCGACGGCCGCGACCTGCGGGTCCAGGTCGTCGGCGAGGGCGGCAACCTGGGCTTCACCCAGCTCGGCCGGATCGAGTGCGCGATGCAGGGCGCCCGGATCAACACCGACGCCATCGACAACAGCGCCGGTGTGGACACCTCCGACCACGAGGTGAACATCAAGGTCCTGCTGAACGGCCTGGTCGCGGAAGGCGACATGACCGTCAAGCAGCGCAACAAGCTGCTCGCCGAGATGACCGACGAGGTCGGCGCCCTGGTGCTGCGCACCAACTACGCGCAGAACACGGCGATCGCCAACGCGCTCGCCCAGTCCAAGGACATGCTCAACGCCCAGCAGCGCTTCATGAAGCACCTGGTGCGCGAGGGCCACCTGGACCGGGCGCTGGAGTTCCTGCCCACCGACCGGCAGATCCGTGAGCGGCTGGCCGCGGGGAGCGGTCTGACCGGTCCGGAGACGGCCGTCCTGCTGGCGTACACGAAGATCACGGTCGCCGAGGAGCTGCTGCACACCTCGCTGCCGGACGACCCGTACCTGCGCGGCCTGCTGCACGCCTACTTCCCGGCCCCGCTGCGCGAGCAGTTCGCCGAGCGGATCGACAACCACCCGCTGCGCCGTGAGATCACGACGACCGTCCTGGTCAACGACACGGTCAACACGGGCGGTACGACCTATCTGCACCGCCTGCGGGAGGAGACCGGCGCGTCGCTGGAGGAGATCGTCAGGGCGCAGACGGTGGCCCGCACGATCTTCCGCTCGGCCCCGGTGTGGGACGCGGTCGAGGCGCTGGACAACAAGGTCGAGGCCGATGTCCAGACCCGTATCCGCCTGCACTCGCGCCGACTGGTCGAGCGCGGCACGCGCTGGCTGCTGAACAACCGGCCGCAGCCGCTGGAGCTCGCCGAGACCGTCGAGTTCTTCTCCGAGCGGGTCGGCCAGGTGTGGGCGGAGCTGCCCAAGCTGCTCAAGGGCGCGGACCTGGAGTGGTACCAGCAGGTCTACGACGAGCTGTCCGGCGTCGGCGTCCCGGACGAGCTGGCCACGCGTGTGGCCGGGTTCTCCTCCGCCTTCCCGGCGCTCGACATCGTCTCGGTGGCCGACCGCATGGGCAAGGACCCGATGGATGTCGCCGAGGTGTACTACGACCTCGGCGACCGCCTGCACATCACCCAGCTGATGGACCGCATCATCGAGCTGCCGCGTGCCGACCGGTGGCAGTCCATGGCCCGTGCGGCGATCCGTGAGGACCTGTACGCGGCGCACGCGGCACTGACCGCGGACGTGCTGGCCGCGGGCAACGGCACCGCCACGCCGGAGCAGCGCTTCAAGGTGTGGGAGCAGAAGAACGGCGCGCTCCTGTCCCGGGCGCGTTCCACCCTTGAGGAGATCCGCGGCTCGGACGCGTTCGACCTGGCCAACCTGTCGGTGGCGATGCGGACGATGCGCACGCTGCTGCGCACGCACTCGTAACACGCGGGAGGCCGACCCGTACCCGAGGGCGCCCCGGACCTTTCCGGTCCGGGGCGCCCTCATGCCGTCCACGCTCCCGCCCACGCCGTCTTCCTGCCGTCCAGGAAACGCCGCACGCCGAATTTACCCTTTTCCTGCTAAACGGGATCATTCGTATAAAGTTGCCGCGTGAACTCCCTCGGCAGTCGCACCCGGCTCCTGCGTCATGCGCACCGCACCGCCTGAGGCACCGTCAGCGGATGCGGCCGTCGCCCGGCCGTCCACCGCCCCGGCAGGGGCCTACGCGCCCCGCGTGGCCGCTGCCTTCCTCGTCGCCCTGCTGCTCCTGGTGGTCGTCCGGCTGCCCTGGGCCGGCGACCTGGGCATGCACGCGGCGACCATCCAGCGGCTGCGCCACAGCCTGTTCCACCCCGGCAATCCGCTCGTCGACGCCGACACCCCGAGCCCGTACTACTCGCCGTGGATGGTGCTGCTCGGCTGTGTCGCCCGGGCCGGCGGCCTGTCGGTGTTCGTGGTGCTGCGGCTCGCCGCGCTCGCCGGGCTCACGCTGCTCGCGACGGGCGTCTGGCGGTACGTCAGAACCCTGAGCGCGCACCGGGCCGCGCCCGCCCTGGCAGCCCTGAGCCTGGTGCTCCTGTGGGGTACGGAGCTCATCAACTGGAGCGGCTTCCTCTCCCTCAACTCCCTCGCGCTGACGGTGTCGTACCCCAGCGTGTTCGCCCTCGGCCTCGCCTTCCATCACTGGGCCTGGCTCACGCGGGCGCTGCGCACGGCGGCCGGGTGGGAGGTGTGGCTGGGGCTCGGGGCGCTGTGGGCGCTGATCCTGCTGTGCCATCAGTTCACCGGTGTCGTCGCCACGCTCGGCGGTCTCGCCGCGGTGCTCGCGGCCCGCCCCCCGCGGGCCCTGTGGCCGCGGCTCGGCGCCGGGGCGGCCCTGGGGCTGCTGGTGCTGTGGCTGTGGCCGTACTACGACTTCTTCGCCCTGTTCTCGGCCGGAGACGATCTGGAGGAGGTGCACCGGGCTCTCTACGAGGAGTTCCTCGGCCGCTACTGGCTGGCGCTGCTCGGAGTGGCCGCGCTGGTCCCGCGGTGGCGGCGCGACCGGCGGGACCCGCTGGTGATCTTCTTCCTGCTGGGCGCGCTGATGTGCGCCGCGGGCTTCGTCACCGGCCACTACGCCTGGGGCCGGACCCTGCCCGCCGCCCTCGTCCCGGCGCAGCTCGCAGCCGCGCTGGAGGTGGTGCACAGCGGCCCGCGGACCGTGCGCATCCGATGGGCGTGGGTGCTGGGCGGCGCGCTGGCCCTGGGCGCGTGGGCCCAGGCGGGCGTGCTCGGGTACGCGGTCGGGCGCGAGGCGCTGCCGGGCGTGCTCGCGGCCGGCTACACCCGGACGTGGAACGGGTACTACTGGATCACTCCGTACGTGAAGTACGGGGACGTGGTCATGGCCCGGGACCTGCCCTCCCGGCTGATCCCGGCCTACGGCCCCTACACCGTGGCCCCCGGCTACCCGGACTTCTTCCTGCCGGACGAGTCGCGGCGGGAGTGGGCGGTGCGGCGCTACTACACGCGCCGCACGCCGGAGGACGTACGCCGGGACATCCTGCGCACCTATGACGTGCGCTGGGTCGTGGACCGGAGCACGCCCCGCCGCGACCCGGAACTGCGCGTGGTGACCCGCGGTCCGGACGGCCAGATCCTGTACGCGGTGACGCCCTGACCGGCCCGCCGCGGGCGTGGGGCGCGGGCTACCGCTTGGCCTTCTTCTTGTCGGAGCCGCCCGTGAAGGCCTCGTAGGCCGCGAGGACCTCCTCGGTGGGGCCGTCCATGCGCAGTTCGCCGCGTTCCAGCCACAGGACGCGCTCGCAGGTGTCGCGGATCGAGGAGTTGCTGTGGCTGACCAGGAACACCGTGCCGGCCTCGGCGCGCAGCTCGCGGATCCGCTCCTCCGAGCGCCGCTGGAAGGAGCGGTCACCGGTGGCCAGCGCCTCGTCGATCAGCAGGACGTCGTGGTCCTTGGCGGCGGCGATGGAGAAGCGGAGCCGGGCGGCCATGCCGGAGGAGTAGGTGCGCATCGGGAGCGTGATGAAGTCGCCCTTCTCGTTGATGCCGGAGAAGTCGACGATGTCCTGGTAGCGCTCCCTGATCTCCTCGCGGGACATGCCCATGGCCAGTCCGCCGAGGAGGACGTTGCGCTCGCCGGTCAGGTCGTTCATCAGCGCCGCGTTCACGCCGAGCAGCGAGGGCTGGCCGTTGGTGTAGATCCTGCCGTTCTCCACGGGCAGCAGTCCGGCGACCGCCTTCAGCAGCGTGGACTTGCCGGAGCCGTTGGTGCCGATCAGGCCGATGGCCTCGCCCTTGTAGGCGACGAACGAGACCTTCTTGACCGCGTGCACCCGGCGTACGCCGGCCGCCTTCTCCGCCTTCTCGCGGCGCAGGATCCGGTTGAGGGCGGCGGTCGCGGAGCCCCGGCCGGAGCCGGTTCCGTTGACCCGGTAGACGATGTCGACCCCGTCGACGACGACGGTGGGGACCTTGTCGGTGTTCAGCTCAGCCACGGCCGTACGTCTCCTCAGCCTTCCAGAAGTAGATGAAGCCGCCGACCCCGGCGAGCAGGGCCCAGCCAACTGCGAAGGCCCACACATGGTGGGGGAGCTGGTGGGCCTTGAAGCTGTCGATCAGCGCGAAGCGCATCAGGTCGATGTAGACGGCGGCCGGATTGGACTGCAGCAGCACCTTCAGCACGTGCGGCATGTGGGTGCGGTCCAGCGTCTTGTCGATGCTCCACATCACGCCGGAGATGTACATCCAGGTGCGCAGGAGGAACGGCATCAGCTGGGCGATGTCCGGGGTCCTGGCGCCCATCCGGGCCATGATCATGGAGACGCCGGCGTTGAACACGAACTGGAGCAGCAGCACCGGGACGACCAGCGCCCACGACATGGAGGGCGTCATGCCGAAGCAGAACAGGATCACCACCAGGGCGACCATCGAGAACAGCAGTTGCTGGAGCTGCTGAAGCGCGAAGGAGACCGGCAGCGCGGCCCGCGGGAAGTGCAGGGCCCGCACCAGGCCGAGGTTGCCGGAGATCGCCCGGGTGCCCGCCATGATCGAGTTCTGGGTGAACGTCCAGATGAACACGCCCGTCACCAGGAACGGGATGTAGTCCGCGACGCCGCGGCTGGTGCCCATGAGGATGCCGAAGATGAAGTAGTACACCGCCGCGTTCAGGAGCGGGGTGGCGACCTGCCAGATCTGGCCGAGCTTCGCCTGGCTGTACTGGGAGGTGAGCTTGGCGGTGGCGAAGGCGCTGATGAAGTGGCGCCGCGCCCAGAGCCGGCGGACGTACTCGGGCAGGGAGGGGCGGGCGCCGCTGACCGACAGGCCGTGGCGAGTGGCGAGCGCCGAGAGGGGGTGCTCGGCCGCGGCCGGTGTGTGGGGCGGTGTGTGGAGGACCTGGCTCACATCCGCTGCTTTCGCTCGGGGGGAGGTGGTGCGGGGGTCCGGCTCCGGGTCGCCGATCGTTTCCTTACGGTTCTCTTTACGTTTTCTTACGTCGGAACGGGACCGTATCGTCGCAACGTGAGCGTACGGCGAAGGCACGCCGCAACGCAACCGTTTCGTCGTAACGCCCTATGCTTGGCCCCATGACGACGAACGCCGACGAGCCCCAGACGCGCCCCCGCCGCCGGGTCCCCGCCGGAGCGGCCGTGCTCCGCGAGGATGTGACGGAGGCGATCCGTGCGGCGGTCTTCGAGGAACTGGCGTCCGTCGGCTACGCGCGGACGTCCATCGAGGGGATCGCGCGGCGCGCGGGCGTCGGCAAGACGGCCGTCTACCGCCGGTGGCGTTCCAAGCTGCATCTGGTGCTGGACATCGTCTCGGCGCTCGCCGTGCAGGGCCTGCCCGCGCCGGACACCGGCTCCCTGGAGAGCGATCTGCGGCTGCTGTACGAGGTGACCTCCCGGGCCCTGCGCCACCCCATCGCCTCGCAGATCATCCCCGACCTCCAGGCGGAGGCGGCCCGCAATCCGGACATCGCCGAGGCCATGCAGAAGGCCCTGCGCGACGGTCAGGAGAGCGTGGCCAGCAGCATCCTGGCGGCGGCGGAGCGCCGTGGCGAGATCGGCCCCGATCTGGACCGGGACCTGGCCCTCGACCTGATCTCGGGCCCGCTGTACTGGCGCGCGGTCGTCATCCGCACGCCGAAGCTCCCCAAGGGCTACCTGAACGCCCTCGCCCACGGCACGGCCGAGGCGCTCAAGGCCCTCTGACCACGGGGCCACGCAGGGGAGGGCGCCACCGGTCCGCGGGCGGGCGGACCCGGTGGCGCCCTCAGGCGGTGTCAGGGCCGGGAGTGGTGGTGGAGCCAGCCCTCCCAGGCCGTGGTGATCATGTCGCGGAGGTCGCGGCGGGCCTTCCAGCCGAGTTCCGTGGTGATCCGCTCGGCGGAGGCGACGACGCGGGCGGGGTCGCCGGGGCGGCGGGGGACGACCGTCGGAGGGCTGTCGTAGCCGGTGACGGCGTTGATCGTGTCGATCATCTCGCGCACCGAGACCCCCTCCCCGCTGCCGATGTTCAGCGTCAGGTCGCGACCGGGCGAGGAGCGCAGGGCACGCGCCGCGGCCACGTGGGCCTCCGCGAGGTCCGCCACGTGGATGTAGTCACGGACGCAGGTGCCGTCCGGCGTGGGGTAGTCGTCCCCGAAGATGAGCGGGGGCCTGCCCTCGGTCAGCCGTTCGAAGACCATCGGGACCAGGTTGAAGACCCCGACGTCCGCCAGCCCCGGGTTCGCCGCGCCCGCCACGTTGAAGTACCGCAGGGACGCCGTCGACAGTCCCGTCGCCCGGCCGGTCGCGCGCACCAGCCACTCGCCGGCCAGTTTCGTCTCGCCGTACGGCGACATCGGCACGCACGGAGTCTCCTCCGTGACCAGGGCGTCGTCCCGCGCGGCGTACGGCATGCCGTACACGGCCGCCGAGGAGGAGAACACGAAGGACCCGACCCCGGCCTCCGTCACCGCCTCCAGCAGGACCCGCAGGCCCTCGACGTTCTGCCGGTAGTAGAGCAGGGGCTGCTCCACCGACTCGCCCACCTGCTTCTTCGCCGCCAGGTGGACGACACCGGTCACCTCGTGCTCGGCGAGGACGCGCGCCACACGGTCGCCGTCCAGCGTGGAGCCCTCCACCAGCGGGACGCCCTGCGGGACGCGCCCGGCGATGCCGGTGGACAGGTCGTCGTACACCACCGCCCGCTCGCCCGCCTCGGTCATCGCGTGGACGACGTGCGCTCCGATGTAGCCGGCGCCGCCGGTGATCAGCCAGGTCATGCGGGCGTCTCCTCGTCAGTTGGCCCAGGTCGTCGGGGGAATGCGGTTCGTGGCGCGCTCACCGGGACGCGGCCCGGTGGAGCAGACGGCTCAGTCTGCCCCGCAGCACGGACGTCACCCCGCTCAGTCCCGCCGCCAGCCGCAGCGCCAGCGCGCCGGAGTGCGTGGCGTAGGGCTGGACCAGCAGGACGCCGTAGCGCACGCTCGGTACGACACGGCGGCGCAGCAGACCGGCGCCCGTGTGCGCGTGCGCCGTCACCTCACGGCTCGCGCCGTCGGTGAACCGCACCCGCAGCCGCAGGTCCCAGGTGCCGGCCCCCAGTCCCGCGAGCTCCACGGCCGTCTCGGCCGACCAGGTGCCGTCCTCGGACGGTGTGAGCGGGACGGCGGCGTGCTGGACCGTGCGCCCCGCCTCACGGTGGTGCCACTCCACCTCCACGGCCTCGGGCCCGGCGGACGCCACCCTGCCGTACAGGTCGTGCAGGCGCAGCCGCAGCAGGCTGGTGCTCGCGTGGGCGCGCAGCTCCGCGTCCACGGCCAGCGGCAGGACGTGGAGCGGCCGGACCAGGTAGGGCTCCAGGCTGATCTGGGGAAGATCGTCCGCCCAGACGGGGGCGCCGTCCTTGTCCCTGGCGTAGGGCGGACACAGCCGGGACGGGCGGGCGGCGAACTCCTTCAGACGCGCCAGATCCCGCGGCTCGGGCGACGCGAGAATCACCCGTCCGAGTAGGCGTCCGGAGGCCGTCGGGTTGACCGCCCAGTCGGCCGCGTCGTACTCGCCGAGGTACTCCCGCGTGTGGTCCCACCACGCGCGCCGGTACTCCGCGTCGCGCAGGCCCAGCTCACGCGCGTACATGCGCAGTTCGTGGTCGAGGAACTTGGCTCGGGCCGCCCGCGCGAGCTCCTTCTGACCGGCGTTCAGCAGGATGTCGTACGCCGACCGGCTGGCCTCGGTGCGCGCGTGCCAGTTCTCGATGTCCGAGCGGTCCAGCGAGATCGACAGATGTCCGGCCGACCGGCGCACGTTCCACACGTAGACCTGGTCCGGGATGAGGGCCATGCGCGGCCCGGCGGCCAGCACACGCGCGGTGAACACGAAGTCCTCGTAGGGGAAGCGCCCTTCGGGGAAGCGGATCGCGTGCTCGCGCAGGAAGTCGGTGCGGTACAGCTTGTTGACGCACAGGGTGTCGTGCACGAGGCGAGGGAGGTGCGCGGGGCGCGCGAGGACGGCGCCCTCGGCGTACAGCTTGCCCTGCCAGGGCACTTCGCGCCCGGAGGGCAGCTCGCGGCGCACGCACAGGCCGCTGACGACCTCGGCCTGCTTCTCGCGGGCGGCGCCGAGCAGCGCGTCCACCGCGCCCGGCGGCAGTACGTCGTCGCTGTCCAGGAACATCACGTACGACGTCGTGACCGCGTCGATGCCGGCGTTGCGCGGGGTGCCGCAGCCGCCGCTGTTCTCCTCGCGCCGGATCACCCGCACTCTCGGTTCGGCCGCGGCCAGCCGGTCGAGCAGCTCGGAGGTGCCGTCGGTCGAGCAGTCGTCGACGGCGACGACCTCGCTGACGGAGGGGCCCTGCGCGAGTGCCGAGCGCACAGCATCGGCTATGTGGGCGGCGTCGTTGTAACCGATCACGACAACGCTGACGTCGGCTGAAAGATGGGGCTGCAGAGGCATGGAGTCCACGAGCGGGAATAGTAGGGGCGGTCGGTAATCTCCCGTTAAGAGGGACTTAGAGTCCCGTGCGGAAGACGGTGTGTGCCCGACTCGGGTTCCCCTTCCTGCGTCATCAATTTCGTCGATCGCCACAACCGGGCAAAAGAGAATAGCGCGGCGGCGGCCAGCAGACCGTTGCGCATGACCATGAGCGCGCAACCTTTCCACGTGCAGGACGCCACCTGGTGGTACAGCGCGGGATAGGCGATCACGCTGACCAGACTCGCCAGTGCGATCAGCGCGGCGGCCGGCCGCTGCGTGGTCAGCGGCGACGTCAGGCACACCGCCGCGAGGCCGAGCAGCCACACCATGTACTGCGGGCTGATCACCCTGCTGGTCACGGTGAACAGCAGGACGGCGCTCAGCGCGGCGTCGTACGGGGTCGCGGGCGTCCAGTGCCGGGCCCGGATCCGCCACAGCAGCAGCAGTCCGAAGGCGCTCGCCGACAGGGCCAGCGAGAGATGCGCGACGGTGGAGACGTACGGGCCGGTGAACTCCAGGGCCCCGTACCGGTAGCGCACCCGGCCCGGCCAGCCGGCGTGCGTGGCCAGCGCGAGCGCGGTGCCGCCCAACGACTCGATCTGCACGCCCCGGCCGCCCTGCTGGCGAGCGAAGGCGAGCGGGTTCCTGAACAGGACGGCGAGGACGGTCAGCGCGACGGCGCCGGTGGCGGCCGCCCAGGTCAACGCCGAGCGGGTCGGACGGCCCCGGGGGAGTCCGAGCAGCGCCAGGACCGGCCACACCTTCACCAGGGCGCCCAGCGCGGCGAGCGCGCCGCACGCGCGTGGGGAGCGCGACAGGGCCAGCAGGGACAGCACGGCCAGGGCGGTCGCCTGGACGTCGTAGCGGGCCAGCGGGACGTGCAGCAGCAGGGGCAGGCCCAGCGTCCAGTAGCCGGCCCCGCGCAGGCTGCTGTCCGGCCGGGTGCCCGCGTGCGCCAGCGCCAGCGTGACCAGCGCGTCGACGGCGACGGTGAGCACCACGAACGCCTGGAAGTAGGTCAGGCCCGGCAGCAGCGCGGGCGACAGCAGCACCGGACCGGCGCCCGGCGGGTACTGCCACAGCGTGTCGTGCGCGGGGAACGCGCCGTGGGACAGCAGCACGTACCAGTGCTGGTACAGCTTCCACACCTCGCGCGCCACCGAGCCCCGGCCGAGCAGGGGCAGTCCGTTGTGGGCGAGCAGCCACAGCATCAGGGCGCGCGTGAGGAGCCAGGCGGCCGTCAGGCCGAGGAGGCGGTGTCTCGTCGACGGACGCGCGGGAAGACGCGTCACGCTCTGGAAGGCACTCATCACGGCGGATCGTAATCCGATGGAAAGCCGCATATGTGCTGATACGCGTCCTGGTGTCGGCAAGAGCCTGCCAAGTGGACCAAACCGGCCCCGGCACCCTCACCGGGTTCTTCGGGTTCTTCGGGATCACCGGGTGACCGGGCTCCGCTCGTCCGGCAGGCCGCGGGGACGCGGGCCGGGGACGTCCGCCGCCGGCCGGAGCGCCGCACGCTCCAGCAGCAGCGGCACCCCCAGCACCGGCAGCAGCCAGGCCACGACGATCAGCCGTTCGCCCCACACGGTGATGTCGGGATGCGCAGCCTGGGTGAGGAACCCGGTGAACGCCGTCGCCACCACGAAGAGCCCGAACGCCCCCCGCCGCCGCAGCGCACCCCAGGCGCCGGCGGCGAGCAGGGCGGCGAACAGCGGCTGCCACAGCTGCCGGCGCACCCACTCCAGCCAGAACGAGCCCTCCAGCCGCAACAGCTCCGGCCAGGGGCGGTCGCGGTCTGGCAGGGCGTAGTGGCCGGTGAGCAGGTCCTGAACGCTGTCGGTCCCGGTCGGGTAGCGCAGCGCCCGCGCCAGGAGCACCGTGCTGACGGCGGCTCCGCAGGCCAACGCGGTGACCGCCAGGACGCCCCGCCCCGCCGGGCGCCGCCGCGTCCACCGCCGTACGGCGACGGCCGCGCCCGCGGCAGCCAGGCTCAGGCCGAGGAACAGCGCCTGGGAGTGCTTGACCGTGAACAGCGCGAGCAGCGCGCCCGCGACCAGGACGGTGCCGGCCCGTACGCGCCCGTCCAGCGCCAGCGAGCAGCCCCACAGCGCCGCCAGGGTCAGCGCCAGCATCAGGCCCTCGGTCATCGGGCGCATGGCCGTCGTGCCGCACGGCAGCACGTAGTAGAGGGCCTGGCCGGTCAGCGCCAGGGGCGCGGGCACACGCCGGCCACGCAGCACCAGGAAGACGAGGACGCCGCCCACCGCGGTGACGACGACGCCCGCCGCCCACACGCCCCACGTCACTCCGAACACCGTGATGAAGGGGATCAGGAACACCGGATAGCCCGGGCGCGCCTCGAAGATCCGCATGAAGCGCTCCGGCATGAACGGCAGGGTGTGCCCGCTGGTCCGCCCGGCCCGCAACCGTGCCTCCACCTCGCGCCGCAGCCCGGACCGGCACGAGTCCGCCACCCGGGCCGCAGGACTCGGCTCACGGAAGCGCAGCACGTCCACGCTCCGTGCCCGGCTCGCCCGGGCCGCCTTCCCGGCGCACGCGTAGTCGATCGTGACGGCCGCCGCCTCCCGCTTGTCCGCGCCGCGCAGACTCAGCGCGTACGACAGGTAGTTCTTGGTGTCGGGGGTGTCCCGGCCGGTGACCGTGCCGAGCTGGAGCAGCGCGAACAGGGCGGCCAGGACCAGCACCCAGGTGCCCGGCCGCCCCGCGCGCGCTTTCCAACGGGGCCGTCTCACGAGGGCGCCAGCAGATCGCGGCCGGAGGCCTGGGCGGGCAGGTGGGCGACCGTTCCGGGGGCCGCGGGCGCCGCCGCCGGATCCGGGGTCCACTCCTTGTCCCCGAGGATCAGGGTCCGCACCACCCGCTCGGCCGCCCAGCCGTCGTCGAACTCGCAGAAGCGCTCCCGGAAGCCGGTCCGCAGCCGCGCGGACTCGGCGTCCCGCCAGTCGCCGGAGGTGAACAGCCGCGCCAACTCCTCGTAAGTGCGCGACACATGGCCCGGCGGTTCGGCGGTGATGTCGAAGTAGGCGCCCCGGCTCGCGGTGTACGCGTCCCAGTCGTCGGCGTGCACCACGATCGGGCGGTCCAGGTTCGCGTAGTCGAACATCAGGGCCGAGTAGTCGGTGACCAGCACGTCGGAGGCGAGCATGAGCTCCTCCACGTGCGGCTCGTCGGTCGCGTCGACGAGCACTCCGCGCCGGTGCAGCTCGGCCAGGCCCAGGCCGCGCGCCGGCCCGGTGGCCAGCGAGGGATGCAGGCGTACGACGAGGGTGTGGCCCTCGTCGAGGTCCGCGGCGAACCGGGCCAGGTCGAAGCGTTCGACGTGGCCGCCGCGCCGGTAGTCCCGGCGGGTCGGCGCGTACAGCACCATCGTGTGCCCGGGCGGGATGCCGAGCCGGTCGCGGAGGGCGGCGCCGTCGTCCGCGCGCGCGGTGACGAGCACGTCGTTGCGCGGGCTGCCGGTGCGCGCGGAGGTGAACCGGCACGGGTAGGCCCGCTCCCAGACCAGCTCGGAGTGGCGGTTGGCGACCAGGCTGTGGTCCCAGCGGTCGGCGCGCTTCAGCAGGCCCGGCACATCGACGCCGTGCCGGGCGCCCGGCTTGCCCAGCAGGTCGGCCGCCATGAACTTCAGCGGGGTGCCCTGATGGGTGTGGATGTGCGTGCTGCCGGGCCGTTTGGCCGGGACGGAGGGCCAGTTGACGTTGTTGACGAAGAACGCGGCCCGGGCGGCGAGCTGCCGGTGGCGCAGGGTGCCGGGCAGGACGTACTCCACGTCCGGCGGCAGCAGCGCGGCCTGCTCCCGGTCGCCGACCACCCACACCCCGCGCAGATGCGGCGCGATCTCACGTGCCTTGCGGTGGACGGCCGCCGGGTCGCCGAGCATGCCCCGGTGCGAGAACGCCGAGTACAGGACGAGGTCCTGGTCCAGGGTCCGGCGGGTGTGCAGCGCGGCCCAGCCGCCCTTGACCCGTCCGGCCGCCGCGCGGCGGACCCGCAGTGCCCGGCGCCCGAGTTCCCGGCCGGCCCGCCCGGCCTGCCGCCTGACCCGGTAGGCGGCCCAACCGCCCTCCAGCATCCGCACCTGACCGCTCGTGTCCGCGTCCGGGGGCCGGTGGGCGCGGAACATCCGGGCGGTACGGCGGAAGAACTCGGCCTTGTCCGAGGGCGGCAGCCGGTCCGGCTTGGCGAGGATGTCCAGGCAGTGCTCGCCCATCTTCCGGTGCAGGAAAGGTCGCCAACTCGCCAGCTCGGGACGGGAGTCGATATGGGCGAGGACCCGCTCGTACTGGTCGTGGATGTCGAAGTGCTTGCGGCTGGTGGTGGACAGGATGTTGCCCTGCCGGCGCTGGCGGTAGTACAGGCAGATCCGGTCGAGCGTGGCGATCCGCCGGGCGGTGAGCAGGACGGGGAACGTCCAGGGCGTGTCCTCGTAGTAGCCGGGCGGGAAGGCGAACCCGTGCTCCTCGACGAAGCCGCGGCGGTAGGCCTTGTTCCACACCACCATCAGCAGGTCCAGGATCCGCGGGTGTTCGGCGGCGGTGAAGGTGCCGGAGCGAGCCTCCGCGAGCACCGCGGCCAGTACGTTGCGCCGCGTTCCGCCCCACCAGTAGGTGCGGGCGTAGTCGAAGACCAGCACGTCCGGGTCGCCGGTCTCCTCCAGCCGGTCGGCGATGGCGCGCAGGGCGCCCGGGGTGAGGGTGTCGTCGCTGTCGAGGAAGAACAGGAAGTCGCCGGTGGCCAGCGGCATTCCGGCGTTGCGGGCACGGCCGAGGCCGACGTTCTCCGGCAGGTGCAGCACCCGGACGCGCGGGTCGCGGGCGGCGTACTCGTCGAGGATGGCGCCGCTGCCGTCGGGGGAGCAGTCGTCGACGGCGATCACCTCGACGTCGGCGAAGGACTGCGTCAGGACCGAGTCCAGGCATTCGCGCAGGAACCCCTGCACCTTGAAGCAGGGGACGATGATGCTGAGGCGGGGCACGGCTGCGTCAGCTCCTTAGTGGGTGGCGGCGGGGGCCGGGACACGCTCGGCGAGCGGGATCACGGGCGGGAGCGCTTCGGGCGGTTCGCCGAGGAACACCCGGCGGACGACCCGCTCGGCGGCCAGGCCGTCGTCGAACTGGCAGAACCGCCGCCGGAACCGGGCGCGCAGCGCCGCCGACTCCGGGCCCGCGTACCCGCCGTCGCGGAAGACCGCCGCCAGTTCCCCCGGTGTGCGGACGACCGGGCCGGGTGGTGTGTCCATGAGGCCGAAGCAGACCCCGCGGATCTCCCGGTAGACCTCCCAGTCGTCGGCGTACACGACGATCGGGCGGTCCAGGTTGGCGTAGTCGAACATGATCGACGAGTAGTCGGTGACCAGCGCGTCCGCGGCCAGGCACACGTCCTCCGCGGAGCGGTGCGCGGTGACGTCGATGATCCGGCCGCTGCTTCGCGGCCCGCCCCGGTCGTAGAAGTAGTGGGCGCGCAGCAGGACGACGACGTCCTCGCCGGCCGCCGCGCAGAAGGCCTCCAGGTCGAGGCCGGGCTCGAAGCCGGTGTGGTGGTCGCGGTGGGTGGGGGCGTACAGGACGGCCGTCTTCCCCTCCGGGACGCCCAGTTCGCGGCGGACGCGGGCCACGTCCTCGGCGCGGGCCGTGCAGTAGACGTCGTTGCGCGGGTAGCCGTACTCCAGGGGCTCGTAGGAGCCGGGGAAGGCCCGTTCCCACATCTCGGTGGAGTGGCGGTTGGAGGAGACGTTGTAGTCCCACCGGTCCACGCGGCGCAGCAGCTTGGTGAAGCTGCCGGACCGCGCCGCGACCACCGGGTACGTCGACTGGTCGCAGCCCATCGTCTTCAGCGGGGTGCCGTGCTGGGTCTGGAGGTGCACGCTGCCGGGGCGTTTGACGACGGCGTCGGCGAAGTTGGCGTTGTTCACCAGGTACTTGGCGCGGGCCAGCACCTTCCAGTAGCGGCGGCTGCCGATCACCGCGTACTCGACGTCCTCGGGGACGGTGTGTTCCTGGCCGGGCTCCACCAGGAACACACCACTCAGGTGCGGGGCGAGTTCGCGGGCCTTGGCGTGCAGGGCGGCCGGGTTGCAGGCGTATCCCCGGCCCCAGTAGGCGCAGTACACGACGAGGTTCTTGTCGAGTGGGCGGCGCAGGTGCAGGCGGTAGGCGAGGCGGGTGCGCAGTCGGCCCGCGCGCGGCAGGCGCCGGGCGGCGGCCACGGCCGCGAGGCCGGCCGCGCACCGTACGCGGAACGCCGTGTACGCACCGGCCGCCATCAGCCGGTGCGGCACGCCGGACCGGCCGCGCGGGGTGCGGTGGCCGGCCGGGCGGTGGCGCCGGTACAGGCGGTGGGCCCGGCGGAAGAACGCGCGGCGCCGCCCCGCGGGCACCCGTTCCCGGTCCGCGGCCACCGCCAGCACCGTGTCGAAGAGCTGCTCGAACAGGGGCGTGAACCGTTCTGTGGGCAGTTTCCCGGCGGCGGCCCGGACGAGCACCCGCTCGGTCTGGTCGAGGAGGTCGAACTGGTGCTCGCCGGGGAGGTCGAGCCGGCTGCCCTGCCGGCGCAGCAGATGCCGTACGACGACCCGGCGCAGTACCGCGACGCGCTCGGCCGCGACGGTGACCAGGCCGCCCCAGCCGACATCGGTGAAGTGCCCGTCGGGGAAGGTCAGGTCGTGTGCGGTGACGAAGGAGCGCCGGTAGGCCGCGCTCCACGCGGGCAGCGCCACGCCGGTCAGCTGCGGGGCCTCGGCGGGGGAGAAGGCGGGTGCGCGGACGGTGACCGGCGCGGGCCCGGCCGTGGTGGCGGGTTCGCCGTCCCACCAGGGGCTCCGCTCGTGTTCGAAATACAGCACGTCGACCTCGCCCGTCTCCTCAAGGCGGGCGGCCAGCGCGGCCAGCGCGCCCGGCGCCAGGACGTCGTCGCCGTCGAGGAACAGCAGGTAGAGGCCGCTCGCCGCCCGCACCCCGGCGTTGCGCGCCGCGCCGAGGCCCTCGGACGGGGGCGAGTGCACCAGGACCACCCGCGAGTCCCGCGTCGCGTGGTCGGCGGCGACGCCGGCGGCCGGGGCGGCCGGGCCGTCGCACACCGCGATCAGCTCGAAGTCTCCGAAGGACTGGGCGAGGACCGAGTCCAGCGCCAGGGACAGCCGGCCCGCGACGTCATGCGACGGGACGACGATGCTGAATCGGGGCATTCTGCTCTTTCTTGTGTTGATTCGGTCCGCTGTGTGCATACGGACTCCCAAAAGAGCAAACGGTGTTCAAAGGCTCCGGGTGACGGTCTGCCGGCCGGCGGGTTGCCACACGGTTGCGAGCGGGTGTCGGATCGGGGGCGGGCCGGTGCCGGCCCGCCCCCAAGTCCCGCTCGCACGCCGCTACTTGACCGCGCCCGCCATCACGCCCGAGACGAACTGCCGCTGGAAGGCGAAGAACACGGCCAGCGGGATCACCATGGAGATGAACGCCCCGGGCGCCAGGACGTCGATGTTGTTGCCGAACTGGCGTACCTGCGTCTGGAGGGCGACCGTGATCGGCTGCGTGCCGGACTTGGTGAACACCAGCGCGACCAGCATGTCGTTCCACACCCACAGGAACTGGAAGATGCCCAGGCTCGCGATCGCGGGCCCGCCGAGCGGCATCACCACGCGGGCGAACAGCCGCAGTTCACCGGCGCCGTCGAGACGGGCCGCCTCCAGCAGCTCGCGGGGGATCTCCGCGAAGAAGTTCCGCAGCAGGAACACCGCGAACGGCAGGCCGTAGCCCGTGTGGAACAGGATCACCCCGAAGATCGTGCCGAACAGGCCGAGCTTGCCGAACAGTTCGGCGATCGGGATGAGCGCGACCTGTACCGGCACGACCAGCAGGCCGACCACGGCCAGGAACCACCAGTCCCGGCCGGGGAACTCCATCCACGCGAAGGCGTAGCCCGCCAGCGAGCCGACGAGGACCACCAGGAGCGTCGCCGGCACGGTGATCAGCACCGTGTTCACCAGGGAGTCGGTGATGTCGCCGTTCTCCAGCAGTTTCCGGTAACTGCCGAAGGTGAGCTGCGCGGGCTTGCTGAAGACCGTCCACCAGCCGCTCGCGCTCATGTCCTCGGGCGCACGCAGCGACGACAGCAGCAGGCCGATCGTGGGAACCAGCCAGAACAGGCCCACCACGATCAGGAAGACGCGCACCGCACCGCCGCTGACGGCCTCCGCCAGCCGCGCCCCCAGGGACCGCTCGGCCGCCACGGCCTCGGGAACGGGCGCCGTCCCCGCCGGGCTCTCGGCTCGCGCCGTCATCGCCGTACCTCCCGCCGCAGCCGCCGCATGTTGAACAGCATCACCGGGACGACCAGCAGCAGCAGGAACACCGCGATGGCGCTGGCGATGCCGGGTTGACCCTCCGAGAAGCCCTTGCGGTACAGCTCCAGCGCCAGCACGTTGGCGTCGTCCTGGGAGGAGCCCGGGGCGATGATGAAGACCAGGTCGAAGATCTTCAGCACGTTGATCATCAGGGTGACCACGACGACCGCGAGCACGGGCGCCAGCAGCGGCACGGTGACCCTGCGGAACACCTGCCACTCGTTGGCGCCGTCGACCCGGGCCGCCTCCAGCAACTCCCTGGGCACGCCCGCGAGCCCGGCGGCGATCAGCACCATCGCGAACCCGGCCCACATCCACACGTACGCCCCGATGATGGCCGGGGTCACCAGCGTCGGGCCCAGCCAGTCCACGCCGTTGTACGGCGCCTTGAAGTTGCCGGCCGGAAGCCTCAGTCGAGCGCCGTCCGCCTGGGCGGGCAGTGTGAACGTGCCGTCGTCGGCGGCCTTCGTGGACGCGACCACCCTGCCGTCCTTGACCGCCTCGATCCGCATCCCGGCGTAGCCGAACTCCGGCGGGTCGACCGCGCCGAGCCTCCCGACGCCCTTGCCGCGCGTGAAGTCCTGCCAGGCCGTGCCGGTGATCTTCCCGGCCTCCGGCTCGGCCTGTACGGCCTTCTTCGCGCTCTTCGGCATCCGGTCGGGGGCGACGCCGACGAGGGGCAGGGCCACCCACTCGCCGGTGCGGACCGTGGCCGAGGTGACGAAGCCGCCCCGGTCCGGCCTCAGCGGCGAGTCGCGGCCCGGGTGGGCCTTCGGGAACGCCGAGGACTGCGCGAAGGTGTCGTGCACACCGACCCACACCGCGTTGGCGACGCCCCGGTCCGGGTCCTGGTCGTACACCAGCCGGAAGATGATCCCGGCCGCCAGCATGGAGATCGCCATCGGCATGAAGACGACCAGCTTGAACGCCGTTCCCCAGCGCACCCGTTCGGTCAGCACCGCGAAGACCAGGCCGAGCGCGGTGGCGACCGCGGGCGCGAACACCACCCACACGATGTTGTTCTTCAGCGCGGTGCGGATGCCGTCGTCGGTGAACAGGGCCTTGTAGTTGTCGAATCCGGCGAATCCGTCGCCGGAGGCGTTGTAGAAGCTGCGGACGACCGAGTACCCGATGGGGTAGACCACGAGCGCGCCGAGCAGCACCAGGGCGGGCAGCAGGAACAGGGCCGCCACGGTCCTGCGGGTGCCGGTCACGCTCTTGCGACGACGGGGCGCGGCGGGACCCGTCGGGGCTCCCGCCGCCGTGGCCGGCGCCATCGCCGGATCAGCTCCCGCCGCCGTACGCCGCCGCCGCGTCCTTCTCCAGCCTCGCCTGGGTGCCCGCGACGTCCGACGGGTTCTTCAGGAAGTCCTGGAGTTCCTTCCACTCGCCCTTGCCGGGCGTGCCGCCGAAGGCCTGCGGGGCCTGGTCGGACATGTCGAAGCGGAAGTCGTCGCCCGAGTCGATCAGCGCCTTGGCGATCTTCTGCTGGACCGCGTTCGGATACGCCGAGTCGGGCACGTTCTTGTTCGGCGACAGGTAGCCGCCGAGCTTCGCCTGGATCGTCGCCGCGTCCGCCGAGGCCAGGAAGGTGACCAGGGCCTGGGCCGCCTTGGAGTCCTTCAGTATCACGGCCGCGTCGCCGCCCGAGACGACCGGCGGGGTGGAGCCCACGGCCGGGAACGGGAACACCTTCGCGTCCGTGCCCACCTCGGCCTTGGTCTCGCCGATGTTGACCTGGGCGAAGTCGCCCTCGTAGACCATGCCGGCCTTCGGCTGGTCCCCGCCGGTGAAGGTCTGGGTCACCGAGGCCGGGAACTCGGTCTGGAGCGCGCCGTCCGGGCCGCCCGCGATGTAGTCCTTCTTGGACCAGATCTGGGCGAGCGTGGTCAGCGCGTCCTTGACGGACGGGTCCGTCCACTTGATCTTGTGCTGGGCGAGCTGGTCGTACTTCTCCGGGCCCGCCTGCGAGAGGTAGACGTTCTCGAACCAGTCGGTGAGGGTCCAGCCGTCGGCGCCGCCCACGGAGAACGGGGTGACCCCGGAGTCGTAGACCTGCCGCGCGGCGCTCAGCAGGTCCTTCCAGGTCTTGGGCTCGCTCGCGCCCGCGTCCTCGAAGACCTTGGCGTTGTACCAGATCAGCGACTTGTTGGCGGCCTTGTAGTAGGCGCCGTACTGCGTGCCGTCGACCTTGCCGATGTCCTGCCAGCCCTGCGAGTAGTTCTTGGTGAGCTGTGCCTGTGCCTCCGGGCCCAGCGGCTTGGCCCATTTCTTGTCCACGGCCTGTTTGATGGCACCGGGCTGCGGAAGCAGCGCCACGTCCGGCGGCCGGCCGCCCGCGATCTTGGAGCCGAGGAAGTTGATGATCGGGTCCTGGGCGGGGACGAAGGTGACCTTGGCGCCGGTGCGTTTCTCGAACTCGGCGAGGACCTGCTTGAAGTTCTTCTGCTCACCGCCGGTCCACACGGCGGCGACCTCCAGAGTCGCGCCGTCCAGCTTGGGGAGAGTGACGGCGGCGCCGGGCTTCGTGCCCATGCTCTGGTCGTCGCCGCTCTTCTTGTCGTCGCTTCCGCCGCCGCACGCGGTGAGGGAGAGGGCCAGTGCTCCCGCGGCGACGGCCGCCGCGGTCCTGGCGGCCCTGTGGCTGAGGATGGTGCTGCTCGTGCTGCGCATGACTGCCCCGTTCTCCGCTTCTCGTCGAACGTCCGAGCGCTGCCCCGTGGGCTCTGGTGTACGCCGGGGTCCGGGAGTCGGCAAGGGCGCCCACGGTGTCAACCGGGCGATCGTGACCACGTCGTGACGCAGAGTCAGCTACTGATCACGGTGGCGGAAGCCGGTGACGTGGGACTGGTGACGGTGGCGGGGCCGATGACGGCAACGGAACTGTCGGTGGCAACGGGGCCCGGTTACAGCAACGAGGGAACGCGGGCCGCCGACACCTCCCGCGCCGCCCGCTCCAACGCGCTTGCCAGCAGGGCCAGATCCGTCGGCCCGTTGCCCAACTCCCGTACCGAGCGCCGGGTGGGCGGGTCGCCCATGCGGTGCCACTCCAGGGGGACGACCATGGGGCGCTGGGTCGCGGTGCGGGGGATACGGCCCGTGACGCGGCCGCCCTGGAACGCCGTCACCCGGCCGTCCGCACAGGCCAGCCGGCCGCGTCCGGGCGCCGGCTCGTCCAGCCCCTGGGCCGGCGCGTCCAGCGTGACCCGCAGCGCGGCCCGGCGCGCCGGTTCGGTCTGCGCCGTACGGCCGCCGGGCGTGGTGGCCGCCACCAGGTGGACGCCGAGGCGCTCGCCCTCGCGGGCCACCGCCTCCAGCGCGCGGATGACCGACCCGGCCGAGGGCCGGCCGGGCGAACCGAGCGAGGGGGAGACCAGGGCGTCGAGGTCGTCGACGACCACCACCAGCCGGGGCAGCGGCGGCGCGGTCTCCGCCTGCCGGCGGGCGGAGGCGGGCCTCAGCCGCATCGTCGAACTGGGCGGGCTGTCGAGGTCTCCCGCACCGTCGGCGCCCGGTCCGGTCGGGCTCGTGCCGGTGTGCCCCGGGGGGAACGCGCCGTGGACGGCCGCCGCGCGCTGGGCGGCCCGGGCCGCGTCCGCGCCGGTCGTCCTGGGGCCGGGCAGAGCCGTGTGAGCCGTGCCTGGGCCGGTGGGGTCCGTGGGGGTGTGGCCGGGCTCGTACGTGCGGCGGGCCGACGTCCCCTGCTGAGAGGTGCCGGTGTGGGAGCCGGCCGCATCAGCGCCCGTTGTCCTGGGGCCGGGCGGGGCCGTGTGGGCCGTGCCCGTGCTGGTGTGGCCGGGCTCGTACGTGCCACGGGGCGCCGCCCCTGGCTGCGGGGTGCCGGTCGTCCTGGGGCCGGGCAGAGCCGTGTGAGCCGTGCCTGCGCCGCTGTGGCCGGGCTCGTACGCGCTGCGGGGTGTTGTCGCTCGCTGCGAGGTGCCCGTGGTGTGGGAGTCGGCCGCGCCCGTGCAGGTCGAGGTCGGGCCGGGTGTGCCGGAGGATGCCGGTGTGCGTTGGGGGACGATGCGGCCGGAGACCTCGCGGCGGGTGTGCCACTCGGCGAAGTCCGTCAGCCCCACCAGTTCGGCCCGGCGTTTCAGCTCGGCGCTCAGCGACTGGGCGAACTCCCGCATACGGACGGGATCGTTGGCGGTGAGGTGGGTGGTCACGTGCGGCACGTCCGTGCAGACCCGCAGGCCGTCCCCGTGCCCGCCGCCCGCGCCGGTGCCGTCCCGGCCGTCCACCAGCACGATGCCGAGGCGGTCGGGGCGCTCGGCGGCGGCGAGCGAGGCGACGACGGACCGCAGCAGTTCCGTACGGCCGCTGCCCGCCGGCCCCTCGATCAGCAGATGCGGTCCGTCCGCCACGAGGTCGGCGCAGACCGGCCCACGCGGACCGGCGCCCAGTATCGTCCAGGCGCGCCCGCCCAGGGCCGCCGTGTCGTCGGCCGCGTCCGCCCAGCGGGCCTGGAGCGAGGCCGGGGTGGCCCGGGCCAGCCCCAGCTCGTCGAGCAACCGCGCCGACAGGGGCAGCGGCGCCGACACCCGGGCCGGCCGGTCCGTTCCGGGCCCGTCCGTCCGCAAGGGCGCCAGGGCCCGCGCGAACCGCTCGGCCCACGCCAGGGACACCGCGTCGACGACGGCGACGGTGCCGGGGGGTATGGGGTCGCGGTGCGGGGCCCGTGCCGCCGGGGCCCCGGCGTCCGCGCGCGGGGCGCGAAGGGGGTCGTCCGGGTGCTGCCGGATCCGCTCGGCCCCGCTGTCCGGACGGGCCGCGGGCGGGTGCCCCGCGACGCGCATCAGCCGCAACGCCGTCGCCACGTCACCGCTGAGCAGCGCGACGGCCCCGCACTCCCCGAACCCCGGTGACACCGCGCACGCCGACTCGTAGGTGTCCGTCACCGGGGACGCGGGCGAGGCGGGCGTCGTCTCGGCGAGACACACCACGTGTATCCCGGCCCGCGGGCCGTCGTGCGCCAGGCGAGCCACCGCCTCGCGCGCCGCGGCGCCGCCGGGGTCGCCGTCCACGACCACCACGGTGTACGGCCCCGCGAAGCCCTGCTCGCCCGCCGGATCTCCGTCCAGCGCCCAGGAGGGCCGCCGTGGGCCGGAGTGCGCGTCGTCCGTCCCGGAAGCGGGGGCGCCGCCCAAGTGGTCCGCGGTGTGGTCCGAGTGGTGCGCCGTGTGGTCCTCGACGCGCCGCAGGAGTTCGTCCGTGCGGGCCGCGGCCTGCTCGCGGTCGTGGGCGAGCAGGAGGCGGCAGTCCTGGCCGTGGGCCGGGCGGACGTGGGGCAGCCAGCCGAGCCAGGACCACTCGGCGGTGCGCTCCTCCAGCGGGCGGCCGCCGTCGGCGCTGATCAGCACGATCTCAAGGGTGTCGGGGGAGTGCGCCGCGGCGAGCTGGGCGAGCACCGCGCGGGCCAGCCCCGACAGACGGGCGCGCGGTCCGGCCAGGCCGAGCGCCCCCACCTCGCGCAGGTCGGCGGTGACGGGGACCGCGGGCAGCAGTCCCGAGCCGTCGGGCGCCGGCCGGTCGGCCGTGCCGAGCCGCACGGTGAGCGCCTCCGGGTGCCCCGGCCCGCGCTCCCACAGCCGCGGCCCCGGGCCCAGCGCCGCGAGCAGCAGGGCAGCCGGGTCCGGCCAGGTCTCCGGCTGCTGCGGCGCGGCGGACCACGCGGGCGCGTCCTGCGCGCGCGTGTTCGCCGCGCCGCCGTCGTACGTCCCACGCCGCTCGGACGCCTGCTCGCCGCGCCCGCCGGTCAGCCGCCGCGCCCACGCCCCGAGTCCGCCGCGCCGCCGCAGCACCTGCGGCACGCCGGTGCCGCCGTCGGCCGTGATGGCGAAGGGCACGGGCGGCCGCGCCGAGCCGTGCGGGCCTTGACCGCTCTCGATCCGCGGCGGGCCCGCCTGCGAGGGAACCACGGTCGGGTCGACGGGCCCCTGCGCCTGGGGTTCCGGCGGGTGCGGCGCGAACGTTCCCCGGTGGGTCACGGTCGGGCCCGCGGCGTCGCCGTACGCGCGCGTGGCCGCCGCCTGAGCACCGCTGCCGTCGCCGTCGCCCACGCCGTCCCGTACGCGCGCGTGTGCGGAAGTGGTGGTGGCGGGTGCGGGGGTGTTCCCGGCGGGGAGCCGCACATGGCCCTCCCCGTCGGGTGTCGTCCGTACGCGGGCGTCCGGTCCCGCGGCCGGTGTCAGGCGCAGGGCCGACTCGCCGATGCGCAGCAGCGCTCCCGGCGCGAAGCGGACCGGGCGGGACCCGACGGGCCTGCCGCCCAGGACCGTGCCGTTGGTGGAGCCCAGGTCGGCGACCGAGACGCCGCCGTCGGGGGCGACCGTCACCGCGCAGTGCACGCGCGAGACGTCGGGGTCGTCCAGCGGCACGTCCGCGTCGGCGGAACGGCCCACCGTGATCTGCCCGCCGTGCAGCAGGTGCACCCCGCCCGCGTCCGGCCCCGCGACCACGTGCAGCTGGGTCGGCACGTCGTCGAGCTCGGGGTGCGGCTCGGAGTCGGCGGGGGCGCCCAGGGACAGCACCGCGCCGTCGAGCAGCGGGGGCTCGCCGAGCGTGCAGCGCTGCGCGTCCAGCCGCTCCGCGCCCGCGTACAGCACCACCGGGCCCGCTCCTGGCTCCCGGCCGCCGGACGCGCCCCGCTCGGACGCCGAGGTCCCCTCGCCGCAGACCGCCGCGGCCAGCGCCGCCGCCACCGCGGCCAGGGCGGTGCCGGCGGGCGCCGTGACCAGTACGTCGCAACGCGCGGCGAGGTCGCGCGCCGGTGGGTGGCCGCCTCGCTCCTGCGAGGCCGAGACCGTGGGGGAGGGCGGGCCCAGCGGATCTACGACGGTCAGCCGGATCTGCATCGCCGTCAGCGGTCCCTTCTGCGCGGGCACCCGCGACCGGCGTGGGGCGAAACCGCCCCGCGGTCCCCCACCGCGGACTTTCCCCCACCACCGCACGAGCACGTCGGCCAGTTCTGGAGGCATCCTCGCACCTACCACCGACAGCGCGCCTGCCGCCCACCGCCAAGTGATCTTGATTGGTCGGCTCTGCCCGCAAAAGTTCCCGGCCCATGCCCATCGAATGTCCGCTCGATGCCTGCTTGAGATCGTTCATGACCGTACGGGGCAACCAACCGACCCGAGCCGAGCGTCTTTCCGTCGAACATGTACGGGGCCCCGTGCGTACGTCGCCGTGGAAGGAGCCGGCGCGGCGCGGCCGCGGCACCGGGCGCGTCAGCTTGACCGCCCGGCACCGCGGAGGCAGGCCCTAAAGTGGGTCGGAACACCCGCACGGCGGGTCGCGGCACCCGCGGGACGCCCCGGGAGCGCGGGTTCAGGCAAGCAAGCAGCAGGGAGCACATGACGTGCGGCCGGTAGGCAGCAAGTACTTCCTGGAGGAGCCGCTCGGACGCGGTGCCACCGGGACCGTCTGGCGAGCCCGCATGGGGGCACCCCCTGCTCCGGAGCTCGTCGCAGGAGCTTGGGGGAGGGAGGCGGCGGGCGCGGAAGCGGCCGTGCCCGGGCAGCCCGGTGAGACCGTCGCCATCAAGGTCCTCAAGGAGGAGCTGGCGAACGACTCCGACATCGTGATGCGGTTCCTGCGGGAGCGGTCCGTCCTGCTCCGGCTGACCCATCCGAACATCGTGCGAGTGCGCGACCTGGTGGTCGAGGGCGATCTGCTGGCACTGGTCATGGACCTCGTCGACGGCCCCGACCTGCACCGCTACCTGCGCGAGAACGGCCCCTTCACGCCCGTGGCCGCCGCGCTGCTCACCGCCCAGATCGCCGACGCGCTCGCGGCGAGCCACGCCGACGGGGTCGTGCACCGCGACCTGAAGCCGGCCAACGTCCTGCTGCGGCAGGACGGCGGGCAGATGCACCCGATGCTCACCGACTTCGGCATCGCCCGTCTGGCCGACTCGCCCGGACTCACCCGCACCCACGAGTTCGTGGGCACGCCCGCGTACGTCGCGCCCGAGTCCGCCGAGGGCCGGCCGCAGACCTCCGCGGTCGACGTCTACGGCGCGGGAATCCTGCTGTACGAGCTGGTCACCGGCCGTCCGCCGTTCTCCGGCGGGTCGGCGCTCGAGGTCCTGCACCAGCACCTGAGCGCCGAGCCGCGCCGCCCGTCCACCGTCCCGGACCCGCTGTGGACGGTCATCGAGCGCTGCCTGCGCAAGAACCCCGACGAACGGCCCAGCGCCGAGAACCTCGCCCGGGGCCTGCGGGTCGTCGCCGACGGCGTGGGCGTGCACGCGGGCGCCGCGCAGATCGCCGCCGCGGAGGCCGTGGGCGCGCTGCTGGCGCCGGACCCGGCACCCGCGACCGTGCCCGCTCCCGACGTGCCCGGCGCCGCCGACCCCACCCAGGTGCTGCCGCAGGGCGCGGCGTCGTACGACCCGAACGGCGCGACCAGCGTCCTGCCGCACACGGGCGTGCCCGGCGCGGCCGATCCGACCACCGTGCTGCCCGCCCACGGCGGCGCCGACTCCACGCGCGTGATGCCGCCGATGCCGCAGGGGCCGCCCGGCGACATGAACGGCGCCGGCGGGCCGTACGGGGACCAGCAGCCCGAGCAGCCGCACCCCTGGCAGAACCAGCTCCGCGCCGCCCGCGACCGCAACGAGCAGACGCAGGTCCAGTACCTGGACCCCGGCGAGGATCCGCTGCGCCGCCGCCCGCAGCGGCAGGTCGCCCGGCCTCAGCAGCAGCCGCCGCGGCGGTCGCAGGCTCCCCAGGCGCAGCCCCGCGGCTACCAGCAGCAACAGCCGCAGCAACAGCCGCAGCGGTACGCACCCCAGCCGCAGCGGTACGCGCCCCCCGCCCAGCCGGAGCCCCGGCGGCCGGTCCGCGAGCCGAGGCCGCCGCGGCAGCGCAGCGCGAACCCGATGAAGATCCCCGGACTCGGCTGCCTCAAGGGCTGCCTGTTCACGATCATCATCCTGGTGGTGGCCGGCTGGCTCGTCTGGGAACTGACGCCGCTGCACACCTGGTTCGGGACCGGTGGGAGCTACTGGCACCTACTGAGCTCCTGGGCCGGCACTGTGGGTGGCTGGATCAGGGACCTCGGGAGCGGCAGCAACTAGGCGCGAGTCTGGGGATTTGTCGACAAGCGGCGGGTGAATTCCGGCTCCCTGGTGAGGGTTGGCTCGCCGGACGCGTAGCTTTGTCGGCAACACGCGTCTGTAGGAGCAGTCTTGGCACGGAAGATCGGTAGCCGGTACACCGCCAACCAGATCCTGGGGCGGGGCAGCGCCGGCACGGTGTGGCTCGGCGAAGGACCCGACGGCCCCGTCGCCGTCAAGCTGCTGCGCGAGGACCTCGCGTCCGACCAGGAACTCGTGGGCCGCTTCGTGCAGGAGCGGACGGCGCTGCTGGGCCTGGAGCACCCGAATGTGGTCTCCGTACGCGACCTGGTGGTCGACGGCAACGACCTGGCCCTCGTCATGGACCTGGTCCGCGGCACGGATCTGCGCACCCGGCTGGAGCGGGAGCGGCGGCTGGCGCCCGAGGCGGCCGTGGCGATCGTGGCCGATGTGGCCGACGGGCTCGCGGCGGCGCACGCGGCCGGGGTCGTGCACCGGGACGTCAAGCCGGAGAACGTGCTGCTGGACATGCAGGGACCGCTCGGCCCCGGCGGCGCGCATCCGGCGCTGCTGACCGACTTCGGTGTGGCCAAACTCATCGACTCGCCGAAGCGGACCCGGGCGACGAAGATCATCGGCACCCCGGACTACCTCGCGCCGGAGATCGTGGAGGGCCTGCCCCCGCGGGCGGCCGTCGACATCTACGCGCTGGCCACGGTCCTGTACGAGCTGCTGGCGGGCTTCACCCCGTTCGGCGGCGGGCATCAGGGCGCGGTGCTGCGCCGGCACGTCACGGAGACGGTGGCGCCGCTGCCGGGCATCCCGGACGAGCTGTGGCGGTTGATCGTGCAGTGCCTGGCCAAGGCGCCGGCGTCACGGCTGCGGGCCTCGGAGCTGGGCGCCCGGCTCAGGGAGCTTCAGCCGATGCTCGCGGGGATGCCGCCGCTGGACGTGGACGAGCCGGACGCGGAGGCTTCGCGGGAGGCGGGCGAGGAGGCGTCGTCCGACCGGCCGGCGCCGCCTGCCAGGGCCGGAGAGCGGGTACGGCGGGGAGCGGTCCCGTTGGTGCCCGGGGCGAAGCCGGACTCCAACCGGGACACGCACACGTCGATGCGGGTGCCGGCACCCGACGAGCTGGCGGGAGGCGCGCGGGGCACGGCCCGGGTGCCGCGAGCGGCGGGTGCGCCCCGCCCCGGCTCCGCCGCCCGCCACCGGGCCGCGGCGCGGCGGCGAAGGCTGACGCTGGGCGTCGCGGGCGTGGTGGTCGCGGGGGTGCTCGGGGCGGGCGTGTGGTGGGCGTCGTCGGGGGACGGATCGGACGGGACCCCGGGGACACCGGGCCGATCGGCGTCTCCGTGACGGCGCCGCGGCCTCCGGGAGCGCGCCCCGGGGCGCGGAGCGCGGGGGCGGTCACGCCCGGCGCTGGTGGGTCCCGAGGGACCGCTGAGGCCCGAGGTACCGGGGGAGCGCGGCGTTTGCCGGTTGGCGGAGCCGTTACGCTGGATGCGTGGCAGTCGTCGATGTATCCGAAGAGCTGAAGTCCCTCTCCTCGACCATGGAGTCGATCGAGGCCGTTCTGGACCTCGACAAGATGAGGGCAGACGTCGCCGTGCTCGAGGAGCAGGCGGCCGCGCCCTCTCTGTGGGACAACCCGGACGAGGCGCAGAAGATCACCAGCCGGCTCTCCCACCTTCAGGCGGAGGTACGGAAGGCGGAGGCGCTGCGCGGCAGGATCGACGATCTCGATGTGCTCTTCGAGCTCGCCGAGGCCGAGGACGACCCGGACACCCGCGCCGAGGCCGAGGCCGAGCTCGCCGACGTCAAGAAGGCGCTGGACGAGATGGAGGTCCGGACGCTGCTCTCCGGTGAGTACGACTCCCGCGAGGCGCTCGTGAACATCCGGGCCGAGGCCGGCGGCGTCGACGCCGCCGACTTCGCCGAGCGGCTCCAGCGCATGTACCTGCGCTGGGCCGAGCGGCACGGCTACAAGACCGAGATCTACGAGACGTCGTACGCCGAAGAGGCCGGCATCAAGTCGACCACCTTCGCCGTGCAGGTGCCCTACGCCTACGGCACCCTCTCCGTCGAGCAGGGCACCCACCGCCTGGTGCGCATCTCCCCCTTCGACAACCAGGGGCGCCGCCAGACCTCCTTCGCCGGTGTCGAGATCCTGCCCGTCGTCGAGCAGACCGACCACATCGACATCGACGAGTCCGAGCTGCGCGTCGACGTCTACCGCTCCTCCGGCCCCGGCGGCCAGGGTGTGAACACGACGGACTCCGCGGTCCGCCTCACGCACATCCCGACCGGCATCGTGGTCTCCTGCCAGAACGAGCGCTCGCAGATCCAGAACAAGGCCACGGCCATGAACGTCCTCCAGGCGAAGCTGCTCGAGCGGCGCCGCCAGGAGGAGCAGGCCAAGATGGACGCCCTCAAGGGCGACGGCGGCAACTCCTGGGGCAACCAGATGCGCTCCTACGTCCTGCACCCGTACCAGATGGTCAAGGACCTGCGCACCGAGCACGAGGTCGGCAACCCCGAGGCCGTGTTCAACGGCGAGATCGACGGGTTCCTGGAGGCCGGGATTCGCTGGCGCAAGCAGCAGGACCAGGGCAAGTAACAGCCCGGGACACCGCAAGCAGACTCTTTGTCGACAAGGCAACTGCCGCTCTTCCAGCGGCAGTTGCCTTTTCTATTGCCCGATGTCCGGGTTTTACGTCACGCTCACATACTTCAACCACGTGCAAACAGCGCACAGTTGGACATCGCGCCCGCAACGACCTTGACGGTCCTTCAAAAAGCGGCAAAGGTGAAGCGTGGCATGCGCATTTCTGGGGCGCATGTGAACCGGGGGGATCTGCACTGCGCCAACCACCCCCGTCGATCACTGCCCCGCGCGCCGCTCGAAGACGATTCAGCTACTGGGGGTAGCAACCATATGACGAAGAAGACGCGGGTTCGTGTCGCGCGCATCGCGGCCGGTGCCGTGATCGCCGCCGGCGCCTCGCTGACCGCCGCGGGCGCGGCCTCGGCCCTCGACCTCGGTGTCAGCGCCGGCGTCGGCGGCACCGGCATCAAGGCGGTCGCGTCCGTGGGCGACGAAGACCCGACCGACCCTTGCGACGTCGTCGGCGTCTGTGAGGGCGAGAACGGCGGCCAGACCGGGGGTAACGAGACCGGCGGTAATGAGACCGGCGGTAATGAGACCGGGGGTAACGAGACCGGCGGTAATGAGACCGGGGGTAACGAGACCGGGGGTAACGAGACCGGCGGTAATGAGACCGGCGGCGGCAACGGTGGTTCCACCGGTGGCAACGGTGGCAACAACGGTGGTTCCACCGGCGGTAACGGTGGTTCCACCGGCGGTAACGGCGGCTCCACCGGTGGCAACGGCGGCTCCACCGGCGGTAACGGCGGCGGCAACGGCGGCTCCACCGGCGGCACCACCCCCAACGGCGGCGGCAACAACACCGTCCCGCAGGAGCAGGGCTCCTCGGCGCTGACCGAGACCGGCTCGGACAGCAACCCGTCCGCGCAGGGCAACGGCCAGGAGCTCGCCGAGACCGGTGCGGCGGAGACCACGTTCCTGCTGGTCGGCGCCGCCACGATGATCGCCGGCGGTATCGGCTTCCGGTTCCTGCCGCGCCTGATGGAGGGCCGCGGCGGCGCCGCTGCCTGAGCGTGGTCGGCGACGTACGCACGGTAGGTACACACGCGCGTACGGCTGAGTGAACGACGAGGGGCCCGGAGCGGCAAGCTCCGGGCCCCTTCGCGTCTCGCGTCCTCGGGATGCGCCCTACACCGTCTGGTGGGCCAGCAGCGCCACCGCGGCGATCAGTACCACCAGCAGCGCGACCAGCGTCATCGGGTTCAGCCCCGAGAGGAAGTTCTCCTGCTGCAGCCGCTCGCGGTTCGCACGGCACACGGGGCACCGGCCCTCGTTCACGGGCGCCGCGCAGTTCGCGCACACCAGCCGGTCGTACGTCATGCGCTCGCCCTCCTTGCACCGGTCCTACTCAGTCAACGCCCACGCGCGCGTGAACGTTCCCTCCCCCACAATGCCAGGTTCGCCGGGACGGCGCGCGGGTCGCTCCACAAACGCGGGCCCCGCACGGGCCCCGCACCGAATCCTCGCGGTACCGGCTCCGCGAGAATATGCCCCGCACAAAAACACACAACCCACACCCAACCCTGACCGGCGACTGCGCACCCCTCCCCGGTTCGCGTAAGGTCACGCTCATCTACCCCCGGCGATCCGTGGTGCATCCGTGATCCGATTCGACAGTGTCTCCAAGGTCTACCCCAAGCAGACCCACCCAGCCCTCAGGGAAGTGACCCTGGAGGTGGAGAAGGGTGAGTTCGTGTTCCTCGTGGGGTCCTCCGGCTCCGGAAAGTCCACCTTCCTGCGGCTGATCCTCCGCGAGGAGCGGTGCAGCCACGGTCAGGTGCACGTCCTGGGCAAGGACCTCGCACGCGTCTCCAACTGGAAGGTCCCGCAGATCCGCCGCCAGCTCGGCACGGTCTTCCAGGACTTCCGCCTCCTGCCCAACAAGACGGTCGCGGAGAACGTGGCCTTCGCGCAGGAGGTCATCGGCAAGTCCAAGGGCGAGATCCGCAAGTCCGTGCCGCAGGTGCTCGACCTCGTCGGGCTCGGCGGCAAGGAGGAGCGCAGGCCGGGCGAGCTGTCCGGTGGTGAGCAGCAGCGCGTCGCCATCGCGCGCGCCTTCGTCAACCGGCCCAAGCTGCTCATCTGCGACGAGCCGACCGGCAACCTCGACCCGCAGACCTCCGTCGGCATCATGAAGCTGCTCGACCGCATCAACCGGACGGGCACCACCGTGGTGATGGCGACCCACGACCAGAACATTGTGGACCAGATGCGCAAGCGCGTCATCGAGCTGGAGAAGGGCCGTCTCGTCCGCGACCAGGCGCGCGGCGTCTACGGCTACCAGCACTGACCAGTCCACGACGGAAAGGCTTGACCAGACGCCATGCGCGCCCAGTTCGTCCTGTCGGAGATCGGTGTCGGTCTTCGTCGCAATCTGACGATGACCTTCGCCGTCATCGTCTCCGTCGCCCTGTCGCTCGCCCTGTTCGGCGGGTCGCTCCTCATGAGCGACCAGGTCAACCAGATGAAGGGCTACTGGTACGACAAGATCAACGTCTCGATCTACTTCTGCAACAAGAGCAACGCCCAGAGCGACGCCAACTGCGCCAAGGGCGCGGTCACCGAGGACCAGAAGAAGACGATCCTGGCCGACCTGAAGAAGATGTCGGTGGTCGAGGACGTCACCTACGAGTCCCAGGACGAGGCGTACAAGCACTACCAGGAGCAGTTCGGCGACACCCCGCTGGCCAACACCATCACGCCGGACCAGATGCAGGAGTCGTACCGGATCAAGCTGAAGAACCCGGAGCAGTACAAGGTCATCGCGAGCGCCTTCAACGGCCGCGACGGCGTGTACGCCGTGCAGGACCAGAAGGGCATCCTGGACAACCTCTTCGGGCTGCTGAACGGCATGAACTGGGCCGCGCGCGCGGTGATGTCACTCATGCTGGTCGTGGCGCTGATGCTGATCGTCAACACCGTGCGCGTCTCGGCGTTCAGCCGCAGGCGTGAGACCGGGATCATGCGTCTGGTGGGCGCCTCCGGCTTCTACATCCAGGCGCCGTTCATCATGGAGGCGGCGGTCGCCGGACTGATCGGGGGCGGGGTCGCCTGCGGATTCCTGGTCACCGCGCGGTACTTCATCATCGACCACGGTCTCGCCCTGTCCGAGAAGCTGAATCTGATCAACTTCATCGGCTGGGACGCGGTGCTGACCAAGCTGCCGCTCATCCTCGCGACGAGCGTGCTGATGCCGGCGTTGGCCGGGTTCTTCGCGCTGCGCAAGTACCTGAAGGTGTGACGCACGCCAAAGAGGTCGTACGGTCGAGCAACCGTGCGGCCTCCGGGCGTTGTCCTAGACTCACCGCCATGTCAGGCCGTGACCTGTTTCGCCAGCCCCGCCGCGGCCGCGCCGGGGCCGCCCTGACATTGGTTTTCGCGAGCGTGCTGGTGGCGGGCGCGGTGACGGGCTCCCTGCCAGGCCATGACGACCGCAAGTCCCTTCCGGACCAGTTCCGTTCGGCCCCGCCCGCCGGCCGGCCCGAGGAAGTGACCCGGGCGGCGGCGGAGGCCATGGCCGACGGCGAATCCCCCATGCAGGCCGCCGAACGCGCCGTGAGCCGCAGCGGCGACCGCTGGGGAGCCGTCTACTCCCGAGGCGAGTACGAGGAGTTCCAGGAGGCCCTGGACGGCCAGTACACCGGCGTCGGGCTGTCGACGCGGCGCCGGCGGGACGGCCGGGTCGAGGTGGCGAGGGTCCAGGCGGGCTCGCCCGCGGCGGCCGCCGGCATCCGCCGGGGCGACCGGCTGCGCAGCGTCGACGGCGAGCGGACCGACGGTCTTCCGGTCACCGAGGTGGTCGCGCTGCTGCGGGGCGACGCCGAGGACGCGCCCGCCGGCACCCCCGTGACCCTGGGCCTGCAACGCGGCAAGCGCGTGTGGAGCCGGACGCTGCTGCGGGCCCGCCTGTCGACGGACCCGGTGACGGTACGGCGGTCGGCGGACGGCGTGACCGTCATCAAGATCGCCGCGTTCTCGAAGGGCGTGGGCGAGAAGGTCCGCACCGCCGTACGCCGGTCCCCGGCCGCCGGCGGGATCGTCCTCGACCTGCGCGGCAACTCCGGCGGCCTGGTCACCGAGGCCGTCACCACCGCCTCCGCCTTCCTCGACGGCGGCCTGGTCGCCACCTACGACGTCGTCGGCGACCAGCGCGCCCTGCACGCCGGCTCCGGCGGGGACACCGCCCGGGCCCTGGTCGTGCTCGTCGACGGCGGCACGATGAGCGCGGCCGAACTGCTCACCGGCGCCCTCCAGGACCGCGGCCGCGCGGTCGTCGTCGGCTCCCGCACCTTCGGCAAGGGCTCGGTGCAGATGCCGAGCCGGCTGCCCGACGGCTCGGTCGCCGAGCTCACGGTCGGGCACTACCGCACCCCCGGCGGGCACGCCGTGGACGGCCACGGCATCACCCCCGACCTGGATGCCGGGCAGGACGGGCTGCGGCGCGCGCAGACGGTCCTGACGGGCCTGGGCGAGGCGTCCTAGCCCAGGCCCGGTCCCTGTCCCGGCCCGGCGGGCACACCCCTTAATACGCTTTCCGCACACCCCCCGCGTAGTGCCAAAATGGACGGCACTATGGCTAAGGAAAAAGGGCGCAAGCTGATCGCGCAGAACAAGAAGGCGCGGCACGACTACCTCATCATCGACACCTACGAGGCCGGTCTGGTGCTGATGGGGACCGAGGTGAAGTCGCTGCGTCAGGGGCGGGCGTCGCTGGTCGACGGCTTCGTGCAGCTCGACGGGCACGAGGCGTGGCTGCACAACGTGCACGTGCCCGAGTACAGCCAGGGCACCTGGACCAACCACAGCGCCCGCCGCAAGCGGAAGCTGCTGCTGCACCGGGAGGAGATCGACAAGCTGGAGTCGAAGTCCCAGGAAACGGGGCACACGATCATCCCCCTGGCGCTGTACTTCAAGGACGGCCGGGCCAAGGTCGAGATCGCGCTGGCGAAGGGCAAGAAGGAGTACGACAAGCGGCAGACGCTCCGCGAGAAGCAGGACCGCCGCGAGACGGACCGCGCGGTGTCGGCGGCGCGCCGCAGGCAGCGGGCGTAACGGCGGGCCCGGGACGCGGGGAATACGCTGGCACGGACCTGCGTTGGTCACGTACGATGACATCAGCACCGCGAGGCCGGTGCGGATCCCCTCGCAGAGGGGTTTTGAAAAATCAACATGGGGATGATCGGTTTCGACAGCGGTTGTCGAAGCAGGGGAAGCGTGTCGAGGAAGCGGCCATGATCTCGTAAACCACAGGCCGAAAAAATAATCGCCAACACCAAGCGCGATTCCTCCCAGCAGGCCTTCGCCCTCGCTGCCTGATCTCAGGTAGCAGAGCGAGCCTCCTACAAAGGGAGTGTCAGCCCGGGGCTGTTCCCGACCCGGATCCTGGCATCAGCTAGGGGACTAAACCTTGATCCCGGTCACGGGGTGAAGAGGGAAACCTAACAGTGACTGAGCCCGTCGGAGACTTGTCCGCGTGATCTCCGGGGCCGAGAAAATCGAAGCGGACTGCGCACGGAGAAGCCCTGATTCCGCACCGTTGGACGCGGGTTCGATTCCCGCCATCTCCACGATCGGGAGGCTCCCGAGCCTCCTTCATCACCCATGCGGGAAAGGCCCCGCCGCTACCAAGCGGCGGGGCCTTTGTCGTCGAGGGCGGCGCTTCGGGCGGTACGGTGTGAGACATAGCGCCCCGTACGCCTCGCGCTGCTCCGGAGGATCGATGACGACAGCCGCCTCACACACGCCGGGTGTCCCGCCCATGCCGGACCGGAATCCGAAAGCTCTGCGGGCCGCGATCGCGCAGCACGCGCCGAAGCTGCTGCCGGACTTCGACGCTCACTGGAAGCGGTACGTCGCGGACGCCTACGACGTCTCCACCGTGCCGGCGTTCATGGCACGCTGGTGGGGCGAGTACGCCATCGCCCGTGACCCGGAACTGGACGCGCACGTCACTGACCTCGAACACCGGGCGGCCCACGAGTGCACCAACGCCGCCGAAGCCAGAGCGCTCCTCGAGGAAGCCTCCAACATCCGTTACTCGGCGGCCCGGACGGAGCCGGGTCAGTGACGCACGAGGGGTTCATGGGACCGCCGTGGCAGATGGACTGGACGCTCAAGGCCCAAGCCGCACGAGACGCGCTCCCCGAGCACGTCCGTAAGGCGATCGACACTGCACGCGCCGAACTGGTCACGGCGACGGACCCCTACTTCCGAGGCATCGACGCCGATGTCGGCCTGCCCGAGGGCATGCGTGTCGAACCCGCGAGGTCAAGTGACCCCAAAGGGCCCCGCATCCTCTACTTCGACAGCGGTCATGGATGGATGAGGTACACCTTCGTGCAGCGCGTAGAGGATCCACAGATCGTCGTGGAAGAGGTCTTCTGGCAGTGAGGCCCTGCGCCGGCGGTGGTGTCAGGGCAGGGGCAGGGTGGCTGTCACGGAGAAGGTTCGGTCCTCCGGGGTGGTGCGGAGGGTTCCGCCGAGGGCGACCACCCGGCCTCTGAGGCCGGCCAGGCCCGTGCCGCGGCCGGGGGCGGCGGAGGGCGGGGGCGAGCCGGTGGGGACGCCGTCGTTGCGGACGGTCAGGCGGATGTCGTCCGGGTCGGCGTGGAGCTCGATCTCGCAGAACGTGGCACGGCTGTGCTCCAGCAGGTTGCCCACCGCCTCGTGGAGCACCGACCGCAGGCACTCCGTCACCGCGTCGTCCAGTTCGAGGCGCGGTGGCAGCGAGGCGTGCACCCCGATCCCCGAGGTGGTCAACAGCCGCTGCGCCCGGGCGAACTCGTCGGCCAGCGAGCGGGGCGCCCCGGGGCTGCTGATGAGCCGTACGTCCTCCTGTGTCCGCCGGGCCAGCTCGACGACCTCGGTCAGCGCCGCCCTGGCGGACTCGGCGGAGGCGTCCGCGCGCAGGGTGTTCTCCGCCCGCATCGCGATGGCCACCAGCGACGACCCCACCAGATCGTGCAGGTCATGGCGCATACGTGCCTGGGCGCGCTGCTCGGCGAGCCGGGCCGTCTGCTCCTTGCTGCCGTACAACCGCGAGGAGAGCAGGGCGAGATGGGTGACCGCGAAGACCGTGCTCGCCGTGATCGTCGCACTGAGCAGAGCGACCAGTGAACCGCGGCTGCTGTCGACCACGCCCGTGTGGATGAGCAGCGGTCCGCTGGCGACGACCGCCAGGGCGACGGGAACGGAGTTGGCCGGAGGAAGAGTGAGCATCACGGCGCCGGCGAGGAAGCCGAGCAGAGTGAACCACCGGTGCTGGAAGACCACGATGGGCACGTAGGTGAGCACGGCCTGCACCAGCAGCAGGACCCACCTCCAGCGGTACGGCAGCCGGTAGGGCGGAGGCGCGTACTGGCCGAGCAGAACAGCCGGCGTCAGCACCAGCACGGTCAGACCGGCGGTGACCGTGCGCCGGTGGAACGGCGAAGCGGCGACATCCAGCGCCACCAGCCCCAGTGATCCGATCACCACCACGGCCAGCGCGCCCGCTGCGACCCGCGCTCCTGGTGGAGCCGTCACGCCCTTTACCGCTTTGCTCCACATCCCTGCCTGCTCCGGTCTTGATCACCAACGGTCGATTATGGACCTGCCGGGGAGGGCCGGGCGGACCCGCAGGGCAGCAACAGCGGCTCCGGCCTGCGGTGTTGAGGGGCTTCGCGGAATCTCCCCAACTGGTGAAGCCTTCACTTCTTCGGCTGCGCCAACCCTGTTTTGATCACGGCTGCCCATGCTCACGACAACAGAGGGTTACTGAACGTGTCAGAGCGAATACCACCCACCGATGAGTGGGAGGGGTCGGCCGTCGCCTCGCAGAGGCGCAGACGGCTGCTGCCCCACATCGCGGCCCTGACCGCGATGGTGCTTGCCGCGGAGGCGGCGGTGGCGGTCGCCACCACCGGTCAGGCGGTGGCACTCAACCGGGAGAAGACCCGGCAGACAGCCGACAGGAGTACGCCCAAGAGCCCTGACGCGGCTGCGGACATCCCCTGTCGAGGCCGGAACCTCGGTCCCGGCCCGCTCGTGGACGGTCAAGGAGTACGACGAGGGCCGTCCGACCGACGGCACGGCAACGGTCAAGGACCAGGTCACCGTGTCCGTCACCGGCGCCCGGGTCCGCGACTACTACTCGGTCATGGGCGAGAAGCGGGTCGAGACCACCCAGTACGACTGGGCCAAGGGTCTGCCCAGGTACACCACCAAGGATTCGGGCGGTCTGAACCTCACCACCACGACGGGGTACGACTCCCAGGGCCGGGTCACCGACCAGGTGCTCCCGGGCGGGACGGGCAACGATGCCGCGACCCGTGTCACCGAGTACTGGTCGGCGACCGGCACCGGCTGGTGCAAGGGCCGTCCCGAGTGGGCGGACCAGGTGTGCTGGACCGGTCCCGCCGGTGACATCACCGGCGGCGGCTCGCAGCCGAACAAGCTGGTGAACACCACGACCGAATACGACCGCTGGGGCAACCCGGCCACCGTCACGGACGAGGTCGGCGGGGTGTACCGGACGACCACGACCACGTACGACGCGGCGGGCCGTCCCGTCTCCTCCAAGATCACCGGCGGTCTCGGCCAGGCGGTCCCGGAGACCACCACGGAGTACGACCCGGCCACCGGCGCGGTGACCAGGATCAGCTCGCCGACCGGCGGGACGATCACCAAGGCGTACGACAAGCTCGGCCGCCTGATCTCCTACACGGATGCCGACGGAGGTGTCACGAAGACCGAGTACGACCTGCTCGACCGCCCGGTCAAGGTCACCGACTCCGTCCCGTCCACCCTCACGTACACCTACGACCACGCGGCCGAGCCGCGCGGCCTGGCCACGAAGACCACTGACTCCGTCGCGGGCGCCTTCTCGGCCACCTACGACGCCGACGGGTCGGTGGCCACCGAGAAACTGCCCGGCGGTTACACCCTCACCGTCACCGAGGACCCCACCGGCTCCGCCGCCTCGCGGATCTACACCCGTGACAGCGACGGCACGACCGTCTACAGCGACCGGGTCAGCGAGTCGGTCCACGGGCAGGTGACCAGCCACCAGGGCTGGTCCAGCCAGACCTACCGCTACGACCGCGTGGGCCGGCTGACCGGTGTCGACGACATCGTCGGCGAGGTCTGTACCCGACGCGCCTACACCTTCGACAAGCGCACCAACCGCACCTCCCTGACCACGAGCACCGCCGGCTTCGGTGCCGTTTGCACCTCCTCGGGAGGCACCACCACCAACCACACCTACGACAGTGCCGACCGCCTCGTCGACGCCGGCCACACGTACGACGCGTTCGGCCGCACCACCGCCCTGCCGGGCAGCACCATCGGCTACTACGCCAACGACCTCGCATACCAGCAGGTCTCCGGCGGAAAGCGTCAGACCTGGCAGCTCGACGCGGCCCTGCGGTTCCGGTCGTGGAAGGTGGAGACCGGCAGCGGCTCGACCTGGACACAGAACGCGTCCAAGCTCAACCACTACGACGGCGACGGCGACAACCCGCGCTGGATCGTCGAGGACACCGCCACCGGAGCAGTGAGCCGTAACGTCGAGGGCGCATCCGGCGGCCTCGCGGCCGTGACGTCGAAGACGGGCGGCACGGTGCTCCAACTCTCCACGATCCACGGCGATGTGGCACTCCAGCTCCCGCTGGACCAGGGGCAGGCGCCAGTGGCCCTGGACAGCGACGAGTACGGCAACCCCCGTGAGGGCCAGACCCCGGCCCGCTACAGCTGGCTGGGCGCCAAGCGGCGCTCCGCCGAGACCCTCACAGGCCTCGTGCTCATGGGCGTACGCCTCTACAACCCCACGACCGGCCGCTTCCTGTCGGTGGATCCGGTGTACGGGGGCAACCTGAACGCCTACGAGTACGCCCACGCCGACCCGCTCAACCGATTCGACCTGGACGGGCGGTCGAGCTGGGTGAGGAAGCAGTGGAACCGGTTCAACAACAAGCGCCACCGCGTGGGACGCAACCCTAATTGGCGCGGCATTTATCATTCTGGAAAGTTCGCGATCGGCGTGGCGGCACTCGTCGCACCGTTCGGTCGGGTAAAGACGGCCAGAAATGTATGGAGGGCCGCCAAGAGTCCGCATGGCACGCTGAGACGATGCGCTAAATCCGTTAGTAGGGCTGTTCACTGCGCTGGAGCTGGCTGGGGAGTCCAGACAGCGGTGAATGACTTCAACAACTGGAACAACAATCGCCGATTCCGCAACGATTGGAATGATTCCCTGACGTCGAACGGCCGCCGTTCGGTCTGTAGAAAGTACACCGGAAAATCGAGTTGTTGGTGACCGGAGTGAAAATCTGACGGGGGTCCGGATCTGTCGGTCCCCCGTCAGGGCGTTGGTCGAAATGTCATGAATCCTGGAAGTGTAATGCATAGGTACAAGCTGACGTGTCTTCTCTTTTTTGTTCCGTTCATGCTGGTGAGTGGAGCGAGCAGGCTTTCCAGTGATGGGTGGTCGCCGGTCTGGGGGGCGCTCGAAATTGCCCTGGGGGTTGCTATTTCCGTGGGTGCGGCCAAGGAAATTTGGGAAGGGGTGAAAAGGAGGCGATCGGGAGAATAGCCCACGATGTAGCAGGACTGTGTCGCCCTGGACTTGGACGAGTACGGCAACCCGCGCCCAGGGCTGGAGCCCACACGCTACAACTGGCTAGGCGCCAAACGGCGCTCGTCGGAGACCCTGACCGTCCTGGTCCTGATGGGCATACGCCTCTACAACCCCACGCAGGGCGGCAGAGCGTCTGCCGTAAATACACGGGATACCGAGGCAGGGGGCAGTGTACCTAGGGTGAACTCGAGCCCTCACCAGCTCTGCGTGTCATGATTGCGGAGTGTGAGGTCGGCCCGGATTGCAGATCCGGGCCGACCTTGCTTCCGCCGAGGCGGATTCGTGACGGCATCCGCATTGCACGGAAATTCGGAGAAAGCATGGAAGATCTAGTTTCAGTCACCGTTCGTGGGTTGAAATTTGCCGGTAGAGCCGTGCTCGCCCTGCTCGACATCACCAACACGCGCGAGGGGCTTCGTACTCTCCGGCGAAGCGTAAGACGGTCGGAGTCGGAGGATTCCGGTAATTCTCGGTAGCGAACTTCTCTGCACGATCCACGGCGATGTGCCTCCAGTTCCCGCCGGACTCCGTGGTACCCACTCGCGTCCACGACCTGTCGCCGCACACGTGCACGGCATAATTGATCGGTGATCGAAGTGCTCGTGGTCGAGGACCACGCTGTCGTGCGGTCAGGGCTGGTGGCCTTGCTTTCGAGGGAGTTGGGTATCGGCGTCGTCGGCGAGGTCGCCGACGGCTCCTCGGCGCTCACGGAGGCCGAACGGCTGCGGCCCGACGTGGTTCTCCTCGACATCGACCTGCCCGTCGTGGACGGCATCACCGTCGTCTCCGCGCTCGCCGAGCAACTGCCTGAGTGCCGCACCCTGATGCTCACGGCGCTGGACCGGCCCGGGCATCTGGGGCGTGCCATGGGGGCGGGAGCCTCCGGCTACCTCCTCAAGTCCGCGACCCCCGCCGAGACCGTGGACGCGATTCGCCGGGTCGCCGCCGGTGGACGCGTGATCGACCCGCGGATGCGGGACGGCGGGGCCGGCGAAGTGAGCCCTCTGACCGAGCGGGAGACCGAGGTGCTGCGGCTGGCGTCCTCGGGCACCCACGCCCGTGAGATCGCCGCCGATCTCTTCCTGAGCCTGGGCACGGTACGCAACCGGCTCTCGTCCGCCGTCGGCAAGCTCCACGCGCGCACCCTCGTCGACGCCGTCCGCATCGCCGAACGCCGCGGCTGGCTGTAGGCCGTGGTGGCGCAGTGGGGAGCAGCCCCGCCTGCTCCCGGCGGCCATATCACAGGCTTCGGCAAGAAGTAAGATCCCCACCTCTCCTGTGCGGTTCACCTCTCACACAGAAAATCGGGAGCTTCACCCATGCTCAGCTACTGGCTCGCGACCATACGCCGTGCCGCCGTGGTCATCGCCATCATCGGCGCCTGCTTGGGCGTCTTCATGGCTGGTGTCATCATCTGGGAGGATCCGAGCGCCTGGGCGGACGCGTTGCTCCAGGGGACGCTCGGATTCCTCGTGTTGAGCGCTTTCATGGCCGTCGTGCTCCCCGCGTCGAACACGTGGCACGCCGCCCGTACGGTCTCGCGCCATGGTCTGACGCTGTCCGCCGAGGCCGTGCCCTTGCCGTGTACCGCGGAGATCCGCGTGCCGATACGTCCCGGCATCACCGCCTACCAGCTCACCGACAGCGTGCTGTACGCCCTCAAGCAGCTCCCGGCCCCCGAAATCGACGAGGTCAAGGAATTCACGCATGGCGAACTCACCCTCATCTGCAGGAAATCGCTGAGGCTCCCGGTGAGGTTCCACGTCTCCATCACGACGGACCGGGACGCCGCGACCGTGATGATGGACGCCCGCCCCACGGCCACCTGGAAACGCCTCGACGATGGCGCCAGCTGGACCGTCCTCAAGGTCTTCGAGCCGCATGTCAGCAAGGCGGTCCACGACGAGGCGGGCGGCACGAGCCTGACGTGAGCGCGGCCCCTTCTCCCGCAGGTGCGTGAAGTTTTCACTTCTCGGGCTCCGCACCGCCTGATGGGATTCAAAGTCGACCGAGGCATCGCGGACGGCTACAGAGGAACGATGAAACTTTCTGATCTGCTCATCTTCGTAGGCGTCCTGGCTGCAGGAGGCGCTCTGGCCCTGCTGCTCGGTGGTGGCCTTCCGAGTCAGGCTGTGATGACGCTGGCTTCCATCGGATCCGGCGCTTATGTCGGTACCAGAATGAGGGAGCGGAGGAAGAACACAGGGTGACAGCCGCAGGCCCACGCCACGTGCCTCGTCGGTGAGGCGGGGCCCCTGGCGGAACGGCGCCGCCAAGAGCAGCGCGAAGCCGACGTCGACCGGCAGTGACGTCACCTCTTTGCCCTTGCTTCCGCATCGAGTTCGAGCTCGAACCACACCGTCTTGCCGATGCGGCCGGGGCGGGGCTCAGCGCCCCAGCCGTCCGCCAGCGCCTCCACCAGCGCCAGGCCCCGGCCCGACTCGTCCTCCGGTGACGCCTCTCGGGGCGTGGGCAGGACGTCGTTCGCGTCCGTGACCGAGATGCGCAGGTTGCCGTCGTCGTTCAGTACGCAGCGCGCCCGGATCTCTCGGCCGGGTGCCTTCGCGTGGCGGTAGGCGTTCGTCATCAGCTCGCTGAGCAAAAGCACCGCCGTCTCTGTCACCTCGTCGGGCAGCTTCCACGAGATTGCCTGTTCGCGCAGGAGCAGCCTGGCCCGGCCCACGCTCCGCGCGTCGCGGGGGGAGCGGAACTCGATGTCCTGGGGGAGCGCGGTGGGTGAGCGGTGCGGTGTCGGCATACGGGCTGGTTCCTTGCGTGTGATTCTCCGTCGTTCGGTGGGATAAGGGTGGTGGCCTGTGCCTAGCCTCTGAAGTAGCGGGTCGGGTACGCAGCGTGATGTACACGGTGCGGCGGCGGGAGGCGGGTGAGGGCGCGTGGCTACGGGGGAATCCCAGCAGACGCAGCAGAACTGGCGTTACTGCGGAGCACAGATCAAGCTCTGGCGGGAGGAGGCCCAGGTCACCCGGCAGGCCCTCGCCGAAGAGGCAGGCTACGACTACGAGTACGTCAAGTCGATGGAGTGCGGTCGCCGTCGGCCGACGCTGCGGCTTTTGCAAGTCGCTGATCAACTGTGCCGGGCGGGTGGGAAGTTGGTCGCCGCGCACGAGTTCCTGAAGCCTGAGCCGTTCCCCGCGCGGTCGCAGGAGTACATGGCGATCGAGGCCGAGGCCATCGCCGTGCACGACTACTCGCTCGGGCTGATTCCCGGCCTCCTCCAGATTGAGCAGTACGCGAGGACACTGATCGGTGAGAGCTGTCCACCGCTGGACAACGAGACAGTGGAGGAGCGGGTCAGAGCGCGACTGGAAAGGCAGGAGGCGCTGACGCGTCGTACCAAGGTGGTCTACGGCTTCGTGATCCATGAGGCCGCGCTCCGCACGGAGGTGGGCGGACGGGAGGTGATGCGTCAGCAGCTGCTCCATCTGCCGGAGATCGGCGGGTGGCGCAACGTGTCCATCCAGATCCTGCCCTTCGGGAAGTGCAGCGGCCTCGCGCTCAACGGCTCGTTCATCCTGCTTGAGACTGACGAACGCGAACGCTTCGCGTACGTTGAGGGTCCGGAGACCAGCGTGCTCCACGCTGACGCAAACAGGGTCAGCGACCTGATGCAGGTGCATGGGATGATTCGTATGCAGGCTCTCGGAGTTGAGGAGTCGGCCGCGTTCATCCGGAAGGTGGCGAAGGAGCTATGAACGAACCGTTGGCATGGTTCAAGTCCAGCTACAGTGACTCGCAGGGCGGCGCCTGCCTCGAAGTCGCCGCCACCCCCCGCACCATCCACGTCCGCGACTCCAAGCTCGGCGTCGACAGCCCGCGCCTCGCGGTGGACGCCGACACCTGGTCAGAGTTCCTCGCGTACGCCGCTCACTGAGATCAGCAGCGCGACCGCGGCCGCCGTCACCGGGACCGCGTAGCCCGCCGTCGCCGAGACGTGTTCGACCATCCAGCCGCCGGTCGCGCTGCCGCAGGCGATGCCGCCGAGCAGGCCGGTCACCGCGAGGGTCATGCCCTCGTTGAGGCGGCCCTCGGGGGAGCGCTGCTGGACCAGGGTCATATTGGTGACCATGGTGGGCGCGGTGGCCGTACCGGCGATGAGCAGCGCCACGGACAGCGCGAGCAGGGAGCCGGTCAGGGCGGCGGCCAGCAGCGGGAGGGTCATGAGGACCGTCATCGCCGCCACGCACCACGGCAGTCGCCGCCCCGCCGGGCCCGCGGGTCTCATCACCCCGTACACCAGTCCGGCCACACACGAACCGGCCGCCTGGAGGCCGAGTGCGATCCCCGCCACCGAACGATGGCCCCGCTCGTCCGCGAACGCCACCGTGACGACCTCCATCGCGCCGAACACGGCGCCCATGGCGAGGCACACGGCAAGCTGGGCCGGCATACCGGGGGCACGCAGAGGCGCCCGCGCGGGAGTGCGGGGACTCGGTGGCGGCTCGGTCGAGCGCTGGGCGGTGAACAGGAGGATGCCGGTCAGCAGCAGTACGGCGCCGACCAGCGTGCCGGCCTCCGGGAAGAACGTGCCGGTGAGAAAGGCCGCGAGGACCGGGCCGAGCATGAAGCACAGCTCGTCCGCGGCCTGTTCGAAGGAGATGGCGGTGTGCAGGTCCTCCGGGGAGGACTTCAGCAGATGTGCCCAGCGGGCGCGGGACATGCCCCCGGTGTTGGGGGTGGTTGCGGTGGCGGCGTACGCGGCGAACAGGGTCCAGTCGGGAGCGTCGTAGTGCACGCAGAGCAGGAGGGCCAGGCTGCCCAGGACCGCGCAGACGGTGGCGGGCACGGCGATCCGGGCCTGTCCGTACCGGTCCACCAGCCGGGCGACCCAGGGGGCGGTCACCGCGGTCGCCGCGAGGCCGGTGGCGGTGACGGCGCCGGCCAGCGCGTACGAGCCGCGCGTACCGGCGATCATGACGACCGCGCTCACGCCGAACATGCCCGACGGCAGCCGGGCCATCAGGTTCCCGGCGGTGAAGGCACGGGTGCCGGGGAGGGCGAACAGACGGCGGTAGGGGGCGAAGAGGGAGGCACGGCCTTCCACGGCGGCCCGGGCGTCGGCCGGGGCAGCGGCCGGGGCAGCGGCGGGGACGGCAGCCGGGGTGCGGCCGGACCCGGCGGCCGAGGTAGTGGCGGTGTCGGCCGCGGAGTCGGCATCGGCGGGGGCAGCGGCGGGGACGGCGGTCGCGGCGTGGCCGGGCCCGGCGGCTGAAGCAGCGGCCGCGCTGTCGGCCGAGACGGCGGCTGGGGCGGTGGTCGAAGTAGTGTCCCGGGCGGGGGGTTTCGGCATGCCGTCACCGTCACCCCCGCACCGACCTGCGGTCCAACACCTGATCGGATGCGATTGACGCACCTGGGTTGTAAGTTCGGCCGATGCCTGCCGAACCCGGACCGCCGTACCTCCCCGCCGGGGAGATCGCCCCCCGACTGCTGCGCGCCTTCGTCGCCGTCGCCGAGGAACTGCACTTCACACGCGCCGCCGCGCGGCTGTACGTCGCTCAGCAGGCCCTCAGCCGCGACATCCGTCGGCTGGAACGGGAGTTGGGCGCCGAGCTGTTCGTACGGACCACGCGCCAGGTCACCTTGACCGCGGAGGGCACCCGACTCCTGCCGTACGCCCGCCGGGTGCTCGAGGCGCAGCGCGCGCTGCTCGACGCCTTCGGCCGGGGCGAGCCGGAACGGCCGCTGCTCGTCGACGTCAACAGCCCGGGGCTGTTCGGGGAGCGGGTGCTGGACCGGGCGCGTTCCCGGGTCCCGCACCTGGAACTGATGACCCGCTTCGAGAGCGGCCTGACCGGTGCCGCCGCCGAGATCCTGGCCGGCCGGCTCGACGCGTCGTTCGGACGGTTCGCCGGGCTCGACCCCGCGGTCCGGCGGGGACTGCTGCACCAGCCCGTACGGTACGAGCCCATGGCCGTCATCCTGCCCGAGGGGCACCGGCTCGCGGACCTGGAGCAGGTGCCGCTCGACGCCCTCGCCGGGGAGACCGTGTACGCGGGGGCGGGCAACACCCGCACGCCGGAGTGGACCGACCTCGCGCGTGAGCTGTTCGAGGGGCGCGGCATCGGCATCGCACCGCCCGCCCCCCTCGCGATCGGTGTGGCCGAGTTCCGGCGGGTCATGGCCAAGTACCGCAATCCGATTCTCGCCGTGGTCGACTTTCCGGCCATGCCTCAGACGGTTCTGCGGCCGCTCGTCGACCCCGTTCCGTTGTCTCCTGTATCACTGGTCTGGCGGAAAGGGCTGATTCACCCCGGATTGGATGCGCTCAGGCGTTCTGCTACCGAACTGACGCACGAAGAAGGATGGTTGCGCAGGCCGGTGGACGGATGGATTCCGGCCATGGACGCGATCGTGATGGGTGCGCACATCTGAGACCCATCTCCACGGCATGGCCACATGCGATACATTCGGGGACCCGGGCGCACCGTGGTAAAGGGGACGCTCGGGCCGGGTGGGGGCCCTGGTCCGACGACAGTGCATAGGCCCGGATTCTGGAAGTCATGCCCCTGGGGGGGAAGTACGTGCGCGTCGACAAATGGCCAGATCACGCCCAACCGAGCGGCTCCGGATTCACGTCCGGGGGCGGCCGGGAGACGGGCGGGGCCGCGGACCCGAGTGAGTCGCTCATATCCGGCGACACCCTCGGCTCGGAATCGGAATCAGGCCACCTCTCGGGAGTGGCGCCGGAACTCGGTGACCAGGGCATGTGGCCGGAAACCGCCTGGCCGACGACCGGTCGTGCCGGTTCTGGCGGTTCTGGTGGTGGTGTGCAAAGACACCCGCGAGGAGCCGGCGAGGGCCAGGCCCCGGGTGCGGGCTCCTGGTTCGACAAGGGTCGCCCCGCCGAACCGGCCGCCGCGGCGGAGACGCAGCTACTGTCCGGCCCGGGGCCGAAGGCGGACTCCTGGATGACGGCCGACCCCGCGGCCGCCGCCGAGACGCGGATGCTGCCCGGATCGGCAGCCGCCGCCGAGACGCGGATGCTCCCTGGACACGCGGCCGCGGCGGAGACCCAGGTGCTGGCCGGAACGGAGAACGCCGCCGCGTCCGGGGGCCGGGCAGGCGCGGGCACGCAGCCGTCCGGTTCCGCCGGCACCGGTTCCGCCGGTACCGGCCCCACGGGCACCGGCCCCCTTCGGGTCCAGGTCGAGGACCCGTGGGAGACCCACGACCCGCACGAGGTCACCGTGCAGCTCGACGCGGTGAGCCTGCGGCCGGGCGGCACATTCGCCGCCACGGGCGGCTCCGAGGGCGGCAAGGAGGCCGACCGGCCCGTCTTCGTCGACGAGTCCGGCCGCCGCAGCCGCCGCTTCCGCCGCCTCGGCCTGGCCGTCGGTCTCGCCTGCGCGGTGTACGCGGTCGTCATCGTCGTCACTCTGCTGTCCGGCAACGCCGCCGCACCCTGGGTGCCGCTCCCGGATCCGGGCGCCGACGACCACCCGGCGAGCAAGGTCAAGGAGTCCCCGCGGCCTTCGGAGTCCGCCGACCCGTCCGCGCCCGCCGACAGCCCGACCGGAGCCGCCACCGCCCCCGGCGCCCCGGACACCGCGGCGGTGACTCCGTCCGTGAGCGCCACCGCCGTACCGGGAGTGCCGGCCCAGCCCGGCAGCACGCCTGCCGTCCCCGCTCAGCCCCAGCCGTCCGTGTCCGCCACGAAGAAGGCCGCCCCGGACCGCAGCACCGCGCCGGCCGCCCCGGGGGGCAGCACCTCGACCCCGGACACCGACCCGCCGTCGCCCGCACAGCCCAGCGACCCCGGACAGGGCACGGAGCCGGCCGCCCCCGGCAGGTCCGGTGACCCCGCCGTCACCACCAACAACAACGCCGCGAAAGCCGCCACCACGACTCCGGTCGCCTCCCACGGCCGGGCTGCGGGTCGGCCCGGTGCCCCATCCCACAAGTCCCCGGAGAACGCCTTCTGATGGCCTCCAGCTCCAACCGTCGCCGCTCAGGCAGGGCCGACGGCCGCTCCCGTCGTGCCCCGGCCCGTGTCAACGCGCGGCGCTACCGGCTGCCCATGCGCTGGGTGCTGCCCGTCATGCTGCTGCTCGCCATGACCGCCATGCTGATGCTGCGCGGCTATGTGCGCAGCGAGATCCTCGCCGACTACCGCATCAGATCCGTGGGAGCCTTCGACAAGGTGCCCAAGGAGATCTCCACGGGCGGCCCGATCATCGACACCCGCAACGGCAAGACCACCAGCCTGAGCCTGCCCAAGCACCGGCTCGTCCTCACCTTCGACGACGGGCCCGACCCCGTCTGGACCCCGAAGGTGCTCGACGTGCTCAAGAAGCACGACGCGCACGCGGCGTTCTTCATCACCGGAACCATGGCCTCGCAGCACCCGGACCTGATCAAGCGCATCGTGCGCGAGGGTCACGAGATCGGACTGCACACCTTCAACCACCCCGACCTGACCTACAAGTCGCAGCGCGGCATCGACTGGCAGCTGTCCCAGAACCAACTGGCCCTGGAGGGCGCCGCCGGTGTCCGTACGTCGCTGTTCCGGCCGCCGTACTCGTCCTTCCCGGACGCGTTGGACAACAGGTCCTGGCCGGTCGTCAAGTACATCGGCTCCCGCGGCTACCTCACGGTCCTCAACAACACCGACAGCGAGGACTGGAAGAGGCCGGGCGTCGACCAGATCATCCGCAACGCCACCCCGAAGAACGGCGACGGCGCGATCGTCCTGATGCACGACTCGGGCGGTGCCCACCGGGAACAGACCCTCGAAGCGCTCGACCGGTTCCTGCCCGAACTCCAGGCCAAGGGCTACAAGTTCCAGAACCTCACCGAGGCCCTCGGGGCGCCCAGCGCGCACACCCCCGTCACCGGCGTCGAGCTGTGGAAGGGCCGCGCCTGGATCTTCCTGGTCAAGGCCTCGGACAAGCTCACCAGTGTGCTGATCGTCGGCCTCGCCGTCGTCGGCTCTCTCGTGCTCGCCCGCTTCGGCCTGATGTTCCTGCTCTCCGGCGCGCACGCCCGCCGGGTGCGCCGCAAGAACTTCCGCTGGGGCCCCGACGCGCCGATCACGCAGCCCGTGTCGGTCCTCGTCCCGGCGTACAACGAGGCCAAGTGCATCGAGAACACGGTGCGTTCCCTCGTCGCCAGTGATCACCCGATCGAGGTGCTCGTCATCGACGACGGCTCCAGCGACGGTACCGCCCGCATCGTCGAGGACTTGAACCTGCCGGGTGTGCGGGTGATCCGGCAGCTCAACGCGGGCAAGCCGGCCGCGCTCAACCGGGGCCTGGCGAACGCCCGTCACGACATCGTCGTGATGATGGACGGTGACACGGTCTTCGAGCCGTCCACGGTCCGTGAGCTGGTGCAGCCCTTCGCCGACCCGAAGGTCGGCGCGGTCGCCGGCAACGCGAAGGTGGGCAACAAGGACCTGCTCATCGGTGCCTGGCAGCACATCGAGTACGTGATGGGGTTCAACCTCGACCGCCGGATGTACGACATGCTCCGCTGCATGCCGACGATCCCCGGAGCCGTCGGCGCCTTCCGGCGCAGCGCGCTGGAGCGGGTGGGCGGCATGAGCGAGGACACGCTCGCCGAGGACACCGACGTCACCATGGCACTGCACCGCGACGGCTGGCGGGTGGTGTACGCGGAGAACGCCCGCGCCTGGACCGAGGCCCCGGAGTCCGTGCAGCAGCTGTGGTCCCAGCGCTACCGCTGGTCGTACGGCACCATGCAGGCGATCTGGAAGCACCGCCGGGCAATCATCGAGCGGGGTCCTTCGGGGCGCTTCGGCCGTGTCGGCCTGCCGTTGGTCTCCCTGTTCATGGTGGTGGCGCCGCTGCTGGCCCCGCTGATCGACGTGTTCCTGCTGTACGGGCTGGTGTTCGGCCCCACGGAGAAGACCATCGGTGCCTGGCTCGGCGTACTGGCGGTGCAGGTGGTCTGCGCGGCGTACGCCTTCCGGCTGGACCGCGAGCGGATGACCCACCTCATCTCACTGCCGCTCCAGCAGATCCTCTACCGGCAGCTGATGTACATCGTCCTGCTGCGGTCCTGGATGACGGCGCTCACCGGCGGCCGGCTGCGCTGGCAGAAACTGCGGCGCACAGGCGGAGTGTCCACACCGCCGAACGGGGCCGCCCAGCATGAGCCCGCCATGGGCGGAAGGACGGCCTGATGTCGAATCCGCCGTTCGAGTACCAGGCGACGCCTCCGCGGCCGACGCCTCCTCCGACGCCCTGGCCGACGTCGTCCGTTCCGACGCCGACGACCGAGGAAGCCTCGCACGTGACCGCACGTACCCTGCCGCACGCGGCGGACGACCCCGCCCGGCCGGCACCGGCGGAGCAGCCCCCCGGCGGCCCCGCCCGCGACCGCTACTTCGACTTCCTCCGCGCGGTCGCGTTGTTCCGCGTCGTCCTCTACCACCTGATGGGCTGGGCCTGGCTGCCGGTGGTCTTCCCGTCCATGGGAGTGATGTTCGCCCTGGCGGGCAACCTCATGGCCCGCTCCCTCAAGCGTCCGCCCGTCCAGGTCATTCGCGGCCGGATGCGCCGTCTGCTGCCGCCGCTGTGGCTGCTCGGCGCGATCGGTGTGGGCGGCATGGTGCTGCAGGGCTGGGGTCCGAACAGCGACGGGCACCCCGGCTGGTGGTGGTTCCACCTCACGTACTGGATCGTTCCGCTGAGCGATCCGCCGTACGCCGACGGTCTGCACGGCCTCCTCGGGGACGACTGGGCTTCGGAGATCGGCATACCCCTGTGGTACATCCGCGCCTACCTCTGGTTCGTCCTGCTGTCCCCGCTCTTCCTCAAGGCTCTGCGCGCACTGCCGTGGGTGACCATTGCCTCGCCGATCGCCCTGGCGGCGGCGTTCGAGTTCGGCCACCTCCACCTGCCCGGCGAACGCCTGACGACCGCACTCACCGACTTCAGCACCTTCGGCGCCTGCTGGATCCTGGGCATGGCCTACCAGCAAGGCGTCCTGCAGCGCCTCCCCCGCTACATCGTCCCGTCCGTGGTTCCGGCGATCGCGTGCCTAGGACTCTGGTACGCGCTCTCGCACGGTTTCAGGGAGGGGCACGACATGGACGACATCGCGTTCGCCCAGTGCCTGTGGTCCTTCGCGGCGGTGCTGCTGCTTCTGCACATCAGCCCGTCCTGGTCGCAGTGGCCCCGCCGGCTGCGCCCCTTCGACCGGCTGATCACACTGCTCAACTCCCGAGCGGTGACCATCTACCTGTGGCACAACGTCTGCATCCTCGCCGCCTCCGCCATGTGGGACAGGCTGTGGGACATCGGCGTGCTGGAGGAGCACTTCGCCTGGCTCCTGCGCAGCTCTTGGCCCCTTCTCGGCCTCAGCTGGCTGCTCATCGGCGGCTGCGTCGTCTGGTTCGGCTGGATGGAGGACGTGGCAGCCAAGCGCAAGCCACAGCTGTGGCCGGACGGTTCGTCCCGCAAGCCGGCCAAGGGACGGGCCGCCTCCCACCGCGGATAGACAAGCCGGGTCCTGCCTCTCACTGAGAGGCAGGACCCGGCGGCGGTTCGGACCGACGAGGTCGCGTGAGGCCGTGTCACCGACGGATCAGTCTGGTCCCGGCTGTGCTCAGCTCCGTCCCCGCCACAGCAGCGCCAGACCGATCAGGATCAAGCCGGCCCGGGTCACCTCGCCGATGGCCGCGCCTGCCGGTGCCCATGACAGGAGCGGGCGGCTCACGGACACGGCGAACAGGCCCAGGAGCGCGATACCGGCACCCCAGACGCGCGGGCGGGTGACTGTTCCCTCGAGCCACCCGGGAGCCTGGCCCGTCACGGCGGCGAGTACCCCGGCCCCGGCCACGAGCAGGCCGACCACGATGACCACAGCCGAATCGAACGTTCCCATTGTCCTGCCGTCTCCTGTAGGTGTTGGAGCGGGCGTACCCCCGCCCCGGAGCGGGGGTACGCCGTCCCTCATTCGTGCCTCACGCGCGGGTAGCCGAGGTATATGTCCAGGATGACGCCGTGCGACTGGATGTTCAGCATGTGCTGGAGTTTCGAGGCGATCCAGCTGTAGTAGCCGGCGATGGCGCCGAGCACGACCGAGCCGATGTTGCTGCCGGGTATGGCTCCGAACAGCACGGCGAGGATCGTGGCCTTGGAGGCGTTGCTCCAGAGCTGGTCGATGACGCTCACGGTCCGCTTGCGCGTCATGTCGATCTCAAGGCCCCACCAGTGCCACTTGTGGCCGTTGTAGTTGTGCTTGCTGCGTCCGTCCAGGTCCAGGCAGTTGACCGGGTCGCCCGAGCAGTATTCGTAGGCGTTGGCGCTGCCTTGGAAGATCGGGTCGGTGGACAGGAAGCGGCCGGTCTGGGTGTTGTAGAGGCGGACGCCCATGAGGAGCAGCCCGGAGGGAGTGTCCGCCGGGCGCTGGTAGCCGCCCAGCCAGCCGTAGCGTCCCACCGATCCGGACGTGACGTTGCCGTACTCGTCCGTATTGAGGACGGTCGCCGTGGCACCGGCCGTCAGCGGTTGCACCATGGCGACGTCACCGTGGATGTTGGTGAACTGGAGCTTCACGTCACCCGACTTGCCGGTGATCGCCGCCAGTCCGACGACGATCCCCAGGACGTTGCGGGTGAGATCGCCGTTGGAGCCCTCTACGGTCCACTTGGGCGAGTCGCCCTCGCTCGCGTAGTGGTTCACCTTGGTGGCGGTGGTCGACCAGGTGCCCGAGGACTGCGACTGCTCGGTCCAGGAACGGAACCGGTAGTCGGAGTCCAGGGTCCAGGTCTGGCGCTTGTTGCCGGTCGTCTGCTGGCGGACCAGGTCTGTCGAGTAGTAGTCGATCGTGGATCCGGGCAGGCTGGTGGTGCGGCCGAAGTCGTCATAGACGTAACCGGAGTCGACCAACCGGTCCCCGCTGTCATAGGCGTGCGTGGCGCCCGACCCGGTGGACGGGCAGGCGGCGTACGCGGCGGCGGAGGCGGTGGCCTGGGCGACACGGTTGGCCCGCTTGTCCATCGTGTAGGTGCGCGTGGTGCACACCCCGTTGTTGCTGGTGTCGTTGACCGTGTTCAGTCGGCCCGCACCGTCGTAGGCGTAGTGCTGTGTGCCCGCGGTGTTGGAGGCCCGGCTGGTGACCTGGTCATGGACGGAGCGGACGACGGACTCGGCGAACACGGGAGTGCTGTCGCTGTCCCGCGTGTAGGTGCGCTTGGTGAGCGCGCCGGTCGGGTCGGCGGCCTGGTCGAGCGTGTAGCCACCGGGCAGCTTCTCGCTGGTGAGCGCGCCGTCCGCGTCGTAGGCCGCCGTGAAGGAGCCCGCCACGGAGTCGGTCAGCTTGGTCACCAGGCCGCGCGGGTCCAAGGATGTGTCGTAGGTGAAGGTGGTGGTGGACGGCGCGGTGTCCGTGCTCTTCACCGGTCGGTTCAGGTCGTCGTACTGCGTGGTGGTCGTGCCACCGTCGGCGTCGGTGTAGGAGATGAGACGGCCGAGCTTGTCGTAGTCGTGGGTGATGGTCCCGCCGTCGGACGACGTGGTCTTCACCAGTTGGCCCGAGTCGGCGTCGTAGGTGTTGGTGATCGCGGGCACGGACTGGCCGAGGTTGCCGGTGACCTGGGAGGTGGCCAGGCGGCCCGCCGCGTCGTAGGTGCGGGTCGCGGTCCGGTAGCTGTCGCCGGAGGTGTCGACCATCTTCAGCACCTGGCCGAACAGGTCGTACGTGATGGTGGAGTCGACCGAGGTCTTCGGGTTGCTCCCGCCCCCGGTGATGTCACCGGCCGGACCCATCCAGCACAACAGACCTTCCCACTCGGGGTGGCCCTGGCAGGATCCCGTGCCGGTCGCCTTCCAGTACGAGTAGACCTTGCTGGACGCGTCATTGCCGTTGCCGCCCGGCAGGATGACACCGGTGACCCGGCCACTGGAGTCGTAGCCCTTGTTGGTGTTCAACGCCAGCCCGCCGGCGTCCTCGGTCACGAGGGTGGGCAGGCCCTTGGCCCAGTCGTACTGGGTGACGGTGACCCGCTTGTCGGCCAGGATCGAGTCGTAGCCGTCGACGCGCAGGCCGGAGGTGACGATGGTGAGCTGGTCCTTGACCTTGGCGGAACCGTCGGTGGGGCGTCCCTGGTCGTACTCGTTGACCTTCCAGGAGCGGGCCGACACGGTGGTACCCGCCGGGAGGAGGACCTTGTTGCCGTTCTTGAAGTCCTTCGTCAGCTCCACACGATGCAGCGGCCCGAACTCTTCCAGCAGACGGAGGCCGTTGTTGCTGTAGTAGTTGTAGGACGACAGCAGTTCGGCGCGCTGCGCGCTGGTCAGCCCGGTGATGCCCAGCTCGGAGAGTTGCCTCTCGTCGGCCGGGGTCAGGCCGAGCGCGAGGGAACGGTTGGCCGGGGTGAGCTTGCGAACGACGTTGCCGAAGCGGTCGTACTGGGTGCTGCTGATGCGCCCGCCGGGCTCGGCCGTGTCGACCTCACGTCCGGACTCGTCCATGTAGACGATGGTCGCGCGCTTGTAGTTGCCGGAGGTCAGGGAGCCACCGTCGTGGGACGAGGGCACCTGGTCGGCGGGGAAGACGGCTGTGGCGTCCGCCGGGCCCTGGTACTGCCCCCAGGTTTCGGTGTCGCCGGACGCCATCGCATAGGGCGCGGCGCTGCCGCCGAGCGGTACGTCGTACACGAAGTCGGTCTTCGCGGTTCCGTTCACCGTCGACTTGGTGCCCGGTGCCAGGGTCGGGCGGGACACGGACAGAAGCATGCCGGTGCCGGCCGTGGCACTGTTGCCGGCCTTGCCGTACTCGAAGGTCCACGGCAGCTCTCCGGGCGGGGTGAGCGTGGTGACGCGCCCCGCGCTGTCGTAGCTGTACGCGGTTTTCAGCGGGGTGCTCAGCCGCGCGTCCCATGACTCGCGCAGCCGTCCCGAGTTGTCGTAGAGGTACTTCACGACGGTGGTGGCCTTGGACACGGTCTCACCGGGAGCGGTGGCCCACAGCCTGATCTGCGAGAGGCGGCCGGTGTAGTCGCCGAGCGCCGAGGACGTGGCCGTGGTGGACGTCGCGTAGACGAACTCCAGGACCCGGCAGCCCTGTACGGACGGCGTTGTCCTGCAGGTGGCGGCGGACACCGCTCCGCTCGGCGCGATCAGGTACTTGGGGCGGGCCAGGGTCGTGCCACCGCTGGTCACCGTCTCCGAGACGGCCGTCGTCGTGGAGTCGTCGGTCGGCAGGGAGGCCGTGGTGACATTCCAGACGGAGGAAGAACCATCCGCCTTCGCGAATGTCGTGACGGTGCCGCTGGTCTCCGACAGCGTGAACGAGCCGGTCAGCGAGCCTGTCAGGGTGAGTGAACCGGATCCCGTCTCCGGTGACCAACCACCGCCCGAGGTCGCGGCGAACCCGGTCGCGTTGCCGTCGGCGTCCACGACCGCGACGGAGGTGCTGGACGTCCGTTGCAGGTATTTCCAGGTCGAGCCGCTCTTCTCGGCGACGACACCGGACACCCACTCGGGGCCGAAGATCGGGACCTGCCCCTCCTGCTGGGCACCCGCGTCCGGGCGGCGCGACGACGCCGTCCGGGAAATGCTCAGGCCGAACACCGAGAGGTCACCGGCGGAAAGGAAGTAGTCACCGGTGAGCAGGTTCACAGTGCCGGGACCGACGTCCTCCTTGGGAGCGTCGCCGGCGATACGGTCCACCGTGACGGGGACGGTCTGGCTGTAGCCGCTCCCGGTGCTGTTGCTGAACTTGGCACGGACGTCGATCGGTCCGTCCTCGCCCAGGGTGCTGGTGGTCTTCCAGGCCAGCGTGGCCGGCTTACCGCTCGTGACCGGAACGGGCCAGGTGACGGCGGCACCGCTGGAGGAGACGGTGACGTCGGACGCCGGGATCGTCTTCCACGTGTCGGTCTCACCGCGCCGGTACTCGTAGACGGCGTTGGTGTACGCGGACTTGCCGATCGCCGAGAGCGAGACGCGGCGCGCGGTGCGCTGTCCGTCCATGGGCGACGTCAGGGCGACGCCGTCGCTGCCGACGCCGAAGCTGTAGGCGGTGGCCTTCGCCGAGTGGTTGCCGGCCTTGTCGACGGTCCGTGCGTAAAGGGTGTGCCAGCCGAGGTCGGCGGTCACGGTGACGGATTTGGCGGCACCGCCGGTGCCGTTGGTCTGGTCGTCCAGCCGTTGCGGGGTGTTGGGGTCGTCCAGGCCCCAGACGTAGCCCTGGCCGTCCGTCGCCGTGGTCGTGAACGTGCAGGTGGCCCCGTTCGACAGAGGTGCGTTCCAGTCGCCCTCCTTGAATCCGGCGCAACTGATGCCGGGGGCGGCGGGCAGAGTCGTGTCGACCGCGAAGACGGTGTAAGCGGTCCAGCCGCTGTAGGTGGTGCCGTCGTAGGAACGCGCGCGGAGCCGCAGATGCTTCGCATCCGGCAGGGCGTTGGCCGACGGCACGGAGAGCAGTGCGTTCACACCGGAGGCGGTGCTCGCCGACGTGCCCGTGTAGGAGTAAGTCGTGTCGGCGAAGGCGGGATCGGCGGTCAGCTCGAACTGTGCCTTGTACGTGCCCCCGTCGCCGACGACCCCGTTGGCCCACAGCGTGGGTGTGCCCCGGGTGGTGAAACGGCCTCCGCTGTACGCGTTCACGGAGCTGGGGCTCAGTCCCCAGCTGCTCGGAACCTGTGGCGCGATGCTCGCCGCCGCCGACTGCGTCGGGACGGCGAAGGCCTGGCCGGAGGTCAGCGCCACGGTTCCCGCTTCCGCGGCCATGGCCAACGCGAGCAGCACCGCTGTGCGGCCCGGTCTGGAACCCCACCTCACGCGTGAGGGTCTGCGAAGCATGTTGCTCCTTTGCCTTGGTCCCTCGTGGGCCGAGGGAGCAGGAATTCATAGCATGAGCACGTCAAAGCCGTGAAGATCCTTTGAGGATGCAGAGGCTGAACTGTCGTGATCTATGGCTGAAAAGTGAGGATCGGGCATCTCTCCGAGGTGCCGAAATTGAACAGCCGAACATCCGCCGCCTTCTGGCCAACGCGCGTAGACGGGCGCATCATGGGGGTGTTCTGCACGCACGACCCTGGCACTGAAATTGTCATGCACTCGTCAAAACGTGGTGCATGCGCGCCCATCCATACGCGTCATTCAGCGACAGAGGGAGACGGCACGATGGCTTGCGGATCGACCAGCCTATGGGCTGGTGAAACGAGCTGGTTCTGTTGCGGATCCTCCTGGGGTCCGTGCGGCAGCGCGGGCGGCGGCGCCTGCGGCAACTGCCAGTCCAGCGCGAATCACGGCGCCTGGCCGAACGCGTCACAGGCATGCTGGAACATCACCCGGCCCGACCTGTGCGGCGAGAACATCCCCAGACGCGGCTGCGGTGCGGTGATGAACATCAGACACCAGTGCTCCGGCGCCACCGTCTGCATCACGATCACCGACTGCGGACCGCGCACCAAGGACTGGTGCGGCGAGGCCACCTGCTGCAACGGCGCCTGCCGCACCAACCGCGTCCTGGACCTGACCCCGGCCGCCTTCTCGGCGATCGGCAACCTCAGCTCCGGCAAGCTGCCGGTCTACATCTACGAGTGAGGGGGAGTTCGTCATGACGTACCGTCAGAAGGACGACGGCGGCGGCCTGGGCCGCCGGCGCTTCCTCACCGCGGCCGCGCTGAGCGGCGCCACCATCGTCGGCGCGTCCGCCCTCGGCGGCTTCGACGCCGACGCGGCCTTCGCCGCCGAGCCGTCGCTCGACCCGGCGATCCCCAAGTCGGCCTTCGTGGAGGGCCGGATCACCGGCATCACCGGCAGCGTCCTGGAGGTCGCGGGATCCTACGGAGACCACTCCCGGGTCCAGATGACCAACGTCACCAGCGTATGGAAGGTCCGGCCGACCACCGCCGCCGACATCGAGATCGGGGACGGGCTGTACGCGCGGGGCGTTCCGATGCCGGACGGCACCGTCGCGGCCGACGCGGTGTGGGTGAACATCGTGAACCTCGACACCACGATCCGCGGCATCGCGAAGAACCGGGTGCACCTCTCCCACGGACAGCACGAGATCGTCGGCCACGTCCACCAGGACACGACGAACGCCTCGTACGCGGGCCGTGCGCTCACCTCGGACCTGTCCCGGCTGCGCATCGGGCAGAGCGCCCAAGTGCTCGGGGCCTGGCGGCCGTCCGACAACTCGGTGGACGTCGTCCGCATCTCCGTCGGGCACTGACGGCCGGATCCGAGGAGGAGAAGAGACGAAGGGGAGGGAAGGATGCTCTCACTGACAACGGGCCTCGTACCGCTGGTCCTCGCGGGCCTGCTGGGGTGGACCGGCTCGGTCAAGCTCTTCGACCGGGACACCGTGCGCCAGGCACCGAAGACGGCGCTGGCCCGGATGCTGCGCAGCAGCGAGCGGGCGGCGCTGGTGCTGCGCGGCACCGGCGCCGTGGAACTCCTGCTCGCGGCCGCGCTGCTGGCCGTGCCGGCGAGCCCGGTGCCGGGCGCGGCGACGGCCGTCCTCGGGGCGGGGTTCCTCGGCTATCTCGGCTACGGCCGGGCGCTGGCACCGGAGTCCTCCTGCGGCTGCACGGCGAACGAGGACACCCCGATCACCTGGCGTGCGTTCGCGCGCGCCGCGCTGGTGCTCGTGGGCGGTGCGACGGCGGCGGTGGCGCACGGCTCCTGGTGGTCCACGCTCACCGAACGGCCCGGTGGCTCAGTGGTGTTCGTGACCCTGGCCGCGGCCGTCCTGGTGGCGCTGTCCGTCGATCTCGACCGGTGGTGGCTGCTGCCGCTGCGCCGGCTGAGGCTGCGTGTCTTCGGGCATCCGCTCTTCGGCAGCGAGCCGGGGGACCGGGTGCCGGTCGCCGCCAGCGTGGAACTGCTGGAGAACTCCCTCGCCTGGCAGACCGCCTTCCCGGTGGTCCGGTCGGGTCTGCTGGACCACTGGGAGGAGGACGGCTGGCGGATCCTGCTGTACTCGGGTGTGTACGGCGCGGGGGAGAACGCGCGGCCGGTGTCGGTGGTCTTCGCCCTGGACGCCACGGCCGGCCGGGACACCCCTGGCGACCCGGCGGTCCGCGTCAACTACATCGACGCGCACACCGGCGAGTCACTGGCAGCGACTCTGCTGCGCGCGGTCCCGCCCCGCAGATCCCTGCCGACCCTCGGCTGACGCACCGCCCCTCACGGCTCACCGCCCCCGCCCACGGGGCAGGTGAGCCGTGAGCGTCGCGCTGGTGCGGTTGTGGGGGTCTCGGTAGCGTGTCGGCTGTTTCGCCCTGCCCACCTGCCTCACCGGGAGCCTGCTGTGATCCGCCGCCCAACTCGCCTTCTCACCACAGCCGTCGCCGGCACGACGGCCGTCCTGCTCCTCGCCGGTTGCGGCGGAGGAGACGGCGGCGGCTCGAAAGCCAACGACAAGATCGCAGGCGCGGACACGGGCACGGAGACGCCGACCTCTCCGACTCCGTCCGCGACGGCGGGGCGACCGAGGATCGAGTTGCCGTCGGATCTCATCTACACCTTCGAGTGGCCCAAGACAGGGGACAAGGCCAAGGACGCCGTCCTCTACGACAGTCAGCAATTCATCAAGGCTGTGGACATGGCGATCGCCGAGCAGAAGCCGCTTGACGCGGGGTATCGCTTCTACTCGGAGGGCGAGGCGGCGGCGGGAAGTCAGAAGTTCATCCAGGAATTCGTGGACTACAAGGACCGGATCACCGGCGTCAGGCGGTTCTACGCGGCCAAGGTCCAGGTCAACGATGGCGGAACGGCGAGCCTCGTCTACTGCGAAGACCAGAACAAGGCGTACAACAAGAGCTTGAAGACCGGAAAGACGGAGGTGACCCCACAGTCGAAGGGCAACTACGTCGTCTACAGCAGCCGCCTGCGAGTCAACAAGCAAGGCATCTGGGTCACTGAGAAGCTGGCGTCGCAGCGGGGGAGCTCCGTATGTCAGCCGTGAGCAATCTGCGACGCGCGTGCGTCGTCTCCGCCGCAGTCGCACTGTTGCTCTGCCCGGCACAGGCATGGGCGGGCTTCGGCCATGGCGACAGCACCAATGGCGGGGGCGACGCGAGCGCTTCAGGTGGCGCCGACGGTGACACGATCTCCGCGACCGCCGGTGGCGTTGTCTTCGATCGTTCAAAGAACGGCACCGGCCGTTCCGCGGGACCGGTCGCCCCGGTTTCGTCCTGGACGCCGCCCGCCTGCTGGTATGCCCCGAAGTACACGCCGGAGCAACTGCAGAAGTACCTGGAGCCGATCTGGGAGGCCGAGTCCACCGGGTACGAGTGGGACGCCGCGCAGCGCGACCGGTACGTCGACGGCCACCCGTACAAGGACTTCAACAAGGACAAGGCCGGCAAGGGCTATTGGTGGGACTCGTACGTCAACAAGGACTTCCCGCCGGGTTGGGACAAGTGCGAAGAGCCGATCTTCTGGGTCGACCAGGGCGCTGCTCCACCCGCGAACATCGAGAACGCGGTGACGCCGCGCATCCTCGCGGAACTCGCCTACAACGAGATCCGTGTCCCCGGTACCGAGGTGACGCTTGCGCCGGCGGGGGTGACGAAGGTGAATCTGCCTACCTGGGCGTGGCTGGACGGGGCGCGGTTCCGGCCGGTCTCCGTGACGGCTTCCGTGCCGGTGCTGGGGATTTCCGCGACGACCACCGCCGAGCCGGTCTCGTTGAGGATCGACCCCGGTACGGCGGACGCCGAGACCTACCCCGCGTCGGGCGTCTGCGCGATCGTCGGTGACCGTATCGGCGAGGCGTACGCCAAGGGGAAGGCCGACCGGACGCCGCCCTGCGGGGTGAAGTACCTGCGGTCGTCCGGCGACGGCTCGTACCGGTTGAGGGCCACCATCACCTGGAAGATTCACTGGACGGGTACCGGCGTCGCGGGCGGGGAGCTGCCCGAGGGAACCTTCGGCGCCACCCAGGACGTCATGGTGCAGGAGATCCAGGCCGTGAACCGCTGAGCAGGAGTCGGACAACCGAAACAGGGGGGCGCCGCGGTGAACAGGTGGCGGGTTCGGAAGGTGCTTGAGCAGGTGCGGCAGGGGCAACGCGTGGAGCTGCGCCTCAGCAAGTCGTCCGTGGCGAAGGCCGCCGGACTCGCCTGTTTCGCCGAGCAGTTCGGGTACGAGTACGTGCATGCCGAGCGCGTGCGCGACAACAAGATGCTGTTGGTCCTCGCGCCCGACCCCAGCCCGCAGGCCCAGGCGCGGGCCGCGCAGAGCTGGGCGCGGTATCCGAACGCCGCGGACGGGGTGTCGCTGCCGCCGCTCGTGCCGGCCGCGTTCGAGGTGATGACGGCGCGCATCAACGTCGACATGTCGGGCGACAGCTACCAGATAGCCATGGCACTCGTCGGCGTGATCGCGACCTTCGGGTGCGCCTACTGCGCGGTGCAGGCCCCGGGGGACGGGCTCTTCCTCCTCATCATCGGGGTGCTGTGGGTCTTCTTCCTGGTCGCCTCCGCCGGCGGGTTCCTGTCCCTGAGGCGGCGCCACGCCAGGGCCGTGGCACTGCTGCAGGCCGCCGGGTTCGTGCCGGTGACGGAGGAGCGCGGGAGGGTGCGGTACCGGCCGGGGCCGGCATGGCAGGCCGGACCGTATGGGCAGGGACCCTATGGGCAGGGGGTGTACGGGCAGGGTCCCTACGACCAAGGCCCTTACAGCCAGGGCCCGTACGGCCAAGGACCCTACGGCAACGGGCCTCACCCCCCGCAGTAGGCAGCCGCCCCCGCGTCGTCCGGGGGCTACCGGTCCGGGCGGTGGGCGGGCACTGTGGGAGGGAACGGATTTCCGGCCTCCGACGATGCCCCGGCGAGGATGCCGGCCGGGGTGAGCCTAGGCGGTGACACGCACATGGCACTGGCTGCGGCCACGGTCCCGTACGAGCTGAGGTTCGACGCCGGGCGGGTCTGCCTGGATCTCCTCTCCACCACCCACCCCGTGGAACGGCTGGACTCCCTCCCGCCCCTGCGCGCGTGGATCACCGGCTCGGGGCTGGTGCCGCCCGGCTGCCCGCTGACGCACGCCGACGCGCCCTGGCTTTCAGGGTTCCGCGAACTGAGGCGGGACATGAGCGAGTTGGTGCGCGGATATCTCGGTCAGGAGGCGCGGGCCTACGACCTCGCGCTCGCCCGCGTCAACGACATCGCCCGCACGGCACCACCCGCACCCCGCGCCGTACCCACCGAAGACGGCACCCTCGTGCGCGAGTTGGCCGGGCCACCCGAGTGCGCCGCCCTGCTCGCGGCCGTCGCCCGGGACGCCGTGGAACTGCTCACCGACCCCGTGGCCAGGGCCGCCCTGCGCCAGTGCGAGGGCGACAACTGCCCGATCGTGTACCTGGACACGTCCCGGGGACGCCGGAGGCGCTGGTGCTCCAGCGAGGTCTGCGGGAACCGCGAACGGGTGGCCCGCCACCGCCGACGCGCTGCACTTTCAAGGAGCTAGAGAAAGCACACGCGACAACTCCCGCATCCCATTTGCCGGTTGTGGGTGTTCCGTGCCGAAGTGATTTGCGTAACACATTGTTTGGCCCGCTCCGGGTGCGGGCAGCGCGCCCGCCTTCAAAACTGTGTCGGAAATGTGAAGACCGGGCGGGGGGAATGTGCGCCCATGTCCTCCCTCGTCACGTCACCCGACAGAAAACCGTCGGCCTGTTTTGAACGCCGCGTGCCCTGGATCCGTACCCGTCGGCGAGCGACCGACTGGGGGGAAGCCCCGGACACCGGAGGTGGGCGTGCGCAAGGATGCGGCCGTGGCCAATGAACGTGGAGCGAGGGCCCGACATCGCATGTCCCAGTCCTCGGAACCTGATGAGGAGTTGATGCGTGCCCTCTATCGCGAGCACGCCGGACCTCTCCTCGCGTATGTCCTCCGGCTGGTGGCCGGCGACCGGCAGCGTGCCGAGGACGTGGTGCAGGAGACGCTCATCCGTGCCTGGAAGAACGCCGGTCAGCTCAATCGAGCCACCGGTTCGGTACGCCCCTGGCTGGTGACGGTCGCCCGACGCATCGTCATCGACGGCCACCGCAGCCGGCAGGCCCGGCCGCAGGAGGTCGATCCGTCGCCGCTGGAGGTCATCCCCGCGGAGGACGAGATCGACAAGGCGCTGTGGCTGATGACGCTGTCGGACGCGCTCGACGACCTGACCCCGGCCCACCGGGAGGTGCTCGTCGAGACGTACTTCAAGGGGCGTACCGTCAACGAGGCGGCCGAGACACTGGGCATACCCAGCGGCACCGTCCGCTCACGGGTGTTCTACGCCCTGCGGTCGATGAAGCTGGCACTGGAGGAGCGGGGGGTGACGGCGTGATGAGCGTGTACGGGGGATTCGGAACGGGTGGTGCGGGTATGTCTGGGGCCATGCAGGGAACCCCGGCTCCGAACGAGCACGAGACCGTCGGCGCCTACGCCCTCGGGATCCTCGACGACACCGAGGCAACCGCTTTCGAGGCGCATCTCGCCGGCTGCGAGTGGTGCGCCCAGCAGCTCGACGAACTGGCCGGCATGGAGCCGATGTTCGCCGCGCTCGCGGACCTGCCGGGCTCCGGCACACCCGCGGTCGGGGAGTCCCTTTCGGCCAAGCCGAGCCCGCGCCTGGTGGAGAAGCTCGTCGACGAGGTCGCCGAGCGCCGCGCCCAGAAGCGCAGGCGCAGCTTCTACATGGTCGCCGCGGCGGCAGCGCTGATCATCGGCAGCCCGCTGGCCGTGTTCGCGGTGAGCGGCTCGGGCGGCGGCGACAACACCACGGCGGGCGCGAGTACCGCGCAGTCCGCGTTCGCGTCGATGCCCGAGAAGGTCACGGCGACGGACCCGACGACGAAGGTCTCCGCGACGGTCGCCGTGGAGAAGAAGGACTGGGGCACGAACGCCGTTCTCGAGCTGAGCAACGTCACCGGCTCGCAGAAGTGCTCGCTCATCGCCGTCGGCAAGAACGGCGAACGTGAGACGGTCACGTCCTGGTCCGTCCCGGAGTGGGGCTACGGCGTCCCGAACGCCAAGACGGAGCAGGCCAAGAACCCTCTCTACGTCCGTGGCGGCGCGGCCCTGGAGCCGAACCAGATCGATCACTTCGAGGTGATGACCTTCGACGGGAAGCAACTCGTCGAGGTACCCGCGTCCTAGCTTCCGCCCAGGGCCCCCTTTCGCGTACGGTTGACGGCTGCCCAGCACGTCAGAAGGGGGCCCGGTGGCCGCACAGGCTCAACAGGATTCCGCGGTCGGATCGGTCCACGGCGCAGCGCACGAAGCGGCGCACGACTCCGTACGGGACCGTGAGATCAGTGTGGAACAGCAGCACCTGGACCGGGTGTACCGCCGCCTCGAGGAGAAGATCCACGAGGCCGAGTTCCTCATGCGTGACGCGGCCCAGCGCGGCCAGGTGGGCACACCCGGCGCGCTGGCCGAGCGCGACGCGCAGGTGTTCCGGGCGGGCATCCACCTCAATCGGCTGAACAACGAGTTCGAGGACTTCCTCTTCGGCCGTGTCGACCTGCTGCTCGGCAAGGACGGCAGGAAGGGCCCGGACGGCGCGTACACGGCGGTGGAGCCGGCCGAGGGCGTGGTCCGCGAGGACGGCACGGCGGACATCGCCGAGACCCTGCACATCGGCCGTATCGGCGTCCTCGACGAGGACTACTCCCCGCTGGTCATCGACTGGCGGGCACCGGCCGCCGCCCCCTTCTACCGCTCCACCCCGGTCGACCCCGGCCGGGTCGTGCGCCGGCGCGTCATCCGTTCCAAGGGGCGGCGCGTGCTCGGCGTCGAGGACGATCTGATGCGTCCCGAGCTGAGGGCGTACCTCGACGGCCACGAGCTGCCCGCGATCGGCGACGGCGCGCTGATGGCCGCGCTCGGCCGGTCCCGCGGCCACACCATGCGGGACATCGTCTCCTCCATCCAGGCCGAGCAGGACCTGGTCATCCGCGCCCCCGCCGCCTCGGTGACGTACGTCGAGGGCGGCCCCGGGACGGGGAAGACGGCGGTCGCCCTGCACCGGGCGGCCTACCTGCTCTACCAGGACCGCCGCCGCTACGCGGGCGGCATCCTGATCGTCTCCCCGACACCGCTGCTCGTGGCCTACACCGAGGGCGTGCTGCCCTCGCTCGGCGAGGAGGGCCAGGTCGCCGTCCGGGCGATCGGCTCGCTCGTCGACGGCGCCGAGGCGACGCTGTACGACTCCCCGTCGGTGGCCCGGGCCAAGGGCTCGTACCGGATGCTGAAGGTGCTGCGCAAGGCGGCGCGGGGCGCGCTGGAGTCCAACGGCACCCCGGACCGGCTGCGGGTCGTCGCCTTCGGCCGCCGGCTGGAGCTGGAGGCCGGGGAACTCGACCACATCCGGCGCACCGCCCTCGGCGGCACCGCGCCGGTGAACATGCTGCGCCCGCGCGCCCGCAAGCTGCTCCTTGACGCCCTGTGGGAGAAGTCGGGCGCCGCCGGCCGGCACACCGACCCGGAACTCGCCGCCGAGCTGCGCTCCTCCTTCGACGAGGACGTCACCGGTGAGGACTCCTTCGCCGCCTTCCTCGACGCCTGGTGGCCGGAGCTGGCCCCGACGGCGGTGCTCGCCGCCATGGCCGACGAGCGGCGCCTGGGCCGCTGGGCGCGCCGGATCCTCAACCCGGGGGAGGTGCGCCGGGTGGCCCGCTCGCTGCGGCGCGGCGGCCACTCGGTGCACGACATCGCCCTGCTCGACGAGCTCCAGGCGATCCTCGGCACCCCGGCCCGCCCGCGTCGGAAGCGTGAACTGGATCCGCTGGACCAGCTCAGCGGTCTGGAGGAGCTGATGCCGGTGCGCGAGGAGTCGCAGTGGGAGCGGGCGGAACGCCTCGCGCAGGAGCGCACCGAGTACGCGCACGTCATCGTGGACGAGGCACAGGACCTCACGCCCATGCAGTGGCGGATGGTCGGCCGCCGCGGCAGGCACGCCACCTGGACGGTCGTGGGCGACCCCGCCCAGTCCTCCTGGTCCGACCCGGACGAGGCGGCCGAGGCCCGCGACGAGGCCCTGGGCACCCGGCCGCGCCGCCGCTTCGAGCTGACCGTGAACTACCGCAACCCGGCCGAGATCGCCGAGCTGGCCTCGAAGGTCCTCGCCCTGGCCATGCCGGGCTCCACCGCGCCGACGGCCGTGCGCTCCACCGGGGTGGAGCCGCGCTTCGCCGTCGTCCGGGGCTCGCTGGAGAAGAGCGTGCGGGCGGAGGCGGAACGGCTCCTCGACCTGGTGGACGGCACGGTCGGCGTGGTCGTCGCCATGAACCGGCGTGAGGAGGCGCGGCGCTGGCTGGCCGGGCTGGGTGACCGGGTGGTGGCGCTCGGCAGCCTGGAGGCCAAGGGTCTGGAGTACGACGCGACGATCGTCGTCTCGCCCGCGGAGATCGCGGACGAGTCCCCGGCCGGCCTGCGGGTCCTGTACGTGGCTCTGACCAGGGCCACTCAGCAGCTCACGGTGGTCTCCGCGGAGCGGGACGAGCCGGACGGGGCCGGGGTGCCGGATCTGCTGAGGGACTGAACAACGGGTGAACCTCGGCGACGGGAATGGCCACCGGGGATCCGTTTGTTAGCCTGGATACGGCACCGGCCCGATCCAAGCCCCCGGGCCCAACCTTTGTCGCTACGAGCGACCACTTGCCGCGAGGCGAGCATGGCGGGTCGGTGTCACACAAACCTCCGAGAGGTCCACGTCACGGTGTGACGTGGACCTCTTTTGTCGCTCCCGCGTCTTTCGCCATCGCGACACTTCTCGTATGGTGAAATTCTGTTTCCGAAATCGGCACCTCCCGGTGAACACTACGTCCGCAACCCGGGGCGACTACCACGTACTCAGGGGTAGGTGCGACGATCGGACGGCAGAACTTCGCGACACGGTGAAAGCAGAGGAAGTCGGCCATGGCAACGGCGCCCAGCGTCTCCTACTCGATGACCATCCGTCTGGAGGTGCCGGCGGGCGGAACCGCCGTATCGCAGCTCACCACGGCCGTGGAGTCCTCCGGAGGCTCGGTGACCGGCCTCGACGTCACCGCTTCGGGCCACGAGCGGCTCCGTATCGACGTCACCATCGCGGCCACCTCGACGGCCCACGCCGAGGAGATCGTCGAGAAGCTGCGCGGCATCGAGGGCGTCACGCTGGGCAAGGTCTCGGACCGTACGTTCCTCATGCACCTCGGCGGCAAGATCGAGATGGCGTCCAAGCACCCCATCCGCAACCGTGACGACCTGTCCATGGTCTACACCCCCGGTGTGGCCCGCGTGTGCATGGCGATCGCGGAGAACCCCGAGGACGCCCGGCGCCTGACCATCAAGCGCAACTCCGTTGCGGTCGTGACGGACGGCTCGGCCGTCCTCGGCCTGGGCAACATCGGCCCCAAGGCCGCCCTGCCGGTCATGGAGGGCAAGGCGGCCCTCTTCAAGCGCTTCGCCGGCATCGACGCCTGGCCGATCTGCCTGGACACCCAGGACAGCGACGCGATCGTCGAGATCGTCAAGGCGATCGCCCCCGGCTTCGCGGGCATCAACCTGGAGGACATCTCCGCGCCCCGCTGCTTCGAGATCGAGGCCCGGCTGCGCGAGGCCCTCGACATCCCCGTCTTCCACGACGACCAGCACGGCACCGCGATCGTCGTGCTCGCCTCGCTGACCAACGCGCTGCGCGTGGTCGGCAAGTCGATCGACAGCGTGCGCGTGGTGATGTCCGGCGCCGGCGCCGCCGGTACGGCGATCCTGCGCCTGCTGCTCGCCGCGGGCGTGAAGAACGCCGTCGTCGCCGACATCCACGGCGTGGTGCACGCCGGCCGTGAGGACCTCGTCGGCGCCGCCCCGGACTCCCCGCTGCGCTGGATCGCGGACAACACCAACCCGGAGGGCCTGACCGGCACTCTGAAGGAGGCCGTGCACGACGCGGACGTCTTCATCGGCGTCTCGGCGCCCAACGTGCTCGACGGCGACGACGTGGCCGCCATGGCGGAGGGTGCGATCGTGTTCGCGCTCGCGAACCCCGACCCCGAGGTGGAGCCGGCGATCGCCCGTCAGACAGCGGCAGTTGTGGCCACCGGCCGCTCCGACTTCCCCAACCAGATCAACAACGTGCTGGTCTTCCCGGGTGTCTTCCGCGGCCTGCTGGACGCGCAGTCCCGTACCGTCAACACGGAGATGATGCTGGCCGCCGCGCAGGCCCTGGCCGACGTGGTCACCGGGGACGAGCTGAACCCGAACTACATCATTCCGAGCGTCTTCAACGACAAGGTCGCCGGCGCGGTGGCCGGAGCGGTCCGGGAGGCGGCCGCGAAGACGGCGGCGACGGCGTGATGATTGCCACGGTGCCGGGAAACCGGCGCGTCGCGAAGCACCCCGCCGCCGGCGGAGCCTTATCGTGACGGCCATGCTCGGGCATCTCTTCGTGTGACTCCCAAGGGTGTTCTCACGACTCCTATGGGTGCCGGATTGGCATTCGCGCCGCAGGTGGGGGCAGGATGCCTCCCTGGGCGCGAGGGTTCGGCGACGGACCCGGGTCCGGGGACTCACCGAGGAACCTGGCAGCATCGGCTTCGCTGTGCCCAACATGCGGCCTCGCCGCAACGGCAAGAAGAACACGGGAGTAAGAACATGAACCGCAGTGAGCTGGTGGCCGCGCTGGCCGACCGTGCCGAGGTGACCCGCAAGGACGCCGACGCCGTGCTGGCCGCGTTCGCCGACGTCGTCGGCGACATCGTCTCCAAGGGGGACGAGAAGGTCACCATCCCTGGTTTCCTGACCTTCGAGCGCACCCACCGTGCCGCTCGCACCGCTCGCAACCCGCAGACCGGCGAGCCGATCCAGATCCCGGCCGGCTACAGCGTGAAGGTCTCCGCGGGCAGCAAGCTCAAGGAAGCGGCCAAGGGCAAGTGACCCAGCCGTCTCGTGCGCCGCGGGACGGCGCACGAGACGCTGTAGGCCGGTCCTTCCAGGCCACTGAACGCCAATGGGGCGGCCCCTCACCAGGGGCCGCCCCACTGTCGTACGCGCTCCCGGGCGCCCGCCGGGCCGACCGGATCATCCGGGGCCCGGCCGGGAGCCCCGGTCAGCCGAGGGCCTGGCCCGGGAGTTCCACCTTGGCGCCGAGCTCCACGAGCTTCTCCATGAAGTTCTCGTAGCCGCGGTTGATCAGGTCGATGCCGTGGACGCGGGACGTGCCCTGGGCCGCCAGGGCCGCGATCAGGTAGGAGAAGCCGCCGCGCAGGTCCGGGATGACCAGGTCGGCGCCCTGGAGCCGGGTCGGCCCCGACACCACCGCGGAGTGCAGGAAGTTGCGCTGGCCGAAGCGGCAGTCGGAGCCGCCCAGGCACTCGCGGTAGAGCTGGATGTGCGCGCCCATCTGGTTGAGCGCGGAGGTGAAGCCCAGACGCGACTCGTAGACCGTCTCGTGGATGATCGACAGGCCCGTGGCCTGGGTCAGGGCCACCACCAGCGGCTGCTGCCAGTCCGTCTGGAAACCGGGGTGCACGTCCGTCTCCAGCGCTATGGACTTCAACTGGCCGCCCGGGTGCCAGAAGCGGATGCCCTCGTCGTCGATCCGGAACGCGCCGCCCACCTTCCGGTAGGTGTTCAGGAAGGTCATCATCGACCGCTGCTGCGCGCCGCGGACGTAGATGTCGCCCTCGGTGGCCAGCGCCGCCGACGCCCAGGACGCGGCCTCCAGCCTGTCCGAAAGCGCCCGGTGGTCGTAGCCGCCGAGCTTCTCCACCCCCGTGATCCGGATCGTCCGGTCGGTGTCCATCGCGATGATCGCGCCCATCTTCTGCAGAACGCAGATCAGGTCCTCGATCTCCGGCTCCACGGCCGCGTTGGACAGCTCGGTGACACCCTCGGCCAGCACGGCCGTCAGCAGCACCTGCTCGGTCGCGCCGACGGACGGGTACGGCAGCCGGATCTTCGTGCCGCGCAGCCGCTGCGGGGCCTCCAGGTACTGCCCGTCGTCCCGCTTCTCGATGACCGCGCCGAACTGCCGCAGCACGTCGAAGTGGAAGTCGATGGGCCGGCCGCCGATGTCGCAGCCGCCCAGGCCGGGGATGAACGCGTGCCCCAGCCGGTGCAGCAGCGGCCCGCAGAACAGGATCGGAATACGCGACGAGCCCGCGTGGGCGTCGATGTCGGCGACGTTGGCGCTCTCGACCCGGGTCGGGTCGAGCACCAGCTCGCCCGGTTCGTCACCCGGACGGACCGTCACGCCGTGCAGTTGCAGCAGACCGCGCACGACACGCACGTCACGGATGTCCGGAACGTTGCGCAGGCGACTTGGTTCACCGCCCAGCAGGGCGGCGACCATGGCCTTCGGTACGAGGTTCTTCGCACCGCGGACTCGGATCTCGCCCTCCAGCGGGGTTCCGCCATGGACAAGCAGTACGTCGTCAGTGCCGTTGACGGTCATGTATCTCGCGTTCCGATGAGGTGGGCAGGTGGCCGGCCGATCACTGCGGAGGGGGCCGGAGAGACAGGGTAGTCGCCGTGCGCCCCCCTGCAGAAAGTCCGCGGCACCCGGGGTTGGCTCATGATCCCGCACCGACACGCGCCGTTGAGCGCCGGGCACGTGCGGTCACCGCCCCCGCCGTGCGCCGGTCGCTTCCGTGTCCCGTGAGCTGCGCTCACCCCCGTAGCCGGATTGGCTCCCCATGCGAAGGGAAGATGCGGGATCATGTCTGGCATGACCGAGGTGTCCTCGCTCACAGGGCGGCTGCTCGTGGCCACGCCCGCCCTGGCGGACCCGAACTTCGACCGCGCGGTGGTGCTCCTTCTCGACCACGACGAGGAGGGCTCCCTCGGTGTCGTCCTCAACCGTCCCACGCCGGTGGACGTGGGCGACATCCTGGAGGGCTGGGCCGACCTCGCCGGGGAACCCGGCGTCGTCTTCCAGGGCGGCCCGGTGTCCCTGGACTCCGCACTCGGCGTCGCCGTCATCCCCGGCGGCTCCGGCGAGGGCGCCCCGCTGGGCTGGCGCCGGGTGCACGGCGCGATCGGTCTCGTCGACCTGGAGGCACCTCCCGAGCTGCTGGCCTCCGCCCTCGGCTCGCTGCGGATCTTCGCCGGATACGCCGGCTGGGGCCCCGGCCAGCTGGAGGACGAGCTGGAGGAAGGAGCCTGGTACGTCGTCGAGTCGGAACCCGGCGACGTGTCCTGCCCCGCCCCCGAGAGGCTCTGGCGCGAGGTGCTGCGCCGCCAGCGCAGCGAACTGGCGATGGTCGCCACATACCCGGACGACCCTTCGCTCAACTGATGCCCGGGGCCTTCAGTACCCTTGCGGTATGAGCACTCTCGAGCCCGAGCGCGGCACTGGTACGGGGACCCTCGTCGAGCCGACGCCGCAGGTGTCCCACGGCGACGGCGACCACGAGCGCTTCGCCCACTACGTCCAGAAGGACAAGATCATGGCGAGCGCCCTCGACGGCACGCCCGTCGTGGCGCTGTGCGGCAAGGTGTGGGTGCCTGGCCGCGACCCGAAGAAGTACCCCGTCTGCCCGATGTGCAAAGAGATCTACGAATCCATGACAGGCGGCGGCGAAGGCGGCGACGACAAGAAGAAGTAACCGGCTCCCCGCTCGGCAGAGACTCTCAGGGCCCCCGAGGCACGCTCCGGCGCGCCCCGGGGGCCCGTGCCGTCGCCGGGCTGTGCACCATGTGCAACGCCCGTTGCGCCGCGTCGCGGCCGGCGCTACCCATGGGGGCATGACCGACGTGATTCCGGCCCCGCGCGCCGCGGCCGGCTCCCCGGACCGCGCCGTCCCCCTCGACCGGGGCACCACCCTGTGGGCCGCCGAGGGCACCGGCGGCACCGAACGCTGGCTGCGCGGCACGCTCGGCGCGGCCCTCGGCCTGCCCCTTGCGCCCGGCGCCGAGGACGACCCGGACTCCGTACGGCTGCGCCTGGACGACACCCTGGAGCCCGAGGCGTACCGGCTCGCCGCCGTGCCCGGGCGGGGCGTCGAGATCCGCGGCGGCTCCCCGGCCGGGGTCTTCTGGGGTGCGCAGACTCTGCGCCAGCTGCTCGGCCCCGACGCCTTCCGGCGCGCCCCCGTACGGCCGGACGCCGCCCACGCGGTCCCGGCGGGGGTGATCGAGGACGCCCCCCGCTTCCGCTGGCGCGGCCTGATGCTCGACGTGGCCCGCCACTTCATGCCGAAGGACGGCGTCCTGCGCTACCTCGACCTGATGGCCGCGCACAAACTCAACGTGCTGCACTTCCACCTGACGGACGACCAGGGCTGGCGTGTCGAGATCAAGCGGTGCCCAAGGCTGACGGAGGTCGGTTCCTGGCGGGCGCGGACGAGATTCGGCCACCGGGCGTCCCCGCTGTGGGACGACAAACCGCACGGCGGCCACTACACCCAGGACGACATCCGCGAGATCGTCGCGTACGCCGCCGAACGGCACATCGCCGTCGTCCCCGAGATCGACGTGCCCGGGCACTCGCAGGCTGCCATCGCCGCCTACCCGGAACTCGGCAACACCGACGTCGTCGACACCTCCGCCCTCACCGTCTGGGACGACTGGGGGGTCAACCCGAACGTCCTCGCCCCCACCGACGCCACCCTGCGCTTCTACGAGGGCGTCTTCGAGGAACTGCTCGAACTGTTCCCCGCGGACGCTGTGGCCTCCACCGGATCCGCGGGTTTCGCGGCGTTCTCAAGTTTCTTCCACATCGGCGGCGACGAGTGCCCCAAGGAGCAGTGGCGGGCCTCCCCGGCCGCGCAGACGCGGATCGCGGAACTCGGGCTGGCCGATGAGGACGCGCTCCAGTCCTGGTTCATCGGCCACTTCGACGCCTGGCTCGCCGCGCGCGGGCGCAGGATGATCGGCTGGGACGAGATCCTGGAGGGCGGCCTGGCGTCGGGGGCCGCGGTGTCGTCCTGGCGCGGGTACGCGGGCGGGATCGCGGCCGCGCGGGCCGGCCACGACGTCGTCATGTGCCCCGAGCAGCAGGTGTACCTGGACCACCGCCAGGCCCCGGGCGAGGACGAGCCGGTGCCGATCGGCTACGTGCGCACCCTGGAGGACGTCTACCGGTTCGAGCCGGTCCCTCCGGAGCTGGACGAGGCGCAGGCCCGCCATGTGCTGGGCACGCAGGCCAACGTGTGGACCGAGGTGATGGAGGATCAGGCACGCGTGGACTACCAGGTCTTCCCCAGGCTGGCCGCGTTCGCCGAGGTCGCCTGGAGCGCCCTGCCCGCCCCGGCGGAACGGGACTTCGCGGATTTCGGGCGGCGGATGACCGCCCACTACGGGCGTCTGGACGCCCTGGGAGTCGGGTACCGGCCGCCCACCGGGCCGCGCCCGTGGCAGCGGCGCCCCGGCGTCCTCGGGCGGCCTCTGGAGGGCCCTCCGCCGTCGAGGTAGCCGCCGGGGTACGCGGGGGCGGCGGGATGATCGGTTCCGTCCGCGGCCCCGCTCGCCGCTTCCGCCGTCTCGAACAGGTGGCGGAAAAAGTCCGCAAGAGTCAGCGAAGAGTGGGAATTCGCTCGCACCGGTGATGGCGTGCCAAATCGGCCCATGTCCCCGATGAGGTGGGCGAATGCCACCTAGCGGACCCCTGTCTTCGGGCCCTGCGAAGATGTGCCAGAGTTGCCACGTCCGGCCTGTCAGCACGTACCGTACGGCAGCACAGGTGGGACCAGCGGGGGCAGCGGGAAGGGGCAGCCGGTTTTGACCACGCACGCACCTCAGGCGGCGCAGGCCGTCACGCTGCCCACGACACTGAACGAGGCGGTGGCGGCACTCACCGCCATGCCCGCGGCGGTGCCCGTGGCCGGCGGTACCGACCTCATGACCGCCGTCAACTCCGGGCAGCTCAGGCCCACCGCGCTGGTCGGGCTCGGCCGGATCAGCGAGATCCGCGGCTGGCAGTACCAGGACGGCCACGCGCTGCTCGGCGCCGGACTCACCCACGCGCGCATGGGGCGTCCCGACTTCGCCGCCCTGATCCCGGCGCTGGCCGCCGCCGCGCGCGCCGCGGGCCCGCCGCACATCCGCAACGCGGGCACCCTGGGCGGCAACATCGCCTCCGCCGCCCCCACGGGGGACGCGCTGCCGGTGCTGGCCGCCCTGGAGGCGACCCTGATCATCGCGGGCCCGGGCGGAGCCCGCCGGGAGATCCCGGTGTCGCACCTGCTGGCCGGCGTGGAGATGCTCCGCGCGGGCGAGCTCATCGGCTTCGTGCGCGTGCCGCTGCTGCACGCGCCCCAGGTCTTCCTCAAGGCGACCGGCCGTACCGGACCGGGCCGCGCGGTCGCGTCCGTGGCGCTGGTCCTCGACCCCGCCCGGCGCGGGGTGCGGTGCGCGGTGGGCGCCATAGCGCCGATGCCGCTGCGGCCGCTGGACGCCGAGCACTGGGTGGCCCAGCTCATCGACTGGGACGCCGGCCGCGTGATCGTCCCGGAGGCGCAGACCGCCTTCGGCGAGTACGTGGCCGCTGCCTGCATCCCCGATCCGGTCCCGGCCGAGGACGGCTCCGTGCAGCAGCTTCCGCCCGCCGTACTGCATCTGCGGCGCACCGTCGCCGCGCTGGCCCGACGAGCACTGGGGAGGGCGCTGTCGTGACCGACGATCAGCACGCGGAGGGCGCGCCGGGCAGCGGCGGCCGATGGGACCCGCTCCCGCAGGGCGAGTACGACGACGGCGCCACCGCGTTCGTGAAGCTGCCCGAGGGCGGCATCGACGCCCTCCTCGCCGCCCACAGTCCGCTCGCGGCGCCCGGCCACGGCTACGTGCCGCCGCAGATAGCGGTCACGCCCGCCCCGGCGGACGGCACCGACCCGGCGGCGCCCGGCGGTTGGGCCGCGCCGGGCGCGCCCGCACAGGGCGCCCAGTGGCCCGACCCCAACGCGGTGCCGCAGGACGCGGGCGCGGACGACCGGTTCACCTATCGCCCGGAGGCCACCCAGCAGTGGCACTTCGACGAGGGCCGGACGGGCCAGGTCCCGCCCGGCTCCGGGCAGGACGTGACCGGGCAGTGGTCGATCCCCGTCGCCGGGGGTGACATCCCGGACGAATCGGGCGAGTTCACCACGTCGTCGCTGGTCCAGCAGTGGGGCGGCACCCCTCCGTCCACCCTCCCCGGCGGCGCGGCCGCCCCCTGGGCAACGGAGGAGGTCGGCCAGGCCTGGAGCCGCCCCCGGCCCGATTCCGGGGACCCCGGCCCCTACGAGAACGGCCCGGCCGACGCCGGATTCCCGGGCGGACCCGGTGCGGGCCCGGCCGAAGCGGCGTACGGCACGCGCGGAGACGGGCGGATGCCCGGGACTCCCGCCGCGGGCGGCCCGACCGGGGGTGCCTTCCCGGCCGGCGCGCACGGCGCCGGGGCGGCCGGTGCGCCCACGGACGCGCGGCGTCCGGGCGGCGGCGGGCCTGCCGCCGAGGCGGCTGAAGCGGCCTACCGGGCCGCGGCGTACGGCACGCGCGGAGACGGGCGGATGCCCGGGGCTCCCGCCGCGGGCGGCCCGACCGGGGGCGCCTTCCCGGCCGGGCGGCCAGGCGAGGGCGGGCACGGTGCCGGGACGCCGGAAGGCATGTACGGGGACGGCGCGTCGGCGTCGGGCGCGGGCCGCCTGGACGGCCGTCCGGCGGAGGGCGGGCGCGCGGCCGGGGGATCCGGGCCGCGGGCCGCCTCGGCCGGACCGTTGCCGCCGGCCGTGACCGGACCCGGCGCGGACGCCGCCCAACGGCACGGCAGCGGTGCCCCGGCGGCGCGGGAGGCCCAACTCCGAGCGGAGCGAGGCGCTCAGGACTCGTCGTCCCGGCCCGAGTCCCCGGCTTCCGGCGCGGGCGAGGACGGCCGAGGGCCCGTCAAGGCCGCCGAGGGGCCCACCGGGCGCCCCGCGCGGCCCGGCCAGGCCGAGGACGCCCAACCGCCCTCCGGGGCCGCCGACGAGCCCGCCACGGACTCCGGCTCCGCGACCCCCGACGACGCGGACGCCGCCACCCAGGACGCCCCGCCTTCCGCGGCCCCGCAGGACGAGCACCCGCTCGCCTCGTACGTGCTGCGCGTCAACGGCGCGGACCGGCCCGTCACCGACGCCTGGATCGGCGAGTCGCTGCTGTACGTGCTGCGCGAGCGGCTCGGGCTCGCGGGCGCCAAGGACGGCTGCTCGCAGGGCGAGTGCGGCGCCTGCAACGTGCAGGTCGACGGACGCCTGGTCGCCTCCTGCCTGGTGCCCGCGGTCACCGCGGCGAGCAGCGAGGTGCGCACGGTCGAGGGACTGGCCGTGGACGGTCAGCCCTCGGACGTGCAGCGGGCGCTCGCCCGGTGCGGCGCGGTGCAGTGCGGCTTCTGCGTGCCCGGCATGGCGATGACCGTGCACGACCTGCTGGAGGGCAACCCGGACCCGACGGAGCTGGAGACCCGCCAGGCGCTGTGCGGCAACCTGTGCCGCTGCACGGGCTACCGCGGCGTCCTCCAGGCAGTCAAGGAGGTCGTCACCGAACGCGAGGCGCACTCCGCGGCGGGCGAGGCCGAGCAGGACGCCGACGAGCCGCGCATTCCGCACCAGGCGGGTCCGGGCGCCGGCGGCGTCCACCCCTCCGCGTTCGACACCCCGGCACCGCACGACCCCTACGGCCAGGACGGAGGCCAGGCGTGAGCAACGAAGCCGCCACCGCCGCCGCGGAGACCGCCCCGGCACCCGAACCGCTGCCGCACGGTCTCGGCTCCTCACTGCCCGCCGCCGACGCCCGCGCCAAGACGGAGGGCACCTTCCCGTACGCGGCCGACCTGTGGGCCGAGGGCCTGCTGTGGGCGGCCGTGCTGCGCTCGCCGCACCCGCACGCGCGCATCGTGTCCATCGACACGGCACACGCGCGCGAGATGCCCGGCGTCCGGGCCGTCGTCACCCACGAGGACGTCCCGGGCCGCAAGGTCCACGGCCGCGGCACGCCCGACCGCCCGGTGTTCGCCTCCGAGGTCGTGCGCCACCACGGCGAGCCCATCGCGGCCGTGGCCGCCGACCACCCGGACACCGCCCGGATGGCCGCCGCCGCCGTCATCGTCGAGTACGAGGTGCTCGACCCGGTGACCGATCCCGAACAGGCCTTCGAGGCGGAGCCGCTGCACCCCGACGGCAATCTGATCCGGCACATCCCGCTGCGCCACGGCGACCCGGAGGCGGCCGGCGAGGTCGTCGTCGAGGGCCTGTACCGCATCGGCCGCCAGGACCCGGCCCCCATCGGCGCCGAGGCCGGCCTCGCGGTGCCCCGCCCCGACGGCGGCGTGGAGCTGTACCTGGCCTCCACCGACCCGCACACCGACCGTGACGCGCTCGCCGCCTGCTACGGCCTGGAACCCGATCGCGTGAAGATCGTCGTCACCGGCGTGCCCGGCGCCACGGCCGACCGCGAGGACCAGGGCTTCCAGCTCCCGCTCGGCCTGCTGGCGCTGAAGACCGGCTGCCCGGTGAAGCTCACCGCGACCCGCGAGGAGTCCTTCCTGGGTCACCCGCACCGCCACCCCACGCTCCTGCGCTACCGTCACCACGCCGACGCCGAGGGCGCGTTGGTCAAGGTCGAGGCGCAGATCCTGCTGGACGCGGGCGCCTACGCCGACACCTCCTCCGAGGCCCTCGCCGCCGCCGTTTCCTTCGCCTGCGGCCCCTACGTCGTCCCGAACGCCTTCATCGAGGGCTGGGCCGTACGCACCAACAACCCGCCGTCCGGGCACGTCCGCGGCGAGGGCGCGATGCAGGTGTGCGCCGCCTACGAGGCGCAGATGGACAAGCTGGCCAAGAAGCTCGGCCTGGACCCGGCCGAGGTGCGCCTGCGCAACGTCATGGCGACCGGCGACGTACTGCCGACCGGCCAGACGGTGACGTGCCCGGCCCCGGTCGCCGAACTGCTCCAGGCGGTACGGGACCACCCGCTGCCGCCGCTGCCCAAGGACGTCCCCGAGGAGGAGTGGCTGCTGCCCGGCGGCCTGGAGGGGGCGGGCGAACCGGGCGCGGTGCGCCGGGGCGTGGGCTACGGCCTGGGCATGGTGCACATGCTCGGCGCTGAGGGCGCAGACGAGGTCTCCACGGCGACCGTGCGGGTGCAGGGCGGCGTGGCGACGGTGCTGTGCGCGGCGGTGGAGTCCGGCCAGGGCTTCACGACGCTCGCCCGGCAGATCGTCCAGGAGACCCTCGGCATCGACGAGGTGCACGTCGCCGCGGTCGACACCGACCAGCCGCCGGCCGGCGCCGGCTGCCGGGGCCGCCACACCTGGGTGTCGGGCGGCGCGGTGGAACGCGCGGCCAAGATGGTCCGCACCCAGCTCCTCCAGCCCCTCGCCCACAAGTTCGGCATGTCCACCGAGCTGCTCCAGATCACCGACGGCAAGATCACGTCGTACGACGGCGTGCTGTCCACCACGGTCACGGAGGCGCTGGACGGCAAGGAGCTGTGGGCCACCGCCCAGTGCCGCCCGCACCCCACCGAGCCGCTGGACGGTGCGGGTCAGGGCGACGCCTTCGTGGGCCTGGCCTTCTGCGCCGTGCGCGCGGTGGTGGACGTGGACATCGAGCTGGGCTCGGTACGGGTCGTGGAGATGGCCCTCGCCCAGGACGTGGGCCGGGTGCTCAACCCGGCCCAGCTCGCCGCCCGGATCGAGGGGGGCGTCACCCAGGGCGTGGGCATCGCCCTCACCGAGAACCTGCGCACCCCGCGCGGACTGGTCCGCCACCCCGACCTCACCGGCTACGCCCTGCCCACCGCCCTGGACGCGCCGGACATCCGGATCGTGAAACTGGTCGAGGAGCGGGACGTCGTCGCCCCCTTCGGCGCCAAGGCGGTCAGCGCGGTACCGGTGGTGACCTCGCCCGCGGCCGTCGCCTCCGCGGTACGCGCCGCCACGGGCCGTCCGGTCAACCGGCTGCCGATCCGTCCGCAGGCCGCGGTGGTGACCGCGCAGTGAGGGGCGTCCGCCCGCGGTGAGACAGGCTGGAAAGGAACGCCGGGCGGCCGCCCGGCGTCTTCCGTTTTGGGACGTTGTCAGTGAGGGGGCGTAGTCTTCGGGCAGTGGTGACGAGGGCCGCCGCCCGAGACGGAGCGCCCGGCCCCGAACCAGCCCGGGACGCGGTCCGCCCCGGCACCTGAACTGAACCGCACGGGGGAACGATGAGTATGACCGACACCGTTGTCAGGGTGATCACCCTGCCCGAGAGGGCCCGCGAACTGCGCCGTTCCTACGGCGAGTTCGCGTTCCGCCCGATGGCGGCTCCCGTCCGCCCGGCGGCCCGCGTCCGCCCGGCGGTTCCGGCCGTCAGGCCCGGCACGGCCTCCGGACTCACCCTCGACCTGCGCGCCCACCTGCTGCACCGTGAGTTCGGCCGCGGCCGGATCGCGCGCTACGAGGACGTCGACTTTCCCGCCACTCTCACCCACGAGCCCACCCGCCGCTTCCTGCGCGACACGGGTCTGCCCGAGGACGGCGTACTCCTCCAGTCCGACACCGACGTGCCCCTGCCGACGCTCGCCGAGTTCTGCGCCGACGAGTGCCCCGACGACTTCTGGCCCGACGAACTCCCCGCCCGCGCTCACCAGTTGATACGCCTCGGCCGTTTCGCCGACGGCAGCAGCCTGCTGGTCGACGGCACCACCGGCGAGGTCCTCACCTGGACCGGCCCCGAATCCGCGCCGGCCCCCCTCACCAAGGACGTCTCCACCCTCGCCTTCACCTTCTGGCTCCTGCGCCGCCGGCGGATTTCAGACGCCCACTGAGAGGCCGTGGCGGGAATCGAACCCGCGTAACTCGCTTTGCAGGCGAGTCCCTGAACCATTCGGGCACACGGCCGTGTCGGGGCGGAAGGGGCTTCGCCGGCCCGGAATCGGTGAAATCGACCGTAGGGCGCGGGCGACCGGGGCTCAAGGGCAGGGCGGGGGTCGCAACGCGACTGCCATGCGGCGTTCATGAATGGGGGCTCGGGCGGTGGTCGTACGACCAAGGTCCCGGCCGTGAGGGTACTCCCGACAGGGGCCAAAGCAGGCTGCGCACCTTACTCTGGCGACCATGAGCGCCCTGGAACCGCGCGACGCTGAGGTCGCCGACATCTCCGACAGATCCGGTCCCCACGACGTGCCGGCCGGCACCGTGCTGAGCCGCGACCACCGGGCGCTGAGCATCGGGATCGTTTCCGTTGTCCTGCTGATCGCCTTCGAGGCGACGGCCGTCGGCACGGCGATGCCCGTGGCGGCGCGGGAGCTGGACGGGGTGTCGCTGTACGCGTTCGCGTTCTCGGGGTTCTTCACCACCAGCCTGTTCGGGATGGTGCTTTCCGGACAGTGGTCGGACCGGCGCGGTCCCCTGGCCCCGCTGACCGCGGGGATCGGTTCGTTCGTGGCCGGGCTGCTGCTGGCCGGGACGGCGAGCACGATGTGGGTGTTCATCGCCGGGCGCGCCGTGCAGGGGCTCGGCGGCGGCCTGGTGATCGTCGCCCTGTACGTCGTCGTCGGGCGGGCCTACCCCGAGCGGCTGCGCCCGTCGATCATGGCGGCGTTCGCGGCGGCCTGGGTGGTCCCGTCGATCGTCGGCCCGCTCGCCTCGGGCGCGGTGACCGAGCATCTGGGCTGGCGCTGGGTCTTCGTCGGCATTCCGGTGCTCGTGGTGTTCCCGCTGGCCATCGCCCTGCCGCAGATACGGCGACGGGCAGGCGGCCCGGTGGGCGAGGGCGTCGGCGAGGGCGCCGGGCAGTCCTCCTTCGACCTGCGCCGCATCCGGCTCGCCCTCGGCATCTCCCTGGGCGCCGGGCTGCTCCAGTACGCGGCCCAGGACCTGCGCTGGCTGTCGCTGCTGTCCGGAGCGGCCGGGGCCGCGCTGCTGGTCCCGGCCGTGCGGGGGCTGCTGCCGCGCGGCACGTACCGGGCGGCGCGCGGGCTGCCGTCCGTCGTGCTGCTGCGCGGGGTCGCGGCGGGCTCCTTCATCGCCGCCGAGTCCTTCGTGCCGCTGATGCTCGTCACCCAGCGGGGGCTGTCCCCGACGCTGGCCGGGTTCTCCCTCGCGGCCGGCGGGGTCACCTGGGCGCTGGGCTCGTGGGTGCAGTCGCAGCCGCGGATGGCGCCGTACCGGGAGCGGCTGATGACCATCGGGATGGTGCTGGTGGCCGCGGCCATCGCCGCCGCGCCCAGTGTGCTGATCGCCGCCGTCCCGGTCTGGACGGTCGCCGTCGCCTGGGCCTTCGGCTGCTTCGGCATGGGCCTGGTCATCGCCTCCACCAGCGTGCTGCTGCTGCGGCTGTCGGCCCCCGAGGAGGCCGGCACCAACTCCGCGGCCCTGCAGATCTCCGACGCCCTCTCCAACGTCGTCCTGCTCGCCGCGGGCGGCGCCGCCTTCGCCGCGCTGGGCGGCGGCACGGTGGCCCACACCACCGCCACCACGGCCTCCGCCTCCCACTCGGCGGCGTTCGCGGTGGTCTTCCTCCCGATGGCGGCGGTGGCCCTGACGGGGGCATGGGTGACACGGCGGCTGCGGACAGAGCCCCGGTGACACCGTGTGCTGCCGCGCTTCGCTCGCTGATCTGTGACGCCTGTCGCACCCGCGCCGGATGTGGCGTTGTTGCCCTGAGTGCCGGGTGGGGGCACCGATAGGGTGGCCCGGTCGTCATACGTAGCCGAGACCCCCAGCACAGCGAACCGGAGACCGTGACTACTGCCCGCCCGTCACCCGCCACCACCCTCAACGGAGAGCCCTCCGGGCCCACCCCTATGTCTGCCAGCTCGTCCCACTCCCACCATCTCTCGCCCGCCTTTCCCGGTCGCGCCCCCTGGGGTACGGCCGGGAAGCTGCGTGCCTGGCAGCAGGGGGCGTTGGAGAAGTACGTCCAGAACCAGCCCCGCGACTTCCTGGCGGTGGCCACCCCCGGCGCCGGAAAGACGACCTTCGCACTGACGCTGGCCTCCTGGCTGCTGCACCACCACGTCGTCCAGCAGGTGACCGTGGTCGCGCCGACCGAGCACCTGAAGAAGCAGTGGGCCGAGGCCGCCGCGCGGATAGGCATCAAGCTCGACCCGGAGTACAGCGCGGGCCCGCTCGGCAAGTCGTACCACGGCGTCGCCGTGACGTACGCGGGCGTCGGCGTACGTCCCATGCTGCACCGCAACCGCGTCGAGCAGCGCAAGACCCTCGTCATCCTCGACGAGATCCACCACGCCGGCGACTCCAAGTCGTGGGGCGAGGCGTGCCTGGAGGCCTTCGAGCCCGCGACCCGCCGCCTCGCCCTCACCGGTACGCCGTTCCGCTCGGACACCAACCCCATCCCGTTCGTCACGTACGAGGAGGACTCGGCCGGCATCCGGCGTTCCTCCGCCGACTACACCTACGGCTACGGCTCCGCCCTCTCCGACGGCGTCGTCCGGCCCGTCATCTTCCTCTCCTACAGCGGCAACATGCGCTGGCGCACGAAGGCGGGCGACGAGATCGAGGCCAGGCTCGGCGAGCCGATGACCAAGGACGCCGTCAGCCAGGCCTGGCGCACCGCGCTCGACGCGCGCGGCGAGTGGATGCCGGCCGTGCTGCGCGCCGCCGACCAGCGGCTGACCGAGGTCCGCAAGGCCATCCCGGACGCCGGCGCCCTGGTCATCGCCTCCGACCAGGAGTCCGCCCGCGCCTACGCCAAGCTGATCCGCGAGATCACGGGCAGCAGCGCGACCCTCGTCCTGTCCGACGACGCCGGCGCCTCCCAGCGGATCGACGACTTCAGCGGCAGTGAGGACCGCTGGATGGTCGCCGTCCGCATGGTCTCCGAGGGCGTCGACGTACCCCGGCTCGCGGTCGGCGTGTACGCCACCACCATCTCCACCCCGCTCTTCTTCGCCCAGGCCGTCGGCCGTTTCGTACGGTCCCGCAGGCGCGGCGAGACCGCCTCAGTCTTCCTGCCGACCGTCCCGGACCTGCTGACCTTCGCCAACGAGATGGAGGTCGAGCGCGACCACGCCCTCGACAAGCCGAAGAAGGACGGCGAGGAGGACCCGTACGCCGAGTCCGAGAAGGAGATGGACGAGGCGAACCGGGAGCAGGGCGAGGACACCGGTGAGCAGGACATGCTGCCCTTCGAGGCGCTGGAGTCCGACGCCGTCTTCGACCGGGTCCTCTACGACGGCGCCGAGTTCGGCATGCAGGCACACCCGGGCAGCGACGAGGAGCGGGACTACCTCGGCATCCCGGGCCTGCTCGAACCCGAGCAGGTGCAGATGCTGCTCCAGAAGCGGCAGGCCCGGCAGATCGCGCACAGCCGCAAGCGGCCCGACACCGAGGCCGACCTGCTCGAACTGCCCGCCGACCGGCGCCCGGTGGTGACGCACAAGGAGCTGATGGAGCTGCGCCGGCAGCTCAACACGATGGTCGGCGCGTACGTCCACCAGAGCGGCAAGCCGCACGGGGTCGTCCACACCGAGCTGCGCCGGGTGTGCGGTGGTCCGCCCAGCGCCGAGGCGACGCCGGGGCAGCTGCGCCAGCGCATCGCCAAGGTGCAGGAGTGGGCGACACGGATGAAGTGACCCGGGGTGCGGCCGCGCGTTCCTGATGCGTGGCCCCCCGGCACCACCGCGAGTGCATATCGGGATGAACTCCGCACTTCCTACCGGTCGGTGACCGGATTCTGGACGGAGGCTTCCGCTCAGCGAACTCCTTCGCTAGTGTCCGGCTACGCCGACGCACCGTGGCAGAGCCGCCACGGAGCGCAGCCGTGAAGCGACTTCAGTCCGGGCGGCCCGGACCGTCGGCCGATCGGGGGCCTCCGCTGCGCGTCACCGACGGGACCCGGTGACGCGCGCGACGCGGAGAGGGCCGCCGACCTCACCACTAAGGAGTGGGCGTCGTGACCGCGGAGACCTCCCAGACGCTCGACCGGGGACTGAGGGTCCTCAAACTGCTGGCCGAGACGGACCACGGGCTGACCGTCACCGAGCTGTCGATCAGACTGGGCGTCAACCGGACGGTGGTGTACCGGCTGCTCGCCACTCTGGAGCAGCACATGCTCGTCCGCCGTGATCTGGGCGGCCGGGCCCGGGTCGGGCTGGGAGTGCTGCGGCTGGGCCGCCAGGTGCATCCGCTGGTACGGGAGGCGGCGCTGCCGGCGCTGCGGTCGCTGGCCGAGGACATCGGGGCGACCGCGCATCTGACGCTGGTGGACGGCGCGGAGGCGCTGGCCGTCGCCGTGGTCGAACCGACGTGGACCGAGTACCACGTGGCCTACCGGGCCGGTTTCCGGCACACCCTGGAGCGGGGCGCCGCGGGCAAGGCGATCCTCGAGGCCCGGCGCCGGCCGGCCGCGGAACCCGGCTACACCCTGACCCACGGCGAGCTGGAGGCCGGTGCCTGCGGGGCGGCGGCACCCCTGCTCGGCGTGACCGGCCTGGAGGGCAGCGTCGGGGTCGTCATGCTGGCGGACGCCGTACCTGAACGGGTCGGACCCCGGGTCGTCCACGCGGCCCGCGAGGTGGCGGAGGCCCTGCGCTGACCGCCGCCCCCGGGCCTGTGCGGCACGGCTCCTCGCGGTCGCGGTGGAGCGGTCGTCGGAGCGGTCGTCGAAGGGGGCGCGGGGGAGCGGTCGTGGGGGGAGCCATCGCCCGCTGGCCGGATCTCGTGCGGGGGATAGATTGATCCCGTGCTCTCTCGTCTCACACGCTCCCAGGCCCTCGCCGTCTGTGCGCTGCCCGTCGCGGCCCTGATCGCCACGGCGGTGCTCGCGCCGCTGCCGTTCTCGGTGGCGCAGCCCGGGATGACGGCGAACGTGCTGGGGGAGAACAAGGGCACCCAGGTCATCACCATCTCCGGAGCGCCCACCCGCACGACCAGCGGGCAGCTCCGGATGACGACCATCGAGGCCACCGGCCCGGACGCGCGCGTCTCGCTGGGGGACGTGATCGACGGCTGGTTCGCCACCGACCGGGCGGTCATGCCGCGTGACGCGGTCTACCCGAGCGGCAACAGCGTCAAGGAGATCGAGCAGCACAACGCGCAGCAGATGAGGCAGTCCCAGGACGCGGCCACCCGGGCCGCTCTGAGGTACCTCGGCGTCAGCGACAAGAAGGTCAGGGTCACGCTGAAGCTCGCCGACGTCGGCGGCCCCAGCGCGGGCCTGCTGTTCTCCCTCGGCATCATCGACAAGCTGCACGGCGACGGCAACGGCGGTGACCTCACCGGCGGCCGCACCATCGCCGGTACGGGCACCATCAACGCCGACGGCACGGTCGGCGCGGTCGGCGGTGTGGCCCTCAAGACCCAGGCCGCCCACCGGGACGGCGCCACCGTCTTCCTGGTCCCGAGGGCCGAGTGCGCCGACGCGAAGGCCGAACTGCCCAAGGGGCTGCGCCTGGTCCCGGTGACCACCCTCAAGGGCGCGGTCGACGCCCTGGTCGTCATGGAGAAGGGCCTGGACAAGGTCCCGAGCTGCTAGAGCCGCTCCTCCATCGCCCCTAGTGCTGTGGCCGGGAAGGTTTGCCGGACGTCGCGAGCCGGTGAACCTTTCCGGTCACAGCACTAGAGAGCCGGGGCCGGCCTCGGCCCGGCGGCCAGGCGCAGGCCGAGTTCCACGAGGGTCCAGCCCAGCCGGGTGCGCAGGGCGCCGGGTGCGTCGGCCGGGGCGGCCGGGCGGTGCGCCTCGGCCTGGAGTTCGGCGGCGCGGGTGCGGTGCAGTGCGAGGTGGATCTCGGGATGCATGGGATGGCCTCTCAGTCCGTGCGGGTGGGGAAGACGTGCGTGTGGATGCGCACCGCCTCGGCGTCCGGGGTGCCGTCCTCGGGGGCCAGGGCCCGGTAGCTCTCCAGGAGTTCGTGCATCTTCTTGATGAGGCCGAGGGCGAGTTCGGGCGTCAGGCGCAGGGTCCAGGAGCTCATGTCCGAGGCGCCGGTCCAGGCCTCGGACCAGTCGTGCCTGGTGCCGAGCCAGGTCGACAGCTCCTGCGTGCGCTGGTTGGCGAGTTCGTGCAGGAACAGGTCGGCGGCGCCGCGCACTTGGGGGTCGGGGTCCTTCAACAGCGTCTCGTCGAAGCTGACCCCTCCGTGGGCCGCCCGCCACCAGCGCTCCCGTCCCTTGCCGTGCTCGGGCGCGTCCTCGACGAAGCCGTGCGTGGCGAGCTGGCGCAGGTGGTAACTGGTGGCTCCGCTGGACTCACCGAGTTTCGCGGCGAGTTGGGAAGCGGTGGCCGGCCCGCCGTGCCGCAGCGTGGTCAGCAGCCGCATACGCAGCGGATGCGCCAGACCGCGCAGCGAGCGGGCGTCGAGAGGGTGGACCTGAGGGTCCGGGGGCTCGTCCATGCATGCAAAGATAGCGTTGCAAAGAGAGCTTTGCAACGGGTTCTTTGTAACTCGGTCTCACTCCTCCGACGCGGCCTGCTCCACCAGCGGGATGATCCGCAGCGGCACCGGGTTCTCCATCACGATCGCCGTCGACGCCCGGTCGATGCCCTCGAAGTCCACCACCCGGTCGATCACCCGCTGGAGGTCGGCGTTCGAACGGGCCACCAGCCGGCACAGCATGTCCCCCGAGCCGGTGGTGGTGTGCAGTTCCAGAACCTCCGGCACGGCCGCCAGATGCGCCCGTACGTCCGCCCCCTGCCCCTGGCGGATCTCCAGCGTCGCGAACGCCGTCACCGGGTAGCCGAGCGCCGCCGGGTCCACCTCCGGGCCGAAACCGCGGATCACCCCGCGCACCTGGAGGCGGTCGAGACGCGCCTGGACCGTCCCCCGTGCCACCCCCAGCCGCCGCGACATCTCCAGCACGCCGATGCGCGGCTCACGCGCCAGCAGCACGATGATGCGGCCGTCCAGATGATCGATCGCCACGTTCCGCCTCCCTGATGGTCATCCTGTACAGAAAGCCCGAAGGCTCCCCGCTTCCGCTGAGCACATTGCCCAGTGAGTGAGCGAACTATTGCGCACCTTGCGAGACCGGGTGACCCTTCCGCTATGACGCAGACCACACACCTCACTCCCGACGCGACCGCCCGGCAGGCCGACCCCTTCCCGGTCAAGGGAATGGACGCGGTCGTCTTCGCCGTGGGCAACGCCAAGCAGGCGGCGCACTTCTACTCCACCGCCTTCGGCATGAAGCTGGTCGCCTACTCCGGACCGGAGAACGGCAGCCGCGAGACCGCGAGCTACGTCCTGGAGAGCGGCTCCGCCCGGTTCGTGTTCACCTCGGTGGTCAAGCCCGCCACCGAGTGGGGCACCTTCCTCGCCCAGCACGTGGCCGAGCACGGCGACGGCGTCGTCGACCTCGCCATCGAGGTCCCGGACGCGCGTGCCGCGTACTCGTACGCCATCGAGCACGGCGCCCGCTCGGTGACCGAGCCGTACGAGATGAAGGACGAGCACGGCACCGTCGTCCTCGCCGCGATCGCCACCTACGGGCAGACCCGCCACACCCTGGTCGAGCGGTCCGGCTACGAGGGCCCGTACCTGCCCGGCTACGCGGCCGCCGCCCCCATCGTGGAGCCGCCCGCCCAGCGCTTCTTCCAGGCCGTGGACCACTGCGTCGGCAACGTCGAACTCGGCCGGATGAACGAGTGGGTCGAGTTCTACAACAAGGTCATGGGCTTCACGAACATGAAGGAGTTCGTGGGCGACGACATCGCCACCGAGTACAGCGCGCTGATGTCGAAGGTCGTGGCCGACGGCACGCTCAAGGTCAAATTCCCGATCAACGAGCCCGCCGTCGCCAAGAAGAAGTCCCAGATCGACGAGTACCTGGAGTTCTACGGCGGCGCCGGCGTCCAGCACATCGCGCTCAACACCAACGACATCGTGCAGACCGTACGCGCGATGCGCGCCGCCGGTGTCGAGTTCCTGGACACCCCCGACTCCTACTACGACACCCTCGGCCAGTGGGTCGGCGACACCCGCGTGCCCGTGGAGACCCTGCGCGAACTGAAGATCCTCGCCGACCGCGACGAGGACGGCTACCTGCTGCAGATCTTCACCAAGCCGGTCCAGGACCGCCCGACCGTCTTCTTCGAGCTCATCGAACGGCACGGCTCCATGGGCTTCGGAAAGGGCAACTTCAAGGCCCTGTTCGAGGCGATCGAGCGCGAGCAGGAGCGCCGCGGCAACCTCTGAGCCCGCCGCCGCGAGCACGTCCGCCGCGCTCCCGGCACCCCGTCCGCCCGCCCGCCGCGACACCCGCGCGGCGGGCGGGCCGCGTTGCGGTGCTCACCGGGCCGGGGCGACACCCGCCGCGCGCCGCCCCCGCTCGACGTGGGCGGCCCCGAGCACGGTCCACGCCCCGGCGTCCGACGGGCGCGCCCGCAGGTGCCGTTCCCGCTCGATGATCAGCGTCGTCGGACCGGGCAGCGAGGCCGGCACCCCGGCATCCACCGCGGCCGGCGCCACCCCGGGGGCCGGCACCGGCGGCCGGGGCGGCCCTGGCGCCATCGTCCCGTCCCGCTGCGCCGGCAGCATCAGCCACACCGTGCCGAGCGCGCCGGCCGCCACGAGCAGGGTGAGGAGCACCCGGCGCACCCGGCGGGACAGGCACCGCCGCGGGTCGCTGGTCACGGACGTGTCCGGGCTCGGCAGACGGTTCTCCATGGCGCACACTGTGCGTCAGGACGGCGGCCGTCACCCGGCAGGCCGAGGGGCGGGGCCGACGGGGTTCACACCGATGGCCGCGGGTGCGAGGCTGTGATCGTGAGCCGCATTGAAGCCGCACCTGACGAAGCACAGGGCAATCTCCTCACTGATCGGCTCCTCGCGGGCCTTCCGGCCGAGGCTGTCCTCATCGATCCCGATGTCACGGCCTCCTACGCCAACGACATGGCGAGCTTCTGCCCGTCCGGCGTCCCGGCCGTCGTCGTCCTGCCGCGCACGGTGGAGCAGGTCCAGCACATCATGCGCACCGCCACCGAACTGCGGATCCCGGTCGTGCCGCAGGGCGCCCGCACCGGCCTGTCCGGCGCGGCCAACGCCTCCGAGGGCTGCATCGTGCTGTCCCTGACCAGAATGGACCGCGTCCTGGAGATCAGCCCGGTCGACCGGATCGCGGTCGTCGAGCCGGGCGTCGTCAACGCGGCGCTCTCCCGCGCGGTGAACGAGCACGGCCTGTACTACCCGCCGGACCCCTCCAGCTGGGAGATGTGCACCATCGGCGGCAACATCGGCACCGCCTCCGGCGGTCTGTGCTGCGTGAAGTACGGGGTCACCGCCGAGTACGTGCTCGGCCTGGACGTCGTGCTGGCCGACGGGCGGCTGATGTCCACCGGCCGCCGCACCGCCAAGGGCGTCGCCGGATACGACCTGACCCGTTTGTTCGTCGGCTCCGAGGGCTCGCTCGGCATCGTCGTACGGGCCGTCCTTGCGCTCAAGCCGCAGCCGCCGCAGCAGCTCGTACTGGCCGCCGAGTTCGCCTCCGCGGCCGCCGCCTGCGACGCCGTGTGCCGGATCATGACGGGAGGGCATGTGCCCTCCCTGCTGGAACTCATGGACCGTACGACGGTGAAGGCCGTCAACGACCTCGCCCACATGGGCCTGCCGGAGACCACCGAGGCGCTGCTGCTGGCCGCCTTCGACACCCCGGACCCGGCCGCCGACCTCGCCGCGGTCGCCGAGCTGTGCGAGGCGGCCGGCGCCACCCAGGTCGTCCCCGCCGACGACGCCACCGAGTCCGAGATGCTGCTGCAGGCACGGCGGCTGTCGCTCACCGCGCTGGAGGCCGTCAAGGGCACGACGATGATCGACGACGTGTGCGTGCCCCGCTCCCGGCTCGGCGAGATGCTCGAAGGCATCGAACGGATCGCCGAGAAGTACCAGCTCACCATCGGTGTCTGCGCGCACGCGGGCGACGGCAACACCCACCCGACCGTCTGCTTCGACGCGCAGGACCCCGACGAGTCGCGGCGCGCCCGCGAGTCCTTCGACGAGATCATGGCCCTCGGCCTCGAACTCGGCGGCACCATCACCGGTGAACACGGCGTGGGCGTACTGAAGAAGGAGTGGCTGGCGCGCGAGATCGGGCCGGTCGGGGTCGAGATGCAGCGGGCGATCAAACACGCCTTCGACCCGCTGGGCATCCTCAACCCCGGCAAGCTGTTCTGACGCCCGCGCGCTCACTGGGCGAGCAGGCCGGCCAGCTCGTCGTCGATGCCGAGCTGCTCGCCCTCGCTGCCCGGCGGCACCAGGCGCAGCGTGCGCTCCAGCCAGGCCGCCACCTGCGCGGCGGGCGCCTCCAGCAGGGCCTCGCCGTCGGGCGCGCTCAGCGCCAGCAGGACCACGCTGCGGCCCAGCGCCTTCGACGGCCACACCCGCACGTCGCCGTCCCCGCACGGCCGGAACACCCCCTCCACGAGCAGGTCCCGCGCGAACGTCCAGTGCACGGGGTGCTCGGAGCCGACGTGGAAGACGACGTGCACGGCGTAGGGGTCGTCGGTGCGGTAGGCGAGCCGCGCCGGGACGGGGACGTCGTACTCGGGCGACACGATCATTCTCAGTTCCAGTTCGCGCTCGACCACGGTGTGCCGCATGGGCCCTCTCCTCTCTCCACACGGGCCTCTCGGCGGGCCCGTGTGAAGGGAGAGGGCGCCGGACACCGGGCATTACGCGAGTCACCCGAACTTTTTCGATCCGAATGTCGCGTGATCGTGAAGCAGGTGTACGAGGTTGCCCGGAAAGGAGTGGGTCCGGCCGGACCGGACGTGTCGCCTGCCTCGGTCTGATAGATGTGGAGGCCCCCAATACGGCCCCCGAGCAGATACGGGACGACGGACATGAGCGCCCCAACCCCGGCACCCGGTGACGACAGGCCCCGCGAGGGCTACTACCCGGACCCGTCCATCCCTGGCTACGTCCGGTACTGGAACGGCGCCGCCTGGGTGCCGGGCACCAGCCGCCCGGCGCCGGCCGACGGCGAGCCGCTCGGCCCGCCGCCCGGCGCGGGCTCCGCGGCGGTCCCGGCGGTCGAGGAGACGGGGCCGCACTTCTTCGACGAGGACCCCGTCGCGGCACCGCGGGGAGGCGGGTCCGAACCGGCGTCGTCGTGGGGCGCCGACCGCAACCGGCAGTCCGGCTTCGGCGAGCAGGACCACCGCGTCTCCTGGGGCGCCCCGGCCCCGGCCGACCCGAGGCTCGCCCACACGACGGACCCCGCGGCCCACCCCGCCGACACCGGCCACCCCGACGGCACGTTCGTCTTCCGACGGCCTACGGCGGGAGACGCCGCGGGGTCCCCGGGTGACGCCGCTCCCGGGGTTCCGGGGCCGGGCGCGCCCGTCGACGAGGGCACGGTGACCTTCCGAACGGTGCCTCCCAGGACCCCGGCGGCAGGCGCGCCGGGCGTCCCCGGCCAGGGCGCGCCCGCGTCCGGGGTCCCGTCCGGCGGCCCCGGTTTCGGGGCCGGGAAGGCTGCCGCCGCGCGGGCGGCAGCCGCGCAAGCACCGGGCCAGGCCGGTTCCCGGCCGGCCGCCGCCTCGGCCCGGACGCCGGGCCGGTTCGAACCCCCGCCGGGTACTGCCGCCGCACAGGAGGCGGCCCAGGCCGGCTCGCGGCCGGGTACCGCTTCCGCGCAGGGGGCTGGCCAGGCCGGTCCCTGGCCGGACGCCGCCTCTGGTCAGGCGTCGGAGCAGGCCGGATCGCAGCCGGGTGCTGCCGCCGTGCACCGGCCTGGTCAGGCCGGCTCGCAGCCAGGCGCTGCCTCGGCCCAGGCGCCGGGCCAGGTCGGCCCCCAGCCGGGTGCCGCTGGTTCGGAGGGGTCGGCTCAGGCCGGTTCCTGGCCCGGCGCCGCCTCTGGTCAGGCGTCGGAGCAGGCCGGGCCCCGGCCGGGTGCTGCCGCCGTGCACCGGCCTGGTCAGGCCGGCTCGCAGCCAGGCGCTGCCTCGGCCCAGGCGCCGGGCCAGGTCGGCCCCCCGCCGGGTGCCGCTGGTTCGGAGGGGCCGGCTCGGGCCGGTTCCTGGCCGGGCGCTGCCTCTGGTCAGGCGCCGGGGCGGGTCGGGCCTCAGCAGGGTGCTGCCGCCGCGCAGGCAGCGGGTCAGGCCGGTTCCGCGCAGGAAGCGGGCGAGGCCGGTTCCTGGCCGGGCGCTGCCTTGGGTCAGCGGCCGGGGCAGGTCGGGTCCCGGCCGGGTGGTGCCGCCGCGCAGGGGCCGGGGGGCGCCTCCGCTTCTGCCTCGGTCGCGTCAGCGGGGGCCGCGTCGGTCCCGCCCGGTGCGTCGGGTCCCGGTGTGTCGCCGATGTCCAGTGGTTCCGGTGGAGGGCAGTCGTCCTGGGCGCAGCAGGTGCACCGGCTCGCCGGGTCGGGTGAGCAGCAGCCCGGCGCGCCCTGGAAGCCGCCGGTCGAGGACCCGTTCCAGGCGGCGGCGCGACGGCAGGCGGCGGCCCGGCCCGCCGGACTCGGCAAGAGGCTGGCCGCCCGGCTCGTCGACTCAGTCGTCCTCGGGGGCGTGACCGCCGTGGCCGCCGTACCGCTGGGCACCAAGGCGATCGACCACGTCAACGGCAAGATCGACGAGGCCAAGCTGTCCGGCCGCACGGTGACGGTCTGGCTCCTGGACGGCACCACGGGGACCTACCTCGCCGTCGTTCTCGCGGTCCTGCTGCTCGTCGGCGTCGTCTACGAGGTGCTGCCCACCGCCAAGTGGGGCCGCACCCTGGGCAAGAAGCTGTGCGGACTGGAGGTGCGGGACATCGAGGGCCACGAGCCCCCGTCGTTCGGCCCGGCCCTGCGCCGGTGGCTGGTCTGGGGCATCCCGGGGCTGCTCGGCATCGGCCTCGTGGGCATGGCGTGGTGCCTGTTCGACCGCCCGTGGCGCCAGTGCTGGCACGACAAGGCGGCGCACACGTTCGTGGCGGGCTGAGGGCTGACCGGCCCGGCGGGGGCGACTCCGACCCCGCGCGCCGGTCCCGTGGATTCCCTGCTCATCCGTACGGCCGCGCACCGGATGCGAGGCCGCCGGGGCCGCGATCCACTCGGCGCATGAGCACCGAACCGCCCCCCGGCTCCGGACAGCGGCCCCCTTCCCCCGGAGGACGGCGACCACCCCACGGCGACGGCGCGTGGGGCGGCGGTCAGGGTGAGGGAAAGTCCGGTGGCGGCCCGTACTACGGCGACCCGTCGGCAGCCATGCCCCCGCCTCCCGGCGAGCAACCCCCGCCCCCCGGCGAGCAGCCGCCTCCCGGCGGTGGGCCGTACGGCGGTGGGCAGCAGCGCGGCGGTGGCCCCTACGGCCCGCAGGGTGGCGGATACGGAGACGGTCCCTACGGAGGCGGCCCTCAGGGCGGCGGTTACGGCGGCGGTCCCTACGGAGGCGGCCCTCAGGGCGGCGGTTACGGCGGCGGTCCCTACGGCGGCGACCCGCTCGCCGGTATGCCCCCGCTCGCCGACAGCGGCAAACGCACCCTCGCCCGGATCATCGACCTGGTCCTGGTCGGCATCGTCGTCACCCTGGTCACCTGGGGCCTGCGGGTCAACGAGTACGCGGTCAACGCCGGGAACGTAGAGGTCGGCAAGTCCGTGGCGCAGTCGGCGGTCGGCCTCGTGCTCTACATGGCCTACGACACCTTCATGATCTCCCGGTACGGGCAGACCCTGGGCAAGAAGTGGCTGGGCATGCGCGTGGCCAACCTCGACGACGGTTCCACCCCGTCCGTCCCGACCGCGCTGGCACGCGCGGCGGTGCTCTGGATCCCGTTCTGGTTCTGCTGCGCCTGCCTGTGGCTGGCGATCAGCGGCGGCTGGAGCTTCTTCGACCGCCCCTACAAGCAGGGCCTGCACGACAAGGCGGCCAAGACGGTGGTGGTCAGCACCGGTTGACCTCGGGCGCCGGGGTGGTCAGGGAGCCGTAGGCCCCCGTACCGGCTCGACTCCGGCCGGGACGGGTTGCCGGTGTGCCCGCGCCCGCACCCGGGCCCGTGCCTGCGATCGCGCCTGCCGGCCGTCGGTCTTCCGGGCGCCGGCCGACTCGGTCGCGCGTGCCTTCGGCATCGGCACCGTCATGGCGACCAGGAGCCCCAGCGCGAGTGCAGCGAGGGCGATGACCACGATCCCCGGGCCCGAACTCGTCCGGGACAGCAGCAGCATGGCGAGCGTCGAGAGGATCACGGTGCAGGAACCGTAGGCGAGCTGTGCGGCGGTCGGACGAGGCATGGCAATCGGTCCTCGGAAGTGGGGGTCTCCCCCCGTGCCTCTCGCTGCGGGGGAGGGTGCGGACAGGCATCTGCAGGTGTGACGCGGGTGTCGGCCTGGCTTCCCACCGGTTTCCTGGCGGTCCGTCAATCGACTCTATTCGCCTGTGTGCCCGAGAGGAACCGCTGGTAAGCGCGACCTAACCCCTGGTGCCGGTGCACGGGGGGCGCACGGAGTCATGCCGTCCACCCAGTGGACGGGCGCACGCGCCCACGGGGGCCGTTCGGCCCTGGCTCGTCCGGGTCCGCGGAACGATCGCCCGCCTTGCATAATATGTTTGACGGGTTCAAGTCAAGACTGTTTTTTCTTACGAACGTCTAGTCGAATGACGTCACTTGACTACACCCCGTCCATCGCGCGCGGACCTTCCCATGGCCCGTGATCCCCCTTGCGCGCGCACGGACGCGGTACGGGAGGACCACAAGTGACCAGTAGACGCTGGACGTTCAGAACGACCGCGATCGGTGTCGCGCTCGCGGCGGCCACCGCCACGTTCTCGACGTTCGCCGTGGCGGAGGCCGCGACGACGGCCGACTCCGCCTCCGTGAACCGGCACGACCCGCAGCCGGTGGCGCAGCACTCGCACGACCTGGACGGCCCGCTGAGCAAGACGCAGAAGGCCCAGCGCCAGGAGGCCCTGAGCCAGGTCATCGCCGGCAAGGCCAAGGTGCAGGACCGCAAGGGCTCCAAGGTCGTCGAGCTCAAGGGCAAGAAGGGCGACACCAAGTACGTCGAGCTGGGCCGGGAGAAGACCGACAAGATCTTCACCATCCTGGTCGAGTTCGGCGACAAGGCGGACCCGAAGTTCGGCGGCACCCCCGGTCCGCTGCACAACGAGATCGCCGCGCCGGACCGCAAGAAGGACAACTCCACGGCCTGGCAGAAGGACTACAACCAGAAGCACTTCCAGGACCTGTACTTCGGCACCGGCAAGAACACCGAGTCGGTGAAGAAGTACTACGAGACCCAGTCCTCGGGCCGATACTCGGTCGACGGCACGGTCTCCGACTGGGTCAAGGTGCCCTGGAACGAGGCCCGTTACGGCAACAACGCGTGCGGCTCCACCAACTGCCCGAGTGTGTGGAACATCGTCAGCGACGGTGTGAACGCCTGGGTCGCCCAGCAGAAGGCGGCCGGCCGGACCGACGCCCAGATCAAGGCGGACCTGGCCCAGTACGACCAGTGGGACCGCTACGACTACAACGGCGACGGCAACTTCAACGAGCCCGACGGCTACATCGACCACTTCCAGATCGTGCACGCCGGTGAGGACGAGTCCGCCGGCGGCGGCGCCCAGGGCACCGACGCGATCTGGGCCCACCGCTGGTACGCCTTCGGCACGGACGCCGGCGCCACCGGCCCCGAGTACAACAAGCTCGGCGGCGCGCAGATCGGCAACACCGGCATCTGGGTCGGCGACTACACCATCCAGCCGGAGAACGGCGGCCTCGGCGTCTACGCGCACGAGTACGGCCACGACCTCGGCCTGCCGGACGAGTACGACACGGCCGGCGGCGAGAACTCCACCGGCTTCTGGACGCTGATGTCCTCCGGTTCCTGGCTCGGCCGCGGCAAGGAAGCCATCGGCGACCTGCCCGGCGACATGAACGCCTGGGACAAGCTCCAGCTCGGCTGGCTCAACTACGACGTCGCCAAGGCGGGCGTGAACTCGGCGCACAAGCTGGGCCTGTCCGAGTACAACACCAAGCACCGGCAGGCCGTGGTGGTCTCCCTGCCCGACAAGGCGGTCACCACCACGATCGTCACTCCGGCCCAGGGTGCCATGCAGTGGTGGAGCGGCAGCGCCAACAACCTGAAGAACACGCTGACCCGGTCCGTGGACCTCACCGGCAAGACGTCGGCCGCCCTCACGCTCGACGGCTGGTACGACATCGAGGCCAACTACGACTTCCTCTACACCGAGGTCTCCACCGACGGCGGCGCCAACTACACCGCCCTGGACGGCACGGTGAACGGGCAGCCGATCCCGCGCGACGGCAGCGGCAACCCGGCCCTGCACGGCTCGGTCGACGGCTGGAAGAAGCTGTCGTACTCCCTGGACGCCTACGCGGGCCAGAAGGTCCTGCTCCGCTTCCGCTACCAGACCGACGGCGGAGTGGCGCTGAAGGGCTTCACGGCCGACCGGATCACGCTGACCGCCGACGGCTCGGTGGTCTTCGCGGACGACGCCGAGACCGCGGACCCGGCGTGGACGGCGAACGGCTTCTCCCGTATCGGCGCGTCCTTCAGCAAGGACTACAAGCAGTACTACATAGCCGAGAACCGCCAGTACGTGTCGTACGACACCACGCTGGAGACCGGCCCGTACAACTTCGGCTTCGCCGACCGTCCGGACTGGGTGGAGCACTACGCGTACCAGAACGGCCTGCTGATCTGGAAGTGGGACACCTCCCAGGCCGACAACAACACCAGCAAGCACCCGGGTGTCGGCCGGATCCTCCCGGTCGACTCGCACCCGGACGCGCTGCGGTGGTCCGACGGCACGCTGATGCGCAACCGCATCCAGACCTACGACTCGACGTTCAGCCTGTACGGCACGGACGGCATCACGCTGCACAAGGCGGGCGTCGCGACGAAGATCAAGTCGTCGAAGGGGGTGTCGGTCTTCAACGACCGCACCAACACCTACTACGACCCGGCGAACCCGGCCGGCGGTGTCAAGATCACTGACACCAACACCAAGATCAAGATCACCAAGGAGGCCAAGGACGGCTCCACGATCGAGCTCGAGGTCGGCAGCGCGCTGAAGTAATCGGCATCAGCGCAGGTCAAGCGCGTATCGGCGGCAACCCCCCTGGCGGGTTGCCGCCGATCGTGTTTAGGTGCGTTCTGTGACCCGCTTATTGACACCGACCGGAACGGGGAAGTGACCGCATGGCCGCAGGAGGCTTCTGCAAGCTGCCGAACGGGACCGTGGTGGTGGCGCTGAACCTGCCCAGCCCCGCCGTCGACGGCACCGGCGGCGTGCGCGTGCTCGTCCACGCGCAGAACCGCGCCCGGGCCCTGACCCGGCTGCGCAACCTGGGCCTGCGCGCGGTCTACCTGCGGGGCAACGCGGCCCCGCCGACCCCGGACGAGGTCACCGCGGTCCTGCACCACCCCGACGGCCTGATCTGGCGCACGTCCCCCGGCGACACCGTCGGCGCCCCGGAACTGTGGCACCCGATCAGAGCCCTGCTGCGCAGACCCCCGGCCCACCACCAGCCCTCGTGACAGCCGGGCCCCGGACAGGCCTTGGTACCGGCTAGGCGACCACCGGTTCGCCGGTGAGGGTCACGCCTGCCTGGCGCAGGTCCTCCAGGGCCCGGTCCGTGGTGGACCGGGAGACCCCGGCCGTGAGGTCAAGGAGGACCTGGGTGCGGAAGCCCTCCTTCACGGCGTCCAGGGCGGTGGCGCGGACACAGTGGTCCGTGGCGATTCCGACCACGTCCACCTCGTCGATCTGCCGGGCCCTGAGCCAGTCGGCCAGCGTCTCGCCGTTCTCGTCGGTGCCCTCGAAGCCGCTGTAGGCCGCCGAGTACGCGCCCTTGTCGAAGACCGCGTCGACGGCTCCCGAGGCGACGGCGGGGGCGAAGTTCGGATGGAAGCCCACACCCTCGGTGCCCGCGACACAGTGCGCCGGCCAGGAGCGGACGAAGTCGGGGTTGTCGGCGAAGTGGCCGCCGGGCGCGATGTGGTGGTCCCGGGTCGCCACCACGTGCCGGTAGCCCGCGGGATCCCCCAAGCTCTCGGCTTCGCTCGAGCAGGGGGGACCCCCATGCCCGATGAGCTCGGTGACGGCGGCGGCGACGTCGGCGCCCCCGGCCACCGCGAGGCTGCCCCCCTCGCAGAAGTCGTTCTGCACATCGACGACGATCAAGGCGCGACGCATGGGCGGTGTCCTTCGGCTGTCGGATTGGTGGGCGGAGAAGGCACGAGTCCGGTCGTGAGGCCATGGGACCGGGAACTCCGCCACTGGGACGGGAGGGGACCTTTCGGGGGGTACCGAAGCGGGGGCACGTGCTTCAGGGGGTGTCAGACACCCCCTAGTGCTGTGACCGGAAAGGTTTGCCGGAAAGCTCGCGGCGTCCGGTGCGGTGCATCGCAAGGCGGAGCATCGCCCGTGTACTGGATGTACTCGGGTGATGCGACAACGCGGCGAGGTGCCGTGCCGGGCGTCGCGAGCCGGTGAACCTTTCCGGTCACAGCACTAGCTACCCGAGCCCCGGTGCACGTACTCCGTCGGAAGGACGGGTTCCCCCCTGGACAGCTGGGTCGCCGACAGCGGCAGGTTGGCACGGGCGGCCGCGTGCCGCTCCCGGGCCGCGTCCAGCGGCTCGCGGGCGACCACCTCGCCGCCCTTGACCAGCTCCACCAGGAGCTGCCGGCCGGTCAGCGCGTCCGGCACCGGACCGGTGCCCACGACCTCGGCCTCCGCGACCCCGTACGCGTCCAGCCGGCGCGCCGCCCACTTGCGGCCGCCGATGGAGGTCTTCCCGCCGGTGGACTTCTTCGCCACCGGCACCAGCGGCGCCCCGGCGTCACCGCTCCCGGCGCGCGCGACCAGCTTGTAGACCATGGACGCCGTCGGGTGCCCGGAGCCGGTGACCAGCTGGGTGCCGACGCCGTAGGCGTCCACCGGCGCCGCCGCCAGCGAGGCGATGGCGTACTCGTCCAGGTCCGAGGTGACGATGATCCTCGTGTTCCGGGCGCCCAGCTCGTCGAGCTGGTGCCGCACCCGGTGCGCGACCAGCAGCAGGTCGCCGGAGTCGATGCGTACCGAGCCCAGCTCGGGTCCCGCGATCTCGACGGCCGTACGGACCGCCTCGGCCACGTCGTATGTGTCCACCAGCAGCGTGGTGTCCCGGCCGAGTGAGTCGACCTGCGCCCGGAAGGCGTCCCGCTCGCTGTCGTGCAGCAGGGTGAAGGCGTGCGCGGAGGTGCCCACCGTCGGGATGTTGTAGCGGAAGCCGGCGGCCAGGTCGGAGGTGGAGGTGAAGCCGCCGAGGTAGGCGGCCCGCGAGGCGGCGACCGCGGCCAGCTCATGGGTGCGGCGGGCGCCCATCTCGATCAGCGGGCGTCCCTGGGCGGCCGAGGACATCCGCGAGGCGGCGGCCGCGATCGCCGAGTCGTGGTTGAGGATCGACAGGATCACCGTCTCCAGCAGCACGCACTCGCCGAACGACCCCTCCACCCGCATGATCGGCGAGCCCGGGAAGTACACCTCGCCCTCGGGGTAGCCCCAGATGTCCCCGCCGAACCGGTAGCCGGCGAGCCACTCCAGGGTCTGCTCGTCCACCACCCGGCGCTCGCGCAGGAACCTGAGGACGTCCGCGTCGAAGCGGAAGTTCTCCACCGCGTCCAGCACCCGCCCGGTACCGCCCACGACCCCGTAGCGGCGCCCGTCGGGCAGCCGCCGGGTGAAGACCTCGAACACGCTGCGCCGCCCGGCCGTCCCCGACTTCAGCGCGGCCTGGAGCATCGTCAGCTCGTAGTGATCGGTGAACAGAGCCGTCGAGGGAACGTCCACCGGCAGCCCAAGGTCAGCAACGCCCACCGAAGCTCTCCTAGCCATGTCGTGCGGGTGCCCCCGACGCCCGGCCGGGGGTCCGGGGGCGGTCCCCGGATGATGCCTGGCGAAGAATCGTACTCCCATTTCGTCAGACTGACGATTTGGCCCACCGTTTATGCGAGTACCCCCTCGGGGTGGCAGCATGGGGCCTGTGACGGCAGCCGCACCCATGGAGATCGAGAAGACCGAGTCGGTGGAGGAGGTCTTCGCCGTACCCGAACCCGATGTGCCCTGGGTGACGATCGTGCACAACGACCCCGTCAATCTCATGAGCTATGTGACGTACGTCTTCCAGACGTACTTCGGCTACTCCAAGGACAAGGCCACCAAGCTCATGCTCGACGTCCACCACAAAGGCCGGGCGATCGTCTCCAGCGGGACCCGTGAGGAGATGGAACGGGACGTGCAGGCCATGCACGGCTATGGTCTGTGGGCCACCCTCCAGCAGGACCGGAAGTAGCGACTGCCTCCATGCCCGGAACCTTCGAACCGCTCCCCGGCGGCGGCGCGTCCGTCGCCCTCGACGACGTCGAGATCTCCATCATCCGCTCGCTGGCGGTGCAGCTCCTGGAGCTCATCGGCCCCGGCCCCGCCGAGGACGACGTCCCCGCCGACCCGCTCGCCCAGCTGTTCGCCGAGGGTCCGAGCGAACCGCCGTCCGACCCCGTCCTCAAGCGGCTCTTCCCGGACGCCTACCGCGACCCCGAGCAGACCGACGGCAACCCGCGAGAGGCCGCCGAGCAGCGTGCCCACTCCGCCGAGTTCCGCCGCTACACCGAGAACGACCTGCGGGCCGGCAAGCGCGAGAACGCCCTCGCGGTGATCCACTCGCTCAACGCGCTCACCCCCGGTGAAGGGGGTCTCGCGGTCCTCGAACTGACGACGGCCGAGTCCCGGCGGTGGCTGGGCGCGCTCAACGACCTGCGCCTCGCCATCGGTGCCCGGCTGGAGATCACCGACGAGGACGACACGGACGACTTCTACCTGCTGCCGGACGAGGACCCGCGCAAGCCGATGGTGATGGCCTACCTCTGGCTTGGCGGCCTCCAGGAGACCCTCGTCACCACGCTCATGGCCTAGTCCCCCGCTGCGCCCCGATCCTCGCGCCGCGTATTCGAGCACTCGCGTGCCGTAGTCATGCGCCATAACTGCATGCCGTGATCCGCCCCGGTATATCCGGATTTCGCGTTCGCTCAGAGGACGCTCAAATCGGGATAACGATCATGTCACTGCGACGGCCGGGTATGGGTGCGCCCCAAGCGCTTCGTCCGCTTCTTCTCGTGGGATGCATCACACAGTTCCCCGTCGATCAGTGTTGCGGCCGTGATAAATCTTCACGATCGCCCGGCGGACACCACCCATGTCCGGCCGGGTGCGCCACCGAGCCGGCAACAGCCGGCCAGGCACGGCGGATCCGGGGAGACCCGGGCACGCACTCCATCAATCCGGGGGGATCGAAACCCGATCCGGGGGCCGAACTAGGGCCCGGGTCGGCATGGAGAAAGGCGCACACCACATGACCTCAGAGCAGGTCACGGAAGCCCCCGAAGAGGGGTACGAGCGCGGTCTCGGCAGCCGCCAGGTCCAGATGATCGCCATCGGCGGCGCCATCGGCGTCGGACTCTTCCTGGGCGCGGGGGCGAACATCGCCAAGGCCGGACCCAGCCTCATCGTCATGTACGCCCTCGCGGGCCTCATCATCTTCTTCATCATGCGGGCGCTCGGCGAGCTCCTGCTGTACCGCCCCGTCTCGGGCTCCTTCGCGGAGTACTCCCGCGAGTTCCTCGGCCCGTTCTTCGGCTTCTTTACCGGCTGGACGTACTGGCTGATGTGGGTGGTGACCGGAATGGCCGAGCTGACGGCCGCCGCGATCTACGTCCACTACTGGTTCCCCGCCGTCCCGCAGTGGGTGACCGCGCTGGTGTTCCTGGTGGTCCTCTTCGTGGCCAACCTGATCTCCGTGAAGCTCTTCGGCGAGATCGAGTTCTGGTTCTCGATGGTCAAGGTCACCGCCCTCATCGGCATGATCGTGATCGGTCTCGGCGTCCTCACCTTCGGCTTCAGCGCCGCAGGCGACACCGCCGCCGTCAGCAACCTCTGGGCGTTCGACGGCTTCTTCCCCAAGGGCGTCGGCTCCTCCCTGATGACCCTCCAGGGCGTGATGTTCGCCTACCTCGCCGTCGAACTGGTCGGCGTCACCGCGGGCGAGTCCGAGGACCCGGAGAAGACCCTCCCCAAGGCGATCAACACCCTGCCCTGGCGCATCGCCCTGTTCTACGTCGGCGCCCTCACCGTCATCCTGTGCGTGGTGAAGTGGACCGAGTTCGCCCCGGGCGTCAGCCCCTTCGTGAAGGCGTTCGCGGTCATCGGCATCCCGGCCGGCGCGGGCATCGTGAACTTCGTGGTGCTCACCGCGGCCCTGTCCTCCTGCAACTCCGGCATGTACTCCACCGGCCGCATGCTGCGCACCCTCGCCGACAACGGCGAGGCCCCCCGGTTCTTCAGCCGCCTGTCCAGCACCAAGACCCCGGCGCTCGGCATCACCGTCTCCGTCGCCTTCATGGGCATCGGCGTGGTGCTGAACTACATCGTCCCGGAGAAGGCCTTCGGCTACGTCACCTCCGTCGCCACCGCCGCCGGCATCTGGACCTGGCTGATGATCCTGATCAGCCACGTCCTGTACCGCCGCGGAGTCGAGGCGGGCCGGCTGCGCGCCTCCTCCTTCCCCGCCCCCGGCGGCTCCAAGTGCTCCTACGTCGCCATCGTGTTCCTTCTCTTCGTCACCTGCCTGATCGCGTACGACGCCGACTCCCGTGTCTGCCTGTACGTGATGGCCGGGTGGACCGCCGCCCTGGCCATCGGCTGGGCGATCCTCAAGAACCGCAACCCGCAGGTCGCCGACAGCGGCGAGCAGCAGCTCGAGAAGGTCGGCTGACCCCGCGGATCTCCATGACCGGACGTCGCCGGCGGGAGCGGGCCCCCAACCCGCTCCCGCGGCCGCTCAAGACGTCCGCGATGTGGGCCGTTCCGTACCGGACTCCGGTACGGAACGGCCCACCCGTCGCCCGCCACCACCCTGCCTGACGCTCCCCCAGGGCTGAACGCCCGGGGGTACCCCCATCGCGCGGCCCTGCATTTCCCAGCCTGTCTATGCTGGCCGCCATGCTGACCCTTACCCAGGCCCTCCACGACCAGATCGTCGCCCACGCCCGCAAGGACCACCCCGACGAGGCGTGCGGCGTGGTGGCCGGACCCGCGGGATCCGGGCGGCCCGAGCGGTTCGTCCCCATGGTGAACGCGGCCCGCTCGCCCACCTTCTACGAGTTCGGCTCGCAGGACCTGCTCAAGCTCTACCGCGAGATGGACGACCGGGACGAGGAGCCCGTGATCGTCTACCACTCGCACACCGCCACCGAGGCCTACCCCTCCCGCACCGACATCAACTACGCCAACGAGCCCGGCGCGCACTACGTCCTGGTCTCCACGGCCGACACCGACGGGCTCGGCGAGTTCCAGTTCCGCTCCTTCCGCATCGTCGACGGCGAGGTCACGGAGGAGGAGGTCAAGGTGGTGGAGGCGTACTGAGCGCGGACGTCTCGTGACGTGGATGGAAAGTGTCCGAGTTCCGAGATCGCACTCCGGGTCCCGCACCGGGAATCGATACGATGACCGCATGGTTCTCCACGACGTGAGCGACAAGACGCCGGGCATGCTGCTCGTGGCGCGGCTGCACGTCGACCTGTGCAGGCTGAACAGCGCCATCTGTTGACGTTCCGCGCCGCCGCACGGCCGTGAGGGCCGCGGCGCTCCCCAGTGCCGAAAGCCTGGGGGTACCCATCGTGCGCCCGGCCGCGTCCGAGCCGGGGGATCCACACCCCGACGACATCCTTACCGACAGGAGCCCGCAACCATGGCCATCGAGGTCCGCATCCCCACCATCCTCCGCCAGTACACCGACGGCCAGAAGGCCGTCGACGGCAACGGGGAGACCCTCGCCGAGCTCTTCGCCGACCTCGAGACCCGGCACCCGGGCATCCGGGCACGCATCGTCGACGAGGCGAACGGCGCGCAGCTGCGCCGCTTCGTCAACGTCTACCTCAACGACGAGGACGTGCGCTTCCTGGACGGCATCTCCACCAAGCTCGCCGACGGCGACAACGTGACGATCCTGCCGGCCGTGGCCGGCGGCATGCGCTGATCGGCCGCTGAGCAGCGATGCGTTACGACTCCCCGCTGGCCGCGGTGGGCAACACCCCCCTGGTGTGCCTGCCGCGGCTGTCGCCGTCGGCCGAGGTCCGCCTCTGGGCCAAGCTGGAGGACCGCAACCCGACCGGCTCGATCAAGGACCGGCCCGCCCTGCACATGATCGAGCAGGCGGAGAAGGACGGCCGGCTCACCCCGGGCTGCACGATCCTCGAACCCACCTCGGGCAACACCGGCATCTCGCTGGCCATGGCGGCCAAGCTCAAGGGCTACCGCATGGTGTGCGTGATGCCCGAGAACACCTCGCAGGAGCGCCGGGACCTGCTCGGCATGTGGGGAGCGGAGATCATCCCCTCCCCGGCCGCGGGCGGCTCCAACACCGCCGTACGCGTGGCCAAGGAACTGGCCGCCGAGCACCCGGACTGGGTGATGCTCTACCAGTACGGCAACCCGGACAACGCCGGTGCCCACTACGCCACCACCGGCCCCGAGATCCTCGCCGACCTGCCCTCGATCACGCACTTCGTCGCCGGCCTCGGCACCACGGGCACCCTCATGGGCGTCGGCCGCTACCTGCGCGAGCACAAGCCGGACGTGCGGATCGTCGCCGCCGAGCCGCGCTACGACGACCTGGTCTACGGACTGCGCAACCTCGACGAGGGCTTCGTCCCCGAGCTCTACGACGCCTCCGTGCTCACCACCCGCTACTCGGTCGGCTCCGCCGACGCGGTCACCCGTACCCGTGAACTCCTCCAGCAGGAAGGCATCTTCGCCGGAGTCTCCACCGGCGCCGCCCTGCACGCCGCGATCGGCGTCGGGAAGAAGGCGGTCAAGGCGGGCGAGAGCGCCGACATCGTTTTCGTCGTCGCCGACGGCGGCTGGAAGTACCTGTCCACCGGCGTCTACACCGCGGCCACCACCGAGGAGGCCATCGAGACCCTCCAGGGGCAGCTCTGGGCGTAGGACCTCTCGTTCGGTGTTCGGACAGGGCCCCGGCCGTCGAATCGGCCGGGGCTCCGGCGTGCGTGGGGGACGGGATCCTGATGTGCTGGAGAAACGTCACACGGGTACGTCACATTGGCAGAGGGACAGGGCACGGCATCGGTGTCCCGGGCTCAGCAGAAAGGCGGCCGCCCCCATGCGCCGTTCGACGCTTCACGCCGGCATCGTCACCGCCGCGGCGGCGACCCTGCTCCTCGCCGGCTGCGGCGCGCGGCACGACGGCGCGGGCTCCGGCAAGGACGGCGCCCCCTCCCGGCCGACGGCCGGGCCGGCCTCCCCGCCCGCATCCGCCCCCGCCTGCACGGACCGCGCCGAACTCACCGCCGCCGACTCCGGACGCACCCTCTGCCTGACCGTCGGCGGACAGGTACGGCTCACCCTCGAAGGCACCGAGGACCGTCCCTGGACACCGGTCAGGGCCGGCGGCACCGCCCTGCGCGCCGCCAACGCGGGCATCGTGCTCCTGCCGGGCGACGCCGTCGCCGCCTTCGACGCCGTCACGCCCGGAACGGCCCGGCTGACCTCCGTCCGCCCGCTGTGCGCGGCGGGCCACGGCCGGACCGCGTGCCAGGGCATCCGGCAGTGGACGGTCACCGTGCGGGTGACGGGGCCGTGAGCCCGGTACGCCTGGGCTCACGGACATGGCAGCGGCGCGCCGGTCCCGTTCAGTCAGGGCGTCCCGTTCCGCCGGGCCGTCCCGATCAGCTTGGCCGCGCGCGTTCCCGTCAGCCCGCCAGGTACCGCACCTGGTCCCAGAGCACCGGGTCCACGACGCCCACCCGGCGGCGGAAGTCCCACAGCGGCACCTCCCGGACCTCGGCCGTCTCCACGAAACTGGTCCGTCCCTGCGCGTCCCCCACCGAGCCCGGCGGCAGCGGGATCACTCCGGAGCGCTTGTCGTGGTACCTGCTGGTGATCTCCGCGACCCGGGCACGCTTGCCGTGCACCGCCAGCACCAGACACGGCCGGTCCTTCACCCCCGGCCCCTCGCCGTGGGGCATGTCGGCCCACCAGATCTCCCCGGGGTGCGGACGCGCCGCGGCTCGGCGGCCCGCCGGGCGACCGGGACGCAACCTCCCGCGAGGCGGCCGGCGGCCCCGCCCCCAGCCGTCGACGAGCGTGGCGACGAGAGCGAGCAGCACCACCGCCGCGAGCGCCAGCCACCAGGACGTGTCCACAACCATGACGTTACCGGCGCGCGACCCTCGGTGCGCGCCCTTGAGCGCTCCTCCTGAGCCCCAGGTCCAGCCGAACCGGTGACACCACAGGTGAGTTCGCCCACAACAGCCCTTGGCGGAGGAGCGACCGGACGTATCCCGCCTTACGCTCGACGGACCGCACGACCCCCGTCACCTTCCTCTTTTTGAAGTTTTCCCGCCAGCGGAGGTTTCTGCTTCATGAAGCTCACCGTCGTCGGCTGCTCGGGGTCGTTCCCGTCCGCGGAATCGGCCTGCTCGAGCTACCTCGTCGAGGCCGACGGCTTCCGGCTGCTTCTCGACCTGGGCAACGGCGCCCTGGGCGAACTGCAGCGCCACTGCGGTCTCTACGACCTCGACGCCATCTTCCTGAGTCATCTGCACGCCGACCACTGCATCGACATGCTCGGCTACTTCGTCGCGCGCTACTACCGGTACGACGGAGGCCGCTGCGAGCCGATCCCGGTGTACGGGCCCGAGGGCACCGAGCACCGGCTGACCACGGCCTACGCCGACACCCCCACCGCCTCCTCGATGAGCGAGGTCTTCGACTTCCACACGGTCAAGCCCGGCACCTTCGAGATCGGCCCCTTCACCGTGCACACCGAGCGGGTGGCCCACCCCGTGGAGGCCTACGCCATCCGCGTCGAGCACGGGGGGCGCGCGCTGACGTACTCCGGGGACACCGGGGTGAGCGAGGCGCTGGAGGATCTCGCCCGGGACAGCGACCTCTTCCTGTGCGAGGCCGCCTTCACGGACGGCAAGGAGACCATCCCCGATCTGCACCTCAACGGCCGCGAGGCAGGTGAGACCGCCGCGCGCGCCGGAGTCCGCCGCCTGGTCCTCACCCACATCCCCCCGTGGACCGACCCGCAGATCAACCTCGCCGACGCCCGCACTGCCTACGACGGCCCGGTGGAGCTCGCGGCGCCCGGAGTGACGTACGACCTCTAGGCCCTCGCCCAGCGAACGAAAGGCCCCCGGAGTCATGGGACTCCGGGGGCCTTCTCATGCCGTGGCCGGGCTCACGCCTTGGTGAGTTCCTCGGTCTCCTCCTCGGGCTCGCGGCCCGGGGTGGGGAGGTTGAACCTGATGATCGCGAACCGGAAGGTCACGTAGTAGATGGCCGCGAAGACCAGGCCGATCGGGATGATCAGCCATGGCTTGGTCGCCAGATTCCAGTTGAGGGCGTAGTCGATGAAGCCGGCGGAGAAGGTGAAGCCGGCGTGCACGCCGAGCGCCCAGGTGATCGCCATGGAGGCGGCGGTCAGCACCGCGTGGATCGCGTAGAGCACCGGCGCGATGAACATGAACGCGAACTCGATCGGCTCGGTCACACCGGTCACGAAGGAGGTCAGCGCGAGCGAGACCATCATGCCCGTCACGACCTTGCGCCGCTCGGGACGTGCGCAGTGGGCGATCGCGAGGGCGGCGGCCGGCAGACCGAACATCATGATCGGGAAGAAGCCGGACATGAACTGACCGGCGGTCGGGTCACCGGCGAAGAAGCGGTTGAGGTCGCCGTGGACCATGTCACCGGCCGCGTTCTTGTAGTCGCCGATCTGGAACCAGGAGACGGTGTTCACGAACTGGTGCATGCCGACCGGGATCAGCGCGCGGTTGATGAGACCGAACAGGCCGGCGCCGAGAGCGCCGAGCCCGGTGATCCACTCGCCGAGGTCGGAGATCCCCTCACCGATCGGCTTCCAGACCAGGCCGAAGATGACGCCCATCGCGGTGCCGACGAACGCCATGATGATCGGCACCAGTCGCCGGCCGTTGAAGAAGCCGAGCCAGTCCACGAGCTGCTTGCGGTGGTAGCGCTGCCACAGCACCGCCGACAGCAGACCCATCAGGATGCCGCCGAGCACCCCGGGGTTGTTGTAGGTGGCCTCGACTATCTTCCCGCCCTCGATGTGCTGCTCGGTCAGGGGGAAGGCCTTCAGGACGTTGCTGTAGACCAGGAATCCGACCAGTGCGGCCAGCGCGGTGGAGCCGTCCGACTTCTTGGCGAAGCCGATCGCGACGCCGAGGCAGAACAGCATCGGCAGGTTGTCGAAGATCGCGCCGCCGGCTGTGGCGAACACCGCCGTGACCTTGTCGGGCAGGTGCAGCTTGTCGTGCACGTCGTTCTGGCCCAGACGCAGCAGGATGCCCGCGGCAGGCAGTACGGCGATCGGCAGCTGAAGACTGCGGCCGACCTTCTGCAGGCCCTGGATCAGGCCGGAACCCCGCTTCTTCACGGGTGCCGCCGTCGGTGTCGCGCTGGCGGTGGTCATTGACGTCCTCCATCGGGTGGTGGTCTACACCACTCACTGGTGTAGACCTGTTGTAGCACGATGAAGGGGGCCGAGGAACCCGTGATTCCGCGACCGAACCACTACGCACCGTGTGGATTCGAGGTCTGTGTCGGTGATGAGAGGGAGCGGTGGGCGTCGAGCGCGCATGATCCACGCGTACGCTGGTGTAGACCAGTTGGCGACGGTTCCGCTGCCGTGAGCGCACCATTCTGCACACATAGCACGACCGCTCGCAAAGGTGGTCCAAGTGTGGGTTACTGCGACAAAGCGGATCGGATCAGGGGAGAAGGAACATGGCCACCAAGGCTGAGAAGATCGTCGCCGGGCTCGGCGGCATCCAGAACATCGACGAGATCGAGGGCTGCATCACCCGACTCCGCACCGAAGTGCACGACGCCTCCCTGGTCGACGAGGCCGCCCTCAAGGCCGCCGGTGCCCACGGAGTCGTCAAGATGGGCAGCGCCATCCAGGTCGTCATCGGCACCGACGCCGACCCGATCGCCGCGGAGATCGAAGACATGATGTGAACCCCGCGGTCCGCCGCGGTTCACCTTCGAGGGGCTCTTCCCGATGCGGGAGGAGCCCCTTGTGCGTGGGGGACTACGCTCGACGCCATGTCTCGTATTGACGGCCGCACCCCCGAACAACTCCGCCCGGTCACCATCGAACGCGGGTGGAGCAAGCACGCCGAGGGCTCCGTCCTCGTCTCCTTCGGCGACACCAAGGTCTTCTGCACCGCCTCCGTCACCGAAGGCGTCCCGCGCTGGCGCAAGGGCAGCGGCGAGGGCTGGGTCACCGCCGAGTACTCCATGCTGCCGCGCGCCACCAACACCCGCGGCGACCGCGAATCGGTCAAGGGCAGGATCGGCGGCCGCACCCATGAGATCTCCCGCCTCATCGGCCGCTCCCTGCGCTCGGTCGTCGACTACAAGGCGCTGGGCGAGAACACCATCGTCCTGGACTGCGACGTCCTCCAGGCCGACGGCGGCACCCGCACCGCGGCCATCACGGGCGCCTACGTGGCACTGGCCGACGCCGTCGCCTGGGCCCGCGGCAAGAAGCTGATCAAGGCCGGCCGCCAGCCGCTCACCGGCACGGTCAGCGCCGTCTCCGTCGGCATCGTCGGCGGCGTGCCGCTGCTCGACCTCTGCTACGAGGAGGACGTCCGCGCCGAGACCGACATGAACGTCGTCTGCACCGGGGACGGCCGCTTCGTCGAGGTCCAGGGCACCGCGGAGGCCGAGCCCTTCGCCCGCGAGGAGCTGAACAGCCTCCTCGACCTCGCCGTGGCCGGCTGCGCCGACCTCACGGCGATCCAGCGCACGGCACTCGAGACGGCCCTGGCGAAGTAGAGGAGCAGCCCCGCATGACCCGCTTGATCCTCGCCACCCGCAACGCCGGCAAGATCGTCGAACTCAGGGCGATCCTGGCCGACTCCGGCCTGCCCCACGAACTCGTGGGCACCGACGCCTACCCGGACGTCCCCGACGTCAAGGAGACCGGCGTCACCTTCGCCGAGAACGCCCTGCTGAAGGCCCACGCCCTGGCCCAGGCCACCGGCCTGCCCGCGGTCGCGGACGACTCCGGCCTCTGCGTCGACGTCCTCGGCGGCGCCCCCGGCATCTTCTCGGCCCGCTGGGCCGGCCGCCACGGCGACGACAAGGCCAACCTCGACCTGCTCCTGGCCCAGCTCTCCGACATCGCTGACGGCCACCGTGCCGCCCACTTCGCCTGCGCGGCGGCGCTCGCCCTGCCGGACGGCACGGAGCGGGTGGTGGAGGGCCAACTCCGCGGCACCCTGCGCCACGAGCCCGCGGGCACGAACGGCTTCGGCTACGACCCGATCCTCCAGCCCGACGGCGAGGCGCGCACCTGCGCGGAACTGTCCCCCGAGGAAAAGAACGCGATCAGCCACCGCGGCAAGGCGTTCCGCGCCCTGGTACCGGTGGTGCGGGAACTGTTGGACTGATTGCAAAATGCCCCCCGCCTTCGATTTAAAGGTGGGGGGCGGTGCGGCCGGTGGGATTCGAACCCACACGGGCGTGAACCCACTGGGATCTAAACCCAGCATGACTGCCAATTCCATCACGGCCGCTCAAAAACGGTCCTCGCGCTCGACCGGCAGCGTTCAGTGTACGGGCCGAGCTCGTTACGCGGCGAGAGGTGGCCTCACCTTCTGGCGGCACCACGTCTCCGTCAACGAGTGGCAGTTGGGGCACAGATACCGCAGATTCTCTCGTCGGTTGTCGCGCCAGTCGCCGTTGATGTGGTCGATCTGCAGGGTAATGGGCTGCCCCAGCCACTCCCCGGCATTGCCGCAGGACTCACACGCATACGGCACGCCGATCTCGTTCAGGGCACGGTGGAGTTGAGTCCTGTTCGTCCGCCCGGCGTCGAAGGGCAGGACGACCAGCACCCGATGAGCGATGGGTGCAGGTGCGGGACGCTCTGGCCGAGCCCACGAACGGCGTTTGAAGTGGCTCGTATCAAGCCCGAGTCGAGCTGCCGTGCGTCGGATGCGTCGATGGTTGGTGTCGTTGACGTCCAGACCGAGGCTTCGCATCACGTCGGCGTAACTTGTTGAGTGCTTCACGGCGTCACGAAGTCTGTCTTCAGGAATCGCTACGCGGCGGTGGGAGAAGTGCTCGGTGCTGATGGCCTGGGCGCGCAGCATGCGGCTCAGGGTTGCGCGTGAGCGACTGTCGTCCGGCAGGCCCAAGGCCCGGGCCACACCACGGATACTCGTCGCCGTTGCTGCGGCGGCTCCCAACTCCTCCGGCGTGAAGGGAAGGTCCGGTTCGGGTTGGTTCAATCCGGGGAAATGGCGGACGTCGATTCCCGCTGCCTTGATTCGTCGATGGATGTGGGACAGCGTCCCGGTGGCCGGTGTGGCGCCCAGCTTCAGGGCTACCTCACGGAGTGAGGATGAGGATGACGCCGCCTCTGCGATGGCGGCGTCAGGGTACTTGCGCCACGGGCTGCGTTTGACGAAGTGACTGGTGTCGATCCCATGAATGGCGACCTTCTCTTGAAGTACCCGCCGTTGACCTCCGCTTGCGCGAAGGTCGAGTCGTCTCATCAGGTCTGCCCAATTGCGAGCCTCGGCGACGGTCCGCGCAAGCCGGTCCTTGCTGTACGGGTCCGCCGCCTGCTCCAGGCGCTCCTTGGTGTATGTGCTGGCCCCCATGGTTCCCTCCGTTCTCGGCCGCATGTTCATGGCTCACACGGAGTAACGAACGGGTTATCGGACAGTCACGCACGCGAATGCGGAACGGCCCGCGCCGGGCGTGCCGGTGCGGGCCGTACAGATGGGGCGAGCTGCCCTCAGATGCCCAAGTCCTTGATGATCTTGGCCACGTGGCCGGTGGCCTTGACGTTGTAGAGGGCTCGTTCGACCTTGCCCTCCTCGTCGACGACGATCGTGGAGCGGATGACGCCGACGACGGTCTTGCCGTAGAGCTTCTTCTCGCCGAAGGCGCCGTAGGACTCGAGGACCTTCTTGTCCGGGTCGCCGAGCAGCGTGACCTTGAGGGACTCCTTGTCGCGGAACTTCGCCAGCTTCTCCGGCTTGTCGGGGGAGATGCCGATCACGTCGTACCCCGCGCCCGCCAGCAGGTCCAGGTTGTCGGTGAAGTCGCAGGCCTGCTTGGTGCAGCCGGGGGTGAGGGCGGCCGGGTAGAAGTAGACGATGACCTTCCGGCCCTTGTGGCCGGCCAGCGAAACCTCCTTGCCGTCGGCGTCGGGGAGGGCGAAGGCGGGGGCCACGTCCCCGGGCTGGAGTCGCTCGGTCATCGAAGCTCGTCTCCTCGTGCGTGCGGATACCGTGTCGCTCCGAGGGTAACCGGGGGTGCCGACAGCGCGGTCGGAGCGAGAACTGACAGACTGTCCCGAACAGGCATCAGTTGACTTCGGAGGCGGCACGGTGGCGGACACCGCGGACACCAGAACCCCGGCTGAGATCGAGGCGGACATCAGGCGCCGCCGCGAGGTGCTGGCCGAGACGCTCGACGAGATCGGAGTGCGCGTGCATCCGAAGACCATCGTCGGGGACGCCAAGGCCAAGGTCGCCTCCAACATCGACCACACGCTCGGCCGGGCCTACGTACAGGTCAACCGGGTCGTGAGCGATGTGCGGGCGCAGTTCGTGGACGAGGACGGCGCCCCGCGCCTGGAGCGGGTCGTACCGGTCGCGCTCGTCGCCGTCGGCCTGGTCGGGCTGCTCGCCCTGGGCTCCCGCCGGCGCCGTGGCTGAGCGGCGCGACGCCCCACCGCGTGACGACGTGCCCAAGGCAGGTAGGTTCGAGGCGTGAGCGCCAAGAGAACTGAGCACAGCAGCCACGACGACAAGCTGCCCATCCGGATGCTGCACGACCGGGTGCTCGTCCGGCAGGACAAGAGCGAGGGCGAGCGGCGTTCGGGCGGTGGCATCCTGATTCCCGCGACAGCGGCGGTGGGACGCCGGCTGGCCTGGGCCGAGGTCGTCGCGGTGGGACAGAACGTGCGGACCGTCGAGCCGGGTGACCGGGTGCTGTTCGATCCGGAGGACCGCGCCGAGGTCGAGGTGCGCGGAGTCGCGTACGTGCTCATGCGCGAGCGTGATCTGCACGCGGTGGCCGCGGACCGCTTCGAGGGCTCGGAGGACTCCACCGGCCTGTATCTGTAGCGGTACGTACATCGCCAAGGGGCTGGTGACCATGGTCACCAGCCCCTTTGTCGTTCCTTTGCTAGCCTCGGGAGCGACCCGACGAGACGCGCCGTACCGGGATGAACGCAAAGACGACGCACCCCCGTTCCGTTCTCACGTCGTCCCGGAGGTGCCCGTCATGGCCTGGGTCCTGCTCATTCTCGCCGGTCTGCTCGAGGTGGGCTGGTCGATCGGTATGAAGTTCACCGACGGCTTCACCCGCCCCCTGCCCAGCGTGCTCACCGGCGCCGGGATCGTGACCAGCATGATCCTGCTGTCCTACGCCGCCCGTTCCCTGCCCATCGGCACCGCCTACGGCGTGTGGGTGGGCATCGGGGCGGCCGGTGCGGCGGTGGTCGGCATGGTGGTGCTGGGGGAGCCGGCGACCGCCGCCCGGATCTTCTTCGTGTGTCTGCTGCTCGTGGCCGTGGTGGGGCTCAAGGTGACGTCCGGCCACTGAACACGCCCTGCAGGCCGGTGTTCGCGCCGCCGTCGCCGGAGGGACCCGCGGCCCCGCCCGGGGTGGTGCCGCCCGCTCCGCCGGGCACGCCTCCCTGGCCGCCCGGCTGGGTGCCTCCGACGTCGCCGGACTCCCCGCCGGTGGGATCGCCCGGCGGGGTGCCGTCGCCGGCCCCGCCGGTGGTGGGGTCGCCGCCGTTGGTGTCACCCGTGCCACCGTCGCCCTGGCCCTGGTTCTGCCCCTGGTCCTGGCCCGGGTCCTGCCCCTGGTCCTGGCCGCCGGTGTCGGCGCCGGGCGTACTGCCGTCGTCCGGACCGCCGTCGCCCGGGTTGTCGCCAGGCTCCGAGGGCGGCGGCTGGATCTGGTCGGCACCCGGCTGGAGCTGGAGGTCGAAGTCGGTGACGGGGGTGTTCTTCAGGGCGTCCCCGGTGTACTGCGCCCAGATCTGGGCGGGCGGGCCGCCGCCGTTGACGCGGGGAAGACCCATGGCGCCGTAGAGCGACTCGTGGCCGGCGGTGTCCGGGTCCTGGCCCATGACCGAGACGACGGTGGCGAGCTCGGGCGTGTAGCCGGCGAACCAGGCCGCCCTGTCCTCCTCGGCGGTGCCGGTCTTGCCGGCCGCGGGCCGGCCGGCGGCCTGGGCGGCGGTGGCGGTGCCGTTCTGGACGACGCTGCGCAGTATCGAGGTGGTGGTGTCGGCGGCCTCGCGGCTGACCGCCTGGGACTCGGTGCGCTTGGGCAGCTCGATCGTGTCGGCGCCGTCCTTGGTGATCTTCTTGATCATCGTGAACGGGGCGTGCTTGCCGTGGTTGGCGACCGTGGCGTAGGCGTCGGCCATGTCGACGACGCTGGCGGTGGCCACTCCGAGCGCGATGGACGGGGTGGCGGTCAGGTCCTTGGTGTCGGCCGGCAGGCCGAGGGCGACGGCGGTGTCCTTGACCTTGTCGGAGCCGACGTCGGCGGCCATCTGCGCGTACACCGAGTTGACGGACTTGTCCGTGGCCTCGCGGACGGTGATGTTGCCGTAGGAGCGCTGGTCCTCGTTCTCGGGGGCGTAGGAGCCGCCCCAGCCCTGGACGGGGCGCTTGTTGGTGCCGTCGTAGTAGGTGTTCGGGGTGATCGGGCGGCCGTCCTGGGTGGCGGAGCCGTTCTGCACGGCGGAGGTGAACACGAACGGCTTGAAGGTGGAGCCGACCTGGAAGTCCCGGCGGGTGGCGTTGTTCGTGTACTGCTTGACGTAGTCGATGCCGCCGTACATGGCCACGAGCTCGCCGGTCTTCGGGTCGACGGACGCCGCGCCGGCCCGGACGTAGTTGTCGACCTTGCGGTTCTTCCGGTCGAGCTTGTTCATCACCTGGTCGTCCACGGCCTTGACCAGGGCGTCCTGGTTGCGCTTCTGCAGGGTCGTGGTGATCTGGTAGCCGCCCGCGTCGAGCTGGCTCTCTTCCAGGATCTTGTTCGTGGCCAGGTAGTCCTTCACCGCGCGGACGATGTAGCCGCGCTGCCCGGACATGCCCGTGGGGGCGGTGGCGTCCTTCGGCATCGGGAACTTCATCCCGGCCCGCTGCGAGGCGGGCAGCCAGCCCTTCTTGACCATGCCGTCAAGGACGTAGTTCCAGCGAGCCAGGGCCACGGACTTGTTCTCCGGGTGGGCGACGACGTCGAACTCGCTGGGCGCGTTGACCAGCGCGGCCAGGTAGGCGGCGCGGGCCGGGTCGAGGTCCTTGGCCTTGACGCCGTAGTACGCCTGGGCGGCGGCCTGGATGCCGTAGGCGTTGCGCCCGAAGTAGCTGGTGTTGAGGTAGCCCTGCAGGATCTCGTCCTTGGACTGGGTGCGGTCCAGCTTGATCGAGATGAAGAACTCCTTCACCTTGCGGCTGACCGTCTGCTCCTGCCCCAGGTAGTAGTTCTTCACGTACTGCTGGGTGATCGTCGAGCCGGACTGCTTGCCCTTGCCGAGGGCGGTGTTCCAGCCGGCGCGCAGCATCGCCTTGGGGTCGACGGCGGGCTCGGTGTAGAAGTCGCGGTCCTCGGCGGCGAGCACGGCGTGCTGGGCGTCCTTGGAGACCTGGGCGAGCGAGACGTTCTCCCGGTTGATCTCGCCGTCCCGGGCGATCTCGGAGCCGTCGGCGTACAGGTAGACGTTGGCCTGCTTGACGGCCATGGCGTTGGCCGGCGGGATCTTCACCATGGAGTAGCCGAGGAGGAACGCGCCGATGACCAGCAGCATGGCGGTGAGGAAGCCGCCGAGCACCATCCGCCAGGTCGGCAGGGCGCGGCGCCAGCCGGTGCGCCGGGGCCGTTTGCCCTTCCCGCCGCCCGCCGCGTCCGCGGTCGCGATCCCCGCCTCGTCGGCTGCCGGGCTCCCCGCCGCGTCCGCGGTCGCGTGCGCCGTCGGGCTCATCGGCGCGCTCCCGCTCGCGTTCGGCGTCCGGTCCGGCGTCGTGTTCGCGGTCGGGTAGGCCCTCTGGTTCGGCGTCGCGTTCCCGGTCGCGTTCGGCGTCCGGTCCGGGGGCTCGTTCGCGGCCGCGCTCCCGGTCGCGTTCGCCGTCCGGCTCATCGGCGCGCTCCCCGTCGCGGTCGCCGTCTCGCCCCTGGCCTCGTTCTCCGCCTCGCTCCTTTTCCCGCTTTCCGTCCCGCTCTCCGTCTCGCTTTCCGTCCCGCTCTCCGCCTCGCCCCTGGTCTCGGGTGCCGCCGGTGGCTGGTGGTCGGCCACGCCCTGGTTCGGCTGCTGCGGCTCGTCACTCATGTCGTGCTCGGACTCCTGTTTCACGTCGTACGTCTCCGTACGATCCACGTCGTACGTCCCCGTACGCCCACATGCGCCATCGGCGCCCCCAGATGAAGACTCTCGCAGCAACCGTTCCGTTCCCCATCCCGGGCACTGCCCCGGGCCGGAAAATGCGTGGCATGTCACGTCTGGGCGCACTACGCTCTCGCGCTTTCGATGTCTTGGCCTGGGAGGAGACACACGTGGGCGCTGGACGGTTGTACGCGGCCGTCGCGGCGGGGGGATTCAGACGGTACGCGACGTATCGGGCGGCGACGGCGGCCGGGGTGTTCACCAATACGGCATTCGGGCTGATCCTGGTGTACACGTACCTCGCGCTGTGGGATGTCCGGCCGCACCTCGGCGGTTACGACCAGGCACAGGCGGTGACGTACGTGTGGCTCGGTCAGGCGTTCCTGGCGGCCCTGGCGATCGGCGGGGGCGGCGTCGAGGACGAGCTGATGGAACGCATCCGAACGGGTGACATCGCCGTCGATCTGTACCGGCCGGCCGACCTGCAGCTGTGGTGGCTGTCGGCGGACGCGGGCCGGGCGATGTTCCAGTTGCTCGGCCGCGGGGTGCTGCCTTTCCTGTTCGGCGCGCTGTTCTTCCCGGTGTACCTGCCGTCGGACCCGCTGACCTGGGCGGCGTTCCTCGGCGCGGTGCCGCTGGCGCTGCTGGTGGGCTTCGGGATCCGCTTCCTGGTGGCGATGAGCGCGTTCTGGCTGCTGGACGGCGCGGGCGTGGCGCAGATGGCCGTGCTGGCCGGGTACTTCTGCTCGGGGATGCTGCTGCCGCTGAACGTCTTCCCGGGCGCGCTGGGCGAGGTGGTCCGGGCACTGCCGTGGTCCTCGCTGCTCCAGGCGCCCGCGGACATCCTGCTGGGGCACGCGGACCCGCTCGGCACGTACGCCTTCCAGGGGGCCTGGGCGGTGGCGCTGCTGGCGCTGGGGCGGCTGGTCCAGTCGGCGGCGACCCGACGGGTGGTGGTGCAGGGTGGCTGAGCCGACCGCGGCCTGGGCCGCCGGCAACCGGCTGGTGGAGGGGCTGCGCGCCTACCGTCTGATCGCCGCGATGTGGATCCGCTCGACGATGGCCTACCGGGCCTCCTTCGTCATGACCACGGCGGGGAGCTTCGTCGCGAACGCGCTGGACTTCGTGGCGATCGTGCTGATGTTCTCCCGCGTGGACGCGCTCGGCGGGTACGCGCTGCCCGAGATCGCCTTCCTGTACGGGCTGTCCGCCACGTCCTTCGGGCTCGCCGACCTGGCGATCGGCTCCATGGACCGGCTGGGGCGGCGGGTGCGCGACGGCACCCTCGACACCCTGCTGGTCCGGCCGGCGCCGGTGCTGGCGCAGGTGGCCGCCGACCGGTTCGCGCTGCGCCGGCTGGGCCGGGTGACGCAGGGGGCGCTGGTGCTGGGCTGGGCGCTGGCCCGGCTGAACGTCGACTGGACGCCGCTGAAGCTGCTGCTGATGCCGGTGATGGTGATCAGCGGCTGCGTGATCTTCTGCGCGGTGTTCGTGGCCGGGGCGGCGTTCCAGTTCGTGGCGCAGGACGCCTCCGAGGTGCAGAACGCGTTCACCTACGGCGGGACCACGCTGCTCCAGTACCCGCCGACGGTGTTCGCCAAGGAGCTGGTGCGCGGGGTGACGTTCGTCCTGCCGCTGGCCTTCGTCAACTGGCTGCCCGCGCTGTACGTGCTGGGGCGGCCCTATCCGCTCGACCTGCCCCGGTGGACGGCGTTCACGCCGCCGCTGGTCGCGGTGGCGTGCTGCGCGCTGGCGGGGGCGGCCTGGCGGGTGGGCCTGCGGTCGTACCGCAGTACCGGGAACTGAGACGGCGAAGGCACGAAGGTGAAGGCACGAAGGTGAAGGGACGTAGAAGCGCATGGCGATGACGGCGGACGGCGTGGAGGGCAGGGACACCGCGGGCGATGCGGCCGGCGCGGGCGGTGGTCTCATCGAGGTCGACCGGGTCGAGAAGGTCTTCGACGTACGGAAGAAGACCGGGTTCCTCAGGCGCGAGCGGCGGCAGGTGCGGGCGGTCGACTCGATCTCCTTCAGCGTGGCGCGCGGCGAGATGGTCGGCTACATCGGCCCGAACGGGGCGGGCAAGTCGACGACGATCAAGATGCTCACCGGCATCCTGACGCCGAGCGGCGGCCGGCTGCGGGTCGCAGGCATCGACCCGTCCCGCGAGCGGACCCGGCTCGCCCGGCGCATCGGGGTGGTGTTCGGGCAGCGTACGACCCTGTGGTGGGACCTGCCGCTGATCGACTCCTACCGGCTGATGCACCGCATGTACCGGATCCCCGACGCCCGTTACCGCGACAACCTCGACCGCTGTGTCGAACTCCTCGAACTCGGCGACCTGTTGGACGTGCCGGTACGGCAGCTCTCGCTGGGCCAGCGGATGCGCGGCGACATCGCGGCCGCCCTGCTGCACGATCCGGAGGTCCTCTACCTGGACGAGCCGACCATCGGCCTGGACGTCATCAGCAAGGCCAAGGTCCGTGGGTTCCTGCGCGATCTGAACGCCGAACGCGGTACGACGGTGCTGCTGACCACGCACGACCTCCAGGACATCGAGCAGCTCTGCTCGCGGGTGATGGTCATCGACCACGGGCGCCTGATGTACGACGGCCCGCTCACCGGTCTGCACCAGGCGGGCGAGAGCGAGCGCACCCTGGTGGTCGACCTGGAGCGCGAGCTGCCGCCGATCGAGCTGCCGTCCGCGCGCGTGGTGCGGGTCGAGGGGCCCCGGCAGTGGCTGGCCTTCCCGGCCGCCGAGTCGGCGGCGCCTCTGGTGGCGCGGATCGCGGCGGAGTATCCGCTGGTGGACCTGTCGGTGAGGGAGCCCGACATCGAGGCGGTCATCGCGAGGATGTACGCCGAGAAAGCGGTCTCGTAGGCTGCTGCCATGACCGAGGACCTGCCGGAGCTTCGCGCCTCCGACGCCGATCGTGAACGAGTCGCCGAGCAACTGCGGGACGCCGTGGCCGAGGGGCGCCTCGACATGAGCGAGTTCGAGGAGCGACTGGACGCGGCGTACCGGGCACGCACCTACGGCGAACTCACGCCGCTCACCCGGGACCTGCCCGTGCCCGGGGTGGCCGCACCGGCGGTGAACATGGTCAAGCGGCCCGCACAGGACGGCAGTTGGGCGTCGCGGGTGGTCGGCGGCGGGGGGACCTCGTCGTGGGCCGTCGCCATCATGGGCGGGTTCGAGCGCAAGGGGCGCTGGACCATGCCCAAGAAGTTCAGCTGCTTCACCTTCTGGGGCGGCGGCGTCGTCGACCTGCGCGACGCCGACTTCGCCGACCATGAGGTCGAGATCAACTGCGTCGCGATCATGGGCGGTGTGGACGTGATCGTCCCGCCCGGCGTCGAGGTCGTGGTGCGCGGCATCGGCATCATGGGCGGCTTCGACCACCGCGAGGAGGGCGTGGGGGGCGAGCCGGGGGCCCCGCGTGTGATCGTGACCGGTGTGGCCTTCTGGGGCGGCGTGAGCATCAGGCGGAAGAACACCGAGGCGGAGCGGCGCCGGCTCAAGGAGGAGCGCCGCCAGGAGAAGCTGGAACGCAGGGCGGAACGCCGCAGGCTCGAATAGCCCCCGGCCGCACGGCTTGCCGCAGGCTCGATCAGCCGCGGCCGGCCGGCTCCCTACAGCTGCGCCTGCCCCGCCCCGTTCAGCAGGTCCAGCTCGAACGCCTCCGCCATCGTCCGGTACCCCAGGTCACTGGGGTGCAGATGGTCCCCGCAGTCGTACGCGCTGAGCAACCGCCGCGGATCACGGGGGTCCCGCAGCGCCCGGTCGAAGTCGACCACGGCGTCGAACACCTGCCCGTCCCGGATCTCCGCGTTGACCTGCTGCCGTACCGCCTCCCGGGCGGGCGTGTACATGCGGTACCCCTCGAACGGCATCAGCGTCGCCCCGACGACCGTCAGCCCGCGCGCGTGCGCCCGCGTCACCAGGGTGCGCAGTCCGCCGGTGATCAGCTCCGGGTCGGCGCGCCCCGGATTGCGCAGGATGTCGTTGACGCCGAGGTCGATGACGACGACCTTGACCCCGGTCCGCTCCAGCACGTCCCGCTCGAACCGGTTCAGCCCGCTGGGGTTGTCCGAGGGCCGCCCGAGCCCGTCGGCCAGCACCTGGTTGCCGCTGATGCCCTCGTTGACGACGCTGTAGCGCGGCACGTCCCGGCCCGCCTCGACCGCCGCCCGCAGCCGGCCGGACAGGACGTCGGTCCAGCGGCGGTCGGCGCCGACGGTGGAGGTGATGCCGTCGGTGATCGAGTCGCCGAGGGCGACGACCGTGCCGTCGGCCTCGTCGCTGAACACGTCCAGCGCGCTCAGCCAGCGCCAGACCGCCGTCTGCTCGGCGTACGGCGTCCCGGTCACGTCCTCGGTGCGGTCGCCCTGGGCGACGTAGGAGATCTGGCGGGCTTGCGGGTGGTAGGTGACCGGGCCCGACGGGGTGGGGGAGTAGGTGGTGACCAGGACGTCGCCGCCCCGCGGTACGGCGATGGACACGGAGTCGCTCATCACCTGCCCGCCGGCCGGTACGACGACCGAGAGGGCGCCGGCGAAGGTGAGCCGCCGCATGGTGCGCGTGGCGGCGGCCGCGGTGGCGTCGCCGGCCGCGACGGCGATCGTGGCGTGGGTGACGCGCAGCGGCGAGTGGCCGTAGAGGTTGGACAGCGTGATGCGGGCACTCGTCCCGGCGACGCTCGTGTGCACGACGTTGCGCACCGAGCGGCCCCCCATGCCCGTGGTCTCCGTGCCGGGTTCGGCGGCGGCCGGTGAGGCGGCCCAGGTGGCGACCCAGGTGCCGGCGGCGGCCGGTGCGGCGGAATGGCCCGGCGCGTGGCCGGTGGCCGGAGCGGCGGCCAGGCGGCCGGTGCCGGAGGCGCCGCCGGCGCAGAGGGCGGCGGAAACGACGACGATCAGTGCGACGATCGCGGTCAGCAGGGCGTAACCGTGCCGTCTTGTCATGCTGGTGACGCTCTCCTCGGGCGGAGCCGGCCGGAGCCCCCGGGCTCCGAACTGATGGGCACATGGTGGCGGATGGGCCCGGGAACAATTGACAGGATCCTGCCCAACCCCCCTTCCGACAGACGCCGGGAACTCTTGTTCCGTTCCAGGAGTCGGTCAGGAAGGGACAATTGTGTGCGGTATCACCGAACGGGTGGAGTGGATGGAACAGACGACCCAGGCCGGCCCGGAAACGGCGGACGCCGTATCCCACCGCGCGATGACCGTGTTCAGCCCCGCCGACGAGGAGCGGCAACGCGGGGTGCGCCGCATGAAGCTGACCGCCGCGGGGCTGCTGCTGTTCGTCGCCGTCGTGTACGTGCTCGCCAAGTGGGGCGAGCACACCGGCGCCGGCGCCTGGACGTCGTACGTCGCCGCGGCCGCCGAGGCCGGCATGGTCGGCGCGCTCGCCGACTGGTTCGCGGTCACCGCCCTCTTCCGCCACCCCCTCGGCCTGCCCATCCCGCACACCGCGATCATCCCCAACAAGAAGGACCAGCTCGGCGTCTCGCTGGGCGAGTTCGTCGGCGAGAACTTCCTCTCCGAGGACGTCGTACGGCAGCGGCTGCGCGCCGTGGGCATCGGCAGCCGCCTCGGCGCCTGGCTCGCCCAGCCGGAGCACGCGGACCGGGTGACCGCGGAACTGGCGACCGCGCTGCGCGGCGCCCTGGCCGTCCTGCGTGACTCCGACATCCAGGCCGTCGTCGGTGAGGCGATCACCCGCAGAGCCAACACGCAGGAGATCGCGCCCGGCATCGGCAAGCTGCTGGAGCGGGTCGTCGCCGACGGCGGCCACAAACGGGTCGTCGACCTGGTCGTCTCCCGCGCGCACGACTGGCTGGTGCTGCACAGCGACTCCGTGATGGACGCGGTGCAGGGCGGCGCGCCCGGCTGGACCCCGAGGTTCGTCGACAAGAAGGTCGGCGAGCGGGTCTACAAGGAACTGCTGCGCTTCATCACCGAGATGCGGGACATGCCCTCGCATCCGGCGCGCGGCGCGCTCGACCGCTTCCTCACCGACTTCGCCTCCGACCTCCAGTCCGACACCGACACGCGCGGGCGTGTCGAGCGGCTCAAGGGCGAGGTGCTGCGCCGCGGCGAGGTCCAGGACCTGATCGCCTCCGCCTGGACGGCCGTACGGTCCATGATCGTCGCGGCGGCCGAGGACGAGCGCAGCGAGCTGCGCCTCAGGGTCCGCGCCTCGCTGCTGTCCCTGGGCGCCCGGATGGCCGAGGACCCCAAGGCGCAGGGCAAGGTCGACTCCTGGGTCGAGGGTGCGGCGGTCTACGTGGTGACGACCTACCGCAAGGAGATCACCTCCCTGATCACCGACACCGTCGCTGGCTGGGACGCCGAGCACACCACCCGCAAGATCGAGGCCCACATCGGCCGCGACCTCCAGTTCATCCGCATCAACGGCACGGTGGTGGGTTCGCTGGCGGGAGTGCTGATCTACACGGTGACCCGGGCCTTGGGGGCGTAGGGCCGGGCTCCGGCGATGGGGGGCCATTCTGCTCGTTTGCGGACTTGTCGGCCGAGTTGCCGCTGGGCCGGTCGGCCGTGCGCGGGGCGTGATCCACGCGGTTCGGGGGAACCCGCTTGGCGTTCCGCTCGTCGTGCCGCCGTCGTCGTGGAGGGAGCCCATGGCCACCGCCGAGGCCGAGACCGGCCGTACCGTGACCACCGACATCCCCGCCCGCCTGGACCGCCTCCCATGGTCGCGCTGGCACTGGACGATCGTCGTCGGTCTCGGCACCGTGTGGATCCTCGACGGTCTGGAGGTCACGGTCGTCGGCAACATCGCCAGCCGGCTGTCGGAGCCCGGCAGCGGTCTGTCGATCAGCTCCGCACAGGTCACGGGCACCGCGGCCGCCCTCTATGTGGCGGGCGCCTGCGTCGGCGCCCTCTTCTGGGGCCGCCTGACCGACCGCTACGGCCGCAAGAAGCTCTTCATGATCACCCTCGCGGTGTATCTGGCGGCCACCGCCCTGACCGCCGTCTCCTTCGAGGCCTGGTGGTTCTTCCTCTTCCGCTTCCTGACCGGCTTCGGCATCGGCGGCGAGTACGCGGCCATCAACTCCGCGATCGACGAGCTGATCCCCGCCGCGTACCGGGGCCGCGTCGACCTGATCATCAACGGCAGCTTCTGGGTGGGCGCCGTCGGCGGCTCCCTGCTGTCGATCCTCGCCCTGAACACCGGCATCCTCGCCGCTGACGTGGGCTGGCGGCTGACGTTCGCGCTCGGCGCGGTCCTCTCCCTGGTGATCCTCCTCGTCCGCAGGCACGTCCCGGAGAGCCCGCGCTGGCTGCTGATCCACGGCAGGGACCGGGAGGCGGAGGAGGTGGTGACCGACATCGAACGCCGGATCGCGGCCGAGCGGGGCGAGCCGCTCCCCGCACCGCACGGCGAGATCACCATCCGCCAGCGCCGCAGCGTGAGCTTCGTCGAGATCGGCCGCACGGTCTTCGCCGCCTACCGCAGGCGCGCCGCCCTCGGCTTCTCCCTCTTCGTCGGCCAGGCGTTCCTCTACAACGCCATCACCTTCGGCTTCGGCGCGATCCTGACCAAGTTCTTCCACGTGCCCGCCGACCGCACCGGCTACTACTTCGCCGTCATCGCGGCCGGCAACTTCATGGGCCCGCTGCTGCTTGGCCGCCTCTTCGACACGGTCGGCCGCCGGGTGATGATCTCCTCCACCTACCTGCTGTCCGGCCTGCTCCTGTTCGGCACGGCCTGGCTCTTCGGCCGCGGCACGCTGAACGCCGGCACGCTCACGGCCTGCTGGTGCGTGGTGCTGTTCTTCGCCTCGGCCGGCGCCTCCAGCGCCTATCTGACGGTCTCCGAGATCTTCCCGATGGAGACCCGCGCGATGTCCATCGCCTTCTTCTACGCCCTCGGCACCGCGGCCGGCGGTATCAGCGGCCCGCTCCTCTTCGCCGACCTCACCAGCACCGGCAGGGTCGGCGACACGGTCCTCGCCTTCCAGATCGGCGCGGCGCTGATGTGCGCGGCGGGCCTGGTCGCCGCCTTCCTCGCGGTCAAGGCCGAACGCCGCTCCCTGGAGGACATCGCCACACCGCTGACGGCGGTGAAGACACCGGAGCCGAAGGCGCTGCCCTAGCTGTGCTGTCCCGGCAGGTCGCCGTCAGGCTCCTGTCGTGGAACCCGGCCTGACGATCATCAGGACCGTCACGGCGGCCCACAGCAGGTTGAACATGCCGGTGAACATGGCGAGCCGAACCGTCGCCCTGCGCTCGTCACCGCCCTGCCCCACGGGCCGTTGCTCGTCGAGCGCCTCGGCTATGGCGGTCTGCCGGGGCAGCACCAGCGCGACGAGGACGACGGCGGCGAGCGCGGTGAGCGCGATCGACACGATCAGCCAGGTGTCGCCGAGCACGCCCATGTTCTTGGCCGTGGCCAACCCGAACACCGGGACGGCGACCCCGACGACGGCGTAGACCCGGCAGATGCGCAGCAGCAACAGCACGGTCTGCACCGCCCGCGGATCCTCGGGCGCGGCCAAGGCCTGGCGCGCGGCGGGCGGAAACATGCTGGCGGCGACGGTGACGGGCCCGATGGCGACGATCGCGGCCAGCACGTGCACGGCGAGAAGGAACTTGGTCACGCCCCGACGCTAGACACCCAGCCGATCTTGAAGAAGTGGCGGGAGTGACAGGGGTCAACGGATTCCCGCCACCACTCCGACCGGTGCTCCCGACGGGGCCTACCGGGCGTCCCGCCGGTCGGCGACGGCCCAGGAGGTGAGGGCGACCGCGCCCGCGACGGTGAACACGGACGGCCAGGCGCCCATCTTCCTGGCCAGCGGATGCGATCCGGCGAAGGCGGCGACGTAGGCGGCGGTGAGCGCCCCTGCCGCCTTCCCGCCGGCCCGCTGCCGCCACTGCCACGCGGACGCGGCCCCGGCGACGGCCAGCACGGCCCCGCCCAGTTGCCGCTTCCCGGTCCAGCGGGCCACGCCGTACCCACCGACCAGCCCGCTCGCGGCGACCACTGCCGCAGGAACCCTCGCCATCACTGCCTCCCGCACTCGTAGGACAAAACAGGCTAACCCGCACGCCGGGCGGCGGATCGACGGGGCCCGCCAACCCCGTCCGGCGGTGAGACGCAGGTCACGTCGATTGTCGCGGCGGGTCTGTCACACATCGCGGGCCGCGCCCGTCGTAGGTATGCGAGCGAAAACGAGCGCAGCGCAACGAAGCGCAACGAAGAAGAACAGAGCAGAGCGAACTGCTGTGAACAACCACAAGGAGCCCAGGATGGAAGCCCGTCTCAACCTCTTCGGCAACGCCCTCGCGGCCAAGTTCCTCCGTCAGATCAACGCCGCGGGCAAGACGGTGACGGACTCGCCGCTCCCGGCGTCGACCCAGGAACTGGTGAAGATCCGCGCCAGCCAGATCAACGGCTGCGGCTTCTGCCTCGACATGCACACCAAGGAGGCCGCCCACGCCGGCGAGACGGCCGTACGCCTCAGCATGGTCGCCGCCTGGCGCGAGGCCAAGGTCTTCACCGAGGCCGAACGCGCCGCGCTCGAACTGGCGGAGCAGGGCACCCGCATCGCCGACGCGGCGGGCGGCGTCACCGACGAGGCGTGGGCCGACGCCGCCAAGCACTACGACGAGGACCAGCTGGCGGCCCTGGTCACCCTCATCGCCATGATCAACGCCTACAACCGCCTGAATGTCATCGTCCAGCAGCCGGCAGGCGACTACGAACCGGGCATGTTCGGCTGACCCGGACCCGGCCCCGGTCGACAGGGCGGCCCGCTCACGGACACACAGAGCGGGCCTGAGACCCTTCCCCCATGACCACACCACCAGACGGACTGCCCCGCTACCGGGTCCTGACCGGCCCGGACGACGCCTCGTTCTGCCGGCGCGTGAGCGAGGCGCTCGACCTCGGCTACCGACTCCACGAAGGCCCCGCCCTCACCTTCGACGGCGAGAACGTCGTCGTCGCCCAGGCGGTGGTCTGGCCGGCGGGGCCGGGGGAGCGGGCGTAGGGCCGTGCGGCCGGGGCCGGGGCGGGTCAGACGACCACCCCGGCCCTCTTGTACGAACGCAGCAACAGTGCCGCCTCCGCCCCCGTCACTCCGTCCAGCTCCGCGAACACCCGGGTCGTGAAGGCGTGCACGTCCTGGGCCGAGCGGTGGCTGGAGTAGCCGAGCACGTTCGCCCGGCCGGTGGTGATGACCAGATGCCGTACATCGGGCTCACGGGCCAGGCGGCGTACGGCCGCCTCCAGCGCGCGGTGCTCGACGGAGAGCCGGAAGCGGGCCTCGACGGGGAAGCCGAGCACACCGGGCTCGGCGTGCAGGCGCAGGTGCAGCACGTGCGAGTCCATGAGCCGGGCGAGCCTGCGCCGGGCCGTGGTCTCGCTCACGCACAGCTCGCGGGCGAGCCGGGCCATGGGCATGCGCGCGTCCCGCTCCAGCAGAGCCACCAGATGGCGGTCGAGCTCGTCGATGACCAGCGGCTCGGGCAGGACACCGCCCTCGGCGACGCGACGGCGGGACGGTGTGGGCTCCTGGCGGTACGGGTCCCAGTCGTTGGCGGTCAGCAGGAGCCGCAGGACCACCGCCGTGTGCACGTCGGTGACGCCGGGAATGCCGGCGATCGACCCGTCCACCGTGCTCAGGAGCTGCTCGGGCCCCGGCACGAGGACCTCGGCCAGCACCTCGGGCGAGCCGGTGGCCACGTCCACGGAGCGTGTGTCCGGGCGGCGCGCGAGCGCGAGGGCCACCGCGTGCAGCTTCCCCGGCGCGCAGCGCACCGCCAGCTCCACGACCAGTCCCTCGCCCAGGTACTCGGGCACCAGGAACGCCGTGAACCGCACCAGGCCGGAGCCGATGAGCCGGTCCAGCCGGCGTGCGACGGTGCGCTCATGCACGTCGAGGCGGCCCGCCACATCCGCCCAGGCGGCCCTCGGCTCGCGGGCCAGCAGCCGGAGGATGGCGTGGTCCAGCGCGTCCAGGACCGACGGCACCGCTTCGCCGGGCTTGACTGAATCCGCCAACGATCACCTCTCAAATGCTTGTTTCCACTGAATCTTCGGGGATTCATTGCCGAGACTAAGTCGTTCGGGCGACCTTGAGTGGCACTTTCCGCCAGCCACTTTTCGTGAACAGGTGCGGCTTCCATGAACGACACCCCGATCCTCGCCCCTTCACCCGCGAGATCCGCCCTCCGCCCGACCCCGGTCGCGGCGGTGATCGTCTCCCTGGTCCTGGTGGAGCTGTCCAGCGGCATCACCCAGGGCTTCCTGGGCCCCCTGCTGAAGGGGCTCACCACCACCCTGCACGTGAACGTCGCCCAGCTGAACTGGATCAGCATCGCGAACCTGCTCTCCAGCGTCGCCTTCACGCCCATCCTGTCCCGGCTGGGCGACCTGCACGGCCACCGTCGCGTGCTGCGCTGGAACCTGGCCATCGTCCTGACGGGCTCGCTCCTGGTGGGGCTGAGCCGGTCGTTCGGGATGCTGCTCGCGGGGCAGGTGCTCCAAGGAGCGTTCGCAGGCTTCTTCCCGCTGCTCGTCGGCATCCTGCGCAACCGGCGCACCGCCGACGAGAGCCGGCGCGGCATCAGCTTCATGGTGGCCGCGCTGGTCGGCGGGCTCGCACTGGGCACGGTGAGCAGCGGCCTGATCGCCGAGTACGTGGCGGTGCCGACCGCCGCGCTGTGGGTGCCCGCCGTCGCGGTGGGTCTCGCCCTCGCGGTCACCTGGCCGCTGCTGCCGGAGACCGAGGAACGGCCGGGCGGGTCCGCGGACTGGCTCGGCGCCGGACTGCTGTGCGTCGGGCTCGTCGCCGTCACGCTGGGGCTCGGGCAGGGCGGCGCGCCCGGCTGGGAGTGGAACTCGGCGAAGACGCTGGGCTGTCTGGTCGGCGGCCTGCTGGTGACCGCGGTGTGGGTGCTGGCCGAGCTGCGGACCTCGGCGCCCGTCATGGACGTGCGCCTGTTCCGGCGCCGCAACGTCGTCGTGGTCGCGATCGTCACCCTGACCTTCAGCTCCTGCATGCTCGGTCTGCTGGTCGCCAACCCGGTGTTCCTGAGCACCTCGCGGGCCGAGGCGGGCTACGGGCTCGGGCTCACCCCGCTGGCCACCGCGTTCGCGCTGCTGCCGAACATGCTGGCGCTCGTGCTCGGCGCCCTGGTCGCGCCCGTCGTCGCCGCGCGGCTCTCCGACCGGCGGACCCTCTTCGCGGGCTCGCTGCTGATGGCTGCCGGCAACCTCGCCGTGTACTTCTCCCACAGCAGCCTCGTGCCCTACCTCGCCTGCACCGCCGTCGTCGGTCTCGGCAGCGGGCTGCTCCAGCACTCCACCCGGACCCTCGCCGTCGAGGCCGTACCGCACGACCAGACCTCGGTGGGCTCCGGCATCAACGAACTCCTCATCAACGTCGGCGGCTCGCTCGGCGCCGCCGTGGTGCTCTCGGTCTTCGCCGCCGAGACCGTCGCGGGCAGGTCGCTGCCCGCCGTCACCGCCTACACCCACGCCTGGGCGATCTGCGCCGCCGTGTCCCTCGCGGGCGCGCTCGTCTCCCTGCTCTACCGCCGCCCCGTGAAGGAGGCCCTGTGACCGGCGCCGAAGGAAGTTCCGTGACCGGAGCCCGGCTGAAGCAACGCTGCCGCGACACCCTCACCCGCGCGCAGGACCAGGTCCTCGCGCTCAGCCACAGCCTGCACGCCGAGCCGGAGCTCGCGTACGAGGAGCACCGGTCCGCCAGGAAGATCGCCGACCTGGTCGAGGGCGCGGGCTTCGCGGTCGAGCGAGGCGTGTGCGGCCTGCCGACCGCGTTCACCGCGACCGCCGGCTCCGGGGACCTGGTCATCGGGATCTGCGCCGAGTACGACGCGCTGCCCGGCATCGGCCACGCCTGCGGCCACAACGTCAACGGCGCCGCCGCCACCGCCGCCGCCCTCGCGCTCGCCTCGGTCGCCGACGACATCGGCGTCACCGTCAAACTCCTCGGCACGCCCGCCGAGGAGTACGGCGGCGGCAAGGCCGACATGCTGCGCGAAGGGGCCTTCGACGACGTGGCTGCGGCGATGATGGCCCACGCCGCGCCCACCGACGCCGTCGGCATGACCTCGCTCGCCATCAGCAGCTGGAAGGTCGTGTACACCGGCCGTACCGCGCACGCGGCGGCGATGCCGCACCGCGGGGTGAACGCCGCCGACGCGATGATGATCGCGCAGGTCGCGATCAGCGCCTACCGGCAGCAGATGACGCCCGGCGCGGTCGTCTCCGGCATCGTCACCTCCGGCGGCGAGGCACCCAACGTCATCCCCGGCCGTACGACGGCGGACTACGACTGCCGCGCCGAGACCATCGACGAACTGCGGGAACTCCAGGCACGGGTGCGCGCCTGTTTCGAGGCGGGGGCACTGGCGACGGGGGCCGAGCTGGCGCTCGAAACGGTCGGCAACGACTACGCCGATCTGCGGCAGGACCTGGACATGTGCGCGCTGTACCGCGAGGCGGCGGGCGACCTCGGCCGCACCGTGCCGCCGCGCGATCCCCGGCTGCGCGGCGGCTCGACGGACATGGGCAACGTCTCGCAGATCGTGCCGTCCATCCATCCCATGATCGGCTACGACTGCGGCGACGCGATCATGCACAACCCCGAGTTCACGCGCTACGGCACGACCGCGAGCGCGGATCTCGCCGTCCTGGACGGCGGGCTCGCCATGGCCTGGACCGCGCTGGGCCTGGCGACCGACGAGGAGCAGCGGAGCCGGTTGCTGAAGCGACTGGCCGAGCGCGGCCGTCGCTAGTGCTGTGACCGGAAAGGTTCACCGGCTCGCGACGCCCGGCACGGCACCTCGCCGCGTTGTCGCATCACCCGAGTACATCCAGTACACGGGCGATGCTCCGCCTTGCGATGCACCGCACCGGACGCCGCGAGCTTTCCGGCAAACCTTCCCGGCCACAGCACTAGTTCCTGTGGTCCTCAGGCCTTGAGACGGGGATCGGGTTGCTTCATGACGGGTGCCGGCGAGGAGATCTGCCGGTAGAAGATGTCGATGTCCACCTCTTCGCCGCCGACGGTCAGGGTGTCCCAGGCGCCGCTCGCGAGCAGGGTGCGGATGGTCTCGGGCTTCAGTTTCCGCAGGTGGTCGCGGAGGGTCGCGTCGTCCGGCATGCCGGGGACACGCGGTGAGAGGCGGTCGCGGACCTCCCGCAGCCGGTCCATGAACGCGTCGAGGTCCGCCTCGTCCGCCTTGCCGGCCGCGCCGTTCGGAGCGTCCGGCGCGGCCGCCTCGATGCTCTGCGCGATCGTGTCCTTGATCGCGCAGGTGTCGCCGTGTTCGTCGGTGGTGACCATGGCGTTCCAGGCGCGGCTCTTGTGCCGGTACTGGAGCATCGACATCGCCGCCTCGTGACGGACGAAGTCGGCGTCGCGGAAGGCCTTCCCCCGCCAGGCGTTGCTGAGGGAGCGTGCGAGCGAGATGGCCGACGCGAGGCCGCTGTTGAGCCCGCGGCCCGGCCAGAAGTGGATGGCGTTGGCCGCGTCCCCGAGCAGGAACCCGTACGTTCCCGGGGTGGCGGACGTCGCGGAGTGGAGCCGGGCTGTGAAGCGGGGCCGCTGCACCATGTCCAGGCGGAACCCGGTGACGGCGCTCAGATTCTCCTCGGTGACGCCGAAGAGGACCAGGCCCTCCAGTACGCGCTTCCACAGGGCCGAACCCTTGACCAGGGCGGGCAGGAACAGCGTGCCATGGGTCGAACAGCGGAAGTCGCCCTCGTCGTTGCGGCCCATGAGGCAGGGCCGCGAGGCGACACACTGCTCGAACACGTGCCGCACGGGGTCGACCCCGATGACCTCCTGGGCCTCGGCGTCGGTGAGGCGCATGTTCAGGAAGCCCTCGCCGCTGAGGGAGTTGAGCAGGAAGCGGTTCTGGGCCACCGTCAGCAGGACGGCCATGGGGTCCGGCAGGTCGGACTTCACGCGCAGGCCCAGCACGACGTCCTGGACGTGGTGGCCGTTCAGGGAGTAGATCGACGCGTCGGGGGCGCCGAACTTGTCGGCGAGGTGGTCCCGGGTCCGCGAACGGCCGCCCTCGCAGATGGCGAGCACGTGGTCCTTGACCACCGCCTCACGCTGCTCGGCCGGGTCGAAGCGGCTGGGCACGAGCCGGATCCGGTCGGACTTCTCGTTCGCCATCTCGAGGAGTACGTCCTCGACGTATGCGATCCGGATGTTCCGCGGGCCGTAGCCCTGCACGGAGTCCGGCCCGGCCGGCCACATCTCGGTGTACGCGCCGGCGCCGAACAGGCGCTCCTGGACCTCCTCGGGGAGGTTCAGGTACTGGCGGCTCTGGACGGTCACGACCTGCTGCCGCCGGACGTTGCCCTGTGCCTCGTTCTTCCAGACGACCCGCGAACCGTCCTCGGTCCAGCGGCCGTCGTACATCGTGATGGCCACACGGCGGCCCATCAGGTGCTCCAGCAGCAGGGCGAAGCCCAACCCCACGGGCCCGCCGCCGGAGACGGTGACGTTCAGGACCGGGCCCGGCGCGACGGTCGCGAGCGGGCCCAGGACATCTGTGATCGTCTCCATCGACTCGGGGATCTCGAAGCCGAAGACCTCGTCGCCGATGGTGATCTCGTCGCCGGACGCGAGGACGTGGGACGTCACCTTATTGCCGTTGACCAGCGTCCCGTTGCGGCTTCCGCGGTCGTACAGGACGTAGCGGCCCGCCTCGCGCAGCACCTCCGCGTGCAGGCGCGAGGCCCGCCCACTGGCGATCACGACACTGCTGTCACCACTGCGCCCGAAGGTGACCGGCGCGGCGCCGACGGGGAACCGCCGCCCGGCCAGGGGCCCCACACGCCCGGTGATCGAAGCCGGCATGGCCACTCCCCCTTGGATCTGTCCGTACTGGCCCTCGGCCCACCTCGGCGTGCGCGGTCCCGAAATCCGGCAGCTCGGCACAGACAGCTGGCCCCCCACGCCCGTTGCCGCAGCCCTCGACGGGCGGCTTCCAGATTCGCCCCAAGGTCGCCCCCGCGCAAGGCCGCACGACAGGAAGGTGCAGATCAGGCGTGGTGGGGCGGGAGGGGTGTGGGAGAACTTCTGGGATCGCTGGGCAAGGAGGGGAGGATGGCCATCCCGATGGGATCTACGGCACCTCCTGAGGAGCGCGGCAACGGGCCTCAAGAACCACAACCGCCGAAGGTCACTACTGCGACTCGATGCTGATCGCGGCGGTGTCCCCGGCGGTGTCCATGCTGAGCGTGGCCTTGCCGAGTTCGAGGTGTTCGGCCTGCATGCCGTCCTTGCCGTACATGGCGGGCAGCTTGGCCTGGATCCAGGTGCGGACCTTGGCGTCGTCGATGCCGTCGAGAGCGGCGGCCGTTACGCAGTCGGTGAAGATGGCGACCTGCTCGGAGGGGTCGCCCTCGGGGATGCCGGCGGCGTCGCAGGACAGGCTGAGGATTCCTCGGCGGGTGTCGGTGATGGCGTGGGCGACGAAGGAGGGGGCGCTGAAGGTGGCGCCCTTGGCTTCGCCGAACCAGTCGCGGGTGGGCGGCAGTCCGGCGATGCTCTCCTTGGTGCCCTGCTTCTCCCAGGTGACGCCGCGGCTGGTCATCTTGTCGACCCAGGAGGTGATGTTGCCGCTGAGGACAGAGGTCGTGGTCTCGGCGAGATCGTCGGCCTTGGCGTCTTCGCTCGGGGCGCTGCTCTTGGTGGAGCTGGTCTTGCCGTCGCTCTTACTGTCTCCGGCACCCACGATCGAGCCGATGATGCCGATCACGATGAACAGAGCGAAGGCACCGAGGCAGCCGAACCCGACAATCTTCCCCGCACCACTCTTCTTCGGCGGCTGAGGCATGGGCGCCCCCGGCTGCTGCGGGCCTCCCCAGCTGGGCTGCTGAGGCTGTTGCGGGTACTGCTGGCTCATTGGTTCCCCTGGTGCATGTCTTACGTGTTGCCCTTGTGTGACTGGTGAAGGGCGTGTGCAGTTGCACTGAAACGGTGAAAGTCACCCGATCGTGACTGAATCTGTACCAAGGTTCGCCAGCTCGCATGGGCCCATTGCGCTCCTGCGCAGGAAGGGGGATCTGATGGGCGCAGTGGAGATGAGCAGGGCTCAGGCCGTCACACTCGTGCAGCGGATCATGGACGTGGATTACGCCTCTGATGAGGAGGCGAGCAACTGGCTGGACATGCTCGACAGGGCCCTGGCCTGTCCAACCGGGTGGGTCGCCGACCTGATCTACTGGCCGCCAGAGCGAGCGCTCTCAGCCGACGAGGTGGTCGAGCAGGCCTTGACATATCGACCGATCGCCTTGTGAGGGACCCGTCCACCCCTGGTTCGCCGGGTCGCGAGACTGCACCGGGCGCCAGGCGGGACTTACGCAGTGGGGCGGTGGCGGCCGGCGAATTGGGTGTGGCGTGCGCCAGCGACGAAGCCCGTCCATGCCTCCGCCGACACGGTGAGATGGGCGTGCCCGGGCTGCTTGGAGTCCCGCACGAGTACGCCGGACGCGACGAAGGCGGCCTCTATGCACTCGGTCCCACTGCCGCCGCTGTAAGAGGACTTGAACCAGGGCACTTCTGCCGACGTTGCCATCAACGCTCCCTGCTAATCCGCTCGATGAGCTCAGCGGAGGACTCGAAGTCGAGTGCCTGAGCGCTGAGGTATTCGAACGCCAGCCTATAGCGCTCCAGTTCCTGAGGCTTCTCCATGAAGAGGCCGCCGCCGATGAGGTCTACGTACACCACGTCGAGTTCGGGTGCCTGACCACGGAGGACGGCGAAGCTGCCGACGGCTGCCGCGTGGGCGCCGCACGAGAACGGGAGTACCTGGATGTTGATTCGGGGGCGTTGGGACGCAGCAAGCAGGTGTTCCAACTGCTGCCGCATGACCTCCCGACCGCCTACCTGTCGTCGGAGCGCTGCCTCGTCGATCACGCACCAGATGCGCGGTGGTTCCTCACGATCCAACAACTCCTGCCGCTTCATGCGGATGTCGACCATGTGCTGGACCTCGCGCTCCGGGCATTGCACCTCCGAGGCTCGGTGCACCGCTTCGGCGTAGGCGCGGGTCTGGAGCAGGCCGGGGACGTACATGCAGGCGTAGTGGTCCTCGCGTACGACCTCGTCTTCGAGGGTGAGCATGAGGTTCATGGACTCGGGGATGGGGTCGGCCAGGGAGCGCCACCAGCCCTGGATTTTTGCGCCCTTGGCCAGCTCCACCAGAGCCAGACGCTCCTCATCCGTCGCGCCGTACTCACGACAAAGAGCGTCGACGGCCGGCCACTTCACCGAGCCTTCCTTTGTCTCGTAGCGGCTGAGGGTCGCCTTCGAGATCCCGACGCGAGCGCCCGCTTCCTCCAGAGTCAGCCCCTTGAGCTCGCGGAGCCGACGTAGATCAGCTCCCAGTTGGCGCCTACGGGTGGTTGGTCCAACCGTCATGCCTGTGACCCTTCCTGTCGGTGCGGATAGATCGTCGTCGCCTCTCGGCAGAGACGGCAAGGTGGCGCGCGCCGGGGCGCGTTGTGCTGCGTCGCGCTCCTCTTCGTTGGAGATGAGAGTTCCATTTTGGAACTCTCACTGCAACTCTTGGTTGCTGTGAGGTCACCGAGCGCACAGGGCCTCGTCGACAGTCTGAGTGAGGAAGCGGGGTACATCATGGAATGCGCCGGATGCATGCCAAGAAGGGCATGGGAACTGCCGTTCTTGGCGCAGGCGGAAGAGGTTGCCGCACTGCGGCGCCTGCTGCGGCTCCACCTGGAGCTGTGGGGCTTGCAGGAAGTCAGCGACGCCGCCCAGCTGTGCGTCAGCGAGCTCGTCGCCAACGTCATCAAGCACGTGGGGCCCGCGACTCCGACCACGCTCGCCGTCTTCATGAACGGCACCCGCCTACGTATCGAAGTCCACGACCCTGATCCGCGGGTCCTTCCGATCCTTACGGACGCGGACTCGGACGCCGAGACGGGTCGCGGTATGGCTCTTATCGAGGCCATCACCGACCGTTGGGGCGTCGACCTCACCGACGGACGCAAGGCCACCTGGTGTGAGCTGGGCACGAGTCTGTCCGCGGACGACGGGCACACCTCGGGGCCGCGCATGGCTCGAGCCGTGCACGTGCTCGGGCTCTATACCGACGTGGCGAAGTTGCCACAACGCTCCCGGCTCACTCGGCTCGGGACGGCGGTGGCGGAGGAGACGGCGATCAACGTGATCGCCGACCTCCTTCACTGGCTCGGCGCCCATGGCCGGGACCCGGACGAGGTTCTGGAGCGAGCTCAGGCGCACTTCGAAGCCGAGGCCGAACCCGCCGACTTTTAGCGGTGTCGTGGATCAACTCGCCGTGATGGCCGAGTACGTCCAGGCGTCCGCCGGGAGATCGTGCTTCAAGCGCCAGGTGATCGCCATCGGTTTACTGCCCGTGTGGGACTGGTACGTCGCCGGGCCGAGGAGCATCCACGGCTGGGGCTTGCCTATGTCCGTGTCGTTGTAGCGCCGCATGAACAGCAGAACGTGGCTGCCGCGCTGCTCGTGCTGTCGGTACCGCATCCCGGTTCGGGAGCCCTCGGCCGTTGCGTTCTGCGACTCCCAGTGGAAGAGCGTCGGGCTCAAGGCGTAGTCCTTGTACCGGACGGTGGGCGAGAAGTCTTTCTCGTTCTTCTCCAGCGTGATGAGCAGGGCGTCCGTCTGGAGCTCCTCGACCCACTGGACCCCTTGAGCGAAGGAGCGCGGCATCTGCCCTCCGAAGCGGGCCACACCGAGGGCGGCGAGGATTTCCGAGCGGTTGTAGGCACTGTGAATCTTCAGCGGGACCTGGCTGAGGCGGCCGGACAGCGAGATGGGGAAGTGGTCGGCCTGCTCGATGACGTGAGACAGCACCTGTCGCAACTCATCCCGGAACGCCTGCTGAGGACGAAGCGATGCAAGGCCCTCTTGGAAGCTGGTGAAGCCTCCCGCGTTGTCCCACAGGTTGAAGAACAGCATGCGGGCGTACGACTGATCCGTCGGGCCCAGTTCCTCGTACGGTGGAGCATCGTCCTGGAGGAGGCGGAGGTAGGCGTCCGCGCGCTCCGGGTCGTCCACATGGAGGAAAGCGTGGACCCGCTTGAGTAGGGCCGCTTCCTCAGCCGACGCGGACTCCTCGATCAGACCGGCCCGGCGCAGGATGGTCGTCCAGGAGTTCTCGCGTTTGTAGAGCTCCTTGATCTCCCGGCGGCTCTCCCGAAGATAGTCGGCGAGGAGCGGCGTGCTGTAGGCCTGGACCTCCTTCACCAACGTCTTGACCGTGGCGTTCACTTGAGTGCGGATGTTGCCGAGGATGAGGTCCTTGGACTTGCCCTCCAGGATGATCTGGCAGCCGGACGGCAGTTGCGGGAAGTCGTGCTCGATGTGCTCGATGAGCCGGTTCCGCGAGAGGTCGGTCAGTGCCCGGAACTGGTCCTCGAAGCGGAACTCCGCCCTGTGCTGTCCGATGAAGTCGAGGACCGTGAGTACCGGCTTCGTCTCGGTACGCCTCAGCCCCCGGCCCAGTTGCTGGAGAAAGACGGTGGCGCTGTTGGTAGGGCGGAGGAGGAGCAGCGTGTCGACGTCGGGGATGTCGAGGCCCTCGTTGAACAGATCGACGGAGAAGATCACTTGGAGGTTGCCGCCGCGCAGGTCAGACAAGGCCTGGGCGCGCGTGTCGGCGGGTGAGTCGCTGTCGAGTGCCACGGCGTTGAAACCGGCCTCGCGGAAGAAGTCCGCCATGAAGTGCGCGTGTGCCTTGGTCACGCAGAAGCCGAGCGCGCGCATGGCTTCCGGGTTGGAGACCTTGTCCCGGATCTGCTTCACCACGATCCGGGCGCGGGCGTGGTTGCCCGTGTAGAGGTTGCCGAGCTCCTGGTCGGTGTACGAGCCTCTCTGCCAGCCCAGGTTCGTCAGATCGGTGCCGTCAGGGACACCGAAGTAGTGGAAGGGGCACAGGAGGTCGTTCTCCAGGGCTTCCCACAGCCGCATCTCGGCGGCGATCCGGCCCTCGAAGAACTCGTCCTGGACGTTGAGTCCGTCCATCCGCTCAGGGGTCGCCGTCAGACCGAGGAGTTCCTTCGGCGTGAAGTGGTCGATGACCCGCCTGTACGTCGTCGCGGTGGCGTGATGGAACTCGTCGATGACGATGATGTCGAAACGATCGGGGGCCAGCTGCTCAAGCTGCTGCACATCGAGAGACTGGACGCTGGCGAAGACGTGGTTCCAGTCGCGCGGGTCCTGCCCCGAGTGCAGCAGCTCGCCGAACGACGCGTCGTCCAGCACCTCTCGGTACGTACGCAGAGACTGCTTGAGGATCTCCTTGCGGTGGGCCACGAACAGCAGCCTCGGCCGGCTGCCGTCCGACTCCTTGCACAGGCTGCGGTAGTCCAGGGCGGCCATCACCGTCTTCCCGGTACCGGTCGCCGCGACCAGCAGGTTCCGGTGCCGCCCACGGAGCTCCCGCTCGACGGTGAGCCGCTCCAGCATGTCCCGCTGGTGAGGGAAGGGACGTACCTCGAGACCGGAGAGGCTGATCTTCAGGTCGGTGGTGGAGCTGGTGCCGCCCGCCTGGGCGAGCGCTCCATCGAGGCGTTCGCCGTGGAGATCGGGATCGTATGCCTCGAAGGCGGTGTCGCTCCAGTACGCGTCGAACGTCGCCTCGAACTTGTTCAGCACCGCGGGTGTGGCGACGGACGACAGCCGTACGTTCCACTCCAAGCCGTCGAGCAGTGCGGCTCTGGACAGGTTCGAGCTGCCGACGTAGGCGGTGTCGAAGCCCGTCTTCCGCCGGAACAGCCAGGCCTTGGCGTGCAGGCGTGTGGAGCGGATCTCGTAGTTGACCTTGACGGTCGCACCGAAGTCCCGCACCAGCCGGTCGAGCGCGTGACGGTCGGTGGCTCCCATGTACGTGGTCGTGATGACCCGGATCTGTACGCCGCGCTCCTTGGCGGCGCGAAGAGCGTCCTCCAGGACTCGGATGCCGTACCACCTCACGAACGCGCAAAGCAGGTCGATACGGTCCGCGGTCGCGAGCTCGGCGCGAAGCTCGGCACCCAGGCTGAGGTCATCCGGCGAGTTCGTGAGCAACGAGGTTTCGGACAGCGGAGTGAGGGGGCGGATCGCATAGGCTCCCGGCGCCTCCTGCTGTGCGAGGGCGAGCAGTTGGCGGGGGCCGTCGACGACCGTGCTGACGGGCTCGGCGTCGGTCTGGCTGACGGCCAGAGCTTCCAGGACCTTGTTGACGAAGGGGACGCGCTGGTCGGAGGGGAGCTGGTTGAGCGTGCGGGCGACCACCTCGCCGACATGCCGGGCCAGAACGTGAGGTGAGGACTCCTTGCTCACCTCGGCGTCGACGGCCTTCCACCCCATGGCCGCGAGCTGCCCCAGCTCATCGCGCACGTCCTGAGTGATCAGCCGTTCGTACACGCCAGCGACCGGCTGGCCCCCACCCTGTGATTCCGTCACCAAGTCCCCTCGATCACGTTTCAGTGGCTCTGTTGTAACAGGGGCCGCTGACAATCGAAGAACCTGGATGCAGCGCATGGAGGAGATCTGGCTACGCTGCCCGCCAGACGACCATGTCCATGGCTATGAAGCCGATTTCCGGCATCGCGGTCTACTTCACTGCACGATGCCCGCGTCGTGGACGGCCTGCAGGGCCGCGGCCACCCCCGCCATCAGCCACAGCACCGCCGGAACCGGCGGCCCGGCACCATTGTGATGAGAGGGCCAGGACGGTCACGCCGCCGGCCGGGGAGTCCGGTGGTACGCCTTGTTCGCGATGCGCCACCTTCCCTCGGCCCGGACCAGCAGGAAGACGTCGGTGAAGGTGTCCGGGCCGTGGCGGAGGGTCATGGTCGCGGTGGCTACGGTGCCGTGGACGTCGACGGTGTCGATGCGGCGGGTGCGGGCCGGCTCGTCCGTGGCCGGGTGGCCGGGGAAGAGCCCGCAGTACTCGTCCAGGCGCCATGACGCGAACGCGCCGTCCCGGATGCCCTCGATGTGGGCGGTGGGCAGGAACGCCTCGCGGAAGTGGGCGGGGTCGCCGGTGGCGTGGCCCTCGATGTAGCGGCGCAGCGGTTCGAGCACGGCGTCGTCCACGGCGGGAACCGTGGCGGCCACGGCGATGTCGGCCTCCGGGTCGGCCGGGGTGCCGGCCAGGTCGGCCGCGCTGCGCAGGGGGCTGTTCGACGCGGTGGCCAGGAGCGCCATGTCCTTGGCCAGCGCGCCGATCGTGAACTCCCCAGGGGCCGTGGTCGAGGCCGCCCCGTCTGCGAGGAAGGTCCGCTTGCGGGTGACCAGGCCGCCGAGCTGGCCGAGTTCGAGGACGTCCAGCGCCTGGGCGCGGGGGAGGCCCAGGGCGTCGGCCTGCCGCAGTGCGTCGCGCAGGGCGAGGACGGCGCCGGCGAGACTGCTGTTGGCGATCAGTTTGAGCGCCGCGGCGGTGGCGGCGTCGTCGACGGGCCGTACGGTGCCGAGCGCGCGCAGCAGCGGTTGGACGCCGGCGAGTGCGTCCTGCTCTCCGGCGGCGAGGATCCGCAGGGTGCCGGCGGCCACCGCCGGTACGGAGCCGAGCACGGGCGCGTGGACGTAGGACGGGCCGAGCCGCCGTGCCAGTGCCGCGGCCTCGGCGGGGGCGATGGTGCTGGTGTTCAGCACGATCGTGTCCGGTCGCAGGGCGGGGTGGATGCGGTCGGCGACCTGCCGGCACGCCTGTCCGTCGAACAGTGCCAGGAGCGCGACGTCCGCCTTCGCCACGGCGTCCTCCGGGTCGCGAGTCGTCTCGACGGCGCCGGCGACGTGGCGGCCGGACCGGGTCCAGCCGACGACGTCCCAGTTCTGGCCGGCGAGTCGGGCCGCGATCGCGGCGCCCATGCGGCCCAGGCCGAGCACGGCGACAGTGCGAACGGTGTGAGGTGTGGTCATGCGTCCGAGCCTCGGACACCACGAGGACTGCGACAAGCGCAGATCTCGCAGGGCAGGTCTGCGGGATTCGCATACCGGCGGGCATACTTGCGGGCCATGACGCTCACTTCATGGCGGGCCTTCGTGACGGTGTGCCGGCTCGGGTCGCTGTCGGCCGCGGCCGACGAACTCGGCTACACGCAGTCGGCCGTCTCCCGGCAGATCGCCGGACTGGAGCGCGAGTTCGGGGTGCCGCTGGTGGAGCGGCACGCGCGTGGTGTGCGTCCGACGCCTGCCGGGGAGGTGTTCCGCCGTCACGCGACGGCCGCGCTCACCGAGGCCGACCGGGCGGTTCGTGCCGTGCGGGACCTGCGGGACGGTGCGCCGGTACGGCGCCTGGCCGTCGGTGCGACGCCTTCCCTGGCCGCCGGGATCGTGCCCGTGGCGATACGCCGCCTGCTGGACACCGCCGGAACGGTCTTGTGGAGCCTGTCGCCCGGACTCAGCCTGGAGTTGTACGACCGTGTGGTCTCAGGCGACCTGGACCTCGCCGTGGTCACCGACGCGCCGCCGGGGCTGCCCGACGACCCGCGTCTCGAACGACGGTTCCTGGGGATGGACGAGATGGTCGTCGTGCTGCCCCTCGGCCACCCGCTGGCCGGGGGCGCCCCGGTGCGTGTCCAGGCCCTGGCCGACCAGACCTGGGTGGAGGACAACGAGGGCTCGGCGGCGCTGCTGCGCCAGCACGCCGCCCGCGCCGGAGTGACCGCCCGCATCGACCTCGCCGCGGCCGATCTACCCGGCAAGCTGGCGCTGGTCGCGGCCGGCCACGCCATCGCGCTGATGCCGGGGGTGCTGGGCGGCGCGCTGCGGACCGATGTCACCACGGTGGCCCTCGTGGATCCCCCGACCCGCGGCATCCATACGCTCACTCCGCGCCGCGACCCGCACCCCTGCTCGGCGCCGCTGCTCGACCTGCTCGTGACGGCCTTCGGCGCGAGTCGTCCCGGCCGGCCCGCGCACCGGCCGGCTGAGGCCGGCGCCCACGAGCGGGACTGAACCCGCTCGCCTCCGGCGCGCTCAGACGGTTCCGGCGGGTTCGGCGGGCTTGGCCGCCCCGTGGCACTCCCCGTACGCCTGCCCCGAGGCGCACCAGCACTGTGACCCCCGCTGCGGTGGCCAGGCGACCGCGCGGCCCCGGGCCGCCAGGGTCGTCGCGTACTGGGGCAGCAGCGTCGGGTCGGACGGGGAGGCGGCCTCCGAGGCGGCGAAGGCCTCGTAGGAGGGAACCGTGCCCGTGACGATGCCCAGGTTGGGGGTGCCGGAGGAGGCCAGCTCGCGCAGGGAGGCCTCTATCGTCGCCAAGTGGGTCGCGTGGGAGGGGTATTCGGACGTGAGGCCGTCGTAGGCCGTGAGCAGTTCGGACAGTTCTTCCGCCGGCCAGTGCAGGACCGCCACCGGGAAGGGGCGGGAGAGGGCCGCGCGGTAGGCGCCGAGTTCGGCGCGGAGGCGGGTGATCTCCGCCTGCAGTTCGGCCGGGTTCTCCGAGCCGAGGGACCAGACGCGCTTCGGGTCATGGAGTTCGTCCAGCGGGACCGGGGAGTTGTGCAGGGTGTCGGCCAGCATGTCCCAGTCGTCGTGGCCCGCGCCCAGCATGCGGCGGACGCGGTGGCGGCCGAAGACGAGCGGGTGGGTGGCGCGCGGGGGTTGCTGGGCCTCCGCGAGAAGCAGCTCCACGCCCTGGGTGAACGTCTCGTGCGCTGCTTCGAGTTCGTCGTGTGCCTCCAGGGACTCCGCGACGATCACCCAGGGCGCCGGGTCGCGGGGCGCCGCGGAACGGACGCCCTCGATGATCGCTCTCGCCTCCGCCTCGTGGCCGTACTCCCAGAGGTTGGCGGCTTTGAGGGCCCGGACCAGGTGGGGGTTCTCCAGGGCGGCGTCGGAGGACAGCAGCCGGTCGTAGAGGGTCGTCGCGGCGGGGCGGTCGCCGGACAACTCCCGGTGGGCCGCGGCCTGGAGGAGGAGGGCCTCGGCGTCCTCGGGGTACAGATCGGCGGTCCGCTCGAGGCGGGCCGCTTCGGTGGCGTGGTCGGCGTCTTCGGCGGGCGTGGCGGGGCGCATGGAGGACACCGTACTGCCGGGGAGTGACAAAAGTGAGGTATCTGCAGGCCAGGGGAATCCGGGGTCCCCAGGGGACCTCATCCCCAGGGGCCCATCCCCGAGGCATCCCCGAGCCCGGCCCCGTCCTCCCTAGGTCCCCGGTCCGCGCCGGTACGTCCCGCCCCGCGCCCTCATCCCCGCTTCCGCTCCCGCGCCACCCCCACGCCCACCGCGCCCGCCAGCGCCAGTCCCGCCGACAGCGCCATCGCCACGTCGGCGCCCCTGGACAGGCTGCCCGTCGACGTCGCGAGGGCGATGGTCAGGGCGACTCCGGCGCAGGAGCCGATGTAGCGGAGGGTCTGCTGGGCGCCGGACCCCATCGCGGCGCGCTCCGGCGGGACCGACTCCACCGACAGGAGGGGCAGCGAGGCGTTCAGCAGGCCGGTGCCCACGCCGCCAAGGAGCAGGCCCGGCAGCAGGCGGAGCCAGGAGCCGGAGCCGATCGCGCCGAGCATCGTCAGGACGCCGGCCGCGTGGAGGACGAAGCCCAGGACCAGTTGCCGGCGCGGCGTCACCCGTCCCGCCAGGCGCTTGGCCTGGAGGGCCACCACGAAACCGGTGCCGGACCACAGCAGCAGCAGCCAGGCGCTGGTCAGCGGCGACATGCCCAGCGTCTGCTGGAGCACCGCGGGCAGGAAGCTGAAGAGGCCGATCACCGCCAGGCCCGTGAACAGTCCACCCGCCGAGGACGCCAGGAAGCCGGGGCGGCGCAGCAGGGACAGGTCGATCATCGGCGTGCCGGTGCGGCGCTCCAGGAGCGCGAAGACTCCGAGCAGTGCCACGGCCGCCGCGAGCAGCAGTCCCACCGGCACCCGCAGCCAGCCGTCCCGGCCCAGGGTCAGGGCGGCCACCAGGGCCACCAGGGCCAGCGCGAAGGTCAGTGCGCCGAGGACGTCCGGCCGGCCGCCCCTCGGCGCCCGGGACTCCGACAGGGTGCGGGTGCCGAGTGCGGCCGTGACCAGGGCGGCGACGCCCAGGACGGCGTAGGCGGCCCGCCAGTTGGGCAGGGCGCCCGTGACCACCGGGCCGACCGCGATGCCGCCGCTCACGAAGGCGCCCCAGACGCCGGTCGCGTGGAGCCGGCCACGCGGGGTGGGGAAAGCGTGCACGAGCAGGCCCAGGCTGCTGGCCAGCAGCGCCGCGCTCGCCCCGCCCTGGGCGATACGGGCCAGCGTGAACTGCCAGGTCGTCGTCGCCAGCGCGCCCAGCACGGTGGTCAGGCCCAGGGTCAGCGTGCCGGCCAGGAAGACGCGGCGGCGCCCGTAGTCGTCGGCGAGGCTGCCGGCGATCAGGAGGAGGGCGGCCAGGCCGAGCGGGGTGCCGTTGAGCAGCCATGCCTGGGCGGAGAGGGGAGTGTGCAGGGCGGCCGCGGTGCCGCGGAGGGTGACGATCGGCGCCGTGTACGTCATCAGGGCCACGGTGGTGGCCGCGCTGGTCACGGCCAGAGTGAACCGGGGGTGCGGAGGCCCGTCCCGGCGCTTGAGGCGTGGGGCGGCGGTGCGCGTGGTGGCGGCCGCTGCCGTGGGGGCCGCGGGGGAGGTGGTGGGGGAGTTCGGCCCGGTCATGGGTCCGTCCTTCCGAGGGGCTGTGCGGAGAAGAGACTCACGTAGGTTCGGTCATTGAACCGACCTGCTCCGAAACCGTAACACCCCAAGGTTCGGTCATTGAACCAAGTGCTCGGAAAGTGGCTACAGTGGACGCATGGCACTGGGCAAGGACTACGCGACGCAGGAGTGCTCGATCGCCCGCGCGCTGGAGATCATCGGTGAGCGCTGGACGATGCTGGTCATCCGCGACGCGCTCTACGGGGTCCGGCGGTACAACGACTTCCTGGTCCACCTCGGCATTCCCCGCGCGGTGCTCGCCGCCCGCCTCCAGACGCTGACGGCGGAGGGGATCCTGGAGAAGCGGCGGTACCAGGACTCGCCGCCCCGTGACGAGTACGTCCTCACCGAGCGCGGGATCGCGCTGTGGCCCACCCTGCGGGCCCTCGGCCTGTGGGGGCGCGAGCACTTCACCGAGGTCCGGCTGCGCTACTTCCGGCACGCGGACTGCGGTACCGAACTCGGGCCGTACGGCGAGTGCCCCGCCTGTGCAACCGTCGTACCGGTCGAGGACGTCCTCATGGAGCCGGGACCAGGACTCGATCCGGACCCGGCGGATCCGGTCGGCCGGGCCCTGCTCAAGCCGAGGCGGCTGCTGCAACCGCTCGACATCGATCCTGTATAACCGGATGAGCCCTGTACAAGCAGATGACGAGACAACGGGACAGTGAGCCGCAGGTGCCGGAGCACCGCGGCGCACCCCCATGGGAGGGAGCCGGCGTGATCCGCAGTCGTGTCGCCACGCGTCCCTCCGCCGTGCCGTTGCTCCTGTCTCTCTTCCTGCCCCTCTTCGTCCTGCTTCCGGTCGCCCTGTCCGCCGCCGGAGGCCTCTCCGGGACCGTGGCCTTCGCGCTCGCCGCGACCGCAGCGGCCGGTTCCGCGCTCGTCGCCTGCGCGGTGCTCGCCTCCCGCTGCACACCCGCCGTACCGCCCACCCGGGTGCGTACGGCCATCCGGGACCGGGACCGCCGTACGGCCTTCCTGCCCCAGCGCGACCCCGACGCCGCGGGCCGGCCGCGGCCCAGGGCACCCGGGCACGCCCTCCCGGCGACCACCGCGCAGGGCACCGCTCACCCCACCGTGTGAAACCGAGTGACCCCGCGCGGGTCGTCATGCCGTCATCCCCGTACGCCATCGCCGTACGCCTGGCACGACGAGACCCCCGGAGGGCTCACTCATGTCCGTTTTCGCCGGCCTGGTCGAGCAACTCGCCGACCTGCTCCAGCCGCTGTTCCACGCCTCGGCGGCCGCCGCCGCGATCGTCCTGTTCACCGCCTTCGTGCGACTCCTCCTCCACCCCCTCTCCCGGGCCGCCGCGCGCGGGCAGAAGGCGCGGGCCGCGTTGCAGCCGCGGATCGGCGAGCTGCGCGCGAAGTACCGGAAGAACCCCGAGAAGCTGCAGAAGGCCGTGCTGGAGCTGCACGCCGAGGAGAAGGTGTCGCCGCTGTCGGGCTGCCTGCCCAGCCTGCTGCAACTGCCCGCCTTCTTCCTGCTGTACCACCTGTTCTCGACGCCGGACGCGGACGGCGCCGGACTGCTCGGCCACCGGCTGCTGGCCGCGCCGCTCGACGGGCGGTGGGCCGACGCCCTGGCCGGCGGCGGGGCGTTCGGGGCGGCCGGAGCCGTGTATCTGGGGCTGTTCGCGGTGGTGGCCGTGGTCGCCGCGTTCAACTTCGTCCGGGCGAGGAAGTCCCTGGACGCGACGGACGTGGCGGGTATGGCGGGCGGGAGCGGCGGGGCCGTGGGCGCGGTCGGCAGGGCCATGCCGTACATGTCCTTCTTCACGCTGGTCACCGTGGCGGTGGTGCCGCTGGCCGCCGCGCTGTACGTGGTGACCAGTACGGCGTGGAGCGCGGCCGAGCGGTTCCTGCTGTACCGGTGAGCGCGCGGGCCCGGCCGTTCCCACAGGCGGGGCTACGGTCCAGTACGTGAACGCCGTCTTGCGGAGTGCTGGTCGACCCTGGACGATCGACCAGTCCTCCGATGGCCGCGTCCGCCGCACCCAGGTCGCCTTCATCGGCCGGGCGCCCCGCGATCGAGGGAGTTGGACACATGAAGCTGCTGCGAGTCGGCACGGCGGGTGCGGAGCGGCCCGCGCTGCTGGACGCGACCGGGGTCCTGCGCGACCTGTCGGGCATCGTCCCGGACATCGACGGCGCGCTGCTCGCCGACGACGCGGCACTCGCCCGGATCCGCGACGCCGCGGCCGCGGGCGAGCTGCCCGCGCTCGACGGGACCGGTCCTGACGGGACCGGGCCCGACCCGGACGCGTCGCGGATCGGGCCGCCGGTCGCGCGGATCGGCAAGGTCGTGTGCATCGGGCTGAACTACCACGACCACGCCCGCGAGACCGGCGCCGAGCCGCCCGCCGAGCCGGTGATCTTCCTCAAGGCGTCGGACACCGTGGTCGGGCCGGACGACACCGTGCTCGTGCCGCGCGGCGCCGCCAGGACCGACTGGGAGGTGGAACTGGCGGTCGTCATCGGCCGTACGGCCCGCTACCTGGAGTCGCACGAGGAGGCGCTCGCGCACGTCGCCGGGTACGCGGTGGCGCACGACGTCTCCGAGCGGGAGTTCCAGATCGAGCGCGGCGGGACCTGGGACAAGGGGAAGAACTGCGAGACGTTCAACCCGCTCGGCCCCTGGCTCGTCACCGCCGACGAGGTCCCCGACCCGCAGGCGCTGCCGCTGCGCCTGTGGGTCAACGGCGAGCTGAGGCAGGACGGGTCGACCGCCGACCAGATCTTCCCCGTCGCCGAAGTCGTGCGCTACGTGAGCCAGTTCATGACCCTGTACCCCGGGGACGTCATCAACACCGGTACACCGGCCGGGGTCGCCCTGGGGCAGCCCGAGCCGAAGCCGTATCTGCGGGCCGGAGACGTGGTCGAGCTGGAGATCGAGGGTCTTGGCCGGCAGCGGCAGGAACTCAAGGACGCGTAGCGCACCGCGGGTTGGGGCGGTGCGGTCCGGTCACGCCGGCAGGGGGGCCAGGCTGCGCCACGCCTCCCTGGGCAGGGCGTCGCGCGGGCCGGCGGTGACCACCTGGAGCGCCACGTGGTCGGCGCCCGCCGCGTGGAACGCCTCGATCCGCTCGCGGATCTGGGACTCCTCGCCCCAGGCGAACACCGCGTCGATCAGGCGGTCGCTGCCGCCGCCGGTGACGTCGGAGTCGGTGAAGCCGAGGCGCAGGAAGTTGTCGGTGTAGTTCGGCAGCTCCAGGTAGGGGGCGAGGTACTCGCGGGCCACCGCGCGGGCGCGGGCCGGGTCGGTCTCCAGGACGACCTTGAACTCCGGTGCCAGCAGCGGCGCCTCGCCCAGGATCTCGCGGGCCTGCGCGGTGTGGTCCGGCGTGGTCAGGTACGGGATCGCGCCGGCCGCACGGTCCCGGGCGAGCCGCAGCATCCTGGGGCCGAGGGCGGCCAGGACGCGGCGCCCGGCGGGCACGCCGCCCTCACCCGACCGGTCGAGCTCGTCGAGCCGGTCCAGATAGCCGACCATCGTCGAGTACGGCTTCCGGTACTGCTGCACACGCGGGCCGTGGCTCACTCCGAGCCCGAGCAGGAAGCGGCCGGGGTGGGCGGCCTCCAGCGCCGTGAACTCCGCCCCGCTGTCGCCGGCGTCCTGCTGCCAGACGCTCTGGATGCTGGTGGCGACGGCGATCCGCCCGGTCGCCTCGATCAGCGGGGCGGCGTTGCGGGCGGTGCTGTTGCCGCCCAGCCAGATGGTTCCGTAGCCGAGTTCCTCCAACTCCGCGGCCGCCTCGGCGAGTTCGCCGCGCCGGGCCGCGTTCTCCGAGCGGAGTCCGATGCTCCAGATGCCGTACCGGCCGATGGTCTCCCGCAAGGAGTGCGCGTGGCCTGTGGTGTCGTTCATCGGTTCCGATCCCTCCGGATGGGGTGCTGTGGCTTGATCGTCGCGCCTGGGGCAGTCCCCAACCGGAGGGCGTCCCGGGACAATCCGCGGCTTCCCCCTGGAGCAGTAATCTTGATCTTGAGTGACCCCGGAGGGATCACCTTGAGCGAAGGGCTGCTCGTGACCGCCACCCTGAACACCCGCTGCGCTCTGAACGACGCGACGAGCGACTGGACCACCCGCGCATACGTCGGCTCTGTCGCCGTTCTGGGGATCCTGGCATCGGCCGAGGGCCTGGGCCTGGTGGACACCGACTCGACGGCCCGGTTCCTGGCCGTCATCCTCTGCATGCCCTGGACGCTCCTGGTGGCCGCCGTGGTGTCGCTGAACGACGGCTTCAACTGGTTGCTGGGCTACAACTTCTTCGCCGACTCCCCGGCCTGGCTCTTCGAACCGCTCTGGACGGTGTTCTGGACGGCAGCGGCCCTGGCGAATGCCAGGACCATCGCCGCACTGTCCCGTTCGGCCTCCCGGCGGCCCGGTGTCTCACCCTTCCTGGTTCCGATGAGCCTGTTGGCGTTCGTCAGCCTGATCGCGCTGCTCTGGCGCCTCTGAACGCGACCGGGCGGGTGGGCCGGCGGTGATCCTCGTGCTCCCTCACCCCTCGCCCAGGAACCGCTCCAGTGCCTCGACCACCATCCGGTGGTCCTCCAGCTGCGGCAGTCCGGACACCGTCACCGCGCCGATCACGCCCGCGCCCTCGACGTGCAGCGGGAACGAACCGCCGTGGGCCGCGTACAGGTCAGGATCCAGGCGGGAGGAGGCCTCGAAGGTCGTGCCCTTGGCCCGGAATCGGGCGCCGACCAGGTAGGAGGCGCAGCCGTAGCGCTCCACCACGCGGCGTTTGCGGGCGATCCAGGCGTCGTTGTCGGGGGTCGAGCCGGGCAGGGCCGCGTGGAAGAGCTGCTGGCCGGCGCGGTGGATGTCGACGGCGACCGGGGCCTGCCGCTCCCGTGCCAGTTCCACGAGGAGCGAGCCCAGCGCCCAGGCGTCGTCGTACGTGAAGCGGGGGAGGACCAGACGGCGTTCCTGGGCCTCCAGTTCCTCGATGCTCGGGGTGGCCGCGGGGGCCGGGCGCGCGTCGTTCGTCACAGCGGCACCGCCACGCCGTCACGGGCCGAGCGGCGGGCCGCCTCCAGGACGTCGAGGGCGGCGGCGGCCTCCTGGGCGGTCACCGGGTTCGGGGCGCCGTCGCGGAGGGCGGCGGCGACGGCCGCGTAGTACGCCGGGTAGTCGCCGGGCACGCTCGGTACGGGACGGCCGCCGCCGGTCAGTGGCGAGTCGCCGGAGCCGACGCGGCCCCACAGAGCCTCGTCCTCGACGCCCCAGCCGTCGGTGTTCGGGCGGGTGCCTTCCCGCAGCGCGGCCTCCTGCGGGTCCAGGCCGTACTTCACATAGCCCGCCCGGGAACCCAGCACCCGGAAACGGGGGCCGAGTTGGGCGGCCGTCGCGGAGACGTGGAGGTGGGAGCGGACGCCATTGGCGTGGGTGATCGCGATGAAGGTGTCGTCGTCCGCCTCGGCGCCGGCGCGGCGCACCACCGACTCGGCGTACACCAGGGTGGCGGGGCCGAACAGCACCAGGGCCTGGTCGACCACGTGACTGCCGAGGTCGTACAGCAGGCCTCCGATCTCCGCGGGGTCGCCGGACTCGCGCCAGCCGCCCTTCGGCTGCGGACGCCAGCGCTCGAAACGGGACTCGAACCGCCATACGTCGCCCAGCTCGCCCTCGGCGAGCAGCCGGCGCAGGGTGAGGAAGTCGTTGTCCCAGCGGCGGTTCTGGAAGACGGACAGGAGCAGTCCGCGTTCGTCGGCCAGGGCGGCGAGGTCGCGGGCCTCGGCCGCGGTCCCGGCGATCGGCTTGTCCACGACCACCGGCAGGCCCGCCTTCAGGGCGGCCATGGCGAGCGGGACGTGCGTCTTGTTCGGGGAGGCGAGGACGACCAGGTCCAGCTCGCCGGCGCGGGCGAACAGCTCGTCGGGGGCGGCGGCGAGGCGGATGTCCGGGAAGTCCGCGCGGGCCTGCTCCTGCCGCTGCGGGTTCGAGGTGACGACCGTGTCCAGGGCCAGGCCCTCTGTCGCGGCGATCAGCGGGGCGTGGAAGACGGAGCCGGCGAGGCCATAGCCGACGAGGCCGACGCGGAGGGGGGTGCCAGTCATGGGCCCTACTTTCGCAACGCTGTTGCCGAAGTGCAAGCGGCGGGCAGAATGGCTACGAGAGCGGTGCTGCGTGGACCGTGTTCTGTGAGCAGTGCTGTGTGAGTAGTGCTGTGTGAGCGGTGGAAGGGCGGAGCGGACGCGGTGACGGTCTCGGGAGTGACGGGCAGGGGGACGGCGGGGGTGAACCTGCCGGCCCTGCGCAGCCACAACGCCGCGCTGGTGCTCGATCTGCTGCGCGGGGCGGGCGCGGAGGGGATCAGCCGGCTGGAACTCGCGGAGCGGACCGGGCTGACTCCGCAGGCGGTCAGCAAGATCACGGCACGGCTGCGGCAGCAGGGCCTCGCGGCGGAGGCGGGCCGGCGGGCGTCGACGGGCGGTAAACCGCGCACGGTGCTGCGACTGGTGCCGGAGGCGGGGCACGCGGTGGGGGTCCACGTCGAGCGCGACGAACTCCGTCTGGTCGTCGTCGACCTGAACGGCACCGTGACCGGCGAACGCCGTGGCCCGCTGAACCTCGGCGCGGGCGCGGAGTCCGTCGTGGCGACGGTGGCTCGCGAGGTGGAGGGGCTGGTGGGGGAGGTGCTGGGGCGCGGAGCGGCGGAGGCCGGGGCGGCCACGGCCGAGGGAACTCGCGCCCGGCCCTCCGACGTCCGGACCCTCCTCGGAGCCGGGGTGGCGTTGCCCGGGCCGCTTGATCATCGGCGGGGGGTGCTGCATCGGGTGACCGGGTTTCCGGAGTGGGACGGGTTTCCGTTGCGGGACGCGCTCGCGCGGCGGCTCGGGGTGCCGGTCGTGGTCGACAAGGACACGAACGCGGCGGCGCTTGGGCTGGCGGTCGCGGGGGAGGGCCGTTCGTTCGCGTACCTCCACCTCGGAACCGGGCTCGGGGCCGGGCTGGTGATCGCAGGGCGCGTGCACCGGGGGGCGCGGACCGGGGCGGGTGAGTTCGGGCACCAGGTGATCCAGCTGGACGGGCCGTTGTGCGGGTGCGGGGACCGGGGGTGCGTCGAGGTGTTGTGCCTCGCGGCCGTGGAACGGGGGGAGATCGCGGAGGCGGCGCGCGTGCTGGGGGCCGGGGCCGCGAACCTCGTCGGCCTGCTGGACATCGAGTTGGTGCTGCTCGGCGGCCGTACGGTGGCGGCGGCTCCGGAGGCGTTCGTGACGGGCGTGGCCGACGTGCTCGTGGCGCGGGCCCGGCGGGAGGGCGCGCCGGGTGACGCGGTGCCGGTCCGGATCGCGCCGGGAGGTGAGCGCGGGGTCGCGGAAGGCGCGGCCCAGTTGCTGCTCGCGCCGGTGTTCGGCCGGGGGGACGGCTGACTGCCGGGCGCCTCGGCCTCGTCCGGCCGCGCGTGTCCGCCTCGGCCTCGTCCGGCCTCGCGTGCCCGCCTTCGCCCGCCTGGCCCGCCCGGACCCGCGCGTGTCTTTGGGGCCCGCGCCCGTCCCCGGGGCCGATCGGGCGGACTTGTGGGGGCGTTCGTGGGCGGGTCGGGGTGGCTGACCTGCCGGGGCCGGGCTGTCCGGCACGGTCATGTGTTCATGCGCCTGTGCACGTCCCTGTTCCTCTGCCTTGCCGCAGCCGTCGCCCTTCCGGCCGCACCGGCCCATGCCGTGTCGGGGCTCACCTGCGCCGGGCCGGACGACCGTCAGTTCCCGATCACCAGCCGGATCCACGGGGGCCCCGACACCTACTGGGCGGGCGGCGGATACGGCGACTTCCTCATCGACCTCACCAACACGACCTCCCGCACCTGCTCCGCCATCCACCCGGTCGTGGTGCTCGTAGACACCCGGCGCGCTCTCAGGGCGGACCAGGCCCACATGGAGTTCTACAACGGCTCCGAAGCGCATCCGGTGTCCTTCGAGACCACCGATCAGCAGGAACTCGTCGGTCCCTTCGACGCCGGTCCGCCCGGTTTCACCGTCGGCCCGGGCGAGACCGTCACCGTGACGGTTCGGCTGGAGATCACCTCCGACGCCGTCGCCGACGAGGTCACCGCGACGGCCGCCGTGGTGCAGCGGCACGACGGCAACGGGGACTGGGTCGGCCAGTCCGACGACTACGCGTTCCGCATCGACACGGACCCCGACGACGCCGACACCGGCCCGCACCACCCGAGGCCGCCCCGCGGCCGCCACGCCCCCGGCGACCACGTTCCCGGCGAACTCGCCCGCACGGGCCCGGTCACCCCGCCCGGAGCGCTCACGGTCGCCGCCGCGCTGCTCGCCACCGGCGGCGCCCTGACGCTGACCCGCAGACGCGGCTGACCCCGAGCCACCGCTCGAGCCCCCGCCCGGATCTGCGACGATCTCCCGCGTGGACTACCCCAACGACCAGGCCCCCGGCGCCCCCGTGCGTTCCGGTATTCCGGAGCACGGCCGCATTCCCAAGTACTACGCGGTGAAGGCGAGGATCGACGACCTCGTCGGCGGACTGGACGAGGGCCGCCCGATCCCCACCGAGCGCGATTTGTCCGAGGAGTACGGGGTCGCCCGCGAGACCGTGCGGCAGGCGGTGCGCGAACTCGTCCTGGAGGGCAAGCTGCGGCGCCAGGGCCGCGGCACGGTCGTCGCCGGCCCCAAGCTGGAGCAGCCGCTGTCCCTGGTCAGCTACACCGAAGGCGTACGGCGGCAGGGCCGCACCCCCGGACGCTCCCTCGTCACCCTGGACCGCTTCCCCTGCCCGGAGGCCCTCGCCGCCGAGACGGGCCTGACCCGCGGCGAGCCCGTCTGGCACCTGGAGCGCGTGCTCCTCGCGGACGAGGAGCGGGTCGGCCTGGAGAGCACCTACGTGGCGGTGGCCCGCGTACCCGACCTGGACACCGGATTCGACCCGGACTCGTCCTTCTACGCCTACCTCCAGGAACTGGGCATCGCCTTCGGAGACGCCGACGAGCGCATCGAGACGGTGCTCGCCACTCCGCGCGAGGCCCTGCTCATCGGCACCCCGCCCGCGGTCCCCATGCTGCTGATCCACCGCGTCTCACGCGACACGGAGGGGCGCCCGCTGGAGCGGGTGCGGAGCCTGTACCGGGGGGACCGGTTCTCCTTCACCACCCATCTGCGCGGCTGAGCCACCACCCGCCGGCGCCACCGACGAACCGGGCCGATCCACCCCCTGCGAATAACGAAAAGATAACGGGTCTAGCCCAATTCTGCCGACTCGTTCAGGCTCTCGTTGTCAGCAGGACCCCTGTGGTTCCCCATCCGAAAGGAACGTGGTCGTCGTGAGAGTGACAGTCGTAGGAGCCGGCGTGGTGGGCACCATGCACGCCTGGCACGCAGTGGAACGCGGCCACGAGGTCGTACAGATCGAGCGCGAGGCCGAGGCCCGAGGCGCCTCGCTGCGCAACTTCGGGCAGATATGGGTCAGCGGCCGCGCGGCCGGCGAGGAACTCGACACCGCCCTGCGCGCCCGGGAACTGTGGGAGGAGATCGGCGGCCGCGTCCCCGCGCTGGGCTTCCGCGCCAACGGCTCCCTGACCCCCGTCCGCGGCGACCTCGAACGCGCCGTGGCCGAGGCCGCCGTGGCCCGCCCCGACGCCGCCGTCCGCGGCCGCGAGCTGCTCACCCCGGACGAGGCCCGCGCCCTCAACCCCGCCCTGCGCGGCGAGTTCGACGCGGCCCTGTACTGCGAGCGCGACGCGGCCGTCGAGCCGCGCACCGCCCAGCTCGCCCTGCGCGCCGAACTGCTCAAGCACCCGAACTACACCTTTCTGCCCGGGCGCGAGGTCCGGGACGTCGTCGGCGAGGGCGCCGTCCGCGACGACCACGGCGACGTCCACACCGCCGACGCGGTGGTGCTGTGCACGGGAGCCTGGCTCGGCGGACTCGTACGGGAACTCGCCGGCCCCGGCCTGCCGGTCCGCCGCGTACGGCTCCAGATGATGCAGACCGACCCGCTCGGCGAGCCGCTGCCGACGTCGGTCGCGGACGCCGACAGCTTCCGGTACTACCCGGCCTACGCGTCCGAGGCCCTGGACGAACTCAACGCCGGCCGGCCGCAGGCCGAGATCGCCGCAGCCCACCGGATGCAGCTCCTCATGGTGCAGCGCGCCGACGGCGGACTCACCATCGGCGACACCCACGAGTACGAGCACCCCTTCGCCTTCGACACCGTCGAGGACCCCTACGAGCACCTCACCCGTGTCGTGGAGTCCCTCCTCGGCCGTCCGCTGCCGAAGGTCCGCCGCCGCTGGGCCGGCGTGTACGCGCAGTGCACCGACCCCGGCCGGGTCGTGCACCGGCAGCAGGTGCGCGACGGGGTGTGGCTGGTCACCGGGCCCGGCGGGCGCGGCATGACCTGCGCACCCGCGATCGCCGAGCAGACCGCTGACGAACTGGACTGGTGAGGAACCGATGACCGACCTGACGACCAACGACATCCGCCTCGTCGTACTGGACATGGCGGGCACCACCGTCGCCGACGGCGGCCTGGTCGAGCGCGCCTTCGCCGCGGCCGCCGCCGAACTCGGCGTCGAGCCCGGCTCCGCCGACCACGCCGGCAAGCTCGCCTACGTCCGCGCCACCATGGGCGAGTCCAAGATCTCCGTCTTCCGGCACCTGTTCGGCGCCGAGGACCTGGCCCAGCGCGCCAACGCCGCCTTCGAGAAGGCGTACGGCGACCTCGTCGACGGGGGCCTCATCGCCCCGGTCCCCGGCGCCCGCGAGGCCGTCGAGGAGCTGCGGGCCGACGGCCGCACGGTCGTGCTGACCACCGGCTTCGCACGCGTCACCCAGGACGCGATCCTCGACGCGCTCGGCTGGCGGGATCTCGTGCCGCTCACCCTCTGCCCGGCCGACGCCGGCGGGCGCGGGCGGCCCTACCCCGACATGGTCCTGGAGGCGTTCGTCCGCACCAAGGCGGCCGACGGCGTGCGGCAGGTGGCCGTCGTCGGCGACACCTCCTACGACGTGCTCAGCGGCGTCCGCGCCGGGGCGGGCGTCGTCGCCGGAGTGCTGACCGGCGCGCACGGCGCCCAGGACCTCCACGACGCCGGCGCCACCCATGTCCTCGGCTCCGTGGCCGAGTTGCCCGCCCTGTTCAGGGAAGCCGGATGATGGGAATCCGCTTCGACTCCGTCACCGTCGAACCCGGCGAGGTCATCGCGCTGCTCGGGCCGTCCATCAGCTGAACCGGCCACCGGCAGGATCCGGCCACTGGCTAGGCTGGACTCACGCAAGTACGCGTACGGCAGGAGGCCGAAGCACATGGCAGACCGCAAGCCCATCGAGTCGTGGCTCACCGACATGGACGGTGTCCTGATCCACGAGGGTGTTCCGATCCCCGGTGCCGACGCCTTCCTGAAGAAGCTGCGTGATTCCGGCCGGCCGTTCCTGGTGCTGACCAACAACTCCATCTACACCCAGCGCGACCTGCACGCCCGCCTGCAGCGCATGGGCCTTGACGTGCCGATGGAGAACATCTGGACGTCCGCCCTGGCCACCGCCCAGTTCCTCGACGACCAGCGGCCCGGCGGCAGCGCCTACGTCATCGGCGAGGCCGGCCTGACCACCGCGCTGCACGACATCGGCTACATCCTCACCGACCACGACCCGGACTTCGTGATCCTGGGCGAGACCCGGACGTACTCGTTCGAGGCCATGACGAAGGCCGTGCGGCTGATCAACGACGGCGCCCGGTTCATCGCCACCAACCCGGACAACGTGGGCCCGTCCGCCGAGGGCGCCCTGCCCGCGACCGGCTCGGTCGCCGCCCTGATCACCGCGGCGACCGGCAGGAAGCCGTACTTCATCGGCAAGCCCAACCCGCTGATGATGCGCGCCGGGCTGAACGCGATCGGTGCCCACTCGGAGACCTCCGCGATGATCGGCGACCGTATGGACACCGATGTGCTCGCGGGCCTGGAGGCGGGGATGCGGACGTTCCTGGTGCTCAGCGGTGTCACGCAGCCGGGCGAGATCGACCGCTACCCGTTCCGGCCGTCCCACGTCGTCGACTCGATCGCGGACCTCGTCGAGCGGATCTGAGAGCCCCGTCCGCGAACCGCTTCCCGTTCACAAACCTCTTCTCACCCGTACGGAGCAGCACCGCACCCCAGCGGATGCGGCCCGGGCCCGTCGGGAGTCTCCTGATGGCGGAGGTTTCACGATGGGTCCATTGCGCCTCACACTCTGCACGGGACTTCTGGCGGCCGCGGCACTCGTCCCGGCGGCCGACGCCGTGGACGGAACGGGCACGGGCGGTCCGCTTCCGTCCGGCCCTCCGGCGGCCCCGGGCGCCCTCGCCGCCGTAGCGCCGTCGAAGCCACCCGTGGCCGCGGCTCCCCCGAGCCCACCACGCACACCACCGGCACTGTTCGTTCCAGCCACCCGGACCCCCGGGGCCACCCCCGCACCCGCCGCTCCGCCCGCGCCCGGCGCGGCGCACGAGGTGACCGGGCTGGTGCTCGCCGGTGCCGCCGGGGCGGCCGTCCTTCTCCCACGGGCGCGCGGCCGTCGCGACCGCGGGTCGCGCTGAGGGCGGGACCGTCATGTCCGACCACGACGGCACCCGCACCCGCTCCCGCTGCACCGGGCGCCTCCTGGCCGGCCTGGCCTGGGTGGTGCTGCTGCTCGGGCTGTGGCTGTGGGGACGCGATCTGGCCGACGTACGGGAGTCCCTGGCCCCGTCGGCGACCGGGGACATGGCCGCGGCCGGCCGGCCTTCCGCGGACCGGCCGCCCGCGGCGGCCGACCCGCCGGCCGACGCCCCGCCGCGGCGCCTGGACATTCCCGGCCTGGGAGTACGGGCACCCGTGGTGGCCCGCGGCCTGGACGCGCGGGGCGCCGTCGAACCGCCGCCGGCGGACCGGTCCGGCACGGTCGGCTGGTACGGCGCCGGAGTGAAACCGGGCGCGTCCGGGACCGCGCTGCTGGTGGGCGACCTCGGCGCCGGAAACGGGACCGGGGCGTTCGACCGGATCGGCTCGCTGCGTCCCGGCGAGGCGGTCCGGGTGGTCCGCGACGACGGCAGCGTCGCCGACTTCACCGTCGACGACGTCGAGGTCCTGCCCCGCGACGGTCTCGACGTCCGGCAGGCGTCCGGAGCACGGCAGCAGGGCCGCGCCGAGCTGTGGCTGATCGGCTGCGGCGCCACCGCCGACCGGGAGAGCGGCGGCTGCACGGCGCACGTGGTCGTGTCGGCGCACCTCACGGGCGCCGGTCAATGAGCCCTCGTGCCCGTCGAGAGCCCTCGGACGATCTGTGAGCTGTGACAGCATGGGAACCGGCCGAGTGCACCAAGGGGGATGGCATGTACGGCATGAGGGGGGCCCTCTCGTGTGCCCGTGCGGCGGGGGTCCGGGCGTCCGTGGCGGTGCTGGGGGCGGCACTGCTGGCCGCCGGGTGCGCCTCCGGGGGCGATGACAAGGACGACGGCGCCGCAATCACCCAACAGCCCAGGGAGGCCGACCCGTTCTGGGTCAACCCGGACAGCGGCGCGGCCCGTCAGGTCGCCGTCTACCTCAAGTCCGGGAAGAAGGCCGAGGCCGAGCAGATCCGGAAGATCGCCGGGCAGCCGACCGGCGAGTGGATCGGCCCGGAGAACCCCGAGCCGGAGGCCCGCGGTTTCACCGAGGCCGCCGACAAGGCGGGCCGCACCGCGCTGCTCGTCCTCTACAACATCCCGCACCGCGACTGCGGCCAGTACTCGCAGGGCGGCGCCGCCGACGGGGACACCTACCGCGCCTGGGTGGACGGCGTGGCGCGGGGTATCGGCGACCGCCCGGCCACGGTGGTCCTGGAGCCGGACGCCCTGCTGCACCTGGTGGACGGCTGCACCCCTGAGGAGTTCCAGGACGAGCGCTACGACCTGCTCAAGGGCGCGGTCGAACGGCTCAAGTCCCTGAAGAACACCAAGGTGTACGTGGACGCGGGCAACGCGGGCTGGGGCCACCCGGACCAGATCTTCGAGCCGCTGCGCCGCGCGGGCGTGGACCGGGCCGACGGCTTCGCGGTCAACGTCTCCAACTTCTACCCCACCCAGGACTCCCTCGCCTACGGCAGGCAACTGTCCGCCAGGCTCGGCGGCACGCACTTCGTCGTCGACACCAGCCGCAACGGCAACGGCCCCTACGACGGCGGGGATCCGGGCGAACGCTGGTGCAACCCGCCGGGGCGGGCTCTCGGCGAGACGCCCACGACCAGCACGGACGACCCGCTTGCCGACGCGTATCTGTGGGTCAAGCGGCCAGGCGAGTCCGACGGCACCTGCAAGGGCGGCCCGAAGGCGGGGGACTGGTGGGCCGACTACGCCCTGAAGCTGGCGAGGGCCGGCAAGTAGCGGCGTGAATACATGACTTGGGGGCGCCCTCCGAAACGGAGGGCGCCCCCTTTGCCTGCCGGGCTACCGGACTGTGTGCGGGGCTACGGGACCTTCACCCACTGTGCCTCGCTGGGCGTCCCCTGGTCGTCGTCGGCGAACAGCATGTACCACCCCGACTGCACCAGGTTCCGGCCCTTCGGCACCGTCACCGTGATCTTGTCGCCGGACATGGTGTAGTCCAGCGCGATCGAGCGCTGGTCGACGTCCGTCACATGCGTGGAGGCACTCGGGCGGATCAGCCGGACCTTCTTGACCGTGCCGGCGTGCTGCGAGGTGAACGTGCCGGAGGCGCCCCGCGCGATGGTCTGCGGGCCGCCCGACAGTGAGGGCCGCGCGTCCCGGTACAGATACGGCGGCGTGTAGATCTCGACGCGCTGCTCGAACGTGCCGGGCTTGGTGTCGGCCCTGTCGCCGTAGAGCGAGTCGGAGCCGAAGAACAGCAAGCGGCCGTCCGGCAGCAGGATCGAGCCGGCGTGGTAGTTGCGGCCCACCAGCGGGTCGGCGACCCGCTTGAAGGTGCTGGTCGCCGGGTCGTAGAGCCGGGCCTGGAGGATGTTGGAGTCGCCCCGGCCCCGGTAGTCCTCCGAGCCGCCGGAGACCAGGACGGAGTCGTCGGGCAGGATCGATGTCTGCGGGTAGCGAGTGCCCTTCTCCAGTGTCGGGCCGTCCGTGAAGCGCGGGTTCTTCGACTTCAGGTCGATGATCCGGGTCTTCCGGCTGGCCAGCTTGGACTCGCCCACCCCGCCGCCGCCGATCACCATGAACCGCTCGTCCTGCGCGGGCGGCAGCAGCACCGTGCCGGAGGTCTCCATCATCCGCGCGTCGCTCAGACCGGGCAGCTTGGTGAACTCGTTGCTGTCCACGTCCCAGACGCCCGGGTCGCGGCCCACGTCGGCCGGACCGTACCCCGCGTTGGAGCCGGAGTAGAACAGCTTGCCGTTCTGCAGGAGGAACAGCGCCGGGTAGGTCGGGAACTGGCGGACCTTCGGCGTGTACGTCCACTTCTTGGTCCCGGGGTCGAAGACCTCGTTCTTGCCCGGGACCAGCTGGCCGATGTCGTCCAGGCCGGAGACGCTGAGGACCTTCCCGTCGCTCAGGGTGGTGAGCGTCGGGTACCAGCGGGCCTCGTTCATCGGGTCGACCTTGATGTACTTCTCGGCGGCCGGGTCGAACTCGTAGGCGTCCCGGATCCCCTGGAAGTCCTTCTTGTCCAGGGCGAGCTTCTCCGCGATGCCGTAGGTGTTGCGCTCGTCGTCGCCGGACAGCCCCTGGATCCGGTAGTTGTCCTGGCTGCCCGTCTCGTACCGGGCGCCGCTCTTCTGCGCCTCGACGTAGATGCGGCCCAGGCCCGGGGTGTTGCCCAGGAACCGGCCGGCCTTGTCGAAGTTCTTCTTGGCGCGCGGCACCAGCACCGGGTCCTTGGAGACGAACGTCCTGCCGTTCTCCTTCCCGGTGAACGTCGTGCCCGCGGGCAGCGTGATCGGCTTGTCCGGGTTCTCGTTGTGGACGATCATCAGGCCGCCGGCCTTGGTGACGTCGCCCTGGAGCTTCTCGTAGCGCTTGGTGCCGCCGGCGATCAGGATGTTGCCGTCGGCGAGCTGGGTGTGGCCCGTGCAGAACAGGTCCTCGGGCGTGGGCACCTTCTTGATCGTGCCGTTGACCGGGTCCCAGATCCGGGTGTCGAACCGCCGCGCGTCGAAGTTCTTCTTGTTGTTGCCCGAACCCGCGACCATCAGCACCTTGCCGGTGTGCAGCAGCACGGCGTGGATGGTGTTCTGCCGGTACTCCTCGGGGAACTCGACGATCTCCCAGTGGCCGTTCTCGGCCTTGTACTCCGGCTTGTTGATCTTGTACTCGTGATAGCGCTCCGTGCCGAAGCGGTAGAGCCACGGCCCGTTCATCCCGGCTAGAGCGACTACCACCACCGCGCCGATCCCGAGCCGTCGGGCGCGCCGGAGGCCGGCCTGGTCCTTCATTCCTTACGTCCCCCCAGTCCACCGAGGGCGATCTCCATGGTGTGCTCGCCCGTCGCCGCGTCCTTTCCGGCCCAACTCGGCCCCTGCCTGCCCGCGTTGCCCGGTCCCTGCCCCGGCGGTACCTCCGCCGCCGGGACCGGCGTCCCCTGGGCCGGTGTGTGCGCCCGGTGCGGGTGCGCCGCGACCGCGGCCGGCGGCTGAGGCGCGGCGGACGCGGTCGCCTGCCGGCGCCGCTCCTGCCGCAGGGTCCACCGCCAGGCGAAGATCGGTGTGGCGGTGACGAGCATGGCGAAGATCGCCCAGGTGACCATCGCCGGGTGGGAGTGCCCGAGGACGAAGCCCGCGACGAGCGAGCCGCCGAAGACCAGGATGAAGAACCAGTGGATGCGGAACGTCCCGAACAGCGTGTCGGGGCTCGCCGACTCGCCCTTCGGGGTCACCACGAACTTGCTCTTGCGGCGCAGTGCGGCGTCCATCAGCGAGCGGGCGTAGATCGGCGCCGACAGCGCCGACATCACCATGCCGGCCACCCCGCCGGAGCCCTCCGGCTCGTGCGGGGAGACGTTGTGGCGCCGGTTCCAGACGTACAGGCCGATCTGGAGCGCGGAGGCGTTGCCGTACAGCATCAGCCACACGGTCGGGTCGATGTTCACGCCCGAGGCGCCGAGGCCCAGGAACAGCGCGCAGCTCAGCGCCGCGAGGATCCAGTTGAGGGCGGACATCGGATAGAAGATGATCATCATCGTGTAGTTGAAGAGCTTGCCCGCGGGCAGGGTGCCGAAGCCCTTCCAGTACTGCTTGAGGATCGTCTCGTAGGTGCCCCGCGACCAGCGCAGCTGCTGGGTGAAGAAGTCGGTCCAGGCGTTCGGGCCCTCGCCGACCGCGAGCACGTCCGGGGTGTACACCGACTTCCACTTGCGGCCGGTCGCCGGGTTCTTGGCGCGGTGCATCTCGAAGCCGGTGGCCATGTCCTCGGTGATCGAGTCGTACAGTCCGCCGATCTGCTTGAGCGCCTTGATCCGCACGGCGTTCGAGGTGCCGACGAACATGGGCGCGCCGTAGCGGTTGCCGGCCCGCTGGATCAGCGCGTGGAACAGGAACTGCTGCGACTCGGCGGCCTTGGTGACGAACGTGTCGTAGTTGCCGTAGACCTGCGGGCCGATCACGAAGCCGACGTCCGGGTCGCGGAAGTAGCCCAGCATCCGCTCCAGGTAGTTGGGCAGCGGCACGTGGTCGGTGTCGACGGAGGCGAAGAAGTCGTACTCGTCGCCGTGCGCCTGGAGCCAGGCGTTGTAGTTGCCGTGCTTGGTCTTGGCGCGGTGCGGGCCCTTGGCCTGGTTCCAGCGCTCGACGCCCTTGCGGCTGAAGTGGTGCACGCCCAGGCGCGCGCAGACCTCCTTCACCTCCGGGTCGTCGCCCTCGTCGAGCAGCCAGATGTGCAGCAGGCCCCGGTGGCGCAGCAGTACGGCGGCCTCCAGGGTCCTGGTCACCATCTCCAGCGGTTCCTTGCCGGGCACGAAGGAGGTCAGGAACGCGACCCGCGTGCCGCTCTGCGGCACCACCGGGACCGGGTCGCGGGCGACCAGGGTGGCGTGCGCGTTGGACAGCACGTTCATGCAGCGGAAGAACTCGATCAGGCCGATCGAGACCAGCATCACCATGTCGAGCGCCGGCAGGAAGTCGTAGGCCGGGTAGTCGCGTACGGTCCAGTGCGCCGGCTGGAGCAGCCAGGCCAGCAGGACCAGCGACAGCAGCGGCGCGGCCGCGAGCATCAGCGCGACCCGGACGCGGTGCGGCTCCTGCGAGATCAGCGAGCGGTACTGCACCGTGTACGGCTTGTCCGGGTCGGGCTCGGTGAGAGGGCCGGCGAGCCGGCTGTAGTGCTCGTAGTCGTACTTCGGCAGGGACTTCTTGATTCTGCGGAAGGTCCCCGTGGTGCCGGTGCGGTGTCCCGGCACTCTCAGCCGGGTCGTCTCAGAAGGATCGGATTCGTGCCGGGCGCCCGTCGGCGTCGACGTCATGACTCATCCCCCCACACGCATGCGAGCGCGTGTTCGTCGGTTCCTTCGCCCGTTCGAGGCCCCCCTCGGCCCGTGACGGACGTGTGCGTGCCGGCCGCGGATCACCTGGTCGTCGGTCCCACCCCGGAGACAGGCATCGCGGCCCGCCGGTTGTCCGGCCGCCGCATGGCAGCCGTCGGCGCGCGGGAGTCACGGCTCACCGCGCCGCCGGACAACCGGCTCCTACAACCCCCCAACACCCCCCAACATCCCTCACACCCCCCAAGTGCCGCCAAAGAGGCGGCAGTTCGACATCCAGGGTTCTACGGTGCTCAGCATGATCGCAAGACGCGAAACTCGGAGTTTACCGGCCATACGCGCGCATTGCGGGAAGAACGTGCGTCGAGGGGGTTCGGCCGCCAAAACGCGAAGGCGAGCCCGGTCCTGTGGGACCGGGCTCGCCTTTGTCGTGGTGCGCCGCCAGGGACTCGAACCCCGGACCCGCTGATTAAGAGTCAGCTGCTCTAACCAACTGAGCTAGCGGCGCCTACTGACATCGTTCACTTTACATGACCTGCGGGGGCCTCCCGACCACCTGTGTCCGGCCCCCGGGGCCGGCCGGGCCGCCCTGTACATCATTCGGACCGTCAATGTTCGCGCCCGGTGGACAGTTGTGGCAATGATCAACGTGCACAGATCGGGATATACACCTATTGACTGTGAGGAAGATCGCATGAGGTCTCCGGTGTTCGAGGACATCGATCCCGCGAGCGACTGCGACTGCCCCGGGTGCGTGCGCGGACGCGGCCTCTTCCGCTCCCCGTCCGGCCGCACCCCGGCCCGTCCGGCCGCCGCGCACCGGGCGCTGGTCGTGGCGGCCGTCACCGCCGCGGCCCTCGGCGCGGGCCAGGCGGTACCGGCGGCGGCAGCCACCCATACCGCGGGCCGGCCGTCCGCCCCGCGGGCCGACCAGCCCCCGGGCGGCGAGTCCGGGACCCCGCAGGGCGGCGTGAGCGCGCTGTTCGGGCCGGACGGGCCGAACCGGCCGGTCAAGGAGGGGGAGCCGCTCGCGATCGGCGCCACCACCCGGTCGCTGATCGTCGGCCGGGCCAAGAAGTGGCTGGACGCCCGGGTGCCGTACAGCATGAGCCGCTTCTGGCGCGACGGATACCGCCAGGACTGCTCGGGCTACGTCTCGATGGCCTGGAACCTGCCGCGCAACGAGTGGACGGGCAGCCTCGGCCAGTACGCGGTGCGGATCACCAAGGACCAGCTCCAGCCCGGCGACATCCTGCTCTTCCACAACCCCGACAACCCCCAGAAGGGCTCGCACGTGGTGCTCTTCGGCGGCTGGAAGGACCCGCGGCACATCTCGTACACCGCCTACGAGCAGGTGCCGCCGCACACCCGCCGCATCACCACCCCGTACGCCTACTGGAGCAACTCCAAGCGGTACGTCCCCTACCGCTACAAGGGCCTGACCCGGGACCTGGCCGCCCCCGCCGCGCCCTCTTCCGCGCCGTACCCGGGAGCGGCGTACTTCGGTCCCGGCGCCGACAACCCGCATGTCGCCCGCCTCGGCCGGATGCTCGCCGCCCGCGGCGGCGCCTCCTATTACGCCAAGGGGCCCGGCTCGCGCTGGTCGGAGGCGGACCGGCGGGCCACCCGGGCCTTCCAGCGGGCCCAGGGCTGGACCGGGGCGGCCGCGAACGGGCTGCCGGGGCCGGGGACGTGGCGGCTGCTGGTGACCGGGAAGGGCAAGGACATCAAGGCCGCGGCCCCCGCCTCGCACGGGGTGCCCGGCTATCCGGGACGGGAGATGTTCCGGCCCGGCGCCGAGAACCGCTACGTCACCGAGCTGGGCCGGCAGCTCGTGCGGAAGGGGTACGGCCGGTTCTACCGGAACGGGCCGGGGCCGCGCTGGTCGGACGCGGACCGGCGGGCCGTCGAGGCCTTCCAGCGCGCCCAGGGGTGGCGGGGCGGCGCGGCGGACGGCCTGCCGGGGCCGGACACCTGGCGCCGGCTCTTCGCATGACCGCGGTCCCCGCGGGGCCGCCGACCCACCGTACGAACGTCTGAACCATCTGGCGCGGAGGCTGGAGGCAGGTATGAGTACGACCACGTCCCCCACACCCGAATCCGACGGGCGCGAGGCGATGACGGCACCGGACGGCCGGGCGGGCCGCTGTGCCCCCCGGCTCATCCAGAACGAGTCGACCACCGAGATCCCCGTCCATCTGCTGTTCCGCGACGAACCCGGTCCGGCCCCGCTGGCGGCCAGGCCCGCGGTGGTGGGCAGCAGGAAGGGCACGGGCGAGCAGCCGCGGCTGGGGCGCGGGCGCCGGGTGCCCGCGCCGGCCCGCCCGGTGCCGGAGGTGGACCCCGAACTGGCGGAGCACCCGGCGCGCGTGCTGCCCGGCGCGGCCGGGGTGCTGGCCGGAGCCTGCGGAGCGGCGGGCTGTGTGCTCACCTCGTGGTGGGCCGGGGTGCTGCCGGACGTCGCGGCGCAGGCGCTGCGGCTGCCGGAGCCGGCGGGCGCCGGACTCGGCGGACCGCAGTGGGCCGCGTACGCCGGGGCGGGAGCGCTCGCCCTGTTCGGCTTCGGCGGACTGGCCCGGGGCGGGACCGGGCGGGCCTGGGTGCTCGGCCTGTTCGGCCGCTACCGGGGGACCGTCCGGCGCACCGGGCTGCTGTGGCTCAATCCTCTGATGCCGCGCCGCCCGATCGACGTCAGGCTGCGGCACTGGCGCAGCGAGCCGATGCCGGCCGCCGATCCGGGCGGGGTCGCGCTGCGGGTGGTGGTGCTGGTGGTGTGGCGGGTGCGGGACACCGCGCGGGCCACGCTCGCGATCGACGACCACGAGACGTATCTGCGCGAGTGCGTCGAGGCGGCGCTGGCCCGGGTGCCGGTGGACCCGCCGGGCGCCGCGCGGGGCGGGGCGGCCCCCGCGGACACGCTGACCCGGCTGGTGGCGCGGGAGGTGGCGCCGGTCGGTCTCGAGGTGTTCTCGGTGCGGCCGGTCCGGGTCGAGTACGCGCCCGAGGTCGCCGCCGCCATGCACCGGCGCAGCGTCGCCGCACTGGACGCGCGGCACCGGGCGACCATGCTCACTTCGGTGGTGGACTCGGTGGAGGACACCGTGACCCGGCTGACCACGCGGGGTCTTGTCGATCTCGACGACTACGAACGCAAGCTGCTGGTGCGGGATTTGACGGTGGCGTTCTGCGCGGGAGGCCGGGAACCGGGGTCGTGACGGGGGCGGGGGAGGTCCCGCCTTTGGTATGGACATGTTCAAGTAACGGCAATAGCCTGAACTTGGTCTAGACCTGCACAGCTCACTGAACCTCCCCCACGTCTCCAGGAGCGGCAGTATGCGCACCAAGGCCAAGATCTCCGCAGCCGTGCTCGGCATCGCGACCGCCGGAGCCTTCGTGCTCTCCACCGGCGGCGCGAGCAGCCACGGCTACACCGACCTGCCCATCAGCCGGCAGAAGCTCTGCAACAACGGGACCGTCGCCAACTGCGGCGACATCCAGTGGGAGCCGCAGAGCGTCGAGGGCCCCAAGGGCTTCCCGGCCTCCGGGGCGTCCGACGGGCAGCTCTGTTCCGGGAACAACACCCGGTTCAGCCAGCTCGACAGCCCCAAGACCCCCTCGGGCGGCGCCTGGCCGACCACCAAGGTCAACGGCGGCCAGAGCTACACCTTCCGCTGGCAGTTCACGGCCATGCACGCCACGACGGACTTCAAGTACTACGTGACCAAGCAGGGCTGGAACCAGAACCACGCCCTGACCCGCGCCGACCTGAACACGACCCCGTTCCTGACGGTGCCCTACAACGGACAGCGCCCGCCGTCCACCCTCAGCCACAGCGGCAACCTGCCCAGCGGGCTGAGCGGCCACCACGTCATCCTCGCGGTCTGGACGATCGCCGACACGGGCAACGCGTTCTACGCCTGCTCCGACGTCACGTTCTGAGCGCGGATCTGAGCATTCCCTGAGCCGCCGGGCCGGCCGGCGTGGGTAGATTCCCCCCACGCCGGCCGATCACGGCGGCACCGGAGTTCGGGGGATCTCATGGAAGCGTTGTTCTACGTCGTGCCGCTGCTCATGATCGGCGCCGCGGTCCTGATGCTGACCAGGGTCCTCCGCCGGGCCCGGGAGGTGCGCGGCGCCTGGGGCAGCGGGCTCACGGCCGAGGCGCGGTGTCTGCGGACGTACACCACGACCAGCGGCGGCGGGGAGAGCATGGTGCGCACGAGGCTGCACCACGTCTACGAGTTCACCACGCGTGACGGCCGCGGCGTCCGCTTCGAGGAGAGCAACGGACCCGCGACGGTCGTCGAGGGCGACATCGTCACCGTGCACTACGTGGCGGAGCGGCCGGAGCGGGCGACGGCCCACGCCCCGGCGCGCGGGAAGCTCGCGGCGGAGTCGGGCTGCCTGCTGGCTTTCCTGGGCGTGTTCATCACCGGCTGCGTGATCTTCATGGTCGTCGTCCACGCGTCCTTCTCGACGGCGGACGGCTTCCTGCCGTAGGCGCGAAAAGGGCCCCTCGTCATCACGAGGGGCCCTTCATCTGTGCGCCGCCAGGGACTCGAACCCCGGACCCGCTGATTAAGAGTCAGCTGCTCTAACCAACTGAGCTAGCGGCGCATGACTCCCGCCGTCCGCTTCCCGCGGCCGGCGACGAAGAAAATACTACCTGGTCCTCGGGGGTGCTTCGACCACCCCGGAGGCCGGGGGCGCCGCGGCGGCCCGGAAGGCCGCCGGCGCCCCCGGAGCGGCCCCTACAGGACAGCGCTCAGGAACTCCCGGGTCCGCTCGTGGTCGGGATCGCCGAAGAGCTTCTGCGGCGGCCCGGACTCGATCACCCGGCCCGAGTCGAACATCAGCACCTGGTCGGAGATGTCCCGGGCGAAGTTCATCTCGTGGGTCACGCACAGCAATGTGATGTCGGTGGTGTGCGCGATCTCCCTCAGCAGGTCGAGCACACCGGCCACCAGCTCCGGGTCCAGAGCCGAGGTCACCTCGTCCAGGAGCAGGATCTCCGGCCGCATGGCGAGCGCCCGGGCGATCGCCACCCGCTGCTGCTGGCCGCCGGACAGCTGCGAGGGATGGGCGTCGGTCTTGTCCGCGAGTCCGACGAGGTCGAGGAGTTCCCGGGCCCGCTCCTCCGCCTCGTCGCGGCCGATCCCGAGCACGTTGACGGGCGCCTCCGTGATGTTCTGGAGCACCTTCATGTTCGGGAACAGGTTGAACTGCTGGAAGACCATCCCGATCTTCCTGCGGATCCGGCGCAGATGCCTCTCGTCCGCCGGCCGCAGGGCCCCGTCCGGGCCGGGCATGTGGGACAGCGGCTCGCCGTCCACGTGGATCACGCCGTCGCTGACGCGCTCCAGCGTCATCAGCAGCCGCAGGATGGTCGTCTTGCCCGAGCCGCTCGGCCCGATCAGCGTCACGTGCTCACCGCGCTGGACGGCGAAGTCCAGCCGGTCGAGCACGACGTGGCCGCCGAAGCGCTTGACCACCTGGTCGAAGCGGACCAGATCCGCGGGCGGCGCGTCCGGCGTCACGTTCTCGGGCGCCTGTGGCGGCGTCTTCTGCAAAGGGTCAGTGGCCAAGGCGCTTCTCCAGCTTTCTCATCAGAAGCGAGGTCGGATAGCTTGCCGCCAGGAAGAACAGGCCCGCGAGTGTGAACGTCTCGGCGTAGGTGAAGTGGTCCGCGCCGTACTCCCGGGCCTTGGCGACCATCTCCTGGACCGTGATGACGGCCAGGAACGGGGTCTCCTTGAACATCGAGATGCCGTAGTTGCCCAGCGCCGGCAGCACCTTGCGCACCGCCTGCGGCAGGATCACCGCCTGCCAGGTGCGGCGCGGCGACATGGACAGCGCCCGGCAGGCCTCCCACTGGCCCTTCGGTACGGCGTCGATGCCCGCCCGGTACACCTCCGACAGGTAGGAGGCGTAGTGGATGCCGAGCACCGCGACGCCGATGGTCAGCGGATCGACCGTGTTGAGGACCGCGTAGGCGCCGACCAGCTGCACCAGCAGCGGGGTGGACCGGACGAACTCGGTGACCGCCCGTACCGGCACGGTGACCAGCCGGGTCGGCGCCCGCCCGGCCACGGCCACGAGCAGGCCGAGCACGGCGGCCACCGCGGTGCCGAGGACCGTGGCCAGCAGCGTGGTGAGAAAGCCGTGCCACAGCAGCGGCAGCGAGTCGCGGACCGCGTCCCAGTCCCATTCGTAGCTCACGAGGCGCCTCCCGCCGTCTCGGGCTCGCGCGCCGGCCCGGGGCCGCGGCGGCGCAGCAGCGAGCGGCGGTCCGTGCGCAGGCCGAGCCGCGACTTGGCGTGTCGCTCCAGGGCGTTCATCAGCAGGGTCAGCGCGTAGGCGAGGACGAAGTAGATCACCAGCAGGGTCAGATAGGCCCAGGTGGTCGCGCCGGTGCGGTCACGCATCTGCTGGACCACCGTCGTCAGGTCGGCCGCGGAGATCAGCCACAGCAGCGGGGTGCACTTCAGCAACTGGATCAGCAGGTTCGTGAACGAGGGGATCATCTGCACCCACGCCTGCGGCAGGATCACCCGGCGCATGCGCTGCAGGGGCGTCATGTTCAGCGCGACGGCGGCCTCCCACTGCGCCCTGGGCACGGCGTTCAGCGCGCCGCGCACCACCTCGGAGCCGTAGGCGCCGTAGTTCATGCCGAACGCCACCACACCGCAGAACAGCGGCGACAGCTCGTACCCGGCCAGCAGCGGGAAGGCGTAGTAGAGCCAGAAGAGCTGGACGTACAGCGAGGTGCCGCGGAGGAACTCCACGACCACCCGCGACACGCCCCGGGCGAGCGGAAGCCTGCTGCCGGCCGCGAAGCCGAAGACGAAGGACAGGGCGAGCGCGACGACCGATCCGAGGACCGTGGCCTCGACCGTCACCAGGAGCCCCGACCACACGGCGGACATGTGGTCGAAGAAGTACGAGTAGAAGTCAGCCATGGGCAGGCGACCCCGTCAGCCCTTGCACAGGTCGGCGGTCTTCAGGTCCGCCGGCGGGATCGTGTCCTTGCCGAACCCGTACTCCCCGACGAGCCGCACGTACCGGTCCGGATCCGAGGTGATCTTCTTCAGCTGCTCGTCGAAGGCGTCCCGGAGTTCCTCGCTGCCCTTGCGGAAGACGGCGCCGCCCGGGCTGTACTGCTTCACGCCGTTCACCACCGGCACGAACGACTCGGTGACCTCGACCTTCGGGTTGGTCCTGGCCAGCCAGCGCAGCGAGATGCCCGTCAGCACGAAGGCGTCGATCCTGCCCTGCGCGACCGCGTCCGCTCCGTCCTGCGGCTTCTGCAGCGTCCGTATGCCGCTCTCGGAGATCCCGGCGGCGGTGACGTAGCCCTTCTCCACCGCGCCCGACATCACGCCGAGGGTCGCCCCGGCCGCCTTGGCGGAGGCGAGGTCGGTCAGGTTCTTCGGGTTGCCCTTCTTCACCATCATCGTGGTGGGCGAGACGAACTCCGGCTCGGAGAACAGCGCCTTCCGGCAGCGCTCCGGGATGATGGCCATGCCCGCGCTGATCACGTCGTACTTGCCGGCCTGGAGTCCGGGGATCAGACCGTCCCATTCGGAGAAGGCCGGCTTCAGCTCGTCCACTCCCAGCGCCTTGAAGATCTCTCTGTGCAGCGTCGGTGCCTCGCCCTTGAGCTGCCCGCCCTCCTCGAATCCGTACGGGGCCTCGTTGGCGTAGGCCACCTTCACATAGCCCTGTTTCCTCAGTTGTGCCAGCTTCGAGCCCTTGCCGTCGCCGCTGTCCGTCCTGCTGCACGCGGCCAGCAGCCCGGGGACGGTGAGCATGCCGCCCACGGCCGCCGTCCTGGTCAGAAAGCCCCGGCGGGACAGGTTGGGGAACTCGGACATGGATACTCACCCTCCAAGAGGGCCTCGTCGGCTCGGGCCCTTCGCGGACAGTGGTGGCGCCTGCCCGCTCTGAGTGGTCTATGCGGGTGGACTTGGGGATGTGATCCAACGGTGTCCGGGGAGATGCCGTTCCGTGTCCGGGCGCGGAGGCGGACGCGGAGGCGCGGGGCGGGTGTGAACTCCCGTTCCTTCGGGCAGACGGGCCCTCAGCGACCGTGAGGAGGCGCCATGGCGGAACGCCACGTCGAAGTCGCGCTGGACCGGCGCGGAATCCGCTGCACGGCACGGCTGCTGGACGGCCGGGCGCCGCGCACCTGCGCCGCGGTCTGGGACGCGCTCCCGCTGAGCGGGGACGTCTTCCACGCGAAGTACGCGCGCAACGAGATCTACGCCCTCTTCGAGCCGTTCGCCCGGGCGGAGCCACCGCTGGAGAATCCGACGGTCACTCCGATCCCGGGCGATCTCTGCTACTTCTCGTTCGCCGGCGCCGAACTGGGCACGCAGGCCTACGGCTACGACCGCGTACCCGGCGCCGGGCCGACGGTCGTGGACCTCGCCCTGTTCTACGAACGCAACAACCTCCTGCTCAACGGCGACGTCGGCTGGGTGCCCGGCATCGTCTGGGGCCAGGTCACCGAGGGCCTGGACGCCATGGCCCGGGCCTGCAACGACCTGTGGCGCTCCGGCGCCGCGGGGGAGACCCTCACCTTCCGGCGGGCGTGAGCCGGGTCGCCACCCCCGCCTCGTACAGCGCGTGGGCCGCCCGCAGCACCAGCTCGTCGCGGTGCCGCGCGGCCACGATCTGGAGGCCGACCGGCAGCCCGTCCTCGTCGCTGCCCACGGGCACCGACGCCGCCGGCTGCTGGGTCATGTTGAACGGGTACGTGAACGGCGTCCACCCGGTCCAGCGCCGGTGCCCCGAGCCCTTCGGCACCTCCGCGCCCGCCTCGAACGCCGTGATCGGCAGCGTCGGCGTGACCAGCAGGTCGTAGCTCTGGTGGAAGTGGCCCATGGTGCGGCCGAGTTCCATGCGCACGTCCACGGCGGCCAGGTAGTCGAGCGCCGACAGCCGGGCGCCGGCCGCGCAGATCTCCCGCAGCCCCGGATCGAGCAACTGCCGCCGCTGGGGCCCCAGATGCTGGACGACACGGGCCGCGCCGCTGAACCACAGGGTGTGGAAGGCCTCCACCGGCTCCGCGAAGTCCGGGTCGCTCTCGATGACGTACGCGCCGAGGTCCGCCAGCTCCGCCACCGCCCGGCGCACCGCCGTGGCGACCGCCGGACGCACCGGTACCTGTCCGCCCAGGGACGGCGAGTAGGCGACCCGCAGCCCCCGCACCCCGCCGGCCAGCGCCTGAGTGAACGAGCCGGTGGCCGGTCCGAGCGCCGACCAGTCCCGCGCGTCGGGCACCCCGATCACGTCGAGCAGCAGCGCCGCGTCCGCCGCGTCCCGGGTCATCGGACCCACGTGGGACAGCGTGCCGAAGGCGCTGGGCGGATACAGCGGGACCCGGCCGTACGTCGGCTTCATCCCGAAGATCCCGCACATCGCGGCCGGGATGCGCACACTGCCGCCGCCGTCCGTGCCCAGTGACAGCGGGCCCGCGCCGAGCGCCACGGCCGCCGCGCTGCCACCGCTGGAACCGCCCGCGGTGCGCGACGGGTCGTACGGGTTGCGGGTGACGCCGGTCAGCGGTGAGTCGGTGACGCCCTTCCAGCCGAACTCGGGGGTCGTGGTCTTGCCGAGGAAGACCGCGCCGTGCTCGCGCAGCCGGGCCACCGAGGGGGCGTCCTCGTCCCAACGGCCCTCCTCCTGCACGGTCCTGGAGCCGCGCAGGGTCGGGTGGCCGCGCAGCAGCAGGATGTCCTTGACGGTGACCGGCACCCCGTCCAGCAGCCCCGACGGGCTTCCGCGCCGCCACCGGTCCGCCGACTCACGGGCCCGTGCCAGGGCGTCCTCGGCGGTGATCCGGACGAACGCGTTCACCTCCGGCTGGATCCGCTCGGCCCGTTCCAGGGCCGCCCGGGTGGCCTCCACGGGGCTGAACTCGCCCTTGCGGTAGCCGTCGAGCAGTTCTCCCGCGGTCAGCTCGGTGAGCTCGGTCATCGCGCCTCCAGACAGGGGTCAGTGTCCCGGTACGTACCCGCGCTGCTTGTCGACGATGTTCGGCAGCGGCTCGCCCGCCTCCCAGCGGCCGTACAACTCGACGAACTGGGCCGACAGTTCGTCCCGCCAGCCGACCGTGTCACCGCTCATGTGCGGGGACACGACCAGGCCCGGCACCCGCCACAACGGGCTGTCGGGGGTGAGGGGTTCGTCCTGGAAGACGTCCAGGGCGGCGCCCGCGATCCAGCGGTCCGTGAGCGCCCGGACGAGCGCCTCCTCGTCGACGAGCTGCCCCCGGCCGACGTTGACGAAGCGCGCCGAGGGCTGCATGAGCCCGAACCGGCGGGCGTCGAACATGCCGCGGGTCTCCTCGGTCAGCGGAGCCGCCGCGATCACCCAGTCGGCGCGGGCGACGAGCCGGTCCAGGTCCTCCGGGCCGTGCACACCGGTGCGCGCGGCACGGCCGACGACCGCCGCCCGCACCCCCAGCGCGCCCAGCGTGCGCGCGATCGCCCGGCCGATCGGCCCGGAGCCCACGACACACGCGCGCGTACCGGCCACCCGCTGCGACTCGCGGTGCCTCCACCGCCCCTCGCGCTGGAGGTCCAGGGTCCGCGGCAGGTCCTTGGCCAGGGCGAGGACCAGCGCGGCGACGTACTCGGCGATCGGCTCGTCGAACACGCCCCGGGCGTTGGTCACCACCGCGGGGGACGCCGCGAGTTCCGGACACATCAGATGGTCCACACCCGCGCTCGCCGTGTGCACCCAGCGCGGCCGCGGCCCCTCGCCCGGCCAGGCGTCCCGCACCGCGGTGGAGGCGAAGTCCCACACGAGCAGCACGTCCGCTTCGGGCAGCCGCGCGGCCAGCCCGGCCGCGTCCGTGCGCACGATCCGGGCGCGGCCGGTGAGCCGGCCCAGACGCGGCGGCGGATCGGCGTCCAGGACGAGCAGGACGGGGACACTCATGGCGAGCCGTTTCTCGAAAGGGGCGGCCGTCTGACGTGCACGGATTGACCACGCTCGCACCCGAATCCACCATCGTCAACACGGGCGTCCGTACGGACGGTTGCTCTCCGCTGTCCCACCGTGTCGTTCACCTGCCGTCGGCGGCGCCCCTCCGTCTCCCGCACGTGAGGCAGGTGTCTGCCGTGGACGCCACGAACGACATGAACGGCACGGGGATCTCCTTCCTCGGCGGACCCCGCCCGCAGCGCGGAGTCGGGGTCGTCGCCCCCTTCGACTTCGCGCTGGACCGCGAGCTGTGGCGGTGGGCGCCGGACGAGGTCTCGCTGCACCTGACCCGGACGCCGTTCATGCCGGTCGAGGTGAGCCTGGACCTGGCCCGGCTGGTCAGCGAGCACCGGACGCTCGCCGCCGCGGTGCGCACCCTGACCGCCGTCACGCCCGAGGTCGTCGCCTACGCCTGCGCCTCGGGCAGCTTCGTCGGCGGGATCGCCGGCGAGCGCGCCCTGTGCGCGGCGATGACACGGGCGGGCGCGGTGGCCGCGGTCACCACGCCCGGGGCCCTCCTCGAGGCGCTCACGGAACTCGGCACCCGGCGGGTGGCGCTGGTGACCCCGTACACGGTGTCCTTGACGCGCTCCCTCCAGGACTACCTGGCCGAGGCCGGCGTCACCGTCACCGGGTGCGCCTGCATGGGGCTGACCCGGCACATCTGGAAGGTGCCGTACCGCGGCGTGGCCGACATGGCCCGCCGCGCCGCCCGCGGCGACCAGCCGCAGGCGCTGTTCCTGTCCTGCACGAACCTGCCGACCTACGACGTGATCCCGCAGCTGGAGGCCGAACTGCGCATACCGGTGATCTCGGCCAACCAGGTCACGATGTGGGCTGCCCTGCGCCGGCTGGGTACCCGACCCGTGGGGCCGTACCAGGCGCTGCCGTCCGGTGTGCCTCCCGCGCCGCCCAGGCCGCGGCACGAGGACGGCGGCGCCTGGCCCGTACTGTCCGACGAACCGCAGGAAGGCAGGCCATGACCGCACTCGGATTCCTCTACCCGGGCCACTCCGCAGAGGACGACTATCCGCGTATCGAGCAGCTCCTGGGCAGCGACATCCGGGTGGACCTGGTCCACACCGACATCGGCGAGGACGTCCACCGGGTGGACGCGCTGTACGAGATGGGCGCGCCCGAGCGGCTCGCCCGGGGCGTGGAGGGGCTGCGGCTGTCCGGCGCGGAGGCGGTGGTGTGGGCGTGCACCAGCGGCGGCTTCGTACGCGGCTGGGAGGGCGCGCACGAGCAGGTCCGCGAGCTGGCCAGGGCGGCGGGCACGCCGGCCTCCTCGACCTCGTTCGCCTTCGTGCACGCGGCGGCCGAGGTCGGCGCCCGCCGGGTCGCGGTCGCCGCGACCTACCCCGAGGACGTCACCCGCCTGTTCACGGACTTCCTGCACGCGGGGAAGGTGGAGGTGGCCGCCGCCCGCAGCGCCGGGATCGTCACCGCCGCCGAGGCGGGCACCTGGGGCGAGGCGGAGATCCTGGCCCTGGCGCGCGAGGCGGACGTCCCCGGGGCGGACGCGGTCCTGCTGCCCGACACCGCCCTGCACACGGTTTCCCACCTGCCCGCCCTGGAGAAGCAGCTCGGCAAGCCCGTCCTCACGGCGAACCAGGTGACCGTCTGGGAGGCGCTGCGGCTCACCGACCGCCGCGTCAACGCCCCCGCTCTGGGTGCGCTGTTCACACGGGAGCCGATCGTCCAGGCGTGACACCGGCGCGGTTGCGGTCGCGGTCACGCGGGCGGACTCTGGAAGTGTCCGGCGGTGCAGCGAGAACGCCCGGGGCCCGGGACGACCGAGCGCCCCCGCCTTCCTGTGTCATCCCCCTGGTTGGTGTCCCCCCCGGCAACGGCCCGTCGTCGCCGCCGTCGTCCAGCGTTCGACGCGGAGGTGACCCAGGTGAAAGCCGTCGTCTACGAAAAGCCCTTCAACGTCACGGTGAGGGACGTCGACGATCCCCAGATCCAGCACCCGAACGATGTGATCGTACGGGTCACGTCCACCGCGATCTGCGGGTCCGACCTGCACATGTACGAGGGCCGCACGGCCGCCCAGTCCGGCATCGTCTTCGGCCACGAGAACCTCGGCATCGTCGAGGAGACCGGGGACGGCGTGACGTCGCTGTCCCGGGGCGACCGGGTCGTGATGCCGTTCAACGTGGCCTGCGGGTTCTGCAAGAACTGTCTCGCCGGGAAGACCGGGTTCTGCCTCACGGTGAACCCCGGCTTCGCCGGAGGCGCCTACGGATACGTGGCGATGGGCCCCTACACCGGCGGCCAGGCCGAGCGGCTGAGGGTGCCGTTCGCCGACTTCAACTGCCTGAAGCTGCCGCCGGGCGAAGAGTTCGAGACGGACTTCGTCCTGCTCGCGGACATCTTCCCGACCGGCTACCACGGCTGCGAACTCGCCCAGGTGAAGCCCGGCGAGTCCGTCGCCGTCTTCGGCGCAGGACCGGTGGGCCTCATGGCCGCCTACTCGGCACTGCTGCGCGGCGCGTCGAAGGTGTTCTCGGTCGACCGGGTGCCCGAGCGGCTCGCCAAGGCGGAGGAGATCGGGGCCATCCCCATCGACTTCACCAGGGGCGACCCTGCCGAGCAGATCAAGGAGATGACCAACGGCGAGGGCACCGACAAGGGTGTGGACGCCGTCGGCTACCAGGCCCAGTCGCACAAGGACGTCAGCCACGAGGAGCCCGCCGTCGTCCTGAACACCCTCGTCATGACGGTGCGGCCCACCGGCATGCTCGGCGTGCCGGGTCTGTACGTGCCCTCCGACCCGGGCGGCCCCGACGAGCACGCCAAGCACGGCCAGCTGCTGGTCTCCATCGGCAAGATGTTCGAGAAGGGCCAGCAGATGGGCACCGGCCAGTGCAACGTCAAGCAGTACAACCGGCAGCTGCGCGATCTGATCATGGCCGGGCGCGCCAAGCCCAGCTTCGTGGTCTCGCACGAGCTGCCGCTGGCCGACGCGCCCCAGGCGTACCAGAAGTTCGACAAGCGGATCGAGGGCTACACCAAGGTGGTCCTCCACCCGGGTCACGCGCTCGCGGCGTGAACACGGTCCGAGGGAGCCGCACGGGGCCCTCCGCCCCGGGCCCGACGGGCCCGGGCCCGACGGGCCCGGGGCGGAGGCACGCGGTCCGGGGATCCGGGGATCCGAGGGTCCGGGGGTCCCGGGGTCCGGGGGGCCGGGGGGCCGGGGGCGAGCTTCGCGGTCCGGGGGGCGGGGGGCGAAGTGACGCGCCCCGGGGTCCGCGGCGGATCCTCGCGCCCCGGGGTCCGGGGCGGAGCCCCGTGGCGGTTCCTCTGAACGCAACCGAGACGGGCGGGTGGGTGGGCAAGGAACAAATGGCAGCGGTGCCCTGTTGACCCCGATCAGGAAAGTGAACGGTCAACCAGCTGGAGGCACCCGTGGCGGGAGACGAGATCAAGGGCACCACACACGGGACCGCCCCGGTACCCCTGTCCGTACTGGACCTGGTGACCGTGGGCGCGGGCCACACCGCCACCGACGCGCTGCGCACCAGCGTCGCCCTGTCGAAGACGGCGGAGTCCCGCGGCTACCACCGCTACTGGGTCGCCGAGCACCACTCGATGCCGGGCGTCGCCTCCTCCTCCCCGGCCGTGATCCTCGCCCACCTCGCCGCCCACACCGAACGCATCCGCCTCGGCTCCGGCGGCGTCATGCTGCCCAACCACGCGCCGCTGGTCATCGCGGAGCAGTTCGGCACCCTGGAGGCCATGGCCCCCGGCCGGGTCGACCTGGGCCTCGGCCGCGCCCCCGGCACGGACGGCGCCACCGCCGCCGCCCTGCGCCGCACCGAACTCCCCCAAGCTCTCGGCTCCGCTCGAGCAGGGGGGACCCCCATCGACCGGGGCGGCGACGACTTCCCCCAGCAGCTCGCCGAGCTGATCCGCTTCCTCGACGACGACTTCCCCGACGGCCACCCCTACCGCCGCGTCCACGCCGTCCCCGGCCCGGTCCAGGCGACCTCCCCGGGTGGCGTGCAGTCCCCGCACCGCCCGCCGGTCTGGCTGCTCGGCTCCTCCGGCTTCAGCGCCCGCCTGGCCGGCACGCTCGGCCTGCCGTTCGCCTTCGCCCACCACTTCTCCGCGCAGAACACCGTCCCCGCCCTCGACCTCTACCGCGACTCGTTCCGCCCGAGCGCGGTGCTGGACGCCCCGTACGCCCTCATCGGTGTCGCGGCCCTCGCCACCGAGGACGAGCGCGAGGCGCGTCGCCAGGTGCTGGCCGCCGCCCTGAACATGGTCCGGCTGCGCACCGGCCGCCCCGGTCTCGTGCCCACCCCCGAGGAGGCGGAGGCGTACGAGTTCAGCCCGATGGAGCGGGAGTTCGTCGACTCCTGGAACGCCAACGTCGTCCACGGCACCCCCGACGAGGTCCGCTCCGGTCTCGACGACCTGCAAAAGCGCACCGGCGCCGACGAGTTGATGATCACGAGCAACGCGCACAGCGGCGCCGTACGCCTGCGCAGCTACGAACTCATCGCGGACGCCTACGGACTGCCGGCCGACGTCAGTACCCAGCCCGGCGACTGAGCGGGCTCAGCCGCGTCCGCAGGCGCGGCCGCCCAGCAGCTCGGAGATGCGGTCCGGCGACACCGGCCGGGAGTACAGCCACCCCTGCCCGGTGTCGCAGCCGATCCGGCGCAGCCTGCTCGCCTGGTCGGACGTCTCCACGCACTCGGCGGTGACGGTCAGCCCCAGCCGGTGCGCGAGCTGGATCATCGCCTCCACGATGACCTCGTCCGCGGGGTTCGGCCGTCTCGCCGCGCCCTCCGGCTCCTCGTGCTGGAATCCGCGTACGAAGGAGCCGTCCAGCTTCAGCGCCGACACCGGCAGCCGGCTGAGGTAGGCGAGGTTGGAGTACCCGGTGCCGAAGTCGTCGATGGCGATGTGGACGCCCATGTCGTTCAGGGAGCGCAGCGCCTCGAGCGGCCGGCCGGCCGAGCCCATCACGGCCGACTCGGTCAGCTCCAGCTGCAGCAGGTGCGGCGCGAGACCGGTCTCGGCCAGGACCTCGGCCACGTCCGCGACGAGGTCGGAGTCCCACACCTGGCGGACGGCCACGTTGACGCTGACGAAGATCGGCGGCTCGTCCGGGTGGTCGAGCTGCCATCGGCGGGCCTGGTGGCAGGCGGTGCCCAGGATCCAGCGGCCCAGCGGGACGATCGAGCCGTCCTCCTCCGCAAGGGCGATGAACCGATTCGGCGTCAGCGTGCCGAACTCCGGGTGCCGCCAGCGGACGAGGGCCTCGACCCCGCGCAGCCGCCCGTCCTCCATGCCGACCAGCGGCTGGTACTCCAGGGCGAACTCGCCGCGCTCCACGGCCGCGCGCAGGGTGGAGACCAGGGCCTGGCGGGTCATGCGGTGCGCGTTGCGCTCGGGGTCGAACAGGGTCCAGCGGGCCTTGCCGTCGGCCTTCGCCCAGTACAGCGTCGTGTCGGCGGCCTGCATCAGCGCGGTGGCCGACGAACCGGCCGCGCGCCGTTCGACCACGCCGATGGACGCCGACACCGACAGGCGCCGGCCGGCGACCTCGAAGGGCTCCTGGAGGGCCGAGAGAACCGATTCCGCCAGCTCCGCGAGCTGCTCGGTGCCGGTCGAGTCCTCGACGAGCAGCGCGAACTCGTCGCCGCCGAGCCTGGCCACCAGCGGCGTGCTGGTCCGGCCGTGCCCTGCCGCGTCCGCGCACCGGGTCAGCCGTTCGGCCACGGCGGCGAGCAGCCGGTCGCCGATGCGGTGGCCGAGGGTGTCGTTGACCGCCTTGAAGCCGTCGAGATCCAGGGAGCACAGGCCGATCCGGCCGCTCCCGCCGCCCTCGTACGACTCCGTCTCCAGCGCGGCCGACAGGCGCTCGAAGAACAGGGTGCGGTTGGGCAGCTGGGTCACCGGGTCGTGGTTCTTCAAGTGCCGCAGCCGGGCCTGGAGTTCGCGCCGGGCGCTGATGTCCGCCACGGACAGCAGCACGCCGGGGGAGCCGGGGGTCAGCGGCGCGACCGTCACCTGGACCCACAGCCGGTGGCCGTCCGGGTGCTTGAGCCGGCGGGCGCAGCGCAGCCGGGCCTGCCGGCCGCGCAGCACCTCCGCGTAGGCGTTGCGGGTGCGCGCGTCGGAGGCGAGGTCCACCAGCTCGGCGGCGGGCCGGCCGGTCAGCTCGTCGGGGCCGGTGCCGAGGAGCGCGCCGAGGGTCTCGTTGGCACTGACGACCAGGCCCTCGGGGTCGACGACGGCCATCGCCAACGGCGCCGCGGAGAAGGCGGACCGAAAGGGACGCTCGGCCCCGGCGTCCGGGCCGGGCTCCGAGAGGGCGTCGGCGTCCGGGTGGGAATCCGGGACTGATTCCGGTTCCGGGACAGTGCCGGCCGGCGGTGGTGCGGACCCGAGCAGGTCGACGACGGCCGGTGCGGATTCGGCCAGGACGGTGAATCGGGGGGCCGCCGGGGCCGGTTCCGCCATCCGGGTGAGGCCGTGGGCGGGCAGGAACCCGGCGGGACCGGTGCCGGAGGGCGCGGGCGCGGTGGGGGCCACGGCCCGCTCGGCGGCGACCGCCGCGACCGGGTCCGTACCCGGAGGCCTCGCGGCATCACTCTCCGTGACAGTAGGTCGGATGAGGTCTGCCGCGGGCGTCGGCCCTTCGGACGTTCCGCTCACCGCTCGCTCCCGCAGTGCACTCGGTCTTCTTTTCGGTCTCGTCGGGTGGTCCGCCGGCTGGTGGACGGCGTCCCGGCCCGTGTCCGCGCAGGAAAGTGCAGGAAAAGTGTGTCGATCATAGATGCCGTCGGCGAACCCCTTCCAGCCACTCGCCTGTCCCGCGCGACGACCGGCCACTCACCGACATCGTTTTCGACCACACATGGACGAGTTCTTTGTACGGCTGACCATCTGTGACGTTCCGTGAGCGGTCCGGAGGTGTTCTTTTCCCGGACCTCTGTCGGGCCGTCCTGCCGTGAACTCGCCTCCCTCACCCTTCCGGTGCAGACAAACAGGGCGTACTTCTCCAAACTCCCACAGGCTGGGGTCGGTGTCCCGTGAACCGCCCCCGGAGGTCCCCGTGCCGTGTCAGCCGCCCCTGAAGGCACTCGGCCATGACGTCCGCAACGCGCTGAACCTGGCCGGGGCACGTCCCAGGCTGCGCAGTACCGCGGCCGTGTTCACCACCATGTCGGCGGTCGCCGCCACCTCGATCCTGGGCGGCCCTTCGGTCGCCGAACCGTTCTCCCCCGCGCCCTGCGCCCTGCGACGCACGGACGCCCACCACTCGGAGGGGCTGGACACCTGGAACCCCGCCTACGTACGGCCGACCCGGACGCTGAACGCCGTCCTCGTGTTCCTGTCCTTCCCGGACTCCACCCCGCGGACCACCCCGGCCGAACTCGCCGCCGACCACTTCCCGGCCACCAGCCGGTACTTCGAACAGGCGTCGTACGGCAGGTTCACCCTGCGCCCCCACCCGCTGCGGCGCTGGATCCGGATGCCGCGCCCGTCCACCGCGTACGCCGTGCACCGTGACTGGAACGCCCGGGACCGCACCGCGTATCTGCGGGACGCGCTAGCCGCGGCCGATCCCCAGGTCGACTTCTCGCGCTACGACATCGTCTACTTCGTCGCCGACCCGGACGCGCCCGGCGTCGACTCGGACGCGACGAAGGTCGTCAACCTGGACACCCCGCTGGTGGCCGACGGCAAGGAGATCCGGCGGGTGGTGACCGTCTTCGAACGGCACCCGCCGGACCGGCTGGTGCTCGCCCACGAGACCGGGCACGTCTTCGACCTGCCCGACCTGTACCACCGGCCCGCGGACGGCAAGGGCGACTGGGACACCTACGTCGGGGACTGGGACCTGATGGGCAGCCAGTTCGGCCTGTCCCCCGACCTCTTCGCCTGGCACAAGTGGAAGCTCGGCTGGCTGAACCCCCGTCAGGTGACCTGCGTGCGGGGAGGCGGGCCGACCCGGGTGACCCTGGAGCCGGTGGAGGCGGGCCCGGCGGGAGCGAGCCCGCCGGAGGAGGGTCCGTCGGTGACGGCCGCCGCCGGGCCGCCGCTGTTCGGGCTCGGCGGCGGAACGAAGCTGGTGGTGGTGCGCACCGGGAGCGACAGCGTGCTGGCCATCGAGGCGCGGGCGTCGATCGGCAACGACGTGACCGGGTGCCGGCAGGGGGTGCTGGTGTACCGGGTGCGCAGCGGGGCGGAGTCCGGTGGCGGCCCGATCGAGGTGATCGACGCCCATCCGCACACCGGGGCCTGCGAGGAGTCTTCGGTCCAGCCCGCGCTCGCCGACGCCCCGATCGACGTGGGGGAGAGCTTCACCGTGCCGGGCGACGGGGTCCGGGTGGAGGTGGAGAACCGCACGGCGTCCGGCGCGTACACCGTCAAGATCACCACGGCGTGACGCCTGTCGCGCGCATGCCGCACACATACAGCGATGGCGAGACCGGATCGCTCTTCGCG
>NZ_NNBK01000009.1:43386-101685 GCF_002803075.1 Streptomyces sp. CB01373 | reverse complement strand
TCTTGTCTCGCCATCGTCGTCGTGCGCCGCCAGGGACTCGAACCCCGGACCCGCTGATTAAGAGTCAGCTGCTCTAACCAACTGAGCTAGCGGCGCCTGCTGACGTCGTAGACCTTAGCATCCTGGTCGCTGGGAGGAAAAATCGATATCCGCACCGCCGCGCGGGCGGCCCGCACGGCTGCCCAGAGCACGATCTCCGGGCCCGGCAGCCAGGGGTGGCGGGTGTCCGGGGCGACGAGCCAGCGGGAGGCGGGCCGCATGGGCAGAGCCTCGCCGGACAGGGCCGGGAGGGTCACCGCGTCGCCGTTGCCGTGGCACAGCAGGGGCGGGATGCCCTCCTTGCGGCCGTCGTCCCGGCCGCGGCAGCCCCACTCCTCCCACTCCAGCAACGAGGGCAGCCGGTGTGCGGTGCCGGCCGCGGCGAAGAGCAGCATCCGTCCCCGGTGGACGGCCACCGGGCCCGACCCCGGGCCCTCGTCCCACAGCCGGTCCAGCATCCGGCGGCCGAAGATCGCGGGCACGTTCACCACGTCGAAGACGGTGCCGCAGGCCAGTACGAGCGGTGCGTCCGGCCGCTCCTGCCAGAGGGCGAGCGTGCTGCGGGGGTACGCGCCCGCCGAGGCCAGCCAGGCGGCGCCGTCCGCGGTGACGCCCGAGGCGTCGGAGCGGTGGCCTGCCCGTTGGTCGAGGTGGTCGGCGAAGGGTTGGTTCCCTGTGCGGCTCATGGCGGATATATCTACCCGCTGTGAGTGGGCGATTCCCCAGGGTTGCGGGAAATCGGGACATGGAACGGTGGGTGGGGGTATCTTGCCCGCCCGGCATATGCCAGAGACGGGGGACGGCGCACGCGAGGCGCGGGAGGCGTGTGGGGTCAGACCGGGTCGGCCGGGTTGGCGTGCACGCCGCCCTCGGCTCCGCTCAGCAGGTCCCGGCCGAACTCCACCATCTTCTTCGCGTAGTCCTCGGTCCAGTCGGCCCGCTCGGCGATGGCCGCCGGGGTCAGCCGGTCGAACCGCCGCGGGTCGGCGAGCTGCGCCGCCGCGATCGCCTGGAACTCCACCGCCCGGTCGGCCGCCGCGCGGAACGCGACCGTCAGCTCCGTCGCCCGCGAGAGCAGCGCCCGCGGGTCGTCGATCGACTCCAGGTCGAAGAAGTGCTCGGGGTCGGCGGCCGCCTCGGCGGGCTCGAAGAGCAGGGGCGCGGGGCGTAGCCGCTGTTCGTCACGACGCGGCGTTGGCTCCGCCATGTCTCGACCTCCTCGTACGGTTCGGAAGGGTCCGGATGACACCGCCCTGCGAAAGGGCCACCCTCCATTGTGTCCCGCGAACGCAAGGCCCCGACCCCACCCCACTCACAACTTCTCAGGACCACCTGGGATCCCGCACCGGGGGCGCCGGTCAGGGTCGCCAGGGCACCCGGTGTTCCCGCAGGTGGGCCATCACGGCGTGGTTCGCCTCCCAGCCGTCGGGGCTGTGTTCGACGGCCGCCTCCGGCGGCGTGCCGGACTCCGTCCGGCGGGAGGCCGGGTGCCGGTCAGGGTCGCCAGGGCACCCGGTGTTCCCGCAGGTGGGCCATCACGGCGTGGTTCGCCTCCCAGCCGTCCGGGAACTTCACCGTCACTCCCAGTTGGACCGGTTCCGTGGACGGGTGGTCGTCCAGGAGGTCGGTCACGCCGGCGCGGCAGACCACGACGCAGGCGTGCCGGTGGCGGGAGGCGAGGACGCACAGGCGGCCGGTCTCCAGGTGGAAGGCAGTGGCGTCCGGACGCCCGGACAACGGGTGCAGGACGACGGTCACGTCGAACTCACGGCCCTGGAGGCGGTTCGCCGTGTCCACGATGACATCCGTCACGCCCAGTTCCGCCAGCGCCGCCCGCACGGCGGCCGCCTGGTCGCGGTGCGCCGTGCCGACGGCGATCCGGTCCGCGGTCAGCGGCGCAGGGTCCGGCGACCGCTCCGAGACGGCCGCCCCGCCCCGCTCCAGCAGCCGCCGTACCACCGCCGCCACCGCCCGCACCGCCTCCGGATCGGTGCGCGGAGTGTGCCGCGCGGGCAGCTCCAGCAGGCCCCAGCCGGACTCGGCGGCCTCGTCGAGCACCCGGTCGGGACCGGAGCCGTCCGAGGGCACCGCGAACGTCAGCCGCCGGTCCCCGGCCGACGTGCCGCTGCGGAACGGCGTGTACGGGTAGAACGCGTCGGAGACCAGCGGCGCCGCCGACGCCGGAAGCCGCCAGGACACCGGCAGCCGGTGCTGGGGCAGCCGCGGATTGTGGGCCAGCAGCGTCGTCACCGCGGACGCCGACGGGTCGTAGGACAGACCCGCCCACTGCTCGCTGCCGACGATCGCGAACGGGTCGAGCTGACCCGGATCGCCCACGAACAGCGCCCGCTCGAACAGCCCGGCCACCGCGAGCAGGGCGTCCGAGCGCATCTGGTACGCCTCGTCGACGATCGCGTGCCGCCACGGCTCGTCGACCTTCACATGCGCCCACTTCGCGGCGGTCGACAGGACCACGTCGAGTCCCGCGAGGTCGGCGGCCTTCGCCGACTTCCGTACGTTCAGACCGTCGAGCGCCTTGTCGTACGGGTCGGTGTCGCTGCTGTGCAGCCGGCCCACGGGCAGTTCGGGGTTCTTCTCCGCCAGCCGCAGCACCAGATCGTCGACCTGGGCGTTGGTCTGCGCGACCACCATCAGCGGCCGTCCGGCGGCGGCCAGCTCCAGCGCCGCGCGCACGACCAGGGTCGACTTCCCCGCGCCGGGCGGGGAGTCGACGACGACCCCGCGGTCCGTGCCGTGCAGCGTGTCGCGGAGGATCGCGTCCGTCGCGCGGGCGGCCGCCGCCCCGGGGTCGAAGGGTGTCCGGAGGCCGGCGGAGCCGACCGCGGGGTCCTGGGCGGGGGCGGTCACAGAAGATCCTCCTCGGTCACCGGGTCCGGGGCCTCCGGCGTGCTCTCCTCGCCCGGCGGGCCGCCGTGCGTCCATGGGGTCTGCTCCGGGTCGGGCAGCTTCGCGCCGCCGCGCTGCTCGTGCTCGAACAGCGTGAAGCACAGACGGTCGCCCTTGTCCGGCACGGAACCGGCCGCGGGCTCCTTGCCGCGGCCCATCCTGTCCAGGATCCGCAGGACGACGAGCGTCCCTTCGGCGGTGTCCTCCTCGCAGGCGACGAACTCCGCCGACTGCGGCTTGCCGTCCAGCGAGCGGTACACCCTGGCCCGCTCGCCCAGATGCGGCCCGTCGTCGGTGCGCACGGTGACCAGCGGGCGCGGACTGGGCCGCTTGCCCTCGCTGTAGGCCATGACGACGTCCGTGACCTCGCCCGCGAACGCCTCCCCGGCCAGCCGCCGCCCCGCCATGACCAGCGGGTCGTCCAGCGCCTCCTGCGCCTCCAGACGGGCCTGCTCACGCTCGCGCGTGGCCAGCTTGTTCGCCGCGGTGACCGCGTCGTCGCGACGCGGCTGCGGCGGTTCGCCGGCCAGCACCCGGTCGCGGTGGCCGGTGAACGACCAGCGGTCGCGCGTCCAGCGCTCCTCGACGTGCGCGCCCTCGGGCAGTGTCCGCAGCAGGTCCAGGCCGCGCCAGACGTTGTCCCAGGTGGGGCGGGCGCACTTCTCGACCAGGTCGCGGATGTGCTGCTCGGCCTCGGCGAGGGTGCCGAGCCGCGCGTCGGCCTCCATGCCGTCCTCGGCGGCGGCGAACGCGGTGCGGGCACGGTCGTAGCGCTCGATCGCGGGCGCCAGCAGCTTGTTGTCGAAGGCCGGATCGGTGGCGGGGCCCGCGGGCGGGCACTCCAACTGGCCGTCGGAGGCGCGGGCGAGCTCGGCACGCAGCGCGGCCTCGGCACCCGACGCGCCGTCCGGCGGGGCGATCCACGCCAGCAGCGCCCCCAGGTGCTGGTCCTCCAGGCTGGACTGGCCGGTCGTCCAGTGCCGGGCCAGCAGGTCGGTCATCGCCGGCAGCAGTGAGGAACCGGGCACCCGCGCCCGCTCCCCGAAGTGGGTCAGCCACCGCCCGAGCAACGGCACCCGCGGCGGCGCCGGATGCGGGGTCTCCGGGTCCTGCTCGGCGGTGCGGCGGAAGCGCATCGAGCGTCCGAGCAGCCGTACGAAGTCGATGCCCGCGCGGCTCGGCACGATCAGCTGGGGCGCTTCCGAGCACAGCTCCACCTCGACCTTGACCCGCTTGCCGCTGTCCGGGTCGGTCTCGCCCCGCTCTGCGGCCTCGACCACGTCGGCGAAGGAGTCGAGGTACGGCAGGACGATGCCGGCCAGTTCGGCCAGGAACGCGAACCGCAGGTCGCGGTCGCGGGGCTGCGGCACGGCCAGCAGCCGCGGCGCGGCACGGTCCGTGCCGACCAGCGCGCCGAGCGGGGCGCCCGCCTCACCGGCGGTGGTGAGCGGCACGAACACCAGCGGCCGCTCCGACAGGTGCCGGTGCCGGACGGTCGCGGCGGGCTGGGCCCGCCCGGACCGCACGGCCTCCAGACGGCCCAGGGTGGCGATCAGCGACACACCGCCTCCCGCCCGGCCGCCTCCAGGGCCTCGGCCCGCAGCGCGGCGGCCCGGCGCAGCGCCGCCACCGCCGGGTCGTCCGGGTCGCCCGCCTCGCCGTGGGCGGCCGCCAGCACGTCCTCGACCGTCGAGAGGCCGCCCAGGTCGGCGCGGACCGAGCGGCCGAGCGCCGTCACCGCGCCCCGCTCGCGGGACCGCGTACGGCAGTGGAAGGCCAGCTCGCACGCGGCCAGGCACTCGGGCGCGTACGTCGCCGGGACCGCCTCCACCGCGGCCGTCAGCTCTTCCGGGGACAGCTCGGGGGAGAAGCACACGCCCTCGGGCAGGGCGTCCGCGATGTCCTCGACACGGGTCAGCCGGGTCAGCTGGCGGGCGGTCACCGCGCGCTGCTTGCGGACGTCGACGGCGGACGCGGTCGGCAGGTTGGAGAAGTCCTTGGGGCACACCAGGAGCACCCGGTGCCGCACGCGTGGGGCGGGGTCGAGGCGCGCGGCGACGTCCTCCAGCGCCAGCACGTAGACCGCCGACTGGCGGGCGGCCGCCCCCACCTTGGCCGGGTCGGCGGAGCCGTCCAGCACCGGGAAGGACTTGATCTCCACCACGGTCCAGCTCCCGTCCGGGTGCACCACCACCGCGTCCGGCTCCAGATGGACGGGCGAGCCGGCCACCTCCAGGGCGAGCATCGGGTGGTCGAGGAGCGTCCAGGTGCCCGCCTGCGTGGCCTCGCGCAGCGCCAGCGCCGTACGCGCCGTACGCCCCTCGGGACCGACGGCGCTCAGGTCGGGCACCCGGCCCTCTTGCGGTGGTTCGGCGCCCGGGTCCAGCCTGGTGTGCGCCAGCCTCAGCAGCTCGGCGCCGCCGTCCGCCTTGACTCGCGCCTCGAACGCGTTGCCCCGCATGAAGGCGAACTGCGACTGCCCGAAGGCGGCGGGCGCGCCCAGCGCCTCCGCGAGCGCCGCCTTGTCCACGCCCGCGCCGTCCAGGACCGCGCGCCGTCCGCAGCCGGGGTTCGCGGCGAGCGCGGCCAGGCCACGGGCGTCGAGCGCCCGGGGCGGGACGCCGGGACCGCGCAGCTCAGCGAGCCTTGCCCAAGCTCTCGACGTCGCTCGGGCGGGCAAGGCCCCAGGCTTGAGCGCCGTCTCCCGCGTCCTCGGGGACGGCACCCGGTTCGGCTCCGGGACCGAACCGTGCTTCGCGCTGCCGTGGAATTCGCTCACCCGCCGAAGTCTGGCATCCACCACTGACAATCGGGGACCCCGCGGCACCGGAGCCCTCTGCGACGGCCGTGGCGCCGGGTGCCAGCAGTGCCTTGGCGCGGTCCGCGCCCCGCATCACGAACGGCGCGAGCAGCATGCCGATCCCCATGACGGCCACGCCCGCGGCCGCGTCCAGGAGGTAGTGGTTGGCGGTGCCCATCACGACCAGCGCGGTCAGCAACGGGTAGGCGACGCCCGCCGCCTTCGCCGTGCGCGTGCCGCCGTGACGCCACAGCATCACCCCGCACCACAGGGCCCAGCCCACGTGCAGGCTCGGCATGGCCGCGTACTGGTTGGTCATGCCACCCATGCCCCGCGGCGCGCTGGCCTCACCGCCCCACCAGCCGTACGAGCTGTACTGGGCCATCGTGTCCACGAACCCGTGGTCCGGGGAGAGCAGGCGGGGCGGGCAGGTGGGCAGCAGGGTGAAGCCGATCAGTCCTATGAACGTGGACGTCATCAGCCAGGTGCGGGCCGCCCGGTAGTGCGTGGTGCGCGCTCTGAACAGCCACACCAGGATCACGGGGGTGACCAGGTAGTGCAGCGACGCGTACCAGAAGTCGGCGGGCACGCCCAGCCACGGCTCACGCGTGAACAGGCGGTTGAGGGGGTGCTCCGCGTTGAGGTGCAGCAGCTTCTCGACGCGCAGGATCGCCAGGCCGTGGTCGACGGCCGTGGTGACGTCGCCGCGGGCCAGCAGCCGGCCCGCCGAGTAGCAGCCGTAGACCAGCAGGATCAGCGGCAGCTCGGTCCACCAGCGTGGCCGGGTGTGCGGGGCCGTCTCGGTGCGCCGTGCCGGTGCCTCGGTCTGCGGCATCCGATGCCCCTCCCCCTTCGTCGCTGCGCTGTCCGGCGGTGCCCGGACGGTCGTGCCACTTTACGGTGTCCGACGTGGCCACCTCGGGGTGCCCCCGGAGCTGATAGACGCAGAGACCGCCCCCCGGGTTGCCGCCGGACGGCGTGCGCGATGATGGAGGGATTCCGTCCGAAGATCCGACTTTTTTCCGGAAGGTTCTCCATGGCACCGCGCATCCTGTTGGCCCGCCACGGACAGACCGAGTGGTCGCTGTCCGGCAGGCACACCGGCAGGACCGACGTTCCCCTCCTGGAGGAGGGCCGGCTCGGCGCCAAGCTGCTCGGCGAACGGCTCCATCGGGCGCCCTTCGACGGCCTGCCCGGGGTCGAGGTCCGCACCAGCCCGCTGGTGCGCGCGCGTGAGACGTGCGAGCTCGCCGGCTTCGGCGACCGCGCGATGTGCTGGGACCCGCTGATGGAATGGGACTACGGCGCGTACGAGGGCCTGAAGCCCGGGGAGATCCAGGCCGAGCGGCCCGGCTGGCTGATCTGGCGCGACGGGGTCCCGCGCGGGGAGACGCTCGCCGAGGTGACCGCCCGCGCCGACGAGGTGGTGGCCTGGGCCCGCGCCGAGGACCGCGACGTCCTGGTCTTCGCCCACGGCCACATCCTGCGGTCGATCGGCGCGCGGTGGCTCGGCCTGCCGCTCGACTTCGCGGCCCGCATCCGCCTCAACCCCACATCGCTGTCGGTGCTGGGCTGGGCCTACGGAGAACCGGCCCTCGAACACTGGAACGACGTGGGCCACCTCGCCTAGTCGGCCGCCGGGTGATCCGGCGTCGTCACACCGGCCGAGGGGCGCTCGCGTGCCTTTCCAGGAAGATGGAGACCCCGGTCGCCCGGCGGTGCGGAAGCAGTACCCGTGCCGTTCCCGCCAGTATCGACTGGATGCGGGACGACTGGACCTGGTCCAGCAGGTCCAGCACCCGCATTCCGGCGGCGGCCGCCTCGTCCGGCCGGCCCCCGCGCGCGAGGTCGTCGGCCAGCTCGGCCGTGTAGAGCGCGATGTTCCGCGTGAAGTGGGGATCCTGAAGCTGCGTGGCACGCCGCGCGCACCGGGCCGCCCGCGGCCAGTCGCCCAGCGTGGACCAGCACTGCGCCTCGAGCCCCGCCAGCTCGGCCTCGCCGTAGAAGCTCATCCACTCGGGATCGGCGTCCGACGCGCCCCGGTCGTACAGGGCCCGCGCCCGCGCGAGCGCCCGCTCGCAGCCGGTGCGGTCGGCGAGCCCGGCCCAGCCGCCCGCCTCCCGCAGCGAGAGCAGCGACATCAGCCGCGCCGAGCCCAGCCCGCGCCCGACGCGCTGTGCGGCCTGTGCCGCCCGTACCGCCTCGCGGGGCCGTCCGGCGTCCCGTGCGAGGAACGCGGTGTTGCAGAAGGCGTGCGCCTCCAGGGCCGGGTCACCGGTCATGCGCGCGGTGGCCAGTGCCTCGGCGTAGTGCGAGCGCGCGTCGTCGAAACGCCCGGAGTCGTGGGCGAGCCAGCCCACCGAGATGGCCAGTTCACCCGCGCCCGAGTGCAGCCGGTCGGCGGTGGTCTGCCGGGTCGTGCCGGCGTCGAGCAGCGCGTAGGCGGCGCGCAGCGGAGCGGCCGCGCGGCGGTAGAGACCGTCCGCTCCGTGCCGGTCGTCGAGCAACCGGATCCTGCGGACGGCCTCTTCGACGGCACCGGCGTCGCTCGCGCCGGCGCGGCGCGCGGGGCGGTCCGCGGCCCAGGCGTCGAAGGCGGGTCCCATGGGGCCCAGCGAGGCGGCGGCCACCGTGGCGCCCCCGCGGGTCATGAATGCGCGACGCAGCACGTCGCTCTCCTCGTGGTTCTCGTGGACTTCGTGCGGGTGGTACGGATCGTGCGGGTCGTACGGGTCCGGCGGATCGGCGGAGTGGTACGGGCCGTCCCCCGTCCGTGCCTCGGGCACGGCGCGCGAGGCGCGTCCCCGAACGGCCGACCGGGGGGCGAACCCCAGGTCGGTCAGGGTGAGGTCCGGGAACATGTGCAAGAACACACGTTCATAGGCGTAGTTGGGGCAACGGATCTCACCCGCCTCCACCCGGCCGATGTAGCGGGCGTCACAGCTGACCCGCTCACCGATCTCGTGGGCGGCCCGCCGTACCGCCGCGGCGAACTCGGCCGGCGAGCGCTGTCCGCGCAGGCGCCGGAAGGCGAGATTCGGCCGTGGCGGGCGGGGGGAGTGAGACGAGGTCACCGTCGACGACGTCATGGCCGGGCCCTCTCGTGCGAACCGTCGAACCATGCCGGACCCAGGGGAAGTCGCCCGAGTCATCCGGTCGTCCCGTCACCCGCTGCCCGAGTCGTCCCGGTCGTCCGGGTGACGCCCTGTTTCCGGCGAGCAAGAAAGTACCTGTTGTGTCCGCCCGGACACGCTGTGTTTGGCTACAAACCGGATATCTCAACCGTGATCTGCCATGAAGTGCCACTCTTCATGGCGGACTTCGCCCGTAGCCGTTGACGCCCTGCCGCGTTTAACCCCGTGGGCCGGGAGCCGCCGGGCTTGCGGGCCCGCTCGTTCACGAGGAGGGATTTTCGTGATGGAGGCCGGGATGGAAACCCCGCGCAGTGCCGACCCCTGTACGCCGCCCCCGTGCGACGTGGTCACGGTGCCCGCCAGGCAGGGGCTCGAGGCGGTCGACATCCTGCGCCGCGGGCCGGGCGACGCGGTGGGTCCCGTACTGCACGACGACGGGGGCGACACGCTCGGCTTCGTGGTGCCGGCGGGCACGGCCGCGGCCTGGGACGTACCCGGAAGCACCTGCACCGGGACCGACGGACGGGGACTGCGGCTGGCCCCCCAGCCGCCGGTGGAGGGCTCGGACTGGCTGGTCCCGCCCGACGAGGCCGACCTCGCGACGGACCCCGCGGTGCTGCGGCGGGCTCTGGGGGAGGCGGCCCGGATGATCGAGGCGGCGGACAGCTGCTGCTGACCCCGGCGCCCCACCCGCCCGGACGCCCGACGCCCGTCGACGGATCCCGCCACCTGTGGGTGGCACACCGCGCCGCTTGCGACAATGGGCCCATGGGAAGGACCAGGAGCCCCCGCCGCGGGCGAGGAGCCGTCGAAGCCGTCGCCGAACAGGTCGACGGCGGGCTCGCACAGCTCATACCCGACCGGGAGCGGGCGCGGGCCTGGACCCTGCTGATCGACGGCGCCCCGCAGTCCTACGTCGACCTCGACGACCCGGCGTACCTCTCCTTCGAGTACCAGCGCCGGCTCGGGCACGTGATCGACCTCGCCGCACCGGCCGGCCGGCCCGTCCACGCGGTGCACCTCGGCGGAGGGGCGTTCACCCTGGCCCGCTACGTCGCCGCCACCAGGCCCCGTTCCACCCAGCAGGTGGTCGAGCGGGACGCGGCCCTCGTCCAACTGGTGCGTCGGGAGCTGCCGTTGGATTCCGGAGCCCGTCTTCGGGTGCGGTCGGCGGACGCCCGCGAGGGTCTCGCCAAAGTGCCGGACGGCTGGGCCGACCTGGTCATCGCGGACGTGTTCAGCGGCGCCCGTACGCCCGCCCACCTCACCTCGACGGAGTTCCTCGACGGGGTGCGCAGGGTCCTCAAGCCGGGCGGTGTCTACGCCGCCAACCTCGCCGACGGCCCGCCGCTGGCCCATCTGCGCGGCCAGATCGCCACCGCGGCCGCCCGGTTCGCCGAACTCGCGCTGGTCGCCGACCCGGCCGTGCTGCGCGGCAAGCGCTTCGGCAACGCGGTACTCGTGGCCTGCGACCTCCCGCTGCCGGTCGCCGAACTGACCCGCAGGGCCGCCACCGACCCGCACCCGGGCCGCGTCGAACACAGCCGCGCCCTCACCGACTTCACCGGAGGGGCCGCACCGGTCACCGACACCGCGGCGGTCGCCTCACCGGCCCCGCCGCCGAACGCCTTCCGCTGATCAGGCCGGCCCAGGCCCACTCAACCACGCCCACCGCTCTAGTAGTTGCCGACCTCCACATGAGGCGGCCCGTCGTGCCAGGCGCAGATGACCGACACCCGGTCCGTGCCGGAGGTGAACTCGACGCGGATCCAGGTCTCCGTCTTCCACACCTGCATCGACCAGTTCGTGCCCGGAGTCGCGGAGACCAGGTTCGCCGAGACCTCGCCGAGGTCGAAGACCACCCGGCCCCCCTCGGTGTCGTAACCCCGCACCTGGCCGGAGGCGGTGGGGGAGGGGGCGGGACCGCTCGCGGGGCGCGCCGGCCGGGAGGGGACGGGAGTCACCGCCGGTCCGCCGGACGGCACGCTCGGACCGGCGGAGGGCGTCCTGGACGCGGTCGGCGGAGCGGTGGGGGTGGGGGAGGCGGCCGGTGCCGACTCCTGACGCGGCGCCACCTCGGCCGCGGTGATGGGCAGGGCGCGCGGCGGATCGTAGGCCGTGCCCGCCATCACCGTGTGGACGCCCCACCACGACAGGGTGGCCGCCGCGCCCGTGGCGAGCGACCAGGCCAGCAGGTGTACGAGTCCTCTCAGCATCGCCGCCATCCTGCCCCACCCGTTCCCATGGTGTCGCGGGAACGCCGGCCGGGGTGACGTTGTCCACAGGCGGCCGGAGCCCGGGCGGAGTTGTCCACAGGCCCCGGCCGGGTCCGCCCGCATGGCGTACGGTGCGGCGCATGGCAAGTGTTCTCGTGGTCGAGGACGACCCGTTCGTGCGCTCCGCGCTCATCCGGCACCTGACCGACGCCTCGCACACCGTGCGCAGCGTCGGCACGGCGCTCGAAGCGCTGCGCGAGGTCGCCCACCTCCGCTTCGACCTGGTCGTACTGGACCTCGGACTGCCCGATCTGGACGGCTCCGAGGCGCTGAAGATGCTGCGCGGCATCACCGACGTGCCCGTCATCATCGCCACCGCCCGGGACGACGAGGCGGAGATCGTCCGGCTGCTCAACGCCGGGGCGGACGACTACCTGACCAAGCCGTTCTCCGTCGAGCACCTGTCCGCGCGCATGGCCGCCGTGCTGCGCCGGGCCCGCTCCGCCACCGGCGGGCAGCCGCCGTCCACCGTGCTCCGGGTCGGCGGCCTGACCGTCGACCCGCTGCGCCGCCAGGCCGAGTTGGACGGCGTGCGGCTGGACCTGACCCGCCGCGAGTTCGACCTGCTCGCCTTCCTCGCCGGACGGCCGGGAGTGGTCGTGGCGCGCAAGGAGCTGCTCGCCGAGGTGTGGCGGCAGTCCTACGGCGACGACCAGACGATAGACGTCCATCTGTCCTGGCTCAGGCGGAAGTTGGGCGAGACCGCCGCCCGGCCCCGCTATCTGCACACCCTTCGGGGTGTGGGCGTGAAGCTGGAGCCGCCCGGAGGGGAGCCGCCGCGATGAGATGGGCACTGGTCAAGGTCTGCCTCGCGGTCACCACGATGGTCGTGATCGCCTTCGCCGTCCCGCTCGCCCTGGTCATCCAGGAGATGGCCCGGGACCGCGCCTTCTCCAACGCCGAGCGCCAGGCCGCGGCGGTCGCGCCCGCCCTGTCCATCACCACCGAGCGCGAGCCGTTGGAGCGGGTCGTCGCCTCGGCCGGCTCCGACGCCCGGATGGCCGTGCACGTACCGGCCGTCGACGGCGCCGCTCCCGTCGAGATCGGCCGTGCCCGGGCCACCGGCGAGGACGTCGCGACCGTGCGGCGGACGGGCCGCGCCTCCACCGCCGACGTACCCGGCGGATCCACGCTGCTCCAGCCGGTCGCGCTGAGCTCCGGCGCCATCGCGGTCGTCGAGGTCTACGTCCCCGAGGCCGAGGTCGGCAAGGGCGTGGGCACGGCCTGGGCGGTGCTCGCCGGCGTGGGCGCGGCGCTCGTCGTCGGCTCGGTCGCCGTCGCCGACCGGCTCGGCGTACGGATGGTGCGGCCCGCGCAGCGGCTGGCCGAGGGCGCACACGAACTGGGCGAGGGCAGGCTGGGCGCCCGGGTGCCCGAGGACGGGCCGACCGAACTGCGGCTCGCGGCCGTCGCGTTCAACTCCATGGCCGACCAGGTCGTCCAACTGCTCGCGAACGAACGCGAATTGGCGGCCGACCTGTCCCACCGGCTGCGTACGCCGCTGACCGTGCTGCGCCTGAACGCGGCCTCGCTCGGAGACGGGCCCGCCGCCGAGCAGACCCGGACGGCGGTCGCCCAGCTGGAGCGGGAGGTCGACACGATCATCCGCACCGCCCGGGAGGCCAAGCCGCAGACGGCGGCCGCCGGTCCGGGCGCCGGGTGCGACGCGGCCGAAGTCGTCCGTGAGCGGATGGAGTTCTGGTCGGCGCTCGCCGAGGACGAGGGCCGCAAGTGGCGGCTGGCCGGGATCGAGCGGCCGGTGCGCATACCCGTGGCCCGCGCCGACCTCGCGGCCGCGCTGGACGCCCTGCTCGGCAACGTCTTCCGGCACACCGCCGAGGGCACCGCGTTCGCCGTCGACGTGCACAACGGCGACGACGCGGTGATCGTGCTGGTCTCCGACGCCGGACCGGGCATACCCGACCCGGACGCGGCGATACTGCGCGGGCGCGGTTCGGGGAACGACGGCTCCACGGGACTCGGCCTGGACATCGTGCGCCGGCTCGCGGAGTCCACCGGCGGGGACGTGCGGATCGGCTCCTCCGTGCTCGGCGGCACGGAGGTGCGGATCTGGATCCAGCTCGACGCACGCTCCCCGGTCCGGTCAGGACACCGGGGAGCGGTGCGCCGCCGCCGGCCGGGCAGATCGGCCGCACGCCTCGGCCGTACCCGGTCCCTTCCCTGAGCGGCCGCTCCCACCGTGCGGCCGCTCAGGGGGGAAAGCGTCCCGGCCGGTTCACCCCCGAGCCGGCCGGGACGCGCTGTGGGCCGGACGGGCCGTCAGACGGCGTCCGGCGACGGCAGCTCCCCGGTGCGGGCGGCCTTGCCGTACCAGTGGGCGCTGGACTTCGGGATCCGGGCGAGGGTGCTGTAGTCGACGTAGACCGCGCCGAACCGCTTGCTGTACCCGTAGGCCCACTCGAAGTTGTCCATCAGGGACCACAGGTAGTACCCGCGGACGTCCGCGCCGTCCGTGATGGCCCTGCGCACCGCCGCCAGGTGCGAGTGCAGGTAGGCGACGCGCTCCGGGTCGTGCACGCGGCCGTCGGCGTCCACCTTGTCGTCGTAGGCGGCGCCGTTCTCGGTGACGTACAGGGCCAGCCCCGGTGCCTCGCGGGAGTAGCGCATGATCAGCTCGTGCAGGCCGCTCGGGTCGATCGTCCAGCCCATCTCGGTGCGGTCGCCCGGCGTCTGGTGGAACGCCACGTCGTCCGCGCCGGGCCACGGCGAGTGCTCGCTCGCCCCGTGGCCGTCGGCCCGCGGACCCTCCAGCGTCGTGTCCGCCGCCGACACCAGGGCCGGCGTGTAGTAGTTGAGGCCGAGCGCGTCCAGCGGCTGGTGGGCGGTGCGCACATCGCCGTCCTGGACGAAGGACCAGTCCGTGAGGGAGGAGGTCGCCTCCAGCAGCGTGGCCGGGTACGCGCCGTGCAGCATCGGGCCGTGGAAGATCCCGTTGGCCAGGTCGTCGATCTTCTGGGCCGCCGCCAGGTCCGCGGGGTCCTGTGAGACGGTGCGGACCACCGAGGAGTTGAGGCTGACCGCGACCGAGTTGCGGGCCGGCATCACCGACCGCAGCGCCTGCGTGCCCAGGCCGTGGGCCAGGTTCAGGTGGTGGGCCGCGCGCAGCGTGGCCGCGGGCTCGGTGCGGCCCGGGGCGTGCACCCCGGAGCCGTAGCCCAGGAAGGCGGTGCACCATGGCTCGTTGAGGGTGATCCACTGCTCCACCCGGTCGCCGAGCGCCTCACCGACGATCTGCGCGTACTCCGCGAAGCGCAGCGCGGTCTCGCGCTCGGGCCAGCCGCCCGCGTCCTCCAGTTCCTGCGGCAGGTCCCAGTGGTAGAGGGTGACCGCCGGCTTGATCCCGTGGTTCAGGAGCTCGTCCACGAGACGGCGGTAGAAGTCCAGGCCCACCTGGACGGCGGGGCCCCGGCCGGTGGGCTGCACCCGTGGCCAGGAGATGGAGAAGCGGTAGGCCTTCAGGCCCAGGTCCGCCATCAGGGCCACGTCGTCGCGGTAGCGGTGGTAGTGGTCGACAGCGATGTCACCGGTCTCACCTCCGGCGGTCTTGCCCGGGGTATGGCTGAAGGTGTCCCAGATCGAGGGCGTGCGGCCGTCCTCCCGCACCGCCCCCTCGATCTGGTACGCGGAGGTCGCGGCGCCCCAGAGGAATGCGGGCGGAAAGGTCACCGGGGTCACCGGCTGTGCGGACTCAGACATGGAAGCGCTCCCATAGGTGGTCGTGAAAGACCGACGATTCGAAAGGGGAGGGTGGACAGGGATCGATGTGGGCAGAGGGAAGCAGGGAAAAGGGATGGAGGGGACGGAGGGAACGGGAAGGCGAGGGGCCGGGACCACGGTGACCCGGCCCCGGGACAGGCGGGGCGTGCGCGGCGGCCGGGCCGACGCGCGGACGCGGACGGGCCGCGGGCGCCGCGAGGACAGTCGCGGGCCGGTGCGGACCGGTCGCGGGCGTCAGCCCTTGACCGCGCCCTGCATGATGCCGCCCACGATCTGCTTGCCGAAGATCGCGAAGACCAGCAGCAGCGGCAGTGTGCCGAGCAGCGCGCCCGCCATGATCAGGGACTGGTCGGGGGTGTAGCCGCGGCCCAGGCCCGCGAGGGCGACCTGCACGGTCGGGTTGCCGGTCTGGGTCAGGACCAGGAAGGGCCACAGGAAGTCGTTCCAGGTCTGCACGAACATCAGCATCCCCAGCACGGCCATCGCGGGTCGCGCCGCCGGGAACACCACGTGCCACACCACACGCCAACTGCTCGCGCCGTCCACCCGGGCGGCCTCGATGATCTCGTCCGGCAGCGCCTGAAGCAGGTACTGCCGCATGAAGAACACACCGAACGCGCTGACCAGCGACGGCAGGATCACTGCCTGCAACTGGTCGGTCCAGTCCAGCTTGGCCACCATCATGTACAGCGGGATGATGCTGAGCTGCGGCGGCACCATCATCGTGCCGATCACGATCAGCATCAGCGCGCCCCGGCCCTTGAAGCGCAGCTTGGCGAAGGCGAAGCCGGCGATCGTCGACAGGAACACGACCGTCGCCGCGGAGGTCCCCGCCACGATCGTGGTGTTGACGAAGGCCTTGCCCAGATTGGCGTCCGTCCAGGCGACCTGGAGGTTGTGCGTCAGGTTCGAGCCGAACCAGAAGGGCGGCGGGGTCTGCGCCAGCCGGTTGTTGTTCCGGGAGGCGGCGATCGCCGTCCACACCAGCGGGAACAGCGAGCCGATGGTGAACAGGGCCAGGATCACGTAGGCGATCGGGCCGGCGTGCAGTTGTCCGCCCGCGCGGGCGGCCTTGGGCCGGCGCGTCCGGCGGGGCGCGTCGGTCGGCGTCTCGGGTTCGGTCAGGGTCGTCGTCGTCACGGCCGGTACTCCTTAACTACTGGCGCGCAGCCGGCGCGAGATGACGTAGTTGACCACGCCGATCACGATCAGGATCAGGAACATCGTCCAGGCGATCGCGGAGGCCCGGCCCAGGTGCTGGTTCACCCAGCCCTGCTCGTACAGGTACAGACCCAGCGTCTGGAACTGGTGCTCGGCACCGCCGGAGGCGCCCTTGTTGGCGTCGAACAGCAGCGGCTCGCCGAAGACCTGGCTGGCGCCGATGGTCGACACCACGGCGGTGAACAGGATGGTCGGGCGCAGCTGCGGAAGGGTGACGTGGAAGAACTGCCGGAACCGGTTGGCGCCGTCCAGGGCCGCCGACTCGTACAGGTCGTTCGGGATGGCCTGCATCGCCGCGAGGTAGATCAGCGCGTTGTAGCCCGTCCAGCGCCAGATGATGATCGTGGATACGGCTATCTGGGAGGGCCACTTGTCGTTCTGCCAGTCGACGTTGTCGAAGCCGACCGAGTGCAGCACCCAGTTGATCATCCCGTAGTCGCGGCCGAAGAGCAGCACGAAGACCAGCGAGGCGGCGGCGATCGAGGTCGCGTACGGCGCGAGCATCGCGACCCGGTAGAACGTCGTGGCGCGCAGCCGGTAGTTGAGGATGTGCGCCAGGCCCATCGCCATCAGCAGCTGCGGGACCGTGGAGATGATACCGATGGTCAGGGTGTTGCGCGCCGCGTTCCAGAAGAACTCGTCGTCGAAGATCCGGGTGTAGTTGCGCAGCCCGGCCCATTCCATGTCGGTCGGCGCCGTCAGCTCCACCGTGTGCAGCGAGGCCCACGCGGTGTAGATCAGCGGGAACAGCCCGAAGGCGACGAACAGGAGGAAGAACGGCGAGACGAACGCGTACGGGCTCCACCGCATGTCCCGCTGCCAGCGCCGGGACTGCCGTGCCCGGCGCCGGTGCTCCGCGTCGGCGGCGTCGGTCTCCGCCGGGCGGCCCGGGGCCGCGCCCCCCTCCTCGGGGGGCGCGGCGGTGTCGTGCCGGGTGGCCATACCGGTCACTTCTCCAGGTTGTTGTCGATGGTCTTGGTGGCCGTCGTCCACGCGTCGGCGGGCGACTTGCCCTTCGTCACGAGGAAGACACCGTTGTCCGTCAGGCCCTGCTGGACGATCTGGTCCTTCGGGCCGATCACCTGGACCGGGATGGACTTGGCGGCCTCGGCGAAGATCTTGCCGATGGGCGCGTCACCGGTCATCTCGTTCTTCGCGTCGGTCACCGCCGGCATGGTGTACGCGCCCGGCGCGCTCGGGAAGCTGCCCTGGACGGCGAACAGCTTCGCCTGCTGCTCGGGAGCCGTCAACCAGGTGATGAAGTCCGTCGCCTCCTTCACGTGCTTGCCGCTCTTGGGCACGGCCAGGAAGGAACCGCCCCAGTTGCCGCCCTTCGGCGGCACGGCCACGTCCCACTTGCCGGCCGCGTCCGGCTTCGACTTGCCCTTGATGGTGCCGAGCATCCACGGCGGGCAGGCGACGGTGGCGAACTTGCTGTTCGCGATCGTCTGGTCCCAGGCCGGCTGGAACTGCGTCTGCGACTGGAGCAGGCCCTCCTGGGCGGCCTTGGCCGTCAGGTTGAAGGCGGACTTGACGGCGGGGTTCTTCTTGTAGATGACCTCGCCGGAGGCGTCGTAGAACTTCTCCTTCTCACTGCTGAGGATCGCGTTGATCAGACCGCCGGGGGAGTCCATGAAGTAGGTGCCGCTGGGCGCCTTCTTCTTGAACGTCTCGCCCGCCGCGACGAACTTGTTCCAGTCGCCCGCCCAGAGCTTGCCGACCTCCTCGCGGTCGGTGGGCAGACCGGCCTGCTCGAAGAGGTCCTTGCGGTAGCAGATCGCCATCGGGCCGATGTCGGTGCCGAGGCCGATGGTCTGGTCGTCCTTGGTGGTGGCCTGCTGCCACTTCCAGTCCAGCCAGTTGCTCTTGTCCACGCCCGAGACCTTGGAGAGGTCCTCGAACTTGGCCCCCTGGGTGCCGACGACCTCGGCGATGTTGCCGACTTCGATGGCCTGGACGTCCATCAGGCCGCTGTTGGTGGTCAGATGGTTGACGAGCGCCGGGTAGTAGTTCTCATTGCGCTCGGTGACGTTCTCCTGGATCCTGATGTTGGAGTGCAGCTTCTCGTACTCGGTGTAGAGGCCGGCCTCCTTGAAGCCCATGGTGCCGAAGAGCCCCAAGGTGATCGTGACCTTGTCACCGCCGTTGCCACTGCCGCCGGACGAGCCGGACTCGCCTCCGCTGTCGCTGGAGCAGCCGGCCAGCAGTCCGGCCCCCAGCGACGCGGCTGCCGCCAGGACCACCGCCTTGCGGGCGATGGGTGTGCCCCCACTCGGACGAAGCCGAGAATGGGCGAGGAAACGTGCTCGCATTGCGTCCTCCTGTTGCCCTGACGTGCCGACCCCCCGGCCAACTGCATGTTGGGCCCGTTTTACTCGCTGCGGCTCGGGCGGGGAACGTGCGGGTTGTGTATGTGTCAGGTACTGTGGGAGCGCTCCCACCAGTGATGTGTTGAAGAGTCGCGGGTTCGAGCGGGGGTGTCAAGGGTGTGAGCGAGGACAAATGCGTTCAGTTATCGGCCTGTTAGCTAACGCGGGAGAGTGAGGTTCGCGTCCCGGACATGCGGAGCCGCTCCTTCCCCGGAGGCCGCCGCGGCGGCCCCGGGCACGGCGTGCGTTCTCGGGAGACTGTTACATTCCAGGCCAAGGCGGTTTCGACGGCGGAAAGGCGGAGCCAATGACAGGCCACGGAGCGCGGGGCCGGAGCGGCGGTCGGCCGACCCTCGAAGAGGTCGCCGCGCGGGCCGGCGTCGGCCGGGGCACCGTCTCACGGGTGATCAACGGCTCGCCCCGGGTCAGCGACGCCACCCGGGCCGCGGTCGAGGCCGCGGTCGCCGAACTCGGCTACGTCCCCAACACGGCCGCCCGCGCCCTCGCCGCCAACCGCACCGACGCGATCGCCCTCGTGGTACCCGAGCCGGAGACCCGCTTCTTCGCCGAGCCGTACTTCTCGGACATGCTGCGGGGTGTCGGCGCCGGACTGTCGGACACGGAGATGCAGTTGCTGCTGATCTTCGCCGGCAGCGACCAGAAGCGGCAGCGGCTGGCCCAGTACCTGGCCGCGCACCGGGTGGACGGCGTCCTGCTGGTCTCCGTGCACGCCGACGACCCGCTGCCGGACATGCTGTCCCAGTTGGAGATCCCGGCCGTGATCAGCGGTCCGCGGTCGGCGGGCGAGACCCTGACCTCGGTGGACTCCGACAACTACGGAGGCGCCCGCTCCGCCGTGGAGCACCTGCTGGCCCACGGCTGCCGCACCGTCGCCCACATCACCGGCCACCTGGACGTCTACGGTGCCCAGCGCCGCGTCGACGGCTACCGCGCCGCCCTGCGCGACGCGGGCCACGAGGTGGACGAACTCCTCGTGGCGCAGGGTGACTTCACCGAGGGCGGCGGCCGCCGCGCGATGACGCGCCTGCTGGCCCACCGCCCCGACCTGGACGCCGTCTTCGCCGCCTCCGACGTCACGGCCGCCGGCGCCCGCCAGGTGCTGCGCGAGGCGGGCCGCCGCATCCCCGACGACGTGGCCCTCGTCGGCTACGACGACTCCGCCATAGCCCGCCACATGGACCCGCCCCTGAGCAGCGTCCGCCAGCCCATCGAGGAGATGGGCCGCGCGATGATCGACCTCCTGCTGAACGAGATCGCCGACCGCCGCCCGGCGGTGTCCCGCGGGCTGGAACGCAGGCAACTCGTGCTGCCTACGGAACTGGTGGTGCGGGCGTCGTCGTAACGGGCCCCGGCTCTGGTTCGCCGCGGTGGGTGGATCCCGCCGCGACGAGAAGGGCGACGGTCTCGGCATGGGAATCGGCCACCGCCCACTCCAGGGGCGTACGGCCCGTGCCGTGATCCTCACGGAGATTCGGATCGGCACCGTGCGCCAGCAGTTCGCGCACCGTCTCGGTGTGCCCCCAGCAGGCGGCCGCGCACAGGGGCGTGCCCTCCGACCCGCGCCCGCTCTCGGTGTCCGGACAGGCCCCGGCCGCGAGAATCAGCCGGACCGTCTCGGCATCCCCTTGCACGGACGCCGCGTAGAGCGGAGTGGTGCCCTCCCTGTCCGCTCGCTCCGGATCGGCCCCGAGCCGCAACAGCGCCTCCGCGCGGGCGGTGTGACCCATCATGGCCGCGTCGACGAGATGCCGGGAGAGCTTCTTGCGCCGGCGTCGGTTCATTGCCGGAGAGTAGCGGCTTCCGGTCCGGAGAGCCGATGGATATCAGCTCTCTGCCTCCAACCCGTCGTACCCGTCGCACGCGACGGAGCCGGGGGGCGAGGAGACGGCAGCGTGCTCGCCCTACAGTGAGGCCATGGCGGGCGAGCAGCACAAGGTGGCCGTGGACAGCGGAGTCGAGATCCCGGTTCCCGCCGACGGGGAGGTCTGGGCGGCCGGAGCGGTCATCCTCGACCGTGACGGCAGGGCCTTCGCCCAGAGGCGCGGCCCGGACCGGCGGCTCTTCCCCGATTGCTGGGACATCGTCGGCGGCCACGTCGAGCCCGGCGAGTCCTTGCTGGACGCCCTCGCCCGCGAAGTCGAGGAAGAGACCGGCTGGCGTCTGCGCCGGGTGCGGCGCCTGCTCGGGATCACCGCATGGACCGGGGACGACGGCAGCGGTATGAGACGGGAGGCCGACTACCTCGTCGAAGTCGACGGCGACCTGAACCACCCCGCCTTGGAATGGTCCAAGCACACCGCCTACGACTGGTTCGGCCCGGACGACCTCCCCCGGCTCAAGGAGAACCGAGCCCCCGGCGAGCACCTCGTCCACGACGTGATCGCGAAGGCTCTGCGTAACCCACCCGCCCGGCACTGAACGGCCGGGCGGGCACGACTGCGGCCCGTCCGTGGGGGCACACCACGGTCGTCGTGTGCCCCCGTCCCGAGCCCGGTTCAGAACAGTCCCTTGTAGCCCTTCCAGCCCGTCGCGATTTTCGTGCGGGCCCCGAACGAGCCCCGGCCGTCGCCCTTCTGGAGCCACAGGTTCCCCGAGGTGTCGCGCGCCACCAGGTCGGGCTTCCCGTCCGAGGTGATGTCGCCGACGCCGACGACCGCGTTGTACGAGGCACCCCACTTCGAGAACAGCTTGACCCGTTTCGTCGACAGCCCGCCCTTCGTCCCGTAATACCGGTACAGAGTGCCGTTCTTGTGCCGTGCCAGCACGTCCCCGAGGCCGTCGCCGTTCAGGTCGCCGACTCCGATGATCTTCGTGTACGAGCCCCAGCCCGAGGCGATCTTCTTCCCGGCCGCCAGCGTGCCGTCGGGCTTCGCCGCGAAGAGGTACATCGCGCCCGTCGACGCCTTCCGCGCCAGCAGGTCGGTCAGCCCGTCGCCGGTGAGGTCCCCGGGCGCGGTGAGTATGTCGTAGGCCTTCCAGCCGGTGCCGCCGCTCAGCGTCCGGTACGGGGTCGAGGGCGTGAGCGGCTTTCCGCATGCGGGCCGGTACGCCCGCAGCGATCCGTTCGCCATCCGTACGAGGACGTCGTTGCACTTGTCCTTGTTCAGGTCCCCGAAGGGCACGGCGAGCACCGAGGTGGGCCAGCCGCGCCCCGACGTCTTGCCGGAGAACTTCCCGGCGCCGTTCCCGTGGTGAAACGTGAGGGTCCCGTGCGAGTCGAGCGTCAGCAGGTCCGCGATCGCGTCAGGCGACGCCCCGGACCCCGCGTAGTCGCGCGGGACGGGCTGACCGCGGAGGAGCCGGACCGTCCCCTGGCGGCGCAGCGCCGCCCCCCGGCCGTCCGCCGGGTTCGCGGTGAGCTCCCAGGTGTACCGGCCGTTCGGCAGCGGGGTCTTGTACTTCTTGGCCGGGTCCATGCCCGTCCACTGCACGTCCAGCCGCCCGCGGGTGTCGCCGCCCTGGCGCTGGTCGACCACGCGGTTGGTGTTCTTGTCCCGGACCACGAGCTTCCAGGACGCGACCGGCTTGGAGAACACGCCGTCGAAGACCGCCGTCCCGCGCATGCCCGCACGGTTCGCGGGCCATTCGGCGTTGACGGAGGTGGCCTCCGCCTCCCGCAGGGTGATCAGTGACTGGGTGGTGGTGACCCCGGACGGCACAAGGTGGATGCGTTCCTGCGCGTCCACGTACGCGACGTTGCCGCTGTACCTGTCCACGGTCCAGCGGACGTGGCGCTGCGAGGTCCCGGTGTCGGGCAGTTCGCCGATGACGCGGGTGCTGGGCGAACCGGAGTCCACCGTGGTGAGGTTCAGGATCCCGGCCTGCCGGTCGTGGGTGACGAGGTACCCGTCGCCGAGCAGCGCCTCCCCGGAGGGGACGGCCACCGAGGTCTTCTTCGTACGGTCGTACACCCCGGCGGGCCCGTCGGCGCCGCAGCTCCAGTACAGCCAGCGGCCCACGGCCTGCAACTCCTGCGGAACGCAGCTCGCGCCGGTGTCGACGGTCTCGACCGTCTTCTTCGAGACGAGGTCGAGCGCCGAGACGCTGCCCGGCGCGGTACCAGGCGTCCAGAGCCGGTTCTCCCAGACGGCGGCCGCGCCGGGGGTGCGCGTCAGAGGGGCGCCGTCGTCGTCCAGGCGGTAGACGGACTGCTTGTCGGGGGTGGTGTGGATCAGGTACCCGCCCGAGACGTCGGTGATCCGGCCGCCGGCCGGCACGCTGCGTTGGTAGTAGTCGTATGTGCCGGGGCCGTGGACCCGGAGCAGGTCCGATCCGCCGCTCCGGCGCTCGATCCAGGCGACGCGCCCGTCGCCGACGTCGAAGACCGACGCGCAGCCGGGGTCTGCGGCCGGGCAGTCGTCCATGACCACATCGGACGTCGGGGTCAGGCGGGTGTGATCGCCGTACTCGGGGGTGCCGGTCGCGGCCACGTCCCGGACGTAGGGGGTGCGGCGGCCGTTCGCCATCTCGGCGTCGACGAGTCTGCCCTGACTCAGGACGAGCCCCTCGATCGGGACGACCGGCCGGGGCAGTGGCCTGACCGTGGTGACGACGGGCGCGCTGTCGTCGCCGGGGTGGATGTGCTGGATGCCGCGGTCGTCGAGGGCGGTCGACGTGCGGCCGATGGCGAGGGCGGTGCCGTCGGGGGCGGCCACCAGGCCGGTGCCCGACCCCGTGACCACGGTGATGGGCTGCCCGCCCGCGACCGGTATCGCCTCGAGGGTGGTGACGGCACCGGGGCGGTAGACCAACCAGTCGCCGACGAGGGCCAGTTCGTGGCCCGGTTTGGAGAAGCCACTGTCCAGCGCGACCTCGACCGGCGTCGCCGACACGTCGGAGCGGGGCAGCACCAGCACCGTGGACTTGGAGGAGCTGTACACCACGATGTGGTCGGGGGAGATCTTCGCCCGGTAGTAGCCGCTGGGCAGCCGCTGCGTCCAGCCCTGGACCCGGCCCGTCTCCCGGTCGACGACGACCATCCGGACCGTGCCGTCCCTCTGCTGGCTCTGGAACAGCACGCCGGACGCGTCGGCCCCGTGCGGCTGGCCGAGCACCATGTCCTCCGGCGCGCCGACGACCGGCACGTCGCGGGTGGTTCCGTCAGGGCCGCTGGTCAGCAGATGCATGACCCGGGTGGATGTCCCGTCCCCGGTGGCGGAGTTGCGAAAGGTGACGACGGTGCTGCCGTAGACGGAGAGCACGCTCTGTTTCTCGGGGATGTGCACCGTACCGGTTGTCCCGTCGGAGGCGTCCCACAACTCCACCCGGTCGGGGTAGTGGTACGCGAGTACGTCGCTGCCCGTCGCTTCCTTGAAGTACGAGCCTTCCGGTTTCGGTACAGGGACCGGCGCGCCGCCGCCGTAACGCGACCAGACGAGACCGGAGTAGCCCTCGAGCTGGTGGAAGAAACCCTGGCTGCCGGCACCGTCCGCGCCGGTCAGGGTGTTGGCGTCATAGAGCGAGGCCGAGGTGTAGGTGCTGCGCAGGGCCGCCGGGACGACGGTCTCCTGAGGTACGGCAGGCGCCGCGGAGGCGACGCCGGGTGCCAGCGGACCGGTACCGGCCAGTAGAGCCGCGCATGCGGTGACGGCGATACCGACGGGTCTCGCGCCACGGGGGTGCGCAACGGTATTGCGGAACAAGGGTGCCCCTCCCGAGAAGTCCGAGGGGTGGGCGATGTCGTCCATGGCGACTCGGCCCCCAGCCGTCGCATCCCCCCGGAAAGTCGGCTGATATTACCGCCATCGGGCGTCACAGCTGTGCATGAGGAGAACGAAAGAGGCCGATGACCTTGTTGTTGCAGGTCATCGGCCTCTTTGAGGAGGGTGAGTGACGGGACTCGAACCCGCGGCATCCTGGACCACAACCAGGTGCTCTACCAGCTGAGCTACACCCACCATGACCGGTCAGAGGGATTCTGCGGTTTCCCCGACCGGCCGAGAAGAAGTCTACAGGGTCCGAAGGGGTGCTCGCGCACAGGTTTCGCGGCGCCCCTTCGAGGGCCCCCGCTAGACCTGCTGAGCAGGCAGGACGTGCTTCGCCGCGATCGCCTTGGCGGTGTCGGAGTCGGGGCCGGGCTGCGGGACGAAGACGGCCTCGCGGTAGTAGCGCAACTCCGCGATGGACTCGCGGATGTCGGCCAGGGCGCGGTGGTTGCCGTTCTTCTCCGGGCTGTTGAAGTACGCCCGCGGGTACCAGCGCCGGGCCAGCTCCTTGATCGAGGACACGTCCACGATCCGGTAGTGCAGGTAGCCCTCCAGCGCCGGCATGTCGCGCAGCAGGAAGCCGCGGTCGGTGCCGACCGAGTTTCCGCACAGCGGGGCCTTGCCGGGCTCCTTCACGTGCTCCCGCACGTAGGCCAGGACCTGCTCCTCGGCGTCCTTGAGCGTCGTGCCGCCGGCCAGCTCGGCGAGCAGGCCGGACGCGGTGTGCATCTCACGCACTACCTCCGGCATCGTCTCCAGCGCCGAGTCCGGCGGCTGGACGACGATGTCGACTCCCTCGCCGAGTACGTTCAGCTCGGAGTCGGTGACGAGGGCGGCCACCTCGATGAGCGCGTCGTCGGACAGCGAGAGGCCGGTCATCTCGCAGTCGATCCACACCATGCGATCGTTCATGTGTCTCACCTTACGGCGCCCCGCCGCGACCCGGACCGACCGTGCGACGACCTTGTCCGACAGCGGCCGCTGCCGGCACGGGCGGGTGGACGGGACCCGGAGGTCCGTCCGCCCGCCCGTCGCGGGTCACGAGCCGCCGCGCTGGCCCGGAACGCTCACCGACAGCGCCGCCGCGGTGCGGCGGGACTGGTGAGGAACCTGGCTGTCCGGGTGGAAGGAGGGCAGCGGCGACACGGGGCCGGCCGGGGGGGCCGCGGAGTGCGGTCCCGGGCCGCCCGGCATGCCGGCCGTTCCCGAGGCGAGGTCGCCGTCGCCCTGCCGCTCGTTCTGCGGACGCCGTGCCCGGTAGGCCGCCCGGTACGCCGCCGGGGACGAGCCCAGCTGCCGCCGGAAGTGGCCGCGCAGTGCCACGGGGGAGCGGAAGCCGCAGCGGCCCGCCACCTCGTCGACCGAGTAGTCGGACGTCTCCAGCAGCCGCTGCGCCTGGAGCACCCGCTGGGTGATCAGCCACTGCAGCGGCGCGCTCCCGGTCAGGGAACGGAAGCGGCGGTCGAACGTACGCCGGCTCATGTACGCCCGCGCGGCCAGCGTCTCCACGTCGAACTGCTCGTGGAGGTGCTCCAGCGCCCAGGCGACGACCTCGGCGAGCGGGTCGGCGCCGATCTCCTCCGGTAAAGAGCGGTCCAGGTAGCGTTCCTGGCCTCCGCTCCGGCGAGGCGGGACCACCAGCCGCCGGGCCAGCGCGCCCGCCGCCTCGTTGCCGTGGTCCGAGCGCACGATGTGCAGGCACAGGTCGATTCCGGCCGCCGTGCCCGCCGACGTCAGCACGTCGCCGTCGTCGACGAACAGCTCTCTGGGATCCACGTGCACCGACGGATAGCGCTTGGCCAGCGTCGGCGCGTACATCCAGTGCGTGGTCGCCGGCCGGCCGTCCAGCAGGCCGGCCGCAGCGAGTACGAACGCCCCGGTGCACAGGCCCACGATGCGGGCCCCCTCCTCGTGCGCACGGCGCAGCGCGTCGAGCGCCTCTGCCGGCGGTGGCGAGGTGATCGAGCGCCAGGCCGGCACGACGACCGTGCCCGCCCGTGAGATCGCCTCCAGGCCGTTCGGAGTGGTGAGTTCCAGGCCGCCGGTGGTCCGCAGTGGGCCGTCCTCGCCCCCGCACACCAGCAGTCGGTAGCGCGGTACGCCGGCGTCCTGGCGGTCAACCCCGAACACCGACAACGGTATGGAACTCTCGAAGATGGGGCCGCCGCTGAACAGCAGCACCGCGACGATCTCCTTGCGGCGTCGCCCGGAAAGCTTCCGGGCCGCCGTTTCCGGCGCGGCAGTGGAGTCGTGGCTCATACTGCTAAGCCCCCCTCGGTGGTCGCGGCTCCTCGGTTGTGTCGCTCCTGCACGTTTCCCCTCGGTCCTGCACGAGTCCCCCGCCGTAAGACAGTCAAGATCGAATCTACTGCGTCCCGCCGTGCCGTGTTGGCCAGTTCGTCACCCGGCACATTGTCGACATGGCAACTTGGCGTGAAGCATTCGATCACGAAGCGTTGCACTCGGGGAGCGTGCAGGGAAGTGCGCCTCGTCGTGGTGGCCAATCCCCGTAGGGTGCGCGGGGTCGCCGAGGCCCTTTCCTTGCAGGTGGAACGGGGGGTGGGGGGTGCTTCGGCCGGAGAATGCACAGATTCGAGAAGTTGGCTGAAAAGATGCGCCTGCGTGCGCAAAAACCGGTCAGCCGACCGGTGCCGTTCCGCCCGGGTCCCGAGCGCCGCGGTGTGCCCCGGGTTCCGTCCTGTGGTGGCGGCCGTGGTGCGCAGCGCGTTCCTCGGCGCGGAGCCGGGCCGCCGCGCGCTCGGAGCGGCGCAGCAGTACGCCACAGGCGCCGGTGGCGGCCGCGAGGCCCAGGCCGGTGCCGGCGGCGCCGGCGAACGACGTGCCGTACCGGAGCAGGACCAGTGGGACGAGGGCGGAGGCGAAGGCGGCCCAGTGCACCACCTCACCCGCGGTGTCGCTCACCGTGGCCCCGGGGGTCGCGGTGTCCTGCCCGGTGTCCGACGCGCTGTCCCACGGGGGAGGCAGGCCTCGGTCGGGGACGGTACGGGGTCCGGGCACGGCGTGCTCCCTACGGCGGCGGCTCCCCGGGATCAACGCGCGTTCCAGGGGTCGGTCACTGTGCGGCACCGGGGCGGGCTCGCCGCGGCCGCCCGCCGGCGCCCTCCGCTACCGTGTTCCCACCCGTCGCGGAAAGTGAATCCCGCACAAACCGCCTGTACGGGGCAGCAACCATTGCGTTACGGGCGTGGCTCGTGCATGCTCCGGGGAACCGCCACGGAGAGTGCGCGGGATCTGGGCTAAGGAGGCGTGCCGCCGTACCCTTGGGGGTATGGGGACGGGAAGACCATTCCCGGACACAGCTTCGCCGCAGACTGTCGTCCCCGACAAAGGATCACCTCGCCGAGACAGCCATGGCCGGTCACGAATTCTTCGAACCCGCGGACCGCAAGCGACCGCTCGCCGACCCCACGGCGGCCGATCCCCTGGCGGCGGAAGAGTCACGCCATCCCTGCGATCCGGCGTTCAAGCACGGCGTCGTCGTCGGCTTCGACGGGTCCACCTCCAGCGAACGTGCCCTCGCCTACGCGATCGGCATGGCGCATCGCACCCACTCGGGCCTGATCATCGTCCACGTCGCCAACCGGCTGCCCACCACGGTGTGGGCGGGGTGCGAGCCCCCCGTCTTCGTGGACGTGCCGGACCACCGCACCGAGGTCCTCGGCCTCGAACTCGCCTGCGCGGAGTACCTGGCGGAGGTGCCGTGGATCCTCGTCGAGCGCGGCGGCGACATCTGCCACGAACTCGAAGAGGTCGGCAAGGAGTATGAGGCGGACGCGATCGTCGTGGGCTCCACGCACGGGATCGTGGGGCGCCTGTTCGGCTCGGTGGCGGGCCGGCTCGCCAAGCGCGCGCAGCGGCCGGTCGTCGTCATCCCCTAGCCGGCTCCCTCCGCTGACTCCCCTTCTCTTCACGGCGCGTACGTTTCCGCGAAAATACCGGCACGCAGAGGTGTTTGTGCCCTTGTGAAGGGCATATACCGGTCACCGCACAACTGCGCAGGCATGAAGGGAGCTTGCCGTGGCCAACGACGTCTCTGCGGGAAGCACCACGACCACCATCCTCGGCCGACTCGCCCTCGGTGTGACCCTGCTGGCCTTCGGCCTCGGGTACACCGAAGTCATCAACGGAGTGACGGCGAACGACGCGGTGACACTCGCTCACTATGTGGGCGGCGTCGCGCTGTTCGTCGCCGGACTGCTGGCCTTCCGCGATCGCGACACCGCGACCGGTACGGCCTACGGCGCACTTGGCGCCCTCTGGTTCACCTGGGCCGTCTCGGCGGGAAGCCAGGTGTCCGCCAACGGCGCGGGACTCTTCCTGCTCCTGTTCGCCCTCGTGGCCCTGACGTTGACGCTCGCCGCCGGCGATGTCCTCGGCCAGGGCACCTACGGTCTGTTCTTCGTCTCTCTGGTGCTGCTCGCCATCGCACGGTTCGCCGACACCGGCGGTCTGGCGAAGGTGGGCGGCTGGTTCGCCGTGGCGGCGGGAGCGGTCGCCTGGTACGCGGCGACGGCGGCGCTCGCCCACTGGCCCACGGAACTTCCGCGACGCGCTGCGGGCCGGAGGGTGACGGCCACCGGTTAGCCGCGCAGGCTGGGGGGTTGGAATGCTCCCCGGCCATGGAAACGGACCCCCGCGTGGTGGGAGGCACACGTGGGGGTCCGTTTCTCATGGTTCTGCCCGTGCGGGCGCGTTGGGGTTGCTCGCGCCCACGCGGCGGAGCCGCATGTCGATGCAGCCCCGCGCCCCTTTGGCGCCCCTGCGGGGCGACCTACAGGGGGGCTGCTACTCCACCGTCACCGACTTGGCGAGGTTCCTGGGCTTGTCGATGTCACGGCCCAGGGCCAGGGCCGTGTGGTAGGCGAGGAGTTGGAGGGGGATGCCCATGAGGATGGGGTCGAGCTCGTCCTCGTTCTTGGGCACGACGATCGTCTGGTCGGCCTTCTCCTGCTCCTGGTGGGCGACGGCGAGGATCCTGCCGCTGCGGGCCTTGATCTCCTCCATGGCCGCGCGGTTCTTCTCCAGCAGGTCGTCGTCCGGCACGATCGCCACCGTCGGCAGGGCGGGCTCGATCAGGGCCAGCGGGCCGTGCTTGAGCTCGGAGGCCGGGTAGGCCTCGGCGTGGATGTAGGAGACCTCCTTCAGCTTCAGGGAGGCCTCGCGGGCCACCGGGTAGCCCCGGACCCGGCCGATGAAGAGCATCGAGCGGGCGTCGGCGTAGTCCCGGGCCAGCCGCTCGATCTCCTCCTCCTGCTTCATGATCTCGGAGATCTGCTCCGGCAGCTTGCGCAGGCCCTCGATGATCCGCTTGCCGTCGCGCACCGACAGGTCGCGGATGCGGCCCAGGTGCAGGGCGAGCAGCGCGAAGGCGACGCAGGTGTTGGTGAAGCACTTGGTGGACACCACGCAGACCTCGGGCCCGGCGTGGACGTAGACGCCGCCGTCCGCCTCGCGGGCGATGGCGGAGCCCACGACGTTGACGACGCCGAGCACCCGCGCGCCCTTGCGCTTGAGCTCCTGCACGGCCGCCAGCACGTCGTACGTCTCACCGGACTGGGAGACCGCGATGTACAGCGTGTCGGGGTCGACCACCGCGTTGCGGTAGCGGAACTCGGAGGCCGGCTCGGCGTCGGCGGGGATGCGGGCTAGCTCCTCGATCATCTGGGCGCCGATCATGCCCGCGTGGTAGGAGGTGCCGCAGCCGAGGATCTTCACCCGGCGCACCGCGCGCGCCTCGCGGGCGTCGAGGTTGATGCCGCCGAGGTGCACCGTGGCGAACCGGTCGTCGATCCGGCCGCGCAGCACCCGGTCCACGGCCTCGGCCTGCTCGTGGATCTCCTTGTGCATGTAGGTGTCGTGGCCGCCCATGTCGTAGGAGGCCGCCTCCCACTCCACGGTGGTCGGCTCGGCGGTGGTGCGGGTGCCCTCGGTGGTGTACGTACGGAAGTCGTCGGCCTTGAGGGTGGCCATCTCGCCGTCGTCGAGGGTGACGATCTGCCGGGTGTGGGTGACCAGCGCGGCGATGTCGGAGGCGACGAACATCTCCTTCTCGCCGATGCCGAGCACGACCGGCGAGCCGTTGCGGGCCACCACGATGCGGTCGGGGAAGTCGGCGTGCAGGACGGCGATGCCGTAGGTGCCCTCGACCATGCGGACGGCGGCGCGGACCTTCTCCTCCAGCGTCTTGGCCTCGGAGCGGGCGATGAGGTGGGTGAGCACCTCGGTGTCGGTCTCGGAGAGGAACTCCACGCCGTCCGCCTGAAGCTTGCGGCGCAGGTCGGAGGCGTTGTCGATGATGCCGTTGTGCACGAGGGCGACCTTGTTGTCGGCCGACATGTGCGGGTGGGCGTTCACGTCGGAGGGGGCGCCGTGGGTGGCCCAGCGGGTGTGGGCGATGCCCGTGGTGCCCTTGAAGCGCGCCGGCACCTTGGCCTCCAGGTCGCGGACCCGGCCCTTGGCCTTGACCATCTTCAGACCCGCCGTCTTCGGCGAGGTGACGGCGATGCCCGCGGAGTCGTAGCCGCGGTACTCCAGACGCTGAAGGCCTTCCAGGAGCAGGGGAGCGACGTCACGCTTGCCGATGTATCCGACGATTCCGCACATGTACAGGTACCCCTCAGCCGTAGACGATCCGGCGCAGCTGCCGGAGGGAGAGTTCCGGCGGTGCCACCGCGCGGTACTGCAGGTCCGCCCCGATCCGTTCGAAGATCTCCGCGTTCACCAGGCCCTGGGCCTGGAGCTCGCGGTGGCGGCGACGGACGAACCCCTCGGTCGTCTCGTCGAAGTAGGCGAGCACGTCCTGGACCACCCGGAGTGCCTCGCCCCGGTTCAGGGGCGTGGACCGCGTCAGATGATCAACAAGTTCGTCGTGCACCCCGTGGATTCTGGAGTAAGGGGCGGGCTTTCGCAAGAAACCTGCCCGATTTCGGGCAGGAGAGTGCCGGTGGGGCTGTTCGGGGCGGCCCGCGGTGATGCCGGGGAGCGCGAGCGCGCGGGCCCCGGGTGCCGCCGTCCAGGACTGACCCGCCGTCGCTCTGGATGATTTCCGTCATCGGGAGATTGTTTCGCCGCATCTGCGGGAGAGTGGTCTATACCGTCGGGGCTCCGTGGAGTCCCCGAGCCGAACGAAGGGAGCGCATGTGAGACGGCACCACAGCACGACTCCCCGCGGGATCCGGAGGATGCCCAGGACCAGCCGGGCCCTGGGTTCGCTGCTGCTCGTGGCCGCGGCCGGGGCCTTCGCCATGGGCGCGGCGCCCGCCGGTGGGGCGGCGCCCGCGCCGGCCGCGACACCGCTGGGCCAGGTGGTCCCGGCCCCGGCCTCCGTCCAGGCGGGCGGAAACCCGTACCGCGTCACGGCGGGCACCCACATCCGCGTCGACGGCTCCCCGGAGGCGCGCCGGGTGGGCGAGTACCTCGCGGACGTCCTGCGGCCCTCCACCGGCTACCGCCTGCCGCTGACCACCCAGGGCAAGGGCGGCATCCGCCTGCGGCTGGCCAAGGGGGCGTACGGCGCCGAGGGCTACCGGCTGGACAGCGCGGCGAGCGGGGTGACGATCACCGCGGGGGAGCCGGCCGGCCTCTTCCACGGAGTGCAGACCCTGCGGCAGCTGCTGCCCGCCGCCGTCGAGAAGAAGTCCGTGCAGCCGGGCCCGTGGCTGGTCGCCGGCGGCACCATCCAGGACAGCCCGCGCTACGCCTACCGGGGCGCCATGCTCGACGTCTCCCGGCACTTCTTCACCGTCGCGCAGGTCAAGCGCTACATCGACGAACTCGCCCTCTACAAGATCAACGAGCTGCATCTGCATCTGAGCGACGACCAGGGCTGGCGCATCGCCGTCGACTCCTGGCCGCGCCTGGCGGCCCACGGCGGCTCGACGCAGGTCGGAGGCGGCACGGGCGGCCACTACACCAAGGCCGACTACCGGGAGATCGTCCGCTACGCCGCCTCCCGCCATCTGGAGGTCGTCCCCGAGATCGACATGCCCGGCCACACCAACGCGGCCCTCTCCTCCTACGCGGAGCTGAACTGCGACGGCAAGGCTCCCCCGCTGTACACGGGCACCGAGGTCGGGTTCAGCTCGCTGTGCGTGTCCAAGGAGATCACCTACGACTTCGTGGACGACGTCGTCCGCGAGCTCGCCGCCCTCACCCCCGGCCGTTACCTGCACATCGGCGGTGACGAGGCGCACTCCACCAGCCACGACGACTACGTGAAGTTCATGGACCGGGTGCAGCCCGTCGTCGCCAAGTACGGCAAGACGGTGATCGGCTGGCACCAGCTGACCGGCGCCACCCCGGCCAAGGACGCGCTCGCCCAGTACTGGGGCCTGGACTCCACCAGCGCGGCGGAGAAGGCCCAGGTCGCCCGGGCCGCGCAGAACGGCACCGGGCTGATCCTGTCCCCGGCCGACCGGGTGTACCTGGACATGAAGTACACCAAGGACACCCCGCTCGGACTGGCCTGGGCCGGCTATGTCGAGGTGCGGCGGTCCTACGACTGGGATCCGGGCAGCTACGTGCCGGGCGCGCCCGCCTCCGCGATCCGCGGTGTCGAGGCGCCGCTGTGGTCGGAGACCCTGTCCACCTCCGCCGACATCGACGCCATGGCCTTCCCCCGGCTGCCCGGCGTCGCCGAACTCGGCTGGTCGCCCGCGGCCACGCACGACTGGGACACCTACAGGACGCGTCTGGCGGCCCAGGCGCCGCGCTGGGACGCGCTCGGGATCGGCTACTACCGCTCCCCGCAGGTGCCCTGGCCGGCGCGGTAAGGACAGCGGCGGGAAGAGCGCCAGGAACACACGCGACAGGAACACACGCGACGGGCACCCCGGAGGACCGTACTCCGGGGTGCCCGTCCGTCCGGGCCGGAACTCAGCGCCCCGCGAGGGGGTTGCGCAGGGTTCCGACGAGCTGGAGCGCCCCGGAGGGGTCCGCGAGGTCCACCATCTGCCGGTTGTCGCGCAGTTGGAGCCGGTTGAGGCAGGACAGCGCGAACTCGGGGGCGAACAGGTCGTACCGCGCGAACTTCCAGGCGAGTCCGGGCACCGACTCCTGGTACTCGCGGACCGCCTCGGCCACCGCCTGCCAGAAATCGTCCTCCTCCAGGATCCCCTCGGCGGCGAGAGTCGCGGCCAGGAAGCGGAAGAAGCAGTCGAAGACGTCCGTGAACAGGGACAGCAGCTTCTGCTCGTCCGGGACCTCCACCCGGATCCGCCGCACCTCGGGCGGCAGCGCGGCGTCCGGGTCGAGCACCGCGATCTCCTCGGCGATGTCCTTGAAGACCGCCCGCCGCACCTCGCCGTCCTCAAGCACCAGGATCACGTTCTCGCCGTGCGGCATGAACACCAGGTCGTAGGCGTAGAAGCTCTGCAGGAGAGGGGTGAGGTAGGCGCGCAGATAGCCGCGCAGCCACTGCCGCGGGGACAGTCCGGAGCGCTCGATCAGGGCACCCGCGAAGGACGCGCCCTCGTGATCGACGTGCAGCAGCGAGGCCATGGTGGCCAGGGACTCGCCGTCCCGCAGCGAGGGCACCGGGCTCTCACGCCACAGCGCGGCCAGCATCTTCCGGTACGGCGAGTAGCGGTCCGTCGCCTCCTCGTACTCCAGGTGCCGGTAGCCGACGGCCGCCCGCTCGCGGATGATCGTCAGACCGGTCGACTTCAGCACCGGATCGTCGGCGATGAGCTGGGCCAGCCAGTCGTTGATGGCCGGGGTGGCCTCCATGTAGGCGGCCGACAGCCCGCGCATGAAGCCCATGTTGAGCACGGACAGCGCGGTCTTGACGTAGTGCCGGTGCGGGTTCGTGCGGTTGAAGAAGGTCCGGATGGACTGCTGGGCCAGGTACTCGTCGTCGCCCTCGCCCAGGCAGACCAGGTGCCTGCGGGCGATCTCGGCGGCGAAGGTGACGGTGAGCTTGTTCCACCACTGCCAGGGGTGGACGGGCATGAGCAGGTAGTCGGCGGGGTCGAGGCCCTGGCCGGTGAGCCGGGCGTGGAAGCGCTCGACGGTCTCCGCGCCCAGCTCCTCGCGCAGGAACGCCTCGTACTCGATGCCGACGCCCGCCGTGAACGCCGCCCGTGAGCGGTGCGCGGCCAGCCACACCAGCCGGACGGGGCTCGCGGTCTCGGGGGCGTACGACAGGTACTCGTGGACCCCGAAGCCGAGCCGCCCGTTGTTGGCGACGAAGCAGGGGTGGCCCTCGGTCATGCCGCTCTCGATGTCCTGGAACGAGCCCTTCGCCAGCTCGGCGGAGGTGACCTGCGGCTTGGCCAGCTTGTAGCAGGTGCTCGCCAGGGTGGAGGAGATCTCCTCCAGGTAGACCGGCAGGATCTCGTCGCTCAGTCCCAGTGACGCCTTGAACTCGATGAAGAAGTCCAGTGCGGCGAGGGGCAGTTCGGTGCCGTCGCGCCGGCGGGTGATCGAGTCCGGGTCCACCTGCCAGTGGTCGAGGGCGCGGCGGACGGCGGTGAAGCGGTAGCGGGTGAGACCGTCGTCGCTGTTGACGGCGAAGTGGCCGCCGTCCGGCCGGGGGGCGAGCAGCCGCTCGTGCGTGAACTCGGCGAGCGCCTTGCGTATGAGCAGGCGGTTGGCGGTCTCCCAGTGCTCCGGGGAGAGGTGGGACACGGCGTCGGCGAGGGTCATGCGGCCACCCCCGTCGCCGCGGTGAACCGCTCCCGGGTGCAGAAGCTCAGCAGGGCCGTCTTCTCGGGCTTTTCGACCTCGCGCTCCGGCACGAACCCGACGGCCGAGTTCAGCGCCTGCACGGCCGTGTTGCGCACGTCGGGCTCCACCACGACCCGTCGGATCGCCGGATCCTCGAACAGGTGCCGCATCACGGCGGTGAGCACGGCCCGGGTGAACCCGTGCACGGGCGTGTCGGTCGGCGCGACCAGGAAGTGCATGCCGACGTCACCGGGCTCCGGCTCGTACAGCCCCACCAGCTCGCGGTGGGCCGGGTCGTACCGCTCCATCAGGAAGGCGGGCTCGCCGTCGTGCAGGCCGACGAAGGCGTCGTGGTGGGGGTCGGCGGCGATCTCCATGTAGGCGCGCTCGACGTCCGTGAGCGTCGCGTCCTGCATCATCCAGAACGTCGCCTTGGGGTGGGTGACCCAGCCGTGCAGCAACTCGGCGTCCTTCAGCGGGTCGAGCGGACGGAACGTGAGGGTCATGCGGCGAACTCCTGGAAGGCGATGGACTTCTCGACCGGGTAGTGCTCGGTGCCCAGCAGCTCGCGGATGATGCAGCTGTTGCGGTACGCGCCCATGCCCAGGTCGGGGCTGGTGACGCTGTGGGCGTGCACGCCGCCGTTCTGGAGGAAGACGCCCCGGCCGGTGACGTCGATGGCGTAGTTGCGGCCGATGTCGTGGTTGCCGTGGGAGTCGTAGCGCAGCCGGTCCCGGATCGGCTTCAGGAACTCCGGTTCGGCGTACCGGTAGCCGGTGGCCAGGACCAGGCCCTCGGTGCGCAGCTCGAAGTCCTTCCCCTGCTCCTCCTGGCGGAAGGTGAGGGTGTAGGCGCCGTCCTGGTGAGTCGCTCCGGTGAGCGCGGAGTTGGTGAGCAGACGGGTGGGGACCGGGCCGGAGAGGTTCTTCTGGTAGAGCAGGTCGAAGATCTCGTCGATCAGGGTGCCGTCGATGCCCTTGAACAGGCCCTTCTGCTGCTCGGTGAGGCGGTAGCGGGTCTGCTCCGGCAGCGCGTGGTAGTAGTCGATGTACTCCGGGGAGGTCATCTCCAGGGTGAGCTTGGTGTACTCCAGCGGGAAGAACCGCGGGGAGCGGGTGACCCAGTTCAGCCGGTAGCCGTGGACGTCGATCTCGCCGAGCAGGTCGTAGTAGATCTCGGCGGCGGACTGGCCGCTGCCCACCAGCGTGATCGACTCCTTGCGCTGGAGCTCCGCCTTGTGCTCCAGATAGCGGGAGTTGTGCAGGAAGTCGCCGGTCAGGCCGCGGCAGGCGTCGGGGAGGTAGGCAGGTGTGCCCGTGCCGAGCACCAGGCGGCGGGCGCGGTACGCGGCTCCGGTGTGCGTGCGCACGGTGTACAGCTCGTCGCCCTCGTCGTACGTCACCTCGGTGACCGTCGTGCCGAAGCGGACGCTGCTCAGCCGGGACGCGGCCCACCGGCAGTAGTCGTCGTACTCGACGCGCAGCGGGTAGAAGTTCTCCCGGATGTAGAACGAGTACAGGCGGCCCTTCTCCTTCAGGTAGTTGAGGAAGGAGAACGGGGAGGTCGGGTCGGCCAGGGTGACAAGGTCCGACATGAACGGGGTCTGGAGGTGGGCACCGTCGAGAAACATGCCCGAGTGCCACTCGAAGTCGGGCTTGGACTCCAGGAAGACGCCGTTCAGTTCGGCGATCGGCTCGGTGAGGCAGGCCAGGCCGAGGTTGAAGGGGCCCAGGCCGATGCCCACGAAGTCATGGGTCTCGTACGGGGCTTCAGGACGCGCGCTCAAGGGACTCTCCCAGGTACTGCTCGGCGTGGCCGGCGATCAGATCGAGGACGGCGGTGAGGTCGTCGGTCGTGGTCTCGGGGTTGAGCAGGGTGAACTTCAGGTAGTGGCGGCCGGCGACCTTGGTGCCCGCGACCGCCGCGTCGCCGGAGGCGAACAGGGCCTTGCGGGCGTAGAGGTTGGCGCGGTCGATCTCGCCCGGGTCGGTGACGGCCGCCGGGATGTAGCGGAAGACCAGGGTGGACAGCGACGGTTCGACGACGACGTCGAACCGCGGGTCGGAGGCGAGCAGTTTCCAGCCCGCGGCGGCCAGGTCGCACACCTCGTCGAAGAGCTGCCCGATACCGTCGGCGCCCATCACGCGCAGGGTCATCCACAGTTTCAGGGCGTCGAAGCGGCGGGTGGTCTGCAGGGACTTGTCGACCTGGTTGGGGATGCGCTCGGTCACCGCGCGGCGCGGGTTGAGGTAGTCCGCGTGATAGGTGGCGTGCCGCAGGACCGAGGCGTCCCGGACCAGCACGGCGGAGGAACTCACCGGCTGGAAGAAGGACTTGTGGTAGTCGACGGTGACCGAGTCGGCGCGTTCGATGCCGTCGAGCAGTTCGCGGCGGGTGGGGGAGACCAGCAGGCCGCAGCCGTAGGCCGCGTCGACGTGCAGCCAGGTGCCGAACCGTTCGCACAGCTCGGCGATCTCGGGCAGCGGGTCGATGGAGCCGAAGTCGGTGGTTCCGGCGGTGGCGACCACGGCCATCGGGACCAGTCCGTCGCGGTGGCAGCGCTCCAGCTCGTGGGCGAGCGCGAGGGTCTGCATGCGCTTGTCGTGGTCGACCGGGACGACGACCACCGACTCGGCTCCGAGACCGAGCAGTCGCGCGGACTTGCGCACACTGAAGTGGCTCGCTTCGGAGGTGAGGATCCGCAGCTCGGAGAGCGGGGTGCCGCCGGCCTCCTCGCGGGCCAGCAGCAGCGCCTGGAGGTTGGACTGGGTTCCGCCCGAGGTGAACACTCCGTCGGCACCGGGGCCGAGGCCGATCCGGGCGGCCGTCCAGTCGATGAGCTTGCGCTCGATCAGGGTGCCGCCCGCCGACTGGTCCCAGGTGTCGAGGGAGGAGTTGACGGCCGACAGCACGGCCTCGCCGAGCACCGCCGGGATGACGACGGGGCAGTTGAGGTGGGCGAGGTAGCGGGGGTGGTGGAAGTAGACGGCGTCCTGGAGGTAGACCTCCTCCAGCTCGTCGAGGGCCGCCGTGGTGTCGTTCAGCGGCCGGTCCAGGTCGATCCGCTCGATGCGGGGGGCGAGGGCGTCGGGGGTCACGCCCGTGAACGGCCGGTCGGTGGCGGCCAGTCGGGCGGCCACCCGCTCCACTCCTTCTTTCACGGACCGGCGGTAGTGCTCCGCGGTCAGGTCGTTGAGCAGGTGTGAGCGCATGTGGGGGGTCCTCCGGTGGGGTGGGGACGGTCCATGTGGGACGGGAAAGCGGCGCGCGATTACTTAGGTTAGCCTAACCTAAGTTGATCTATGTCGGGTGTTGCCCCGCCGTGACCGGTGTCACTCCTGCGTGCGCAACTGCTCCTCGCTCAGACCGTGCCGCCAGTAGCCCACGAAGGTGACGCGGCGACGGTCGGTCCCGCGCTCGCCGACGAAGTGCCGGCGCAGCGCCCGGACGCACCCGGACTCGCCCGCGAGCCAGACGTACGGCCGCTCGCCGATGGGGAGTCGGGTGCCGCGCAGCGCGTCGAGCGCCATCGGGGACCCCTCCGGGCGGCCGGGTTCGCGCACCAGCCAGGTGACATCGGCGTCGGCGTCGGTCGCCACGTCCTGGATGTCGCCCGTGTGCCCCACCTCCAGCCAGGCGCGCACCCGCGTGCCGGCCGGCAGGGACTCCAGGATCGCGGTCGCGGCGGGCACGGCGGTCTCGTCGCCCCACATCACCACCAGATCGGTGTCCTCGGGCGGGCGGAAGCGGATCGCCCGGTTGTCCGCGACCGCCGGGCCGAGCAGCAGGACGCGGTCGCCGGGCGTGGCGTGGGCGGCCCAGCGGGACGCGGGCCCGGCGGGTACCGCGGCGCCCGGCTCCAAGCCGTGCAGGGCGAAGTCGATGTCGATCTCGTCGGGGCCGCGGCGCAGCGACCGCAGGGTGTACGAACGCATCACCGCCCGTACGTCGTCAGGGAGTTCGCGCCAGCCCTGCCACCAGCTGTCGCCGAGTTCGAGCGGCACCACCGGCTCGGTCTGGCCCGGCTGCGGCAGGAAGAGGGAGAGGGACTGGTCGCGTCCGTCGGAGTGGAAGGCGTGCAGGTCGGGCCCCGCGAAGGTGACCCGGACGAGAGACGGGCCGAGCCGCCTCGCCCGTACGACCTGGAGGGAGAAGAAACGGAACGGGGCGGCCACGGCCGTCGTCATGGAGGCTCCTGAGTCGGCGTCAGGGGGCGTGCATGTGGGGGGGTGGTGGAGCGGAGGCGGAGCGGGTCAGGCGACCTTCTTCGCCGTCTCGATGGCCTTCGCGAGGTCCTCGAGCAGCGGGGCGCACTTGTCGTAGGACAGGATCGGCTCGGGGTTGCGCGCGATGACCTGCTGCGCCTTGACCGCGGGGAGCTTCTTCCAGGTGCCCTGGGTGATGTCGGGGGGCTGGATGGCCGAGGTGCGGTTGTCCATCATGATGATGTCCGCCGCGTACTTGTCGGCGTTTTCCCAGCTCAGGGACTCGTACCAGCCGCCGCCCTCCTTCTTGGCGCTCTCCGGGGGCTCGACGAAGTTCACGCCGAGTGCCTTGAAGTACTCCAGGTCGATGGAGAGGTTGGTGCCGGAGACGTAGAACAGGTCCTGGCTCGCGGAGCCCGCCAGTACCCTGATGTCCGGCTTCGCCCGGGCGGCAGCACGCAGCCGGGCGGCCGCGTCCTCGAACCGCTTCCTGGCCTGCTTCACCTTGTCGCCGGTGACATCGGCGCCGAGCGACTTGGCCAGCGCGAGCATGCGCTCCAGCGGCTCCGTCAGCTGCCGGTCGTAGACGGAGACCCCGACGGTGGGGGCGCCGACGGCGAGGATCTTCTTCGACGACTCCTCCGGGACGTACCAGAGGGTGCCCGCGTCGTCGAACATGGTGGAGACGAGCAGGTCGGGGGCGAGGGACGCGTACTTCTCGATGTTGAACTGGCCCCACTCGTTGCCGAGCACCGTCACCTTGCTGACGTCCATGTCGCCGGCCTGCACATCGGCCTTGCCGTCCTTGGTCGTCGTCGGGCCGAAGACGCCCTCGACCCGGACGCCGTAGTCGTGCAGCGCGGCGGCGACCCCGACGAAGGCGACGATGCGCGAGGGGGTCTTGTCGGCCTTCACGGTCTGCCCGCGGTCGTCCTTGAACGACCACGTGCCGGACGCGCCCTTGGCCGCCTTGCCACCCGAGCCGCCGCTTTTCGCGTCGCCGTCACCGCAGGCTGCGAGCACGGCACCGAGGCCGAGGGCGCCGCCCGCGGTGAGGATGCCGCGGCGGGAGAGAAGGGTGGCACGGGCGTTGGGCATGGGTGTGACTGCTTTCGAACGGGGCGGAGCGCCCGCCGGACAAAATCGAAGCCAGGTTAGCCTAACCTTAGTGATTGTCCAACGGTCGTCCGCCTCGATCGAGGGCATGGACGCGCGGCCGGGCCGATCGCCTCACGGGGCTCCGGGGCGGCCGAATGAGGGGGCCGGTGCCTCAGACGGCGGCGCGCTGCCTGCGGCCCAACGCCTCGGTGGCGGTGCGGCGTTGGCCGGACAGGACGTCGACAGGCGCGCCGGCCCCCCTTGCCGGGCCGCGCGTCCCAGCCGCGGACTGTGCTGTCCTGCGGTGCCGTGCACGCTCGCGCCACGCCGTACGGCATCCGTTCAGCCGATGCCGATTCCCACGAAGAAGGGGGCGAGGGTCGCCGTCACGCACGCCAGCCAGTACGGGTACGGCGGCGGGACGGTGAACAGCCTGCGCCGCAGCCAGATGTTGACCAGTGTCCAGATCCCCGCGAAGCCGGCCACCACGGGTACGACGATGACCAGCCAGAGCAGCATCCCGTCGTCCTCGTTCGGGTCCCGGATGGTCAAGCCCAGCTCGGCCAGCGGGCCGTTGGACAGGACGTACCAGACCAGGAAGATCGGCACGATCGCCGGAATCCCGAGCAGCAGATTGACCGCCATGGGCACGAAGGACTTCCATGGCTGCGCGTTCTTCACGGGACCTCCGGGCTCAGCCGGCTCGGCTGAGCTTGTTGCAGTTCTCCAGGACGTTGTACCAGCCGTTCCTGGGCTGGTGCCGTGCGTCCGGCTGCCGGCTGCCGGGCGGGTCGGGGCCGGTGAGGCCGCATCCGTCCGGCAGCCGCGGAGATCAGCCGGTCAGCCCCAACTCCCGTGCGATCAGCATCCGCTGCACCTCGCTCGTGCCCTCGCCGATCTCGAGGATTTTGGAGTCGCGCCACATGCGGGCCACCGGATACTCGTTCATGAAGCCGTAGCCGCCGTGGACCTGGGTCGCGTCGCGGGCGTTGTCGACGGCGATCGTCGAGGAGTAGAGCTTGGCCAGGGCGGCCTCCTTCTTGAAGGGCTCACCGGCCACCAGGCGGTAGGCCGCGTCGCGCCAGGCGAGACGGGAGGTGTGGGCCTTCATCTCCATGTCGGCGATCTTGAACTGAATGGCCTGGTTGGAGCCGATGGGCTTGCCGAAGGCGTGGCGCTCCTTGGCGTACTTCACCGACTCGTCCACACAGCCCTGCGCCAGCCCGGTCGCCAGCGCAGCGATGGCGATCCGGCCCTCGTCGAGGATGCGCAGGAACTGCGCGTAGCCGCGGCCTTCCTCGCCCAGCAGGTTCGCCGCCGGCACCCGGACGTCGGCGAAGGACAGCTCACGAGTGTCGGAGGCGTTCCAGCCGACCTTCGAGTAGGCGGGCGCCACCGTGAAGCCGGGCGTGCCGGAGGGGACGATGATCGCGGAGATCTGCGGGCGCCCGTCGGGCTTGCGGCCGGTCACCGCCGTCACCGTCACCAGTCCGGTGATGTCCGTGCCCGAGTTGGTGATGAAGCACTTGGTGCCGTTGATCACCCACTCGTCGGTCTCCGGGTCGAGCCGGGCGGTCGTGCGGGTCGCACCCGCGTCCGAGCCGCCGTCGGGCTCGGTGAGGCCGAAGGCGCCGAGTATCTCGCCGGAGCACAGCCGCGGCAGCCACTCGCGCTTCTGCTCCTCGGTGCCGAAGAGGTGGATCGGCATGGCGCCGAGCGAGACCCCGGCCTCCAGCGTGATGGCGACCGAGGAGTCCACCCGCGCCAGTTCCTCGAGGGCGATGCCCAGCGCCAGGTAGTCGCCGCCCATGCCGCCGTGCTCCTCCGGGAACGGCAGCCCGAACAGGCCCATACGGCCCATCTCCCGCACGATCTCGTACGGGAACTCGTGCCGCTCGTAGAAGTCACCGATCTTCGGGGCGACGACGTCGTGGGCGAACTGCTCCACCGTACGGCGGAGTTCCTCCAGCTCGGGGGAGAGACGGTGGTTCATGGTCGATCACTGCTCCTTGTGGGAGAGGGCACGGAGAGTGCGGGAGGGGCTGGGGCGGCCCAGCCGTTCGGCCATCCACGCGCTGGTGGCGGTGAGGCGGCCGAGGTCGACTCCGGTCTCGATGCCGAGACCCTGGAGCATCCACACGAGGTCCTCGGTCGCGAGGTTGCCGGTGGCGGACTTGGCGTACGGACACCCGCCGAGACCGCCCGCGGAGGCGTCGACGGTGGTGACGCCGTGCTGGAGGGCGGCCAGGGTGTTGGCGAGTGCCTGGCCGTAGGTGTCGTGGAAGTGCACGCCGAGCGCGGAGGTCGGCACGTGCCGCTCGTTGAGCGCGGCCAGCAGTTCCAGGACGTGCCCCGGGGTGGCGACACCGATCGTGTCCCCGAGGCTCAGCTCGTCGCAGCCCATGTCCAGGAGCGCCCTGCACACATGGACGACCTGGTGGATCGGGACGGCGCCCTCCCAGGGATCGCCGAAGCACATGGAGACATAGCCGCGGACATGCGCGCCCTCCTCCTTCGCGCGAGCCACCACGGGTTCGAAGACCGCGAGCGACTCCTCCACCGTGCGGTTGAGGTTGGCCTTGGCGAAGGACTCGGTGGCGCTGGCGAAGACGGCGATACGGTCCGCCCCCAGCGCGAGCGCGCGATCCAGTCCGCGCGCATTGGGCACGAGGACCGGAAGACGCACCCCCTTCAGATTCTTGACCTGCGGGAACAGCGCCTCCGCGTCCGCCAGCTGGGGAACCCACTTCGGGTGGACGAAGCTGGTGGCCTCCACGGTCGTCAGGCCCGCGTCGGCGAGGCGGCGGATGAACTCCGCCTTGACCTCGGTCGGTACGGTCGCCTTCTCGTTCTGCAGTCCGTCGCGCGGCCCGACCTCGTGGATCCTGACCCGCGCGGGCAGGTCGGGTGCCGTGACCACCATCGGGAGGCCGGTCTCCGGGGCGCTCATGCCGTCCGGGGCGGTCATGCCGTCTCCTCCTCCGCCGGGGCGATGACCGCCAGGACCTGGTCCATGGCGACCGTCGCGCCCGGTGCGACGTCCAGTTCGGTGACGGTGCCGGCGTGCGGCGCGGAGATGACGTGCTCCATCTTCATCGCCTCGACCACCAGCAGGCTCTGGCCCGCCACCACCTCGTCGCCGACCGCGACCTTCACCACCGTGACCGTGCCCGGCATGGGGGCGGTGAGCGAGTCGGCGCCGGAGTGGGCCGCGCGGCTGAGCGAGGCGGCCACCGGGTCGTGGTCGCGCACGTGCCAGACGTCGCCGTCGCGGCCGAGCCAGGTGCCGTCCGGCGTGGCGGCGAAGGTGTGCACGACGCCGTCCAGTTGGAAGGTGAACCGGTCGTCGGTGCCGGCTCGCGGGGGCAGGCCCCCGGACGCCCGGCGAGGTGTACCGGACCCGTCCGTCAGCACCTCGGCTCCGCCGTCCGGCGTGCGGCGCACGCGTGCGGCGACCGGCTCGTGTCCCGGCACGCGCAGATGGTGGACCGTCCAGGCCGGCTCGCCGCCCAGACGCCAGCCGTCCGCGGCGGAGAACGGGTCCGCCCAACCGGTCGCGCGGGCCGGGCCGAGCGCCGCCTGACGCAGCAGCGCCGCGGCCTCGTACACCTCCGCAGGCACCTCTGTGGGAACCAGCTCGTCGACCACCCGCTCGACCAGGCCCGTGTCCAGTTCGCCCGCCACGACGGCCGGGTGGGCCAGCAGCCGGCGCAGGAACCCGGCGTTGGTCTGCACGCCCAGCGTGACCGTCCCGGCGAGGGCGGCACGCAGCTTCCTGAGCGCGGTGGCGCGGTCCGGGCCGTAGGCGATCACCTTGGACAGCATCGGGTCGTACAGGCTGCCGACCTCCGTGCCCTCGCTGAGCCCGGAGTCGGTGCGTACGCCCTCGCCCTGCGGCTCACGCAGTGCGAGCACCGCGCCGCCCGAGGGCAGGAACCCGCGTGCCGGGTCCTCCGCGCACAGACGGGCCTCGATCGCGTGACCGGTCAGCCGGACGTCTTCCTGGGCGAACGCCAGCGGCTCGCCCGCCGCCACCCGCAGCTGCCACTCCACCAGGTCGAGCCCCGTGATCAGCTCGGTGACCGGGTGCTCCACCTGCAGGCGCGTGTTCATCTCCATGAAGAAATACGCCGCCGGGTCGCCGCCGGGGACGATGAACTCCACCGTGCCCGCGCCCCGGTAGCCGCAGGAACGGGCCGCCTGGACCGCGGCCTCGCCCATCGCGGCCCGGGTCTCCTCGTCGAGGAGCACGCTCGGCGCCTCCTCGACGATCTTCTGGTGGCGGCGCTGGAGGGAGCACTCGCGCTCGCCGAGGTGCACCACGTTGCCGTGCCCGTCGGCCAGGACCTGGATCTCGATGTGCCGGGGGCGGTCGACCCAACGCTCGACCAGCAGCGTGTCGTCGCCGAAGGAGGCGCGGGCCTCACGACGGGCGGCGGCGATCTCCTCGTCGATCAGGCCGGCGTCCCGCACCAGCCGCATGCCCTTGCCGCCACCGCCGGCGGACGGCTTCAGCAGCACCGGCATGCCGATCTCGCGGGCCGCTTCTGCGAGTTGAGCGTCGGTGAGCCCGGAGCCACTGGAGCCGGGTACCACCGGCACCCCGGCCGCCTTCACCGTCTCCTTCGCGCGGATCTTGTCGCCCATGAGGGAGATCGCGTCCGCCGGAGGGCCGATGAAGACCAGCCCGGCCTCCTCGCAGGCCCGCGCGAACCCGGCGTTCTCCGCCAGGAAGCCGTACCCGGGGTGGACGGCCTGCGCGCCGGTGCGGGCGGCGGCCTCCAGGATCCGCTCGACGGACAGATAGCTCTCGGCCGCGGGCGCCGGTCCGATCCGGACCGCCGTGTCGGCCTCCCGGACGTGCCGGGCGTCGGCGTCGGCGTCGGAGAAGACGGCCACCGAGCGCACACCGAGCGCGCGCAGCGTACGGATGACCCGGACGGCGATCTCGCCCCGATTGGCCACCAGAACCGTTTCGAACATCGTCACGAGGTCCCCCCTCACATCCGGAAGATGCCGAACTGGGGGTCACCCAGTGGCGCGTTGGCGCACGCGGTCAGGGCCAGGCCCAGGACCTGGCGGGTCTCCAGCGGGTCGATCACGCCGTCGTCCCACAGGCGGGCGGTGGCGTAGTAGGCGTTGCCCTGGTGCTCGTACTGGGCGCGGATGGGGGCCTTGAAGGACTCCTCGTCCTGCGCCGGCCACTCCTCGCCCCGGCCTTCGAGCTGGTCCCGCTTGACGGTGGCGAGCACGGAGGCGGCCTGCTCGCCGCCCATGACGGAGATCTTGGCGTTCGGCCACATCCACAGGAAGCGGGGGGAGTACGCCCGGCCGCACATGGAGTAGTTGCCCGCGCCGTACGAGCCGCCGACCACGACGGTCAGCTTGGGCACGCGGGTGCAGGCGACCGCGGTGACCATCTTGGCGCCGTGCTTGGCGATGCCACCCGCCTCGTAGTCCTTGCCCACCATGAAGCCCGAGATGTTCTGCAGGAACAGCAGCGGGATCCCGCGCTGGTCGCACAGCTCGATGAAGTGGGCGCCCTTCTGGGCGGACTCGGCGAACAGGATGCCGTTGTTGGCGACGATCCCGACCGGGTGGCCGTGGATCCGGGCGAAGCCGGTGACGAGGGTCTGCCCGAACTCGGACTTGAACTCGGCGAAACGGGAGCCGTCGACCACGCGCGCGATGATCTCGCGGGCGTCGTAGGGGGTGCGGGGGTCGGCGGGCACCGCGCCGTACAGTCCCATGGGGTCGACCTTGGGTTCGACCGCCTCGGTGACCGTCCACGGCAGGGCGCCGCGCGCGGGCAGGGTGGAGACGATGTTCCGCACGATGCGCAGGGCGTGGGCGTCGTCCTCGGCGAGGTGGTCGGTGACGCCGGAGATCCGGGAGTGCACCTCGCCGCCGCCGAGCTCCTCGGCGGTCACGACCTCGCCGGTGGCCGCCTTCACCAGCGGCGGCCCGCCCAGGAAGATCGTGCCCTGGTTGCGGACGATCACGGCCTCGTCGCTCATCGCCGGGACGTAGGCGCCGCCGGCCGTGCAGGAGCCGAGGACCGCGGCGATCTGCGGGATCCCGGCCCCCGACATCCGGGCCTGGTTGTAGAAGATCCGCCCGAAGTGCTCCCGGTCGGGGAAGACCTCGTCCTGCATGGGCAGGAAGGCGCCGCCGGAGTCGACCAGGTACAGGCAGGGCAGGCGGTTCTCCAGCGCCACCTCCTGGGCGCGCAGGTGCTTCTTCACCGTCATCGGGTAGTAGGTCCCGCCCTTGACGGTGGCGTCGTTGGCGACGATCACGCACTCGCGTCCGCCGACCCGTCCGACGCCGGCGACGACCCCGGCGGCCGGTGCCTGGCCGTCGTACATCCCGTCGGCGGCCAGCGGGGCCAGCTCGAGGAACGGCGACCCGGCGTCGAGGAGGGTGTCCACGCGGTCGCGCGGCAGCAGCTTCCCGCGCGCGGTGTGCCGGGCGCGCGCCTTCTCGCCGCCGCCGAGCCGTGCGGCGGCGAGCTTGCCGCGCAGCTCCTCGGCGAGCGCGCGGTGTGCCTGTTCGTTGGCTCGCCAGGCCTCCGACGCGGGATCGGCCGCGCTCGTCAGCTCCGGTGCCTCGTGCATCCTTGCGGTCCCCTCACCCGGTGGCCGGTGCCCCCGACTGTTAATGAGCGTTAACGCGATTCCCCTCCAGGTTAACGAGCGCTAACCGTCCTGTCTAGAATTGCTTTCATGGCCACTCGAACCGATGCCCCCACCCGTCGCGAGCAGATCCTCAAGGAAGCGGCGCGGCTCTTCGCCGAACGCGGGTTCCACGGTGTAGGCGTCGACGAGATAGGCGCCGCCGTCGGTATCAGCGGGCCGGGTCTGTACCGGCACTTCGCCGGCAAGGACGCGATGCTCGCCGAGCTGCTGGTCGGCATCAGCGGTCAGCTCCTGACGGGGGCGAAGCGGCGTCTGGCCGAGGCCGACGGGGTGGCCGGGCCCGAGGCGGTGCTCGACTCCCTGATCGAGGGGCACATCGACTTCGCGCTCGACGACCGTCCGCTCATCACCTTGCACGACCGGGAGCTGGACCGCCTGCGGGACAGCGACCGCAAGCTGGTGCGCCAGCTTCAGCGGCAGTACGTCGAGCTGTGGGTGGAGGTGGTCCGGCGGGTCCATCCGGACCTCGGTGTGCCGGCCGCGCGGTCGGCCGTGCACTCGGTGTTCGGGCTGCTGAACTCCACGCCGCACCTGGGGCGGGCGGGTGTCCTGCCGGGGCGCGGGGACACGGCGGAGCTGCTGCACCGGATGGCTCGGGGGGCCTTCGCCTCCGCGGGGTCGCCCGCGGGGGGCTGAACGGTTCGCGGGTGCGTCCGGCCTCTTTACGAGGTTGTGTACTCGTCGGTATCTTTGGCTGAGCAAGCGCTTGGACAGTTGCTCTGTGGAGGTGGCGGCGTGCGGCGTGTGGTGTTCGGAGAGGATCACGAGGCGTTCCGGGAGACCCTTCGTGCCTTCATCGAGGCGGAGGTCGTGCCGGTCTACGACGAGTGGTGCGCCGCAGGGCAGGTCCCGCGCGAGTTCTACCACCGGCTCGCCGAGCTCGGTCTGTTCGGGATCAACGTTCCCGAGGAGTACGGCGGCGCCGGACTCCAGACCCACCGGTTCGAGGCCGTCCAGTACGAGGAGACCGCCCGCGCGGGCGTGACCTTCGGCGGGTCCGGCGTGCACGTCCTGCTCGCGCTGCCCTACCTCAAGATGCTCGCCACCGACGAGCAGAAGAAGCGCTACCTGCCCAGGTTCGTCTCCGGCGAGGAGATGTGGGCCATCGCGATGACGGAGCCCGGCACCGGCTCCGACCTCGCCGGCATGAAGACCACCGCCCGGCTCAGCGAGGACGGCACGCACTACGTCCTCAACGGCGCCAAGACCTTCATCACCGGTGGCGTCCACGCCGACCGGGTCATCGTCTGCGCCCGCACCGCCGCCCCGACGGCCGAGGACCGCCGCCACGGCATCTCCCTGTTCGCCGTGGACGCCCGGTCCGAGGGCTACTCGGTGGGCCGCAAGCTCGACAAGCTGGGCCTGAAGGCATCCGACACCGCCGAGCTGGCGTTCACCGATGTCGAGGTCCCGGTCGAGGACCTGCTCGGCGAGGAGAACAAGGGCTTCTCCTACCTCGGCGCCAACCTGCCCTCCGAGCGGTGGGGCATCGCCTTCGGCGCGTACGCGCAGGCCAGGGCCGCCGTCCGGTTCGCCAGGCAGTATGTGCTGGAGCGCACGGTCTTCGGCAAGCCGGTCGCCCACTTCCAGAACACCAAGTTCGAGCTGGCCGCCTGCCAGGCCGAGGTGGACGCCGCGCAGGCCGTCGCCGACCGCGCGCTCGAGGCCCTCGACGCCGGTGAGCTCACCCCCGCCGAGGCCGCCTCCGCCAAGCTTTTCTGCACCGAGGTCGCCCACCGCGTCATCGACCGCTGCCTCCAACTGCACGGCGGCTACGGCTACATGAACGAGTACCCCATCGCCCGCCTGTACGCGGACAACCGCGTCAACCGCATCTACGGCGGCACCAGCGAGATCATGAAGTCGATCATCGCCAAGGACATGGGCCTGTAGGGGACGGCCGACGCATGAACCCGGCACTTCGGTCCCTGCTCGATCTGCTCGACCTGGAGCGGATCGAGCGGGACATCTTCCGCGGCCGGTCCCGCCACGCGGTCGTCCCGCGCGTCTTCGGCGGGCAGGTCGCGGCACAGGCGCTGGTCGCCGCGGGGCGCACGGTCCCCGCGGACCGGCACGCGCACTCGCTGCACGCCTACTTCCTGCGCCCCGGCGACCCGGGAGCGCCCATCGTCTACACCGTGGACCGCATCCGCGACGGCCGCTCCTTCACCACCCGCCGGGTCGTCGCGGTCCAGCACGGGCAGCCGGTCTTCCACCTCTCGGCGTCCTTCCAGACGTACGAGGAGGGCCTTGACCACCAGGCGCCCATGCCGCCCGCCCCGGACCCGGAGACCCTGCCCACCTCGCGGGAGCGGATGCGCGGCTACGGCCACCTTCCGCGCGAGGTCGTGGAGCGGTTCCTGGAGGCCCGCGAGGCCGTCGACCTGCGCTATGCCGACGAGCCGCCGTACGGCAGGTTCGGCGAGCCGCGCGAGCCGCACTCCCAGGTCTGGTTCCGCACCGACGGCAAGCTCGACGGCGCTATCGACCAGCCCCTCCTGCACGTCGTCCTCGCCACCTACGTCTCCGACATGACGCTGCTGGACTCGGTGCTGCTCGCGCACGGCCGCGGCGGCTGGGCGGTCGGCGACGTGGTCGGGGCCTCGCTGGACCACGCGATGTGGTTCCACCGGCCGTTCCGGGCCGACGAGTGGCTGCTCTACGACCAGGAGTCCCCCTCCGCGCACGGTGGGCGCGGCCTCGGCCAGGCCCGCATCTACACCCAGGACGGCCGGCTGGCGATCTCGGTGATCCAGGAGGGCGTGGTCCGCGTCCCCCGGTCCGAGAACGCCCCGCCGACCTGATCCGGAACGCGTGCCCTAGCCGAGACCCGCCTGGTCCAGCAGGTACGCCGTCATCGGGTCGTAGTACCGGGGGCTGACCACATGGTCGTCGAGCGGCACGGTCACCTGGACGGTGCCCTCGGCCTCGGCGACGAAGAGGGCCGGGTCGTTGCAGTCGGCGTAGCCGACCGAGTCCACGCCGTGCTGACCGGCGTATCCCGCCCAGCCGTGGTCGGCGACGACCAGGTCGGGCAGTCGCCGGCCCTCGCGCTCCAGGCCGGTGAGGATGGCCCGCATCGGCTCGCCGGAGTGCGTGTGCCACAGGGTGGCCCCGTGCTCCAGCACGGCCACGTCCGCGAACTGCATGACGTATCCCTCGTCCGTCTGGAGCCCGTCCGGGATCACCACGATCTCGCAGCCGGCGGCGCGCAGGGCGGCGGCGGTGGCGCGGTGCACGTCGAGCAGGCCGCCGGGGTGACCGGTCGCGAACAGCACCCGCTGACTGCTGTCGGCGGCCTTGCGCAGCCGGCCGGCCATCCGCTCCAGGGCGTCGACGGTCAGTTCGGGGTCGATGGTGTCCTGGCCGTAGCGGTGCTCCGGGTCGTCGATGACACCGACGCGCTCCGCCATCACCGCCAGCACGTCCTGCTCGTCGCTCCAGCGGTCGCCGAGCTCCAGACCGAGCCAGAAGTGGCGGTCGCCGTTCGCGAGCTTGCGGTAGTGGGAGAGGTTGTTCTCGCGAGGGGTGGCGACGTCCCCGGCGATACGGGTCCTCACGAGGTGGTCGACGAGCTCGGCGCGGCTGGGTGTCCCGGATATCGGCATGGCTCCCATTGTGGTGCAGCTCTCTGTCCGCGTCGCCGATGTCCCGGCCGCTGGGACGCGGGTCACGCCCGCCGCAGGGCGAACCACAGCTCCATGCGGACGTCGGGGTCGTCCAGGTCGGTGCCGAGGAGGGCGGCGCAGCGGGCGATGCGCTGGCGGACGGTGTTGCGGTGCACGGACAGGGCGACCGCGGTGCGGTCCCAACTGCCGTGCAGGGAGAGCCAGGTGCGCAGTGTCTCGGTGAGCGCGGGGGCCGCGCCGAGCGGGGCGAGCAGCGCCTGGGCGTGGGCGTCGGCCTCGTCCCGCGGGAGCAGGTCGGCCAGGCCGGGGCGGGTGCCGTGGCCGACCAGCGCGGTGCGGGTGGCGCGGGCGCGGGCCAGGGCGCGGGCCGCCTGGGCGTCGGCCGTCGTCCAGTCGCCGGGGCCGACGGCGGTGCTCACCCCGAGGGCCCAGCCGGGCTGCGGTCCCGGCTCCCGCTCGGCGGGCAGCAGGACCCGTACGACCCCGTCGGCGAGGTCGACCAGGGCCGAGCCCAGGGCGGCGCCGAGCGCGGAGGCGGCCACGGCGTCGGCCGCCTGGGTGTCCGGCCGCGCGTGCACGACGACCCACCGTCCGGTCCCGAGCAGCGGCGCCACCTCCTCGGGCGGCGCGCCCAGCAGCACCCGCACCAGCGCCGAGGACCGGGCCGCCCCCGTACCGCTGCGGTGCTCTCCGGTGAGCAGCGAGAGCAGCACGGCGGCCACGGACGCGATGGTGTGGTCCCCGGGTTCGCGGTGCGGTGAGGCGACTCCGAGCACGAAGCCCTGCCCGGCGCCGAGGGCGTAGGCGGCGAGATGGCTGCCGGCGACGGTGTCGGTGGCGGAGGAGGGAACGGGCCGGGCGGCGACGGGAACGGCTGCCGCGACGGGCCGGCCGACGGGGGCCGGGGGAGACGGTGGGTGCGTCCGGCCGGTTGTGCCCGGTGGGGTCGTGGGAGATGGCGAGGGTGCCCGGACGGTCGTGCCGGGCGGGGTTGTGGCAGACGGTGGGTGCGTCCGGCCGGTCGTGCCCGGCGGGGTCGTGGCAGACGGAGGGGGCGTTCGGACGGCCGTCCCCGGCGGGGGCGTGGGACACGGCGGAGGCGTGCGGACGGTCGTCCCCGGTGATGCCATGGTCGTCGGGGCCGGGCGGACCACGTCCGTCAGGTGGGCGAGCGCCTGGCGGGCCGTCTCGTGCGGGGCCCGGCCCGCCGAGGCGATCTCCGTGCCGTCCGGGCCGTACAGGACCCCCCAGCCGGACAGGCGCTGGGCCAGCTGGCGCAGCACGGAGGGGACGGGGTCGGGGCGGGACGCGGCGGCCGCGAGCCGCTGCTGCGCCTCCGTGACGCGGCGCAGTTCGGCCAGCCGGGCCTGCGCCATCAGCTGCCAGACCGCGCGCGCGACGCCGGAGAAGGTGGTCTGCGGCGGAACTTCGAGCAGCGGCAGGCCGTGGGCCTCGCAGGCCGCCACCAGGGCGGGCGGCACCGTGTCGTGCACCGGCGCCAGGCCGAAGCCGATGGCCGCGCCGCCCGCCGCCGCCACCCGGGAGACGTAGGTGTCGAAGTACGCCCCGGTGGCGTCCGCCGGGGTGACATGGACGCCGGCCGTCAGCAGCAGCTCGCCGCCCAGCAGGTACGGGTAGGGGTCGGCCATCTCCGAGGTGTGCGCCCAGTGGATCGCGGTGTCCGGGCCGGCCGGGCCGGCGATCCGGCGCAGCGCGAGGTCCTCCCGGGCCAGCAGGGCGGACAGCGGGATCGGTGGGGTCGGTGGGACGGCTGGGGCCAGGGGGACAGGTGCATCCGGCACGATGTGCATTCCCTCCATACCGCCGCGACTCGAATGGATGAAAAGTACACTTCGCAGTCGCTTTTCGGCCACCTAGTGTCTAGGGGGCCGGCAGCCACGGGTACGGGCGATGTCCCCGCGAGCCCTTGCCGAGCCTCACCCCCACATATCTGCACGACCCCATACATCTGCACGACACCGCCACCCGGATGTGCGCGAAGGAGGGCCCCACATGGCCGTCGACTACACAGTGATCGTCGTCTATCTCGCCGGCATGCTGGCCATGGGCTGGTGGGGCATGCGTCGCGCCAAGTCCAAGAGCGAGTTCCTGGTCGCGGGCCGCCGCCTGGGCCCCGCGATGTACTCCGGCACGATGGCGGCGATCGTCCTCGGCGGCGCCTCCACCATCGGCGGCGTGGGCCTCGGCTACAAGTACGGCCTCTCCGGTGCCTGGATGGTCTTCACCATCGGCCTCGGAATCCTCGCCCTCTCGGTCTTCTTCTCCGCCCGCATCGCCCGGCTGAAGGTCTACACCGTCTCCGAGATGCTCGACCTGCGCTACGGCGGCAAGGCCGGCATCATCTCGGGCGTCGTGATGTGGGCGTACACCCTGATGCTGGCGGTGACCTCCACCATCGCGTACGCCACGATCTTCGACGTGCTGTTCGACCTGAACCGCACCGTCGCGATCATCCTCGGCGGCACGATCGTCGTGGCCTACTCCACCCTCGGCGGCATGTGGTCCATCACGCTGACCGACATGGTGCAGTTCGTGGTGAAGACGATCGGCGTGCTGCTCCTGCTGCTGCCCATCGCCGTCGTCAAGGCGGGCGGCTTCAGCGAGATGAAGGCCAAGCTGCCGACCTCCTACTTCGACCCGCTGGGCATCGGCGGCGAGACGATCTTCACGTACGTCCTGATCTACACCTTCGGCATGCTGATCGGCCAGGACATCTGGCAGCGCGTGTTCACCGCCCGCAGCGACACCACCGCCAAGTGGGGCGGCACCGTCGCCGGCACCTACTGCCTGGTCTACGCGATCGCCGGCGCGGTCATCGGCACCGCCGCCAAGGTGCTGTACCCCAACCTCGACAGCGCCGACGACGCCTTCGCCACCATCGTCAAGGCGGACCTGCCCGTCGGTGTCCGCGGCCTTGTGCTCGCCGCCGCGCTGGCCGCGGTGATGTCCACCTCCTCCGGGGCGCTGATCGCCTGCGCCACCGTCGCCAACAACGACATCTGGTCCCGGCTGCGCGGCGCCGTCCGCCGCGACGGGGAGGAGCACGACGAGGTCAAGGGCAACCGCGTCTTCATCCTGATCATGGGCGTCGGCGTGATCTGCACCGCCATCGCGCTCAACAACGTCGTCGAGGCGCTGACCGTCGCCTACAACCTGCTCGTCGGCGGGCTGCTCGTGCCGATCCTCGGCGGACTGCTGTGGAAGCGCGGCACCGCGCACGGCGCCCTCGCCTCGGTGATCGTCGGCGGCGCCGCGGTCATCGGCCTCATGGCGACCTTCGGCATCCTCGCCAACGAGCCCGTCTACTACGGCCTGTTGTCCTCCCTGGCCGCCTACGTCATCGTCTCCTTGGCGACCAAGCCGACCGACGCGGCCGTCCTCGCCGCCTGGCGCGAGCGGCTCGCCGGGCGCACCCCCGAACTCGCGTCCGAACCGGCCCCCGCTCACCAGTAGAGTCGATCACGAGCCATCACATACGCGACGAAGCGCAAGAAAGAAGGCATTTCACCATGAGCAGCACCGAGACGCCCCGCGGTCCCGTCGACTCCTCCCGCGTCCCGCGGTACGCCGGCCCCGCGACCTTCGCCCGGCTGCCCCGCCTCGACGAGGTGGGCACCGCCGACGTCGCCGTCGTGGGTGTGCCGTTCGACTCCGGCGTCTCGTACCGGCCGGGCGCCCGCTTCGGCGGCAACGCCATCCGTGAGGCGTCCCGGCTGCTGCGCCCCTACAACCCGGCGCAGGACGCCTCCCCCTTCGCCCTCGCCCAGGTCGCGGACGGCGGCGACATCGCCGTGAACCCGTTCAACATCAACGAGGCCGTCGAGACGATGGAGGCCGCCGCCGACGAACTCCTCGGCACCGGCGCCCGGCTGATGACCCTCGGCGGCGACCACACCATCGCGCTGCCGCTGCTGCGGTCCGTCGCCAAGAAGCACGGCCCGGTCGCGCTGCTCCACTTCGACGCCCACCTCGACACCTGGGACACCTACTTCGGTGCCGAGTACACGCACGGCACCCCGTTCCGGCGCGCGGTGGAGGAGGGCATCCTCGACACCGAGGCGCTCTCCCACGTCGGCACCCGCGGCCCGCTGTACGGCAAGCAGGACCTCACCGACGACGAGAAGATGGGCTTCGGCATCGTCACCTCCGCCGACGTCTACCGCCGCGGCGCCGACGAGGTGGCCGACCAGCTCCGCCAGCGCATCGGCGACCGCCCGCTGTACATCTCCATCGACATCGACTGCCTCGACCCGGCGCACGCGCCCGGCACCGGCACCCCCGAGGCGGGCGGCATGACCTCCCGCGAACTGCTGGAGATCCTGCGCGGTCTGGCCTCCTGCAACCTGGTCTCCGCCGACGTCGTCGAGGTGGCCCCGGCGTACGACCACGCCGAGATCACCTCGGTGGCCGCCTCGCACACGGCGTACGAACTGACCACGATCATGGCCCGCCAGATCGCGGCGGCCCGGAAGGACGCGTAAGCGAAGTGACGCACGACCACGACCTGGTACTCCGCCCGACACCCGAGCAGACGGAGGCCGCCCTGAACCCTCCCCCCGGCCGCAACGGCGGAGACCTGGTCGTGGAGACCCTGGCCGGGCTGGGCGCGACGACCGTCTTCGGCCTGCCCGGGCAGCACGCCCTCGGCATGTTCGACGCGCTGCGCCGGTCGGAGCTGACGTACGTCGGCCTGCGGGTGGAGAACAACGCCGGCTTCGCCGCCGACGCCTACGGCCGGATCACCGGTGAGGCCGCGCCGCTGCTGCTGTCGACCGGCCCGGGAGCGCTGACCTCGCTGGCGGCCCTCCAGGAGGCGGCGTCGGCCTCCGCCCCCGTCCTGGCCATCAGCAGCCAGATCCCGACGGCCGGGCTCGGCGGCGGCCGTCACGGCTACCTGCACGAACTGCCCGACCAGGCCGCCTCGTTCCGCGGTGTGGTGAAGTCGGTCCACACGGTCCGCACCCAGTCCCAGATCCCCTCCGCCATCGCGGCCGCCTGGAAGTCGGCGCTGACGGTCCCGCACGGGCCCGTGTGGGTGGAGATCCCGCAGGACGTGCTCCTCGACCCGACGAGCCTGCCGGTGGTGACGGCCCTGGACGCCACCCCGGAGGAACTGGTCCCGCGTCCCGAACTCACCGCGGTGGCGGCCGGCCTGCTGTCCGGGGCCGCCCGCCCGGCGATCATCGCGGGCGGAGGGGTGGTCCGCGCCGACGCGTCCGGCAAGCTGCTGGCCCTCGCGGAGCGGCTGAACGCCCCCGTCGTCACGACCTTCGGCGGCAAGGGCGCCTTCCCCTGGGAGCACCCGCTGTCCCTCCAGTCCTGGCTGGAGGACCGGCACACCACGGACTTCCTCGAGGACGCCGACGTGCTGCTCGTCATCGGCTCGGGCCTCGGCGAACTCTCCTCCAACTACCACACGTTCAAGCCGCGCGGCCGCGTGATCCAGATCGAGGCCGACCTCGGCAAGCTGGAGTCCAACCACCCGGCGCTCGGCATCCACGCCGACGCCCGCCTGGCGCTCCAGGCCCTCCTTGAGACCGTGGACGAGCGCGCCGACGAGGGCGCCGCCGACCGCGTGCGCGAGGTCCTTGCCAAGGTCCGCGACCGGATCGCCGCCCAGGAACTCACGCTGGAGCAGGACGTGCTGGCGTCCGTCCGCCGCGCCCTGCCCGCCGGCTCGCCGTCCTTCTGGGACATGACGATCCTGGCGTACTGGGCCTGGTCGGCCTTCGACGCCAAGTCCCCCAACACCATGCACTCGGCCCAGGGCGCGGGCGGCCTCGGCTACGGCTTCCCGGCGGCGCTCGGAGCCGCGGCCGCGGACCGCACCCGCCCGGTCCTGGCGGTGTCCGGCGACGGCGGCGCCCTGTACTCGATCGCGGAACTGGCCACCGCCCGCCAGTACGGCCTCGACGTCACCTGGCTGATCGTCGACGACGGCGGCTACGGCATCCTCCGCGAGTACATGACCGACGCCTTCGGCCAGGCCACGGCCACGGAGCTCACCCGCCCCGACTACGTGGCCCTCGCCGAGTCCTTCGGCGTCCCGGGCGTCCGCACGACCCCCGAGACCCTGGCGGCCGACCTGGCGAACGCCCTTGCCGAGCCGGGTCCTTCGGTCGTCGTCCTCCCCGCCGTCCTGCGGATGTTCGCGCCCACGCATCTGGACTGAGGCCGCGTCGAAACCGGAAAGGGGCTCGTGCTCGTACGCGCGAGTCCCTGACTGCATTCGGGTAACGACCGGTCAAATTTCGACCAACTCGCGCAACCATGCCCCGCAGTCCGTATGTCAAGAGTGCATGACTCACTCAACAACCCGACGCGCCAGAGTGCTAGCGGCGGGCGTGGGCGCCGGGATGCTGATTCCCTGCGTGGCCGCCGCGACGCCCGCCGCGGCCGCCACACCCACGGTCAGCTGCACGTCCGGCAAGGCGGGCCTGGCAGCCAAGTTGGAGAAGGACATCACCGCGGCGATGAAGGGCCGCAAGGGCACCGTCGCCGTCGGTCTGCGCGACCGCACCACCGACACGACCTGCACGCTGCGCCAGTCGACCGCCTACGACTCGGCCAGCGTCGTCAAGGTCACCGTCCTCGCCACCCTGCTGTGGGACGCCAAGAAGCACAACCGCTACCTCACCGCCCGCGAGACGACCCTCGCCAAGGCCATGATCACCAAGTCGGACAACGACGCCACCTCCACCCTGTGGAAGCAGCTCGGCGTGACGAAGGTGAAGGGCTTCCTCACCGCGGCCGGCATGACCCAGACCAAGCCCGGCGCGAATGGTTACTGGGGCCTGACCCAGATCACCGTGCGTGACGAGCAGAAGCTGCTCGGGCTGATCACGGCCAAGAACTCGGTACTCAGCGACAACTCCCGCGACTACATCCTCAAGCTCATGGGCCAGGTCGTCGCCTCCCAGCGCTGGGGCACGCCCGCCGGGGCGCCGTCCTCCGTCGCCGTGCACGTCAAGAACGGCTGGCTGTCGCGCGCGACGCACGGCTGGCGGGTGCACAGCGTCGGCACCTTCAAGGGCACCGGCCGCGACTACATGATCACGGTGCTCACCCAGGACAACAGCACCATGAACTACGGCGTCACCACCATCCAGAACATCGCCAAGGCCATCCACAAGGACCTCGTCCCCACGACGACGGACCCCGCGCGCTACGCGCCGACCACCACACCCAAGGAGGCGTTCGTGGCCGTTCCCCCCGGCGGGTGACCCCGCGCCGCCGGGCGCATCGTTGCGGCGGGATGAAATCCGCCCCCGCCCGCGTTGGTGTCTTCCGGAAGATCAGTTCTTGAGGGAGGCACCGACGTGGCAGCGCAGCCGGGATGGGCGCGGAGACTGGCCGGGTACGCCTGGCGTCACCCCAGGGACGTCGTCCTCGCCCTCGGCGCCTCGCTCGGAGGCATGGCCGTCACGGCGCTGGTGCCGCTGATCACCAAGGTGATCATCGACGACGTGATCGGCGACCACAGCCGCCGTATGACCCCCTGGGCGGGCGCCCTGATCGCCGCCGCGCTCGTCGTCTACGTCCTCACCTACATCCGCCGCTACTACGGCGGCCGGCTCGCCCTCGACGTCCAGCACGACCTGCGGACGGAGATGTACGAGACGATCACCCGGCTCGACGGCAGACGCCAGGACGAGCTGTCCACCGGCCAGGTGATCGGCCGCGCCACCAGCGACCTCCAGCTGATCCAGGGCCTCCTCTTCATGCTGCCGATGACGATCGGCAACGTCCTGC
>NZ_NNBK01000009.1:4892-43320 GCF_002803075.1 Streptomyces sp. CB01373 | reverse complement strand
TCCCTGGTCATCATGGCCTGGCTGTCGCTGCCGCTGACCCTGGTCGCCCTCGCCGTCGCCCCGGCCCTCGGCTGGATCGCCCGGCGCAGCCGCACCAAGCTCCACCCCGCCACCTGGTACGCCCAGGCGCAGGCCGCCGCCGTCGCCGGCGTGGTCGACGGCGCGGTCAGCGGCGTCCGCGTGGTGAAGGGCTTCGGACAGGAGGAGCAGGAGACCGGCAAGCTGCGCGAGGTCGGCCGCAGGCTGTTCGCCGGGCGGCTGCGCACCATCCGGCTGAACTCCAGGTTCACCCCCGCGCTCCAGGCCGTGCCCGCCCTCGGCCAGGTCGCCATGCTGGCCCTCGGCGGCTGGCTCGCCGTGCGCGGGCACATCACGCTGGGCACCTTCGTCGCCTTCTCCGCCTACCTCGCCCAGCTCGTCGGCCCGGTCCGCATGCTCGCCATGGTGCTCACGGTCGGGCAGCAGGCCCGGGCGGGCACCGAACGCGTCCTGGAGCTGATCGACACCGAGCCCACCCTGACCGGGGGCACCAAGGAGCTGCCCGCCGACGCCCCCGCGACCGTCGAGTTCGACGACGTCTCGTTCGGCTACGCGGACGACCGGCCCGTCCTCCAGGGGCTGTCGTTCGAGATCCGCCCCGGCGAGACCCTGGCCGTCGTCGGCTCCTCCGGCTCCGGCAAGTCCACGGTCTCCCTGCTGCTGCCCCGCTTCTACGACGTCACCCACGGCGCCGTCCTCGTCGGCGGCCACGACGTGCGCGAGCTGACCCTGGACTCGCTCAGGGCCGCGATCGGCCTGGTGCCCGAGGACTCCTTCCTGTTCTCCGACACCGTCCGCGCCAACATCGCCTACGGCCGCCCCGACGCCACCTCGGAGCAGATCGAGGCCGCCGCCCGCGCCGCCCAGGCCGACCGCTTCATCGCCGAGCTGCCCGACGGCTACGACACCACGGTCGGCGAGCAGGGCCTGACCCTCTCCGGCGGCCAGCGCCAGCGCATCGCACTGGCCCGAGCGATCCTCACCGACCCGCGCCTGCTCGTCCTGGACGACGCCACCTCCGCCGTGGACGCCCGCGTCGAGCACGAGATCCACGAGGCTCTGGCACAGGTCATGGAGGGCCGCACGACCCTCCTCATCGCCCACCGCCGCTCCACCCTGAACCTCGCCGACCGCATCGCCGTCCTCGACCAGGGCCGCCTCGCCGACCTCGGCACCCACGACGAGCTCCAGCAGCGGTGCGCCCTCTACCGGCGCCTGCTCACCGACCCCGACGAGCTCGGCGGCGTCTCGCCGGGCCACGCCCAGCCCGCCGCACCGCCGGAGGACGTCTCCGTACGGCAGGAGCTGGACGCCGAGTTCGACGCCGAGCGCGGCATCACGCCCACGCTGTGGGCGGGGGAGCGCGAGCCCCGGGACACGGCCATGTCCGGCATGCCCGCCACCCCCGAACTGCTCGCACAGGTCGCCGCGCTGCCGCCCGCCACCGACACCCCCGGCATCGACGAGCGGCGGGCCGTCCGCCCGGAGGACTCCTACGGCCTGCGCCGCCTGCTGCACGGCTTCGGCCTGCCGCTCCTGGTCAGCCTCGGCCTCGTCGCCGTGGACGCCGGGATGGGCCTGCTGCTGCCGGTCATGATCCGGCACGGCATCGACCAGGGCGTCACACGGATGGCCCTGGGCGCCGTCTGGGCGGCCTCGCTGCTCGCCCTGTTCGCCGTGCTGGTGCAGTGGGCGGCGCAGATCGGCGAGACCCGGATGACCGGCCGCACCGGCGAGCGGGTGCTGTACTCGCTGCGCCTGAAGATCTTCGCCCAGCTCCAGCGGCTCGGCCTGGACTACTACGAGCGCGAGCTGACCGGCCGGATCATGACCCGGATGACGACCGATGTCGATGCTTTGTCGACATTTCTGCAGACGGGTCTGGTGACGGCGTTCGTCTCCGTGGTCACCTTCTTCGGCATCATGGTGGCCCTGCTGGTGATCGACGTGCAGCTGGCGCTGGTCGTCTTCGCGACCCTGCCGCCGCTGGTCGTCGCCACGTTCTTCTTCCGCCGGGCGAGCGTGCGGGCGTACGAGCTGGCCCGTGAGCGGGTGTCGGTGGTCAACGCCGACCTCCAGGAGTCGGTCGCCGGGCTGCGGATCGTGCAGGCCTTCCGGCGCGAGGGGGACGGCGGGCGGCGGTTCGCCGGGCGCAGCGACAGCTACCGCCAGGCGCGGATCCGGGGCCAGTGGCTGATCTCGGTCTATTTCCCGTTCGTGCAGTTCCTGTCCTCGGTCGCGGCGGCCTCGGTGCTGATCGCGGGCGCGGGCCGGGTGGAGGCTGCCACGCTGACCGCGGGCGCCCTGGTGGCGTACCTGCTCTACATCGACCTGTTCTTCGCGCCCGTCCAGCAGCTCTCCCAGGTCTTCGACGGCTACCAGCAGGCGACCGTCTCCCTGGGCCGCATCCAGGAACTGCTCCGGGAGCCGACGTCCACACGGTCCGCCGCCGAGCCCCGCGACGTGCCCGGGCTGCGCGGCGAGGTCGCCTTCGAGGACGTGCACTTCCGGTACGGCGCCGCCGACGAGGGCGAGGCGGCCCTCACCGGCGTCGACCTGCGCATCCCGGCCGGACAGACCGTCGCCTTCGTCGGCGAGACCGGCGCGGGCAAGTCGACCCTGGTGAAGCTGGTGGCCCGGTTCTACGACCCGACCGGCGGCCGGGTGACCGTCGACGGCACGGACCTCAGGGAGCTGGACATCACCGCGTACCGGCACCGGCTCGGGGTCGTGCCGCAGGAGGCGTACCTCTTCCCGGGCACCGTCCGCGACGCAATCGCCTACGGCCGGCCCGACGCCACCGACGCCGAGGTGGAGGCCGCCGCGCGCGCGGTCGGCGCGCACGAGATGATCGCCACGCTGGAGGGCGGCTACCTGCACGAGGTCGCCGAGCGCGGACGCAACCTGTCGGCCGGTCAGCGCCAGCTCATCGCGCTGGCCCGCGCCGAACTCGTCGACCCCGACGTCCTGCTTCTCGACGAGGCGACCGCCGCGCTCGACCTGGCCACCGAGGCACAGGTCAACCAGGCCACCGACCGGCTCGCGGGCCGCCGTACGACGCTGGTGGTCGCCCACCGGCTGACCACGGCCGCCCGCGCCGACCGGGTGGTGGTGATGGACCACGGCCGGGTCGCCGAGGACGGCACGCACGAGGAACTGCTGGCCCGCGACGGGCGGTACGCCGAGCTGTGGCGGACGTTCGTCGGAGCGTCCGAGCCGGAGGAGCCGGTCAGCGCGTCCCGCTGAACCCGCCGGAGGGCAACCGTCCGGCCCACGGGCCGCGTCCGTACATCAGTACGCTTGTAACTGGCAGTCAGGGGGGACTGTGGACAGTGGTGCGATACGCCGGAGGCCGCTGCCGGTCGTGGCCGTGCTGACCGGGGCGGTGCTGCTGGCGTTCGCCGCACCCGGCACCGCCAGGGCAGCGGCCACCGCCTGCGCCGGCCGCGAGGTCAGGACGGTGCCCTTCGCCACCGGCACCATCCACGTCCACAAGCGCGACGGCTACGTCTGCGCCCTCACCGTCGCCACGAAACCCGGCTCCAAGCGGCCGATGTCGGTGACGGTGCAGGCCCGCGGCAACCGTCCGGTCACCGACAAGGGCCGCTACTCCCGGCACGCCGGCCCGGTCACCGTGCACGCGGGCCACCGGTGCGTGCGGGTCGCCGGATCGGTGGGATCGAAGTCGGTCCACACGGACTGGATCCTGTGCTGATCCCCTGATCCTGGTGCCGAACCGCTGAAACACGTTCAGGTATTTTCCCTGCTCCCCTGGTGTGCACCCGAGTTGCTCCGATAGCTTCCGGCGAACATCTGTCTCATAGGGAGGGTGCATGCGCAAGGCGCTCAGATGGCTGCTCGCGCTCACTGTGTCCATCGGCACGCTGAGCACGGCGGGGGCGGCCACAGCAGCCCCATCGCCGGAGGCCACGAACGGCACCGCGGCCAGCTCGGAATCCGACATCCTGAACCGGCTCCTGGCCATCCCGGGGATGAGCCTGATCCAGGAGAAGCCCTACAGCGGCTACCGCTTCTTCGTCCTCAACTACACCCAGCCGGTGGACCACCGCCATCCGTCGAAGGGCACCTTCGAGCAGCGGATCACCGTGCTGCACAAGGGAGAAGACCGTCCGACGGTCTTCTACACCGGCGGCTACAACGTCTCCACGACGCCCAGCCGCCGTGAGCCCACCCAGATCGTGGACGGCAACCAGGTCTCCATGGAGTACCGGTTCTTCACCCCGTCCCGTCCCGCCCCGGCCGACTGGTCCAAGCTCGACATCTGGCAGGCCGCCAGCGACCAGCACCGCATCTACGAGGCGCTGAAGCCGGTCTACTCCCACAACTGGATCGCCACCGGCGGCTCCAAGGGCGGCATGACGGCCACCTACTACAAGCGCTTCTACCCCGGTGACATGGACGGCGTGGTCGCCTACGTGGCCCCCAACGACGTGGTCGACAAGGAGGACTCCGCCTACGACCGCTTCTTCGCCACCGTCGGCACCAAGGAGTGCCGCGACCGGCTGAACGGGGTGCAGCGGGAGGCGCTGGTGCGCCGGGAGTCGCTGGAGAACAAGTACGCCCAGTTCGCCGCCGACAACGGCTACACCTTCACCACCATCGGCAACCTGGACAAGGCGTACGAGGCCGTCGTCCTCGACTACGTGTGGGGCTTTTGGCAGTACAGCCTGCTGAAGGACTGCGGCACCATCCCGGGTGACGCCAAGAACGCCACCGACCAGCAGATCTGGGACACCGTCAACACCATCTCCGGGTTCGACGCCTACACCGACCAGGGCCTGGAGACCTACACGCCGTACTACTACCAGGCGGGCACGCAGCTCGGCGCGCCGACCATCCAGTTCCCGCACATCGAGAAGAAGCTGATCCGCTACGGCTACCAGCCGCCGCGCAACTTCGTGCCGCGGTCCATCCCGATGAAGTTCCAGCCGTCGGCGATGCGTGACGTGGACACCTGGGTTCGCCGGCACGCGAACCACATGCTCTTCGTGTACGGGGAGAACGACCCGTGGGGCTCGGAGCGGTTCCGCCTCGACAAGAAGGCACAGGACTCGTACGTCTTCACGGCGCCCGGCATGAACCACGGGGCGAACGTCGCCGGTCTCGTGCCGGACGAGAAGGCGCTCTCCACGGCGAGGATCCTCGAGTGGGCCGGAGTCGCCGGCCCGGCGGTCCAGTCGAACCCGTCGGTGGCCAGGCCGCTGGCCGGCTTCGACGCGAAGCTGGACGTGCGGGACGTGGAGCGCGAGCCCGCGCTCAGGCCGTGACGCGTTGATCCGCAGACGCTGATCGAGAGGCGCTGATCGAGACGCGCTGATCCCGGTGGGCTGCGCCCGGAGTCACAGTCTCCGGGCGCAGCCCACCGGTTCGTCACCGCCCAGCCGGACGTACAGGTCGGTAGACGCGGGGCACTGCTCGCGGCTGCGCACCGCCCCTATCACCCGGTACTCCGGTTTCTTCCCGCCCGAGCCGTCGCACGCGGTCTCCCGCACCTGGCCGCGGCCGGAGCCGTAGAGGCAGTCGCCGACGACGGTGCGCGGGCCGCCCCCGCCACCGGGGTCGCCGGGGTGCGGCGGCTGCAGGTTGCGCATACAGGCGTAGCCCTGCGGGATCGCGCCGCCCTCCCGGCCCGGGACGGCCGGCTGGGCGCCGATGTGCAGCACGAAGTCCGTGTCCGGCGGGCAGGGTGGGCCATCGGCGGGCCGCCCGTCGTGGCGGGCGGTCACCCGCGCCGCCGCCCGCTCGCCGGAGCACGGCACCTCGGTGAAGCTCGTCGTGCCGAAGGAACTGCACTCGCCCACATCGAGGAACACCGCGCCGTGTCCGGAGGGCAGCGCGGACGCCGGGGCACCGCTCCGCTCCCGTGCGTCCGTGGACCCGGACGGCTGTCCGCATCCCGCCAGCACGGTCAAGAGCAGCGCGGGCAGGGCGCACGCCACCTCCACCCGCCATGTCCCGCGACTCGCCATCCCCCGGTCCACCCCCCCGGCCCAGCGTGGCCCGCCAGGGCGGTGCCACGCCAGGCGTGCGGGGCGCTTCGGGCCAGTTTGCGGTGGCGCGCCGGGGGCGTGACGTAAGCGCCGTACGCCCGACGTGCGAGCCCGGCCAGTACGTCAGTACGTCAGGCCGTACCCGATGGGGTACAGGACCCGCGCCGGGTCGTCCGCCCGCTGCACCGGCACCGGGAGCTTCCCGCGCGGCCTCGCCCCGCCCGCGATCACCCGTGCGGCGGCGCGCAGTTCCACGTCCGTCCAGGAGTAGGCCGCCAAGTGGGCCGGGACGGTGGGCAGCTGAGCGATGTCGTAGGGGTTGCGGATCGCGACCGCGATCACCGGGCGGCCGGTGGCGACGAGCCGTTCCACCAGCGTCTTCTGGGAGCTGCCCGCCGTGACGTTGTAGGTCGCGACCACCACCGCGTCCGCGTCCTGCGCCGCGGCCACCGCCTGGTCGGCGGTCGCGGCCGACGGGGCGGTGCCGGTCGACAACGCCGTGGCCTGGAAGCCGAGTTCGGTGAGGGCGGCGGCGAGCACTCCGGTGGGCGGCCCGGTGGTGCCCGACGGGGAGGCGGGGTCGGCGCCGACGACGAGCAGCTTCTTGTGGCCGCGGCGGGACAGCGGCAGCAGGCTGCCCTCGTTGGCCAGCAGGGTCGTGGTCCGCTCGGCGATCCTGTCGGCCGCCGCCAGGTGGGTGCCGATGCCCACGACGTGGTCGACGTTCGCCTGGCTGACGTAGGGGTCCTCCAGCAGTCCCAGCTTCGCCTTCAGCCGGAGAACGCGCAGGATCGACTCGTCGAGCCGGGCCTCGGTCAGTTCGCCGGCGCGGACCGCGTTCAGCACCGCGTTCCAGGCCACGTCCAGCGAGGGCGGGTTGAGCAGCTGGTCCACGCCCGCCTTCAGCGCGAGCACCGGCACCCGGTCGTCGCCGTACTTGGTGCGCACGCCGTCCATGCCGAGCGAGTCGGTCACCACGACCCCGTCGTATCCGAGTTCGCCGCGCAGGATGCCGGTGAGGATCGGGGGGGAGAGGGTGGCCGGGTCTCCGGAGTCGTCCAGCGCCGGGAACTGGATGTGCGCGGTCATGATCGAGTCGATGCCGGCCTTGATCGCGGCCCGGAACGGCACCGCGTCCAGCTTCTCCCACAGCTCGCGGCTGTGCGTGATGACGGGGAAGCCGTAGTGGCTGTCGGTGGCGGTGTCCCCGTGCCCGGGGAAGTGCTTGGCGGTCGCCGCCACCTTGGAGCTCTGGTAGCCCTTCACCTCGGCGGCCACCAGCCTCGCCACCGCGTCCGGGTCGGCGCCGAAGGACCGTACGCCGATGACCGGGTTGGCCGGGTTGACGTTCACGTCGGCGTCGGGGGAGTAGTCCTGGTTGATGCCGAGCGCGCGCAGCTCCGCACCGGAGACGCGGCCCAGGGTGTGGGCGTCGGCGGACGAGCCGCCCGCGCCGACCGCCATGGCGCCCGGGAAGAGGGTCGCGGGCTTGCCCACGCGGCAGACGATGCCGTGCTCCTGGTCGGTGGCGACGAGCAGGGGCAGGCCGCGCGGCTGTCCGAGGGACGCCTTCTGGATCCCGTTGGACAGGTCGGCGATCTGATACGGGTCCCGGGTGTTGTTGGCCCAGGCGAAGTAGATGATGCCGCCGACGCGGTACCTGGCGATCAGCTCGGCGGCCGTGCGGACGCCGATCTCCTTGAGGTTGGCGTCGATGTCGGCCTGCGTCGGGTCGGTCGCCGAGTGGCCGTAGACCCGCATCACGAAGAGCTGGCCGACCTTCTCCTCGAGCGTCATCCGGGAGATGAGGGCACGCAGCTTCTTGTCGTTGTAGGAGGCGGCGTGGGCGGTGCCGGTGCCCGTGACCGCCAGGGCGGCGGTGATGCCGGCGGTGGCGGCGAGGACGGCGCGTCTGGAGGGAAGTGCGGTGGTTCCCGTGCTGGTGTCGTGCACGTGCGCCCCTTCCGGGAGGAGATCCGCTGGACCAGGGGGTGTCTGACACCCCCTGGCGCTGAAGGAAACTTCCGAGGAGTCACCAATATCCAGGAAGTTTCTGCCAGTCAAGGGAGTGCACAGGAACCGGTGAGGGCGCCGCCGGCGCTGCCGGAGGGGGGCGCGCCGACGGCGGCGGGCTGCCGGCCGCGGTGCGGAGGAGAGGGTGGCCGGCGATCGCTTCCGTCGGCGAGGCCGACACCGCACAGCGCGGACTCCTGCGGCAGCTCCTCCGGTCGGACGGGCCGGAGCCCTGCCGGGTTCCCGGACCGGGCGTGTATTCCCGCACGTTGGCGCGGGTGTGACCGCGGGAGTTCAGCGGGGCGTGTGCGCGGACGCCTTGGGCCAGTGCTCCCGCAGGGTGCGCACCGTCTCCGCGATGGCCGGCCTGCGGGCGGCGCCCGTGCGCCACAGCGCGTACAACCGCCGTACGGGCATGGGATCCAGTGGCACCTCCACCACCCCCTCGGGCAGCGGGCCCCGGCCCAGCCGGGGGATCAGCGCGACGCCCAGGCCCGCGGCGACCAGGGCGACCAGGGTCGGGTTCTCGTCGGCCTGGTGGACCACGTCCGGCTCGTGTCCGGCGGCGCGCAGGGTGTGCAGCAGCCAGTCGCTGCACACCCGGCCCGGCGGCTGGCAGATCCACCGCTCGCCGCCCAGTTCCTCGCGCCGCACCCCCGTCCGCCCCGCGAACGGGTGCCCGACCGGCACCAGCAGGTCGCACAAGTCGTCCCCGATGACGGCCTGTTGCACACCGGCGGGGGCGGGCAGCGGAGCGATGTCCCAGTCGTGCGCGACGGCCAGGTCGACGGCACCCTTGGCCACCAGGTCCACCGACAGGTGCGGGTCGACCTCGCTGAGCCGGGCGTCAAGGGCCGGGTGCCGCCGGGCCAGGTCCGCGAGGACGCCGGGCATGAGCCCGCGCGCCGCCGAGGCGAACGCCGCCACCAGCAGCCGTCCGGCGGGCACCCCGCGCCGCTCCTCGAGCTCGGTCTCGGCGCGCTCGACGATCGCCAGCAACTCCCTTGCCGTGGCGACCAGTTGGTGCGCCTCGTCGGTGAGCCGCACGCCGCGCCCCTCGCGTTCGAGCAGGACGGTCCTGGTCTCCCGCTCCAGCTTGGCGATCTGCTGGGACACCGCCGACGAGGTGTACCCGAGCGCGGCGGCGGCCGCACCGACGGTGCCGTGCACGGAGACGGCGTGCAGGGCGCGCAGACGCTGGAGATCGAGCACGGTGCCTCCGGAGGGGTCGAACGATTAGCAGAGCTTCATGCAATGGTGCAGCAATCATCGCTGGTGCTTCACGGTCCGCCGGCGTGATCCTCGGTACATGCGACCCGCCCATGTCCTGCTCGCCGTCCTCGTCGCCGCCGTCTGGGGCGTGAACTTCACCGTCATCGAGGTCGGCCTCGGCCACTTCCCGCCCCTGCTCTTCTCAGCCCTGCGCTTCCTCGCGGCCGCGGTACCCGCCGTCTTCCTCGTGGGCCGGCCCAAGGTGGCGTGGAAGTGGATCGTGGCGGTCGGACTGGTGCTCGGTGTCGCCAAGTTCGGGCTGCTGTTCGTCGGGATGGACGCCGGAATGCCCGCCGGGCTCTCCTCCCTGGTGCTCCAGATCCAGGCGGTGTTCACGGCCCTGTTCGCCTTCCTTGCCCTCGGTGAACGGCCCTCGGGCATACGGGTGCTGGGCATGGGCGTGGCGCTCGCCGGCATCGGCGTCGCGGCCGTGGACGAGGGCGCCGCGGGCCCCGTCGGCGCCTTCGCGCTCGTCGTCGCCGCGGCGGCCTGCTGGGGCGTCTCCAACGTGCTGACCCGCAAGGCGGCGCCCCCGGACGCGCTGAACTTCATGGTCTGGGTGAGCACGGTCCCGGTCCTGCCGCTGCTCGGCCTGTCGCTGCTGCTTGAGGGGCCCTCCCGGGACCTGGCCGCGCTGCGCGCCCTGGACTGGCAGGGCGCGGGCACGGTCCTCTACGTCGCCTGGATCACCACGGTCTTCGGCTTCGGCGCCTGGGGCCTGCTGCTGCGCCGCCACCCGGCGTCCACGGTGGCGCCGTTCTCGCTGCTGGTCCCGGTCTTCGGCATGTCCGCGGCGGCACTGTTCCTCGGCGAATCGGTGAGCCCCCTGCGCTGGTGCGCGGCGGCGTTGCTGGTGGGCGGGGTGGCGTTGACGTCCGTGACGCCGGGCCGCCGCCGCGAGCCGTCGCCTGACCCGGCTCCGGAGCCCGCCGCCGCCCCCACCGACGTCCTCGCCGCGGCGGAGCCGGCCGGGCGCCCGCGCTGAGGCCGACGGCCCCGTTCACCGGCCCCCGGAGGGCGGGCTTCAGGTACGGCACGGGCGCTGCTCGTCACGCGCCCGGTTCGCGCAGGTCCAGCCGCCAGTCCTGGCCCATCAGGTCCTTGCCGAAGGAGTGGTGCGGCTGCTCGGAGACCAGGACGAAGCCGTGCCGCTGGTAGATGCGGCGGGCGCTGCCGAGCACGTCGTTGGTCCACAGCACCAGGTCCCGGTACCCGGCCCCGCGCGCGAAGTCGACGACCGCCCGCACCAGCCGGTCCCCGATGCCCAGTCCGCGCGCCTCGGGCCCGACGAGCAGCAGCCGCAGCCGGGCGGTGGCCGGGGCGTCGTCCCGTACGCACATCACGCACCCCACCGGACGCCCGTCGAGTTCGGCGATCCACACCCGCTCCAGGTCCGGGTCGTGGTCCTCGGCGAAGTCGGCGACGATCCTCGCCACCAGGCGCTCGTAGCCGGCGTTCCAGCCGAACTCGGCCGCGTACACCGCGCCGTTGCGCTGCACGATCCAGCCCAGGTCGCCCGGTCCGGGCCCGCGCAGCACGACGTCCTCGGGGCGGGGTGCCCGTCCCTCGGACAGGATCTCCCGGACGGTGCGCATCGCGTCCGCCAGCCGTGACCGCTCCTCCGGCGGTACGGAGAGCAGCAGCCGGCCGACGGACTCCCGCGCCCGCTCCTCCAGCAGGCCGGCGGCCTCCCTGCCGTGCGGGGTGAGAGTGACGCTCCGGCGCCGGGGATCCCGTTCGGACGGGCCGCGCTCGACCAGCCCCTCCTGCTCGAACTTGTTGAGGATCCGGCTCAGGTACCCGGCGTCCAGCGAGAGTTCGGCCCGCAGGTCGGCCGCGTCGGTCCGGGGCGCGTGCGCGAGTTCGTAGAGCACCCGGGACTCGGTGAGCGTGTAGGGGGCGTAGAGGTGGCGGCCGTAGTCGAGGGCGCCGATGGCGTTGGTGTAGAAGCGGTTGAAGGCGCGGATGTCCTGGACGGTCATGTCGGGCCCCGTCGGTGAGGGGGTGGGAAGGCGGACGCGGATGCTTGACTCAGTCAGAGAAACCGCTGAGCCCGAGGCTAGACCCGCCGGCGCCCGCCCGTCCATGGCCCCGGCCGCCGGACCCGCCCGCCTGACGCCCCGAGTCCGCGGCACCCGCGCGCACCTCCGCGGTGTCCCACCCCGCGCGTGCGCCTGACGCCGCGGCGGGTTGCCGCGGAGTCACGCGGCGCCTCACGCCCCGCGTGCTGTCCCCGTGGACTCGCCCGGTGCGCTTCGGACCCGAGCGGTTCCCAAGCCCCGCGGGATGTCTCACGGACCACCGGGCTCACGCCCTGTGGTCCTCGGCCCCGCGCGATGTCGCATCCGGGCGCGGCGCCTGACGCCCGCAGAGGCCGGTGCACCGCGCGCGGCGCCTCACGCCCCGCGCAGTGCCGCACGTCCCCACGGCCCCGTGCGGTTCCCAAGCCCCGCGGGATGTCTCACGGCCCACCGGGCTCACGCCCTGCGGGGTTCTCAAGCCCCGCGGACTTCAGCCCGCGGGGTGTCCTGCCCCGCGTGCGCGTCACGCCTCGGGGTCCCCACGGACTCACGCGGCGCCCCCGTCGACTGGCGTGGTTCGGGCCCCGCGGGACGCCCCTGTGGATTTGCGTCGCGCCCCCGTCGACTGGCGTGGTTCGGGCCCCGCGGGACGCTCCCGTGGCCTCGCGTGGCGCCCCGGTCGACTCGCGAGGTTCAGGCTCCCGCGGCCTCGCGTGGCGCACCCGTGGACCCGCGCACCATCAGCTCCCCCGGGACGTGCGCGACCTCGCCCGCCGGAGGCTCCTCGCGGCCCATCGCGATGCGGCCCGCGCGGGCGCCCGCCTCCGCGAGGGGCAGCCGGACCGTCGTGAGGGCGGGGACCGTGTCGACGCTGAAGGGGAGGTCGTCGAAGCCCGCCACCGAGACGTCCTCGGGGATGCGCAGACCGGACTCGCGCAGCGCGGCGCAGGCGCCCAGCGCGACGGAGTCGTTCGCCGCGACGACCGCCGTCAGGGACGGGTCGCGGCGCAGCAGCTCCAGGGTGCCCTCGTGGCCGGACCGGCGGTCGTACCGGCCGTACACCGTCCGGCGGGGATCGTCCTCGATGCCCGCCGCGGCCAGCGCCTCCCGGTGGCCCTCCAGCCGGTGGCGGGTGGTCGTCCGCTCCTCGGGGCCCGCGATGTAGCCGAGCCGCCGGTGGCCCAGGGCGATCAGATGCTCCGTCAGCCGCCGCGCGCCGCCCTGGTTGTCGAAGGCCAGGGCGATCGCCCGGGTGTCCGGCGCCGGCGGCCGCCCGCACAGCACCACGCGCGTCCCGGCGTCGGCCAGCTTGCGCAGCTTCGCCGAGACCGCCGCCGCGTGCGGCGCGTCCTCCACGGCCCCGCCGGTCAGCACCACCGCCGCCGCCCGCTGCCGTTGCAGCAGGGTCAGGTAGGTCAGCTCGCGGTCCGGTGAGCCGCCCGTGTTGCAGACCACCGCCAGCCGCTCCCCGCCGGCCCGCCCCCCGGGCCCGCCGATCTCCGACTGGATGGCGCTCGCCATGATCCCGAAGAAGGGGTCGGCGATGTCGTTCACCAGGATGCCGACCAGGTCGGAGGTCGCGGCGGCGAGCGAGCTCGCGGGGCCGTTGAGCACGTAGTCCAGCTCGTCGACCGCCTTCAGCACGCGTTCCCGGGTGGAGGCGGCGACCGGGTAGTTGCCGTTCAGCACGCGCGACACCGTCGCGGGAGAGACCTGTGCGCGGGCCGCCACGTCCGCCAGGGTCACCGTCATCTCGTCGTCCTCCGGTCGCGCATCTCGTCGTCGTACGTGCCACCCGATACGTGCCACCCGCGCTCCGCCGCGAAGACGCGCCCGGCCCGGGGTGTCGTGCAGACCTTACGGCCACCCGGCCCGCCCGTCGGCCGCCTCGAACCACCACGTCCTGGACACGCTCTTGTCCGGACCGCCGTCCAGAGGCTAGCTTCTCTGTGTATAGAAAGCGCTTGCTGCATCGCTCACCAGTGCCACCACCGGGGGCGTACGCGGCGCGTGGACCGCGTACGAAGGGACTGACGTGACACGCAAGACGGTGCGGATCGCCATGAACGGCGTGACCGGGCGCATGGGGTACCGCCAGCATCTGGTCCGCTCGATCCTCGCCCTGCGCGAGCAGGGCGGACTCGACCTCGGCGACGGCACCGTGCTGTGGCCGGAACCGGTCCTGGTCGGCCGCCGCGAGCACGCGCTGCGGGCGCTCGCCGAGAAGCACGGCCTGGAGCACGTCTCGACCGACCTGGACGCGGTCCTCGCCGACCCGTCCGTCGACGTCTACTTCGACGCGCAGGTCACCTCGGCCCGCGAGGAGGCGATCAGGAAGGCGGTCGCCGCCGGCAAGCACGTCTACACCGAGAAGCCCACCGCCACCGGCCTGGAGGGCGCCCTGGAGCTCGCCCGGCTCGCCCGCGAGGCCGGCGTCAAGCACGGCGTCGTCCAGGACAAGCTCTTCCTGCCCGGCCTGCTCAAGCTGAAGCGGCTGATCGACGGCGGCTTCTTCGGCCGGATCCTGTCCGTGCGCGGCGAGTTCGGTTACTGGGTCTTCGAGGGCGACTGGCAGGACGCCCAGCGCCCGTCCTGGAACTACCGCGCCGAGGACGGCGGCGGCATCGTCGTGGACATGTTCCCGCACTGGGAGTACGTGCTGCACGAGCTGTTCGGCCGCGTGACCTCCGTGCAGGCCCTCACCGCCATCCACATCCCCCAGCGCTGGGACGAGAACGGCAAGCCCTACACCGCGACCGCCGACGACGCCGCCTACGGAGTCTTCGAGCTGGAGGGCGGCGTGATCGCCCAGATCAACTCCTCCTGGGCCGTCCGCGTCAACCGCGACGAGCTGGTCGAGTTCCAGGTGGACGGCACCGAGGGATCGGCCGTCGCCGGTCTGCGCGACTGCCGCGTCCAGCACCGCTCCGCCACCCCCAAGCCGGTCTGGAACCCCGACATCCCCGCCACCGAGGTCTTCCGCGACCAGTGGCAGGAGGTGCCCGACAACCAGGACTTCGACAACGGCTTCAAGGCCCAGTGGGAGCTGTTCCTCAAGCACGTGTACGCCGACGCCCCCTACCACTGGGACCTGTTCGCCGGCGCCCGCGGCGTCCAGCTCGCCGAACTGGGCCTGAAGTCCTCGGCCGAGGGCCGCCGCCTCGACGTACCGGAGATCCAGCCGTGACCATCCGACTGCCCGGCGCGGGCGGGGCGCTGCGGGCCTACGAGCCGCGCACCGAGCCGTTCGCCTCCGCCCCCGGCACGCCCTTCACCTCCCGTACGGTCTTCTCGGCGGCGCACGTCGTCGCCGACCCGTTCGCCGACGCGTCGCCCGACTCGCCCGCCGCCGTCGACTGGGACGCCACCCTCGCCTTCCGCCGCCATCTGTGGGCCCACGGGCTGGGCGTCGCCGAGGCCATGGACACCGCCCAGCGCGGCATGGGCCTGGACTGGGCGGGCGCGGCCGAACTGATCCGCCGCTCCGCTGCCGAGGCCCGTGCCGTCGGCGGGCGGATCGCCTGCGGCGTCGGCACCGACCAGCTCACCGGCGGTTCACTCGCGGAGATCCGGGCGGCGTACGAGGAGCAGCTCGCCGTCGTGGAGGAGGCGGGCGCCCAGGCGATCCTGATGGCCTCGCGCGCCCTGGCGGCCACGGCGAAGGGCCCGGAGGACTACCTGGAGGTCTACGGGCACCTGCTGCGCCAGGCCGCCGGCCCGGTGATCCTGCACTGGCTCGGCCCCATGTTCGACCCGGCCCTCGACGGCTACTGGGGCTCGGCCGACCTCGACGCGGCCACCGACACCTTCCTGGAGGTCATCGCCGCCCACCCCGACAAGGTCGACGGGGTGAAGATCTCGCTGCTGGACGCCCAGCGGGAGATCGACCTGCGCCGCCGCCTGCCGCGGGGCGTGCGCTGCTACACCGGCGACGACTTCAACTACCCCGAGCTGATCGCCGGCGACGAGCAGGGCTTCAGCCACGCGCTGCTCGGCATCTTCGACCCGCTCGGACCGCTGGCGGCCGAGGCGGTACGGGTCCTGGACACCGGGGACGTCAAGGCCTTCCGAGGCCTGCTCGATCCCACGGTCGAACTGTCCCGCCACCTCTTCCAGGCCCCCACCCGCTTCTACAAGACGGGCGTGGTGTTCCTGGCCTGGCTCGCCGGGCACCAGACGCACTTCACGATGGTCGGCGGCCTCCAGTCGGCCCGCTCCCTGCCGCACCTCGCCCGCGCCTACGAACTCGCCGACGGACTCGGCCTGTTCCCGGACCCGAGGCTCGCCGAGGAGCGGATGAGGAACCTGCTGTCGCTGTACGGGGTGAACCAGTGAGCACGGACCTGGAACGCTTCTCCATCAACCAGATGACGGTCAAGCAACTGTCACTGCCGGAACTGGTGGACACCTGCCTGGAGTTGGGCGTGCCGGGCGTGGGCCTGTGGCGCGAACCCGTCCAGACGTACGGCGTGGAGGCGGCCGCCAGGCTCGTCCGGGACGCGGGCCTCACCGTCACCACCCTGTGCCGGGGCGGCTTCCTCACGGCGATCGACCCGGCCGGGCGCGCCGAGGCGCTGGACGACAACCGCGCGGCAGTCGACGAGGCCGCGACGCTCGGCACGGACACACTGGTGCTGGTCTCCGGCGGACTGCCCGCCGGCAGCAAGGACCTGCACGGGGCCCGGGAACGCATCGCGGACGCCCTCGGCGTCCTCGGCCCGTACGCGGCCGAGCGCGGGGTCCGCCTGGCCATCGAGCCGCTGCACCCCATGTACGCCGCCGACCGCTGCGTGGTCTCCACCCTCGCCCAGGCGCTCGACCTCGCCGAGCGCTTTCCGGCCCACCAGGTCGGCGTCACCGTCGACACGTACCACATCTGGTGGGACGACAACGCCCCCGAGCAGATCGCCCGGGCGGGCGCGGGCGGCCGCATCCACACCTTCCAGCTCGCCGACTGGACCACCCCGTTGCCCGAGGGCGTGCTCAACGGCCGGGGCCAGATCGGCGACGGCTCGATCGACATGCGGGAGTGGAAGCGGTACGTCGAGGCGGCCGGCTACACCGGCGCCATCGAAGTCGAGCTGTTCAACGAGGAGTTGTGGTCCCGGAACGGACGGGAGGTGCTGGCGGAGACGGCGGAGCGGTTCGTGGCGCACGTGATCCAATGACCGCATGACGGAGAAGGACAGGAGAACGTCCCTGGGGCCGTTGGAACTGACCGACGGCCACTGGGTGGTGGGGGATTCCGGCGGGCCGAAGGGCTACTGGGTCGAACTCCGCGCGGACGGGCTGTACCAGCACGAGCCGGACTCGGAGGGACTGCTGATCCCGTGGCCCAGGGTCATGCCGGGGGTGACCTTCACCCTGGGCGCCAAGTACCCGGCGAAGGGAAACTACTCGCCGATGGGCATGCTCGGTGGCCTGCCGGGCCCCTGGAGGGGGCGGGGCGGCGGTTACCTGCACATGACCCTGCGACACCCCTACGAGGACTGGGTGGCCCGCTTCGACCGGCACCCCCGCTTCTACGGTGGCACCGAACTCGTACTGTTCGAAGAACTGCTGAGGCAGACCGCCCAGGCAGGCGAGGTGCAACTGTTCGGTGACCCGGCCTGGCTGGGGTCGGTGACCGGACATCTGGCCCTCCAGCGGCCCCGGTCGGCCCGCGCGATACGCGAGGCGGTGGCAGAGGCTCGGCGGGCCGCAAGGCCCGAGAGCTCCTGACCACTGAGGATGCCCGCCCGTCTCACAGGGCGTCGGCCTCTTTCACGCGGCGCCCGCCCGTTTCACAGGGCGTCGACCTCCGCCGCCGTGGGATAGGACTCCTGCGCGCCCCGCCGGGTGACGGCGATCGCGCCGACCCGGGCGGCGTAGGCCGCGGCCTCCTCCAGGGTCGCTCCCGCGCCCAGCCGCCAGGCCAGCGCCGCGGTGAACGCGTCGCCCGCGCCCGTGGTGTCCACGGCGTCCACCTTCACCGACGGGACCCGGGCGGACCCCTCGGCGGACGCCACCAGCGCGCCCTCGCCGCCCAGGGTGATCACCACCGAGCGCGGGCCCAGGGCGAGCAGGCCCCGCGCCCAGCTCTCGGGGGTGTCGCCTGCCTCGGGGCCACCCAGGATCACCTTGGCCTCGTGCTCGTTCACGATCAGCGGGTCGCAGGCCTTCAGGAGTTCCCGCGGCAGCGGGCGCGGCGGCGACGGGTTCAGCACGAAGCGGCTTCCCGGCGCCAGGTTCCGCACCGCCTCCACGACCGTCTCCAGCGGGATCTCCAGTTGCGCGGAGACCACCCGGGAGGCGCGCAGGAGGGCGCCGGCCGCGCGGACGTCCTCGGGGGTGAGCCGGCCGTTGGCGCCCGGCGAGACCACGATGCTGTTGTCCCCGGACGGGTCCACCGTGATCAGCGCGACCCCGGTGGGCGCCCCGCCGACCAGCACGCCCGCCGGGTCGACCCCGGCCTCGCGCTGGGCGTCGAGCAGCAGCCGGCCGTGGGCGTCGTCGCCGACCCGGGCCAGCAGGGCCGTGCGGGCCCCGAGCCGGGCGGCGGCCGCGGCCTGGTTGGCGCCCTTGCCGCCGGGATGGACGCTCAGATCGGAACCGAGCACCGTCTCCCCGGCGGCGGGCCGCCGCTCGACACCGATCACCAGGTCGGCGTTGGCCGACCCCACGACCAGGAGGTCGTAGTCGTACATGTGTGCTCTCTCCTTACGGGGGTGATTCACGAGGGGGCCCGCCGGGTCGACCGACGGTAACCGGCCATGGGGGCGCCGGTGGTGGTCAGGTCGCCGCCGGGTCGCCCGTCACCGCGTCGCCCTCCGGCTCGCCGCAGGAGCGGCGTACGACCAGCCGGGCGGGCAGGGTCACGGACCGCGCGGGCCGTCCCGCCATGCGGTCGACCAGGGCGCGAACGGCGGCCCGCCCCAGCTCGCCGGTGGGCTGCGCGATCGCGGTGATCGGCGGGTCGGTGTGCGGGAACCACGGGACGTCGTCGAACGCGGCCAGCGCGATGTCGTCCGGCACCCGCATCCCGCGCGCGCGGATGGCGTCCAGTGCGCCCAGCGCCATCAGGTTGTCGGCGGCGAACACGGCCTCGGGAGGCTCGGGCAGCCCGAGGAAGCCCTCGGTGACGCGCCGGCCGCTGCCGGCCTTGAAGTCGCCCTGGCCGGTGTACGCGTCCGGGAGCGGGAGGCCGTGGGCGGCCAGTGCCTCGCGGAACGCCTCGACGCGCTCGCGGCCGGTGGTGGTGGCCGCGGGGCCCGCGATGATCGCGAGCCGCCGGTGGCCGAGCCTGTGCAGGTGCGCGACGAGATCCCGAACGGCCGCCCGCCCGTCCGAGCGGACCACGGGCACGTCCACGCCCTCGATCCACCGGTCCACGAACACCATCGGCGTGCCCGCGCGCGCGGCGTCCAGCATCAGCGGGGAGCCGCCGTCGGTGGGGGAGACCAGCAGGCCGTCGATACGACGGTCGAGCAGCGTCCGTACATGGTGGTCCTGGAGGGCGGGCCGCTCGTCGGCGTTGCCGATGATCACGCTGTAGCCGAGGGCGCGGGCCTCCTCCTCGACGGAGCGGGCCAGCTCGGTGAAGTACGGGTTCAGCACATCGCTGATGACCAGGCCCAGGGTGCGGGTCCGGTGGGTGCGCAGGGACCGGGCGACGGCGTTCGGGCGGTAGCCCAGTGCCTCGACGGCGGCCAGCACGCGTGCGCGTGCGTCGGCGCTGACCGACGGGTGCTCGTTCAGGACGCGCGAGACCGTGGCGACGGACACGCCCGCCGCGGCGGCGACGTCCTTGATGCTCGCCATCGCCGTTCCACCTCCTCGTGGAATCGATTACACCAGGCTTATTGGAAACGATTACATCCGCCGAGGCAAGGCCCGTAGCCGGATCGTTGCCGTCCGGGGCGTGCGCGGCGCCGAATCCGCCCCCGTGCGAGCGATGAGTTCGCACTGCGGCGCCAGTCATCACATACGACAAACGTCCGCCGCAGAAAGGCACCCGCCATGTCCGCCGCCGCCAAGGGCCCCGCCGGCTACTTCCCCTCCATAGAGAAGAAGTACGGCCGGCCGATCGCCGAGTGGAAGGACCTCATCCGCTCCTCGCCGCTGACCAAGCACATGGAACTCGTCAACTGGCTCAAGGCCGAGCACGGCATGGGCCACGGCCACGCCAACGCCCTGGTGGCCCACACCCTGGCCGAGGGCACCGCCGGCTGAGCGGCGGGCTCCATCGGCGGCCCGACCGACGGTCCGGCTGACGGACTGGGCGGCGGACCCCGGCGGGACCAAGGGCGCGCAGCCGGGCCGCCCAGGCTCACCCGGCGGTGCTGTCACAGCCCGGCGGTACCGTCGGGTCATGACCACGGAGGCGAGTCGGGGCGGGCAGTCCGGTGCCGGGGAGCGGCGTCCGGCCGTGCTGGAGGGCGTGCTCGAGCGGATCACGTACGCCAACGAGGAGAACGGCTACACGGTGGCCCGCGTCGACACCGGCCGGGGCGCCGCCGACCTCCTGACCGTCGTCGGCGCGCTGCTCGGCGCCCAGGTCGGCGAGTCGCTGCGCATGGAGGGCCGCTGGGGCTCCCACCCGCAGTACGGCAAGCAGTTCCAGGTGGACAACTACACCACCGTGCTCCCGGCCACCGTCCAGGGCATCCGCCGCTATCTCGGATCCGGCCTGGTCAAGGGCATCGGACCGGTCTTCGCCGACCGCATCACCCAGCACTTCGGCGTGGACACCCTGCAGATCATCGAGGAGGAGCCGAAGCGCCTGATCGAGGTGCCAGGGCTCGGCCCCAAGCGGACCAGGAAGATCGCCGACGCCTGGGAGGAGCAGAAGGCGATCAAGGAGGTCATGCTCTTCCTCCAGACCGTCGAGGTCTCCACCTCGATCGCGGTGCGCATCTACAAGAAGTACGGCGACGCGTCGATCTCGGTGGTGAAGAACCAGCCGTACCGGCTGGCCGCCGACGTCTGGGGCATCGGCTTCCTGACCGCCGACAGGATCGCGCAGTCCGTCGGCATCCCGCACGACAGCCCGGAGCGGGTCAAGGCCGGCCTGCAGTACGCGCTGTCGCAGTCCACCGACCAGGGCCACTGCTTCCTGCCCGAGGAGCGGCTGATCGCGGACGCGGTCAAGCTCCTCCAGGTGGACACCGGGCTCGTCATCGAGTGCCTCGCACAACTCGCCGAGCCCCCCGAGGACGACGCCGACCCCGGTGTCGTACGGGAGAAGGTGCCGGGCCCGGACGGCGGCGAGGCGGTGACGGCGATCTACCTCGTGCCCTTCCACCGCGCCGAGCTGTCCCTGTCCGCCCAGGTGCTGCGCCTGCTGCGCGCCGACGCCGACCGGATGCCCGCCTTCCGGGACGTTGTCTGGGACAAGGCGCTGACCTGGCTGAAGGGCCGTACGGGGGCCGACCTCGCCCCCGAGCAGGAGGCGGCGGTCAGGCTGGCGCTGACCGAGAAGGTGGCCGTGCTGACCGGCGGCCCCGGCTGCGGCAAGTCCTTCACGGTGCGCTCGATCGTGGAGCTGGCGCGCGCCAAGAAGGCCAAGGTGGTGCTCGCCGCGCCCACCGGCCGGGCCGCCAAGCGCCTGTCGGAACTCACCGGCGCCGAGGCCTCCACCGTGCACCGCCTGCTGGAGCTCAAGCCCGGCGGGGACGCGGCCTACGACCGGGACCGCCCGCTGGACGCCGACCTGGTGGTCGTGGACGAGGCGTCCATGCTGGACCTGCTGCTGGCCAACAAGCTGGTCAAGGCCGTGCCCCCGGGTGCGCACCTGCTGTTCGTCGGGGACGTGGACCAGCTCCCCAGCGTGGGCGCCGGCGAGGTGCTGCGCGACCTGCTGGCGGACGGCGGCCCGGTGCCCGCCGTCCGCCTCACGCGCGTCTTCCGCCAGGCCCAGCAGTCGGGAGTGGTGACCAACGCGCACCGGATCAACGCCGGGCAGCATCCGCTGACCGACGGCATGAAGGACTTCTTCCTCTTCGTCGAGGACGACACCGAGGAGGCCGGCCGGCTCACCGTGGACGTGGCGGCCCGCCGGATTCCGGCCAGGTTCGGGCTCGACCCGCGCCGCGACGTGCAGGTGCTCGCCCCCATGCACCGCGGCCCGGCGGGCGCCGGCACGCTGAACGGACTGCTCCAGCAGGCGGTCACCCCGGGCCGCCCCGACCTGCCGGAGAAGCGGTTCGGCGGCCGGGTCTTCCGCGTCGGGGACAAGGTCACCCAGATTCGCAACAATTACGAGAAGGGGAAGAACGGTGTCTTCAACGGCACCGTGGGCGTGGTCACCTCGCTCGACCCGGTCGACCAGCGTCTGACGGTGCTGACGGACGAGGACGAGGAGGTGCCGTACGAGTTCGACGAACTGGACGAACTCGCGCACGCGTACGCGGTGACCATCCACCGCTCGCAGGGCAGCGAGTATCCGGCCGTGGTGATCCCGGTCACCACCGGCGCCTGGATGATGCTTCAGCGCAACCTGCTCTACACGGCGGTGACCCGGGCCAAGAAGCTGGTCGTGCTCGTCGGGTCGCGCAGGGCGATCGGCCAGGCGGTGCGCACGGTGTCGGCGGGGCGGCGCTGCACGGCGCTGGACTTCCGTCTCGCCGGCGGCTGAAAATCGCCGCCCGGAGGACCGGAAGCCAGTACCTGACGCCCCGTCACAAAAAATGATCGATCAAATGAGTCGTAAAGGTCACACAGCACTTCCCGTGGCCGGAGTGAAGGGGCAGGATGGACAGGTTGGCGGCACTGAGTGCCGCCAATGGGCCCAATGGTCGACCCCGAGTGCACTCTCCTGAGCCAAATGGGGGATGGTAGAGACAGTCAGGGCACCTCGAAGATGAGGCACTACGTCGGTGAGGGAAGACGTGAGCGACAACTCTGTAGTTCTGCGGTACGACGGCGGCGAGTACACCTACCCGGTGGTCGACAGCACCGTCGGCGACAAGGGCTTCGACATCGGGAAGCTGCGCGCCCAGACCGGTCTCGTGACCTTGGACAGCGGATACGGCAACACGGCCGCGTACAAATCCGCCGTCACCTATCTCGACGGTGAGCAGGGCATCCTCCGGTACCGCGGCTACCCGATCGAGCAGCTGGCCGAGCGCTCCACCTTCCTGGAGGTGGCCTACCTCCTGATCAACGGTGAGCTGCCGACCGTCGACGAGCTCTCCTCGTTCAAGAACGAGATCACGCAGCACACCCTGCTGCACGAGGACGTCAAGAACTTCTACACGGGCTTCCCGCGCGACGCCCACCCGATGGCGATGCTGTCGTCGGTCGTCTCGGCGCTGTCGACCTTCTACCAGGACAGCCACAACCCGTTCGACGAGAAGCAGCGCAGCCTCTCCACCATCCGGCTGCTCGCCAAGCTCCCGACGATCGCGGCGTACGCGTACAAGAAGTCGATCGGCCACCCGTTCGTCTACCCGCGCAACGACCTCGGTTACGTCGAGAACTTCCTGCGCATGACCTTCTCGGTGCCCGCGCAGGAGTTCGACCTGGACCCGGTCGTGGTCTCCGCGCTCGACAAGCTGCTGATCCTGCACGCCGACCACGAGCAGAACTGCTCGACCTCCACGGTCCGCCTGGTCGGCTCCTCGCAGGCCAACATGTTCGCCTCGATCTCGGCCGGCATCAGCGCCCTGTGGGGCCCGCTGCACGGCGGCGCCAACCAGTCCGTCCTGGAGATGCTCGAAGGCATCCGCGACTCGGGCAACGACGTCGACACCTTCATCCGCAAGGTGAAGAACAAGGAGGACGGCGTCCGCCTGATGGGCTTCGGCCACCGGGTCTACAAGAACTTCGACCCGCGCGCCAAGATCATCAAGGCCGCCGCGCACGATGTGCTCTCCGCGCTGGGCAAGGAGGACGAGCTCCTCGACATCGCCCTGAAGCTTGAGGAGCACGCGCTGTCCGACGACTACTTCGTCGAGCGCAAGCTCTACCCGAACGTCGACTTCTACACCGGTCTGATCTACCGGGCCATGGGCTTCCCGACCGAGATGTTCACGGTCCTGTTCGCCCTCGGCCGGCTGCCGGGCTGGATCGCCCAGTGGCACGAGATGATCAAGGAGCCGGGCTCCCGCATCGGCCGCCCGCGCCAGATCTACACGGGCGTGGTCGAGCGCGACTTCCTCCCGGTCGAGGAGCGCTGAGCCTCCCGGCGGCGTCACCGGCCCCATAGCATCACCGGCCCCGTATCCACGCGCAGTGCGCGGGTGCGGGGCCTCGTGTTGTGCGGATGAACTTCTCAGGCGTACTGATGTACGGGCGAGGCGCGGAGGGCGCGGATCACGGAAAAAGCGGAAGGCGCCCCGGTGTGCCGGTCCCCCCACGGGCCGACGGCCAGGGCGCCTTCCCATGTCCCGGTGCGGATTCCCCCCACGGGATCCGGCCGGGCGTTCAAGGACCAGCGCCTGAATCGCTGTGAGCACAACGAGCAGAACTCGTCGTACCTGGTGCTGTGCGGTCTGCCGGGACGCGCACGCGCGGGAGGGCCGCTCAAAGCTTCCCGGTGTACGTGCCCCGGCAACGCACCTCTGAGGAAGTCCCCCAAGACATCCTCAGATGCCGGTCAGCGCCCCCCAAGACGCTGGCCCGACATCGCCAACTTAGACCTTCGAACCCCTTCGATGGTTACGTTCACATCACTGTGATCTGCGTCTCTTGCATATGTCCGTTAGGTACGCAAGAGCCCAAGTATGGCGACCGGAACCCAAGCGTAAGGATGATGCGCGAGGCTTGTGAAGAGCTTATGTGAGGCGCGCGTTGGACTCTAGAGGGACTCTTACTTCGGTCTCGAATGCTTTTCATTCAGCGGAACGTGCGCAGCCTGAGACTGTTCGTCACCACGAACACCGACGAGAACGCCATCGCCGCTCCCGCGATCATCGGGTTGAGCAGTCCGGCGGCGGCCAGCGGCAGCGCGGCCACGTTGTAACCGAAGGCCCACACGAGGTTGCCCTTGATGGTGGCCAGCGTCCGCCGGGACAGCCGGATGGCGTCCGCGGCCACCCGCAGGTCCCCGCGCACCAGGGTCAGATCGCCGGCCTCGATGGCGGCGTCCGTCCCGGTGCCCATGGCCAGGCCCAGGTCGGCCGTGGCGAGCGCGGCGGCGTCGTTGACCCCGTCGCCGACCATCGCCACCGTCCGCCCCTCGGCCCGCAGCCGCCGGACGGCCTCGGCCTTCTCCTCGGGCAGCACCTCGGCGACCACGTCCTGCGGATCGATGCCGACGGCCCGTGCCACGGCCTCGGCGACGGCGCGGTTGTCGCCGGTCAGCAGGACCGGGCGCAGCCCCAGCGCGCGCAGCCGCGCCACCGCCTGCGCGCTGGTGTCCTTGACGGCGTCCGCGACGGCGAGGACACCGCGGGCCTGCCCGTCCCAGCCGACGACGACCGCCGTACGGCCCTCGCGCTCCGCCTCGCGCCGGGCGCGGGCCACCTCCTCGGGCAGCTCGTCGTCGAGCTCCACGAGCCGTCCCACGGCCACGTCGTGGCCCTCCACGCGCCCGCGTACTCCACGACCGGGGACGTTCTCGAAGTGCTCGACCGGGGGCAGCGGTCCCACCCGTTCTTCGGCGCCGACGGCGACGGCCCGCGCGATCGGGTGCTCGGAGGCGTGCTCCAGCGCGCCCGCGAGGCGCAGCAGCCGCTTCTCGTCGGTGCCCTCGGCGGCGTACACCTCCTGGAGGGTCATCCGGCCCGTGGTGACGGTTCCGGTCTTGTCCAGGACGACGGTGTCCACCCGGCGGGTGGACTCCAGCACCTCGGGGCCCTTGATGAGGATGCCGAGCTGGGCGCCTCGGCCGGTGCCGACCATCAGCGCGGTCGGCGTGGCCAGGCCGAGAGCGCACGGGCAGGCGATGATCAGTACCGCGACGGCGGCGGTGAACGCGGCGGTCACCTCGCCAGTGGCGAACAGCCAGGTGAGCAGGGTGCCCACGGCGATGAGCAGGACGACCGGCACGAAGACCGCCGATATGCGGTCCGCGAGCCGCTGCACCTCGGCCTTGCCGCCCTGCGCGTCCTCGACGAGCCGCGCCATCCGCGCGAGCTGGGTGTCCGCGCCGACTCGGGTCGCCTCGACGACCAGCCGGCCGCCCTCGTTGACCGCGGCGCCGGTGACCGTGTCGCCGGGGCCGACGTCCACGGGCACCGACTCGCCGGTGAGCATGGAGGCGTCGACCGCCGAGACGCCCTCGACGACCGTGCCGTCGGTGGCGACCTTCTCGCCGGGCCGTACGACGAACCGGTCGCCGACCGCCAGCGTGGCCACCGGGATCCGTGTCTCCCTGCCGTCGCGCAGGACGGAGACGTCCTTCGCGCCCAGTTCCAGCAGCGCCCGCAGCGCGGCGCCCGCCCGCCGCTTGGAGCGGGCCTCCAGATAGCGGCCGAGCAGGATGAACGCGACGACCCCGGCGGCGACCTCCAGGTAGATCGTGGAGGCCGCGTCCATCCGGGAGACGGTGAGGCGGAACTCGTGGCGCATGCCGGGCATGCCCGCGTCGCCCAGGAACAGCGCCCACAGCGACCAGCCGAACGCGGCCAGGGTGCCGATCGAGACGAGCGTGTCCATGGTGGCCGTGCCGTGCCGGGCGTTGGCCAGGGCCGCCCGGTGGAACGGCAGCCCGCCCCAGACGACGACCGGCGCGGCGAGGGTCAGCGAGAGCCACTGCCAGTACGTGAACTGAAGGGCCGGGACCATCGAGAGCAGCACCACGGGGACGGCGAGGAGCGCGGAGACGACCAGGCGCCCGCGCAGGGCGGCCAGTTCGGGATCCCGCCCCTCCTGCTCCTCGTCCGGCCGGGACTCCGCGTCCGCCGCCGGCCCGGGGGCCGGCGGCGGGGGCTCCTCGGCCGTGTAACCGGTCCTGACCACGGTGGCGATCAGATCGGCGACCGATACCCCGGCGGGGTAGGAGATTCTGGCCTTCTCCGTGGCGTAGTTGACCGTCGCGGTGACGCCGGCCATGCGGTTGAGCTTCTTCTCGACGCGGGCGGCGCAGGAGGCGCAGGTCATTCCCCCGATGAGCAGCTCGGCCTCGGCGGTGCCCGGCCGGTCGGCCGTGGGCGTCCGCGTGACGGCGTGGGTGTTCATCCGGGTGTTCATCCTCGGTACTCCAGACGGCGTACGGGCTTGGTGGACCGGCCCTCGTCAGACCTGGCCGACGAGCTCGAAGCCGGCCTCGTCGACGGCGGCGCGCACCGCCTCCTCGTCCAGCGGGGAGGCGGAGACGACGGTGACCTCGCCGGTGGAGGCGACGGCCTTCACCGAGCTGACACCGGTCACCTCGGAGAGCTCGGCGGACACGGAGCCCTCGCAGTGTCCGCAGCTCATCCCGCTCACCTTGTAGACGGTGGTGACGGTGTTCGGAGTGCCAGTCTGGATGGTCATGTCGTTCTCCTCGTCATGGCGGGTGGGGCATGTGGGTCGCGGGGAGGCCATCGGGCCCTCCACTTGTCGACACTATACCCCTAGGGGGTATTCCTCCAAGGAATCGCGGCCGGGTCGCCGCGCCGTCACCGGCAACGGAGTGACACGAGGGGCCACGGCGTCGGCGGGAGGCGGGACCAGGCAGGCCCCCCGCGTCCGGGATGTGCCCGCGTACTACGGTTTCGCCGGCGGCGGTGGGCCGCGGAGATACCGGGCGGAAAGCGAGACGGCGATGCGGGCTGTGGTGTTCGAGCGGTACGGGGAGCCGGCCGAGGTGCGCGAGGTGGCCGACCCGAGGCCCGCGGAGCACGGGGTCGTGGTGCGGGTCGAGGCGACCGGCCTGTGCCGCAGCGACTGGCACGGCTGGCAGGGCCACGACCCCGACATCACGCTGCCGCACGTGCCCGGGCACGAACTCGCCGGGACCGTCGAGGAGGTGGGCACCCGGGTGACCCGCTGGCGGCCCGGGGACCGGGTGACCGTCCCCTTCGTCTGCGCCTGCGGCACCTGCCCCGCCTGCGCGGCCGGCGACCAGCAGGTGTGCGAGCGGCAGACCCAGCCGGGCTTCACGCACTGGGGCTCCTTCGCCCAGTACGTGGCGCTCGACCACGCCGACGTGAACCTGGTCGCCGTACCCGAGGGCCTGTCCTACGCCACGGCGGCCTCGCTCGGCTGCCGGTTCGCCACCGCGTACCGCGCGGTCGTGCAGCAGGGCCGGGCGGCCGCCGGCGACTGGGTCGCCGTGCACGGCTGCGGGGGCGTGGGCCTGTCCGCGGTGATGATCGCGGCGGCCGCGGGGGCCAGGGTGGTCGCGGTGGACGTGTTCGCCCGGGCCCTGGACCTGGCCCGGAAATTCGGCGCCGCCCACTGCGTCGACGCGTCCGCCGTCGAGGACACGGCGGAGCGGGTGCGCGAGCTGACCGGCGGCGGCGCCCATCTCTCGCTCGACGCGCTCGGCTCGCCCGCCACCTGCGCCGCCTCGGTGAACGGCCTGCGCCGACGGGGCCGCCACGTCCAGGTCGGCCTGCTGCCTTCCGCGAACGGCACCACCCCGGTGCCCATGGCCCGCGCCATCGCCCTGGAACTCGAACTCCTGGGCAGCCACGGCATGGCCGCGCACGCCTATCCAGAGATGCTGGAACTGGTGCGGGCCGGAGTGCTGCGCCCCGACCTGCTGGTGACATCGGCCATCCCGCTGGCGGCGGTCCCGGACGCGCTCGCCGCGATGGGCACGGCGCCGGGATCCGGGGTCACCGTCATCGAACCGTGGAGCTGAGCCGGTACGGCGGTGCCCCACCCCGCGTGGGGCACCGCCGTACCGGTGCGACGGCCGTCGGTCAGTCGGCTCTGCGTCCGCGGTTGCCGGGCCGGGCGGCGACCCAGGCGCGGACCGTGTCGGCGTACCAGTAGGGCCTGCCGCCCTCCACATGGTCGGGCGGCGGCAGCAGCCCGTGCTTGCGGTAGGACCGCACGGTGTCCGGCTGCACCCGGATGTGCGCCGCGATCTCCTTGTACGACCAGAGCCTTCGGTCGGTCATGACGTGCACCTCCCCGCGCGCACCACGGCGGCGGCCGGAGAGGCCGTCGGGGGAGCCGGGCGCTGCGCTGGCGATCTCCAAGCCTGTGGTCGGTGAACGAGACCGACCGCGCACCGGCAAGCGGCTGTCGGCCGGGTGTGACCGAGGACCCGCGTACTCGCGACATGTGTGACACGGCGGAGGTTTTTGTGACAGAGCTGAAGCAGGCGACTTACCTGCCATGGGGTTTACGCGGCCGCACGCCGACCCTGTCGTCCGTATGTCCGGACAAACCATTGACAGGGGTCCGTGCCCGGCACTAGAACCGGGGGAGTGAAGGGAGGCCGAGGGCAGCCGATGGCGTGCGACCCGATCACCGCGCGGCCGTGCCCGCCTGCGCGGCGGCAGCCCGGCGGACCAAGAGTTCCCTCACCCGAGCGCTACGGGCACGCTGGGCGCAGACCCGCACGTGCCTCGTGCCGCACGGGCACAGAACGCCTCCGGCGCGGGATGCCGCTTCGCCCTGGCAGGAGCGAAGTGCGAGCGTCGACTCCCCGCCCGCTACGGCCCCGCGCCGGAGGTCCCGACAGCCCACCGCGGGGCGGCGGCAGGCCGCACTCCGCCCGAGCGCGGAATCCGTGCGCCGTCCCCGCCGCGTCCCGCGCGGCGGACACTCCCACATGTGTCTACATGGAGACGGAAACCGCAGACACAGTGTCGGGCGCGCCTTCCGCGCAGGCCTGGTGGGATGTACCTGTGGCCGGGACCGCGGCGCGCTTGTCGCGGGTCACGGCACATGAGCTGTACGCACGGCACGTTTTGACCCGTCGCCGCCATCTGTGAAGGAGTAACCGGGCATGACGAAGATCGTCAACCACTGGATCGGCGGGAAGACCGTCGAAGGCGCCTCGGGGACGTACGGGCCGGTCACGGACCCGGCGACCGGCGAGGTCACCACCAAGGTCGCGTTCGCCTCCGTGGAGGAGGTGGACGCCGCGGTCGCCGCCGCGAAGGACGCGTACCTGACCTGGGGGCAGTCCTCGCTCGCCCAGCGGACCTCGATCCTGTTCAAGTTCCGCGCGCTGCTGGACGCCCACCGCGACGAGATCGCCGAGCTGATCACCGCCGAGCACGGCAAGGTGCACTCCGACGCGCTCGGCGAGGTCGCGCGCGGCCTGGAGATCGTCGACCTGGCCTGCGGCATCAACGTGCAGCTCAAGGGCGAGCTGTCCACCCAGGTCGCCACCCGCGTCGACGTGGCCGCGATCCGGCAGCCGCTGGGCGTGGTCGCCGGCATCACGCCATTCAACTTCCCGGCGATGGTCCCGATGTGGATGTTCCCCATCGCCATCGCGTGCGGCAACACCTTCGTGCTGAAGCCGAGCGAGAAGGACCCGTCGGCCTCCCTGAGGATCGCCGAGCTGCTGGCCGAGGCCGGGCTGCCCGACGGCGTCTTCAACGTGGTCCACGGCGACAAGGTGGCGGTGGACCGCCTCCTTGAGCACCCGGACGTCAAGGCGGTCTCCTTCGTCGGCTCCACCCCGATCGCCCGCTACATCCACACCACCGCTTCCGCGAACGGCAAGCGCGTGCAGGCCCTCGGCGGCGCCAAGAACCACATGCTGGTGCTGCCGGACGCCGACCTGGACGCGGCCGCCGACGCCGCCGTCTCGGCCGCGTACGGCTCGGCGGGCGAGCGCTGCATGGCCATCTCGGCCGTCGTCGCCGTCGGCGCGATCGGCGACGAGCTGGTGGAGAAGATCCGCGAGCGCGCCGAGAAGATCAAGATCGGCCCCGGCAGCGACCCGTCCTCCGAGATGGGCCCGCTGATCACCAAGGCGCACCGCGACAAGGTGGCCTCGTACGTGGAGAACGCCGCGAGCGAGGGCTCCGAGGTCGTCCTGGACGGCACCGGCTATACGGTCGAGGGCTTCGAGGACGGCCACTGGGTCGGCATCTCGCTGCTGGACAAGGTGCCCACCAGCGCCAAGGCCTACCAGGACGAGATCTTCGGCCCAGTGCTGTGCGTGCTGCGCGTGGACACCTACGAGGACGGTGTGGCGCTCATCAACGCCTCGCCGTTCGGCAACGGCACGGCGATCTTCACCCGGGACGGCGGCGCGGCCCGCCGGTTCCAGCTGGAGATCGAGGCCGGCATGGTCGGCGTCAACGTGCCGATCCCGGTGCCGGTGGGCTACCACTCCTTCGGCGGCTGGAAGGACTCGCTCTTCGGCGACCACCACGTCTACGGCAACGACGGCACGCACTTCTACACCCGCGGCAAGGTCGTCACCACCCGCTGGCCGGACCCGTCCGAGGCCCCCGCGGGCGTGGACCTCGGGTTCCCGCGCAACCACTGACCGGCGCGAGGCCTGACGGTCTAGATCCCCGGCCGTCGTCCCCCGGCCGTCGCCGCAGGCGATGACGAGGCCGTCCGATATGCGGACGGCCTCGTCATCGGGTTCGCACCTGCACCGCCACGGCACTGACGATCACATGCTGTGGATCTTTGTGGCCTGCTGCTACTCTGAGCTGGGCACCGTCCCTATCCCTCTGCGTGGCCCTGGCGATCATCAACGCCGGCATCGTCATGGTCATCCAGAACTCCCGCGTGCTGTTCGCCTCCGCTCGCGACAAGGCCTGGCCGGAGCCGGTCAACAAGGCCTTCTCCAGGCTCGGCCGCTTCGGCTCCCCGTGGGTCGCCACCCTCGCGGTGGGCGTGCCCGGCGCGCTGCTGTGCTTCGTCAACCTGGACACCCTGTACGGCGTCACGGGCGTTTCGGTGACCGGGATGTACCTGCTCGTCGCGGTCGGCGCGCTGCTGGCCCGCCGCGGCTCCCACAAGCACACGCCCGCGTGGCGCATGCCCCTGTGGCCGGCCGTGCCCGTGCTGCTCATCGCACTCCTGGCCTACATCCTCAGCCGGCAGGACATCACCTACCTGCTGCTGACCGGCGGCATCATGGCGGTCGCCACCCTCTACTGGGCCCTCTACCTCCGTCCCCGCCGCGACACCCGCTGGCTGGTGTCCATCCCGGAGGACGCCCGGCCCTAGGGGGTCGGAGCCGCCGCCGCGTACCGCGAACGCGGTACACCGCGGCCGCCCCGTACTCCCCGAGGAGGTGCGGAGGTTCGGTCCGGCGGCGGCTTCGGCTGTCGGTGGCGGCCCGTACCGTGGAGGGCATGGATCTTCGACCGCCCGGACTGCGCGGGCTGCTGCGGAGGCCCCGGCGCCTGCTGGCCGCCGGGGCCGCCGTCGTCGTGCTGGCCGGCGCCGGCACGTGGACGGCGATCGCCTCCGACGACCCGCCCCCGGTGCACCGCGCCGACCAGGTGCTGGCCATGGGCGACGGGGTGCGCGTCGACACCTCGTACTTCACCCCGGCCACGCCCGGCCGCCACCCCGCCGTCCTGCTCGGACACGGCTTCGGCGGCAGCAAGGACGACGTACGGCGCCAGGCCCAGGATCTCGCCAGGGACGGATACGCGGTGCTGACGTGGTCGGCGCGCGGCTTCGGCAGATCCACCGGAAAGATCGGGCTGAACGACCCCAAGGGCGAGGTCGCCGACGTCTCCAGGCTGATCGACTGGCTGGCGCGGCGGCCCGAGGTGCGGCTCGACGGGCCCGGCGACCCGCGCGTGGGCGTGGCCGGAGCCTCCTACGGCGGGGCGATCTCCCTCCTCGCCGCCGGATACGACCACCGGGTGGACGCCATCGCCCCGGCGATCACCTACTGGAACCTCGCGGACGCGCTCTTCCCGGGCGGCGTCTTCAAGAAGCTGTGGGCGGGCGCCTTCGTCAACTCCGGCGGCGGATGCGCGAAGTTCGAGCCCGCGCTGTGCCGGATGTACGAGCGGGTCGCCGAGTCGGGCAAGCCGGACGCCGAGGCGCGCGCACTGCTCCAGGAGCGCTCGCCGTCCGCCGTCGCCGACCGCATCAAGGTGCCGACCCTGCTCGTGCAGGGCCAGACGGACTCCCTCTTCCCGCTCGGCCAGGCCGACGCCGCCGCCACGGCGATCCGCGCGAACGGCGCCCCGGTCGACGTCGACTGGATCGCGGGCGGCCACGACGGCGGCGACATGGAGACCAGCCGCGTCCAGGCGCGCGTGAAGACCTGGTTCGACCGCTACCTCAAGGGCGACAAGAACACCGACACCGGCCCCGTCTTCCGCGTCACCCGCACCGGAGGCGTGGACTCCACCGACGGCAGGGCCCTGCTGCGGGGCGCGAGCGGAAGCACGTACCCGGGCCTCGAAGGCGTGCAGCGGTCCATCGCCCTGCGCGGAGGCGAGCGGCGCTTCGAGAACCCCGCCGGGGCCAACCCGCCCGCCGTGTCCGCCCTGCCGGGCCTCGGCGGCTCCGGCGGACTGTCCCAGCTCTCCTCGCTGGGCGTCGGGGTGTCCCTCGACTTCCCCGGCCAGTACGCGCGCTTCGACTCCGCACCCCTCGGCGCCGGCCTGCGCGTCACCGGATCGCCCACGGTGACCGTCCACGTCACCTCGACCGCCGACGACGCGGTGCTCTTCGCCAAGCTCTACGACGTCGGACCGGGCAAGCAGCAGCCGGTACTGCCCTCCCAGCTCGTGACCCCCGTGCGCGTCGAGGGCGCCAAGGCGGGCAAGGACGTCACCCTCACCCTCCCGGCCGTCGACCACGAGGTGCAGAAGGGCCACCGGCTCCGCCTGGTCCTCGCCTCCACCGACCTCGGCTACGCCTCACCGGCCGCCCCGGCGACGTACACCGTCGGCCTGAAGAGCGACCTGAAGGTGCCGACCGCCCCGGGCGTGACCACCACGGCGGCACCGCTGCCCGCCTGGGTGTGGTGGCTGCCGCTCGCCGGCGCCGCGGTCGCGCTCGCCGTGCTGCTGACGGCCCGCCGCCGCACGGCCGCGCCCGCGCCCGACCCGGAACTGGCCGACGTCCCGCTGCGGATCACAGGGCTGAGCAAGCGCTACGCGAAGTCGGCCGACCTCCCCCAAGCTCTCGGCTTCGCTCGAGCAGGGGGGACCCCCATCGCGGTACGGGACCTCTCGTTCCAGGTGGACAAGGGCCAGGTCCTCGGCCTGCTCGGGCCGAACGGCGCGGGCAAGACCACCACCCTGCGCATGCTGATGGGCCTGATCCAGCCGGACGACGGCGAGATCCGCGTCTTCGGCCACGCCATACGGCCGGGCACGCCCGTGCTGTCGCGGGTCGGCGCCTTCGTCGAGGGCGCCGGCTTCCTGCCCCATCTGTCCGGCCGGGAGAACCTGGAGCTGTACTGGCGGGCCACCGGCCGCCCGCCCGAGGACGCGCACCTGGACGAGGCCCTCCGGATCGCCGGCCTCGGCGACGCCCTGGCCCGTGCCGTACGCACCTACTCGCAGGGCATGCGCCAGCGCCTGGCGATCGCGCAGGCCATGCTCGGCCTGCCGGACCTGCTGATCCTGGACGAGCCGACCAACGGCCTCGACCCGCCCCAGATCCGCGAGATGCGCGAGGTGATGATCCGCTACGCGGCCGGCGGCCGCACGGTGATCGTCTCCAGCCATCTGCTCTCCGAGGTCGAACAGTCCTGCACCCACCTGGTGGTGATGGACCGGGGACGTCTGGTGCAGGCGGGTCCGGTCGGCGAGATCGTCGGCTCCGGCGACACGCTGCTCGTGGGGACCGCCACCCCGGTGGAGGACCCGGTCGTGGAGAAGGTGTCCGCCCTGCCGGACGTCGCCTCGGCGCTGCGCACCGAGGACGGCCTCCTGGTCCGCCTGGAGACCGGCGGCACGGCGCAGGACCTGGTCGCGGAGCTGGTGCGCCTGGAGGTGCCCGTCGTCGCGGTCGGCCCCCACCGCCGGCTCGAAGACGCCTTCCTCACCCTGATCGGAGGTTCCGCATGAGCACGCTCGCCGAGAGCACCGAGGTCGCCTCCGGTTACCGGGCGGGCCGCACCCTGCCCCTGCGAGTGGAGCTGGTGCGGCAGTTCAAGCGGCGCCGCACGCTGGTCATGGGCGGCATCCTGGCCGCGCTGCCCTTCGTGCTGGCCGTCGCCTTCGCGATCGGCGGAGGTCCGGGCGGCCGCGGTGACCGGGTGACGCTGATGGACACGGCCACCGCGTCCGCCGCCAACTTCGCCGCGGTGAACCTGTTCGTCTCGGCGGGCTTCCTGCTGGTGATCCCGGTGGCGCTGTTCTGCGGTGACACCGTCGCCTCCGAGGCGAGCTGGTCCTCCCTGCGCTATCTGCTCGCCGCGCCCGTGCCGCGGGCCCGGCTGCTGTGGTCCAAGCTCGTCGTCGGACTCGGGCTCAGCCTGGCCGCGATGGTGCTGCTGCCGCTGGTGGCGCTCGCCGTCGGCACCGCCGCCTACGGCTGGGGCCCACTGCGGATACCCACCGGCGGCGCGCTCGACGCGGGGACCGCCGCGCAGCGGCTGCTGGTGGTCGTGGCGTACATCTTCGTGTCGCAACTGGTCACCGCGGCCCTGGCGTTCTGGCTGTCCACCAGGACGGACGCGCCCCTTGGCGCCGTGGGCGGCGCGGTCGGCCTGACCATCGTGGGCAACGTCCTGGACGCCGTCACGGCCCTCGGGCACTGGCGCGACTTCCTGCCCGCGCACTGGCAGTACGCCTGGGCCGACGCCGTGCAGCCGCACGCCGAGTGGTCCGGCATGATCCAGGGCACGGCGGTCTCCGTCAGCTACGCGCTGGTGCTGTTCGCCCTGGCCTTCCGCGGGTTCGCCCGCAAGGACGTGGTGTCGTAGCAGCCCCTGCCCGCGGCGGAGCCGGGCGAGGGGGCTCGGGTACTGAGCGCCTCGGCCTGGCTGCCGTGGCTGATTATCGGTCTCCCCGTCGGAGCCCGGGTGGACCGGATGCGGCGCAAGCCGGTGTCATGCTGACCGCTGCCGCGGTGTCCTTCCTGCTGTTCTCCGTGGTTCCGGTCGCGGCATGGACCGGCGAGCTTCCAGCAGCGCTACTGCCCGCCGGAACTCCTCGGACGTCTCACGGCGAGCGCGGCTTTCCTCAACTACGGAACGATCCCGCTGGGTGCTCTGCTCGGCGGATGGCTGGGAACCACGACGGCCGGTGTACCGCTGGCCGCACTCGTCCTCGTTTCCTCCCCCATCGGGCGCTCTCGTGATTTGCCGACGGCGCCCCGGCCCAGGAATGCCCCGGAGCACGTACGCCCTCATCCGGAGCCGTCACCACCGCGGCACTGAACACTCCGCCGGTCGACGATCCGGACTGCTTGTGTGTTTTTTGGACTCCCGTGATTTTCCTCAGTTTTGAATGCGATGGGGTCCAAGCGGGTGAACCCCCGCAACCAAACATGCCGCACCGGGTTGATGAAGTCGTAGGACGTGCGTCGCTACGAGGAAAGGAACGGGCAGTGCTCAAGAAGGCAAAGGTCGCCGCGGCAGCCGCCGCCCCCGTCGCCGGTATGCCGGTGGCGGCCGCTCCCGCGGCGCTCGCCATCGGCGACGACCTGTCGGTTCTCTCCGTCAGTACCGGGAGCTGAACCGGATCAGGTCCGCCCAGGGCCCGCCGCTTTGCCGGGGGCTGCCCGTACCTTTCCGAAGAACCCTTTCCAGACAATGCAGTCGAGGGTGAATCGTATGGTCGCGCGGGTCAAACGAGTGAAGTGCTCGGCGACTCACGTTCCGCGTTTTTCCATTACGGCTATTCCTCGTTCAGCATCACGACCGTATCGGTTGTGTTCACTCGGTTTCAGACCGCCATCGGGGCATCGACCCCAAGAAGGGAACAATTCATGAAGAAGAGCGTTGCTGTCGTCACCGGCGCCATCGTGGCCCTGGGCATGGCGGGCCCCGCCTTCGCCGACTCCGGAGCCGCGGGTACCGCCACGAACTCCCCGGGCGTGCTCTCGGGCAACGTCGTCCAGGTTCCCGTGCACGTGCCGGTCAACGTCTGCGGCAACACCGTCAACGTCATCGCGCTGCTGAACCCGGCGTTCGGCAACGTCTGCGCCAACGGCTGACCGTCCGGCGCACCCAGCCGCACCGGCTGTGTCACGGCCGGCCTTGGACACCGATCTCTCGCCCAAGGCCGGCCTTCCCACTTCTTCAAGCCGCTCGGAGCGAGTGGCTGCAAGCAGGAAGACAACGAGATTGCGACAGACTCTGAGCAGGGGAGTGTTCGCGGCCGCCGCCGCGACGAGCATGCTGACCCTGTACGGCAGCCCCGCCCTGGCCGACTCGCACGCCGACGGTGCCGCCGCGAACTCCCCGGGCGTGCTCTCGGGCAACGTCGTCCAGGTTCCCGTGCACGTGCCGGTCAACGTCTGCGGCAACACCGTGAACGTGGTGGCGCTGCTGAACCCCGCGTTCGGTAACCACTGCGCCAACGGCTCGGCGCCGACCGCGGTGCCGACACCCGGGGTCACGCCGCCGCCTGTGGCGACGCCGACGCCGACTGTCCCGCCTGTGGCGACGCCGACGCCGACTCTGCCGCCTGTGGCGACGCCGACGCCGACTCTGCCGCCTGTGGCGACGCCGACGCCGACTCTGCCGCCTGTGGCGACGCCGACGCCGACTGTCCCGCCTGTGGCGACGCCGACTGTGCCGCCTGTGGCGACGCCGACGACACCGGCGCAGACGCCGGTTGAGGCCACGCCGGACGCGGGGACCCCGTCGCAGGTGGACGAGGCGACGCCAGAGACCCAGCGTGCCCAGACCCTGCCGGCTCCGGCGTCCTTCGAGGAGGGCACGCCCGACGCGGCCCCGCAGCTTGCCGAGACCGGCACGGGCGCCCTGGTGGCGTCCTCGGCCGCCAGCGCGGCCCTGATCGCCGGCGGCGCGTTCCTCTACCGCCGCGGCCGCACGGCGACTCAGCGCCAGAGCTGAACCCACGGGCCACCGCATCGGCCCCCACGGGTGCCGGACACGACGTCCGGCACCCGTTTGCGTCTCTACAGCCGACTGGCGCGGTTGCTTTGCGCCGACTGGGGCGGTGGCTTTGCTGACTTCCGCCGGGGTGGTCTTGCAGTCGGTTGGCGCGGAGGCCTTGCGGACTTCGGTCGTGGTGGTTGCAGACAGCTGACGCGGTTGCCTCGCTGCCGGCCGTCGCGCGGGCCTTGCTGCCGGGCCGGGCGTGTGTCTTGCTGACGCCAGGAGCGACCACCATCGGCCCAGCTCTGCGCGAGGTCCTGGCCTGCCTGGGCGCTGGCCTGCTTGAGGCGCTGACATGCCCGAGGCGCTGGCACTGGCTAGCCGCGGCCCCACTGGGTCCGGTGCTCCTGGCGTGCCGCTGGTCCCCGTCCCGGCTCGCCGTCGGTTCCGCCGTGTGGCGTGCCGTTGGCCCCACTCCACGCCCGGCCTCGGCCCGACCACGCTGCGTCCCTGCCCCCAGTGTGCTATCTCCCTCGCTCTGACTTGCCGCTGGTCGCGGACGTCGGGTGCTGTTGCCTCGCGCGATTCCCGGCCTTGGGCCGCCCGCGGCCCAGCCCCGCCGCGGCCCCGCTGCGGGCCTGTCCCCGGCGTGCCACCACCCGCGCCCCGGCTTGCCGCTGGTGCCACTGCGCCCCGCGGCCCCGCTCCATCACGCTCCCAGCCTGCCGCCGTTCCTGCCCCTGGCCTGCTGCCGGCCCCCACCCTGACTTGTGGCTGCCCCTGACAGTGGCCCTGCCCCGCCCTGCCCTCAGACCCGGCCCGCCGCGATCCGGTCGCGTCCCCACTCCCGACGTGCCGTCGGCCGCCCGCCCTTGGCGCGCCCCCGTGCCCCCCGGCGCGCAACCCGCCCGCATGCCCCGGAACTTTCGATATCACTCATTTGGCGGCACAACTCGCGGGAGCGCCGCGCGTTGACACAGCGCCGGGCATCCCGCCCGGGTGTTTTTGCGTCAACCCCAAGGAGCACTTCTCCATGTCGCGTATCGCCAAGGGCCTTGTCCTTACCTCCGTCGCCGCCGCGGCCGTCGCCGGTGGTGCCGGCATCGCCGCCGCCAGCAGCGGCGCGACCGGCGGCGCCGCCAACTCCCCGGGCGTGCTGTCGGGCAACGTCGTCCAGGTTCCCGTGCACGTCCCGGTCAACGTCTGCGGCAACAGCATCGACGTCATCGGCGTGCTGAACCCGACGTTCGGCAACGCCTGCGTCAACGGCTGACGTCCGCGCGTATTCGTCCGGCCGG
>NZ_NNBK01000009.1:0-4808 GCF_002803075.1 Streptomyces sp. CB01373 | reverse complement strand
CGTCCGGCCGGTGCTCGTTGGACACGGCGGCACAAACCCCCGCGGTGACCGACGCCGCCGAAGAAAGGAACACGATGAAGTCCCTGAAGGCTGCCGCCGTCCTGGCCGGTTCCCTGGCCCTCACCGGCGCCGCCGCGCCCGCGTTCGCCCAGAACTCCGCCGACCTCACGCCCCACAGCCTCACCGGCGCCGTGAACACGCTCACCAAGGGCCCCGTCGACGTCATGCCGTTGCAGCAGCAGTCCAACGCCCTCGACACCGAGAACCGGAACTCAGTGCTCCACACGGTGAACGGCACCACCAAGACGCTGAACGCCCCGAAACCACTGCTCGGCGGCCTCGCGCTCCAGCGCTGAGCCACGTGAGGCGTCAGCTCGGCGCCTCCGTACCGGCCGGTGAACCGTCGTACAACTGCGGCACTCGGGGGAATCCCGTGCTGCTGGTGGCGTCAGGATCGTTGGACGGTACGGACGTCGAGCCCCGAACCCGGAAAAGGACCGTACCTGACATGAAGTCGACCACTCGAGGAACCCTCGCCGCCGTCATCACGGGCATCGCGGCAGCCATGGGCGCGGCCGCGACCCCCGCCGCCGCGGCCGGCACGGTTCCCGTCCCCGTCCCGCTGGGCGGCGCGGAGGCGGCCCTCGGCACGGAACTGCCCGAGGTCGGCGGCCAGGTGCCGCTGCCCGCGCCGGTCGTGCCGGAGCCCCCGCGCTTCGTCGAGGGACGGCTCCTGCCCGAGCACACCGTGCCGCGACTGCCGGTCGACGGCGGCCTGCCCGGCCTGGAGCTGCGCGCGCCGCTGGCCCACGCCCTCGACGACGGCTTCGACCACGTCGACGTCGGCCTGCCCGCCTCCGACGTCCGGACCCTGACCCCGGGACTGGCCCTGGACGCCCCCCTGACCAACCCGAGCCCCGGCGAACTGCCCACCTTCAAGCAACCGGAACTGGCCGTCCTCGCCCCCGTCCTGCGCACCACCCCCGGCGCCGACCTGACGGCCGGCGGCCCCGGCCTCGGCCTGTAAGCAGCCCCGGCCCGCGGGCCGGGGCGTGGCCCCGCCCGCCCCGGGCAGGCGGCGCGGCGCGGCGCGCGTGACCGGGGCCCGCACCCGCCCGTGAAGCAGCCGGCTCAGGACCACCCACATCCGTAGTCCGTAGTGCCGGTCGTGGTGCGCTCCACCACGCCGTCGCCGGAATGCCGACTGGGACACAGGGCGCAAAATGGAAAAGTGATCGCACACTCCCGTCGATCTCTCCGGCGCGGCGGGCGCGACAACTCGCCGCAGCCGCCCCCGGGGCGACTGCGGTCCCTGTTCAGGCCGCGCAGCGTCGCCGGCCAGGTGTTCCTGCTGCAAGTGGTCATCGCGGTCCTGATCGTCGCCGCCGCGCTGATCGCCCTCGTGCTCCAGGCCGGGGACGACAGCACCAAGGACGCCCGGGAACGCTCCCTAGGCATCGCCGAGACACTGGCGTACGCGCCGGACACGCTGAAGGCGATGACCGGCCCCGACCCCAGCAAGGTGCTCCAGCCCGTCGCGCAGAAGATCATGAAGGGGGCGGATGTCGACCTAGTCGTCATCTACTCCAAGGACGGGATCCGGTACACCCACTCCAACCCGGCCCTCATCGGCAAACCGGTCCTCGGCCCCCGTAAACCGCCGCACTCCGCCGTCACCCATGTCCTGCGGACCACCCAGGGACGCTCGGTGGTCTCGTACGTCCCCGTCACCAGGCCGGGGGGCGCGGCCGTCGGCACCGTAGCGGTCGCGATCACGGTCCAGAGGGTGGAGAGCACGGCAGGCCGCCAGCTTCCGGTCCTGCTGGGGACGGCGGCCGGGGCGCTGGCCCTGGCCGCGGGCGGCACCGCACTGGTGAGCCGGCGGCTGCTGCGCCAGACCCACGGCCTGGGACCGGCCGAGATGACGCGGATGTACGACCACCACGACGCCGTGCTGCACGCGGTGCGCGAGGGCGTGCTGATCGTCGGGGGCGACGGACGGCTGCTGCTCGCCAACGACGAGGCGCAGCGGCTGCTGGAACTGCCGCCGGACGCGGAGGGCCACAAGGTCACCGACCTGCCCCTGGACACCGGCATCGCCGAACTGCTGATATCGGAACGCACGGCCAGCGACGAGGTCCACCTCACGGCCGACCGCCTGCTCGCGGTCAACAAGCGGCCCACCGCCCCGTACGGCGGATACGCGGGCAGTGTGGTGACCCTCAGGGACACCACGGAGCTGCGGGCACTGTCGGGACGCGCCGAAGTGGCACGCGAGCGCCTGAAACTCCTCTACGACGCCGGCGTGAAGATCGGCACCACCCTGGACGTGTCGCGCACCGCGCAGGAACTGGCGGACGTGGCCGTTCCCGGCTTCGCCGACGTCGTCACCGTGGAACTGGCCGAGGAGGTCCTGAGCGGCCAGGAGCCGACCGGGACGATCGACGAAGTGCGCCGGGCCGCGGTGCGGGGCCCTTCCGGGTACCGGCCGCTGACAGAGGTGGGCAGGCGGCTCAGTTTCGCGCCCAGCACGCCGCAGGCCCGGTGCGCGGAGAGCGGCCGAGGGGTGCTCGTGGCGGATCTGACGTCCGCGCGGGACTGGCGGACGGCGGATCCCGATCGCGCGCCGCGTCTCCTGGAGCGCGGCATCCACTCCCTGATCGCGGTGCCGCTGCGCGCCCGCGGCATGGTGCTGGGAGTGGTGGACTTCTGGCGCTGCCGGCAGGGGGAGCGCTTCGACGAGGAGGACGTGCCGTTCGCCGAGGAACTGGCCGCCCGGGCCGCCGTGGCCCTCGACAACGCCCGCCGCTACACGCGCGAGCACACCATGGCGGTCACCCTGCAACGCAGTCTTCTGCCCCGCGCCCTGCCCGAACTGGGCGCCCTCGAGGTGGCCTACCGCTATCTGCCCGCCCAGGCGGGGGTGGGCGGGGACTGGTTCGACGTGATCGAGCTGTCCGGAGCCCGGGTGGCCCTGGTGGTCGGCGACGTGGTGGGGCACGGACTGCACGCGGCGGCCACCATGGGACGGCTGCGCATCGCGGTGCACAACTTCTCCACCCTGGACCTCGCCCCGGACGAGCTCCTTGGCCGCCTGGACGACCTGGTGGCACGGCTCGACCGGGACGGCGAGGCCGGAGGCGGTGAGGAGGGACTCACCGGCGCCACCTGCCTGTACGCCGTCTACGACCCGTCCTCGGGCGCCTGCTCCCTGGCCCGGGCCGGCCACCCGCCGCCCGCCCTCGTCCGCCCGGACGGCACCGTGACCTTCCCGGACCTGCCCGCGGGCCCGCCCCTGGGCCTGGGCGGCCTCCCCTTCGAGGCCACCGAACTGCGGCTGCCGGAGGGGAGCCGGCTGGTCCTCTACACGGACGGACTCGTCGAGGACCGCGAACGGGACATCGGCACAGGCCTCGAACTCCTGAGCGCCGCGCTGGCCCATCCCGACCGGTCCCCGGAGCAGACCTGCCAGGCTGTGCTCGACGCCCTCCCTCCGGACCGCGCGAGCGACGACATCGCCCTGCTGGTCGCCCGTACCCGCGTACTCGATCCCGGCCTGGTCGCCGACTGGGACGTACCGCGCGACCCCGCGGCCGTCTCCCGCGTCCGCGCCGATGTCGCCCGGCAGCTGAAGGACTGGGGCCTTGAGGACGCCAGCTTCACCACCGAACTCGTCCTCAGCGAACTGGTCACCAACGCCATCCGCTACGGCAGTGACCCCATCCACGTCCGGCTGCTGCGTGACCGCAAGCTGATCTGCGAGGTCTCGGACGGCAGCAGCACCTCGCCCCACCTGCGCTACGCGGCGACCACGGACGAGGGCGGACGCGGCCTGTTCCTCATCGCCCGGTACGCCGAGCGCTGGGGAACCCGGTACACCCCCACCGGCAAGGTCATCTGGACCGAGCAGCCCCTGGACGGCGGGGCGGCACCGTGCGACGGCCCCGCGGACGAGGACCTGCTCGACCAGTGGAGCGACGACGCACTATGACCCGCCCCCGGCCACCGCCCCGCGTGCCGCGCGCCACCCCGTACTACTTGCTCTGCCACTCCTCGACGTGTTCCTCCGGGACTTCCCCCACCTGGTATTCGGCCTTCGCCAGTAGCTCTTCGGTCACCCGCACACCTGTGAGCCGCTCTGTCAGCGCCAGAACCGCTGCCTTCCTGTCGACATCGGGATCTTCGTCCCCCGACGGGTTGAGGCCGACCTCCAGCATCAGAGGGTTCAGCGCATCGGGAGTGCTGCCGGCCCTGTCTGCGGGCCACTCGAAAGTCGTCCGCAACTCCCCCTCTTCGTACCAGTGGAAGAAGTGCATGGGCTTCCCCCCATTGCTCGAATGCGAGACAGCACGTGTCCCGGCGGAGAGTGCCTCCATGAGGCGCGGGCGCGTGCCCAGATCGCCTCCGAACTCCAGGGCGAGAGTCCAGTCCCCTCCCTCGCCCTGCGCGGTGAACGCTCCCGCGAGGAAGGCTTCGGGCCACTCCTCGTACCCGTCCAAGAACTCGTGCTGTGCCTCGATGAACTCGCTCAGCCCCTGACACACACCTCGCGGCTCGGCCTCCGCGATCCGGAGCAACTCCGAAGGCGAGGCTCCTCGCACCAGAGTCAGGGTGTACCCGACCTCCAATCCATACGCGAACAGCGAGGACGAGGAACGTATCCAGCCGTAATCGGCGGCGGTGGCGGAAGTCATGCAGCGGATCCTGTCAGCACCCACTGACAACGGGATGCGCCTGCCGTTCCGGCGGTTGCGTCCTGGGAAGTGGTGTACGGGCTCCCACCTGATCCGGGCGTTTGGTCCGGCGTC
>NZ_NNBK01000008.1 GCF_002803075.1 Streptomyces sp. CB01373 | reverse complement strand
CGCCGATGGTACTGCAGGGGGGACCCTGTGGGAGAGTAGGACGCCGCCGAACAAATTTTGATGAAAGGGCCCACGCCGAAAAGGTGTGGGCCCTTTCTTTTTTGTCCATTACCGTGGGCTCATGAGCAGCCCTGGCAGCACCAGCAGTACCGAGCAGTACGTCGTCCGTGCCGTACGCGCCGAGGAGTGGCCCGCCGCGAAGGCGCTGCGGCTGGTCGCCCTCCAGGACCCGGTGGCCCACCTCGCCTTTCTGGAGACGTACGACGACGCCATGGCCAGGCCCGACTCGTTCTGGCAGGAGCGGACGGCCGGGGCTTCCGTGGGGTCGGCAGGTGGCGCTCGGCAGTTCATCGTGGAGGGGCCGGACGGCGAGTGGGTCGGAAGCGTGACCGTGCTCGTCGAGGAGGCCGGCACGACGGACTGGGCCGGGTTCCCGGTCGAGCGGCGGCAGGGGCACGTCGTAGGTGTGTATGTGCGACCCGAGCACCGTGGGTGCGGGCTGACCGAGTTGCTGTTCGACGAGGCCCTGCAATGGGCCTGGGACATCGACGTGGAGCGGGTGCGGCTCATCGTGCACGAGGACAACGGGCGGGCCCTGCGCTTCTACCGCAGGATCGGGTTCCTGCCGAGCGGGGTCAGCGTGCCGCTGACGGTCGGCTCGGCCGAGTCCGAACTGGAGTACGTCCTCGAACGCCCCTGAGGGCCCTGGGGGCAGGAGGGGCCTGGCGACAGCCGCGGGTCACGCCGGGAGCTCGGCGTGCGGCCAGCGGGCGCGGGCCTGTTCGCGGGAGCGGAGCAGGACCAGCGTGGGCAGCCCCTGGCCAGCTCCGGCGGCCAGCAGCTCCGGGAGCTGGGGAAGCGGGGCCACGGCGGCGACGTCGTCCAGGACGAGCGTGAGTGGTGGGTCGAGGCGACCGGAGGATGACCGTTCGGCCATGCGCCGGCCGCGCTCGACCACGCTTGAGGCGAGTGCCGTCAGGAGGGGCATCGCACCCGGGTCGGTCCGGGGATCCTCGAGGGATTCGCCGACCACATAAAGCGTGCCCCCTTCGTTCACGAAGGAATCCAGGGCGACCGCATCAGTTCGGTTGGGAGTGCAGGCCTCGCGGATGTTGACCGTGAACAGTGAGGCCAGCGCGCGACCGGTCAACTCCTGGGCCATGTCACGGCGTTCGGGATACGAGGTGAGCGAGGACTCCAGCTCGCCGGCCGAACCGGCGGCGGCCTTGGGGTTCGTACGGAGGATCCGCACGGCCTCCTGGACCTGTGTGCCCTGCGCCCAGCGGTGGACGTGGCGGATCGCGCGGCCGTCGACGGCGGCGGCGTGCAGGAAGCTGCGCAGAAGGGTCTCCGCGGTGTCGCCGGTCGCCTGGTCCACCTTGGCGGCGGGGCGGACCGGGGCGAGCAGCGCGGCGGCTCTGGCGGCCGCCGTGGCCTTGTCCTCGCAGCCCGCCGTGGGGGACCAGTGGAGGCGGGCCGGGGTGTCGCAGAGGTGGCCGGGGTCGTAGAGGAGGACCGGGCCCAGCTTGGCCCGTGAGTCCTTCGTGTCCTGCCACAGGGCGGGGTTGGACGTGATGACGAGGGCCGGGCCCGCCGCGTCCCGGATCGCCTGGGCCGCGGCCGCCTGCCGGGCTTCCCGCGGGGCGGTCAGGAACGTCTCCCGTCCGCCGGCCGGCCCGCCGTGGCGGTCGGCGGCGAGGGACATGAGGGGCTGCGTGGGCGGGGCCGCGGGTTCCGCCCGGTTCGAGGGCTGCGGGGCCGCCGGTGCAGCCTCCTGCGGGGCCTCGGCGGCCTGCTGGGCGGCCACGAGCGGCCGTCCGGGCTGCGGGGCCGCCCGCTGGGTGGGCACCTCGTGCGGGACCGGCGCGGGCGCCTCCTGGGGTTCCGGCGCCGTCGCCCTCTCCCGGTCCGCCGCCCTCTCCGCCCGTCTGCGCAGCCGCCCGGCTCGCCAGCGGGCCACGGTGCCCATCACGAACACGGTCAGTACGAGCAGCACCATCAGCTGGCCGATGAACAGGCCCCAGAACAGCCCGTAGCCCGACAGCGCGTCCGGCGGAGTGTCCGGCCAGGCGGCGGGGATGTCGTGCGGGTCGGTGATGAGGTGGCGCATCGCCGGCGGCGTGCGGGTGAAGGCGACCCCGGCGGGCCAGGAGCCGTGGGTGAACAGGCCGGCGAGTCCGGTGGCCGTCCACACCAGCAGGGTCATGCCGAGCAAAAAGGCCATGACGCCGACCAGCAGGCCGTCGGGAACGCCGCCCTGGCCGTCCCGACGGCCCTGGCGGCCCTGTCCGTGGTCGCGGTCGTCCGGTCTCACGCGCGCGTCCCCTCTAGGCCACCGTCGACTCGGAGGAGCCGTCCAGGTCGCCGATGTGCTGTCCCATGAAGGCCGCCGCCCGCTCCTCCGCCTCCAGCTCCGCGGCGCGCAGGCTGTCGTCGGCGAGGCGGTCGCTGGAGGACTCCGTCATGGCGCGGTCGGTGAACACCAGCGGCCGTTCGGTCTCGGTGACCAGATGTTTGACCACCTGGACATTGCCGTTGACGTCCCACACCGCGATACCGGGGGTCAGGCTCGGGATGATCTCGACCGCCCACCTGGGCAGGCCGAGCACCCCTCCCGTCGCCCTCGCCTCGTCCGCCTTCTGGGCGTAGATCGTCCTGGTGGAGGCCATCTTCAGGATCGCCGCGGCCTCCTTGGCCGCCGCGCCGTCCACCACGTCGGACAGATGGTGGACGACGGCCACGAACGACAGACCGAGCCGGCGGCCGAACTTCAGCAGCCGCTGGAACAGCTGGGCCACGAACGGGCTGTTGATGATGTGCCAGGCCTCCTCGACCAGGAAGATGCGCTTCTTGCGGTCGGGGCGGATCCAGGTGTGCTCCAGCCACACGCCGACGATCGCCATCAGGATCGGCATGGCGATGGAGTTGCGGTCGATGTGGGACAGGTCGAAGACGATCAGGGGCGCGTCCAGGTCGATGCCGACCGTGGTGGGGCCGTCGAACATGCCGCGCAGGTCACCGTCGACCAGCCGGTCCAGGACCAGCGCCACGTCCAGGCCCCAGGCCCGTACGTCGTCTATGGCGACGTTCATCGCCTCGGCCGACTCCGGCTCGGGGTGGCGGAGTTGCTCGACGATGTCCGACAGCACCGGCTGGCGTTCCACGATCGTCTCGTTGACGTAGGCGTGGGCGACCTTCAGCGCGAAGCCGGAACGCTCGTCCAGGCCGTGCCCCATGGCGACCTCGATGATGGTGCGCAGCAGCGCGAGCTGGCCCGTGGTCGTGATCGACGGGTCCAGGGGGTTGAGCCGGATGCCGTGGTCGAGGGCCGCCATCGGGTCCAGCCGGATCGGCGTTATGCCCAGCTGCTCCGCGATGAGGTTCCACTCGCCCACCCCGTCCTCGCCCTGGGCGTCCAGGACGACGACCTGGCGGTCGCGGAAGCGGAGCTGGCGCAGGACGTAGGTCTTCTCCAGCGCCGACTTGCCGTTGCCGGACTCGCCGAGGACCAGCCAGTGCGGGGCGGGGAGCTGCTGGCCGTAGAGCTGGAAGGGGTCGTAGATGTAGCCCTTTCCGGAGTACACCTCGCGGCCGATGATGACGCCCGAGTCGCCGAGGCCGGGCGCGGCGGTGGGCAGGTAGACCGCCTGGGCCTGGCCCGTGGACGTTCTCACCGGCAGCCGGGTCGTCTCCACCTTCCCGAACAGGAAGGTGGTGAAGGCGTCCGTGAGTGAGGTCAGCGGGTCCCGCATCAGAGCATCAGCCCCTACCGTCGGATTCCGGTGGCGAACGGGAGCGTGTTCACGAAGGCGCGGTGGTGCTCGCGGTCGCACCACTCGAGTTTCAGGTAGGACTTCCCGGCCGAGGCCCTGATCGTCCGCTTGTCGCGGGCCAGGGACTCGGGGGAGCGGGAGGACACGGTGATGTAGCCGACCAGGTTGACGCCGGCCGCGCCGCTGGCGAGGTCCTCGCCGCGCTGGTCGAGGCGGCTGTGGGCGGCGACGTCGCGCGGGTCCACGGTGCGGTTCATCTTCGCGGCGCGGCTGGCCTCGGCGACGTCGTTGGTCTTCTCGGTCAGCATGCGTTCGATGGCGATCTCGGTGGGTTCGAGGTCCATCGTGACGGCGACGGTGCGGATGACGTCCGGGGTGTGGACGAGGAGGGGCGCGAGGAAGTTCACGCCGACCGGGGTCATCGGCCATTCCTTGACCCAGGCGGTGGCGTGGCACCAGGGGGCACGGGTCGTCGACTCGCGGGTCTTGGCCTGAAGGTACGTCGGCTCCATGGCGTCCAGCTCGGCCGGCCAGGCGTTGCGCTTGGTCATCGCCTGGATGTGGTCGATCGGGTGGTCCGGGTCGTACATGGAGTGGACCAGCGAGGCCAGCCGCCCCTGACCGAGCGGCTGCCGTACGCGGATGTCGGCCTCCTGGAGCCGGGAGCAGATGTCGGTCAGCTCGCGGGCCATGACGACCGCGAGTCCGGCGTCCCGGTCCAGCTTGCGGCCCGTGTGGGGCCGGGCGGCCCGCGCCATGGCGTGGGCCTCGGCGGCGAGTTCGCGGGTGTAGTGCATGCAGGCGACGAGGTAGGCGCGGTGCTGCTCGCTGCTGGTGGACACCATGGACTGCAGTTGGTCGTAGGACTGCTGGAGCCAGTGCGGTGCCCGTTCGTCCCCGCGTACGGAGACGTCCTTGGCGTGGGCGTCGGGGTCGGCGGGGAGGGTGCGGGCGAGCATCTGCAGGCGGGTGACGAAGCCGTCGCCGTTGGCCACGTGCTTGAGCAGGGTGCCGAAGCGGTCGACGAGGGCTTCCTGGTCCTCGGAGTCGCGCAGGCCGACGCCGGGGCCCTCGATCTCAATGGCGGCGGTGACGGTTCTGCGGTCGGCGTGCAGCAGCACGGCGATCTCGTCGGGGCCGAACGGCGCGGCGAGCCAGGTGATCCGGCCGATGCCGGGCGGCGGCCCGATCTCGACCTCCCGGCCGTCCAGGCCCGTTCCGGCCTCCATCACGCTGGAGCGGTAGACGGCGCCGCGCTTGACGGTGCGCTTGTAGCTCCGGTTGATCTCGAACCACTTGTAGAAGGTGCGGTGCCGGTAGGGCACGTAGACCGCGGCCAGGGCCAGCAGCGGGAAGCCCGTCAGCAGGACGATGCGCAGGGGCAGCACCGGGACCAGCAGTCCGCACATCATGCCGATGAACGCGCCCGCGATGATCAGGGCGATCTCGCCGGACTCGCGGTTGCGGCCGACGATCGCGTTCGGCCGGGCGCGGCCGATCAGATAGGTACGGCGGGACGCGACCGCGTGGGACACGTGGGAGTCGGTCGTCAACGTCCTTCACCTCCCGGGCGGTTGGTGCTGCTGTTGCGGGTGCTTCCGGCGTGGGGGGTGTTCACCGGGCTGGGCGCGCGGGGAGCGGGTGTGGTGGAGGGGCCGGATCCGCCACCACCGTCCGGGACGCGCGCGCTGTGCGCGGCGACGCCGCCGGCGGCCGGGTTGGCCGGGCGGGGGGCGGACGACTGGCCGCCGCCGTTGCTGTCGGCCCGGGTGCTGTGGGTCTTGATGCCCTGCGCGACCATGGTGGCCGGGGAGCTGATGACCGCGGCGGCCTTGCCCTCGGCGCCCCGCATGATGCGGTTGTTGCGGCCGGCCGCGATCTCGTCGCCGAAGCCCGGGACGAACCGGTAGATCATGGCGCTGGCGAAGATGGCCAGCAGGATGATCGCGAGGCCGGAGACGACCGCGGAGAAGGCGCCGGGGCCGTTGTCGCCGGAGGAGAGTGCTCCGGCGAGCCCGAGCACGATGACGATGACCGGCTTCACCATGATCACCGCGATCATGATTCCGGCCCAGCGGCGGACGTGGCCCCACAGGTTCTTGTCGACCAGTCCGGCGTAGACGACGGTGCCGAGCAGGGCGCCGACGTAGAGCAGGGCGGCGCGGATGACGAGCTCCAGCCAGAGCACGCCGGCGGCGAGGATGGAGACCAGGGAGACGACGATCAGCATGATCGGTCCGCCGCCGATGTTCTCGCCCTTGCCGAGCGCGGCGGAGAACGTGCCGAAGAAGGTGCCGGCCTGGTCGCCGGTGGCCTTGGCGAGGACGTCGGAGACGCCGTCGGTGGCCGAGACGACCGTGTAGAGGATCAGCGGGGTGAAGGCGGAGGCGAGCACGGTCAGCCAGAGGAAGCCGACCGCCTCGGAGATGGCGGTGGACAGCGGTACGCCGCGTACGGCGCGCTTGGCCACGGCCAGCAGCCAGAGCAGCAGTGTGAGCACGGACGAGGCGGCGAACACGACCGCGTACTGCTGGAGGAACTTCTGGTTGGTGAAGTCGACGTTCGCCGTCTCCTGCACGGCCTTGCTGAGCTTGGTGACGGTCCACGACGCGGCGTCGGCACAGCCCTTGGCGAGCGAGGAGAGGGGGTCGAGGGTGGAGGTGGGGTCGGGAGCCGTGGAACCGCTGCTGGTGCCGTTGCCGCGCTCGCAGTACTTCTTGGCGTCGCCGAAGATGAGGTCGCAGTTGTTCTTGCTCGCCGTCGGCGAGGGCGTCGGGCTGGGCGAGGGATCGGCGACGGCGCGGGTGGCCAGCAGTACGACCGTCGTCTGCACGGCTGCCACGGCTCCGGTGAGCCCCAGCAGGCGCTGCTTGCTACCGGGCATACGTGAACCCTCCGTACTCTTCGGTGGCCTTGCGGATCTCGTCGGAGGTGGCGGCCCTGTCGTCGCCGGGGACCGGGGCGGGGCCGGCCTTCTGCGAGTCGGAGACGATCTTCCAGTCGCCTCTCGACCACTGGAGTTCGAACGTCCACGTCTTCCAGGACGAGGTGACCGGGTCGGTGGAGGTCTTCGCGGACATGCCGATGAGTCCCACGTACCAGATCGCGACCCTGGCGCTGCTGTCGCTGTACTGCTGCACGGTGGTGCCCACCGGCACCACGCGTGAGACGAACGTGCTGCCGGTGGGCGGGTTGCCGTCCGCGGCCAGGCCCATCCTGTTGAGGAAGTCCGCCGAGTAGGCCTGGTCCATGGGTTTTTGGAGGCGGGCCGCCGCGTCGGGGGTGTAGAGGAGGTCCAGGAGGGTGTGCCGGGTGCCCTTCTTGAACATGTCGGTCGAGCCGAGGGCCACGGCGTAGTTCGCGGCGGCGCTCTGTGCTCCCTGTTCGTCGTGGGTGAAGCCCGACGGGATGCCGTCCGTCTTCGTGTGGACCGGCTGCTTGCCGGTCGCCGCGGTCGCCGCCGCCTTGGGCTTGTCTGCGGTGCCGCCGCCGGCGGCGGGGGAGCGGCCTCCCGAGCGGTTCGCGAAGGCGATCGCGGCGATGAGGAGGACGACGACGGCGACCACCGTGATCAGGCTGCGCGAGGACGAGCGGCCGCCGCGCCGCGCGCCTCCGTAGGGGTCGCCGGGCCGGTCCGGGAGCCGGGTGCGGGTCTGCCCGCCCGCGTACGGCCCGTCGTCGGCGTGCGCCGAATCGCCGTACCCGTGCCCGTCTGAGCGACTCATGCCCCGTACGCCCCCTCGACCTCGTACCGGAATGCCTGGAAGTACGACGGTAGCCGTGCTGGTTCCCGCGTGGACGCGGTGTGGTGACTCGACATCAGGGAAACGCAACCTCAGCCGGTGGGCACGGTGGGTGGGTAGGGGCAGCGGGGGCACCGGGCGCGCCCGGAGGGTCCGGCCGGCGGTGCGCACGGGGCACCGTGCGCGGCATGCGCGGGTATGCGCCGGTTACACGGCCATGCCGTACACGATGGTGAAGAGCGTGCCGAGCGAGCCGATGATGAACACGCCCGTCAGTCCGGCGATGATCAGGCCCTTGCCCTGCTCGGCACTGAACGTGTCGCGCAGGGCCGTGGCGCCGATGCGCTGTTTGGCGGCGCCCCAGATGGCGATGCCGAGGCAGAGCAGGATGGCCACGGCCATCACCACCTCGATCATCACCTTCGCCTCGTTGCCCAGGCTGCCGAAGGGCCCCCAGTTCGGAGCGATCCCGCCGATGATGGTGTTGATGTCTCCCTTGTCGGCCGCAAAGAGCATGTAAGTCACCGCCCCTGTTGGGTAGTTCCGCTTCCCCTGCCTTCGTGCAGAGGGCAGGCCCATTCTCGCCGACAATGACGCCGCCGTATGTCGACTTGACGGCATTGCCTGGTGGGTTTCGTACGTATGGTCACTCTGTGTATCACGGCAGGTCACGCCGGGCAATGAAGTCCGACCGCAACCCGTGATGTGGTTCCGTCGTTGACGTTTCTCACGTGTCGGCAAGGGTTCTGACGACCAGTCGGGTGAGCGGTCGCCCGTGGCCGATGGTCTCACGCTTCTCCGCGTCGGCACCGCGTTCCCGTCGCCCCCGGCGGCGTCCCGGCGGGCGGGGCGCGTCGGGGGAGGCGGTGTGAGCCCGGTCATACGATGAACGGGCGTTTCACAGGAGAATCTCAGGGAAGTCGGGGTCCGTTTCTCATCCCCGTCCGCCACAGTGGAGCCTGATGAAGCGCACCTCAGGTATCGAGAGCCTCGCCGATCGCGCACGTCCCGGGCGTCGCCGGGCCGGTGCGCGGGCGCTGTTCGCCACGCTGGTGCTGCTCGCCGTGACCTCGGTCTCCGTCGCGGCCGCGCACGACGGTCCCGGCGCGCTCGGGATGATCGGACCGCATGGGATGACCGGCCCGTTCGAGGAGCCCGAACCGCTCGGGGTGACCGCCGTCACGTCCAAGACCCCGCAGAGCGCCCGGGTCGGGGCGCTGTTCGGCGCGGACAAGGCCGACGACCTCGCCGGCAACCACTTCTGCACGGCCTCGGTGGTGCACAGCCCCCACCGCGACCTCGTCGTCACCGCCGCCCACTGCCTGAGCGGGGACTCCGACCTGGTGTTCGTGCCGGGGTACCGGGACGGCCGGGCGCCCTACGGGGTGTGGACGGTCAAGCAGCGCTTCCTGCCCGACGACTGGACCGCGCACCAGGACGAGGACAGCGACATGGCCTTCGCCGTGATCGCCCCGCAGGGCGGGAAGGGTGTCGAGGACGCCGTCGGCGCCAACCGCTTCCTCACCGGGGCGGCGACCGGGGCGACCGCGGTCACCCTCACCGGTTACCCGGACTCCCGCGAGGTGCCCATCAGCTGCACCAACCGGCCGCGGGCCCACAGCGGCACGCAGCAGCGTATCGACTGCCCGGAGTTCACCGGCGGCACCAGCGGCAGCCCGTGGATCAACGGCGACCAGGAGGTCGTCGGCGTGCTCGGCGGCCACGAGGCGGGCGGCTCGACGGCGGACACGTCGTACAGCGTGGTGCTGGGGGCCGCCGCGGACCGGCTCTACAAGGACGCGACCGCCGCTCTCTGATCCGCCCCGCGCCGCTCCTCGCCGCGGGGTCGCACGGTGGCTGACCGCCGTGCTGCCCTGCGCCCGTGTGTGATCACCTGGAAAGCGGTGCCGGCGCCTCTACACTGTCGACGGCGGACTCCCGTGCGACGAGGGGCGGTTGACGGTGCGTAAGGCATGGATCGTGGCGGTCGCCGTCGTCGCTTCCGGGCTCAGCTTCGTCGCCCTGCTCGTCGTCGGCGTCTACGTCGCCGCGGGGAGCATCGCGGGCGGGGCGGGCGGCGGGTCCGTGGGGCTCGCCAAGGGCGCCGTGCCGGCCGCGTACCAGTCCCTCGTGCAGAGATGGGGCAATCTCTGCCCCGCGATCAACCCGGCCTTGCTGGCAGCCCAGTTGTACCAGGAGAGCGGGTTCGACCCGAACGCCAGGAGTCCCGCCGCGGCGCAGGGGATCGCGCAGTTCATCCCGAGCACCTGGGCCACGCACGGCATTGACGCCGACGGCGACGGGAAGGCGGACGTCTGGAACCCGAACGACGCGATCCCCTCGGCCGCGTCCTACGACTGCGAACTCGCCTCCTACGTCAAGAGCGTGCCGGGCAACGCCACGCACAACATGCTCGCGGCCTACAACGCGGGGGCCGACGCGGTCATCAGGTACGGGGGCGTGCCGCCGTACGCGGAGACGCGGAACTACGTGAAGACGATCACGACCCTGGAGAAGAGCTTCGCCGCCCCCGTCACCCGTGTCGATCCCTCCCGGCAGGCCGCGGCGGCCATCACGTACGCGCAGAGCAAGCTGGGCACGCGTTATCTGTGGGGTGGGAACGGCACCCCTGAGCAGGGCGGGCGGTTCGACTGCTCGGGCCTGACCAAGGCCGCCTACGAGAGCGTGGGGGTCACGCTGCCGCGGGTCGCCAACGATCAGTACAACGCCGGGCCGCACCCCAGGCGGGACGAACTCCTGCCGGGTGACCTGGTGTTCTTCTCCGACGACCTGACCAACTCGCGGGCCATCCGGCACGTCGGCATCTACGTCGGCGGCGGGTACATGATCGACGCGCCGAGGACGGGCGCCGTGATCCGCTTCGATCCCGTCGACACACCCGACTACTTCGGGGCCACCAGGGTCACCGAGGACGGTGCGAAGGCGCTCCCCTCCGCGGTGTGAGCGGAGGGTGAGCCGCCCCCCTGAGCTGCGGCGACGAGTCTCTCTTCGATAACGTCTGCGTGATCGTTCGGTGGAGTGCGGAACGCATCGATCGGGGTCGTGCGTTGCTGATGACGTAGCCAAGTGGATGTCCGGTGGCGTGCGGACCCTGCGCGCGTGCAGCGGAAGCGGACCTACGACCACGGGGGTGGGCTGGAGCGGCGCACGCCGGGTGCGCCCGCGACGACACGACGAAGGGGCCGCAGCAGGATGGCTGGACTCGCCGAATCCGGGTCGAACCCCGACGTCGACCTGCTCTACGACATCAACAGCCTGGCCAGGAACGCCCCGCACTGGTTCGACCGGGTCATGGAGTTCGTCGGTGAGTACGGGCTGCTGCTCGCCATGGTGCTGCTCGTGCTGGGGTGCTGGTGGTCCGTGCGGCGCCGGGGCGGCGAGGGGGCGGCGTCCGGCGTGGCCGCGCTGGTGTGGGCGCCGCTGGCGGCCGGCCTCGCGGTGCTCGTGAACGTGCCGATAAGGGATTTCGTGCAGCGGCCCCGGCCCTTCCTGGACCATCGGGGGCTCGATGTCCTGGTGCCCGGCAAGACCGACTACTCCTTCGTGAGCGATCACGCGACGATCACCATGGCGATGGCGGTCGCGCTGTTCGTCGTCGACCGGCGCTTCGGTCTGGCCGGGATCGTGCTGGCGCTGTTCGAGGGGTTCTGCCGGGTCTACATGGGCGTGCACTATCCGACGGACGTGGTCGGCGGGTTCGCGCTGGGTACGGCTGTCGCGCTGCTGCTCTCCCCCCTGGCCATGGCCCTGCTCACGCCACTGATGAAGGCGGTCGAGGGGTCGGCGTGGGGCGGCCGGCTGGTGAGTGCGCGGCGTGGCGGCGGCGTGGACGACACGGTGGTCTCCGGCTGCTCCGCCGGGGAGCGGGCGTCGGCGGAGGACCGGGACCTGGCGGCGTAGCGGAGCGCCCCCGGCGCCCCGCCGTGCCCCGGCCGTCCGCTGCCGGGTCTCACGGGTGGCCCGCCGGGCGTCACAGGCCCTGCGGGTACGAGAAGAAGTTCTGCGGGTCGTACTGCCGCTTCAGCTTGGCCAGGCGGGTCGCCGCGTCGCCGTAGTAGGCGGTGCGCCAGTTCTTCAGGGTGGGGTCGCTGTAGTTCTGGTAGGCCGCTCCGGAGGCGTAGGGCCGCATGGCGTCGTGCGCCGAGGTCAGCCAGGCCTGGGCCGCCGAGCCGGTGGTGCCCGGGCGCCAGGAGGCGACGTACTGGGCCAGCATGCGTGAGCGTCGGTGGACGAAGGCCGTCGCCGTCGGGGAGACCCGGTTGACCGCCCCGCCGAGTGCGGTGAACGCGATGCTGCCCGCGCCGCCGCGCACCGAGGGCAGCTGCGCCACCAGCGTCCGGATGCCGGCCGAGGACAGGGAGCGGTCGAAGAAGTCCGAGCGGGCCGCGTAGGTCTCGCGGCCGAGCCTGCCCTGCGGGGAGCGGCCGGGCGTCTTGCCCGGCAGGTGGCACTGGGCCTCCACGGGGAAGGACGAGCAGCCGGCGTAGGCGTCCATGGCCTGCCAGTAGGAGTGGCGCCTGAGCGACACGCTCGACGCCGGGGCGCCGACCGACGCGGCCAGGCGGTCCACCGCGTTCTGCAGCGCGCCGTAGGTGCCCAGGGAGAAGGCGGCCACGGACACCCTGGGCGTGCCGCCCGCCGTGTTCTCCAGGTGCAGCGAGGACCAGATCTCGTCCGGCTGGACGGGTCCCCACTCCTGCCAGGCCTTCATCACCGCCGCGGCCTTCGCCCAGGGCCAGGTCAGGTACGCCGACACGGCCTGCGGTGCGGGGTGGGTCCTGAACCGCAGTTCGGTGACGACGCCGAAGTTGCCGTTGCCCGCGCCGCGCAGCGCCCAGAACAGGTCCTTGTTCTGGGTGGCGTCGGCGGTCAGCTGCCTGCCGTCCGCGGTGATGAGGGTGGCCCCGGTCAGGCTGTCGCAGGTCAGGCCGTAGGCGCGGGCGACGACTCCGTGACCGCCGCCCAGGACCAGGCCGGAGATGCCCACGGTCGGGCAGGAGCCGCCGGGGATCGTGACGCCCTTCGCGGTGAGCGTGCGGTAGATGTCGATGAGCTTGGCGCCGGCGCCGATCACCGCGGAGGAGCCGCTCGCCCGTATCTGGCTGAGCTTGGAGACGTCGATGATCAGCCGGCCGTCGCCGGAGGACCAGCCGCCGTAGGAGTGGCCGCCGTTGCGGACGGCTGCGCGGAGGTGGTGGGCGCGGGCGTAGGACAGCACGGTCCGTACGTCGTCGGCGTTGGCCACGTAGGCGACCGCGGTGGGCCTGAGGTTGTCGAAGCGGGTGTTGTAGAGCTGCTTGGCGGTCGTCCAGGAGGCGTCGCCCGGGCGGATCAGGGTGCCGTGCAGGGAGCGGGCGAGCGCGGCCCAGCCGGTGGCGGACGGGGTGCTGGTGGTGCCGGAGGCAGCCGACATCTCCCTGGCGGTCGTCCGGTCCGCCGCCGCCCGGGCCGGGGCGCCCGTGCCGCCGCTGCACGCGCTCGTCGCGGCCGCCGCGAGCGCGGCCGCGCCGCCCCCCAGGAAAGTCCGCCGTTCCATGCCCGCACCTCCTGATCGTTCCTGCGGAACGAGACGACGAGGAGGCCCGGAGGGTTCCGGGGAACCGCGCCGCAGGACTGCCACAGTACGGCGGTCGGGGCGTCACCGACACGCGAGCGCGGGCCGATTCGGTCGCGCGGGCCGGCGGCGCGGTGCGGTCCGCGGGGTGGGGAACGCGGCGTTCCCCGGTGTCCGGCGCGCCCTCGAGTCCATGGCGACGGGCCCGCCCCGGCCATGTCTCCTTCCGTGGCCTCGACGTAAGCATTCCGTGACCTCACCGCACTGTCGGCAGGGGTTCACCCCTCGTTCACTTCCGGCCATCGGCGGCTTCACCTGTTCTGCCTAATTTCGGCCTTACCCGGTGCTGATGCGCACGTCGGTGCATCGGTGTCGTCCACACCTCGCACGCCGCCGAACAGGACGGCGGCTCCTGGAAGGAACTCAAGTGAAGCTTCAGCGCAAGACCCGGCGGGCACTCGCTCTCGGCGCACTCGCCGTCTCCGGCGCCCTGGCCCTCACGGCGTGCGGTTCTGACGACACCGGCAAGAACAACGCCGGCGGCGACAGCAGCACCGCGGCCTCCAACAGCTCCATCAAGTGTGACGACGCCAAGGGCCAGCTGCTCGCCGACGGCTCCTCGGCGCAGAAGAACGCGATCGACGCCTGGGTGAAGCAGTTCAGCCAGGCCTGTGGCGTGCAGATCAACTACAAGGGCGGCGGCTCCGGCGCCGGCGTCACGGCGTTCACCCAGGGCCAGGTCGCCTTCGCCGGCTCCGACTCGGCGCTGAAGCCCGAAGAGGTCACCGCCTCCCAGAAGATCTGCACCGACGGCGGTCAGGGCATCGACCTGCCGATGGTCGGCGGCCCGATCGCGCTCGGCTACAACGTCCCGGGCGTGGACAGCCTCGTCCTGGACGCCCCCACCCTGGCGAAGATCTTCGACAGCAAGATCAAGAACTGGGACGACGCGGCGATCAAGAAGCTGAACCCCGACGCCAAGCTGCCCAACCTGAAGATCCAGGCGTTCCACCGCTCGGACGAGTCCGGCACCACGGACAACTTCACCAAGTACCTGAAGGCCGCCACCCCGGCGAACTGGAAGTATGAGGGCGGCAAGGCCTGGCAGGCCAAGGGCGGCCAGGCTGCTCCGCAGTCCTCCGGCGTGGCCCAGCAGGTGAAGCAGACCGAGGGCGCGATCGGCTACTTCGAGCTGTCGTACGCCAAGGACATGACCACGGTCGACATCAACACGGGTGCCGCCGCCCCGGTCAAGGCCTCCGTCGAGAACGCCACCAAGGCCATCGCGGACGCCAAGGTCGTCGGCACCGGCAGCGACCTGGCCCTGCAGCTGAACTACAACACCAAGGCCGAGGGTGCCTACCCGATGGTCCTGGTCACGTACGAGATCGCCTGCGACAAGGGCAACAAGGCCGACACCCTGCCGGCCACCAAGGCGTTCCTGCGCTACATCGCCAGCGAGGAGGGCCAGAGCATCCTCACCGCGAACGACTACGCGCCGATCCCCGACGCGATCATCAGCAAGGTCCGCACCACCATCGACGGCCTGAGCTGATCCCAGTGCGGCCCGGCCCCCCTGACGGGGCCGGGCCGCACCTTCCGGTGCACCGCCGCCAGGAGCCGTACCCCGCGTACGTCTCCGCAGACCGGAGATCCCGATGGACATATCAACGCATACGACGGGCGCCGACGCGCCTTCCCCTCAACCGACCGCGGCCGGGCAGAAGCGCGCCGCCCGCGGTGCCACCCGTCCCGGAGACCGGATCTTCCTCGGTCTCACCCGTGGGTCGGGCATCCTGCTGCTGGTGGTCATGGCCGCGATCGCGGTCTTCCTGACCTACCGTGCCTCGCTGGCGATCAGCAAGGACCACGGCAACTTCCTGACCACCTTCGAGTGGAACACCGGCCTTCAGCCGCCGGTCTTCGGCATCGCCGTGCTGGCCTTCGGCACGGTGGTCTCCTCGATCATCGCCATGGTCATCGCCGTGCCCGTCGCGGTCGCCATCGCGCTCTTCCTCACGCACTACGCCCCGCGCCGCCTGAGCGGCCCCATCGCGTACGTGATCGACCTGCTCGCCGCCGTGCCGTCCATCGTGTTCGGTCTGTGGGGCGCGCTGATCCTGGTCCCGAACCTGGACGGCCTGTTCGGCTGGCTGAACCACTACCTCGGCTGGACCGGCGTCTTCTCCTGGGAGGGCGGCGCCCCCCGCTCGCTGCTCACTGTCGGCATCCTGCTGGCGATCATGATCCTGCCGATCATCACCAACGTCAGCCGCGAGGTGTTCCGCCAGGTCCCGCGGATGCACGAGGAGGCGGCCCTGGCTCTCGGCGCCACGCGCTGGGAGGTCATCCGCATGTCGGTGCTGCCCTTCGGGCGCTCCGGCGTGATCTCCGCCTCGATGCTCGGCCTGGGCCGCGCGCTCGGCGAGACGATGGCCGTCGCCACCGTGCTGTCGCCGACCTTCACCATCGGGGCCAGCCTGCTCGACCCGGGCGGCGGCACCTTCGCCCAGAACATCGCCAGCAAGTTCAGCGAGGCGTCGGAGTACGGCCGTGACGCGCTGATCGCCTCCGGCCTGGTCCTGTTCGTCATCACTCTGCTGGTCAACGGCGCGGCCCGCCTGATCATCGCCCGCCGCAAGGACTACTCGGGGGCCAACGCATGAGCCACGCAGCCATCGCCGACAGGCGCTCCAGCAGTCTGCGCGGCGCGAGTCTGCCCAAGTGGTCGCCGTGGGCCATCGCCGCCGGCTCCCTGGCCGCCGCGGTCGTCATCGGCCTGGCCGGCGGTCTCCACAGCCGTGTCCAGTGGGGCCTGATCGCCGCGATCCTCTTCATCCTCGGCACCTACGGCGTCGCCGCCCGCGTCGAGGGCCGCCGCCAGGCCAAGGACCGGGTCGCGACCAGTCTCGTCTGGGTCGCCTTCCTGATCGCCCTCGTGCCGCTGATCTCCCTGGTCTGGACGACCGTCCAGCGCGGTGTGAAGGTCCTGGACGGCTACTTCCTGACCCACTCGATGGGCCTGGTCGCCGACACCGAGCCGGGCGGCGGCATCTACCACGCCATCATCGGCAGCCTGGAGCAGGTCGGCCTCGCCACCCTGATCGGCGCGCCGGTCGGCGTGCTCACCGCCGTCTACCTGGTGGAGTACGGGCGCGGCAACCTCGCCCGGGCCGTGACCTTCTTCGTCGACGTCATGACCGGCATCCCGTCGATCGTCGCGGGCCTGTTCATCCTCAGCCTGATGCTGATCTTCAAGATGCAGCCCTTCGGCTTCGCCGGTTCGCTGGCCCTGGCCATCCTGATGATGCCCGTCGTGGTCCGCTCCACGGAGGAGATGCTCAAGCTCGTGCCGAACGAGCTGCGGGAGGCGTCCCTCGCCCTGGGCGTGCCCAAGTGGCGCACGATCCTGCGGGTGGTCCTGCCCACCTCCATCGGCGGCATCACGACCGGCATCGTGCTGGCCATCGCCCGTATCGCCGGTGAGACCGCGCCCGTGCTGCTGCTGGTCTTCGGCAACCCGTTCATCAACACGAACCCCTTCGAGGGGGCGCAGTCCTCGCTGCCGCTGTACATCTACCAGCAGTACACGAACAGCGCGGGCTCCGGTGCGGCGTACGACCGTGCGTGGGCGGCCTCGCTCACCCTCATCGCCTTCGTGATGATCCTCAACCTCGTGGCCCGCGGCATCGCCCGCTGGAAGGCCCCCCGTTAACGATCTGCGGCTGCTGCCGCGCGGGGCCTGTCAGCGACCCCCGGACTTTTGGAAGTGAAGTAGTCATGGCCAAGCGAATCGATGTGAGCGGGCTCACCGCCTACTACGGCGCCCACAAGGCGATCGAGGACATCTCGATGACGGTCGAGCCGCGCTCGGTGACGGCGTTCATCGGCCCCTCCGGCTGCGGCAAGTCGACGTTCCTGCGCACCCTCAACCGTATGCACGAGGTCACCCCGGGCGGCCGCGTCGAGGGCAAGGTGCTCCTGGACGAGGAGGACCTCTACGGCGCCGGGGTGGACCCGGTGGCCGTGCGCCGCGAGGTGGGCATGGTCTTCCAGCGCCCGAACCCGTTCCCCACCATGTCGATCTTCGACAACGTGGCGGCGGGACTGCGGCTGAACGGCAACTACCGCAAGAGCGAGCTGGGCGACATCGTCGAGAAGTCGCTCAAGGGCGCCAACCTCTGGAACGAGGTCAAGGACCGCCTGAACAAGCCCGGCTCGGGCCTGTCCGGCGGTCAGCAGCAGCGTCTGTGCATCGCCCGCGCCATCGCGGTCGAGCCGAAGGTGCTGCTCATGGACGAGCCCTGCTCCGCCCTCGACCCGATCTCCACGCTCGCCATCGAGGACCTGATCGGCGAGCTGAAGGAGCGCTTCACGATCGTCATCGTGACGCACAACATGCAGCAGGCGGCGCGCGTCTCGGACCGTACGGCGTTCTTCAACCTGGCGGCCGTGGGCAAGCCGGGCCGGCTGATCGAGATCGACGAGACCGAGCGGATCTTCTCCAACCCGTCCGTGCAGGCGACCGAGGACTACATCTCCGGCCGCTTCGGCTAGAGCACGTCCTCCCCCCGGATTCCTCGCGGTGCTGCATGGCGGTGCCACTGCGAGGTGGCAGAAGGGCCCGCCCCCGGCTCCCGGGGGCGGGCCCGCACGCTTTCACCGGCCGGGGTGCGCGCCCGGCCGCTCACTCTGCGACTTCGGTGCGCTCCCACCACCGGTAGACGGTGACCTGTCCTTCCTTGCTGTCCTCGTGGCGCGAGGTGACCTTGTAGTGCTCGTATCCCCCGAGGTGCGGGATCTTCAGTTCCTGTCCGGGAGGGACCACAGGCACCAGGGTGCCCGCGAGATCCTCCGGCCCGCCTTCGAGAAGTGCCTTGCTCGTCATGGTTCCAGTGTCACCACACAGGGCCGGGCTGCTACAGGAACGCCAGCTTGATCAGCCAGAAGGCGCAGGCCGCCACGACCGCCGCGGCCGGCATGGTGATGAACCAGCCCAGGACGATGTTCTTCGCCACGCCCCAGCGGACGGCGTTGACCCGCTTCGTCGCGCCCACGCCCATGATCGCCGAGGTGATCACATGGGTCGTGGAGATCGGCGCCTTGAAGAGGTACGCCGTGGCGAACATGATCGACGCGCCGGTGGTCTCGGCGGCGAAACCCTGCGGCGGGTCCAGTTCGATGATCTTGCGGCCCAGAGTGCGCATGATGCGCCAGCCGCCCGCGTAGGTGCCCAGCGACAGCATGAGAGCGGAGACCAGCTTCACCCACACCGGGATCGGGTCTCCGTAGTCCTCGACATCGGCGATGACCAGCGCCATCACCACGACACCCATGGTCTTCTGGGCGTCCTGGAGGCCATGCCCGAGCGCCATGCCGGCCGCCGACACGGTCTGGGCTATGCGGAAGCCGCGTTTGGCCTTGTGCGGGTTGGTCCTGCGGAAGAGCCACATGATCGTCGTCATCACCAGGTAGCCGACGATCAGACCGACCACCGGGGACAGGAACATCGGGGTGACGACCTTGTCGAGCACGCCGGACCAGTACACCGTCGTACCCCCCGCGAGGGCCGCGCCCACCATGCCGCCGAACAGCGCGTGCGAGGAGGACGAGGGAAGGCCGAAGTACCAGGTGACCAGGTTCCAGACGATGGCCCCGAGGAGGGCCGAGAAGAGGATGCCCATCCCCTTGCCGCCGGTGGGCGTCTGGATCAGGCCCTCGCTGACGGTCTTGGCGACCCCGCTGCCGAGGAAGGCACCGAGGAGGTTCATCGCGGCGGCCATGGCCAGCGCGGCGCGCGGGGTGAGCGCCCGGGTCGACACGGAGGTCGCGATGGCGTTGGCGGAGTCGTGGAAGCCGTTGGTGTAGGCGAAGCCGAGAGCGACCAGGACGGTCAGGATCAGAGCGAAGGTGTCCATGGACGCCTCAGGACTCCTTGACCGCGATGGTCTCCACCGTGTTCGCCACGTGCTCGAACGCGTCCGCGGCCTCTTCCAGCACGTCCACGATCTGCTTGAGCTTCAGCACCTCGATCGCGTCGTACTTGCCGTTGAACAGGTGCGCGAGCAGCTTGCGGTGGATCTGGTCCGCCTGGTTCTCCAGGCGGTTCACCTCGATCCAGTACTCGGTGAGGTTGTCCATGGTCCGCAGGTGCGGCATCGCCTCGGCCGTCAGCTCCGCCGCCCTGGCCAGAACCTCGATCTGCTGCTCGACGCCCTTGGGCAGTTCCTCGACGTTGTAGAGGACGACCAGGTCGACGGCCTCCTCCATGAAGTCCATGATGTCGTCGAGGGACGACGCGAGGGAGTAGATGTCCTCGCGGTCGAAGGGCGTGATGAACGAGGAGTTCAGCTGGTGGAAGATCGCATGCGTGGCGTCGTCACCCGCGTGTTCCGCGGCCCGCATACGCTCTGCGATCTCGGCCCGGGCGGAGGTGTCCGCCCCGAGCAGTTCCATCAGGAGTTTCGAGCCCGTGACGATGTTGTCCGCGGATGCGGCGAACATGTCGTAGAAGCTCGTCTCCCTGGGGGTCAGACGAAAGCGCACGTGGGGTCCTCGGGGTGCTTCGGTTGGGGTCAGGGTGATGGTAAGCGCATCATCCGGCCACGGCTAAGGGGTCGTCCCCCAGTGTCGCCCATGACCTGCCCTGCTCCGCACGGGGGCATGCCAAGGCTGCCGGTACCCGGCAGAATTCGTTACGATATACCCGCCAGGGGTATGTCTCCTCGGTGTGTGCCGAGATTTACGGGAGCGAGGACGCGATGACGACCACCGAGGCCGGCGCGACGGCGCCCTCCGAGAACGTGAGCGGAATCACCGGGCACGAGCCCGTCACGCACGGTTACCACAAGCAGAAGGACGAGCACCTCAAGCGGCTCCGCCGGATCGAGGGCCAGATCCGCGGGCTCCAGCGGATGGTCGACGAGGACGTCTACTGCATCGACATACTCACCCAGGTGTCCGCCTCCACCAAGGCACTGCAGTCCTTCGCCCTGCAACTGCTGGAGGAGCACCTGCGGCACTGCGTCGCCGACGCGGCCCTCAAGGGCGGATCGGAGATCGACGCGAAGGTGGAGGAGGCCACGAAGGCGATCGGACGGCTGCTGCGCACCTGAGGCTCACCGGCCGGGAGGCCGCCGGGCGCCCGGCGCTCTGCGGCCCGCGCCGGCCTCGCGCTCCTCGGCCACCCGCAGCACCTCGTCGATGCTCTCCAGGCTGAGCCGCTCCTCGGCCGCCGAGGCCGCGATGATCAGCTCCCCGCACAGCTCTATCTCGGCGAGGGCCACGTGGTCCTGGACCGCCGTACCGCCGAGCGGAGCCACGCGCGTCACCTCTTCTCTGCCGTCTGCCGCTGCCGGCTCCCAGCGTAGGGAGCGGCCCGTGTGCGGCGCATGGCACCAAAGGGCTAGTTCGCCGGTCATTTTCCCGGACCATTCGGGTCCCGGCCCGGCTCACGACTCGGCGATCCGCCCGGTGTAGATGTCCTGCGGCCGCGGCAGCGTCACGGTCACCGGGGTGCCGAAGGCGTACAGCAGCGTCGTGGAGAAGACGGCGACAGTGCTTCCGAGCTGCCCGTTGACGAAGGCGAAGCGCTGCCGGAGCTTGCGGATGCGGCCCTGGTCGTCGAGGTAGGCGTCGAACGGGACCGAGGCCGTGGCGAACCCTTTCGCCGCCGCGGTCAGCGCCGCCTCGTCGGCCGCCGTGGCGCTCTTCGCCGCCAGCGCGAGATCGGCCGTGCCCCGGTAGTGCCGCACCGGGACTCCGGCGACCTCCGTCCGGTCCACGTACGTCGCCGTGCGGGTGCCGCGCAGCACCTCGGCGGCGGCGAACGGGTCGGTGGCGCCGCCGGTGACCAGGTTGCCGTCGACGAGCGTGGCCGTGTCCACCCGCACCCACTTGTCGGGCGGCACGCCCGCTCCCCGGTTCTTCATGTACAGCGCGCCCGGAGCGAGGAGCTCGGTGAGCGGCACGTGCTCGGCGGCCCCGGTCGGGTTCTGCGGCAGCACCAGTGTCAGCTGCCCGCGCTGTCCGCGGAAGTCGTAGCCGCCCTCGCCGCGGATCGTCACCCGGGTCCCGCCGGTGGCCATCTCCATCGACGTACGGGTCTGCGCGCTGCCCGCCTGCAGCAGCACGTCCGGCGCCTGGCGCAGGGCCTGCACCGGATCGGTCGCGGCGCGCGCGTCCTCGGCGTCCGCGCCGCCGGAGCATCCGGTGGCGCACGCCCCGGCCAGGACGGCCGCCGCGAGCACCGCGCCGCCCGTCCCGGCGCGCGCGCCGCCCGGCCTCACCCGAGCACGAGCAGGAGGGACACCCAGCCGCCGCCGCACCGCCATCGCCCTGCCTACCCCCAGCTGCCACGTCCGTCATGGGTCCCTGTCGTCCCGTCAACGACGAGTGGGTGGCCCCCGTCACGCACGCACCCGATCGACGGGCGGCCGTAACGTCCCGTTCACCTGGCGTGGGTACATTTGTCGTCGTGGTGCAGCATGAGGGCCTGAGCCCCACCCAGGAGGACTGCGGGAACCGGGACGCCGTGGGACACCGCGCGGCGACAGTCGAACAGGGCCGCTTCTGTCTGGCCCGCTGTACCTGCGGCTGGCGCGGGCCGGCCCGCCGGGCCCGCAGCCTCGCCCGCGCGGACGCGCTGGGGCACGAGGGCGGCGCCTGACCGGCACCGGCACGCTCAGCCGAGGCGCAGCGCCGCCGTCAGTTCGTCGAGCAGCTCGCGGTCGCGGAACTGGGTGAGCCGCTTCCGGGCCTCTTCCGGCGGCAGCCACAGGATGCGGTCCACCTCCTTGTTGGGGGTGAAGCCGCCCGTCGCGGCCTCGGCGGCCCAGTAGCGGACCTGCTTGGGCCGGCCGCGCACCATGTAGGTCACGGTGGACAGCTCGGCGCCGGGAACGGCGGTGTAGCCCGTCTCCTCCGCCACCTCGCGCACGGCGCCCGCGAGCGGGTCCTCACCGCGCTTGAGCTTGCCCTTGGGGTGGGACCAGTCGTCGTACTTCGGTCGGTGGACCAGGCACAGCCGCAGTGCGCCGTCCGGCGTCGAGCGGCGCCACAGCACGCAGCCTGCCGCCAGGACGGGCGTGCGGTTCGGGTCGAGGTCGGTCACCGGTGCGTCCCGTCCTGTCAGCCGGCGGTCAGCCGGCACCCACGGCCTGCTTCTGCCACGCCTGCTGGAAGGCGAACCTGGCCGCCTCCACCTCGTGGCGCTGGTCCGCGTGCAGCACGCCGAGCGCGTACGCCGTCGCCGGGGCGATGCGCGGGGTGCGGGCCGCCGCGGCCGCCGCGGCCGCCGCCTCCGAGGCGTCGCGGTGCCGGTCGAGGGCCTGCCCGGCCGCCGACAGCCGTACGTGCGCGGACGATCCCCCGAGCTGACCCCCGGCTCCGTCGAGCACCTCGCGCGCGTACCGGTGCAGGCGCAGCAGCAGGCGGACCTGGTGCCAGGGGGCGTCCTGCGGGTGCGGGGCCGGGTCAGGGGAGAGGCCGTGGATCAGGGCCTCCGCGTTGTACGGGCTGCCCGCGGTGACGAGCGGGAGGGCGGCGACGGCGTCCGTCAGGCGCTCCCGGGCTGCGGCGGCCAGGGGAGTCAGGTCCATGGCGGCGGCGCCGGGGGCGAGGGGGACGTCGCTGGCGAGGACGGCCACCTTGTCCGCGACGGCGTGGAAGCGCGCGGAGCCCAGCGCCTGGAGGGCGGTCGAGTGCGCGCGGGTCCGGGCCAGGGTGAGCTGACGCTCCAGCAGGGCGCCCGCCTTCGCCGCGCCCACGGTGAGGTTGCCGCGGTCGGCTCCGCGGCCGCCCGCGGCCTCCTCGGTGGGCTGGGCGGGGAGGACCGCGGTGCCGGAGAGCCGGTGCAGGGCGAGCAGCAGCCGCTCCAGGCAGGCCTGGCAGGCGTGTTCACGGGCCAGGGTGCCGGACAGCCAGGCCAGTTCCGGGCACAGCTCCGCCGACCAGGTCTCGTCGAGCAGGGGGCGGAAGGTGTGCGCGGTGCCGCTGATGCGGCGGGCCGAGCGGCGCAGGGCGCGCGCGGCGTCGACGGACTCCTCCGTGCCGTGCCCCGCGCCGCCGGTCTCGCGGTGCAGGCGCAGCGCGCGGAGGAACTCCGTGGCCTGGGCCCGCAGATAGCACGCGAGGGCTTCGGCGGTGGGGGCACCGCCCGGCTCCGGCGCGGTCGGCGGCTCGGGGGAGCTCACGGCCGTGGAGTCCGTCGGGTCAAGGTGTTGCTGTGCCACGCCGGCGCCTCCGGGCGTCTATGAGCATCTCCTGGACGTTGCGCAGGGGCTGGCCGTCCGAGTCGGTCGCGTACCGGGTCCACTCGCCGTCCGGGCCGAGGTGCCAGGAGGAGGTGGTGTCGGACATGCCGGTCTCCAGCAGCCGGTTGAGGGCTGCCCGGTGGGCCGGGTCGGTGACCCGGACCAGGGCCTCGATACGGCGGTCGAGGTTGCGGTGCATCATGTCGGCGCTGCCGATCCACACCTCGGACTCGCCGCCGTTGCCGAAGACGAAGACCCGGGAGTGTTCGAGGAAGCGGCCGAGGACCGAGCGGACGCGGATGTTCTCCGACAGGCCGGGCACGCCGGGGCGCAGGGCGCAGATGCCGCGCACCCACACGTCGACCGGGACGCCGGCCTGGGAGGCGCGGTAGAGCGCGTCGACGACCGCCTCGTCGACCATCGAGTTCACCTTGATGCGGATGACGGCCGGGCGTCCGGCGCGGTGGTGCTGGATCTCCTTGGTGATGCGGGAGATCAGCCCGTCGCGCAGGGACTTGGGGGCGACCAGCAGCCGGCGGTAGGTCTCGCGGCGGGAGTAGCCGGAGAGGCGGTTGAACAGGTCGGACAGGTCCGCGCCGACCTGCGGGTCCGCGGTGAGCAGGCCGAGGTCCTCGTAGAGGCGGGCGGTCTTCGGGTGGTAGTTGCCGGTGCCGACGTGGCTGTAGCGCCGCAGGGTGTCGTCGCCCTCCTGGCGCACCACCAGGGACAGCTTGCAGTGGGTCTTCAGGCCGACCAGTCCGTAGACGACGTGGCAGCCGGCCTCCTCCAGCTTGCGCGCCCACTTGATGTTGGCGTGCTCGTCGAAGCGGGCCTTGATCTCGACCAGGACGAGGACCTGCTTGCCGGACTCGGCGGCGTCGATGAGCGCGTCGACTATGGGGGAGTCGCCGGAGGTCCGGTACAGGGTCTGCTTGATCGCGAGGACGTCCGGGTCGGCGGCGGCCTGTTCGAGGAAGGCCTGCACGGAGGTCGAGAAGGAGTCGTAGGGGTGGTGCAGGAGCACGTCGCGGCTGCGCAGGGCGGTGAAGATGTCGGGTGGCGTGGCGGACTCCACCTCCGCCAGGTCCCGGTGGGTGCCGGCGACGAACTTCGGGTACTTCAGCTCGGGCCGGTCGAGGCCGTGGATGCGGAAGAGGCCGGTGAGGTCCAGGGGGCCGGGCAGCGGGTAGACCTCGGCCTCGCTGATCTTCAGCTCGCGCACCAGCAGGTCGAGCACCTCGCGGTCGACGGACTCCTCGACCTCCAGGCGCACCGGCGGCCCGAAGCGGCGCCGCATGAGCTCCTTCTCCAGGGCCTGGAGCAGGTTCTCGGCGTCGTCCTCCTCGACCTCGAGGTCCTCGTTGCGGGTGAGCCGGAAGGTGTGGTGCTCCAGCACCTCCATGCCCGGGAACAGCTCCTCCAGGTGGGCCGCGATGACGTCCTCCAGGGGGACGTAGCGGCCCGGGGAGCTCTCCAGGAAGCGGGACAGCAGCGGCGGCACCTTGACGCGGGCGAAGTGGCGGTGGCCGGTGACCGGGTTGCGCACGACCACGGCCAGGTTCAGGGACAGGCCGGAGATGTACGGGAACGGGTGCGCGGGGTCGACGGCCAGGGGGGTCAGCACGGGGAAGATGCGCTGCCTGAAGAGCGTGAACAGGCGGGCCTGCTCCTTCTCCGTGAGCTCGCTCCAGCGGACCAGGTGGATGCCCGCCTCCGCGAGTGCGGGGGCGACGTCCTCGTGGTAGCAGGCGGCGTGCCGGGCCATGAGCTCGCGCGAGCGGGCCCAGATCATCTCCAGCACCTCGCGCGGCTGCAGCCCGGAGGCGGACCGGGTGGCCACGCCGGTGGCGATGCGGCGCTTCAGTCCCGCGACCCGGACCATGAAGAACTCGTCCAGGTTGCTGGCGAAGATCGCGAGGAAGTTCGCGCGTTCCAGCAGGGGGGTGGCTGGGTCCTCGGCGAGTTCGAGGACGCGCTCGTTGAAGGCGAGCCAGCTGCGCTCCCGGTCCAGGAAACGGCCCTGCGGCAGCTGTTCCCCCTCGACCGGTGCCTCCACGTAACCGTCGAGGTCGGCGTCGATGTCCGGTTCCAGGTCGGAGACCGTGGCCGCCACGGTGTGCGGGCGGTGCGCGGCGATGGAGCCCACGGAGGGCTGCGGGTGCTGTGTGGTGGCGGGGCCCGCGAGGGCTCCCACGCGGTCGGCGGGAGCCGGCGGGGTCTGCGCTGCCTGGGTGTCTGGCTGCCTCATGAACCTATTCTTCCGCGCCTGCGGCGGGACAGGCGCGTCGAACGGCACGCGCGGGAGCGCGGCGGCGGTCGCCTCCCGGGGCGGCTCGGGCTCTGGCGCGGCGGGCTTCACCGCCCGAGCGTCGCAAGACCGTCTGAACCGCCGGTTACGGCCACATGACGTGAGGGACACCGGAAGGCGGCCCCGAGGATCACGTTTCCGTGCGGTACATGAGGTCGGTTTCGTACGTGGTGAAGCCCAGGCGCTCGTAGACCGAGACCGCCGCCTTGTTGTCGGCGTCGACGTACAGCATCGCCGTCGGCAGGCCCTGCGCGGCCAGGTGGCGCAGGCCGATGAGGGTGAGGGCCTTGCCGAGGCCGCCGCCCTGGGCGCCGGGGCGGACGCCGAGGACGTACACCTCGCCGAGGCGCTCCTCCCGGTGCACCTTGGTCCAGTGGAAGCCGACCAGCCGGCCGTCGCGCTCGGCGAGGAAGAACCCCTGCGGGTCGAACCACGGCTGCGCCATGCGGTCGTCGAGGTCGCGCTGGGTGAGCGAGCCCTGCTCGGGGTGGTGGGCGAAGGCCTCCGCGTTCACGGCGAGCCATGCGGCGTCGTCGCGGCCGGGCACGAAGGCCCGTACCGTCACGCCCTCGGGCAGTGCCGGTTCGGGCAGGTCGAGGTCCGTCAACGGCCGCCGCATCTGCCGCAGTTCGCGGAACAGCGTGAGCCCGAGGACCTGAGCCAGATGGCGGGCGGCGGACTGTCCCCCGTGCGCCCACACCCGCAGCCGCTTGCCGGACGTGGCCAGCAGCGCGGACCCGAGCGCCCGCCCGTGCCCGTGCCCGCGGTGCTCGGGGTGGACGACCAGCTCGGCGGCGGGCGCCTCCACCGGATCGGTGTCCTCCAGTTGCGCGTAGCCGACGAGTTCGCCGTCGACGGACAGCAGCAGGTGGGACACCCCCGCGCGGGCGCCGCCCCGCAACTGGAGCCGGCCCTGTTCGGACACCGCCTGCCGCTCGTCGACGCGGGCGGCCGCCTCCAGCAGTGCGAGCACGGCTTCGGCCTGTTCCGGGCCGAGCTCGGCGAGGGTCTGCAGGGAACGGGCGGGCGGTGCGGTGTCGTCGCTGGTCATGGATATGAGGGTAAGGGGTTCCCTCGCGGGGTGACCGGGGCTTCAGCGGGCCTCGGTGGCACCAGGTGTCTCCGGGGGCGGAACGGGCGCTCCCGGCAGCCGGACCGTCGCCACCGTGCCGCCGCCCTCGGCCGGGGTCAGCGTCACCTCGCCGCCGGCCCGCTCGACGGTGCGGGCGACGATGGACAGGCCGAGTCCCGAGCCGGGCAGGGCGCGGGCGCTCGGGGAGCGCCAGAAGCGGTCGAAGACATGGGGGAGTTCGTCGGCGGGGATGCCTGGCCCGTGGTCGCGCACGGTGAGGACGCCCTGGCTCAGGACGACGTCGATCGTGCCGTCCCTGGGGCTGAACTTCACCGCGTTGTCGAGGATGTTGACGATCGCCCGCTCCAGCGCCGAGGGCTCCGCCCGTACGAACCAGGGGTCCAGCGCCGTCGTTATCGTCAGCTCGGGGCCGCGGAGCCGGGCGCGGCCCAGCGCCGCCTCCACGGTGTCCTGCAGGGCGATCACCTGGACGCGTTCGCCGCGCTGCCCGTCCGAGCGCGACAGCTCCTGCAAGTCGCCGATCAGCGAGGCAAGTTCCGTCATCTGCGCCTTGACCGAGGCGAGCAGTGCCTTGCGGTCGCCCTCGGGGAGCGGGCGGCCCGTCTCCTCGCTGCGCGTGAGGAGTTCGATGTTCGTCCGCAGCGAGGTGAGCGGGGTGCGCAGTTCGTGACCGGCGTCCGCGATCAGCTGCTGCTGGAGGTCGCGGGAGCTGGCCAGGGAGGAGGTCATGGAGTTGAAGGAGCGGGACAGCCGGGCGACCTCGTCCTCGCTGTCGTCCTCCACGGGGATGCGGATCGTCAGGTCCTCGGTGCGCGCGACGTGCTCCACCGCCTCGGTCAGCTTGTCCACGGGGCGCAGCCCGGCGCGGGCCACGGCGAGGCCGGCCGCTCCGGCGCCGACGACCCCCACGCCGGAGACGAACAGGAGCAGCAGCGCGAGGTCGTTGAGGGTGTTCTCGGTGTCCGTCAGGGACACCCCGAGCATGAAGGCGATGCCCGGGTACGCGTCGGCGTTGGGGCCGGGGCCCATCGGGACGCCGACGGTGATCACGCGGACGTTGTTGCCCTTGGTGTCGGTGGTGGTGTGGAGGGTGCGCTCGCGCAGGTCGGGGTCGCCGGCGACCTCCTTGTCCACGGAGGTGACCTTCATGACGCCCGGGGACCGGCTGTCCACGCAGAACTTGCCCTGGACCGTCACCAACTGCACGTAGAGGTAGGAGCGCTGCATGTCGCCCGGCGCGTGGTCGGTCGTCTGCGAGCAGTTGGCCGCCAGGGAGGAAGCCGTGCTGGCGGACACCCTGCCGTAGCTCAGGAGCCGGTTGTCGACGTCGTCGTAAAGGTTCCCCTGGACGATGAACCAGCAGGTGAGGGAGACGGCCGCGACCGCGAAGGCCACTGCCGCCGCCACCAGCAGTGCCAGCCGGGAGCGGATCGGCAGCGCACGGAAACGGCGCAGCGCCTTCCTCACTCCGCGCCGCCCTGCCGCAGGACGTACCCCACCCCGCGCACCGTGTGCACGAGGCGGGGTTCGCCGTCGGCCTCGGTCTTGCGGCGCAGGTACATGACGTAGACGTCGAGGGAGTTCGAGGAGGGTTCGAAGTCGAAGCCCCAGACCGCCTTGAGGATCTGCTCGCGGGTGAGCACCTGGCGCGGGTGGGCCATGAACATCTCCAGCAGGGTGAACTCCGTGCGGGTCAGTTCCACCTGCCGTCCGCCGCGGGTGACCTCGCGGGTGGCGAGGTCCATGCGCAGGTCGCCGAAGGTGAGGGCCTCGTCCTCCTCGGCCGCGCCCGCCACGGCCGCCGCGTAGGTGCTGCGGCGCAGCAGGGCGCGGATGCGGGCGAACAGCTCGTCCAGCTCGAAGGGCTTGACCAGGTAGTCGTCCGCGCCGGCGTCAAGGCCTGTGACCCGGTCGCCGACCGTGTCGCGGGCGGTCAGCATCAGGATGGGGGTGGTGTCCCCGGCGCCCCGGATCCGGCGGGCGGCGGTCAGGCCGTCCATGCGGGGCATCTGGATGTCGAGGACGAGCAGGTCGGGCTGGTACGAGGCCGCCTTGTCCAGTGCGTCCGCGCCGTCCACGGCGACCTCGGTCTCGTACCCCTCGAAGGCGAGGCTGCGCTGGAGTGCTTCGCGTACCGCCGGCTCGTCGTCGACGATCAGGATGCGCTGGGGATCACGGTCGCCATCGGCGGGACTCATCGGTCGCTGTTCCTCGGGTCGCAGGGGCCGCGGGGTCCGGTCGGCCCCGGGATGGACGCTCTCAGCCTCGCATGTTTCGGTGCGGCGGAGTGCGGCGCGCGGGTCGCGCGCCGCGGCTCAGGCGGCGACCGCGGTGATCCGCCGCAGCGGGACCTTGTGCCGGTGCAGGCGTTCGGCGGAGGTGCGCAGGCCCATGAGCTGGGGGACCGCGACGGCCTCGGGTGCGCGGTGCGCCGGGCCGTGCAGTTCCTTCGCGACGGCGCGGGCCAGGGTGACTCCGGCGGGGGCGGTGGTGTCGATGGTGTCCGTCGTCTCGTGCAGAACCTGCTGGATCATGGCGTACTCCTTGTCGAACGGTCCCGGACGGTGTCCGGATCGCCTGCCGGTGCCGCGCCTCAGTTCTGGGAGCCGGAGCGCAGGGTGGCCAGGTCGGACTTGACGGTGTTGATCGGGATGGCGAAGCCGAGGCCGACGCTGCCGGCGTTGGACGAGTCCGACGCCTGGTTGGCCGAGTACATCGCCGAGTTGATGCCGACGACGTTGCCGCTCGCGTCGATCAGCGCGCCGCCGGAGTTGCCCGGGTTGAGGGACGCGTCGGTCTGTATCGCCTGGTAGGTGGTGGTGGAGGAGCCGGTGTCGCCGTTGAACTGGTGGCCGCCGAACTGGAAGGGCCAGCCGCCGTCGCCCTGCCCCTGGTTCTCGTCGGTGGGGACCGTCACGTCCCGGTGCAGGGCGGAGACGATGCCGCTGGTGACGGTGCCGGTGAGGCCCTCCGGGGAGCCGATCGCGACGACCTGGTCGCCGACCGTGAGTCCGTCGGAGTCGCCGAGGGCCGCCGGCTTGAGTCCGGAGGCGTTCCGCAGCTTGATCAGGGCGAGGTCCTTGGAGCTGTCGGTGCCCACGACCTGCGCGGTGTACGAGGTGCCGTCGCTGGTGCGCACCTTGATCGAGGAGGCGCCGGCTATGACGTGGTTGTTGGTGACGACCTCGCCCTTGCTGCTGACGACCACGCCGGAGCCGGTGGAGGTGCCGTTGTCGAGGGTGGCGTTGATCTCGACGACGCTCGGGGTGACCGCCCTGGCGATCGCGGAGATGCTGCCGCGCTGACTGGAGGGCACCACGTTGGTCGTGGTGGTGCTGGAGGCGGCGACCGTGTGCGTGCCGGTCAGCTCCTGGAAGGCGAAGGCGGTACCGCCGCCCACGACGGCCGAGGCGATCGCCACCGCGGCGAGCAGGGCGAGCGGGCCCCTGGTGCGCTTGCGGGAGGTGGAGGCGTGCGCGGGTCCCGCCGGGAAGGCCGGGAGGGCGGCGGTGCCGCCGCCGTCCGCGCCGCCCTGGCCGCCGTCGGCGCCGGGTCCGGCCGCGAAGGGGCGGCCGGGGGCGTACGGCGGCGGGGGAGGCCACTCCGGATTCACCGGGGCAAAGGCCCCTCGCGGGTCCGCCGACTGCACGGAGTCGGCAGCCGGGGCCTGCCCGTCACCCTCGGGGTGTTCGTACTCGCCGCTGCGGCGGATGCTCTCGCTCATGACATTGAGAGTGTCCCGGGATCATGAGAGCTTCCTGAGTCCCCGCTGAGAAGCCCGACAGAACCTCGTATGCCCGATATAAGGCCGTTCCCCGGAGGGGCCCCGGGGGGGGGCCTCGAAGGCGGCGAAGAGAGGCTAGGCGCAGCCGCAGGACGAGCGTACGACCAGCCGTGACGGGAACTGCTTGAGCCGCTCCCGGCGCGAGCCGGCGACCCGCAGCCCGTCGTCGAGGACCAGGTCCACGGCCGCCCGGGCCATCGCCGAACGGTCCGAGGCGACCGTCGTCAGCGGTGGGTCCGTCAGCGCCGCCTCCTTGATGTCGTCGAACCCGGCGACCGCGAGTTCGCCGGGGACGTCGATGCGCAGCTCGCGCGCGGCCCGCAGCAGGCCGATCGCCTGGTCGTCGGTGGAGCAGAAGACCGCCGGGGGACGGTTCGGGCCCGAGAGGAGCTCCAGGCTGATCCGGTACGCGTCGTAGCGGTTGTACGGCGCCTCGAACAGGCGCCCCTCCGTCGTGAGGCCGGCCTCGGCCATGGCGCGCCGCCAGCCCTCGACGTGGTCGGACACGGGGTCGCCCACGGCGGGCGTCTCGGCGGTGCCGCCCACACAGGCGACGTACTCGTAGCCGTGCTCCAGCAGGTGGCGCACGGCGAGCTGGGCGCCACCCACGTCGTCGATGACCACGGCCACGTCGTCGATGGCCTCGGGCCGCTCATGCAGCAGCACCACCCGGGCGTCCCAGGCCTCGATCTCGGCGGCGGCGAGGTCGTTCAGCGCGTGGCTGACCAGGATCAGGCCGGAGACGCGCATCCCGAGGAACGCCCGCAGATAGTGGACCTCGCGCTCGGCGACGTAGTCGGAGTTGCCGACGAGGACCATCTTCCCGCGCTCGGCTGCGGCCCACTCCACGGCGTGCGCCATCTCCCCGAAGAAGGGCTGTCGGGCGTCCGGGACGATCAGGCCTATGAGGTCGGTGCGCCGCGAGGCCATGGCCTGGGCGACCCGGTCGGGCCGGTACCCCAGCTCCTTGATCGCGGCGAGGACTCGCTCGCGGGTGGCCGGGGCGACCGGCCGGGGTCCGTTGTTGATCACATAGCTGACGACGGCAGTGGACGTCCCTGCCAGCCGCGCCACGTCATCCCGAGTCACCTTGGCCACGGCGCGGAGTCTACGCGGATGGACCCGCTCCCGGCAGGGCTTACGGGAGCGTGGGCGGGTATGCGTCACGCGTTGTGGGAGCGCTCCTCACCCCTGCGCGCGGGCCCGCCTCGTCGCGGTGTCCTGATTCTCCGCGTTTGGCTGGGCGGCCCCGGCCTTCTTCTCGTTCGCGGCGTCCCCGGCGCGGTCACCTTTCTCGGGAGTAACGAATCGGTAACCGACATTGCGGACCGTTCCGATCAGCGATTCGTGCTCGGGCCCGAACTTGGCTCGCAACCGCCGTACGTGGACGTCGACGGTCCGGGTGCCGCCGAAGTAGTCGTAGCCCCAGACCTCCTGGAGGAGCTGGGCGCGGGTGAAGACGCGGCCCGGGTGCTGCGCGAGGTACTTCAGCAGCTCGAACTCCTTGAAGGTGAGGTCCAGCACCCGGCCCTTGAGTTTGGCGCTGTAGGTCGCCTCGTCCACGGACAGGTCACCGCTGCGGATCTCCATCGGGGAGTCGTCGTCGACGATCTGCCGGCGGCCCACGGCCAGCCGGATGCGGGCCTCCACCTCGGCGGGACCGGCGGTGTCCAGGAGCACGTCGTCGATGCCCCAGTCGGCGGTCACGGCCGCGAGGCCGCCCTCGGTCACCACGAGGATCAGCGGACTGCCGAGGCCCGTGGAGCCCAGCAGCCGGCACAGCCCGCGCACCTGCGGCAGATCGCGCCGCCCGTCGACCAGGACGACATCGGCACCGGGGGTGTCCACGAGCGCCGGCCCCTCCGCCGGAGCCACCCGCACGTTGTGCAGCAGCAGGCCGAGGGCGGGGAGCACTTCCGCCGACGGCTGGAGGGCGTTGGTCAGCAGCAGCAGTGAACTCATCGCGCGCCTCCCCCCGGTTCCCGGCCGTGGTCGAGCAGGGGGAACCCCCGTGCCTGGGCCGTCGTACGTGCGTGCACCGTTCGGTCGTCCATGGCTCTGGCTCCTCCTTGGATCCCTGCCCGCCGCGCGATCGACGGGCCGTGCACCCGCGGTCTCCCGCGCCGTGCGCCACGCCTGCCGAAAGCACAAAAGGACCCGGGGGCTGCGCTGCCCGAGTCCTCTTCGCAGCAGAATAGCCGATATGAGGTCGGGATCGGCAGGTCGTGTGGTGCGTTCGACGGACGTTCCGGAGGGCGGGACACCGCCAGGGGCGGGCGTCGAAGGCGTGGTCAGGACGTTCCTGCGCACGGCGGACGGGGTCGCGCTCGACGCCCTGTACGAGCCGGGCGCGGCCGCGTACGACGGCCCCGGCCGCGGGCACGCCGGACTCGTGTTCGTGGTCGCACACGGTTTCACCGGCGACCTGGACCGGCCGCATGTGCGCAGGGTGGCGCGGGCCCTGGCCCGGCACGGCGCCGTGGTCACCTTCTCCTTCCGCGGCCACGGGGCCTCCGGCGGGCGCTCCACCGTTGGCGACCGCGAGGTGCTGGACCTGGCGGCGGCGGTGGCCTGGGCGCGCGGGTTCGGGCACGCGCGCGTGGCGACCGTCGGCTTCTCCATGGGCGGCTCGGTGGTGCTGCGGCACGCGGCCCTTCACCGCGGCCCCGCGCCGGACGAGGGATGCCCGGACACCCGTACGGACGCCGTGGTCTCCGTCAGCGCGCCCGCGCGCTGGTACTACCGGGGCACGGCGCCCATGCGCCGGCTGCACTGGCTGGTCACGCGCCCCGCGGGCCGCCTGCTCGGCCGCTACGGGCTGCGCACCCGGATCCACCACCGCGACTGGGACCCCGTCCCGCTGCCGCCGTTCCGGGCGGCCGCGCGCATCGCGCCCACCCCGCTGCTGATCGTGCACGGCGACCGGGACGGCTACTTCCCCCTCGACCACCCCCGGATGCTGGCCGCGGCTGCCGGTGACCACGGGGAACTGTGGCTGGAGCACGGCATGGGCCACGCCGAGAACGCCGCCGCCGACGAACTCCTGGACCGCATCGCGCGCTGGACCGTCGCACAGGCGGGCTAGCCTGACCCTGTTCATGGACGAGTGATCGAGGGACGGGATGGCAGAGGTCACGGTGCGCTACTGGGCGGCGGCGAAGGCCGCGGCCGGGGTCGCCGAGGAGCCGTACGAGGCGGAGACGCTCGCCGGGGTGCTGGACGCGGTGCGCGGGCGGCACCCGGGTGAGCTGGACCGCGTTCTGCGGCGGTGCTCGTTCCTCATCGACGGCGACCCGGTGGGGAAGCGCGCGCACGAGACGGTACGGCTGACCGAGGGCGGCACGGTAGAGGTGCTCCCCCCGTTCGCAGGAGGGTGAGCGAATGACCGACCGGCCGTATGAGGGGTCCCCAGGGTCTCCGTACGACAACCCCTACAGCGGGTACGACCCGTACGCGGGACAGCAGCCCCAGCAGCCCGCGGCACAGCAGCCCCACCCGGCCGCCCAGCCGCAGGCGTGGCCCGAGCATCCGCAGGCGTACGAGGACCCGCGGGTCGCCGAGCAGTACACGCAGCAGTGGCAGGGCGAGACCTGGGACACCCAGACGCACGCCAGGCCACCGGCGGCACCGGCGGCGGCGGAGACGGCGTACCTGCCCCCGGTGGGGCACCAGGGGCCGGTCGCGGCTTACGGGGTCCAGGGCGGCGGGGTCCAGGGCGCGCAGGCGCCCTCCTACGCGCCGCAGCCGCAGGCTCCGGCCGCGTCCGCCGCCGCACGGACGGCGTACCTGCCCCCGGTCGGGCAGCACGCCCCGCTGCCGCAGGCTCCCGCCCCGCAGCCCCAGGCTTCCGCCCAGGCCGCCGCGGATCCCGCGGGGAAGGACGGACCCGGCTACGGGCCCGCCACCGTCGCCGGCAACACCCGGATCACCGACGCGCAGCGGGCCCGCGCCGAGGGACGCTCACCGATCATCGAGCCCGGGATGCAGCCGGCCGCGCTCACGGCGCTGCTGGGGCTGCTGCTCGCCGGTGCGGCGGAGCTCGGCGTCTACGGGCTGCTGCTGCCGCTGGTCGTGCTCCAGGGCGTGACGGCCGCGGGCTGGTTCCGGCTGAACGGCATGTGGCCCGCCCGGCAGGGCATCGCCCTCGGCTTCCTGGGCGCGCTCGCCGCGGACGCGGCGGTGCTCGCCGCGGGCCGCGAGCACGCGCCCGGCGCGATCCTGGGCACGCTCGGGGTGTGGGTGCTGCTCTCCCTCGTCCTCCAGCTGCGCTCCCACGCCGACCCGGACGAGCGGATGTACGGCCTGATGGCGACCGTCGCCGCGGCGGCGCTCGCGATCGTGGCCACCGGCTACCTGGCCGCCCCGCCGGACGCGGTCGCGGTCGGCGCGGTGGCGGTCGCGGTGGCCGTCCTGGCACGGGCGCTGCCGCTGCCCACGGCGGCCTCGGTGGTCGTCGCGCTGCTCGCGGCGGCGGGCGCGGGCATCGCGGCCGGCGGCATGACGGACCTGGGCGCCAAGGGCGCGCTGCTCGGCGTCGGCGCCGCGGTGTGCGCGCTGATCGGGCACCGCGCGGCGAGCTACGACTACCCGTCGCGCTTCGTGCACTTCACGGCAGGCGTCGCCCTGCCGCTGTCGGCCGCGGCACCGGTGGTGTGGGTGCTGGGACGGGCGCTGGGATGACCTCCCGGACCGGGTCCTCTGTCACAGCTGTTCGACAAATCCCGGGCCCGGTCCCCGGGGAGGCTTACGCTCGCGTGTGACGGCCATCCGGTCGTGAAGGACCGCCGAGGGGGAACCGGTTGCGAGCGCTGAGAGTACTCCTGGTCGTCGTCGTGGTCCTGGGCGTGCTGTTCGTGGTGGTCGACCGGGTCGCGGTGCACTTCGCGGAGGGGCAGGCGGCCGACAGGCTCAGGACGACGGAGAACCTGGCGAGCACCCCGGACGTGTCCATCGAGGGCTTCCCGTTCCTCACCCAGGTGGCCGGCGGCGAGCTCGACGACGTCCGGGTCGGCATCAAGGACTACGAGGCGGCCACGGGGAACGGCGGCCAGAAGATCCGTATCGCCGGCATCGAGGCCGACATGCGGGGCGTGAGGTTCTCCGGCGACTACAGCTCGGCCACCGCGTCCACCGCCACCGGCACCGCGACCATCGCCTACGACGAGTTGCTGAAGGCCGCCAAGTCCAAGCCGACGCCGGTCCTTCCCGGCGTCGCCGCCCACGTGGTCGGCCTGTCCGACGGCGGTGCAGGCAAGGTCAAGGTCGACGTGGAGGTCGAGGCGGGAGCGCTGGGCATCAAGCAGACCTTCTCCGTGCTCAGCTCGGTCACCGTGCGGGGCAAGAAGGTGGAGGTGAGCGCCGACGACCTGCCCGTGGTGGGCGGCCTGCGGCTCCCCGAGAGCCGGGTCCGGGCGATCACCGACTTCCAGCAGGCGATCGAACGGCTGCCCGGCGAGGTCCGGCTGGACTCGGTACGGGCGGCGAAGGACGGCGTCGAGATCACGGTGAAGGGTTCGGACGTCAGGCTGGCCGGGTAGGCAGCCCGCTGGGACCGGCGAGGTGTCCGAGTAGCGAGACACCTCGTCCGCGGCGCAGATGCGCCGCGCGGCCGAGAACGGACACGAGCGCCCGGAGGCCGCGGGGCGATGACCCGGGAGCCCTTCCGTTCCCACATCCCGGACGATCGCGTCTCAGCATCCGACACGCCGGTGACATGTCCGCCTTTCCCTCCCTACGATCGACACCATGCAGCGACAGGCGGATCTCACGAAGCGGCGGGCAGTGGACCTGTGCCGTGTTGCCGCCATGCTCTGTCGCACTTCCTGAGCGGGAGCCCTCTCCCGTATCCCCCGCCCCGTGACGACCCGGGGCCCACCCGCGCGCCGTGTACGCCGGCATCGAACGCGTACCCGCGCGCCCCTTCGCACTCGCACGCCCCGCCGTACCTGCCCCGGAGGAGATTGAGCATGAGCCGCAGCGACGTCCTGGTCGACGCCGACTGGGTCCAGGAACACCTGGACGACCCGAGCATCGCCATCGTCGAGGTGGACGAGGACACGTCCGCGTACGACAAGAACCACATCAAGAACGCCATCCGGATCGACTGGACCCAGGACCTCCAGGACCCGGTCCGCCGTGACTTCATCGACCAGGCCGGCTTCGAGAAGCTGCTGTCGGAGAAGGGCATCGCCAACGACCACACGGTGATCCTCTACGGCGGCAACAACAACTGGTTCGCCTCGTACGCGTACTGGTACTTCAAGCTGTACGGCCACGAGAACGTCAAGCTCCTCGACGGCGGCCGCAAGAAGTGGGAGCTGGACGCCCGCGAGCTGGTCGACGGCACCGATGTGCCGGAGCGCCCGGAGACCGCGTACGAGGCCAAGCCGCAGGACGCCTCCATCCGCGCCTTCCGGGACGAGGTCGTGGCCGCGATCGGCAAGCTGAACATCGTCGACGTCCGGTCGCCCGACGAGTTCTCCGGCAAGCTGCTCGCCCCGGCCCACCTGCCGCAGGAGCAGTCGCAGCGCCCCGGCCACGTGCCGACCTCCCGGAACATCCCGTGGTCCAAGAACGCCAACGACGACGGCACCTTCAAGTCGGACGAGGAGCTCAAGGCCCTCTACGAGGACGAGCAGGTCGACCTGGCGAAGGACACCATCGCCCTGTGCCGCATCGGTGAGCGCTCGGCGCTGACCTGGTTCGTGCTGCACGAGCTGCTCGGTGTGCAGAACGTCAAGAACTACGACGGCTCCTGGACCGAGTACGGCTCCCTGGTCGGCGTGCCGATCGAGCTCGGCTCCGGCAAGTAAGCACGACGGCTCAGACCGTTTCGACCTCATCGAACCTCTGGAGAAGCACATGTGTGGAGCGAAGGCCGGCGGCCCGGACGCCTCGACGATCAAGCCCGGTGAGACCACGATCCAGGGTCAGGTGACCCGCGACGGCGAGCCGGTGACGGGCTACGTCCGTCTGCTGGACTCGACCGGCGAGTTCACCGCGGAGGTCCCCACCTCCGCCACGGGCCAGTTCCGGTTCTACGCGGCCGAGGGCACCTGGACCGTCCGCGCCCTCGTCCCCGGCGCCAGCGCCGACCGCACGGTCGTCGCCCAGCAGGGCGGCCTCGCGGAGGTCGCGATCGCCGTCTGAGCGGTCTGCCCGGACGGTCCGCGCGGGCGGTTCCGGGCACGGTACGGCCGAAGGGCCGCGCCCCACGGGTTGGACACCCGGGGCGCGGCCCTTCCGGCGTTCCCGCCCCCGCACGGCAGGCCCGTACGGACCTACCCTGGAGGTATGTACGCACGACGTCGGCATGTGTACTTCGCCATGATGGGGATCTGCGTCGGGCTGTTCGTCCTGGCGTGGGGCGTCGTGCGCATCTGGTCGGTCCCCGCCGCCGTCGGCATGTGCCTGGTCGCCATGGTGATCCCGCCGGTCGCCGCGATGGTCGCCAACCGGCGCGGCCCCGAGGACCGCTGGTGGGACGATCCGTCCGGCGACCCCAAGTCCGACGAGTGGTGGGACGAACTGGACGGCAAGAAGCGCCACTAGCCTCCGGAGAGATCTCTCAGTAGACGAGCGCCTGCGTACCGTCGGCCAGGGCCTCCTGCACGAAGACCTGCGCGCCCGCGATCCGCACGCCCTCGATGACGTCCTTCTCCGTGATGTCCCGGCGGGCCGCGCACTGGGTGCACAGGGTGAGACGGCCGGCCGCGAGGATCGACTCGATCAGGTCGGGCAGCGCAGCGGCGTGCGGCAGCTCGAACTCGGCGGCCCGGCCCGGCAGCGCGAACCAGGACGACTCCCCGGTCAGCCACAGGGAGACCTCCACCCCGCTGGCCGCGGCCACCGCCGCGACCGTGAACGCCTGAGAGCACCGCTCGGGAGCGTCCGCCCCCGCGGTCACCTTGATCACCAGCTTCTTCGCCATGCCCGAATCGTAAACAACTCCCTTGCAACCACGGACGTCATCCGTGAGTCTCCCGGGGAGCGCGCATACGGAAGGCGCGCTTCCCGTTCTGGGGGGAACGTCTTGGAAGTACCCGAAAGATCCGAACCGTCAACCGCAGTACCCGGGGTGCAGGAACCGCCTGAGGTGCAGGAAGCACCCGAGGCGCGGCAAGCGCTCGCGGCACCGGATGCGCCGAACGCCCCGGAGGAGCCGGCGGTCGCACCCCGCGCCCGCCGACGCGGCCGTACCGTGCTGCTCGTCGCCACCGCCGCCGTCCTCGGCGCCGTGGCCGGCACCTGCACCGGTTATCTGATCCAGGCCGACCGTGAACCCACCCGGCTGCCCTCCCTCTCGCAGCCCACGCTCGCGCGGGCGAAGGGCCCTGCTCCGGAACCCCTTTCGGCCGCCCAGGACCGTCGTGTACGGACCGACGGCGACCTGCGCAAGCTGCTGCTCCCGCGGCCGAGCGGCGCGCGGGACGTCCCGTTCCCGCCGGGCCACGACGGCTGGCTGAGCCTCGCCGAGTACGCGGGCACCTACAAAAGACCGGAGGTGGCCTTCCAGAACCAGGTCAAGAGCGAGTTCCGCCGCGCCGCGGTCACCACGTGGCGGACCAACGACACGCACTCCGTCGAGATCCACCTCGTGCAGTACCACCAGGAGGAGGACGTGGCCGCCATCGAGCAGATGGACAACGGGACGTACTGGGCCGAGCGCGACTCGGGCAACCGCAGTTGGCCCGTTCCCGGCACGGGTGACGGCAGGGCGTACGTGGACAGCACGCCCGACCGGAAGCCGGGCTACCTCCCCGTGTACTCGGCGGAGGCGCACGCCTGGCGCGGCGACATCGCGATGGACATCTACGTCTACGACACCAAGCCCGTGTCCAAGAAGGAGATCATGAGCCTGGCCGAACGGCAGGTGGGGCGGCTGTGAGCGAGGACCCGAGCACGGAGGCCGGTCCGTCCGGCGAGGCCGGACCCGTCGGACCCGCGCCGCGGACCGTGCCGGTGCCACCGCCGGAGCCGGCCGTCGCGTCCTCCCGGCGCCGCCGCGCCGGGCTGGTCGCCGGATGCGTCGTGCTGCTCGCCGCGCTCGCCGGCGGCATCGGTTTCACCGCGGTCACCGTCCGCGGCGCCGACCGGGACCCCGGCGAACCCGTCTGGCGCCTGCCCCACGCGGTGGCTGAGGGCGAGCAGCCCGAGGACACCGGCCTGAAGGCGATGCTGCTGCCCTACGGCACGAACGGATACGGGCGCGGCCCGGACCTCGGCGCGTACGGTGCCGACGCCGAACTGAGCGGAGCGCAGGCCGTCGCACTGCGCAAGGAGACGCTGCGGAACCTGCCGCGTTCCCAGCGGCGGCTGCTGGAGAAGCAGATCGACAAGCAGCACATCACGGGCATGGCCATGCGCAGCTACCTCAGCGTCGAGGACCCGGGGCGCCTCGGGGCGGATGTCGACGAAGCCTTCGCTGTCGAGATCGTGCTGTCCCGGATGGAGAACCGGGGGACCGTGCGCTCCATCGCGGTCGCCCAGCAGGAGTTCCTCGCCGCGATGAAGATCTTCCGGGCGGGGCCCCGGATCGAGGGCCACCGCAACGCCCGCTGCTTCCTGCCGCCCGCGGACTCCGGCGGGAAGATCGACTTCGTGAGCTGCTCCGCTTACGAGGGCGACGTCCTGGTCAGTGCCACCGCTTACGGGGTCAAGCCGCTGGACAAGAAGGGCGTGGCCCGGTTGCTCCGCGACCAGCTCGACCGCATCAAGGACCCGGGGAAGGCCGTATGACCGAGCAGCAGACACCCGTGACCGCCGCACCACCGGTGCCGGACGTGCCGCCGGCCGCCGTTGTCCTCCCGGAGCCCGAGCCCCGGCGAGACCGGCGGGGACTGCGGGCGGTACTCCGCTGGACCGCGGCCGCCGTCGTGTTCGCGGCGGCCGGGGCGGGGACGGCGTACGGCGTCACCGGCATGGACCGCACGGACGTACCGGGACTCGCCACCTCCTCGGACGGGCGCTGGGACTACCCGCGGATCGTCGGACCGCCGCTGCCGTCCGGCAGCCCCGCTCCGTTCGCCGCGTCCAACAAGGCCTGGGCGCACCACGCCGACCTGCGGGCCCTCGTGCTGCCCGCGCCCGCGGGGGCCCGCGAGGACAAAACCCTGCGCGGCACTGACGGCTGGCTGGGGACGAAGGACTTCCTCGCGGAGTACGCGCGGCAGAGCGACCGGAAGAAGTTCGGGCAGCAGCTGACCGACCACGGTCTGCGGCACATCGCGGCCCGTGGCTGGACCATGCGGGACGGCACGCACACACGGATCTACCTGCTCCAGTTCAACAGTGCCGCGCTCGTGGACCACCTGGTCGGAAGCGATACGGGGATCACCGCGTACGACGGTCCGGCCCACCAGGTGCGCGGAGCCGCGGTTTCCGTTTTCGACGAGGACTTTCCGGCCCGGGCCGAGGTCGACGACATCGGGTACTCCGTCTACGCCGAGGCCAAGCCGTACGGCGCCGAACAGGTGCGCCAGGCGTACCTGTCGGCGGGCGACACCCTCGCGGTCGTCCTCCAGACCCGCAAGGGCACCGCGCCCGCCGTCCCCTTCCAGCAGACGGTGATCCTGCAGAGCGAGCTGCTCGCCTGACGAGGTGGGCGCACCTCACCAAGAGGGCCGGACCCCGGCCGACTAAGCTGGGGTCCGGCCCTGTGCACATACCGCACCTGCTCAACCGAGGAGCACCCCGTGGAGATCTTCTTCGAAACCCTGCTGGTCCTGGTCTGCGTCGGCGTTCTCGCCTTCGCCTACCTGACCGTGAAGAAGCTGTACCAGGGCCAGCGCTGACCCCGAAGAGGAATCGCCGCTCATGATCGAGATCCCGTCCGACCTCCACAAGGACCTCGTCCCCCTCGCCTTCCTGCTCGGTGACTGGGCCGGCGCAGGCGTGCACGACTTCCCGGGCGCCGAGAGGTGCAACTTCGGCCAGGAGCTCAGCTTCACCCACGACGGCCGGGACTTCCTCGAGTACCACTCCCGCACCTGGGTGCTGGACAACGACGGCAACAAGGTGAAGCCGCTCGAGTCCGAGTCCGGCTTCTGGCGGATCGACGCCGACCGCAAGGTCGAGGTCACGATGACCCGCGACGACGGCGTCATCGAGATCTGGTACGGCGAGCTGGCGCACAAGAAGCCGCAGATCGAGCTGGTCACCGACGCGGTCGCCCGCACCGCCGCCTCCCGCCCCTACACCGGTGGCAAGCGGCTGTACGGCTACGTCAAGAGCGACCTGATGTGGGTCGGCGAGAAGCAGACCCCGGACGTCGAGCTGCGCCCCTACATGTCCGCCCACCTGAAGAAGGTCGTCACCCCCGAGGATGTCGAACGCTGGGCCAAGGCCCTCCCGGACGACCTCCCGGACGACGGGATCGCCTTCTTCAAGTGAGCCCGGCCGGCTTACGGCCCTGGTCCCAGGGTCTCTCGTTCGGATCAGACCTGATCCAAACGGAAGACCCTAGACTTGGGGTGTGGTGAGCACCGACTGGAAGAGTGATCTGCGGCAGCGTGGCTACCGGCTGACCCCGCAGCGGCAACTCGTGCTCGAAGCCGTCGACAGCCTGGAGCACGCGACGCCCGACGACATCCTCGGCGAGGTGAGGAAGACCGCGTCGGGGGTGAACATCTCCACCGTGTACCGGACCCTGGAGCTCCTTGAGGAGCTCGGGCTGGTCAGCCATGCCCATCTGGGGCACGGGGCGCCGACGTATCACCTGGCGGACCGGCACCACCACATCCATCTGGTCTGCCGGGACTGCACGAACGTGATCGAGGCGGATCTGTCGGTGGCGGCCGAGTTCACCGCCAAGCTGCGGGAGCAGTTCGGCTTCGACACCGACATGAAGCACTTCGCGATCTTCGGGCGGTGCGCGGACTGCGCGGGCAAGGCCGCGGCGGCTTCGGGCGCCTCGGCCGGCAGGAGTGCAAGTACCGAGTCGTAGGCTTGTGTTCATGAAGAGCCCCCTGCTGTCCCTGCCCGGCGCCGTTCCGGCCGAGGGTGTGGACGAAGGCGTCGCCGCCCACTACGGCGACCTGTTCCGCGAGCAGCGCGCCCTCGCGGACGGCACCGGATTCGTCGACCTCTCGCACCGCGGTGTCGTCACCGTCTCCGGCGAGGACCGGCTGAGCTGGCTGCACCTGCTGCTCACCCAGCACGTCAGCGACCTGCCTGCCGGCCGTGCCACCGAGGCGCTGGTCCTGTCCGCGCACGGCCACATCGAGCACGCGCTCTATCTGGTCGACGACGGCGAGACGGTCTGGGCGCATGTCGAGCCCGGCACCCAGGAGGAGCTGATCGCCTACCTGGAGTCGATGAAGTTCTTCTACCGGGTCGAGGTCGCCGACCGCACCGCCGACTTCGCCGTCGTGCACCTGCCGGCCGGTTCGATCGCCGAGGTGCCCGAAGGGGTCGTCGTCCGCGAGACCGCCTACGGCCGCGACCTCTTCCTGCCCCGCGCGGACCTGGAGTCCTACGCCGGCCAGGCGGGTCCGCCGGCCGGGATCCTCGCCCACGAGGCCCTGCGGGTGGAGCAGCACCGGCCCCGGCTCGGCTTCGAGACCGACCACCGCACGATCCCGCACGAGCTGGGCTGGATCGGCACGGCCGTGCACCTCCAGAAGGGCTGCTACCGGGGTCAGGAGACCGTGGCCCGGGTGCAGAACCTGGGCAAGCCGCCGCGCCGCCTGGTCTTCCTGCACCTCGACGGCAGCGAGGTCCACCTGCCGGTGGCCGGCACCGAGATCCGCCTCGCCGACGACGGCCCGGACGGCCGCAAGATCGGCTTCATCACCACGTCCGTACGGCACTACGAGCTCGGCCCGGTCGCGCTCGCCCTGGTCAAGCGGAACGTCCCGGTGGACGCACGGCTGATGGCGGGCGAGACGGCGGCCGCGCAGGAAGTGGTCGTGGAGCCGTAGCCTCCCCGCGGCTCACAGGTCACCGAGGCTCACACCTGCCGGTTCACACCTCCAGCAGGACGGTGAACGGGCCGTCGTTCGTCAGCGACACCCGCATCCGCGCGCCGAACCGGCCCGTCGCCACCGTCGCGCCCAGGGAGCGCAGCCGCGCGACCACCTCGTCCACCAGCGGCTCGGCGACCTCGCCGGGCGCGGCCGCGTTCCAGGTGGGGCGGCGGCCCTTGCGGGCGTCGCCGTACAGCGTGAACTGGCTGATGACCAGCAGCGGGGCGCCGGTGTCGCTGCACGACTTCTCGTCGTGCAGCATGCGGACCGACCAGAGCTTGCGGGCCAGTTGCGCCGCCTTCTCCTTGGTGTCCTCGTGGGTGACCCCGACGAGGACGCACAGCCCCTCGCCGTCGATGGCCCCCACCGTCTCGCCGTCCACGACGACGCTCGCGCCGTCCACCCTCTGCACCACCGCTCGCATGCCGACCATGATGCCTCTCGGCCGTCCGGGTGCCGTGAGGGGGCCATATCGTGCTTCTTTCCGCTCCGTAACCCTCCATCCGGGGCCGATCGGGCGCACTCGGTCACATCATGGCCACTCAGGGTGGCACGATGCTGTCGTACGCGCCGGTCGAGGGGACGGTTGAGGCGCCATGAGCACATCGAGTACCGAGCGGCACCCGGCGGCGGCCTCGCCGATCCTCGCGGAGGTCGCCGACGCCCACCGGCCGCCGGTGCAGCGCACCGACAGCCCCGGGCCGCCCTCCGTGGACCCCGGGCCCGGCTCTCCGGGCACGGGGTACGCACATCCCGACCTGACCGCGCTGAGCCTGCCGGAGCTGCGCGCGCTGCGCCGGCAGGCGCAGCGGGACGAGGCCGACCTGAGCTACGTACGGCGGCTGCTCCAGGGGCGGATCGACATCCTGCGCGCGGAGCTGGCCCGGCGCGGGCCGGAGTCCGTCCTGGGCGCCGGGCAGGTGTCCGCGCCCGAGCAGGGGTCCGTCGTCGAGCGGCTCGCGGAGATCCTCAAGGACGCGCCCGCCCGGCAGCGCTCCTCCGCCCGGCATGTGACGCTCGGCACACCGCACGGGGAGGAGTACCGGCAGCTCGCCGCCGAGATGCTCGCCGAGGTCGAGTTGTCGGACCTCGGGGCGCGTACGGACCGGGAGCTGGGCGCGGCGATGGGGCGGCTGGTGCGGTACGAGCAGCAGGTGTCCGGGCGGCGGCAGCAGTTGCAGCGCACGGCCGACGGATGCGGCACGGAGATCGCCCGCAGGTACCGCGAAGGGGAGGCCCAGGTCGACGACCTGCTCGTCTGACGCGGTCCGTGAGGCGCGAGGGGCGGGACGGCGGGGTGGAGGAAAACACCGCGACACCCCGCCCCCGGCGCCCCTACTGTCAGCCCATGACTGCCGCCAGCCCCGACATCGACGTACGGACCATCACCGAGGCCGAGATCCCCGACTGGGGCCGCGCCCTGAAGACCGGCTTCCTGCGTCCCCCCGGCGTCTCCGAGGCCGAGATCGCCGACCTGCGCACGTACGTCGAGCCGTCCCGCACCCTCGGCGCCTTCGACGCCGGCCGGTGCGTGGCGACGTTCCGGTCCTTCCCGCAGGAGATCACGGCCGTCGGCGGGGCGACCGTTCCCGCCGACGCGATAACCAACGTCAGCGTCACCGCCACCCACCGCCGACGCGGCCTGCTGACCCGGATGATGGCCCAGGACCTGGCGGCCGCGAAGGAGCGCGGTGACGTCGTGGCGACCCTGATCGCCGCCGAGTACCCGATCTACGGCCGTTACGGCTTCGGTCCGGCCGCCTGGATGACCGAGTGGGCGATCGACGTGCCCCGGGCCGGCCTCGACCCCCGCCGGTCGGGGCCGGAGGACGGCGGCCGGGTCGACCTCGTGGACGCGGAGGACGTACGCAAGCTCGGCCCGGAGCTGCACGAGCGGCTGCGCCGCGCCCAGCCCGGTGCGGTCGACCGCTCCGACCGCTGGTGGCAGGTCAGCACCGGCGTGGTGCGCCCGGACCCCAGCCGGTGGACCGAGCGTTTCCACGCCGTCTACCGCGCCGCGGACGGCACGGTCGAGGGGCTGGCGGTGTACCAGTGCGACGAGACCTGGTCGGACGCCAAGCAGCCGCTGAACACGGCCACCGTGAAGGACCTCGTCGCGGTGACCCCGGCCGCCGAGCGCTCGCTGTGGCTCCACCTGTGCTCGATCGACTGGATCATGAAGGTCAAGAGCGGCTGGCGGGCCTCCGACGACCTGCTGCCCCACTTCCTTCCCGACCCGCGCGCCGCCACCGTGACCACGCACGCGGACTGGCTGTGGGTGCGGATCCTCGACGTCCGTCGGGCCCTGGAGGCGCGGACGTACGAGGGCACGGGGACGCTGATCCTCGACGTCCTGGATCCGGCCGGAATGGCCGGCGGGCGCTGGCGCCTCGAGGCGTCGCCCGCCGGAGTGAGCTGTACGCCGACGACCGGGAGCGCCGATCTGACGCTGGACGTGGCGCAGTTGGCGACCCTGTGGCTCGGCGACGAGTCGGCGGTGCGGCTCGCCGCGCTGGGCCGGGTCCGGGAAGAACGAGCGGGCGCCGCCCGTGGGGCCGACGCCCTGCTGCGTACGTCCAGGCGGCCTTGGTGCCCGGACATGTTCTGAGCGCTCCTTCCTGCCGGTGCCGGGTGACGGGTATGACGCATCCGTAGCGTGGCTGTTCAGTTGTGGCGGTACGAGACGGTCTTCAGTTGTGGCTGTGCCGCATGTTCGGTTGTGGCTGTGCCTGCCGTACCCGCCGGCTGCGCACCGGCTGTTCGTGCCGGCTGCGTGCCGGCTGTTCAGTTGTGGCTGTGCCTGCGCGGTGCCGGATACCGGCTGCCGCTCCCCGTTGGCGCGCCGGCCGACCGGGCTCCCGGCTCCCCTCCGGAAGGGAGCACGGTCGTACGTACCAACCGTCACCTGGTGGCCAACACTTGGAAGGTTCGGCCATGTCGCTCAAGTTGGCTACCAACTCCACTGCTGTTATCTCCGCTTGGAAGCGGCTCATAACCACCTTCCCGTGAACTGCCGCAAGATGGCGGGAAGTTGTACCGTTTTGCCGTGGACCCGGAACATGCCTCCGTCAATGGACGGAAGAGGTCACAGCGGCCACAGAGGTCACACCGCGAGGTGGCCGACGAACTGCGGCACCGGATCAGGACCGGAGTGCTGCGGCCGGGCCAGCGCATGCCCACCCAGGCGGAGCTGGCCGACGAGTTCGGCGTCGAGCGCGGGGCCGTGCGCCAGGCCCTGGGCATCCTCCAGGCGGAACACCTGCTCACCAATGTGTCCAAGGGGAGCCCGGCGACCGTCGCGGCCGGCCCGGTGGGGGCCCTGACCGGCCCCGCCGCCCGGCCGCTGCCCACCACGGCCGCGCTGGCGCCCCGTATCGAGGCCGCCTTCGACGCCTCCCACGTCGCGATCGACGCCTTGTGCCTGACCGCGATCTCGCTCAACCTGGCCATCGGCGAGCCGTTGCGGCAGATCCACGCCGGGCGACTGAAACCGGCCAAGGTCGACGTCCGCGTGCTGCTGCCCAGCCGGGACATCGACCTCGCCTTCCCCGTGCCGGTGGACGCCTCCGACGCCGGCCGGCTGCGCCGCGGCTGGCTGGCCCAGCGCAACGCCCAGGGCCAGGTGCTCAAGCACAACCTGCTGGCCCTGCGTGCCACCCACGGCATCGACGTGCACGTGACCTTCCGCGCGCTGCCCTTCACCCCGCCGGTCAAGCTGTACCTGCTCAACGACGGGGAGGCGCTCTTCGCGTACTACACACTGCGGCGGCGTGAGCAGGAGATCGACCAGGAGCCCCTCGAGCTGTACGACGCCGAGGGGACCCGGTCGATCCTCTTCGCCTTCGAGCAGGGCGCGGGAGCGCGGGACACGGCCTTCGTCGAGCAGTCCCACGTGTGGTTCGACGCGCTGTGGGAGACGATCAGTTCGGAGCTGCTGCTCACGAGCTGAGGGCACCCATCGCGCCGTGCTCGGTCGAGTTGGTGACCAACTACGTTTCAGTTGTCTCCACTTGGTCGCTATCAATGAACAAGTTCCAAACAACTCCCTTCAGATGGAGCAAAGTTGTAACGTTTGGTCGTGACCCAGGAGAGCGTGGCCGTGAACGGCAGCAGAAGAAGCTCGCCCCAGGAGATCGCCGGCACCCTGCGGGAGCGGATCCGCACCGGCGAGCTCCGGCCGGGCGACCGCCTGCCCACACAGGCCGAACTCGCCGAGGAGTTCGGGGTGGAGCGCGGCGCCGTGCGCCAGGCCCTGCGGGTGCTCCAGGCCGACGGCCTGCTCAGCAACGTCACCAAGGGCAGCCCGCCGCGCGTCGCCGCGCCCGTCGCCGCCCGCGCCGAGCCGCAGCCGACGATGGTCGGCCTCGCGCCCCGGCTCGTGGAGGCCTTCTCCGCCCGGCAGGTCAGGATCGACGCGGCCTGCCTCACGGCCGAGTCCCTGATGATCGCCGTCGGCGAGCCGCTGCGGCTGATCCACGAGGGCCGGCTGCGCCCCGAGTCGATCGACGTGCGCATTCTGCTGCCGTCCCGCAACATCGACCTGGCCTTCCCGATCTCGGTGGACCGGCCGGCCGAGGAGGACCCGGTCCACGGGCGCTGGCTCACCCAGCGCAACGCCCAGGGCCATGTCCTGAGCCACAACCTCAAGGCCCTGCGCGCGACCCACGGCATCGACGTCCGCGTGGCCTTCCGCGCGCTGCCCTTCACCCCGCCGGTCAAGCTCTACCTGCTCAACGGCGCGGAGGCGCTGATGGCGTACTACATGATCACCCGCCGCGAGGAGGCGGCGGACGACGGGACGCTGGACATGTACGACGTCCTCGGCACGGAGTCCCTGCTGTTCTCCTTCGAGCAGGCGACCGGGCAGCGCGACGCCGCGTTCGTGGCGGAATCGCAGAAGTGGTTCGACGCCCTCTGGGAAACCATCACGTCGGATCTGACACTCTCCTAGTGACTTCTGATACGACGCAGACCGAAGCGGTGACAGCCGAGACCGGGAACGAGACCGAGGAACTGCGGAACCTGATCGCGGATGCCCATGTCGTGCTCTGGGACTTCGACGGGCCGATCTGCCGGCTGTTCGCCGGGCATTCGGCGGAGCGGGTGGCGGACGAACTGGTGCGGTGGCTGGAGGGCCAGGGCCTGCACGGCGTGCTGACCGGCCCCGAACGGCAGTCGCACGACCCGCACGTCGTCCTGCGCGCCGTGGACCGCCGGCACCCCGGCAGCGACCTCGTCACGGAGCTGGAGGCGCGGCTGACCGAGGAGGAGCTGCGAGCCGTCCCCTCCGCGCAGCCCACCCCGTACGCCGACCCGCTGATCCGCACCTGGAAGGCCCTGGGCTCGCGCCTGGCCGTCACCACCAACAACTCGCCCCTGGTGGTGCGCGAGTACCTCGACGGCCGCGACCTCGGCGGCTGCTTCGCCCCGCACGTCTACGGACGCACCCGGGACCTCAAGCCCCTCAAGCCCGACCCGCACTGCCTGAACCGCGCCCTGAGCGCCACGGGCGCGGCTCCCGACCGGGCCCTGATGATCGGCGACACCCCCGCGGACCACGAGGCCTCCCTGCGGGCCGGCGTGTCCTTCCTCGGCTACGCCCGCAACGCCCGCAAGGAGAAGCTGCTCAGGGAGGCGGGCGCCACCGTCGTCGTGGACTCCCTGGAACCGGTACTGCGGACCCTGCGGGACGGGCTCTGAGCGCCCCGCCGGTTGGGGCGGGCGGCACGGCCGCCACACGGGTCTCCTGTAGCATGCGCGCACCGCATGAGCAATAGCTCCGCTTCGCACGTATGGCACGCAAGAGGTGGCGTGCGAGGTGACCTCGACGGTGCGACGCAGGCCGGAGACCACAGGCAGGGGCACGCCACCCGTTGTGCCGATGCCGGGTGCGCTCCGATCGTGTCCGTTATGGCACCTGGCGTACCTTTTTCCACACCATCACTTCTGAGTACTTGAGCAACTGGAGCGGCCGTGGGCGCACCTCCTCCCCGTCCCTTTCTCGGGGAACACGCCCTCCACGACGTCAGGGCGTTCGTGCGGCTCGCCGCCAGGCTGGGCCGGGCGAGCGGCGGTCATCACCACCAGAACCACGTCATGCCGCTGACGGAGCGTATGGCGCGGCTGCTCGGCGGGGAGGCCGGCGCGTCGGTGACCGTGCGCGTCCGCCGGGCCCAGGTGCTGCCCGTGGTGATCAGGACCTGGAAGAACGAGGGCGACATCCTCGACACCGTCACAGGCGTGCTGCCCCACGTTCCGAAGTGCCTGGTCCAGCAGGAGTCCTTCGCGATCCACAGCCATGTCGAGGGTGTTCCGCTCGCCGGCGTCTGCGGTGACGGGAAACCGGTCGACACACTGCTGGTCAAGGCGCTGGCGGAACTGCTCGCCCGGACGACCCAGGTCCGCAGGGAGGTGGTGCCCCCGCTGCCGCCCGAGTGGCCGCGCAACGAGAAGGACAGCCAGGCGTTCCTGCAGACGCTGGCGCGGCTCGCGGACCGGCAGATCAGGCAGGCCAACTGGCAGGACTTCGGCGGGCTGTTCGCGGCCCTGGGCATCCCCGAGGACGCCCTGGTCCGACTGGCCGAGCGCGTGCCCGCGATGGCCAGGCGGCCGTACAGCCTGCTCCACGCGGACCTGCACCGGGACAACCTGATCATGTCGTACGACGGTGATCCGGCCCTCGTCGGCGTCGACTGGGAACTGGCGACCTACGGCGATCCGCTGCACGACCTCGCGACGCACCTGGTCCGCATGCGGTACCCGGATCACCAGTGGCACGAGGTGATCGACGCCTGGGCCGAGGCCATGAGCCGCGTCCGCCCCGCCTCCGCCAACGGCCTGGGCAAGGACCTGCGGCACTACGTCGCCTTCGAGCGGGCGCAGTCCGTCTACCCGGACGTGATGCGGGCGGCGAGGGCCCTGGAGGACGCGCCCGACCAGAAGAGCCTGGACGAGGCGACGGCGTCCGTGCGGCGGGCGCTGGAGGCCGCCGCCGAACCGCTCGGACTCAGGAACGTTCCGGACACCGCGCAGATCGAACGCATCCTCTTCCGCCGGAGAGCCTCCCGGTCGGCGGGGCGGACCGGCGGTGCTGGGCGGGCCGCGGAAGCGGTGTCCTGGTCGTGGGACCCGCGCCTTCAGGAGCGGCCCGACTTCCCCGACTCCGCGATCCGCCACGCGCTGCTCGCCGAGGGCACTGCCCCGGCCCGGTGGGTGCTCAAGGGCACCGCCCACCTCAACTCGGTGGTCCGGGTGCCCGAGTCGGACGTTCCGGTGGTGGTACGCCGCAAGGTGGCGAACGTCTGCCGCCGCGAGCCGAGCTTCCTCAGCGAGCATGCCGTGCTGCGGGCCATCGAGCGGTCCGGCGTCCCTGTGGCGGCGCCGAAGGTCCTCGCCCTGGGCCGCAGCCACCGGGGGGAGCCCTGCGCCATCCACACGTACGCCGGCCCCGACGACCCCGACCGCCCGCCCAGCCATCCGGAGCACGGCCTGCGACCGCACGAGGCGGACGCGCTCGTCGACCAGTTGTGCGCGCTGACCGGAGTGGACTACCGGGAACTCGACCCGGTCGCGGGGAAGGAGGCCTTCTTCAGCTGGCTGTGCGACCAACTGGTGATCCTGGTGGACGAGCTGCCCAAGGAGTCGCGGCAGCTGGCCCGGTTCCTCGGCCTGCCCGGCGCCTCCCGGCTCAGGCAGATCCTCTCCCGCTTCCGGGTCGGCTCCCGCCGTCCGTCGCTCCTGCACGGCGACCTGAACCCGTGGAACCTCGTACGCCGCGAGGACGCGCTCGCCCTCACCGTCATCGACTGGGAGATGGCCCTGATCGGCGACCCGCTGTACGACCTGGTCCGGCACATGCACCTCACGCCGACCCGCCCGGAGATCCGCGAACGCATGTTCAGCCGCTGGGAACGCCGCCTGCCCGCCGAGTACACGGCCGGCTGGCGGGAGGACTGGCGCGTGTACCACCGGCTGGAGACCGTCCGCTCCGCCTACGTGGACCTGGACCGCCTGGTGACCGGCGCCGGCCTGGACGCCCCCAACGTCCGCCGAGCCGTCGACTCCTACGCGATGACCCTCGCGGCGGCCACGGGCTTCCTCGGCCTGACGGTCCGCGCCACGGCGAACCCGCATTTGGCCCGGGCACTGGACTAGCCCCACGACGTCGGCGACCACACAGCTGACGTTGTCCGGCCCGCCGGAGCCGTTGGCGAGGGCGACGAGTTCGCGGACCGTCCGCTCCGGCTCCCCGGCGTCGGAGAGCACCCGGTGGATCTCTTCGGCCGGTACGACGGTCGACAGGCCGTCGGAGCAGAGCAGGTAGCGGTCTCCCTGCCGGGCGTCGTGCAGACGCATGTCGGGGGTGCCGTCGGCTCCCTGTCCCAGGGCTCGTATCAGGAGCGACCGCTGGGGGTGGGAGGCGGCTTCTTCCGGGCTGAGACGTCCCTCGTCGACCATCGTCTGCACCATGGTGTGGTCGTGGGTGATCTGGAACAGCTCCCCGTCGCGCAGGAGGTGGACGCGGCAGTCGCCGATGTGGACGAGGGCGAGTTGCGAGCCGGTCCAGAGCATCGCGGTGAGGGTGGTGCCGGCCTCTTCGGAGGAGGAACCGGTCCCCGCGATGCCGTGGACAGCCTGTTGGGCCTGTTCGATCGCGTCCTCCAGGACATTGAGGAGGTCGCCCGCCGGGATGCTGTCGGCTTCGAGGTGCTTGAGCGCGTCGACGGCGGCCGCGCTCGCGGGGGCTCCCTGCCTGCCGTAGCCGTCGGCGACGGCGAGCAGCCGGGGCCCGGCGAAGGCGGTGTCCTGGTTGCTCTCGCGGACGAGGCCGGTGTCGGACAGGGCGGCGTAACGGATGCCCAGGGGCTTGGTGGTCGGGGACATGGCAGGGTCCTTCCGGGACAGGTGGTCGATGAGGAAGGCGGCCAGGTCGCGCCGTGCGGCGGTGTCGGCCTCGACCCGGGCCCAGAACGAGCGGATCTCCTGGGTCGCCTCGGCCGCCTCCAGCGCGCAGACGAGCTGGATGCGGGCGAGGGGCATCCCCAGACGCCGAAGCCAGGCGACCAGCCGGGCGCGCTCCAGTTGCTCCGGTGCGTAGAGGCGGTAGCCGGTCACCGGGTCGACACGGGCGGGGGTCAGCAGGCCGAGTTCGTCGTAGAGGCGCAACGCCTTCGGTGACAGCCGGGACGCCCTCGCGAACGCCCCGATGGTCAGCAATCCCATGCCCGCCCCTCCTCACGCCGAGCACGTCGCCCGGCCCCTCGATGCTGTGGCCTGCCCCAAGGTGAAGGTCAATGCCGGGCTCCGCGCGACCCCGTCCGAGGCTCTCCCACCCATTCGGGGGTATGCGAAAGGCGGGGGGCTCACTCTTGCAAGCAAGATGCTTGCAATTGTTAGCGGGAGTGGTGCAAGGTGGAGGCATGGCATCGCTCAACGTCGGCAATCTCGGTGAGTACCTGCGCGAGCAGCGGCGCAACGCGCAGTTGTCGTTGCGGCAGCTCGCCGATGCCGCCGGGGTGTCCAACCCGTACCTGAGCCAGATCGAGCGCGGGCTGCGCAAGCCGAGCGCGGAGGTGCTCCAGCAGGTCGCCAAGGCGCTGCGGATCTCCGCGGAGACGCTGTACGTGCGGGCCGGGATCCTCGACGCCGAGCGGGACCGGGACGACGTCGAGACACGCGCCGTCATCCTCTCCGACCCGTCGCTGAACGAGCGGCAGAAGCAGGTGCTGCTCCAGATCTACGAGTCCTTCCGCAAGGAGAACGGGTTCGGGACCGCCGAGACGGACGGCACCGGCGACACCGGTGGCCCCACCGGCCACGGCACCCGCGCGGCGGACGACGGCGACGGCGACGGCGCCGACCAGGGCTCCATACCCGTCCGGACCGCCCCCGCCGGGCCAGGCCGTACCGGCACGTCCGGCGGCAGTGACGCCGATCCGCGGGAGGCGGCGGGCTGACATCAGTGATCCCAGCGATCCCACGGTCACGGCCCGTACGGGGCGGGCGTGCGGCCCGACCACCGCGGAAACCCACAACCCTCAGCCACAAGCGATCCGGGAGAACCAGCACCATGGCCATCACCGACGACCTGCGCAAGACCCTCAGTGACCCCACGCCGCTCTACTTCGCCGCGGGCACCGCGGACCTGGCCCTCCAGCAGGCCAAGAAGGTGCCCGCCCTGGTGGACCAGCTGCGCGCCGACGCCCCGGCCCGTATCGACGCGGTGCGCAACACCGACCCGAAGGCCGTTCAGGCGCGTGCCACCGCCCGCGCCAAGGAGGCCGGCGTCCGTGTCAGGGAGACGCAGGAGAACCTCCAGACCAGGGTCAACGGCTTCCTGAACTACCTGGACAGCGATCTCAAGAAGCTCAGCACCAACCTCGACGCCGATCTGAAGAGGCTCGGCGAGAGCGCCCAGGACCTCGCCCTGCGCGGCGTCGGCGTCGCCGCCGAGTACGCCGTCAAGGCCCGTGAGACCTACGAGAAGGTCGCCGAGCACGGTGAGCAGGCCGTGCGGACCTGGCGCGGCCAGGCCGCAGACGGCATCGAGGACATCGCCGAGGAGGTCGAGGAGCTCGCCGTCGCCGTCGAGCCCGAGCCGAAGGCGGAGCCGGTCGTGGTCAAGGAGGACGGGCCCGCCGAGAACGGGGCCACGCCCATCACGGCCAAGAAGAACCACGGGAAGGGGAAGGGTCCGGCCATGCGCAGGACCCCGCCCACGGCGAAGAGGGCCACCCCGCCCACCCCGTAGGCGCGCCGAAGGAACATGGGGCGGGCCGGGCACTCCTTGGGCGCCCGGCCCGTTCTTATGGATACACGGCGGCCGGGCACGGGTACGGTGGCCGTACAGAGGACTCGATCGGGTGGTGGGCATTGTGCTGATGACGGCGTTCGGCGGCTTCCTGTCGCTGCTCTACCTGGCGATGCTGGTGCTCGCCGTGGTGGCCTTGGGGATGGCCGTCCTGTACCGGGATGACGCGTACCGCGCGGCCGACAAGCAGAACAAGGGCTTCTGGCTGATCATCCTGGGTGTCGCGGTCGCGGTGAACCTGCTGGTGCCGATGCTCTTCCTGCAGATCGCGGGCCTTGTCGCCACGATCGTCTTCTTCGTGGACGTCCGCCCCGCGCTCAAGCACGTCTCGGGTGGCGGCTTCGGCCGCCGCCGCGGCAGCAGCAGCGACGGCCCGTACGGGCCCTACAACGGCGGCCGGTGAACCCCCGGGCCGACGGCGGCCCGCGGCGTCGGTCGGCTACGGCTCCCGGTCCAGCAGGACCACGGCCACATCGTCGGTGAGTTCGCCGCCGTTGAGCCCGCGCACCTCGTTCACCGTGGCCCGCAGCAGCCCCTCCCCACGCAGACCCTCGTCGAGCTGGCGGCGGACCACATCGACCATCCCGTCCTGACCCAGCCGCTCACCGCCCTCCCCGATCCGGCCCTCGATCAGACCGTCGGTGTAGAGCATCAGGCTCCACTCCGCGCCCAGCTGCACCTGCATCCGGGGCCAGCGGGCGCCCGGCAGCAGACCGAGGGCGGGGCCGTTGTTCTCGTACGGCAGCAGCCGGGCGGGCCGGCCAGGAGTGATCACCAGCGGTGACGGGTGGCCGGCCAGGCACAGTCCCGCATGGCGCCCGTCGGGCGCTATGTCCACCGCGCACAGGGTCGCGAAGATCTCGTCGTCGGAGCGCTCGTGCTCAAGGACCTGCTGGAGCGTGCCCAGCAGCTCGTCCCCGCACAGCCCCGCCAGGGTCAGCGCCCGCCAGGCGATACGCAGCTCCACACCCAGCGCCGCCTCGTCCGGGCCGTGCCCGGAGACGTCGCCGATCATGGCGTGCACGGTGCCGTCGGGCGTGCGGACGGCGTCGTAGAAGTCGCCGCCGAGCAGCGCGCGCGAGCGGCCGGGGCGGTAGCGGGCGGCGAAGCGCAGCGTGGACCCGTCCAGCAGGGGGGTCGGCAGCAGGCCGCGCTCCAGCCGGCGGTTCTCCTGCGCGCGCAGCCGTCCCTCGGCGAGCCTGCGCTCGGCCGAGTCGGAGCGCTTGCGCTCGACCGCGTACCGGATCGCACGGCTCAGCAGCCGCCCGTCCAGCTCGTCCCGGAACAGGTAGTCCTGGGCGCCGACCCGCACCGCCTGGGCGGCGCGCTCGGCGTCACCGGAGGAGGTGAGCGCGAGAACGGCGTGCCGGGGCGCGAGTTCGAGTATGTGCCGGAGCACGGCGAGCTCGTCGTCGTCGCCCGCGGACCGGCCGGGCGCGGGCAGCGCGAGGTCGAGCAGGATGCAGTGGACGTCGTCGGTGAGCAGCCGCTCGGCCTCGGTGAGGTTGCGGGCCCTGCGCACGCGGATCGGCTTGCCGGACGCGTCGAGCAGTTCGGGCACCATCGGCGAGCCGACCGGGTCGTCCTCGATCAGCAGCAGCGTGAGCTGGGTGGTGTTGGCCGGCGTTGCGGCGCGGCTGTCCTTCTCGACCGTTGGTTCCTTACGCGGGGCCTGCGCTGCGGAGGTGCCGTCGCCGTGGGACGCGGTCTGTGCCTGGTCGCACTCCGCGGCCGGGACCGTCCTCTGCCGCGGTACGGGCACGGGCATTGTCCTGGGTTCCTTCCCTCCCCCCGAGGGCATGGCGGTAACCAAGGGACCTCGGGCCGCCGACGGGGACATTAGCGGTAGTCGGCGCCGCGGGGGAATGGTGTGGGGCGCGTCGCTCCGGCTTTCGCCCCTGTCATATGCCGCGATCCCTACCGGAGTTGGACAGGGCGCCGCCGGGGCCGGAATGACGAAGGTCACGTCCCCCGTGAGTTTGGTGGCGGCCGGGGGTGCGATCGGTCACGTGGCCGGGGTCACCGGGGAGTGGGGAAAGGGGCGTCCGGCCCGTGGAGGCTCAGTGCGTGTCCCGCCCTGGGGGCGCAGTCGGTGTCGCGCCGTGGGGGCTAGTCCGTGGTGGGCCGTACGACGCCCAGGATCGGCATCGAGCCCGCCCCGGCCAGCGTCACCGTGCGCCCCGGGCGCGGTGCGTGGACGATCGTGCCGTCGCCGACGTACATCCCGACATGGCTGGCGTCATCGAAGTAGATGATCAGATCGCCGGGCCGCATGTCCTTGATGTCCACGCGCTCGAGTTGCTGCCACTGCTGCTGGGAGGTGCGCGGGACCGGGTGGCCGGCCGCCGCCCAGGCCTGGGAGGTGAGCCCCGAGCAGTCGTACGTGCGGGGACCCACGGCGCCCCACTGGTACGGCTTGCCGAGCTGGGCCGTGGCGAACTCGACCGCCTTCCTGCCCGACGCGGACGCCCTGCCCTTGAGTTCGTCGAGGATCCCGGTGCTCAGCCAGGCCGACTGCGCCTGATCGGCGGCCTGCCGCTCCAGTTCGGCGAGGCGCTCGCGCTGCCGCTTCTCCAGCTTTGCCTCGAGCTGCTCGGCCTCCTTGATCCGCTGCTTGATCCGCTTCTTCGCGGCGGCCTTGGCCTTGCGGCCCGCCTCCAGCTCCCGCAAGTGGTCGGCGGCATCGCCCGCGTACAGCTCCAAGTCCTGCTGGGCGCGGGTGGTTTCCTCGATCAGGTTCTTGGTCGCCCGCTGGCTCTGGAGCAACCGGCCTGCCCCGTCGAAGAAGTCCTGCGGGTCGTTGCCCAGCATCAGCTGGACCTCCGGAGGCAGGCCACCCGTGCGGTACTGGGCGCTGGCCGCGGCGCCGGCGCGTTCCTTCAGACCGTCGAGTTTCCGCTGTTCGTCGGCGATCTTCCCGTTCAGGTCCGTGATCTCGGCGGACTGCTTCTTCGCCTTCTCGTCGGCCAGGTTGTAGGCGTCGGTGGCGACGGCCGCGTCGTGGTAGAGCTCGTCCAGCTCGGCGCGGACGGCTTCGAGGTCCTGGTCCGGCGGGAGCGTGACGGAGGGCGGGGACGAAGGCGAGGGCGCGGACGAGGAAGCGGGTGCGGCGGGCGGCGCCGGGTCCGGCAGCGCGCGCGCGAAAGCGGTGCCCGGTGCTCCCAGCAGCGTGACCGCGCAGACCACGGTCACGGCCGCCGCGAGCACGCTGTGCCTGCCCCGTCCCATACTCGCCCCCCAGCTGGTTAACCGTCAGTAACATGCAGACGCTCGGGTGATCGTGCCACGACTCGGCGCAAAGCGACAGAGGTGTGGCGATCTCCCGGCGATCTCCCCGTCTGTGTGACGAACGACCCGCAAAGATCGTTCCCCGCAGGTCACGGTGGTTGCGCGGGCGGTCGTCCGGCCGCCGCGCGGCTGGTCGGCCGGTCAGTTCCGCGGCGCCAACGCCCGCCAGTCGATCGTCACTTCGCCCTGCCGCCACCGCGTCGGACCGTCCGTCACCGGCCAGTCGGCCGCCAGGTCGCGCACCGAGCGGATCCAGCGCTGCCGGGCGCCGTAGGAGGCGTACGGCGCCGCGCTCGCCCAGGCGCGGTCGAAATCGCGCAGGAAGGCGTGCACCGGCTCGCCCCGGACATTGCGGTGGATGAGTGCCTTCGGGAGGCGTTCAGCCAGGTCGGACGGTCGGTCCAGAGAGCCGAGCCGGGTGGCGAAGGTCACCGTGCGGGGGCCCTCGGGACCGAGCGCGACCCAGACGTGCCGGCGGCCGATCTCGTCGCAGGTGCCCTCGACCAGCAGCCCTCCGCGCGAGTGCCCGTCCGCCGGGGCGAGCCGCGCGCGCAGTCGCTCCCAGACGGCGGCGACATCTCCCTCGTCGTACTGCCGCAGCACGTTCGCCGCGCGGATGAGGTGGGGGCGCCGCGGGACGGGAACCTCGAAGCCGCCGTGCCGGAAGACGAGTCCTTCGCGCTCGTACGGCTTGGCGGCCGTGACCCGGGCCGGTTCGATCTCGACGCCGACCACGCGCGCGCGTGGAGCGGCGGTGCGCAGCCGGGTCAGCAGCTCGACCGCCGTCCAGGGGGCGGCGCCGTAGCCGAGGTCGACCGCCACCGGATCGGCGGCGCGGCGCAGTTCGGCGCCGTGCACGGCCGCGATCCAGCGGTCCATGCGGCGGAGCCGGTTGGGGTTGGTCGTCCCGCGCGTCACCGTTCCCACGACGGGGGTCCCCACTCTCGAGCGAAGCCGAGAGTGGGGGAGGGGCGCTGCGAGGGATGTCATGCATACGAGGGTATGGCGCCCCTCGGCCCCCATGGCACGGACGTACCACCCCCTCCCTCGCGGGCCCGTGCCGCGGCCGTTCCATCACGTCGCGTGCGCGTGCGCGTGCGTCGCGCCGTGCTTTTGCGGTACCCGCAGTCCGTCGCGTGCCGGTCGCGCCCGGGCGGCACGCCCACCGGGGTCGAACGGTTGAGCGAGAGTCGGTAATGATTGAGTAAAGGAACCGGGTGTGGAAATGGAGTCGGGGCCTCCGGCGTTGGGTCTTGGAGGGCGCTCGGCGCCCTCGGCATGCCCGCAACGAGGAGGAACGCCACGTGAGCCAGTACGTCAGCAGGCTCGGGCGTCGTTCCCCGACAGCCCCCACGCGGCTGCGGCTGCACCGTCGGCCCCGGCGCGTCGCCATGCTCTCCGTGCACACCTCACCGCTCCACCAGCCCGGCACGGGCGACGCCGGCGGCATGAACGTCTACATCGTGGAGCTGGCCCAGCGGCTGGCCGCCCAGGGCGTCGAGGTCGAGGTCTTCACCAGGGCCACCGCGGGGGACCTGCCGCCCGCCGTCGAACTCTCCCCGGGCGTCCTCGTCCGGCACGTCGACGCCGGCCCCTACGAGGGCCTGGCCAAGGAGGAACTGCCCGCCCAGCTCTGCGCCTTCACGCACGGTGTGATGCAGGCCTGGGCCGGCCAACGCCCCGGTCACTACGACCTCGTCCACTCCCACTACTGGCTCTCCGGCCACGTCGGCTGGCTCGCCGCCCAGCGCTGGGGCGTCCCCCTGGTGCACGCCATGCACACCATGGCCAAGGTCAAGAACGCCAGCCTGGCCATGGGCGACACCCCCGAGCCCGCCGCCCGCGTCATCGGCGAGACCCAGATCGTCACCGCCGCCGACCGGCTGATCGCCAACACCGACGAGGAGGCGGGCGAACTCGTACGGCACTACAGCGCCGACCCCGCCAAGGTCGCCGTCGTGCACCCCGGCGTGAACCTCACCCGCTTCCGCCCCGGCGACGGCCGCGCCGCCGCCCGCGCCCGCCTCGGCCTGCCGCAGGACGCCCTGATCCCGCTGTTCGCCGGGCGTATACAGCCGCTCAAGGCCCCCGACGTGCTGCTGAGGGCCGTGGGCGTCCTCCTCGACCGGCGGCCCGAGCTGCGCTCCCGCATCGTCGTGCCCGTCGTCGGCGGCCCGAGCGGCAGCGGCCTCGCCAAGCCGGAGGGGCTGCAGAAACTGGCCGCCCGGCTCGGCATCGCCGACGTCGTACGGTTCTGCCCGCCGGTCGGGCAGGACCGGCTGGCCGACTGGTTCCGGGCCGCGTCCGTCCTGGTCATGCCCTCCTACAGCGAGTCCTTCGGCCTCGTCGCGATAGAGGCGCAGGCCACCGGCACCCCGGTCCTCGCCGCCTCGGTCGGCGGGCTGCCGGTGGCCGTACGGGACGGCGAGACCGGATTCCTGGTCCAGGGCCACGACCCGGCCGACTACGCGCACATGCTGAGCCGCTTCGCCGACACCCCGCACCTCGCCGACCGGATGGGCGCCGCCGCCGCCCGGCACGCGCGGTTCTTCGGCTGGGACGCGTCGGCGGCGGCCACGGCCGACGTGTACACGGCCGCGTTGCAGGCCCACCGGCGTCGCGTACGCTCGCCCCATGGGTAGCGCCACGGGTGCCACGGGTGAGGCGGAGCAGCAACGGGCGACGCGGGTCGTCGAGGACGTGCTCAAGGGCGCCGAACTGGAGTGGGAGAGCCCGCGGTCCGGCACCTACGTTGTGAAGCTTCCCGGCATCCGCAAGCTGTCGACCACTCTGTCGATGATCGTCGGCCGGCACTCGCTGTCCCTGAACGCCTTCGTCATCCGCCACCCCGACGAGAACGAGTCCGCCGTCCATCGCTGGCTGCTGGAGCGCAACCTCAAGCTGTACGGCGTGAGTTACGCCGTCGACCAGCTCGGCGACGTCTACGTCGCCGGCCGGCTGCCGCTGGCCGCGGTGACCGCCGACGAGGTCGACCGGCTGCTCGGGCAGGTTCTGGAGGCGGCCGACGGCAGCTTCAACACCCTGCTGGAACTCGGCTTCGCCTCGGCGATCCGCCGCGAGTACGCCTGGCGCGTCTCGCGCGGCGAATCGACCCGCAACCTGGAGGCGTTCGCACACCTGACCCGGCGTCCGGCCGGCTGACGCCCACCGGGCCTCACGTCCCGGGCCTGCCGCGCGAGGTCCCGCGGCCGTAGCGCCCCGGAGTCACCCCCACGAGTCTCCTGAAGTGCCGGGTGAGATGGGCCTGGTCGTAGAAGCCGGTCTCGGCGGCCACCTCGGCCGGCTTCCGCCCGGCCAGCAGCAGCCGGCGGGCGCGGTCCACCCGGCGGGACATCAGGTACTGGTGCGGAGCGATGCCGTAGGCACCGCTGAACGCCCGTACCAAATGGGCGGGATGGGCCTGCACCAGAGCCGACGCCTCGTCGAGGGTGACACCCTGTGGCAGCCGCTCGTCGATCAGTTCGCGCACCCGGCGGGCGAGGGCGGGGTCGCGGCGCGGGGCCGCGACAGCGAGCCGTGGCCGCAGATGCGCGCGCAGCCGTTCGCCGATGAGCGTCAGCCGGCTCTCCGCCTCCAGCTCGTCACCGGGCAGCGTGAGCGCGGTGTGCACCTGCCCGACCCGCCGCCGCAGCACCGGATCACGCAGGTCCGGCCCGTCCACGGCCGCCCCGATGAGCTCGTCGCCCAGGTGGGACGTGTCCAGGTACAGCACCCGCTTGCGGAAGCCGCGCGGGCCGACGGGCGAGCCGTTGTGCGGGACGTGCGGCGGCAGCAGGGACACGGTGTCGTGCGGCGTGCCGTGCTCGTGCCGGTCCAGGTCGTACCGTACGGCGCCGTCGTCCACGATCAGCAGCGTCCACGCCTCGTGCACGTGCATCGGGTAGGCGTACTCGGTGAAGTGCGCGTGGAACACCTCCACGACGCCCGGGACACGCGGGCGCCAGGCGGAGACGTTCCGCTGCGGGGCCATGCAAAGAACGTACAAGACGACGCGGGACGGAGTTCGGGAGTCTCCCTCCATGAACGACGAGCAGCCCATCCGCTTCGACACCAAGATCGCCGTCCTGCTGCGGGAGGACCTGGAGCCCTGGCAGCGCCTGAACGTCACCGCGTTCCTGGTCAGCGGCCTCGGCACGACGGTCCCCGAGGTGATCGGGGAGCCGTACGAGGACGCCGGCGAGGTGCCCTACCTGCCTATGTTCCGCCAGCCGGTGCTGGTCTTCCAGGGCACCAAGGAGACGCTTACGGCGGCGCACGGGCGGGCCCTGTCCCGGTCCCTGCCGTGCGCGGTCTTCACCTCCGACCTGTTCACCACGGGCAACGACCGCGACAACCGGGCCGCGGTCCGGGCCGTGCCGACCGCCGAGCTGGATCTCGTGGGGCTCGCGGTGTACGGCCCGCGCAACGCGGTGGACAAGGTGCTGAAGGGCGCGCGGATGCACCCGTAGAGCGGAGGTATCCGTAGAGCGGAGGTATCCGTGGTGCGGAGGCGTCCGTGGTGCGGAGGCGGCACTGGGCGGAGGCGTCCGTGGTGACGCCGCCGCCGAGTGCCGCCTCCGGCTGGTGACTACTCCGCCCGCCTCACGCGGTGCCGACCTCGGTACGGGGCTCGGCGCGGGATTCCACGACGGCCGGCCCGGCCTTCGGCAGGTGGCGCATCAGGGCCCAGTAGCCGAGGGCGGCGGCCGTGCCGACGGCCGCGCACATGCCCCACAGCAACTCGGCGCCGAACCGGTCGATGACGGTGCCGGACATCAGGGGCGCGACCAGGGCGGCCACCGACCAGGACAGGGTGTAGACGCCCTGGTAGCGCCCGCGCCCGTGCGCCGGGGAGAGCCGGACGACCAGCCCGGTCTGGGTGGGCGCGTTGATCATCTCGCCGAGCGTCCACACGCACACCGTGAGCGCGAACACACCCACCGAGCCGGCGAACGCCGTGAGCCCGAAGCCGTACCCGGCGAGGAGCGCGGAGACGATCAGCAGCCGTCCGGGGTCCCGGTGCTCGATGAAACGGGTGACCGGGATCTGCAGGGCGACGATCAGGAACCCGTTGACGGCAAGGGCCGTGCCGTAGTCGGCGGGCGTGAAGCCGGCCCGGCCCATGGCGATCGGCAGCCCGACCGACCCCTGTTGGAAGACGACCGCGATCAGGAAGGACGTTCCGACGACGCCCATGAACCGCCCGTCCCGCAGGACGGTCCACAGCCGGACGGGGTCGCCGCCGTCGTGGCTCGCGTGCGCGTCCGGAACCGGCCGGGACTCGGGCAGCTTCAGGAAGACGACGATCGCGCAGGCCATCGTCATCGCGGCCTCGATCAGGAAGCCGGCGAGATAGCTGTACTCGGCGATGAAGCCGGCCGCCATGGAGGAGATGGCGAAGCCGAGGTTGACGGCCCAGTAGTTGAGGGAGAAGGCGCGGACCCGGTCCTCGGGCCGCACGATGTCGGCCATCATCGCCTGCACGGCGGGCCGGGAGGCGTTGCTGGCCATGCCGACCAGGAAGGCGACGGCGGCGATGGCGACGGGGTCCCGGACGAACCCGAGCGCCGCGACGGACACGGCGGTGGCGGACTGGGCGACGAGCAGGGTCGGCCGCCGTCCCAGCCGGTCGGCCATCACGCCCCCGGCGAGCGAGGAGACGACCCCGCCGAGCCCGTGCAGCGCGGCGACCAGACCGGCGTACGAGGCGGAGTAGCCGCGGTCCAGGGTCAGGTACAGCGCCATGAACGTGGCGACGAAGGCGCCGAGCCGGTTGACGAGGGTGCTGGTCCACAGCCACCAGAACTCTCGGGGGAGCCCGGAGACGGTCTCGCGGGCGGCGCGTCTGAGACTGGCGACGGACATGGACGACCCCCCGGGGATGTACGCGGATGTAAGCGGCTGAAGCGGCGAGCACAACTTACGTGGCGGCGGCCGTGCAGGACCACTCGATTAACAGAAGCCGTCAACTGTCGGGGCTGCGCCGGGGGCTGCCGTCCGCCTGCTGGGCGCCGGGGCAGGGGCCCGAATGCGTGGATTACGCTCTGAGGCATGGCCGACGCACCGTACAAGCTGATCCTGCTCCGCCACGGCGAGAGCGAGTGGAACGCGAAGAACCTGTTCACCGGCTGGGTGGACGTCAACCTCAACGAGAAGGGCGAGAAGGAGGCGGTCCGCGGCGGTGAGCTGCTGAAGGACGCCGGCCTGCTGCCCGACGTGGTCCACACCTCCGTCCAGAAGCGCGCGATCCGCACGGCCCAGCTCGCGCTGGAGGCCGCCGACCGCCACTGGATCCCGGTCCACCGCTCCTGGCGCCTGAACGAGCGCCACTACGGTGCCCTCCAGGGCAAGGACAAGGCCCAGACCCTTCAGGAGTTCGGCGAGGAGCAGTTCATGCTGTGGCGCCGCTCCTACGACACCCCGCCGCCGGCGCTGGACCGCGACGCCGAGTACTCCCAGTTCTCCGACGCGCGCTACGCGAACCTCCCGCCGGAGCTGCGTCCGCAGACGGAGTGCCTGAAGGACGTCGTCGTCCGCATGCTCCCGTACTGGTTCGACTCGGTCGTCCCCGACCTCCTGGCCGGCCGCACGGTCCTGATCGCCGCCCACGGCAACAGCCTGCGCGCCCTGGTCAAGCACCTCGACCAGATCTCGGACGCCGACATCGCGGGCCTCAACATCCCCACCGGCATCCCCCTCTCCTACGAACTCGACGCCGACTTCCGCCCCGTCACCCCGGGCGGCAAGTACCTCGACCCGACCGCCGCGGCAGCCGCCATAGAGGCGGTCAAGAACCAGGGCAAGAAGAAGTAAGCGCCCACGAACAAGCCCCCTACCTGCGGGTTCTCCGTTGGTAGGGGGCTCTACGCTCGCGCGGGAGCGCCCCGCGGCGCGTGGCTGCGGGGCGCCTTGTGGGGTCTAGTCGATGAGATTCCGCCCGTTGTACGTACCGCCCTTGCAGGTGAAGTCCGTAAAATCGGGCGTTCCGCCGCCCTGCCTGCACTGAGCACCGCTGATTGCGCCACTCTGTGCGGTGGCGGTGGCGGCGCCTGTGAGGCCGAGTCCGGCGAGGGCTGCCGTGGCGCTGACGGCGGCGAGGATTCGTCGAATGCGCATTTGGTTCCCCTTTCACGGATTACCTCGATTGCGGCACTAGTCAGCTTGATCCTCACCCATGTGGGCGTCACGTCATGTTGCGCCATTCAGGTGACATGACTGTCAGGTGCGGGGTCGGTGGCGCGACCCGTCGGACAGGCCCTAGAACAGGCCCCAGGCGGTGTCCGGTCCCGGTAGATGCTTGACACTTTGGTCCCAGCTGATGGTTGACAGTGGCCGTGATCGGCTTTTCTGTGCGTGTCGTTGCGGCGTGTGTGGGGAGGCCGGGATTGGCGCTGGTGGAGTTGTCGGTTGTCGAGCAGAGATACCGGGCTGTCTTGGCGGTGCTGGCGGGTGCGACGGGTCGGCACAAGTCCCTGCGGCTCTCCCGGCTACGCTCGCGCAGGAGCGCCCCGCGGCGCGTGGCCGCGGGGCGCCTTGTGGGGTTCTGCGGGGCGCCTTATGGGGTTTAGTCGACCGGCTGCCCGTCGTACTTACCGCCCTTGCAGGGGTTGCCCGGCTCATTGATCATGGGCTTTCCGCCGCCCTCCTCGCACTGAGAAGGGGTGACGTAGGAGGGGGCACCCTGTGTGGTGGCGGCGGTGGCGGTGGCGGCGCCTGTGAGGCCGAGTCCGGCGAGGGCTGCCGTGGCGATGGCGGCGGCGAGGATTCGTCGAGTGCGCATTCGGTTCCCCTTTCACGGATTGCCTCGTTTGGGGCACTAGTCAGCTTGATCTTCACCGATGTGGGTGGCACGTCTTGGTGCGCCATTCGGGTGACAGTGCTGTTCGTGACGCGACCCGTCGGACAGGCCCTGGAACGAAGAGACCACCCCCGGCCGGACGCCGGCTGGACGGCATCAGGTGCGCGTACACGCGGACGGTCAGACGGGCGGTGGACCACGGCCTTTGCGTCACGCTCCCGGTATGGCCATGGGCATGTCCATCAGGACGTCATGGCGAACGATCTTCCACTCGCCGTTCATGCGGCGCAGCCGGGTGTCGTAGTAGCCCGACTCGTACGGCACCACGGTGCCCTGTGCGCCCAACGCGCCTTCCGGCCAGCCGGTTTCGGGGCGGCGCCGGGCGCGCACCCGGAACACGACGAACTGTGCGTTGAGATGGGCGCTGTCGCCGTCGACCTCGATGATGCAGTCCGAGGTGGTGTGGTGACTGGAGCCGCCCTCCGGGTGCGGTTCCATGAAGTTCTCAACCGCGTACCGCACTGCCACACCGCCGATCAGAGGCTCGCCGACCGGCTCGTAGGTCCCCTGGCCGGTCTTGGCGTGGATCTGCACGACCGCGTCGTCCGTGAACAACGCGCCCTGTGCCTTGCCGTCGCGCGCGTCCGTGGCACGGACGTAGCGGGCGAGTACCTCCTGCACTTCGCGCTCACTGGTCATGGTTCGGCTCTCCTCGTGTACTGCGTGGCTGGCGGCCCTGCCGCACTGTGGCGGTGCCGCGGCATCGTGGGCTGTGGACGTGGATGGACCGCTGCAGGATCGGGCTTCGGCAGCGGCCCACGCATTCGCGTTCAGTCGACCAGACCCCGTGTGTTCCCAGCCATGACCGATGTGACATGCGGCGATACCCTGGAGGCATGGATCGCCTGGAGACCCGTGAACTCGTGTACTTCGCGGCAGTGGCTGAGGAACTCCACTTCAGCCGTGCGGCGGAGAGCCTGGGCATCACACAGCCGGTGCTCTCGCGTGCCATCGCCCGCCTGGAACGGCGCATGGGCGTCCGTCTGCTGAACCGGACGAGCCGGCGGGTGGAACTGACGGACGCGGGCCGTACATTCCGCGACGAGTGCCGGCGGCTGCTGCGCCAGCTCGACGTTGCGGTACGGCGCACCCAACGATCCGCCGATACGCCCCGCTTCGTCGTTGCCGTCCGCCCCGGAACCGGTAGCGGGCTGCTTTCGGAGCTGCTGCGTCAGTACAGCGGGCCCGCGCCTGAGCTGATCTTCACGCACGACCGTGCGGGCGCGGTGCGCGACGGGCTCGCGGATGCGGCCCTGGTGTGCGTCGGCAGTGAGGACCTGACGGGCCTGAGCGGCATCGAGGTGGGCGAGGAACTCCCGGTCGCGTTGCTGCCCGGAGACCACCACCTGGCGGGTCGAGCGGAGGTTGCCGTCGTTGACCTCCAGGGTGAGCCGGGCTACCGCGCCCACTGTCCGGAGGCCGGACTTGACGAGATCATGGACCGGGTCGCCCTCGGCCGTCTTGTGACCGTGGTCGGGTCGGCGGTGGCCGACCGCCTGCCCAGCGATGTCGCGGCCGTGCCGGTGACCGATCTGCCGCCCACCACGCTGGCGTTCTGCTGGTCGCGGGGGACGCAGAACCGGAGTCTGTCGGCGCTGGCGGACACCCTGGCCGCGGGGAACACCGGTGAGCAGCCCGGAAGGGCGGCCTTCCGAACTGGCGACGTGGCTGGACGTCAGGCTGTGCTCAGTACGCCCCCTGACCGGTTGGCACAGGTGCGACCGGACGGACCGCGGTGAAGCCCTGGAACTCGTAGCGGGTGGCGGAGAGCAACAGCAGCCACTCGTCGCAGCCCTGCCACGGATGGAGGTCGCCGGCGCCGCCGCGCACCACCCGTGGTCCGTTCCCGGTGCGAGGCCGTGCGTCCACCGGTGCGTCCCTGAAATCCGGGATCCACACGTCAGCGCAGATTTCGTTCGCCGACCCCATCGCCGCGACCCCGAAGGCGTTCTCAGCCGCGGCGGTGCGCTCCTCGTCGGCGAAGTCGTCGAGCACCTGGTCCTCGTCCGGCCTCCCGTCCCCGCCGAAGGTCAGAGTGGTCGTGCCTGCCCGGGCCGCATACTCCCACTCCGCCTCGCTGGGCAGCCGGAATGGCAACGTCCCCAGCAGATCGTCCAAGTCGTCCTCGAACCGGGCCGTGCTCGAAGCCGAGTCGGTGAAGCTGTCCTCGTACTCGGGCAGCCAGTGCCGTACTTGCGCCACCGTAAGCGGATGCCGGGCGATCAGGAATGGCTCGACCCGCACCTCTCGCACCGGCCTGGCTCGGACAGCACCGGCGAAGAACGCTTCGAGGTCGTCATCCGAGCCGTCGGCCCGCTCGATGGCACGAACGGCGTCCAGTTCCGCGTCGGACAAGCCCATTCGGAACGTCCCACCGGGAACAGCCCGGAAGACCACTCCGTAGGGGGCATGCCGCCAAGCCGGCTGTCCGGCCACGATCTCCTGAGCCCACATGCTGCCGGACGCCAGCAGCTGGGCATTCCGGATGTTGATCAAGCCCCCTGCCTGCGGGTTCTCCGCTGTCAGGGGGCTTGATGCCGTGCTGGGGGCGCCTGCCGATCAGGGTCAGGAGCGGCTCGCGCCCCGAGGCACGATCCGCATCACGGCGGTTCCCAGGGCCACCAGGGCGAAGGCCGCCAGGCCCAGCCACACGCTGGTCGTCAGTCCGATGCCGGTGGAGGCCAACGCTCCACCGCCCACAGTCGTCGCAGGGTTGTTGTACAAGGGTCCCTCCCGAATGATCTCTGACAGTTTCTGAAGCGACCTGCTACCAGGCGCGCTCACGGCGGAACACGGAGTCCAGGTACGCCTTGGTGTGGCAGGCCTGGAGCAGGAAGTCGAAGAACAGCTCGTACATGGACGCGGCGAGCAGCATCCGCTTCCAGCCGCGCTCCCGCACGGTCACAACCCGCTCGATCACGAAGACGAGCGATACCCAGAGCCAGAACTCGTGCGGGCGGAACGAGTGCAGGGCCAGGGAGTAGGCGATGGTCGACAGGTACACGACGGTCACGAGGACGCCGGCCATGCTCAGGAGCTGACGGCCCCAGTAGCGCCACGTGATGTGTGTCAGGCCGTACTGGACACAGTTCTCCACCGCTCCCCGCTTCCAGCGCAGTCGCTGGTCCCACAGGGCCTTCCAGGTCAGCATGACCTCGGTGGTGAGCGTGCAGCCCTGCGGTGAGAGCACCTGATGGCCCAGGTGCAGCACCGCGAAGGTCAGTTCGTTGTCCTCGGTGAGCACCGAGGTGTCGTAGATGCCCCCGATCCCGTCCCCGGCCGGGAGGCGGCCCGTCAGGCGGGCCCGGGAGATCTGCCGCAGCACCTGCACCCGGAACATGGCCGCCGTGCCGGTGAGCACCAGGCACTTGCCGCCCAGTCGCTTCACGTCCCGCGAGTAGCGGGCGTACTCGTTGCGCTGGAGGTGGCCCACGAAGCCCCCGCCGGGTCCTCCCCGGAAGGTGCCGCCCACGCCCCCGTAGCCCTTCGCGAGATGCTCGACCCCGCAGGCCACGAAGCCGGGGTCCAGGGCGCTGTCCGCGTCCGTCACGAGAACCACGTCGTCGTCGTGCAGACCGGGCAGCAGCTCGGCCAGGACCTGGTTCAGGCCCCCGGCCTTCTTGTGCCGGTTGCCCCGGGTCTCGAAGACCTCGGCCCTCAGGGAGTCCGCGATGGCCACGGTGGCGTCGGTGCAGTTGTCCGCGACCACGATGACCCGCTGCGGGGGCACGGTCTGCCCGTACAGCCCCCGGATGGAGTCCGCGATGGCGCCGGCCTCGTTGTGGGCCGGTATCAGGGCGATCACGTCGCGGATCTCGGCGGGCATCAGGCCCGGTCTTCGATGCTTCCCCATGGGTGCCTCTTGTGGGTCCTTCTGAGATGGGATCGGCGGGGCTCGAAAAAGGGAGGCGGTGGCCGGTTCACGCCTCTGTGGCCGCCCCGTACGCGACGGTGGACAGACCGGTGGCCGCGAGTCCGCACATGACGTCCCCCCAAACATCCCCCGTGAAGATTTCACATGATCTTCACATGACGTCCGGCAAACCGTACTGCCACGGGCGGTTTCCGTAATGGGTGGCGCAGAGAGTCGGGTTGAGGGAGGGATCGAGCCGGCTACCGCAAAGTGGGACGCATATGCACAGTTGTCCCACCTTCAATCACTTTTTGAGTGACGAATGTCACACCGGGACCCCGCAGTCCCATGCCCGGCATGCCCAACCGTGCAGGCCCCTGTTCGGCATCCGCTTCCGAGTCGGGTACTGTTGCTCATGCCGACGCGGGGTGGAGCAGCTCGGTAGCTCGCTGGGCTCATAACCCAGAGGTCGCAGGTTCAAATCCTGTCCCCGCTACTACGTGAAAGGGCCCGGTCTCCGGGCCCTTTCGCATTCCGCCACGCGGTGCGACAGCCTTCAGATCGGTTCCGGTTGCGGTTCCGGGCGTCGTGCTGGTGCGGGCCTCGGGTCCCATGCCGTGGTGGTCCGTACGTAGCCGTAGATCACTGAGGCCATCGCGAGGATGAGCAGGGGGCCGGACAGCCACGGGTGCTCGGCCATCGTCAACGGCAGGAAGCGGTAGGACACCAGCAGCGCGGCGAAGACCGCCGCGCCGTACGCGGCCAGCCGGATCCCCGACCGGTCCCAGCCGCGGTCGAACGCCCGCAGGGCCGCCTCGACCGTGAGGACGAAGACCACGCCGGCTATGAGATCCACGCCGTAGTGGTAGCCGAAGCCCAGCGTCGCGGTGAGCGTGGCGACCAGCCAGAACGTGCCCGCGTACCGCAGGACGCGCGGGCCCTTCCGGGAATGGATGAAGATCGCGGCGGCCCACGCCGTGTGCAGGCTGGGCATGCAGTTCCGCGGAGTGATCTCGTCGAACCGCATCGGGTGCGGGGTGTCGATCAGCGACGGCGTCTGCGGCCACAGGTCGCCCACCGCCCAGTGCCCGCTGGACGGAATGTCCGGCGACCACAGGCTGACCGACGACCAGTAGTCGGTGCCGGTTCCGTAGGCGAAGATCGGCCCGACCACCGGAAAGATCATGTAGAAGGCCGGCCCGAGAAGGCCGATCACCAGGAAGCTGCGCACCAGGTGATGGCCCGGGAAGCGGCGTTCGACCGCCACACCGCGCAGTTGGTACAGCGCGACGGCGACCGCGGCCACCGCGAGCTGACCGTAGACGATGTCGAGGAAATTGAAGCCGAAGGGGCCGGTGGCCGTGACGATCCGGCCCACCAGCCACGACGGATTGCCCAGCGCGTGATCGGCTGTCGCCACGTACTGGTCGAGCACCGCCGGGCGGGTCTTCGAGGTGATGAGCAGCCATGTGTCGCCGGTCTTGCGGCCGGCCACCAGCAGCAGGCCCAGCCCGACGCCCTTCAGCAGCAGGACACGTTCTGCGCCCGTGCGGCGGGTGACGGCGACGACCGCGCAGCCCAGAATCACCCACAACGCCCCGTTGCCGAAGGGGTGGCCGCCGGTCGTCCTGACGTCCAACGCCCACCGGACCAGCGAGAAGGCGATGTCGACGCCGACCGCCGCGGCCACCGCGACGAACCGTTCCCGCCAGGTCAGGACCACCATCATCAACGCCATGGCGGCGTACAGCAGGCCGCCCGACTTGGGGGGGACCACCAGCTCCCGCACCTGGCTGGTGAGGGGTCCCGGCAGGCCGTAGTGACGCGCGGCGAACTCCAGCACGATGAGGAATCCGAGGGCCGCGACACCCGTCACGGCCCAGAGTCCCGCCCGTGATCGAAGCAGGTCCGGTATGTGTCTGGGCGGAGCGGTCACTTCGCCCGCAATCCCAATACGTCTCCCAAAGCCCCGAGACACGTCATACCCCCTCGTCCGCCCCTGCACGCCGTCCGTGCCCTTGGTGTGCCCTTCAGAGCGGACGGCCACAGTCAGTAGCGGTGCCCCAGGCCCTCACCGGGGAGCGAAGCACAGCGGATCTGAGCAGGTCAATAGCCATGCGGGCACGCAAACGCCGTCGCCGGCCCGGCCCGGGGCGGCAGCCGGGCCACGGTGGCCGGCGGCCGGCGGGCAACATGGCGGCCCCTGACCGTAGTTCCTGGTCAGGGGCTGTTCACATGCGCGGAGGGTGTGGGGTGAGAGCCCGCGGTCTCAGGACAGCGCCTTGTAACCCTTCCAACCGGTGGCGATCTTCGTGCGCGCGCCGAAGGACCCCTTGCCGTTGCCGTTGTAGCGCCACAGGTTGCCGGAGGTGTCACGGGCGACGAGGTCGGCCTTCCCGTCGCCGGTGATGTCCCCGACGCCGACGACGGCGTTGTAGGAGGCTCCCCAGTTCTTGGCCACCTTCACCCGGGCCTTGAACTTGCCCTTGCCGGTGCCGTTGTAGCGCCAGAGCTGGTTGGACTTGTCCTGGACGAGCAGGTCGCCGTGGCCGTCACCGTTCAGGTCGCCCGCGCCCACGATCTTCTTGTACCCGGTCCACCGGGAGTAGAGCTTGGTGCGCGCCGAGAGCTTGCCGGTGCTCGTTCCCTTGAAGAGGTAGACGTCCCCGGTCGACGCCTTGCGCGCGATCAGGTCCGCCCGTCCGTCGCCCGTGACATCCCCCGGCGAGGTCAGGATGTCGTACTGGTTCCAGCCCGAGCCGAGGGAGGTGTACGGTGTCGACGGCGTCAGCGCCTTGCCGCACCCCGGCTTGTACGCGCGCAGGGCACCGCTGCTGAGCCGCACGAGCACGTCGTTGCACCGGTCGCCGTTCAGATCGCCGTACGGGATCGCCTTGACGGTCTTCGGCCAGCCGGAACCGGAGGTCTTGGCGCTGAACTTCCCGGCGCCGTTGCTTCGTTGGTAGGTCAGAACGCCCGAACCGTTCAGCGTCAGCAGCTCGCCGAAGCCGTCGGAGCCGACGAAGTCCCGGTGCACGGCGGCGCCGCCGCTGAGCTTCAGCGTCCCGGACCTGGTCAGGGCCTTGCCCGTCCCGTCGGCAGGCGCGGCGGTCAACGTCCAGGTGTAGGCGCCGTTGGGCACCAGCCGGCCGGAGCCGTCCTTGCCGTTCCACGCCGTGGCCGCCAGGCCGCGCGCCAGGCCGCCGGAGAGGGTGCGGACGGCCTTGCCGGTGGCCTTGTGCTTGATCACGAGCTGCCAGGAGGCGGCCGGTTTGTTCAGCCGCCACTTCGGGCTCCACTGCCCGGTTCCTCCCTTGACGTCCACCGAGGCGGCGACGGTGGCGTCGAGCTGGACCAGGGGCGAGACGGGGACACCGCTGGGGATGAGGTGGATGCCCTTGGCGCCCTGCTGGGCGATCACACCGGTGTAGGGGTCGACGTCCCAGGGACCCCACTCGAACTTCCCGACGGTGTGCGACACGGGGGTCCCGCCGCGAACGTCGGTGACCTTCAGGTTCCCGTCCGACTCCATCGCGACGAAGCCGTCACCGAGCTTCGCCTGCGACCAGTCGCCGGAGACGAGCGTGAGGTTCTTCTTCGTGGTGGTGTCGTAGACGCCCTGGCCCGTGAGGGAGCCCACGCAGGTCCACAGCAGCCACCGCCCGACTGCCTGGAAGTCGTTCAGCATGCACCCGCGCCCGAACCACACCGCATCGCCCCGCCGTCCGGTCAGCACGTCGACGGGGACCACCGCGTCGTTGCCGGATCTCACCCACAGGGTGGTGCCCCACATTGCTTCGGTGGTCTCCGTCGTGGTGAACACCGTGCGCCCGGTGTCGAGGTCGACGACCCGGGTCTCCGCCCCGGTGCTGGTGTACGGAGTCTTCAGGACGGCGAAACGGCCGCTGACGGCCTCCACGAACTGGTAGGTACGGGAGCTGTCGATCCGGGTGCCGGGCAGCGACTGGGTGGGCCCCAGGAGGTGGGGCTGCTCGGCGGCGGAGGTGCTGGGGCCCCAGACGACCGTCCGGCCGTCACCGGTGTCGTCGAGGCGCGGGCGGCCCGCCCAGTAGTTCTCCGGCACCACGCGGCCGCGGTTGGTGAGCGCCCCGACGGTGGGGGATCCGGCCACACCGATGTCGCGGGTGCGGAGATACGTCCACTCCTGCGAGCGATCCGTCTCCACGGTGGTCAACCGCCCTTGTGTCAGGGTCAGCTGGGAGACGTCGTCGACCCTCTGCCAGGGGTACGCGTCGGCGATCCTGCGTACCGTCACGCCGCCGCCGGCGGCGGGTTCGACGAGGGAGACGCCCCACTGGTCCGTGCCGGGGCCGCCCGGCACCAGGAGCCCGCCGCCCGGAGTCGGCACGGCACGCCACGACGACCTGGCCAGAAGCGTCTTCCCCGGGGAGCCGTCGAGGGGTACGGACTCGACCCTCCACACCGGCAGGCTGTAATTGAGGGGACCCAGGGCGGAGTCGTAGCGCGAGACGACGAGGGTGTCGCCGACCATGCCCAGCACCTGCCCGACGTCGCGTACCGGGACCGTCCGCGGGGCGGCGGTCAGGTCACGGCGGGAGGCGATGTGGGCGGTCCCCTCGTCCCACCACAGCAGGTGTGTGGCGGTGAGGGCGATGAACGGGTACCCCGCGCTCACGGTGTACGGCAGCGTGATCAGCCGGCCCTGGTCGAGGTCGAGCCAGCCGGTGAACGACTCGCGGTCGACCCGCCAGCTCACGAGCTGTCCGTGCGCGTCGCCCAGCGCCGCGTTGCGCTCGTTGAGAATGTAGATGCCCTGGGGTACGCCCTCCACCGTGCGGTCGGTGACGGAGCCGTCGTCCCGGACGTCCAGCAGGTGCCACGTGACGTCGCTGCCCTGGGTCCCCGCCAGCGTCACGACCGTCGATCCGAGGGTGGCCCGGTACTCGTGGCGTGCGGGAAGCGCGATCGTGCGGGACCGGCCGGACCGCATGTCCCGCAGTGTCACCACACGGTCGGACTCGTCGTAGGAGGCGACGACGTCCGAGCCCGCGCCGAATTCCGGGAGGCCGAAGACGCCCGTGGCGGACGCGTCGACGACCGTGTCGACGCCGTCGTAGGTCGTCCACAGGTGGCCGCGCCCGTACTCGTGGCGGAGGAAACCGGAGGGCCCCGCGCTCAGCAGACTCGTCTCGGGAACCATGGCCGTGGTGGCCGGGACGACCACCTCTCCCGCGGCCGTTTCACCTTGCGCGGTACCGACCGCCGGCGAGCCGAGGCCCATGGCGAGCGTGAGGGAAACGGCGGCGCCGCGTATGAGCGCACGTCTGGCCATGCGGGTCAGCTCCAGGAATGGCAGGCGAAGACTCGGGAGGCTTGTGCAGCGCGCGACTGAGCCGCAGGTCATGAACCTGCGTCGGCTGATGTTCGTCCCCCCCCGGGCGAGTGGCCGGATCGTAGCATTCGCCCTGCTCACGACCGTGGTTGGGGAAGTCGGCCCGCAGTCGGCGTGTTGCGTCGGGCGGCAACTCCCCGTCAGGCAGAAGGGCTTCGCGAGGGGTGGGCTAGCGTCCGGGCGTATGGAGAGAAGTCGGGTGGGGTATTGGCCGGTTGCTTTCGTGGCTGTTCTGGGGTTGTTGGTGGTGGGGTTGCCCGCGGTGTACTTCCTGACCTCCTATGGCTGTGGCGCGGACGAGGACCGGCTTGCCGAGGTCATGGCGGGTGCGGCGGTGCTGGGTACGGCACCGGAAGGGGCTGATCCCACGGGCCGGTACCGGAGTTGTGACGACGACGATCGCTTCGTGGTCGTCGGTGCGGAGTACCGGTACGGCGGGTCCTCCGAGGGTGCCCTGGCCCACTATCGGGAGGCCGCCCGGGCGGACGGCTGGCGGCCGAGGAGCGCCGCCAAGAGGGGAACGGTGCCCGGTTGTTTCACCAAGTCGATGGGTGGGACGACCGCCTACCTGGGCATAGAGGGTCCCGACGACGGTCTGCTCCAGGTGGAGATCGTCGCGGACCACGCGGGTTCGCAGTGGTGTTGAGGGGCTGACCTGCGCCCGCACGACGACGCCCCCTGCCGGCGGGAAATCCGCCGGCAGGGGGCCGCAGGGGTGTGCCTGGTGTCAGTGGCGGCCGCCGCGGTTGTCGCGGTCGTGGTGGTTGTCGCGGTCGTGGTGGTTGTCACGGGGGGTGTCGCGGGGGTCACGGTCGTCGCGACGGTTGTCGTTCCAGGTGGTGAGGTCCACCACGCGGCCCCGCTCGTTGCGCAGGGTGGCGGTGTCGCGACGGTCCCAGATCTCGTTGCGGCGGTCCTGGAACAGGTCCGTGCGGCTGTCGCGGCCGATACCGGTGTGGACCCGGACCGTGGCGCGGCCGTTGAGCCGGAAGTGACGGAAGGTGTAGGTGTGGCCGTGCTTGTCGGACAGCGTCCAGCCGCTCAGATTGACGTTCTGGCGGCCGTTGTTCGTGATCGCCACCCACTCCTCGTTCAGGGCGCGGTTGGAGCGGTGGTCGCGGCCCTCGGAGCCGAGGTGCACTCCGCTGATCACCACGTTGTCGCGGTGCGAACGCGGGGCGTGGTCGGCTGCGGACGCCGGCAGCGTCGCCGTACCGACCAGTGCTCCGGCAACGGCGGCCGCGGCGGCCAGACGACGAGCGGTCACAGAAACGGAAACGGACACAGGCTCTCCCTGCTTGGTGCGAGCACACTCCGCCCGCGGGGACGAGCCGCGCGGGAAGGTGTGCGCTGTACGGTGGCGGCCGGCTGGCCGCGCCCTCATACCTTGTCCGTCGATTCCGGGACATGGGGGTGATTCCCGACCGGTGTTACAGAGTGCCCATATTTCCGTGACGGTTGACTGTAGGGCTCATTCAGGCGCCGAACACGAGCGGTTGACGGCCCGTCGGCGGGAAGGTCCTTGCGGGCACTGAGCCCCCGTGCGCGCTCGCCATGGCACGCCACCCCGGCCGCCGCGCGGCCGTCACTCCCCCGTGGGTAACAGCCGGCCACCCGTACCGGCGCCCGTACGTACGGCACCCGTACATACGCCGCAGGGCCCCGGTGGAGTACCGGGGCCCTGCGATCACCGCGGCGGCCTGCGCCGTGGTGCGGTTGTGGACGAACTCGGTGGGCGGCGGCCCGTCAGCCGCACTGGCAGGGGCCGCCCGACTGGCAGCCGCAGCCGCAGCCCGAGCCGCAGCCGCAGGCGCCGAAGAGCGGGAGGCTCTTGATCTCGGCGGGCTGCTCGGTCTCGCGTTCCTGCGTGGGGTCGGGCGTGGTGCTGGGGGATTCGGCCATGGGTCCCTCCTCGAGACTGGTGCCTTTGCCCATTTCATGCCCGCTGCCCTGGGCGCATCAACGGCGCACGGTGGCTCGTACGCGCCTCAGCGTCCCGGCGCCTGCGGCGTCGTAGAGCCCAAGCGCCCTGGCACCTGCGGCGTCGCAGAGCCCCAGCACTCCGGCGCCCCGGCCGTCAGGCCCCCTCCACCCCCGTCACCGGCTTGATGTCCTGCTGGAGTTCGTCCGCGTGCTCGCCGGTCACCAGGTACACCACCCGCTTGGCGACCGCGACCGCGTGGTCGGCGTACCGCTCGTAGTAGCGGCCGAGCAGGGTGACGTCCACGGCCGTCTCGATGCCGTGCTGCCAGCGGTCGTCGATCAGGTGCGTGAAGAGGGTGCGGTGCAGCAGGTCCATCTCGTCGTCGTCCTGCTCCAGCTGGAGGGCCAGGTCGACGTCCTTGGTCACGATCACCTCGGCCGCCTTCGCCATCAGGCGCTGGGCCAGCTGTCCCATCTCCAGGATGGTGGCGTGCAGGTCCTGCGGGACCGCGCGCTGCGGGAAGCGCAGCCGGGCGAGCTTGGCCACGTGCTGGGCCAGGTCGCCCGAACGCTCCAGGTCGGCGGACATCCGCAGGGACGTCACGACGATCCTGAGATCCGTCGCCACCGGCTGCTGCCTGGCCAGCAGGGCTATCGCCCGGGCCTCCAGGTCGTGCTGGATTTCGTCGACCCGCTGGTCGGCCTCGATCACGCTCTCGGCCAGCTTCAGGTCGGAGTCCAGGATGGCGGTCGTGGCGCGCCCGATCGCCGACCCGACCAGCCGGGCCATCTCCACCAGACCGTCGCCGATCGAGTCAAGTTCCTCGTGGTACGCGTCCCGCATCAGGGTTCCCTCTCGTGCGTCTCGTTCAGGGGGTTCGTAGGGGTTTTCCGGGGCCTGGGGCCGCGGCGGAGCCTGGGGTGCGAACCCCACGCTCCCACGGTCCGGGCCGTACGCGTCCGTTTCCGTCACCCCAAATGAACCATCCCTGGCTGCAAGGTGAACTCTGGGCGACGAGTGTCCGAGGTCGCACCTGGACGGCTGTGGTCCGGTCCTGTCCCGTGCCTAACCTGGACGCATGGACGTGAACGACGCATGGACGTGAACGCGGCGGTCGCCGCAGCGGCAGCGATCGCCGGAGTGCTCACCGGCGTCATCGCCATGCTGGCGTTCCGCTGGAGCGAGCGCGAGCAGAGGCGCCCGACCCGTACTTCCCTGCACACCGACCCGGTCCTGCCGCCGGGTGTGGACACCGTCCTCTCCGTACTGCGCTCCTCGGCGGTCGTCCTCGACGAGGCCGACGCCGTGGTCAAGGCCAGTTCGGCAGCGTACGCCCTCGGACTGGTCCGCGGCGGCACGCTGGCCGTGGAGCCGATGCTCCAGATGGCCCGGGACACCCGGAGGGACGGAGAGATACGGCAGGTCGAGCTGGACCTGCCGCGGCGCGGCACCGGACGCGGCGAGGCCCTCGCCGTCTCCGCGCGCGTCGCGCCGCTGGGCTCCCGGCTGGTGCTGCTCCTGGTGGAGGACCTGACCGAGGCCCGCCGCATCGAGGCCGTACGACGCGACTTCGTCGCCAATGTGAGCCACGAGCTGAAGACCCCGGTCGGCGCGCTCTCCCTGTTGTCCGAGGCCGTCATGGACGCCTCCGACGACCCGGAGGCCGTGGAGCGCTTCGCCGGGCGCATGCAGATCGAGGCGACCCGGCTCACCAACCTGGTGCAGGAGCTCATCGACCTCTCCCGGGTGCAGAACGACGACCCGCTGGAGGACGCCGAGCCGGTCCGGGTGGACGAGCTGGTGGCCGAGGCCGTCGACCGCTGCCGCCACCAGGCCGGGACCAAGCAGATCACGATGGCCGCCGGAGGCACCGCCGACCTGCGGGTGTGGGGCAACCGGGGCCAGCTCGCCGCGGCGCTCGGCAACCTCGTGGAGAACGCCGTCAACTACTCCCCGTCCCGCACCCGCGTCGGCATCGCCGCCCGCCGGGTGCGGGTGCCCGGCGGGGACCTCATCGAGATCGCCGTCACCGACCAGGGCATCGGCATCTCGGACAAGGACAAGGAGCGCATCTTCGAGCGCTTCTACCGCGTCGACCCGGCCCGGTCGCGTGCCACGGGGGGCACCGGCCTGGGTCTGGCGATCGTGAAGCACGTGGTCGCCTCGCACGGCGGGGAGATCACTCTGTGGAGCGCCGAGGGACAGGGCTCCACCTTCACCCTGCGGTTGCCGGAGGCGGCCGTGGCCCGAGAGGCCCGCGACCGCGCACAGCAGCATCCCGCCCTCGACGAGGAGGCCGGGCAGGCACTCAACGAACAATCCCCTTACGAACCGCTTCCCGCCCCGGAGGTCCTTCCGTGACCCGAGTGCTCGTCGTCGAGGACGAGGAGTCCTTCTCCGACGCCCTTTCGTACATGCTCCGCAAGGAGGGCTTCGAGGTCGCCGTCGCGGCCACCGGGCCCGACGGACTCGACGAGTTCGAGCGCAACGGCGCCGACCTCGTCCTCCTCGATCTGATGCTGCCGGGCCTGCCCGGCACGGAGGTGTGCCGTCAGCTCCGCGGCCGCTCCAACGTTCCCGTGATCATGGTGACCGCCAAGGACAGCGAGATCGACAAGGTCGTCGGCCTGGAGATAGGCGCGGACGACTACGTCACCAAGCCGTTCTCCTCCCGCGAGCTGGTCGCCCGCATCCGCGCGGTGCTGCGCCGGCGCGGTGAGCCGGAGGAGGTCACTCCGGCGGCCCTGGAGGCCGGGCCGGTCCGTATGGACGTCGACCGGCACGTCGTCACGGTCTCCGGGTCCAAGGTCGACCTCCCGCTCAAGGAGTTCGACCTGCTGGAGATGCTGCTGCGCAACGCCGGCCGGGTCCTGACCCGGATGCAGCTCATCGACCGCGTCTGGGGTGCCGACTACGTGGGCGACACCAAGACGCTGGACGTCCACGTCAAGCGCCTGCGCGCGAAGATCGAGCCGGACCCGGGCGCCCCGCGCTATCTGGTGACGGTCCGGGGGCTCGGTTACAAGTTCGAGCCGTAGACCGGCGCGGGCCGCGCCGCACGCACCGGTCCCTGCCGTCGCGACATACGACAAGGGCGGCACCCTCGTGGAGAGGGTGCCGCCCTTGTCGTACGTGGGGGCGGGTCTCAGTGACCGGCCGCCGACTGCGAGGCCGAGTCGCTGGGCGTCGCGGCGGCGTCGGCGCCCTCCGACGCGGAGGCCGACTCGGACGGCGCGTCCGACGGCGACTTGGACCGCTTGCCCGCGGGGGAGTGGGACGCGGCCGGCTCGCCGGGGGCCGCCGGGATGTTGCTCGGGCCCCACTTGTCGAAGTAGCCCTCGGCCGGGACCACGAAGGGGCGCAGGCTCACGTCACCGGTCTTGCTGAAGGTGAAGGTGACCTTCTGAGCGTTGCCGTCCTTGAGCACCGGGCCCGGGTTGGTCAGCGCGGCGGAGGCGTTGCCCTTGCCGCCGAGGATCACGGAACCGTGCGCGGGGACGATCACCTTGCCGCCGCCCTGCGCCGCGGTGAGCTGGGCGGAGCCGTCGCCGTCGACACGGATCGCGTCCAGCGTCTCGTCCGTCGTGCCGCTGTTGAACAGCGTCGCGATGATCACGGCCGGGCCCTTGGTCTGGACGCCGGGCTGGGTGACGACCACCGCGTTCTGGACCTTGATCGTGCCGACCGTCGTGGCCGCGTTGTCGGGGTGGATCTGGAGCGTCTGGGCATCGTTGCCGGCGCCGCACGCGGCGAGCGAGGCGAGCGAGAACGCGATGGCGGCGGCGGCGAGGGCGCCGCGTCGAAGGCTGCTGCTCACGGCGGCGGCAACTCCTTGAACGTGGGCGGAACAGGACGGCTCCCTTATAAAGCCGCCCTAAGCGTCTGTCAGCGGCCATAGGCTATCGAGCCGTTCCCGCAGGCCCGCACCCGACCCGCCCCCTGTGCCCCGCGCCACACCTCGCGCCCCCCGCGGCGCAGCCGTCCGGGCGGCCGTAACCGGTCGGCGGACCGGGTCCGTTCCGCCGGGCGGCCGGATCCGTACGGGCCCCCGCGCATTGGCCGCGCGGCTGTCCGCCTTTCCCATTACCGCCACCCGCATAGCCCGCTCATAGCGCGTCATCGGCCTGCTGGGGATTTCCGGTGAAGGAATGCGCGCCGGGGGTGGGAATTGATCAACGGCCGCCCGTCCGGTGGATGGGACGAACGGCGTGATCAATTCCGGATTCGTCTTGGAGACGGCTGGGAAGCACCGAACGGAGTAGCGGAAGTCGAGCGCTTGGAACCAGACAAAACGGGATGTTCAGCCGTTTGGACGGGGCGCCGGATGTGTGTAACGTACGCGTTTCGGCCCACACGCGGAGCCCCTCCGACCTGCGAATACCCGCTTCCTCTTGACCTCCGGGACCCTTCCGAAGCACGTCCCCGTTGCTGTTGTCAAGCCCCGAGATATGCCCTGACCTGCGAAAACGCCATTCAGAAGACGCCGTATCCGTGTTACCCTGGATAGCCACGGAAGGGGTACCTGTCACATGACGTTCAAGGTTGGCGACACCGTGGTCTATCCCCATCACGGGGCCGCGCTGATCGAGGCTATCGAAACTCGCCAGATCAAAGGCGTGGACAAGACCTACTTGGTGCTGAAGGTCGCCCAGGGTGACCTGACGGTGCGTGTGCCAGCGGACAATGCGGAGTTCGTCGGCGTGCGTGATGTGGTCGGTCAGGACGGGCTGGACCGGGTCTTCGAGGTCCTGCGTGCTCCGTACGCCGAGGAGCCCACGAACTGGTCGCGTCGCTACAAGGCAAATCTGGAGAAGCTCGCCTCCGGCGATGTCATCAAGGTCGCGGAAGTCGTACGTGACCTGTGGCGTCGCGAGCGCGAGCGCGGACTCTCCGCCGGTGAGAAGCGCATGCTCGCCAAGGCCCGCCAGATCCTGGTGAGCGAGCTCGCCCTCGCGGAGAACACCAACGAGGACAAGGCCGAGGCCCTGCTCGACGAGGTTCTCGCGTCCTGACGCGAGGCGACCGTCACACCCGCCTCAGTTCAGCACAGAAAATGCCGCGGTGCCCGATGGCGCGTTTTACGTCGCCGGGCGCTGCGGCATGTTCGTACCCGCGCGGGCCCGCGCGGGTCTCCTCCATGCCGTACGGCGGGAGAGGCTCCCCCCGATACTGTGTGCCGGGCCCGGGCAGTCGGCTCGACCAGTGTCACGGAAGGGTCCGGTCGAGGCCGTGCGCCCGGCACTCCCCCCGGGCTCTGCGAGCAAGGGGGATGCTCCCCCAGGCCATACCCACGCCGGGCCGCCACACAAACCTGACAGGAACCATGTCTGACGAATCGCGTCCCTCGTCCGCAGGCGGCAGGCCGGGAGCCCCCGTCGCCGCCGTGATTCCGGCCGCCGGCCGGGGCGTACGCCTCGGCCCGGGCGCCCCCAAGGCGCTGCGCGCGCTGAGCGGCACGCCCATGCTCATCCACGCCGTGCGGGCCATGGCCGCCTCCCGGGCGGTCGGTCTCGTCGTCGTCGTGGCCCCGCCCGACGGCGCCGCCGAGGTCAAGTCGCTCCTCGACGCGCACGCGCTGCCCGAGCGCACGGACTTCCTCGTCGTGCCGGGCGGCGAGAGCCGCCAGGAGTCGGTCGGGCTCGGCCTGGACGCGCTGCCGCCGGGCCACGACATCGTCCTCGTGCACGACGCGGCCCGTCCGCTGGTGCCGGTGGACACCGTGGACGCGGTGATCGAGGCCGTGCGGGCCGGGGCGCCCGCCGTCGTGCCGGCGCTTCCGCTCGCCGACACCGTCAAGCAGGTCGAGCCCGCGGCGGAGCCCGGCGGGCCCGAGCCGGTGGTGGCCACGCCCGACCGGTCGCTGCTGCGGGCCGTGCAGACCCCGCAGGGCTTCGACCGGGCGACGCTGGTCCGCGCCCACGAGACCGTCACCGACGACGTCACCGACGACGCGAGCATGGTCGAGCAGCTCGGCGAGCGGGTCGTGGTCGTGCCCGGCCACGAGGAGGCCTTCAAGGTCACCCGCCCGCTCGACCTGGTCCTCGCGGAGGCGGTCCTGGCCCGGCGGAGGCTGAACGATGGCTTCTGACGCGCCCCTGCTTCCCCAGGTCGGCATCGGCACCGACATCCACGCCTTCGAGGAGGGCCGCGAGTTGTGGTGCGCGGGCCTGAAGTGGGAGGGCGAGGGCCCGGGACTGGCCGGGCACTCCGACGCCGACGTCGTCGCGCACGCCGCGTGCAACGCGCTGTTCTCGGCCGCCGGCCTCGGCGACCTCGGGCAGCACTTCGGCACCGGGCGCCCCGAGTGGTCGGGCGCTCCGGGGGTCACCCTGCTGGCGGAGGCCGCGCGGATCGTCCGCGCGGCGGGCTTCCGGATCGGGAACGTCGCGGTGCAGGTCGTCGGCCCCCGGCCGAAGATCGGCAAGCGCCGGGACGAGGCCCAGAAGGTCCTGTCCGAGGCGGCCGGGGCACCGGTCACCGTCTCCGGCGCGACCACCGACGGGCTCGGCTTCCCCGGCCGGGGCGAGGGACTGATGGCGGTGGCCACGGCGCTCGTGGTGCGAGTGGCCTGACGGCGTGCGAGGGTACCCGCGTACGCCTCGTCCCCGACGCGTACGCACCCGCCCCCGACGCGGGCACCCGACGCGCGACCAGGTTCACGGAGGTCCCCCATGTCCGCCGCCCTGCCCGACCGGCTCAAGTCACTGCTCGACGGTCCCGTCTTCGTCATTCTCGGCACGATCCAGCCCGACGGCAGCCCGCAGATGTCCCCGGTGTGGGCGAAGCGGGACGGCGACGACGTCCTCGTCTCCACCACCGTGGACCGCCGCAAGAAGAAGAACCTCGACCGCGACGCCCGCGTGAGCGTCGTCGTCCAGGACCCCGAATCGCCCTACGAGTACGCCGAGATCCGCGGCACCGTGGAGACGACCACCGCGGGCGGCCGGCAGCTCATCGACGAGCTGTCCATGAAGTACACCGGCAAGAAGTACGCCGAGTTCAACCCCTCCTCGGCGCAGGACGCCGAGCGCGTGATCGTACGGATCAGGCCGCGGAAGGTCGTCGGCCTCCTCTGACCGCCGCCCTCCCGCGCGGCGCATACGCGTCACCTGTGCGGAAAAGCGGCGGGCGCACGGCGAAAGGCAGGCGAGGCACTGCCCGGCGCCCACTACCCTGGAGTGGTGACCATTCGCCTGTACGACACCAGCGCCCGGCAGATCCGTGACTTCACCCCGCTCGAGCCGGGTTGTGTCTCGATCTACCTGTGCGGCGCGACCGTGCAGGCGGCCCCGCACATCGGGCACATCCGCTCGGGGCTGAACTTCGACATCATGCGCCGCTGGTTCGCCTACCGCGGCTACGAGGTGACGTTCATCCGCAACGTCACCGACATCGACGACAAGATCATCACCAAGGCGCGCGAGCAGCACCGCCCGTGGTGGTCGATCGGCTACGAGAACGAGCGCGCGTTCGACGACGGTTACACCGCGCTCGGCTGCCTGCCGCCCACCTACGAGCCCCGCGCCACCGGCCATGTGCCGGAGATGATCGAGATGATGCAGGGGCTCATCGAGCGCGGCCACGCCTACGCGGCCGACGGCAACGTCTACTTCGACGTGCGCTCCTTCCCCGGCTACCTGGAGCTGTCGCGGCAGGAGCTCGACAACCTGCTCCAGCCCTCGGGCGAGGGCGAGACCGGCAAACGCGACCCGCGTGACTTCGCCATGTGGAAGTCGGCCAAGCCGGGCGAGCCGACCTGGTCGACCCCGTGGGGGCCGGGACGTCCGGGCTGGCACCTGGAGTGCTCGGCGATGGCGCACAAGTACCTCGGCAGCGCCTTCGACATCCACGGCGGCGGCCTGGACCTGATCTTCCCGCACCACGAGAACGAGATCGCCCAGGCCAAGGCCTACGGCGACGACTTCGCGCGGTACTGGGTGCACAACGCCTGGGTGACCATGGCCGGCGACAAGATGTCCAAGTCGCTGGGCAACAGCGTGCTGGTCTCCGAGATGGTCAAGCAGTGGCGGCCCATCGTGCTGCGGTACTACCTGGGCACCCCGCACTACCGCTCGATGATCGAGTACAGCGAGGAGGCGCTGCGCGAGGCCGAGTCCGCGTTCGCCCGGATCGAGGGCTTCGTCCAGCGCGTGGTGGAGAAGGCCGGCCCGGTCGAGCCGGCCGAGCAGGTGCCGCCCGCGTTCGCCGAGGCGATGGACGACGACCTGGGCGTGCCGCAGGCGCTCGCGGTGGTGCACACCACCGTCCGCCAGGGCAACAGCGCGCTCGCGGCCGACGACAAGGAGGCCGCCGTGGCCCGGCTCGCCGAGGTGCGTGCCATGCTCGGCGTCCTCGGCCTCGACCCGCTGGACCCGCACTGGGCCGGAGGGGACGAGCAGCGCGGCGAGGACCTGCACGGCGTGGTCGACACCCTGGTCCGCATGGTCCTCGACCAGCGCGAGGCGGCTCGTGCGCGCAAGGACTGGGCGGCCGCCGACGCCCTCCGCGACCAGCTGAACCAGTCGGGCCTGGTCATCGAGGACAGCCCGCAGGGGCCGCGCTGGAGTCTGGGCGCGCGCTGAGCCCGCCCGCGAGCGCGGAAGATCGATTGTGCCGTCCTGCCTCCCGGGCGGCACACTGCATAGACGTACGTACGACGCTTCAACAGACAGGTAGGTCATGGCCGGGAACAACCGCCGCATGTCCGGCAAGAAGGGCGCGCAGGTCGGCAGCGGCGGCCAGCGGCGCCGGGGGCTCGAGGGCAAGGGGCCGACGCCCCCCGCCGAGATGCGCAAGGGGCACGCCAAGCAGCGCGCTGCCCAGTCGAAGGTGCGCCGCGCCCAGGGCCGCCCGCCGCAGCGGCGCGGTTCGGGCCGGTCGTCCTCCGAGCTCGTGGTCGGCCGCAACCCGGTCGTCGAGGCGCTGCGCGAGGGCGTGCCCGCCACCACGCTCTACGTCCAGCAGTTCATCGACAACGACGAGCGGGTGCGCGAGGCGCTCCAGCTCGCGGCCGAGCGCGGCGGGATCAACCTCATGGAGGCCCCGCGTCCCGAGCTCGACCGGATGACGAACGGACTCAACCACCAGGGCCTGGTCCTCCAGGTGCCGCCGTATGAGTACGCGCACCCCGAGGACCTCGCCGACGCGGCCTACGACGAGGGCGAGGATCCGCTGATCGTCGCCCTCGACGGGGTCACCGACCCGCGCAACCTCGGCGCGGTGGTCCGCTCCGTCTCCGCCTTCGGCGGGCACGGCGTGGTGGTCCCCGAGCGGCGCGCGGCCGGTATGACCGCGGGTGCCTGGAAGACCTCCGCCGGCGCCGCCGCCCGTACGCCGGTAGCCCGTGCCACCAACCTGACCCGCGCCCTGGAGACGTACCAGAAGGCGGGCATCACGGTGGTCGGCCTCGCGGCGGACGGCGAGGCGGAACTCGGCGACCTGGACGCCCTGGCGGGTCCCGTCGTCATCGTCGTCGGCAGCGAGGGCAAGGGTCTGTCCCGGCTGGTCGGCGAGACCTGCGACGTGCGGGTGCGCATCCCGATGCCGGGCGGCGCGGAGTCGCTGAACGCCGGTGTCGCGGCCGGGATCGTGCTCTACGAGGCGGCGCGCAGGCGCGGCTGAGCGGCCGTCCGGAGCCGGGCGCGGGCGCGCCTGGCGGGTCGTCCTCAGCCCGGCGCGGGTGGTCGAACGGTCGTCCGTACGGTCACCCGCCCGGGTGGAACCGGGCGATCCGCACAACCTTGACGCGGTCCGGACAGATCCGACGCGCCGTGACAGTGTCCTAACTCCTCGTCACTCGGTTAGATGAGTGTGGACACCAGAACACCCCGCACACCCACGGGGGACCGTTCGTCGGGATACGACGACGCTCCCGCGCTGAGCATGGTGAAGGTGCCGAGCGATCCGGCGCAGGTCATCGTCAACCACGCCAGTTTCCGCGTGCAGTTGGGCGCCACCTCGCGGCGCGCCCAGACCCGGCGGATCGCCCGGCACCCCGGCGGCACCGAGTACACCGGCAGCGTGCCCGTCGCCGCGGGCCGGGCCGGGGCCGCGACCCACCGCCGTCCGGTCGTCTGGAGCGGCCGGTCCGCCCCCGATGACACCGGCGCCCACCGGCTGCTCCAGGCCGTGCGGAGCGGAAGCGTGCGGTACGCCGACGAGTCGTCCGCGGACACCGGGGCCACGCGGGTCGTCCCGCGCGTCGGCGGCACACCCGGCCACGACGCCTACGACCTCGAACGGACGGTCGAGACCCCCGTCGTCGGCGCCCAGCGCGCGCCCCAGCCCGGCGAGACCCGGCTGCTGCCGCACATGCGGACCGCGGGCAGCGCCTACGAGGAGTCCGCCCACGGCGGTGCCGGATACGGCAGCACCGGGTACGGCGGCGCCGGGTACGGCGAGAACGCGTACGACACTCCGGCACACGGCCAACCGCCGTACGACGACGCCGGCTTCGCGGACGACAGGTACGCCGGGGACGCCGAGGACGGCGCCTACGACACCTACGGCGAGCAGGACGGACACCGGCAGGGCAGGCGCCACGCCGACGACCCGTCCCGGCACGCGTACTACCCGGGCCGGCGGATGAACCTCGGGGTCGTGCTGCTCCCGCTGCGCATCTTCCTCGGGTTCATCTCGCTCTACGCCGGCATGGGCAAGCTGTGCGACCCGCTGTACTTCGACGGCGGCAAGCGCGGCTCCATGGTCAAGTGGCTCGACACCCTGCACCCCTGGGAAGTCGCCGAGCCGCTGCGCCAGTTCGCGCTCCACCACCCCGTCGGCTCCGGCCTCTTCATCGCCTTCCTCCAGGTCGTCGTGGGCATCCTCACGGTCCTGGGCTGCTGGCAGCGGGTCGCCGCGGGGATCGGCGCGCTGCTGTCGGCCGCGCTGATCGTGACGGTGAGCTGGAAGTCGGTGCCCGCCTACGACGCGCCGGACATCATCTACCTCGCGGCCTGGTCCCCGCTGGTCATCGCGGGCGCGCCCGTGTACTCCGTGGACGGCCGCCTCGCCGCCTCCGCCTGGCGGCGGCTCGGACCGCGCTCCGACATCTGGGAACTGCGCCGGTTCGTGCTGCGCCGCGGCGCCCTGGTCACGGTGGTCGTCACCGGTCTGACGCTGCTCGTCGGCTCGCTGGTCGGCGGAGCCGTCCGCGACGCCGACCGGGTGGTCGTGCCCGGGCCGGGCGAGGCCCCGCGCAACGAGCTGCCCGGTTCGCCGCTGCCGAAGGAGACGGGCGAGCGGCGGCAGCAGCCGCCGTCGGCGTCGACCTCGCCGGCCACCCGGCACGGCTCCTCGGCGAGCCCGTCCCGCGGTCCCGCGAGCACGCCGGGCGCGGCCCGCGAGAGCGGTACCGCGACCGGCGGCGTGCCGAGCGAGACCCAGGGCACCGGTCAGACGCCGCCGCGGCACTCCGCCCCGGCGCAGCAGGCGCCCAGCACCAGTTCGGGTCCGACCTCCGGCGGTACCGCGACCGGCGGCAGCACCGGATCGAGCGGTGGCTCCGGGGGACCCAGCTCAAGCAGCGGCGGCTCCAGCGGTGGCGGCTCCTCCTCCGGCCAGCCGGGGCTGGTGGGCGGACTGCTGGGATAGCCCGGCCTCCGCGGCGCCGCACGGGTGCGGCGCCGCGGACTCACCTGCCCAGTGCCGCCAGTTCCTTGGCGGCCTCGGTGAGGTCCTTCGCGGTGTCGATGGCGCGCCAGTAGGCGCCCTGAGGGATCGGGAAGCCGGCGAGCCTGCGTTCGCGGGCCAGGTGCGGGAAGGTGGTGCGCTCGTGGTCGCCGCGCTCCGGGAGGAGGCCGGCGAACTCGGGCGAGAACACGTAGACGCCCGCGTTGATCTCGAAGGTCGAGGGCGGGGCCTCGATGAAGTCCGTGATGTGGCCGAAGCCGTCCGTCCGCACGGCGCCCCAGGGGATCCGCGGGCGGGCCAGCGCGAGTGTGGCGATCGCGTCGCGCTCGGCGTGGAAGTCGGCCATGTCGCGCAGCGAGAACCGGGTCCAGATGTCGCCGTTGGTGGCGTACCAGGACTGGTCCGGGTGGGGCAGCTGGGCGGCGGCGAACTTCAGGCCGCCGCCGCGGCCGAGGGGCTCCGGCTCCACGACGGTGCAGACGCGGACCGGCAGGTCCGCCGAGTCCAGCCACTTCTCCAGCACCTCGGCGAGGTGGCCGCAGGACACCACCACGTCCGTCACCCCCTCCTCGGCCAGCCAGGCGAGCTGGTGGCCGATGATCGGGGTGCCCGTGCCGGGGATCTCGACCATCGGCTTGGGCCGGTCGTCGGTGTAGGGCCGCAACCGGGAGCCCTGGCCCCCGGCCAGGACGACGGCTTGAGTGGGGCGGGACGCGGTCTTCGGAGGGGTCATGCCCGCACTGTACGACCCGCCCTCGGAGCGTCCGTCAGGGGCTGTCACCGTACGCACGGGGGCGACGGACACGGGCGACTCGGCCGGACGAAAGCCACTGCAGGAGGACTGCCGCGTCTCGGGACGAGCCGGACGGGGTCCGGTCCGGCCCCGGTCCCGAAGGGACGGCCGGACCCTCCACGAGTCCCCAGCACGAAGCCGCGCGTGCGGGCGCCGGGCTCCGGCCGGAAGGCGCGGCCGACTGCTCTACGAGGTCCGGGACGCGGAGCGGGGGCCGGTCGGCATGCTGCCGCTCGCCCGGCCGGTCCGCGGCCCGTCGTGCGGGCGCCGGGTCTCGGTTGGGTGGGGCGGCCGACTGCTGTACGAGGTCCGGGGTGCGGGGCAGCGGGGCGGGTGATGGGGCGCGGAGCGGTGGGGTGGGGGCCGGTCGGCGTGCTGTCGGTCGCCCGGTCGGTCCGCGGCCCGTCGTGCGGGCGCCGGGTCTCGGTCGGGTGGGGCGGCCGACTGTTCTGCGAGGTCCGGGGCGCGGAGCAGCGGGGCGGGTGATGGGGCGCGGAGCGGTGGGGCGGGGGCCGGTCGGCGTGCTGTCGGTCGCCCGGCCGGTCCGCGGCCCGTCGTGCGGGCGCCGGGCCCTGGTCGGGTGGGGCGGCTGACCTCTTCACGAGGCCTGGGGCGCGGGAATGGGCGGGCCCGGGCGTGGGGGCGTGGTCTCCGCGCCCGGGTCGTCGGTCGTCCGGCCCGGGTCGGGGCGCACATCACGGTCACCGTGCCCAGGGCCGGAGCTGCCCCGCCGGGTTGCCGGCCCAGGCGCGGGCAGCGCCGGCACGGCTCTCCGCGGTGCCGCCCGGGGACGCGTTCAGGACGGGTGCGGTCCTCCGCGGTGCCGCCCGGGCACGCCTTCAGGGTGGGCGCGGGTCTCCGCGCTGTCGGTTCGGGTGCCGTCGGGTGCGGGGCGGCTCCTATCGCCGCGGTGCACGTCGGGCGCGGAAGCGGGTGGCCCTTGCCCTGGCGCCGAGGGGTGTGCTCGGGCGGCCAGGGCGATGAGGGGCGTCAGTTGTGGGTGGACTGGATGCCGGTGGCGAAGGAGGTGTCGCAGACCGGGCGGGCGTAGGACTGGGCGCGGGTGGGGCCGTAGATGTGGACGGCGGCGCGGCCCAGGGTGCGGGCGATGGAGGCGCAGTGCCGGGCCAGCGACGGGCGGCCGTTGACCGCCTGCTGAAGGTGGGTGAGGACCACGCCCGGGTTCTTGTCCTGCAGCTCGGTCAGGAGCTGGTCGCGCAGCACGTCCTGTGGGGCGCGGGCGCGGGACTTCGCCGCGGCGGGGGCGGCCATCGCGTCCGACGCGGTCAGGACCGAGTTGGAGGTGCTCCCCGACCAGTTGACCCGGGTGACCGCGAGGGTTCCGGAGAGCACCAGGACGACGGGCAGGACGAGGGCGAGGGAGCGGCCGATCCGGCGGGCGGGGCCCGGGCCGCGTCGCGTGGAGTGGTTGGTGGAGTGCTTCACGCGAGTGAGGGTAGCGCCCGGTAATGATTTGGCGACATTTAGTCACCCCTTCGGGGGATGGTCGAACCCTCCCTCCCGGCTGGCGTGTTGACGCACACCGCTCGAAATGTCCGGTGCGCGGGGGTGGTTCGGGGGCATGGAGAAGGGCCCCGCGGCCAGGTCGCGGGGCCCTTCTCGTCAACTTGGGTGAATCGCTCGGGGATGTCCCGAGGTTTCAGCCGTAAGGCGTCAGCCGCGGACGGGTCAGTCCGTCAGCCGCTCGCCCGTGGAGGTCGAGAACACGTGGGTCTCGCCCGGCCGCGGCACGACGTGCAGCGTGGAGCCCTTCTCCGGGACGGAACGGCTGTTGACGCGGACGACGAGGTCCCTCTGCTCGCCGCCGACCTCGACCGAGCCGTAGACGTACCCGTCGGCGCCCGTCTCCTCCACCACGTTCACGGAGACGGCGAGGCCGGCCGGAGCGTCCTCGGTGTCCTTCGACAGGGAGGCCGCCGCGCCGCCGCCCAGCTCGACCACGTCGAAGTGCTCGGGGCGCACGCCCACCGTCACCGTGCGGTCGCCCTTGTCCGAGGCGGCCTTGAGCGCGTCGCGGTTGACCGGCACCACGCTGTTGCCGAACTTCACGCCGCCGTCGGTGATCGGCACCTCGACGAGGTTCATGGCGGGCGAGCCGATGAAGCCGGCGACGAAGAGGTTGGCGGGCCTGTCGTACATGTTGCGCGGCGAGTCGACCTGCTGGAGCAGACCGTCCTTGAGCACCGCCACGCGGTCGCCCATCGTCATGGCCTCGACCTGGTCGTGGGTGACGTAGACGGTGGTGATGCCGAGCCGGCGCTGGAGCGAGGCGATCTGCGTACGGGTGCTCACCCGGAGCTTGGCGTCCAGGTTGGACAGCGGCTCGTCCATGAGGAACACCTGCGGCTCGCGCACGATCGCGCGGCCCATGGCGACACGCTGGCGCTGACCGCCGGAGAGCGCCTTCGGCTTGCGGTCGAGGTACTCGGTCAGGTCGAGGATCTTCGCGGCCTCCTCGACCTTCTGCCGGATCTCCGCCTTGTTGACGCCGGCGATCTTGAGCGCGAAGCCCATGTTGTCGGCGACCGTCATGTGCGGGTACAGCGCGTAGTTCTGGAACACCATGGCGATGTCCCGGTCCTTCGGCGGCAGGTGGGTGACGTCGCGGTCACCGATCCGGATGGCTCCGCCGTTGACGTCCTCCAGGCCCGCGAGCATCCGCAGGGAGGTGGACTTGCCGCAACCGGACGGGCCGACCAGGACGAGGAACTCACCGTCCTCGATGTCGATCTCGAGCGCGTCGACGGCGGGCTTGTCGGAACCCGGGTAGATCCGGGTCGCCTTGTCGAACTGGACAGTGGCCATGGCGAACGGGCCCCCTTCTACCGGCAGGAACGTGCCGGACGATCCGTTGTAGGAAGGTGGTGCCACTACGGGTGATTCCGTTGTGGTGGTGTAGTCCACACGAGTGAACTGGCACAGGACGGTACCTGGCGTTCACCTGGTCTGTCAGTAGCCCAGGCCACGTGAACTTCGCCGAAATTTTCGACGGTGGCGAAGTGATGGGTGCACGAGCGGGCACGCACGGTTGCCGAGACGCGCGAGGCGAGGAACTTCGTGGCCGGGTGAAACGCGCTCTGTGTACAGTGGAGCAGCGCTTCGCGTACGGCGTTGCGGTGCGCGACGCCTCCTTAGCTCAGCTGGCCAGAGCGCCGCACTTGTAATGCGTAGGTCGTCGGTTCGAATCCGACAGGGGGCTCCGGAAAAGGCCAGGTCAGGCAGCGTCTGACCTGGCCTTTCGTGTGCAGCGCCGGGCAGGCGGTGGTCGGCCCGGCTTCCGTGCCTGTCAGATCACGCTGCCGCTCCAGTGCTTCACCGGGGACTTGATGCCGGTGCCGGTGCTGGTGAAGGTGAACAGGGAGTTGATCAGGCGGCCGTCGGGGGTTTTACCGGCGTCGTAGAGGACGCCGACGTCGCACTTGCCGTCCTTGTCGTAGTCGCCGGCCGTCAGCTGGCTCGCGTTCCAGTTGAAGGAGCCTGTGCTGGTCCACACCTCACGGGGGGCGGCAAGGTCGGTGCCGTTGCTGGTGAAGGTGAAGAGTGAGGAGGCTGCCTTGCCGTCGTCTGCCGTGCCCCGGTCGTAGAGGACGGCGACGTCGTCCTTGCGATCGCCGTTGAAGTCACCGGAGGTCAGCTTGGACCGGCTCCAGGTGAAGGAGCCCGAGCTGGTCCAGGTCTTGCGGGGATTGTTGAACTCGGTGCCGGTGCTGGTGAACGTGTACAGGGAGCTGATGTTCTTGCCGTCGTCGGACGTTCCGCCGTCGTAGAGGACGGCGACGTCGTCCTTGCCGTCGCCGTTGAAGTCACCGGAGGTCAGCTTGGACCGGCTCCAGGTGAAGGAGCCCGAGCTGGTCCAGGTCTTGCGGGGATTGCTGAACTCGGTGCCGGTGCTGGTGAACGTGTACAGCGAGGTGATGCTCTTGCCGTCGTCCGCCGTTCCGCCGTTGTAGAGGACGGCGACGTCGTCCTTGCCGTCGCCGTTGAAGTCACCGGACGTCACCTGGGAGGCGCTCCAGGTGAAGCCGGAGTTGGTCCAGGTCTTGCGGGGGTTGCTGAAGCCGGTGCCGGTGCTGGTGAAGGTGTACAGGGAGCTGATGTTCTTGCCGTCGTCGGACTTTCCGCCGTTGTAGAAGACGGCGATGTCGTCCTTGCCGTCGCCGTTGTAGTCACCGGCGGTCAGCTTGCTGGACGCAAAGGTGAAGCCGCCAGGAGTGCTCCATACCTTCTTCGGCTCCGCGAAGCCCGTGCCGGTGCTGTAGAAGACATGGAGTGAGCACCTGTTCTTGCCTTCGGGTGACGTGCCGTTGTCGTAGAAGACGGCGACGTCCTCCCTCCCGTCTCCGTTGAAGTCACCGGAAACGACCTGGCTTGCCCGGGGCAGAGCGCGGACCTGCTGGACCCATTCGTTGAGGTCGTCCACCCTGGTGTCGACGGCACCGGTACGTGACTCGGTGGAGCCGAAGCAGCCTCCCTGCCAGGATCGGCTGTTGACGGCAACGAGCTCGGAAGTGCCGTCGGTGACGCGAAGCGCCGGACCGCCGGTGTCTCCCATGCAGATGGCGCCGTCGGTGCCGGCGAGGGACACACTGTCCGCCTCGACGCTGTCGACCGTGAAGGACGCGGTGTGCAGCCGGTCGGGCACCCAGGCGTCGGCGGTGCGGCCGAAGCCCCCGGCGAGCAGGGTTTCCCCGGTGGACGGGGCGGTGGACGCGACAGTGACCGGTGCGACGTCGGTGACCGGCTGCGCCAGCTTGGCCATCACCAGATCACGGTCCGTGCGCGGAACCAGCTCCACCACCTGGCGGACCTGCCCCTTGGCAGTGGTGAGGTCGGTGCGTCCGATCGTGGCGACCGTCGGCAACTGCGGCGGACCAGCGGGCACATCGATGCCGGCGGCCGGGTTGTCGACGAAGCAACTGGCCGCGGTGAGCAACCACTCGGGGTCGACGAGGGTGCCGGAGCAGGCACGCGTGCCTGCTCCGATGTCGAGGTGGGCTGTGTAGCCGTAGCCGGCGTCGGGTGCGGCCGGACCGGTGACCGCCTGAGCGGACGGAGCGGCGCACGTGCCGACGGCGAGCGCGGCGGCGAGCAGGCCGATGGCCGGCGCTCTACGGACGGAAAGTCTGCGCATAAGAAACTCATTTCGATCAGACTGAAATCGACTGATCCGAAGCTGATCGGCCTCGGCCAAGTGAGCCGCCGTGTCAGGCGGAGTTGGTGACACGTAGGCCGAGACCCTCAATTATTTCACTGAGAAAGTCTCAGTGGCCCACATAGTAGGCAGCGAGGCCGAAGAATACGGCGAGAGCGCATGCCGCCTGTAGCGTCCATGGGCCGGTCGCCTCATCGTAGGGAACTTTGGGGTCCGCCAGCACTTCGCGCAGTGCCTTTCGGTGTCCCAGTATCCCTGACGGTACGGAGATGACCAGTGCGCAGTAAATAGGGAGTATTTCCGTAAAAGGTTCCTTGTATTTCAGGCAGTACGCCGCCAGTGGGATAAAAGCCAGCACTGGGCCGAGAGAGACGAAGATCTTGTGATTTCGCGTGGGCATGGCGGGAAGCATTACAGAAAACCAGATGAGGGCACCTGCGGCGGCGAATAGCCACCACCATGGAGAATCCTTCACAATATTCCGTACCTCTCCGCCGAAGGGAGCAAGGTAGGCTTTTTCTGCTCCCCTCGGCGAGAAACGTGACTATGCCGAGAACCAGCCTACAATATTCGCTGCCATGTCGTGGGCTCCCTGGATCGTTTTTTGACCGAGACGGACTCCGCTGGTTACGGCAACCTTCCCGGCGCCGCTGACCATAGAACCCGCGGCAGCGCTTCCCACCGCTCCGAGGCCCAGGGCGAGGCCTATGCCGGCGACTGACCCCACGAACTCCTTGCTTTTCCAGCCATAGGCCTTGCCGTTGTACAGCGCGCCGATCCCTGCGAACACAAGCGATGCTCCGGCAAGTCCACCCGCAAGCAGCTGCCCGCCGGGGATGAATGCGGAAACCACCGCAGCCGTGCCCAGTACCGCGCTGGCCCGCCCGAAGAATTTGGCAGCTTCCTCGTTATGCTGCTTCTCGAGTGCGGCGAAGTCGACTTCGTCGTTGGCGGGCGAATCGGCGGGATTTACGCGGTTTTGTTCGTTCAGTTTCTTCTCTGCGACCGCCTTGGCCGCCTCTGCGGCCATCTCCTCCCGCCGCTTCTGCCGATACGCGGCCTTTGCCTCGTTGGACGCGGCCAGGGCGGCGCGTTCGTCCTTGCCCGCCGCGATTGCGGCGGCGCGAGCGCTGTCGGCCGAGGCTTGTGCGCTGCTCGCGGCTTCGACGGCGCTGTTGGCCGATGAGATGGCCTGATTGGCCGCGTAGTTGGCCTGTCGTTTGGCCGAACGAGCAGCCGCCGCCGCGTTGGAAGCCTGCTTGGCAGAGGCAGCCGCGGAGGCCGCCGACGCGTCCGCCTTCGCTGCCGACTTTGCTGCGTCATCGGCGTAGCTCTTCGCGCTCGCCGCCGAGTTCGCTGCCTTGGTGGCCCACTCCCGGGCCTCCGCTGCGGCACCGCGGGCGTCGGCTGCCGCCTTGGCCGCCTCGGCGGCGTCCTGGAAGGCTTCAGCTGCGATAGCGGCTGCTCGGGCGATCTGTGCCTGAATGGCCGCCACGTGGGTGGCAGTGTCCTCATCGGCCTGCTGGGCCCTGTGACGGACTGTGCTGACAAAGCGCTCGAGCATCCACTGGGGTCCCTCGAGCGCAGCTTGGGCCGCGGCCTCGACACTGGGGCCGGCGCCCTGCAGAGCCGCGAGGGTCGTGACTCGATCGTCCTCCGTCTTGGCCTTGGGGAAACCGGTAAGGAGGTACCCATGCAGGGCTTTGACGCCGCCATCGTCCAGCGCAGCGTTGGCAGCTGCTGTTACGGCCTTGCCGGCGCCTTGCAGTGTCCTCAGTACCTCGAAGCGGTAGTCCTCGGCCTGAACGGCCAGAGCTCCCCCGGCCAGGAAGTCCGTCACAGCCTGCTGATCGTCATCAGCGAGTACATTTTGGGCCGCCTCGGCGAGCACGGCGTTCCCAGCTGTGGCAAGCGTGAACACCCGTTCCCGGTCATCGAGCGCCATGGCTTCATCGTGTGCCCGAGTGACCCAGTCGACCACCTCCTGATCGTCACCGGCGAGCGCATCCTGGGCAGTTTCACGGGTCCAGGTGCCGACGGCGTCCATCAGGTTGACGGCAGCCTTGCGCCCCAGCACGACCACCCGTGCAGGATCGCTTTCCGACCGTGCCTGAGTCAGCAGATCGCGGGTCTCCTGGTCGGTGAGCTCCTGCTGGGTCTGGGTCTGCTCGACACGGGCGCGGTTTTCGGCCTCTTCCTTCTTCAGCTCCTGGGCCACCTCGATGGCCAGGGCACGTTGCTCGGCGAGCTCTGCTGCTTCCGCCTCGCGGGCGAGAGCCGCGACGTTCTGTGCCTGGGTGACCGCGGCGGCGGCATCCGTGGCCGCGGCGACGGCCTTGTTGGCCTGAATGGTCGCCTCGTTGGCCCAGTCCTGCGCTTTGCCCGCGTTCTTGGCAGCGTCCTCAGCGGCCTTCGCCGCGGCCTCCGCGTGGTCAGCGGCGCTATTGGCAGCCTTGTGGGCATCTTGAGCGGCGGTGGCTGCCCTGGACGCGAGAGTGCCGGCCCGATTCGCAGCCGCCGTAGCTGTGTTGGCGGCGCTGGTCGCCAGCGCCGCGGCCTCTCTGGCTCGCCTGGCCTCAGCCTGGGAGACACCCGCCGCCGCTGCCGCGTCCGCGGCAGCGTTGGCGGAAGCCGCGGCGTTCTGTCCCGCACGGGCTGCGGCCTCGCTCGACACCGTGGCCTGACGGCTGGCCTCCGCGGCAGCAGACGCGGCAGCGGCGGCAGCGCGGGCCTTCTTGGCCGTGTCCCGGGCCACTTGCGCGGCTTCGCGCGCCGCCGCGGCCTGACCGGCGTCCTTTGATGCCGCGGAAGCGGCCTGGTAGGCGCGCACCGAGGCCCGAGAGGCGGTGCCGGCCGCGGCCGCCGCGGCCTGGGCCGCGCTCGATGCCGTGCGGGCCGCGGAGATCGCGGTCCGCGATGCCGCGACCGCGGTACGTGCCGCGGCAGCCGCACCGTTGGCCGCGTCCGCAGCCCGCCCGGCGGCGCGTGACGCCTTGAGTGCGTCGCCCTTGGCCGCGGCGCTCTCCGCGGCTGCCAGCAGGGCGGCCTTTTTGGCCTCCGCGGATGCGGCCTCGGCATGCTCGGCCGCCTCCTTGGCCCCGACCGTTGCCGTGTGGGCGCGGGCACCAGCACTCTCCGCCTGCAGTACAAGTTGATCGATTGTCAGTTTTTCCTGGTCCCGAGCGCGCGCGAGGTGCTGCCCGTACCGCAAGAACTCGCTCACATCGGCTGGCGTGCCGTCCATCGCACGGTTGATGGCCTGGGTGAGGTACGGCCCGGCACCGGACAGCATGGCGACCGTCTCGAACCGGTCGTCATCCTCGCGCGCGGTGGACTGCCCCTCCTGGAGGAAGGCGTCCAAAGCCTCCGGCGAACCATTGTCCAGGGCTGCGTTCGCCTTGCGCACCACGGACTTGCCACCGGCGCCCAGGATCGTCAGGACCGCGACCCGCCGATCATCGGCCAGCGGAAACTTGTAACCCTCCGTGACGAACTCGTGCAATTCCCCGTCGGCGCCGTCGAGGGCCAGTTGAGCCTGCGCCCGCACACCGGGACCCGCAAAGTTGAGCATCTCCAGGACGCAGACGCGGTCGTCCTCAGCCTGCGCCCTGGCCAGCCCGGTGGCAAGGAAAGCTGCCACGTTTGCCTCGGTGCCGGTCAGTGCCTGCTCGGCTTCGGTCCGTACAGCGCGGCCGCCGAGGAGCCAGGCGTCGACAGCCCGAGCTCGGTCACTGCCTTCCGTTCCCCCGTCGGCCGCGATCGCCGACGAGTTCCTTGTCGTCACCACCGAAGCGGCCGTAGCGGCGACCGCCAGGGTCAGAAACCTTCTGCGCGAAGGACCCCATTCAAAGACTCCCTGCCTCGATGGGTTACGTCTCAGCACGCCTGCCCCACTTCCCCTAAAACCATCATTAGTGAGTACAGAACCCACACACAGTCATATGTGAGCCCCCCAACAACCTGTCAGGGCAGTCGACTTTTCGGCAAGAGGGTAGTTTCAGTGCGCACCTTTTGCCCTTTAAAAGTGGACATGCTGTGGAGGGGGTGTAATTTTATGCCGCCAGGGCTTATGAATCCAGGTCGGGCTTATCTCGGTGGAAGATATGATTTTGAACTTCAACTCGGCGGGTAACGGGAGTCCTGACTGGACCCACAAGATCACAAATCGGTAACGGTCTGCGTTGTGCGTCCTTGTTCGCCTTAAGGTGAAAGGGTGGCGCGTTTCGTTTGAATTTCTTTCGATGTGGAGAAAAGGTATGAGAGTTGCGGGTCGTATAGCCGTGTCGATTTGTGCGCTGATTGCTGTCGGTGCGGGCGTCGCGTTCGGTGCAACGGGTCGGCAGGAAACCCCCTTGCAGGTAGATGTCGCGGCTGGAGAGGGTCCGGCGTATGCAGTGGAGTACTTCGATTATCCGCAGGCGGACAAGATCCTCAAAGAGAAGGGGATCGTGCTGAAGCGTGGGGACGGGCATATCCTCCTGGCGGAGTGCGGAAGTCAGGAGGGGTTGCTGGAAGTGTGGCCGCGAACCATGGACAAAATCTGCTTCCGGGTCACTGGTAACGGCGGATACCTGACCTTGGAGATACCGTCGGTTTACGGAGTGAGGGGCAACGCCTACGAGACTGAGGTGAAGATGACCGTGGGCGAGCGGGAAAAGTCCTACGATGTCGCAAAGAACGCTTGGACCAATGTGGGAGAAGCGGCCAACCCGGCGGACGGCGATCACATGTTGGTTGAAATCATCTCCAGCAAGTGAGGTTTTCTCGGCGAAATATTTTCCGCGCGGTTGGCTGATCCGCCCGTTCCTGGATGGGTCAGGCGAGCGGCATCTGATTGCGAGTAGACGTAAAGCTCCTGGCGGGAAAAGTATTGGCGCGGGCTCCCTTTGATGCGGAGCACCTGGCTGCACGTGACCACGATCGGAGATGTCGCCCCCTCGATCCTTGTCATGGCGGAGCCGGGGCCGACAAGTGTGACACCAGGCAGGAAGTCACGCAGCTAACCCCGTGAGGGTCGTCGCAGATGTCGTTGCCCACACCCTGCGCGTGAAGTCCCCTGCGTCGTCGCGAAGTTCTGCGCGGAGTGGGTATTGGTGGCGGAGCGGAAGGCATGCGCCTCGTGGGCGGACAACGCAGGTGCCACCGCGCTGTCCCACGTCTTTTAACGGCGCTCAACAGACAGAAAGATTCCTATGTTTAAAAATCATCCACGTGTCGCTTTGGCAGGCGGCCTCCTTGCCGCTGCCTTCGCGGGCGGTCTCCTCGCCCCCGTTTCGGCGCAGGCCGTTACCGGCACGGCCGCCCTGGACGGGGAGTACGCGTTCACCGCGAAGCTCGACATCGGTTCCCGTGAGACCCAGCGTGCCTGTTCGGGTGTGCTGGTGAATACGAACTGGGTGCTGACCGCGGCCAGTTGTTTCGCCGACGACCCTGCCCAGAACCCACAGGCTGCCGGAGGCAAGCCCAAGTGGGCGACCACCGTCACCATCGGTCGTACCGACCTGAGCAAGACAGCCGGCCAGGTGCGGCAGGTCACCGAGCTCGTCCCGCACGGTGACCGGGACCTGATGCTGGCCCGGCTCGCCACACCGGTCACCAACATCACGCCTGTTGTGCTCAGTTCCACCGCGCCCACGGCAGGGGAGGAGCTGCGGGGCGCCGGATACGGCCGTACCAAGAACGAGTGGGTGCCCGACCGCCTGCACTCGGGTGCGTTCGGTGTGGACTCCGTCGGCCCCGCCGAGGTGAACATCACGGGCAAGGACGGTGCCGCGGTCTGCATGGGCGACACCGGCGGGCCGGTGTTCCGTGTCACGGGTGGCAAGGCTGAGCTGGTGGCAGTCAACAGCCGGTCCTGGCAGGGCGGTTGCCTGGGCAACGACGAGACTCGCACGGGCGCGGTCAGCACTCGTACCGACGACGTGACCGGCTGGATCCAGCGGGTGCGTCTGGCGGGCAAGCCCGAGCGGGCCGAGTGGAGGCTGGACGAGGCCGCCGGCGCCACACAGGCAGAGGGTTCCACCCCGCCGCGATCGGCCGCGCTGTACGGCGCCGCCACCACCGGGGTGGCGGGCAAGAAGGGCACGGCCCTGCAACTGGACGGCACCAGCGGCTACGCCTCCAGCGATCTCGCGGTGGTGGACACCGACCGCGGGTTCTCGGTCTCGGCCTGGGTGAAGCTGGACCGCAAGCCGACCGCGGCCGCGATCGCGGTCACCCAGCCCGGCAAGCACAACCCCGGGTTCGAGCTGTACTACTCCGCCGCCTACGACCGTTGGATCTTCAACCAGTTCACCGCCGACACCTCGAGCGCCACACCGATCCGCGCCATGGCCGCCCAGGCCGGTGGCGTCACCGTCGGCGCGTGGACGCACCTGGTGGGCCTGTACGACGGAACGTCCAAGACGCTGCGTCTGTACGTCGACAACAAGCTGGTCGGTGAGACGCCGGTACCCAAGGCCTGGAACGCCCAGGAGGGACTGGTCTTCGGAGCCGGCCGCTACGACGGCGTGATGAAGTCGTTCTTCCCCGGCTCCATCGACGAGGTGCAGCTCTTCGACAAGCCCCTCTCGGCCACCGAGATCGGCAAGCTCAACTCCCTTCAGCAGATCGCTGACCCGGGCCGTCCCGCGATGGCCGCCTTCTCCATGGACGAGAAGCAGGGAGCGGCCGGGGTCGACGGACACGGCGTCGTAGTGCCCGCGAAGTTCTTCGGCGGGGTCACCCCCGGCCAGCCGGGCATCGACGGCAACGCCGCCGCGTTCAATGGCACCAACGGCTACGCGAAGATCGGCCAGACCACCGGCCCGCACCTGAACACCCAGCAGAACTTCACCGTCTCCGCCTGGGCCAAACTCGACAAGAAGCCCACCAGCGCGGCCATCATCGTCGCGCAGACCGGCCAGTTCAGCCCCGGGTTTGAGCTGTACTACACGGCCGCCTACGACCGGTGGGCGTTCAACCAGTACTCCGCCGACACCGCGGACGCCACGCCCATCCGGGCCATGCAGCCCGACGGCACTACTGCTCAGGCCGGAGTGTGGGTGCACCTGGTCGGCGTGCACGACGTCAGTGCTCACACCCTGACGCTGTACGTCAACGGCACCAAGGCCGGGCAGACCACCCTGAGCAAGCCCTTCTACGGAGGCCAGTCCACGTACATCGGGGTCGGCTCCTACAACGGCGGCCAGCTCAAGAGCTACTTCCCCGGCACCATCGACGACGTCCGCCTCTACACGAGCGCCCTCACCGCCGACGAGGTGCGCCAGCTCTCCCAGCAGAAGGCCCTCAACAACCGCTGATCCTCCCTGAGCAGGAGGCTCCACAGACAGAGGCCATCCGCACCGCCAGGTGCGGGTGGCCTCTGTTCGTTCTCGCAGGTCAAACTGTTCTGAGCACCGTTCGTACGACCTGCCGCAGCGTTGCCTCGGCGTCCGGTACGGCGCCTGTCGCCCGCCAGGCCACGAAACCGTCCGGGCGGACCAGTACCGCTCCGTCGGCCGTGGTGCCGTGGGCACGGGCCCAGTCGGGTGCCGCGCCCTCCACGCCGTCGCGCGGGTCGTGGACGATCTCGGCGCCGAAGCGGTACGAGTCCAGGCGTACGCCGTCGCTCTCGGCGACGCGCAGGGCCGCCGCGTGCCAGCCCGCCGCCGACCGGGCGTCGCTGAGCAGCACCAGGGAGCGCTCGTACAGGTCGAGCGTCGAGATCTGCCTGCCGCCGCGCCGCAGCCACAGGTGGGGCGCCCTGCTGCCCGGCTCGCCGGTCAGGCGCATCGACTCGGGCACGACCTCCTGGTCCGGGTCGGCGCCCACGACGGCGCCCTGCGGGTAGCGGTAGCCGAGGACGACGTTGAGGATGCCGCCGCGCCTGCCGCCGCCGATGCCGGGTGCCGGGGCGAAGCCGGGGTGGCTGTGCTCGACGGAGCGGGCGGAGGCGCGGGCGCTGGTCGCCGTGGCGACGGGGCGGCGCTCGGCGTCGTAGGTGTCGAGGAGGCCGGGTCCGGCCCAGCCGCCGAGCACGGCGGCCAGCTTCCAGACCAGGTTGTGCGCGTCCTGGATGCCGGTGTTGGAGCCGAAGGCGCCGGTGGGGGACATCTCGTGCGCGGAGTCACCGGCGAGGAACACCCGTCCGGCCGAGTAGCGGTGGGCGACCCGTTCGGCGGCGCGCCAGGACGCCTTTCCGGTGATCTCCACATCCAGGTCGGGGGCCCCGATCGCGCGGCGGATGTGCCGCTGGAGCCGGTCCTCGGTGAACTCCTCCAGCTTCTCGCCGCGCTCCGGGTGCCAGGGCGCGTGGAAGACCCAGTGCTCCTTGTTGTCGACGGGCAGCAGGGCCCCGTCGGCGTCCTGGTCGGTGAGGTAGCAGCAGATGAAGCGGCGGTCGCCCACCACCTCGGCGAGCAGCTTGGAGCGGAAGGTGACGCTGACGTTGGCGAACAGGTCGCCGGGCCCGCTGTGCCCGATGCCCAGGCGGCGCCGGACCGGGCTGCGCGGCCCGTCGGCGGCGACCAGGTAGTCGGCGCGGACGGTGCAGCGCTCGTCGGTGCCCCGGTCCCGCACCACCGCGGTCACGCCCTCGCCGTCCTGCTCGAAGGACTCCATCTCGTGGGAGTAGCGCAGGTCGCCGCCGAGCCTGCGGGCGCCCCTGAGCAGCTCGGGCTCCAGGTCGTTCTGGCTGCACAGGCACCAGGTGGCGGGGCTGAACCTGGCGAGGCCGCCGCCCGGGTCGATGTGCTTGAACAGCCACTCTCCCGCGTCGCCTGCCAGCGTCGGCGTCTGGAGGATGCCGTGGTTCTCCGCCAGCAGGGACGCCGCCGTCCTGATGTCCGGTTCGACGCCGGCCGCCCGGAACAGCTCCATGGTCCGCACGTTGTTGCCGCGCCCGCGGGGGTGGATGGAGGTGCCGGAGTGCCGTTCGACCAGCAGGTGCGGCACGCCGTGGCGGCCCAGGAACAGGGAGGTGGACAGGCCCACCAGGGAGCCGCCCACGATGAGGACGGGTACCCGGTGGTCGGCTTCTCGGCGCATCGATGCCTCCAGGAGCGGGGTGCGGGTGTGGGGCGCATCGGAGTCTCCATGCCCTCGCGGAGGCCGTCGTGCGTACGTCCGCGGCACCAATCACCCCTGTGATCACCCGCGTGGTGCACACGAGTCGCGCACCGATCGGGCACGGCACAGGATCGAGATCACGCTGACGTCGCGTCACCCGCGGCCGGCGTTCCTCCTGCCCCGCCAAGCCCGCCAAGGAGTCGTACGCAGATGACCGCCATTTCTGAGCGTGTATCAGAACCTACCGAGCAGCAGGCAGCGACACGTGTCTCCCAGTCCGTCTTCGACGGCTCCCGGCTCCGGGTCATCCTGCTGGTGGACGTCCACGACGGCGCCCAGCAGAAGTTCCTGGAGGCCTACGAGCAGATGGGCAAGCAGGTCGCGGCCGTTCCCGGGCACGTCAGCGACCAGCTCTGCCAGTCCATCGAGAACCCCTCCCAGTGGCTGATCACCAGCGAGTGGGAGAGCGCCCCGCCGTTCCTCGCCTGGGTGAACAGCGAGGAGCACGTGCGGATGGTGCAGCCGATGCACAGCTGCATCCGGGACACCCGGTCGCTGCGCTTCCACATCGTCCGCGAGACCGGCGTCACGGTGGGCAAGGCCGGCGCTGAGCGCCGGCTCCAGGACTCGGCGAGGGTCGGGGACGGTGTGATCCGGCACGCTCTGACCTTCACGGTGAAGCCGGGCAGCGAGCAGAAGGTGGCCGACATCCTGGCCAACTACGAGCCGCCCGAGGCGGACGTGGACGGCACCACCCGGCTGTGCCGCACCTCCCTCTTCATGCACGGCAACCGGGTCGTGCGGGCCATCGAGGTGCGCGGCGACCTCCTCGTGGCGCTGCGGCACGTGGCCCAGCAGCCGCAGATCCGGAAGACCGAGGAGGCCCTCAACCCCTACCTGGAGCAGGACCGCGACCTCGACGACCCGGAGTCCGCCCGGGTGTTCTTCACCCGGGCGGCGCTGCCCGCGGTGCACCACGTGACGGTCGGCCAGGAGAGCACGGAGGGTGAGCGGCACGCGCTGTACTACCCGGCGCGGCCCGGCATGGGCATGAAGCTGGCGGAGCTGCTGTCCCAGCACGACGAGCAGGCCGGCCAGAACCCGGACAGCCCGGTGCTGCGCAGCACGGTCTTCGAGCGGGACGACATCGTCGTCCGGCTGGTCGACGTCCGTGGCGGTCTCGACGCCGACCCGGCCGCCGCGCTGGCCCTGACGGATCCCGCGCAGGCGTCGGAGCTGACCACCCTGCTCGACGAGGGCGCCGCCCCGAAGGACGGCGACCTGGCCCGTCTGCTCACCCTCGCCCGTATGGACCTCATCACCGACCGCCGGTCCGCGCCGGACGCCTGACGCATTCCGAAGCCGACGTACCACACCACCGGAGGAACGACGTGATCAAACCCAGGCCCAGGATCGTGGAGCTCGGCGAAACCGAGCCCAACACGAAGCGCGGAGGGGATCTGCGCGCCATGCTCACCCCGGCCACGGTCGGTTCCACCAGCGGCTTCATGGGCGTGGCCATCGTGCAGCCCGGTGACCGCATCGGCGAGCACTACCACCCGTACTCCGAGGAGTTCGTGTACGTCGTCTGCGGCGAGCTCGAGGTGGACCTGGACGGCGAGCCGCACCCGCTCAGACCGGAACAGGGTTTGATGATCCCCGCCTACATGCGCCACCGCTTCCGCAACGTGGGCGACGTGGAGGCGCGGATCGTCTTCCACCTCGGGCCGCTGGCCCCGCGCCCGCAGCTCGGCCACGTCGACACCGAGGGCACCGAGCCGGCGGCGGCCGGCGCGGAGGCGCCGCCGGCGGACGTGGCAGAGGTCCGATCATGACCAGGCGGGTGGCGGTCACCGGCATAGGCATCGTGGCGCCGGGCGGCATCGGCGTCCCGGCGTTCTGGGACCTGCTGGCGAACGGGCGCACCGCGACGCGGGGCATCACGTTCTTCGACCCGTCGGGGCTGCGGTCCCGGATCGCCGCCGAGTGCGACTTCGATCCGGCGGCCGCGGGGCTGGACGAGGAGCAGGTGGAGCGCTGCGACCGCTACATCCAGTTCGCCCTGGCCGCCGGCCAGGAGGCGGTGGCGGACTCCGGACTCGACCTCGCCGGGGAGAACCCCTGGCGGGTCGGGGTCTCGCTGGGCACCGCGGTCGGCGGCACCACGCGGCTGGAGAACGACTACGTCCTGGTCAGTCACCGCGGCGACCGCTGGGACGTGGACCACGAGCGGTCCCGGCCGCATCTGGAGCGGGCGTTCACGCCGAGCACGCTGGCCTCCACGGTGGCCGAGCGGTTCGGGGCCCGCGGTCCGGTGCAGACCGTCTCCACGGGCTGCACCTCCGGACTCGACGCGGTCGGCTACGCGCTGCACACCGTGGAGGAGGGCAGGGCGGACATCTGCATAGCCGGAGCGTCGGACTCGCCGATATCGCCGATCACGATGGCGTGCTTCGACGCGATCAGGGCGACGTCGCCGAACAACGACGACCCCGCACACGCCTCCCGCCCCTTCGACAACGACCGTGACGGGTTCGTCATGGGCGAGGGCGGCGCGGTGCTCGTACTGGAGGAGCTGGAGCACGCCCGGGCCCGCGGCGCCCATGTGTACTGCGAGCTCAGCGGCTACGCCACGTTCGGCAACGCCTACCACATGACCGGACTGACCAGCGAGGGCCTGGAGATGGCGCGGGCGATCGAGACCGCCCTTGACCACGCCCGCCTGGACGCCACCGCGATCGGCTACGTCAACGCGCACGGCTCCGGCACCCGTCAGAACGACCGGCACGAGACGGCCGCGGTGAAGCGGGCACTGGGCCACCACGCCTACGACACCCCCATGAGCTCCATCAAGTCGATGGTGGGTCACTCGCTGGGGGCGATCGGGGCGATCGAGGTGGTGGCCTGCGTGCTGGCGCTGGCCCATCAGGCGGTCCCGCCGACCGCGAACTACGAGACCCCCGACCCCGAGTGCGACCTGGACTACGTCCCGCGGGTCGCCCGCGAGCGGAAGCTGGACAGCGTGCTCTCCGTGGGCAGCGGCTTCGGCGGCTTCCAGTCCGCGGTGATCCTGACCCGGCAGAGGGAGAGGACACGATGAGCGCACCGCGCAAGCGGCGGGCCGCCGTCACCGGCATCGGTGTCGTCGCGCCCGGTGGCACGAGCACCGAGGCCTTCTGGAAGTCCACCCAGGAGGGCGTGAGCGTCCTGGACCGCGTGACCCGTGAGGGCTGCGAGCACCTGCCGCTGAAAGTGGCCGGCGAGGTGCGGTCCTTCGAACCCTCGGCCGCGGTCGAGGAGCGCTACCTCGTCCAGACCGACCGCTTCACGCACTTCGCGATGGCCGCGGCCGACGCCGCCCTCCAGGACGCCCGGCTGGGTCAGGGCGACACCGACGCGGCGCCGTTCTCCGCGGGCGTGGTCACCGCGGCCGGGTCGGGCGGCGGCGAGTTCGGCCAGCGGGAGCTGCAGAAGCTGTGGGGCAAGGGCAGTCGCTATGTCGGCCCCTGGCAGTCCATCGCCTGGTTCTACGCGGCGAGCACCGGCCAGATCTCCATCCGGCGGGGCTTCAAGGGGCCCTGCTCGGTGGTCGCCGCCGACGAGGCGGGCGGCCTGGACGCCCTGGCGCACGCGGCGCGGGCCGTCGAGCGCGGCACCGATCTGATCGTGGCCGGTTCGACGGAGGCGCCGCTGGCCCCGTACTCGATGGTGTGCCAGCTCGGCTACCGGGAGCTGAGTCCGGTGGCCGACCCGGAGCGCGCCTACCGCCCGTTCACCGAGGAGGCCTGCGGGTTCGTGCCGGCCGAGGGCGGCGCGATGCTCGCCGTGGAGGCGGCCGGGGCGGCCCGTGAGCGGGGCGTGCCCGTACGGGCCGTCCTGGCCGGGCACGCGGCGACCTTCACCGGCGCCTCCCGCTGGGAGCTGTCCCGGGAAGGGCTGGCGGAGGCGATCCGCGGGGCTCTGGCCGAGGCCGGGTGCGCGCCCGAGGAGGTCGACGTCGTCTTCGCCGATGCCCTCGGCGTCCCCGAGGCGGACCGGGCCGAGGCGCTCGCCCTCACCGACGCGCTCGGCGCGCACGGCCGGCGTGTGCCGGTCACGGCGCCCAAGACGGGCACCGGCCGGGCGTACTGCGCCGCCCCGGTGCTGGACGCGGCGACGGCGGTCCTGGCGATGGAGCACGGCCTGATCCCGCCCACCCCGAACGTCTCCGACATCTGCCATGACCTCGACCTGGTGACCGGTCGTGCCCGCGCCGCCGAGGTGCGCACGGCGCTGGTCCTCAGCCGGGGGCTCATGGGCTCGAACTCGGCGCTGGTGCTCCGGCACGGTGCCGCCGAGGCCTCTTAGCGAGGCAGCCACGATCAACCGGGAGCAACAAGGAGAGGAACCGCATGAGTGACCGAATCACAGTGGAGGAACTGGCCGAACTCATGAAGAAGGCCGCTGGGATCACCGTCAGCCCGCAGGAGCTGGCGGACCGGTCCGAGACCGGATTCGACGAGCTCGGTATCGACTCGCTCGGCCTGCTCGGCATCGTGGGCGAACTGGAGAACCGTCACGGCATGCCGATGCCGGCCGACGCGGAGCGCTGCAAGACGCCCAGGAAGTTCCTCGACCTCGTCAACAGCACCCTTCTGGCAGGAGCGTAGAAAATGGCGGGACACACCGAGAACGAGATCACCATCGCCGCGCCGGTGGACCTGGTCTGGGACATGACCAACGATGTGGCGAACTGGCCGCGGCTGTTCAGCGAGTACGCCTCCGCCGAGATCCTGTCCCAGGAAGGCGACAAGTGCACCTTCCGGCTGACCATGCACCCGGACGAGAACGGCACCGTGTGGAGCTGGGTCTCCGAGCGCGAGCCCGACCGGGCCACACTCTCGGTCAGGGCCCGCCGGGTCGAGACGGGCCCCTTCGACCACATGAACATCCACTGGAGGTACGAGGAGGTCCCCGGCGGCACCCGGATGATCTGGACCCAGGACTTCGCGATGAAGCCGGAGGCGCCGGTCGACGACGACTGGATGACCGACAACATCAACAAGAACTCCAAGGTCCAGATGGCCCTGATCCGCGACAGGATCGAGAAGGCCGCCGCCGGGCACCGGGCCGAGCCGGTCCTGACCACCGACTGAGCCGGACGGAGGAAGCATCGTGCACCAAGCCCTGATCGTCGCCCGGATGGCCCCGGACTCGGCACCGGACATCGCCAAGATCTTCGAGGAGTCCGACCGGGGGGAGCTGCCGCACCTGGTCGGCGTCACCCGGCGCAGCCTCTTCCAGTTCGGCGATGTGTACATGCACCTGGTCGAGGCGGACCGTGACCCGGGGCCGGCCATCGCCAAGGTGGCGGGCCACCCGGAGTTCCGCGGCATCAGCGAGCGGCTGTCGGCGTACGTCAGCGCCTACGACCCGCAGACCTGGCGTTCGCCGAAGGACGCGATGGCCCGGCGCTTCTACCTGTGGGAGCGTGACTGAGCCTTCGTACCAGCCAACTGACGAGCCGTCCGATCCCTCACGGACGGCCACCGGCCGCCGGGCCCGCTCTGTCGCGGGCCCGGCGGCCGGTGTCCGGAAAGGTCGCGGCGGCGCCGTCGGCACGGGTCCGCTCAGGCGGGCACCGTGCAGTCGAAGGCGTGCAGGTAGGGGTTGACCGGGCTGATGTCGTCGATGACCAGGCCGGCGGCCTTCAGCCGGTCGGCCATGCTGGCGCTGGTGTGCTTGGCACCGCCGACGTTGAGCAGCAGGAGCAGGTCCATGGCGGTGCTGAACCGCATCGAGGGGGTGTCGTCGACGAGGTTCTCGATGACCACGACCCGTGCCCCGGCCCCGCCCGCCTCGATGACGTTGCGCAGGCAGCGGGCGGTGGAGTCGTCGTCCCACTCCAGGATGTTCTTGATGATGTAGACGTCGGCCTTGACCGGGACGGCCTCACGGCAGTCGCCGGGCACGATCCGTACCCGGTCCGCCAGCGGGCCGCCGGCGCGGAGCTGGGGGTCGGCGTTGTCCACCACCCGCGGCAGGTCCAGCAGGCTGCCGTGCATCAGCGGGTACTTCTCCAGCAGGCTCGCCACCACGTGCCCCTGCCCGCCGCCGATGTCGGCGACCGAGGCGGCGCCGGACAGGTCGAGCAGCTCGGCGACGTCCCGCGCCGACTGCTTGCTGGAGGTCGTCATGGCCCGGTTGAAGACGTCCGCCGACTCGGGGGCGTCCTCGTTGAGGTGGACGAAGAACTCCTTGCCGTACAGGTCCTCCACGACGTTGCGCCCGGTGCGCACCGCCTCGTCCAGTTTCGGCCAGGCGTCCCAGGTCCACGGCTCGGTGCACCACAGGGTGATGTAGCGGAGGCTGGCCGGGTCGTCCTCGCGCAGCAGCCGGGACATGCCGGTGTGCGCGAACGTGCCGTCGTGCTCCTCGGTGAAGACGCCGTAGCAGGTCAGTGCCCGCAGCAGCCGGCGCAGCGGCCGGGGTTCGGTCTTCACCGCGGCCGCGAGGTCCTCCACGGTCATGGGCGCGTCCCCGAGCGCGTCGGCCACACCGAGCCGGGCGGCCGCGCGGAGGGCGGCGGCGCACGCCGCCCCGAACGCGAGCTCCCTGAGCCGCATGGACGGCGGTGGGGCGGACTGAGCGGTCGTCATGTGCCGCCTTCCTTCCTTCTCGGTCCTGTGGGTTGCACGAGTGGCGATGGCCTCAGCACAGTCCGGCGGGCGTGGAGGTCCCGCAGGAGTTGGCTGTGAAGGTGTTGCGGAGCGCGGTCCTCTCCTGGTTGACCAGGTCCGCGGGGGAGTTGCCGTCGAGCATGTTCAGGCTCACCCGGTTCCGCTCGCCGGGCGCGCCGACGAAACTCTTGAACAGCACGATGCCGCCGGACAGGGGGGACCTGCCCGAGTTGCGGGCGACGAGGTTGCGGGACACGTCGGTCCGCTCGGTGCCGGTCAGGACGATGCCCGAGCCCTGGAGGAAGGGCAGCCGTGCGGTCGCCGGGCAGAACCTGTTGTTCTCCACGACCCGGTTGTCGCGCACGGTCAGGGCGCCGGCCCGCGGCTTGTTCTCGTCGCCGACCACGAACACTCCCGCGCAGTTGCCGGTGACGTGGTTGGCCATGACGGTGAGGTCGCGCAGCCGGCGGACGGTGACGCCGATCCGGTTGCCCTCCAGCCGGTTGCCGGCGATCAGCGTGCCGCCGGTGTCGACGGCGCCCTGCTCGGCGGTGATCGTGTTGGCCAGGAAGAGCCCGGCGTCGCCGTTGTTCCGGGCGGTGTTGGAGCGGTACTGGCTGCGTACGGAGCGCTCCTCGGCCAGGCCCCAGACCCCGTTCTTCTCGGCGGTCACCTGCCGCACGGTCAGCCGGTCGGTGCCCACGGCCATCAGGCCCGCCTGGCGGAAGCCGGTGAGGGTCAACTGGGAGACGGTGACGCCTTCGAGGCGCTTGGCCTTGGTCCCCACCACACAGATGCCGTTGCCCCGCTTGCCGCAGGCGCTCGAGGTGCTTTGGCCGCCCGGTTCCAGGACGGTGCCGCGGCCCGTGCCGCGCAGGGTCAGACCGGGCGTCGTCACCTTGACGCTCTCGTGGTAGACGCCGGGCAGCACCAGCACGGTGTCACCCTGCCGCGCGGAGTCCACCGCCCGCTGGATCGATTGGCCCGGGTGCACCAGGTGCGTCCTGGGCGCCGGGACCGCCGGGGCGGCGGCGATGCCCGTACCGACCAGCGCGGTGGCGCTCAGGAGCAGAGCGATATGGCGTTTTGTCATATTCTGTACCGTATGGCGCGACAGTCGGTGGACGTGCCGGATGGGCCGTCCGGCGGCGTGTCACCGGCGCAGGGCGTGCTTCAGCGGCGTGTCACCCGCGCAGGGCGCGGCCGATCCACAGCTGTTCGGGGGACAGCGGACGGCCGTCCTCCAGGTCCCACAGGGCGTTCTGCAGGACGCGGCCGAGCGTCCAGGCGCGGGCCCGGTCCCGGTCGAGGCCCAGCACCCCGGTCATGACCTCGAAGCGCGGGACGGCCTCACCGGGCTCGAAGCGGTTGAACAGCGCCGGGAACAGCTCGAAACCGGGGTCACCGGCGAGCGGCTTGGGGTCGATGGCCAGCCAGGGCTCCCGGCCGGCACCGAGGACGTTGTCGTAGTGCAGGTCCCAGTGCAGCAGCCGGTCGCCGCTCTCGCCGGCGACCTCGCGCACGGCGGCGGCGCAGTCCGCGAGCAGCCGGCGGTCGTCCCCGTCGGGCAGCAGCCGCAGCGCGCCCGGCGTCCGCTCCAGGAGGGCTCCGGCGATGTCACCCAGCCGCCGTGTCCCGGCCGGGGCGGGTACGGACGTCAGACGGGCCAGCAGACCGGCGATCACCTGGACGGCCTCGCGGGTGTCCGGCAGGCATGTCAGCGGGCGGGCGGAGTCGAGCCGTTCCAGCAGCAGCGTGCCGGTCGGTCCGTCGTGCTCCAGCAGCCGTACGGCCCCCGCGCCGTCCCACGCGCGCAGCGCCGGCGCCTCTCCCGCGCTCTCCTCGTCGGGCAGCTGGAGCTTCAGGACGGCGGGCAGGCGGTCGGCGCACAGGACCGGAAGGACCAGCGCGCAGACGCCGTGCATCGCCGGCCCGTCGATCCGCAGCCGCCACCGGTCGAGGAAGCCGGACACCTGCCGGGGCAGACCGGCGACGAAGGCGCGGCCCGCCGTCCCGTTGAATTTCTCCTGGGAAGCGGCCAGCGCGCCGGGCACCTCGATCACCCTGACGACCATACTTGCGCCTGTGAGCGGGGTCATGCGGATGCGGCGTGGGCTTCGGGCGGCGACGGCGTACGTCCGCAGCGCGCCGGGCACCTATGTCTGGCTGCTGATCCTGTTCCTGACCACCGTGGCCCTGCACCACATGTCGCCGCAGTTCGAGCAGCACTTCCTGCGCCACCGCTCGACGAACCTGCGCGAGCTGTCGCACGACCCGGTGCGGGTGCTCTTCTCCAGCGCCATGTGGATCGACAGCGGCCACTGGCTGCCGTACGCGGTCCTCTACACGGTCTTCCACGCCCAGGCCGAGCGCTGGCTGGGCACCCTGCGCTGGCTGCTGGTGTGCGTGACCGCGCACGTGCTGGCCACGCTGATCAGCGAGGGCGCCCTGCTGTGGGCGATCCAGCGGCATGTGGTGCCGGAGTCGGCCGTCAACACCCTGGACGTCGGCGTGAGTTACGCCCTGGCCGGGGTGGCGGGGGTGCTGGCGTACCGGATCGCCCGGCCCTGGCGGTACCTGTACCTGACCGCCGTCCTCGCCTTCTACGCCATGTCGCTGGCGACCGGGCGCACCTTCACCGATCTCGGGCACTTCGCCGCCGCGCTGATCGGCCTGGGGTGTTATCCGCTGGCCAGGGGCCGGGGCAGGCCGTGGAACCCGGGGCAGGCGCTGTCCGCGCTGAGGCGTTAGCGCCCGGCCCTCGTGCCTCATGCCACCGGTTCGCGTACGGGCGCCTTTGCCGGGGCCCCGTGCTTGGGGGCCCTGCCCGTCACCATCAGGCCCGCGACCAGCCCGGCCAGCAGCATCACGGCGGCCGCCCACCAGATGGCGACCGTGTAGCCGTGGACGATGCCCTCCGGCACCACCCGGGCCCGGTCCGCCCCGCCCCGCAGATGGGCGGTGACGTAGGCGGCGCTGCTGGTCGTGGCGAGCGTGTTGAGCAGGGCGGTGCCGATCGAACCGCCGACCTGCTGCGAGGTGTTCGCGGTCGCGGAGGTCACCCCCGAGTCCTGCGGGGCGACGCCCGCGGTGGCGGTGGCGAACACCGGCATGAAGGTCAGGCCCATGCCGAGGCCCATCAGCACCAGCGCGGGCAGCACCTCGCTCGCGTAGTGCGAGTCGACGGTGAGCCGGGTCAGGAGCAGCAGGCCGCCCGCGGCCAGGAGCGTGCCGGGGACCATGAGCGCGCGCGGCGGCACGTGCCGCAGCAGCCGGGCCGAGATCTGCGTCGAACCGGTGATGATCGCGGCGGTCATCGGCAGGAAGGCGAGCCCGGTCCGCAGCGGCGAGTAGCCGAGGATCCCCTGCAGGTAGTACGTCATGAACAGGAACAGCCCGAACATGCCGACCACGGCCAGCAGCATGGTCAGGAAACAGCCCGCCCGGTTGCGGTCCCGCAGGACGTGCAGCGGCAGCAGCGGCACCGGCGCCCGGCTCTGCCACCACACGAACGCCAGGAGCAGCGCCGTGCCGAGGGCGAACAGGCTCAGCACCACCGGATCGGTCCAGCCGCGCGGTTGCGCCTCGCTGAACCCGTAGACGACGGCGACCAGTCCGCCGCAGCCCAGCGCCGCGCCGAGCATGTCGAGGCGGGCGTCCGTCCGGCCCGGTCTGTCACGCAGCAGGGCGAGGGCGCCCAGGACGGCGACGACGGCGATGGGCACGTTGACGTACAGGCACCAGCGCCAGTTCAGGAACTCCGTCAGCACGCCGCCGACGATGAAGCCGATCGCCGAGCCGCTGCCCGCCAGGGCGCCGTAGATGCCGAACGCCTTCCCGCGCTCCCCGGGGTGGGTGAAGGTCGTGGTGAGCAGGCTGAGCGCGGAGGGGGCGAGGACGGCCGCGAAGGCGCCCTGGAGGGCGCGGGCGCCGTAGAGCATGCCCGAGGACGTGGCCGCGCCGCCGAACGCGGAGGCGAGGGCGAACCCGGCCAGTCCGACGACGAACGTGCGCTTGCGGCCCACCAGGTCGGCGATCCGCCCGCCCAGCAGGAGCAGCCCGCCGAAGGCGAGGGAGTAGGCGGTGATCACCCACTGCCGGTTGCCGTCGGACATGTGCAGGGCGTGTTGCGCGGAGGGGAGCGCGATGTTCACGATCGTCGCGTCCAGGACCACCATGAGCTGCGCGAGAGCGATGACGACCAGTGCCCACCAGCGGTGCCGGTCGGTCTCCTGGGACGCGGATTCACCTGTGTGGGTGACGCTCATCTGGCCAGAAGACCATGAATCGGGAGGTATCGCATCCCCGTGTGGACAAGGGGCGCCGCGCGGCCGGAGACGGGCCGGAGAGGGAAGTGCCGGGGCGTTGTCAGTGGCGGGGTGCAGCATGGGGGCATGGTGAGCGGATCGAGCGGCAGGGCCGGTGTGAAGGGCGCGCGGCGGCCCGAGGTGCGGCTGCCGGCGCTGGAGGCGTACGGCGGCGGGGGACTGGCGCCCGACGGGGACTACGACGGGCTGGAGTTCAGGGAGGAGGACTTCGCCGGGCAGGACGGGGCGGGTGCCCGCTTCCTGGACTGTGCGCTCGGGGGCTGCGCGCTGGACGACACGTCGCTGCGCCACGCCCGCTTCCTGGACTCCGTCCTCACCGGCATACGGGGTGTCGGCACCGACCTCGCCGAGGCGACCCTGCGCGATGTGGAGGTGGTCGACGCCCGCCTCGGCGGTGTGCAGTGCCACGGCGCGGTCCTGGAGCGCGTGTGGATCCGCGGCGGCAAGATCGACTACCTGAACCTGCGCAGGGCCCGGCTGCGGGACGTCGTCTTCGAGGGCTGTGTCCTCGTCGAGCCGGACTTCGGGGGCGCCCGGCTGGAGCGGGTGGAGTTCGCGGACTGCGTGGTCAAGGGCGTCGACTTCAGCGCGGCGACGCTCTCGGACGTGGACCTGCGGGGCGCCTCGTCCCTGGAGATCGCGCGCGGCCTGGACCGGCTGGCGGGCGCGGTGATCAGCACCGGTCAGCTCCTGGACCTGGCGCCGGTGCTGGCGGCGGAGCTGGGGATCAGGGTGGAGGGCTGAGAGGGCCGGGAAGAGGGGGGCGGCTCAGAGAGGGAGGCTCCGGGGAAGAGGCTCAGGAGACGCGCGGGTAGCGGGCCTGGAGGGTCCAGATCGCCGGGTTCTCCGCCAGGTCCTCGTGCAGGTCGCACAGGTCGGCCACGAGGTCGTGCAGGAAGTCACGGGCCTCACGGCGCAGCGCCGTGTGCGAGAAGGACAGCGGGGGCTCCTCGGCGGGCATCCAGTCGGACTCTATGTCGACCCAGCCGAAGCGGCGCTCGAAGAGCATGCGGTCCGTGGACTCGGTGAAGTCCAGCTCCGCCCGCTGTGGACGGGAGGCGCGGGACCCGGCCGGATCCCGGTCCAGCCGCTCGACGATGTCGCACAGGGCCCAGGCGAAGTCGAGCACGGGCACCCAGCCCCAGGCCGTGGCCAGTTCGCGGTCCGACTCGGTGTCGGCCAGGTAGACGTCGCCGCAGAACAGGTCGTGCCGCAGCGCGTGCACGTCCGCGCGGCGGTAGTCCGTCTGCGGCGGGTCGGGGAAGCGGTTGGAGAGGGCGTAGCCGATGTCGAGCACGTAGGTGATGGTGTCATGTGCCCCGCATAGGATCGCGCGCGTGTATCGATCCGCCCCGTTCGCCCGGACCGCCGCGGCCGGCTGCGCCCTGCTCGTGCTGACGCTGGCCGGGTGCGACGGCGGCGTCCGGGGCACCCCGGGCGGGACCGGCGTACAGGACCCGTACTTCCCCCGGGCGGGCAACGGCGGGTACGACGTCAGCCACTACGGCCTGACCCTCGACTACGACCCGGACCGCCGTCACCTCACGGGTACGGCGGTCATCACCGCCCGGGCGACCAAGGACCTGTCCGCCTTCGACCTCGATCTCAGCGGGCTCGACGTCCGGAGCGTCACGGTGGCGGGGAAGGCCGCCTGGTTCAGCCGGGCCGGGCAGGAACTCACCGTGCGGCCCCACGACGATCTGCTGAAGGGGGAGACGTTCAGCACGACGGTGCGCTATTCCGGGAGCCCGCGGGTCGTCGTCGACCCCGACGGATCGCGGGAGGGCTGGCTGCCCACCGCCGACGGTGCGCTCGCCCTCGGCGAGCCGGTCGGGTCGATGGCGTGGTTCCCGGGGAACAACCACCCGTCCGACAAGGCCGCGTACGACATCGCGGTCACCGTGCCCGAGGGGCTGCGGGCCGTCTCCAACGGTGAGTTGAGGAGCGAGACGACCAGCGGGGGGCGTACGACGTTCCGGTGGCGCACCGCCGAGCCGATGGCGAGCTATCTGGCCATGGTCGCGATCGGCCGGTTCGAGATCACCCGCTCCACCACGAGGAGCGGCCTGCCCGTGTACGTCGCCGTCGAGCCGTCCCAGGTGCGGGAGAGCAGGGCCGTGCTGGCCAGGATCCCCGAGGTCGTCGAGTGGGCGGAGCGGCGCTTCGGCCCGTATCCCTTCTCGTCCACCGGCGCGGTCGTCGGCCGTCGCGAGGACGCCGGCTACGCCCTGGAGACCCAGAACCGGCCCGTCTTCCCCGGCACGCCCGACATCGGGACCCTCGTCCACGAACTCGTCCACCAGTGGTTCGGGGACTCGGTCACCCCGAAGAGCTGGCGGGACATGTGGCTGAACGAGGCCTTCGCGACCTACGCGCAGTGGCTGTGGGAGGAGGACCACGGTGGCCGGACCGCGCAGCAGGCCTTCGACGCGCTCCTGCGCGGCGACTACTTCACCGACGACGCCGCGAACGAGGAGGTGTGGGCTTTTCCGCCCGCGCGGCCCAGCGGTGCCGAGCACATCTCCGGCCGGCCCGTCTACGAGCGCGGCGCGATGGTGCTGCACCGGATCCGCCAGGCGGTCGGCGACCGGGCCTTCCAGGACATCGTCCGGGGCTGGGCCGCCGCCCACCGTCACGGCAACGCGGACACCGCCGACTTCACCGCCTACGTGCAGAAGAAGGCCCCGGACACGGACTTCGCCGGAATCTGGGCCGACTGGCTGTACGGGGACGGCAGACCTGCGGGTCCCTGACCACGGCCGGCCGCCGGCCGGCCGTGGTCGCCGGACCGCGTCCGTCAGACGTTGACGCCGAAGTCCTGGGCGATGCCGACCAGGCCCGAGGCGTAGCCCTGGCCGACGGCGCGGAACTTCCACTCCGCGCCGTTGCGGTACAGCTCGCCGAAGACCATGGCCGTCTCGGTGGCCGCGTCCTCCGACAGGTCGTAGCGGGCGATCTCGGTGCCGCCGGCCTGGTTGACGATGCGGATGTAGGCGTTGCGGACCTGGCCGAAGTTCTGGCCGCGGTTCTCGGCGTCGTAGATGGAGACCGGGAAGACGACCTTGTCGACGTCGGCGGGGAGCCCGGCGAGGTTGACGTTGATCGCCTCGTCGTCGCCGTCGCCCTCGCCGGTGACGTTGTCGCCGGTGTGGACGATGGTGTTGTCCGGGGTCTGCTTGTTGTTGAAGAAGACGAAGTGCTGGTCCGAGTAGACCTTGCCCTGCGCGTTGACCGCGATCGCGGACGCGTCCAGGTCGAAGTCCGTGCCGGTGGTGGTGCGGACGTCCCAGCCGAGGCCCACGGTGACAGCGGTCAGGCCCGGAGCCTCCTTGGTGAGCGAGACGTTGCCACCCTTGGACAGGCTTACAGCCATTGTTGGGAGTCCCTTCCCTCGTTGCGTATGCGGACGAAGCTACCGCCACCCATAGGAACGCCGAGGAGGGTCCTCCGAGTTCCGCGTCCCTTTACCTTTTTTACCCACCCGGATCGAACACGCCCGCGGCGAAAACAGGATGACGTGACGGGACGGGGAGGGGAACATGGACGACATGTCCGGTCCCCATCTCATCCGCGGCTCCGTCGCGCTCCCCGAGGCCGAACTGGCCTGGCGCTTCTCGCGGTCCTCCGGGCCCGGCGGCCAGCATGTCAACACCACGGACTCCCAGGTGGAGTTGCGCTTCGACCTCGCCAACACCGAGGCGCTGCCGGAGGTGTGGAAGCAGCGCGCCCTCGAACGCCTCGCGGACCGGCTCGTCGACGGCGTCATCAGCGTGCGCGCCTCCGAGCACCGGTCCCAGTGGCGCAACCGCGAGGCCGCCGCCGTGCGCCTCGCCGCGCTCCTCGCCGAGGCGACCGCGCCCCCGCCCAGGCCCCGCAGACCCACCCGCATCCCACGCGGCATCAACGAGCGCCGGCTGCGCGAGAAGAAGCAACGCTCGCAGACGAAGCGGGGACGCTCGGGAAAGGACTGGGGCTGACCGGCGTCACGCCGCCGACGGGACGCCGGCGCGACCGGGCGGTGGCCGGGCACAGCGCGCCGGCGGACGGCGGCCCGGCTCGGCGGTAGTCGGACACCGGATGCGGTCCTGACGTCAGCGCAGGTGGCGGTAGCGGCCGTGGTAGTACATGAGAGGTTCGTCGTTCGTGCCGGGCAGGCGGGCCGTCAGGACGCGGCCGATGACCAGGGTGTGGTCGCCCGCCCGCACCCGCTGTTCGGTGCGCAGTTCCAGGGTGGCCAGGGCGCCGGTCAGCAGGGGGGCGCCGGAGACCTCGCCGCGGGTGTGGGGGAGGTCCCGGAACAGCAGGCGGTCGCTGAGCCGGCCCTTCATGGCGAAGCGGCCGGCGATGGCGTGCTGGCTGTCGGCGAGGACCGAGACCGCCCACAGGGGCTGTTCGGCGAGCAGGTCGTCCATGCGGGAGCCCTCGCGCACGCTGACCAGGGCCAGCGGCGGGTCCAGGGACACCGACATGAACGCCGTCGCCGTCATGCCCGCGTCCTCGCCGGCCGGAGCCCGCGGGTCGTCCGGGTCCAGCGACGGCTCCTGCGCAGTCACCAGGACCACACCGGCGGCCAGCCTGGACATCGCGGCACGGAACTCCTCGTCGGTCACCCCCTCAGCATGCCCGGACGGCGGTCCCTGCCGCCCGAGCGGGGCCGGCTCGGCGGAGGCGGTGGGACAGGGGGCGGGCGGCACGGAGGAAGTGTTCAACACACACGGAACGCTAACCACCGGCCCGCCACCGCCGCATCGGACCCGGGCCCGAACCGGGACCTAGGACCAGCGGCCGAGCAAGTCGTGCATCATGTCCCCACAGCCGCGTGGCCCGCGTTCATCAAACGCACGGGGGAAAGACAGAAACCGCGCTCAATTGTTCACGTTCATCTGTGACTTGAGTCACAAGAGCTGTGAATTGTTGACCCTGTGTACCGAGTGGGCTTCGCGCTGTGATTCAGTGGCTGAGAATGCGCAGACGATACGCCGAACAGCACCCTTGATTCGCTGGCGAGGTCTCGGGGGGAGGGCGAGCATGGAGACCGACTCGGAGCCGTACGTCCGCCTGGCGTCCTTGCGGAAACTTCACCAGGTCATGGCGGACATGAACACCGCACGAAGCCTGGCGGACACACTGCAGACCGTCGCCGACGGCGTGGTGCAGGGCCTGGGCTACGACCTGGCCTGCGTCAACCTCGTGCGCGCCGACGGCGACCTCGTGGTCGCCGCCCTGGCCGGGAACTCCGCCGCCGAGGCGCTCATCACCGGCCGCGTCGGCTCCCGGGAGTCCTGGGACCGCCGGCTGGCCATGGGCGAGCAGTGGGGCGGCCTGGTCTTCATACCCCACACCGAGGGCTGGGTCCTCGACGACGACGACGTCCCCACGTGGTACACCGACGGGCCCGCGCCACGCTTCGAGGACGAGTGGCACCCCGCCGACCGGCTTTTCGCGCCCATGGACGTCCCCGGCGGAGCCGGCGGCTCCTCCGGCGAACTGCTCGGCGTGATCTCCGTGGACAGCCCGCGCAACGGCCGCCGGCCCGGCGCCTGGGGCCGCGAGGCCCTCCAGATGTACGCCTTCCAGGCGGCCATCGCGATCAGCAACGCCCGGCTGCGCTCCAACATGCAGCGCGCCCTCATACGCCTGGAACGCGAGCAGCAGGCCCTGCGCGCCAGCGAGGAGAGCTTCCGCCAGGCCTTCGAGTACGCGCCGTCCGGCATGGCCATCGCCGAGATGGGCGGCGACCAGCACGGCCGGATCCTGCGCACCAACGACGCCCTGTGCCGGCTGCTTGGCCGCCCCGCCTCCGCCATGCGCCGCTACTCCTTCTCCGACCTCGTCCACCCCGAGGACATAGGCACCCTGCTGCGGACCTCGGCGGAGGGCGGCCGGGCGGAGCTGCGGCTGGGCCGCCGCGACGGCTCCTACGTCTGGGTGTCCCTGCGCAACTCCGTCGTCGCGGACGCCGCCGACGGGCCCCGCTTCCTGCTCACCCACGTCGAGGACATAGAGGAGCGCAAGCGCCGCGAGCTCCAGCTCGCCCACCGCGCCTCCCACGACTCCCTGACCGGCCTGCCGAACTCCGCCGAGCTGCGCGCCCGCCTGTCCTCCCGGCTGTGCCGGCGGTCCCAGACCGCGCACGCGGGCGACCCCGAGTCGCAGGACACCGCACACGGCCACCCCGGCTACGACGTCGGCGACCACGGCTTCGACTTCCGGCCGGGCACCGAGGCGTACGACGCCTACGACCACCACGTGCACACCGTCGCCCCCGAGGGCGACCACGACGACGGCACCAAGGGCCTCGCGGTCCTCTTCTGCGACCTCGACGGCTTCAAGTCGATCAACGACCGGTTCGGGCACAACGCGGGCGACGCGGTGCTCATCGAGGTGGCCCGGCGACTGGGCAACGGCGTGCGCGACGGCGACACCGTGGCCCGGCTCGGCGGCGACGAGTTCGTGATCCTCGCCGACGGCCTCGGCCGGGCCGACGCCCAGGACCTCGCCGTACGGCTGCGCAACGAGATCATCCAGCCGATCCGCGCCGAGGGCCGGGCCGTCCGGGTGGGGGCGAGCTTCGGCATCGGGTGGGCCCACTGCGGAATGACGGCGGACGAAGTGCTGAAATCAGCCGACGAGCGGATGTACGTCGAGAAACGATCTCGTCCCAAACAACATCGCCGCGCCGGATGATCCGCAGGTCAGCCGACTTGTGCGGCGTGAGTCACCCGTTTGGGCCCCGCAGAGCGGGTAGGCTCGCATTTCTCACGACGTACCGCCCGACCCCGCACCTGTTGAGGAGTACCAAGGGATGACGCCCGGCAACAGCGGCGCGAGCACGCCCGAGGACGACGACCCGTTCGGTTACCTGTACGCCGACGGTCAGGCCAACGGAGCCCAGCCGCCCTCCGGCGGTTATGGCTACCCGAACGCGGTCAACCGGGTCCACACGGTCGGTCAGCGGCAGTACGGCCAGCAGCCCCCCACGGCGCCCCAGGGCCAGGTCCCGCAGCAGCAGGGCGCGTACGGCAGGCCGAACGCCCACTACGCCGCTCCGGAGGCCCTTCCGGGCGGCGCGCCCACGGGCCGCCAGTCGGGCCAGGGCGGCGGCCGGGGCCCGAACACCAAGGGTCTGCTGATCGGCGCCGTCGCGGTGGTCGCCGCGGTCGTCATCGGCATCGGCGTGGCCATGCTCAACGACGACTCCGGCGACAAGGGCGAGGACACGGCAGGCGGCCCGGCGCCCACGGCCACCAAGAGCTCGGAGCCGAGCCCGTCGACGAGCGCCAGCGCAGAGACCTCGGGTGAGCTGCCGAAGATCGATGCCAAGGCGCTCAGCCTGGAAGGCGGCGCCAGGACGGCGACCGACTTCAAGGGATCCAAGGCTGACGGCGGTGTCTACGTGGCCGACTTCAACCAGGTGGGAGCCAAGGCCACCTGGACCGTCGACGGTATCCGGAACGCCGGTTCCTACCGGCTGAACGTCCGCTACGGCATCCCTGGCGTGGATGCCAACGCGACACTTGCGGTCAACGGCAAGGATGCCTCTCAGACGCTGAGCATGAAGAACTTCTCCCACATGCCCGAAGGGGACTGGGAGAAGGGCTGGCAGACAACCTGGGCGCTCGTGAACCTGAACCAAGGCACCAATACGATCGAGATCGCCTGCAACGACGGCAACCAGTGCAATGCGGTCCTGGACCAGGTGTGGCTCAGCAAGGGATGAGACGGCGGCCGCCCTCGCGTGGAGCGGAGGGCGGCCGCTGTCTTTTTCCGGCCGCCGTCGGAGCTATGCCGCCGTCATTTCCGTCGTCACCCTGACACGCGCCAGCAGATCCTCGTAGGAGCGGCAGTCGTACTCGCCCGCCGCCGGGGACAGGACCGTCGCCGTGGACAGGGCGACCGCGCGGGCCAGGAGGTCCGGCCAGGGCAGGTGCTCCACGAGGCCGGACAGCAGGCCCGCCACGGCCGAGTCACCGGCGCCGGTCGGGTTGCCTCGGACGCGGGTCGGCGGGGCGGCCCGCCACAGGCCGTCGGAGGTGTGCGCGAGCAGGCCCTCCGCGCCCAGGGAGGCGACCACCGCGCGGGCGCCGCGGCGGCGGGCGTCCTGGGTGGCACGCAGCGGCTCGTGGGAGCCGGTGAGCTCGGCCAGTTCGTCGGCGTTCGGCTTGACGATGTCGGGGCGGGCCGCCACCCCCCGCCGCAGGGCCTCGCCGCTGGTGTCCAGCAGGACGGGGACCCCGGCCGCCCGCGCCGTCCGTATCAGGCCGGCGTACGCGCCCACCGGCAGCCCGGGCGGCAGGCTGCCGCACAGCGCCACCGCCGACACCGAGCCGAGCAGCTCCTCGTACACGTTCTGGAAGGCGGACCACTCGGCGGGGCCGACGACCGGGCCCGGCTCGTTGAGCTGGGTGGTGTCGCCGGTGCGCGCGTCGACGACGGCTATGGTGCGCCGGGTCGCTCCCGCGACCGGGACCAGCGCGTCCACCACGCCCGGTGCCTCGGACGCGAGCCGGTCCCGCACCTGGCGCCCGGTTGCCCCGCCCGCGAAGCCGGTGACCGTCACCGCATGGCCGAGGGCCGCCAGCACGCGGGCCACGTTGACGCCCTTGCCGCCGGGGCGCTCGGTCACCTCGGACACCCGGTGGGTGGTGTGCGGCCGCAGGGACGGCACCCGATAGGTGATGTCGAGAGCGGTGTTCAGCGTGACCGTGAGGATCACCGGGCCGGCCTCCCCCGAGTAAGCGCGTGTCCGCCGCGAAGTTCCGAAGACACGATCATGCCAAAGACACAGCCCCGCCGCCCACCCCGCGGACCGGCCACCGCGGCCGGACAGACGGACGGATCAGCCCAGTTGGGGCTCAACCACCCAGGCGCCCCGCCGCATCACGCCCTTGAGGGCGAAGTCCTCGTCGAGCAGCACGAGATCGGCGTCCTTGCCGGGTTCCAGGGAACCCACCCGGTCGTCCATCCCGAGCAGCCGGGCCGGATTGGCGGACAGCGCGGCGACCACGTCCGTGACGGGCAGCCGGTCGACGGTCACCGCCCGGCGGAACGCCCGGTCCAGGGTCAGGGTCGAGCCCGCGATCGAGCCGCCCTCCACCAGTCGTGCCACGCCGTCCGCGACCTCGACCTGGAGCGGGCCGAGCAGGTAGCGGCCGTCGCCGGCCCCGGCGGCGTCCATGGCGTCGGTGATGAAGGCGACCCGCTGTGCGCCCGCGTGGTGGAACGCCAGCTCCAGGGCGGCGGGGTGCAGATGCACTCCGTCGTTGATCAGCTCGACCGTGACCCGCTCGTCCTCCAGCAGGGCCGCGATCGGGCCGGGGGCGCGGTGGCCCAGCGGCGGCATGGCGTTGAACAGATGGGTGGCGACGGTGGCCCCGGCGTCGATCGCCTCCACCGTCTGCTCGTACGTCGCGTCCGTGTGCCCGATCGCCGCGATCACGCCGTGCTCCGCGAGCAGCCGTACGGAGTCGATGCCGCCGGGCAGTTCGGTGGCCAGGGTCATCATCCTGGCCCGGCCGCGGGCGGCGTCGATCAGCTTGCGCACCTCGGCGGGGTCCGGGGCGCGCAGCAGCTCCTCGGAGTGCGCTCCCTTGCGGCACGGCGAGATGAACGGCCCCTCGAAGTGGACGCCCGCGATCTCGCCCTGCTCGGCGAGTTCCGACAGCAGCCCCGCCTGCTTGACGAGGAGGCCCATGTCGTCGGTGACGGTCGAGGCGACCAGGGTGGTGGTGCCGTGCTCCCGGTGGGTGCGGACGGCGGTCAGTACGTCGTCGGCCGTGCCGGAGAAGGAGGCGCCGCCTCCGCCGTGGTTGTGGATGTCGACGAAGCCGGGGACCAGCCAGTGCCCGCGCACGTCGAGGGTCTCGGCGTCCTCCCGGGCGTCGCCGGCGATCCGCGTGCCGTCGACGATCACACGGCCGCCGTCCACGATCCCGGTGGGCAGCACCACCCGGGCTCCGGTCAGAACCTTGCTGGGGGCCATCAGGCGGTTACCTCCGGAGAAGTCGTAGAAGTGTTGAGCAGGTCCCAGGCCAGGAGCCCCGCGCCCAGGCAGCCGGCGGTGTCCCCCAGGGCCGCGGGGACGATCAACGGCAGCTTCTGGAAGGTGACGCGGCGCTGGACCGCCTCGCGCAGCGGCGCGAACAGCGTCTCGCCCGCCTCGGCGAGCCCGCCGCCGATGATCAGCGTGCGCGGGTCCAGCAGGGTGAGCGCGGTGACCAGCCCGTCGGCGAGCGCGTCCACCGCCTCCTGCCAGACCGTTTGTGCCCCGGCGTCCCCGGACTCCACGGCCTTGGCGCAGTCCGCCGCGTCCGCGTCCGGGTCCCCGCACGCCTCGGCCCATGCCTGGCTGACCGCCGACGCGGAGGCGAACCGCTCCAGGCAGCCGCGCTGCCCGCACGGGCAGTCCAGGCCTCCGGGGCGAACGACGATGTGGCCGATCTCGCCCGCGAAGCCGTGCGCGCCCGCCTCCACCCGGCCGTCGATGCCGATGGCGCCCGCGATTCCGGTGCCCAGCGGCACGAAGAGGAACCGGTCCGCGCCCCTGCCCGCCCCGATCCGGCCCTCGGCCAGCCCGCCGGTGCGCACGTCGTGGCCCAGGGCGACGGGGGCGCCGAGCCGCTCGGCGAGCAGATCGCGCAGGGGGACGTCACGCCAGCCGAGGTTGGCCGCGTAGGCGGCGATGCCGCGCTCCTCGTCGACGATGCCGGGGACGGCGACGCCGGCCGCGGCCGCCTCCTGCCCCAGGTGCTGGACGCCGTGGGCGCGCAGCGCCGCGGCGAAGTCGAGGATGCCCTCGACGACGGCGTCCGGCCCGCGCTCGCGACCGGTCGCCCGGCGGGCCCGGTGCAGCAGGGAGCCGTCGGCGGCGACCAGGGCGGCCTTCATCCCGGTGCCGCCCACATCGAGAGCGATGACGTGTTTCACGTGGAACAGTGTGGACCGTCGACCGGGAGAGGTCTAGTCCACTTACTTGGTGCAGACCAATTGTGTCCACTTGGTGACGCCGGGACGGCCGGAACGGTGCGGGCGGGCCCGGGGAAGGCCGCTGTCGGTGGCGGAGGCTACGGTGCCTGGTATGGACGACGACGAGGAGCAGGGGCTCGGGTGCAGGGAGCGGGGCATCCTCGCCCTGGAGCGCCGCGGCTTCACCGGGCCCGGCGCGAAGGAGCGCGCGATACGCGAGGAGCTCGGTCTGTCACCGGTCCGCTACTACCAGCTCCTCAACGCCCTCCTCGACGACACCCGCGCCCTCGCCCACGACCCGGTCACGGTGAACCGCCTCCGCCGTGTCCGCGAGACCCGCCGCGCCGAGCGCTGAACCCGTCCGAGCGTCGAGACCCGTGCCCGGCGGAGGAGTGCGCCGGGTCCCGGAGGGATAGGTTCGCCTCATGGGTAGTCAGGACCGTCACTCCGCCGACTCGACCGCCTCCGTCTCCTCCCTGCCGACGCCCGCCACCCGGGCGGGGCGGGACGGGCTCGCCACGATCCTCGCCCGGCCCGAGCGCGCGCTGATCGCGCTCGACTTCGACGGGACGCTCGCGCCGATCGTCCCCGACCCCGACCAGGCCCGCGCCCACCCGGACGCCGTGCCCGCGCTCGCCGCGCTCGCCCCGAAGGTGGCCGCCGTCGCGGTGGTCACCGGCCGCCCGCCCGGCGTCGCGGTGCGCCACGGCGGCTTCGCGGGCGTACCCGGCCTGGAGCACCTGGTCGTCCTCGGCCACTACGGAGCCGAGCGCTGGGACGCCGCCACGGGCACGCTCACCGCCCCGCCCCCGCACCCCGGCGTCGCCGCCGTCCGCGCCGAACTGCCCGGCCTCCTCGACCGGACCGGCGCCGGGCACGGCGCCTGGATCGAGGAGAAGGGCCGCTCGGTCGCCGTCCACACCCGCCGCGCGGACGACCCGCAGGCCGCGTTCGAGGCGTTGCGCGAACCCCTCGCCGGCCTGGCCGCCCGCCACGGGCTGATCGTCGAGCCCGGCCGCATGGTCCTCGAACTGCGTCCCCCGGGCATGGACAAGGGCGTCGCCCTCCTGGACTGCGCCCGCGACCTGGGCGCCACGTCGGTCCTGTACGCGGGCGACGACCTGGGCGACCTCCCGGCCTTCGCGGCGGTCGACGAGCTCCGCTCGGACGGAGTCCCGGGCGTCCTGGTCTGCAGTGGCAGTACGGAGGTCACCGAGGTGTCGCGGCGGGCCGACCTCGTGGTGGACGGCCCCGCCGGGGTGGTGGCACTGCTGAGGAACCTGGCGGACCGCCTGGCGTAGCCGCCCGTCCGCTCAGCCGCCCAGTTCCTGGAGCTGGTCCAGGAACCACTGGGCGGGCGGCAGCGCGGTCGCGGCCGCGGCCAGCCGCTTCGTCCGCTCCGCCCGCTCGGAACCCGGCATGTTCAGCGCCCGGTGCAGTGCCCCGGCCGTCCCCACCACGTCGTACGGATTGACGACGACCGCGTCCTCGCCCAGCTCGGCATACGCCCCCGCTTCCCGCGACAGCACCAGCGCGCACCCCGAGTCGGAGACGACCGGCACCTCCTTGGCGACCAGGTTCATCCCGTCCCGGATGGGGTTGACCAGCGCCACGTCGGCGATCCGGTACGCCGCGAGCGACCGCGCGAAGTCGTCCTCCACGTGCAGCAGGACGGGGGTCCAGCCGGGCGTCCCGTACCGGGCGTTGATCTCCTCGGCCACCCGCCGCACCTGTTCCGTGTACTCCCGGTACACCGCGAGGTCCTGCCGCGAGGGGTAGGCGAACGCCACGTGCACCACCCGCTCGCGCCACTGCGGGCGCTCCTCCAGCAGCTCCCGGTACGCGTGCAGCCCCCGCACGATGTTCTTGGACAGCTCGGTCCGGTCCACCCGCACGATCGTCCGGCGGGGGCCACCGTCCGGTCCGGTGCCGATCTCCTCGCGCAGCGCCGCCATCCGCTCCTCGACGTCGGCCCGGTGCGACCGCTCCCGCAGGAACTCCGCGTCCGCGCCCAGCCCGTGCACCCCGATCCGGGTGCCCCCGAGCCCGCCGACGAGCGCGTCGCAGCACCCGGCGAACGCGTCGGCCCACCGCTGGGTGAGGAAGCCCAGCCGGTCCGCGCCCAGCATTCCGCGCAGCACCTGCTCGGCGATGTCGTCGGGGAGGATCCGGAAGTAGTCCGCCGGCGCCCACGGCGTGTGCGAGAAGTGCCCGATGCGCACATCGGGCCGGAAATCGCGCAGCATCCCCGGCACGAGCGTCAGGTGGTAGTCCTGCACCACCACGGCCGCCCCCTCGGCCGCCTCCTCCGCGAGCGCCTCGGCGAAGGCCAGGTTGTAGGCCTCGTAGGACTTCCACAGGCGCCGGAACCCGGCGTCGAAGACCGGCTCCAGCGGCGTCTGGTACAGCATGTGGTGGACGAACCACAGCACCGAGTTGGCGATGCCGTTGTAGGCGTCGGAGAAGACCCGCGCGTCGATGTCGAGCATCCGCACCTGCTGCCCGCCGGTCGCCTCCGACGGCAGCCGGCGCCCGCCCTCGAAGCGGCCCGCCGCCTCCCGGTCGGCGTCACTCAGCGCGGCGCACACCCACACCGCCCCCGCCTCCGGGCCGATCGCGGAGAGTCCGGACACCAGCCCTCCGCCTCCGCGCCGGGAGTGGAGCGAGCCGTCCTCGCGCACCTGATACGAAACCGGGCCGCGATTGGACGCGACCAGCACCTCGGCACCGTGCGTAGAAGCCATAAGCCTCAACCTAGCCCGGCCCCGAAACGCTCAAACGTACGGTTCCGCTTCGTAGCCGCCGGAAAGCGGGCGAGGCCGGTGTTTCACGCCACCTGCCGGGCCGCGTACTCCGCGACCTCGGCCATCGGCGGACGCTCTTCGGTGTCCACGGGGTGCGTCCGCGGCTCGAAGCCGTTCTCGCCGCGCTCGAACTGGGTGAGCCGGGGGCGCACGAGATGGCCGCGGGCCAGGCGGAGCTGGGCGGTGCGGTAGATCGCGGCGGCCATCCTGCCGAGCGCCTGCCCGTCCTGGTGCCGGTGCCTGCGCACCCCGACGTCGACCTGCGCGAGCGCGTCCAGGCCCACCAGGTGCAGCGCGTCGACCAGCATGCCCAGCTCGACGCCGTAGCCGACCGGGAAGGGCAGCTGTTCGAGGAGTGAGCGGCGGGCCGCGTACTCGCCGCCGAGCGGCTGCACGAAGCCGGCGAGCTGCGGCCAGTGCATGTTGAGCAGCGGGCGCGCCATCAGCTCGGTGACCCGTCCGCCCTGCCCGGCGGCGGCCGAGGCGGAGGCGTCCTGGCCGGGCACGGTGAAGGGACGGTCGTACATCGCCTTGACCAGGTCGACGTCCCGTTCGGTGAGCAGCGGGCCCACGATGCCGGTGACGAAGTCGGAGGAGAACTCCCGCAGATCGGCGTCGACGAAGCAGATGACGTCCCCGCGGGTGACGAGCAGGGAGCGCCACAGCACCTCGCCCTTGCCCGGCACCGCGGGCAGACGCGGCAGGATCTCGTCGCGGCGCACCACCCGGGCGCCCGCGGCGGCGGCCACCTCGAAGGTGCGGTCGGTGGAGCCCGAGTCGACGACGACGATCTCGTCGACGAGCGGCGCCCGCTCCACCAGGTCGCGGCGGATCACCGCGACGATGTCGCCGACCGTCGCCTCCTCGTTCAGCGCGGGCAGCACCACGGAGACCGACTGACCGGTGCGCTGCTTGGCCGCCAGGATCTGGTGCAGCGACCGGTCGGCGACGGACCAGGAGCGGGTGGCCAGCCAGCGCTCGACTTCTTCCAGCACGGTCAGCGGCTCCTCACTGTCGTCCCGCGACTGTCGTCTCGCGGTGTCGTCTCGCGGTTCGGACGACCGTCTCCGCCGTCCTGGCCTTCCGTTACAGTCTTGAACAACGCGGACGACCATCCCATGCCGGGGGTCACCTCCGCCTCACAACCGAATACAGCTCATCCAGAGGGGCAGAGGGACACGGCCCGATGAAGCCCCGGCAACCCTCCAGCCGGTTCTCGTATCGACTGCTGTGCGCGCACAGCCGATCGTCTTCGCGAGGCTCCCGGCTAGGGAAGGTGCCAAATCCGTCTCACGGCGAGATGCGTCGTGAGGAAGATGAGGAGAAAGGGCCTCGCCTCACATGGCTGTGCAGACTGTTGCAAGCAGCACCGATTCCACCGTGGACCTCGGCCCCGCCGCGGCACTGAGCTGTCGCGAGTGCGGTCACCGCGTCCCTCTCGGCCCGGTCTTCGCCTGCGAGGAGTGTTTCGGCCCGCTGGAGATCGCCTACGACTTCTCGGCCTACGACACCGAGGAGCTGCGCAAGCGGATCGAAGCGGGCCCCGCGAACATCTGGCGCTACGCGCCGCTGCTGCCCGTCCCCGCGGACGTCGCCGGCAAGCCGAACCTGAACCCGGGCTGGACCAAGCTCGTCCGGGCCGACCGCCTCGCCGGTGAACTGGGCGTGACCGGCGGGCTGTACGTGAAGGACGACTCCGGCAACCCGACGCACTCCTTCAAGGACCGCGTGGTCGCCCAGGCGCTGGAGGCGGCCCGCGCCTTCGGCTTCACCACGCTCTCCTGCTCCTCGACCGGCAACCTGGCCGGTGCCGTCGGCGCCGCGGCCGCCCGTGCCGGACTGCGCTCCTGCGTGTTCATCCCGCACGACCTGGAGCAGGGCAAGATCGTGATGGCCGCGATCTACGGCGGCGAACTCGTCGGCATCGAGGGCAACTACGACGACGTGAACCGCTTCTGCTCCGAGCTGATCGGCGATCCGGCCGGCGAGGGCTGGGGCTTCGTCAACGTCAACCTGCGGCCGTACTACGCCGAGGGCTCCAAGACGCTGGCGTACGAGATCTGCGAGCAGCTCGGCTGGCGGCTGCCGGACCAGATCGTCGTCCCGATCGCCTCGGGCTCCCAGCTCACCAAGGTCGACAAGGGCCTGCGGGAGCTGATCGAGCTGGGGCTGGTCGAGGACAAGCCGTACAAGATCTTCGGCGCCCAGGCCGAGGGCTGCTCGCCGGTGTCCACCGCCTTCAAGGCCGGCCACGACGTCGTGCGGCCGCAGAAGCCGAACACGATCGCCAAGTCCCTGGCCATCGGCAACCCGGCCGACGGCCCGTACGTCCTGGACATCGCGCGCCGTACCGGCGGCGCGGTGGAGGACGTGACCGACGAGCAGGTCGTCGACGCGATCAAGCTGCTGGCGCGGACCGAGGGCATCTTCGCCGAGACCGCGGGCGGTGTGACGGTCGGCGTGACGAGGAAGCTGGTCGAGAACGGCGTCCTCGACCCGACGAAGACGACCGTCGTCCTCAACACCGGCGACGGGCTGAAGACCCTGGACGCGGTGGCCGGCACCGGCCTGACCGCGACGATCCGTCCGACCCTGGACTCCTTCCGAGAGGCTGGCCTGGCATGAGCGTGACCGTCCGCATCCCCACCATCCTGCGCACCTACACCGGCGGGCGGGCCGAGGTGAGCGCCGAGGGCGCGACCCTGTCCGACGTCATCTCGGACCTGGAGAAGAACCACACGGGCATCGCGGCCCGGGTCCTGGACGACCAGGGCAAGCTGCGCCGCTTCGTCAACGTGTACGTCAACGACGACGACGTCCGGTTCGAGCAGGGCCTTCAGACGGCCACTCCGGACGGCGCGGGCGTCTCGATCATCCCCGCGGTCGCCGGCGGCTGATCATTACCTTCGGTAATTCCGGTCACGCAGAGTTCACCGGGTTGCCCCTTCCGTAAGAGATACGGAGGGGGCAATTCTGTGTGATTGAACGCGGTAGAGTTGGGGAACGCGCCCTCGGAATCGGAATCCGGGGCCATGGAATCCTGCCGCGGGCCCGGTAAGAAGTAGCCAAAGTCTGCGAGCCTTTTGCGGTATTTGCCTTGTTCGTGGGGCCCGAATTGCCCTGAATTCGCGTGAATTCTTCCTATATTCCGGACCGTGTGCGTCCAGATTTCTCGTCCGATTGACCTGTTGCAGAGGGCAGTTGGGCAGATACATTCGGCCGCGGTCGACGCGTTCCGGCGCACGCCCCCGATTCACGGGGGGTGAGGTCTGACCCGGGTCCGCGAAGTGTGGATCTGTGCAAGGGCCAGTAATAGGGGAGTTAGGCATGGCTCAGGGCACCGTCAAGTGGTTCAACGCGGAGAAGGGGTACGGCTTCATCGCGGTCGACGGTGGTGCGGACGTCTTCGTCCACTACAGCGCGATCCAGATGGACGGCTACCGCACGCTGGAAGAGGGCCAGCGGGTCGAGTTCGAGATCTCGCAGGGCCAGAAGGGTCCGCAGGCCGACATGGTCCGCGTCACGGCCTGAATCGCGCGACCACCGCAAGCGACGTTCTTCTTCGGAAGGGCCCGCACCTCCGCTGCCGGGGTGCGGGCCCTTCGCTGTGCCCGCGCGCCGTCCGGGTGTGCCGGCCTCCGTGCGCCGCTCCCTCGCCGGGCCGGCCCGGCGGTGTCCGCGCGCGGCTGACTGCCCGCCGACCCCCCGAAGGCGCTTGCACTCGAAGGGGTCGAGTGCTAATCATTGGCGTTAGCACTCTGAAGGTGAGAGTGACAACGAAGGACCGAGTCGGTGAGGCCACGGGCCAGGTGGGGCAAGGAACCACCTCAGGCCGGGGCCGTCCGTCGCGGGCGCGGGCGCGGTCCGAAGGAATCACCCCCAGTCCTGGAGGGACCACTTCACATGGCCAAGATCATCGCGTTCGACGAGGAGGCGCGGCGAGGCCTCGAGCGCGGCATGAACCAGCTCGCGGACGCCGTCAAGGTGACCCTCGGCCCCAAGGGCCGCAACGTCGTCCTCGAGAAGAAGTGGGGTGCCCCCACGATCACCAACGACGGTGTCTCCATCGCCAAGGAGATCGAGCTCGAGGACCCGTACGAGAAGATCGGCGCCGAGCTGGTCAAGGAAGTCGCCAAGAAGACGGACGACGTCGCCGGTGACGGTACGACCACCGCGACCGTGCTCGCCCAGGCCCTGGTCAAGGAAGGCCTGCGCAACGTCGCCGCCGGTGCCAACCCGATGGCCCTGAAGCGCGGTATCGAGCGCGCCGTCGAGGCCGTCTCCGCCGCCCTGCTCGACCAGGCCAAGGAGGTCGAGACCAAGGAGCAGATCGCCTCCACCGCCTCCATCTCCGCCGCCGACACCCAGATCGGCGAGCTCATCGCCGAGGCCATGGACAAGGTCGGCAAGGAAGGCGTCATCACCGTCGAGGAGTCGCAGACCTTCGGGCTCGAGCTCGAGCTCACCGAGGGCATGCGCTTCGACAAGGGCTACATCTCCGCCTACTTCGCGACCGACATGGAGCGCATGGAGGCGTCGCTCGAGGACCCGTACATCCTCATCGCCAACTCCAAGATCTCCTCGGTCAAGGACCTGCTCCCGCTCCTGGAGAAGGTCATGCAGTCGGGCAAGCCGCTGCTGATCATCGCCGAGGACGTCGAGGGCGAGGCCCTGTCGACCCTGGTCGTCAACAAGATCCGCGGCACCTTCAAGTCCGTCGCCGTCAAGGCCCCGGGCTTCGGCGACCGCCGCAAGGCCATGCTCGGCGACATCGCCATCCTCACGGGCGGCGAGGTCATCTCCGAGGAGGTCGGCCTCAAGCTGGAGAACGCGACCGTGGACCTCCTCGGCCGCGCCCGCAAGGTCGTCATCACCAAGGACGAGACCACCATCGTCGACGGTGCCGGCTCCTCCGAGCAGGTCAACGGCCGGGTGAACCAGATCCGCGCCGAGATCGAGAACAGCGACTCGGACTACGACCGCGAGAAGCTGCAGGAGCGCCTGGCGAAGCTCGCCGGCGGTGTCGCGGTCATCAAGGCCGGTGCCGCCACCGAGGTGGAGCTCAAGGAGCGCAAGCACCGCATCGAGGACGCCGTGCGCAACGCCAAGGCGGCCGTCGAGGAGGGCATCGTCGCCGGTGGTGGCGTGGCTCTGCTGCAGTCCACCAGCGTCTTCGACAAGCTGGAGCTCGAGGGTGACGAGGCGACCGGCGCCAACGCCGTGAAGCTCGCCCTGGAGGCCCCGCTGAAGCAGATCGCCGTCAACGGTGGTCTCGAGGGCGGCGTCGTCGTGGAGAAGGTGCGCAACCTGGCCGTCGGCCACGGTCTGAACGCCGCCACCGGCGAGTACGTCGACATGATCGCCGAGGGCATCATCGACCCGGCGAAGGTGACCCGTTCCGCGCTGCAGAACGCCGCCTCCATCGCCGCGCTGTTCCTCACCACCGAGGCCGTCATCGCCGACAAGCCGGAGAAGGCCGGCGCGCCGGCCGGCGGCGGCATGCCGGGCGGTGACATGGACTTCTGATCCCTCAAAGGATCGGATCCGTCCTTCACGTACCGAGGGCGGTACTCCCTGGAGACAGGGGGTGCCGCCCTCGGGCGTGTTCCGGGTCACAGGAGTGGATCGGTGGAATGTCGTGGCCGGTGGGGCAGTTGACGCCGGTGCCCGGCCGGCGTGCGTGCGTGCCAGCCGGTACCTGACACGATTTCGAGGAGCCCCCCACCGTGACCGTCACCGCTTCCGAATCCGGGTCCGCGTCCCGCGCGGCCGAGATCCTCTCCCGCCCCGTCACGCTGAACGGCCTCACCGTCCCCAACCGGATCGTGATGGCGCCGATGACCCGGATGTTCTCGCCGGGCGGCGTCCCCGGCGAGGACGTGCTGTCGTACTACGCCCGCCGCGCCGCCGCAGGTGTCGGCCTGATCGTCACCGAGGGCACCTACGTGGGGCACGACTCGGCCGGGCAGAGCGACCGCGTGCCGCGCTTCCACGGCGAGGAGCAGCTCGCAGGCTGGGCGAAGGTCGCCGAGGCCGTGCACGCGGCGGGCGGCACGATCGTGCCCCAGCTCTGGCACATCGGCATGGTCCGCAAGCCGGGCCAGCAGCCGTTCCCCGAGGCGCCCGCCGTGGGCCCCTCCGGGCTGCGCATCGGCGAGTCCGAGGTGACCGGCAGGGCGATGACGCGGACCGACCTGGACGACGTCATCGGCGCGTTCGCCGAGGCGGCCGCCGCCGCGGAGCGCATCGGCTTCGACGGCGTGGAACTGCACGGCGCCCACGGCTACCTGCTCGACCAGTTCCTCTGGGCGGGCACCAACCGCCGCACCGACGCCTACGGCGGCGACGCGGTGGCCCGTACGAAGTTCGCGGCGGAGATCGTGGCGGCGGTGCGCGCGTCCGTCTCGCCCGGCTTCCCGGTCCTCTTCCGGTACTCCCAGTGGAAGTCGGGGGCCTACGACGCCCGTCTGGCCGAGACGCCCGAGGAGCTGGAGGCGATCCTGTCGCCGCTCGCCGCGGCCGGGGTGGACGTCTTCCACGCCTCCACGCGCCGCCACTGGATGCCGGAGTTCGAGGGCTCGGACCTCAACCTCGCGGGCTGGACGAAGAAGCTGACGGGCAAGCAGGCCATCACCGTCGGCTCGGTGGGTCTGGACGGCGACTTCATCAAGGCGTTCAAGGGTGAGGGCGCGGAACTCGGCAGCCTCGACAACCTGCTGGACCGGCTGGAGCGCGACGAGTTCGACCTGGTGGCCGTGGGCCGCGCTCTGCTCCAGGACCCCGAGTGGGCGGCGAAGGTCCTCGGCGGCCGCTTCGACGAGCTGAAGCCGTACGACGCGGCGGCGCTGGAGACGCTGAGCTGAGCTGAGCCGAGTCGCGGGGGCGGCGGCTGCCTGAGGGCGGGCGCCGCCCCTTTTTCTGTGTCTCTTCGGCCCGGCGGGCCGTCCTGACTCTGTCCGGGGGCCTTCCCGGCGGGATTTTCACTTGCTTAAGTCAATCAAGTCCAATTAAAGTTGCCTGAGTCAAGTACACCTGCTCTCCGACGGAGACCTTCCTTCATGTCCGACGCACTCGCACGGCCCGCCGCGGCCGGGCAATCCGCGCCCCGGCCCAACGCCGTCGTGGCCGTACTCGCCTTCGGCGGCATCGTGGTCTCGCTGATGCAGACCCTGGTGATCCCGATCATTCCCGAGCTGCCCCAGCTCCTGCACGCCTCGGCGTCGGACACCGTCTGGGCCGTCACCGCCACGCTGCTCGCCGCGGCCGTGGCCACCCCGGTCATGGGCCGCCTCGGCGACATGTACGGCAAGCGCCGCATGCTCCTGCTGAGCCTGGCCATGCTGGTGGCCGGCTCGGTCACGGCCGCGCTGAGCGACTCACTGACGCCAATGATCGTCGGCCGGGCCCTGCAGGGCCTCGCCTCCGGCGTCATCCCGCTCGGCATCAGCATCATGCGCGACGAACTGCCCGCCGAGCGGCTCGGTTCGGCGACCGCGATGATCAGTGCCTCGCTCGGTGTCGGCGGCGCCCTCGGACTGCCCGCCGCCGCGCTGATCGCCGAGAACCTCAACTGGCACATGCTGTTCTGGGTCTCGGCCGGCCTGGGCGTCGTGGCGGCGGCACTGGTGCTGGGCTTCGTGCCCGAGTCGGCGGTGCGCACCGGCGGCCGCTTCGACCTTCCCGGCGCGATCGGTATGGCGGTGGGCCTGGTCTGCCTGCTGCTGGCGATCTCCAAGGGCGCCGACTGGGGCTGGGGCAGCGGCACGACCCTGGGCCTGCTCGCGGCGGCGGTCGTGGTCCTGGTCGTCTGGGGCCTCTTCGAACTGCGCGTCGAGGAGCCCCTGGTGGACCTGCGCACCACGGCCCGCCGCCAGGTGCTGGTGACCAACCTCGCCTCGGTGGCCATCGGCTTCGCGATGTTCTCGATGTCCCTGGTCATCCCGCAGCTGCTGCAACTGCCCGAGCAGACCGGCTACGGCCTCGGCAGGTCGCTGCTGGCGTCCGGCCTGGTCATGGCGCCCTCCGGCCTGGTGATGATGGCCGTCGCCCCGGTGTCGGCGATCATCTCGCGGACCAGGGGCCCCAAGGTGACGCTGATGATCGGCGCGCTGATCGTGGCCGCCGGCTACGGCCTCAACATCGCCCTGATGAGCGAGGTCTGGCACTTCGTCCTGACGTCCTGCGTGATCGGCGCCGGTATCGGCTTCACCTACGGCTCGATGCCCGCGCTCATCATGAGCGCCGTCCCCGCCTCCGAGACGGGCGCGGCGAACAGCCTCAACACCCTGATGCGCTCGATCGGCACGTCGGTCGCCAGCGCGGTCGCGGGCGTGGTCCTGTCCCACATGACCACCGCGTTCGGCCCCTACCAGCTGCCCTCCGAGAACGGCTTCCGCACGGTCCTCGCCGTGGGCGGCGGCGCCGCGCTGCTCGGATTCCTGGTCGCGTCCTTCATCCCGCGCCCGCGCCCCGCGGGGCCGGGGGAGCCGGCGGCGGCCGGTGAGCCCGCGCCCGCCGGGGCGAAGGTGCCGTAGGCACCGGCCCCACGCCCTACGGGTTGCCGGGGTTGCCGGGGTTGCCGGGGTTGCCCGGGTTGGCCGGGTTGGCCGGGTTGCTCATGGGTTCGATGTCGGTCCGCGCCGGATGGCCCCAGATCCGCACCACCTCGTAGTCCGTGAACTCGTGCACGAGCCGGTAGGCGGGCGCGGCGCGCGGGGCCCGGCGCCGGGCGGCGATGAACAGCTCGGCCTCGCGCCGGTCCCGGCGCGGGGTCCCGCACAACTGCCACTCCCGCCCGTTCCACAGCTCCGGCAGCCACCGCTGCTGGGGCTGCGGCCGGTCCTCGCGGACGCCGTAGCGGGACGGGGCGGAGGCGGCGGGCCCGGCGGCGCGGCGCGCGTACGAGGCGTACGCCCCGTCGACCTCGGAGCGGCGGGCGGCCCGGCGCCGGGTCTCGCACAGCAGACACAGGTCGGGCGCGCTCTCGTCGACGGGCCCGTTCGGATGCTCGGGGCACCGGGTGGCGGGCGCGGCCGTCGTGACGGTCTCGTCCAGCAGGTCGAGAGCGCGCCGGAGGTCCGCCTTGACCTCGTGGAGCCTGGCGTCGGGCGTCTCGGCGGAGAGCGCCTCGCCGTGCTCGCCGAGCAGACGCAGTGCCCGCCCGAGGGCGGTGAGCTGGGCGTGGTTCATGGTGTCCTCCAGCGTAGGGCGCCCCGGCCGGTGGGGGAGCCCCCGGTCCGTCCATGCGCTCCCGCCGCTGGTCACAGGCCCGCCGGGCTCAGTCCTTCGCCCGCTCCAGTGCCGCGCGCAGATGGCCGTCGGACTGCTCCAGGAGGCGGGTCGCCGTGGGGCCGTCGAGGTCGGTGAGGAGGGTGAGGATGGCGGTCTTCACCTCGCCGTCCGCGGCCGCGAGGGCCTGTTCGATGTCGTCGTCCGGCGCGCCCGTGGCCAGGGCGACGATGCGCCGGGAGCGGGCGCGGAGCTTGTCGTTGGAGGCCCGTACGTCGACCATCAGGTTTCCGTAGGTCTTGCCCAGCCGGATCATCGTGATCGTCGAGAGCATGTTGAGGACCAGCTTCTGCGCCGTGCCGGCCTTCAGACGGGTGGAGCCGGTCAGCAGCTCGGGGCCGACGACGACCTCGATGCCGTGCTCGGCGGCGGCCGCCAGCGCGCTGTTCGCGTTGCAGGACAGGCCGACGGTCAGGGCGCCCAGGGCGCGGGCGTGCTCCACCGCGCCGATGGCGTAGGGGGTGCGGCCGGAGGCGGAGACACCCACCACCGTGTCGTCCGGCGTGAGACCGAGGGCGTCGAGCGCCTCTGCCGCCAGCTCCTTGGAGTCCTCGGCGCCCTCGACCGAGGTCACCATGGCCTGCGGGCCGCCCGCGATCACCCCGACGACCTGGGAGGGGCGGGTGTTGAAGGTCGGCGGGCACTCCGAGGCGTCCAGGACCCCCAGCCGTCCGGCGGTGCCCGCGCCGGCGTAGACCAGCCGGCCGCCGCGCGCCATCCGCTCGGCCACCGCGTCGATCGCGGCGGCGATCTGCGGCAGCCGCTCGGCCACTGCGGTGGGCACGGTGGTGTCCTCGGCGTTCATCAGCCGGGCGATCTCCAGCGTCGGCAGCCGGTCGATCTCCGCCAGCTCGGGGCGGAACGCCTCGGTCGTCAGCGACTCCAACTCGGAGCGCAGCTCGCGGTAGTGGGGCGTGGAGGTCATGAGGGGGCGGCTCTCTCGTGCGATGCGGTACGGCTGACCGTGCGGATCCGGGCTTGTTCGGTTCTCGGCTACGAGCGTCGCGAGCGCGGCGAACGCTACGAGCGGTGGGTCCCGCCCCGCGGGCTGTGCCGGTGGGCGAGCGCCTCGTAGGACGCGGCGAGCGCGGGCGCCGCTGTTTCGTACGTCCGCTGTGCTACGCCGACGAACAGGCAGTCCACCACGAGCAGTTGGCTGGTCCGGGAGGACATCGCCGCCGGGCGCAGCTCGCTCTCGCGGGCCGTGGAGGTGGTCAGGACGTGATCGGCGTACTGCGTGACGGGCGCGGTGGGCCGGCCGGTGATGGCGACGGTGGTCGCGCCGCGTTCGAAGGCCACCCGCAGCGGTTCGATCACGTCCCCGGTCGAACCCGAGTGGGTGATGGCGATCGCCACGTCCCCCGCGCGCAGTTGCACCGCGTTGGTGACGGCGAGGTGCGGGTCGCTGTGCGCGTGGGCGACCAGCCCTATGCGCAGCAGTTTCTGGGTGAGGTCCTGGGCGACCAGTCCGGAGGCGCCGATGCCGTAGACGTCGGTGCGGCGGGCGGCGGCCAGCGCGGTGACGGCCGCGCCGAGCTGGATGGTGTCGAGCCCTGCGGCGGTGTCGGCCAGGGTCTGCTGCTCGTCGTAGGCGAGCTTGGCGACGACGTCGGCGATGGGGTCGTCCACCGCGATGTCGGTCGTGATGGCGGGCGCGCGCCCCGACTGCTGCTGGGCGGCCAGGCCCGCGAGGGCCAGGCGCAGGTCCCGGTAACCCGGATAGCCCAGCAGGCGGGCGGTGCGGACGACGGTCGCCTCGCTGGTGCCGGTGAGTTCGGCGAGGCCGGTGACCGTGAGGGCCGCGCAGCCGGCCGGGTCGGCGGCGACGGCCTCGGCGACCCGCTGCATGGAGCGGGTCATCGAGGGCGCGAGCGTGCGCACCTTGGCCGCGAGGGCGGCGGGGGCGGGGGGCGTGAGGCCCGGGGCGCCCACGCCTGCGAAAATTTCCTTCACGTCCTGGGTCACACGATGAAAGGTATTTTCCGTACGGTCGCGGGGTCAAGGCCGCGAGCAGAGGCCCGAAGGCCGGACGCGGACGTCAGCGCACCTCCTTGCGCGCGCCGCGCAGGATCGCCGCCGCCAGGCAGCCGAGCGCCAGCACCACGGCGACGGCCAGGGCCCGTTGCGCCTCGTCGATCGCCGTGTGCCGCAGGAACGCGTCCGGCGCCCGCGTCAGCTCGGTCGGGAGCCAGCGCGACACCCGCGGCACCGCCCCGAGCAGCGGGAGCGTGAACAGCACGAGCAGCGCGTACCCGACGGTGCCGAGCGTGCTGCGCGCCAGCGTCGCGGCCAGTGCCGTGACCGCCACGGCGAACACCAGGTACACCGAACCGACGAGCGCGGTCCTGCCCATGGCCGCCGTACCGGGATTCCCCAGCAGGACGGCCGTCTCGTACCAGGCGGCGAGCAGCCCGGCCAGGTAGCCGCCCACGGCTCCGGCGGCGCTGACCGCGAACCTCGGCACCAGCAGATCGCCGAAGCGCCGGGCGCGCGTGCGGTAGAAGACCGACAGGGCGGTCCCGGCGTCGATCGAGCACGCGTACGCCGCCACGACGACGGTCACGATCAGGCCGATCCCGAGCGCGTTGCCCACGTACTGGACCACACCGTCCGCCGGGACCGGGGGCGGAAAGACGATCTTCACCCGTTGGCCCGAGCTTCCGGCGTGGTTCAGCAGCTCCCCGGAGTACCGGGCGAGCAGCGGCCCGGCGAACCCGAAGAGCACGAAGACGCCCAGCAGTGCGATCAGTCTCTTGGTGCGCAGCAGCCGGAGCCACTCCACCCGCCACAGCGAAAGCTCGTTCACGCCGCACCCGTCCGATCCGCGTCCCGCTGGCCGTCCTTCATGTCCTGTCCGTCCCGCCCGTGCTCCGCGTCCCGTCCCTGCCGTCCGCCGGTCAGGGCGAGGAACGCGGCCTCCAGGTCGGCGTCGACGGGGTGCAGGCTGATCAGAGCGGCGTCCGCCTCGGCGATCGCCTTGGGCAGCCGGCGCTCACCGACCGCCGTGCTCGCCGCCTCGACGCGCACGGACCCGTCCGAGTTCACCGTCACCGAGGTGACCCAGTCCTGCTGCCGCAGCAGTTCGGCCAGCCGCTGCTCGCCGCCCCCGCGCAGCCGCACCTCCCAGGCCGGCTGGAGGAACCGGTCGATCAGATCGCGTACCGGCCCCTGGAACAGGAGCCTGCCCCGGTCGAGCACGCCCACCGTGTCGGCGACCCGCTGGACGTCCGCCAGGACATGGCTGGAGAAGATCACGGTGCGGGTCCGGCCGAGCCCGGCGACCAGGGACAGGACCTCCGCCCGCCCGGACGGGTCGAGCGCGCTGGACGGCTCGTCGAGGATCAGCAGCTCGGGGTCCAGCGCCAACGCCACGGCGAGGCCAAGCCGTTGCTTCATCCCGCGCGAGAAGCCGCCCGTACGCCGGCCGGCCGCCTCGGTCAGGCCGACCTCGGCGAGAACGGCCGCGACCGGGTCGGGGGCGTCCGAGCCGTGGTCGTGCTTCGTACCGCCGCGGCGGCGGCGCCCGTCACGCGCGGCCAGACCGCGGGACTGGCGCACCACCTCCGCCGCGGTGAGCCAGGGTTCGAACTCGGGGGTGTCGGGGCAGACCCCGATCCGTCCCGCGTCGATCGACAGCCGGACCTCGCCCGCGTCGGAGCGGCGCAGACCGGCCACGATGGACAGCAGCGTGGTCTTGCCCGCGCCGTTCGGGCCCACCAGACCGTAGACACCGCCGCGCGGCACCTCCAGGTCCACTCCGTGCAGCCCCGCGCCGTTCCCGTAGTCGCGCACCAGGCCCGCGGTGACCACGGCCGACCCGTTCATCGGTTCTCGCTCCGCCCCGCCACCAGGTAGGCGATCGGGCCCAGGGGGTTCACACACAGGCAGATCAGCACCCAGGCCCAGCGGGGCAGGTGACGCGTGTTCCGGTGCCGCGCGACGTCGACGAGGCAGTACACGAGGAGGGCGAGTTCGGCGACCAGCAGGGGCGCGATCGCGGCCCAGGGGATGTCCGAGGCATGGAGGGTGGAGGCAAGCACGGGACAGTCTTTCTGTGGGCGGTCTGGCTGCGGGGAGAAGAGCTGCGGGGAGGAGAAGGGGAGGCGGAGCGGCCGGATCAGGGCGTCCCGGGTGTCCCGGCCGTCACGGAGTCTCGGGCGGGAGGATGTGCATTCCGCCGACCTTCTCGTCCATGTCGAAGGCGACCCTGGCCTTCATCTCACCGGTCTCGTAGCGCAGCGGGATGTCGACCACGGTGTGGTCGCCGATGCGGCGGACGAACGGCTCGCCGTCGCCGAAGCCCTCGAACGCGCCGACCAGGCCGGCCACGGTGGCCAGGGCGTTGCCCCGCACCTCGTCGGTGAAGGCCGCCAGGACCTCGGCGTTGAAGGACGGCCGGGCGTCGTCCATCCGGCCTTCGAGGACGGCCGTGAAGATTTCGAGGGCGCGCTCCGCGGCGTCGGTCATGAGCACTGTCTTGTCCATGGGTTCTCCCGTTCGGGGGTCGATGGGCTTGCCGAACCGCTGGAAGGCGGCCTGGCGGGTGACTCCGAGCAGGTCCCCGACCTCCTGCCAGGTGTGGCCCGCGTCCCGGCTCTGCTGCACGCAGAGCTTCAGCACCTGTCCGGCCAGGGCGTCGATCTCCTGGGCGCGCCGGACCAGTTCGAGGTAGTCCGGTGCGGCCAACGGGCTGCCCGCCGCCGAGGCCATGGCCGAGGCGTGCTCGGCGAGCCGCGCGCTCAGGGAAGTGAGGGGGAGGGAATCGGTCACGTGTAAAGGGTGCCTTTACGGCCTTGCGCGCGTCAAGGGTCCCTTTACGTCGCTGACGGCCCTCTTCCGGTGAGCGATCCGCCGTCGATGAGTGACCCGCCGTCGGTGCGTGATCGGTCACCGACGGCGGGTCCGTGACTTCCGGGTGACAATGGGGGGCATGGAACCCATCAGCCCCCTGGAGCAGGCCCTGCATGCCGCCCGCGCCCTGGTGCTCGCCGACCTGGTCGCCGGCGAGGTCGCCGACGCGGACGTGGTCTCGCTCGTGGAGGACTCCGTCGTCCAGCGCCGCTGGTGGGTGGAGCAGTGGCCGGAAGGCGCGCGGTACGTCGCGGGTCTGGTCGCGCAGGACGTCCAGGACGCGCTCCTGGAGAGGTACGGCCGCTGGCCGTTGTGCCCGGTGTGCGGCTACGGCGACCCGCACGCGCTGGACGTCGAGCCGGAACTCGGGCCCGACCCGCACTGGGTGTGCGCCAAGGCGGGCGTGAAGGTGGCGGCGGTGGGCGCCCTCGCGGAGGCGACCGGCCGGAGCACGACGTCGTGACGGCGCCGCGCCGGGCGGCCGCGCCGTGACCCTCTACATCGACCCGCCGTCCTGGCCGGGCCACGGCCGTATGTGGTCCCACCTGGTCAGTGATGTCTCCTACGACGAACTGCACACGTTCGCAGAGGGGTTGGGTGTGCCCCGCCGGGCCTTCGAGCGGGACCACTACGACCTGCCCTCCCACCGGTACGCCGACGCGGTGACGGCCGGCGCGGTCGAGGTCAGCAGCCGCGAGGTCGTGCGGCTGCTGTACGCCGCCGGGCTGCGCTGCCCCAAGCGCCATGTTCAGGGCCGGAGTTCGTAGGAGATCTCCTCCTCGCCCTCACTGACGGCGACGAACCCGGCGCGGGTCAGGACGCGTTGGGAGGGCACGTTGTGCCGGTCCACGGTCGCGATCAGCATCCGCAGGCCGTCCCGGGACAGTGCCCAGGCCGACAGCGCGCGCAGTGCCTCGGTCGCGTAGCCGTGGCCGCGGGCGGACACGGCGAGGTCGTAACCGACCTCCGCGCTTCCCTCCTCGTCGGGCACACCGTGGAAGCCCATCCCGCCGACCGCGCGGCCGTCCTCCTGCCGCACCAGCACGAACATCCCCCACTCGGGCCGGTGCACCCCGGCCTCGTACGCCTTCACGGTCATCCCGGCGGCGTCCCGCGTTCCCTCGTAGGGGCCGCCCTCGGCCCACGTGAACCCGCCGTCACCGCCGGCGCTCAGATCGCGGGCGGCGGCGGGGGTGACACCCTCCAGGGTGAGCCGGCCGGCGGGAATGGCCGGCGGGTTGCTCCAGCGCCACTCGGTGACCGGCGGGCGGCCGGGGAGGTCGCCGCGGCCGGTGGCCCACAGCAGCGTCGCCCAGGGCGCGGAGCCCGGCTGGACGTGCGGGAAGAGCCGGGTCAGCACGTCCTCGCACAGCTCGGCGGGCGGCTCGTAGTCCAGGTTCAGGCCGGTCGCGATGTCGTGCGTGTGCAGCAGTACCTCGGCGACACCCATTGCGGCGAAGCCCTCGCGGTTCGCGCTGCGGAAGGGGTACGGGTGGAAGGCCCGGACCTCGCGCGGGGTGGTGCGGACGGCGGCGGTGAGCAGGGCGCCGGTCGTCCCGATCACGTCCAGGACGTCCGCGTTTTTGGTGCCCTCGTCGAGGGTGATCCCGAAGGGGACGTAGGCGCTCTGCGCCCGCCCGGTCAACTGCCCGGCGTACGCGAGGAGATCGCTCGCGATGTGCTCGGCCGTCCGTCGGCAGCTCCACTCAAGCCGCCCGGCCGTCGCCCGGTCCCAGTCCCGGTCCGTCGCCGTCCTCAGCAGCGCCACGGCGCCCGCGACGGCCTGCTCCACCTCTTCTTCGCCCCATGTACGCATACGGCGCAGGGTAGGGGCGGTGGTGCCCTCAGAGCGACAGCATTTCCAGCTCGGAGGTGACGTTGTAGCGGGCGGTCGCCTCCCAGTGCTCCGCCCCGTACGGGGTGCGGAACAGCCGGGGCAGGGCGAGGAGCTGCCGCAGGACGGAGGCACGGCCCTCGCGGAAGGCGTCGTTCGGGACGAAGTGGTACTCCTCGCGGACCCCGGCCGCGTAGGCGGCGTACGCCGACGGAGACGCGGCCAGGATCGCCAGGTCGGCGTCGCACAGCACCTGGCCGTCGCGGTCGTCGTCGGCCGGGTCGTGGGTGACGGTGAGCCGGACCAGGCGGGCGACCTCGGTGGTCCTCTCGGCCGGGACCCCGGCCTCGGGCAGCGCGCGCTCGGCGAGCCGCGCGGACCGCTCCTCGTTCTCGGACCGCTCGGGCAGGTAGACCGCGTCATGGAACCAGGCCGCCAGCCGGACCGCGTCGGGATCGTCGGCGTGCCGCTCCAGTACGTCGACGCGGTCGAGGACGGCGGCGAGGTGCGTGACCGTGTGGTAGTGCCGCTGCGGCTCCTGCCAGCGCGCGAGCAGGTTGTCGGCGTACGGCACGGGATCGGGGCCACCGCCGGGACCCCGCGCACCCTCCAGGGCCCGGGTCCAGCGGAAGCGCAGCGCGTCGAGATCGGCCATGCGCTCATTGTCACCGTTGCCGGACGGTGTTCCTGCCGGGTCGGTTTGCTCGGTGACGGGTGGGCGTAGGTTTAGATTGGACTAGACCTGTCCGCTTCAGGGGAAACGAGGGAAGGGCTCCTATGAGCATGCGTGCAGTCCTGGAGGTGATCGCGCTCGATGCCGGGGACGCGGTCGCCGCTCAGGCCGGAGGCGCGGACCGCCTCGAACTGGTCACCGACATGGCGGCCGACGGGCTCACCCCGCCGGTCCGCACCGTCGCCGGGATCCGCGCCGCCGTGGACATTCCGCTGCGCGTGATGCTGCGGCTCGCGGACGGGTTCGGCGTGGGGGGCGCCGGGGGTCTGGACCGGCTGGCGGGGGTCGCGGGCGAGATGCGGGCGGCCGGTGCCGAGGAGTTCGTGCTCGGGTTCCTGGACGAGGAGGGCGGGGTGGACCTGGGGGCCGTCGAGCGGGTGGTCGCCGCGCTGGACGGCTGTCCGTGGACCTTCCACCGGGCGATCGACCGCGCGGCCGACCGGGACGTGCTGCGCAAGCGGCTGGACGGGCTGCCGGGGCTCGACACGTATCTGACGGCGGGCGCCGCCTCGGGCGTGGACGAGGGGCTGCCCACACTGATCGCGGAGGCCGCGCGCGGCGGGGAACCCGGCTACCAGCCGCAGATCATGGTCGGCGGCGGTCTGCGCCTTGACCATGTGCCCGCGTTGCTCACCGCCGGGATCGGCGCCTTCCACATCGGCGGCGCGGCCCGCCCCGGCGGCTGGGACGGACCGGTCTCCGTCGAGGCGGTCGCGGAGTGGCGCGCGGTGCTGGACGGGGTGGGGGTTTGAATTGCTGCTGTTTGACAGCGGTTGGGTGTGTTCTGGTGAGTATGAGTGAGCTTTGCGGTTGCGGTGCGCGACGTGAGAGGGCGGTGTGTGGCAGGGCGACGGGAGTTCTGGTTTCGAATGCGTGACCTTGGGGCGGGGGTGGTCGTTGGGTGTGGTGGCGGTTCTTCGGTTTCGGGCGGGGGGTGTGCTGTGGGCGGGTTGCGGGAGTTGGCGGCGGCGTTCGTGGTGCCCGGACCGTCCGGGGTGGCGATCCGCGCCGGTCTCAAGGGTCTGACCGGGCAGGACGAGACGGTGCTGCGCCAGGTCGGCGCTCTGCTCGGCTCCCTGGCCTCTCGTGACCTGAAGGTGCGCTGTGCGGCGGGGTCGGCTCACGTCAGTGAGCAGTGGGCGTGGCGGAAGCGGGCGTTGACCGGGCAGTCGTCGTCGCGGTGGGCGGGCAGTATCACCAAGGCCACGCACGACCAGTGGGCGCTGGCCCGGCGCAGTCAACTCGCCCACATCCACAGCCTGCGGGCGGGCGTCGAGACGATCACGCACCGGCTCGCGCAGCCTGTCGGGGCGAAGGGTGCCAAGGGGGTGCCGGGTGGTTACCGCTTCGAGCGGGAGTGGTTCGCCAAGTCCCGGCGCCTGCATGTGCTTGAGGACCGGCTGGAGCGGGTGAGGGCGGACTGGGAGGCCGGGCGGGTGCGGGTGGTGCGCGGCGCCAAGAAGCTGCTCCGTTCCCGGCACCACCTGAGGGCCGCAGGGCTGACCGAGGCGCAGTGGCGGTCGCGGTGGGAGGCCGAGCGGTGGTTCCTGCAGGCCGACGGCGAGTCCGGCAAGCGGTTCGGAAACGAGACGATCCGCGTCACACCCGGCGGTGAGGTGAGCATCAAGCTCCCGGCGCCGCTGGCCCACCTGGCCAACGCGCCGCACGGCCGATACGTGCCGGCCTGCCGGGTCCGCTTCCGCCACCGCGGCGAGCAGTGGGCCGACCGCGTCGCGGCGAACCGTGCGGTGGCCTACCGCATCCACTACGACGTAGACCGGGGCCGCTGGTATGTGACCGCCTCCTGGCAGAACCCGCCCGTGACGACGGTGCCGCTTTCTGCGGCCCGCGCGGGTGGGCTGGTCGGGGTGGACATGAACGCCGACCACCTGGCCGCCTGGCGCCTGGACACACATGGCAACCCCCTCGGCGCGGCCCGCAGATTCGACTACCAGCTGACCGGCAGCGCACAGCACCGCGACGCGCAGGTGCGCCACGCTCTGATCCGCCTGCTGCACTGGGCCGCACGGCACGGCCTGGCCCTGGCGATCGAGGATCTGGACTTCGCTGCGGAAAAGACACGGGAGAAGCACGGCAGACGGAAGCGGTTCCGGAGGCTGATTTCCGGGATGCCGACCGCCCGGCTGCGGGCTCGGCTGGTGTCGATGGCGGCCGGGCTGGGAGTCGCCGTTGTCGCGGTCGACCCGGCCTACACCAGCCGCTGGGGCGCCCAGCACTGGCAGAAACCCCTGACCAGCAAGAACAGGAAGCCCACGCGGCACGACGCTGCCGCCGTGGCGATCGGAAGGCGCGCCCTGGGATGTGCGATCCGGCGTCGGACGGCACCGCCCCCACACGACCGGAGTGATCGTGTGGGGCATCGGACCGTCCAGGCCGCATCGGATGCCCCGGGGCGTGAGGGACCCCGCCCCCGCATTCCCGGACCACGGACACGATCCGTGCCGCCCGGACGCGGAGCGAAAGCGGGCGACCAGTGTGCCCACAACCGTTCGGGGCACACGGCTGAGCACGAGCCCTGACACCAGGACTCACTCCCGCTCAGTTTCTAGGAACGGTTGCCCAGCAAGCTCCGCAGCGTCGTCGTGTACCACTGCTTGGAGCCGCTGCGCTTGCCCGTGGTCTGGCGTGAGGAGTAGCCGGGCGACGGGACGCCCTCCTTGTTGAGGTCGTTGATGATCTGCATGAGCGAGTCCTTGGTCAGGACCCGCTCCACGATCCGCTTGATCGTCTTGGCCTCGTCCTCGTTGACCGCAAGGACCTTGCCCGCCCCGTTGGGGTTGGGGACGACCATGTACCCGTACGGGACCCGACCGCCGGTGTAGCGGCCCTCGCGGCGCAGGTGCTCGTGCGCGCTGGACACCCGCGTCCCGATGGTGTCGGACTCCAGCTCGGCGAAGACCGCGATCACCTTCGCCATGGCCCGGCCCATGGACGACGTGAGGTCGAGCGGCTCCGTCGCCGACGCGAGCGCAACGCTCTGGTGCTCGGCGAGTCGCATGATCTCCGCGAAGTCGACCGTCGAGCGCGCAAGCCGGTCGATCTTGAAGAACACGATCACGTCCAGCTCGGCGAGCCTGGTCAGGATGCGTTGCAGTCCCGGTCGAGCCCACGCGAGAAGCCCGAGACATCGATGTCTTCCTCGGCGGCCACGACCTCCCAGCCGCGTGCCTCGCACAACGCCTCGCAGGCCGCGCGCCGGCGTTCGGGCGAAGTCGTCTCGTCGGTTTCGCGCGATAGGCGAACATAGATAGCGGCGCGCATCCCCGGCGCGCTGGCCGGGACGCCCTTCCGGCGTCGGGCACGGGGCATAGCCCGTGCTGTGACAGGCGTTGTTCCTGTCATGAGACGACCTTATCTCCGGAGGTATGTGTGTCCTGCCTAATCGTCCAGTCGGACAAGACCCTGCTTCTCGAAGTCGACCACGAGCAGGCCGGCGACTGCCGCCGGGCCATCGCGCCGTTCGCCGAGCTGGAGCGGGCGCCCGAGCACATCCACACCTACCGGGTCACCCCGCTCGGCCTGTGGAACGCGCGCGCCGCCGGGCACGACGCCGAGCAGGTCGTCGACGCCCTCGTGCAGTACAGCCGCTACCCGGTGCCGCACGCGCTGCTCGTCGACATCGCCGAGACGATGGACCGCTACGGGCGGCTGACCCTCAGCAAGCACCCGGCGCACGGCCTCGTCCTGACCACCACCGACCGGCCGGTCCTGGAGGAGGTGCTGAAGTCCAAGAGGATCGCCCCGCTGGTCGGCGCCCGCATCGACCCGGACACCGTGGCCGTGCACCCCTCCGAGCGCGGGCAGATCAAGCAGACCCTGCTGAAGCTGGGCTGGCCCGCCGAGGACCTCGCCGGATACGTCGACGGCGAGGCGCACCCGATCGAGCTGCGCGAGGACGGCTGGGCCCTGCGGCCCTACCAGAAGCAGGCCGTGGAGAACTTCTGGCACGGCGGCAGCGGCGTCGTCGTCCTGCCCTGCGGGGCCGGCAAGACCCTGGTCGGCGCGGGCTCGATGGCGCAGGCGAAGTCCACGACGCTGATCCTCGTCACGAACACCGTCTCGGCCCGGCAGTGGAAGCACGAGCTGGTGAAGCGGACCTCGCTGACCGAGGACGAGATCGGGGAGTACAGCGGCACCAGGAAGGAGGTCCGCCCGGTCACCATCGCCACCTACCAGGTGCTGACGACCCGGCGGAAGGGGATCTACCCCCACCTGGAGCTGTTCGACTCCCGCGACTGGGGGCTGATCGTCTACGACGAGGTGCACCTGCTGCCCGCGCCGGTCTTCAAGTTCACCGCGGACCTCCAGGCCCGGCGACGGCTGGGACTGACCGCGACGCTGGTGCGCGAGGACGGCCGCGAGTCGGACGTGTTCTCCCTGATCGGCCCCAAGCGGTTCGACGCGCCCTGGAAGGAGATCGAGGCGCAGGGCCACATCGCGCCCGCGGACTGCGTCGAGGTCCGGGTCAACCTGACCGACTCCGAACGGCTGGCGTACGCGACGGCCGAGACGGAGGAGAAGTACCGCTTCTGCGCGACCACCGCGACCAAGCGGAAGGTCACGGAGGCGATCGTCCGCCGCTTCGCCGGCCAGCAGATCCTGGTCATCGGCCAGTACATCGACCAGCTCGACGAGCTGGGCGAGCACCTGAACGCGCCGGTGATCAAGGGCGAGACGTCCAACGCGCAGCGCGAGAAGCTCTTCGACGCCTTCCGCGAGGGCGAGATCAGCGTGCTGGTGGTCTCCAAGGTGGCGAACTTCTCCATCGACCTGCCGGAGGCCACGGTCGCCATCCAGGTCTCGGGCACCTTCGGCTCCCGCCAGGAGGAGGCCCAGCGCCTCGGGCGGGTGCTGCGCCCGAAGGCCGACGGCCACCAGGCCCACTTCTACTCGGTGGTCGCCCGCGACACCATCGACCAGGACTTCGCCGCCCACCGTCAGCGGTTCCTGGCCGAACAGGGCTACGCCTACCGGATCATGGACGCCGACGAACTGCTGGCGGAGGAGGGCTGACCCGTCCGCGTCCGGCCGGACCACTGTCTGCGGTACGCCAGCGCCACCGCCCCGAGCAGGACGAGGCCCAGCAGGGGATAGGGCGAGGCCAGGGGCTGCTGCCACCAGGACAGGCGCAGCTCCACGCCCTTGTTGGGGACCGTCCACAGGGTGCGGGCCGTGAACACGACCACGGTGACCGCGGCCCAGCCGCGGCGGCCCTCGGCCAGGAGTACGGCGATCAGCGGGACGCACCACACCCAGTGGTGGGACCAGCTGATCGGTGAGACCAGCAGCGCGGTCAGGGCGGTCAGCAGCACGCCCCAGCGCTCCCGCCGCACCCGGCACGCGAGCCACAGTCCTGCGGCGGCCACCGCGACGGCGGGCAGGATCCAGGCGAGGCCGGGCGACGGCTCCCCGAGCAGCCGCGCGGCCAGGCCCTGGAGCGACTGGTTGGCGATGATCCACGGCTTGCCCACCCGGTCGGTCTCGAACAGGCGGCGCGTCCAGTAGTCGACGCCGGCCGCGGGCAGGACGAGCACGCCGACGGCGACGGTCCCGGCGAACCCGGCCAGCGCCGCGGCCGCCTCGCGGCGCCGCCCCCGCAGCAGCAGGTACACGATGAACAGGCCCGGGGTGAGCTTGATGCCGGTCGCGACACCGATCAGGACACCCTTGCCGCGGGCTCCGGGCGGCCGGGTCAGGTCCCACAGGACCAGGCAGGCGATCGCGAGGTTGATCTGCCCGTACACGAAGGTCTGGAAGACCGGTTCGAGCCAGACGGCGAGCGCCGTCGCAGCGCACAGCAGCGGGAGCCCGGCCCGGCGGCCGGCGAGCCGCGCGGAGAGGTGGACGAGCCAGGCGAGCAGGAGCGCGTTGCCCACGAGGAACGCCGCTCTCAGGGCCGCGGCGGGAAGCCACACCGTCGGCACGAACAACAGGGCCGCGAACGGCGGGTAGGTGGCCGGCAGCCGGCCCTGCGTGACCGTGAAGCCGTAGAGGTCACGGCCGTGGACGACCGCCGCGCCCTCGGCCTGGTAGACCACCGCGTCGGCCATCTGCACCCGCTGCACCGCGAACAGGGCCGCGAGGGCGGCGAGGGAGACGACGAGGAGGGCCAGGGCGGGTGCCGCGGGTGACCGGAGAGTCACCTTCCGTGCTGTCACGAACCGACCCTAGTTGCTCACTTGCGGCGTACGCCCGCCTCCTCGCCGTACTCGCCGAGGACGACCACGTCGAACAGGGCGCCCGCGAACACCTTGACGGCGTGCAGGGCGTCGCCCAGGGCATGCTGACGGGGGCCGTCCTGGACAGCCGTGGCGCCGGCCGGGCGGGCGGCGGGAGCGGGGTGGATGGTTGCTGCGCTCATGTCTCCATGGTGGATCCGTTGACACAGGTCCGGCATCGGTCCGCGGACCGGCTCTTCCCGCCCCCGGGTACCCCTCCGGGGGGACCGCGACCCCTGCGCCGGGCGGACGCGGACCCCTAGGGGAAGGCGATCACGGCACCCCGGCGGGCGCGGCAGGAGAAACCGGCGGGAGCAACCGGCCGGGAAAACCGGCTGGCCTCCGCCCGGCCCCGCGTCCTAGAATCCACCCTCTTGCCCGCCTCCCCTTCGGGAGAGCCGCCGTCCGGACGGAAACCGGTCGGCAGATCCCGCCGCCGCGCGGCACAGCCACACGGCACCACCCCACGGCACCCGCCTGCCCCGAAGGCCTTCCGGAGGCACCCCCTTGTCGTCCCTGTCGCCCTCGCCGACCTCGCCGACCTCGCCGATCTCGCCGCTGTCGCCCTCGTCCGCGCCCGCCGCTCCCGCCCCCGACCGCCCCGCCGACGACCCCCTCGCCCGCGAGCGCGCTCACCTGTCCGACTCCCGCGCCGCGCTGCGCGCCATGCGCGAGGACGTGGAGTCGCTCGACATCCGGGACGTCACCGCGAACTGGGTCAACGCCGAGGTGCTCGCCCGCCAGATCGACGAGCGCATCAAGGCGCTGGCCGACCTCAGCGACACCCCGCTGTTCTTCGGGCGGCTGGACTACCTGCACAGTCCGGGCGCGGACCGGGCGGAGGGCGCCGAGGGGGAGCGCCCGCGGCCGGAGGACGCTTATCAAACACTGCACATCGGGCGGCGGCACGTGCACGACGCCGAGGGCGACCCCATGGTCATCGACTGGCGCGCACCGGTCTCGCAGCCGTTCTACCGGGCCTCCAAGAAGGACCCGATGGACGTCGGGCTGCGCCGCCGCTTCGGCTACACCGGCGGCGACCTCACGGCGTACGAGGACGAGCACCTGTCCGACCCGGCCGAGCCGTCTGGGGCCGCCACCACCAGCAGGCTGCTCCAGCAGGAGATCGAACGCCCGCGTGTGGGTCCGATGCGCGACATCGTGGCGACCATCCAGCCCGAGCAGGACGAGATCGTCCGGTCCGGGCTGTCCGGCACCGTCTGCGTCCAGGGCGGCCCCGGCACCGGAAAGACCGCCGTGGGCCTGCACCGGGTCGCCTACCTCCTCTACGCCCACCGCGAGCGGCTGGCCCGCACCGGCACCCTCGTGATCGGACCGAACCGGTCCTTCCTGCACTACATCGAGCAAGTGCTCCCCGCGCTCGGCGAGTTGACCGTCCAGCAGGCCACCGTCGGCGATCTCGTGGCGCATGTGGAGGTGCGGGGCGCGGACGACGCGGCGACCGCGATCGTCAAGGGCGACGCCCGGATGGCCGAGGTGCTCCGCAGGGCGCTGTACTCCCATGTCACGATGCCCACCGAACCGGTCATGGTGGTGCGCGGCTCCCGTCGCTGGCGCGTTCCCGCGTACGAACTGGAGGACATCGTCCGCGAGTTGCTGGACCGGGGCATCCGCTACGGCGCCGCCCGCGAGGCCCTGCCGCAGCGGATCGCGCACGCCGTGCTGGTGCAGATGGAGCGGGCGGGCGAGGCCCCCGACGACCGCGTGCAGGACGCGGTGGCCCGCAACGCGGCGGTCAAGGCGGCCGTCAAGGCGGTCTGGCCTCCGGTCGACCCGGCGAAACTGCTGCTGCGGCTGCTGACGGACGCGGACTTCCTCGCCGAGCACGCGGACGGGATCCTCACCGAGGAGGAGCGCGGGACGCTCCTGTGGGCCAGGCCCGTACGGTCGGTGAAGTCGGCCAAGTGGTCCGCCGCCGACGCCGTACTAATCGACGAGGCCGCCGACCTGGTGGAGCGCACCCACTCCCTCGGGCATGTCGTCCTGGACGAGGCGCAGGACCTCTCCCCCATGCAGTACCGGGCGGTCGGCCGGCGCTGCACCACCGGCTCCGCGACCGTCCTCGGCGACCTGGCCCAGGGCACCACGCCGTGGGCCACCCGCACCTGGGAGGAGGCGCTGGCGCACCTCGGCAAGTCCGACGGCCTGATCGAGGAGCTGACGGCGGGCTTCCGTGTGCCGACGGACGTCATCACGTACGCCTCCCGGCTGCTGCCGCACATCGCGCCCGGCCTCGCGCCCGTCGCGTCGGTACGTGAGAACCCGGGGTTCTTCGAGATCCGCCCCGCCGCCGGGGACGCCGACGTGGTCACCGCCTGCGAGGAGTTGCTGCGCAACGAGGGCTCGGTCGGCCTGATCGCCGCCGACGCCCGCGTCCCGGCCCTGGCCGAGGTCCTGACGGCGGCCGGCCTGCCGTACCTCGCCCCCGGCGAGGAGACGACGGCCGAGACCCGCCTCACCCTGGTCCCGGCCTCCCTCGCCAAGGGCCTGGAGTACGACTACGTCGCCCTGGACGAACCCCAGGCCGTCGTCGACGGCGAACCCGACGAACGCACGGGCCTGCGCCGCCTGTACGTGTCCCTGACCCGAGCGGTCTCAGGCCTGATCGTCACCCACACGACCCCACTGCCCGATCAGCTCTCCTGAGCCCCGCCGGGCTGCTGGGAGGACGGCTCGGCCGGGGCGGGGGCAGCAGGGCTGATCCCATCGGGGCTGAGTGCATCGCCGGGCGCGGCGGGGCCGGTCCCCTCCGGGCTGTGCGCGTCGCCGGGCACGGCGGGGCCGGTCCCATCCGGACTGTGCGCGTCGCCGGGCACGGCGGGACCGGGCGCGGCGCCGGGCGCAGCCGAACCGGACGCGGCGGCACCGGACGCGCCGCCGAGCACGGCAGACCCGGGCCCATCAGCGCCGGAAGGCGCGACGGGGTGGGGCGCATCAGGGCCTGACGGCGCTGCGTCGGACGCGGCGGCCGGGCCGGGGACGGTCGCGTTCGGGGCCGGCGGCGGGTACGGGCCGGGGTTGCCCTGCGGCGGCGCGTAGGGCCAAGGCGCACCCGGCGGCGGCGCGTACACCCCATGCCCACCCGGCTGCTGCGGGTACGGCCACGGCGCTCCGGGCTGCTGCGGGTACGGCCCGTACGCACCCGAACCGTACGCACCCGGCACCTGCCCGTACGGCCAGTACGCGCCCTGCGGCGGGGCGTACGTCGGCTCGGGGGGCGGGGCGGACAGGTGCTGCGGGTGGCGTCGCCGGGCCAGCCGCAGCACGATCGCGGCGAAGAGCAGTACCGAGGCCATGTCGATGAGGGCCAGTTGCCAGGAGGCGTCCGCCGCCGTCTCGTCTGAGGCCAGCCCGTCCACGTACGCGGCGGACACGCCGAAGGCCAGCAGGTTGTTCAGCGCGTGCAGGGCCATGGACGCCTCGAGCCCGCCCGTGCGGATCGTCAGCAACCCCGCCACCACTCCAAAGACCAGAAGGTCGGCGAAGCCCCACGGCGTGCCCCAGCCGTGCGCGGCCGCGAAGAGCACCGCCTGCGGCAGCACCGCGAGCCACGGGGACCGGAGGTACGCCCCGGCCGCCTGGAGCAGCCAGCCGCGGAAGACGTACTCCTCCGCCGCCGACTGCAACGGCACGAGGACAGCCAGCATGGCCAGGGAGACGAGGAACGTCTGCCACCCCGCCCACACGTCGGACCCGCCACCGTCGCCCTCGTCGCCCGGCAGGAAGCCCGCGACCACCGGCAGCAGCACCATGGGGGGCACGGCGGCCAGCAGGCACCAGCCCAGCCATCCCCAACGCGGCCGCCCGATGACGGAGGCCACCGTGCCGGCCGGACGCCGGCCCAGCCAGAGGACGACCAGCAGGACCAGCGGCAGGTCCAGGGCTATGAACGCCAGGTCGAGGCCCGTGTTCGCGATCGGGCCGAAGTCGGTGCCGCCGTCCGGCAGTTCCGGGTAACCGGCGGCCCAGCCGATCCCGTCGACGAGGGCGTAGAGGATGCCGGTGACCAGGACCGACCCGACAACCAGCACCACGGTGCCGAGCAGCGGCCGCCACCAGCGGTGGTGAGGCGAGTACCGGGCCATGCGGTGATAGGGCAGCCCGGTGGGGTCAGGAGACGTTGCTGTCATGAACGACATCGTGCCCGGTCGGAATGGGTCAGACGTACGAATTACGCGGGCCCGGACCCACTTCTCCGCCCCGCCCCGGTCAGGCGGCGACTCTCAGCCCGTGGGCTGCCGAACCGTTCCCATGGACTGAGCGGGAGTGAGTCCTGGTGTCAGGGCTCGTGCTCAGCCGTGTGCCCCGAACGGTTGTGGGCACACTGGTCGCCCGCTTTCGCTCCGCGTCCGGGCGGCACGGATCGTGTCCGTGGTCCGGGAACGCGGGGGCGGGGTCCCTCACGCCCCAAGGCATCCGATGCGGCCTGGACGGTCCGATGCCCCACACGATCACTCCGGTCGTGTGGGGGCGGTGCCGTCCGACGCCGGATCGCACATCCCAGGGCGCGCCTTCCGATCGCCACGGCGGCAGCGTCGTGCCGCGTGGGCTTCCTGTTCTTGCTGGTCAGGGGTTTCTGCCAGTGCTGGGCGCCCCAGCGGCTGGTGTAGGCCGGGTCGACCGCGACGACGGTGACACCGAGCTCGGCCGCCATCGACACCAGCCGAGCCCGCAGGCGGGCGGTGGGCAGGCCGGAGATCAGCTTGCGGAACCGCTTGCGGCGACCGTGTTTCTCCCGGGTCTTCTCGGCGGCGAAGTCGAGGTCCTCGATCGCGAGCGCCAGGCCGTGGCGGGCGGCCCAGTGCAGCAGGCGGATCAGGGCATGGCGCAGTTGTGCGTCGCGGTGCTGTGCGGTGCCGTCCATCTGGTAGTCGAACCTGCGGGGCGCGCCGAGAGGGTTGCCGTGTGCGTCCAGGCGCCAGGCGCCAGGCGGCCAGGTGGTCGACGTTCATGTCGACGCCGGCCAGCCCACCCGCACGAGCCGCTGAAAGCGGCACGGTCCGCACGGGCGGGGTCTGCCAGGACGCGGTCACATACCAGCGGCCCCGGTCCGGGTCGTAGTGGATGCGGTAGGCCACAGCGCGGCCTGCTGTGACGCGGTCGGCCCACTGCTCGCCCCGGTGGCGGAAGACGATCCGGCAAGCGAGCACGTACCGGCCGTGCGGCGCGTTCGCCAGCCCGGCCAGGGCAGCCGGAAGCCGGATGCTCACCTCACCGCCGGGTGTGACGCGGATCGTCTCGTTTCCGAACCGCTTCCCGGACTCGCCATCGGCCTGCAGGAACCACCGCTCGGCCTCCCACCGCAACCGCCACCGCGCCTCGGTCAGCCCTGCGGCCTCCAGATGATGCCGGCTGTTGAGCAACTTCTTGCCGCCGCGCACCACCCGCACCCGCCCGGCCTCCCAGTCGGCCCGCACCCGCACCAGCCGGTCCTCAAGCACATGCAGCCGCCGGGACTTGGCGAACCACTCCCGCTCGAAGCGGTAACCACCCGGCACCCCCTTGGCACCCCTGGCCCCGACCGGCTGCGCAAGCCGGTGCGCGATCGTCTCGACGCCCGCCCGCAGACTCTGCATGTGGGCGAACTGTCCGCGCCGGGCCAAAGCCCACTGATCGTGCGTGGCCCTGGTGATACTGCCCGCCCACCGCGAAGACGACTCCCCGGACAACGCCCGCTTCCGCCGCGCCCACAGCTCACTGTCATGGCCCAGCCCCGCCGCGCAGCGCACCCTCAGATCACGGGAGGCCAGCGAACCGAGCAGACCGCCGACCTGGCGCAGCACCGCCTCGTCCTGCCCGGTCAGACCCTTGAGACCGGCGCGGATGGCCACCCCGGACGGGCCGGGCACCACGAACGACGCCGCCACCTCACGCAGCCCACCCACACCCTCACCCCCGCCCGAAACCGCAACCGTCACCGCACCCAACGAGCAGCCCCGACCAAAGGTCACGCATTCGAAACCAGAACACCCGGTCACCGCCCCCGGCCACGCGCCTTCACCCACGCCACGCTCACTCATACACACCAGAACACGTCCAACCGCTGTCAAACGGCAGCAGTTCAAACCCCCAGTTGCTCGGCCAGGTCGTCGAGGACGGAAAGCCGATCCTGCGGACGGACGGACTGCCGCTGGTCAACCGCCCGCCGATCCTCGACACGGACACCTGGCAGGCGCTCCAGGACGAGTTGGAGCGCCGGGCCAACCCCGGTGAGAAGCGCCGGGAGGGGACGTCGCTGCTGCGCGGCATCATGCACTGCGGAGTCTGCGGTGAGCGCATGTACACCTTCAGCGGGCGCAACGGCCAGCTTCGGTACCGGTGCATCGGCCCTCTGAAGTACCGCCGAACGGCGAAGCCGGGCGGCGTGAAGGCGGAGCCGACCGGAGAGACGCACGCCGAGCAGTGGAAGCGCTCGGACGTGGCCGGTAAGCGAGATCTGCTGTTGAACGCGGGCGGCTACGTGGAGGTGGCACCCGCGAGGCGCGGCGGCAAGAAGCTGGACACGTCGCGTCTGTCGGTGCACTTCGGCGAGGAGGGGCACATGCGGCGGGCGGCAGCGGCGAAGGAGAGCGAACAGGAGACCGAGGCGGCTGACAGCCAGGGCTGACGCCGACGTCAACGGACACAAGCAGCGGCGCGCCCACCGGACGGGGCGGATTCTAAGGATCATCGCAACACGTGATCGCCGCTATGTGATGGCGAGCAGTCCAAGGGTTGTCCCGCAACTGATCTTTGGCAGCACGAGAGTGGCTGGCCGGGATCGCATCCCAGATCCCCCCTGTTCGGGGAGGCGCCGGCCTCGGTTCACCCCTGGGACCGCACGACACAGCAGCGGACAGCAGGGCCCTCCTCCCGACAACGTGCGGACCTACCCACCCAGGGAGATGAGCAGGACCCCTGTTATCGTGCGCCGATGTCAACGATCAAACAGTTCCAAGTGACCTTCGACTGCGCGGAACCTGCGCGCCTCGCCGCTTTCTGGTGCGAGGTGCTGGGGTACGTCGTACCGACGGTCCCGGAGGGCTTTGCCACGTGGGAGGAGTACCACTGCTCGCTGCCGCCTGAGGATGAGATCTACTTCGCGTGCACTGATCCCTCCGGTGTGGGTTCACGCCTGCTCTTCCAGCGAGTTCCCGAAGGCAAGGTCGTCAAGAACCGGGTCCATCTCTGTGTGCGGGCCGGCGCCGGGCTCGTGGGTGACGAGCGCCTGGCCACACTCGAGGCCGAATGCGCACGGCTGATGGCTCTCGGCGCGAAACACGTGCTGACGCAGCGCGCCGATGGCGTCAACGAGTCGTGCATCACGATGCAGGACATCGAGGGCAACGAGTTCTGCCTCGCCTGAATCTCCTCCAAGACTGCGAGGTGGGGAGCCGTCTCCCGTGGACCTCTCAGGTCCCGCATGCGGCAGGAGCTATCCCGTGAGAGCAAGGTTGTGTAGGCGGGCGATGCCGAGCATGGCGTGGTGGACGCCGTCGCCGCGCAGGCGGCAGTCACGAGCGATCCACTGCTCACGATCTCCCGGCGGTCGATCATCCCCCGCACCTCTTGAGAGGGGGATCCACTCGATGCGGTCGGACTCGTTCTTCTCCGTGGGCGGCCCGGCGTAGGCGGCGCCATCAGCGCGGAAGACGTGGTGCTGTGAATCGGTGATGCCGTTGGCCGGCTCGGCGTAGATCAGGGGCTTGATGGGACCAGGGCGCCAGCCCGTCTCTTCCAGGACCTCGCGGGCCGCCGCCTCTTCCGGGTCTCGCCCTCCGCCCTAGGCCCGTCTGGCATCGACGCGTGGCTGCGGATCCGGCGTGTCGGCGAACGGGCGCGGGCGGCATTCGCGCCGGGCCGAGCGATCCGTAGCGGGAGGTGCGGCGGCAGCGCGCCTGCGGGTACCTGAACCGCAAGGCGTAGCCCTGCGCCCTGGCCTGACCTCTCAGTCGGCCAAATCCAGGTGCGAGACGATCCGGGCGGCAGATAGCTTCGCCCGAATGACAGCCATGCTGAACGATTCCGCCCGGGCGCTGCTCGATGCGCCGGTTCCCGCCGTCCTCGCCACTGTCAACCCGGACGGAAGCCCGCAGACGTCGGTGGTCTGGGTTGGCCGCGACGGTGATGACCTGCTCGTCTCCACCGCTGCCGGCCGTCGCAAGGAACGCAACCTACGCCGCGACCCCCGCGCCAGCCTGACCGTCTATGATCCGGCCGACCCGTTGCGCTACGTCGAGATACGCGGCCTCGCCACAATCACCGAGGACACTGGCCGGTGTCTGGCGGTCACCCTCGCCGAACAGTACGAAGGCCCCGGTGCCGGCCAGGAGTACCTCGAGCTCCCGGCAGAGGTTCTCCGTGTTGTCGTCCGTATCAGCCCGACCAAGGTGGTCGGTACCGCCACCGCCTGACTGATCATCACCGGGACGCCATTGCGATAGCGGGGGGCATGAAGACACCCGGCACTGCCGGTGTCCACGCGGAGAAGCGCGAGGACGCCGACAGCGTCGACCTCCCCATGCAGGCCCGTCCGTGCCTCGGACGCGGCCAGCAGATCCGAGCCAGGCGCCACGATCCGAGGTAGGCGGTCCGGCGGTAGCACGCCCGCGGATTCCGGAACCGCAAGGTGTAGCCCTGGCCCGCGTGACCGCGAACCTGGAGCGTCTGTTATCGACATCGGACCCGAAAGCAGACGACCATGAGGGCGTGTCAGGGACGGATCAGGGTGCATGCGGGGCAATCCCTGATCTCTGAGTACGGTGCGGACCGAAAAAATCGACACATGACGAACCGACCTTGGGGAACTCGCCGGACCGCACTGACTCGGACCGCTTTCATCGCCGCACCGCTGTGCATGCTCGCCTACGGAGTCATCCGTCTGTCCGACCCGGACCACGGCCCGGGCCTTGCCTGGACCAGCGGCCACATCGCGCTGATCGCCGGGGTGTTGCTCTTCGCCGCGATCTTCCTGGGGCTCCTGCGGCTGTCGAAGCCGACGACCAGCGCAGCACGGCTGAGCATCCAGGCGGCGACGCTGCTGGGACTGGTGGGGGTGGTGGCCGTCACCGCCCAGGGCGTCATCGACCTCGTTGTCGGATTCCGCGCCGACGACCGGGCCGGGATGGACCGGTTCTTCGAGAGCATTCAGAGCCACCCGGGCGTGATGCCCGCGGTGTACACGGTGGGCCCGAATCTCTTCTTCGTCGGCCTGCTGTGGCTGGTGATCCAGCTCGCCGTGCAGCGCCGCATCGGGGTCTGGCGCCCTGTGCTGGTGGTGCTCGGTACGGCGGCGATGGCGGCCAGTCTGGACCTGATGCCGCTCGGCGCGCTTCTCTTCTGCGCGGCACTGTCCCCTTTGGGACGGAACGCCACAGCTCACCCCACGCGAGCCGAGCTCGGCGAAGCCGATGGTCGGTGGCCACGGCAGCCGGCTTGAGCCCGAGCCAAATACAGGGTGGCCCTCAGCAGCTTTCGAATCTGCGTCACTCAGGCATCCGGAAGAGACTCAGAAGGACTAATGAAATCGGCTAGTCCAGTTCAATGGTGATCTGAGCGGGCGAATAACGACCATTAATGCGGACAAGTGGCTGCGTTCAGTGCTGGAGGAGGCCATTGGCCTCGACGAAGAGAAACTTAATATAAAGTTTAACTGATATTTCCGTGAAACGCTGTTGAATGGCCGCTATGACAGAATCTACGTGGTCCAAGCTGAAGACTGGGGCAGTGAACAAGATCCTTTACTATGTTCTCCGCCGCTCCATGGCCTGTGCGGCAGTGCACTCCTTGCTGATTGCAGTGTTCGTCGTCCTCTTCACCACGGTTGCCGAAGGCTCGCCGGACCGGCCTTTGAGGGACAGTGTCGAGGCCGCCTTCATCCTCGTGCTCATCCTGTTCCTCGGACTCCTGCTGCTCTACGGCCTGATAGGCATGCTCGGCCACGTCCCGGCGGTGCGGAAGCTCGGCTTCGAGCCCACTCCGGGCAATCTCTCGCCATACCAGTCGAGAGCCGTCCCGGTGCGTGGTGGAGGCGCGTACGCCATCGGCCGCGCGCGCAGGATCCTGCAGGAGACGGACGGGGTCCGCATCATCGAGCAGGAGCCGAACGGCACCCGCGTCAGGGCGGTCCGAAAGGCCCATGACGACGCCGGCTACGCGCAGCTCATAGAGATCACCGCGGACCCGTCCGAAGGGGCCTCGAACGTCGAGGTTCGCAGTCGGCCCCGATTCCACCTGGCGCCCTTCGATCGGGGCCAGAACCTGGTAAACGTGGAGAGCATCGCGGCAAGGCTGGGCTAGCCGTAATACGGGCCAATAAGCGCATCCCGCCCGCGGCGGGAGCTCCCGCGGGTAAGGCATCGCCGGATGCTGGTGGGTCTCCAGTTCCTTGATGGGTGACTGGCTGGGCAAGGGGGCCCGGTCGAGATCGCCCCGCGCGTCGAGGAGGTGGCCGCCACGCTGGGCTCCGCCGGGAAGGCGGGCGACGCGTTGTCCGCGGCCCTCGCCGCCCTGACCGTCTTCCTCACCGCCTTCCTCGCCTCGATCCCGGGCCTGGCGGACTGACCCCGGGCGCGGACGGAAAGGCTCAAGCGGAGTCGTCCGCGAGTTCGGCGACCCCGGTCACCCGGTGCAGGGGGTAGGTGCGGACCTCGTCCGCGGTGTGGTCGTAGGCGGTGACGAAGCCGCCCTCGACACGGATCGGCGCGATGACGCGCTGGCTCGCGGTGCCCTCGGCGTTGACGTAGCCGATCCACAGGGACTCGCCGGTGAGGACGGCGGCCTGCATGGTGGCGAGGGTCTCGGCGGAGCCGGTGCGCGGCAGCTCGCCGTCCTCCCGCGTGGCCGCGGTCGGCTTGCGCGGGGCGGTGGAGGCCAGGTCGCCGGCCCGGATCGCGCGGATCGCGGCGGACAGCAGCACGGCGTCCGGGGCGGGCGGGCCTTCCGGGACCGGGTCGGGAGCGGTGCGCGGCGGGGTGCGGTGGGAGTGCGCGCGGGTGATCAGCACGTCGCCCGCCGCGGACTCGGCGGCCGGGGCGTAGCCCATCGCGCGCAGGCCCTCCAGGAGCGCGGCCGGGTCGGCCTGCGTGGCCAGCACGGTCGGCGCGAGGCGGCGCAGGCCCAGCCCGGCGGACCGCTTGTCGGCGAGGATCTCGTTCAGCAGCGCGTCGTCGTCGCAGCGCACGTACGCCGAGGCCGTGCCGACCCGCAGATGGCCATGCCGGCGGGCCACGTCGTCGATCAGGTACGCCAGCGGCTGCGGCACCGGCGTACGGGAGTGCGCGGCCAGGAAGGCGTGCAGGTCGGAGGCGGTGCGGCCGGCGTCCAGGGCGCGGCGTACGGAGGCGGGGGTGAACCGGTAGACGGTCGCGCCGCCCTTGGACTCCACGTCCGCGAGCACGCCCAGCGTCTCGGCGAGCGGACGCCGCAGCGGCCCGGGCGCGACCGCGGTCAGATCCGCCTGGAGCAGCACGTGATCCAGCGGCTCGGGCAGAAGCGGAGCAAGGACCCGGGCCGCCTCGGCGACGGCGGCGGCCTGCTCGGCGGGGGAGTCGGGAGCTGTGGGGTGGACCGGCGGGACCGGAACCACGGCGGGCGGGGACTGGGGTCCGGGGGCGCCGGGGGTTCCCTCCGGGCGGTGGTGCTTGTGCACGGGCAGCTTGTCACCGGGGCTCGCGGGCGTGGCCCCGCCCGCGTCCGTGGCCGGCTCGGCGCGCGTGCCGGGACCACGCCCGCCCTCGCCCGCAGGGGTCCCTTCCGGCGCGGGCGCCGACGCGCCCAGCAGCGCGCGGCCCTGGGTGGACAGGGCGCCCCTGCCCGTGACGCCGAGCAGTTCCGCCTCGGACAGCGTCCACCGGGCGAGGCGGCTGCGCAGGTCGTCCTCCTGCCGCGCCCCGCGCGGCGGGTGCTCCCAGCGCAGCCGGGCCGGCACCGACTCGGCGACCGGCGCGGTGCCCGGCGGCAGTTCCGCGAGCAGCGCGAGGACCCGGTGGCGTACCTCCGGCGCCGCCGAGCGGTCGAGGCCGGGGCCGAGCGCCGACAGCGCCCGGTCCTTGGCGTCCCGTCCGCCGGCCAGCCCCGCGGTCCGCGTGGCCGCCAGCCAGGCCGACGCGAGGTGGGCCCAGCGTTCGGCGGCGGGCCGCTCCAGCCACTCGTCGTGGGCCGGGGTGGCCGCGTACCGCTCGTCCGCCTCGCCGTCGGAGGCGAGCAGACCGGCGGTGTAGGCGAGTTCGACCCAGAAGGCGGCCGCCGGTTCGGGCACGTCCAGGGCGACGGCGGTGCGCTTGAGGTCGCGCACGCTCAGCCCGCCCGCGCGCAGCACGCTCGGGCCGCCCTCGTCCCAGTCCCGCAGCAGTTCCTCCACGGTGGCCAGGGCGGTGTACGCCTGCCCCGCCGCCGTCGCGTCCACCATCTGCGGACGGTGGGCCGCGGCCGCCTCCACGGCCGGCGGCACCGGCTCGGTCGCACGGTGGGCGCGGCCCCCGCGCAGGTGCAGTGCCGCCTCACGGGGCAGGACGACGGTTCCGGGCGCCGTGGGCAGCAGCAGCCCGCGGTCCAGCAGCAGCCGCAGACGCGGCGCCGGGTCGGGGGTGACCTGGCCGTAGGGCGGCCCCCACACCAGGCGCTCCAGCACCTCGACGGAGTCGCCCGGCAGTTCGGCGAGCAGCGCGGACATCCGCTCGCGGTCGGTGAACAGGTCGGTGAGCGAGGCGACGGCGGAGACGGAGTCGTGGGTCGAGGGCAGTCCGGCGGCCGTCACGATCTCCTGGATGCGCCCCGGCGACATGCCCGCCGTGGCCTCCCGCACTGTCGGTCCGAGCCCCGTCGGGGACGGGTGCTGAGGCGACGGCGCGAGCAGCTCGCGTGCCGTGCGCACCAGGCGGAGCTGGTCGTCGCCGCCCCAGACGAGGGCCTGCTCGCGCAGGGTTCCCAGGGCGCGGGGCAGCGCGGCGGCGACGACGGGGTCGCGGCTGTCGGAGGCCATCAGGCCGAGCAGTTCGTCGTACGTGGCCGGATCGCCGGCCACCGCCAGGGCCTGGGCCGTCTGCTGGGCGAACCGGTCGAGCCGCTCCAGGGCGCGGACCACCGAGGCGCGGGTCCCGGCGCGGGTGGCGAGCTGGGTGAGGTCGGTCGGGACCGGGGTGATGAGATCGGGGCGGCTGCGCAGGAGCGCGGCCAGGGAGGCGTCGTCGCGCGCGCGGAGCGCTTCCGCGAGCGAACGCGGGGCCGCCGGTTTCTCATCGCTGCTCATCCGATTCACGGTACCGGCTGCGAGTCGCGCCCGGCCCCGTACTGCGGCACCGGGCACCGCGCGGGAGGCGGTAACGTCGTCCAACGGGGTCATAGGCCAGCCACCCCGGAGGGGCTTCGTGGGGATCGAGAGCGATCAGGTCGTCTACGAGTATCTGAGTCGCGTCGGGGACGTCGCTCAGCAACGCCAGTTGTCCTCGGCCACCCGGATGCGTCTGGTCGCGGAGTTGCGCAACGAGATCGACCGGCGCCGGGCCAAGGCCGCCGTGGACAGTCCCGCCGCCGTGCGCCGCATCCTCGACGGGCTCGGCAGCCCCGACGACGTCGTCGCGGCGGCGGGCAGCGGCGGCGGACCGGGGGCGGCGGCCCCGGCCGTGCCCGCGCAGCGTGAACCGGAGGCGGAGCAGGCGCGTTCGAAGGGGCTGCGCAAGGTCGTACCGCGGCCGCGTCCGCCGCGGACGGGCCCCGTGCCGTCCGACGGCCCTTCCCCGCCGCACCTGGCGACCGCCGACGAACTCGGCGGCCCGGCGAGCCGCTCCGAGTGGTGGGGCGTGGGGCAGGGGACGCCGGCGATGGCCGAGGAGGTACCCGGCTTCATGGGCGGGGTGGAGATCCCGGAGCTGCTCAAGCCCCCGCCGGCGAAGGAGCCCGCGCAGACGGAGCCGGCGCCGGAGGCCGGCGCCGCGGAGCCGGAGGAGGCGGCCGAGCCGGACGCGCCCGCCGGGCGCCGGCGCTTCGCGCTGCCCCCGTTGCTGACGGGCCGGAGCAATCCGCTGCTGCTGTTCGCGGCCGTACTGCTGGTGGTCGGCGCGGTCCTGGGCAACTGGTACGCCCTGCTGTTCGGTTGGGTCATCGCCTACGCCTCCCGCCGGCTGACCCCCACGGAGTCCAAGTGGGCCGTCGTCGGCATGCCCGGCCTGGCGCTCGCCTCGTGGGCGGTCTGGCTGTGGGGCCGTACCGACGACCGGTGGGGCACCCCGATCGCCGAGGGCCACATGAACGACGCGGTCGCCCAGACCTGGCCGTGGGTGGTCCGGGCCGCGGCCGTGCTGTCGGCGCTGTTCCTGGTGTGGCGCTCGCAGCGCCGGAAGTAGGTACGAGCACACCGCCGGAAGCAGGTGTACGTCACACGGGCCTGAGGTCTCGTGGCCGTGCCCCCTGGGCACAATGGCCCATATGACCTCTCACCCGCCGACCGTCGGTTTCGACCTCGACATGACCCTCATCGACTCCCGCCCCGGCATCCGCGCCTGCTACCTGGAGCTCTCCGCGCGGACGGGGACGTACATCGATGCCGACCTGGCGGTCACACGGCTCGGTCCGCCGCTCGCGGAGGAACTGGTCAACTGGTTCCCGGCGGAGCGGGTGGAGGAGGTGGGGGCCCTGTACCGGGAGCTGTACCCGGCGACAGCCGTCTCCGCCACACCCGCGCTGACCGGCGCCCGTGAGGCCATCGAGGCCGTGCGGCGGGCCGGCGGACGGGCGATCGTGGTCACCGCCAAGTACGAGCCGAACGCCAAGCTGCACCTGGAGCACCTCGGCATCGAGCCGGACGCGCTGATCGGCGGTCTGTGGGCCGAGCAGAAGGCCGAGGCGCTGCGCGAGTACGGCGCCCGGGTGTACGTCGGCGACCACGTCGGGGACGTGCGGGGCGCCCGGGCGGCCGGCGCCCTGTCGGTGGCGGTGGCCACCGGACCGTGCGACGAGGGGGAACTGCGGGCGGCGGGCGCGGACGTCGTGCTTCCGGATCTGACCGCGTTCCCGGACTGGCTCGTGGCCGGCGGCGCGCTGGTCAGCCGTCAACGGGAGTCGCCGCGCGCCTGACGGCGGCCCGCCGCGATCGACTGGAGCACGCCCGCGCCGGCGATCAGGAAGCCGACGCCCATGAGCATGCTCAGCCCGAACATGTAGGTCGGGAAGGGCTTCGCGCCGAGGAACAGCGGCGCCAGCGTCACCGCGGTGGCCACCGCGCCGACGAAGAAGACGATGGCACCCGCACGGACCAGCCGGTCACCGGCCGTGGGTTCGGAAGGGGTTCGGGTCTGGTCACGCACCTCACCAGGATAGGTCCTCACGGCGGAGCGGCCGCGGCCCCGGGACGTCCGCCGTCCGGTGCGCTTACTGTCCCGGTGTCGTCACTCTGCGCGAATTCGGGTTGCCGCGGCCGCCCCCTCATGTGCTGAGATATCCCCTGCCTCCCTCACCCGGGAGCGGGCGCGCCCACGTAGATCGGCCAGGTTCGGCCGACTGGAGTGGGCGGGCTCGACGGCGGGTAAAGAGCTGGGGAGGCTTCGGGACAACGGCAGGCACGAGCGAGCGCTATATAGCCTGACCTGCGGCAACTGTGGTTCGGCTGACCGGTGAGATGGGGTGCGTGCTTTGCCTACCGGCAAGGTCAAATGGTTCAACGCTGAGAAGGGCTTCGGCTTCCTCTCCCGCGACGACGGCGGCGACGTGTTCGTCCATTCCTCGGTGCTTCCGGGCGGAGTGGACACGCTCAAGCCGGGGCAGCGGGTGGAGTTCGGGGTGGTAGCCGGTCAGCGCGGTGACCAGGCCCTCTCCGTGACGCTCCTGGATCCGACCCCCTCGGTCGCCGCCGCCCAGCGCAAGAAGCCGGACGAGCTGGCGTCCATCGTGCAGGACCTGACCACCCTCCTGGAGGGGGTCGCGCAGACCCTGGAGCGCGGCCGCTACCCCGACAAGACGTCCGGCAAGAACGTCGCCGGGCTGCTGCGCGCGGTCGCCGACCAGCTGGACGTATGACCCGACGGGGTGGGGCAAGGCCAACAGGCCCACAGGGCTAGGGAAAAGCGAGCGCGTCCGGGCCGAGGGGCGGTACGAGTCCCTCGGCCGCGGCGCGCGTGAGCAGCCCGCGGACCGCCGCGTAGCCGTCCTCGCCGAGGCCGGCGGTGAACTCGTTGACGTACAGCCCGATGTGCTGGTCGGCGACGGCCGGGTCCATCTCCTGGGCGTGCTCCATGACGTACGGCCGGGAGACCTCCGGGTCGTCCCAGGCGGCGCGCACCGAGGCCCGGATCGAGTCGGCGAGCCCCGTCAGCGTCCGCTCGCCCAGCGACCGCTTGGCGATGATCGCGCCGAGCGGAATCGGCAGGCCGGTGGTGTGCTCCCAGTGCTCACCCATGTCGGCGAGCTTGTGCAGGTCGTAGTTCCGATAGGTGAAGCGCGCCTCGTGGATCACCAGACCGGCGTCGACCTTCCCGTCCCGCACGGCCGGCATGATCTCGTGGAACGGCATGACCACGATCTCGCCCACCCCGCCGGGGACCGTGTCCGCGGCCCACAGCCGGAACAGCAGGTACGCCGTCGACTTCTCGCTCGGCACCGCGACCGTGCGGCCGGTGAGATCGGCCCCCGGCTCCTTGGTGAGCACCAGGGGCCCGCAGCCCCGGCCCAGCGCGCCGCCGCACGGCAGCAGCGCGTACTCGCCGAGGACGTACGGCAGCACCGCGTAGGACACCTTCAGCACGTCCAGCTCGCCGCGCTCGGCCATGCCGTTGGTGACGTCGATGTCCGCGAAGGTGACGTCGAGCGCGGGCGCGCCGGGGACGCGGCCGTGGGCGAGCGCGTCGAAGACGAACGTGTCGTTGGGGCAGGGGGAGTAGGCGATCCGCAGTCGGCTGCTGTCAGGGCTCATGTGGGTTCCAACTCGTGAGGACGGGCGCCAGCTTCCCGAAGCCCTCGGTCAGGGCGGCCAGGGCGTCGCCGATGCGCCAGGCGGCGCGGTCGCGCGGGCCGACGGGGTTGGAGACCGCGCGTACCTCCAGCACCGGGACGCGGTGCGCGGCGGCCGCCTCGGCGACTCCGAACCCCTCCATGGCCTCGGCCAGGGCGCCCGGGTGGCGGGCGCGCAGGGCGTCGGCGCGGGCGGCGGTGCCGGTCACCGTGGAGACGGTCAGCACCGTGCCGGTACGGGCCGGGACGGCGGCCGCGATCGCCCGTACGAGTGCTTCGGGTGGACGGTGGGTGACGGTGCCGAAGCCGAGTTCGGTCACCGGCAGGAATCCCTCGCCGGTCTCGGCGCCCAGGTCGGCGGCGGTGATCTCGTCGGCGACGACGAGGGAGCCGACCGGCGCGTGGGGCGCGAAGCCGCCGGCGATACCGGCCGAGACGACGAGGTCGTAGGGGACGCCGCCGAGCGCGGCGGCGGTCAGGGCGGAGGCGGTCGCCGCGGCGGCGAGGGCGGGGCCGACACCGGCGGCGATCAGGTCGACGGCGGGCGGCCCGGGGAGCCGGTGCAGGGCCGCACCGGGCAGCGCCGGCAGCGGCTCCTCACGCCCGGGCCCGGCGAACGCCCGTGCCACCGCGTCCCGTTCGACGGGGACGGCGGTGGTGACGAGGACGCGTGGCGAGGACGTGGTCAGGAGTCCTTGGTCAGCTTGAAGGACCACAGACCTCGCACGTCCTTCTCGCCCTCCTTGATGGAGACCAGCGTCGAGTTGCCGCTGGCGCCGTACTGGGCGTTGAAGAAGACGCTGCCCGGGATGGTGCGGTAGGTCTTGGTGCTGGAGTCGGTCAGCGGCTGACCGTTCATCAGGATGGTCCAGCCCGTGTCCGCGATCTTCGGATCGACGCCGAAGCGGACGGTCTCGTCCGGGTCGACCTTGATCGTCTTGATGTCCTTGGACTTGAGGCACTTGGCCAGGTCGGCGGTCTTGAGCGCGTTGCCGTCGTTGTAGCAGTTGGCTTCAGAGCTCACCGAGGAGCTGCCGACGGTGAGCGTGGCCAGCGGGGTCGGCTTGGAACAGGCCGACAGTGCGAGCAGTCCCGCGGAAACGGCGCCGGCAGCGGCGACGGCGCGGCGGCGTCGCACGGCGGAATGCAGCGTGGTCATGGCCGAAGGCTATCGGGCGCGCCGGGCTCCCCGCCCACGCGGGGGTGCGACGTACCGTACTGCACTGCCCCGGTACGGCGCCTCACGCCACCCGGGGCCGCGTGGTGCCCCCGTGCCGGGCCGAGGCGAGCAGGCCGCGGACGGTGGGCAGCCAGCCGGCGGCCACGAGCCCGGCGCCCACCGACAGGCCCAGCACGCCGTTGAGCGGCAGCACGATGCCGATCGCCCCGCCGAGCACCCAGGCCACCTGGAGCAGTGTCTCGGAGCGGGCGAACGCCGAGGTCCGCACCGGTTCGGGCACGTCCCGCTGGATCAGTGCGTCCAGGGACAGCTTGGCCAGCGCCTGCCCGAAGCCGGCGATCGCGGCCAGGCAGGCCACCAGGAACGCGCCGAAGAAGACCGCGGCCGTGACCGCCGCGCCCAGGACGATGGCGACGACGGTCACGATGATGATCTCGGGCGCGCGCGATCTCAGCCAGGCCCCGACCGCCGTGCCCAGCGCGTTGCCCGCGCCCGCCGCGACGCCCACGATGCCCAGCGAGACCGCCGCGCTCTCGCCGGTCAGCGGGTGCTCACGGAGCAGGAAGGCGAGGAAGAAGATCAGGAATCCGGACAGGCAGCGCAGGGCTGCGTTCGCGGCGAGGGCGTGGGTGACGGCCGTGCCGACGGTGCGCAGGCCGGGGCGCTTCAGCGGCTTTCGGCGCGGGCCGCGCAGATGCTGCTCGTCCGCGGCGAGCAGCGCCCGGTCCTCGCCCTTGGCCGAGTCGACCTTCGGGGGCAGGGCGAACGACAGGAACGTTCCCGCGACGAAGATCACGAAGGCGCCGTAGAGCGGCCAGCGCGGGCCGAGGGTCTGGAGGCCCGCGCCGATGGGGGCGGCCACGCCGGTCGCGAGCAGCCCGCCGAGGGTGACCCGCGAGTTCGCCTTGACCAGGGAGAAGCGGGGTGGCATCAGCCGGGGTACGACGGCGCTCCTGACCACGCCGTACGCCTTCGAGGCGACCAGCACGCCCAGCGCGGCCGGGTACAGCTCCAGGCTGCCGCTGGCGGCGGCGCCCGCGATGATCAGGGCGAGCAGGGCGCGGGCCAGCATCGCGGCGGCCATCGCGGCGCGGCGGCCGTGCGGGAGGCGGTCGAGGAGGGGACCGATCACGGGCGCGAGGACCGTGAAGGGCGCCATGGTGATGGCGAGGTACAGCGCGACGCGGCCGCGGGCCTCGTCGGTGGGAACGGAGAAGAAGACGGTGGAGGCGAGCGCCACGGTGATCATGACGTCGCCGGCGCCGTTCACCGCGTGCAGTTCGATCAGCCTGCCGAGCCCGGACTCGCCGGCGCCGTGGGCGTTGGTCGCCCTGCGGATGCCGCGGACCGTTCCGGTCACGGGCAGGTGCAGGGCACGCCCGACCGCGCGGACGGACTCGCCGAACCGGCCCGAACCGCTGCCCCGGCTGCTCCCCTTGACCCCCTTGTCCCCACCGACGCCGGTGGTTCCCGGGGGCGTCCTCGCGGCTGCCACCCCGTCATACTGCCCCGGAAAGGGCACGGGTAGCGCCATGGCGGCGCGGATGCGACCAACCAGACACCCCGAACCCACCCACCCGGCCCCGGCACACACGGCGGCGCTCGCGGCGGCGGGACCGTCCCGAACGCGGCGGGGCCGCGTTCGCGGTGGTGGGTTCTCCGCGGGGTTCGGCGGGGGGCGACGGCGGTGGGAAAGTTCCGGTGCGGCGCGGTGAAGACAACGTCGGTGTAGGCCGAGCGGCGACGAGAAGGTAGCGTGCGTAGCGCGCCGTGGCGAACGTTCTCGACCGCGCGCCTTACGGGCATACCGCAGAATGGATGACGTAGGTGCGCCCGAGCGCGATCGGGCGCGGACGTCGACGCGGTCCCAGGGTCCGCTCCGTCCGCCCCGCCGCCTTCAGGCCGGCGCACCCGAGAGACGGCGTAGGAGAGAAGCGATACCTGTGAGCGCAGCGACCACGCGAAGCCGCACCCCCGACCGCCTGTGCGCCGAGGCCGTCGACCTCGCCCGGGCCGCGGCCGAGGAGGCGGCCGCGCCCGGTGTCGTCGGCGAGCACGCGGGAGTGCTCTCCGAGGGCGACCGGGTCGTCACGCACTTCTTCGAGTGCAAGGAGTTCGGGTACCGGGGCTGGCGCTGGGCCGTCACCGTGGCCCGCGCCTCACGCGCCAAGATCGTCACCCTGGACGAGGTCGTCCTGCTCCCCGGCCCGGAGGCGCTGCTCGCCCCCGAGTGGGTGCCGTGGAGCGAGCGCCTGCGCCCGGGCGACATGGGCCCCGGCGACCTGCTGCCCACCGACGCCGAGGACCTCCGCCTGGAACCCGGCTACTCCGGCGAGGACGAGCCCGCGCCGAACGCCGCCGTCTCCGGGGAGATGGCCGAGCTGGCGGAGGCGGAGGACGCCGAGGTCACGGCGGGTCCGCCGAGCAACCTCCCCACCGCGCCGTCCCGCGGTTCGATCTCCGCGCTCGCCGAGGAACTGGGCATGCGCCGCGCCCGGGTCCTGTCCCGCTACGGCCTGCATGTCGCCGCCGACCGCTGGGAGGAGGGCTTCGGCGCGAAGACCCCGATGGCCCAGGCGGCCCCGGCGGCCTGCGTGAGCTGCGGCTTCCTGGTGCCGATCGGCGGTTTGCTCGGCCAGGCCTTCGGCGTGTGCGCGAACGAGTTCTCCCCGGCCGACGGCCGCATGGTCTCCCTGACGTACGGCTGCGGCGGGCACTCCGAGGCCGCGGTGATGCCCAAGCCTCCGCAGCCGCCCCCGCCGGTGATCGACGAGACGCGCGTGGACCCCTTCCCGCTGCGTCCGGCCGAGGACTCCGGCTCGGTTCCGGTGACCGGGGACGACGAGACCGCCGAGCTGGGGCACTCCTAGGACGGGCAGGACAGGCAGGCCCCGGTCTGCCCCGTGACCGGTCTTGACCGGTCCGGCCGTCCGCCGGGCGAATGGCCTCTCCCGTGCGCGGTACCTTCGTCGTCACGCCGATGAGGAGAGTGAACGTGAGCATGTTGGTGCAGCCGTCCGCCGGAGGGGATCCGTTCGGGACCGCGCGCCTGCGCCGCGGCGTGCTGGACGCCTGGGCCACCAGCCCGGCCCGATTCCGTGAGGACGCCAACGCGGAGGAGGACCTCGTCCTCGGCGGCTACCGGGACCGGCTCGTCGTCGAGCTGGCGCAGAACGCCGCCGACGCCGCCGCCCGCGCGGACGTGCCCGGCCGGCTGCGGCTCACCCTGCGCGACGGCGTGCTGCTCGCCGCCAACACCGGCGCCCCGCTCGACGCGGCCGGTGTGGAGTCGCTGGCCACGCTCCGGGCCTCCGCCAAGCGCGACGACGCCCGCGACCGCGCCGTCGGCCGCTTCGGCGTCGGCTTCGCCGCCGTCCTCGCCGTCACCGACGAGCCCGCCGTCGTCGGCCGGCACGGCGGTGTCCGGTGGTCGCTGGCCGAGGCCCGCGCGCTCGCCGAGGAGACCGCACGGCACAGCCCCGGCCTCGGCGACGAGATCCGCCGCCGCGAAGGACACGTACCGCTGCTGCGGCTGCCGTTCGCCGCCGAGGGCACCGCGCCCGGCCCCTACGACACGGTCGTCATCCTGCGCCTGCGCGACGCGGCCGCCGCCGACCTCGCCGAACGCCTCCTGCACGCCGTCGACGACGCCCTGCTCCTCGCCCTGCCCGGGCTCGAGGAGGTCGTGGTCGAGATCGGCGACGCCGCACCGCGCACCCTGCGCCGCCGCACCCAGGGCGCCCTGACCGTCGTGGAGGACACCCGCGAGGGCACGACCCGCTGGCGCACCGCGGGCGCGCACGGACCGCTCACGCCCGAACTCCTCGCCGACCGCCCGGTGGAGGAGCGCCTGCGCCCGCACTGGTCGGTCACCTGGGCCGTCCCGGTGGACGCCGACGGCGGCCCGGCCCGCCCCCGCACCAGCCCCGTCGTGCACGCGCCCACCCCCAGCGAGGAACCCCTCGGCGTGCCGGCCCTGCTCATCGCCTCGTTCCCGCTGGACAGCACACGCCGCCACACCGCGCCCGGCCCGCTCACCGACTTCCTCGTGCAGCGCGCGGCCGACGCCTACGCCGAACTCCTCGCCGGCTGGCGGCCGGTGGCCGAGGGCGTCATCGGCCTCGTGCCGGGACCCCTGGGCAAGGGCGAACTGGACGGCGCGCTGCGGCAGGCCGTCCTCGACCGGCTGCCGCGCACCTCCTTCCTGCCGCCCGCGGCCGTGGCCGCCGCCCATCAGGACGACGACTCCGACCTGCCCGAAACCCTCCGCCCCCGGGACGCCGAGGTGGTCGAGGGCGCCGGCGCCGGCACCGTGCGCGTCCTCGCCGAGGTGCTGCCCACCCTGCTGCCCGCCGGACTCGAACGGCGCGTGGAACTGCGCACGCTGGGCGTGGCCCGCCTGCCGCTGACCGACGCCGTCGACCGGCTGGCCGGCCTGGAGAAGGAGCCAGGCTGGTGGAGGAGCCTGTACGACAGCCTCGCGGGCGTCGACCCCGACCGGCTCTCCGGGCTGCCCGTGCCGCTGGCCGACAGCCGTACCACCATCGGGCCCCGGCAGGTCCTGCTGCCCGTCGCCGGCGCCGCCCTCGCCGACCCGGAGCTGCTGGCCCGGCTCGGACTGAAGGTCGCCCACCCGGACGCCGTCCATCCCCTGCTGGAGAAGCTCGGCGCCCTGCCCGCGACGCCGCGTGCCGTGCTCACCACCCCGCAGGTGCGGGCCGCCGTCGCCGCCTCCCTCGACGAGGACACCGGTGGATGGGACGAGGACACCCCGGACGCCGAGGAACTCGCCGAGACCGTCCTCGCGTTGGTCCGGGACGCCGGACTCGAACCCGGTGACGAGCCCTGGCTGGGCGCGCTCGCCCTGCCCGACGAGGACGGCGAACTCGCCCCGGCGGGCGAACTCGTCCTGCCCGGAGGCCCGTTCGCCCGCCTCATGCGCGAGGGTGAACTCCCCGCCGTGGACGCCGAGCTGGCCGGGAAGTGGGGAGAACAGCCCCTCGCCGCGTGCGGTGTGCTCGCCAACTTCGCCCTGGTCCGGGCCACGGACGTCGTCCTCGACCCGGACGAACTCGACCCGCGCGAAGGGGACTTCCCCGAACCGGACGACCCCGGGCTGCTCGACGCGGTCGACGTGTGGTGCGAGGACCTGCTCGACCGGTTCCCGGACACCCCCGTGCCGCCGGTCGCCACCGAGATCGTCGCCGTGCGCGACCTGGACCTCGTCGACGACGACCAGTGGCCCCGGGCGCTCGCGCTGCTGGCCCAGCCGCCGCTCAGGGACGCGCTCACCCAGCCGGTGCGGATCCTGCTGCCCGACGGCACCCACGAGATCGTCCGGCCGTACACCGCGTGGTGGCTGCGCGGGCACCCGGTGCTCGGCGGGCGCCGTCCGGCCGGTCTGCGCGCCGCCGGCTCCGACCCGCTGCTGCGCGGACTGTACGAGGAGGCCGACGCCTCCGGCTTCGACGACGAACAGGTGCTGCGGGCGCTCGGCGTGCGTACGAGCGTCGCCGCGCTGCTCGAGGAACCGGGCGGTGCCGCGGAGCTGCTGGAACGGCTCGCCGATCCCGAGCGACCCGTCGCGCCCGCCCAACTGCACGCCCTGTACGGCGCGCTGGCCGAACTCGACCCGGAACAGGTGACCCTGCCGGACGAGGTGCGGGCCGTGGTCGACGGCCGGGTGGAGGTCGTGGACGCCGCCGACGCCGTGGTGTGCGACTCGCCCGACCTGCTGCCGCTCACCGGGGGCGTCCCGCTGCTGCCCGTACGGCCCGCGCTGGCCGCCGACTTGGCCGAGCTGTTCCAGGTGCGGCGGCTGAGCGAGTCCGTCACCGGCGAGGTCGACTCCGAGGGCGCCGAGCACGACGTGCCGGAGCCGCTCCGGATCCTGCTCGGAGCGCGCACCCCCCGCACCTACGTCGAGCACGAGGAACTGGTCGTCGACGGCACCGGGCTGGACTGGCGTCTCACCTCCGACGGCGTCCTGCACGCGGCCACCCTGGAGGGCGTGGCCGCCGGCCTCGCCTGGGCGTCGGGCCAGTGGCCGCGCCGCTTCGAGGTCGCGGCACTCCTGGAGGACCCGTCCCGGACGGAGGAACTGGCACGGGATCGCTGGTTCGACTGAACCTGTATACCAAATAGCCGCCGTCTCGCGGGGCGCTGGATCAGGGCGCCCCAAGGGCAGCCGACGTGCGATCGCCGCGCACGGCGAGCTGTCTTGGCGTGAGTCCGACGTACGGCCTTCCGGTATACCATTCCGGCATGGCTGATCTGACTCTGACCAATGTCCGCCCCTGGGGCATGGCGGCCGTCGACATCGTCGTCTCCGACGGGAAGATCCGCGATCTGGTGCCCGCCGGTGCCGCGGGCGAGCCCGGTGAGCGTGTGGACGGCGGAGGACTGCTCGCCCTGCCCGGCTTCATCAACGCGCACGCCCATGTGGACAAGAGCTGGTGGGGCCGCCCATGGGTGTCGTACGGCGGCGAGTCCACCATCGCGGGACGCATCGCGCACGAGCGGGCCGAGCGGGACGCGCTCGGCATTCCCGGCGTGGACAACAGCCTCACGGTGCTGAGGGAGTTCCTGCGGCACGGCGTCACCGCGGTGCGCAGCCACGTCGACGTCGACCTGGGAATCGGCCTGCGGGGGATCGACGCCGTCCGCGGGGCGGCGGAGGCGCTCGGCGGCGCGATCGAGGTGGAGATCGTCGCGTTCCCGCAGGACGGGGTGATCCGCCGGCCCGGCGTCCTGGACCTGCTGGACCAGGCGGCGGCGCACGGGGCGACCAGTATCGGCGGACTCGACCCGGCGGCGATCGACCGCGACCCGGTGAAGCAGCTCGACGGGCTGTTCGAGATCGCCGAGCGGCGCGGGGTCGGTGTCGACATCCACCTGCACGACGGTGGTGAGCTGGGCGCCTTCCAGTTCGAGCTCATCGCCGAGCGCACCCGTCGCGCGGGGCTGCGCGGGAAGGTCAACGTCTCCCACGGCTTCGCCCTCGGGGAACTGCCGGCGGGCCGGCAGGCCGACCTGCTCGACGAACTGGCCGAGGCCGGCGTCTCCTGGTCGACGGTCGCGCCGGTGGGCACGGCGCCGCTGCCCTGGCGCGGGATGCGGGACCGGGGGATGCCGGTGGGTCTGGGCACCGACGGGATCCGCGACCTGTGGTCGCCGTTCGGTGACGGCGATCTGCTGCGCGTGGCCCTGGACTTCGCGCGGCTCCACGACCTGCGGACCGACGAGGACCTCGGCTACGCGGTGGAACTCGCCACCACCCGCGCGGCGGGCTTCGTGCACCGGGGCGTCCACGACCTCGCGGCAGGCGCCCGCGCGGACATCGTGCTGGTCGACGCCGAGAACGTGCAGGACGCCCTGATGCGGTCCCCTCGGCGCGAACTCGTGATGTCCGGCGGACGAGTGGTGGCCCGCAACGGCGAGCTGCTGGTCTAGGCGGCCCCGTCTTCACGCATCCTCCGCACATCCGTCATCAGTCGTACAACCTTTCACTTCCGTCCCCGGTCATGTCAGTGGAGTCAGCAGGCTCCTCGGACATGGACCGGGCGCACGGTGTCGAGCCGCGGCGGCCCGGCCTCCTGAACGTGGGGACAACACATGCGCATTCGTGCTTCAGCCGCCGTCGTGACCGGCGCGCTGGCCCTGTCCGCTCTCGCCGTCCCGGCCGCGCAGGCCGACGGCGGGTTCGGCGACGTCAAGATCACCAAGGTCGTCGTCGACGGCGACAACAAGGTGGCCATCTCGACGTCCGGGCTGAAGACGATCAAGGTCAGCGTCACGGCGACGGACAACTCGGGCATCAAGCGGGCCGACTCGTTCACGCTGGAGGGCCCCGGCTTCGGATTCGCCACGAGCAGCAAGCCGACCTGCACCGTCGTCAACGCCACCACCTCGACCTGCACCGGCTCGGTGAAGGTCGACCCGAAGGTCGACTACCTCAGCAACAAGAACGCCGGCCGCTGGTACGTCGACGCGTGGATCGACGCCAACGACGGGGACTACATCTGGAAGGAGAAGGCCGGCTCCTTCCTCTTCCAGCGCGCCGCCAAGCTGACCACCGGCGCCACGCCCAAGCCGGTGAAGAAGGGCAAGACCATAACGGTCACGGGCGCGCTCACCCGGGCCAACTGGGAGACGCTGAAGTACGGCGGCTACGCCTCCCAGGCGGTGAAGCTTCAGTTCAAGAAGAAGGGCTCCAGCACCTACACGACGCTGAAGACCGTCAAGACGGACTCCAAGGGCGGGCTGAAGACCACGACCAAGGCCACGGCCACCGGCTACTACCGCTACTCGTTCGCGGGGAACTCGGCCACCTCGGCGGTCGACGCCAAGGCCGACCTCGTCAGCGTGAAGTAGGCGGCACCGGTTCTGCCCCGGCGGCGGCCGGTCGCGGCCGTCGCCCGGGCGGGCACGGAAAATCCAGATTTCCGTGCAACCTTCTCCACGGGTCGGGGATCTGATCATGTGAGTCAGACAGACTCCACCTTCATTGGGCCCCGCGCCGAAGACGGACCGCGAGGAACGACCGGCGCCGGCCCCTTTCTCCACTTGGGGAAACGCATGCGTATACGAGCCACTGTGGCCGCCGTGTCCGGCGCCCTGGCCCTCTCCGCTCTCGCCGTGCCCGCCGCGCACGCCGCCGGCGCCCCCGGCCCAGCCGTCACCTTCTCGAACGTCAAGGTGAACAAGGGCAAGAACATCGTCGTCGGCGCCACGGGCAAGGTCTCGGTTCCCGTCACCTACACCGTGACCCACCCCGCGAGCCTCGATCCCGACACCTTCGGCACCGGTCCGGTTCTCTACCTCGGCGCCAAGATCACCTCGCCCGCCGACCTCCAGGGCGGCGACGACGCCGGTACCTGCAAGGCCGCGTCCTCGACGGTCCTCAACTGCACGGCGACCATCGACATCCGCCCGGCCCGGGACCTGGTGAACTCCGAAGCCGGTGCCTGGAAGGTCGGCGCGCTCGCCGTGGACGAGGGCGAGAACGCGACCTGGCAGGGCGACCTCGGCTCCACCAAGGTCCAGCGCCTGTCCAAGCTGACCACGGCCGCCAAGCCGAAGCCGGTGAAGAAGGGCAAGACCGTCACCGTCACCGGCAAGCTGACGCGGGCCAACTGGGACGGCGCCAAGTACTCGGGGTACAGCGGTCAGGCGGTGAAGCTTCAGTTCAAGAAGAAGGGCACCACCACCTACAAGACGCTGAAGACCGTCAAGACGGACTCCGCGGGCGCCCTCAAGACGACCACGAAGGCCACCGCCGACGGCTACTACCGCTTCGTCTTCGCGGGCAACTCCACCACCCCGGCGGTCAACGCCGCGGGTGACCTGGTCAGCGTGAAGAAGTAACCCGCTCGCCGGGGGGCCGGCCCGGACTCTCCCGGGTCGGCCTCAGGGAGCGGGCGCCTGCCAGGCACGGACGGCACGGACAGGCCGCTCACAGGAAATCCAGATTTCCGTGCAACCTTCTTCACGGGTCGGGGATCTGATCATGTGAGTCAGACAGACCACACGATCATTGGGCCCCGCGCCGAGGACGGACCGCGAGGAACGACCGGCGCCGGCCCCTTTCTCCACTTGGGGAAACGCATGCGTATACGAGCCACCGTGGCCGCCGTGACCGGCGCCCTGGCCCTTTCCGCTCTCGCCGTGCCCGCCGCGCACGCCGCCGGCCCCTCCACCCACCGCGCGGACGCCGCGAAGATCTTCCAGGCTGTCCACGCGCCGTCCACCGCCAAGGCCGGGATCAAGGCCAGCGTCGCCGGCGACGATGACATGCCGTACGACCTGGGCGTCACCTTCTCCAACCTCAAGGTCGCCAAGGCGCTCAAGGTCGGCACCACCAACCGCGTGTCCACGACGATCACCTACACCATGAAGTTCGGCGCCGACGTGGACGTGCGCGCCGAGGACTTCTTCTCCGAGGCCTACCTGTACAAGGGCTCCTTCGACAGGCCGCAGAACGAACTCTCCGGCGAGGACCTGGCCAGCTGCTCCGTCACCTCGGAGACCACGGCCACCTGCAAGTCCAAGATCGACATCTATCCGGCGGACGGCGACCTGGACAACATCGACGCCGGCACCTGGCGGGCGGGCGCCTTTGCCGTCGCGCTCAACGGCCAGGACCCCATGTCGCGCGACTTCGACCTGAGCCAGGTCGGTTACGCCGAGAAGGGCGCCCTCGGCACCACGCTGGTGCAGCGCAACTCCAAGCTGACCACGAGCGCCAAGCCGAAGCCGGTGAAGAAGGGCAAGACCGTCACCGTCACCGGCAAGCTGACCCGGGCCAACTGGGAGAGCGGCAAGTACTCGGTCTACAAGGGCCAGGCGGTGAAGCTTCAGTTCAAGAAGAAGGGCACCACCACCTACAAGACGCTGAAGACCGTCAAGGCGAACTCCGCGGGCACCTTCAAGGCGACCACGAAGGCCACCGCCGACGGCTACTACCGCTTCGTCTTCGCGGGCAACTCCACCACTCCTGCGGTCAATGCCGCGGGTGACCTGGTCCGTGTGAAGAAGTAAGCCACCCGGCTTTCCGGCCACAGCACTAGTCGGGAAAGCGGCGGCCCGTCCATTTCCACAGGAACTCCAGGACGGCCGCCGCGACCACCGCGATGCCCACCGCGAGCCACGGCATCGTCGTCCCCTCCAGCTTCAGCGCGAAGAAGTCCTGGAACGCGGGTACCGCCAGGACGACGAGGAACGCCACGCCCATCGAGGCCACCAGCGTGATCCGCCACCAGGTGTAGGGGCGGGCGACGATCGCCAGGACCCACATCGAGACCAGGAACAGCGTCAGCGTGGCCGCGCTGGTCTCCGCGTCCAGGGCGCCCGGCCCCGTGTAGTGGTGGCGGGCGACCAGATACGTCACGAAGGTCGCCACGGCGGCCACAGCCCCGCCCGGCACCGCGTAGCGCATGACCCGCCGTACGAAGTGGGGCCGGGCCCGTTCCGTGTTCGGGGCCAGGGCCAGGAAGAAGGCCGGCACGCCGATGGTGAGCGTGGACAGCAGGGTCAGATGCCGGGGCAGGAACGGGTACTCCACCTGCGCGCACACCACCAGCACCGCCAGCAGCACCGAGTAGACCGTCTTCACCAGGAACAGGGTCGCGACCCGGGTGATGTTCCCGATCACCCGGCGCCCCTCCGCGACCACGGACGGCAGGACGGCGAAGCTGTTGTTCAGCAGCACGATCTGCGCGACCGCCCGGGTGGCCTCCGACCCCGAGCCCATCGCCACGCCGATGTCCGCGTCCTTCAGCGCCAGTACGTCGTTCACCCCGTCGCCGGTCATCGCGACCGTGTGCCCGCGCCACTGGAGGGCGCCCACCATGTCCCGCTTCTGCTGCGGGGTGACCCGCCCGAACACCGTGCCTCCGGCCACCACCGGGGCCATCTCCTCCCGCCCGGCGGGCAGCCGGCGGGCGTCGACGGCGGTCCCGTCGAGGCCGACCTTCGCGGCGACCGCGCCGACGGACACCGCGTTGTCGCCGGAGATGACCTTGGCGCGGACGTCCTGCTCGGCGAAGTAGCGCAGGGTCTCGGCGGCGTCGGGCCGCAGCCGCTGCTCCAGCACGACGAGCGCGGCCGGCCGCACGGTCCGGGCCACCTCCGGATCGTCCAGGTCGCGGGAGGCGCGGGCGAGCAGCAGCACACGCAGACCTTGCTCGTTCAGCCGCCCGGTCTCGGCGAGCGCGGGGGCCTCGGCGGGCAGCAGCACGTCCGGGGCGCCCAGCAGCCACGTGCTGGACTCGCCGTCGCCCTCGCTGAAGCTCGCGCCGCTGTACTTGCGGGCGGAGGAGAAGGGCAGCGATTCCACACAGCGCCACTCCTCGCTGTCCGGGCAGGCGGCGATGATCGCCTGGAGGGAGGCGTTGGGGCGCGGGTCGGACTCGCCGAGCGCGCCGAGGACCTTGCGCACGTACGACTCGTCGTAGCCGTCCAGCGACCTCAGCTCGGTGACGTCCATGCCGCCCTCGGTGAGGGTGCCGGTCTTGTCCAGGCAGACGGTGTCGACGCGGGCGAGGCCCTCGATGGCGGGCAGTTCCTGCACGAGGCACTGCTTGCGGCCCAGCCGGATCACGCCGATGGCGAAGGCGACGGAGGTGAGCAGGACCAGTCCCTCGGGGACCATGGGGACGATGCCGCCGATGGTGCGGGCGACGGACTCCCTCAGGTCGTTGTCCTTCACCACGAGCTGGCTGATGACCAGGCCGATCGCGGTCGGGACCATCATCCAGGTCACGTACTTGAGGATGGTGGAGATGCCGGTGCGCAGCTCGGAGTGGACGAGCGTGAAGCGGGAGGCCTCCTCGGCGAGCTGGGCGGCGTAGGCGCCGCGACCGACCCTGGTCGCCTGGAAGGCGCCGCCGCCGGCGACGACGAAGCTGCCGGACATCACACGGTCACCGGGCCGTTTGACGACGGGGTCCGCCTCGCCGGTGAGCATCGACTCGTCGATCTCCAGACCGTCGGTCTCGGCGCAGGTTCCGTCGACGACGACCTTGTCGCCGGGGCCGATCTCGATGAGGTCGCCGAGCACGATCTCGGAGGTGGCGATCTCGACGGCGGTGTCGTCGCGCCGCACCGTGGGGCGGGCCTCGCCTATGACGGCGAGCGAGTCGAGGGTCTGCTTCGCCCGCCACTCCTGGATGATGCCTATGCCGGTGTTGGCGATGATCACAAAGCCGAACAGGCTGTCCTGGATCGGGGCGACGAACAGGGTGATCAGCCACAGGACGCCGATGATCGCGTTGAACCGGGTGAAGACGTTGGCGCGGACGATGTCGGGCAGGGAGCGGCTGCTGCGCACCGGCACGTCGTTGATCTCGCCGCGGGCGATGCGCTCCGCGACCTCGCCGGAGGTGAGTCCGGTCGACCGGACCGCCTTCACGGGCACGGGGTGCACGGGGTCGAGTTCCGCGCCCGCGTCGATGTGCGTCATGCATTCGACGGTACGTGCGGTCGTGCGGCTTCACTCGTCGAGGAGGCGGAAGATCCGACCTGGGGAGGAGCGGGGCTCGTACGGCGGTCGTACGGGAGGGGCGCGCGGCATGGTTCTTCGGTGTTGTGCAGTGCAGAACGCTGCCTTGCATTGCATGGAGCGTGGCCTATGATGCTCGGCACGCTCGGCGCGAGACCCGGCACGCCGATGCGACGAGGAGGCTCGTCTTGACCGATCAGCTCGCCCCCACCCCCGGCGCGCGCAACAACTCGGCCTCGCTGCGCCGGGCGCTCGGGATCCTCGTCGGGCTCGGCGACGACACCGAGGGCAGCGGCCGCACGCTCACCGAGCTGGCCGCACGGCAGGGCCTGAGCAAGTCCACGGCGCTGCGCCTGCTGCAACCGCTCGTCGACGCCCGGTTCGTCCAGGTCCTGCCGGGCGGCGCGTACCGGCTCGGCTGGCGCAACGCCCAGCTCGGCCAGGTGTACCTGGCCGGGAACGACCCGCACCGCGACGCCCGCGACGTGCTGAGGGACCTGTCGGAGTCGACGAACGAGACCGTCCACCTGGTCACGGCGGACTTCCCCCACGTGGTCTACGTCGACAAGGTCGACAGCCCGCTTCCCGTGCGGATGGCGTCGCGGGTCGGCAGCACCCAGCCGGCGTACTGCACCAGCGTCGGCAAGGCCATGCTCGCGCACGCCGATGCCGCCGTCGTCGACGCGGTGATCGCGGCGGGCCTGGCCCCGCGCACCGGGAACACCATCACCGACGGCGACGCGCTGCGCGCCGAGCTCGCGAGGACCCGGGCCCGCGGCTGGGCGATCGACGACGTCGAGAACGAGGCGGGAGTGCGCTGCGTCGCCGCCCCGGTCTTCGACGCCACCGGGGCCGCGACTCACGCGATCAGCGTGTCCGCGCCCGAGGAACGCCTGCCGGCCGAGCGGGTCCCGCGGGTGGTGCCCCTGGTGACAGCGGCGGCCCGCGCCGTCTCGCAGCGGTGGGGAGGCCGCGGATGACCACGGCCGCCCCCGGTGACGAACCCGGCCGCAGCCCGCTCGCGCGGCGCGGCCGGAGCGCCATCAGGTTCCGCTGACCATCCCCGACCCACGGCGTGACCCGCCTCGTCGACGGCGACCGGGCGGCCCGCCCCCCACCATCCCGAAGGAGCTGCTCCGTGGCCCGATCGGCGGCCCCCCTGCCCCTGCCCCCGGCCCTGACCGGGACCCGTGTCGTGGCCGTGCTGCGGCCCGCGACGACCGAGCACCTCGTCACCACCGTGGCCGCGCTCATACGCGCCGGCGTCCGAGCGATCGAACTGACCGCCACCACACCGGACTTCCCGGCCGTCCTGGAACGGACCGTCCGGCAGTTCTCGGCCGACGCGGTGATCGGCGCCGGCACCCTCACCGACGAGACCCTCACCCGCGCCGCGATCGACGCCGGAGCCGGGTTCGCCGTGTCGCCCGGCCTGGTCGACGAACTGCCCCGGATCGCCTCAGGACACGGGGTGCCGAGCATCGTCGGCGCATGGTCGCCGTCGGAGGTGATGCGGGCCCACGCCCTCGGCGCGGACGCCGTGAAGATCTTCCCCGCCGCCACCGGTGGCCCCGGCCATCTGCGCAGCCTGCGCGAACCGTTCCCCGGCATCCCGTTCGTCCCGTCGGGAGGGATCACCGTGGAGAGCGCCGGCTCGTACGTGGCCGCCGGGGCGGTCGCGGTCAGCCTGGGGGGCGCGCTCACCGGAAGCGCGCTGCGCGACGGCGACGTGTCGGTGATCGCCCGGCGCGCGGCCACCCTGTTCACGTCGATCGAGGAAGCGGTGTGAGCGCGATGGGTCCCGAAGTCGTCACCCTCGGCGAGTCCATCGGGCTGCTCACCCAGCCGGCGGGCATGCCGCTGATCCGGCAGCCCACCCTGCGGCTCGGCTTCGGCGGCGCCGAGAGCAATGTGGCCATCGGACTGGCCCGGCTCGGCCGCGCCGCGCACTGGATCGGCCGGCTGGGCACGGACGAGGTCGGCGCGCTCATCGCCCGGGAGCTGCGTGCCGAGGCCGTCTCGACCTCGATCGTGCGCGATCCCGCGCCGACCGGCCTGATGCTCAAGACCCGCCAGGCCTCGGGCCGGGTGCAGGTCGGCTACTACCGCGCCAACAGCGCCGGTTCCCGCCTCGCGCCCGCCGACCTCGACGAGGACCTGATCGCGGGCGCGAGGATCCTGCACGTCACCGGCATCACTCCGGCCCTGAGCGCGTCCGCGTCCGACGCGGTGCACAGGGCCGTCACCATCGCCGGGGAGCACGGCGTCACCGTCTCCTTCGACGCCAACTTCCGCTCCCGGCTGTGGGACGAGGACCGGGCCCGCCCGGTGCTGAGCCATCTGCTCGGCAAGTCCGGCATCTTCTTCGCCACCGCCGAGGAAGCCCTGCTGTTCACCGGCGAGAAGGACCCCGAGCGGCAGGCGAGGGCCATCGCCGCGCTCGGTCCCGGTCAGGTCGTGATCAAGCTCGGCTCCGCCGGAAGCGTCGCCTGCGTCGACGGCGCCGTCCACCGGCAGCGGCCCCGGCCGGTCGCCGTGGTCGACCCGGTGGGCGCCGGGGACGCGTTCGCCGCCGGCTACCTCAGCGGGGTGCTCGACGCGGCGGACCCGGCCGAGTGCCTCCGGATCGCCGGTCTGTGCGGAGCCCGTGCCGTCACCGTCGCCGGCGACTGGGAGGGGGCTCCGTTCGCGGCCGAGCTCGACGACACCGGCTGCGACACCGACGTCGTCCGCTGACGAGGTCCCTGTTCGGCGGACGTCACGGACGTCATTCCGTGGACGTCGGCTGCTGCGGCAGCCCCGCCCGCTCCGCGGCCGCCCGCTTGATGGCGGCGTCCCGCTTGCGGACGTACCAGATGCCGATCAGGCCCAGGCCGCCGCCGGCCAGGCAGGTCCACACCCACCAGGCGCGGCCGTGGTCGTCGAACCAGCCGTAGAAGGGGAGCTGGACCAGGAAGAGGACGAACCACACGATCGTGCCGCCGGTGATGGTGGCGACCACGGGGCCCTCCAGGGGCTCCGGCGCCTCGTGCTTGGGGGTCCACTTCGCCATGGGGATCAGCTTACGGGGCGTGAGCGAGAAGCGTCCCGCCCCTGGCAGAGCCGTGGTCTACGCGCGGAGATGGTCTTTTGTGCTTCATATGTTCATACTGAAACGGTCCGAGTCTGGCCACTTCTCTTCGTAGGAATGCACAACAGACGGAGTCGCGGCAGGGACCTGGGGGAACCTGTTGGTGTCTGTTCTGCTCCTCGGTCCGGCCCGGAACCCCTACTCACCCGCACCCTTGAGGTCTCCCGCATGTCCACCTCGGCCACCGCCAAGGCTTCCGCCCCCGAGCAGCCGGGTACGCCCCCGTACGGCGCCCTCGACCGCTACTTCAAGATCTCCGAACGGGGCAGCACGCTCTCCCGGGAGATCCGCGGCGGTTTCGCCACCTTCTTCGCGATGGCCTACATCATCGTGCTGAACCCGATCATCCTGGGCAGCGCGAAGGACATGTACGGGCACCAGCTCGACAACGGCCAGCTCGTCACCGCCACCGTCGTGACCGCCGCGTTCACCACGCTGCTCATGGGCGTCATCGGCAACGTGCCGATCGCGCTCGCCGCCGGCCTCGGCGTCAACACGGTCGTCGCGCTTCAGCTCGCGCCGCGCATGACGTGGCCGGACGCCATGGGCATGGTCGTCCTCGCCGGTTTCGTGGTGATGCTGCTGGTCGCCACCGGCCTGCGTGAGCGCGTGATGAACGCCGTGCCGCTCGGCCTGCGCAAGGGCATCGCCATCGGTATCGGCCTGTTCATCATGCTGATCGGGCTCGTCGACTCCGGCTTCGTCTCCCGTATCCCGGACGCCGCCCACACCACCGTCCCGCTCCAGCTCGGCGCGGACGGTCACCTCAACGGCTGGCCGGTTCTCGTCTTCATCCTGGGCGCGCTGCTCACGCTGGCGCTGATCCTGCGCAAGGTGCCCGGCGCGATCCTGATCTCGATCATCGCGATGACCGTCCTGGCGCTCGTGATCAACTCCGTCGCCAAGGTGCCGTCCTGGGGTCTGACCACCCCGAAGTGGCCGGGCAGTCCGGTGAGCACCCCCGACTTCGGCCTGCTGGGCAAGGTCAGCCTGTTCGGCGGTTTCGGGAAGGTCGGTGTGCTCACCGGCGTCCTGTTCGTCTTCACCGTGCTGCTGTCGACCTTCTTCGACGCCATGGGCACGATCATGGGCATCAGCGACGAGGCGAAGCTGACCGACGCCCAGGGGCAGATGCCCGGCATCAACAAGGTCCTCTTCGTCGACGGCATCGCGGTCGCCGCCGGTGGCGCCAGCTCCTCCTCCGCCACCACCTGCTTCGTCGAGTCGACGGCGGGCGTCGGCGAGGGCGCGAGGACCGGCTTCGCCAACGTCATCACCGGTGCCCTGTTCGCCGTGGCGCTGTTCCTGACCCCGATCGCCACCATGGTGCCGTCCCAGGCGGCCACCCCGGCGCTGCTCGCGGTGGGCTTCCTGATCCTGTCCGGTTCAGTCAAGGAGATCGACTGGGCGGACTACACGATCGCCATCCCGGCCTTCGTGACGATGCTGATGATGCCGTTCACCTACTCGATCACCAACGGCATCGGCATGGGCTTCATCACCTTCGTGGTGCTGCGCCTGGCCGCCGGCCGCGGCAAGGACGTGCCGGTGGCGATGTACGTGGTGGCGGCGGTCTTCGCCTTCTACTACCTGATGCCGGCCCTCGGCCTGACCTGATCCCCCGGGGTCAGGTTGACCCCGTAGAACCTCTCCGTCTCCTCGACGGCGGCCTGGAACCGCTCGTCGAAGTCATCCCGAATGAGCGTCCGGACGACATAGTCCTGGACGCTCATTCCTCTTTTCGCGGCATGGCACCTGAGCCGTTCGAGCAGCTCGTGGTCCATGCGCAGGCTGAGCACACTGGTCCCCATGGCACGAGGGTCGCGGCACCCTTACGCGCGAGGCGTCATGTTCCGCACCGGGATCACCCGAAAGAGTGACGAGAACTTCAGTGGCGGGAGTCACGGGCGCAGGGTGTGTCCCCGGTGGTATTTAGCGAGAGTAATGAGTTACGCTAAAGAACATGCCGGACCTCACCCATGGCGACGACGCTGCCGCCGTGAACTCCCTGCGCTCCGCCGTGATGCGGTTGTCCCGTCGGCTCAAGCACCAGCGGGTCGACGAGTCGCTGAGCCCCACCGAGATGTCGGTGCTGGGCACCCTGTCCAACTGCGGAAGCGCCACGCCGGGCGAGCTCGCCCGCAAGGAGCACGTGCAGCCGCCGTCGATGACCCGCATCGTGGCGCTGCTCGAAGCCAAGGGGCTGGTCAGCCTGGAGCCCCACCCCGAGGACCGGCGTCAGAAGGTGGTCACGCGGACCGCCCAGGCCGAAACGATGCTGGAGGAGAGCCGCCGCAAGCGGAACGCCTTCCTGGCCGGCCTGGTCGAGGGTCTGGACGAGGACGAGTGGGCCAAACTGAGCGCCGCCGCCCCCGTACTGGAGAAGCTCGCACACCTGTAGAACACGTACCACTCGGCGAGTGAGCAGCCGGCCAAGGAGGCGAACCCTTTTGAGTACGGGATCCGGAGCAGACTCCGCCCCCGCACCGACCACCCACGACTCCCGCACCGCCCCCGACACACCCCGTAAGTCCTCGATGTTCAGCTCGCTGAGGGTCAGGAACTACCGCCTGTTCTTCCTCGGCCAGGTCGTCTCCAACACCGGCACCTGGATGCAGCGCATCGCGCAGGACTGGCTGGTCCTGAGCCTCACCGGCTCCTCGGCCGCCGTCGGCATCACGACGGCCCTGCAGTTCCTGCCGATGCTGCTGTTCGGCCTCTACGGCGGCGTCCTCGTCGACCGCCTGCCCAAGCGGCCCACCCTGCTCGCCACCCAGTCGGCCATGGCCGTCACCGGCCTCGCGCTCGCCGCGCTCACCCTGACCGGCCAGGTCCAGGTGTGGCACGTCTACGTCGCCGCGTTCGCGGTCGGCCTGGCCACGGTCCTGGACAACCCGGCCCGCCAGTCCTTCGTCTCGGAGATGGTCGGCCCGAAGCAGCTCCAGAACGCGGTCAGCCTGAACTCCGCGAACTTCCAGTCCGCGCGGCTGATCGGTCCCGCCGTCGCGGGCCTGATGATCACCGGCGTGGGCACCGGCTGGGCGTTCCTCGCCAACGGCCTGTCCTTCGTCGCGCCCATCGCCGGCCTGCTGCTGATGCGCTCCCGCGAGCTGCACGTCGTCGAGCGCGCCCCGCGCGGCAAGGGCCAGCTCCGCGAGGGCCTGCGCTATGTCGCCGGCCGTCCCGAGCTGATCTGGCCGATCGTCCTGGTCGGCTTCATCGGCACCTTCGGCTTCAACTTCCCGGTGTGGCTGTCGGCCTACGCCGACGACGTCTTCCACGCCGGAGCCGGCGCCTACAGCCTCTTCAACACCGTGATGGCGGTCGGCTCCCTGGTCGGCGCCCTGCTCGCGGCCCGCCGCGGCACCGCCCGGCTGCGCGTGCTCATCGCGGCCGCCGCGGCCTTCGGCGCGCTGGAGATCGTCGCCGCGGCGGCCCCGTCGTACTGGCTGTTCGCGCTGCTGATGGCGCCCATCGGGATATTCGGCCTGACGGTCAACGTCACGGCGAACACCGCGGTGCAGATGGGCACCGACCCGGCCATGCGGGGGCGGGTGATGGCCCTGTTCATGATGGTGTTCATGGGCGGTACGCCGCTCGGCGCGCCCCTTGTCGGCTGGATCACCGACGCCTACGGCGCCCGCGTCGGCTTCGCCGTGGGCGGTGCCGTCTCCCTCGTCGCGGCCGCCACCGTCGGCCTGGTCCTGACCCGCGTCGGCGGCCTGCGCCTCTCCATCGCCTGGCACCGCGGCCACCCCCAGGTCAACCTGGTCCCCCGCGAACAGGGCAAGGAACTGGCGGCGGTGGCGTAGCCCGGGGGCGTCCGGTCCGGCGGGAACGGGTCAGTCGCGGGGGAACTCGTCGGTCTTGAGGACGAGGCCGACCGGGGTGTCGTTCAGGTCGATCTCGTCACCGAAGTCGAGGCTGAGGACACCCCGGTAATCGCCGTCCTTCGGCAGGGTGTGCAGGTGCCATGTGCCGGTGTACGGGTCCACGATCAGGTACACCGGCACTCCGGCTGCCGCGAAGGCGTCCTTCTTCGGGCCGTAGTCGTTCCTGGCCGTGCCCTGGGAGATCACCTCGGCGACCAGCTCGACGTCCCCGGGACGCCAGTGACCCCTCTCGTCCTTCAGGGCACCCTCCGCCAGCGCGACGACGTCGGAGGCGAAGCCGTTGAGGTGTCCGGGGTAGTCGATGCGGACGTCGGACTTCACGCGCCTGCGCGGGTACTTGGCGCGCACCTGTTCGTGGAGGGCCGCGGTGATCTCCCAGTGGGTGTCCCGCTGTGGCGTGACGAAGATGCCCCCCTCGACGATCTCGGTCTTGAAACCTTCGGGGACGGGCATCCGCTCCAGCCACTCGAACATCTCGTCGAGGGTGGGCCAGTCGCTTTGGTCGGCCATCTCGGTCCTGTCTGCCGGAGCAGTCAGTGTGCTGTTTCCCACTGCTGCCGACTGGTCGCAGTGCGGCTGCGCCGTCCAACGATATGCACGGCGGCCAGGTCACGCCCGGGTGTGGGGCGGGACACTGGGGTCATGAGACTCTTCGCCGCCGTGCTGCCGCCGGGGGATGTGCTCCGGGGGCTCGCGGACGAGGTCGCCACGTTGCGGAAGCTGCCCGGTGCGGAGCGGTTGCGGTGGACACAGCGGCCCGGATGGCACTTCACGCTCGCCTTCTACGGCGAGGTCGACGAGGAGGTCGTACCCGCGCTGTCGGCCCGCCTGGAGAACGCCGCGCACCGGACCGGGGTCTTCTCGCTCGCGCTGCGCGGGGGAGGGCAGTTCGGGCGGGGCAAGGCGCTGTGGACGGGGGTGGAGGGCGACCTCGCGGCCCTGCGGCTGCTGGCCGGGCGGGCGGACGCGGCGGCGCGGAAGGCGGGCGTGCCGATGGGGGAGCACCGCCCCTACAAGGCCCATCTGACGGTGGCGCGCAGCCGGGACGCCCTGGACGTACGGCCGTACGTCCAGGCGCTGCGGGACTTCGCGAGCAGCGCCTGGACCGTGGAGGAGCTGGTCCTCGTGCGCAGCCTGCTGCCGGTGTCCGGAGTGCCGGGGGAACAGCCCCGTTACGAACCGGTCGGCCGCTGGCCACTGCGGGCGGCCGGTTAGTCTCGAGTACGTGGACCCGAAAACCCGGAACCGGATCATGGCCGGTGCGCTCGTGCTGATGTTCGTCGTCGTCGCCATGGCGGCCGCGCTCGGCAGGTGACGCGGAGCACGGCCGCCAGGGCCGGTACGGCCGCCGGGGCGGCGCGGCAGGCGCCTACCAGGCGAAGGCCTCCGGAGACGGACCCGGACCGGGGAAGATCTCGTCGAGCCCGGTCAGCAGCTCCTCGCTCAGTTCCAGCTCGACCGCCCGCAGCGCCGACGCGAGCTGCTCGGCGGTGCGCGGGCCGACGATCGGGCCGGTCACGGCGGGCCGGGTGAGCAGCCAGGCCAGCGCGACCTCGCCGGGCTCCAGACCGTGCTTGTCGAGCAGGTCCTCGTACGCCTGGATCCGGTCGCGCATGGCGGTGTCGGCGAGCGCGTCGACGGACCTGCCGGAGGCACGCCGGCCGCCCTCGACCTGCTTCCTGAGCACACCGCCCAGCAGCCCCCCGTTCAGCGGCGACCAGGGGATGACCCCGAGGCCGTAGTCCCGCGCGGCCGGGATCACCTCCATCTCGGCGCGCCGCTCGGCGAGGTTGTACAGGCACTGCTCGCTGACCAGCCCGATGGTGCCGGAGCGCCGCGCGGCGATCTCGTTGGCCTGGGCGATCTTGTAGCCGGGGAAGTTGGAGGAGCCGACGTAGAGGATCTTGCCCTGCTGGATCAGTACGTCGACGGCCTGCCAGATCTCCTCGAAGGGCGTGTCCCTGTCGATGTGGTGGAACTGGTAGACGTCGATGTGGTCGGTCCGCAGCCGCTTGAGGCTGGCGTCCACGGCCCGCCGGATGTTCACGGCGGAGAGCTTGTCGTGGTTGGGCCAGACGTTGGAGTTGTCCGCGGACATGTTCCCGTAGACCTTGGTGGCCAGGACGACCTTGTCGCGCCGGTCCCCGCCCTTGGCGAACCAGTTGCCGATGATCGACTCGGTGCGGCCCTTGTCCTCGCCCCAGCCGTAGACGTTGGCCGTGTCGAAGATGTTGATCCCCGCGTCCAGCGCCGCGTCCATGATCGCGTGGCTGTCCGCCTCGTCGGTCTGCGGACCGAAGTTCATCGTGCCGAGCACCAGTCGGCTGACCTTGAGTCCTGTGCGTCCGAGCTGTGTGTACTTCATGGTCCACAAGCCAACGTCTTGGAGTGCGCTCGATGCAAGGGGGGTTGCGGACGGGGCAACGGGGGTGGTCAGTCGCGGGGGAAGTCACCGGTCCTGAGGACGAGACCGAGGGGAGTGGTGCTCATGTCGATGTCGGTTCCGTAGTCCACACGCAGCTCACAGGTGTAGGAGCCCTCCTTGGGCTCCGTGTACAGATGGCACCTGCCCTGGTAAGGGTCGGCGATGAGGTACACGGGAACACCGGCGAGCGCGTAGGCCATCAACTTGGGGCCGTAGTCGTTGTGGGCCGTTCCCTTGGAGATGACCTCGGCGATGAAGTCGACGTCCTCGTACCGCCAGCGGCCGTCGGGGTCCTTTGCCGCGCCTTCGCGCAGTTTGGCCACATCGGGGCAGAAGCCGTTCTCCAGGCCGGGGAAGTCGATGCGGACGTCCGTGAACACACGCGTGCGGCGTCTTCCGAAGTGATCTTCGAGAGCCCAGAGGATTTCACGGATGGTTTCCCAGTGGATGTCCCGCTGCGGCGTCATGAAGACACTGCCCCCTACGATCTCCGCCTTGTAACCCTCGGGGACGGGCATCCGCTCAAAGCGCTGGAACCAGAGGTCCAGGCGCTCGACGTTCTCGTCGGCCATCGTGATCCTGTCTTCCAGGACGGTCATCGTGGCGTTCCTCCCCAGTCGCCTCACGGACGAGTGCGACCGCGCGGTACAACGATACGCACGGCATCCGGGTCACGGGGCGGCGTGCATATGCCAGTGAGGGCTCAGTCCTCGTACTCCCCGCCCCACCCCCACCCCCGGTGCAGCGCCTCCGCGAACGCGGCCGCGATCTTGTGCTCACCGCTCTGGTTCGGGTGGGTGCCGTCGTAGGTGTCCGTGTGGATGTCGTACGTCGGCGGCGGGGGCGCCAGGAGCAGCGGGGAGCGGGGTTCGTCCAGGTCGGCCACCGCCTTGGCGAGCAGCTCGTTGAAGCGGTCCATCTGCGCGGCGAAGGGCGGGTCGGCCGCGGCGCGGATGTTCGGGATCACCGGGAGCACGACCGCGCGGACGCGCGCGTCGGCGGCCCGCGCCTGCCGCACGAAGGCCTCCACGTTGACCGCCGTCTGCTCGGGGTTCGTGTAGAAGCCCAGGTCGATCAGGCCGAGCGAGACCAGCAGCACGTCCGCGCCGCACTCGCGCACCGCGTCCCCGATGAGCGGGGCCATGTGCCCCCAGCCCTCGCCCCAGCCGGCCAGATGGGCGCGGGGGAAGTCCGGATCGGCGTAGGCGAGGGAGACCGGCGCGTCCGCCGACTTGTCGTAGAGCGTCTCGCGCGGGCCGACGAGCGTGAACGGGCCCCCGTACGTTCCGCACAGGTGCTGCCACAGCCGGTAGCGCCAGGTGTGCTCGCCCGTGCTGCCGATCGTCATGGAGTCACCGACGGGCATGAACCTGAGCATCCGCTCATCATGAACGACGGACGGGAGGGGCGCGACGTGAGGCCCACCACGCGGTGTGAACACACGTACCGGATGGCAGGCTTGGGGGATGCGCCGACCGTTCGCCCTGCTCGCCGGGGCCCTTCTCGTGGGTGCGCTCGCCGCGCCCGCCGCCCTTGCCGCCGACGGCGAGGACGGGTTCACGATCAAGGACCCGCGGATCAAGGAGTCCAGCGGCCTCGCGGCCTCGCACCTGCATCCCGGCGTCTACTGGACGCACAACGACAGCGGCTACGGCCCGCAGATCTACGCCGTGGACGGCAGGACCGGCGAGACCGTCGCCACCATCACCCTCAGCGGCATCGGCAAACCCCGCGACGCGGAGGCCATCTCGATCGGGCCCGGCAACCAGATCTACCTCGGCGACATCGGGGACAACCTCGACGGCTCCTGGCCCTACGTGTGGATCTACCGGCTGCCCGAGCCGAAGGAGCTGAAGGACCAGACGATCCGGGCCACGCAGTACGTCGTGAAGTACTCGGACGGTCCGCGCAACGCCGAGTCGATGGTCGTGCACCCGAAGACGGGCCGCGTCTACATCATCGACAAGAAGGAGGACGGCGGTCACCTCTACGAGGGCCCGGCCGAACTGTCCCCCTCGGGCACGAACGTCTTCAGGCCGATCGCCCCCGTCGACCTGTGGGCCACCGACGCCGCCCTCTCCCCGGACGGCACGCACCTCGCCGTGCGCGGCTACTTCGGCGGCATCCACTACGACTGGAACGGCGCCAGGATCAAGCGTGTGGGCCAGCTCGACGTGCCGCTCCAGAGGCAGGGGGAGTCCGTCACCTACAGCGTGGACGGCACCAAGCTGCTGTACGGCAGTGAGGGATCCGGCAGCCCGGTGCAGGTGCGCGACGCGCCGGAGGCCGACGGCTCCGCCAAGTCGCCCTCGGAGCAGGGCGGTTCGAGTTCCACCGGGGCCGGTCCCGACGGGGGCGGGCGCTTCGGCGTGGGCACCCTCGCCGCGGTGGCCGGCGTGGTGGCCGCGGTGTGGGGGCTGAGGCGTTTGTTGCGTCGACGCTCTTGACGGGCGGTCGTCGCCTGCCTTCCACTGGGAGGCGCGGGTGTGTGGGAGCGCTCCCACTCGTTCCGGTCCCGCGGCCCCCTCGGGAGGAAGCAGCACCATGTTCCGCACCTTGCGAAGAGCGCTGTGCGCTGCTGCGGCAGCGCTCCTGTTACCGCTGGGCCTGGGACTCGGCCTGCCGGCCACCGCGCACGCGGCCCCCGCCGCGGGCGGCGCCGGCTACTGGCACACCAGCGGCCGCCAGATCCTGGACGCGTCCGGGCAGTCCGTCCGGATCGCCGGCATCAACTGGTTCGGCTTCGAGACCAGCAACCAGGTCGTCCACGGCCTGTGGTCCCGCGACTACAAGAGCATGATCGACCAGATGAAGTCGCTGGGCTACAACACCATCCGGCTGCCCTACAGCGACGACATCCTCAAGTCCGGCGCGATGCCCTCCAGCATCGACTTCTCCGCGGGCAAGAACGCCGACCTGCAGGGGCTGAACTCCCTCCAGGTCATCGACAAGCTCGTCGCGTACGCCGGCCAGGACGGCCTGAAGGTCATCCTCGACCGGCACCGGCCGGACTCGGGCGGCCAGTCGGCCCTCTGGTACACCGCCTCCGTCCCCGAGTCGACGTGGATCGCCAACCTCAAGTCGATGGCGTCCCGTTACAAGGGCAACGCCACGGTCATCGGCATCGACCTGCACAACGAGCCCCACGACCCGGCCTGCTGGGGCTGCGGGGACCAGGCGACCGACTGGCGCCTGGCCGCCGAGCGGGCCGGCAACGCGGTCCTCTCCGTCAACCCCGACCTGCTGATCTTCGTCGAGGGCATCCAGACCTTCAACGGCGTCTCCGGCTGGTGGGGCGGCAACCTGATGGGCGTCGGCCAGTACCCGGTGCGGCTCGACGTGGCCAACCGGGTCGTGTACTCGGCCCACGACTACGCCACCAGCGTCGCCCAGCAGACCTGGTTCAGCGACCCGTCCTTCCCCAGCAACATGCCGGGGATCTGGGACAAGTACTGGGGCTACATCTTCAAGCAGAACATCGCCCCCGTGTGGGTCGGCGAGTTCGGCACCACGCTCCAGTCCACGGTGGACCAGAAGTGGCTGGCGGCACTGGTCAGTTACATGCGTCCGACCTCGACGTACGGCGGCGACTCCTTCCACTGGACGTTCTGGTCCTGGAACCCCAACTCCGGTGACACCGGCGGGATTCTGAAGGACGACTGGCAGACCGTGGACACGGTGAAGGACGGATACCTCGCGACCGTCAAGGCGCCGGGCTTCCCGAGCACCGGGGGCGGTGACAACGGCGGCGGCAACGGTGGCGGCGACGGCGGCGGCAAGACCGCCTGCCGGGCCACGTACGTCGTCAGCAGCGACTGGGGCAGCGGCTTCAACGCCGATGTCACGGTGACCAACACCGGCTCCACCGCGATCAAGTCCTGGAAGGTGACCTGGACCTGGAGCGGTGCCCAGAAGGTCACCAACATGTGGAACGCCTCGTACACCCAGAGCGGCGCGACCGTGACGGCGGTCAACGCCGCCCACAACGGGGCGATCGCGGCGGGCGGTTCGGCCTCCTTCGGCTTCGGGGGCGCGCCCGGGAGCGGGGGTGCGCCGAGCCTGAGCTGCACGGCGGCGTGACGACGGCGAGGCGCCCGGGCGATCGACGCCGGGCGCCTTGCGGTTGAGGGACGGGCGGCGCCGCTTTTCCCTCCCTGATGGCGGAAACTGTTCCACTCGGCTGATCGTCTTGGTTGGAGAGGCCGAGCGGAGAGGGAGCCGGGGTGGGTCGGGGGCGGGCGGACAGCGGTGCGGCAGCGGTGAGGGCGGCGGTGCCGTCGTGGGCGCGGCGCCGGGCGGGGCGGAGCGCTCCGAGCCAGGAGGCGCCGGCAGGCGCGGGGCGCCGGGCGGTGTGGCGGCGGGGGCCGGTGCTTGCCGGGTTCGCGGTGCTGACGGCCGGGCTGCTGGTGTTCCACCGGGCCGTGCCCAACTCCGTGGGCCGTGTGGGCAGTCTGCTGGAGGCGTTCCTGCCGTGGCTCGGCCTGGTGGTCGTGGTGCTGTTCGCCCTGGCGCTGCTGCGCCGCTCCGCCGTGGCACTGGTGGCTCTGCTGCTGCCGGTGGCGGCCTGGACGTACCTCTTCGGCGGGCTGCTCCTGCCCGCGACGGCGCCCGGCGCGCGCCAACTGGTCGTGGTGCAGCACAACGTCAGCGACGAGAACGCCGATCCGGCGGGCACGGCCCGCGCCCTGGCCGACGCCGGGCCGGACCTCATCGCGCTGGAGGAACTGGTGCCCCCGGCCCTGGCGGTCTACGAGCGGACCCTCGCCGCCGCCTACCCGTACCACGAGGTCCGGGGCACCGTCGGACTCTGGTCGAGGCATCCGCTGACCGGTGCGCGGGCGCTGGACATCAAACCCCGTGGGATCACGGAGCCCTGGAACCGCGGACTGCGGGCCGAGGTGCGGACGCCGCACGGCCGGGTCGCGGCGTACGTGGCGCACCTGCCCTCACTCCGCGTCCGGGCGAGCGGCCTCGCGTCCGCCCGGCGCGACGAGAGCGCCCGGCTGCTGGGCGAGGCCGTCGCGGCCGAGGAGCTGAGAACGGTGATCCTGCTGGGCGACCTCAACGGCACGGTGGAGGACCGCGGCCTCGCCCCGCTGACCTCACGGCTGAACGTGGCGGAACGGGGCTTCGCGCTCAGCTTCCCCGCGGCCTTCCCGCTGGCCCGGATCGACCAGGTCATGGCCCGCTCGGCGACCGTCACCGACATCCGCACCCTGCCCACCACCGGCAGCGACCACGTACCGGTCGCCGCCAGGGTCGAACTGTCAGCCGCCGGTCGCTGAGGAGACGGGCCTGCTTCGCCGTCCCCACAGGCTCATCGCCCATGACGCGAGGACCAGGAGGACACATGCGGCCTTGGTGATCCGGGCCGCGGGTGAGTGCGAGCCGTACCCGGAGACGAGGACGACGCCTGCCACGCCGGTGACGAGCAGCAGCGCCGGCAGCCCGCGCCGCCACACGGGCAGTTGGCGCATACCCCACACCGACCAGGCCGTCCAGACGCAGACGGACAGGATGAACCACTCGAGGACACTCATCGGACCCTCCGCCGGCGGCGGGAATGCCTGCCCGACGCCGTGACCGCGGGCGCCCGCCTGTTCGCCGGGCGCCCTTCGCTGCTGTGTGCGGGAGACGCTACAGCCGCTCGATCACGTGGTCGACGCACTTGGTCAGGGCCTCGACGTCCGCCGGGTCGATGGCCGGGAACATCGCGACGCGGAGCTGGTTGCGGCCGAGCTTGCGGTAGGGCTCGGTGTCGACGATGCCGTTGGCGCGCAGGACCTTGGCGACGGCGGCGGCGTCGATCTCGTCGGAGAAGTCGATCGTGCCGATGACCTGGGAGCGCTTGGCCGGGTCCGTGACGAACGGGGTCGCGTACTTGGATTCGTCCGCCCAGGCGTAGAGCCGGGAGGAGGAGTCCTTGGTACGGGCCGTGGACCAGGCGAGGCCGCCCTGGCCGTTGAGCCACTCCAGCTGCTGGTTGAGCAGGAAGAGGGTGGCCAGCGCCGGGGTGTTGTACGTCTGGTTCTTGCGGGAGTTGTCGATCGCCGTGGGCAGCGAGAAGAACTCCGGGATGTGGCGGCCGGAGCCGTGGACGCGCTCGGCGCGTTCGAGCGCGGCCGGGGAGAACACGCCGATCCACAGGCCGCCGTCGGAGGCGAAGGACTTCTGCGGGGCGAAGTAGTAGACGTCGGTCTCGGCGATGTCGACCGGGAGGCCGCCGGCGCCGGAGGTGGCGTCGACCAGGACCAGGGCGCCCTCGTCGGCGCCGGCCACGCGCCTGATGGGCATGGCGACACCGGTGGAGGTCTCGTTGTGGGTGAAGGCGTAGACGTCGGCGCCCGCCTCGGCCCGGGCCTCCGGGTGCGTGCCGGGGTCGGAGGAGACGACGGTCGGCTCGGCGAGCCAGGGGGCGAGCTTGGCGGCCTTGGCGAACTTGGAGCTGAACTCGCCGAAGGTCAGGTGCTGCGACTTGTTCTCGATCAGACCGTGGGTCGCGATGTCCCAGAACGCCGTCGAGCCGCCGTTGCCGAGCACGACCTCGTAGCCGTCGGGAAGTCGGAACAGCTCGCGGATGCCTTCGCGTACCTGGCCGACCAGGTTCTTCACCGGGGCCTGGCGGTGGGAGGTGCCCATGAGGGATGCGCCGGTGGCGGCGAGGGCGTCCAGCGCCTCCGTCCGCACCTTGGAGGGTCCCGCGCCGAAACGTCCGTCCGCGGGCTTGATGTCAGAGGGAATCCGGATCTCAGCCACGAACGGGAGAGTAGCGGTCGGAGAAATCCGGGTGAAACACATTCCGCCGGGTGAGACAGCCGCGAAGACGATCGCGTGCATCCTGGACGCATGACCGATCTCGGGGATCTTTCGGAGCTCCGGGCGGAGCTGTGCCGGGCCGTGCGCGGGGAGGTGGCGTTCGACGTCACCTCACGGGCGCTGACCACCATGGACGCGTCCAACTACCGGCGGGTCCCGCTGGGCGTGGTGGCTCCGCGGGACGCCGACGACGTGGCGGCGGCGCTGGAGGTCTGCCGGGCGCGCGGAGTGCCGGTGGTCGCGCGGGGCGGCGGGACGTCGATCGCGGGCCAGGCGACCGGGACGGGCGTGGTGCTCGACTTCACCCGGCACATGAACCGGGTGCTGGACCTCGACCCCGGGGAGCGGACCGCCGTGGTCCAGCCGGGCGTGGTGCTGGACCGGCTCCAGGAGGCCGCCGCGCCGCACGGGCTCCGCTTCGGGCCGGACCCGTCCACGCATAGCCGGTGCACGCTCGGCGGGATGATCGGCAACAACGCGTGCGGCTCCCACTCGGTGGTCTGGGGGACGACCGCGGACAGTGTGCGGGAGCTGTCGGTGCTCACCGCGCGCGGGCAGCGGCTGCGGCTCGGGCGAGGGTGGGCCGGGGCGCCGGACGGGCTGCGGGAGCTGGTGGAGAGCGAGCTCGCCCGGCTGCGGACCGGTTTCCCGCGGCTGCCCCGCCGTATCTCCGGGTACGCCCTGGACGCCCTGCTGCCCGAGAACGGCGCGGACGTGGCGCGCTCCTTCTGCGGCTCGGAGGGCACCCTCGGCGTGCTGACGGAGGCGGTCGTACGGCTCGTCGAGACGCCACGCGCGCGTGTGCTGGCCGTGCTGGGGTACGCCGACGAGGGCGCCGCCGCCGACGCCGCGGCCGGACTGCTGCCGTACGGGCCGCTGACGGTGGAGGGGATGGCACGGGACCTGGTGCCGTCCGCGGCGGCCGGGCTGCCGCGCGGGGACGCCTGGCTGTTCGTGGAGACCGGCGGGGAGACGGCGGGGCAGGCACGCGCGCGTGCCGAGGCGATCGTGCGGGCGGCCGACGCCGTGGACGCCGCGATCGTCGGGGATCCGGCCGCGCAGCGCGCGCTGTGGCGGATCAGGGAGGACGCGAGCGGTACGGCGACCCGGATGCCGGACGGCACGGAGGCGTGGCCGGGGTGGGAGGACTGCGCGGTGCCGCCGGAGCGGCTGGGCGCGTATCTGCGGCGGTTCCGGGAGCTGCTGGCCGCCCACGGGCTGCGGGGCGCCCCGTACGGGCACTTCGGGGACGGCTGCATCCACGTCCGCATCGACTTCGACCTGCTGACCCCGGCCGGGATCGGCCGGTTCCGGCGGTTCTCGGGGGAGCTGGCCGAGCTGGTGGTGGCGCACGGCGGTTCGCTGTCCGGGGAGCACGGGGACGGGCAGGCCCGCGCAGAGCTGCTGCCGACGATGTACGGCGAGCGGATGGTGGCCCTCTTCGAGCAGGTCAAGGGGGTGTGGGACCCCGACGACCTGCTCAATCCCGGGATGCTGGTCCGTCCGGCGCCCCTGGACGCGAACCTGCGCTTCGCCGTGCTGCCGCGCCGTCCGGTCGACGTGGCCTTCGGCTACACGGCCGACCGGGGGGACTTCTCGGCGGCGGTGCGCAGGTGTGTCGGGGTCGCGAAGTGCCGTACGACGGAGGTGTCGGGCGCCGCGGTCATGTGCCCCTCCTTCCGGGTCACGGGCGAGGAGGAGCACTCCACGCGCGGGCGTGCCCGGCTGCTGCACGAGATGCTCGCCGGTGAGCTGGTGACCGACGGCTGGCGGTCGGTGGAGGTCCGGGACGCGCTCGACCTGTGCCTGTCGTGCAAGGGGTGCCGGTCGGACTGCCCGGTCGGGGTCGACATGGCCACGTACAAGGCGGAGTTCCTGCACCACCACTACGCCGGACGGCGCCGCCCGGCCGCCCACTACGCCCTCGGCCGGCTTCCGGTGTGGCTGTGCTGGGCCGGCCGTACGCGCACCGCGCCACTGCTGAACGCGCTCGCCTCCCTGCGGCCGCTCGCCTCGGTGGTGAAACGGCTCGGCGGAATCACACCCGAACGAGGGATCCCGCGACTGGCGCGCGAGCCGTTCACCCGATGGTGGCGCCGGCGGTCGTACGCACCGGCGGACGGCGGGGAGGGGGCGGGCGATCTGGTCGTCCTGTGGCCGGACACCTTCACCGAGCACCTGTCGCCGTCCGTGGGCCGGGCGGCCGTCCGCGTGCTGGAGGCGGCCGGGCTGCGGGTGGCGCTCCCGCCGACCCTGCGCCTGCGCCGCCCTCCGGTGGGCGACGGAAGCTCGGCGCTGCTGAACCCCGTGTCCGTCCTGCGCGGCCGGGGCCGCGTCTGCTGCGGCCTGACATACGTCTCCACCGGCCAGCTGGATAGGGCCCGCGCGGTGCTGCGCCGCACCCTGGACCTGATGGAACCGGTCCTTGACACCGACGCGCCGGTCGTCGTCCTTGAACCGAGCTGTGCCGCCGCCCTGCGCACCGACCTGCCGGAGCTGCTGCCCGAGGACCCGCGGGCCCGCCGCCTGGCCGACCGCGTGCTGACCTTCGCGGAGGCCCTCGGGCGCCACGCCCCCGGCTGGACCCCGCCCCTTCTGGACCGCCCGGTCGCCGGGCAGACCCACTGCCACCAGCACGCCGTGCTCGGCGACACGGCCGACCGGCGCCTGCGCGAGGCGGCAGGGCTGACCGGCGAGCTGTCCGGCGGCTGCTGCGGTCTGGCCGGGAACTTCGGCTTCGAGAAGGGCCACTGGGAGGTGTCGGCCGCCTGTGCCGAGGAACAGCTCCTGCCGTCGGTACGGCGGGCCCCGGCCGGCGCGGTGATCCTCGCGGACGGCTACTCGTGCCGCACCCAGCTGGACCAGCTGGCCGGAGTACGGGGCCGCCATCTGGCGGAGGTACTGGCGGAGGGGCTGGAGGGACGCGGCGACACGTGACGGTGGGTTGCCATGGGTCCAGAGGGGTACGGCGGCTGTGGTGAACCACGGAACGGGGGCCATCGTGGACAGTGGCAAACGGGTTTCACGCCCCTGACGGCGTCCACTACCCTGGACCCAGCAGTACATCCCGATGCACAAACCCCTAGCCCAGTACCTGGACCGCCCCGTGACCACGCCCAGCGCCGCCACACCTTCCTCTCCGTCCCCGGTCACCTCCGCGCCGGCCACCGCGCCCGCGCCCGGGTCCCCGGGCCGTTTCGGCTCGCTCGGCCCGGTCGGGCTGGTCCTCGCCGGGGGCATCTCGGTGCAGTTCGGCGCCGCGGTGGCCGTGACGCTGATGCCGCGGGCCGGCGCGCTCGGGGTGGTGACCCTGCGGCTGCTGGTGGCCGCGATCGTGCTGCTGCTGGTCTGCCGGCCCCGGCTGCGCGGGCACTCGCGCGCCGACTGGGGCACGGTAGTCGTCTTCGGCATCGCGATGGCCGGGATGAACGGCCTCTTCTACCAGGCGGCCGCCCGCATCCCGCTCGGCCCCGCGGTCACCCTCGAAGTGCTCGGCCCGCTCGCCCTGTCGGTGCTGGCCTCGCGCCGCGCGATCAACTTCGTGTGGGCCGCCCTGGCCCTGGCCGGCGTCTTCCTGCTGGGCGGCGGGAGTTTCGGCAGCCTCGACCCCGTCGGTGTCGCCTTCGCACTGAGCGCGGGCGTGATGTGGGCGGCGTACATCGTCTTCAGCGCCCGTACCGGCCGGCGCTTCCCGCAGGCCGACGGGCTGGCCCTGGCGATGGCCGTCGGCGCGCTGCTGTTCCTGCCGCTGGGGATCGCCGAGTCCGGGTCGAAGCTGCTCGTCCCGTCGACGTTCGCCCTGGGCGCCGGGGTGGCCGTGCTCTCCTCCGTCCTGCCGTACACCCTCGAACTGCTCGCCCTGCGCCGCCTGCCCGCCTCCACCTTCGCCATCCTCATGAGCCTGGAACCGGCCCTCGCCGCCTCGGCCGGCTTCCTCATCCTCGGCCAGTCCCTCTCCGCCCTCCAGACCACGGCCATCGTCCTGGTCATCGCGGCGAGCATGGGCGCGGTCCGCACCCAGGTGGGACGGGCGAAGGCGGTGCCCCCGCTTCCGGAGGCGCACCCCTGACGGGTCCCTGCCCAGCGCCGCACCGTCCGACCGGTACCGATCCTCGGCGCCGCGGGGCCGGCCATGAATTCATGCAAGCATGCTTGATTGTTTCGGGGCTCGCTGCCATGCTCCCCGCATGGCCGATCCGACGCTGGTGTTCGACGATCTGCGTGTTGAGGGTGACGAACTCGATCGGCTTGTCGCCGGGCTGAGTCCTGCGGATTGGGGGCGGCCGACGCCCGCGGCCGGGTGGAGCGTCGCCCATCAGATCGCCCATCTCGCCTGGACCGACCGGTCCGCCCTGCTCGCCGTCACCGACCCGGAGGGCTTTCAGGCGCTGGTCGAGGAGGCGCTCGCCGCCCCCGACGCGTTCGTCGACCAGGGGGCGGAGGAGGGCGCACGGCTGCCGTCGGACGAGTTGCCGGCGCGCTGGCGGGAGGGGCGGGACGCGCTCGACCGGGCGTTGCGGGCGGCGCCGCCCGGGGCCCGCTTCCCCTGGTACGGGCCGCCCATGTCGGCCGCTTCCATGGCGACCGGGCGGCTGATGGAGACCTGGGCGCACGGACAGGACGTGGCCGACGCGCTCGGTGTGATGCGCACACCCACCGACCGGCTCAGGCATGTGGTGCGCATCGGGGTGCGGGCGCGGGACTTCGCCTTCGGCGCGCACGGGCTGCCCGCGCCCGCGGAGGCGTTCCGCGTGGAGGTCCGAGGTCCCTCCGGGGAGCTGTGGACGTACGGCCCCGAGGACGCCGGGCAGCGGGTCACCGGGCCCGCCCTCGACTTCTGCCTCCTGGTCACCCAGCGCGCCCACCGCGCCGACCTCGCGGTACGCGCCGAGGGGCCGGACGCCGACCGCTGGCTGGACATCGCCCAGGCCTTCGCCGGTCCGCCCGGTGGAGGGCGGGCGCCCAGGGGGGCCGCCGGATGACCCTGCGCATCGGCAACGCCTCCGGCTTCTACGGCGACCGGTTCGATGCCGTGCGCGAGATGCTCACCGGCGGTGAACTGGACGTCCTCACCGGCGACTACCTCGCCGAGCTGACCATGCTCATCCTGGCCCGGGACCGGCTCAAGGACCCGGCGGCCGGCTACGCCCGCACCTTCCTGCGGCAGATGGAGGAGTGCCTCGGACTCGCCCACGAGCGGTCCGTGAAGATCGTGACCAACGCGGGCGGGCTCAACCCGGCCGGGCTCGCCGGCCGCTTACGGGAGCTGGCCGAACGGCTCGGCATCCCGGTGCGCGTGGCCCACGTCGAGGGCGACGACCTCACCGCCGGCCTCCCCCGCGCCCTCGCCTCCGCCCCCGCCGGGGACGCCCCCCTCGCCGCCCACGCCTACCTCGGCGGCTTCGGGATCGCCGCCTGCCTGCGCGCGGGCGCCGACGTCGTGGTCACCGGGCGGGTCACGGACGCCGCCCTGGTCACCGGGCCCGCCGCCGCCCACTTCGGCTGGCAGCCGGAGGAGTACGACCGGCTGGCGGGCGCCGTCGTCGCCGGGCACGTGCTGGAGTGCGGCGCCCAGGCCACCGGCGGCAACTACGCCTTCTTCGCCGACCACCCCCTCGACCGGCTGCGCCACCCCGGCTTCCCGCTCGCCGAGCTCCACGAGGACGGCGGCTGCGTGATCACCAAGCACCCCGGCACGGGCGGTGTCGTGGACGTCGGCACGGTGACCGCCCAGCTCCTGTACGAGACGGGCGGCGCCCGGTACGCCGGGCCCGATGTCACGGCCCGGCTGGACACCGTACGGCTCAGCCAGGACGGGCCCGACCGGGTGCGCGTCGAGGGCGTGCGCGGGGAGCCGCCGCCGCCCACCCTCAAGGTGGGGCTCAACCGCCTCGGCGGCTTCCGCAACGAGGTCGCCTTCGTCCTCACCGGCCTCGACATCGAGCGCAAGGCCGAACTGGTGCGGCGGCAGATGCGGGACGCGCTCGGGGCCGCCGGGCCGGCCCCCGCCGAGGTGCGCTGGGACCTCGTACGGACCGACCGCCCCGACGCCGGCACCGAGGAGACGGCGAGTGCCCTGCTCCGCCTGGTCGTACGGGACCGGGACCAGCGGGCCGTCGGACGGACGTTCAGCGGGGCCGCCGTGGAGCTGGCGCTCGCCGGATACCCCGGCTTCCACATGCCGGCGCCTCCCGGGAAGGGCACGCCCTACGGGGTCTTCGAGGCCGTGTACGTCCCCCAGGACGCCGTCGAGCAGGTGGCCGTCCTCCCCGACGGCCGCCGTGTCTCCGTGCCACCGCCCGGACGGACGCGCGCACTCGCGGACGTGGAGCGGCCACCGCTGCCGGAGCCCCTCCCGGACGGACCCACCCGGCGGGCCCCGCTCGGACTCGTCGCCGGGGCCCGCAGCGGCGACAAGGGCGGCGACGCCAACATCGGCGTGTGGGCGCGCTCGGAGCGGGGCTGGCGGTGGCTCGCGCACGCGATGACGACCGAGGTGTTCCGGCAACTCGTCCCCGAGAGCCGCACGCTGACCGTGGAACGGCACGTACTGCCCGGTCTGCGCGCCCTCAACTTCGTCGTCGAAGGGATCCTCGGCGAGGGCGCCGCCGCCCAGCACCGCTTCGACCCGCAGGCCAAGGCCCTCGGCGAATGGCTGCGCTCCCGCCACCTGGACATACCGGAGGCCCTCCTGTGACGGTCCTTTCCTCCGCCCTGGACACCGGATCAGCCGAGTACAAGGCCCACCGCGAGGCCATGCTCGGCAAGCTCGCCGCACTCGACGCCGAGCACGCCAAGGCGCTCGCGGGCGGCGGCGCGAAGTACGTCGAGCGGCACCGGCGGCGCGGCAGACTGCTCGCGCGCGAGCGGATCGAGCTGCTGCTCGACCCCGACACGCCGTTCCTGGAACTCTCGCCGCTGGCCGGGTGGGGCAGCGACTACGCCGTGGGCGCCTCGCTGGTCACCGGGATCGGGGTCGTCGAGGGCGTGGAGTGCCTGATCACCGCCAACGACCCGACCGTGCGCGGCGGCGCCAGCAATCCGTGGAGCCTGAGGAAGGCGCTGCGGGCCAACGACATCGCGCTCGCCAACCGGCTGCCCTGCGTCAGCCTCGTCGAGTCCGGCGGCGCCGATCTGCCGTCCCAGAAGGAGATCTTCATCCCCGGGGGCGCCGTCTTCCGGGACCTGACCCGGCTGTCGGCGGCCGGCATCCCGACCGTCGCCGTCGTCTTCGGCAACTCCACCGCCGGGGGCGCGTACATCCCCGGCCTGTCCGACCACGTGATCATGGTCAAGGAGCGGGCCAAGGTGTTCCTCGGCGGTCCGCCGCTGGTGCGGATGGCCACCGGCGAGGAGAGCGACGACGAGTCCCTGGGCGGCGCCGAGATGCACGCGCGCGTGTCCGGTCTCGCCGACCACTTCGCCCTCGACGAGCCGGACGCCCTCCGCCAGGCCCGGCGGGTCGTCGCCCGGCTCAACCACCGCAAGGCGTACCCCGATCCGCCCGCCGCGACGCCGCCGAAGTACGACGAGGAGGAGCTGCTGGGGATCGTCCCCGGCGATCTGCGGATCCCCTTCGACCCGCGCGAGGTCGTCGCCCGGATCGTCGACGCCTCCGACTTCGACGAGTTCAAGCCGCTGTACGGGACGAGCCTGGCCACCGGCTGGGCCACCCTGCACGGTTATCCCGTCGGTGTCCTCGCCAACGCCCAGGGCGTGCTGTTCAGCGAGGAGTCGCAGAAGGCGGCCCAGTTCATCCAGCTCGCCAACCAGCGGGACGTACCGCTGCTGTTCCTGCACAACACCACCGGGTACATGGTCGGCCGCGAGTACGAGCAGGGCGGCATCATCAAGCACGGCGCGATGATGATCAACGCGGTGTCCAACTCGCGCGTTCCGCACCTGTCCGTCCTCATGGGGGCGTCCTACGGCGCCGGGCACTACGGCATGTGCGGGCGGGCCTACGACCCCCGCTTCCTGTTCGCCTGGCCCAGCGCCAAGTCCGCCGTCATGGGGCCGCAGCAACTCGCGGGCGTGCTGTCGATCGTGGCCCGGCACTCGGCGGCCGCCAAGGGGCAGCCGTACGACGAGGAGGCGGACGCCGCGCTGCGCGCGATGGTGGAGCGGCAGATCGAGTCCGAGTCGCTGCCGGCGTTCCTGTCCGGGCGGCTCTACGACGACGGCGTCATCGACCCGCGCGACACCCGCACCGTTCTCGGCCTGTGCCTGTCGGCCGTCCACACCGCGCCCTTCGAGGGCGTGCGCGGCGGCTTCGGCGTCTTCCGGATGTGAGGGATCCCTTGATTTCCACGTTGCTCGTCGCCAACCGGGGCGAGATCGCCTGCCGTGTCTTCCGCACCTGCGCCGAACTGGGCATCCGGACGGTCGCCGTGCACTCGGACGCCGACGAGGACGCGCTGCACACGCGCGTGGCCGACATCGCGGTGCGCCTGCCGGGCGTGACGCCCGCCGAGACGTATCTGCGCGGCGACCTGATCGTGAAGGCGGCGGTGGCGGCCGGCGCGGACGCCGTCCACCCGGGCTACGGCTTCCTCGCCGAGAACGCCGGCTTCGCGCGGGCCGTCCTGGACGCGGGCCTGGTCTGGATCGGGCCGCCTCCGGGGGCCATCGAGGCGATGGCGTCCAAGACCCGCGCCAAGGAGCTGATGGGCGTGCCGCCGCTGCGCGAGGTCACCGAGGCCGACCTGCCGGTCCTGGTGAAGGCCGCCGCGGGCGGCGGCGGACGCGGGATGCGGATCGTACGGCGGCTGGAGGACCTGGACGCCGAACTGGAGGCGGCGCGCGCCGAGGCGCTCGGCGCCTTCGGCGACGGCGAGGTGTTCGCCGAGCCGTACCTCGGGGGCGAGGCGGGCGGGCGGCACGTGGAGGTGCAGATCCTCGCCGACACCCACGGCACCGTGTGGACTCTGGGCACGCGCGACTGCTCCCTCCAGCGGCGCCACCAGAAGGTCGTCGAGGAGGCCCCGGCGCCCGGACTCCCCGCGGACACCGAGCGGGAACTGCGTGAGCTGGCCGTACGGGCGGCTCGGGCCGTCGACTACACCGGCGCGGGCACCGTCGAGTTCCTGGTGGCCGGCGGCCGCGCGCACTTCCTGGAGATGAACACCCGCCTCCAGGTCGAACACCCCGTCACGGAGGCCGTGTTCGGCGTGGACCTGGTCGCCCTGCAGATCCGCGTCGCCGAGGGCCACGCCCTGGACGCCGAACCGCCCGCCGCGCGCGGGCACGCGGTCGAGGCCCGCCTGTACGCCGAGGACCCGGCCCGCGACTGGGCCCCGCAGACCGGCACCCTGCACCGCCTGTCCGTCCCCGGCGTCCGCCTGGACACCGGCTACGGCGACGGCGACACGATCGGCGTCCACTACGACCCGCTGCTCGCCAAGGCGGTCGCCCACGCGCCCACGCGCGCGGAGGCGCTGCGCAAGCTCGCCGGCGCGCTGGAGCGGGCCGCAGTCCACGGCCCGGTCACCAACCGGGACCTGCTGGTGCGGTCCCTGCGGCACGAGGAGTTCGCCACCGGCCGTATGGACACCGGCTTCTACGACCGCCACCTCGCCGAACTGACCGCGCCCGCCCCCGACCCGTACGCGCCCCTGGCCGCCGCGCTCGCCGACGCGCACGGCCGCTCCCGCTTCGGCGGCTGGCGCAATGTGCCCTCCCAGCCGCAGGTCAAGCGGTACCTGATGGCGGGCGAGGAGCACGAGGTGCGCTACCGCCACACCCGTACGGGCCCGGCCCCCGACGCCGTGGGCGTGGGGGTGGTGCACGCGGACGCGCACCTGGTCGTGCTCGAAGCCGGCGGTGTCCGGCGCGGGTACGAGATCGCCCGCTACGGCGAGCGGGTGTACGCGGGACCGACCGCGCTCACCGCCCTGCCCCGTTTCCCCGAACCCGTCGCCCAGCACGCCCCCGGCTCACTGCTGGCCCCCATGCCCGGCACCGTCGCACGCGTCGCCGACGGACTGGCGATCGGCGACACCGTACGGGCGGGACAACCGCTGCTCTGGCTGGAGGCGATGAAGATGGAACACAGGATCGAGGCCCCGGTGACGGGCACGCTCACAGCCCTGCACGCGACCCCCGGACAACAGGTCGAGGTCGGCTTGCTGCTGGCGGTAGTGCAAGCCCCTTAGGGGCGCGGGGCGGCATCGGCATGCGGCTCCGCCGCGTGAGCGCGAGCAACCACACCGAACTCGCACCCGGGAGACGACCATGACCCCCGTCACGGAATCCGAAGAACACAGGGACCTGCGCGCCGCCGTGGCCGCCCTCGGCAAACGCTACGGCCGCGCCTACCTCACCCGCGCCGTCGCCGAGGGACGTCCCCTCACCGAACTCTGGTCGGAGGCCGGCAAGCTCGGCTACCTGGGCGTCAACCTGCCGGAGGCATACGGCGGGGGAGGCGGCGGCATCACCGAACTGGCCATTGTCCTGGAGGAGCTGGGCGCCGCCGGCTGCCCCCTGCTGATGATGGTCGTCTCGCCCGCCATCTGCGGCACCGTCATCGCCCGGTTCGGCACGGAGGAGCAGAAGCGCGCCTGGCTGCCCCCGCTGGCGAACGGCACCCGGACCATGGCCTTCGGCATCACCGAACCGGACGCCGGCTCCAACTCCCACCGCATCACCACCACCGCCCGCCGTGACGGCGCCGACTGGGTGCTCACCGGCCGCAAGGTGTTCATCTCCGGTGTCGACATCGCCGACGCCGTCCTGATCGTCGGCCGCACCGAGGACGCGCGCACCGGCCGCCTCAAGCCCTGCCTGTTCATCGTCCCGCGGGACGCGGAAGGCTTCCAGCGGCGGCCGATCGACATGGAACTCACCGCCGCCGAGAAGCAGTTCGAGCTGGTCCTGGAGGAGGTGCGACTGCCCGCCGGCGCGCTCGTTGGCGAGGAGGACGCGGGCCTGCTGCAATTGTTCGCCGGGCTCAACCCCGAGCGCATCATGACGGCCGCCTTCGCGATCGGCATGGGGCGGCACGCGCTCGGCCGGGCCGTGGAGTACGCGCGCGAACGCACCGTCTGGAAGGCCCCCATCGGCTCCCACCAGGCCATCGCCCACCCGCTCGCGCAGGCCCACATCGACCTGGAACTCGCCCGCCTGATGACGGGCAAGGCGGCCCGCCTGTACGACGCGGGCGACGACGTGGGCGCGGGCGAGGCCGCCAACATGGCCAAGTACGCGGCCGGTGAGGCCTGTGTGCGGGCCGTCGACCAGGCCGTGCACACCCTCGGCGGCAACGGCCTGACACGCGAGTTCGGGCTCGCCTCGCTGGTAACGGCCTCCCGCGTGGCCCGTATCGCCCCGGTGAGCCGGGAGATGATCCTCAACTACGTCTCCCACCAGACCCTGGGCCTGCCCAGGTCGTACTGACCGCCCCGCCCGCCACAAGCGAGGAGGAACCATGATCCGCGGCGAGTGGGAGCAGCGGCCATGACCCTGATCGGACGTACACGCGCGCGTGCCGTGGAGACGCTCGGCCTGGACTCGCCGGGCAACCGCAACGCCCTGTCGGCGGCGCTCGTCGGGGAACTGGCCGCCGCGCTGGCCGACTGCGCCGGGGACGGCGGGGTACGCGCCGTCGTCCTCACCCACACCGGCACCACCTTCAGCGCGGGCGCCGACCTGCGTGACCCTCCCCGGCCCGAGGCGCTGGTGGACCTGCTGCGGCAGATCGTCGAACTGCCCAAGCCGGTCGTCGCCCGGGTCACCGGACACGTCCGCGCGGGCGGTCTCGGGCTGCTCGCGGCCTGCGACATCGCCGTCGCCTCGCACCGGGCCACGTTCGCGTTCACCGAGGTGCGCATCGGGGTGGCCCCCGCGGTGATCTCGCTGCCGCTGCTGCCCCGCGCCGACCCGCGCGCGCTGGCCCGCCACTGCCTCACCGGGGAACGGTTCGACGCGGCCGAGGCGGTCAGGACCGGCCTGCTGACGGCCGCCGGGGACGACGCCGACGCCGTACTGGAGCCGATCCTCGACGGTCTGCGCCGCTCCTCACCCCAGGCGCTGGCCGAGACGAAACGACTGCTCACGACTAGGGTGCTGGAAGCCTTCGACCGGGACGCGGCCGCACTGACCGCGCTCTCGGCCCGGCTGTTCTCCTCCGCGCAGGCGCGCGAGGGCATGACGGCCTTCCTCGAACGACGGGATCCCGAATGGGCGGTGTGACCACACACGACCGCGCGGAACGCGCCCCCAAGCAGGACCGCAGCCGGGCCACCCGGCAGCGGCTCCTCCAGGCCGCCGTGGCCTGCCTCGCCGAACACGGCTGGGCCGGGTCCACGGTCTCGGTGGTCGCCGAACGCGCCGGTGTCTCCCGAGGCGCCGCCCAGCACCACTTCCCCACCCGCGAGGACCTGTTCACCGCCGCCGTCGAGTACGTGGCCGAGGAACGCTCCACCGCCCTGCGCGACCTGTTCCCCGAGGGCGCGGCCGGCGACCGGCGGGCCGTGGTCGCCGCGATCGTCGACCTCTACACCGGGCCCCTCTTCCGTGCCGCGCTCCACCTGTGGGTGGCCGCCTCCAACGAGGACCAACTACGCCCCCGCGTGACCGAGTTGGAGGCCCACGTGGGCCGGGAGACGCACCGGATAGCGGTCGAGCTGCTGGGCGCGGACGAGGCCCGCCCCGGCGCCCGCGAAACCGTCCAGGGCTTCCTCGACATGGCCCGCGGCCTCGGCCTGGCCAACCTCCTCACCGACGACACCGCCCGCCGCGAACGCGTGGTCGCCCAGTGGGCGGCCCTCCTGGAGGAGGCGCTGGGCCGCGGTCCGGCCACCGCGTGAACCGGGCCACACCGCTGTCGCACGCCCCGCAGTACCCTGTGCGCATGTTCTTGCCGCTCGTGCGACGCCGCCACGTGGACTACGTGCGCGTCACGAGCATGGGCTGTCGGCGCTCCGCCTGACCCTGCCCCTTCCGCGGCGGCCGATCGCCCCGCACCTCTCACCCGGTTTCTCTCCTCCGGAACCCGTGCCGCGCGCCCACCCACGGCGGCCGCCCGGGACCCGTACACCCTGCGGACGTGACCCATGACGAACACGGCGACGAACCCGTCGTACGACCAGCTCCCCATCATCGACCTCGCATCCGCCGACCGCGGTCCCCGCGAACGGGCGCTGCTGCACGAGCAGTTGCACGGTGCCGCCCACGACGTGGGCTTCTTCCAGCTCGTCGGGCACGGCGTCACCCGGGCCGAGACCGACGCTCTGCTCGACGCCATGCACGCCTTCTTCCGGCTCCCCGAGGCCGACCGCCTCGCCCTGGACAACGTCAACTCGCCCCACTTCCGCGGCTACACGCGCACCGGGGACGAGCGCACCGGCGGTGCCCGCGACTGGCGCGACCAGCTCGACATAGGCGCCGAGCGGCCCGCCCGCGTCCCCGGCCCCGGCGAGCCCGCGTACTGGTGGCTCCAGGGCCCCAACCAGTGGCCGGCCGCCCTGCCCGAGCTGCGCACCGCCGCGCTCGCCTGGATCGACCGGCTCGGCGCCGTCGCCCGCAGGCTGCTGCACGAGCTGCTCACCGCCATCGGCGCGCCCGCCGACTTCTACGACCCCGTCTTCGGCGAGCACGCCCACCCGCACCTCAAGCTCGTCCGTTACCCGGGCAGCGCCGGCGACGGCACCGACCAGGGCGTCGGCGCCCACAAGGACTACGGCTTCCTCACCCTGCTGCTCCAGGACCGGATCGGCGGGCTCCAGGTGCAGCGCGCGGACGGGCTCTTCCACGAAGTGCCGCCGATCGAGGGCGCGTTCGTCGTCAACCTCGGTGAGCTGCTGGAGGTCGCCACCGACGGCTACCTCGTCGCCACCAACCACCGGGTCGTCTCCCCGCCCGGTGCCACCGAGCGGTTCTCGGTGCCGTTCTTCTACAACCCGCGCCTGGACGCCCGCGTCGCCCCGCTGCCCTTCCCGCACGCCTCCACCGCGCCCGGTGTCACGGACGACCCGGGCAACCCGCTGTTCGCCGATTACGGGCTGAACGAGCTGAAGGGCAAGCTCCGCGCCCACCCGCTGGTGGCCCAACGGCACCACACGGAGCTGCTGAGCCCCGCATGATGCCGTGATGCCGCGCGTGCCGGCCGGATGCGATGCCGCGCGTACCGTCCGGATGCGGTGAAGTGCCCGGTCAGTGCGAGATGTTGTCGTAGCCCGCGATCTCCCGCGGGCTGCGCGGGCCGGGGCCGACGTAGCGGGCGGAGGGGCGCACCAGGCGGCCGGTGCGCTTCTGCTCCAGGATGTGCGCCGACCAGCCCGCGGTACGCGCGCACGTGAACATCGACGTGAACATGTGCGCCGGCACCTCGGCGAAGTCCAGCATGATCGCCGCCCAGAACTCGACGTTCGTGGCCAGCACCCGGTCCGGCCGGCGGTTGTGCAGCTCCTCCAGGGCGGCCTTCTCCAGGGCCTCGGCGACCTCGTAGCGCGGGGCGCCGAGCTCCCGGGCGGTACGGCGCAGCACGCGCGCGCGTGGGTCCTCGGCGCGGTACACCCGGTGGCCGAATCCCATCAGCCGCTCACCGCGGTCCAGGGCGTTCCTGACGTAGCCCGCCGCGTCCCCGGTCCGCTCGATCTCCTCGATCATGCCGAGGACCCGGGAGGGCGCGCCGCCGTGCAGCGGGCCGGACATGGCGCCCACCGCGCCCGACAGGGCGGCCGCCACGTCGGCGCCGGTGGAGGCGATGACGCGGGCGGTGAACGTGGAGGCGTTCATGCCGTGCTCGGCGGCGGACGTCCAGTACGCGTCGACGGCGGCCACGTGCTTGGGGTCCGGCTCGCCCCGCCAGCGGATCATGAACCGCTCGGTGATGGAGCGGGCCTTGTCGATCTCCCGCTGCGGCACCATCGGCACGCCCTGCCCACGCGCCGACTGGGCGACGTAGGACAGCGCCATGACGGCGGCCCGCGCGAGATCGTCGCGCGCCCGCTCCACGTCGATGTCCAGCAGCGGTTTCAGGCCCCACACCGGGGCGAGCATCGCCAGCGCCGACTGGACGTCGACGCGGATGTCCCCGGAGTGCACGGGGATCGGGAACGGCTCGGCGGGCGGCAGGCCCGGGTCGAAGGCGCCGTCGACCAGCAGCCCCCAGACGTTGCCGAAGGAGATCTGACCGACGAGTTCCTCGATGTCGACGCCCCGGTACCGGAGGGCGCCGCCCTCCTTGTCCGGTTCGGCGATCTCCGTCTCGAACGCGACGACTCCTTCGAGACCGGGTACGAAGTCGGACATCAGGCGGCTCCTTGTGGTCTGTGCGACAGAGGGTGCGACAGAGACTGCGACGGGACGACCGAGGTGACGAGGACCGATGGGGACTGGGGCCGAGGGGATTACCGGGACTGCCGGGACGGCGTCCCGTGCGGTGGGCTGTCACCCGACCGGATCGACAGCAGCACCATAACCCCGAGTGCCACAAAAGGGGAGTGGGGCGGCACTCAGTGCCACCTCGGATCCCGGTGGAGGGCGAGGGTACTCCGCAAGGGCGACCGCCGGATACGGCAGGATGACCGCGTGACCGACCGAGAAGCCGGTGAGACCGCCCCCTTCGACCTCGCCTCCATGCGCATGCACTACCGGGCCGAGGGACTGGCCGAGGACGAGTTGGCCGCCACCCCCGTCGCCCAGTTCGCCCGCTGGTTCCGGCAGGCCGCGACCGAGGCCCGGCTGTTCGAACCCAACGCCGTGGTCGTCTCCACCGCGGACGCCGACGGCCGGCCCAGCTCCCGCACGGTGCTGCTGAAGTCCTTCGACGAGCAGGGCTTCGTCTTCTACACCAACTACGACTCCCGCAAGGGCCGCGACCTGGCCGGGAACCCGCATGTCTCCCTGCTCTTCCCCTGGCACCCCATGGCCCGCCAGGTCATCGTCCAGGGCGTCGCCCGCCGCACCGGCCGCGATGAGACCGCCGCGTACTTCCGCACCCGTCCGCACGGCTCCCAGCTCGGCGCCTGGGCAAGCGCCCAGTCCTCGGTGATCGCCGGCCGCGCGGAGCTCGACGCCTCCTACGCCGAGCTGGCCGCCCGCTACCCCGAGGGCGAGCAGGTGCCCGTCCCGCCGCACTGGGGCGGCTTCCGGGTCGCCCCGCGCTCGGTGGAGTTCTGGCAGGGCCGCGAGAACCGCCTGCACGACCGTCTGCGGTACGTGGCCGAGCCGGACGGCGGCTGGCGCGTGGAGCGGCTGAGCCCCTGAGGCGGCCCCGTCGCGGACGGCGCCGTATTGACACGGCTCTGGTCCAGACCTCACCGTGATCCGCGACACACAGTCGCCCCGAAGGGACGGACCACGCATGAGCGACCGCACGCCGGCCGGCCAGTTCCTCGACGCCGCCATCGGCCTGCTCCAGCGGGTCAGGGACGAGGAGGCCGAGCAGATCGCGGCGGCCGGGACGCTGCTCGCCGACACCGTGGCCGCCGGCGGCCGGCTGTTCGCCTTCGGCGCCGGCCACTCCTCCCTCGCCGCCCAGGACCTCGTCTACCGCGCGGGCGGGCTGGCCCTGATGAACCTGCTCGCCGTTCCCGGCACCGTCGGCGTCGACGTCGTGCCCGCCACCCTCGGCTCCGCCCTGGAACGCGTCGACGGCCTCGCCTCCGCCGTCCTGGACACCTCTCCCCTCCGCTCCGGCGACACCCTGGTGGTCATCTCGCTGTCCGGGCGCAACGCCCTGCCCGTGGAGATGGCCGCGCGCGCCCGCGCCCTCGGCGTCCGGGTCGTCGGCGTGACCTCGGTGGCCTATGCGACCGAAACCACCTCACGGAACGCCTCGGGGACGTTCCTGAAGGACCACTGCGACATCGTCCTCGACTCCAAGATCGCGGTCGGGGACGCCGAACTCACCCTCGACACCGTCGCGGCCCCCTTCGCGCCCGCCTCCACCGTCGTGACCTCCGCCCTGCTCCAGGCGGTCATGGCCACCGCCGCGGCCGTCCTCGCCGACCGCGGCATCGAACCGCCGCTGCTGCGCTCGGGCAACGTCGACGGCGGCCACGAGTGGAACGCCCAGGTCTTCGACCTGTACGCCGACCGGATCTTCTACCGGCACTGACCTGTCCCGATCGAACCCGTCGCGGGGGAATTTCCGCGGACGGTAATTCCTTCAATGTTCTGGGAACCCGGTGTGTGCTGGGTCACGTTCGAGTTGAATGATGACCAGTGAGCGAAACGACGCGCCGTACGTGCGGACGCAGCCTGCAGGGGGTCCAGGTGAGTGCTTCCCGGCGTAGTGGGGCCACCGACGAGCTGGGGCCCGACGAGCCCGAGCCGGAGCGGGACGGCCCGCGGGGTTCCGACATGCATGACGGCTCCGATCTGCTGGCCGCCCTCCTCGACGGCATGGACGCGGCCCTGTGCGCCTTCGACGCCGACGGGGTTGTCACCCACTGGAACCGCGAGGCCGAGCGCATCCTGGGCTGGACCGCCGCCGAGGCCGTCGGACGGCACGGCTTCGCCGGCTGGGCCGTGCGCAGCGCGGACGCCGAGGAGGTCGAGGGGCGGCTGATGTCCGCCATGCACGCCCCCGGACGGCAGGTGCACGAGTTCGCGCTGGTCACCAAGGACGGCGGCCGTGTCCTGGTGCGGACCCAGTCGGCGGCCGTGCACGGGCCCGACGGCAAGCCCGCCGGCCTGTACTGCGCCTTCAGCGAGGTGCACGCGCAGATCGACCTGGAGCGGTCCATCGCGCTCAGCGAGGCCCTGTTCGAAGAGGCGTTCTGGGGCGTCGTCCTTGTCGACGCCGACCTGCGGCCCGCCGTCGTCAACGCCTACGCGGCCCAGGCCCTCGGCACCGGCCGTACGGCGGCCCTCGGCCGGCCGCTCGGCGAACTGCTCACCCAGGGCCTGGAGGAGCTGGAGAGCGCGCTCACCCATGTCCTGGCCGAGGGCGCCCCGCCCGCCCCCGCCGAGCTGTGGGTGGGCGTACGCACCCCGGAGGGCGACCGGCGGCGCTGCTGGCGCAGCGGATTCGTCCGGCTTTCCTCACCGCTCGCCGAGGAACCGGTACCGCTCGGCGTCGCCTGGCTCTTCGCCGACGTCACCGAGGCCAAGCAGGGCGAGCAGGAGGCCGCGCTGCTGCGGTTCCGCGGCAACCAGCTGCACCGGGCCGCCCGCGCCGCCGCCGAGTGCGAGGACCCGGGCGAGGCCGTCACCGTGCACCTCGACTTCGCCCTGGCCGGCTTCGCGGACCACGCCCTGATCGACCGGGTGGCGGGCGTGGCCCCGGCCGATCGGGTGACGGGCGGAGCCGTCCCGGCCGACCTCCTGGCGGGCGGGACCGTCCCGGCCGACTCCGAGACGGCGGCCCCGGTCCGGCTGGTCCGCGCCGCGGCCACCCCGTCCGGCGGCCCCGGGCCCAGCCTGCTCACCGGCCGGGCCGGGCTGCCCGTCCGCTACGGAACGGGCCACCCCGCTCTCCAGTGCGTCGAGCGCGCCGGCTCCGTGCGGGCCTCCGCCGGGGCCGTGCCGGCCGACCGGGCGCGCGAGTGGGCCGAGGCCCGGCAGTGGCCGGGGGACGCCGTGCACGCCCTGTGCGCGGTTCTGCGCAGTCGGGGCCGCACCCTCGGCGTCGTGACCTTCCTGCGCGGCTCCGCCCGTACCCCCTTCGAACGCGGCGACGCGACCTACGCCGAGGACGTGGCTGCCCGGATCGCCACCTCCCTCGACCTGGCCCTTCTGCCGCACGACGGCCACACCTGAGCGCGCGAGAGGGGCTCGGCCGCGGCGGCGTCCCCGTCGCGCTCGAAAAAACCTCTTGAGTATCGCCGGTCCGCTTCCTAGGGTGTTGTGCACACACGAAGGGAGGTGATCCGGTAGATGAGTGAGACCCGGACGCGTGAGGTGGCTGCGGGCTAGCGGCCCGTCACCCCACCCTGTGCGGTGCCGGACCAGCGCGTGACAGAGACGTGCGGCCGGCCCGATTCCAAGCAGTCACCCGACCCGCGAGCTGCCGGTACGTCCGGCCGGCTCCTCCGCCGAGGCGGAGGGACCCAGCTCGCGGGTCGTCTGCGTTTCGCGCGGGCAGCCCGCTTGTCAGTGGGATGCGTCAGAATTGACTCCAGGGCCAGCGCACGCGCCGGGGAGCCGCCAGGCTCCCGGCCGAGGTAATCGAGGGGCACGTATGTCCGGACTGATCGACACCACGGAGATGTATCTCCGCACCATCCTCGAGCTGGAGGAGGAAGGCGTCGTGCCCATGCGCGCCCGGATCGCGGAGCGCCTGGACCAGAGCGGGCCGACGGTGAGCCAGACGGTCGCGCGGATGGAGCGTGACGGCCTGGTCTCGGTGGCGCCGGACCGGCATCTGGAGCTCACGGACGAGGGCCGCCGGCTGGCCACGCGCGTGATGCGCAAGCACCGGCTCGCCGAGTGCCTGCTGGTCGACGTGATCGGCCTGGAGTGGGAGCAGGTGCACGCGGAGGCCTGTCGCTGGGAGCACGTGATGAGCGAGGCCGTGGAGCGCAGGGTGCTCGAGCTGCTGCGGCACCCGACCGAGTCGCCGTACGGCAACCCGATCCCGGGCCTGGAGGAGCTGGGCGAGAAGGACGGCGCCGACCCGTTCCTGGACGAGGGGATGGTGTCGCTCGCCGACCTGGACGCGGGCGCCGACGGCAAGACCGTGGTCGTCCGCCGGATCGGCGAGCCGATCCAGACGGACGCGCAGCTGATGTACACGCTGCGCCGCGCGGGCGTGCAGCCCGGCTCGGTGGTCAGCGTGACGGAGTCGGCCGGCGGGGTGCTGGTCGGCAGCAGCGGCGAGGCGGCGGAGCTGGACGCGGAGGTCGCCTCTCACGTGTTCGTCGCCAAGCGCTGAGCCGGCCGCCCGTCCGGCTCGCCGTCTTCCCCCGTCCGTGGTTCAGCGCGTCGAAGCGCAGCGCGCGGGCGCCGGGCGTGCGAGGCTGGGCCGGGAGGCATGGGGACCGAAGGGGTGGGGAGATGTGCCGCAGATATGGGGAGAGCCCCGGCGCCGTGCGGCGCCGGGGCCTGTCCTCCCCTTCGGCGACCCGGAGCCCCGAGCTCTCAGGGTCGTCCCCCTCGGACCGCTTTTCCCCGAGTGGTCCGCCTCCCGTTGAAGATCTCCCCCTGGGGGCGGCGATCAATCCTGGCCAGGCGTCACTCGAACGAGGGGTGTTGACGGCAGAGCCAGCATTTTCGAATGCGTATTCGATAGCCTGAGTGTCCGCGTGAGGGCCTCATGGCCCGCGCTCGCTACAGAATGTGCACGACGGAATACGGAAGCTGAACACGGTTCAGGGGGGTGCCAGGACCAATGGTGCGGCGCATCGACGTGACCGGGTCGGGCGGTGTACGGCTCGCCGCCTGGGAGTTCGCGGAGCCCCCGAAGGCCGTGCCGGGGCAGGGGAGGGAGCCGGCACCCGGGCGGTCCGACGGATCCGGGCGGTCCGACGGCGTGCTGTTACTGCACGGTCTGATGGGCCGCGCCTCCCACTGGGCCGCCACAGCCCGCTGGCTCTCGGGCCGGCACCGCGCCGTCGCCCTCGACCAGCGCGGACACGGCCAGAGCGAGAAGACGCCGCAGGCCGCCTACGGCCGCGAGGCCTACGTCGAAGACGCCGAGGCCGCCCTCGAACAGCTCGGCCTCGGCCCGGCCGTCGTCATCGGACACGCGATGGGTGCGCTGACGGCCTGGCAGCTCGCCGCCCGCCGCCCCGACCTGGTGCGGGCGGTGATCATCTGCGACATGCGCGCCTCCGCGCTCGGCGCCGCCTCCCAGCGGGAGTGGGAGGACTGGTTCCGTGCCTGGCCGGTGCCCTTCGCCGCCCTCGCCGACGTACGGAAGTGGTTCGGCGAGGACGACCCCTGGGTGGAGCGCCCCAACCCGGCCCGCGGGGAGTTCTACGCCGAGGTCATGCACGAGAGCGCCGACGGCTGGCGTCCCGTCTTCGAACCGCAGCAGATGCTCACCTCCCGCGAGGCCTGGGTGTACGACGCCCACTGGGAGGAGCTGGCCCAGGTCCGCTGCCCGGCCCTCGTGGTCCGCGGCCTGGACGGCGAACTCGGCCGGGCCGAGGCCCAGGAGATGGTCCGCGTCCTGCCGCGCGGCCAGTACGCGGAGGTGGCCGACGCCGGTCACCTCGTCCACTACGACCAGCCGGAGGCGTGGCGCATGGCCATCGAACCCTTCCTTGACGCGGTGCTCACCGGATGAGCGCCGCCCCCGCGTCTCCCACGGCGTCTCCCACCACGTCCCCAACCGTGCCCACGGCCGTCCAGGAGGCCTTCCTCAAGGCCTTCCACGCCGAACACCCGGCGGTCACCGCCGACGCCTTCGTGGCCGGGCGATCGCCGGACGGGCGATCCAGCTATCGGATCCTGAGCGACCGGGTGGCCGGCGCCCGGCGGGTCCTGGACCTCGGCTGCGGCGACGGCGTCCTGCTGGACCTGCTGGCCCGCACCGAGGGGCGGCGCCTCGCCGGTGTGGACCTCTCGCCCGAGGCGCTGGCCCTGGCCCGGCGCCGCCCGTCCCTGCGCACCACCGCGCTGGCCCAGGCCAGGGCGCAGCGGCTGCCGTTCGCCGACGGGGCCTTCGACGCCTGCGTCTGCCACATGGCGCTGATGCTGATGGGCGACGTCGACCGGGTCGCGGCGGAGATCGCCCGGGTGCTGTCGCCCGGCTCCACACTGGCCTGCGTGGTCGGCGGCGGCGCTCTCGGCGGGGAGGCGTACGAGCTGTTCAGCGGCCTGCTGAGGGCCGCCGTCGAGCGGGCGCCCGCCGAGCAGCGCATTCCGCCGCTCGGCGACCGCAGGACCCGCAGCCGCGAGGGCCTCGGCGCGATCCTGGAGCCGGCCGGGTTCTGCGCCCCGGACCGGGAGACGGTCCCGATCGATCTGAGCGGCCCGGTGGAACAGGTCTGGGCGGCCCTGTCCGGCATCTACGACGTCGGACCGCTCGACCCGGCCGCCGTCTCCCGGCTGCGGGAGAGCTTCGTACGGGAGGCGGCCGGGCTCGCCGGGCCTGACGGGCGGGTTCCGTGCGGCTTCACCGTCCACGTGGTGACCGCGCGCCTGCGCTGAGCCTGGCCCCTCCCGGGCCCCGCTCAACCCTTGCTCACCGCCGTGAGGATCTCCGGCAGCCGGGCCGCCGTGCGCGGCGCCGCCAGCCGCAGGCCCAGCAGCGTGATCGCCGCCCCGTAGCCCGCGCCCACCGGCAGCAGCACCCAGCTCCAGCTGCCGCCGGTGGCGCTGACGTTCGACCAGATGACCAGGGCGATGAACGGCAGGCACAGCAGGGCCGCCGCGACCATGCCGCCGAGGATGGAGACGAAGGCGAGACCGGCCTGACCGGGAGCCACGTTCTTGTGGCCCTCCTGCGGGATGGAGTACGGGAAGCGCGCCGACGTCCACGCCCCGGTCGCCAGCATCGCGCCGAGCAGGGCGAAGGACAGGCCGAGCACGTCCGGCAGCCGGCGCCACTCGCCGAGCAGGCCCGTCGTCAGCACCGTGACCAGGGTGGCGTACGGCAGGGTGATCAGCAGCAGCGCCAGCGCCCGCGCGCGCAGCTCGACGTAGGCGTCACGCGGTGCCGAGATCGTCAGCGCGACCTGCCAGAACGCGGAGGTGTCCTGGCCGAACTGGTTGTACATCTGGATGCCGAGCATCCCGGCGGCGAAGCAGGAGAAGTACGGCGAGCCGGTGCCCTGGACCGCGTTGAACACCGGGACGATCAGCCCGATGGCGAGCGCGGTCACCCAGGCCGCCTTGGTCTTCGGGTCGCGCCAGACGTAGCGCAGGCTGCGCTCCATGACGGTGCCGGTGCGGCCGTCCGGCAGCCACCGCGCCAGGCCGCCGCCCTCGCGGGCCCGGTCGCGCTCGGGAGCGCCGACGGGCTGGAGGGTCGAGGAGTCGGGCGAGGTCATCAGCCCGGTCAGGCTGCGCGCCCACATCGCGAGGAGGGCGGCCAGGGCGGCCGCGGTCAGCGCGAGCTGGGCCACCGCGACGCCGTAGGAGCCCCTGCTCGCCGAGTCCACCGCGCCCACCGCCGACGCGGGCGGCAGCCACCGCAGCACGTCCGCCACCGGGCCGAGCTGCCCCAGCCCGGCCGAGCCCAGGCGCTGCATGCCGAAGTTGACGACCTGCGCCCCGACCGCGATGACCAGTCCGCTGAGTACCGCGAGGTCCCGTCCCTTGCGGCTGGTCAGCAGCCGGATGTTGGCGGCGGCCACGGCCCGCGCCAGGGCGACGCACACCAGCAGCGTGAGGACGAGGGCGAGGACCGCGACGACGGACGCGGCCGCCCCGTGGGCCACCGCGATCACGCAGCCCACCAGCAGCAGCACCGTGAACAGCGGCCCGATGCCGACCAGGGACGCCGCCAGCAGCGCGCCGACCAGCGGTCGCGGCCGCAGCGGGAGCATCACCAGCCGGGTCGGGTCGAGGGTCTCGTCGCCGGTGGGGAAGAACAGCGGCATCACGGCCCAGCCCAGCGCCAGCACGGCCACGCCCAGGACGGCCACGGAGTCGATGTGCGCGTGGCCGCGCAACGCGATCAGGCCCACCATCTGCAACGCGGCGAACAGCAGCGCGAAGACGGCCGACGCGATGAACGCGGCCCGCCGCCCGCCGGACTGCCTCAGTCCGTTGCGCAGCAGCGACAGCTTCAGGCGTACGACGACGGGCGTGATCGAGGGGGCCCCGGCGCTCATCGGGAACCGCCACCCAGCCAGTCCAGGTCGGAACCCGCGTCCCGGCTCTGCGCCCCGACGAGTTCGAGGAACGCCTGCTGAAGGGTGGGAGCCTCGCCGCGCACCTCGGCGAGAGTGCCCTGGGCGCGGATGCGTCCCGCGGCCATCACCGCCACCCAGTCGCAGAGGGACTCGACCAGTTCCATGACGTGCGAGGAGAACACCACGGTGGCGCCGGAGGCGGTGTACCGCTCAAGGACGCCGCGGATGATCTGCGCGGACACCGGGTCGACGCCTTCGAAGGGCTCGTCGAGGAAGAGGACTTCCGGGTTGTGCAGCAGAGCGCAGGCGAGACCTATCTTCTTGCGCATGCCGGTCGAGTAGTCGACGACCAGCTTGTGCTGCGCGCCCGCGAGGTCCAGCACGTCCAGCAGCTGCGTTGCCCGCCGGTCCACCTCGTCCCCGGGCAGCCCCCGCAACCGCCCGGAGTACGACAGCAGTTCGCGCCCCGACAGCCGCTCGAAGAGCCGAAGCCCCTCGGGCAGCACGCCGATCCGTGCCTTCACCGCCACCGGGTCCCGCCACACGTCGTGCCCGGCGATCTCGACGGTGCCCTGGTCGGGCCGCAGCAGCCCGGTCACCATGGAGAGCGTGGTGGTCTTCCCCGCTCCGTTCGGCCCGACCAGCCCGATGAACTTCCCGGCGGGCAGCGCGAGATCGATCCCGGCGACGGCGACCTGCTGCCCGAACCGCTTCCAGAGCCCCTGCACGCGTACGGCGCTTGTACCCACTGTCACTGCTCCCTCCGTCAGCACGAACCCTACGGGGGACCCTGCCCGAGGGGTGCGGGACCGTGCTGATCTGCGGCTCCACCCTGCGAGGTCGGGCCACCACGGGAGCCGGAGCCGGAACGGGACGGGTGGCTAGTGCTGTGGCCGGAAAGGTTCGCCGGGCGTCGCGAGCCGGTGAACCTTTCCGGTCGCAGCACTAGCGCCGGTCCCTGCCGCACGCGTAGGCCAGTGGCGGGACCAACTCCTCGATGTCCGGCAGCCAGCGATTGGCCGGTGTCGGCCGGCAGGCCCACTGCACCGCCCGCGAGCCGTACCGCGTGGGCGGCGCCACCACGTACGCGCCCTCTCCGAGCGCGACCAGGTCGAGGGAGGCCGGCGACCAGCCCAGCCGCCGCAGGAGGTCCGGCAGTTTCACGGACGCGCCCGGCAGCACGAAGAACTGCATCCGCCGCTCGGGGGTCAGGGTCACCGGCCCCAGCGCGGACCGCAGCCGCTCCAGCCGGGCCAGCGCGAGGAACCCGGCCGTCTCCGGCACGGAGATCGCGTCGAACGTACGGCCCGTGGGCAGCAGGATCGACGCCGTCGGCTGCCGCTGCCACATCCCGCGCACCGTGCTCGCGCTGCCGGTCGCCAGGGACGCCCAGCCCTCGCGCGCCGGGTGCGCGCCGGGCGCGGCGCACCGCGGGTCCCCGCAGGAGCAGTGCTGCACCCCGCCGACCGTCACCAGCCAGGTGCCGGGGAACACGTCCCAGTGACGTTCCTCGGCGTAGCGAAGGGCTGTCTCCTGCAGCGACTCCCCGCGCTGCTGGGGGACGTGACCGGCCACCCGGCCGGCGCTGTGTGCGGCTTCCGCGCCCGCGATCGTCTCTTCCACGCCCCACTCAACTGCCGCGCCCACCTGGAGTTACGGGCGGGTCGGGTGGTCGGACGCGCCGGGGAGGAGCACCCTTCCGTGCTCGGGGCGCATGGGTGCATGTGTGGGGGCGCGCAGGAGGATCGCCGGCGGGCGCTGGGTAGTTCGGTGGGGGGCGGCAACCGCCTTCACCCCGGCAATCCTCACATGTCCCGCATTTTCGGTATGTCCACGGGGCATCGATCTTCACGGCCGGAACTTTTCGCCGGGGCGCGGATCGCGTCCGGCCGCGCAAGAGCCGTCAACTCGGTGCGTGAGCAGGCACCGCAGCTTCAGGGGGTTAACGCCATGGCCGCCAGGCCTCTCGTCGCGCGGCAGCCGAACGAACGGCTGCAGGCGCTCATCCAGGAAGCGGGCTGCTCGAACGCCGGGCTGGCCCGCCGGGTCAACATGTGCGGTGCCGAGCACGGTCTCGATCTGCGCTACGACAAGACGTCGGTGGCGCGCTGGCTGCGCGGACAGCAGCCGCGCGGACGGGCCCCGGCGATCATCGCCGAGGCGCTCGGCCGCAAACTCGGCCGTACGGTCACGATCGACGAGATCGGCATGGCCAACGGCAAGAACCTCGCCTCGGGCGTGGGCCTTCAGTTCTCGCCGACGGTGCTGGGGGCCATCGAGCAGGTCTGCGAGCTGTGGCGCAGCGACGTGGGCCGCCGGGACTTCCTGTCCGGCTCCTCCGTCGCCGCCTCCGCGCTGGTCGAGCCGAGCCGTGACTGGCTGATCTCCGCGCCGGACCCGCAGGTGGCGCGGGCGGCGGGGTCGCGGGTGGGCCAGTCCGACGTGGCCGCCGTACGGGCCATGACGCAGGCGCTGGTCGAGCTGGACCACAGCCACGGCAGCGGGCATGTGCGCCCGGTGGTCGTGCACTACCTCAACAGCGTCGTCTCCGGGCTGCTCGCAGGCTCCTACCGGGAGGCGGTGGGCCGCGATCTGTTCGCCGAGGTCGCCCGGCTCACCGAGCTGGCCGGGTACATGGCCGTCGACACCGGCCAACCGGGCCTGGCCCAGCGGTACTACATCCAGGCGCTGCGGCTCGCCCAGGCGGCCGGGGACCGCGGCTACGGCGGCTATGTGCTGGCCGCCTCGATGAGCCATCTCGCCGCGCAGCTCGGAAACCCGCGGGAGATCGCGCAGTTGGCGCGGGCGGCGCAGGAGGGCGCGCGCGGTCGTGTGACTCCGCGCGCGGAGGCGATGTTCTACGCGGCCGAGGCGCGCGGCCACGCCCTCATGGGCGACGCGCGGGCCGCGCAGTTCTCCGCCGGACGGGCGGTGAGCGCGCTGGAGGCCGCCGAACCGCACTCCGGGGACGACCCGGCGTGGATCGCGCACTTCGACGAGGCTTATCTCGCCGACGAGTTGGCGCACTGCCACCGGGACCTGGGGCAGGCGGAGGCGTCCGCGCGGGCGGCCGAGGAGTCGCTGGCCGGGCATCCCGCGTCACGGGCGCGGCGGCGGGCCATCGGCTATGTGCTCCTCGCCACGGCGCAGGTGCAGCAGCGGGAGGTCGAACAGGCCTGCAGCACTGGGCTGAAGGCGGTGGAGCTGCTGCGGACGCTGCGCTCCGACCGCGGCGCGGAGTACCTGGAGGACTTCCAGCAGCGCCTGGAGCCGTTCCGGGACGAGCCGGTGGTACGGGAGTTCGGGGCGCGGCTGGAGACTCGCGTGGCGGCGTGAACGGGTGCCCGCCGTGAGACCTGGGAAATAAACAGCGTGCGGCGGGCGGGTTTTGTTACTGCCGTCACAGGGAAGGAGGTCTGGTCCTGTGCTGCGTGGCACGGGGCTCCGGGGACCCGGTAGCGTGAGCCGACGATTCCGAAGGTCCCCCATTCGTAGGAGTCCCGGTGACGCAGAGTGGACAGGGCGAGGAGCCCTCGGCGCGACCCGCGCACGAAGGCATCGTGCTGCCCTCCGACGGTGGTGAGCCCTTGCTGCCGGGCATGACCGGCGGGCCGGGCGGCCATCAGGGCGGAGCGGGCGGTCAGGCCCCGGCGGCGACCCCGGCCGGCGGTCAGGCCTGGGGCCAGCCGTGGGGCCCCGACCAGCAGCATCCGCCGCAGCAGGACCAGGGCTGGCAGCAGCCGTGGGGCTCTCCGGAGCCGTACCCGCAGGGCCAGTGGGACGCGCAGGGCCAGGCCCCGCAGCACCCGGGCGCGGGCCCCCTGCCCCCGGAGAACGCCCCGGCGTACCAGCAGCCGGGTGCCGACCCCTACGGCGTCCCCGCGCACGCCGGGCACGGGCTGCCCCCGGCCGGCGCCGGCCCGTACGCGGCCGGGCACGGGATGCCGGGCGCCGACGAGGGTGCGACGCAGTACATCCCGCCGGTCCCCGCGGGCTCCGCGGACGAAGGCGCCACCCAGTTCCTGCCGCCCGTGCCGGGCGCGGGGGTGGACGAGGGCGCGACGCAGTACATCCCGCCGGTGGGGCCGGGAGCCCTGCCGCCGGAGGGACCGGGCGGCGGCCCCGCCCCGTACCCGGGCCAGGTACCCCAGGGCGCAGCACCCGGTCACCCCGACGCCGAGGCGACGCAGTTCATGGCGCCCGTGGACGCCGGCGGGCGGCAGACGCCCGCCGAGTTCGACAACCTCTTCCGCAGCGACTCCGGCGGCGCCGCCCCGTCGACGCAGCAGATACCCCGCTACCAGCAGGGCCCGTCCGGCCAGCCCCACGCCCGGCCCATGTCCGCGCCGCCCGGCGGGTACGACGAGGACGGCGGCGGCCGGGGAGTTCGGCGCACCGGCTCGCGCATGCCGGTGATCGCGGCCGTGGGCGTCGGGATCGCCGTCCTCGGCATCGGCGCCGGGGCGCTGCTCAGCGGCGGCGACGGGGACGGCGACAGCGCCGACAAGAACACCACCGTCGCGGCCACCGCGCCCGCCACCGACGACGCCTCCGCCGCGCCCGCCGCCGATCCGGCCAAGGAGCAGGCGGTCGCGCTGGACAAGCTGCTGGCCGACAGCGGCAGCAGCCGCGCCTCCGTCATCAAGGCGGTGGCCGAGGTCAAGAGCTGCAACAACCTCGGCCAGGCGGCCTCCGACCTGCGCGCCGCGGCCGAGCAGCGCAAGGGCCTGGTCACCCGTCTGGGAGAGCTGTCCGTCGACAAGCTCCCCGGCAACGCCGATCTGACGGCGGCGCTGACCAAGGCCTGGCAGGCCTCGGAGTCGGCGGACCGGCACTACGCGGCCTGGGCCGACCAGGTCGGCGGCAAGAAGGGCTGCAAGAAGGGCCACGCCCGGTACACGGGTGAGACCCAGGCCGGCGACCGCGAGAGCGGGACGGCCACCGCGGAGAAGGCCAAGGCCGCCCAGCTCTGGAACGCGATCGCGCAGACGTACGGCCTCACCCAGCGCCAGCCGACCCAGCTGTGAGGCCCGCCGGCGCGGGAGGGCGGCGGACTCAGCCGGCGTCCTCCAGCGTCTTGGCCACGTTGACGAAGCCCTTCGTGGCCGGCACCAGCCGGCCCTGCCGCACGGTCTGAAGGGACACGTCGGCGTTGGTGAGGCGGGCGAGACCGGTGGAGGCGAGCAGGTCGGACAGGCGCCACCGCAGCGGCGGGGTCAGCCCGCCGGTGCGGACCTCCAGCCCGCCGTCGAGGGCGCGCCGCACGGTGGAGGCGCTCACCTCCCCGTCGCCGATCTGCTCCAGGACGGTCCGGAGCACCGTGTAGGCGATCCACGTGGTCTGCACCCCGGCGTCCTGCGGGTCGACGCGGTTGTCGCCGAAGGCCGTCTCGTTGATCACCTTCTTCATCGGCTCCCAGCGCGAGTCGCCCGCCACCGGGTACCAGCCGGTGAGGTACGACCCCTCGTACGGGCCGGACTTCCCGCCGCTCGCGTCGATCACGGTCTGGTCGACGCTGCCGAGCACGGCGGCGGTGAACACCTGCGGATAGGCGTCGCGGGCGCGGCGGAAGGAGTCCATGAAGATGTTCGTGCGCTCCCCGAGAGCGGGGATCACGCAGCCCGTGCGTGCCGGTTCGGCGCTCGACTGCCGCAGCGCCTGATTGGCCTGGCCGGAGTATTCGGTGGCGTCCTCGGCGGCCCGCTGGTCGTGGGCCGGTGCGTGGCCGCCGGCCCGCAGTCCCGCGTTGAGCAGCCCGGGCAGCTCGTCGCCCGCGATGCTGTCGGGCCGTATCAGCGTGACCGGGCCGCAGTGCGGGGCGAGCTCCTTGCCCAGACCGGCCAGCAGCGCGGGCTGGCCGCCGTTGACCGGGTAGGACAGGGCGCGGGTGAACTCGGTGGTGGTGACGCCGTAGCCGCCGATGTACGGGATGCCGGCCCCCTCCAGGGGCGGGAAGAAGGAGTCGCTGTACTGGCTGTAGGAGCCCACGACGGCGACCGCGTTCTCCTTCACCGCACGCCGGGCGCACTTCGCCGCGCCCACGCTGTCGTTGCCTTCGTTGCAGGTCAGAACGTTGAGTTTGCGTCCGGCGACACCGCCGTGGGAGTTCACCCAGCGGGCGTAGGCACGGGCCATGGCGGGCATGCCGGGCTTGTTGGTCGCCGGGGTGTTCTCCGGCGCCCACGTCATCACGGTGACGGAGCCGTCCCCCGAGCCCCCCGTGGCACCGGGGACGACGCCGCAGCCGGCGGCGAGCGAGGCGCACGCCAGCAGAACTCCCGCCGGCGACAGGGTTCTTCTCACGGACCGGGTGAGGGTGGAGAGGAACGGGCCACGGGAACTTCGCCTGCCGGTCATGCTCCGCACGATTCCGTCACATCACCAACCCGGTGATGACTCTCGGTCAATGAGTGGTGACGTATGAGTGAATTACGGGGGCAGGTGGGGCCCCTGGGGCGGGGAACGTACGATCGGTGACCGTGCAAGGTTCGGAGAACTCTTCCCGTCGCGGCCGTCGCTCCTCCACCATGGGCGGCATGCCACTCAACGACATGCCGTGGTGGCGCTGGCGCAGCAATGTGCGCTCCGCGCTGCACATGCTCTCCGACCCGGTGTTCCAGCGGGACGTCTGGCTGGCAGGCGTCGAAGGGTACGGCGACGTGACCGACGCCGTCTACCGCCTGGTCGAGGACACCTGGCTCGACAACTGGTCCGCCGAGAAGTACGTCGGCACGATCTTCCGGGACTCGCAGGAGGCGGCGCTCGTCGACACCGCGGTCCTGCGGGTGCTGCGGATCATGCACCAGGTCGGCCCGGACGCGCCGGTGTCCGCCTACCTCGACCACGACGCCTGGCCGGAGGCGGTGCGGGCGGCCCACGACGCGCATGTGCGGCTCGCGGCGAGCGACGGCGAGGACCCGGACACGCCGCCCCGCAGCCTGGAGGTGCTGCGCATCATGACCCGGTCCGCCTAGCGGACGACGGACCACTTGCGGGCCCGGACGTGAGACGCTGTCACGCATGAGCGAGCAGTCCTCCCGAGCCGCCGAGGCGCCGGCCGAGCAGTACATCCTCATCCTGTCCTGCCCGGACAAGAAGGGCATCGTGCACGCGGTGTCCAGCTATCTGTTCATGACGGGCTGCAACATCGAGGACAGCCAGCAGTTCGGTGACCACGACACGGGACTGTTCTTCATGCGGGTCCACTTCTCGGCCGAGGCTCCGGTGACGGTGGACAAGCTGCGCGCCAGCTTCGCGGCGATCGGCGACTCCTTCGGGATGGACTGGCAGATCCACCGGGCCGACGAGAAGATGCGCGTCGTGCTGATGGTCAGCAAGTTCGGGCACTGCCTGAACGACCTGCTCTTCCGCGACCGGATCGGCGCGCTGCCGGTGGAGATCGCGGCGGTGGTGTCCAATCACACCGACTTCGCCGAGCTGGTGGGGTCGTACGGCATTCCCTTCCACCACATCCCGGTGACCAGGGACACCAGGTCCGAGGCCGAGGCGCGGCTGCTGGAGCTCGTGCGCGAGGAGAAGGTCGAACTGGTCGTCCTCGCCCGTTACATGCAGGTCCTCTCCGACGACCTGTGCAAGCAGCTCAGCGGCCGGATCATCAACATCCACCACTCGTTCCTGCCGAGCTTCAAGGGCGCCAAGCCGTACCACCAGGCGCACGCCCGGGGCGTGAAGCTGATCGGCGCGACGGCGCACTATGTGACCGCCGACCTCGACGAGGGCCCGATCATCGAGCAGGAGGTCGAGCGGGTGGGCCACGACGTCACCCCGGACCAGCTCGTCGCGATCGGCCGTGACGTGGAGTGCCAGGCGCTCGCCCGCGCGGTCAAGTGGCACGCGGAGCGCCGGATCCTGCTGAACGGTCGCCGGACGGTGGTCTTCGCGTAGCGCGGCCCGACGGCGGTCCAAGAGGCCGTCCGGCGGCAGCCCGTGGGGGCCGGCCTGCAGCGGTACGTGGGGCGACCGACGGCGGTCCGTGGGGGTCAGGCCGGTCGGTGGCGGTCCGTGGGGCCGCCCGGTGGCGGTCCGTGGGGCGGTCGGTGACGGCCGACTGGCAGAGGTCCGTGGGGCGACCGACGGCGGTCCGTGGGGGTCAGGCTGGTCGGCGGTGGTCCGTGGGGCCGCCCGGTGGCGGTCCGTGGGGCGGTCGGTGGCGGCCGACTGGCAGAGGTCCGTGGGGGTCAGGCTGGTCGGCGGTGGTCCGTGGGTCCGCCCGGTGGCGGTCCGTGGGCGGTCGGTGGCGGCCGGCCTGCAGCAGTCCGTGGGGCGACTGACGGCGGTCCGTGGGGGCCAGGCCGGTCGGCGGTGGGCCGTGGGGCCGGTCGGCGGCGGTCCGTGGGGGCGGCCCGTGGCGGCCGGCCTGCAGCAGTCCGTGGCGGCCGGCCTGCAGCAGTCCGTGGGGCGGTCGGCGGCGGTCCGTGGGGGCTGATCTGCGGCAGCCCTGGGGCCGGTCGGCGGCCGTCTCACATACGGCTGAGTGACGCCGCCGCGCACAGCACGTCCCGGATCGCCTCACGGTCGCCGACCTGGCCGGCCGCCGCCTCCCGCGGGGTCACATGCCCCGCCGCCAGCCGGCAGAACTCGACGCCGTCCAGCGCCACATGGGCCACCTCGTGGTCCGCGGAGCCCACCGCTCCGGGCGAGTCGAGCGGGATCAGCCACTGGCCGCCGCCCAGCCCCTCGATCTCAAGGCGCAGACTGCGCCCGGGGTCGCCCGCGGTCACCAGATGCCGGGTGCGGGCGGGGGAGGCGAGCCCGGCCTGCCGCCGGGCGGCCAGCACCCCCGGCAGCATCCGGGCGGCGAGGTCGATCATCCGGTGCAGATGGCGCGGGGCCGGCGGATCGTACGGGTAGTCCACCGCCTCCGCGATGTCCTCGGCGTGCACCCAGCACTCGAAGGCGCGGTCCAGCATCGCGTCGGGCAGCGGCAGCGCGAAGGCGCCGTAGGGCACCGGCGGCTCCTTCACGGCGTTCGCGGCGAAGGAGACCGTGCGGACCAGGTCGTGCGTCTGCTCCCGCCACGGCGCCCGCACCGAACGGGCCGGCGGGGAGTGCGCGGCCCGCCAGTACGCCTCGGTGCGCGCCGCGGGGGAGGGGCCGTCGGCGGAGGTCGCGTCGCCGAGCGGGTCGTCCAGGCCGACGGCCACCGCGACCAGCCCGTCGACGCTCATCAGGTGCGCGATGACCCCGGCGACGGTGGTGCGCCGGCTGGTGGCGTCCTCGCCCTCGAACCACCGCAGCCGCACCGGCGCCTCCCACTCGGCGTCACCCATGTCCTGGAGCAGCGCGTCCAGGCGGGCGGTCTCGGCGTCGTAGGGCGCCGCCCAGCCGGGCACCGGGATGTGCGGCGGCCGCCGTTCGAGACAGCCCGCCAGGACCCGGGTGCGCAGCCCCGGGTCGAGGTCGAGCGTGTCGGGCCGGTGCAGCAGGGCGGCCGCCTCCCGCAGCCCCAGCGCCTCCTCCGCGCAGGTGCCGCACTCGCCGAGGTGCTCCTCCACGGCCGCCGTCTCCTCCGGCGAACACGCGGCCAGCGCCCACGCCCCGAGCAGCGACTTCAGCAACTGATGCGCCGCCCCGTCCCGGTCCTCCGGCTTCCAGGGGTCGTTCGGGGTCATGCGGCGCCTCCGTAGTGGGAGGGTGCGCCGGGGATGTCCGTGTGGTGGGCGGTGGAGAGGAGCTGGAGGCCGAGGCGCAGGCGGCGTCGGGCCTCGTCCTCGGTGACGCCGAGGTCGGCGGCGGTCTGCCGGTAGTCGCGGCGCTGGAAGCAGGCGAGTTCCAGGGCGGCGCGCAGCGGGGCCGGCATGGCGTGGACGATGTAGTCGGCGCGGGCGGCGGCGGAGGCGCGGCACACCCTGTGCTCCAGCTCCTCGGCGGAGCCCGGCCCGCCGCGGGCCAGCGCCGCGGTCTCGGTGGCGCGCAGCCGCTGCACGGCGAGCCGGTGGGTCAGCCCGGCCACCCAGGCGCGCAGCGGGCCCTGTCGGGGGTCGTAGGCGTCGGGGTGCTCCCAGACGTGGGCGAACACCTCGCGGGTGACGTGGTCGGCGGCCTGCTCGTCGCCGAGGACCCGGTGGGCGAGGCCGTGCACGAGCGAGGCGAAACGGTCGTAGAGCTCACCGAGGGCGGCCGCCTCTCCTCGCAGGAGCCGCTCCCGCATTCCGCGGTCCCAGTGGGGCGGTGCGTCCTTCTTCGCCATACGGCCCCCTCCGTGCCCGGCCGTGCCGCGCCCCGCGTCCCGGCCCGCTCCCGTCCAGCTCCGTGTCCGACCGTGCGTCCGACGGTGTTCAGCGTGTCCGACGTGGTCGTCTCGAATGTAGTCGGCATGTCCGACAGCGCACGCCCCTTTATGACAATGTGCGCCCCCTGAAGAGCCGCTGGTGGTAGGGGGAGCGAGAGGTGTTATGGCGCCTGGCGGGCGACTTGCCCCTTCTGTCCCGCCTGGTCTTTCGCTTTCATGTCAACTCGGATAGAACACGACCGAAGGTGACTGAAACAAGCCCCTGGCGGATCGGTCTCGGTTTGCTGTACGGCGTTTGGGGGAACGGCCGCTGGGCAGCCGCGCGGAAAGAAGCGTAGGGACTGGTTCCGTTTCCGGGCGGTTCCGGGGAAGTTCCGGCTGACGGAGGGCGGGCCGTGGCGTTCAAGGTGACCGACGACGAACAGGGCGAGTGGAGCGTGCTCCGGGTCGCCGGTGAACTGGACCTGGTGACCTCGCCGGTCCTGCGCCAGAGAGTGCACGAGGTGGTGGCCCAGGGGCGGCACGACCTCGTCCTGGACCTCTCCGAGGTCTTCTTCTGCGACTCCAGCGGCGTCGGTGTGCTCATAGCCGCCCGCCGTCTGATCCGCTCCTGCCAGGGCCGGCTGCGCCTGATCCTCCCGGCCCGTGGCGCGGTCGACGGCTCCCACGTCAACCGGGTCCTCGGCGCGCTCGGTGTCCGGCGCCTCTTCGACGTCTACGCGGATCTGGCGGCGGCGGTGGACGACGAGCCGCTGTCCGCCTGACGGCCGTCCGCCCCGGCGGTCACCGCCGTTCTCCTCTCACGGGCAACCCCCCGTTGTCCCGGAATTCGCCCGGTCCTTACCCGACCGTGGTGTTCGCGCCCCGGAGCGCTGTGCGCGTCGTACGCTCCCTGCCAGACGCAACCCCACACGTAAGGCGGCCCGTAAGACATGGTCAGCAGCGAGTACGAGCGCAGGATCGCGGCGCGGTTCGCCACCTTCGACCAGGACGGCAACGGCTACATCGACCGCGAGGACTTCAGCGTGGCGGCCCGCTCGCTGCTCGCCGAGTTCGCCACCGCCGCCCGCTCCGACAAGGGCCAGGCCCTGTACGCGGGCGCGGAGGCCTTCTGGCAGGGCATGGCCGGGATCGCCGACCGCGACGGCGACCAGCGCATCACCCGCGAGGAGTTCGTGACCGGCGCGGTCAAGCGCCTGCGCGACAACCCCGAGCGGTTCGCCGAGATCGCCCGCCCCTTCCTGCACGCCGCCCTGGCCGTCGCGGACGCCGACGGCGACGGCGCCGCCACGATCGAGGACACCGTGCGCGTGCTCCGGGTGCTCGGCGTGCCCGAGGGGGCCGCCGGGTTCATCGCCGCCGCGCTCGACACCGACGGCGACGGCAGGGTGGGCGAGCAGGAGATCGTGCCCGCCTTCGCCCGCTACTTCACCGTCCCCGAGTAGCGCCGGCCCCCCGCCCCCAACAACCTGCGAGAACACCGTACTTGAGCCCCCTCCGCGGCGCCCCGCCCCGCCGAGGGGGCTCTCATGCTCGCGCAGGGGCCGAGTCGCGCAACACGCCCGGGCGCATGAGCAGTTCGGAACGCCGATCGGTGCCTCGGCCGCCGTGCGTCGTGCCCGCGTGCGGTGACACCGGCGGTCCTGGACGGCCCCGGCACCGTGGTCTCCCGCGGGCGAATGTCACTGATCGTGGCATTCAATGATCACGGAGCGTTGATGCCGGGTTGTGTCCCGCGCGCGACTCGTCACGTCCCGGAGTCGCCGTCGTGCTCGGGTACCTTGTGTGAAATGCGAGTGGTTCCGAGCTTGAGCCATCCCATGACGGGTGTCGCACAGTATGCCGCACGGGTACTCCTTCGCGCGGGAATATGCCCGAAGCGCTTGTTGCGGTGACGGTGCGTCAACCATGCTGTCTCTCCAGGGAGTCACGTTCCGTGACACTTGCTCTGGCTGTTGTTCTGGTCATGCAGAAAATGGCTACGATCGTGGCCTCGTGAGGCGCGAGGCTGTGTGTCCGCCGGTTCGGATGGTGTGAGCGGTGCAGGTGCTTCAAGTGCAGCTGGAGATCCGGCCCGACCCCGCGGAGGTGGGGCGTGCCCGGCGTTGGGCCCGCTCCCGGCTCGCCGGGTCGGGTATAGCGGCGGACGAGCCGCTCGCCGAGACCCTCGTCCTGCTCGTCTCCGAACTGGTCACCAACGCCGTGGTGCACACCGGTTGCCCGGCCGTGCTGCGGCTGTTCCTGTCCGGGGAGCCGGCCGGGGCGGCCACCGTGCGCCTGGAGGTGGCCGACGCCAGCACCCGGGCCCCCGTCCCGCGCTGCCCCGGTGATGAGTCGACCGGCGGCCGCGGCCTCGCCCTCGTCGACGGCCTCGCCGACCGGTGGGGCTGGTGCCCGGAGGGCGTGGGCAAGCGCATCTGGTGCGAACTCGACAGCTGCGTCAAGGCGGTTGACGCGGCGGAGACGTCGGTGCCGGCGAGCTGCGGCCGCACGTCCCCGGCGTACGAGGGCCTGGCGTACGGGGGGTACGGCGCCTACGGCGGGCTCGCCTACGGGGCGGTATAGCCCCGTACCCCCGTCGCCCCGTAACCCCGTTGTCCCGGCGGCGAGGCCGTGCGCCGGGAGATGCTTCTGTGCGCGCCCCGTTGCGAGCGGGCATAACGGGTAAATCGTCAGGGCGGTGTTGACGCCTCGTGTCCGCTTGATCACGCTGGTGGTCAGCGATTCGCCGCGAGGGGACGACGAGGGCTGGGGCACCGGAAGTCCTCGACGAGTGTGGGTCGTGATGTCGGCGCTGACTGGTCCCTTCAGGGTTCGAGGGGGTGGGACCGGTGCGCCGGGATCGGAGGGCGGCGCGCGCTGCCGCGTGGGGGACGGGCAGGGGCGCGCCGCCAGTCGGGCCCGCCCTGCCTTCCGGAGCACCCGGACGTCATCCACAGGCTGTGGACAACTCGCGGGACCCTAGGGTCTTTCGTTTGGATCAGGCCGGATCAGGGCGCGGTGCCAGGGCCCGCGAGCCCGGCATGATCCAGACGAGAGGCCCTAGACCTCCGCTTCGGCCCTCGCCGATCCGTTCACCCGGAAGGTCCGCCGGTAGGCCGTCGGTGTCACCCCGAGTGCCGTCTGGAGATGCTGCCGCATCGACTGCGCCGTGTTGAAGCCGGCGTCCCGGGCCACCTGGTCCATGGACAGGTCCGTCGACTCCAGCAGGTGCCGGGCCCGTTCGACGCGCTGCTGGGTGAGCCACTGCCCCGGACTGATCCCGGCCTCCTCGCGGAAGCGCCGGGTGAAGGTCCGTACCGACATCGCCTCGCGCGCGGCCATGTCCTGCAACCGGATGGGCTCGTGCAGGCGGCCCAGAGCCCACGCGCGCGCGGTGGTCGTGGTGGCGAGCTGCGGGTCGGGCACCGGCCGGTGGATGTACTGCGCCTGGCCGCCGTCGCGGTGCGGCGGTACGACGGTCCGCCGGGCCACCTCGTTGGCGACCGCCGTGCCGTGGTCGCGGCGCACCATGTGCAGGCACAGGTCGATCCCGGCCGCGACGCCCGCCGAGGTCAGCACGTCGCCGTCGTCGATGAAGAGCACGTCCGCGTCCACCCGGACGCGCGGGAAAACCCGCTGGAAGCGGTCGGCGTCGGCCCAGTGGGTCGTGGCGCGCCGCCCGTCCAGACGTCCCGCCGCGGCCAGCACGTACACGCCCGTGCAGATGGAGGCGAGCCGGGTGCCGGGCCGGATGTGCGCCAGGGCGGCGGCCAGTTCTCCGGTCAGCACCCCCTTCTCGTAGACCGGGCCGAGCTCGTACGAGGCCGGGACGATCACGGTGTCGGCGGTGGCCAGGGCCTCGGGGCCGTGCGGCACGTGGATCGAGAAGTCGGCGTCCGTCTGTACCGGTCCTGGCGGCCGGACCGAGCAGGTGACGACCTCGTACAGCGGTCGTCCGGCGGCGTCCAGGGGCCGCCCGAAGATCCGGTGCGGGATGCCCAGCTCGAAGGGCAGCAGCCCGTCGAGGGCGAGGACGGCGACGCGGTGCGGGCGGAAGTCCGTGGCCTTGTCCATGGCCCGATCCTAGCGAATGCTGTCCTTCGGGCCAGTGGAGGAGATTCGGGCCCTTGCCGCACGCTCTATGGCGTGACCCAGACAACCGAACCCGCGTCCGACACCTCCGCCTCCGCCACCGCGGCCCGGACGCCGTCCGCCCGCCGCGCGGCCCGTGTCCACCGCGCGTGGTTCGTCGCCGCCGTCACCTTCGTCACGATCACCGGTGCCGCGGCCTTCCGCTCGCTGCCCGGCCTGCTGATCGACCCGCTCCATCAGGAGTTCGGCTGGTCGCGGGGCACGATCGGCGCCGCGGTCTCGATCAACCTCGCGTTGTACGGGCTCACCGCGCCCTTCGCCGCCGCGCTCATGGACCGCTTCGGCATCCGCCGGGTGGTCGCCGCCGCCCTCGTGGTGATCGCCACCGGGTCCGGTCTGACCGTGTGGATGACCACCGCCTGGCAACTGTGGCTGTGCTGGGGCCTGCTGGTCGGACTCGGCACCGGCTCGATGGCGCTGGCCTTCGCCGCGACGGTCACCAACCGCTGGTTCACCGAGCGGCGCGGCCTGGTCACGGGCATCCTCACCGCCGCCTCCGCCTCCGGCCAGCTCGTCTTCCTGCCGGTGCTGTCCTGGACCGTCCAGTCGCACGGCTGGCGCCCGGCCGCCGTCACGGTGTCGCTGGCCGCCCTCGCCGTCGTCCCCTTCGTCTGGCTGCTGCTGCGCGACCACCCGGCGGACGTGGGCGTGAAGCCGTACGGCGCCGACGAGTTCGTGCCGAAGCCCGTGCCCGTGCCGGGGGCCGCCCGCCGCACCCTGGCCGTCCTGTCCTCCGCGGTGCGCACCGGGCCCTTCTGGCTGCTGGCCGGCACCTTCGCCATCTGTGGCGCCTCCACCAACGGCCTGATCCAGACCCACTTCGTGCCCGCCGCCCACGACCACGGGATGCCCATCACGGCGGCCGCCTCGCTGCTCGCGGTCATCGGTGTGTTCGACGTGGCCGGCACCATCGCCTCCGGCTGGTTCACCGACCGCTTCGAACCACGCCGCCTGCTCGCCGTGTACTACGCGCTGCGCGGTGTCTCGCTGCTGTTCCTGCCGATGCTGCTGGCGCCGAGCGTGCACCCGCCGATGATCTTCTTCATCGTCTTCTACGGCCTCGACTGGGTCGCCACCGTGCCGCCCACCCTCGCCCTGTGCCGCGAGCACTACGGCGAGGACAGCGCGATCGTCTTCGGCTGGGTGCTCGCCTCCCACCAGGTCGGCGCGGCGCTGGTCGCCTACCTCGGCGGTCTCGCGCGGGACGTCTTCGGCTCCTACGACGTGGTCTGGTACGCCTCGGGCGCGCTGTGCGCCGCGGCGGCCCTGATGGCGCTGGTGATCCGGCGGCGGCCGGCGGTCCTGAGCCCCGCGGCCGCCTGAAGCCCACGACCCCGACGGATGTGACGGGGCGCCAGGCGGATCAGGCCGGCAGCCGGGAGACCTTGCGGCCGTCCTTGCGGGCGTTCTCCTTCGCGATGGCACCGGCGATCCGCTCGGCGTCCAGGGCCAGTTCGCGGAGCATGCCGCTGATGGGGTTGGTGAAGCCGGTGAAGTACAGGCCGGGCGCGTTCTTCGGCGTGCGTCGACCGCGGACCACCGGTCTGCCACGGGAGTCGAGCACGTCCAGATGGCCGACCAGCCCCTCCAGGGCGCGGTCGTAGCCGGTGGCGGCGACGACGGCGTCCGGCTGGATGCGGGTGCCGTCGGCGAGGAGCACCTTGCCGCTCTCGAAGCCCTCCACGGCGGCCACGATCTCGACCCTGCCCTTGCGGACCGCCTTGAGGAGACCGACGTCCTGGACGGGGATCGCGCCCTGGGCGACCCGCGAGTACAGGCCGGTGCGGGGGCGGGGCAGGCCGTGTGCCGACAGGTCCGGCACGCTCACCCTCGCCACCGGTCGCGCGAGCACGTCGACGAGCCGGACCGGCAGCCGCCGTACGAGCACGCCCGTGTACTGGGCGGGCCACCCGGCGGTCGACCGGCGCACGATGTGCGGGGGAGTGCGCACCGACAGCCGTACCCGCTCGGCCCCGCCCTCCACCAGGTCCACGGCTATCTCCGCGCCGGTGTTGCCGACACCGACGACCAGCACGTCACGCCCGGCGTACGGTTCGGCGTTGCGGTACTCACCGGCGTGCACCAGCTCGCCGGGCCCGTTCCGGTACGTCTCCCGGCCGGACCAGTCGGGCAGGCGGGGCGTGTGGTTGTGGCCGGTGGCGACGACCACCGCACCGCCGGTCAGCTCCCGTCCGCCGGAGGCGCGCAGCAGCCAGCCGGTGCCGTCAGGGGCGGGCTCGACGCGGGAGACCTCGACGCCGGTCACGATCTCGAGGCCGTGGTGCTCGGCGTACTTGTCCAGGTAGCGCACCACGTCGTCGCGCGCGACCCACCGGCCGAACCGGCGCGGCATCGGCAGCCCCGGCAACGCGGAGCTGCGCCGGGTGGTGTGCAGGCGCAGCCGGTCGTAGTGCCGCCGCCAGGACGCCCCGACCCGGTCGGACCTCTCCAGGACGACCGCGCGTATTCCCCGTGCGCGCAGCGCCTGTGCGGCGGCCAGGCCGCCCGGACCGCCGCCGATGACGTAGACGGGACGGTCGGCGTGCCGCGCCGCGGAGACGGTGGTCGAGTCGGTCATGGGCATGAGAGTAATCGCCTGCGGGGTTGAGGGGACGCGGTCAATGCTGGTATCGGTTGCGGATTGATCACGAATGAACACCTGTGCGATCCGGGTGCGGTGCGGTGTCTAATGGGCCGGTGACCGCCGACCCGCATGACATACGGAACCTCGCCACGGCACGGACCTCGGGGGACGGGCTGCTGCTGCGTCCGTGGGACCCGGAGTCCGACGCCGACGTGCGGTCGTGGCTGCGCGGCATCACCGACCCGGAGTTCCGCCGCTGGAACACACCCCTCGTCCCCGTCACGGACCTCACCGGCGCCCGCGACTCGCTGCGGGCACGCGCCCTGCGCGCGGGGGAGGGCTTGGCCGCGTCCTTCGTGATCGCGGACGCCGGGAGCGGCACGACGCTCGGGCACATCGGCGTCAACGACATCCGTCCGCCGCTCGGCGTCGCGACCACCGGCTACTGGGTCCTGCCCGAGGCCCGTGGCCGCGGGGTCGCCACCCGGGCGCTGAGGCTGGTGGCGGACTGGGCGTTCGGCGAACTGGGCCTGCACCGGCTGGAACTGGACCACGCCGTGGGCCACGGGGCGTCCTGCCGGGTCGCCGAGCGCTGCGGTTTCCGGTACGAGGGCACGATGCGCGGCGCGATCTTCGAGCCGGACCGCCGCGACGCCTTCCGGGACGCGCACCTGCACGCGCGTCTGGCCACGGACCCGGAGCCGGAGCGCCCCTGAAATTCGCGGGCGCCGGACGGCTGTGGACGGGACCATGGGGCATGACTTCCGGGACGACCACCGATGACTGGCACCTGACCGACGACGTCGGGCAATTCCTCGCGCGCGGAGGGGAGTTCCTCCGCTCACGGCCCGCACCGCACACCATCCTCCTCACGGTGACGGAGAACCTGCGCCTGAGCGGCGACCGGCACTACGGCGACGCCGCACCCGAGTTCGGCCTGCTGGACGGGGCGGGCGGGGCGGGCACGCGGGCCGCCTTCCTCCGCACGCCGCCCCATCCGCTCCTGCTCACCGTCCTGACCGAGGAGGAGGCCGCCGTGCTCGCGGCCCGGCTCGCCGACGCGGGACATCAGGTGTCCGGTGTCACCGCGGACCGTGACACCGCCGCCGCCTTCGCCGGGGCCTGGCGCCGGATCACCGGCGCCGAGGTACGCCTGCGGCAGCGGGTGCGGCTCTACCGGCTGGGCGAGCTGACGGTGCCGCGGCAGGTTCCGCCGGGCCGGGCCAGGGTGGCGGGCGAGGCGGACCGCGAGCGTCTGGCCCGGTGGTTCGAGGAGTTCTCGGTCGCCGTCGGCGAGCCGGGCGCCCAGGACCCGCGGCGCTGGGCGGACGAGCGGGTGCGCCGCGGCGACGTCATGTTCTGGCAGGACCCGGACGGGACGCCCGTCGCCATGGCGGGCACGACCCCGAAGGTCGCCGGGCAGGTGCGGGTGGTCGCGGTCTACACACCGGCGCACCTGCGGGGGCGCGGGTACGCGGGCGCCGTCACGGTCGAGGTCAGCCGGGCCGCGCTGGAGTCGGGGGCCGAGGAGGTGCTGCTGTTCGCCGACCTCGCCAATCCGACCAGCAACGGCCTCTACCAGCGGATCGGCTACCGGCCGGTGTCCGACTTCGCGATGTACGACTTCGGCTGAGCCGGATCAGGGCCACAGCAGTTCGCGCGCCCAGCCGTCCGGCGTACGGCGGTAGCGCAGCCGCACGTGGCGGCGCCGGGCGTCGCCCTGGAAGAACTCGGCCTCGGTGGGCCGGAGGCGGTAGAGGGTCCAGGAGGGGACCTCGGTGTCCGGGGCGCCGGCGGCCCGCTCCCAGGCCGACTCCGAGGCCCGGGCCAGCTCGTCCAGGGAGTCCAGGACCTCGCTCTGCCGACCGGTGAGGGCGGCGGCCAGGGCGCCCGTCGAGCGGGCGTGCAGGTCCGCCTGCGCCTCCTCGGGCGGGGCGAGAGTGACCGGGCCCCGGACGCGGACCTGGCGGCCCAGGACCGGCCAGTAGAAGGCGAGGGCGGCGTGCGGACTCGCGGCGAGCTGGCGGCCCTTGCGGCTGCCGGCGTGGGTGGCGAAGGACCAGCCCTCGGCGTCCGCGCCGTGCAGCATCACGATGCGGACGTCGGGCCGGCCCTCCTCGTCCGCCGTCGCCAGCGACATCGTGTGCGGCTCGGGCTGCCCGGCCGCCGCCGCCTCCGCCAGCCACCGCGCGAAGAGGGGCAGCGGGGTGGCGGGTGCCGTCGCGGGGTCGAGGGCGGGCAGCTCGGTGAACTCGGGGTCCCAGACGCGAAGTGACGCCAGCAGCTCGTGAAGATCCGGTTCCATGCCCCGAGTATCGCCCCGCCCCGCGCCGGACCTCAGCTCTTCCGGGCCTCCGGGGTCTCCGGGGCCTCCGGGGCCTCCTGGCGCTCCGTGACCTCCGTGGTCTCCTCGGCCTCCTCAGTGGTCCGCTTCTCGCGCAGCGCCTGTTCGACCGCGTCCCGTACGCGGGCGTCCTCGCGCAGCTTGCGGCGGGCGCGGCCGCGGCGGGTGCGGACGACCGCTCCGACGGCGACCGCGATCAGCAGGACGAGGAGCAGCAGCAGCGTCCACGGGACGGCCCAGCCGTGCGCGGTGGCCGTCACCGGGTCGAGCGTGGTGGTGGAGCCCGACGCGTCGGTGAGCAGGGGAGTGAGGGTGGCGGTCGCGGTCAGGACGACGCCTGGCACCACGCCGTGCACGGGCACCTTCACCTTCCAGCTCTCGCCCGGGAGCAGCTCGGGCGGCGAGGGGATCCGGTTCGCCTCGGTGCGCAGCCATCCGAACGGGCCCGAGACCGACACCGCCTGCCGGGCCGAGAGCACGGCGTTGCCGGTGTTGTGGATCGTGTACGTGACGGTGGCGTCGCCCGTGGCGAACGGGTTGGCCGAGCCGGAGTGGTCCACGTGCAGGTTCTCGACCGCCAGGGCCGGCCGGAGGTCGCCGCTGACGCGCAGCTTGACCCGGATGCCGAGGCGCCGGTCCACGTTGATGCCCTCGGCCTCGTCGGACTGCCGCAGCGAGGTCAGGACGCCGCCCACGTAGTCGCCGGGCGTGGCGTTGCCGGGCACGGTGACCGTGAAGGGGACCTTGACGGACTTGCCGGGCTTGAGGACGACGCTCGTACGGTCGGCGTGCACCCAGGCGCCGATGCCGACGGACTTCTTGTCCTTGGTGAGCAGGTCGAGCTGGCCGGTGTCGGTGGTGAAGCCGTCGGCGGCGTACAAGGCCAGGGTGAGCGGGGACTTGCCGCGGTTGGAGACCACCATGGCGTCCTCGACGCGTCCACCGGGGTTCACGGCGTAGCTGAAGCTGGACCGGTCGGCACCGTAGCTGTTCGGCGCCGTCCTGACCGTCCAGGTGACGTCGCCGCCGTCCGCCGCGGCCGGGGTGGTCCGCAGCCCGGTGAGGGCGAAGGCCAGGAGCAGGGCCAGGGCGGCGGTGCGGGCGAGTGCGGTGACCGTGGTCTTCCGGCGCGTTGCGGGCAGGGGCATCTCGGGGTCCTCGGGCGGTCTGGAGCGGGTCTGGAACGAGGGGCGGGGGGTGGGCACCGGAAGGTGCCCACCCCCCTGGTCAAGCGGTCACGGTCAGCTGCTCAGAGCGGTGATCGTGAGGGTGGCGCGGTAGGCGCCCTTGTCGACGCTGCCCGGGATCCTCAGATCCAGGTCGGCGCCCAGCTTGGCCTTGCCCTTGGGGTGACCCTGGTCGGCCCAGCCCAGACCGCGCGAGACGGACAGACCCGCGCCGCCGCCGTCGTAGCCGGAGGCCACCTCCCCGCTGGCCTTGGCGCCGGCGCCCTCCTGGAGCACGTTCGGCGTCCAGCCGAGGTAGGCACCGGAGAACACCTTGTCGGCGTCCTTGAAGTCACCCACGCTGGCCGAGATCGACCACGGGGCGAGCGAACGGCGGCTGTCCGACACGAGGATCGGGTTGATCCTGCCGGTGGCCTGGAAGTAGTCGCCGTCGTGGTCCTTGGCGGTGCCGAGGTCCACCAGGCCGTTGTAGCCGTCGATCGTCCAGCCGAACTCGCCCGGGGCGGCGTTCGGGACGTTCACCTGGATGTCCTGGCCGTCGCCGTGGTACGGGTGCACGGTGACCTTGTCGACGACCGAGCCGACCGGCTGACCGGAGGGCGTGTTGACGCAGGAGGACTGGCCGAGCTCCACCGCGGCGTTGGGCGCCGCGCAGGTGCCGCTGCGCAGGTTCTCGACGACGAGCTTGTCGTTACGGACCTTGACCTTGACGTAGCTGCGGACGTTCTCCTGGTTCTGGACCGAGTTGTACCAGTAGTTGCCGGGGTTCAGCGGGTCGGCACCGTTTCCGGCGCCGCTCGTGCCGCTGGTGTCCGGCTTGGTGATGCCGTAGTACTTCGAGCCCGAGGCCGAGTTGGCCGTCACGTACAGCACACCGCCGGGGCCGGGGTACACGTCGGCGGCGCCGGGCTGCTCGTCCTTGTTCTGCTTCTCGCTGTTCTTCAGCAGGTAGCTGCGCGAGTAGGCGTGGTCGTGGCCGGCCAGCACCAGGTCGACACCGAGCTTGGAGAAGGCGGCCGGCAGGTCATTGCGACGGACCTTGGCGTCGGAGTCCTTGGCGTGGGACGCCGGCGAGTACATGGCGTGGTGGAAGACGAGCACCTTCCACTTGGCCTCGGAGCCGTGCTTGTTGATGACGTCCGTGACGTAGCCGATGTGCGCGGCGTCGCCGCCGCCGCCCTGGCTGGTGGCGTAGCTGTTGCTGTTGATGTCGATGAACAGCACATCCTTGTAGATGTACCAGTAGTTGCCACCGGACGTGTTGGAACCCGGCTGGCCGTTGGAGTACAGCGGCGCCGAGCGGTCGGTGTTCGGCGTGTAGAGGTGCTGCTCGTACGCCTTGCCGCCGACGTCGTGGTTGCCGATGGTGGCGGCCCACGGGTACTGGCGGAGCTGGTCGGGGGCGAGGAAGGCGTTCCACTGGGACTCGGTGTTGGCGGTCTCGACGTGGTCGCCGCCCGACACCAGCAGCTCGCTGTCCGGGTTGGCGCCGAGCGCGACGTCGAGGGTGTCCTGCCAGCCGGCCTGGTCCTTGCCGGTGTTGCCGGACGAGCCGATCTGCGGGTCGCCGAAGAACAGGAAGTCGTAGTCGCCCTTGAAGTCCTGCGTCTTGAAGGAGTACGCGGAGGACCAGTTGCCCTCGGAGCCGACCCGGTAGGAGTAGGCCGTGTGCTCACGGAGACCGGTGAGCGTGGCGTGGCGGTTGTAGCCGCCACTGGTGGCGATGTTCTCCCCGCCGAGGGCGTCGAAGGTGATGGCGGAGGCCGGGAACTCGCCCTTGTCCACCTGCGCCGTCGGCGCGAGCTGGACCTTCTGCGCGGTGTCGGCCGAGGAGTACCAGGTCACGGTGCGCTGGGACTCGTTGGCGCCGACGCCGAGGATGATGCCGGTGAACGTGCTGGTCTCGGCCGCCTGGACCGGGGAGGCCAGGCCGCTGCCGAGGGCCACCGTCAGGCCCAGGAATGCCGCGGCGGCACCCGTGGCCACGCGGCGCCGCGCCGACCCGGAAGCCGACGAGGAGGGTCTCGAAATCATCAGATTCGTTCCTTTGGTGCACGGAGGTGCATGGAATGGAGGCCATCAAGGTCTCCGGATTTGGTAAATCAATCGCAAATGCGATCTTGGAATCAGCTGAACTTCGCGCTAGACCTGCGCTGTTCTCAGCCTTCGAGCACCCGCTGCACGAACCACACAGAACCCATGACGGCCACCCCCGCGCACAGTGCGCCGGTCGCCCACATGCCCGCCCTCGGCGCACGGTGACGCAGCAGCGCGAGCAGCGGGAAGACGATCACGATGATCCCCAACTGCACTGCCTCGATACCGACGTTGAACACCAGCAGGGACCACAGCAGGGTCCACGACCACGGCTCGTCGATCCCGAGGGCGCCCGCGAACCCCAGGCCGTGCACGAGGCCGAAGCAGAACACGACCCCGAGGCGCAGCCATCCGGCCCGGTCCAGACCCAACGGGCCCTGTTCCGCGGGTCCGGCGAGGGCGGCCACGTCGTCGCGCCGCCGGAGCCGCAACAGATGCCAGCCGGCGACGACGGCGATCGACAGCGCGATGACGGGCTCCACGATCCGCTCCGGCGCCTCCACCAGGCCGAGGGCGGCGAGCAGGAACGTCACCGAGTGGGCCAGGGTGAAACTCGTGGCCGCGAGCACGATCTCGCGCAGGCGGCGGGACCCGGCGATGAGCGCCAGCAGGAACAGGATGTGGTCGACTCCGGTCAGCAGGTGCTCGGCGCCCAGGCGGAAGAACTCCCAGAACCGCTCGTACCACGACTGACTGATCGAGAAGGACGGATGCCCGGCGTCGAGCGCGGCGCTGCCGGAGAGACCGGTGAGGTCGTAGGTGGCGATCGTCCTGGTGCCGCGGACGTAGCCCTCGGAGTCGGGGAAGAGCGTGCTGCGCACCTCGCGGTCGCCGCCCTCCGCGGGGCAGGCCCACTCCAGCGGCAGGGAGGCGTACGGGACGCCCTCCCGCCGGCCCATCGTGATGTCGCCGGCCCGCGACGGCGTGCAGGCCTTGCCGCCGGCGGCGACCGAGAAGCGCCCGGTGACGTACGTGACGGCCGAGTCGGCGTGCGACTCGAGCGCCGCGGCCTGCGCCCGGGCGTCCTCGGCCTCGAAGGCGGCGGTGCCGGCCCGGAAGAGGGGGTCGTCGTGCTCGGCGTCGGCGGCGGACACGACGAAGAGGTCGTACTCCAGCTCCAGCACCGTGCGTACGCGGCCGCCGTCGCCGCCCGTGATGTGGACGTACACGACGGACGAGAATCCATGGGCCGAGGCCGGTTGCCCGAGGCCCAGGAAAGCGATCACTGCCGCGGTGATTCCGACGAGGGCGCGGCGGACCCGTGATGACATGGTGGCTCCTTGGGGTTTCCCGTGCACGGTGCATGTCATCGGTGAACAAACTCCGGCCCGCCGGCGAACCGTTGAGAAACAAGCCCCGCATCGGCCCTCGCGGGGGCGACCCGTGGCGGTCGCGGATAGCAGGATGGCGGCGCACCCACGATCACTCGGAGGACGATCGCCTTGCGCTCCCCGCTTCGGGCCGTTGCCACGCTGGCCGCGGCCGCCGCGCTGGTCACCGGATGCGGCTCCGGCGACGACTGGTCACAGCCGCACGCGAAGCCCACCGCCGTGGGCATGCTCGGCGCGGGGTTCACCGACCCCTCCGCCCCGCCCACCCCGGAGGCCACGGTCACGCCGCGGCCCGGTTCCTGGAAGGGTGTGCACCCGCCGAAGGGCTACCGCGTGGTGCTGCTCACCGCGGGCGACGACCGTCCGACCAGGGCCCTGGTGTCGGCGGTGAAGGACTGGGCCGCGAGCGAGCACGTCGACCTCAGGACGGTGGCCGCCGACGGCCCCCACGACCTCGTTCCCGCCATCGACAGGGCCATCGGCATGGGCCCGGACCTGGTCGTCGGCGCGGGCAACGATCTCGTCGACCCGCTCGCCGTGGTCACCGCGAGCCATCTGTCGCAGCAGTTCCTCGTCGTCGGCGCGGAGCTCGCCGAACCCACCCACAACGTCACGGCGGTCGACTGGTCCGGTGCCTCGTTCCGGGGCGAGGGGCTCGGCATGTCCTCGACCTACGACCCGGAGTCGTTCACCGCCGCGCGCTGCGCCGCCGCCGTCCGGGCGGGCGTCGCGGCCGTCCTCCACGACCTGACGGGCATCGTGATCTGGCTCGACCGGCTCTAGGGTCGTTCGGGTTTCTCCCCGTACATGGCAGCAGGCGGCGGTCCACCCGGGTGGACCGCCGCCTGCCTGACAGGACTTGGGGCCCGGACGGAGTCCGAGGCCGGTGCACGGGCTATCGCGTCGGCTTCTTGCCGGTGACGCCCAGGTGAACCAGGAGCGCCAGGTTCGGCCTCAGCTCGGCCTGCTTCACCCCCGGGGCGAAGCCCTTCTGGTGGGAGGCGACCGCCGCGAGCATCGCGACCAGCGAACCGGCGATCGCGGCCGGATTCACGTCCTTGTCGACCCGGCCCTTGGACTGGAGTTCGGTGACAGATTCCGCCAGGGAGTTGTTCACGGAGTTCAGGATCTTTGAACGGATCTTGTAAAAGCGCTTGTCGCCCTCGGCGGCACCGAGATCGATCACGCGCAGAATGGCGTCGTTGTGGCGCCAGAACTCGAGAAACCCGTCCACGAGTTCCTGCGCCGTCTGCCAGCCGGCCTTGCCGGCCCACGACCGGCCCTCGAGCAGCTCGGCCAACCCGGCGCCCTCGGCGGCCATTTGCTCGGCGATCTCCAGAACGGCGCCCTCGACATCGGGGAAGTACTGATAGAAGGTCGCGGGCGAAGTCCCCGCCTTCCTGGCGACATCGATGACCTTGACGTCCCGGTAGGGGGAGGAGCTGAGCATCTCGCTGAGGCAGTCGAGCAGCTTCTGCCGGGTCGCCTGCCCACGTCGACCGGCCACGCGGCCGTCGACGGTACGCACTTGTCCTGTCATGTCGTCAGCTTACCGAGCAGTGATCGGAGCGCGATTCGGCCGACTGCAAATGGGGTGCATGAGCTCGGAGAGGCTGGTGTGCCTGGTCTGCGGGCTGCGCGTGACCCGGCTACTTTGGCGACATGGCCGAAAACAGGGCATCCGCGAGCACAGAGGGCGTCCCCTGCTGGGTGGACGCGCAGCTTCCCGACGTCGAGGCGGGAAAGCGGTTCTACGGTGAGCTCTTCGGGTGGAGCTTCGCGGAGGAGACGTACGGAGCGTCCGTACCGGCCCGGCTGCACGGGGAGCCCGTCGCCGCGCTCTCGCCGAAGACGGACGGCCGTATGCCCACCGTCTGGACCGTGTACTTCGCGACCCCGGACATCCGGGCGCTGGCCGAGCGGATCCGGGCCGGCGGCGGGCAGATCGTGATCCCGCCCGCCCGGGTCGACGGTCTGGGCCTGGCCGCCCTCGCCGCCGATCCCGAGGGCGCCGTCTTCGGGCTGTGGCAGCCGGACAGCCACCAGGGCTTCGGCAGACGCCACGAGCCGGGCACCTTCGTCTGGGCCCAGCTCTACGCCCGCGACACCGAGGCCGCCAACGTCTTCTACGGCGGACTGTTCCACGACGCCCTGTTCGGGCCGGGCGCCGAGCCCGAATTCGGCCGGGCCGCCGTCTCCGACGTCTTCCCGCCCGAGATGCCGCCGCACTTCCTCGTCCACTTCCGGGTCGCGGAGCTGGAGGCCGCCCTCGGCACGGTCGCCCGGCTCGGCGGACGGGTGCAGGTGCCGCCCTTCGGGACGTCGTACGGAACCGTCGCCGTCGTCGCCGACAATCAGGGGGCGTCCTTCGCCCTCCTGGAGAGGTGAGGGAGCGGCGATCGGAGAGGTGAAATCCGCCCCCCGACCGGGAAGAGGGGGTTTTGCGGCGTGACATCCCGATGTGTCGCCGGGTTCGCAACCTGTGCGCCGGACAGGAAGAATCAGGGTGCGTGCCGCCACGGCGGTGCGGTGGTGAGACGCTGCACTTCGGTCGCGTACATATGTGGGTGGCGCGGCTCGTACGGGGAGGTGGCAGGCAAGTGGTGGATCAGCTGACGCAGCACGACCCGCGGCGGATCGGGCCGTTCGAGGTGCTGGGACGGCTGGGTGCCGGCGGCATGGGGCTGGTCTATCTCGCGCGCTCGGCGTCCGGCCGGCGCGTGGCGATCAAGACGGTCAGGACCGAGCTGGCCGAGGACCAGCTCTTCCGGGTCCGCTTCACACGTGAGGTGGAGGCCGCGCGGGCGGTCTCCGGCTTCTACACGGCCGCGGTCGTCGACGCCGACCCGCGCGCCGCCGTGCCGTGGCTGGCCACCGCCTACGTCCCGGCGCCCTCCCTGGAGGAGATAGTGACCGAATGCGGTCCGCTCCCGGCCCAGGCGGTGCGCTGGCTGGCGGCGGGCGTCGCCGAGGCGCTCCAGTCCATCCACGGCGCCGGGCTCGTCCACCGCGACCTGAAGCCGTCGAACGTCCTCGTCGTCGAGGACGGGCCACGCGTGATCGACTTCGGAATCGCCTCCGGGGTCTCCAACACCCGGCTGACCATGACGAACGTCGCCGTCGGCACGCCCGCGTACATGTCCCCGGAGCAGGCCAAGGACTCGCGCAGCGTCACCGGCGCCAGCGACGTCTTCTCGCTCGGCTCGATGCTGGTGTTCGCCGCCACCGGGCATCCGCCCTTCCACGGCGCCAACCCCGTCGAGACGGTCTTCATGCTGCTGCGCGAGGGCCCCGACCTGGAGGGACTCCCGGACGAGCTGCGTCCGCTGATCGACTCCTGCATGCAGATGGAGGCCACCGCGCGGCCCAAGCCGGCCGACCTCCAGGCCCAGCTCGCGCCCCATCTGTTCGGCTCCGGCTCCGACGACAGCGGTACGGCCTCCGCCTGGCTGCCCGAGCCGGCGGTCGGCCTCATCGAGTCCCGCCGCGGCGGCCGCCTGGCCCTGCCGCCCGCCCCGCGCGTCGCCGTACCGCCGCCGCCCTCGCACAGCCCCGCCGTCCCGGCCCCGGCCGGACCCGCGCCGGTGGGCGTCCCCGACTCCGGTCCCGTGCGGCTGGCCGGCGCCCAGGTGCCGATCGGCCCCGGTCCGCGCGTCGCCGACGCCCGTGCCGCCGCCGTCAAGGCGCCCCCGCCCGAGGCGGGCCTGGCCGCCACCTGGTCCCGGCCGCACCCCGGCGTCAACGGCGCCGACCCCGCCGTACCGGCCGTGCCGCCGGAGACGCCGGCCGGCTGGCGCCCGTGGCGCTTCCGCATGTCCAACGACGTCTGGGGCACCCCGTCCGTCGCCGACGACCTCGTCTACGTCACCTCCTTCGAGGTGCACGCCCTGGACGTGGCCACCGGCCGCCGCCGCTTCAAGACCCGCGACGTGGCCTGGTCCATGGCGGTCGCCGACGGCCGGGTGCACGCCTCCGACGGGCCCACCCTGTTCGCCCTGGACGCCCGCGAGGGCACCGACCTGTGGCGGGTGCAGACCGACGCCTGGGTGTACTCCCTCAAGGCCGACCGCGGCACGGTCGTCACCGGCACCCGCGGCGGGGGCGTCCAGGCCTGGGAGGCCGCGGGCGGCCAGAAGCTGTGGGAGATCGCCGGCTGCCAGACCGACTTCGAGTCCCCCGAGGCGGGCCCCGTCGTCCACGACGGCACGGTGTACGTCTGGCAGGACGCCCGCCTGCGCGCCCTGGAGGCCCGCACGGGCGAGGAGCGCTGGTCCTACCCGATCGGCGACGCGGCCTCCTGCGGCGGCGTGCCGGTGCGCGTCACCCCGGCCCCGGACGGCTACGTCTACGTCTGCGCCGGCACCCGCGTGCTCGCCGTGGACGTGGCGAGCGGCCATGTCCGCTGGCACTTCGAGGCGCCCGCGGTCTTCCTCTGCCCGCCGGCCTTCGCGCCGGGCCCGGTGGTGAGCGGCGGCGGCGTCTACCTCGCCGACTACCTCGGCACCGTCTACGCCCTCGACGCCACCGACGGCCGCGACCGCTGGCGCATCGCCACCGAGTCCCGCGCCTCCGTCGCCCCGGTCCTGGTCGCCGCCGGGCACGTCCACGTCGGCAGCGGCCGGGGCCTGTACACCCTGGACGCGGTCACCGGAACGCCCAAGTGGCGCTTCCAGGCGGGCGGCGAGATCGTCGGTGCCCCGGCGGTCGCCGAGGGCCGTATCCACTTCGGCTCCACCGACCACCTGCTGTACACGCTCAAGGCCGACGACGGCCGGCTGCGCTGGAAGCTCGCCACCGGCGGCGAGATCACCGGCTCCCCGGTGGTCAGGGACGGGGTCGTGTACGCGTGCAGCAAGGACCGCTGCGTGTACGCCCTGGACGCGGAGAAGGGGACAGGCACCGCCCGCACCACCTGATCCCGCGCCGCGGAGGTGGGGGTGACGGCCGCCGTACGGGATGCGCGGAAGGGGCGCTCGGACGACGGCCGTCGGTCCTGGCCGACGGGGCTCTCGGTCACCACCGGCGCATACGACGCTACTCCGCGTGCGGCACCGCCGCCACGCGAGTCACACCGGGCCGCCACTGCGCCGACCGGGTGACGCCGACCCGCCCCCGGACACACTTCGGCCGCGGCGGCTCCCCCTCGGTGCCACCGCGGCCGATCCCGTGTGCTGAGGCCTACTTCGTCGGCTTGAACGGCTCCGACGTGGCGTGCATGTCCTTCGTCGTGACGGGCTCGCCGGTGGCGTGCATGTCCTGCGTGGTCACGTCGTCGCCCGCGGACTGAGCGGCATCGGCCGCGGCCTCGGCGTTCGTCGTGCCGGTGGCGTGCATGTCCTGGGGCTTGATGACCGGCTTGTCGCTCATGTCCTTGCTCCACTCGGTGTGTTCGTCGATGGTCCTGGCGAAGCCCGCCCGGTCACTCCCCCGAGGGTGACCGGGCGGGCTCTCCTGGGCCGCTCACACTGGTTCGCCAGTGCGAGATCCCCCGTCCCCCCGCAGCCGACCCCTCTGCCCCCCGACGCGAAGGATCGACTGACTTGAGAATGGCCCGAGGCGATAAACGAACGATGAACGGGCCCGCCCAGGCTCCGGGCGGGCCTCACGCCGCCCGCACGGGAGTCAGCAGTTCGCGCACGGCGGCCGCCTCGGGCGAGCCCGATTCCTCGTAGATGCGCAGGGCTTCCCGCCAGCACGCCCGGGCGCGGTCCGTCTGCCCGATGCGGGTGAGGGCGTGGCCGAGCACGGTGAGCACGTTGCCGCGCCTCCACTCACCGCCGATGCCGCGCAGCACCGTCAGGGCCATCTCGGCGTTGGCGGCGGCCTGCGCGGGGCGCTGTGCGGCGATGTCCACCTCCGCCAGGCGGAAGAGGGTCATGCCCTCCCACAGCCGCTGACGGCTGTCGCGGAAGACGTCCAGGGCCTCCAGAAGCCGGTCCGCGGCGCTGTCGACCCGGCCGCTCTGGGTGAGCGCCATGCCCAGGGCGTAGCGGCCGTTCGCGCCTCGCATCGAGTTGCCCATGGCGTCGTAGACGTCGATGCCCTGCTGGGCCAGGGCGACCGCGCTCCCCGTCCGGCCGGTCGCCAGGTGGATGCGGGAGAGGTTGCACAGCGCGCTGGCCTCGCCGGGGCGGTCGCCCAGCATCCGGAAGAGCTGGATGGCCTCGGAGAGGTGCTCCTCTCCGTCCGCGTTGCGGCTCTGGTACAGCGCGATGATGCCGCGCGCGTTGCGGGCCCAGCAGACGGGCAGGAGGTCGTCGGCCTGCCGGGCGAGACGGATCACCTGCTCCGCCTCCTGGTCCGCCATCTCGAAGCGGCCGCCGTCGACATGGGCGTGCGCCAGCGTCATCAGCGCCCGGGCCTCGGCCTGGGCCGAGCCGAGCCGCCGGGCCTCGTCGAGCAGTGCCTTCGCCGTGGCCTCGTACTCCCTGGAGTTCGCCCCCGACTCGGAGATGTCGAGCGCCGCCCAGAGCAGGTCGATGGACCGCCGCAGCATCGACGGCAGGTCCGCGGGCCGGCGCGCGGTGGCGAGGAGGCAGTTCGCCTCGCGGTACAGCCAGTCCCGGGCGCTGTGACGGTCCGGGAACCGGAGCCCGGGGTACTCCGTCGGCTGGAGGTGGTCCACCAGCCGGTCGCCCGGGCGTTCGATCGCGTAGACGCCCGCCGCCGTCGCCAGGTAGAAGTCCAGCAGCCGCGACATCGCCGCCGCGCGCTCGCCCGGCGGGTGTTCGTCGCGTTCCGCGCAGGCGCGGGCGTAGAGGCGGACCAGGTCGTGGAAGCGGTAGCGGCCGGGGGCCGCCGACTCCAGGAGCGAGGTGTCGACCAGGGACTCCAGCAGGTCCTCGGTGTCGTCCGCCGGCAGGTCCAGTACGGCGGCCGCCGCGTCCAGGGACATGTCCGGGCCGTCGGCCAGGCCCAGGAGGCGGAACGCGCGGGCCTGCGCGGGCTCCAACTGCCCGTAGCCCAGCTCGAACGTCGCCTTCACCGCCAGGTCGCCCGCCTGGAGCTCGTCCAACCGCCGCCGCTCGTCGCCGAGTTTCGCCGCCAGGACCGACACCGTCCAGGTCCTGCGCGCCGCCAGCCGGGACGCCGCGATACGGATGGCCAGGGGCAGGAAGCCGCAGGCGGCGACCACGTCGAGGGCCGCTTCGCGCTCGCCCGCCACCCGCTCCTCGCCCACGATCCTCGTGAACAGGGACAGCGCCTCGTCGGGGCTCATCACGTCCAGGTCCACCAGGTGCGCGCCCGCCAGGTCCACCATCCGCACCCGGGACGTGATCAGGGCCGCGCAGCCCTCCGTCCCCGGCAGCAGCGGTCTGATCTGAGCCGCGTCCCGGGCGTTGTCCAGCAGGACCAGGACCCGGCGCCCGTCGAGCACCGAGCGGTACAGGGCCGCGCGTTCCTCCAGGGAGTCCGGGATCGCGGAGTCCGCGGTGCCGAGGGCGCGCAGGAAGGAGCCGAGGACGGTCTCCGGCTCGGCCGCTCTGGCACCGGCGCCCTGGAGGTCCACGTACAACTGCCCGTCCGGGAAGGCGGCCCGCGCCTGATGGGCCACGTGGACGGCGAGCGTCGTCTTGCCCACGCCGCCGATCCCGGCCACCGCCGACACGGCCATCACACGCCCGTCGGCCGAGGCCAGCACCTCGCTCAGCTCGGCCACGAAGGAGCTGCGGCCCGTGAAGTCCGGCACGGTAGCCGGGAGTTGCGCGGGGCGTACGGCGACCACCGCCGGTTCGGCCACCGGCGAGGACGGCTCGGCGAGGGCCGGGTCGGCCTGGAGGATGCGCTGTTGCAGTTCACGCAGTTCCGGGCGGGGGTCCACGCCCAGCTCGTCGGCCAGGAGGCGTCTGGTGTCGGCGTACACCGCCAGCGCCTCCGCCTGCCGGCCACTGCGGTACAGCGCCAGCATCAGCAGCTCGCGCAGCCGTTCCCGCAGCGGGTGGGCCGCCGTCAGCGCCGTCAGCTCCGAGACGGCCTCCGCGTGGCAGCCCTGCTCCAGGTCCATGTCCAGGCAGGACTCCAGGAGTTGCAGGCGCCATTCCTCCAGGCGCACCCGCTGTGCCTCCGCGTAGGGACCGGGCACCCCGGCCAGCGGCTCCCCGTCCCACAGAGCGAGCGCCCGCCGCAGCAGCTCGCGCGCCTGGCACAGGTCCCCGGCCGACCGGGCCTTGTCGGCGCGGACCGTGAGCTCCTGCGCCTCGGCCAGGTCGAGCGCGCCCTCGCCCGCCCCGCGCACGGCGTATCCGCCGGACTCGCTGACCAGCACCCCGGGGTCCAGCGCCTTGCGCAGCCGGGAGGCGTACGTCCGCACCGCCGCCAGCGCCTGCGACGGCGGCTCCTCGCCCCACAGCGCGTCGATCAGCTCGGCCGCGGTCGCGGTGCGCCCCTCGCGCAGCAGCAGCGCCGCCAGCAGGGCGCGTTGCTGCGGGGAACCGGTGGGCAGAGGCTGCTCTCCGCGCCAGGCGCGCACCGGACCGAGCACGCTGAAGCGCAGCGTCGCCGATTGCTCGGGACACCGCTGCTCAGGTACTCGCGGTACACCTTCCATCGCTGCCCCCTGGCCCCCTGTCGAACCGTCAACAAGCAGAGCCAGTTTGCCTTGTTCACGGCAGATGCGTCAGCTCCCGAGACAGCGATCACAGCCACGCACATCCCACGACACAAGGCCCACACATCCTCTCCGCACGCTCTTGGCCCCGACGGCCGGGCGAGCGGGCGCCGCCGGCCGGTCAGACGTGTCCGCCCGCGCCCAGAAAGATCGGGTTCGTGAGTGCCGCCATCACCCCGGGCAGCGGCCCCACCGCCGTCTCATGGCGCACCTCGGCCCGTACGTACGCCGCGTACGCCGGGGTCGTGCGCCACTCGACGGCCCCCGAGCCCGGCACGGGGAACGGGTCGCTGGTGAGCAGCACCCCCTGGTCGGTCACGAGGCGGACCGTGCAGCGCGGTACGCCGGAGGCTTCGAGGCGGACCGTCACCGGGGTGTCCGGGGCCACCCGCAGCCGTTCCCCGATGCCCGCCCGCTCGCCCCCGGCGCCCGTCGCGGTGAAGGCGAGCGACACGCGCCGGGACTCGGCGACGTAGGAGCGGCCCGCGCGGATGCCGTCCTGGACGGCCTCCCGGGTGAGGTCGTCGGCCAGGACGACCGTCTGGGGCAGGCCCACGGAGTCCGGCGGCCGGTGCGCGTCGCTGCTGCCCATCGCGGGCAGCCAGCGCCGGTCCTCTCGTGCCGCCGCCACGAGCGTGGCGTCCCACGCGGCCACCGCCATCTCGTCGTCCGGGGTGAAGGGGCCGTTCCACACCTCCACCGCGTCCGCCTCGCCGAAGCCGAACTTCCAGGCGCAGCCCACGCAGGTGGCGTGCGGGTGGGCGGGCACGACCAGGCCGCCCGCGCGGCGGATCTCGCGGGCGAAGCGGCCGAAGCGGCCCTCCCGCGCCCGGTAGCGCCAGTCGACGAAGGTGCCCGGGTCGGTGCCGAGGGCGAGGACGTGGCCGTTCCTCGTCGTCACCTCCTCGCCCAGCATGATCAGCAGGTCGTCGCCCGCGTGGTCGGCCCAGTGCGCGTGCGAGGCATGGGTGTTGTGGTCCGAGCTGTTGATGAAGTCGAGGCCGGCCGCCCTGGCCCGCGCGGCGATCTCGGCGGGGGTGCGGCGCCCGTCGGAGTACCAGGAGTGCAGGTGGCAGTCCCCCCGGTACCAGGCCCGCCCCCGCCCCCTGGCCCACTGCGGCGGGTACACGGGCGGTACGGCCGTGCCCGGGGCGCCGTGGGTCAGGGTGACGTCGAGCGCGTACGACAGGCCCCGCGGGGCGACCGTGTAGGGCCCGAGCACGATGTGCCAGACACCGGCGCCGACCGGCCCCGCGATGTATCCGGGTGTCGCGTCGTCCGCGCGGACGAAGAACTCCGTACGCGCCCCGCCCGACCAGCCACGGAAGCCCTCGCCGCCCGGCTCGATGCCGCGCTGGTCGAAGATGCCGATGTCCAGCGCGTTGCCGGGAGTGCCCGCGGGAACGGCCGGCCTGTCGTAGGTGTACGAGACCTTGATCTCCCGCACCCCGTCCGGAACGTCGACGGGAACGTACACGTAGTCGGCCGCACCCGGCGCCAGCGTCCCCCGGATCGTCCGGGTCACCTGCCCGCCGTCCGCGCCCCTCGCGAAGGTCACGCTTCCCAACGTAGGCGCCACGGAGGCGGCCGTCACGACGGGAGTGCGCCGTCCGGGTCCACGGCCGGACCACCGGCGCCACCGGCCGGTCCTTCCTTGATCGGCCCTGGTGACCGCGACCGTATGCTCGAAGGATGACGACTTCCGTGCTCTCCGGAACCGGTCCCACCGAGAACTCGCTGCGTCGTGCGCTCAAACGTGCCCGGGACGGGGTCGCGCTCGATGTCGCCGAGGCGGCGGTGCTGCTCCAGGCGCGGGGCGAGCACCTCCGGGACCTCGCCGCCTCCGCGGCCCGGGTGCGGGACGCCGGTCTGGAGGCCGCCGGCCGTCCCGGCGTCATCACCTACTCCAAGAGCGTCTTCATCCCGCTGACCCGGCTCTGCCGCGACAAGTGCCACTACTGCACGTTCGTCACCGTGCCGGGCAAGCTGCGCCGCGCCGGGCACGGGATGTTCATGTCCCCCGACGAGGTCCTCGACATCGCCCGCCGAGGCGCCGAACTCGGCTGCAAGGAAGCCCTGATCACCCTCGGCGACAAGCCGGAGGACCGCTGGCCGGAAGCGCGCGAGTGGCTCGACGCGCACGGCTACGACGACACCATCGCCTACGTACGCGCCGTCTCCATCCGCATCCTGGAGGAGACCGGCCTGCTGCCGCACCTCAACCCGGGCGTCATGACCTGGACGGACTTCCAGCGCCTCAAGCCCGTCGCCCCCTCGATGGGCATGATGCTGGAGACGACCGCGCGCCGGCTGTGGTCCGAGCCGGGCGGCCCCCACCACGGCTCCCCGGACAAGGAACCGGCCGTGCGGCTGCGGGTCCTTGAGGACGCCGGCCGTTCCTCCGTCCCCTTCACCTCCGGGATCCTGATCGGCATCGGCGAGACGTACGAGGAACGCGCGGAGTCCCTGTTCGCCCTGCGCAAGGTCGCCCGCGCCCACCACGGCATCCAGGAACTGATCATCCAGAACTTCCGCGCCAAGCCGGACACGGCCATGCGCGGCATGCCCGACGCCGAACTCGACGAACTGGTCGCCACGGTGGCCGTCGCCCGGCACATCATGGGCCCCTCCGCCTGCCTCCAGGCCCCGCCCAACCTGGTCGACGCCGAGTACGAACGGCTCATCGGCGCCGGCATCGACGACTGGGGCGGCGTCTCCCCGCTCACCATCGACCACGTCAACCCCGAACGCCCCTGGCCCCGGATCGAGCAGCTCGCCGAGAAGTCGGCCGCGGCGGGCTTCGAACTGCGCGAACGGCTCTGCGTGTACCCGGAGTTCGTCACCCGCGGCGAACCCTGGCTCGACCCGCGGCTGCTGCCGCACGTCCGCGCCCTGGCCGACCCCGCCACGGGCCTGGCCCGCCCGGACGCGGTGGTCGAGGGCCGTCCCTGGCAGGAGCCCGACGAGGCCTTCACCGCCACCGGCCGCACCGACCTGCACCGCACCATCGACACCGACGGCCGCACCGCCGACCGCCGGGGCGACTTCGACGAGGTGTACGGCGACTGGGGAGCCCTGCGCGAGGCGGCCGCCCCCGGCATGGCACCGGAACGCGTCGACACCGACGTACGGCAGGCCCTGCGCACGGCCGCCGACGACCCGACGAGGCTCACCGACGACGAGGCCCTGGCGCTGCTGCACGCGGACGGCCCGGCCCTGGACGCGCTGTGCCGGATCGCCGACGACGTCCGCAAGTCCGTGGTGGGCGAGGACGTCACGTACATCGTCACGCGGAACATCAACTTCACCAACGTCTGCTACACCGGCTGCCGCTTCTGCGCCTTCGCCCAGCGCCGCACCGACGCGGACGCCTACACCCTGTCCCTCGACCAGGTCGCCGACCGGGCCCAGCAGGCCTGGGACGTCGGCGCGGTGGAGGTCTGCATGCAGGGCGGCATCCATCCCGACCTGCCGGGCACGGCCTACTTCGACATCGCGCGCGCGGTGAAGGAACGCGTCCCCGGCATGCACGTGCACGCCTTCTCCCCGATGGAGGTCGTCAACGGCGCCACCCGCACCGGCCTGTCCATCCGCGAGTGGCTGACCGAGGCCAGGGCGGCGGGCCTGGACAGCATCCCCGGCACGGCGGCCGAGATCCTCGACGACGAGGTCCGCTGGGTCCTGACCAAGGGCAAGCTGCCCACCGCCACCTGGATCGAGGTCGTGACGACCGCCCACGAACTGGGCATCCGGTCCTCGTCGACGATGATGTACGGCCACGTGGACCAACCCCGCCACTGGCTCGGCCACCTGCGCACCCTGGCCCGCATCCAGCAGCGGACCGGCGGCTTCACCGAGTTCGTGACGCTCCCCTTCATCCACACCAACGCCCCGGTGTACCTGGCGGGCATCGCCAGGCCCGGCCCCTCCGTACGGGACAACCGCGCGGTGACGGCGATGGCGCGGCTCCTGCTGCACCCCTGGATCCCCAACATCCAGACGAGCTGGGTGAAGCTGGGCGAGGCGGGCGCCGCCGAAATGCTCCGCTCCGGCGCGAACGACCTCGGCGGCACGCTGATGGAGGAGACGATCTCCCGCATGGCCGGCTCCTCCTACGGCTCCTACAAGTCCGTCAAGGACCTCGTCGCGGTGGCGGCGGCGGCCGGACGCCCGGCGAAGCCGAGGACCACGCTCTACGGCGAGGTCCCGGAGGAAAGGCGGCAGGCCGCGGCCGCGTCGGACGGCCACCTCCCGGACCTGCTGCCGGTCCTGGACTGAACCGAGTAAGACGCAGCTCGCAGTACGATGATCCGACCCCCGTCGGAGGGGTCGAGTAGCACCGAGGAGATGCGTGCCCATGGCGGCCCGAATACCTTCGTGGGCCTGGGTCAGCGGCCTGACCGTGGGCGCGGTCGCGGCGGTGGCCGTACTGGCGGCGAAGGCCGACCAGGGTGCCCACCCCACGGCCCCGGCCGCCGACCACCGACCCGTGTCCTCGGCGAGCGCGAGCCCCTCCGCCAAACCCAAGCCCAAGCCGTCGGCCCCGCCTGCCGTCCCGGCCGACTCGGGCGTGGGCCACCGGATCGTCTACGCCCTGGCCCAGAAGCGGGTGTGGCTGGTCGACGAGAGCGACAAACCCACCCGCACCTTCCCGGTCTGGCCGGGCACGGTGAGCCCCGACCCGGGCGCCTACGTGATCTCCCAGCGCGTACCCTCGACCACCGGCTCGGACGGCGTCCAGATCGAGCACATCATGTACTTCGCGGGCAAGTCCGGCGTCTTCATCGCCTTCAGCAACGCCGTGGACGGCGCCTCACCCCCACCGGCCGCCGCCGACGCCAAGACGGGCGGCATCCGCATGGGCAAGCCCGACGGCACGGCCCTGTGGACCTTCGCGGACCCGGGCACGAGGGTCGAGGTCGTCAACTAGACCTTCGACCGGCGCGGTTCACGGCGCGGCCCGGCACACCGAGTCCGTCGGCCGGTGCGGTGGCCGGGCGCTGTGCGGTCTGTCAGCCCAGGTCCGCCAGGAGGGCTTTCAGTTCGGTCTCCTGCTGCGCCGGCGACATCGGCGGGTTCGAGTGGTCGATGCCGAAGGTCTTGAGCACTTTGTCCATCTGGGCGTCGACGGAGGTCCAGCCGGTTTCGTCCAGCGGCTCCAGCGAGGCCTGGTCGGCATCCCACAGGTCACGCAGCGACTGGGCGGCCGCATGGGCCCCGGCCGCGTCCCCCGAGCGTGCGTCCTTGAGCGAGGTGGACGCGAGGGTCCGCAGCGCGCCGACCTTCGCGGGCGGGAAGTGCTTCACCGCCTGACCGGGAGGCAACTGGACGGCGGAGGTGGTGTCGGTCTCCGGCGCCGGGCCGACGTGCGGCTGACCGTGGGCCCAGACCAGCAGGGCCGCGGTGGCGACGGCCAGCAGTCCGAAGCCGGCCAGCGCGACGCGCTCCTTGCGCGGGTCGCCGGCGACCCGTGCGGCGTGGGCCGCCTCGTAGGTCTCGGTCACATCCGAGCGCGTCACCGTCAGGTAGACAACCGTCGCCAGGATCAGGCCGAGGAAGATCAGGCTCGTGGTGAACGTGCCCAGCGCGAGACCGGTCGGCTCGCCCGGGCTCTGGGCGACCTTGGGGGAGGCGAGCCAGTCGCCGATGTTCGCGCCCAGCGGGCGGGTCAGGATGTAGGCGAGCCAGAAGGACAGCACCGGGTTCGCGCCGAACCTCCGCAGCACGGTGATCGCCGCGATGAGGCCGAGCGGCAGCAACACCGAGACGCCCGGGCTCCAGCCGGTCAGCTCCAGAGTCCAGTCGCCGGTCGCGGTGCCGAGCGCGAAGGTGACCAGGACGGTCAGCCAGTAGAACGACTCCCGCGAGAGCGTGGTGACCGAGTGGATCGACAGCGTGCGCTCACGCAGCCACCACACGCCGAAGACCACCGCGAGCAGCACCGAGAAGACCGCGGAACTGATCCACAGCGGCACGTTCAGCTGGTCGGTCAGGATGTCGGTGTACAAGGTGCCTGTCACGCTGACAACGACCACGGTCAGCCAGTAGGGGAACGGGACGTACCGCTTCAGCCACAGCTGGACGGCCAGGACCACCACCAGGACCGCGGTGAAGATCCAGGCCGTGTTCACCAGGCCGACGCCCAGCTGGGTGTTGATCCAGTCGGCGAAGCTCTCACCGACCGTCGTGCACAGGACCTTGATCACCCAGAACCAGATGGTGACCTCGGGGACCTTGTTGAGCATGAGCCGCCCGCTGCGCGTGCGTGCTTCCGTCGTCGTTGTCATGCAGGGAGGGTTACGCGGGGAACCTGCACGCAACCTGACTACGTGGCCGCACGCGCGGCCGGGAGCGTCACCTCGACGTGACCGCGGCCGTCCGCGATCGCGCGGACCTCCACACCGGCCGAGGCGGCGATGCGCCGGACCACCGGCAGCCCCAGCCCGTACCCGCCGACGCCGGTCACACCCGCTTCGAAGACCCGGTCGACCTCCGCGGAATCGAACCCGGGGCCGTCGTCCAGGACATCGACCACGATTGCCTCACCCTGGACGCGCGCGGTGATCCACACACGCGACCGCGCATGCCGCAGGCCGTTCTCCAGCAGGGGCGACAACAGCGACACGGTGACGTCGGCCGCCACGGCGACCTCGGCCTTCGCGGGAACGTCGACCTCGACCGCGCGGCCGGCGATCGCCCGCCGCGCGGCGGAGCGCAGATCGCACCGGGTCCCGGCGTCTCCCGGTGCGCGCGCGGCGCGCAGAATCGTCGTGATCGCCGCATTGAGGCGGTCGACCTCGCTCAGCACCGCCTCCGGCGTCACCGGCTCGCCGGACAGCTGCGCCAGCTGCGCCTCGCCCCGCAGGACCGTGAGCGGTGTCCGCAGCTCGTGGGCGATCTCATCGGTGAGCCGGCGCTCGTCCGCCAGCGCGTTGTCCACGCGCTCCAGGAGGCGGTCCAGGGTCCGCCCCAGTTCCCCGAACTCGTCGCGGGGGACTCCGAGGTCGAAGCGGCGCCCGGGTTCGTGATGGCCCCAGTCGTCGGCGAGCGCGGCCATCTCGTGCACGACCCGCAGCGCGCGGCGCACCACGAGGTGCGCGACAACGCCGGCGAGGAGGATCGCGAGGCCGCCCAGGATCAGCGACAAGGTCAGGCTGTGCTGCTCGGATGTCTCGTAGGGCGTGAGGTCCACCCGGACGATCGCCATGACGTTGTGGCCGTCGACCGGGACCTTCCGCGCGTACAGGAGGTAGTTGTCGACGGCGGCGGTCTGCGATCGCCGTGAGCCTGCCAGCGCCTCGACGCGCTCTACCATGCCTGCCGGTACGTTCCCGTCGATCAGGTGGCCGTCGGCATACACCCAGGCGACCTCGTCCAGCGCCTCACTGCTGTTCTCCGTCAGTACGACACGGCCGCCCACGGCGGTGACGTTCGCCGCGACCGCCTCGGCGCGGGTACGCGCCAGATCGTGCGCGTCGGCGTCCGTCACCCCGCTCAGCAGCACGTGCGAGACCACGACCAGGATCGCGACCACGGCGGTGGCGATCAGCACGGTGAGCGCGACGACCCTCCTGCGGAATCCCGTCACTGCCATCGGTAGCCCACGCCGCGGACGGTCGCCAGACGCTCGGCCACCCCCAGCGGACCGAGCTTGGTCCGCAGCCGGCGCACGAAGGAGTCGAGGGTGTTGTCGCTGACCTGCGCTCCGTGCGGCCAGCCGGCGGCGATGAGGGCATGGCGGCGTACCGCGTCGCCCTGCGAGGCGATCAGGCGGCCCAGTAGCCGGAACTCGGTCGGGGTCAGGCTCTCGCTCACCGAGTCGTAGGTCACCACGTGCTTCGCCGGATCGAGGACGACCTCGCGCGGTGCGGGCGCCACGGTGGCCCGGCGCAGCAGCGCTCGGACGCGGACCAGCAGTTCCGGGATGTCGAAGGGTTTGGTCATGTAGTCGTCGGCGCCGGCCTCGAAGCCGCCCACCTTGTGATGCAGGCCGTCCAGGGCGGTGAGCATCAACACCGGCGCGTCGACGCCGCGCGCCCGGAGGGCCAGGCAGACGTCGCGGCCGTCGGCGTCCGGGAGCCCGAGATCCAGGACGACCAGATGGGGCGCCGGTGCGAGCTGCCGCAGCAGGCTGTCGGCCGTGGCGGCGACGGAGACGGTGTGGCCGTCGTGCTCCAGGGCACGCTTGAGTACGCCGCGGACCGCCGCGTCGTCTTCGCATACCATGATGAAAGCCACGTGCCGACCCTAAATACTCCCGGCCCAGTTCTCCATTTTCCCTGGTCAGCCGCCGGCAGGAGTTCGCTGCGGTTCCGGTCCCGACGTTACGGGGCGACACCGTCCAGGAACGCGCTCCAGGACGCACCCCCGAACACGAGCCGCGCACCGCCCCGGTCCTTTGTGTCACGGACGTGGACGGTGGTGAGGGAGGGGGCGGGGGTGGCTATGGCGACCTCGACACAGTCGGGGCCGTCGTTGCTGCTGTAGCTGCTCTTGAACCAGTTGAGCGTGGTGGTCATGTCTCTTCTCCCAGAATCTTCTCGATGAAGGACAGCGACTCCCGAGGCGAGAGGGCCTGCGCACGGATCATTCCATAGCGCATGTCGAGGATCTGGGCCTCTCTCGGGTCGCTGATCACCCGGCTGTGCAACTGGGCCTCCCAGTGCCCCAGCGTCTTGCCGTCCCGGAGCTTCAGGAGCCGCAGCGGTCCCGCCATGCCCGCGTGGTCCTCACGGTCCGTGGGCATCACTTGGACCGATACATGCCGCAACTGCCCGATTTCCAGAAGGCGTTCGAGTTGCTGTCGCAGAACCATTCTGCCGCCGATCGGCCGCCGTAGCGTCACCTCCTCCTGGACAAAGGTGATGAGCGGCCGGGGCACTCGCTCGAACACGGCCTTGCGTGCCATACGCGCGGCGACGTGACGCTCGATCTCGTCCTCCGTGTACGCGGGGCGACGCATCGCATACAGCGCTTGGGCGTACGCAGGAGTCTGCAACAGGCCGTGGATCTGCTGATTGTCGTAGGCCCCCAACTCGACGGCCTCGCCCTCCAGCTTCGCCAAGTCCCGTACCTTTTTGGGGTACCGGGCCCGCTCCACGTCCGCCTTCATCACGGACAGCTTCCCGCCCGCGCCGAGCACCTCGTCGGCCTTGTCGAGGAAGTCGGGCTTGGGGATGCGGCGTCCGCGTTCGACCGAGGAGACCATCTCGTCGCCGTACCCGATGGCGGCGCCGAGTTCGCCCTGCTTGAGCCCGGCGGCCTCGCGCCACATCTTGATCTGCCGGCCGACCGTCCTGAGTACGGCCTCCGCCTCTTCGTCCTCCATGCCATCCCCTTTCGACGTACGAGCCGGACGACTCCGCCCTGCGTGCGTACAGTCACGTTGCGTACCGTGGTGATGGCTGTTCAGCGTAGGGATGGATGACGACTCTGGGTGACATGAGTAAGAAATTCCCCCTATCGATCGCTGCTCCGTCGGCCCATTTCGCCGTGCAGCTCTCCGCGACGCGCAGAGGTGCGCGGCTGGCGCGCCTGCTGGCGGAACGCCAACTGGACGACTGGGGAGTGGGCTTGGGGGACGCGGTGCAGATCGTGGCGGAGCTGGCGGCGAACGCGGCGTTCCACGGGCGCGTCAGGGGACGGGACTTCCGGCTGGCACTGAAGCTGCACGGGGATGGCACCCTCCGCATCGAGGTGACCGACGCGCGCGGTGACCGGCTCCCGAGGATCGGGGATCCGGTGGCGGCGGACGCGGAGTCGGGGCGGGGCCTGCTGCTCGTGGCCGCGCTCGCCGACCGCTGGGGCGTCACCGAGGCACCCGCCCATGGCAAGACGGTCTGGGCCGAACTCGCACCGCGTCGCGGAGACCGGTGACCCGGCGGCGCCCGACGCAAAAGACCAAAGAACCGGGGATAGAACCGAACCCGCCCCCACCGCCCCCGTCGATCACCCAGGGGAGTGAATATGCCCCGCTCGGCTGGCGTGGCGAGGTGATCGTGGTGCAGCGTCTGTTCCACCAACCGCACACATGCATCGGCCCTCGCGGGGACTGCCATCCCACAGCGAGGGCCTGATCATCGGGAAGGGCCGCCTCCCCGATGACTGGAAGGAAGCAGCCGCTTTCCGATGACTGATCAGCACCCTAACGTGCCCGCACGCGCCAAGTCCGGCCATTCCGGCGGCGTCATCCACATGAACGAACCGCACCACGAGAACTTCACGGTGGTCGGCAACCACTTGGCCCAGCACGCCGAGTTGTCCCTGACGGCGATCGGCCTGGCTGTGCACATCCAGTCGCTGCCGAAGGGTGCCCCGATCGGCATCAAGACGCTGGCCGGGAAGTTCCCCGAGGGGGAGATCCGGATCGCCGCGGCCCTGCGGGAGCTGGAGGAACACGGCTACCTCTCACGCGCCAAGGAGCGTCTTCAATCGGGCCGAATGACGACCCGGACGACCTCGTACAACAAGCCGCAGCGCGCCGAAGCCGCCCGGCCCGCCGAGCCCGCTCGCCCGGCTACCCCGCCCAGGCCTGCCGCCGCCTCGACCCCGCCCGCACCCCGCACGGCGAACGACCTGCTGGCCGGCCTCCGCGCCCACGACTCCCGCCTGCTCCTCACCGAACGGGACGTGCACCGGCTGGCACCGGCGGTCTCCGAGTGGCTGGGGCGGGGCGTACCGCCCACGGCCGTGACGCGAACGCTCACGGCGGGCCTTCCCGAGGACCCGATCAAGCACCCGGCGGCGTTCCTGGCCCACCGCCTCGCCTCCCTCCTGCCGCCCCCTCTCCCCGCCGTCCCACCACCTCCCGCGACCGCTCTGCGCCCGTCCCCTCTCCAGACCTGCGACGGCTGCGAGAGAGCCTTCAGATCCCCAGAACCAGGCCACTGCAGAGACTGCCGCCCCTCCGCCGCGGCCGCGTAGGGAGACGTGGAGACGAACCGGATGCCGAGCACTGTCTCCGCGTCGCGCCACCGGCCACACCGGTACCGTACGAGGACCGACGCACCAGTACCGGAGGTCACCGTGAGCGCTCAGACCGACGGCCCGTACGGACCGCTGATCCCCATGCCCGAGCTCACACCGGACGCACTGCGGGCGGCGGTCGCGCGCATCGCTCCGAGCCGGATTCCCGTTCTCACGCAGCACCTGTTCGAAGCCACGACGAACGCGCAGCAGACACAGAGCCTCGCGCCGCTGAGGGCCTTCGTGCACTCCTGGGCGGTGTTCGTGGCGATCGAACGGCACCCGGAGCGGGCCGCCCGGCTGCGCGAGCTGGAACGGATTGTGGACGCGGGAGAGCAGGACCCGGTTCAGGCCATCGCCGAGATCCGCGCCATCCGGGAGGCGGCCGAGGCGGAGGCCGGGCTGTGACCGACTGGGCGTGGGACTACAACCCCAATGCCGAGTACGTCATGGATGGACTACCGCCGGGTGTGGTCGCCGAGGTGGAGCGGATCGCCACCGAACTGGCGGCGCTCGGCCATGATTCGGTGAAGATCGGCAGGCCCTTCGACCGGGAAGGCGGGCTTCGCGAATTCGACATTCTCGGTGGCCGTGGGTTCGTCAGCTTTCTGCCCGTGCCCCGCCACGAGTGCGTCTATGTGTGCAACGTGACCTGGTACGGCTGAAAGCGGTCTTTTTTGACCGCGCCCCTCACGAATTCCCTACCTTTCCGTCTTCCGGACTGACCGTTCCCGTTCGATTACTGTGCTGAACTGTTGGGCGTACGGACGGGTAACTGCCGGGGAGGTCTCAGCGTGGGTGCGACGTCCGGGGGTCTCTGGGGGCGTGGCGAGCAGCAGGACTTCCGGAGTCGGGTGCGGGGGACGCTGCTCGGGGTGGCCCTGGGGGACGCGCTCGGGGCGCCGGTGGACTGCCTGGGCCTCGGAGCGATCAGGGAGGCCCACGGACCCGAGGGGCTCCGGGATCTCGTGCCCGCCCACGGCCGCCGCGGTGCCGTCACGCACGTCACGCAGCTCACCCTGTTCTCCGTCGACGGGCTCATCCGCGCGCAGGTCCGCCGCGACACCGGGGCCTGGCACCCGCCCACCGATCTGCACCGCGCGTATCTGCGCTGGGCCGCCACCCAGCGGGACTGGGGGCCGGACGAGCGGCGTGAGGAGGACGGCTGGCTGGCCCGCGAGGAGTGGCTGTACGCCCGGCGCGGTCCGAGCAGGCCGCTGCTGATCGGGTTCGGCGACGACACCATGGGCACCCTGGAGGCGCCCAAGAACCCCGCCGAGGCCGGTCCGGAGGCGGTCGCCAGGTCGGCGCCCTTCGGACTTCTCGTCGGCTGGGAGCCGCAGCTCGTCACGCAGCTCGCCGTCGAGTGCGCGGCGCAGACCCACGGGCACCCCGTCGCCTGCCTCGCCGCCGGGGCCTACGCGGTGATCGTGCACGCCCTCGCCCGCGGCGACGACCTCGACGGCGCCGTGCAGAAGGCGCTGGCGCTGCTCGCCGCACGCCACGGACACCAGCCGGTGTCGGAGGCCCTGCAGCACGCGCTGGGCGCGGTACGGCAGGGCATGCCGACCCCGGACCGGGTGGAGGAACTGGCGGGGCAGGGGACGGCGGCGGGGCTGCTCGCCGTGGCCGTCTACTGCGCCCTGGTGAGCGAGGACGTACGCCACGGGCTGTGCCTGGCGGTGAACCACAGCGGGTCCTCCGGCGCGGCCGGTGCCCTCACCGGCGGGCTGCTCGGCGCCCTGTACGGAGAGACGGCCCTCCCGCCGGCCTGGCTGGCCGAGCTGGAGGGCCGTCCCACTCTGCTGGTCCTGGCGGACGACTTCGCGATGGAGATGACCCAGGGACCCGCGCTGCACGGGCCCACCGGATCCTCCCCGGCCTGGCTGGCACGCTATCCGCGGGGGACCCGGTAGCCGCACGGGCCGCGTGCCGCTACGGCTGCTTCCCCACCGCGTCGTCGCCCGCGCCCGCCGGAGCCGGCACCGCGGCCGCCGCCAGGTCGCCGTCGCCGTCCGTGTTGACCTTCTCGATGACCGCGAGGCGTTCCGGTGTGTCCTCCGGCTTGACGAACCCGATGCCGATGTAGAGGACCAGGGAGACCGCGAGCGGCACCGACACCTGGTACTGCAACGGCACTCCGCCGTCGACGTTCCAGTTGATCGGGTAGTTCACCAGCCAGAAGGCCAGCAGGCCCGCCGCCCAGCTGGTGAGCGCCGCCGTCGGACCGGAGCGGCGGAACGGGCGGAGCAGGCCCAGCATCATCGGGATGGCGATCGGTCCCATGAGGCCGGCGACCCATTTGATGACGACGGTGATGATGTCCTTGAACGTCGGCGAGTTGACCTGCGTGGCCACCGCCATGGACAGCGCGAGGAAGACCACCGTGGTCAGCCGGGCGGCGACCAGCCCGCTGCGCTGGTTCCAGGCCCGTGCCCGCGCGGAGACGACGGGCGCGATGTCCCGGGTGAAGACGGCCGCGATGGCGTTGGCGTCGGAGGAGCACATGGCCATCGTGTGCGAGAAGAAGCCGACGACCACCAGCCCCAGCAGGCCGTGCGGCAGCAACTGCTCGGTCATCAGGGCGTAGGAGTCGGAGCCGTCCGGCTTCTGCGCGTGGACCAGCAGCGGCGACATCCACATCGGGAAGAACAGGACGAGCGGCCAGACCAGCCACAGGACGGCGGAGAGCCGCGCTGAGCGGGTGGCCTCACGGGCGGACGCCGTGGCCATGTACCGCTGCGCCTGGTTGAGCATTCCGCCGTTGTACTCGAACAGCTTGATGAAGAGGAACGCGAGCAGGAACACCGTTCCGTACGGGCCGACCAGCGGCTTGGTGTGGCCGTGCAGCGCCGGGTCGTCCCAGACGCCGAAGAAGCCGCCGTGCGGGCCGAGTTCGGCGACCACGGCCACGAACATGGTGATGCCGGCCAGGAGCTGGATGACGAACTGGCCCAGTTCGGTGAGGGCGTCGGCCCACAGACCGCCGATGGTGCAGTAGAAGGCGGTGATCACGCCGGTGATCAGGATGCCGTGGTTGAGGGACATGCCCGTGAACACGGACAGCAGGGTGGCGATGGCGGCCCACTTGGAGGCCACGTCCACGACCTTCAGCAGCATCCCGGACCAGGCGAGGGCCTGCTGGGTGGGCAGGTTGTAGCGGTTCTTCAGGTATTCGAGCGGCGAGGCCACGTGCAGCCGGGACCGCAGCCGGTTGATCCGCGGGGCGAACAGCCTCGACCCGATGGCGATGCCGAGCGCGATGGGGAAGGACCAGGTGACGAAGGACGTGACACCGTAGGTGTAGGCGATGCCGGCGTAACCAGTGAACATCACCGCGCTGTAGCCCGACATGTGGTGCGAGATGCCCGACAGCCACCAGGGCATCTTGCCGCCCGCGGTGAAGAAGTCGCTGACGTCGTCGACGCGCCGGTGGGACCAGACGCCGATGGCCACCATGACACCGAAGTAGCCGATGAGTACGGCCCAGTCGAGACTGTTCATGGGTTCATGGCTCCCTTCCAGGGTCCGCCTTGTGAACTCCGCTCAGCTGGTTGGCACTTCGCCTGAACGGGGTAGGGGCGAGGAAGGTCGCGAAGTGCCCGCTCATCGTGGGTTCGATGGCGTGGGCACGACAAGCAAGCGTCAGGTCAAGAGCGGGCAAAGATGTTCGCCTTGCTGACCTTGGTTCATGTACGTGAATTAAACCGGGCGGGGCCGGCGTCCGGGCACAGCGGAGCCCCCTCGGCAAGGACGGCGAACTCGTCGAGAGGGCTCATCAGCTGGTGCTTGTTGCAGTTGTCGTGCGGTTGTCTTCTCAAGCCTTGAGCGACGTCACGAACGTGTTCCATGCGTCGGCGTGGAAGTCGAGCACCGGTCCCGAGGAGACCTTGGAGTCCCGGACCGCCATGGCCGCGACCACCGGTGACTTGACTTCGACGCACGCGCCGTTGCCCGTGGAGTACGAGGACTTGGTCCACGTCTCCCTGACGCCCTGACGAATTGCCATTTCTGCTCCGGATTGCGAGTGGAGTGGATTGCGCCACCGTTGTTGATCGATGGCGTGATCGACGCTACCCGCCGCACTCCGGGTCCGAAGGGACTATTCATCCTTACGGATGGCATATTCCAATGGAGTCTTCCGCTTTGGCCTGGTGAAGGTGTACCGTGCGGCACCTTCAAGCTGCGGCACTCAATGCGTGTGTTCCTTGGCGATATTCGCGATGAACTGCCGTGACTGCTCCACGTTCAGCGCCTGCGCCCGCAGGTGCTCGTACATCACGCTGTACTTCTGTACGTCGTTCGCCTTCTCCAGGTACAAGTCGCTGGTGACGCCCTCGATGTAGACGACGCTGGAGTCCGCCGTGTCCGGGAACTCCAGGATCGCGTACTGCCCGTTGAGGCCCGGGTGCGCACCCATCTCGAAGGGGATCACCTGCACGGTCACGTGCGGCAGCCGGGTCTGCTCGACCAGGTGCTCCAACTGCTCCCGCATCAGGGCGGGGCTGCCGACGACCCGGCGCAGGGCGGCCTCGTCCAGGACCGTCCACAGCCGCAACGGGTTCTCCGCGGCGGAGATTCGTTCCTGCCGGCGCATTCTGACCTGCACCCGCTTCTCGATGTCGACGGGCGCCGTCTCCGGCAGTGCGCCCGCGATGAGCGCCTCCGCGTACTGGCGGGTCTGAAGCAGCCCGGGAACGACCTGGGGGTCGTAGATCCGCAGGCTCGCCGCGTCCGTCTCCAGGCCGATGTAGACGCTGTAGGGGATGTCGCCGAAGGAGTGCCACCAGCCCTGCTGGCGCGAGTCCTTGGCCATCTGCATCAGCGAGTCGACGATCCGGTGGTCCTCCACCTCGTAGACCCCGCACAGATCGCGGACGTCACGCTGGCTGATGCTGCGCCGGCCGTTCTCCAGGCGGCTGATCTTCGACTGCGACACCAGCAGCCTCTCGGCCACCTCCTCGGCCGTCATGCCCTTGTTTTCGCGCAGCTTGCGCAACTCCTGGCCGAGTCGGCGTCGCCTGACAGTGGGATTGACATTGGACGCCACGGGACGTGCACCTCCGGCCGCATGCCTCTACTTTGCGTATCTGCTGCTGAGCAGATTGCCACCAAGGTGCTTACTACCGCTGGAAAACGCCGGATATGCAGCGAGTACACGTCAGTTCGGCAACGCCCTTTGCACCCGGACGTGGCCGCGAGGGCGGCGGGACGCGTACGAGGTGTACGGTCCCGCCGCTCCTGTCGAACCTGCGGCTCCCGGACTGTCGTTCCGGGACGGGGGACTGCGGTGCTGCGTCGTGCGGTGTGGCGCTGTGCTGCGTGGCGCTGCGTTGTGCGGCTCAGTGGGCCACGGCACGGGCCATGGAGCCGTGGCGTGGCTGCATCGGAACGCCGCGAGCGGGTTCCGCCGCGGGCCTGGCGCCCGCCCCGCGGCGCGGCTGCGCCCCCACTCCGTTCTGGACGTCCATCACGGCGTGCGCCACGAGGCCGCCCATGGGGTCGTGCCGGATCAGGTCCCTGAGCCGGGACCGTGACGACCGTCCCTCGTTGCCGGGGTACAGGTGCTTGCCGAGGCCGACCGCGTGCGCCAGTGCGGCGAGCGCCGCGGTCCGCGGGTCCGGCGGTACGCCGGTGCGGATCGCGGAGTCCAGCCGGGACCTGATCTCCCGGCTGATCTCGGTGTCCGTCGCCTGATAGCGAGTTGTCGGCAGCACCCCGCACATCTGGCCGGCCACGGCATGCACCATGCCGCACCGCTCCAGATGCGAGAGGTACGTCTGGCGGAGCCCGAGACGCGGCCCGCCGATCCAGTGGACAGCGCGAACCGGAGCGCCGCGCCTTCGCAGCAACTCCAACGCGCAGTCCAGAGTCGGATCTCCTGTCGGCCGTGGCGCCACCACGGCGATACGATCCCCGTCTGGGGCTATCCGTCCGGCCAGCGCCAGCTCCACTAGCTGTGCTCCGGCCAGACCCAGGTCGAGCGACTGCGGCTGTGCAGTGGTACCCGTGGCCGGGTCCAGTGCCAGCAGCAGAAGCTCCTCCGGAAGTGTTCTGCGGCTCCTGCCCATCCATGCCTCCCCGCGTGGATGAAAGACAGGGTGACCCCTCTCACATTGGTCTGTCGAGGGTGCGTGACCGGTTCGTAAGGGAACCGGTAGCTATGTCGTTCTCGTCTACCGCGTGGGTTTGGCCCGTACACAGGACACTGGTACATGGTTCGGACAGCGGTACGGCCAAGGGTTCGGTCGCGTCGTCCGGGTGGCGGTTCAGATCGTGATTCACGGTTCGGTAGCGGCACGTTGGGCGTGCGGCACATGAGGAGGCATCGGTGGCGGGCGAGTCCCCCGACAGGTCGAAGCAGCGCGAGTCGTCGGCACGAACGACGTCGGGGAGCGCGGACTCGGTTCCCGAGTCCAGGAACGAGGCGGGCGACCCGCGCGTCGCGTTGACCGGGGAGTCGGACGAGGCCGGCGCGTCCGGCGCGTCTGGCGGTTCCGAGGGGCGCGGCGGGGTCGACACGGCCACTCGGGTGCTTTCGGTCCGGGATGTGAAGACGAAGTCGGAGACGGACTCGAAGACTGAGTCGTCTTCGAAGACGGAGACCGACGTCGACGACGTCGATGACACCGAGGGCGCCGCGGAGAGCGAGGAGGAGGCCTCCGAGGCCGCCGCCGACGGCGACGAGACCGACGGGGCGGGGGACACACGCCTGCGTGCGGCGGTGGCCGCGTGGGTGGACTCCGACGCGGACGGGAAGGACGCGGAGGCCGCGCCCGGGGCCGACACCGAGGAGACGGAGGCTTCGGAGGCCAAGGGGGACGCCGACGACGCCGACGACGCCGAGCCTGCGAAGGCCGGAGTCGCGCCCGAGAACGACGCGGAGGAGCCCGAGGACGCCGCGCGCGGCAAGGGCGGGGCTGAGCCCCAGGACGCCGACGAGACCGCGGTGGACGCTTCCGACGCGGAGGACGCCGACACGCCCGACGACGAGCGTGCCGACGACGAGCGTGTCGACGCCGACGCCGACGCCGACGCCGACGCCGACGCCGACGCCGACGCCGGCCCCGAGGCCGGGACCGCGTCCGAGGCCCCCGAGCGTGCCAAGGCCGTGGCCGAGCCCGAGGACGGCGCCGAGGCGCCCGAGGACGGCGACGGCGAGCGTGCCGAGGACGACGCCCCCGAGGCCGGTGACGACGGCGACGGCAAGTCCTCCGGCGACAGCAAGCGTGCCGAGGACGACAAGGCGCCCGAGGGCGACGCGGGTCCGGGTGAGAAGCCGCCCGTGGACCAGCCCACCACCATGCTGAAGCTCGGCGGTGCCGCCAAGCCCCAGGTCGACCAGCCCACCACCATGCTCAAGCTGGGCGGCGCCAAGAAGCAGGCCCCCGAGGCCGAGGCGGAGCGGACCAGCAAGTTCGTCGCGCTCAAGCCGCACGACGCCCCGCCGGCCCGCAAGCCGCAGCTCCCGAAGTCGCCCACGCCCCCGAAGTCGCCGACGTCCGCGCCCAAGCCCGCGGACCCCATGGCCGCCGTCCCGCAGCTCGGCCCCGAGCGCACCACCCAGCAGCCGCTGCCGCCCAAGCCGCCGCTGGACCTGCTGGCCGAACTCACGAACACTCCGCCGCCCCCGGAGACCCCGCTGCGCACCACGGTGCGCCGCGTCAAGATCTGGACCCCGCTGGTCATCCTCCTGCTGATCGTCTTTGCGGTCGTGCAGTCCGTGCGCCCGCTGCCGGAAACCAGCCTCGCGCTGACCGCCGAGGACACCTACACCTTCGACGGCGACCCGGCGAAGCTGCCCTGGCCGGACGAGGGCCAGGGCTGGATGGACGTCGACGGCGTCGGCACGATGGACCACTTCGGCGAGCAGAAGCCGGTCCCCATCGGCTCGGTCGCCAAGACCATGACCGCGTACATCATCCTGCGCGAGCACCCGCTGAAGGTCGACGAGGAAGGCCCGAAGATCGAGGTCGACCCGACGGCCGAGAAGGAGGCCGGCTACAGCAAGGACGGTGAGTCCACGCTCGACAACGTCAAGGCCGGCAGCTTCCTCACCGAGAAGCAGGCCCTGTCCGCCGTCATGATCCCCTCCGCGAACAACATCGCGCGCCTGCTGGCCCGCTGGGACGCCGGCTCCGAGGCGGAGTTCGTCAAGAAGATGAACGCCACCGCCAAGGAACTCGGAATGTCCAACACGACGTACACCGACCCCTCGGGCCTGAACAAGACCACCGTCTCGACCGCCGAGGACCAGGTGAAGCTCGGCAACGCGGCCATGAGGATCCCGGCCATGGTGGCCATCACCAGCGCGGCGAGCTGGACGGACCCGACCGGGAAGAACTGGACCAACTTCAACCAACTGCCGTACACCATCGGCGCGATCGGCATCAAGACCGGCTCCACCACCGCGGCCGGCGGCAACCTGCTCTTCGCCGCCCACAAGCAGGTCGGCGGCCAGACGGTGACCATCGTCGGCGCGATCCTCGGCCAGCACAAGCCGTCGATCCTCGACACGGTCAACGCGGTCAGCAAGACCGCTCTGCTCGCCGCCCAAAAGGTGCCGACCTCGGCGAAGATCCTGAAGAAGGGCGACGTCGTCGGGTACGTCGACGACCAGCTCGGCGGCCACACGCCGGTCGTCGTCACCAAGGACGTCACCGCGGTCGGCTGGGGCGGCCTGCGGCTGAAGCTGTCCCTCACCACCAAGGACGCGCTGCCGCACACCGCGAAGGCCGGCACGGAGGTGGGCATGCTCACCGTCGGTGAGGGCGCGGAGAGCGCCGTTCAGGTGCCCGTGGCCCTCCAGGACGATCTCGCCGAGCCGGGCTTCCCGGCCAAGCTGACCCGCGTCGGCTGATCTCCGCGTCGTCCCGGCGGCCGTCGCCGCCCCCGCCCACCCCGTCGGGCAGCCCCACCCGGGAGCTGGCCCGGCGGGGTGCGTGCTAGCGTCACGAAACGGACACGTCGCCGGTCGCGGGACGCGGCCGCGAACAGGGAACAGGACACGGGGAGAGCCGTCAGGTGGCCACAGCGGATCCGACACGCGCCGACGACGCCGATCCGGGCCGCCCGGGGGAGGGACCGCGAATAGGCGCGTCGGCGACGGACGCGAAGGACGACCACCGTCGGAAGGACGGCCCGGCGGGCGGTCAGGTGGGCGGCCCCGGAGGCGGCCGGGACGGGGAACGGGACGGCGGAGGGTCCCGTGTCCGGGCCGCGGTCATGGCGGTCCGGGAGCGGATGCTGCGGCACCCCGTGCTGTCCGTCACCGCCCTGGCAGGCCTGTTGCACGTCGTCTGGTTCTTCACGCTCGCCAACAGCGGCGGCGACCTCGCGGCGCAGGACGCCTGGGCCGAGTTCGTCGGCCGGCACCCCGACTCGGCGTACAACCTGGCCTGGTACGGCGGCATGCACCCGGTGTCGTACAGCGTGGTGTCGCCGTACCTGATGTCCCTCCTCGGCGTCCGTACGACCATGATGATCGCGGGCACCGTCTCGGCGGGCCTGCTGATGCTGGTCCTCATCCGCAGCCCCTCGGTCAGGAACCCCCTGTGGGCCGCGCTGATCGGCGTCTTCGGGCTGCTGTGCAACGCGATGTCGGGCCGGGTGACCTACGGCCTGGGGACCATGTTCGCGCTGGGCGCGGTCGCGGCCGTGTTCTGCTGGCCGCACCGCTGGCGCTTCAAACGCTGGGCGAAGGCGCTGGTCGCGGCCCCGCTGGCCGCGCTCGCCACCATGTCCTCGCCCGTGGCGGGCCTGTTCGTGGGCCTGATCGCGGTCGCGCTGTTCTTCCAGAAGCGCCGCCCTGGCTTCTGGGCGCTCGGCCTGGCCCCGGCCGCGGTGGTGGCCGTGTCGGCCTGGCTGTTCCCCTTCTCCGGCACCCAGCCGATGGCGTTCGCCTCGGTGATCCTGCCGCTGATCTACGCCGTGCTCGCCGTCGTCCTCGTCCCCCGGGACTGGAAGACGGTCCGGATCACGTCCGCGGTGTACGGCCTGGCGGTCGTCATGGTCTGGCTGGTCAGCTCCCAGATCGGCTCCAACATCACCCGGCTGGCCATGCTGTTCGCGGGGGTGGTGCTGGTGGCGGCGCTGCCGTTCGCGGTCCCGCGCTCGCGCACCTGGTACGCGATCGTGGTGGCCGTCGTCGGCTTCGTCGGCTGGATAGGGTTCAAGTCGGTCGACGACAACGTCAACACCACTCCCGCCGCCTCCTGGGCGCGTGAGCTGGCCCCCCTGGTCAACCAGTTGCAGCGGGCCGGCGCGGAGAAGGGCCGCGTCGAGGTGGTCCCCGCCCGCTCCCACCGCGAGGCCTCCGCGCTGGCGCCCTACGTCAACCTGGCCCGCGGCTGGAACCGCCAGGCCGACATGCAGCGCAACCCGCTCTTCTACGACGACACGCTCAACTCGGCGAACTACCACGACTGGTTGCAGCGGTGGGCGGTGCACTACGTGGTGCTGCCCAAGGGCGAGGTCGACGGCAACGGCGGCGAGCGTGAACGCGCGCTGGTGCAGGAGGGCATGCCGTACCTGAAGCAGATCTGGGGCGACGCCAACTGGCAGCTGTTCAAGGTCACCGACCCGGCGCCGCTCGCCGAGCCGGACGCGGTCGTCGAACGGGCCGAGCAGGGCGAGATGACCCTCCAGGTGCGCAAGGCGGGCCGCATCCTCATCCGCATCCCGTACTCGCCCTGGCTGAGCCTCGTCGACGACCAGGGCAAGAGCCTCAAGGCGCCCCAGGAGACCGACGCCTCCAAGCACCGCGCCGAGGGCGAGCCGAAGACGTACGACAACGTCAACGGCTGCCTCATGGAGACGGAGCAGGACGCCCAGGGCGACAAGTGGACCGAGCTGCTCGCGCCGAAGCCGGGCACGTACCGGCTGGCGGCGCCGTACCAGCTCCCGCGCGGCACTCCGTGCCCGGACGAGCTGAAGAAGTGACCGTCCGCCGGCCCGGGAGCCACGGCCCCGGGCCGGCGGACCGCTCACCTCAGGGGGAGGGGCTCGTCAGGCGAGCTGCTCCTCGACGGCCGTGACCAGCTCGGCGGCCTCGGGGGCGGTCTGCGGGGAGAACCGGGCGACGACCTTGCCGTCCCGTCCGACCAGGAACTTCTCGAAGTTCCAGCGGATGTCCCCGGTGTAACCCTCGGCGTCGGCGAAGCCGGTCAGACGCTCGTAGAGCGGGTGCCGTCCCTCCCCGTTCACCTCGGCCTTCTCGGTCATGGGGAAGGTGACGCCGTACGTGGCGGAACAGAACGCGGCGATCTCCTCGGCGCTGCCCGGCTCCTGCCCCATGAACTGGTTGCACGGCACGCCGAGCACGGTGAAGCCCTGCGCCGCATACCGCTCGTGCAGTTGTTCGAGTCCGGCGTACTGCGGAGTGAGCCCGCACTTGGACGCCACGTTCACGATGAGCACGACCTGCCCCGCGTACTGCCCGAGTCCGGCCGCCCCGCCCTGAAGGGCACCGATCTCCACGGCCAGGGGGGAGTCCGGGGCGAGTTCGCTGCTGCTGTCTGAAGTCGTCATGAGCGGATGCTAGTGCCCCGACAGGCTGCCGCCTCGATGAGGACCTGGCCCGCGCCGGTCCGTGAGTACAGGACCGAGCGTCCGGCTCGGCGGCGTTCCACCAGGCCCGCGTCAAGGAGTACGCGCAGGTGGCGGCCCACGGAGCCCAGGGTCTGGCCGGTCACGGCGGTCAGCTGGGTGGTGCTGAGCGGGGAGACGAGCAGGAGCAGGACCTCGGCGCGGGCGCGGCCCAGCAGGGCCCCGAGGCCCGTGGGCACGGAGGCGCGGCGCGCGTCGGTGTCGGCGAGGGCGCCGGCGCAGGGATAGACGACGGCGTAGCGGCGCCGCGGTTCGTCCCACGCCACCCAGCCGGTCTTCGGGGTGACCGGCACGAAGACGAGCTGGGCGCCGGAGAGCTCGCGCGGCGGATACTCGTGCAGGTTGACCTGGAACCGGTTCTCGCCGAGCCAGCGCGTGCCCGGTCGCAGGGTGTCCAGCACCGCGGCCCAGCCGCCCCGGCTGACCTGCGCGGTCCGTGCGACGACATCGGCTTCGAGGACGTGTCGCCGCCGGGTCCAGGAGGGCCGTACGGTGTCCGCCCAGACGTACTCCAGGAGCCGGGCCGCGCGTTCGGGCAGGTCGTCCCGCTCCAGGGCGGCCGGCAGCGGTCCGGCGAGCGAGGTCCGCAGGTGCGCTCGGGCCGCCTCCGGGTCGGCGGCGCGTACCCGCTCGACGCCTTCCTCGAAGGACTCCTCGTCCAGCGGTGTGGGGGTGAGGAAGTCGGCGATCCAGTCCCGGCCGAGTCCCGCGCGGACGAGGAGCGCGGTGACGGGGTCGCCGGCGAGGAGGCGCCGGAAGGCGGGCAGGTGCGCGCGCAGCCACGCCTGTTCGCCGGGGTGGTTGCCGGAGCCCGCGTGCAGCAGTTTCAGGCTCGCGAAGGTCTCCGCGAGCGGCGAGAGCACGAACCGGCTCCCGGCGAGTGTGTCGGCGTTGATCTGCCACAGGCCCATGGACTGCCCCTCCCCGGCGACCTTTCGCGCCTGCGCGAAACAATAACCACCGGCCCCGTTCCCGCCCGAGACTCCGGCGCATGCGCAGCTACCAGCAGCTCTTCCGCACCCCGGAGTTCACCCCGCTCTTCCTCGCGTCCTGCGCGCAGACGGTGGCCCAGACGGCGAGCGGTCTCGCGCTCGGCACCCTGGTGTACCGGGCGACGGGCTCGCCCCTGCTCTCCGCGGTGAGCATGTTCGGGCCCTCGCTGGCCCAGGTGCTCGGCGCGACCCTCTTCCTGTCCGGGTCGGACCGGCTGCCGCCGAGGCGTGCGCTGGTGGGCGTCTGCCTGTCCTTCGCGGCGGGCACGGCGCTGCTGGCGGTGCCCGGTCTGGCGCTGTGGGCGGTCTTCGCGGTGATCCTCGCGCAGGGGCTGGTCGCCTCCCTGGGCGGGGGAGTCCGCTGGGGCCTGCTGAACGAGATCCTGTCCAAGGACGGCTATCTGCTGGGGCGTTCGGTGTTCAACATGATGAGCGGCATCATGCAGATCATCGGGTTCGCGACGGGCGGGGTGCTGGTGGCGGCCCTGTCACCGCGGGTCTCGCTGCTGCTGTCCGCCGCGCTGTACGCCGTGGCGGCGGCGGTGCTCCGCCTCGGCCTGACCCGGCGCCGTCCGCGCACCTCCGGCCGCCCGTCCGTCTCGGCGACCTGGCGCACCAACGCCCTGCTGTGGTCGTCCCGCCCGCGCCGTCTGACCTACCTGGGCCTGTGGCTCCCCAACGGCCTGGTGGTCGGCTGCGAGTCCCTGTACGTCTCCTACAGCCCCGCGGCGGCGGGCACGCTGTTCGCGTGCGCGGCGTTCGGGATGCTGGCCGGCGATGTGACGGTGGGCCGCCTGCTGCCTCCGGCGGTACGCCGCCGGGCGGCCACGCCGCTGCTCCTGCTGCTGGCCGCCCCGTACCTGCTCTTCGTCCTCCACCCGCCCGTACCGGTGGCCGCCTGCCTGGTGACCCTCGCCTCCGTCGGCTTCGGCGCGAGCCTGGTCCAGCAGGAGCGCCTGATGGCGTCGACCCCCGACGAACTGGCCGGCCACGCCCTGGGCCTGCACTCCGCGGGCATGCTCACCCTCCAGGGCGCGAGCGCCGCCCTGGCCGGCACGATCGCCCAACTCACGTCCCCCGCCACGGCGATGACGGCAACAGCAGCGGCCTCGACCGCGATCACCCTGACCCTCGCCGCAGCCTCCCGCCGCCCTAACACCGAGAACCCGAACCCCTCCTCACCCACGCCCGACACCCCCACCGCGCGAACAACCCCACCCCCAACGCCCCAAGAAGAGCACCCCAGTCGATGACATGCGGCAACCCGGGAAAGAAGGCGAAGAAGGCAAGGACGACGCCGAACCCCACGACGAAGCCGCAGAGCCCGGCTCGCCGCCGCATCGCGTCGGCTCGCTCCTCCGCCGGTCCAGCCGCCTTCCCCTGCTGCCGCTGCTGCTCGCTCATACTCGGCTCACTTCGTGACGTGATGGCACTGACTCACCCGCCGCACGCCATTGACGTAGAGGTGGGCGCATGTCTTGCCATAACGAGGAAGCGTCTGAGGAGAGTTGCTCCGCATGGGGTCGATCTTGCACTCGTCGTGCGTCCTGCCGCGCGAGGTGCGGTAGGTGCGGTTGCCTGTGTCCGCGTAGGTGAAGTCGATCCGCCAGTTGCAGAAGCCACTGCTGAGTGCCCCCACGAAGGCGCAGTCGACACCGGCGTTCTGGTAGGTGATCCGGAGTGCGCTGCCGCGGATGATGTGCGTGAACATGCAGCCCGTGGGGACCTTCATGGTCACGCCGCCCACGCTGTACTCGAAGGTCTGAACCGGTGTCGAGCCGACTGCGCCGGCACTGGCGCCCGTCGCCGAGGTGAAAACCAGCGCGACGGCGGCACCAAGGGCAGTGACAAGGCGCGCGACCTGCGGAATGGCCATGGTGATCCCCTCCTGATGGCCTCTTGCCAATCACGGGGGACAACCGCACCCAGGCAGGGCGGGTTGCGGGGCTCCCATCCGGTTCACCGTCCCAGGTGATCACGGAAAGCTCACGCTGACCTGCAGAAACGTTATGGACGGCGCGGCGGGTTGTGCCGCCCGCCGCGGCGCGCAGGGCCCGCGCCGCTCGGTGGGTGGCTTGGTGTGGTCGTCCTAGTCCTTGACCGCTCCCGCGTTCGCGCCCTGGACGAAGTGGCGTTGGAAGGAGAAGAAGAGGATGGCCACGGGGAGGGTGGACAGGAGGGCCGCGGCGAGTTTCAGGGGGTACTGGGTGCCGCCGCCCAGGCTGCCGGAGACCATGCGGGCGAGGCCGGTGGTCAGGGTTTCGTACTGGCTGGACTGGGTGGCCACCAGGTAGTGGGTGAACTCGTTCCAGGAGCCCTGGAAGGCCAGGATCGTCACGGTGATCAGGGCCGGCCGGGCCATCGGCAGCACGACCGACCAGAAGGTGCGGAAGACACCGGCGCCGTCGACCCGCGCGGCCTCCTCCACCTCCCGGGGGATCGACTCGAAGAACTGCTTCATGATGAACACCTGCGCCGCGTCCACCAGCAGCGGCAGGATCATGGCCGCGTAGGTGTCGAACAGCCCGAAGGCGTTGAGCACCAGGAACCGCGGGATCAGCAGCACCACGGGCGGCACGGCGATGATCGTGAGCAGGAACCCGAACAGCAGGGTGCGGCCCGGGAAGCGCAGCCGGGCCAGCGCGTACCCGGCCATGGAGGCGAACAGCACCCGCCCCGCGGTGATGACGACCGCGACGAACACCGAGTTGCCCAGCCAGCGCAGGAACGGCACACCCTCCCCGGCCTGGCTGATCCCGAACAGCCGCTGGTAGGCGGCGGTCGTCGGAGTGACCGGGAACAGCCCGAGCGGATGGTTCGCCGCGTCCGGGTCCGTCTTGAACCCGGTCGCCAACTGGATGGCGAACGGCAGGACATACAGCAGCCCGAGCCCCACCACCAGCGCGTACCCGAGGATCCGCAGGGGCCGGGGAAAGCGTCCGAGCACCGGACGCCCCTGCGCCCGGGCGGCAGTGGAATGCGCGCTCATCGGTTCCTCCGGGGACGGGCGGCGCGCTCGCGCAGCAGAAGGCGCTGCAGGGCCGTCATGGTCAGGATCAGTACGAGCAGGATGAAGGCGATGGCCGCGCCCTGGCCGAAGTCCGCGTCGTCGAACGCGGTGGAGTAGGACAGGAAGGCCGGCGTGAGCGTCGTGTTGCCGGGAGCGCCCTGGCTCATGACGTACACCTGGTCGAAGACCTGCCAGGTGGCGATCAGACCGAGGGTGAGCACGAGGAACAGCACCGGCCGCAGCGCGGGCAGCGTCACGTACCGCAGCATCTGCAAGCGGCCCACGCCCTCGATCGCGGCCGCCTCCTCCAGCTCGCGCGGCACGTCCTGGAGCGCCGCGAGGAAGATCAGCATGAAGGTGCCGGACGTCGTCCACACCGCGAGCAGGATGATCGTGCACATCGCGACCGACGGCCCGGACAGCCACTCGAACCAGGACAGCCCCATGAAGGAGTGGTCGGCCAGCGCGCCCGAGGGATGACCGGTGTCGACGACGCCCAGGCCGCCGAGCAGCAGGGACAGCACTCCCCGGGGGTCGTTGAACCAGTTCGGGCCCTTCACCCCGATCCAGGAAAGCGCGGTGTTGACGGCACCGCTGCCCTGGAACAGGAACAGGAAGATCGTGGACACCGCGATCGAGCTGGTGACGGAAGGGAAGAAGAACGCGGTGCGCAGGGCGCTCCGGGCACGCAGCAGCCGCTGATTGACGACGAGCGCCAGACCCAGCGCGAGGAAGGTCTGGAGCGGCACGGTCAGCAGCACGTAGTACACGGTGTTGCGCAGCGAGGTCGCGAACAGGGTGCGGTCGAGGCCGTCCTCGGTGAGCAGCGTCCGGTAGTTGTCCAGGCCGGCGAAGTCCGCCTGCGCGCTGAACGGGTTGGACTGCCCGTCCCAGTGCAGCAGGCTCACCCACAGCGCCATCAGCGTCGGCAGGACCAGGAACAGGCCGAGGACGAGCACCGCGGGGCTGACGAACAGCCAGCCCCAGGCGCCCTCCGAGCGGCGCCCCACCCGCCGGGCGGGCGCCGCCGACTTCAGGCCGGGCCCGCCGGGCGTGTCAGGTTCGCCCGGCGGGCCGGCCGTACGGGACCCCTGGCCGGCGCGGGAACGCGGCTCCGGCCGGGGGTGGTGTGACGTACGCGCGGACACGGTGGGTCAGTTGCCCTTCGTGAGCGCGCGTTCGCCGTTGCGCTGGAGGTCGGCGAGGATCTTCTTCGGGTCGGCGGTGGCCAGCCCCGCGAGGTCGGTGTTGAACTGGCCGAGCACCTTGTCGAATCCGGCGAGCGTCACCGGGCCCTGCGCGTAGGCGCTGCCGTCGACCCACGCCTTGGCAGCGGGGTTCCGCTTCGCGTACTCGGCCAGGGCGCTGGTGCGCGAGGGCATCACACCGAACGCGTCCGCGTTCTTCAGCTGCTGCGCGCTGGAGTTGAGGTACGTCACCAGGTCCACGGCCGCCGCCCGGTGGGCGCTCTCGGCGGCCACGCCCCAGCACTGGCTGAAGGCGAGCGTGCCCTGGCCGGCCGGACCGGCGGGCAGCGGGACCACCTTGTACTTCACGTCGGGGTAGTCGGCCTTCATGGCGCCGTCGAGCCAGTTGCCCTCGATGGTCATGGCGGCCTTGCCCTTGCCGAAGGCCTCGCCGCCCCAGTTGGTGTCGACCTGGCTGGCGTACTTCACGGAACCGGACTTCAGCAGGGACTGCACGTACTGGAGCGCCTGCACGTTCTGCGCGCTGTCGGCGGTCATCTTCGTCTGGTCGGCGTTGGTGATCCAGCCGCCGGCCTCCTTCATGAAGACGCCCAGCCGCGCGTATTCGCCGCTGGTGACCAGTCCGGTCACGCCGTGCCCGGTCAGCTTGCCCGCGACCTTCTTCAGCTGGTCCCAGTCCGCCGGGTAGTCCTTCTCGGTCAGCCCCGCCTTCGTCCACAGGTCGGTGTTGACCGCCAGGGCGAGCGTGGAGGTGTCCTTGGGCAGGCACACCAGCTTGCCGTCGTGGGTGAAGGAGGCGCGCAACTGCTCGGAGAAGTCGTCGACGTCCTTGACCTGGTCGCCGTAGGCGTACAGGGAGCCGCCTCTGGTGTAGTTCGCGAACTGGTCGGAGTTGACGTAGAAGGCGTCCGGCGGCTTGTGCCCGGCGAAGGCCTGGGCGAGCTGCTGGTTCATGTCCTTCGCGACGTCGACGGTCACCTTGTTGCCGGACTGCTTGGCGTACGCGGCGGCCGCCTCCTTGACGGCCTTGGTCTCGGCGTCGCCGGAACTGGCTATCAGCACCCGCAGGTCCTGGTGGGAGCCGGTGTCCTGCTCGGTCTTCTTGTCGCCGCCGAAACTCGACGAGCAGCCCGCGGTGACGAGCAGTGCCGCGCAGGTGGCGAGGGCCGTGGCAGCCGTGCGGTGGGACATGGATACCTCCAGGATTCGGGGATGGTGAGTGCGGCTCCGCCCGGCGGCACGAAAGACGGCCGGAGGGTGGAGGAGAAGAGAGCTCGGTGTGGGCCGGGGGTGGTTGGACCGACGCGGAGGGGGACGGGTCGGGTCGGGGACGGTGCCGACGGGGAGGGGTCCGGGTCGGGCGGGGGAGGACGGGGACGGTGAGGACGGGAAAGACGGGGACGGTGGGGACGGGGGCGGACCCCGTGGGGACGGGGACCGTCGGGGCAGTGCCGACCGAGCCGGGGCCGGGATGTGCCGGCCGGGATGGTGCTGATCGGGACAGCCGGCCGGGATGGTTCCGGTCGGGACGGTGCTCGCCGGGGGTGACCGGCGTCCGCCAAGTTCGTCGGTTCGTGGGGCTGTCGAGCCGCCGAGCCGCCGGGCCGTCGGCCCGTCGGCCCGTCGGCCCGTCGTCAGACGGCGGTCGCGGTCGCGGTCCCGTCCGCGACGGGGGCGGCCCGGATGCTGTCCCGGACGACCAGGGACGGCGGCAGCAGGATGCGTTCGGGCGGTGCGTCAGGCGCGGCCAACCGCGCCAGCAGCAGCCGTACGCACTCCCGGCCGACCTCCTCCAGCGGCTGGGCGATGGAGGTCAGCGCGGGCGACAGGAGCCCGGCGGTCGGCGAGTCGTCGAAGCCGACCACGGCGACGTCGCGACCGGGGACGTCCCCGCGTTCGCGCAGCGTCTGGTAGCAGCCGAGCGCCAGCATGTCGCTGGCCGCGACCACCGCGGTCGCCCCCGCGTCGAGCAGCGGCTTCACGGCGGCGCGGGCCGCGTCGATGTCGTTCACGCTCTGCGCGCGCCGCCCGCGCGTCGGCAGCCCGTGCCGTTTCATGGCCCGCTGCCAGCCCTCGGCGCGGTCGTCACCGGCGCCGGAGGAGCCGCGCCCCCAGCCGAGGAAGGCGATCCTGCGGTGCCCCAGACCGATCAGGTGCTCCACGGCGGCGTCCGTGCCCGAGGCGCCGTCGACGTCGATCCAGTCGCCGATCTGCCGCCGCGACCACATCCGGCCGAAGGCGACGAACGGCACCCCGCGCTTGGCGAGCCAGGCCTGGCGCGGGTCGTTGTGCTCGGTGCCGCTGAGCACGAAGCCGTCGACCTCGTGCTGGTCGAGCAGTTCCTCGTAGCCGTCCAGCGTCGGGGTGCCGGGCCGGCAGGCGAACAGCAGAATCCGGTACCCGGCCTCGTCGGCGGCCTGCGACAGGGCGTGCAGGAACCGGTCGAGGACGGGACTGCTGGCCGGCAGGGGCTGGATGCCGTAGCCGATCAGCCTGCTGGAGCGGGTGCGCAGGGTCTGCGCGGCGCGACTGGGGCGGTAGCCCATCTCGTCGATCACACGGCGGACCCGCTCCAGGGTCTCGGAACGCAGCAGGTCCGGCGAGTTGATCGCGTTCGACACGGTCTGCGGGGAGACCCCGGCCCGGCGCGCGACCATGGCGAGCGTCACCGGGCCGCCCCTGGCGGGCGGGTCGTTGCTGGAGCGGGGCATTGCGGTCTCCGGCGTGCAGAGGGAACGAGGAGCAGTTTTAGCGTTCCAAAAGCATTGTCAGCGCTCTGACGAGTCACTTAATGTCTTTGGAACGATCAAACGCTGAGAGGTTCTACTTCCTTGGACTCGACTGTCAAGACCCTGGACGCCAACGGCTCGGTCACGCCGCCCCCCGCGGTGACCGAGGGCCTTCAGCCGTTCCTGCACGACGCGGTCGTCACGCTGTACGCGCCCAGCTTCGTGATCTCACGCGCCGACGGGGCCTTCGACGGAGGCGCGGACGGCTTCTTCCACGGCGACCGCCGGGCGCTCTCGCGACTGACCGTCACGGCCGAGGGCATCCCGCTGGCGCCCGTCGGACACGGGCTGCGCGGGGCGGACCGGGCGGACTTCCGGTCGATCCTGCGGGGGCTCGGCGAGGTGACGGCCGACCCCGCGGTCGCCCTGCACCGCCGCCGGACCACGACGGCCGGAGGGCTGGAGGAGGTCCTCGACGTCACCAACGCGGGTACCCAGTCGGTCCGTTTCCGGCTGACGGTCACGGCCGGCACGGACCTCGCCACCATGGAGCAGGTCAAGTCGGGCCGCCCGGCCCGGGCGGCATCCGCGCAGGCCGCCGGCACCGGCGAACTGTCCTGGGCGAGCGACGGGTTCGCCGTACGCCTGGCCAGTGACCCCGCGCCCGACGCGCTGGACGTGACGGCGGGACGGCTGTCCTACGACATCGCCCTTGAACCCGGCGCCTCGTGGACGGTCACCCTGCGTTGCACCGCGGCCCACGCGGACGGCGACCAGTTCCCGGCGCCCCCCGCCGACGCCCTGCCGTGGCGCACCCCCGTCCTGCGCAGCGCGGACCGGGGCCTCGACCGGTGGCTGGAGCAGTCGCTCGCCGACCTGGACCGCCTGCGCCTGACCGACCCGCGCTCGCCCGGGGACCGGCCGGACCAGTTCCTCGCCGCGGGCGCGCCCTGGTTCCTGACCCTCTTCGGCCGCGACTCGCTCTGGGCCGCCCGCATGCTGCTCCCGCTCGGCACCGAGCTCGCGGCCGGCACCCTGCGCACCCTCGCCCGCCGCCAGGGCGGCGTCACCGACCCGGCCTCCGAGGAGCAGCCGGGCAAGATCCTGCACGAGGTCCGGCGCGACACCTCGGCGTTCAGCGACACGTTCTCGCTCCCGCCGGTGTACTACGGCACGGTCGACGCCACCCCGCTGTGGATCTCCCTGCTCCACGACGCCTGGCGCTGGGGCCTGGCGCCGGAGGAGGTCGAGCGGATGCTGCCGCACGCCGAGTCGGCGCTGGCGTGGATGCGCGACCAGGGGGACGCCGGCGGCGACGGCTTCCTCAAGTACGTCGACCAGTCGGGCCGGGGCCTGGCCAACCAGGGCTGGAAGGACTCCGGCGACTCCATCCGGTACCGCGACGGCAGCCTCGCCCGCCCGCCGATCGCGCTGTGCGAGGTGCAGGCGTACGCCTACGAGGCCGCGCGCGGCGGAGCGGCGCTGCTGCGGTCCTTCGGCCGCCCGGGGGCCGACGAGTGGGAGGAGTGGGCGGACCGGCTCGCCACGCGCTTCCGCGAGCGCTTCTGGGTGGAGGACGCACGGGGCCCGTATCCGGCGGTCGCGCTGGACGGCGACGGCAGGCCGGCCGACTCGGTCACCTCGGGCTTCGGCCACCTTCTGGGCACGGGTCTGCTGAACGACGAGGAGAGCGCTCTCCTGGCCGCCCGGCTCTCCGGCGGCGACCTGGACTCGGGCCACGGTCTGCGCACGCTGAGCAGCGAGGCGGCGGGCTACAACCCGTACGGCTACCACATCGGTTCGATCTGGCCGCACGACACCGCGATCGCCGTGCACGGCCTGGTCAGGTCCGGCTTCCCGGACGCCGCGGCGTCGCTGGCGGACGGCCTGCTGACGGCGTCGGCGGCGTTCGAGGCCCGGCTGCCCGAACTCTTCGCGGGCCACGGCGCCGAGGCCGGCCCGCGTCCCGCGCCCTATCCGGCGTCCTGCCGGCCCCAGGCGTGGGCGGCGGCGTCCTCGGTCCTCGTCCTCCAGTCGGCCCTCGGCCTGAGCGCGGACATCCCGGCCGGCACTCTGACGGTCGCCCCGGGCTTCGCCCGCGCGTACGGACCGCTGACGGTCACCGGGCTCGAGGCCGGGGGGAAGCGGCTGGACATCGCGGTGAAGGGGGACGGATCGGTGGAGGTGTCGGCGCCGGAAGGGGTCACGGTGATCAACGGCTGACCGTGAGTCCTCGGAGCTGGTGTCGGTCGTAGGGGTCGGGGTCCGCGTCACGCGCAGGAGTCGGCGTCACTCGTCGTCGGGTGGCGCCGCGCACTCCGCGAGCCGTTCGCCGATGTCGTCCGCCCATTCCTGGGCCCAGCGGCGGAGCTCGGCGATCGCCCGGTCGTCGAGCCCGCAGGCGGCGAACTCGCGGTCGTCGATCCACTCGGCCCCGACGAGGCGGGTCTGGAGATCGGCGAGGTCGAAGACGTCACCGGCGTGGCGGCGGCCGAGTTCCTCCAGCTCGGGGTGGCTCCACCGGTCGGCGGCGGCGTGGACGTCGACGAGATCGGGGGCGAGGCCCTGACCGGCCAGCGCGCGCACCCTGGTGCCGACGAGGTCCTCGAGCGAGAGGACCGGGCCGAACTCGCCCAACTCCAGCGGCCGCCACAGCACCTCCTTGACCACCTGCACGGCGAACTCCTGCCTGGGCCCGGCCTCGGCCCTGGCTCCGGCTCCGGTCCCGGCTCCGGTCCCGGTCCCGGCTCCGGTCCCGGCCCTGGTTCCAGCCTCCTCGCCGCCGACCCCCAGGTCACCGACCACGAGCCGGGCCGCGAGTGGCTCCGTCTCCCACGTCCGCACCCGCCAGCCGCGTTCCTCCAGGCCGGCGCGCAGCGCCGCGGCGATGTCCCCCGCCCCGACCGGGCTCTCGGTGGCCACGTCGATGCCCTGGCCGGGCCGGTCCACCAGCCCGTGCGCCCGCACCGCGTCCCCACCGGCGAGCGCCAGCCCGTACGGTGCCCCGACCGCCAGCAGATCGCCCAGCAGCCGCCGCCGCACCTCACCGCCGTTCACCCGGCGATTATCGCCGCCGCGCACCGAGCGCGGCGGGACCGACGCCAGGCCGCGCGTCGGCGTACACAGCCGCTCCGCGAAGAAATCCCGCGGGGGGTGTCATCCGGAAGCGGTCCCGGCGGGGTTTGAACGGGTGGAGAGGCGCCCTCCTTCCATCAGTCATTCCGGATCCCCCAAGGGTCCGTGTTCCAAGAGGAGTTGCCCGTTCATGAAACGGACGCTGAAGTTCCTGGCCTGCGCCGCCGTCGTCGCCGCCGTGGCGGGGACGGCCACAGCGGCGTACGCCGTACCCGCGAAGGCACCGCACGCCACGGTCGCGCAGGCGGGAACGGCACAGACCCAGGCCGCTTCCGCCGCGAAGGTCCGGGCCTCCACGCCACTGCGGCCGACCGCGAAGAAGACCGCCCCGACGCCCCGTGTCGTCGCCTCCGGTGAACATGTGACAGCGGCCCCCGGCTTCGAGCTGTGGCTCACGGCGGAGGGCAAGTACTGGACGACGCCTTCCATGCCCGACGAGCCGCAGTTCCGCAGCGTGGTCGACGGCAACATCGACCGCAACACCCCCGGCGTCTCGATGCAGGCCGAGGGCGACAGCAGCCACGTCTACCTCTCCGGCCTGTACTACGGCGGCAAGGGCACCGCGTCCAGCGTCGAGGTCGAAACGGCCGACGGGACGGTGCACGGCAAGCTCATCGAGCTGCCCGGCAAGCCGGGTTGGGGCGCCTGGTACGCCGTCGCCGACGTCAAGCCCGGCAGCGGCTCCTGGGACTACGTCTCCCGGGTCACCGTCCACGACACCAAGGGCAAGATCTACGCCCAGTTGAAGCTGCGCTGACCTCCCGGGCGGGGGCCGCGCGGCCCCCGCCCCGGAGCTCCCCGGCTCCATTCCTCCCCGTACCCGACCCACAGGGAACCGCGTTCGTGCCGCAGTACGAGAGATTCGCAGGCTCCTCCGGGAGCACCGACTTCGCCGCCTACGCCAGTGCGGCCTGGACCCGTCTGCTACGGACCGCCGTCCTGCTCACCGGCGACCACCACGAAGCCGAGGATCTCGTGCAGACCACCCTGGCCAAGGTCTACGCGCGCTGGGGGCGCATCCCGCCCGACGACGTCGACCTCTACGTACGACGCTCCCTCGTCAACAACAACCTCAGCCGGATCCGCAGAAGACGGGTCACGCATCTGCTGATGCCGTTCCTGCCCGAGCGGGTGCATCAGCCGGACAACGGCCACGCCGAGTCCGTCGAGCGCCGCGCCGCGGTCACGCAGGCGCTCGCCACTCTCTCCGCCCGGCAGCGGACGGTGCTCGTGCTGCGCTACTGGGAGGACCTTCCCGAAACCGCCATCGCCGAGGTGCTCGACTGCTCGCTCGGAACGGTCAAGACCCATGCGCGGCGCGGCCTCGCGGCTCTGCGCTCCCACCCGGCCTTCGCGGCCTTCTCCGACTCTTCTGCACCTTCCGCATCCTCCGCCCCCTCCGACGCCTCCGACCGCTCCCACCCCGTCACCGGAGCCCGCTGATGAACCACCCCAGAACCGAAGCAGACACAGGCCCGGGACACGCCGAGACCGCATGGCTGCGCCAGGCACTGGCCGAGGCCGCACACGAGCTCAGGCCCTCTCCGCTGCCACTGGCGGACGTGGAGCGCCGGGGGCGGCGGATCCGGCTCAGGCGGCGGACGGCCGTACTCGGCGCGGGATGTGGGCTGCTGCTGGTCCCGCTGGCCGTGGTCGTGCTGCGCGGCACGGAACCCGGCGCCACCCACGACGCGCCTCCCGCGGCGCCCGCGTCCGTCTCGCCCTCGCCGTCCGCCTCCTCGGCGGCCCCGGCCCCGGCGCCCCGTGTCGTCGCCTCGGGTGAGCACGTGACGGCCGCCCCCGGCTTCGAGCTGTGGCTCACGGCGGAGGGCAAGTACTGGACGACGCCTTCCATGCCCGACGAGCCGCAGTTCCGGAGCGTGGTCGACGGCAACATCGACCGGAACACTCCCGGAGTCGGGGTGCAGTCCGAGGGCGACAGCAGCCACGTCTACCTCTCCGGCCTGTACTACGGCGGCAAGGGCACCGCGTCCAGCGTCGAGGTCGAAACGGCGGACGGGACGGTGCGGGGCAAGCTCATCGAGCTGGCCGGCGATCCGGGTTGGGGTGTCTGGTACGCCGTCGCCGAGGTCAAGTCCGGCGGCGGCTCCTGGGACTACGTCTCCCAGGTCACTGTCCACGACACCAAGGGCAGGATCTACGCCCAGTTGAAGCAGCACTGACCTCCGGCGCGGGCCGCGCGCCCCGCGGGACGGGTTCAGTCCTCGAAGCCCTGCTCGCGCAGGATCCCGTCGACACGGGCGCGGTGGGCCGCCTCCCACGCGTCGAGGGTCTCGTCCGCCTCCTTGGCCGTCTTCGCCCGTGCGGCGGCGAGGATCTCCTCGCGGCGGGCGGCCGGGACGACCACGACGCCCTCCTCGTCGGCGACCACGACGTCGCCGGCGTTCACCTTCGCCCCGCCGCAGGTCACCTCCGTGTTCAGCGGCTCCACGGCCTTCTTGCCGCCCGGGATCGGGATGACGCCCCGGGCGAACACGGGGAAGCCCGCCTCGCGGACCTCGCCCAGATCGCGGATCAGACCGTCCAGCACGAAGGCCGCGACGCCGCGGCGCTGAGCCACGGCGCACACGTTGCCGCCCGCCAGGGCGTAGTCCAGGTCGCCGGACTCGACGACGATGACGGAGCCCGGGGCGGCACGGTGAATGGCCGCGTGCAGCATGAGGTTGTCACCGGGAGGGCACCGCACGGTGAAGGCCGGCCCGGCCACGCGCGGCACCGGCGACCACAGCGGGCGGACGCCGATGTCCATGACCTGCGCCCGGCCGAGGAGGTCGGCCAGTGTGGTCGTCGGAATGTCCGCGAAACCGGCGGTGGGAGCGGTGGGGCCGGTGGCGTCCTTCATGGCGTCCGTCATGGCACCTCTGATCGTCTCGGGTGTGGTCGTCCCTGAGGCCGGCTGGCCCGCGCCCGACAGTACGGGCGCTCGTCGCGCGTGGTCCATCGGGTTTGCCGGACAGCGATGTCATCGAGCAGCCTGATCAGCACGAACGACGAACGACGAACGACGACGGAGACCACTGACATGCCCCTGCGCTGCGCCGTGCTCGACGACTTCCAGGACGCCGCCCTCTCCTCCGCCGACTGGAGCCCGGTCGAGGACCGGGTGGAGATCGTCACGTTCCGCGAGCACCCCACCGGCGAGGACGAACTCGCCGGTGTCCTCGCCGACTTCGACATCGTCGTCACCCTGCGCGAGCGGATCCCCTTCCCGGCCACGCTGTTCGACCGCCTGCCCCGCCTGAAGCTGCTCGTCGCCTCCGGCATGCGCAACTCGGTCATCGACTACGCCGCCGCCGAGCGCCGCGGCGTCACCGTGTGTGGGACCGGCAGCTCCTCCACGCCGCCGGTGGAACTGACCTGGGCGCTGCTGCTCGGCCTCGCCCGCAACCTGGTGACCGAGAACAACGCGCTGCGCGAGGGCGGCCCCTGGCAGTCCACCGTGGGCGCCGACCTTCAGGGCCGCCGCCTGGGCCTGCTCGGCCTCGGCAAGATCGGCAGCCGCGTCGCACAGGTGGGCCTCGCCTTCGGGATGCGGGTCAGCGCCTGGAGCCGGCATCTCACCGAGGAGCGCACCAACGAGGTGGGCGTCGAACTCGCCTCCTCCAAGGAGGAGTTGCTGTCGGCGAGCGACTTCGTCTCCGTCCACCTCGCGCTGAGCGACCGCACCCGTGGCCTGCTGGGAGCCACCGAACTCGCCCTCCTCAAGCCCACCGCCTACCTGATCAACACCTCCCGCGCCGCCGTCGTCGACCAGGACGCGCTGCTCGCCGCCCTGCACGAGGGCCGTATCGCCGGCGCCGGAGTGGACGTGTTCGACGTCGAACCACTCCTCGCCGACCACCCGATGCGCACCGCCCCACGCCTGCTCGCCACCCCCCACCTCGGCTACGTGTCGCAGGCCAACTACGCGACGTACTACGGCGACGCGGTGGAAGACATCCAGGCCTACCTGGCGGGCAACCCGGTACGCGTCCTGGGCTGAGGCGCCCCGCGACCGGACGGGCGCGTGACCGGGTGGCTGGGCCGATGGCCACCTTCATCGACCCGGCAACCAGGAAGAGGCCCCGCGAGACCGCTGAGTTCGCGGTCCTCGCAGGCCGGGGCCGGGGGCGGCACCGAATTTCCAGTCGGCGATTGTCACTGACATGCCATACGCTGCTGCTTCGGCAGCGTCCACGCACCCGTAGTCCGTGCGCGGGGGGATACGCGGCCCGTCCGTTTCCGCCCGGCGAGAACCGGGCTTCTTCTGTGGGGGTTCCATCACTGTGCGCAGACGTAGCATCTCGGCCGCGACGGCACTCGCGGTCGTGTTCAGCTCCGTGGTCCTGGCCACGGGCATGGCGGGTCCGGCGGCTGCCGACTCCGCGAAGGTCCTTCCGGTGAACTCGGTCGGCGACATGGTCGTGGACGGTGTCCACCAGCGGGTCTACATCTCCGACCCGAGCGCCGGCAAGATCGTCGTCACCGACTACTCGGGCACCGTGAAGGCGACACTCGCCGGTCTCCCCGGCGTGACCGGCCTCGCGCTGTCCGCCGACTCCGGCGAGGTGTACGCCGCCGTGAAGAACGACAACCGGATCGTCTCGGTGGAGACGGGGACGTACACCCGGACCGCGAGCTACCCGGTCGACGCGGCGCCCGGCGACCTGGAGGAGGTGGACGGCCGGATCTGGTTCTCCTACGGCGGCGACTTCGGCTCGCTCGACGTCTCCGGCCCCGAACCCGTCGTCCACCTCGCCCAGCGCGGAGACAACGACTCCTACCCGGGCACCGAAACGCTGCTGGCCGCCGACCCGGCCGTCCCGGGCGTCCTGGTGGCGGGCAGCGGCTCCAGGCTCGCCGTGTACGACGTCTCAGCCGACGACGCCACCCTGCGCGCCGAGGGCGACATGGGCAGCGGCGTGAAGCAGCTGGACCTGATGCCCGACGGCAGCCAGGTGCTCACCTCGTGGGGCGCCGGGTACAGCATCGGCGCCTACTCGGCCACCGACCTCACCGAGCTGGCCGGCTACCCCGTCGGCCCGTACCCGAACGCCGTGCGCGTCGCGCCCGACGGCACCATCGCGGGCGGCAGCTTCTCCTGGTACGACCCCGACGTCCACATCCACCGGCCCGGTGACCGGGTGCCGGTGCGGGAGTACGACTTCCCCAACACCGGCAACGACAGCGGCGCCGACACCCTCGTGGACGGGGCGCTGGCCTGGGCGCCCGACTCGAGCCGGATCTTCGCCGTCTCCGTGAACTCCTACGGCGTCCACACCCTGCGCGCCCTGACCGACCCCACCAAGGAACTGCCCACCCTCAAGGTGTCGGCCCCCGCCAAGTCGGAGCGCGCCAAGACGCTCACCGTCAAGGGCAAACTGACCTCGAAGAGCCTGCCCGCCGCCGGCGCCGCGCTGAAGGTGACCCGCACGGACGTCGAGTCGCCGAGCGGCAAGGCGCTGGCCGCCGTCAAGACCAAGGCGGACGGCAGCTTCTCCTTCACGGACGCCCCGCCCGCCGGTGGCAAGGTCACCTACAAGGTCACCTACGCGGGCGACGCCGCCCACATGCCCGCCTCTGCCTCGGGCGCGGTGGACGTCTCCCGCAAGGCGGCCGCGCTGACCCTGAACAACAAGGGCAAGCTGTACTCGTACGGCAAGAAGGTCACCTTCACGGCGCACCTCGGCACGACGTACAAGAACCGCACCGTCTCCATCTACGCGGATCCCTTCGGCCCCGACAAGCCGAAGAAGCTGCTGAAGACGGCCAAGGTCAACTCCAAGGGCAACCTGTCGGCGACCGTCAGCATGACCCGTGACACCACCGTCAGCGCCGTCTTCGGCGGCGACGCCCGCTACGCCGCCAAGACCGTCAAGTCGACCGCGTACGCCCGGGTGAAGGTCTCCACCGCCGTCTCCAAGCAGTACAAGACGGGCAAGATCGGCTCCACGACGTACTACTACTTCCACAAGAAGACCGATCCGCTGTTCACCACGACCATGACCTACTACCCGGGCCGCAAGCAGCGCTTCCAGCTCCAGGTGTACTACCAGGGCAAGTGGTACGACTCGGGCTACGAGTACTTCGCCCTCGGAACCAGCGGCAAGTCGGCCGTGAGCCTGGAGGCACCGGGCGAGTCCGGCATCCGCGCCCGCATGCGCTCGTCGTACATCAACGGCTCCTCCGGCGACAACGTGAACTCCACGACCCACGGCGCCTGGAAGTACTTCGCCTTCACCAAGTGACCACCCCCTGAGCCGAACCGGTACGGCCCCGACTCCCCGGGGCCGTACCGGCGCGACAGCCGCCCCACGCCGGGAAAACAGAAAAGCACGGACACCGCGGGTGGTTTCCTCGCCCGCTACCTGTTCCGCTGGAATGCGCGCCGCAGCCGATTGACGCGCCAGGGAGTCAGCGCCATCGCGCCCCCGCCCACCAGCAGGCTGCCGATGGCGATCCCCCAGCTCGGAAGCGAGTATCCGGGCTGATCCGTCCAGTCCCACCACCGGAACCGCCCCAGGCCGTCGACCTGCCAGTACGTCAGCGGGAAGAGGGTGACCAGGGGGAGGATCCAGGAAAGCCTCCATCCCCATACCCGCCCGGACAGCAGGGCGAGTCCGACCCAGATCAGCAAGCCTCTCAGGACCAGCAGAACGGTGCCCATGGGGCTTACGAACGCCTCTGCCGCGATGAGCAGCACCGCCGCCACCGAGACGGCCCCGACGAGGCAGGAGACCTCGGCCCGTCTGAAGCCGTTCGCCGCAGCCTCCTCCAGGGAGTCCATGGCGCTGCCGAGGCCGCCTACGGCGATCACAGCCAGGGCGAGGGGAATCTCGTGCCGCAAAGGGGTCGCGGAGGATCCGCCGCCGCTGAAGGGGAAATCGAGCCGGGTGGACCCGAGCGCCACATCGCACGCGATCACCACAGCCCAGCCCACGGCGATGCCGCGGAAGCGATGAGCCCGCAGGTAGCGGATCCAGGACCCGCGGAGATCAAGCACAGCGCGTACCCTCGATCACCTTGATCCGCTTCTTCGCCCAGTCCTCCTGTGCCGGCCCGGACTGCTTGATCAGCCTTGCGATCGCTCTCTGGTCGACACCAGGCGGCCCTCCGTGAATGCCGGACGGCTGCCCAGCACCTGAGATCCGGGCCGCGAGCCACGAGTCGAGCTCGAAGTACGCCATCATGCGCCGGTCTTCGGCACTGCTGTTCACCGCCTGGCAGTAGGGCGGAGTGGACGCCCGGGAGATCGCGATGGACATGCTGTCGGCCACCTCCCACATGGACCCCTCGAAGATCGAGAAGTCGGTGTCCTGTGCCTTGTCGCCCCTGAGCCCTTCCTCGTAGAACACCGAGGGGGATTTGATGACCGGAGGAAGCTCGGATACGCGCCTTGCCAGCGCCTCAAGCCGCGGTATGTACATGCGCTCCTCGGGCCATACGCAGATCTTGGGCTCGGTACGCGTGCACATCGGAGCGCTCGGATTCGCCCGCGCCGTCTGCACGGGGCCCGCCGTGAGCACGCCTGCCAGGCACGCGACGGCCAGCGCCGAACTGCCGATGGCCGGCAGCCTGACGATCAGCTTCCCGCGTGCGCCGGCGTATCCGAGCAGCCTTCGTGGCGTGAGAACGGCGACGGCCACCGCGGAGAGCGCCAGCCCCCATCGAATGGCGAGACGCTCCGGAGTCACTTCCACGGCAGGGGCACCGGAGAGCACGAACAAGCCGGCCTTCATCGGGCCGCCGTTCATCGTCACCGCCACGAAGCAGGCCAGACCGGAGACGACCGGGGTGGCGAAACCGGACGGGAACCAGCGCCCGGCGAGGTGGCCGACAGCGATGCACAGAACGATGAGCGCGGCACCCAGCAGCAGGTAACTGGGCCACAGGAACCCGGGTCCGGCATCGTGGTGACTGACTGCCGCGGCAACCACGGCGCCCACGATGTAGGCGCCGCCACCGTAAACGGCGACTGCCGCGATGTGCACTCCCTCGACCTGCCATCTGGGCCTGGTTCCCGCGGTGTGCTGGTCCTCGAAGCCGAGCCGATGGATCCGTCCGGAGGCCCAAGCGGCGTACGCGGCCAGGAACGGGCCGAGATAGAAGGCGGGTATCTGGGCCGCCGCGCTGGCCTGCGGCCAGACGCCGATCCACCATTGAGACCGTCCGAAAAGAACCGCCACGTCCAGGGCGACGAGGACGGGAAACCACCATCGCAGCGGAGAGCGCCGCAGCTCCATCACGAGAATACGCATCAGGAAAGCGCCCCCTGCCCCGACAAGGCCGCCATGTATCCGCGCTCCAACGGGCTGTCGCCCGCCACTCCCGATCGGGAGTTGCCCGCAAGGGTCTCGGGGGTGCCGCGGAAGAGGAACCTTCCGGACTGCATGACGACGACCTGGTCGCAGACAGCCGCCACATCCTCGACGAGGTGTGTGCTCAGCACGATCGCCGAGTCCGTCAGCGATCTGATCAACTCACGGAACTGCAAGCGTTGTTCCGGGTCCAGGCCGACGGTCGGCTCGTCCAGGAGCAGGAGTCTCGGCGAGCCGACGATCGCCGCGGCAATACCTGCGCGCCGTAACATGCCGCCGGAGAGAGACTTCATCGTGTCCTGCGCACGTCCGTCGAGAAGGACGGATGCGATCGCTTTCAGAGCCGCGCTGTGGGCCTCACCGTCGGGAACTCCCCGCAGCCACGCGCTGTACCGGACGAAATCGTAGACCGAAAAGGACGGGTAGTACCCGAACTCCTGGGGCAGGTAGCCGATCAGAGGCCGAGCCGCCCTGGCCGTCCGCTCGGAGTGCACCTTTCTGCCGCAGATCTCCAGAGCCCCCTCCTGGGCAGGCGCAACCGTGGCAAGGGTGCGGAGAAGCGTTGTCTTTCCCGCACCGTTGGGACCCAGAAGCCCATGGACCCCCACGCCGAGATCCCAGTCGAGTCCACTGATCACCTGGTGCCGGCCGTAGCCCTGAGCGATCCCCGACAGCGAAGCGATCGGTTCCACGTTGTTCCTTTCACATGCGCGACCGGGTGCCACCCGAGGGCGGCACCCGGTCACATCACCTTTGCCGGCCGAGATGCCTCACGAGGTGCACAGGCCGTAAGACGCACGGCGACTTGCCGATGGTGGCGGTTGTTGATCGCGTAACCGTACAGTTGATGTGTACACGCTGCGTAGTGTGGAAGAGTGTCGGCCTGCTCCAAGGGCGGGGCCTCCTCGGATCAACAGCTCCAGCTCTTGGGCAAGCCACCTCTTCGTCCCGAAACAACTTGGGCGGGCGCTCGACCATGGGCCGGTGTGGCACTCACCTGTCCTGAAGGAGCGTGCAGAGTCAGCCCATGGGTTTGTTTCAACTCCTTTTGCTGTTCGTGGTGTTGGTCGGGCTGGGGCTCTGGCTCTGGGGCCGGTTGCTGGTCGGCGGCCGGTGGCGGCGCAGTGCCGGCTGGTTCGCCGGGACCGCTGTGCTGCTCCTGCTGGGGACCGTGGCCTCCTGGCTCGTCGGTGCTATGGCCGGAACGTCGCTGGACCCGGCGGAGGCTTGCCACTCCGCCGGCCAGACCTACGACGAGGCCTACCGCAGTGCGCATCTCAACGAAACGCAGTTTTTCCCGCTGCACGACAAATGCAACGCGGGCTACGACATGGTGCCGGGCTGGGTGAACCCGGCCGTGGTCGTCCTGCCCGTCCTGGCCGTCGCCTGCCTGGCGTACTCCGTACGGCTGGCGGTCATCCACCGACGCACCAAAAAGCTTCCGCAGTAGTGACGTTGGCGGAGCAGCCTTGCGTCCGAGCCTTGGTCCAGGTGACCGGCCTCACCATCCGCAGTCGATGTCGGCCGATCCTCCACGGATGACCGGATCGGTGCTCGTACCGCTGATTCGCAGAAGACCGCCGTCCCGGCCCCAGACCAACTCGTACGTACCTGCGTCGACGGGCCGGTAACCGTCGTCGACCGTCCACGACCCCGACTTGCCCAGGGCCAGGCCGGTGCGACCCACCGCGTACGCCTCTCCATTGCCGATCATGAGAAAGGACGTCTCCCGCACCACGGCCGTGCAGCCCCCCGGCCCCTCAGGGCGCAGCACGTGGTACTTCGCGATGAAGATCAGGTCGCCGGCCGCTCCCCCTGCCGTGCCGAGCACTGCCGCGGTGATCAGCAGAATGCTCCCCAGCCGCGCCCACGTGGCCCGCTTCTGCGGGAGCCGCGAAGCACCCGCCGTGCTACCCATCCGCATGAGGGACCGTCGGAGAACGAGCGACAGGACAAGAACAACTGCACTCACGACCCAGCCGGGGATCACCCGCCCCTGCACGACCAGTAGGAGGCTGCTCCAACTCGCCACGGCGGCGATGGTCAGACCGCCGATGCCCACTGCCGTGGAGGCGGCGGGCGACAACATCACGCTGTGCTCTGCACGTTCTTCTGCCACGGCGGGTACGACTCTCCGAACCTGCCCCCCGGTTGCGCCGAGAGGACGAAGCACGGCGAGAGCCCCGGGCCGGATCCGCCATGCCTTCGGGAGCTGCGCGAGCGCGGACGTCCCCGCCGGTCCCGTTACCCTTGCGGGCACGCCGCCCTGTCGATCATGGCGGCGTGCTTCGCAAGCGACACCGGTACCCGCTCGACGCGCCCAAGTACGGGCGTTCCGGGGCCGGTTGGGAGGGGGTCCCATGACAGAGAAATTACCTGTGCCCGCCGAACCGCCCGAGCGGTCCAGGCAGTCGGGGCGAATACCTGAGCGAGAGGCCGCGGACACGGGGGGAGCACAGCGGGCGGGAACACCACCGGAGGGCAGGTCGCGCGCGGCGACGGACACGCCGCCCGGCGAAGCCGTCAGCGCCGGGCACCCGCCGTACCTTCCGCCCACTTCTCCCAGCCCTCTGTACGCGGGCGCCTACCCCTACAAACCCTCGTTACCCGACCTGCGCCGCGAACCGCCCTCCACCGTGAACACCGACGTCCTCTGGGCGGCACTCGCCACCGGTGTGCTCAGCATGGTGCTGCTCAACGACGGTATGGGCGCCAACCTGTTCCTCGTCGCCCTGCCCGCCGCGGTCACCGCCTACTTCGCCGCGCGCCAGGCAGGCCGGGTACAAGCCCGTCCCTGGACGCTCGCCTGGGGCATCGGAGGACTCGCCCTCCTGCTGGTTCCGGCGGTCCGCGCCGCCCAGTGGCCTTCCCTCCTCGCCGTGGCCACCGCCATCGGTCTCGCATCGCTCGCCCTCCACGGCTCGCGGACCTGGTCCGGCGTCGTCCTCAGCCCGTTGGGACTGCTCGACTCGCTGCCCAAGGGCGCACGCTGGGGCTGGCGAGGAGTGCGCACCCGTGCCGGCAACGCATCCGGCAGTCTGGGCTCCGCGCTGCGCGCCCTCGCAGTGACGGCTGTGCTCCTCCTCGTCTTCGGCGCACTGTTCGCCGGGGCCGACGCGGCCTTCGCCGACCTGCTGAGCAGGATGGTCCCGGACACGTCCGTCGGCGATGGCCCCTGGCGCCTGGTGCTGTTCGCCCTCGGGGTCTTCGGTGCCCTCGCGGCGGCTCACACCGCCGCCGCCCCTCTGCGGTGGGACAGCCTCAAGACGAGCCCGGGCCGCGCCCGCGGCCGGGCTGAGTGGGCGCTTCCCCTGCTCGTGCTGTGCGTGCTGTTCGCCGTCTTCAACGCCATCCAGCTCGCCGTCCTCTTCGGCGGGTACAAGGCTGTCCTGGACAAGACCGGCCAGACCTACTCCGAGTACGCGCGGCAGGGCTTCTGGCAACTCCTGTTCGCAACGCTCCTCACCCTCCTGGTCATCGTCTTCGCGCTGCGCTGGGCACCGCGCGGCGGGCCCGGTGACCGGAACCTGGTGCGAGGAGTCCTCGGCACCCTCTGCGCACTCACCCTGGTCGTGGTCGCCTCGGCGGTACGGCGCATGGGCATGTACGTCGAGGCGTACGGGCTGACGCGGCTGCGGATCTCCGTCGTGACCGTGGAGCTGTGGCTCGGCCTGGTCATCCTGCTGATCATGGCCGCCGGAGTCTGGGGCGCACGCTGGCTGCCCCGCGCCGTCGCCGCGTCGGCCGCTGCCGTGGCCCTCGCCTTCGGCCTGGCCTCTCCCGACGGGCTGATCGCCGAGAACAACGTGCGGCGGTACGAGAAGACCCACAACTTCGACCTGGACTACGCGCGTGGCCTCTCGGCGGACGCGGTCCCGGCTCTGGACAGGCTGAGAGAGCCCATGCGGTCCTGCGTCCTCGGTCCCCTGGCAAAGGGACTCGGCCCGGCAACGGCGTCCTGGTACGAGACCAGTTGGGGAGAGGTACGAGCCCGACGGATCCTCAAGGAACGTCCGCCGACGACAACTGACCCGGGAACCTGCTTCACCAGCGGGGAGAGCACCGAGTACGACCGCTGACCTGACGCCCCGTTCCGCCGGGGCGGCCATGTGAATTGGCGCGGACTCCAGTGGCCCACGTGTGGCCCGACCCCGAACACGACGAAGGGCCGGCCCGGAAGGAACCCCCTCCCGAGCCGGCCCTTCCCTCTCTGCCCCCGACAGGATGCGAACCTGCGACACCCGCTCTCCTGGCCGAACATCGGGGCCTGCTGTTTCCTGCGGTGATGTCCGCGGACATGTACCCCTCGGCGAACGGACGGTGGCGGAGTTCTAGAGTCGGCGCGTGGACAGCAGCCCCTGGTTCGTAGTTGAAGACCCTCAGGAGGACGGCGAGGAGCCCTGGGACTTCGATGCGGGCGAGCTGGCTTTCATCGCGACCCTGCGGGCCCGAGCCGCTTCATGGCGCGTGCCGCCGGCACACAGCAGCGTCGACCGCCCCGAAGACGACTCATCGCTGCTGGTCCACATCTCTCTCAGCGACAGCGAGCGGCGCCTGACACTCGGCGAATGGGCGGTGCACTTCCACGGCACCCATATGCGTGCCGGCAAGGTCCGCGACCAGCTCTTCAACCTCCACGAGACACCCGAGGACGGGTTCTTCCACGCGAGCGGGACGGCAGAACAGCTCGCCGAGCAGTGCGCCACCTGGTTCGAGACTGTCCTGAGCAGACCGGTCATTCGCATGGAGTGGCTCAGCCTGGACAGCGTGTATGCAACGGGCTGGTTCTTCGCGGATACCGCAGAAGCCCTGGCAGGCGGCGTCGACCATGCCCTCGCCTCCACGTCGCATACGGGGTGGCGTACCTCCCGCGTCCGCCCCGACCGCCACCACCGCTGCACTCTGGTCCGCGGCACCTCGCAACCGCAGAAAGGCCTTCACGCGCCGCTCTGCCCGTACGAACCGAAGCCTGCCGGCTCCCCCGCAGACCGGCCGGTGGCGCCGGAGCCAGTGCGAACGGCCCCGTCAGCCCGCGAGGAGGGAAGAGGCTCCGTCGGCCACCGCCTCAGGAGTTGGATCGCGGGCTGGTTCTGATGCCGTCGCCCTTTTCCGTGACGACCGGATCAGCATTCGTGGGTACACGCCTGCCCGGAGTCGCTGGTGTCGGGGTTCATCACGACGGCTATCGGCGCTGTCTCCCGATATTCGCGAGAGATCGGCAGGGGCCCGGGGGTAACCTCCCGCGGTGACTTCACCTGACCAGTTCCTCGTGGCTCCCGATTTCGCCGTACCGCACCCGCCTGCCACCGACCGCTTCCGCCTGGAGCCCCTCGGTCCTCAGCACAATGCTGCCGATCACGCCGCCTGGACCTCCAGCATCGCCCACATCCGAGCCAACCCCGACTTCGCCGGCCGCTCCTGGCCGCCTCCGGTGGGCATGTCCCTGGAGGCCAACCTCGACGACCTGCGCCGGCACGCGGAGGACTTCGACCGGCGCGTCGGCTTCACCTACACCGTCCTGTCGGTCCCTGGGGATGACGTCATCGGCTGTGTCTACATATACGGCTCACCCCAAGACCCCGGTGTCACTGACGTCCGCTCCTGGGTCCGGGCGGATAACGCTTCCCTCGACGCTGAGCTCTACCGCGTCGTCAGCGACTGGCTGTCCCGTGAGTGGCCCTTCGAGCGTGTGGCGTACGCGCCTCGCTGAACCAGGCGATCCGTGCCACCACGTCCGGAAGGCAGCAGGGAGAAGGCCCGCATGTGCACTTGCTGAGTGGCGGCGGCTCAGCGGTGAGGGATGCCGCCCAGCGCCGAGGGTGACTCCCTGCAGGCCCCGGGGTCCATGGGGCGCGAAAGCCACGGAAGCCCATGTTCTATGACGTCGGTCACAGCGCTCCACCAATCAACCGGCGTACTTAGTAGTCGTGGCATGACGGGCATCTGTGGTTTTGTCCGTCTTGGTCCGTATTTGTATTCCGTCATGCTTCCCGGAATTCCACTCGGTCGGTCCGCACGCCCGCTGCCCCGTCCCGTAAGGCTTCTGACGATGCGACAGCTTCCCCTCCCGCCGCCATGTGCGGAACCGGAGGCCCGTGCACTGCCCTGGCGAGGTCCCGGGACCTACGAGGCGACGTAGTGGCGGGGCCCTTTGCGCTCCCTGTGGAGCCGTTCTAAGAATGTCGACCCACAGGACGTCGCCGCAGTTCGGAACCGGTGTTCACGCATGGTCGACCGCGCACCGGGCGCTCGGCGTCACCGAGTGAGTAGGAGCCCCCCACATGAAGTCGTCCCGAACGTCCGCGAGACTCCTCGCCCTCGCTCTCGGCCTGGGTCTGGCCTCGAGCACGCTGATGGCGGCCGTGCCGGCGAGCGCCCAGCCGGCCGCCACCCCGTCCGCTGCCGCCGGTACCTCCGTGGCACGGTACGCCGGGTCGGGTGAGGAGGCCGCGAACAACAAGGCGTTCTTCGAGGCGGTGCTCAAGTCCGTCGCCGAGAAGCGTGCCGCCCAGCCGAACGCGCAGGCGGTGACTGTCTACTACAACGCCTCCCACGCACCGAGCTTCCGTTCGCAGATATCGAGCGCGGCCTCGATCTGGAACAGCTCCGAGTCCAACGTCAAGCTCCAGGAGGCGTCGAGCGGTGCCGACTTCTCCTACTACGAGGGCAACGACTCGCGCGGGTCCTACGCCTCCACCAACGGCCACGGAAGTGGCTACGTCTTCCTCGACTACAACCAGAACCAGCAGTACGACTCGGTCCGCGTCGTCACCCACGAGACCGGGCACATACTGGGCCTGCCGGACGACTACAGCGGGCCGTGCAGTGAGCTGATGTCGGGCGGCTACGCCGGCACATCCTGCACCAACCGCTACCCGAACGCCACCGAGCGCTCGCGTGTCGACCAGCTGTGGGCCACCGGACTCGCGCAGGCCCCGGGCGCGGTGAACCAGCCCGCTGACCCCCCGAGCGCCGCACCGCCGGTACGGCCCGCGGCGCCGAGCCACGGCCCATGGCATCCGCGCCACAGCGCAGTACGTGTGGCCCCTGCCGAGACTCCTGCCGGTTTCCCCGCTCAATCCGCACCCTGGCCTTCCGCGCGGCGCTGATCCGCAGCACATGACCAGTACTTGAGTCAGGCCGTCGCCATCGGCTCGAAGCCATGATCCACGAGGACGGGGGAGGGGCCTCCGGCCAGGGGACGTGGCATCCGGATGGCACAAGCGGCACACCCGTGGCACAGCCTCGAACACGACGAAGGGCCAGCCTGGGAGGAAAACCCTCCCGAGCTGGCCCTTTTCTCTGTGCCCCCGGCAGGATTCGGACCCGCGACACCCGCTTCAGGAGTTCGATCCGACGACTGTTTGCGGCCCAGGATCGCTACGGCTGTGTGGCCGCACCTACTCCGCGGCGATCCGGTGACATCCGCTGTCGTTGAGGTCCGGCGTGGATGTCAGCCTGCCCCCGACACGCACTCCGACGAACGGTGGAGCGGGGTAGCTGGGGGCCGGACCTCAGGAGCAGTCAAGTGTCACACCGCGGGTGGGCGTGGCCGTTGTGCGAGCGCCTCTCCTGGATCCAACCACCGTGATCAACCGCCTGTAGGTGCTCGTATCGCTCGTTCGGGTGCGTATCCGGTGCAGGTGTCAGGCCCGATGTCCAGGATTGACCTCGCGATGTGTTTCCTCGTGAAGGTGGGAGAGCATGCCGACGTACATCACGCTGATGAACTGGACCGATCAAGGGGTCCGGGACTTCAAGGACACCGCGAAGCGCGCCGAGACCTTCGGCGCAGCGGCACAGAAGATCGGGGCGAAGCTCCTGAACATCTACTGGACCGTCGGTCCGTACGACCTCGTGGCCGTCGTCGAGGCACCCGACGACGAAACTGCTACCGCAGCACTCCTGCATCTCGGCGGGGTGGGCAACATCCGTTCCACGACTCTGCGGGCCTTCGGCCAAGGGGAGATGGAACGCATCATCGCCAAGGCGACCGTCTGAGGACCTCCACTCACTGCAAGCGAAGGCGCATGGTGAGCCGGCTGAGCAGGGTGCCTTACGCCCAGCTGAGGAGCCCGAGTCGGCCACCTGGGTACAAGCCAGGGCTACCACTTGCAGGTCAAGGCCGTCGGATCGCCGTGGACGGCCATGAAACCGCGGTGCTTGAGACGGAACCTGATACGGGCGCTGCCGAGCGGCCTCGGAGGGCGGTCTGGGCAGCCTGCCGTCAAAACGGCCCGGACCATGATCGGTCCGGGCCGCTTTGCCTGGTGCCCCCGGCAGGATTCGAACCTGCGACACCCGCTTTAGGAGTTTTCCCCGGACAGGGCTGTGACCTGCGGAAACAGCAGTCGAATGGTGTCTGGTCTCGGAAAACACCCCTCCGTGGTTCTCGTGTGTTCACGGGATTTCCCGGCCTCGTGTGTGCCGAATCCGTTCTGGCTGGGGTCGGCTGCCCGGGACAGGGCGATTCGGGAAACATCGACGCCCGTGGCGCGAGGAGTAGCGTGGAAACGACGAGGCGAGTCCCGTGATCGCACCGATTCCAGAAGACGGGTGATCCTCATGACCGGCTCCGATGCACGGCCTGTTTCCCGGAATCTGCCCAGTGGCGTTCACGAGGCCGTGCGGCCGGGGTGTGCGTTGCTCCGGCTGGAGACCACGGAGGCACGCGAAGGCGTCCTCGATGGTGCGTGGTGGCCGCGGTCGCGCGACATCGGTGCCGAGCTGCCCGCGCTGCTGAGCGCCCTGACCGGCCACCTCGGCCCCGTCACGCGCGTCGGGCTGGACGCCGCGGCCTGGGAAGGGCTCCCGACGCGGATCGTCGTCGAGGACCGGGTGGTGCACATCGACTCCTTTCCGGTGGGCGACGACACCGTCCTGATCACTCGCGGCGATCAGGACATCTTCTCGCTGCTGGTGGTTCCGCCGGACACGGCACCCGAGGCCGCCCGCGCCGCGATGGCTCAGGCCGTCCGGGCCGACAACGTCACCCAGGCGGAACAGATTCTCATCGACACCGGAAGCGGGCAGGTGCCGCCGGAGTGACGAGCGAGCCGGAGGCAGCACCGGACGACACCAGTGAGGTCAGCCGCGCCACTCCACCAGGAGCAGCGTCGCGTCGTCCGTGGTGTGTCCGCCCCGCGCCCGCTTGAGCGTGTGGGACAAGGAGCGCGCCACTGTCCGGATCCCGCGGCCGGTTCTCTCCAACTGGTTCACCCAGTCGATCAGCTGGCTCTCTCCGAACTGCTCTTCACCCATGGCGTGTTCCTCGATCAGTCCGTCGGTGAAGCAGAGGAGGCGGTCCCCAGACTCCAGCTTCATCTCGCAGATCTGCGGCTCCGGACCGCCGAAGCCGACAGGGAGGGTCGTCGGACCGGTCAGCCGGAGGGCTACACGATGATCACGGACGAGCATCGGTGACGGGTGCCCGGCGTTGACCCACTGAAGATGTCCCGTCGTGGTGTCCAACTGCAGCATCTGCGCGGTGACGAAGTGCTCGGGGCCGAACTGGTCCGCCACAGCGCGGTCCATGAAGTCATAGATCTCCGGCAGCCCGGTGCCGGCGCGGCGGGCGTGGCGGTAGGCACCGATGGCCACGGTGGCCATCGTGGCCGCGTCCAGGCCGTGGCCCATCGCGTCGATCATGGCCACGTGGAGGACGTCTCCGTTGAGGGCGTAGTCGAAGCTGTCCCCCGCCACGTCATAGGCGGGTTCCAGGATCCCGGCCACGGCGACCCGAGGCATGAGCATCGCCAGTGGCGGCAGCAGGGACCACTGGATCTCCGCGGCGACGCTCATCGGTTCACGGCGTCGGACACCGAAGAAGAGGTCGGAGTAGCCGTGCTTGGTCACCAGTAGGTCGGCCACCAGGCCGGCGATCCTGCGCAGTATGCGGCGGTCGTGGTCGTCGACGCTGTCCAACGTGACTGCCATGACCCCGACCTGGTCGCCGCCGTCCAGCAGCGGCAGGTGGACCCGCACGCCGTCGCCCTCGGGCAGCTCGACGGGGTGAGCGTCGAGAAAGCAGCGGCCCGCCTCGGAGTCGTCGATCACCTGCGGTTCGCCCTTCGTGAGGCCGTCGCCGGGCAGGGGTATCAGCAGCAGTTGTCCGTAGTCCTGCAGCAGCACCTGCGGTCGGCGGCCCCCGAGCCGCTCCATCATGTCGGCGACCAAGGGCCCGATGAGATGGGGCGGCAGTTCATGCGCGCGATCGAGGACCTCGCCCAGCAGAGCTTCCCCGAAGCTCTCGGAGCGGTCCGCCCGCCGTCCGGTCGTCATCCACTCACCCGCCACGGGCCGGGCCGGTCAGGGCGGCGGGCTGGGACGACGCAGGGTCTGCCGATGTCATCGCTCCATCGAAGGGTCGTAGATGCCCCGGGACCGGCCCCGTCACCCGGGTCCGTCCGGATCGGGCCTCTCACCTGAGTCCGGACCCTCCTTCCGACTCCCATGTGTCTTGTCCGTCGAGGCCGCTCTCGACGAGTGCCAGCAGGCGCGGAGCCGACAGTGGGTTCCCGGGGTCGGCGGCAGCGGTCAACAGCCGGGTGGCGGCTCCGGCCGGCTCGTCCGGGGGGATCACCAGCAGTTCCCAGCGTCCCACGGTGCCGCAGTCCACGGTGATGGCATGCGCCTCGGCGGCGAGGTCGGTCAGGTCCACCTCGATCACATGCCCGGGCGCCATCACCTTCTGCGGGGCATCGGGCCAGGCGGCGGTGCCCACGGTGACGTGGATGACGGTGCCGACGCTTGGATCCAGGGAGCCGACCAGCGCGGGCAGCTCCAGTTCCAGTTCGGCGCAACGCGGCCACCACGCTCCGTCCACCGGGCCGTGGCCGGCGTCCCGCGTGAGGCGCAGCCGGGGCAAGGGCATCCGGTAGGTGTGTCCCTCAGCTGGTGCCGGACCTTCGGCGGGCTTGGTGATGGCGTCCATCGTGCGATCCCGTCCCGGGCTGCTTGCGGCTGCCCGCGTCTGTCACTCGCCGGGAACGGCGCCGCCGTGGTCGTGCGCCCGAAAAGCTCTCGGTATTTGCCAGGTTACTCCCGGCCGTCGTGGGCGGCGCGGCGCGCAGTCCTCGCGCGGAGATACGTCCGTACGGCAGACGACGGGTGGCGTGACCGCCGCGGCAGGTACGAACGCCGGCTCATCGCCCCTCCGCCACATCACCGGCGTGCCGGGGACAGCCCTTCGACAGGCAGGCTCAACAGGCAGGGGGCGACGGGGCCGGGCAGCCCGACGACCTCACCCATGTTCTGCCAGCCCCAGGACGAGAAGGCGGCTTGTCCTGCCTGGTCGGCAGGATGCAGCAGGGTGACCCCGAGGGAGGAGTGCAGGTCTGTGAGCAGACGCTGTTGCAGGCGGCGGGCGATATCGCGGTGCTGAGCGTGCGGACGGGCCACGACCTGGGTGAGGACGACGAACCGCCCCCGGGAGGTGAGCCGCTGGATGGTCTCCTGGAGCGTTCCGTCGAACCCCCGCCGGCCGGAGCCGTCAGGGCCCACCGGAAAACCGAAGGCGCAACCGACCAGCACCGTCGTCTCTGCGACCAGCAGGGCGAAGCCGGGGCGGTGGGCAGTGACCGCCAGGCGGTGCAGGAAGTCTCCACGGTCGTGGTACGCCTCGCCGGGGGTGCCGGCGACAGACTCCGCGGCCAGGTCCGCGATGTCCTCGTGCATGTCTTCGGCCTGCCAGCGGGTCAGCCGGCGAAGGCGGATCGCGTCCTTGAGGACCGGCAGATCCGGCCGACGAGCGGGGTCCTCGGGCGCCCGCGCCGCGGTACTCATGAGGTCGCCGGGTGCGGCGGGCGGCACGGGGCTCACAGGAGCCGCAAGGAGCAGCGAAGCGGATCCGGTGACAGCGAGGAGCTGGGTGATCTGCGCGCACGGGTGGTGCAGCCGTAGGGAGGCGTGAACCCGGCCGGCGCGCCGTGACGCCGACAGGAGGATGTCCAAGCCCCTGGCGTCGCAGGAGCCGACCGTGGTCAGGTCGATGTCGATCACGGCGACACCGTCCAGCAGACACTGCTCCAATGCGGCCCGCAGCAGCGGCGTCGTGGCCGGTCCGATGTCACCGGCGAGCGTGACGAGCGTCCGCTCCCCTCGGTTCCGCCGACGGATGTCCAGCCGGGAAAAGGCCATCACGCTTCCCCTCGGCCGGGGCGTGGGCCGGCGCGGGTGCTCAGCGCGGCCCCAGCCATGATGAGCTTGCGTGGAGTTGCTTCGACCGCGGCGGACATGATGCCGACCCGTCTCCGCGCCGACCACTGGGGCGGCCCGGGTTCGTCTCTCGCCGAGGACGACCCGGCGCGGCGGCCGGAGTGCGTGGTGCCCTCGGTACGTCAACCCTACGTCGCCTGCGACGGGAAGCGGCTGCGTCGAGGGTGCCAGGAGTACGGTGGGGAGGGTCGGGGGTACTTCGTACACCGGTGACAGGGCTGGTCTCGTCCTCGGCGCGCGGCTCGGTAGGGGTCGCGCGACACCTCACGGGTTGTTTCCAGCCCGGGACAGGTTCCGCCCGATGACCACCGAATCCCTGCGCTCACCGTACTCATCCCTGACCTTGGACGTCCCGGATCCCCCTCCCGCCGGGGGCAGGGTCGAGGTCCGCATCGTCTCCACGGACGCCGAAGCGGCCCGGCACGTCGCGGACGCTCTCCGGCTGCTGTTCGCCGGGGGCGAGCAACGCAGTTACCCGGCCTTCTCGTCGGGGAGAGGGACGCGTCTGCACCTCACGCTCGACCCCGAGCGGGGCGCCGGCCCGCTCCGCCCCTGGCTGGAGGCCAGCAGGCCGCCGGTCGACCGGACACATCCGGGCGAGACGGCGTCATGCGTGTGGCCGCCGGGCGGGCCGTCGCCCGCCGAACCCCCGACCGTGGCGAGTCCCCCACCCCTACCGCCCCAGGAGTCCCCATGACCACCACCCTTTCGCTTCACCCGCCTTCCGCCCGGCTCCGGCTGAGTGAGCAGTCCTTCCAGGACGGTTCGGCCCGGCGTATCGACGGGGCCTGGTGGCCGAGGTCCTACGACCTGACCGCCGAGCTCCCCGGACTGCTCGCCCGGCTGCCGCACCGCTGGGGGCAGATCAGCAGCGTTCTCGTGAACGGGGCGATGTGGTCGCTCTCCGGGGACGGGACGCGCATCGAGGACCAGGGGGTGCACCTGCGCCGGACGGACTTGCCGCGAGCCGAACACACCATCTGCCTGCTCGCTCCCGGGTACGGTCGCTGGGACCTGCTCGTCGTGCCACCCGCCGCCACGGAGGCGGAGGCCGAACGGCTCATGGAGACGGCCACGGCGGACGCCCCGCTTGCGGGGCGCACTGCCTGACCTGGACGGGCGCCCTGCGGGGAGCGGGTCGGCTCCAAGCCGTCGGCAGGAAGCCGGATGGTCACAGGCGCATGCCGAGGCGGCGCGTTCCTACCGGACAGCGGCGGTGGCTCACTGCTACCGGCGGATCGCTCCCGGGGTGGATGGCGCGCCCGCCGCGCTGTCCGAAGGCGTTGTCCGCCAGCGCGGTGACGACCTGCCCGCCGGCCGCGATGGCCCGTGCGAACGCCTGGTCCGCGTCGGTGACGAACACACGGAGCAGGCTTGGCGTGGCGGGCCAGTCCGCGCGCCGGTCGAAGGCCAACACGACGGTGTCGCCCACGCGGATCTCACCGTGCCCGGTCAAGCCGTCCTCGGTCGCCACCCGCCCGAGCTCCTCTCCGTCGAACGCCTGGGCGACAAAGTCGAGGAAGGCCCCCGTGTCGTCGGTGACGACCCAGGGTGCAACCGTGGTGTAGCCCTCGGGCGCGGCGTTGGTCTGCTCCGGCATGGCGTTCCTCTCGCTGACGATGCCTACCGACGGCGAGGATGGGTACGGAATGGGTCTGATCCCGTCCTAGATCATCAGCATGCCGGGCGCGGCCGCTCCCGCGCGGTGCTGTTTTCCCTGGTCGACAGTGCACGGCCAGCCGCTTGATCCGGCTCATGCCGCCCTGTACCGGGCGCCGTCCGCTCACGCATCGCTCACGCACAGCGGGCCGCTGAGCAGCATGTGGGTCAGATCTGCCCGAGGTCGATCTCCACCGGGAATGGAGCCGTGACCTTGACGACGCCGGTGAACACGTCACCCTCCCGGTATGTTTTTGTCGCAGGGTCAAGCACGTACGTGTACACCAGAGGAACGCCCGTCGCGGCCTGCTCGATCCGCCAGTAGAAGCCTATGCCTGCCTTGGCGTACTGGTCGACCTTCACGATCCGGTCAGTGGTCTCCGAGCCCGGTGACACCACCTCCGCCACCAGCAGCACGTGCTCGGGCCGGGTAGGCGTGACATCGATCGTGTCCGCGCGGTACACCACGACGTCCGGGCGACGATTGGTCAGTGGGACGTCCTGGAGCCGGACGTCGAAGTCCGTGTCCGCGTTCCAGTCCGGCCCCGCGGCGGCATCCAGGGCGTTCGCCAGCATCCGGGCCAGCCGGTTGTGCCGCTTGGACGCACTCGGACTCACGACGACCATCCCGTCCACGATCTCGATACCGGCGCACTGCTCCTCGGACCAGGACTCGTACTCCTGCGCCGTGATCTGCTCATGCATCCACGCCGGGGCCACCATCTCGGCCGTCATGAAGCACCTCCCGGACACTGTGCTGCGGGCCCGATCCCGCTGGATTCAGCGTACTGTCTGCCACACGTCCAGCACGCTGATCTCGCTCACGCCCGCTCCCCGTCGGTCGGCATCCGACCAGTGAGTCCACGACAGTCAGGAACCATCGTGGTGGACCGGTCATCAGGGCCGTGGCTCAAACCGGCAGGCCAGGCACGGGCAGCCAGCTTGCCCGTTCGGGGCAACGGCAGGGGCGACAGGGGCGTGCAACGGGCATGGTGGGAAACCCCCCCCCTTGGCGCGACTGGGCTTCGACACCGCAGTTGCTACGAAGAGGTCCCGGCCCCGAGGCTATCCCCCTCTAGGGCCAATACCGGTGACTTTGGTGGTTTCTGGTCGTTGGGTGGGTTGTGCCAAGGCCG
>NZ_NNBK01000007.1 GCF_002803075.1 Streptomyces sp. CB01373 | reverse complement strand
GCATAGCCTCAAACGAGATCACCGAGTGGCCGTCGATACACCACTCCAGCGGACGTGACCCTCTCGTTCTCACGTACGCATGAGATTCGAAAGGTTCGTAACGCAACCCACTCGGTTCACCTTCACGACGGCTGGGTCAAAAACACCTGCTTGCCAGTGGCCAGCAGCGCTGCTCCCAGCCCACGAGGGGACGAATACCTGGGAGGGCGAGGAGGACGTCGACCCCGAGGGCCCACGGATCGATTGGACCACCGAGATCCTCCGCCGCGAGCTTGATTGCCCGTCCACGAGCGACATCCCGCGTCAGTGCTCTACGGAGCCAGGAACCGCTCAACCTTCTGTTGCAAGTCAGGCGGCAGGTCGCTCAACTCCGAAGATCACCTTCGTGCATGTCCCCCTCAGCCATCGGGTTGTCTCGCAACACCTCCAGTGCCAGTGGCAGGAGGTAGGGCAGTCCTATGTCTTGCCCGATCAAGAAACGCATGTCTTCGACGGTCAGCTCGCCGATCGGCCGACGCCGCAGGGCGTGTGCAGTAGCGACAACACGGGTGGCGTCGGCTGACGGGGCTGGCCAGCGATCGCGTTCAAGCCCTTCAAGGGAGCAGTAGCGATTCACGGGTCGCGTCACCTCCCGATTGCCCTACGGCGAGATAGCAAACGCGGTCTTCATGAAAGAGCGCTTTCCCCTGACAAGGGTGCTTGATGGTGCTTTCGGCGAAAGTCGGCGTTCGGTGGCCCGCTTTGGTTGCTTCGTTCCTGCCTGATCCCAACGGGCCCCCGCGTGACCTCGCTTGCGCCCTGGGGAGACAGCCGTGGGCACCGTGCGCGGCGCCTGTCACTTCCCGTACCGCTGCGCCACTGCCGCGTAGGCGGCCTTGGGTTCCCATTCCATGTCGGGGTAGGTCTGCCCCCGGCGCCCTTCGAGGAGTTTGGCGATGCCCAGGCCGGCCCGGTCCAAGTCGTCCCTGGGGTCGCCGTCCGGGCGGTGCGGGTAACCAGGCAAGGAGAACAAGAACACGAACGCGCTGTCCACGCCCTCGGTCTCGAAGATCTCCAGCAGTTCGCTCAGATATGCGGCCTGGCCGGCCTCGTCACGCTCGTATATGCCGTTCAGCCGTACAGGTGCCTTGGTCTCCGGGTCGTACTCGACCACTTCCAGCACCCGCCCACCGCGGTCTCCCGCGCCGCGGTAGGCCGCGGTGCCGAACCCGGTGATGGCGAGCGGCTTCGGGCCTTGGGCCAGAGTGCGCACCGCGTCCCGGAACCGGTCGGCGACCTCGGCGGAGCGGATCAGCTCGAACGTCACCATGTCGAAGGGAGTCCAGTCGACCTGCTCGAACTGGACGGATGCGTAGGTGAGCTTGCCCTGGAAGCGCTCGCGGACCGTGGCCGCGGCGTCGCGGAGGAATGCGTTGATGCGCACGCCGAGCTCACGCATCGCTTCGGCCCGCCGCTCGGGTGGTGGAAGCGACGGCACGTGGCCGTAGGGTTCCGGCATGGCAGACGAGAGTGAGCGAGCTGTTCAAGCGGCCATCGATGCGGAGCTGAGGCTTCTCGACCCTGAGGTACGTGCATCGCCGGTCCTCGTCTCGGAGCTGCTGGACCCGGAGTTCATCGAGTTCGGGGCATCTGGCCGTCGGTGGGATGCGACATCGATCCTCGCCGTGACGAGTGCCGGCTCAGTGGATCCGGAGTCGCCGGTCAAGGTCAGCGAGATGTCAGGGGTCGTGCTCGCTCCGGGCGTCGTTCACTTGACGTACTTCGCCGACAACAGCGGTCGCCGAGCATGGCGAAGCTCCCTGTGGCGTCTGACGGCAACGGGTTGGCGCATGTACTTCCACCAGGCCACTTTGACCGGCTGAGCGAAGACAGCCCGTTGCCCCGCGCGTGTTTGCCGACTGCCTGGCGGGCGGTCGGGTTTCGCGGAGGTGCCGCTCAGGCTGCCGGCGTACATCTGAGGATGTCCCGGAGTGCGGCCGGCGCGGAGAGCGAGAACCGTTCCTTCCGGCCCGATGGAGGGACTGATACAACAGGGCACATCCAGGTAGCAGTTCGACTGGACGGCATCTCATCACTGGCTCTATCCAGAGGTGCTGGTCAGGCAGCGGACGAAGGTGGAGCTGTGCGCGGCGATCGGGCGCGACCATCGTGGCGGCATTGTCGATACGGGGGCGGACACCTGTGCGAAGATCGCAGTGTGGTTGATCTACGCTTCCGTCTTGCTCACGACGCTGATCTTGCCGCTGTAGTGCGTCTGCGCGATGACGCTGCCCGCTGGATGCTGGCCCAGGGCGTCACTGGTCAGTGGCGGCCTGGTGAGCTGGGCGGGGATCACTTCCGCCGGATCATGCAAAGCGGGGAGCTATGGCTCGCGGAGGCTGCCGATCGTGTGGTCGGAGCCTGGGAGCTGTGGTGGGAGGACGAGGACGCCTGGGGGCCGCAGCCACCGACGGCCGGCTATGTGCACCGGCTGATGGTTGACCACGACCGTGTCCCGCCCGGGACAGGGCGGGAGCTTCTGCGAGTCGCGGAGCGCCGGGTGGCCGAGGCAGGCAGACCGTTGGTACGTCTGGACTGCCTGGCCGGCAATGCACGCCTGAATGCGTACTACCTCGACGCCGGCTATCAGGTTGTCGGACGCAAGGAAGGCAAGCCGCAGCCAGGCGGTACGCCAAAGTCGTTCACGCTGCTCGAAAAGTCCGTACGGGACGGAGGGGAATAGAAAACGCCTGCTCCGTCGTGGTTGGACGGGAACGGCAGGGTGCCACGAGTTGCCGCGGTGCATGGTTCATAGCGGCGTGGCCTCACGCGCGGCCGGTCGGCCAGGGCTCGAAGGGCGGGGTGTCGGCGGGCGTCAGGTCCGGGCGAGTCCGGTGCCGGCGTGCCGGATGGCGCCGGCGTCCGGCACCGTCGCGGGCGACGTCGACACCGACCTCCACCACCAGCTTCGGCGCCACGAGGGTGACGTGCAGATTCCCGCGCGAGCCCGCGCCGCACTGAACGTCCAGCTTGCGGCAGCGTCGTGCGGCGCTGTCGGCCGGCTGGCCTGCCCGGCCAGGGTGCCCGGTCGCCGGTGGTCACGGCGTCCTGGCCGGCGGCGATTTTGGGAGCGGCAGGGGACTGCCCCGCGGCCGGACGGTGACGGTGGTGGCCTGCGGGCCGTCGCCCCGAGGGTGCGTCGTAGCCGTCATGCACCCCGCGCACCCGCCCGGCCAGGGCGAAAACGATCAGGTCGGCGTGGTCCGGGCAGGTCCCGCCCGGACGGCCTCAGCTGTCGAAGTCGACGGTCAGGGTGTCGGACACCGGGAACGTCTGGCAGGTCAGCACATAGCCGGCGTCGACCTCGGAGGGCTCCAGCGCGTAGTTGCGGCGCATGTCGGCCTCGCCGTCGGTGACCAGGGCGCGGCAGGTTCCGCACACGCCGCCCTTGCAGGCGAAGGGCATGTCCGGGCGCACCCGCGTCGCCCCGTCCAGGATCGTCGTCTCGCGGGAGAGCGGGGACGTGGTGGAGCGGCCGTCGAGCGTGATGGTGACCTGGCTGACCGGGCCGTCGCCGGTGGCGTCCTCGTGGCGGACCGTGCGGATCGGCTCGTCGTCGGCGAAGAACAGCTCCTGGTGGACGCGGTCCGCCGGGACACCGAGGTCCCCGAGCAGCTTCTGCGCGTCGCGGACCATGCCGTGCGGGCCGCACAGCCACCAGTGGTCGGCGCTCTTCACGTCGACGAGCCCGTCGATGAGCGCGGCCAGGCGCTCGGAGTCCAGGCGCCCCGAGAGGAGTTCGGCCTCGCGCGGTTCGCGGGACAGGACGTGCCCGAGCTGGAAGCGGGTGGGGTAGAGGTCCTTCAGGTCGGCGAGTTCGTCGGCGAACATCACCGTGTCGGTACGGCGGTTGCCGTAGAAGAGGGTGACCCTGGAGCGGGAGTCGGCGGCCAGGACGGACTCGGCGATGGACACCATCGGGGTGATTCCGGAGCCGGCGGCGATCAGGACGTGGTGGCCCGGTTCGGCGAGGTCGGGGGTGAAGGCGCCGGTGGGGGCCATCACCTCGACGGTGTCGCCGGGGCGGACGTCCTCCACCAGCCAGGAGGAGAACAGGCCGCCGGGCACCACACGCACGCCGATGCGGGGGCGGGCGCCGACGGGGGAGCAGATGGAGTACGAACGGCGCTCGTCGCGCCCGTCGACCTCACGGCGCAGCGTGAGCGACTGGCCGGGCCGGTAGGCGAACTCCTGCGCCAGTTCCTCGGGCACGTCGAAGCTGATGGCGGCCGCGTCCGCGCACAGCGGCTGCACCGCGGCGACCCGCAGCGGGTGGAAGGCCGGACGGCGGCGCCGCGCGGGGGCGGCGGACACGTCGGTCTCCGTCGTGGTGGTCGGGGCCATCAGATCTCCTTGACGTACTCGAACGGCTCCAGACAACTGCGGCAGCGCCACAGTGCCTTGCAGGAGGTGGCGGCGAAGCGGGACGTCTCCTCGGTGTCGGACGAACCGCAGCGCGGGCACGCCACCGCGCGCCGGGTGGCGGACAGCTCCAGCGGCACGGCTCCGCCGGTGCGCCGGGGCGCGCTGCCCGGAGGGGCGATGCCCGCCTCGATGAGCTTGCGCCGGCCCTCCGCGGTGATCCAGTCCGTCGTCCACGGCGGGTCCAGGACGGTACGGATCTCCACCTGCGCGAAACCGGCCGAACGCAACCGAGCGGCGACGTCGGCACGCATCTCCGCCATCGCGGGACAGCCGGAGTAGGTGGGGGTCAGACCGGCGACGACCGTGCCGTCCGGGCGCATCTCGACGGTGCGCAGCACGCCGAGGTCGGCCAGGGTGAGCATGGGCAGCTCCGGGTCCGGGACCTGCTCGGCCACGTGCCGCGCGCGCCGCTCGTCCAGTGCGCTCACCATGTCGCCTCCGGATGCGCGCGGGCCAGCCCCTGCAACTCCTCCAGCAGCGGGGCCAGATGCTCGGTGTGGTCGCCCTCCCGGCCCTGACCGGGCAGCGCCTCGGCCTCGGTCGGCTCGAGACCGGCGGCGTCGAGGACCTGCCCGAGCACGGCCGTCGTCTCCTCCCGCACATCCGCCGGGTCGACGCCGAACCCCGGTCGCGGCGCGAAGAGTTCGTCCGTGTACGGGGCGACGGCGGCCAGCGCGGCCCGCATCCGCCGGTGGGACTCCTCCGTGCCGTCGCCCAGGCGCACCACCCAGTCCGCTGCGAACTGCCGGTGATAGGCGAGCTCGTTGACACCCTTGGCGGCGATCGCCCTCAGGACCGGGTCCTGCGTGGTGGCGGCGAGCCGCTGGAAGACGGCCAGGCGCCAGCAGGACAGCACCAGCAACCGGGTGACGGAGAACGCGAAGTCGCCGTTGGGGAGTTCGGCGAGCCGGACGTTGCGGAAGTCCGCCGCGTTCCGGAAGTAGGCGTAGGCGTCCTCGTCCCGGCCGCTGCCGTCGGCCTGGCCGGCGCGCGCGTACAGCAGCCGTGCCTGGCCGAGCAGGTCGAGGCCGATGTTGGCCAGGGCGACCTCCTCCTCCAGCTCCGGGGCCCGCGTGCACCACTCGGCCAGGCGCTGCGCGCCGACCAGGGCGTCGTCCCCGAGGGCGAGGCAGTACGCGGCCAGCTCGGCGGGCTCGACAGAGTCCGGCACGGTGGTGTCGACGCCGTGCAGCGGGTCCTCGAAACCGGTGCCGAAGGCCCAGCGGGCGTCCGACTCCCCGTGCTCCGCGGCCAGGGACAGGTAGACGTGGTCGTCGGTGACGTCGCTCATGTCCGTCCTGCTCCTAGATGTGGGGGACATCGTCGGGGATGTCGTAGAAGGTGGGGTGCCGGTAGACCTTGTCGGCGCTGGGCGCGAAGAAGGGGTCCTTCTCGTCCCGGGTGGAGGCGGCTATGTGCTCCGAGCGCACCACCCAGATGCTCACGCCCTCGTTGCGCCGGGTGTACAGGTCGCGGGCGTGGCTGAGCGCCATGGCGTCATCGGCCGCGTGCAGCGAGCCGACGTGCACGTGGTTCAGGCCGCGCTTGCCGCGGACGAACACCTCGTACAGCGGCCAACTGTCCTTCGTACCGCCGGTGTTGCTCATGCCGCTGTTCCTTCCTCGTTGTTCCGGGCGTCCTCGGTGGCCCCGGTCATGGCGGCCCGCTTGGCCGCGTGCGCGGACGCCGCCTCACGCACCCAGGCGCCGTCCTCGTGCGCGGCCCTCCGCCGTGCCACGCGCTCCTCGTTGCACGGCCCGTCGCCGCTGATCACGCGCTTGAGCTCGGACCAGTCGGGGGTGCCGAAGTCATGCCGGCCGCGCTCCTCGTTCCAGCGCAGCTCGGGGTCGGGCAGGGTGACGCCCAGCTTCTGGGCCTGCGGGACGGTCATGTCGACGAATCGCCGGCGCAGTTCGTCGTTGCTGTGCCGCTTGATCTTCCAGGCCATCGAGGCGGCCGAGTTGGGGGAGTCGCCGTCGGGCGGGCCGAACATCATCAGGGACGGCCACCACCAGCGGTTCACCGCGTCCTGCACCATCTCGCGCTGGGCGTCGGTGCCCCGCATCATCGTCATCAGCAGCTCGTAGCCCTGCCGCTGGTGGAACGACTCCTCCTTGCAGATCCGCACCATGGAGCGGGCGTAGGGGCCGTACGAACTGCGGCACAGCGGCACCTGGTTGCAGATCGCCGCGCCGTCGACGAACCAGCCGATCACGCCGACGTCCGCGAAGGTCGGGGTCGGGTAGTTGAAGATCGAGGAGTACTTCTGCCGGCCCTCGATGAGGCGCTCGGTGAGGTCCGCGCGGTCGGCGCCCAGGGTCTCGGCCGCCGAGTACAGGTACAGGCCGTGCCCGGCCTCGTCCTGGACCTTCGCGAAGAGGATGGCCTTGCGGCGCAGCGAAGGGGCCCGGGTGATCCATTCGCCCTCGGGCTGCATCCCGATGATCTCCGAGTGGGCGTGCTGCGCGATCTGGCGGATCAGCGTCTTCCGGTAGCCCTCGGGCATCCAGTCCCGGGGCTCGATCCGCTGGTCCTTCGCGATCGTCGCGTCGAACTGCTCCTGGAGCCGCTGCTCCGCGCTGTCGCCGCTCGACACTGCGCCGTGTGACGTGGTCATCGATACCAGCTTCCCTACCGACCATTCGTTCGGGTAATAGTCTGTCGAATTTTCCCGGCCCCGGCAACCCCTGGATCCGGGATCGCCCGGCCGCACGCGGCCGCGGGGCGGTGCGAGGGCCGCCGCCGCGTACGACGGGCGGGCCCTCGGTCCGGCCTCATTGCTCAGCGACCCTCGGTTCGGCGGCCCTTTCTCAGCGGCCCCCGAAGGACGGCTTCTCCTTGGCGAGGAAGGCCCGCACGGCGCCACGGTGGTCCTCGGTGGCGCCGAGCCGCTCCTGGGCCGCCGCCTCACGCTCCAGTACCGCGCTCAGCCCCGCCCCGGTTGCCACGTGCCGCAGCAACGCCTTGACCTCGCCGTACGCGGCCGTGGGACCCGCCGCCAGCCGCCGGGCCAGCGCCAGCCCCTCGGCCGCCGCCTGCCCGTCGGGCACGACCAGGTGCGCCAGCCCCAGCTCCTGTGCGACCCCGGCGTCCAAGTGGTCGCCGAGCAACATGAGGAGGGCGGCATACGACGGGCCGACCGCCCGGGTCAGCGACAGGCTCAGACCGCTGTCGGCGGCCAGCCCGATCCCGGTGAAAGCGGTCGCGAACCGCGCGCCTTCCGACGCCACCCGCACATCGGCGCACAGCGCGAGACCCAGCCCGGCCCCGACGCACGCGCCCTCGACCGCCGCGACCACCGGCACGGGCAGCGCTTGCAGCGCCTCCACCAGCGGGTTGTACTCGGCCCGCACCACGGCGAACGCCGACTCCGGGTCGCGCTCGAGGGCCTCGGCGTGCTCCTTGAGGTCCTGCCCGACGCAGAAGTTCCGGCCCTGCGCGGTCAGCAGCACCGCGCGCACCCGCTCGCCGTCCGCGTCACCGGCCACCCGGCGTACGGCGGCCCGCAGCCCGGACCGCAGGGCCGCGTCGAGCGCGTTTCCGGCGGAAGGCCTGCGCAGTTCGATGACCGCGACGCCGTCCTCGACGCGGTAGCCGACACTCTGCCCCGCCGCGTCCGGCGAGGTCGCCTCCGGCGGGGTCACTGCCATGCGTAGAACCCCTGTCCCGACTTGCGGCCGAGTTCGCCCCGGGCGACCTTGTCGCGCAGCAGCTGCGGCGGGGCGAACCTCTCCCCGAGCGTGGCGTGCAGGTACTCGGCGATGGCCAGGCGGACGTCGAGCCCGACCAGGTCGGTCAGGCGCAGCGGGCCCATGGGGTGCTTGTAGCCGAGGCTCATCGCGTCGTCGATCGCCTCCGGCTCGGCCACGCCCTCCTCGACCATGCGGATCGCCTCCAGGCCGAGCGCCAGGCCGAGACGGCTGCTGGCGAAGCCGGGGGAGTCCTTGACGACGACGTCCTTCTTGCCCAGCGCGTGGGTCCAGCCGAGCGCCGCCCGCACGACCTCGGGCGAGGTCTCCGGCGCCACGACGATCTCGATCAGCTCGGAGGCGGGCACGGGGTTGAAGAAGTGCATGCCCAGGAAGCGGCCCGGCACCTTCAGCGCCGAGGCCAGCTCGGTGACCGACAGGGAGCTGGTGTTGGTGGCCAGCACGGTCGTGTCGTCCACCGCCGCCTCGGCCGCGGCGAGCATCCCGGCCTTCAGTGCCGCGTTCTCCGGCACGGCCTCGACGACCAGTTCGGTGCCCGGCGCGAGACCGTCCACGGACTCCACGGCCGTGACCCGGGCGAGGACCTGCTCGGCGGGCTCGGCCAGCCGGCCGCGCTCGGCGGCCCGGCGCAGCCCGGTGGCGACGCGCTCCACGGCGGCGGCCGCGGCCTGCGCACCACTCTCCACGACGGTCACCGACGAGCCGGCGGCCGCGAACGACTGCGCGATTCCGGCCCCCATCCGGCCACCGCCGATCACACCGACGACGGCGGGCACGGTCGGACTGCTCATGCCTTGCTCCTGTTCCTCTTCTCCAGGAAACGCGTCATGCGGTCCTGCTTGTCCTGTCCCTCGAAGAGCACCGCCTGCGCCAGGTCGTCGGCGACCGGGTGCGCGCCCGGCGCGTCGACGACGAGCTTCGTCAGACGCAGCGCGGTGGCCGAGGACCGCGCCATGCGGTCCAGCAGCGCGTGCGCCTCGTCGAGCAGCTTCTCCGCGGGTACGACGTCGATGACCAGACCCGCGGCCAGCGCCGCCTGGGCGTCCAGGTTCCGTCCGGCGAGCAGCACCTGCTTGGCGACCGACTCGCCGACCAGCTCAGGAAGGCGCCAGCACGCCCCGGCCGCCGCGAGGATGCCGAGCCCCGGCTCCGGGTTGCCGAAGACGGCGTCGGGTCCCGCGATACGGATGTCGCAGGCGTAGGACAGTTCCGCCCCGCCGCCCAGCGCCCAGCCGTCGACGGCGGCCACGGTCGGCATGGGCAGCCTGCGCACCCGCTCGAACAGGCGGCTGTTGATCCCCTGGAGCGCCTCGTCCCGGCCCCGCCGCAGCAGCTCCGCGATGTCCGCGCCACCCGCGAACACGTTGCCGTGGCCGGTGAGCAGCAGCAGCTTCGGGTCGTCCTCCAACAGGTCGCACACCGCGTGCAGTTCGCGGATCATGAGCCCGCTGATCGCGTTGCGTGCCTCGGGGCGGTGCAGGGTCACCACGACCCGGTCCTCGCGCTCCTCGACCAGCAGCGTCTCGTACGCGTCCCGGCTCACACGCGCTCCACCAGCATCGCCACGCCCTGGCCCACGCCCACGCACAGCGTCGCCAGGCCCCGGCGGGCGTCCTCGCGCTCCAGGCGGCCGAGCAGCGTGAGCAGGATGCGGGCGCCCGAGCAGCCCAGCGGATGGCCGAGCGCGATGGCGCCGCCGTCGGCGTTGACCCGGTCCTCGTCGAGCTTGAGCCGGCGTACGACGGCCAGCGCCTGCGCGGCGAACGCCTCGTTGAGCTCGACGGCGTCCAGGTCGGCGGTCTGCCAGCCGGCGCGGGCCAGCGCCTTCTGCGTGGCGGGAACCGGGCCGAGGCCCATGAGGTTGGGCTGCACCCCGGCCGAGGCCGAGGTGACGACGCGGGCGCGCGGGGTGAGTCCGTGCCGCTCCACGGCCGCCGCGCTCGCCACGACCAGCGCCGACGCCCCGTCGGACAGCGGGGAGGACGAGCCCGCGGTGACGATGCCGTCCTTGCGGAAGATGGTGCGCAGGGAGCCCAGCTTCTCGAGCGTCGTCGACGGGCGCGGGCCCTCGTCGCGCTCCACCAGTCCGTCCTTCACCGGGACGGGGACGATCTCGCGGTCGAAGTACCCGGCCTCCTGCGCGGCGACGGCCCGCTGGTGACTGCGCAGCGCGAAGGCGTCGGAGTCGGCGCGGGTGATGCCGTCGAGGGCGGCGACCTCCTCGGCCGTCTCACCCATCGACAGGGTCGTCCGCACCGTGTCCGGACCGGCCCCGGCGGGCACCGCGCGGTCGGCGGCTGCGAAGCGCGGGTTGGTGAAGCGCCAGCCCAGGGACGTGTCGTGCACCTGGCCAGGCTTGGCCCACGGGGTGCCCGGCTTCTCCATCACCCACGGGGCGCGGGTCATCGACTCCACGCCGCCCGCGACGACCAGGTCGGCCTCGCCGGACCGGATCGCCTGGGCCGCCGAGGCGACCGCGGTCAGACCCGAGGCGCACAGCCGGTTGACGGTGTAGCCGGGCACGGTGTGCGGGAGCCCGGCGAGCAGCACCGCCATGCGTGCCACGTCGCGGTTGTCCTCGCCGGCCTGGTTGGCGGCGCCCAGGATCACCTCGTCCACGGCCTCGGCCGGGATCGCGGCGCGGCGCACGGCCTCACCGACCACCAGCGCCGCCAGGTCGTCGGGGCGGACGGAGGCCAGGGCGCCGCCGTAGCGGCCCTGCGGGGTGCGGGCCCCGTCGATCAGGTAGACCTCGTCAGGCATGGGTGCTCTCCTCGATGGCGGCGGGGCGGCGCGACTGGAGCGTCGCGAAGCGGCCGGTGACGAACGCGGGGTCGGACAGGGTGGCGCTGGCCGCGGGGTTGGCGGCGCTGCCGTGGAAGTCGCTGAAGGCCGCGGACTGGTTGACGAAGACGCCGCCGGTGAGGTTCTCCGACAGATGCACCCCCGCGTCCAGGGCCGCCGACTCGGCGGCGGCCAGGACCTCTTCGCTCGTGGAATGCACGGCGGCGGTCAGCGCGCCGTGGGCGCGCACCGTCTCCCGGAGGATCCGCAGGCTGTGTTCGGTGGAGTCGGTGGCGATGACGAAGGAGACGGGCCCGAACCACTCGCGGGTGTACGTCTCCTCGTCCGCCTCCGCGTCCAGGCGCGCCACCAGCGGCGTACGGATGGTGGCCTGCGGGAACTCGGGGTGCTCCACCGGCTGCGAGGCGTGCGCCGTGATGCCGAGCGCCGCCGCCTTCTCCAGCCGGTCGAGCACGCCGTCGTTGACGACGGCGCCGAGCGTGCCGGCCGCGCGAGCCGGGTCGCCGAGGAGCTTGTCCAGCGCGGCCCCCAGATCGGCGGCGAACTCGTCGGCGGTCCTGACGCCCTGGTCGGTGGCGATGCCGGCGCGGGGGATCAGCAGGTTCTGCGGGGTGGTGCACATCTGGCCGCTGTACAGGGACAGCGAGAAGGCGAGGTTGCCCAGCAGCCCGCGGTAGTCGTCGGTGGAGTCCAGGACGACCGTGTTCAGACCCGCCTTCTCGGTGTACACGGCGGCCTGGCGGGCGTTGGTCTCCAGCCAGTCGCCGAACTCCGTGGAGCCGGTGAAGTCGATGATGCGCACGTCCGGGTGGAGCGCGAGGAGGCCCGCGGTCCGCTCGCCGGGTTCCTCGGCGGCCAGGATCACGAGGTTGGGGTCGAAGCCGGCCTCGGCGAGGACCTCGCGGGCGGTGCGCACGGTGAGCGCCAGCGGCAGTACGGCGCCCGGGTGCGGCTTGATCACCACGGGGTTGCCGGTGACCAGGCTGGCGAACAGGCCCGGATAGCTGTTCCAGGTGGGGAAGGTGTTGCAGGCGATCAGCAGCGAGACACCGCGTCCGACCGGCGTGAACTTCTTGTCCATCACCAGGTCCCCGCCCTTGCGCTGGGGCTTGGTCCAGCGCGCGGAGCGCGGGTGCCGCCTCTGCTCCGCCCAGGCGTAGGCGACGGCCTCCAGGCCGCGGTCCTGCGCGTGCGGGCCGCCCGCCTGGAACGCCATGACGAAGGCCTGTCCGGTGGTGTGCTGCACGGCGTGCGCGTTCTCGAAGCCGGCCGCGTTGAGCCGGGCCAGGATCTCGGCGGCGACACCGGCGCGGACATCCGGGCCCGCGTCGCGCCAGGGGCCCGTGGCGGCCTTGGCGGCGGCGACCGCCTCCTCGGGCCGGACGCGGGGGTAGCCGATGCCGAGGCCGAAGCCGTAGGGGGAGGTCTCGGTCGCCTGCACGGTCCCCTCGCCGGGGTGTCCGGGCAGCGCGAACGGCTTGCCCAACTGGTCCCGGAAAGCGGCCTCACCGAGCTTCGGGGCCTCCTCGCCGTACACCGACTTGCTGGGTGACTCCGGGTACGGGGTCCAGTGGTCCCGGCTCTCGGTGGCCGCGACCGCCGTCTCCAGCAGCTCTCGGTGGCGGGCGAAGAAGTCGACGGGCTCGGGAGTGGTGTGGGGCATGCGGTCCACCTCTTGACAGGCAGCGGTGATGCTTGATTACTTGGCTTTGCCGACGCTAACCGAATGTTCGGTCGGTACACAAGGTGGTGGAAAAACGTGACGCAGGCCACTGACGTCGATCCCGGTCCGGTCGAGACGATGTTCGCCGCGGACCTGGCCTCCCGGAATCTCGGCATCGAGCTGACGCACCACGGCCAAGGAACCGCCGAGGTGCGGATGACCGTGACGCCGGCGATGGTCAACGGGCATGGGATCGCCCACGGCGGCTACATCTTCCTGCTCGCCGACACCGCGTTCGCCTGCGCCTGCAACAGCCACGGGCCCGTGACGGTCGCCGCGGCGGCCGACATCGACTTCATCGCCCCGGCCCGCGAGGGCGACGTCCTCGTGGCGACGGCCCGCGAGCGCACCCGGTACGGGCGCAGCGGGATCTATGACGTGAGCGTGCGGCGTATCACCGACGTCCCGCGCGAAGCGCGGTCCGTCGAGGGTGGTGGCGGCAGACGGGCGGGCGAAGAGGTGATCGCGGAGTTCCGCGGGCGCAGCCGCAGCCTACGAAGCGAGAAGACGAAGGAGTCGCAATGAGCAGCGAAGTCACGGCCCCGGCGGATCAGGGGCCCCGGCTGGGGCAGCCCCTCCCGGACGGGCTGCTGGACAGCGGCGAGCGCCTGACCCGCGAGGAGCTCCGCGATGTGCAGCTCAGCCGGCTTCGCGCGACTCTCCGCCACGCCTACGACAACGTCGAGCTGTACCGCAGGAAGTTCGACGCGGCCGGCGTGACGCCCGACGACTGCCGCTCCCTCGAGGACCTGGCCCGATTCCCCTTCACCACCAAGGCCGACCTGCGCGAGACGTACCCCTTCGGGATGTTCGCCGTCCCCATGTCCGAGGTCCGGCGCATCCACGCCTCCAGCGGCACCACCGGCCGCCCCACCGTGGTCGGCTACACCGAGAACGACCTGTCGACCTGGGCCGACCTCATCGCCCGCTCCATCCGCGCCGCGGGCGGCCGGCGCGGCCACAAGGTCCATATCTCCTACGGTTACGGCCTCTTCACCGGCGGCCTCGGCGCGCACTACGGAGCCGAACGCGCCGGATGCACCGTGATCCCCGCCTCCGGCGGCATGACCGCGCGCCAGGTGCAGATCATCCGGGACTTCGAACCCGAGATCATCATGGTCACGCCCTCCTACATGCTGACCCTGCTCGACGAGTTCGAGCGGCAGGGCGTGGACCCGCGCACCAGCTCCCTGAAGGTCGGCATCTTCGGAGCCGAGCCCTGGACGGAGGCGATGCGGCGCGAGATCGAGGAGCGCATGGACATCCACGCCGTCGACATCTACGGCCTCTCGGAGGTCATGGGCCCGGGTGTGGCGCAGGAGTGCGTGGACACCAAGGACGGACTGCACATCTGGGAGGACCACTTCTGTCCCGAGGTCGTGGATCCGATCACCGGTGAGGTGCTGCCCGACGGCGAGAGCGGCGAGCTGGTGTTCACCTCGCTGACGAAGGAAGCCCTGCCGATCATCCGGTACCGCACGCGTGACCTCACCCGCCTGCTGCCCGGCACCGCGCGGCCCGCCTTCCGCCGTATGGAGAAGATCACCGGCCGCAGCGACGACATGATCATCCTGCGGGGGGTGAACGTCTTCCCGAGTCAGATCGAGGAGGTCGTGCTGCGGGTGCCCGGCGTCGCCCCGCACTTCCAGATCCAGTTGACCCAGCGCGGCCGCATGGATCACATGACGGTCCACATCGAGGCCCGCCCCGGCGTCGGCCCGGAGCAGCGCGAGACGGCCGCCAGGATCATCACCAAGGGTGTGAAGGACTCGGTCGGCATCAGCGTCGAGGTGTGCGTGGTCGAACCGGAGACCCTGGAGCGCTCGGTGGGCAAGATCCGCCGGGTCCGGGACCTGCGCAAGGGATGAGCCCCGGCCCCGGCCGGTGCGCGCCGGTCGTGGCGTGACGGTCGGGGCGCCGGCTTCCGGCCGAGACGGGCACCGGCCGGCGTAGCCGTCTCCAGTCCTCCCGCGCACCCCGGCGCGGCTTTGCGGTCGCGAAGTCACCGATGGGGTAGCGGTTCGCCGAGGGCGCGGAGGCGGACACGTTGCCGGACCCAGGCCCGCCCGAGGACCTGGGTCGCCCTGGGGGGTGGGTTCAGTCCTTGTGCTTGCCCAGCTTGTCCACGGCGTCCTGGGCCTTGTCGACGACGGTGTCGATCGTGCTGCTGTGCTTGCCGCCGGTCTTGCCGTCGACGAACTCGCCGACCTTCTCCAGGCCGTCGGAGATCTTGTCGCCGTGGGCTTCGGCGATGCCCTCGACCTTGCCCTTCAGGCTCTTCAGCTGGTCGAACATGCGTGTGCCGCTCCTCTACGGGGCTGTAGTAGTCCGGGCCCTCATGATGTCATGACGCGACGAACGGACGGGCGCGGACCGGTCAGGATGCGCGACTGCGCCCGCTGCGGAAGGATCGGCACGGGGCAAGGGGGAGACGCGCGTCGCGCGTGGCCCCGCGACCGGTGTCTCGGCGTGACCGAGCTGGGGGGCAACGCCCGTCCTGGCGTTCTCAGCGGAGCTCCCATGTTGACGAATCGCATTCTGTACCGTCCCTCCCGTGCCACGGAGCCGGTGGCACCGCACACCGGCGCGGTCACGGGGACCGCCGCCGACTGCGGTCTGCTGCTCGTCAGGCTCACCTTCGGCCTGCTGATGGCCGGGCACGGCGCGCAGAAACTCTTCGGGCTCTTCGGGGGGAGCGGACTGACCGGGACCGGTCAGGGGTTCGCCGCCCTCGGCTACCGCCCGGGAAAGCTGTTCGCCGTGATCGCCGGTCTGTCGGAGTTCCTGGGCGGCCTCGGTCTCGCCCTCGGGCTGCTGACCCCGCTCGCGGCCGCCGCCCTGATCGGCGTCATGATCAACGCGATGGTGACCGTCACCGGCGCCCACGGCCTCTGGGATACGGACGGCGGTGTGGAATACAACGTCGGCATCGCCGTCGTCGCCCTGGGGATCGCCGCGATCGGACCGGGCCGGCTGGCCCTCGACCGGTTCTTCCGATGGGGCTTCGGCGGCTGGCGGGAGGCGGCCGTCGCCCTGGGCCTGGGCGGCGCGGGCGCCGCGCTCGCGCTCGCTCTCTAGTGCCCCGACAGGCAACGTTTTGCATGGTCAGAAGCCGGGGGCGGAGCCGGCGAAGAACCACAAAGCGGCTGTGTACCACATCAGTGCGACAGCGGTGACCAGGATGCCGCCGGCGGCCGGAAGCGCCCAACCGGGCAGTCGGCGGCTGTGCACCACCAGCACCTTGGCGACGAACGCGCCGTACAGGACGCAGCCCGTGATGGAGTGCACCGCCACTCGGCTGCTCGTGAACTTGACTCCGTAGGCGGTGATGCAGTGGTAGGCGATGGGCAGCGAGAGCAGAAAGGCGAGGAGGCCGATGAGCCGGTGTGCGGGGTGCACACGGTGCGGTGCGGCTCCCGCTCCCGGCAGGCGCCGGTACATCCACAGCCCGAGCAGCAGTTGGACGAGCGCGAGTGCCATCAGGGCGCTGCCCAGGCGCGCCTTGAGATCGTAGACACCGACACCGTGCCGCCCGAACAGGCCGCTGGTGTAGTCGGGTGTGTGCGTGCGGCCGAACGCGTACAGCCCCACCGCTACCGCGACCGGCAGCAGAGCAGCCAGCAAGCCCGCCACCGTTCGTGCGGGACGACGCGTCCGCGCGCCCGTCTGCTCGGTCATCAGTCCCCGATCAATCGGGTTCGACCCTGCGGTACGGCGGAAACCGCCGGCACTGTCGCCGCGGCCGTTCCTTTCATGAGCGCTCCATTGGTGTCGGACGGCGCATCCAGGCCGCTTCTCCCAGTTGGCCCCGGTTGCTCGGGTCCTGTCCACTCCAACTGGTCCGCCTGGGCAGTCGCTGCTGCGACCGGTCCACGGCACCGGGCAGAATGGGGGTGATCACCAACCCCCAGGAGACGAACGACCCATGGAATTCCGCGATGACGTGGATCTTGATGCCTCTCAGGTCGATGACCTCGGCAGCAGCGGCGGTGGCATTCCCGGAGGCGGGCTCACCATCGGAGGCGGCGTCATCGGCGTCGTCGTCCTGGTCGCCGCGCTGTTCCTGGGCGTCAACCCGGCGAGTCTCCTGAACGGCGGCGGCTCGAACTCCGCCGCCTCGCAGCCGGGCGAGAACCTGAAGGAGAAGTGCCGCAAGGGCAGCAGCGCCAACGAGTTGGAGAAGTGCCGCGTGGTGGGTGTGGTCAACAGCATCCAGCGCTACTGGCAGGGCGCTCTTCCCGAGCACTTCCAGCAGACGTACAGCAAGGCCGGAACCAAACTGGTCTCCGGCACCTGGAACACGGGGTGCGGCCGGGCCACGTCCGCCATGGGCCCGTTCTACTGCCCGGCCGACCGCGGCGTCTACCTCGACCTCGGTTTCTTCCGTGAGCTGGAGGACCGGTTCGGCGCCAAGGGCGGTCCCTTCGCGCAGGCGTACGTCATCGGCCACGAGTACGGGCACCACGTGCAGAACCTGCTGGGCACCATGAACCGCGCCGGCCGGGACCGCACGGGAGCCGACAGCGGCTCGGTCCGGCTGGAGCTCCAGGCCGACTGCTACGCCGGAGTCTGGGCCAAGAACGCCGTCACCACCGGCTTCTTCGAAAAGCCTTTCACCGACGCCGAGATCCGCGAGGCCCTCGACGCCGCGGAGGCCGTCGGCGACGACCGCATCCAGGAACGCACCCAGGGCCGCGTCGACCCGGAGGGCTGGACCCACGGCAGCTCGCAGCAGCGGGTCCACTGGTTCACCACCGGGTACACCACGGGCTCCCCGGCCCGGTGCGACACCTTCACCGGCGCCATCTGACCATGTGACGAGGGCCCCGGCCGGGTTTCCCGGCCGGGGCCCTCGCCGTGCCTGCAGGCCTGTCGCACGTCCGGGTGCCACCGGCCGTACCTGTCGATGTCACCGGCCGTTCCCACCGTGTTGGCGGCAGGGGCCCAGCATGGGCGCCGCTCGAACACGCTTTGCACGTACCGACGGCAGGAGTTGGGACATGGGCCACGGCCACAGTCACGCCCACGGGCATCACCACCACCACGACCACACGCACGGTGCGGGCGATGGATCCCTGCCGCCGGCGCTCGACCTCGACGTCCCCGACGCCGAATTGACGCCCGACCAGCTCTCCCGCCGGTCCATGCTGCGCCGCACCGGCCTGCTCGGCGCCGGACTGGCGGCGGGCAGCGTGCTCGCCGGCGCCGGACAGGCGGCCGCGTCCCAGTCCCAGGGCGACCAGGGCCAGAACCAGAACCAGCAGTCCTCCCAGCCCGCCCGCTCCGGGGGCTACCTGTGGCTGGCCGGCGACCACCACATCCACACCCAGTACAGCTCCGACGGCAAGTACCGGGTCGTCGACCACGTGCGCCAGGCCAACGCGCACGGCCTGGACTGGATGGTCATCACCGACCACGGCAGCGAGCAGCACGCCAAGATCGGCGTGGAGAAGGTCAACCCGGACATCGTCGCCGCCCGCGGGAAGATCAGCGACACGCTCGTCTTCCAGGGCCTGGAGTGGAACATCCCGGCCGCCGAGCACGGCACCGTCTTCGTCCACCCCGGCAGCAACGAGGTCGCCGTGCTGAAGGAGTTCGAGAACTCCTTCGACGGGGCCGTGAAGAAGGCCACGGCCTCCACCCCCGCCAATGAGGCGCTCGCCATCGCGGGTGTCGACTTCCTCGCCGAGCAGGTCAAGCGCCGCAAGGTCAAGGACGCCCTGTTCCTGGCCAACCACCCCGCCCGCAAGGGCATCGACTCCCCGCACGAGATCCGTGCCTGGCGCGACGCGCAGCCGACGATCGCCGTCGGCATGGAGGGCGCCCCCGGCCACCAGGCCGCCGGCCTGCCCGCGCCGAACGGACCCGGCTCGGGCCGGGGCTACTACGACAACAGCCCCGGCGCCGACTCCTTCTCCGGCTACCCGCTGGAGAGTTACCGCACCTGGGGCGGCTTCGACTGGATGACCGCGACCGTCGGCGGCCTCTGGGACAGCCTGCTGGCCGAGGGCAAGCCGTGGTGGATCACCGCCAACTCCGACTCCCACAGCGTCTACGCCGACTCCTCCGTCCGCGGGCCGGGCAGCGACTTCGACGCCAGGGGCCGCTACGAGGACCCGGTCCACGGCGGCGGACTGAACCTGGGCGACGGCGACTTCTGGCCCGGCCAGTACTCCCGCACCCACGTCGGTGCCGCCTCCTTCTCCTACCAGGCGGTCATGGACGGCATCCGGGCCGGCCGGGTCTGGGTCGACCACGGCGGGCTGATCAGCGGCCTCAACGCCCAGCTGCGCTCCGGCGGCAAGGCCGTCACCCTCGGCGACGCGCTGCACGTGCGCCGTGGCAGCCAGGTCGACCTGGTCGTCGAGATCAGCCTCGCGGGCGGCCCCAACTGGGCGCAGTTCGTGCCGACGCTGGCCCGCGTCGACGTGATCCAGGGTGCCGTCACGGGCCGGGTCTCCGACAAGGACGTGTTCATCACCCCGGACACGAAGGTCGTCAAGTCCTTCGAGGTGAACAAGTCCACCGGCTCGGTGCGGCTGACGTACTCCCTCGGCCGCGTGGACAAGCCGGTGTACGTGCGGCTGCGCGGCACCGACGGGAACCGCTCGGCGGTCGGTCTGCGCGGTGCCGCCGTGGACCCGGCCGGACCGGCGATGGACGTGGTCGGCGACGCCGACCCGTGGAAAGACCTGTGGTTCTACTCCAACCCGATGTGGGTCCTGCCCGCATGACCGGTACACCCGGCGGACCCGGCGCCCCCACCGTGATCGGTGTGGACGCCGGGTCGGCGGACCTGCGCGGCGCCGATCACCTCGCCCACGACCTGGTGGCGCGGCTCGGCCTGCCGGACACCACCGTCGCCTGCACCCACCCGGTCCGAAGCGGCGAGCGACCGCACATCGCCGTCTCCCTGGCACTGCCGGACGCGGACACCGCGGCCTCGGTGTGGCACCGGCTGGTCACCCTCCTCACGGAGGCGGACGAGGGCCGGCCGTCCTCAGGAGCGGCCCTCGGCGCGCTGCGGCACGGTCCGGAGTCGTACGCGGACGGCGCCGCGCTGGCGGCCGCCGAGCAGCACAGCCGCGCGCGGGGACGCGCCGTCGTCTACCCCGGTGCCGGGCGTCTCGTCGGCACGGTCCCGCTGAGCTTCCTCCTTCAGCACACCGCCATCGAACGGGTCACGGTCGTCGGAGCGCCGTCCGGCCCCGGCGGCGGCCCGGCACCGGACACCCCGGTCACGACTCGCGATCATGTCCGCCCCCTGTGGCAGGGCGGACAGCTCGTGCTGCCGCTCGTGCCCGCCGCGGGCGGCCTCCTCGCCTCCTTCGAGGTGCCCGACCCCACGCCCTGCTGCGCCGATCACGGCTGACGGCCGCGCCGGGCCGGCGGCACCCGCCCGGAAGAAGTCCTTCCGCCTCGCGGTCCCAGCAGGTCACAAAGGGTCCGCGGGGCAGTAGGGTCCCGTCCATCGAGCCCCGTGTCGTGGCCGAAGGAGGGGCAACCGTGGATGTCGAGGCGCTTCGATCTTTCCTGGCCGTGGCCAGGCACCGCAGTATCTCCAAGGCCGCCGCCGACTCGTACGTCACGCAGCCGGCGATGAGCCAGCGGCTGCGGCGGCTGGAGGACAGTCTCGGCTTCGCGTTGTTCCAGCGGGGCTGGAAGGGCGCGGTGCTGACCCCGCAGGGCGCGTACTTCCTGCCGTACGCCGCCCAGCTCATGCGGGACCTGTCCAATGCCTCCGCGGTCCTGGGCAAGCAGGACCCGTCCCGGCCGCGGAGCTTCACCGAGGTGGCCGGACATCCGCACAAGGTCGTGTTCGGCGTGGACAACTGGCTGTCGGAGCGGTCCGTGCGGGCCGTGGTGAGCAGCGCGCTGGACGTGTACGGGGCGGACGAGTTCCGGGTGACCAGCCGGCCCGCCACGACGCTGATCGACCTGCTGGAACTGAACCAGCTGGACGCCGGGCTGTTCTACTCCACGGAAGCCGACCACCCCTTCCGCACCGACGTCATCGGCACCGAGGACATGGCGCTCGTCCACCCGCCGGGGACGGTACTGGAGGAGGTCAGCGCCCCGGCCGTGAAGGAGCTGCTGTCCCGCTACCGGTTCGTGCTGTTCGACAATCCGGTGCTGACCCACCACGCGAGGATCACCACCACACTGATCGAGACGTACGAGATCTCCCGCTTCCACGTGGTGGACGACTACCGGACCATGCACGCGCTGATCCGCCTGGGGGAGTGCATCACCGTGGTCCCGGCCGGTGTCGTCGTCGGCGACCGGGGGCAGCGGGCGACGGACCTTCCCTCGTCCCGGCTGCCCGGACTGCTTCCGCAGATCAACATCACGGTGGGGGTCAGTGACGCGGGCCGGGACCACGGGGTGACCGAGGCGTTCGCCGCGTCCGTCGCCCGGTTCCTCGACGAGGACCCGCCCGGCACCCCGGACGCGGGTCCGCCCGGGACGGGGTGACCCGCGCCGACGCGCGGGTCGTCCGCCTCCCGGGCAGGTCCTCAGCGCACGGCGGGGCCGGGCTCCGGCTGCACCTCCGCGGCCGGTGTGACGGCGGTGTCCTCGTGACCGGTGCGGCCGGTCTTCTTCGGCGCCGTCTCCTGGAGGAAGGACGCGGCCACCACGCACATCAGCAGTCCGCCGAGCGCCAGATAGAGGACGGTGTGGATGCCGTGGTGCTGGGCCAGGTATCCGGCGACGGACGGGGCGACGCCGCCACCGAAGATCTCCGCGACACCCATGACGGTGCCGGCCGCGGCGGCCATCAGACCGGCGGGGACGGACTCCACGGTCACGGTTCCGGCGAGCAGGGCCAGACAGCCGTTGGCCCCGAAGGCGACGAAGAACAGCAGCAGGAACAGCAGCGGCACCACCGGTCCCTGGAGGATGAAGCCGATCAGCATGCACATCGCCATCAGCAGCGCCACGACGACCACGGGCTTGCGGCCGAACCTGTCGGACAGCCCCGGAATGACCAGCTGGCCCGCGAAGGCGCCGAACCCGATGCCGGACGCGATGACGCCCATCTGGCTGGTCCCGATGCCCTGGTGGTCGACGAGATAGCTCGGCACCATGGCGCTCAGCACGAAGATGCACGTCATCGCGCCGCACAGGGCGAGGATGGCCAGCCGGATGTTCCGGTAGCGGAAGACGTCCAGCCAGCGGGTCTCTTCCTGGGCGACGGGGGAGACGGCGGATTCGAAGGCCGGCAGCTGATGGGGTTCGCGGATGCTCCGGAAGACGAACCAGGCCAGGACCAGGCCGGGGACCAGCATCAGACCGAAGACCCAGTGCCAGCTCGGCAGGACCCGCAGCAACTGGGTGGCGATGATCGGGCCCAGGCCGACGCCGAACAGGGCGAACGTGCTCTGCTGCATGCCCATGTTCAGCCCGCGGCGCTCGGGCCGTGACGCCTCCGCCGTGGCGGCCACCGCGGTCGGGGTGAACGCGCCCTCGGTGATGCCCATGATGACCCGCACCATCAGAAGGCTGACGAGTCCGCCGACCAGTCCCGTCAGCAGTGAGCAGACCGAGAAGAACACGATCGAGCCGACCAGGATTTTGCGCCGGCCCAGCCGGTCGGAGAGACCGCCCATGAGAAGGGAGGAGCATCCCCAGGCCAGACCGAGGACACCGATGATGTTGCCTAGGTCCTGGTAGTCGAGCCTGAGTTCCTTCATCATCGACGGGAAAAGCGGGCTGATGATCCAGCGGTCCAGACCGACGAGGCCGAATCCCAGGGAGAGCAGCACGACCGCCTGACGTTCGTAGCGGACGTCATATTCTCTGGGTCTCATGCCGCTCTCCCCTCACGGTCCGCGCGGATTTCCGCGACCAGTTCCGCGGTGGTGAGAAGTCGGCCGAAGAACGTGCCGATGGTGTTCTCCGTGGCCGCCTGCGCCTCCTCGCTGCGCGCGCCGGTGGCGTCACCGACGAAGGCCACCTTGAAGTCGCGCATGTACGCGCCGCGCGCGGTGGAGTCGCAGCAGACCTCGGTGAGGGTGCCGATGATGATCACGGTGTCCACCTCGCGCAGCCCGGAGATGCTGGTCAGCACGTTCTCCAGGTGCGTGTTGTGGAACGCGTCGTAGCGGTGCTTCACGACGACGACGTCGTCGGCCTCCGGCTTCAGGTCGTCGACGACCTGCGCGCCGAACGTGCCCTTGCGCATGCCCGCGCTCAGCAGTGCCGTGTTGTAGGTGGATTCGAGCGGAGACACATTGAAGGTGTCCAGCAGAATGTGCTGTGTGTAGACGACCGGAATTCCGGCCGCCCGGCACTCGGTGATGACCTCCTGCATCCGGGGTATCCTCCGGCGTGCCATCGGCACTTCCATGGGATATCCCTCGAGAACAAAGTCGTTCTGCATGTCGATCACGAGCAGAGCCGTCTTCTGCGGGTTCACGCGCCACATCGCGTTCAACGGATGAACTCCTCTTGCGTTTCGAATACGGGAAGGCCGGAGAACATGGCCCGAGGATTGGGCCAGAGCCTAACCGTGAAACGCACCCTGCCAGTCATAGGAATTCTTTATACCGTCGCGAGGCGGCGCCGGGGCCCCGGCGGTCCGGCCGGCCGAGGCCGTGCGGCGTCCGTTGTTGCCCCCGCCGGGCGGGCGTACTTACCAGGCCACCGGCAGCTCCAGGGGGAACCGCCTGATCGTCTGCGTGTCCCAGCGCACCTCCTCCGGCGCCACCGCGAGCCGCAGTTCAGGGAAGCGCTCCATGAGCCGTCCGATGGCCACTTCGAGTTCGGCCATGGCCAACGGCATCGCGATGCACCGGTGCCCGCCCCAGCCGAACGTCATATGAGGGGCGGTCGGCCGGTCCACGTCGATGTCGTGCGGGTCCGTGTAGCGCTCCGGGTCACGATTGGCCGTCAGGTACGACACGTGGACGTAGTCGCCCGCCCGGATCGTCACACCGCCCAGTTCCACGTCCTCCAGAGCCACCCGCGGGATGCCGACCCCCTTGCGGAAGGGGATGTGGCGGAGCAGTTCGTGCAGCACGTCGGTCAGGGCCCCGGGCCGGCTCCTGAGGCGTTCCGCCAGCTCGGGCCGGGTCAGGAGCAGGTACACGATGTCGCTGATCTCGCAGGTCGCCGTGTCCTGGCCGCTGAGCGCCAGCATGAGCGTCATGACCGCCAGTTCCCGGTCGTCGAGCTGCTCCTTGCCGTCCCGCGCCGCGGCCATCGCGCTGATGATGTCGCTGCCCGGCGACTTCCGCCGCTGCGCGACGAGCTCGCCGAAGAAGGCCGTCAGTTCCGTCTTGGCGCTCGCCGCGGCCTCCTTGCTGTCCGGGCCGACGACGAGGAGCTGGTGCACGGCCTTCTGGATCCAGGGCCACTCCTCCCGCTCGATGCCGAGGAGGTCGAGGACGGTGTGCTGGGGAAGCGGGTCGGAGAGGTGCCGGATCAGGTCCGCCGGCGGTCCCGCCTTCTCCATGGTGTCCAGCAGATCGTCCGCGAGCCGGGCGATCCGGGGGCGCATGGCCTCCACCCGCGGCTGCGTGAAGGCCTGTGACGCCAGATGGCGGACGCGGCTGCTGTACGGCGGGTCCATCACGTTGATCGACTCGGGCGACACGATGGGCTCCGGCGTCATCCGGGGGTAGTCGCGGCCGATGATGGCCGCCCGGCTGAACCGCTGGTCGGTGGTCACCTGCTTGACGCCGTCGAAGCCGGTGACCAGCCAGGCCTCCGCCTCGCCGTAGCTCAGCCGGATCCGGGTGGGGGTGTCGCGGCACATCAGGTCTTCGAGGGAGGGGTCGAACTCCAGGGTCTCGCTGAAGTCGAACGGGCAGACGGCCGTCTCGTTGTCCGTGGTCATCAGTCGGTTCCTTCGGGGCAGGGGGTACGACATCGGTGGTGTCCATGGCCCGGCGAAAGGCCACCGGCGAGCCTCGGCACCGCCGGCCGCCCAGTGGGTGACGAGGCGGACCGGCCCTCGCCGGCGATCGACACCGGGCCACCGCGGCGGCCCTTCCGCCGCCGTGCGGTGGGAAGTCGACGGAGGCGGTGGCACCCGGCCCCCGAGGGACGCGCGGCCCCCATGTCGTTCGCCTCCTTGCTGATCGAAACACGCGAGACGGTGACCCGCTCCGTCACATACAGCCAGATGGGTCAACAAGGCCGCGCGCGGCTCCGGCCGCCGGCCGCGGGAGGACCCGTGCGGGCGCACTCTTGACAGTTATCCGTCATGCAGCGTGCAATATATTGCATGCCAGTGCCACAGAGCCGGGGACTCGTCTCCAGGTCGCTCCTCCGGGACAACGCCTACCGGGCCATCCGGGACGCCATCGTCGACGGCACCCTCGCACCGGGGGAGCGCCTCAACGACACCGACCTGGTGGAGTGGCTGGGCGTCAGCCGCACACCGGTGCGGGAGGCCCTGGCACGTCTGGAGCAGGCCGGCCTGGTGCGGACGAAGCCCGGCCGCTACACCATGGTCAGCCCCCTGGACGTGCGCGCCGCCCGCGCGGCCCAGTCGGTGACGGCGGCCATGCACGAACTCGCCGTCCGCGAGGCGATGCCCCACCTGACCGCCGCCGAGCCGGCCGCCATGCGCGAGGCCAACGCGCGCTTCGCCGACGCCCTGCGCCGGGGCGACGTCGACGCGGCGATCGACGCCGACGACGCCTTCCACGACGTCGCCGTCACCGCCTGCGCCAACCCGGCCGTCCGTACCGTACTGGAGCAGTTCACGCCGGTGCTGCGCCGTGTGGAGAGGCTGCGTTTCTCCTCGCTGAGCGGCCGCGGCTCAGTCGCCCAGCACGAACGGATCATCGCGCTGTGCGAGGCCGGGGACGTCGAGGGGGCCGTGGCCGCCACCCGTGCCAACTGGCAGACGCTGCTGCCGCTCCTCGACACCGCGCTCCTCGACACCGACGCCGATACCGAAGCCGACACCGACGAGCGGGACGGCGGACCCGGCCGAGGTGTCACTCGGCGCTGACCCACCAGTCCCCACGCCCCACGCAGGACCCACATCCCCCGGCAGACGATTCCGCGAGGAGCCCCAGATGTCTCTTGAGTCCTTCGAGCGCCACCCCCTGCTGTTCGGCCCCAGCCCCGTCCACCCGCTGGACCGGCTCAGTGACCATCTCGGCGGTGCCCGTATCTGGGCCAAGCGGGAGGACTGCAACAGCGGTCTGGCCTTCGGCGGCAACAAGACCCGGAAGCTGGAGTACCTGGTCCCCGACGCTCTCCACGAGGGCGCCGACACCCTGGTCACCATCGGCGGCGTCCAGTCCAACCACACCCGGCAGGTGGCCGCGGTCGCCGCGAAGGCGGGTCTGAAGGCCGTCCTGGTCCAGGAGAGCTGGGTCGAATGGCCGGACGCGGTCAACGACAAGGTCGGCAACATCCTGCTGTCCCGCGTCATGGGCGCCGACGTGCGTCTGGTCCGGGCGGACTTCGGCATCGGGTTCAAGGACAGCTGGCACCAGGCCCTGGAGGACGTCCGCGCCGCGGGCGGCACGCCGTACGCCATCCCCGCCGGAGCCTCCGACCACCCCCTGGGCGGCCTCGGCTTCGCCAACTGGGCCTACGAGGTCCAGCAGCAGGAACAAGAACTCGGGGTCTTCTTCGACACGATCGTGGTCTGCAGCGTCACCGGCAGCACGCACGCGGGCATGATCGCCGGCTTCGCGGGCCAGGACCGGCCCCGCCGGGTGCTCGGCATCGACGCCTCGGCCAAGATCGACGAGACCCGCGCCCAGGTGGCGAAGATCGCCCGCAACACCGCCGAACTCATCGGTCTGGGCCGGGACTTGCGCGATGACGAGATCACGGTCCTGGAGGGCTGGGCCGGCGACCTCTACGGCGTCCCCGTCCAGTCCACCCTGGACGCCATCCGCCTCACCGGACGCCTCGAAGGCATGATCATCGACCCTGTCTACGAGGGCAAGTCCATGGCCGGCCTCATCGACCTCGTCCGGCGCGGCGACATCCCCAAGGGCTCGAACGTCCTGTACGCCCACCTGGGCGGCCAGCCCGCCCTCAACGCCTACAGCGGCGTCTTCCACTGACCGCACTGCAGGCCGGGCACAGGACCTGGGCGTTCCGCCCGTAGCGGTGGGTCAGTCCGTGGCAGCGGGGGCAGTAGCCGACCTCTTCGGGCAGGCAGCCGAGCAGGACCGCCGCGGCGGTCCGGTCCGTCGAGGGGGCGATGCGCCGGGGCACCTCGTCCATGTTCCGAAGGTACGTCCGGCGCCCGGTCCCGGCCGCTCGGCGGGCGGGCGCCGGGATCGCCGCCGCGGGGGCCTTACGGCTCCCGCGCGGTCGTCGCCGTACCCGCCGCAGCGAGCGTGCCGTCCGGCTCCGAGGTGATGGCCACGCCCGTGCTGATCCGGGCGAGTGTCGCCCGCAGCCATGCGCGCTCCTCCCCGGTGGCGGGCTCCAGCCGCATCCGCCGGGCCCGCAGCGCCACCATGCGCAGCTCCGCGAGCCGTCCCGTCTCCACCGTGAGCGAGGGGAAGTAGGCGATCCGCAGGTCGTCGCGGTAACCCTCGTAGCCGGAGATGCCCTCGTAGTCGTCGATGAAGTCGCCGCAGCCGTACAGGATCAGCCGGCCGCGGTACACCTCAACGGGGCGCGGGTGGTGCGAGGAGTGCCCGTGGACGACGTCGACGCCGCCGTCGACCAGCGCGTGGGCGAAGCGGATCTGCTCCCGGGGGACGTGGTAGCCCCAGTTGGACCCCCAGTGCACGGAGACGACCACGATGTCGCCCGGGGACCGCGCCCGCCGTACGCGTGCGACGACCGCCGCGGCCGCCTCCGCCGTCGCCGCGGGAACGTACGCGACACCGGCGCGGTCCGCCGTCGCCGCCCAGCTCCGCGGTATGCCGCTGGACGTCGTCCCCAGGGAGAACACCAGCACCCGCACGCCGTCCGCCACCGGGTGCGCCGCGGGCGCGAACGCCTCCTCCGCGTTACGGCCTGCGCCCGCCACCGGCAGTCCCGCACCCGCCAGGGAGTCCAGTGTCTCCAGCAGCCCCGCACGGCCGAAGTCCAGCGTGTGGTTGTTGGCCAGGACGCAGACGCCGGGCCGGGCCACTTCCAGGGCGGCCAGGTTGCCCGGGTCCATCCGGTAGTGGACCTCCTTCTCCGGCGCGAACGCGCCGCTGCGTGTCACGGACGTCTCCAGATTGACGATCCGTACGTCCGGGGCGGCGGCCGCCAGCGCGGGCAGCGCCTCGCCCCACGGCCACCGCGGTGGGACCGGGGCGGGGATCGGGCCGTTCGCCGTCTCCGCCAGCTCGACGTACGACCGGGCGTCGCGCACCCAGGCCTCCCGCAGGACCGGATCGCCGGGGCACGGGAGGATCTGGTCGACGCCGCGGCCGAGCATCACGTCGCCGCACAGGAACAGCGTCACCACGCCGTCGCGCATACCCCCACCGTAGTGACCGGGAGGAGTACTGAGGTGGGCGGGGCGCGCCGTGTTCCTCCGGCCGAGAGGTCAGGCGTGGTCGACGAGCTGGGCGACTCCCTGCCGGCGCGCGCAGTTGGCGCAGCAGAAGAAGCGCCCGTCGGCCTGAAGACCGTGGCCGAGGATGCGGCAGTCGCAGTTGCCGCACGTCGGCGCGATCCGCTGGGCCGCGCACTCCAGGCTGTCGAAGATGTGGACCGCGTCGCCCGCGCGTACCTCGAACGACATCTCGTAGTCGTTGTTGCAGACCTCGCACACTGCCATGAGCCTTCACTCCTCGCTGTGCCGGACGGACCGGTGCCCCGGCGTCGGAACGGGTCGCGCGTCCCGAGGACCGGGTCGCGCATCCCGAGCCGTATTCCACCAACGGCACCGGGCGGACCGGCCGCCGCGGCACAACCACTCCGACGGACCCCACGCCCCGCGACGTGGGGCTTTCGCGCGTGTCAGCGGCCCGCCCTGCGCCGGGCGACCTCGGCGAGCGTGGCCCAGTCGCGCTCCGACCAGCCGGCCGCGACGGCTTCGAGCAGGGCGTCCCGCACCAGGCTGCCGGTGGGCAGGGCCAGGTCGCGCCGCTGCGCCGCCGACAGGGCGAGGCCCACGTCCTTCAGCCCGAGCCGCGCGGTGAACCCGGGCGGCTCGTAACGCTGTTCGGCCATGAGCCCGCCGTACGTGCCGTAGACCGGGCCGGGGAACAGCGTGCCGCCGATCAGCTCGACGAACGCGGCGGCGTCGACGCCGTACGACTCCACCAGCGACGTCGCCTCCGCGGTGGCCTCGACCGCGGCGGCCAGCAGGAAGTTGACCGTGATCTTGACGACGTTGGCGCGTGCCGGATCGGTCCCGAGTTCCCAGATCCGCGCGGCCAGCGGTTCGAGTACGGGCCGTGCCAGGTCCAGTGCCTCCGGGGCACCGGCGGCCAGGACGTTGAGCCTTCCGGCCGCCGCCACGTCGGTCCGGCCGAGGACCGGCGCCGCCACGTACCCGATGCCCCGTTGCGTGTGCCGCTGCTCCGCCTCGGCGGCGAAGCCCGCCGACACCGTCGCGAGGTTCACGTGCACGCGGCACTCGGCGTCGTCCAGCACCCCGCTGTCCAGGATGAGCGACCGGACGGCGGCGTCGTCGGACAGCACGCTCATCACGACGGGGAGCCGGAACACCTCCGCGAGGTCCGCCGCGGCCTCCGCCCCGTCCCCGCACAGCTCCTCGACCGCCGGCCGCGACCTGTTCCACACCACCACGCGGTGGCCGGCGGCCAGCAGCCTGCGCGCCATCGGCCGGCCCATCGTGCCGAGCCCGACGAACCCGATCCCATCCATCCCTGTTGCTCCCATCCCGTTGCCCCGGTCGCTCCGTTCGGCCCCTCGGCCGTACCGCGTCGCGGTCATCCTGCTCCCGACGCGTCCGGCAGCCCGTCATGACCGCCCGCGCGCCCCGGACCCGACTCCTTCACTCACCGAACGGCGCAGCGGGCCCGTTGCCGTCGCCCGCCGAACGCCGTCGTCATCCGCTCGTCCGGCTCGTGTAGTCGAGCGCGAACCGGTCCTCGCAGATGTCGTCGAGGACGTGCATGAACCGCTCGTGGGCCGGGTGGGCCCAGTAGCGTTCGAAGGCCTCCCGGTCGGTGAACCGGCCCAGGCAGCCGTGGGTGAGGCCGCGGTCGAGGCCGGACGGATTGGTGTTGTCGCCCCAGGTCAGATCCGTCATCCCGGGGACTTCGCCGGCCAGTCCTTCGCTCAGTTCGGTGAGCGCGCCGGCCAGCTCCCGCTCCCGGCCGGGCCGGGGCCGGAAGACCACGTAGTGCTCCAGCACGGTCAGCTCCTCGCCGTGTCGCCGGCCGGGGCCCGGTCGCCGGAGTCGACGGCGAAGCCGAAGCCGTTCCAGTAGCGGGTGCCGGCCACCAGAAGCTCGTCGGCCGGGAAGCGGGTGATCACCCGGGCACCGTCCCCGGTCACCACCACCTCCTCCTCGATACGTGCCGCGGACGAGCCGTCCTTGGTGGGCCAGTAGGTCTCCAGCGCGAAGACCATGCCCTCCTCGATCGGCACCGGGTGCTCCAGCGAGTGGTAGCGGCTGATCAGCGGCTGCTCCCACACCGACAGCCCGACCCCGTGGCAGTACTGCAGGCCGAACGCCTCCTCCTCGCTCGCGTACCCGAGATCGGCGGCGCTGGGCAGGGCCAGGGCCACGTCGCGGGTGGTCGCGCCGGGGCGTACCGCGGCGATGGCCTGGTCGATCGCGTCGCGGGCCCGCTGGTAGGCGTCGCGCTGGGCGGCGTTGGAACTGCCGATGTTGAGGGTGCGGTAGTAGCAGGTCCGGTAGCCGTTGAAGGAGTGGATGATGTCGAAGTAGGCGGTGTCGCCGGGACGGGTCATGCGGTCGCTGAACACATGGGGGTGCGGGCTGCACCGCTCACCGGAGATCGCGTTGACCGCCTCGACCTCCTCCGAGCCGTTCTCGTACAGGACCCGGTTGACCAGGGCCACGGCCTCGTTCTCGCGCATGCCGACGTGCAGGGTGCGGTAGAGCTCGTCGTAGGCCGCGTCGACCATGCCGGCCGCGTGGTCGAGCAGCGCGATCTCGTCGACGGTCTTGATCCTGCGGGCCTGCTGCATGAGTTCCTGCCCGTTGACGATGTGCAGGCCCTCGCCCTCCAGGGCCCGCAGCACCGGGATCTCGACAACGTCGACGCCGACCGGCTCGCGGTGCAGTCCACGCTCCCGCAGGTGCCCGGCGATCCGCCGGGCGTTGCCGGCCTCCACGCCGACGTTCTCGGGGATGGAACCGCGCCAGCTGGAGATGCCGGCCTGCCAGCTGGACTCGGGCAGCCAGCTCGCGTGCGTCCTGTGCTGCCGCGCCGCCGAGCCGATGTCCCACAGGATCGGGTCCTCGCCCCGCATGAGCAGCACGCAGCGGAACAGCTTGTCCCGGGCCCAGTTCCCGATGTGGGTGGCGGTGGTGTAGCGGATGTTGTTCTGGTCGAACAGGATGAGCGCCCCCAGGTCGGAGGCCTCAAGCGCGGCGCGGGCCCGGGCCAGACGTTCGGTGCGCAGCCGCTTGAAGTCGACGCGCTCCTCCCAGTCGACGCCGAGGGTCGCGCCGGGCGAGGCGATGCCATGCAGTGCCATGTCGCTCTCTTTCTACGGTGGTTGGAGGGAACTGCCGTTCACACGGGGGCGTACTCGCCGGTCTCCGGCTCGGGCACGGCGACCTCGGGGGCCGGCCCCTCGCGGCCGGTCAGCTCCCAGGCGGCCTTGACGATCTCCCGCACGGACAGGCCGTACTTCTCGAACAGGTAGGGGCCGGTCCTGGACCCCTCGGCGAAGGTGTCGCGCAGGCCGATGCGGCGCAGCGGCACGCCCGCTCCGGCCTCGGCGAGGACCTCGGCCACACTCGACCCGAGTCCGCCGACGACACTGTGGTTCTCCACCGTCACCACGCCGCGGGCACCTCGTACGGCGGTGAGGACGGCGCCGTGGTCGAGGGGTTTGATCGTCGGCAGGCTGGTGACACCGGCGTCGACGCCGTGGGCGCGCAGCCCGGCCGCTGCCCGCAGCGTGGCGGGCAGCATCATGCCGCTGGTGAGCAGGGCGACCTCGCCGCCGGGCAGGAGCTGCCGGCCCGCCCCGACGCGGAACTCGTGGTCGTCGTCGAACACCACCGGGATCTCACCGCGCTTGAGGCGCAGATAGACCGGGCCGGGAAGATCGGCGAGCCGCGGCACCGCCTGCCGGATCTCCACCGCGTCGGCGACGTCGATCACGGTCATGTTCGGCAGTGCCCGCATGATCGCGACGTCCTCGATCGCCTGGTGGCTGGGCCCGCCCGGGGTGGAGATCCCGGGCATGAAGCCGATGATCCGGACCGGCAGGTTGGGACAGGCGATCGCGTTGACGATCTGGTCGTAGGGCCGTCGGGTGGCGAACACGCCGAAGGTGTGCACCCAGGGCTGAAGCCCCTCGCGGGCGAGGGCTCCGGCCATCGACATCATGTTGGCCTCGGCCATGCCCGCGTGGACGAACCGCTCCGGGAAGACGTCCTGGAACAGGTCGACCTCGCACTGCCGGGTCAGGTCGCCCGAGAGGCACACGATGTCCTCGCGGGTGCGTGCCAGTTCCACGAGCGCGCGGCCGTAGGGCTTCAGCTCGGTCCGGTAGGGGGCCTCACGCATCGCCGTCCTCCAACTCCGCCAGGGCGCGGGCGGCGAGCTCGGCCGGCAGCTTGATGAAATGCCCGTCCGCGTCCTCGGGCAGACAGGCGAGCCCGTGCACCGTGGACGTCCGCGCCACCACCACGCCCGGACGCTCGTCCTCGATCGCGCGCCCCAGGGCGGCCCGGAGCGCCGCGGTGTCGTGGCCGTCGACCTCCTCGGCGTACCAGCCGAACGACGCCCACTTGTCCACCAGCGGGTCGATCGTGGTGATCGAGCTGACCGGGCCGTCGACCTGCGAGTCGTTCGCGTCGAGCAGGACCACCACGTCGCGCAGCCGGTGGTGGGCCGCGAACAGCGCCGCTTCCCAGGTCTGCCCCTCCTGCATCTCCCCGTCGCTGACCAGGACGAAGGTGCGCCGGGAGCCCTCCAGACCGCGCAGCCGGTCCGCGAGCGCGAACCCGGCCGCGCCGGACAGGCCCTGGGCGAGCGAACCGCAGGTGAGGTCGACGGCGGGACTGGTCTCGGTGCCGATCGCCTCCAGGTCGGCACCGTCCTGCCCGTACTCGCCGAGCTGCGCGTCGGTGAGTTCGCCCGCCTCGCGGGCCACGGCGTACGCGGCGATGACGTAGTGCCCGGGGGAGCAGACGAAGCGGTCGACGCCCTGCCGGAACCAGTGGGTGTGCAGCACGGCCAGCTGCTCGGCCGACGACAGGGCCTGGCCGAGGTAGCCGAACCCGTGCGGGGTCACCATCCGCACCGCGTGCAGCCGGATCCGGCGGGCGAGGTCGACGGCGGCGTCGGTGCCGAAGGCCGTGCCCGTGTCGAGGGCGCTCACGCGTCGGCCTCCTTCGGTCCCAGCATGGCGACGAAGTGGGCCATTGCGGAGTCGAGGTCCGCGGCGTAACCCGCGTTGACGCTCAGCTCGGCCAGGGCGCGGCGTCCCGTCGCGGCCGTCGCGCCGGACCGGGCCGCGGCCTCGGCCAGCTCCTGGACGTGCCGGTCGACCTCGGCGGACGGTGCGGTACCGGCCAGCACGCCGAGGGCCGCAAGACGCGCGGCGGTGAACGTACGGCCGGTGACCAGGTTGTACGTCGCGAGCTTCGCCGGCAGCAGGTGCCGCACGGGAACCTGGGCGATCATCGGCCAGCCGCCGCCGGCCACCTCGACCGTGCCCAGCTCCGCGTCGTCGGCCGCGACGCAGGCGTCGGCGAGCAGCGCGATCGAGAAGCCCGACGCCAGCGCGTCGCCCCGCACCGCGGCGAGCACCGGTTTGCGCAGCAGCGGTACGAGCCCCAGCAGCTCGATCACCTCGGCGGCGAACTCCCGGGCGGTCCCGGTCGCCTTCAGTTTCGCCAGGTCGGCGCCGCCGCAGAACGTCCGCGCTGACCCCGCCAGCACGATCACCGAGGACGCGCTGTCCTCGTCGGCCTCGCGCAGCGCGCGGACGAGAGCGCGGGTGACCTCCAGGTCGAGCAGGTTGCGTGCGCCGTTGTCCCATTCGATCCAGGTGGCGGGTCCGCGCCTCGTGGCGCTCACGGGGGCCGTCCCGGCAACTGACCGGTTCATCGTTCCTCACTCCTCACGTCGGTCGTCAGCGGGCGGAACGAGCCGAGTCCGCCCTGGAAGAACAGCAGGGGCCGCCGCACCGGCTCGGCGCTCAGCGCCCGCACCCGGCCCACCACGAGGTGGTGGTCGCCGGTGTCGGTGATCTGCTCGATGTCGCAGTCGATCCAGGCGAGGGCGTCGTCGAGGACCGGCGCGCCCGAGGGGGCCTCCCGCCAGGCGAGGGACTGGAAGCGCCGGCCGGCGGGTCCGGCGAAGCGTGCGCAGAGCTCGTGGTGCTGTTCCGCGACGACGTTCACGCAGAAGCTGCCGAAGTCGCGGATCGCCGGGAAGGTGCCGGAGGTCCTGGCCGGGAAGAAGCCGACGAGCGCCGGGTCGAGTGAGATGGAGGTGAAGCTCCCGATCGTCATGCCGACCGGGTCGCCCTGCGGGGTACGGGCCGTCACCACGGTGACGCCCGTGGGGTAGTGGCCGAGGACGTGGCGGAACCGCTCGGGCGTCACGGCGGTGGCCTCGCGGGGGGAAAGGGTCGCGGTCATGGAATCGCTCCGATCCGGCTCACACATGGAGGGGCAGCGGGCCGTCGGCGCCGAGCAGCAACTTGCCGTAGACGTCGGCCGCGATGCCGGGGGTGGCGTGCACGTGGCTGCCGGCCATGCCGACGTCCTGGAAGAGCCGGGCCAGCGTGCTGGTCTCCATGAAGCTGCTGGACCCCGCCGCCTTGAGCAGCGCGTCCACGGCCTCCTGGACGAGCGTGACGATGTGGCCGACGTCGTGACGGACGCGGGCGCGGGCGAGTTCCGCGGGGTACTCCCCCCGCAGGGCGGCCTCGTCGATGTCCCGGCAGGCGCGGTGGGCGAGCAGTTCGGCCGCGTCGACCTTCGACATCGCCTGGGCGACGGCCACTTGGTGCACGGGGGAGTTACGGGTCTGCGTGTAGACGGTGCCCACCACGCCCTTGGCCTTCATCCGCTCCAGGGAGTGCTCGAGAGCCGCCCGCCCGAGCCCGATCTGGATGCCGCCGAAGATGACGGTGCCGGCCGGCAGGAACGCGGCGTTCGCCCGGGGTTCGCGGTCGCGGAGCTCGGTCGCGTAGTCGCCCTTGACCAGGTCGTCGAAGTACTGGACGCGGTGGTCGGGGACGAAGACCTCCTCGGCGACCACGGTGTCGCTGCCCGTCGCCCGCATGCCGATCGGGAACCAGGAGCGCTCGATCGTCCACTCGCCCGGGTGCAGGACGGCCAGGGCGTGGCCGGCGCCGCCGTCCTCCTCCGGGGCGAGGAATCCCATGATCGCGTGGCTGGCGGCGTACGACCCGGAGGCGTACGGCCAGCGGCCGGAGACCACCCAACCCCCCTCCACACGACGGCCCTTGGCCGACGGCGCCAGCACCACGCAGCAGCGGCTCGCGGGGTCCTCGCCCCAGATCTCGTCCTGGGCCCTGACCGGCCAGGTGGTCGCGAACCAGTTGCCGATGTTCAGCAGCATCGCCGACCAGCCGGTGGATCCGTCCGCCTGCGCCAGCGCGGCCAGCACGTCGACGGTGGTCCGCGAGTTCGTCTCCGCGCCGCCGTACCGCCGGGGGACGGTGAGGCTCAGCAGGCCCTGTCCGGCCAGCGCGTCGATCACGGCCGGTACGACGCGGCCCTCACGGTTGCCCTGCTCCGCGTGTTCCCGGATGAGCGCACGCAGGGCGGTGGCACGCTCGACGATCTCCGTGTCCGGCTCGGTACCGGTTGCCGAAGGGAGCGACACGACCTCGCTCGCCAGGGTGGTCACACTCATTTCCCACTCCCGTTGGGTTGCCCGCATGGATGGTTCGTGGAGAGGACTCTGGGCGAGCGGTCGTGCCCGGGCCCATGGTCAGCGGCCCCAAAGTTCCCGGCCGGGGGTGTGGATCCGGGGGAGCGGGGCGGCCCCGCCCGCCGGTGGGCGGGGCACCGCGCACAAGCCTGGTCACCGGTCCTGTGCGGGGTGAACAGGTCTTCGCGCTCCGGGGACCGGACCGGTGCTCATACCGGGAGGGAAGTGGTTCGATGTGGCCACAGTGCCCGCCAGTACCGAGGAGAGCACCATGGAGCACGACTGGATCCGCCGCCTCTCGCCGGGCGCGGTGACAGAGCCGGTCACGTCACTGGCCACACGGCGCCGGGCCGCCAGGGCGATCGGCGACCGGGCGACCGCCTGGGGCGTGGACGCGGGCAGGAGGATGGCGGCCTACATCCTGGAGACGCTCACGGACTGGCCCGGGGACCGCTCGGACGAGGAGCGGGAGGCGCTGCGACGGGCCACCGAGGCCAGCACGCTGGACACGCTCACCGCGCTGGTGACACAGGACGTCACCCTGCTGGGGAAGTCGAGCGAGCCGGCGCAGAACATCGCGTTCTACGTCGCCGAGGGCATCCCGCTCGAAGAGGTCGTGCGCAACGTGCACACCGGGCAGGAGTTCCTCATCCAGGAACTGATCGGCCGCATCGGGCAGTTGGTCCCGGCCGAGCGGCGCCTGGAGACGGTCCAGGCGGCCACGCGCGCGGTCATCCAGAGCTGGTCCGCGTTCATCAGCGAGATCACGCGCGCCTACGCCGCGGAGGCGCGCCGGTGGCAGGAGAGCACCGAGGGCGCCCGGATGCAGGCGGTGCGCCGGATCCTCGGCGGAACACGCCGGCCGGCCGAGGACGCCGACCAGGATCTCGGCCACCGGCTGGAGCAGACCCATGTGGGCCTGATCCTCTGGCTCGAGGGGCTCGACATCGAGACGGCGCGGCTGTTCGACTTCGCGGGCGTCGCCGGGTCCCTGGCGAGTCTCACGCTCAGCGAGCCCGGGCCCCTCGTGATCCGGCGCGGTGCCACCCGGGTGGACGTCTGGCTCGGCAGCCCCCAGGGCGACGTGCCGGCGGTCCTCGACACGAAGGCCACGCTGCCGCCGCCGCTGCGCGTCGCGGTGGGCCGGCCGGCGGTCGGCGTGGACGGCTTCCGCACCACGCACGAGCAGGCGGTCGCCGCCCGGCGGGTGGCCCGGCTCGGCGCGACCGGCAGCCAGGTCGTGGACTACCCGGACGTCGAGCTGGTCTCGCTGCTCGCCGCCGATCCGCACCGGGCGCGGGCGTTCGCGCACTCGGTGCTGGGACCGCTGCACCGTACCGACGCGCGGATGGACGAGCTGCGGCGGACGCTGGCGGTGCACATCGACAGCGACCGCAGCATCGCGCAGACCGCCCAGTCACTGCACGCGCACCGCAACACGATCTCCTACCGCCTGAACCGGGCGGCGGAGTTGCTCCCCGAGGGGCACACCACGACCGAACTGCGATGCGCGCTGCTGCTCGCCGAGCTGTTCCCCGGCGGGAGTTGAGCACCGTGGGGCGGGCCGGTACGAGGGCCGAACGCGTTGGCGTCCTCGTTGACGACGTAGACGCGGGGGATTCTCCGCGAGGACGTCACGGATCATCTGGAGCGCGCGCCGGGGCGGACTGGACACAACTTCGGCGTGTCGCCGCCCTGTTGTCGGTGACATGCTGGAAAATGCCGCGGGAAAGAGAGATCAACATCGCCCGAGCTGGGTAAGTGATCTTCAGTCCCAGCCTCGAGGAAGGCCACCGCTGATGCAGTCCATACCCGGCCCGGCCCACGCCGTCGTCCTGCGCCACCCCCACAGCCGTGCCGGTGCCCCCCTCAGCCCCTCAGGCGCGGAACTGCTGCGCATCATCTCCGACCCGAGCATGCTCGTGTTCCTCACCGTGCACGCGGGCGGACGCCGCAGGTACAGCTACTGGCAGCCGTTCGAGCCCCGCACCGGCCGGGGAAGCTGCTACGTCGCGCTGCCCACCGACCTGTGCGACATGCTGCACTCCAGCGGACGGATCACATTCGGCGAACCTCTCGTCGACTCCACCAGGACCACCTACCGCGTCGGCCTCGCGGAGACCCCGGTCGCGCCGCGCCGCCCGCTGCGGACGGGCGCCCTCGCGGCATGACCGAGGGGGCCGGCGGTCCGCACCGCCGGCCCCCTCGGCCATGCCGTCGCGCCGGACGGCGCCGTGACGAGGGCCCGGCCCGCCGGGGCGGCGTCACGGCGCGGCTGCGTGAGCTGTGCGAGGAGGGTCGCCGGCCCTCATGATCGGCGACGAGCCGCACGAGCCCCGGGACCCGCCTCCGTACCGCGTCAACGGCCGAAGTGACGGGCCGCGGACGCGGTACGGAGGCTTCGAAGGCCCCGGTCAGGCGCCGACGTACGCCGCGAGGTGCTGACCGGTGAGGGTGGAACGCGCGGCGACCAGGTCGGCGGGGGTGCCCTCGAAGACGACCCGGCCGCCGTCGTGACCGGCACCCGGGCCGAGGTCGATGATCCAGTCGGCGTGCGCCATGACCGCCTGGTGGTGCTCGACGACGATCACCGACTTGCCCGAGTCGACGAGCCGGTCGAGCAGGCCCAGCAGGTGCTCGACATCGGCGAGGTGCAGACCCGCGGTCGGCTCGTCGAGGACGTAGACGCCGCCCTTCTCGGCCATGTGGGTCGCCAGCTTGAGCCGCTGCCGCTCGCCGCCGGACAGCGTGGTCAGCGGCTGCCCCAGGGTGAGGTAGCCGAGCCCGACGTCGGCGAGCCGGCCCAGGACGCGGTGCGCGGCCGGTGTGCGGGCCTCTCCGGCGCCGAAGAACTCCTCGGCCTCGGCCACCGGCATCGCCAGCACCTCGCTGATGTCGCGGCCGCCGAGGTGGTACTCCAGCACCGACGCGTCGAACCGCTTGCCCTCGCACTCCTCGCAGGTGGTGGCGACACCGGCCATCATCGCCAGGTCGGTGTAGATGACGCCGGCGCCGTTGCACGTGGGGCAGGCGCCCTCGGAGTTGGCGCTGAACAGCGCGGGCTTCACCCCGTTGGCCTTGGCGAACGCCTTGCGGATCGGTTCGAGCAGTCCGGTGTACGTCGCCGGGTTGCTGCGCCGCGAGCCGCGGATCGCGCCCTGGTCGACCGACACCACGCCCGCGCCGGCCGGGATCGACCCGTGCACCAGCGAGCTCTTGCCGGAACCGGCCACGCCGGTGACGACGACGAGCGTGCCGAGCGGGATGTCGACGTCGACGCCCCGCAGATTGTGCGCGTCGGCGCCACGGATCTCCAGCGTGCCGGTCGGCTTGCGCACCGTCTTCTTCACGGACGCCCGGTCGTCGAGGTGGCGGCCGGTGAGGGTGCCGCTGGCCCGCAGCCCCTCGACGGTGCCCTCGAAGCAGACGGCGCCGCCCGCCGTACCGGCTCCGGGACCGAGGTCGACGACGTGGTCGGCGATCGCGATGGTCTCCGGCTTGTGCTCCACGACGAGCACGGTGTTGCCCTTGTCACGCAGCCGCAGCAGCAGGTCGTTCATCCGCTGGATGTCGTGCGGGTGCAGTCCGGTGGTGGGCTCGTCGAAGACGTAGGTGACGTCGGTCAGAGAGGAGCCGAGGTGGCGGATCATCTTCACGCGCTGTGCCTCGCCGCCCGACAGCGTGCCCGACGGGCGGTCGAGCGAGAGGTAGCCGAGGCCGATCTCCACGAACGAGTCGAGGGTCTGCTGCAGTGTGGCGAGCAGCGGTGCCATCGACGGCTCGTCCAGGCCGCGGACCCATGCGGCCAGATCGCTGATCTGCATCGCGCAGGCGTCGGCGATGCTGGTCCCGCCGATCCGCGACGACCGGGCCGCCTCGCTGAGCCGGGTGCCCCCGCACTCGGGGCAGTCGGTGAAGGTGATCGCCCGGTCCACGAACTCCCGGATGTGCGGCTGCATCGCCTCCCGGTCCTTGGAGAGCATCGACTTCTGGATCCTCGGGATCAGACCCTCGTAGGTCATGTTGATGCCCGCGATCTTCATCCGGGTCGGCTCGCGGTGCAGGAAGTCGTGCAGCTCCTGCTCGGTGTACTTCCGGATCGGCTTGTCCGCGTCGAAGAAGCCGGACTCGCTGTAGAGCCGGTAGTTCCAGCCGCCCGGCTTGTAGCCGGGGATGGTCAGCGCGCCCTCGGTGAGCGACTTGGAGTCGTCGTAGAGCTGGGTGAGGTCGACGTCGGAGACCGTGCCACGCCCCTCGCAGCGCGGGCACATGCCGCCGGTGATGCTGAAGCTGCGACGCTCCTTCACGGTCTTTCCGGCGCGTTCCACGGTGACCGCGCCCGCTCCGCTGATCGAGGGCACGTTGAAGGAGAACGCCTTGGGGGAGCCGATGTGCGGCTGTCCGAGCCGGCTGAAGAGGATGCGCAGCATCGCGTTGGCGTCGGTGGCGGTGCCCACCGTGGAACGCGGGTCGCCTCCCATCCGCTGCTGGTCGACGATGATCGCGGTGGTCAGCCCGTCGAGGACGTCTACCTCGGGCCGGGCCAGGGTCGGCATGAAGCCCTGCACGAAGGCGCTGTAGGTCTCGTTGATCAGCCGCTGCGACTCGGCGGCGACCGTGTCGAAGACGAGTGAGCTCTTGCCCGAGCCGGAGACACCGGTGAACACCGTCAGACGCCGCTTCGGGATCTCGATGCTGACGTCCTTGAGGTTGTTCTCGCGCGCGCCGAGCACGCGGATCATGTCGTGGCTGTCGGCAGCGTGTGCCGCGGGCGACGGCGTGTCCGTGGCGTTGCTCATCGTGTCTCCATCTGTGAGGCTGTGCCGCCTTCGCGGCGACGGTGGGTGTCCGCCTGAGCGGCGGTGCCGGCCGGGCTGGCGCGACGCTCGTCCGGCGGCGCTCACCGGGGCCGCGCTCCGCGCGAGAACCAAGGAATTATCCACACATTCCGACTTTGCGCACCCTTCCGCAGGTCATCGGACTGATCGCCGGACGGCTCGGCCCACGCTACCGGCGGCCCGGTTCCCGGCGCTTCTCGATTCCTGACCTTCCCGGGGCACGCCCTGACGGTTCGGAGAGCGTCCTGCCCGGTCAGGGCACGTACTGCCGGTCAGGGGGCGCGCCGAGCGCCCGGCCGGGCACCAGGGTGCCGGTGCCCGGCCAGGCTGGCTCCGCCCCGGTCTACAGATACGGGCGGGTGATCAGCTCGATCCCGTGGCCGGCGGGGTCCTTCAGGTAGACCCCTCGACCGCCGTGCTCGTGGTTGATCTCACCGGGGTGCTGCAGGTGCGGATCGGCCCAGTGCTCGATGCCGCGGTCGCACAGCCGCTGATACGCCCGGTCGAACAGGTCGTCGTCGACCAGGAACGCGTAGTGCTGCATCTGGATCTCCACCGGCGGCTCGGCGAACTGGAGCAGCACGCCGTCGGCGAGCTGGACGTTGGTGAACGGGCCCCAGGACGGCGCTGCCCCCACTTCGAGCAGCTCCCGGAAGAAGCGGGCCGACTCCTCGCGGTCCTTGGAGGCGATGATGGTGTGGTTGAACGTGGCTGTCATTCGGCTGACCTGACTGTGATTCGGCACGGAAACGGACTCGTCGTGGTGCACGAGCACGGGAGGTCCGCGTGCCGAACCCGGGGGGTGCCTTCTCGGCACCCGCGGTGCGATCAGCCCTCCACCGGGTTGCCCGTCCGTGAATGGCCTGTAGCCGGTCCGGTGTTCACATCGAGGACCCTACTCGATCCGGCTTCCCCGCGGGTGGGTCATGCGGAACGCGGGGCCGGGCCGAGCCAGGTGAGGGCCGCAGTGGTCAGGGCCGTGACGCCGTCGGTGAGGGTGGGCCGCATGACGGGGGCGAAGAGCGGCGAGTGGTTCTGCGGGATGTCACGGCTCCGGGTGCCCGCGGCGTCCGCCTTCGCGTAGGTGTCGGGGTCGACGCCGCCGAGAAGCCAGTAGCAGACGGGCACGTTCGCGCTGGTGCCGAAGACGCCGACGTCCTCACTTCCGGAGGAGGCTCCCGGGTCGGTCAGCCTGTCGTGGCCGATCACGTCACCGATGGCGGCCATGGTCCGGGCGCACGCCTCGTCGTCGTTGACCATCAGCGGGAAGGTGTGCAGGGTGCTGATCTCGGGATCCTGCTGCGCCCCGGCGACCGCCGCCTCGCCGCGGACGATCCGCTCCACCGCGTCCAGGACGGTCCGGCGGACCTGCGGGGCGTGGGTGCGGATGTTGAGCTGGAGTCGGGCCTCGTCCGGGATGATGTTGTCCTTGGTGCCGGCCTGCAGGGCGCCGACGGTGACCACGGCCCGGTCCTTGGAAGCGATCTCGCGGGAGACCACCGTCTGCAACCGCATCACGGTGGAGGCCGCCATCACCACCGGGTCGATCGACGCCTCCGGCATGGACGCGTGGGCCCCGCGCCCGAACATGCGCACCTGGAGCGCGTCGGTGGCGGCGAAGGCGAGCCCGGGGTGGCAGGCGACGGTGCCGGCCGGGAGCGCCATCACATGCTGGCCGAGGACGACGTCTGGGGTGCCGAAGCGGCCGTACAGGTCGTCGTCGACCATCGCCTGGGCGCCCTGGCCGAGCTCCTCGGCCGGCTGGAACACGGCCAGCACGGTGCCCGACCACCGCTCGCGGGCGCCGGCCAGAAGGGCCATGGTGCCGAACAGGCAGGTGACGTGCACATCGTGACCGCACGCGTGCATCACGCCTTCGTTGGCCGAGGCGTACGGCAACCCGGTCCGCTCGGTGACGGGCAGCGCGTCGAAGTCGGCGCGCAGGAGCACGGTCGGGCCCTCGCCGTTCACCAGCCTGGCCACGACGCCGGTCCGCCCGACGCCCTCGGTGACCTCGTACCCCAAGTCCCGTGCGCGGCGGGCGACTTCGGCGGCCGTGCGGTGCTCCTCGAAGGACAGCTCGGGATGGGCGTGCAGGTCCTGGTAGAGCGCTTCGAGGTCCTGGTTCAGGGGGGTGTCCAGACCGGCCAGGACCTGCCGGGCGGTGTCGTGTGCGGTCATCGTGATGCCCCTTCGGCCGGTGGGGGGCCGCCATGTCCGACGTAACCACACGCGTGGGAACGCGGCAGGCCGGCGGGCCGCCACGCCGGGCTGCTTGAAAGTTGTAGCAATAGCACCGTCCGGTATAGCTTGAAGTTTCAAGTTAACTCGGGTCCCCACGCCCAGCGCCGCGAGACCCCGCGCCCCCACGACCCGCGAGGAGCCACCACCATGACCACTTCCGACGCCACCCCGACCCGACCCGCCGCGGCGCCCGAGACGGCCCCGGCGGCCCCCGCCCACGCGTACGACGCCGGCCTGCTCGTCCTGCGCCTCGCGCTCGGGCTGACCATGGCCGCGCACGGCACCCAGAAGCTGTTCGGCTGGTTCGGCGGAGGCGGTGTGGACGGCACCGGGCAGTTCTTCGCGGCCTCCGGCTACCCCTCACCCAAGGCCTTCGCCGTCGTGGCCGGGCTCAGTGAGACCCTCGGCGGGCTCGGCCTCGTGCTGGGCCTGCTCACCCCGCTCGCCGCCGCGGCCGTCGCCGGCACGCTGGTCAACGCGATCTCCGTCAAGTGGGGCGGCGGCTTCTTCGCCCCGCAGGGCGTCGAGTACGAGCTGCTCATCGCCCTGTCCGCGGTGGCCCTCGCCCTGACCGGCCCCGGCCGGATCGCCGTGGACCGGCTGCTGCCCGTGCTGCGCTCGCACCGCGTCGCCCACGGCGTCGCCGCGATCGTGCTCGGCGCCGTCGTCGCCGGGGTCACGCTGCTGCTGCGCCACTGACGCCCCGCCCCAGACGGCGGACGGGCTGTGTGCCGTCCGCCGTCCGGGGCGCCGTCCGACCAGTGGATCTCATTTGACATTAGAGAGCCTTATAGAAGATAAAGGTGACGCTTTGGCCATCAATTCACGCGGCGTGACATCTGCGGCGTGATGCCCCCGAACGCTGCGCGAATGAGTCCTGACATGTCCCACCCCATCACCGACCAGCCCACAGCCGACCCCGCGGGGGAGTGGGACGCATGGCGGTCCGAGCGCCATCGGGCCCTCACCTCGCCGACGGGCAACCTCGCTCTCGTCGAGACCCGCTGGCTGCCGGCCGGTGAGCGCCCGGACGCCGAGGCCGCTCGCGCGGGCCGGCCGCGGACGGTGACCGTCACCACGCTCCAGCGCGCCGACCTCGTCACCGGCGAGCCCGAGCACGGCCTGCGCTTCTGGGACGCCGACTCGGACGCCGTCCGCCACTTCGACCGCGTCGACGTGTTCCCCTACGACCCGGCCTGGGTGCTCGAGGCGACCTACACGCCCGTACCCGGCGCCCGGCGCGTGGCCTTCGAGCACATCCGGGACAACGGCGGCACCCGCGACCTCGTCGTCCCGGGCGACATCACGCTCACCGTCGACGGCCGCGACTACACCCTCAGCGCCTTCGACGACGACGGCACCCTGCTGCTCGTCTTCGGCGACCCCACCAACGGGGACACCACCTACGGCGCCGGCCGCTTCCTCTTCGTGCGGCGCACCGAGGACGACGACCGCGTCCTGCTCGACTTCAACCGCGCCTTCGTGCCGCCCTGCGGATTCTCCGATCAGTACAACTGTCCGATGCCGCCGCGGCAGAACCGTTTCCACCTGCCCATTCAGGCCGGTGAGAAGCTCCCCGTCTTCCGCGGCGGCTTCCCCGCACAGCACTGATCACCCCGTAGCCTCCCGCACCCCCAGCACGAAAGCGCCACAGCCATGAGCATCAAGAAGACGTCCCTGTACGCCACCGCCACCGCTGCCACCCTCGCCGTGACCCTGACCGCCTGCGGCGGCTCCGGCTCGGGCGGCAACGCCTCCGGCGGCACCGCGAACAAGGACGCCACCGTCAACGTCGGCTCCCTCTACGAGCCGCAGAACCTCGACAACACCGCGGGCGGCGGCCAGGGCGTCACCGAGGCCCTCAACGGCAACGTCTACGAAGGGCTGTTCAAGCTCACCGACGACGGCAAGGTCGATAAGCTGCTCGCCACGGACTACAAGGTGAGCGGTGACGGACTCACCTACACCTTCACCCTGCGTGACGGCGTGAAGTTCCACAGCGGCAAGGCCCTTACCAGCGAAGACGTCAAGTACAGCCTGGAGAAGGTCATCGCGGACGACTCCCAGTCCGCCCGCAAGAACAACCTCCAGGTCATCAAGGACATCGCCACCCCCGACGCGCGGACCGTCAAGGTCACGCTGTCCAAGAAGTCGATCTCCTTCGTCTACAACCTCTCCTACGTCTGGATCATCAACTCCCAGGCGAAGAACCTGAAGACGACCGAGGACGGCACCGGCCCGTACCAGCTCGGCAAGTGGACCCGCGGCTCCGCGCTGAGCCTGGACCGGTTCCCCGGCTACTGGGGCAAGGCAGCCACGAACAAGAAGGCCGTCTTCCACTACTACAAGGACGCGACCGCCCTCAACAACGCGCTGCTGACGGGCGCCGTCGACGTGGTCACCAGCGAGCAGTCGCCCGACGCCCTCGACCAGTTCAAGAGCAACCAGAACTACAAGGTCAACGACGGCGACTCCACCACCAAGCTGCTGCTCGCCTTCAACGACAAGGCCAAGCCGTTCACCGACGTCAAGGTGCGCCAGGCCGTGTCCTCCGCCATCGACGACAAGAAGCTCCTCGAGTCCGTCTGGGGCGGCTACGGCAAGCTCATCGGCTCGATGGTGCCGCCCACCGACCCCTGGTACGAGGACCTCACCAAGGTCAACGCCTACGACCCGGCGCGGGCCAAGAAGCTGCTCGCCGAGGCCGGCTACGCCAAGGGCTTCAGCTTCACCCTCGACACCCCGAACTACGACCCGCACCCCACCGCCGCGACCTTCATCAAGTCGGAGCTCGCCAAGGTCGGCGTCAACGTCAAGATCAACACGATCACGCCGGACGAGTGGTACACGAAGGTCTACAAGAACCACGACTTCTCGGCCACCCTCCAGGAGCACGTCAACGACCGCGACCTCGTCTGGTACGGCAACCCCGATTTCTACTGGGGCTACGACAACAAGCAGGTCACGCAGTGGGTGGAGCAGGCCGAACAGGCCTCCAGCACCGCCGAGCAGACCGAGCTGCTGAAGAAGGTCAACCGCAAGACCGCCGAGGACGCGGCCAGCGACTGGCTGTACCTGTACCCGCAGATCGTCGTCGCGAGCAGCAAGCTGTCCGGCTACCCGCTCAACGGCCTCAACTCGCAGTTCTACGTCTACGACATCCAGAAGAAGGGCTGATGGCCCGCTATCTCCTGCGGCGCTTCGCCTTCCTCCTGGTGTCGCTGGCCCTGGCGAGCGTGGTGCTGTTCGTCCTGCTGCGCATGCTGCCCGGCGACCCGGCCAACGCACTCACCTCGGTGGGTGCGAGCCCGGAACAGATCGCCGCGGCACGGCACTCCATCGGGTCCGACAAGCCGCTGCCCGAGCAGTTCGTCCACTGGCTCGGGCAGTTGGCGAGCGGCGACCTCGGTACCTCCTTCGTCAGCTCGCTGCCGGTCGGACCCGAGGTCGCCTCCCGGATGAGCGTCACCGTGCCGCTGACCCTGGCCGCGTTCACCCTCGCCGTCGTCCTCGCCGTGCCCGCCGGGTTCGTCGCCGCGCACAAACGGCACACCTGGTACGGCGCACTGCTCAGCGGCGTGTCCCAACTGGGCATCGCGGTCCCGGTGTTCTGGCTCGGCATGATCCTCATCGCCGTGTTCGCCCTGAACGCCGGCTGGCTCCCGTCCGGCGGCTTCCCGCCGGACGGCTGGTCGGAGCCCGCCGAGGCGGTCCGTTCCCTCGTCCTGCCGGTCGTCACCATCGCCCTGGTGATGAGCGCGTCCCTGATCCGCTACGTCCGCTCCGCCACCCTCGACGTCCTCGGCAGCGACCATCTGCGCACCGCCCGCGCCCTGGGCTCGTCCTTCGGCCGGGCGATGTGGCGGCACGGACTGCGCAACGCCTCCGTACCGGTCATCTCGATCCTCGGCATCGAACTCGCCTCGACCCTGCTCGGCGCGGTCGTCGTGGAATCGGTGTACGCGCTGCCCGGCCTGGGCTCCCTGCTCGCCACCGCCATCGCCCAGCACGACTACCCGGTCATCCAGGGCGTGCTGTTCGTCTCCACCCTCGCCGTGCTGCTCATCGGCTTCGTCGCCGACCTCGTACAGCGGATCATCGACCCGCGTCTGCGCGGCCGGCTCTCCGGAGGTGCCCGATGACCCGGGCGGACACACTGCCCACCGTCCGGCCGGAGAAGACGCCACCGGGCGGACGCAGTCCCCGGCGCTCGGCCACGCTCGTCGTCGGCTGCGTCCTCGCCGGCCTCATCGCGCTGCTCGCGCTGGTGTCCCTGTTCTGGCTGCCCTTCTCCGCCGACGACACCTCCGGCGGGCGCCTCGCCGGTCCCGGGAACGGGCATCTGCTGGGCACCGACAAGCTCGGGCGCGACCTGTTCACCCAGGTCATGACCGGCTCGCGGATCGCCGTCGAGGCGGGCCTGGGGTCGGTGCTCGTCGCCGCCGCGATCGGCGTCACCCTCGGAGTGCTCGCCGCGTTCGCGCAGGGCTGGCTCGACGACACGCTCTCGGCGTTCCTCGACATCCTCATCGCCTTCCCGACCCTGCTGCTCGCGATGCTCATCGTCGCCGCACGCTCGGCGACCCTCGGCTCGGCCGTCCTCGCGATCGGCCTGGCGCAGAGCGCGGTCGTCGCCCGGCTGGTGCGCATCCTCGTCAAACGCGTGCTCGCGCAGGACTACATCACCGCGGCCCGCACCTCCGGCACGTCCTGGCCCAGGACCGTCGTCGGCCATGTGCTGCCCAACATCTGGCCCACCCTGGTGGTCAACCTGGCCCTCCAGTTCGGGCTCGCCGTACTCGCCGAGGCCGGACTGTCCTACCTCGGACTCGGAGCGCCCCCGCCGAACGCCTCGTGGGGCCGGATGCTCCAGGAGGCCCAGGCCACCTTCACCACCGCCCCGGCGGGCGCGCTCGCCCCCGGCATCCTGCTCGTCCTGCTCGTCATCGGCGTCAACCTCATCGCCGACGGCCTGCGCGACACCCTCGACCCGGCCACCCGCCGGAGGCGCGCGTGAACCTCCTCGACGTACGCGGACTGACCGTCCGCACCAGCGACGGCCGCACCCTGGTCGACGACCTGTCCTTCACCGTGTCCGGGGGCGAACGTCTCGGCCTCATCGGCGAGTCCGGCTCCGGCAAGTCCCTCACCACGCTCGCCGTGCTCGGTCTGCTGCCCGACGGCATGACCGCCACCGGCAGTGTCGAACTCGCCGGCACCCAGGTGGTCGGCGCCCCCGAGAAGCGGCTCACCTCCCTGCGCGGCCGGGACGCGGCCATCGTCTTCCAGGAGCCGCTCACCGCGCTCGACCCGCTGATGCGCGTGGGCCGCCAGATCGCCGAACCCCTCCGCAGGCGCACCGGCCTGAAGGGCAAGGACCTTCAGCAGGCGGTGGCGCGGACGCTCGTCCAGGTCCGGCTGCCCGAACCCGAGCGCATCGCCCGCGCCTACCCGCACGAGATCTCCGGCGGACAGCGCCAGCGCGTGGCCCTCGCCATGGCCCTGGCCTGCGAACCGAAACTGCTCATCGCGGACGAGCCGACCACCGCCCTGGACGTGTCCGTCCAGGCCGAGACGCTGGAACTCATCGACACGCTGGTCCGGGAACGGGACATGGCGGTGCTGTTCGTCAGCCACGACCTCGCCGTGGTGGCCAAGGTGACCGACCGCGCCCTGGTGCTGAAGGACGGGCGGGCCGTGGAGGAGGGCCCGGTCGGGGCCATCGTCGGCGCGCCCCGCGAGGAGTACACCAGGGCCCTCGTCGCCAGCGCCCGGCGCCTGGAATCCGCCCTGGACCTGAGGAGCGCGCGATGACCCCCGTACTCGAACTGTCCGGCGTCGCGCTGCGCTACCGGGGCGCCACCGGCAACGTGGTCGAGGACGTGTCGTTCGAGGTCGAGGCCGGGCACAGTCTCGCGCTCGTCGGCGAGTCGGGAGCCGGCAAGACCACGCTGCTGCGGCTGCTGCTGGGCCTCGCCCGACCCACGGCCGGCCAGGTCCGCTTCGACGGCGCGGTACTGTCCCCGCGGGACCGGGAGCAGATGCGCCGCTTCCGGAGCGGCGTCCAGTGCGTCTTCCAGGACCCGTACTCCTCGCTCGACCCGCGCCGCCGGGTCGGTGCCACCGTGGCCGAGCCGCTGCTCTCCCTGGGCATCGACAGCCGCGCCACGGCCCGGCCGAAGGTGGCCGCGGCCCTGGAAGGGGTCGGCCTGCCGGCCGACGCGGCGGACCGCTATCCGCACGAGTTCTCCGGCGGCCAGCGTCAGCGGATCGCCATCGCCCGCGCCACCGTCTGCACTCCGCGGGTGCTGCTGGCCGACGAACCCGTGAGCGCGCTCGACGTCACCACCCGGGTCAAGGTCGTCGACCTGCTGGCCGAGCTCAAGCAGGAGCAGGGGCTGACCCTGGTGATGGTCTCCCACGACCTGTCGGTCGTCGCCTCCCTGTGCGAACGCACGGCCGTCCTGGAACGCGGCCGCGTGGTCGAACACGGCGACACCGCCCAGGTCCTGACCCGGCCCGCCCACCCGTACACCCGCCGCCTGCTAGACAGCGTGCCGCGCCTCCCGGCCTGAACCGCCACCGCTTCCCCCGGCGCGGTGGCGGCTCTCCTTCGGCCCGCTCCCGGCCCTACCGCGCCGGTGTGTCGTACTCCGGGGTGGTGGTGAGCAGTTCGGAGACGTCCGTGCCGACCGGGATCTCGCGCGGTGCCGTGCCGCGGGAGAAGAGGCGGGCGGCGCTCTCGCCGCCGATCTCTGCGTGGGTCCCCGTCACACGCAGCCAGGAGCCCTCGCGCAGGCCGAGGACCGGCACGTCGTTCTCCTCGAGGAACTCCGTCAGGCGCTCCTCGCGGGTCTCGCCCTTGTGCGTGGAACCCGGGGCGGGGTCCAGGTAGTGCGGGTTGATCTGGAACGGGACAAGACCCAGCGCCTCGAAGGACGGAGGCTGGACGATCGGCATGTCGTTGGAGGTGCGCAGCGTGGGCGCGGCCATGTTGGTGCCCGCGCTGGCGCCCATGTACGGCAGCCCGTCCCCGACCGCCTTGATCAGCGCCTCCCGCAGACCCGTCCGGTACAGGGCGGTCAGCAGCCGGAAGGAGTTGCCGCCGCCGACGAACACGGCGTCCGCCTCGGCGAGCCGGCCGACCGGGTCACCGCCCTCGTGCACCCCGTGCACGTCGATGCCGGCCCCGGCGAGCGCGTCGCGCACCTTGGCCGTGTAGGCGTCGTGGTCGGCGAGCGCGTACGGCACGAACGCGAGCCGTGCCCGGTCCGGCAGGAACGCGGTCACGGTGTCGAGGGCGTGTTCCAGGTAACCACGGCCGTACTGGGTGGAGTTGGACAGGAGCAGCAGGTTCAAGGGGTGTTCCTCACCATGGGTTCGATGCTTCAGGCCGTACGGCCGCGCGGGCGGCGGTGGTGCTGGGGCGGATGCGTCAGCCGCTGTTCCAGCAGGCGGGCCGCCTTGCGCAGCGCGTCGAGCCGGTCCTCGGGACCGTCCGGGAAGCGCTCCCCGGCGGCCCCCAGGCTGAGACTGCCGTAGGGCTCGGCGCCGAGGAAGACCGGCACGGCGACAGTGCCGATGCCCGCGTCGTACTCGCCCACCGTCCACGCGTACCCCTGCGCCCGCACCTGACGGAACTCGCGTTCCAGCTGGTCGGGGTCGGTGACCGTGCGCTCCGTGAACCGGGCCATGGGCCGGCCGCGGAACAGCCGGTGGCGCTGCTCGTCGGGCAGGAACGCGTAGTACGACTTGCTGGTCGCGCCCGCGTGCGCCGGGTACAGCTCGCCGACCAGAGGGTAGTACCGCAGCGGCCCCTCCTCGCCCTCGACCGCCGCCACGCACCGCATGTGGAAGCTGTCGGGCAGACAGAACAGGACCGTGTCGCCGGTCGCCGCGCGCAGCTCCTGGAGGACGGGCTCCGCGAGCAGTTCCAGCGAGCCGGAGCGCTCCCAGAGTCGGCCGAGCCGCAGTGCGGCGGGACCGATCCGGTAGCGGCGGGTCGCCGGATCCGACACCAGGAAGCCGCGGCCGGCCAGCGTGGACAGGAGCCGCTGCGCGACCGAGGTGTCCCAGCCGAACTCGGTGGCCACCTCCGTCACGCCCCAGTCGGGCCGGGTGCGCTCGAACGCCAGCAGCACCAGCAGGGCGCGGTCGACGGTCTGCAGCGCCCCGGCCGGGGTCTTCCGGTCGACGGGGATGTCAGGCACGGCACTCCTCTCCGCATGACGTCCGCATTGGACGTCCGTCCCTCCGCCCATCTCGCCATTCAGACCTGAATTGCAGATAACGGGAAACAGTTGCGAAGAAGGTTAACGGATCCCGAATCTTCTGTCAGCACCGCCTCAGGTGCGGATCAGGAGAAGCTGCCCATGTTGAAGTACGTCCTGGACATCGTGGATCTGCTGGACGATCCCGATGCCGACGGCAAGGGAGTCGCCGCCTACCTCGACTCCGTGGCGGGCCCCGCCGGCTCCGGCGCCCAGGTCACCACCGTCACCGGCGAGCGGGGCGCCACGGACTTCGTCCTCGTGCGCGTGCCGGGCCGCACCGGCCGCAGCCGCGGCGGCACCTCGCGCACCCTCGGCGTGGTCGGGCGGCTCGGCGGCGTGGGCGCCCGTCCGGAGATCACCGGCCTGGTCTCCGACGCGGACGGCGCGATCGCCGCGATCGCCACCGCCGCCAAGCTGCTGGACATGCGCCGCCGCGGCGACGTGCTCGACGGCGACGTGATCGTGGCCACCCACATCTGCCCGAACGCCCCGACCGCACCGCACGACCCGGTGCCGTTCATGGACTCGCCGGTCGACATCGCCACCATGAACCGGCACGAGGTCACCGACGCGATGGAGGCGGTGCTCTCCATCGACACCACCAAGGGCAACCGGATCATCAACCACAAGGGCCTGGCCCTGTCGCCCACCGTCAAGGAGGGCTGGGTACTCAAGGTCAGCGAGCAGCTGGGCGAGCTGCTGGCCGTGGTCACCGGTGAGCCGTTGGTCACGTACCCGGTGACCACTCAGGACATCACCCCGTACGGTAACGGTGTACACCACATCAATTCGATCCTTCAGCCGGCCACGGCGACGTCCGCCCCGGTCGTCGGCCTCGCGGTCACCTCGGCCGCGGCGGTGCCCGGCTGCCAGACGGGTGCGAGTCACGAGAGCGACATCGCGGCCGCCGCCCGGTTCGCCGTCGAGACCGCGAAGGCCTACGGCGGCGGACGCCTGGACTTCCACGACGACGTGGAGTTCGACCAGCTCGTGTCCCGTTACGGCTCGCTGGCACACCTGCAGACCCTCGGCCGCGCACCCAGGGAGTCGTGATCATGGCCGCACACAAGAACACCGCCACCTCCCCGGACACCGCCGGCCAAAGAGCCCTGGGCAGCGACGACTACGCCCTCGCCCGCGTCCCGCGCGACGAACGGCTCGGCTTCTGGACGATGCTGCTCCAGTGGCTCGCCCAGTCCGGATCGATCTCGCAGTTCACGCTCGGCGCCACCATCGGTGTCGGGATGTCCTTCGGCAACGCGCTCCTCGCCTTCACCCTCGGCGCCGTGATCCTGGAAGTCGTGATCTTCGCGATCGGCCTGGCCGGTATGCGAGAGGGCCTCGCGACCCCGCTGCTGACCCGCTGGGTCGGCTTCGGCCGCAACGGCTCCGCGCTGGTCAGCCTCGTCATCTCCATCAGCCTCGTCGGCTGGTTCGGGGTGCAGAACACGATCTTCGGCAACAGCGTCTCCGCCCTGGTCGGCGGCCCCTCGTGGCTGTGGTGCGTAGTCGCCGGACTGGCCATCACGGTCCTGGTGGTCTTCGGCTTCCGGTACATGGCGGTCTTCGCGAAGATCGTCACCCCGCTGTTCTTCGCGATGGTCGCCTGGTCCGTCACCGACGCCCTGACCAAGCACTCCATCTCGGACCTCGTCCACTCGCCGGCCCCCGGCCCGGCGATCCCGCTGTCGGTCGCCGCGACCGCCATCGCGGGCGGCTTCATGACCGGCGCGATCGTCGCGCCCGAGATGACCCGCTACAACAAGAAGGGCGCCCACGTCTTCGTGCAGAGCGCCTCCTCCATGATCCTGTCCGAGTACATCGTCGGCATGACCGGTGTCCTGCTCGGTCATCTGGTGGGCAGCAACCAGGTCTCCCAGATCGTGCTCTCCACCTCCGGCGTCTTCGGTGTGCTGGTCGTCCTGATGTCCACGGCGAAGATCAACGACTGGAACCTGTACGGCTCCTCGCTCGGCGTCGTGAACTTCTTCCAGGTCGTCTTCCGCAAGCGCCTGCGCCGCGGCGCGGTGACCATCGTCCTCGGCCTCGCCGGCACCCTGCTGTCCGCGGTCGGCATCATGACCCACTTCACCGACTTCCTGTCGGTGCTCGGCGTGGCCATCCCGCCGGTCGGCGGCATCATCGTCGCCGAGTACTGGGTGGTGCGCCGCATGCGCGGACCGCTCGACGCCACCCGCGAGACGCAGACCCTGCCCGCCACCTCACCGGTCTGGGTGCCGATGTCCCTGGTCATCTGGGCCGCGGCGTTCTGCGTCGGCAAGTTCTACGACGGCGGCATCCCCGCACTCAACTCCCTGCTGACCGCCTTCGTCCTGTACAGCGTCCTCGGACTCGCCGGCTGGATCAGGACCTACGGCACCACCACCCTCGACGACGAGGCCGCCGACGGCACCGGGCAGTCCCCGGCCGCCACCGGCACGGCCCCCGTAGGAGCGTCATGAGCACCACCCCCGCACTCGCCGCCGCCTCCGAGGAGGCACAGCGCGAGGCCATCGAACTGTGCGCGGAGCTGATCCGCTTCGACACCTCCAACCCCACCAGCGACGAGCGGGCCTGCGCCGACCGGGTCGTCGAGCTGCTGGCCGAGGCCGGCGTCACCTCGGAGCTGGTGGAGAGCGCGCCGGGCCGCGCCAACGTCGTCGCCCGCATCCCGGGCCGCGACCCGGACCGCGGGGCCCTGCTCGTCCACGGCCATCTGGACGTCGTACCGGCCGACCCGAACGAGTGGCAGGTCCCGCCGTTCTCCGGCGAGATCCGGGACGGCTACCTGTGGGGCCGGGGCGCCATCGACATGAAGGACACGGTGGCGGTCATGCTGGCCACCGCCCGGCACTTCGCCCGCACCGGCACCCGGCCGTCCCGCGACATCGTCCTGGCCTTCCTCGCCGACGAGGAGGCGGGCGGCAGGTACGGCGCGCACTGGCTGGTCGAGCACCGGCCCGAGCTGTTCGCCGGCGTCACCGAGGCGATCGGCGAGGGCGGCGGGTTCAGCTACGCGCTCGACGACACCCGGCGGCTGTACCCGATCGAGAACGCCCAGCGCGGCATGGCCTGGATGGAACTGACGGCCACCGGCCGCGCGGGCCACGGCTCCTCGCCCAACGACGAGAACGCGGTCACCGACCTCGCCGAGTCGCTCACCCGCATCGGCCGCCACACCTTCCCGATCCGCCTGATCGAACCGGTGCGCGCGCTGCTCGCGGAGGCCGCACGGCTCCAGGGCGTCGACATCGACTTCGACGCCGAGGACCTCGACGCGGAACTCGCGAAGCTCGGGCCGGTCGCCGACTTCATGCAGGTGGTGCTGCGCAACTCCGCCAACCCCACCATGTTCTCGGCGGGTTACCAGACCAACGTGATCCCGGGCCGGGCCACCGCACGCGTCGACGGCCGCTTCCTGCCCGGCCATGAGCAGGAACTCGTCGACACCATCGACAAGTTGCTCCTGCCGTCGGTCAGCCGGCAGTGGGTCAACCACGACATCGCCATGGAGACCACCTTCGACGGCCCCCTCGTCGACGCGATGTGCGAGGCCGTACGCGCCGAGGACCCCGACGGTCACCCGGTGCCGTACTGCAACCCGGGCGGCACCGACGCGAAGGCCTTCACGAAGCTCGGCATCCGCTGCTTCGGCTTCAAGGGCCTGAAACTGCCCCACGACCTCGACTACGGCCGCCTTTTCCACGGCGTCGACGAACGAGTCCCCCTGGAAGGCCTGCGCTTCGGTGTCCGGGTGATGACCCGCCTGTGGCAGAGCTGCTGAAGGACCCGCTCCCACCCCTGCGCCGCCCCGTGCGGCCCGGCGAGCAGACGCTCACCGGGCCGCACGGGGCTTTCGGCGTGGCCGGGGTCAGTCGGTTCCGAGGCCGTCGATCAGGCGGTTGAGGAAGCGGCTGAACGTCGCTTCCGGAGTGAGGGGGCGCCCGGGGGCGGCGAGGGCCGCGGCGAGTTCCGGGTGGTGGCCGTCCGCGGCGACGGCGGCGAGATAACGGGCTTCGGCCGCGGCTCGACCGGGCGCCTGCGCGGCCGAGGCCTGTGCGATCTCGTGGCTGACGTGCCCGACCACGAACGCGGTGAGCTGGGCGAAGACCTCCAGCCTCGCCGCACCGTCCAGCCCGGTGGGCCGCAGGGCGGCGAGCGCGCGCTCCATGAAGGCCAGCGTATGGGGGCCGGGGGTGCGGCGTGTGGACAGGGCGGCGGGCAGCCAGGGATGCCGGAGCATCAGGGCGCGCTGGAGGTGGGCGATGGCCTTGATGTCGCCGCGCCAGTCGCCGGTGGACGCGACCGTGGTCGGCAGTTCGCCGCTGACGTGGTCGACCATCAGCTCCAGCAGCGTCTCCTTGTCGGGGGCGTAGCTGTAGAGGGACATGACGCCGGCTCCGACCCGTGCGGCGACCCGGCGCATGGTGACCGCGTCGAGCCCTTCCGCGTCCGCCAGGCCGACGGCTGCCGTCGTGATCGCCTCACGGCTGTAGGCGGGTCTGCGACCCCTGCGGGGCTGGAGGTGGCCCAGCCACAACTGCTCGGGATCGACGCCCGAGGCGCCGGTCTCTCCGTCTCGGGACACGGACTTCGTGCTCCTTTCCTCGTACGCGGCACCGCCCCTGTGAGTGTCATCCAAGCATCTTCTATTCTCGTACACTGTACGGAAAATGAGGAGGGGAACGATGGCACCACGCACACACGGCCCCGCGCCGACGCCGGCCTGGGCACCGCCTTCGCGAAAGCCGCCACTGGCCTCACGGCTGCTGAGGGCGACCTGGCGCGGACTCCCGCACAGACGGCACGACGCCGGGTGGGAGCCGGGCCTGGTGGTTCCGGCCGCCGACGGCAGCCCGTTGATCACCGACCACTACTTCCCCCGCGCACAGGGCGATTTCCCCACCCTTCTGGTGCGCTCGCCCTACGGCAGGGGCCTGCCCTGGTCCCCCATGTACGGCATGCTCTTCGCCGAACAGGGCTTTCACGTCGTACTGCAGAGCTGCCGCGGCACCGGCGGCTCAGGCGGTGCGTTCGACCTGTGGCGCAACGAGGGGGAGGACGGCCGGGCCACGGTGTCCTGGCTGCGCGATCAGCCCTGGTTCACCGGAACACTGGGGACCGTGGGCCCCAGTTACCTCGGCTACGTGCAGTGGGCTCTCGCCCTGGACCCGCCGCCGGAGCTGAAGGCGATGGTGGTGCAGGTGGGCCTGCACGATCCCCACGCGCTGTTCCACGCGGACGGCGCCCTCCGCCTGGAGAACGTCCTCGCCGTCGGCGCGGGCATGACCTATCAGCACCAGGGAACGGCAGCGTTTCTGAGGGCGACGCTGCGCCTGCGACGCCGCCTGCGTGAGGTCACCTTCGCGCAGCCGCTGCGCGGGGCGTATGTCTCCGCCCTCGGCGGCGAGGTGCCCTGGCTGGACGACGTGATGACGCACCCGGACGCCGACGACGCGTACTGGCGTGGAGCGTCGCTGGCAACGGCGGCGGACCGGCTGAACGTGCCGACCGGCTTGATCACCGGATGGCACGACGCACTGGTCGACCAGAGCCTCGAACAGTACGAGCGACTGCGCCGCGCCGGCTGCCGGACCGCCCTGCTCGTCGGCCCCTGGACCCACACCTCCGCACTTCAGCAGGGGTGGCCCGAGGTGTTCGCCGAAAGCCTCGCCTGGCTGCGCGCCCACCTCTGCGGAGATTCCTCCGGTCTGCGCCCCACCGTGGTGCGCGCGCACATCGGCGGCGAGGACGCCTGGCGCGACCTCGACGACTGGCCGGCGGACCCGGCCACCACGGCGTGGTTCCCCACCCCGGACGGGCACCTCACCCGACAGGCACCCACGGACTCCGGACCACTGGCGTCGTTCCGCTACGACCCCGCCGACCCCACCCCGTCCCTCGGTGGCCCGCTGCTCTCCCACGGCGCCGGTCCTCGGGACAACAGCAGCCTGGAAGCCCGGGACGACGTGCTGACGTTCACCGGCCCGCCGCTGACCGAACCCGTCGATGTCGTCGGCCCGGTCTCCGCCCGGCTGAGCATCTCCACGGACACCGGCCAGGCCGACGTCTTCACCCGCCTGTGCGACGTGGACCCACAGGGCCGCTCGGTCAACGTCTGCGACGGGCTGGGCCGGACGAGGACGGCTGGGCAGGGGTCCTCGCAGGTCAGCGTACCCATGAGCGCCACCGCCCACCGCTTTGCCGCCGGTCACCGCATACGCTGGCAGATCAGCGCGGGCGCTCATCCGCGCTACGCCCGCAATCCCGGTACCGGCGAGTCCCCCGTGGACGCCACCACCTTCACACCGGCGCGCGTCACGCTGCACGCGGACTCGGCACTGACACTCGCCCACGGTTCCGGGCCGGCTTGACCCTTCGCTACGACGCGGGCCCCGCCGGGAGTTCGCTCCCGGCGGGGCCCGCGTGCTCAACGCGCTTCCGCAGCCACCGGTTTGGGTATGAGGAACGACGTCACGACGGCGACGGCCATGATGACCGCACCCGTGATCATGGCGGTGGTGTAGTCGCCGGTCGACGACGGATCCGCGGGGGCCGCCGCGGTCTTCACCGCGTACAGCAGCGCGAAGCTCAGACCGGCGCCCAGGTTGAACGCGCCCGCGTTCAGACCGGGCAGGAACCCGGGGTTCTCACGCGGGGACAGCACGATGCCGAGCCCGTTGAGCACGATGTTCCCGATCCCGGCGTAGGTGATCCCCACCAGGATGGACGCCGTCAGCAGCATGGCCCGCGAATGGCCGTGCAGCGTGAGGATCATCAGGACCACGGTCGCCGCGGCTCCGACGAGACCGATGCGCAGGATCCGGCCGTACCCGAAGGTGGCGGCCAGCCGGCCGGCGATCGGACCCATGGCGAGCCCGGCCAGGGCGTACGGCGTGAGGGTCCACCACGCGGACTGCTGCGCGGACAAGCCGAGTCCCGCCTGCGCGTCCTCGGCGAACGCGGGGATCAGCCCGTTCATGACGGCGAACACACCCGTCATGGTGAGCACCGTCGTGAGCAGGAGCGCCCACGTGGAGCGCTGCCGCAGATGATGCGTGGCGACCAGCGGATGCCCGCTGCGGTTCTCCGTGCGCCAGAACAGCGCGAAGGCCACCGCGGCGACGACCACGAGCAGGGCGATCAGCGGCCAGTTGGCCGCGGCGAGCTTGCCGGCCTCGTTCAGCGCGATGAGCAGCGAGCCCACCGAGACCACGAGCAGCACGACGCCGGGCCAGTCCATGCGCTCGGCGACCGGCGCCTTGGACTCGCGGCTCATCAGCGCGACCATGGCCGTGGCGACCGCCGCGACGACGGCCATCGCCCAGAAGACCGACTGGAACCCGTGGTGGTCGGCGAGGTAGCCGCCCGCGAGGGAGTCGACACCCGCGACTCCGCCGTTGAAGGCGGTGATCACACCGAGCAGGGTGCCGTAGCGCTTGGGCTCGGGCACCTCCTCCCGCAGCATGATCAGGCACAGCGGGACGACCGGGCCGCTCACGCCCTGGATGATGCGCCCGGCGAACAGGACCGGGACGTTGTGCGCGAACGCGGCGACGACACATCCGACGGCCATCAGGGCCAGCATGCCGGTGAGGACCTTGCGGCGGCCGACGACATCGCCCAGTCGCGGCAGGAACAGCGAGAACAGGGCCGCGGACGTGAAGAACGCGGTCTGGGTGAGCCCGATCTCGGCCGAGGTGGCGTGGAGGGCGCCCTCCATGCTCTTCAGCGCCGGGCTGATCATGCTGGCGTTGAGCTGGAAGGCCACGCACGCGGCGAGCAGCGCGGTCAGTAGCACACCGATCCGGACGGGGGAGCCCTGCGCGGAGCCGGGTGGTCTGTCGGTGGTGGAAACGCTGGGAACGGTCATGCCTGGACGTCGCCGATCCGCTCGAGTGCGTCCACGACCAGGTTCCAGAACCGCTCGTGGTCGAGCTTCACCGCGACCTGCGTGTGGCAGTCGTCCGGGGCGGGCGCCCGGAAGTCGGCCACGGTCATGCCCAGGGTCAGCGTGCCGGTGAGCTCGATGTCCACGGGGGCCTTGCGCACCGTCATGACGTCGGGGTCGATGACGTAGGCGACCGCGCAGGGGTCGTGCACGGGCGGGAACTCGAAGCCCTGGGCCTGCTCGTACATCGCGCCGAAGAAGTCCAGCAGCTCCAGGACGAACTTGGCGGGCGCGGTGCCGACCGCGGCGATCTTCTCGGTGACGTCGGGCGTCGCGAGCGCCTGGTGCGTGAGGTCGAGACCAACCATGGTGACCGGCCAGCTCTCGTTGAAGACGATGTGCGCGGCCTCGGGGTCGATCTTGATGTTGAACTCGGCGACCGCGCTCCAGTTGCCCTCGTGGTAGCCGCCGCCCATCAGGACGACCTCACGGACACGGGAGGCGATGCGCGGCTCCTTGCGGACCGCCATCGCGATGTTGGTCAGACCGGCGGTCGGCACGATGGTGATCTCGCCCGGCTCGTGCGACATGACCGTGTCGATGATCAGGTCGACCGCGTGGCGGCGGTCCAGCTCCAGGGTCGGCTCGGGCAGCACGGGTCCGTCGAGTCCGGACTCGCCGTGGATGTCCGGCGCCGTCTCGATGTCGCGCACCAGAGGCCGGGGGCAGCCCGCGGCGAAGGGCACTCCGGTGATCCCGGCGATACGGGCCACGGACAGCGCGTTGCGGGTCACCTTCTCCAGCGTCTGGTTCCCGACCACGGTCGTGACGGCCACGAGCTCGATCTCGGGATTGCCGTGCGCCAGAAGCATGGCGATGGCGTCGTCGTGTCCCGGGTCGCAGTCGAGGATGATCTTTCTGGCCAACGGAGAGCCCCTTTGCTCGCTTACCTGGGTGAAACCGATCTCCGGGGACGCCCAGGGGCGGCCACGTCCGGAGGGCGCCGAGTGGTCCGGCGCCTGGGGAGACGTTAGGGAAAACGTTCTCCCGAACATTCGCCCATTCCTCATCAATATGTCAATGGACGTTACATCTTTCTCCCGCCCTCCCCTGCTCCACGGCAGTCCGGGGCGCAGGAGGCTGGTGATAACGTTCTCCGGCATCGGTGCTGGTCGGCGCCGGAGGGTCGTGTGCCGACCAGGAAACCGAGCCGACAGAAGGGGGCGGAGTGCGGTGACCGAGGTGACATTGCGTGATGTGGCTCGCGCGTCCGGATGCTCCGTCGCCACGGTGTCCCGCGTGCTGGCCGGCACCCGCCCGGTGGGAGCGGAGACGGCACGCCGAGTGCGGGCCGCGGCCGAAAGCCTCGGCTACCGCCCCAACCAGGTCGCCCGCGCCCTGCGCAGCCGCTCCACCGGCACCATCGGCCTGGTGCTGCCCCAGATCACCAACCCCTTCTTCCCCTCCCTCGTCCGTGAGGTCGAGCACGCCCTGCACGCCGGGGGCCGCGCCCTGCTGCTCGCCGACTGCGACGACGACCCGCGGACCGAGGCGGCCCGGATCACCGCCCTGCTGGACCGGCAGGTGGACGCGCTGCTGGTCATCCCGGTCGACGAGACCCACAGCCGCGCGGCGGTCGAACTCGCGGCGGCCCGCGTCCCGTTGGTCCTCCTCGACCGCTCCTGCGGCCCCGGCGTCGCCGACTCGGTGGCCGTCGACAACGCCGCCGGCATGGCCCTCGTCCTGGAGCACCTGACCCGCACCGGGCGCCGCCGATTCTGCTTCCTCGGCGCCGCCGGCACCGCCTCGACGGCCGTCGAGCGGCGCACGGCCTACGAGGCGGGCGTCGCCGCCCTCGACCCGCTCGCCTCCGAACGCACCGAACTCGGCGACTTCTCCGTGGAATGGGGGCGGGCCGCGGTCGACCGGATCTGGCCGGCCCGCCCGGACGCCGTCGTCTGCGCCAACGACCTCATCGCGGTCGGAGCGCTGCAACGCCTCGGACAACTCGGCGTCGACGTCCCCGGCGAGGTCGCCGTCACCGGCTTCGACGACATCCCCATGGCGAGCCTCGCCGAACCCAACCTGACCACGGTCCGCCAGCCGGCCGCCCAGGTGGCGGCCGAGGCGCTCCGGCTCCTTGCCGAGCGGCTCGACGGCGGGGGGGCCGAGGCGTACCGGGCCGTCCGCCTCTCACCCCGACTCGTCGTCCGCGCTTCCAGCGGCCCCCGCGCCGCCGCGCCCACGACCATCCCCGGCAGCAGAACCTCAGAGGAACACCAGTGATCGCAGTCGTCGGAAGCCTCAACCTCGATCTCGTCGCACCCGTTCCCCGGCATCCGGTGCCGGGGGAGACCGTGCTCGGCGGGGACATCGTCGAGCACCCCGGCGGCAAGGGGGCCAACCAGGCGGTCGCCGCGGCCCGGCTCGGCGGGCAGGTCGCCCTGATCGGCCGGGTCGGCGAGGACGACGCCGCCGATGTGATGGCCGCCGCGGCGCGCGCCGAGGGCGTGGACACCGCGCACCTGACCCGCACTCCCGGAGTGCCCACCGGACGCGCGCTGATCGCCGTCAACCCGTCGGGCGAGAACTCCATCATCGTCAGCCCCGGCGCCAACTCCCGCCTGACCGCGGCCGACTGCCGGGCCGCCGCCGACGTGCTGGGCCGGGCCGAGGTCACGGTCCTCCAGCAGGAGGTCCCCGACGAGGCCAACCACGCGGCGGCCGAGCTGGCAGGCGGCATCGTCGTGTACAATCCGGCTCCCGCCGTCGAGGGCGCCGTCCCGCCCCGCCACGTCGACGTGCTGGTCCCCAACCGCACCGAACTGGCCGCCCTCACCGGCACCCCGGTACCGGACACGATCGACGAGGTCGCCGCCGCCGCGGGCAAACTGCGCGGAGCGGGCGCGGTCATCGTCACCCTCGGCGGTGACGGCGTGCTCCTCCTGGAGGGCACCGCGCGGCTGCACATCCCGGCCTTCACGGTCGGGCCGGTCGACACCACGGCGGCCGGCGACTGCTTCTGCGGAGCGCTCGCCGTCGCCCTCGCCGAGGGCCGCACCCTGGAGCAGGCCGCCCGCTGGGCCTGCGCCGCGGCGGCACTGAGCACCACCCGCCCCGGCGCACAGCCGTCACTGCCCCACCGCGACGAGGTGGAGGCGTTCCTCAAGCGCTGAGGGCCCTCAGTGGGGGAGGGCCTGCCGGTGGACTGCCGGGTGACAGGTCGCCTCTGTGTGCGGTTCTTGTCACCCCGGCGGCCCCGTATCTCATCGAGGACTTCGGGTAGGCCACTTCTGTGGGCCAGGGCGGTGCCGGCACTCGCCCCCGTAGCGGAACGAGTACAAACTCGACGAAATCGTCATCCGCCCGTCGGGCATCGATCCGGATTCCAGGGCCCTTTCGGTAAAGGACGACTCTGGAACGGGAGATATGACCCAGACGGATCGCAGGGCATCGGCCGGTGCAGCCACGCGACCGCGGAACGAGGGGGCGGTCACCGAGGAAGTGCTGGTGCCGCAGGCACCCCCTGCGGCACCGGTGATCGTCGCCGGGCGCGGCACCGGCAGAGACCGGCTCGCCGCACTGGACGGGCTGCGCTTCCTGGCGGCGCTGTCGGTGGTGCTCTTCCACTTCGCCGGCCAGACAGCGGGGGCGATGCAGGTCATCTGGGGGCGCCCGTACCAGAGCGTCTTCCCCGAGCTGCACGGCTACTTCGCCTTCGGGCGGCTCGGTGTCGACCTGTTCTTCCTGATCAGCGGCTTCGTCATCTGCATGAGCGCCTGGGGGCGCACCCCGCGTGACTTCTTCATCTCCCGCGTCACCCGCCTGTACCCGATGTACTGGATCGCCATCGTGGTGTCGGCGTGCGTCATCTACTTCGCCGACACCCCCTTCGGGCACCCCCACCCGCGCGTCCTGCTCGCGAACTTCACCATGCTCCAGACCCCGCTCGGCGTGTCCAACCTGGACCCCGTCTACTGGACCCTGTGGCCGGAGCTCTGCTTCTACCTCACCTTCGCCGTCGTGGTGTGGAAGGGCCTCAGCTACCAGCGCGTCGTGATCTTCTGCGGGCTGTGGACGGTCGCCGCCGTACTCGCGCCCGCCGCCCACATCCCGCTGCTCACACTCGTGGTGAACCCGACCTCCGCCCCGTACTTCATCGCGGGCATGGCCTTCTACCTCATGCACCGCTACCGGCCCACACCTCTGTTGTGGGGCATCGTCGCCATGTCCTGGCTGCTGGCCCTGCACTTCCTGCTGGCACCCACCGGCGGGCGCAACAACTGGGAGACCTGGGCGCCCTGGCGCGGCTGGCTCGTACTGGCGGTCACGCTCTTCTTCCTGATGGTCGGCGCGATCGCGCTCGGCCGGACCCGCCGGCTCCGCTGGCGCGGGCTGACCGTCATGGGCACGATGACCTTCCCGCTCTACCTGCTGCACGACACGCTCGGCATGACCGTCGCGCACCACTTCGGAGACCGGTTCGATCCGCTCCTCCTGGTCGGGGTCACGGTCGTCGCCCTGGTCGTGCTGGCCTATCTCGTGCACCGGTTCGTGGAGCGTCCGATGGTGCGGGCCATGCGGCGTTCGCTGAAGAGCGCCACGTTCGTTCCGCAGCCTCCGGCGCGGCATCGTTGAGTGCCGCTCACTCCTTGTCGCGGCCCCGCGCCTCCGACGGCACGACGGTGTGCGCGAGTCGGGCCCCCACGGGCATCCGCCCGGATCCGGCGGGCACGGCGGGAACTGCACCGTCGGTCTGCCGGAGTTCGGCGAGCAGTTCGTTCTGGCCGGCCAGGAGTTCGGTGAGGATACGGCGGGCCGCGCGCAGCAGTTCGGCGACATCGCCGCCGGCGAGGGCGTAGCGGACCGTCGATCCTTCCCGGATGGACACGACGATGCCGGAGCGTCGCAGCACGGCCAGTTGCTGCGAGAGGCTGGACGGCTCGATCTCGATGTCGGCGAGCAGATCGCGTACGGGCACGGGACCGTGCTGGAGCAGCTCCAGGACCCGGATGCGCACGGGGTGCCCGAGCATGCGGAAGAACTCCGCCTTGGCCTGGTAGAGGGGGACTTGCATGAGTGCGTGCTCCCTGCCGCATCGGGGATGGTCCAAGACGCGGTGGCGCCCCGCGGGACGCCACACGGAATGTGCTGCGCAGAGCAGATCCTTCTCGCCCCGGGCCGCGTGCAACCACGAATTGGAATCATGCTGATGTGGTGACTTGAAGAAGTTTTCACATCATGGGCACACGTCGGCCCGGGGCAGGCGAAGAGCTAGATCTCGAGCTGTTCCTCGACGCGCTTGAGCTGGTGGCGGGCCATCGCCAGATTCGAACGGGTCTTGTCCAGCACCAGGTAGAGGAACAGGCCGTTGCCGTTGCGTCCGGTGACCAGGCGGATCAGGTGGTACTGGTCGCCGAGCGTGATCAGCACGTCCTGGATCTCACTGTTCAGGCCCAGCTGCTCCATGGTGCGCACCTTGGCGCGGATCACATCCGTGTTCCCCGCCGCGGCGATGGTGAGATCCAGGTCCTTGCCCCCGCCCAGGGTTCCCAGGGCCATTCCGCTGGTGTAGTCGACGACCGCCGCGCCCAGCGCCCCCTCGACCGCGGTCATCATTTCCTTCAGCGACACTTCCACACTCGCCACGGTGTCTCCCCTTGATCGTCGGCTGAGTCCGGGACGGCGCCGGCCGTCCGGTGAGCGCACCGTAGGCGCGCGTCCGGGACGTCCGAGGGGAGGTCTTCAACACTGACATCCATTGATCGGGGAGTGTCGAATACGAACACGTTGACGACCACAACTGACCTTTCGCTTCTCTGTACCCACGCGTTTCGAGGAATCAGGGGATACGCAGGGCGAGGATGGCGATGTCGTCGTGCTGGTCGTTGCTCAACCGGGTGAGCAGTTCGTCGCGGAAGACCGTCAGCGGTTCACGGGCCAGCGCGGCCGCGTGCTGGCGCAGCCGGGTGAGGCCGCGGCCGATGTCCTCGCCGGGGCGTTCGATGAGGCCGTCGGTGTAGAAGAGCAGGGTGCCGCCGGAAGGCAGGGCGACCACCGCGGTCTCGCGCCGGAGCTCCGGGTCGACTCCCAGGACGGGGGCGTGCCCCTCCTCCAGCAGGAGAGTGCGGCCGTCGGGCTGGGCGAGCAGCGGCGGAAGGTGGCCGGCGTTGGTCATGAGCAGCCGCCACGGTCCGTCGGGCGGCGTCTCGATGCGGGCGATGACGGCTGTGACGAGTTCGATGGTGGTCAGGCCCTGCATGACCCGGTCCAGACGGTTCATCACCCCGGCCGGATCGTCCCCGCTGTCGTAGGCGAGCGCGCGCAGCATGTTGCGCAACTGGCCCATGCGGACGGCCGCCGCCAGGTCGTGGCCGACCACGTCCCCGATCGCGAGGACCACCGAGCCGTCGGGGAGCGGGAAGGCGTCGTACCAGTCGCCGCCGACCTCGGCCCGCTCGCGGGCGGCCACGTAACGGGTGGCGAGCTGGAGGTGCCCGAGCCCGGAGAGATCGGGCAGAAGGGAGAGCTGGAGCTGCTCCGCGGTGTGCTGTTGCAGCGCGTACAGACGCGCGTTGTCCAGGGCGAGGCCCGCGCGGTGCCCCAGGTCGGCGGCGAGCGCCCGCTCCTGCTCGTCGAAGGGAACGGCCGGGGCACGGCGTACGAAGGTGAGCGCTCCGAGAGCCTCCCGGCGAACGCTCATGGGCACGATCAACGCGGTCTCGGCGCCCAGCATCCGGTATAGGGCCCACTGGGCGGAGCACAGGGAGTCGTCCGGATCGGGCATGTCGAAGTCGGTGACCACCGTCGGACCCGCGCCGCGCAGCACCTTCGCCAAGGCGGCGGCCGAGTCGTCCGGCCCGGGCAGGAACCCGCCGGGCAGTACCCGCAACACCCGCTCCGCGTCCCGGTCCATGACGGTGAGGCGGCGCAGCCCGTTCCCCTCGACCAGGTCGACGACACAGGCGTCGGCCAGATGCGGAACCACCACCCGGGCCACGCGGCGCAGCGCCTCCTCCGCGTCGAGCCCCGACGCCAGCGCGCGGCTCGCCTCGGCGAGCAGACGCAGCCTGGCCGCGGCGACCTCCGACGTGGATCCCGCCCTCGGCTCCGCCGGCTGTGAAGGCTTCCGCTTCATCGTGTTCCTTCCTTACGCACCCGTTGTAACACTCTGTCATCCTTCGCCGGGATACTGTGTCGTTCGGTGCGGTGAAGGCTCGTACTCGGTCCGTCACCGGTGTACGGTGCGCATCGAAAGTTTCGTTCTGCTGTACGAAACGGCCGGAACTTTCATTGTGTGGAGCCGCAGGAGCCGGGCGGATCGGCCGCTTTCCGCTCATCCGCCCTGTTTTGGCGATCCCGTGGTGCGCCGATGGCAGGGGTGGAATGGCCAAACCGAGGGGTCCACCTCCCGGGTGTTGTCATGCTCCGGGCCCCATTCCTACCCTTGGGAGCGCTCCCAGTTGCGCCGTGTTGCCCCGTGAACCACGCAACATTCGAACTGGCACACCCCACAGTCGATCGTGCGTCTTCCTCCGGAGGTCCCCATGCGCTTCCATCGGTCCCGATATCGGCCCAGAGTGTGGGCGGCTGCGGTCCTGGTCGCCACCGCGAGCCTCATCACCCCCTCGCTCACCCCACAGGCGGGCGCCGCCGAAGGAGCCGTCGTCGCCGCGCAGGTGCTGGCCGGCGGCGAGGACGACGGCGCGGACTGCGCGGTGCCCAACCCGGGCTCTCCGACGGCCAGTTCCATGCTGCCGGACCCCTTCAAGAAGCTGAACGGCACGCGGATCTCGGCCAAGGGCGACTGGCGGTGCCGCCGGGCGGAGATCAGCCAGCTGGCGCAGAGGTCCGTCTACGGCCAGAAGCCCGCGAAACCCGCCGGCGTCACGGGCACGGTGTCGGCGAGCAGCATCACCGTGAACGTGACGGACCAGGGCAAGAGCGCGAGCTTCTCGGCGAGCGTGAGCCTGCCGAGCGGTTCGGGGCCCTTCCCGGCCGTCATCGTGTTCGGCGGGCTCGGCGCGGACACGGCCACCATCAAGGCCTCCGGCGTCGCCGTCATCAACTACGACCCCTACTCGGTGGGCAAGGAGGGCACCGCACGGAACAACAAGCAGGGTGCCTTCTACAGCGTGTACGGCTCGTCCAGCAGCACGGGCCTGCTGATGGCCTGGTCCTGGGGCGTGAGCCGCATCATCGACGTCATCGAGCAGTCGGGCGGCAACATCCTCAAGGCGAGCGCGACCGGCGTGACGGGATGCTCGCGGTTCGGCAAGGGTGCCATCGTGGCCGGCGCGTTCGACCAGCGCGTCGCCCTGACCATGCCGATCGAGTCGGGAAGCGGCGGTGTGCCCATCCTCCGCGGTATTCCGGGGGAGAGCGGCTCCCAGCCGCTGAGCAGCGCCTACTCGGAACAGCCGTGGCTGGGCGACGCGTTCAGCTCCTACACGGGCAACCCGAACTCCCTGCCGGTGGACACCCACGAGATCCTGGGCATGGTCGCGCCGCGCGGGCTGTTCGTCATGGAGAACCCGTACGTCGACTGGCTGGCCGCCAGGTCGGGAAGCGTGGCGGCGCTGGGCGGGGCCGAGATCTACAAGGCGCTCGGCGCCGGCAGCAACATCACCTACTGGTCGGACGTGCAGGACGGGACCCACTGTGCCGTCAGGTCCGAGTGGAAGACACCGTTGCAGCAGAACCTCCAGAAGTTCCTGCTGGGCACGGGCAACGGCTCCGGCGTGTTCAGGATCGCGCCCAGCAAGTCCGGCAACCTGTCCTCGTGGCGTGACTGGCAGACGCCGACCTTGACCGACGGTGGAGGCGGCAACGGAGGCGACCCGGGTGGCGACCCGGGTGGCGGCACGGGGGGAAACCCGGGCGGTGACCCGGGCGGCGGCGGCACGAACGGTACTTGCACCGCCGCCTACCGCAACGTCAACAGCTGGCCCGGCGGTTTCCAGGGCGAGGTGACGGTCCGCAACAACGGCACCAGCACGCTCAACGGCTGGACCGTCGGCCTGAACCTGGCCTCCGGTCAGTCCATCAGCAGCCTCTGGGACGGGGTCAACACCGGGACCAGCGGATCCGTCACGGTGCGCAACAGCTCGTACAACGGCACCCTCGCGGCCAACGGCACCGCCACCTTCGGCTTCACCGCCACCGGCAACTCCACCCCCGCACCGGGAAACCTCACCTGCAAGAGCCCCTGATCATCAGTCAGGACGCTTGATGCCCCCTGCGCATCCGGGCTCCACACATTCGGAACCCACGTGTACCACCGGGTCAGCCGGTACCTGGACGGCACCGGCTGACCCGATCCAAATCCCTCTTCCGGGGGTGCCCATCGCGGCAAGCCGACGCGTACGCACGTCCTCCGGAGAGAAGCCGTACACGGATCGACTGCCACATCCCCCGGAGAGGACGGGCAGCCCACCGGTTGGATATTCACATCCAAGCCTTCGGGCCGGCGCACGGGCAAGGGGTTTCCGGGTGCGTCACTCCATCAGGGGAGCGCGATCACCGCGCTCGCCTCTCGCCGTACCACCTACTGGGATTGCCGAGGTTGCGCGCGCTGACATGGTCTTGTCTTGTGAGACGACGGAGTTGGCCACGAGGGCTCGGCGCGGCGGCCTGCAGTGTCCGGCCCGGGTGGCGCCGAAGGCCTGCGCGAGCCCCGGAGAGGGAAGCTGATCGGGCCCTGGGTGAGCACTGAACTACTCCATACGGGTGATGGTGGTGCAGGGCCTCTTGTCACCCGATCGGAGGTATGGGTCACTGAGAGTGCGACACCGGCGGGCTGCCCATCCCCGTGCCAGAAGGACGTTGAGACAGGCAGCCGTTGCCGGTTTTCTCCATGCCCAGGGGAGGCGACGCAGGCCGCTGCGCGCCCGGCCATGTGTGCCCGGCGACAGTCCGTTCGTTCCCTTCGTGCCCAGCCACACTCCTGAGCCGTGTTCTTCCATGCCTGAAGCAGCCCGAAAGAGCTGACGGCGCTCGCGTGCCTGCGGCGGTCCCGCTTCTTGGCGGTGACGCGGACGGTGACAGGCCATTCCGCCGGTTCCTCGCATGTCCCCAGCAGAGACGAAGGAGTGTCCCCATGCCCATCTCTCCGAACCAGGGTTCCACCGGCGGAGGCACGCCGGTGACCATCACCGGAACCAACCTCTCCAACACCAGCACGGTGATGTTCGGCACCAAGCCCGCCACGAGCGTCACCAACGTCTCCCCGACCCAGGTCACAGCGGTGTCCCCCGCGGGCGCGGGTGCCGTCGGGGTCACCGTGACCACCCCGGGCGGGACGAGCAACCCGCTGTCGTTCTTCTACGTCGGCGCCCCGTTCAAGTCCTCTCTGGACGCCGACTCCGGGCCGCTGGCCGGCGGCAACACCGTCACCATCAACGGCACCGGCCTGTCGACCGCGACCGGCGTGTCCTTCGGCGCGAACACCGCCACCCCGACGGTGAACTCCGACAGTTCCATCAGTGTCGTCGTGCCCGCGGGCACCGCGGCCGGACCGGTGGGGGTGACCGTGACGACCGCGGGCGGCAGCAACAACGGCCTGTCCTACACCTACATCGACGACCCCACGATCGTGACCGTCAACCCGTCCTCGGGCCCGACCTCCGGCGGAACGGCGGTGACCATCACGGGCACCAACCTCGACAGCACCGAGTCGGTCACCTTCGACGGAACCGCCGCGCCGTTCTCCGTCATCAGCGCCACCTCCCTGTCGGCGGTGACTCCGCCCGGCACGGCCGGCGCCGTCGACGTGGTGGTCACCAACCCGGCCGGAACCGCGACCGCCGCCGACGGATTCACGTACGTCGCCGGCCCCGGCATCTGATCCAGCAGCCCCGTTCCGGGGGTGCACACGACGCCCGTCCGAGCGCAGTCCCCTCCTCCGCTCGGGCGGGTGTCCCCCCATCGGCCGTCGTCCCGGCCGCCGTCGCCCGAACCGGTCCGACACGGATCTGCCGCAGTGTCGCGTGAAGGAGTACCGCCTTGGCCGCCCCCACCGTCTCCTCGATCAGTCCCGCGCAGGGGGCGTCCTCCGGCGGGACCGTCGTCACCGTGACCGGTACCGGCTTCACCGGTGTGACAGCCGTGCAGTTCGGCGGCGGAGCCGCCACCTCGTTCACCGTCCTCAGCAGCACACAGCTCACCGCGATCACTCCGGCCGGGACCGGAGCGGTCAATGTCGCCGTCACCACCGGCCAGGGCACCAGCACGCAGACCGTCACCTACACCTATGTCGCCGCACCCGCCGTATCGGGCGTGACGCCCGGTCAGGGCCCGGTCTCCGGAGGCACCTCGGTGACGCTGACGGGCACCAACCTGTCGGGGGCGACGACGGTGCTCTTCGACGGGATCGCGGCGGCGTTCACCGTCCTGCCCCCCTCGCGGATCGTCGCGGTGACCCCCGCCCACGCGCCCGGCGCCGCGGCGGTGACGGTGACGACCCCCGGCGGTACCAGCAACCCCGACAACCCCAGCGCGTACTTCTACTACACCCCGGTGCCGTCTCTGACCGACATCAAGCCCCCCGCCGGACCCTCGGCCGGCGGTGCCGCGGCGACCCTCACCGGCAGCGGACTCCTCAACGCGACGGCGGTGCGCTTCGACACGACGGCGGCATCGTTCACCGTCGTCTCCGATACGCGGATGACCCTGGTGACTCCCACTCACGCGGCCGGTGCCGCGGCGGTCACGGTCACCACCGCCGGTGGTACCAGCAACCCCCTGAGCTACGTCTACCTCGACGCGCCCAGCCTCACCTCCGTGACGCCCGGTCAGGGACCGACGTACGACGGTGCCGTCGTGACGCTGACCGGCGCCAACCTCACCACCACGACGGCCGTGGACTTCAACGGCATCCCCGCGGCGTTCACCGTGCTCTCGCCGTCCAGCCTCACGGCTGTCGCGCCCGCGGGTGCCGCAGGAGCGGTCACCATCACGGTGACCACGCTCGCCGGCGTGAGCAACGGGCTCCCGTACACCCGGATCGCCGGCCCCGCGATCTGACAGCTCGCAGTTCGATGAGATTTGGGATCTTATTCGTGTCATAGTGATGATATGGGCTGAATATGCGCTTTTCTCTTCCCGTCTCCTTCATCGCAGGCGAAGAGCGAAAGGCGTGGTGTTTTTTGATGCGAAGGATTACCTATCTGTCGCTGGCCCTGGGAGCGGTGAGCCTGGGCCTGGCATGTGAGCTGCAAGGGGCGGCGGCGACAGCCGCTCCGGGGCCCACGGACACGATGCGCTCAGGGGTCGCCGCCACCCAGCTGGAGCGGACCGCGTTCGCGACGGCGATTCCCGGGACGGTGACCTCCAGGACGAGCTTGAGCATCCGCGCCCAACCGGCCACCAGGTCGGCCCAGTTGGGGAGCTATGCCAGCGGCGCGCGGATCAGCGTCTCGTGCCGGACGGTGGGCGAGATCGTCGACGGCGACCCCTTCTGGTACCAGGTCGCCAACCGCTCCGGCTGGGTGGCCGCCCGCTACGTCAGCGTCTCCGGCCCCGTACCGTCGTGCGACGATCCCGGCCCGCAAGGGCCGCAGGGCGCTCAGGGTGCGACGGGGGCGACCGGTCCGCAGGGTGTGGGTGGTCCTGCGGGTCAGAAGGGCGACTCGGGTGGCATGGGACCCCAAGGCGCTACGGGCGCCATGGGCCCGCAGGGTGGCACGGGTGGCACGGGCCCGCAGGGCGTGACGGGTGCCAACGGTCCGCAGGGTGTGACGGGTGCGGCCGGTCCGCAGGGTGTGGGTGGTCCTGCGGGTCAGAAGGGCGACTCGGGTGGCATGGGACCCCAAGGCGCTACGGGCGCCACGGGCCCGCAGGGTGGCACGGGCCCGCAGGGCGTGACGGGTGCGGCCGGTCCGCAGGGTGTGGGTGGTCCTGCGGGTCAAAAGGGCGACTCGGGTGGCATGGGACCCCAAGGCGCTACGGGCGCCATGGGCCCGCAGGGTGGCACGGGTGGCTCGGGCCCTCAGGGCGTGACGGGTGCCAACGGTCCGCAGGGTGGTATCGGTGCGACAGGGCCTCAGGGCGTGACGGGTGCCAACGGTCCGCAGGGTGGTATCGGTGCGACAGGGCCTCAGGGCGTGACGGGTGCCAACGGTCCACAGGGTGGTATCGGTGCTACTGGTCCGCAGGGTGTGACGGGTGCGGCCGGTCCGCAGGGTGTGGGTGGTCCTGCGGGTCAGAAGGGCGACTCGGGTGGCATGGGACCCCAAGGCGCTACGGGCGCCATGGGCCCGCAGGGTGGCACGGGTGGCACGGGCCCGCAGGGCGTGACGGGTGCCAACGGTCCGCAGGGTGCCGCCGGTGTGAACGGGTCTCAGGGTGCGAGCGGGCCCCAAGGCGCTACAGGTGGCACGGGCCCACAGGGCGCTACGGGTGCCACCGGTCCGCAGGGCGGCACCGGAGTCACCGGTCCGCAGGGCGGCACCGGAGCCAACGGTCCGCAGGGAGCCACCGGCCCGCAGGGCGCGTCCGGTGGCGCCGATCTCACTCAGGTCGTCGGAGGCGACGCGACGCTGGCACCGGGGCAGAGCACGGCCCTGGTCGTCGTATGCCCGGCCGGTCAGACCGCGGTCAGCGGGGGCTGGGTCGGGGGCGACGAGGTCATCCCTGTGAACAGTTACCAGAGCACGAGCACGAACCCCGGCGACAGCTGGACCGTGAACTTCCACAACACCTCCGCCACCCAGAGTTACGAGGTCACCGCCCTTGCCTACTGCTCGCCGTGAAGGTCGGCTTCACCGCGAGGCGGCTCTACGGCGGACGGCGCGCGAGGATGGGAGGGTGGATGGAGAAGAGACACATCCACACCGGCTCACAGGAGAGGAGGGAGCGGGGATGGTTACGGCAGCTGAGACCGTGCTCGAGCCCACCGAGCGTGTCCGGGCCCAGAGGAAGATGTCGGACGCTGGACTGACCACGCTCGAGCCTGCGGCACGCGTGCGGGCCCAGAAGGGGCATTACACGACACAGAGCAGGCGAGCGTTCACCGGCCGTGCGCAAACCCAGCAGGACGGGGCCGGGGAGGCCCATCCTGACGGGGGTTTCCACCTGGGCACTCGCGTGTTCCGCGCCCCGGTTCCGATCCCGCACCTCAGTCTGGAGAACGTGCCCACCCGGGACCTGGTCTTCTACGGGGGCCTGGGAGCCCTCGCCGTCGCCGGGGCCCTGGAATGGCCGGTCGCCCTGGCCGTCGGGGGAGCCGCCTGGCTCGTGCGCGGCAGGCGGAAGGAAGGGCGCTGACGCCGCGGAGCCAGAAGGGAGCGGTGCCCGGCAGCGTGCGGCTGCCGGGCGTTCCCGGTGACACCTACGTCAGGGGCTCGTGAGGACGACCAGCTGCTGGGTCGCTCTGGTCATGGCGACATAGCGGTCGATCGCTCCTTCGACGCCCTCGCCGAACCTCTCGGGGTCGACGAGGACGACCAGGTCGAATTCGAGCCCCTTCGACAGCTCCGGGGTGAGGGACCGGACACGTGACGTGGTCCGGAACGTCGGATCGCCGATGACGCAGGCGATCCCGTCGGCATGCCCGGTCAGCCAGGTGTCGACGATCGAGCGCAGCTCCGAGGTGGATCCGCGCACGACGGGAACGCCGCCGCTGCGGACCGAGGTCGGCACGTTGGCGTCCGGGAGCACGGCCCGGATGACCGGCTCGGCTTCCGCCATGATCTCCTCCGGCGTGCGGTAGTTGATACTCAGGGACGCCAGGTTGATCCGGTCGAGCCCGATCCGTTCGAGCCGTTCCCGCCACGACTCCGTGAACCCGCGCCTGGCCTGGGCCCGGTCCCCGACGATGGTGAAGCTCCGCGACGGGCACCGCAGCAGCAGCATGTGCCACTCCGCGTCGGTCAGTTCCTGGGCCTCGTCGACGACGATGTGCGCGAACGGGCCGGCGAGCCGGTCCGGGTCGGCAGGGGTCAGTTCCGACTCGTCGACCAGGCTGACCTCGGCGTCCGCACCGCGCAGCATCGTCACCAGACCCTCGCCGTCGTCACCGTCGGCTCCGGAGTCGGCCGCGGCGGCGATCAGGTTGTCGACGACCTGCTCCATGCGCTCCCGCTGGGCGGCGAGGACGGCCGCGTGCCGGGCCTCGCGCCGCGAGGTCTCCGCGTCACCGAGCCGCTGCCGCGCCGCGTCCAGCAGCGGCAGGTCGGACACCGTCCAGGCCTGGGCGTCGGGGCGCTGGAGCCTTTCGACGTCACCGCGGCCGAGCCAGGGAGCGCACATCCGCAGATAGGCGGGTACGGACCACAGGTCTCCGACGAGGTCGGCCGCTTCGAGCAGGGGCCAGGCACGGTTGAGGGCGGTGAGCAGTTCCCTGTTCCGCGTCAGGGACGTGCGGAGTTGGTCGGCGGACACGTCGCCTTCGTGCTTGTCCACCAGGATCGTGAACAGTTCCTCCCGGATCTGGTCGCGCGCCTCGTTGTGCGGGGTACCGGGTTCGACCGCCTCGAACGCCGCCGCCCAGTCCTCGGCGCTCAGCCGGACGTCGGACCAGGGGGTCGTGACCGTCATCCCCTCCGCGGGTGGCTCCTCGTAGAACCTGACGGCCTTCTCGACCGCCTTCACCATGTCCGCGGACGACTTCAGGAGGGCCACGCCAGGGTCGCTCTCGACCGGCGCCGCGGCCCCCTCGGCGACGAGGTCGCGCAGGGTGCAGGTCTGCACGCCCTCCTCGCCGAGGCTGGGGAGGACGTCGGCGACGTAGCCGAGGTACGGCTGGTGCGGACCGACGAACAGCAGGCCGCCGCGGCGGTGGCCGAGGCGGGGGTCGGAGTACAGAAGGTAGGCGGCGCGGTGCAGGGCGACGACGGTCTTGCCCGTACCCGGACCGCCGTCGACGACGAGAGCGCCGCGGGATCCCGCGCGGATGATGGCGTCCTGGTCGGCCTGGATGGTGCCGAGCACGTCACGCATCCGCGAGGACCGGCTGCCGCCCAGGCTGGCGATGAACGCGGACTGGTCGTCGAGCGCGGCGTGACCGGCGATGTCGTCAGCGGTGAACACCTCGTCCCAGTAGTCGCCGATCCGGCCGCGGGTCCAGCGGTACCGGCGGCGGCTCGTCAGCCCCATCGGATTGGCGTGGGTGGCTCCGAAGAACGGCTCGGCCGCGGGGGAGCGCCAGTCGAGCAGCAGCCGGCGCCCCGTGCTGTCCGTGAGGCCGAGCCGCCCGACGTACACGGGCTCGGGGTGGTCCGTGCCGACCATGCGGCCGAGACACAGGTCCAGACCGAAGCGGCGCAGGGTGCGCAGCCGTGCGGTCAGCCGGTGGATCTCCAGATCCCGGTCCAGCGCCTGCCGGCCCGTCCCGCCGGGTGCCCTGCGTTCGGCGGCGAGGCGGTCGGACACCCCGGCGATCGACTGTTCGAGGCACTCCGCGATGGCCGCGAAGTGGTGCTCGTCGCCGGCGATCAGTGCCGGGTCGGCCTTGGGGGAGAGACGGTCGGGCAGGTCGAAAGCGCTGATGGTGAGGGGTTTCATGATCTCTCGGGTTCCGATCTGGGGTCGCTTGCGACCGTTGCGTGCGGCACAGGGATCGACGCGCCCGCGTGGCTCAGCGGGCACCGGCGGACTCTTGGTTTCCGGCTTCGGCCGGTGATTGTGCGGCACGACGGGGGCCTTGCCGCAAGCCCCCCACTGCGCTATATGTTGAGAGTGGAAAGGAGCGGGTGACCTCCTTTCCCTTTCTTTTTTGCCCGTCCTACGCCGAAGACCGAGGCCGACGGACAGGCGCCTCACCAAGCGGCAGCGCGCCGCGCGATGTGCCCGGCATCCTGCGCAAGCAGATGGAGCTCGGCGCCGCGATCGGCGCGCCGGTGACCGAGCGCGCGTGGGAACTCCCGGCCGCCGGCGCGACGCATGCGCGATCGGTGGGCGGCCATCGCCCCGGAGCCGGCCGGGTACGTCGCGGCGATCGGCTACGACGCCGACACCTGCCGGCTCACCGGGTGGCCGGCGTCGTCGGCCGCGGCCACCGTGCCAGGCCCGCCCGCGGGCCACAGATGGCCGGGGCTGCGCGCCCCACCGTGGAGTGAAACCGACGACGGCCTCCGGCGTCGCCGGTCAGCCGCCGATCCCCTCGATGACCAGTTGGAGAAGCCTCTCGGGCCTTTCCTCGTCGCCGCTCTCACTCGCCGTGGCCAGGGCGCCCACCAGGGCGAGCAGATCGGGGATGCGCAGGTCTCCACGCACTCCTCCGGTCCGAACGGCCGCTTCCAGGAGGGTGCCTCCGGCTTCGGTCACCGCTGCCTGGCACACGGCCACCAGGGTGTCGTCCTCCTGTGTGCCGGTGTTCAGCGCGGAGCCCAGTCCGCGGTGGGCGCCGACGTGGTCGATGTAGGCCCGGATCCAGGCGATCAGCGCGTCGCGGGGGTTCGGCTCGGCGCGCAGCCGCTCGGCCAGCTCGCACAACGTCTCGACCTCGCCGACGCACACCGCCACCAGGAGGTCGCGCCGGGTCGGGAAGTGCCGATAGAGCGTCGCGTTGCCGACGCCGGCCCGCCGCGCGATCAGATCCAGGGGGGCGTCGGGGCCTTCCGTGACGAAGACCTCCTCCGCGGCGGCGACCAGCGCCTCGTAATTGCGCCGGGCGTCGGCGCGCGCCGGCCGGCGGGCGAGTTGCCTCGGAGCGATCACGGAAAGTCCTCGTTTGACGAAGTGGGGAGTTCCCCGTTAGCTTACCAGAGCCGTAACCGGGGAACTCCCCGAATTGCACCAGGAGGCTCAACCACCATGATGAAGCTGCTCAGTTACCTGAAGAAGCGGGACGGGATCACCAGCGAGGCGTTCAAGGAGCACTACGAGAACAACCATGTGCCGCTGATCCTGAGCCTCGCTCCGTCACCCATCGTGTACAAGCGGCACTACCTGATCCGCGGCGACGCGTTCAACCTGCGCGAGGACGGGATCGACTTCGACGTGGTGACCGAGATGGGCTGGGAGGACCGCGACGCCTTCCAGGCGTGGATGGCGGCCGTCTCCGACGAGCGGGTGGGCATCGACGAGGCGCGGTTCCTCGACCGGTCCCGGACCCGTGCGCTCCTGATCGAGGACCGGGTGACGGCGGGCTGAGCCCGTTCCCGGACCGAACGTCTCCGGAAAGCCCCGGCAGACCCGAGAGGGTGGGGCTTCCGGGTCTCTCGGACCGCGTCCCTGACCGGCGCGGTCCGGTGGGACCGGTCCTCATCGGCCCCGTCCGATTGATCATGACGGTGGCGTCCGACCGCCGTTCTCCTCCCCGTCGCCCTGGGTATCGGGAAGCGCCGGGGGTCCGGTGTCCGGCGCGGTTCTCGCCACCATCTCGGCAAGTCGCCTGCTGGCCTCCTGGATCTTTTCCTGGGCCTGGTTCCGCGCGGTGATGGCCGCGGAGAGCAGCAGCGCGGTCAGCGCGGCGGCGCCGTTGAAGGCCTGCAGTGAAATCATGTCGGTGAGCAGGGTGTGACCGGCGAACGGGCCTGCTCTGCGAGTGGCGGCGAGGATGGCGAAGGTGGATACGGCCAGCGCGCAGGGCGTGGCTCCGGCGCGCTGGAAGCGGAAGGCCGCCCAGGTCAGCAACGGGAAGCCGAGGAAGAGCAGCGGTGCGGGGGAGGTCTGGAGGAGGCCGACGCCGGCGGTTGCCGCGACGAGCAGCGACCCCTCCGCCCATCTGGCTGGTGGTGCGTCCTTCGGCCAGCGCGCCGAGCGGAGGGCGAGCAGCAGCGGTGTGACCAGCAGGACGCCCGTGGCGTCGCCGGTCCACCAGACCCACCATGTCAGCCAGAACCCGCCGGGGGGCAGCGCGTGGGCGAGGCTCAGGGTGGTGCTGCCCACGGTCGCGCTGATGAGCATGCCGGCGAACGCGCCGAGGAAGACGAGCGTGAGCGCGTCCTGGAAGCGGTTCATCCGGGTGCGGAACCCGGTGACGCGAAGGAGGGCGTAGGAGCAGAGGGGCGCGAGTGTGTTGCCTGCCGTGATCGCGAGCACGGCGGGAAGTGACGGTCCCAGGGTGAGGTCGATCAGGAAGGAGCCGAGCACGATCCCGGGCAAGATCCGCAGGCCCATCAGGAGCAGTGCGGCCAGGGCGATCCCGGTCGGCGGCCACAGCGGCGTCACCTGGCCGCGCATGAAGTGTTGGAGGAGTCCCAGCTTGCCGGAGGCGAAGTACAGCGCGGCAACGGCGATGATCCGCAGGACCCACAGGCCACCGCTCCGGAGCTTGTCGCGGCTCGCAACAGTCATCGGGAGGTCTTCCCCCCGGCCCTGCTCCGTCGTCCACCGTTCGCTGACCCTTCCGGGCCCACGACACCGCCGCTCATCTGTATGACCTTTCGCAATGTGCTCTGCCGGGATTGCTTCGGGTGACCACTCGGGAGCGACTTGTGACGTGAAGGATCTGCCTCTCAGTAAGAGTGGGTCTGTGCGGTCTCAGCGCGGAGTGCGCAGGGCGAGGATGGCCATGTCGTCGTGCGCGTCGCTGGGGTGGTGGTCGGCGAGGGCCTGCACGAAGTCCTGCAGGGGCAGGGCCGCGTGTGCGGTGGCGAGTTCGGCCAGTTTGTTCAAGCTGTCGTCGAGGGGGTGGGCGGGGTGTTCGATGAGGCCGTCGGTGAAGAAGACCACGGTGGTGCCCGGGGGCAGAGGATGGGTGTGGTCGGGGCGGGGCAGCCCGACGTCGACGTTCAGTGGTAGTCCGGGCTCCGTGAACAGGTATTCCGTCCGGCCGCCCGGGGCGATCAGCAACGGGGGGACGTGGCCCGCGGAGCTCCAGTGCAGCCTCCAGGCAGCCCCCGCGGGTTCGATGCGCGCCAGGCTGGTGGTGGTGACGGGGCTGTCGGTGATGGCTTCCAGGGTGCGATCGAGCTGGGCGAGGACAGCGCTGGGCGGAGTGAGCAGGGTGAACAGCAAAGCGCGCAGCATGTTGCGAGTGGAGGCCATGGCGGCGGCGGCGTGCAGATCGTGACCGACCACGTCGCCGATGACGACCGCCACCGCGCCGTCCGGAAGCAGGATGGCGTCGTACCAGTCGCCTCCCACATGGTGGGGTTTGGCGGCGGGCCGGTAGATGGCGGCGGCGTCGAAGGGCCGCATGTCGGGCAGCGTCGGCAGCAGACGCCGCTGGAACTGTTCGGATCCGGTACGAACCTGTTCGAAGAGCCGGACGTTGTCGATCGCGATACCGGCGGCACTGGCGAGGGCGACGACGATGGTCTCGTCGTGGGCGTCGAAGGGCCGTCCGTCGCGCCGCTCGGAGAGAAAGAGGTCGCCGTAGATTTCGCCGCGGACGCTGACGGCGACGCCCAGCAGGGTCTGCATGGGCGGGTGGCCTGGCGGCAGGCCGACCGAGGACGGATGGGAGGAGATGTCGTCCACCCGCAAGGGCTCGGGGTGGCGGATCAGGTGCCCGAGAACGCCGAGGCCGCGAGGAAACCCCGCTTCGGCCAAGGCCGACCGCTCCTGCTCGGTCACGCCGACGGCGATGAACTGCTCCAGGAACTGGCCGGACTCGTCAAGAACTCCCAGCGCCCCGTAGCGGGCGCCGACCAGTTCCATGGCGGTCGTCACGATGCGGTGCAGTACCGCGGGCAGCTCCACCTCCCGGGTGATGGCCACCACCGCCTGCAACAGGCCCTGAACCCGGTGCTTGGCGGCGGCCAGAGCGCGCAGTTGCTCATCGATCCGGCCCAGCTCGGCATCCAGACCCGCAAGCAGGTCAGGGGTTGGCGGCCGCTCCACCCCTTGCCTCTTCTTGCCCACCACCATCACGATCGCCTGCTGCGCGGGTACCCGCTCCCGGTGGCCTTCAACCGGCAGGAGTCAGTGGCGGGCCGGATCGCCGCGCACGGACGAGGGCCACCCGGCAGCGGGGTCCTCGCCGACACCACCCGCTCGGCCGTGGCTTCGGCGGTCCTGGTGGGGGTCATAAGCTCGTGCCCTTCGTCGTCGCACGCCTCGTCACCGGCTTCAGCAGCTGCTTGCACTCGCTCATGTCCGCCGGCGCAGTCTGCGCGTCCGGCGGCAGCCGCCGCGCAAGCGGGGAGATCACCTTCGCGCCGGGCGCGCCCTCGTCACGGTGGGCGTCGTCCGCCTGTCCGCCGCCTCCACCATCAAAGTCTGCCTCGCCGCTGTCGTCCGCCGCCTCCCGGTGCTCGATGGCCCTGCGGGCCTCGACGGCCACCAGGCCGCTGCTGACGGAGCCCACCCTCGGCCCTGCCTGAGGACGACATCCGCAGCGTGCCCGGCGCACACTTGTTCACCGGTTCCGACACGCTCCTCCGTGGCGGCGGCTTCCTCCGCTTCAGCGGTACCGGATGCCCGAGTGCCTTGGCCACCGTGTTCCGCGGCACCCGGTACTTCTGCGCCGACGCCCGCCCCGTGATGTCCGGGTTCTGTCGCTTGTTCCGGAGGATCCGCTCATACAGCCACTCACTCGATCTGTGCACCCACAGTCTCCTGACACGACCGTGATCAACCCGCACAGAGTGGCGCGGCCAGACAGCCTAACCCGCCTATTACGCTGAAAGCGGCATGTCACACACCGTCATGCAGGCGGGCTGCCCGCCTCGTTGCCGCAACAGCGGCTCCCGGCTGGCGAGAGCGCGCAAGCAGACGGGGCGTGGACCGAACTTCCTCGGCCCACGCCCCGCCTCCCGCCTGCGGAAGGGTGTTGCTCAGCAGTACAGGTTGTTACCGGGGCTCACGCCGAGGATGGACGCGAAGCGCTGGTAGGCGTCGACGCGGCTCTGCACCTGGGCGGGATTCCTGCCGTCGCACTCCAGGGAGCCGTTGATCGAGCGGATGGTCTGCCCGAATCCGGCGCCGTTGACCATGGCGGCGTGCGGAGTCATGGAGCCGGGACCCGACTGGGTGTTCCAGTACCAGAGGCCGGTCTTCCAGGCCACGGAAGCGTCGTTCTGCACCAGCCAGGGGTTGTTGAGCAGGTCGATGCCGAGCGCGTCACCGGCTGCCTTGTAGTTGAAGTTCCAGCTGAGCTGGATGGGCCCGCGGCCGTAGTAGGCCGCCTGTCCGGCGGGGCAGCCGTACGACCGGCTCGAGTCGCAGTAGTGCGGATAGTTGGCGGTGTTCTGCTCGACGACGTAGACCAGGCCGCCCGTCTCGTGATTGACGTTCGCCAGGAACGCGGCCGCCTCCTGCTTCTTGGTCGTGTCGCTGCCCGTACCGGCGAAGCCGGGGTAGGCGCTGAGCGCGGCCTTCAGGCCGCTGTAGGTGTAGAAGGAGTTCCGGTTCGGGAACATCTGGTTGAACTGGGCCTCGGAGACGACGAACCCGGACGGGTTGCCGCTGCCGCCGCTCGACGGGGCGCTCCACTTCTGGTTGCCGCCCCCGGTGCAGGTCCAGATCTGCAGACGGGTGCCGTTGGCGCTGTTGTTGTCCCGCACGTCGAGGCACTTGTTCGCGGCCGGGTTGACGATGTCGCGGGCGGCGGTGACGACCCACTGCTGGTTCGCTCCGCCGGAGCAGTCCCACAGCTGGACGGCGGCGCCGTCGGCCGTGCTGCGGTCGACGACGTCGAGGCACTTGCCGAGCGCCCGCAGGGTTCCGTCACCGGAGTTGGACCACTTCTGGGCGTTCGTGCCGTTGCAGTCGTAGAGCTGGACGGCCGTGCCGTTGGCGTTGCTCGCGGCGGCGACGTCGACGCACTTGCCGGCGAGGCCGCTGATCTGCCCCTCCGCCGCCCAGGCGGGGGAGACGGCGAACAGGGCGGAGAGGGCGAGAGCGAGCACCGCGCTGACCGTGAGCTTGGCCAGGGGTGCGCGTCTGCGGAGGCTCAAAACGGGGTGGGGGGTGGGCATGTGGGGTGTGCTCCTGAGGAAGAGTCGGTTGAGTGACGACGTGGCCACCCGGCTCCGGTGGGGCGGGGGAGCGGTCGCGGGGGTGGGCGTACGAGTACGGTCCGGCAATGACCGCCGGTGCGACACGGGCACTCGACCCGGCACGGTGGGGGGCCTGACGGCCTGGAATCTAAAGGTCTAAACCAATACGGTCAAGAGCCGCACATGATCTGGCCGATAATCGAGCCACCGACGGCCACGCTCTCCGCGCTGCGCCCCGCGGCCCACGCCTTACATGACGTCAGCTCGGGCGGCTGCGCGGGCTGTTCGGCGTCACCGCACCTTGCCCGGCAGGCATCGCAAGGCCGGCCGCACCGAGTCGCAGGGGTGCGGCCCACGCCGGCTCGCGGAGGGGGCGTACGAGCCGGTGTGGCGGCTTCGGTCCTGCCCGGGCGTACCGAGCGCGCTTACCTGGCAGGTCATCGCCCTTCGTGCAGCCGCCTGCCAGGATCGCCGGTGCAGCAGAGCCCGACCGGACGGAAGGACGACATGACCGCCTACGCAATAGCTCACTTGCAGGAGGCCGCTCCGCATCCGGAGATCGCCGAGTACATCGAGCGCATCAGCGGCACCTTCGAGCCGTACGGTGGCCGTTTCCTCGTGCATGCCACGCGGCACGAGGTGAAGGAGGGAAGCCGGCCCGGGCATGTCGTGGTGATCGGCTTCCCCGGGATCGCCGAGGCGCGCGCCTGGTGGGACTCACCCGCGTACCAGGAGATCGCACCCCTGCGCTCGCGGCACATCGACGGCGACATCATCCTGGTGCCGGGTGTGCCCGAGGGCTACGACCCGGCCGGCACCGCGAAGGTGATGCGGGAGGCGCTGCCCGCCGAGTAGTGCGTGGCCTGCCCTCGGAGAAGGGCGCGCCTTGACAGTCCGGCCCCGCCACCCGCAGGATCACCCCGTGAACCTGTCAGACAGCCAGACAGGTGGTCCGGGGCCGCGGCGCGTCAGCGCCATGGAAGCGGTGCTCGGCCACCTTCGCGGTGCCATCGAGCGCGGCGAATACGCCATCGGCGACAAGCTCCCCTCGGAAGCCGAGCTGTGCCGCACCCTGGAGATCAGCCGGCCCGTGCTGCGGGAGGCCCTGCGGGCCCTGCAGACGATGGGGCTCACGGCCTCCAGAACCGGCAAGGGCACCTTCGTCGTCGCCAACGCCGTCGAGGAGCCCACCTTCGGCGACTACGCGGCCGGCGACCTCCTGGAGGTGCGCCGTCACGTCGAGATCCCGGTCGCCGGATACGCGGCGGAGCGCCGTACGGCCGAGAACCTCGATCACCTGGTCCACCTCCTGGAACGGATGGAGCAGGAGACGGACACCACCGCATGGGTCGCGATGGACACCGTCTTCCACCTGGCCGTGGCCGAAGCCGCCCAGAACCCCGTCTTCCGCCGGGTGATCGAGGAGATCCGGGACGCGCTGGCCCGCCAGTCCGCCTTCCTCAACGAGCTCGGCGGCCGGCGCGAGCAGTCCAACCGCGAGCACCGCGCGATCGTCGAGGCGCTGATCGACGGTTCCGGACACGACGCGGTGCAGGCCATGACCCACCATCTCGACCGCGTCGAGAAGACACTCACCGACATCATGCGCCCGAACCGCACGGACGCCCCCACGGAAGACGGTTCCAAGGCGTGAACCAGACAGTCATGTACGGAAGTCCGGCCGTGGCCGGGGCCCCCGTGGTCCGGGAACCCCTCCACGTGCCCGTCGCCCATCTCGTCCGCGGCGGGGTCGTCGAGGGCATCCACTACGGCTCGGTCGTCGTCCTCGGCGCCGACAGAGCCGTGGAGCTGCGACTCGGCGACATCGAGGCCGCCTTCTACCCGCGTTCGGCGCTCAAGCCGATGCAGGCGGTGGCGATGCTCCGGGCCGGGCTGCCGCTCGACGGGGAACTGCTGTCGCTGACCGCCGCCAGCCACTCCGGGGAGGAACGGCACCTCGCCGGCACCCGGCGCATCCTGGAGCTGGCCGGAGTCACCGAGGACGACCTGCGCAACGTCCCCGACCTGCCGTACGACCCGGTCGTCCGCGACGCCTGGGTGCGCGAGGGACGCCGGCCGTCCCGGCTCGCGCAGAACTGCTCCGGCAAGCACGCGGCCATGCTCCACACCTGCGGGCTCAACGGCTGGCCACTGGAGGACTACCTCGATCCGGGCCACCCCTTGCAGCGCGCCGTCGCCGAAACCGTCGAGGACCTCACCGGCCAGGCGATCGCCCGGGTGACCGTCGACGGCTGCGGCGCGCCCCTGTTCGCCGTCTCACTGCACGGGCTCGCGCGCGCCGCTGCCCGGATCACCACCGCACCGGCCGGCACCCCCGAGGCACGGGTCGCGGACGCCATGCGCGAGCACGCCGAGATGGCCTCCGGCTCCCGGCGGGACGTCGCGGCGCTCATGCGCGCCGTGCCCGGGCTGCTCGCCAAGGACGGCTTCGAGGGCGTCCAGGTCGCGGCGCTGCCGGACGGCCGGGCCGTCGCCGTGAAGATCGCCGACGGAGCGAACCGGGCGCGCGTCCCGGTCGCCGCCGCGGCCCTCGCACGGGCCGGGATCGACCCGGCCGCGCTCGCCGAGTTCGCCGGTGAGCCCCTGCTCGGCGGCGGCCGACCGGTCGGTAGCGTCCGGCCCGTCCGCGCCCTCGACCCCGCCCCGGTCTCCGGGTCCCGCTCGGGCGGGGACCACCCCCACGCCCGGACGCCTGCCTGACCGAACCACCCACCTCCGAAAGAGGACCCGCACAGCCATGACCGCCGCAGCCCACCGCAGCGAGCACGACCTGCTCGGCCACCGCGACGTACCCGCCGAGGCGTACTGGGGCATCCACTCCCTGCGCGCCAAGGAGAACTTCCCCATTACGGGGACGCCGATCTCCGCCTACCCGCACCTGATCGACGCCCTCGCCGCCGTCAAGGAGGCCGCCGCCCTCGCCAACGAGGAACTCGGCCTGCTGGAGCCGCGCAAGGCCGCCGCCATCGTCGAGGCCTGCCGCGAGATCCGCGACGGCAAACTGCACGACGAGTTCGTCGTCGACGTCATCCAGGGCGGCGCCGGCACCTCCACCAACATGAACGCCAACGAGGTCGTCGCCAACCGTGCGCTGGAACTGCTCGGCCACGCCAAGGGCGAGTACCAGCACCTGCACCCCAACGAGGACGTCAACCTCGGCCAGTCCACCAACGACGTCTACCCGACCGCCGTCAAGATTGCGACGGTGTTCGCCGTACGCGGCCTGCTCAAGGCGATGGCCGTGCTCCAGGACGCCTTCGCCGGCAAGGCCCTCGAGTTCCGCGATGTGCTCAAGATGGGCCGCACCCAGCTCCAGGACGCCGTGCCGATGACGCTGGGGCAGGAGTTCTCCACGTTCGCGGTCATGCTCGACGAGGACCGCCTGCGGCTCGCGGAGGCCGTCGAGCTGATCCACGAGATCAACCTCGGCGCCACGGCGATCGGCACCGGTCTCAACGCCCCCGCCGGATACGCCGAGTCGGCCCGCCGCCACCTCGCCGGGATCACCGGCCTGCCGCTGGTGACGGCCGCCAACCTGGTGGAGGCCACCCAGGACTGCGGTGCCTTCGTGCAGATGTCCGGCGTGCTCAAGCGGATCGCCGTCAAGCTCTCCAAGAGCTGCAACGACCTGCGCCTGCTGTCCTCCGGTCCGCGCGCGGGCCTCAACGAGATCAACCTGCCGCCGGTGCAGGCCGGTTCGAGCATCATGCCCGGCAAGGTCAACCCGGTCATTCCCGAGGTCGCCAACCAGGTCGCCTTCGAGGTGATCGGAAACGACGTGACCATCACCATGGCCGCCGAGGCCGGTCAGCTCCAGCTGAACGCGTTCGAGCCGATCATCCTGCACTCCCTGTCGGAGAGCATCACCCACCTGGAGCGCGCCTGCCTGACCCTCGCCGAGCGGTGCGTGTCCGGCATCACGGCCAACACCGAGCAGTTGCGGGCCGCGGTGGAGAACTCCATCGGTCTGGTCACCGCCCTCAACCCGCACATCGGGTACGAGGCGGCCACCGGCATCGCCAAGGAGGCCCTGGCCACCGGCCGCGGCGTCGCCGAACTCGTCCTGGAGAAGGGCCTGCTGCCGGCCGAGCGCCTTCAGGCGCTGCTGCGGCCCGAGGTGCTCGCGGGCAGCGGCTCACCGGAGCTCTGAGCCACCGCCCGCCCGGCGACGACCGGGCCGAGACATCCACGTCGCCGGGACACGTACGTCACGCCGGGCACGCGACGGGCACCAGCGACGCGGCGGGGAATTGCGTCCGCCGCGTCGCTCATACAGCGGTCATGCGCACGCCGCCCCGCTGAGGGGCGTGCGTCGCCCTCCGGCCACCCGGCGTTGACACGCTTCCCGAGTGTTGGCCATGGCTTTCCCCGTCGATCTCCGCCGCTGCCAGGCCCTCGGCCTGGCCGGTACCGCCTTCCTCGCGCTGGGCGGTCAGACCGCCGGGGCCCTGCCTGTCGCGGATCTGGTCTCTCCCGAGTCCGGGCGCGCCGCGCTCGGACTCGTGGGCGTGTACTTCGGGGTCGTCCTGCTGATCGCCGCGTGGGCGCTGCTCGGCAGGGTGATCCGCGGCCCCGAGCCGCCAACGCCCCGGGCCCTGCTGCTCGTCCTGGCCGTATGGGCGGCACCGCTGCTGCTGGCGCCGCCGCTGTTCAGCCGTGACGTGTACAGCTATCTCGCGCAGGGCGCCATGGTCGACGCCCACCTCGACGTGTACACGCACGGGCCCGCACAACTCGGCGGGCCGCTCGCGGCCGAGGTGGCGCCGGTGTGGCGGGACACCGCGGCCCCGTACGGCCCGGTCTTCCTCGCCGTCGCCTCCGCCCTGTCCGGACTGACCCGCGGGGAACTGCCGGCGGGCCTGCTCGGCATGCGGCTGGTCGCCCTGCTCGGCGTGGCACTCATGGCCGTGGCGCTGCCGCGGCTCGCCCGCCAGTGCGGCGCCGACCCTGCCGCCGCGCTGTGGCTCGGCGCCCTCAACCCGCTGGTGCTGCTGCACCTGGTCGCCGGCGCCCACAACGACGCCATCATGCTGGGACTGCTCGGCATCGGTCTGCTCGCCGCCCGCGGCCGCCTGCACGTCCTCGGGGTCGCCCTGATCACGCTCGCCGCGCTGGTGAAGGCGCCGGCCGCGCTCGGCCTGCTGGCCGTGATCGCACTGCGCCGGCACACCGGACTGGCGCGCGCGATCGCGACGACCACCGCCGTCACCCTCGCCACCACGGTCGTGGCGACCGCCCTCACCGGCACGGGATACGGCTGGATCGCGGCCCTGCGGACACCCGTCTCCCCGCACAACTGGTCGCCCACCAGCCTCCTCGGCCGCGCCACGGGCGACGTCCTCGCACATCTGGGCAGCGGCCTCGCACCCCTCGCCACCCCCGTCTGGCACGCGGCCGGCCTGCTCGCGACCCTGGCCGCGGTGCTCTTCATATGGCTCCGGCTGCGTCCCGGCCCGATCTACGCGCTCGGCCTGAGCCTCGCCGCCGTGGCCGTTCTCGGCCCGGCGATCCGGCCCTGGTACGCGCTGTGGGGCCTGTTCCTCATCGCCGCCGCGGCCCCCAGCGCCTCCGTCCGCCACCGGGTGGCCGCCGCGACCGCCGTCCTCGCGCTCGCCGTACTGCCCAGCGGCGGCCCGCCGGACCTCGCCCAGGTGGCCCTCGCGGTCTCCGGAGGCGCGCTCGCCCTGGTCGTCCTGTGGCAGGCCCACCAGACGGCCCGGGCCCCGGTGCTCGGAGGGACCGCGTGAGACTGCCGCGTACCGACCTGGGACGGCTCGTCCTCGTCCTGTGCCTCGCCGTCGCCGTGACCGCCTTCACCGCCACCGTGCCGCTGCTGCGCGGCTGGTTCGACCTGCGCGTCTACTACGGTGCCGTGAACGACTGGGTGCACCACGGCGGCCGCATCTACGACTACCACCTGCCGGGGACCACCTTCGGTTTCACCTACCCGCCGTTCGCCGCGCTGAGCATGCTGCCGATGGCGCTCGTCGGCCCTAACACGGCGATCGCGGGCGCGCTGCTGCTCAACCTCGTCGCCGTCGCCGTCGTGCTGCGGATCCTCGCCGGCCGGAAACTGAACCGCCACGGCTGGTTCGGCTGGGCCCTGGCGGCCTGCGCCCTGGCGCTGCTCGAACCCGTGCGGGACACCATCAGCTTCGGGCAGGTCAACCTCCTGCTGCTGGCCCTCGTACTCACCGACGGATGGCTGCTGTCCACCGGGCGCGGCCGCTGGGCGGGAGCGGGCATCGGGCTCGCCGCGGCCGTCAAGCTCACGCCCGCGGTCTTCATCGTCCTGCTGCTGCTCGCCCGGCGCCGGCGGGCCGCCGCCGTCGCGACCGCCGTCACCACCGCCGCCACGGTCCTCGCGGCCTGGGCGGCACCGGACGCCTCCCGCTTCTACTGGACGCACGCCGTCTGGGACACCACCCGCGTCGGCCGCCTCGACTACGTCTCCAACCAGTCCCTCCAGGGCGTCCTCGCCCGCCTCGCGGCACCCGGCGAACCCAGCCGCGCCGCCTGGGCCCTGGCCGTCCTCCTCGTCCTGGCGGTGTGGGCGTGGCGCACGCACAAGGCGCTGCGCGCGGACGACTGGCGGGCCGCCTTCGCCCTCACGGGGCTGGTCTCGTGCCTGATCAGCCCGATCACCTGGGTGCACCATCTCGTCTGGCTGCTGCCGTCGTTCGCGGTGCTGGCGCACGCCCGCCGCCTGCGGATCGCGGCCGTCCTGTACGGGCTGCTGTGCAGCAGCGTGGTCTGGCTGTGGTTCGACGACGCCTCCGGACTCGGCGGTTTCCTCGGCAGCAACACATATGTGTGGATCACCCTGGGCCTGCTGCTGGCACTGCCGACCGGCCGGCCCTGCGTCGCGAGCCCGCCCCTCGCCGACGGTACCGGCGCGCCCGCACCCGGAGCCGTCGGTCGTACACCGACGGCGTCCTGACCCGCGCGGCGCGACGGCCGGGGCGGCGGCGAACCGGCCGTCCGGCCCGCTACACCGGGCGCTCCCTGTGGGCCGAGGGGTCGCGGTGCCGCCGGCGGGACCGGTCGATGTCGTGCGCGGTGACGATCCCGCCGAGCCGGCCGTCGTCCATGACCAGGATGGGCAGTCCGCCGCCCGCGGCGCCGAGGCGCTCCAGTACGGAGTTCAGCAGCTCGTCCGGTGCGGCGAGCGTGCACCGGGACAGCGGGGTCGCGAGGTCCCGCGCCCGCAGCCGCTCCCGCTGCCCGGGCGGCACGGCGGCCAGCCTGCGCATCTGCAGGAGACCGCTGGGACGGCCGTCGAAGTCCAGCAGCGGCACCACCGAGTGACCCGTCCGGGTGGCCACCTCGGACAGGAAGCTGCCCACGGTCAGCCAGTCGGGCCCGGTCACCACCGGAGTGGTCATCGTCTGCCCCACCCGCACGCCACGCAGGGCGGTGACCAGCTCCGCCCACCGCCGCTCGGTCGCGGCGGTACCGGCCACGAACAGGCCGATGGCCATCAGCCACAGGCCGCCGGTCGTGCCCCTCAGGAGCACCACCCACCCGGCGGCGGCCAGCGCCATGCCGATGACCTGTCCGCTGCGGCCGGCCGCCCGCTGGGCCCGCTCGCGGTCCCCCGTACGCCACCACACCGCGGCCTGGACCAGCCGGCCCCCGTCCAGGGGTGCGGCGGGCAGCAGGTTGAAGACACCCAGCAGCAGGTTCGTGCCGCCCAGCCACCCCAGTACGGCAATCGGAACCCGCCATCTCAGCGTCGCGTCCACGGCGGCCGCAAGGCCCAGCCAGACACCGCCGAGCAGCAGGCTGGCGACCGGGCCGCTGACGGCGACCCAGAACGCCGCACGCGCCGTCGTCGGCCGGTCCATCCGGGTCAGCCCACCGAGTGCCCACAGCGTGACGTCCCGTACGGAGATCCCCGCCCTGCGGGCCGTGAGCGCGTGTGCCACCTCGTGCACCACCAGGCTCACCAGCAACAGCGAAGCGCCTACCACCCCGCCGGCCGCGTACACCACCGGCGCCAGACCGGCCGCGTACCTGGGCAACGTCCAGACGGCCAGGCCATAAGCGAAGAAGAACATGACCAGCGGCACGCTCCAGTGCGCCTGGATCGCCAGTCCCCGGATGTTTCCGAGCCGGACAGAACCCTTCATTCCCATCACCGCCGACAGGTCACGCCCTGCTTCCAGGGTCCGCCACCGGCCGGTGAAAGGGAACATCCGGCTTCCGTCCGGCGAGGGGTGTGCCGCCTGTCGGACAGACGGCGCCCGGCCGCTTCGGCGCGCGGGCGCTACTCGGTGACGAAGTCGCCCATCATGGCCATGTCCTCGTGCTCCAGGTTGTGGCAGTGGAGCATGAAGGGGCCGGTGTAGTCGGTGAAGCGGACGACCACTTCCACGGCCTCGGCCGAACGCAGGGCCACGGTGTCCTTCCAGCCGTGGTCGTACGCCCCCGGGCCCCGATTGTTCCGCGAGACCACCTGGAAGTGGTCGAGGTGGAGATGGACCGGGTGGTGGAAGTTGGTGGTGAACCGCCACACCTCGGTCTGTCCCAGCTTGGGCCTGGCCAGAGCCCTCCCCGGCCGGTACTCCAGACCGTTGATGGTCCACCCGTCGACCGAGCCGCGGAAGTGGAAGTCCCGGGTGACCGTGGCCCGGCCGGGCTCCAGCGCGACCACCTCACTGAGCCTGTCCGGCACCGTCGTGTCGTCCCTCGGTGAGCCCGACCCCACGTCGAAGCGCATGACCTCGGCGGTCGTGCCGTCCCCGAAGCGGTTCAGCAGGCGCACCCGGGTGCCCGCGCGGTACCGGGAGAAGTCGGTGACGACGTCGAAGCGTTCTCCGGGCGCGATCTCCAACGCGTCGTGGCGCCGCGGCTCGGACAGCAGCCCGCCGTCGCCGCCGATCTGCACGAAGGCGTCACCGCCCGCCGGCTGGGGGTCCAGCTCCAGTTTGTATACGCGGGCGTTTGAGGCATTGAGGAAACGCAGGCGGTAGCGCAGCCGCTCCACCTCGTGCACCGGCCAGGGCGCGCCGTTGACCAGCACCACGTCGCCCAGCACGCCGTCCATGTAGGCATCGGTGACGCCTGGGGCGTGGAACTCCGGATCCAGCATGGGGTAGCGGAACGATCCGTCCTCCGCGAAGGACCGGTCCGCGATCATCAGCGGAATGTCACGCTCGCCGTTCGGCAGCGGCAGCCGATCCTCCTCGTCGTCGTGGACGAGATGGAACCCGGCCAGCCCCCTCCACACGCTCGCGCCGGTGTAGCCCATGCGGTGATCGTGGTACCAGAGCGTCGCCGCACGCTGCTTGAACGGGTAGGTGTGACTCCGCTCGCCCTCGGCCAGGTCCATCGCGCCGTGGTCCATGGCCATGCCGTGCCTGCCGCCGGCCATGTCCTGGGCGGCGCGGTGGGCGTCGTAGGAGCCGTCGGCGGGCAGGATGAGCGAGGTCGGGTAGCCGTCGCTCGCCGCAGGGGTGTGCCCGCCGTGCAGATGCACGACGACGGGCTGGTCCAGCTCGTTGCGGTGCCGGACCACGGCGCGCCGGCCGGAACGGGAGACGAGGGTCGGCCCTGGGAAGGTCCCGCCGTACGTCCAGGCCCTCGTTCTCAGACCGGGCAGGATCTCCAACTCGGCCACGCGCTGGGTGATCTCGTAGCTGTCCGTGGTGCCGCTGCCGGCGGCGGGCTCCAGCACCGGCGGTACGGGGAGGGGTACTTGATACGGCCGGGGCAGTTCCGCCGTGCTGCCGAGCAGGTGGCCGGGCCTGCCCGCGCCGAAGAAGGAGCGCAGCAGGGGCAGGCCCGCCAGTGTCACGGCTCCCGCGCCGAGGGCGGCGCCGCCCGCGCTCAGGACGGTACGTCGTCTCACGCGACCAACTCCGATGCGCGGTCCGGCGCTTCGGGGGAGTCACCGGGTGGCAGCGGGGTGCTCAGCACACGCTGGGTGAACATCGCGGAAGCCGCGACGATGAGCACCCCGAGCAGGACGTGGGCGGGCACGCTGTGCTTCACCCCGAGCACCACCTGGCCGAGCAGTGCGACCAGCAGCAGGAGAGAGAGTCCGAGGAACGACGACGGCCCGCCCGCCCGGCGCACCAGGAAGGCGGCCACGGCCATCAGCACCGCCACGCCCACGACACCGCGGGCCAGCATGCCGTGCATCTCCAGCATGTTGAAGTGTCCGCCCAGGAAGCCACCGGCCAGGGCGACTTGGGCGACGAGCAGTACGGCCTGGAGCAGGGCGACGATCCGGACGGCGAGCAGGGAACGACGTAAGGACATACGGAGACCTCAGCTCTGTCTCGATACAGGGGATGTGCGACATGGGAGTGGTGCACACTCGGACACAGTCGTAGAACCCGGGTCATCGAACCGTCTGAGGACTCAGCGGCGCAACCCCAATGGCGAGTCGTGAAGGATGGTGACTGTCACCAGACGGGACGCAGCGGCGGGATCGAGTCGCCGGCCAAGGCCCTGATGAGGGCGGCGAGTTCGGCCCGTGGCACCTGGAGCCCGGTCTCGTGGAGCCGCTTGGCCAGTTGCGCCTCCAGATCGTGCAGGATCCGCCCGGCCACGGCCAGGTGCTCGTGGGCCCTGGTGGTCAGCACGACGAGTTTCCGCCGACCGCCGGCAGGGTGTGGTTGCCGCTGGACGTACCCCCGTTCTTCGAGGTCGTCGATGATCTGTCCGGCGGCCTGCTTGGTGACCCCGAGCTGCTCGGCCAGCTCGCTGCTCGTGGCACCGGCACCCCGGAGCGCCTGGAAGACCAGACCGTGCACGGGGCGCAGGTCGGTGTGTCCGGCGGCGTCCACGCGGCTCACGAACTCGGAGAGGACCAGCTGGAAGGCCAGGCCGAGCAGGAAGGTGAGCTCGGTGCGCTCGAGTGGGTCGTGGGTCTCCATCGGCTCATCTTGACACACCTGTGTAAAGCCCCTTTACTCGATGTGAGTAAAGCTGGTTTACACAGGAGGTGCCATGTACGTGGTCAGTGAGACCGAGCAGCGGACGACCAGGACGCCTGCGGGATCGGTGTTCGGCCTGGCGGGTCCGAGCCAGGGCAGCAGCGAGGTCAGCACCTGGCGGGTGGAGCTGGGCGCCGCCTCGGCCACACCCGTTCACGTCATCGACCGTGAGCAGGTGTGGATGCCGTTGTCGGGGGAGTTCCTGGTGGAGGCCGACGGCAGGACCGAGCGGGCCGGGGCCGGTCAGGCGGTCGTCGTCCCGGCCGGCGTGGTGCGTCAGTTCAAGGCCGTGGGCGGTCCCGCGGAGGCGCTGGTCGCCATGGCCGTCGGCGGCAAGGCGATGCTGCCGGGCAGTGCGGACAGGATCCCACTGCCGTGGGCCGAGTGACCTCTCACCAGCTGATTCCGGCCGCCACCGGCAGGTGGTCGCTGCCGGTGGCCGGCAGCACCCAAGAGCTCTCCGGCTTCACGCCCCTGACCAGGATCTCGTCGATCCGCGCCACCGGGAACTTCGCCGGCCAGGTGAAGCCGAAACCGCCCCCGGCCGCGTCCTGGACCGACCGCAGCCGCGAGGTGATGCCGGCGAACGCGCGGTCGTCCATGGTGCCGTTCAGGTCGCCGAGCAGCACCACCCGCTCACTCGGATCGGCGGCGATGGCCTCGCCGAGCGCCTGCGCGCCCCTGTCCCGTGAGACCGTCCAGAAGCCTCCCCTGGGCATGACCCGTACGGATCCCAGGTGGGCGACATAGACCGTCAGTGGACCCTGGTCCGTGGCCACCGTGGTCCGCAGCGCCCGGTTGTAGGCCATCTTGACGTCGGCCGGCTTGGTGTCCCCCAGTGGCCCGTAGTCCGTCTTGATGTCGACCGGCCGGGTGTCCGACAGCGGCAGCTTGCTCCACAGCCCGACCGTGCCCTGCACCGTGTGGTACGGGTACGCCTTCGCCAGCCCCTTCTCGTACGCGTCCCGAGCCTGCTCGGTCAGCTCCTCCAGTGCCAGCACGTCCGCACCGGAGGCGGCCAGGTCGCGCGCGGTACCCGCCGGGTCGGGGTTGCCGGCGTCGACGTTGTGGCTCGCCACGGTGAGGTCGCCGCCCGGGTGGGACTTGTCGGTGAGCAGCCCGTCGAAGAGGTTCAGCCACACCGCCACCGGCAGCAGCAGCGCGGCCGCCGCGGCGGCGGAGCGGCGCCACAGCGCCCCGGCCAGCAGCACCGGGATGAACAGGCCGAACCACGGCAGGAAGGTCTCCACCAGGCTGCCGAGGTTCCCGATCCGGTTCGGGATCCTGGCGTGCAGCAGCATGAGCAGGCCCAGCAGCAGCGCCGACGCCGCGATCAGCGGGCCGCGCTTCCACGGCCCCGGCCACGCGTCGACGCGGAGCGCCCGGCGGATGACCGCGCGCCGGGTGCCGGGGCCGGTGTTCCGGCGGTCGGCGCCGCCCGGTCCGGTCTCCGCCGTGTCCGCGGTGTCCGCCTTGTTCAGGGTCTCGGCGCGTTCCTCGGCTTCGAACTGCTGCCGCGCACCCGCGAATTCTTGTATGGGTTCACTCACTGACCAAATGCCCTAATCGTGAAATATCGGAAGCTGAACGGTGATACGGAGTCCGCCCGCGGAGCGCGGGGTGATGGTGAGGGATCCGTCGTGCACTTCGGTGATCCTCTTGACGATCGCCAGGCCGAGGCCCACACCGGCGTGGTCGTCGCGTATGCGTGCGGTGCCGCGCTGAAACGGTTCGGTGAGTGTCGAGACCAACTCGGAGGAAAGCTTCTCGCCGCTGTTCTCGACAGTGAGCACCACGGTCTCGGCGCGGACGCCGGTCGTGACCCACACGGCGCCTTGTTCGGGCAGGTTGTGCACGATGGCGTTGTGCACAAGGTTCGTCGTCATCTGGAGCAGGAGCGCCTGCGACCCGAACGCCGGGGTGATGTCACCGGACGTGTCGAGGGTGATACCGCGCTTCTCGGCGAGCGGGAGAAGTGTCTCGGCGGCCTCCTCCATGAGCAAGGACAGGTCGACGGGCTCCCGGGTGAAGGCCCTCTGGTCGGCGCGGCTGAGCACGAGCAGCGCCTCGGTGAGGTCGATCGCCCGGGCGTTGACGGCGTGGAGGCGGTCGACGAGTTCGCCGGGGTCGTGCGGCGGATCGTTGCGGGCCACGTCGAGCAGTGCCTGCGAGATCGCGAGCGGGGTGCGCAGTTCGTGCGAGGCGTTGGCCGCGAATCTCCGCTGCTCGGCGACGTGTGCTTCGAGCCGTACGAGCATGGCGTCGAAGGCGTCGCCGAGCTCGCGGAACTCGTCCTTGCGGCCTTCCAGCCGGATCCGGTGGGAGAGTGACCCGTTCGCGGCCATGCGTGTGGCGTCCGTGATGCGGGTCAGCGGGGCGAGCATGCGGCCGGCGAGAATCCATCCTCCCAGGAGACCGAACACCAGCAGGAAGACCAGCCCCGCGCCCGCGATCGGCGCGAAGATGCGCAGGAAGTCGGAGCGCTTCAGCGGCCCGGCGGGGCTGGCTCCCATGTCGGGCATGAAACGCAGCAGGGACACCCACACGGCCACGAGCAAGAGGGCCCCGGCCAGCATGAGGAATCCGGCGTAGCTGAGCGTGAGTTTGAGGCGAACGCTCAATCCGGGCGCTCTATCCACGGTCTCCTCCCTCGGCTCCGGCCTCCGGTCGCGTGTCGATGCGGTAGCCGGCGCCCGGCACGGTGGCGATGATCCAGGGTTCGCCAAGACGCTTGCGCAGTGCCGATACGGTGATGCGCACCGCGTTGGTGAACGGGTCCGCGTTCTCGTCCCACGCGCGTTCCAGGAGTTCCTCGGCGCTGACGACACCGCCCTCGGCCGCGACGAGGACTTCGAGCACCGCGAACTGCTTCCTGGTCAGCGCGACATGGCGGCCGTGGCGGTGGACCTCCCGGCGGAACGGATCCAGCCGCAGACCCGCGATCTCCCGCACGGGCGGCCTGTTGTGTGCACGTCTGCGGTCGAGTGCTCTGAGCCTGAGCACGAGTTCCCGGAGGTCGAACGGCTTCGTGAGGTAGTCGTCGGCGCCGAGTTCGAACCCGGTGGCCTTGTCGTCGAGACGGTCGGCGGCGGTGAGCATGAGGATCGGCATGCCGCTGCCGGAGGCGACGATGCCTTTGGCGATCTCGTCACCGCTGGGTCCGGGGATGTCCCGGTCGAGGACGGCGATGTCGTAGGCGTTGACACTCAGCAGCTCCAGCGCCGTGTCGCCGTCACCTGCGATGTCCGCCGCGATCGCTTCCAGACGCAGGCCGTCGCGGATGGCCTCCGCCATATAGGTTTCGTCCTCGACGATCAGTACACGCATGCTGCGAGGCTACGAGGCGGCACATATCGTCGGCGTATCGAAAACCGTGTATGTGCCGGCAGGCACACCGTGACGATCCCTGAGCCGGCCAGTAGGAGTGCGGCCGTGCGGGACGACCACGCCGCAATCCAGCTCCGCGCAGCCGCGGTTGGCCCCCGCGTGGCCCGCCGCCCAGGACCGGCGGGCCGGCGCCCCGGAGGCGCCTTCGCGAGGTAAACGGAACGTACGCCTCCACCAGCCGGATCGGAAGTCCCGCGACGGTGTGCCCCCGCTCACACGGGGGCGGCGGACTCGCGGACCGCACGGCGTCACGAACGGCGGCGCGGGTGTGGAGCTCAGGGTCAGGACGTCTCTCGGGCCAGGGCGGCCAGAGTCTCGTAGTCCCAGGTGAGTGCGCCGGAGCGGAGGTCGGACGTGATCGTGTCGAGCCAGCCGAGCTCCGCGGTCAGTACGGTGCTGCGGTACTCGTCCTCCAGCATGGCGATCCGCGGCAGTGCCGCCTGCCGTGCCGCCTCGGCGGCGGTGCCCAGTTCGGCGAGCCGGGCACGCACCTGTGCGGCGCGAGCGGTCAGGTCGGCCTGTACCTCATGCGGCAGCAGCATCATGGTGAACGAGAGCGCGGCGGGGAACTCCGGGTACTCCGCTCGCGGGGCGGCCAGCATCTCCCGCAGCCATTCACGGGTTGCCGCGCGGCCCGCGCCGGTCACCTCGTAGACCGTGCGCTCGGGGTACTGCTGGTCCCGACTGGTCTCGCGCACCGCGATCAGTCCGGCGTCGAGCAGCCTGTCGATGGTCCGGTACAGGCTCGCCCGCTGGCTGACGTTGACGACCTGGTCCTTTCCCCACTGCTTGATCAGCCGCTGGATGCCGTACGGGTGCAGTGGCCGCAAGTGCAGCAGTGAGAGAACGGTCAGGCCGAGTGGGGAGCTGCGCATGCCTGGAGCCTAGCCGAATGATCTCAAGTGAACTAGTTGACATGATACTAGTTTCACTGCAACTATCAATTCCATGATGACGCCGACCCGGCTCGCGTCCGCCGAGCGCATCCACGCGGACCACGCCACCGTGAAGCACCTGGGCCACTGGACCGAGGCCACCGAGTTCGACGTGCACGCCCGCCACGCCAACGTCGTGCTGGACCTGCGCTCCCCGCACATCGGCTGGGACGAGCCGCTGACGACGGATCTGGAACTCGTCCGTGCCACGCTCACCCTGCTGCTGCCCGACGAGGTCTCCGTGGACAGCCGGGACCTCGCCTTCGCCCGCCGTGGCCGGGTGAAGGACGCGCAGCCCGGTGCCGGGCCGGCGCGGCTGCGGCTGGCCGGGGCGGTCAGTGACGGTGAGATCCGGATCCGCCGCGGCGGGAACGCCCAGCTCACCGCCATGTGCTCCCGCGCCTACCTGGACGACCTGCGCCGCGCCCACCGCGAGGGCGGCCTGCCCACCGTCGACGACCCCACCCGCGAGAGGACCCGTTGACATGACCCGCACCCGCACCGCCATCGTCGTGGGAGGCGGCATCGCCGGCCCGGTGGCAGCTCTCGCTCTGCACAGGGCCGGGATCGAGGCCGCCGTGTACGAGTCCCACTCCGCGACCGCCGACGGCATCGGCGGCGCCCTGAGCGTCGCCCCCAACGGCCGTGCCGCACTCGGCCTGGTCGGACTCGACCGGGTCGGCGTCCCGATGAACGCCATCGTGCTGCAGAACCACAAGGGCCGGGCCATCACCGAGATCCGCCGGCCCATGCGGTTCACCTGGCGCGCCGACCTCTACCGGCGGCTCTACGACCTGGCCCTGCACCAGGGTGTCCCGGCCCACCACGGCCACGAACTCGTCGACGTCCGCGACAGCGGCACCGGCATCAGGGCCGTCTTCGCCGACGGCACCGTCAGTGAGGAGGCCGACGTCCTGATCGGTGCGGACGGCCTGCGCTCCACTGTCCGCGGGCTGATCGACCCCCGGGCTCCTCAGCCGCGCTACAGCGGACTGCTCGGCTTCGGCGCCCGCGTCGACGGCGCCGGACTGCCGCCCACCGGCGACCGGATGTACATGGCCTTCGGCCGCCGGGCCTTCTTCGGGTACCAGACCTTCGACGACGGCAGCGGCGTCTGGTTCGCCAACCTCCCCCACCCCTACGCGACATGGCAGCAGGTGCGGCAGACCCCGAACGAGGAGTGGCTGCGCCGGCTGGGCGAGGCCTTCGCCGGTGACACCGTCCCCGCCCTGGACCTGCTGCGGCGCACCTCGCCCGAAGCCCTGGTCACCGCCGGGCCCATGGAGGACCTGCCGCACGTCCCGCACTGGCACCGCGGCCGGATGGTGCTGGTGGGCGACTCCGCCCACGCCACTTCTCCCAGCTCCGGCCAGGGCGCCTCACTCGCCGCGGAAAGTGCCGTGGAACTCGCTCGCGCGCTCCGGGACCTGCCGCGCTCCCAAGCCTTCGCCGCCTACGAGCGCGCCCGCCGCGCCCGGGTCGAGCGGGTCATCGCCGAGGCCGCTCGTACCAACAGCGGGAAGGCCGCCGGGCCTGTCGGCCGGGTGTTCCGCGACGCTCTCCTGCCGCTCTTCGCCCGCCTCGGCACCCCCGAGAAGATGGAATGGCAGTACGACCACCGGATCCACTGGGACACCGCCGTCGCCGCCTGAGAAACGGACCACACCGAGCGGAGCCGCACGCCCCCGGCAGTCATGAACTCGCCGGGGGCGCGTGCTGCCCGCGGGAGTGTCATGTCCCCGTTGTAGCCGTCGTGCGGACGGCGGGCGCGACGGGGGCGCCGTTCTTGCGTGCGGAGAACAGCGCGGCCTCGACGACCGCGACCGCCGCGTGGATGTCGGCCGCCGTGACCAGGGGAGTACGTCCGTAGCGGATGTCGTCGCAGAACTCGGTGAAGAGCCGGCGCAGCGCCGTCACCCCGGCGGGCCCGCCGATCTGGCGGGACACGCTGCCGCCGTCCGTCCCGCGCACGGAGACGGAGGGAGCGTCCTCGTCGGCGAGCGCGTGGCCGTGCGAGCCGAGCACCCGCAGGCTCGACGAGACCGGCGCCGGGCCGACACCGGCGGGTGTGCGGGCCACGGTGGCGGTCGCCACCACTCCGTTGCGCAGGCGGAGCGAGAGCACCGCCGCGTCCTCGACACCGTGGGTGCCGTGCGGACCGTCGAAGAGGGGAGCGTGGGGCGCGGCGCTGCTGAAGGCGACGACCTCCTCCACGTCCAGTCCGGTCAGGTGCCGGATCGCCAGCGCTGGATACCAGCCGAAGTTCATGAGTTCGCCGCCGCCGGACAGGGCGGGGTCGCAGACGAGTTCGGGGCGCTCGACCGTGGTTCCGTCGAGTCCGCCGGCCGCGAGCCACTCCGCGTCGACGGCCAGGGGCAGGCCGATCGCGCCGGAGTCCACGATGCGCCGGGCGCGGACGAGTTGCGGGGAGTACAGGCGGTGGACGGCGGTGAGCAGCCCGCGGGAGCGGTCGGCCGCGTCCCACAGGCGCTGTGCGCCGAGGGTGTCGGTGGCGGCGGGCTTGTCGACGATGACGTGGCGGCCGGCTTCGAGCGCTCTCAGTGCGAGTTCGACGTGGCGCGTGGGCTCGCTGCACACGAGGGCGATGTCGCAGGAGGCGAGACCCTGCTCCAGGTCGAGCAGCGCAATGCCCGTCGTCCGGGCGAGGGTGGCACTGTCCTCGGCGAAGGGGCTGTCGGCGGTGTCGGAGCAGCCGATCACTTCGATGCCGGGCAGGGACCGCAGCAGCGGCACGTAGTCACGGGCGTGCCGGACCCCGGACGCGATGAGGATCCTCATGTCAGCAGACCTCCTTGACGTCGACGGGGCGGCCCTCGTCCGCGCTGAGCTGTGCCGCCAGGGCGGCGGCCAGAGCGGCACGTATCTGGTGGGGAGCGGTCAGCGGGGCGGTCACGCCGTCGAGCACGTCGCGCAGATGCCTGGTCTGCTCCGTCATGGCGCCGTCGATCGAGGCGGGGGCGACCGGCGACGCGGAGTGCGCTCTCGGCTCGTCCTCGCTGCTGTGGTGCAGGGTGCCGGTCGTGCCGGACAGCACGAGCCGGCGGACGAACGTGCCGCGTTCCGCGAGGGCGTAACACAGTTCCACGGTGGCGAGGGCGCCGCCGGCGAAGCGTACGAGGATCTGGAAGCTGTCGGGGGTCGGCATCCCGGGCGCCCAGGTGCGGCAGGGGCGCGCGAAGACGCGGACCGGTTCGTCGTCCATGAGCCAGGTCAGCAGGTCGAGGGCGTGCACGCCGTTGTGGGCGACATGGCCTCCGGAACGGGACGGGTTCAGCTGCCAGCCCCGCCAGCCTCCGGGCCAGACGTGCCCGGTGTACCAGGTGAGGTGGGCCAGGCGCGGAGTGCCGATCGCGCGCTCGGCGACCGCCCGGGCGACTTCGAGGTGGACGGGCTGGAAGCGGGCTGTCTGGGCGACGAGCAGGGGCCGGCCCGCGGACCTCGCGGCGGCGAGGATCCGGTCGGCGTCGGCCACGTTCAGCGCGGCGGGCTTCTCCAGGAGGACCGCGCGGCCGGCTTCCAGCGCCGCCACGGAGAACTCCGCATGCGATTCGGGTGAGGTGCACACGGCGGTGACGTCGATGCCGTCCGACCACGCGCTCGCCGGGTCGGTGGACCACGTGGCTCCCTCGGCGAGGGCGGCCAGCGCGGCCGCCCGCTCGGGGTGCCGGTCGACGACGTGGGACAGGCGCATTCCCGGCACCTGCGCGAGCGCGGCGACGTGGTCACGGGCGATGGCACCGGCGCCGAGGACGGCCACGCGGTGGCCACCCGGCCGCCGCCCGGGGTCTCGCGGTTCCCTCTCTCCGGGCGGGGCCTCTCCGGGAACGGGGGCAGGGCGCACGCGCGGCTCCTCACACTCGACTCTTCGGGTTTCGAGTTCAGACGTCAGACATCTTATGTCTAGGGTCGGGATTTTCGGGAGGGGCGCCGTACGCCGGCCGTGGGTCACCCGTCAGGACCGGTCCGCGTCGCGTGCCCGACACGCAGTGCGGACGATGAGGTCATGCGCCCTCAGCCGACGGAAGACCTGTCGCCGTCCCTCCGCCGTGTCCGCCCGCACGGGCGGTACCCCGTCCCGGCCTCAGTCACTGTGACGTTCGCTCTCGCGGTCGGTGTGCTGACCGGATGCGGTCACAGCGGCGGCAGTGGTTCCAACGTCAGCCCGAGGCCGACTCCTCCCCACACGGCGTCGTTCTCGTCCCAGCCGCTGCCGTCGGCGCTGGCGTCCTCAGCTTCGGCGGCCATCTCCTCCGCCCGCGCCTCGGCGTCGGCGGCGGCCTCGTCCGCGTCCGTGCGTGCCTCGGAGTTCGAGGCGTCGGTGTCGGCCGAGACCGCCAGGCGGGCCGCGGTCGCCGAGAAGGAGCTCAAGGGTGTCCCGGGGCGCGGCAACGCGTTGTCGGAGGTGGGCCTGACCGGTGTGCCCAGGGCGCAGTCCGGGGGTGTGCCGGCTTCCCTGGTCACCATCACCAACAAGACGGACCGCAAGGCGTCCTACGCCGTGCAGGTCGACTTCGTGGACGCGCGGGGGCATGTGGTCGAGACCCGCTACACCGGGGCCGAGAACCTGGAACCCGGCAAGCGTCAGCAGCCCATCGTGTTCAGCCGGAAACCAGCAGAGCCCAAACTGACCGCCCGGCTGGCCAAGGCCCAGCGCTACTGAGCGGCTCGACAAGGGCACCGGCCCGATTGACATCGCCGCCCTGCTCCGCGCCTGGCCGCGGGCCGCCTGAACCGCGGGGCTGCCCAGCCCGCTTCCCTGGGGCTGCCGACACCGGGTCGGGCAGCGGCGGTTCAACGTACGGCGAGTCCGGTCTAGCCGGCGGCTTCGGGCTGGGCCCCCGCCTTGGAAGCCGGGGCCGTCTCGGACTCCGGCGTGTGGGGAGCGGTGTAGAAGACGGACGTGCCCTGCTTGCTGCGCTGAGCCTGGCTCCGGGCGACAAGGTTTTCGAGGGTGGTGCGCACGACGTTGGTCTTGATGCCGCGGTCGGGGTGCGCCTCGCCGAGCGTCGTGGCGACCTCGGCGGCGGAGCGCGGTTCACTCTGCTCGGTCAGATGACGGCGGACGAGGTCGGCCAGCGTAGGCTGCGCCTTCTTCGTGGCAACGTCCTTCCCGGCCGCGGGAGTTTTGGCGGAGCGCCCCTTGGCCTTGGCCGTGGGCTGATCCGCAGCCGCCTTCTTCGCCTTCCCACGAGGCTCAGCGGTGGCCTTCCCGCCGGGCTCGGCGGTGGCCTTCCTGCGAGATCCGGCGGTGGCCTTCTTCCGTGGGGAGGGCACGGTGGCGCTTTCGGCGGTCGCGGGTTCAGGGGCCGTCCCCGCGACACCGAGTGCCTGCCGCATGTTCACCAGCACGGTGTGGTCGTGCTGAAGAGCGGCCAACTGCTGCTGCAATGCGGCGATCTCCGCCGTGATGCGTTCCTGCTCCTTGACGTTCTGCTCCAGGTCGCCGGTCACCTGGCTGATGTACTGCGACGTCAACTCGGTGGCGGTAGCTGTGTTGTGGGGCACTCTTCTCTCCTTGCTCCGGGCCGGTCGAAGCCTGCGTCCCCATGGCAGCGAGTCAGGTGGCAGGTGCTCCGGCTGCGGGTGTCTGGCCCAGTGATGATACGGGTGGTTATACCTGTCTCTGGGCAACTACTTCGGTCAGTATGCGCCCAACCCGCCGCACCCCGTGTGACGGATCCCGCACCGCGCCGCGTGCGGAGGGGCTGACCCGCGCCCTCGCCAAGGCCGATGGTGGAGGCATGAACGATCACCGCACGGCACCCGGCGAGGTACGCCGTTTCTGGCGCCGGCTCGGTCTACCCGGCCTGATCGACGTCCACACGCACTTCATGCCCGAGCGTGTCCTGCACAAGGTCTGGGACTACTTCGACGCGCAGGGACCGCTGACCGGCGGGCTCGAGTGGCCGATCACCTACCGCGAGGAGGAGACGCAGCGCACCGCCGTCCTCCGGGAGTTCGGCGTCCGGGCCTTCACCGCGATGCTCTACCCGCACAAGCCCGGCATGGCCCCGTGGCTGAACGGCTGGGCCGCCGACTTCGCCCGCCGCACCCCCGACTGCCTGCACACCGCCACTCTCTTCCCCGAGCCGGGCGTCGAGACGTACGTCCACGAGGCAATCGAGGCCGGCGCGCGCGTGTTCAAGGCCCATGTACAGGTGGGAGCGTACGACCCGGCCGACGAACTCCTCGATCGCGCCTGGGGATTGCTCGCCGAGGCACGGATCCCCGTGGTGATCCACTGCGGCTCGGGGCCCGCACCGGGCAAGCACACCGGCCCCGAGCCGGTCGCGCGGGTGCTGGCACGGCACCCGGAACTGCGTCTGATCGTCGCGCACATGGGGATGCCCGAGTACGAGGAGTTCCTGGACCTCGCCGAGCGGTACGGGCAGGTGCGGCTGGACACGACGATGGCGTTCACCGACTTCACCGAGGGATTCATGCCGTTCCCGCGCCGGGCCCTGCCCCGGCTCGAAGCGCTCGGCGACCGCGTCCTGCTCGGCACCGACTTCCCCAACATCCCCTATCCCTACATCCATCAGCTCGACGCCCTGGAACGGCTGGGGCTCGGACAGGAGTGGCTGCGGGCCGTGTGCCACGACAACGCGGCGGAACTGTTCGGGCTGTGACCCGCGAGCCGGGGGGAGTTTTCGAGCCCGTACCCGTGCGGTGGCGTCCGCCAGGGCCGAACAGCCTGATTTCGGGGCCGCCGGACCCCTGCGCGAGCCGGCCGGCCGTGACGATGATCAAGCACATGGGGAGAAGGGAACGCCACAAGTGATCGCTGTTGTCGGCCACGCCGATCTCACCGCGCCGACGCTGGCTCTGCTGGAGGAGGAACTGCGTTCCCGTCTGGCCGCGTTCGCCCAGGCGGGAACCTCCGGGTTGGTGCGCGCCGGGAAGGGGCTGCCGGTGGTGGTCGGGCGGGCCGCCCGGAAGGCGGGACTGGCCCTCGTGACCGTCCTGCCGTCCTGCAACGGGGTACCCGCGCACGTCGCCGAGCCGGACCGGAAGGCGGCCGGAGAACTCCTGCTGCTGTCCGAGCAGGTGCGGCTGGTGGAGTACGACCCCGGTGACCGCACCTCGTGCGTGACGGCCGACGAGGGACTGCTGCGCTCGTGCGCGCGGGTGCTGGCCGTCTGGGACGGCTCCCCTTCCTCGGGGAGGGACGCGACGGCGCACCTGGTGGCCTATGCCCGCAGCCACGGTGTCGACGTCGAGGTGCTCTGGCCGCCGGGGGCGGAGCACGAGACGACCTCCAAGGGATAGCCACGCCTGCGGCGCCTCACATGCGTCGACTCCGACACCTTCCTTTCGACCGGCGAGTAGTACAACCAACACGACTCCTCGACCGGAGCCGAGCCGAGCCCGCAGGACACCGCACCGTAGGCTTCTCCCGCCCACGTGGTTCCGCGGGGAAGGGAGTCCATGAACGTCGGCATACAGCGCGGCGCGATCGCCGCCGTACAGGTCCTCGGCCTCGCCGTCTGGTTCTCCATGTCGGCGGTGGTTCCCACACTGCGCGGCGAGTGGGGGCTCGACTCCTCGGACGCCGTATGGCTGACCGCGTCGGTCCAGCTCGGGTTCGTCACCGGCGCGCTCACGTCGGCGGCCCTCACCCTCGCCGACCGCCTTCCACCCCAGCGCCTTCTCGCCGGCGGCGCCGCCGCTGCCGCCGTGTGCACCGTGCTCCTGGCCGTGTCGGTCGACCGGCTCGCCACAGCCGTTCCACTTCGCTTCGTGACCGGTGTGTGCCTGGCCGGTGTGTACCCGGTCGGCATGAAACTCATGGCTTCCTGGGCGCACGGCGCCGCACGCGGCAGGTCCATGGGTGTGCTCATCGCCGCCCTGACGCTCGGATCGACCCTTCCGCACCTCATCGCCGGCGTCGGGTCACTGCCCTGGCGAGGCGTTCTCCTGGTCGCGTCCGCCGCCGGACTCCTGGCCTCCTGCATCGCGCTGGCCTTCATCCGCGTCGGCCCCCACGCCGCCCCGGCCGCGCCCGCCCGCAACCCCCGCTACGCCCTCACCATGTTCACCCAGCGCGGCCCCCGCTCCGCCAACCTCGGCTACTTCGGGCACATGTGGGAGCTCTACGCCCTGTGGACCTGGATCCCCGCCTACCTCGCCGCCACGGACAGCGCCCGTCACCTTCCCGGCTCTGTCGAGGTCACCGTGTTCCTCACCATGGGGATCGGCGGTGTCGTCGGCTGTCTGCTCGGCGGCTGGGGCGCCGACCGCTACGGCCGCCCTCCCGCCGCCATCGCGGCCCTGGTCACCAGTGGTCTGTGCTGTCTGCTCTCACCACTGCTCCTCCACTCCCCGCCGGCGCTCGTGATCGCGTTCTGCGTGGTGTGGGGCGCCGCCGTGATCGCCGACTCCGGAGTGTTCTCCACCGCCCTCAGCGAGGTCGCCGACTCCCGCTACATCGGAACGGCCCTCACGGCCCAGACCGCGATCGGGTTCGCCCTCACGGTCGTCAGCATCCAGCTGACCCCCCTCCTCGCGGACGCCGTCGGCTGGCGCTACGCGTTCCTCCTCCTGGCTCCCGGACCCTTGGCGGGCGCCCTCGCCATGCGCGCCCTGAGAACCGGAACCGGCTCCGCCGAGCCTGCGGGGCGAGGGCGTACCGCACTCCGGCACTGACCGCTCCGTCCGGGCGACCGGGGACTTCGCGGACCTACTCCTCCAGGTTCAACGTCCGCACCGGGCGCCGGAATCCGCCCGTGCGGAGCGTGAGGATTGCCACCCCCACCAGCGCCCAGATGACGCCCACGACCTTGGCCGGGGTGTCCAGGCTGACCCACAGGGCCGCGTTCACGACGAACCCGAGAACCGGCAGCACCAGTTGCAGCACGGCGGCGACGGGTCCGCGGGCCTCCGGCCGTCCGGCGCGCCGGTCGCGCACCCAGAACCCGATCACCGCCAGGTTCACCGCGGCGAAGGCCACGTAGGCGCCGAAGTTGATCAGTGAGGCGGCGCTGCCGAGGTCCAGGAAGACGGCGGAGGCGGCGATGAGGCCCACGATGAGCACGTTGAGGGCGGGGACGCCGGTACGCGGATCGACCCGCCCGAAAACCGCACGCGGCAGCATGCCGTCGCGGCCCATGGCGAACAGCAGCCGTGCCGCACTCATCTGCTGGGTCAGACCGCACCCGAGCACCGCGGTGAGGTAGCCGCCCACGAACACCGCCTGGAACGCGGCACCGCCGATGTACTTGGCGATCTCCGGCGAGGCGCCCACGATGTCGCCCACGGCCGAGACGTCCGGGAAGAGCGTCTGCATGGCGTAGGTGATGGCCAGGAAGAACACCCCGGCGGCGGCCACGATGAGCAGGATGGCCCGCGGGATGTCCCGGCGCGGCTGCTCGGCCTCCTCGGAGAGGGTGGAGACGGCGTCGAAGCCCAGGAACGACAGGGCCAGCAGCGAGGCGCCGCTGAGCAGGGCGGGCAGCGGCACCGAGGCCGGGTCCCAACCGGTGGTTCCGAACGACTCGCCATGGGTGGCGATGGCACGCACGGCGAACACCAGGAACGCGATGGCGACGCCGGCCTGGATGACCACGAGCGCCACGTTCACCTTGGCCGCCAGCCGCACGCCCACCAGGTTCAGTGCCGTGCAGACCACCACGGTGGAGAGCACCCACACCCACGCCGGGACGCCGGGCAGCACGGCGCCCATGTAGATCGCGGCCAGCAGGGCGTTGAGCATGGGCAGCAGGACGTAGTCCAGCGTGGCGGACCAGCCCACCAGGAAGCCCACGGGCGCCCCGAGCGACTTGCCGGCGTAGGTGTACACGGATCCGGCGGAGGTGATGCGGCGGGCCATCCGCGCGTAGCTGAGCGCCGTGAGCCCCACCGCGACGAGGACGGCCAGGTAGGCGAGCGGCACATGGCCGTCGGTGGCTTCGGAGACCAGACCGAAGGTGTCGAACACCGCCAGCGGCGCCATGAAGGCCAGGCCGAGGAAGACGATGTGGCGCAGCTTCAGGCTGCGGCGCAACTGTGTGCCGCCCGGGGCCTCCTGGGCCTGTTCGCCGTCGGCGACGGTCGCGGTACTGCCAGGTGCCGCGGGCCGGCGGTTCGCCGTGGTCCGTGTGGCGGTGCCCTCGGCGACGCCTGAGGGACGGCTGCTGTCAGGCATGGGCGTGACCGCCTTCGGTGTGGGCGGAGCAGGAGGTGAGCGCACCGTAGTGGCCGGCGGTGGCGCGTGCGGTGGCGGCGTCGTGGACCACCTCGCCGCCCACCCAGGTGACCTCGGCCCGCTGCTGGAGCAGCGCCGCCGGGTCCGGTTCGAGCGCGTAGAGGTCCTCGGACCAGGCGACGAGGTCCGCCTTGGCGCCCTCGCGGATGACGCCGTACTCGTTCTCGCGGTGCCAGGCCCAGGCGCCCTCGGCCGTGTAGCCGCGCAAGGTGTCGTCGAGCCCCAGGCGTTCCGCCGGGGTCCAGGCGTCCTTGCCGTCGAGCCCGGCCCGGGTCAGTGCCGAGTAGAACCCGACCAGGGGATCCATCTCTCCCACCTGCCAGTCGCTGGACAGGGCCACGTGGGCGCCGGACGCCATGAGTGAGCGCAGTCGCCAGGCGCGGTCCCAGCGGGTCTCGCCGACGTTGTCCATCCAGGTGCCGGCCACGAGGTCCGGGGAGCAGTGGCGCGGCTGCATGCAGGCGGTGACGCCCAGCCGGGCGAAGCGCGGCAGGTCCTCCGGGGCGAGGCACTCGACGTGCACGATCCCGTGGCGGCGGTCCCGCGTGCCGTTGGTGCGCGCGGCGTGCTCGATCGCGTCCAGGGCCAGGCGGATGCCGCCGTCGCCCGTCGCGTGGGTGTGGGTCTGGAAGCCGAGGCGGTCCAGTTCGGTGATGACCCGGGTGAGCTCGCCCAGCGGTGCGGAGGGGTGGCCGCGGTGCCCGGGCCGGTTGGCGTAGTCGTCCAGCATCCAGGCGTTGTGGGGCTCGATCACGTCGTCGGCGTAGAGCTTGACCGGGCCGAAGGCCAGGCGGTCACCGTTCGGGGCGGCGTCGGCCGCGGCGCGCAACTGCTTCCGGAACGCTCCGTCGGACCCCATGGGGTGGAAGAGCGCCGCGATGACGCGTGAGCTGAGGCGCCCCTCGTCCTGGGCGCGCCGGAACAGGTCGATCTCGGCCAGCGGGACCTGCGGTTCCACGACGGTGGTGATGCCGGCGGCGGTGGCCATCTCCAGGCTGCCCAGCAGCTTCCGGTAGCGCCGCTGGGGCGAGTACATCGGGATGTCGCGCTGGAGGCCGGCCAGGCCCGCCGTCGTCATGGCGCTCGTGTAGAAGTCGGTGACCCATCCGGTGGCGCGGCCGTCGGCGTCCCGTTCCGGGCGGCCCCACGGGATGTCGCCGCCCTCGTCCAGGCGCAGCGCGCGGATCGCGGCGTCGTTGAGCCACACCGAGTGCTGGTCGTAGGTGGTGACGAAGACGGGACGCGAGGTGATGCCGGCCAGGTCGCGGGCGTGCGGGCGGCGGCCGTGGACCACCGAGTACACGGCGTTCTCGGCGCAGATCCAGGTCAGGTCCGGGCGTGCGTCGGCGAGTTCGGCGATACGGCGGCGGACCTCGTCGAGGGTCTCGGCGCCCTCGAGGCTGACAGCGTCGGGGTCGAAGCCGAGCAGCAGGTGGTTGTGGCTGTCGATGATGCCCGGGGTGAGGAGTCCCCCGTCCAGGCGGCGGTGCTCGCGGGCCGCCGGGGCCTCCGCCTCGTCGCCCACGAACGCGATGCGCCCGCCGGTGATGCCGACGGCGCCGGCCCACGGGCGGGAATCGTCGAACGTGCGCACGCGGGCGCCGGTGATCAGGGTGTCCAGCATGGTTGTCCTTGGTTCTGAGCCGCGCCACGAACGCGCGGCGAAGGTGCGCCGAGACGGTGCGCGCATTTGTTGTCATCGGCGTCAAAGAATGGTTCGAGTCTCATGAGCATCTCGACTACTGTCAAGGGATGGCCCGCCGAAAAAATCAGGACGAACGCCGTGCCCACCTCATCCAGGCGGTCATCGACACGACCGCCGAGACCGGGCTCCGCTCCCTCTCCCTCGCGGACGTGGCACGCAAGGCGGGGCTGACCCGAGGGGCCGTCCTCTACTACTACGACGACCTCGACGCGCTGCTGAGCGAGGCCTACCGCGCGGGCATGGAACGTTTCTGCGACCGGCGGGACGCGTTGCCGGGCACGATCGAGGATCCGGCGCGACTCCTGGGGGAGACGATCCGCGCCGGGCTCCCGACAGGACCCGACGACGCGCTGATGCGCCTGCTGTACGAGTTCGACGTGCTGGCCGAGAGTTCCCCGCTGCACACCAAACTGGTCGAGTCGATGTACGAGCGGCAACTGGCCACGTACCGGACCGTCCTCGAACTCGGCGCCGCGGCCGGGGCGTTCAACCTCGTCCTGGACACCGCGACCGCGGCCCTGAACCTGGTGGCGCTGGAGGACGCCTACGGACTGCACATCGTGGCCGGCAACGGCCAGATCACTGTGCGGCGCGCCGTCGAGGCGATGCTCGACGCGTCACGGGCGTTCGGCGCACCGGCCGCGTGACCGTGCGGCCATGGCATGCCGCTTTCGGAGCAATGGCCGGTGTGGTCGGTCCGGCCGTGTCAGGCTGTGATTTCTTTGATCGCGGTCGTGTCGGGATGCCGGGTGACCGGCACGATCCCGGCCACCTGGACCTGGACAGGAAGGGCGCCAAGCCGGTGTTCAAGACCTCAACCAGGCGCTCATGACGGCCGGGCACGAGGACGAGCCGAAGCTGCCGGGAATTCCCGACCTGGGGCAGCGCCTGAACGAGGAACTGGACCAGATCGGCGAGCGGCTCCAGGCGCTGGCCGCCGCCAAGGACCGGCTTCAGGGCCTGCTCGACGCGGTACTGGCGATCAGCGGCGAGCTGGATCTGTCGTCCGTGCTGCACCGCGTCGTCACCACCGCGATGGACCTGGTCGGCGCCCGCTACGGCGCCCTCGGAGTGCTCCACGAGTCCGGCGAGTACCTGCAGGCCTTCATCACCGCCGGACTGTCCGAGGAGGAGCGCGCCGTCCTGGCCGGGGTGGAGTTCCCCCACGGCCGCGGAGTGCTCGGGCTGCTGATCCGCCACCCCGAACCGCTGCGCGTCACCGACATCGCGTCCCACCCGGCCTCCGTCGGCTACCCGGCCGGCCACCCCCACATGCGCACTCTGCTCGGGGTGGCCATCAGCGTCCGCGGCGAGATCTACGGCGACCTCTACCTCTCCGAACGCCACGACGGACGCCCCTTCGACCGGGCGGACGAGGAGGTCCTCGTCGCCCTCGCCGGCGCCGCGGGCATCGCGATCGAGAACGCCCGCCTGTTCGGCCAGATCCGCGACAGCGCCGAGACCTTCCAGCGGCTGCTCCTGCCCACCCTCCCGGACCTGCGGCCCTTCACCGCCGCCGCGATCTACCAGCCCGCCGCCGAGCCCAACCGCCTGGGCGGGGACTGGTACGACGCCGTCATCCTGCCCGACGGCGCCCTCGGCGTCGTGATCGGAGACGTCGTCGGCCACGACCTCCACGCGGCCGGCGCCATGGCCCAGACCCGCAGCATGCTCCGCGCCCTGCTCTACGACCGCCGCACCCCGGCCAGTGGCATCCTCCACCAGCTCGACATCACCCTGAACGCCACCACCGAGAACCCCGTCACCACCGCCCTGCTGGCCCGCATCGCACCCGATGAGCACGGCGGCTGGACCCTGCAGTGGAGCACCGCCGGCCACCTGCCCCCGCTGCTGATCACCCCCGACCGGCGGGCCGAGTACCTGAACGCCGACCCAGGCGTGCCCCTCGGCGTCAGCACCGACGAGGTCCGCCCCGACCACACCCGGACCCTGCCCGCGGGGGCCGTGGTGATCTTCTTCACCGACGGACTCGTCGAACACCCCCAACACTCCATCGACGAGGGGCTGGACGCCCTGGCCGCACTCGCCACCGCGCACGCGGACCAGCCGCTGGAGGACCTCGTGCGGACTCTCGCGGGCCGGCACCCCAGCGACGGCCACGACGACGTGGCCATCCTCGCCCTGCGCACCCCACTCCCATGACCTCGGCGCACCGGGACCGAGTGCCGCGTGTGCCGTGTCAGCGCGGCGTGGAGCGGGCTTTCGGCGCGCTGCCGGTCGACTCCCTGATCTCCAGCCGGGTCGGCAGCACCAACGGCCGCCCCGCGACCGCGTCCGGCCCGTCCATGGCCTTGCGCAGCTCCCGCGCGCCGAGGCTGCCCAGCTCGAACGAGGGAAGTTTCACCGTGGTCAGCGACGGCTGCACGATCCGGGACATCGGCTGGTCGTCGGCGCCGGCCACGGACACCCCCTCCGGAACCGAAACCCCGAGGTCGCGCAGCGCCGCCAGCGCGCCGAACGCCTGGAGGTCGGAGCCGCACACCAGCGCCGTCACTCCGGCGTCGCGCCAGGAGGACCAGTTGTCCGCCACGGTGTCGTACGCCGCCGTCACGTCGATGGGGGAGCGCGCCACCACGACCCCCACCCGCTCCGACGCCTTCCGTGCCTCGGCGGTGAACGCCTTGCGGCGCGCCTCCAGGGTCCGGGTCCGGGTGTCGATGTCGAGGTAGGCGAAGCTCCGGTGCCCGTGATCCGTCAGATGGCGGGCGAGTTCCCTGGCGCTCCCTGCGACGTCCAGATTGACGCGCGGCAGGTTCTGCTGCCGTCCGGGGGAGTCGAGGATCACCACCGGGCACGACGGGTTCAGGGACGTCACCAGGTCGCTTTCGACCGTGGAGATGATCAGGCCGTCCACACCCAGGTCGAGCAGCCGCCGGACGCTCTCCTGGCTGACCGTCTGGCCCAGGGCGGTGACCACGGTGAGGACCTGGTACTCCGGGCTCAGTTCGCTCAGCAGGCCCATCTGCACACTGCTGAAGAAGGGGGTCGCGACATCGGGCGCGACGTAACCGACGATGCCGGTCCGGCCGGTGGCGAGGCTGCGGCCGCGGCGGTCGATGCGGTACCCGAGCCGCTGCGCGGCCGTGTGGACCCTGTCCCGGGTGGCCTGGTTCGCCCTGCCGGAGTCCTTCCCGTTCAGGACCAGCGACACGATGGAGACCGACACCCCCGCTTCGGCGGCGACATCGGCGCCCGTAACCCGGCGGCGTGCCACGAGTGTCACTCCCTTCCCGCCGGAGGCCGGCGACCAGCCCCTGCGAGCGCCGCGGCCCGGTCCGGCCGGGCGCGTAGGCGTCGATGATACGTTCCGCGGCCCACGGCCCCGGCGACCGGTGATCGTTACCGGCCACGCCCCGAACAGGACCGGCGGCGGCCGTGAACGGCCGCCGCCGGGCGGGTGCGCGAAACGGGACCGCGGTCAGTCCACGATCCGCAGGGCCCGCTCCGGGCAGGCCTCGACGGAGTTGCGGGCCTCCTCCAGCAGTTCGGCCGGGATCTCGTCGACCAGGGCGACGGCGATGCCGTCGTCCCGGAGGTCGTAGATCTTCGGCCAGCCGAAGTAGCACAGACCGTGCCCCTTGCAGAGGGCTTCGTCGACCTGCAGGCGTGGCATGGGTTTCCTCCTACTGACTGCTGACGTGCTGTCGTGTTTCCGGCCGAGGGGTCAGCGAGCGGACACGCGGACCGACTCCATGCCCCAGATGACGAAGGCCGAGTTGCGGCGCGGCTCCTCGACGAGCCTGAGATCGGGGCACAGGTCCCGGATCGACGTGAAGGTCTCCTCCAGCTCGATCCGGGCCAGCGGCGCGCCGAGGCAGGCGTGCACACCGCCGCCGAAGTTGACGTGGCGGGAGGCGTTCACCCGGCCGACGTCCAGCACCTCCGGGTCGGTGAACAGGCGCGGGTCGCGGTTGGCCGCGCCGTACAGCATCGCGATCTTCGAGCCGAAGGGGATCTCCTGGCCGCCGATCTCGACGTCGTCGGCCAGCACCCAGCGCTCGAACAACTGGAGCGGGGGATCCCAGCGGATGACCTCCTCCACCGCCTGCCGCGGGGCCACCTCCTGGGAGGTCACCCGCGCCCACTGGTCGGGGTGGCGCAGCAGGGCGGCCATGCCGTTGCCGGTGGTGTTGACCGTGGCCTCGTGACCGGCGTTCAGCAGGACGATCACCGTGGACACGATCTCGTCGTCGGTGAGCTTCCTGCCCTCCTCGGTCTCGGCCTCGACCAGGGCGCTCACCAGGTCGTCGGAGGGCTGCCGGCGGCGCAGCGCGATGAGCTCGCGGACGTAGGCGATGAAGGCCGCGGCCGAGTCGTTGGCCTGCTTGGCCTGCTCCTCGCTGGTGTCGAGCTCGTACATCTTCACCATCGCGTGCGCCCAGTCCAGGAACAGCGGTGCCTGCTCCTGGTCGGCGCCGAGCAGTTCGCAGACGATCGACACCGAGTACGGCATCGCGTAGTCGTGCAGCAGGTCGAACTCGCCCTGCTCGATGAGGTCCGCGAGCAGCTTCCGGGAGCGGGCGCGGACCGCGTCGCGCATCTGCGTCACGCGGCGCGGGGTGAAGGCGGAGGACACCAGCGAGCGGATCCGGGTGTGGTCCGGCTGCTCGATGTCCAGCAGGCTCCACTTCTCCGCCTGCCAGAAGTCGGCCCAGCGGGCGTCGCGCGGCGCGACCCCCATCTCCTCGGGGGTGTACTTGTGGCTGAAGTTCCGGGTGAGGCGGGCGTCCCGCTGGCACGCGAACACGTCCTCGTGGCGGGTCACGAGCCAGAGTCCCAGCGACTCCGCCCTGACGACGGGGGTGTTCTCCCGCAGGTGGTTGAGAACCGGGTAGGGGTTCTTCAGGAACTCCGGGTCGGTCGGATCGAAAATCTGCGCGTCCTGCAGCGGACTGCCCATGGTTCTTCCTTTCAACGTCAACGCCGACCGGTGCGGCGGTGAGCCGGTGCACCGGATCGTGGTTCCTCGGACGGCCTGCCGGCGGTCCGTTCAGCCGATGGGCGGCCCCAGCCGCTCGCACTCCTGCGCGATCCTTCTGCGCGAGAGCATCGCGTCCCTCGGACGGTTGACCGTCGTCGCGCCGGTCAGCCGGTCGCCCAGCCGGTGCGTGACGAACAGGGCGCCGTCGCCGTCGTGTTCCACCTCGCTGTGCCCGCCCGCGAGGATGCGGCCGACGTGCTGGATCTTCATGTCCAGCTGGTCGGACCAGAAGTACGGCACATGCACGAACGGGGTCCGGGACGCGTCCTCGCCCCGCAGTTCGCCCAGCAGGTTCGCGGCCGCCGCGGCACCCTGCTCGCGGGCGGTGCTCCAGTGCTCGACACGCATCCGGGCGCCGAAGGCGGGGTTGTGCCAGCGCGCGGCGTCACCGGCGGCGTAGACCAGGTCCGCCGAGGTCCGGCAGTAGGCGTCGGCCTCGATGCCGTCGCCGAGTTCCAGGCCCGATCCGGCCAGCCATCCGGTGGCCGGGCGCACCCCCACCCCGGCCACGACGATGTCCGCCTCGATCGCCCGGCCGTCGTCCAGGACGACGGTGGAGACCCGCCCGTCGCCCCGGACCTCCGCTACCGATCGCGACGTCAGCAGGGTGACCCCGCTGTCCCGGTGCGCGGCGCACACCCGCTCGGCGACGACGTCGCCGACCGCCGGGGCGAGCGGCAGCGGAAGCAGCTCGACGACGGTGACGTCGAGCCCCAGCCGGACGGCGGTCGCGGCCACCTCCAGGCCGATGAAGCCGGCGCCGACGAGCACGATCGACCGCGCGGTCTGCAGCGATCCGCGCAGTACGAGCGCGTCCTCCAGGGTGCGCAGCCGGCGCACCCGGGACTGCTCGTCGGGGAAGGGAAGCGGCCTGGACTCCGTCCCCGGGGCCAGGACGATGCCGGACGCCCGCAGCTCGGATCCGTCGCTCATTCGCAGCACCCGCTCCCCGGGCTCCAGCTCGGTCACCGACGTGCCCAGCGTGAGGGTGACTCCGAGCCGGGACCAGTGCGCGGTGGACTGGAACTGCAGCGCCGGAAGGTCGAGCCCGCCCCGGAGGACCTGCTTGGACAGCGGCGGCCGGTCGTAGGGGAGGTGCGCCTCCGCCTCGATCAGCCGGATCTCCCCGTCATGGCCCTTGGCCCGCAGTGCCTGTGCGGCCGCGGTGCCGGCGACGGAACCGCCCACGACGCATATGCCCGACCGATCGCCCACGTCTTGCTCCAACTCGCCGGCCGACAGCGCCCGACCGGTATCCCGTGATCCGCTCGGCAGCGCTGGAAGGGCTTCTGAATAGTGCGTGGGGCAGGGCCGGAGAAGTGCCCCGGCTCATGCCGCCACGGGGAACCTACGTCCGGGCGTCAAGTTTAGTCAAGCGTTTGACTTGGCTTTGAGCAGGACGCTCAGGCGCCCCTCGTGTGGCCGAGCGGGGCGTGCGCCGGTCCGTACGGCGCCCCCAGTTCCTGGGGGGAGGCAGGTGAACGGCGGCACGAACGGCCTACCATCTCGGGATGCTGAAGCAACAAGGTGACGGTCCCGTCTGCCGGGAAGAGGTCCCGGTGTGGCGCGTGCCGGGGATGCGGCCTCTGCTGGCCTCGACCGCGCTGGGCTTCGCCGGCCTGTCGTTGCTGATGCCGGTCGCCCCCCTGTGGGCGCTCGAGGGCGGGGCGGACGAACTGGGCGCGGGCCTGGTCAACACCGTGCTGATGCTCTTCACGGTGATCGCCCAACTGCTGGTCGGCAGGATCCTCGGGCGTCTTGGCTGGCAGAGGTCCCTGGCCCTCGGCTCGTGCCTGCTCGGACTCCCCGCCCTGGGACATCTGGTCACCAGCCAGGCGGGAGCCGTGATGGCCCTCGCGGCGGTGCGGGGCCTCGGCTTCGGGATCCTCACCGTGTGCGGTGCCACCGGGGTGGCCGCGCTCGTCGAACCCGGCCGCCGCGGCCGAGCGGTCGGCGCCTACGGGCTCGCCATCGCGGCGCCTCAGTTCCTGCTCATCCCCGTCGCGCCCTGGCTGGCCCAGAGCGTCGGATTCTGGCTGGTGTTCACGTGCGCGGCCGTGCCCTTGCTCGCCGTCCCGCTGGCCGCGCGCGTGGCACGTGCCCTGCATGACAGCGGCGACGTGTCCGGCGCGCCCGCCGAAGCGCATGACACGAGCCGGCTCCGCCGCGTCCTGGTCGGTCCGATCGCCGCGCTGCTCGTCATCACCGCGGCCGGCGGCGCCATCCTCACCTTCACGCCCCGTCTGCTGTCCGACCCGGTCGCCGTCTACCTCGCGCTTTTGGCGTTCACCGCGACGGCGGCGCTGTGCCGGTGGGGGTTCGGACACGTCGCGGACCGCAGGGGAGCAGCCCCGGCGATGGCCCCGCTGCTGTTCGCCGGCGCCGCCGGGCTGGCCGTGATCGGCGCGGGTGCGGTGGGCGGGTCAGGGCCGGCCGGGCCGGTCCTGGTGGTGGCCGGGATGCTTGTCGTGGGCGTCGCCTACGGCGGGTTGCAGAACCTGACGCTGGTGCAGGCCTTCGCCGCCGCCGGCGAGCGGGCGCGCTCCTCCGTCAGCGTCGCCTGGAACGTCGGCTTCGACGCGGGCACCGGACTCGGCGCCTTCGCCGCGGGCGCGGTCGTCACCGTCAGTTCCTACACGGCCGCGTACGCGGCTCTCGCCGCCGTGACCGCTGTCGTGGGTGCCTGCTGGGCGGGCGCGCGATGGCGGAACCGCGGGGCGGCGGGGCGAGCGGCGTTGTGAGGTCCTTGACGGGCGTTACGTGCCCAGGGGCCTCGCTCTCGTGAAGAACTCGACGGCTCCGGCTGATCGGGAGGTAGCCCTGGGAATGGCTCGCATCACGGCACAGTACGGCGACTGGGTTTCGAGCTACTCAGCGAAATCCCTGGTCGGGACGACGGGGTTACTGGAGGAGGCCAACGGTGTTCGACGGGTGACTTCCTCGCCGGTGTCTGCGGTGACGCCCAGATCACGACGCATCGCCACTCTCGTGACGCTTATCAGAGACCAGAGCGCATGCTGCGCTTCAGCGGCTGACTGCAGGGTCTCGCCCGGGCGGGGGTTTCCCTGTTCCAAACGCTTGATCTGTCCATAGACCCCGGTCAGCGCTTCGTTCAGTTCGTGAGCCGGAACAATCACCGCGTCGGGGGCGATCATCAGAGCCTCGGACCACCGGTCACGGTAGGCGTCCTTGGTTCCTTCCAACGCCGATACGTCCTCCGGCCCGAGCGTGCGATCCCGCATGACGTACAAGTGCCGGCTGAGCGCCGTGGCGAACTGCCTGGCATCCCGATGCAGTTGTGTGTAGCAGCTCCGGCGTAGCTCACGATTCTCGCGAGCTTCCTGGATGGCATGGGCCATCTCCAACTCGCGCCTCTTGGCCCGGTTGGCGCCCCGCTGGGTGAGCAACGCGCCCCCGAGAGTACCCGCTACACCAGTGATCGCAATCAGTACCGCCCCCACGTCCATTCGTTCACCCTAGACCGCGTCATGCGCCGGCCGGACAGAGGCGACGACCATCACGAACTACGCCTGAGCACTCGCCTGTCCGGCGAATCCCGCCGAGCCGTGCGGCATCACGGGTACGCCCCATGCCGGTCCACTCCTCCCGGATTGGCCTTGGCGGGGACTGACTTGGCACCCTTACGGTCCTGGGATGCGCATTCATGTCGTCGATGCCTTCACTGACCGTCCCTTCGCCGGAAACCCGGCGGCCGTGTGTCTTCTGGCGGCTGGAGAGTGGCCGGACGAGGCCTGGATGCGTCGGGTTGCGGCCGAGATGAATCATTCCGAAACCGCGTTCGCCCTCCCGTTGCCCACCCCGGCCGAGGCCGACTGGGCCATCCGCTGGTTCACCCCGCTTGTCGAGTCCAGACTGTGCGGTCATGCCACATTGGCCACAGCACACGTGCTACGTGCCGGGCGGGGAATCCTCGGCACTGTGCGGTTCATGAGTCGGCGGAACGGCGTCCTCGTCACGCACGCCGGCGAGGAAGGCGGCATCACTCTGGACTTTCCGGCCGCGCCCAGCACGAAAGTGCCCGTGCCACAAGGGCTGTCCGAGGCGCTGGGAATCGCGCCCGTGGCCACCTTCCGTTCCGAAGGGCTCGGTGACCTGCTGACGATCCTGCCCGACGAGGCCGGCGTCCGGGCCGTGACGCCCGACCTGGACGCGATAGCAGCCCTGACGAACCGCGAGGCCCTGCGCGGAATCATCATTACAGCGGCAGCGGATGGGACCGGCCTGGAACACGACTTCGTCTCCCGTTTCTTCGCGCCCGCCAGAGGCATCCCCGAGGACCCGGTCACGGGCAGTGCCCACACAGTCCTCGCCCCGCACTGGTCGGCGCGACTTGGCCGCAATGTACTTACCGGCCTCCAGGCGTCCGCGCGTACCGGTCTGGTCCGCACCGCCGTGCACGGCGACCGCGTACACCTCACCGGCCATGCCGTCACAGTGCTGGACGGGATGCTGCGCACCCACCATTGACCGGCCGGCAGGTCATGAGCGGAGACGCCGGCCACCACCCTCTCCGCTCCGCCCCTGACAAGGAAGATCACGATTTACGGCTGGTGGCCGACCACTGTCGTGTCGGCTCGCGCGTGTGGGCCGGCCCAGGACGACTCCGGCCAGGACGAGTGCCAGCCCACACAGTTGCTGGGCCGTCAGCTTCTCTCCGGCGACCACTGTGCCGAGCAGTACGCCCGTGACGGGGTTGAGCAGTCCGACCAGCCCCACGGTCCCCGCGGGCAGGTGCCGCAAGCCGGTGAACCAGGCGGTGAAGGCCAGCGCGGTGGCGACCAGGGCGACGTAGCCGAACGCGAGGAGCGCCGGTGTGTCGAGCGCGGGTGGAGGACCCTCCGCCACCGCGGCGACCGGCAGCAGGAACAGGCCTCCGGCGGTGAGCTGCCAGGCGGTCGAGGCGAGCACGTCGGCACTGGTGCTCCACCGCTTGGCCAGGATGTGGCCGAAGGCCGACACGAGCATGGCCGCGGCCGAGGCGAGGACTCCGGGCACGCTCACCCCTCCCACCCCTGTGAGCAGCATGAGACAGACCCCGCCGAGTCCGATCGCGGCGCCGGCCAGGTGTGAGATGCCGGGCCGTTCGGACACCAGGGCCCAGGCGATGAGCATCATCGCCAGCGGGGACACCGCCATGACGGTCGAGGCGACGCTCGTCGGCAGCAGCTGGGAGGCGGCGTAGACGAGTACGAAGAACACGCTCACGTTGAGCAGCCCGAGCACCGCGGACCGCCACCACCACGCACCGTGTGGCCGCTGCCGGCACAGGGCCAGCAGGACGAGGCCGGAGGGCAGCGCCCGCACGGCGGCCCCGAAGAGCGGGCGGTCCGCCGGCAGGAACTCGTGGGTGACGTAGTAGTTGGTTCCCCAGGCCACCGGCGCGACCGCGGTCAGAGCCACCCAGCGCAGATTAGTTTCCATGGAAGGCAATATAGCTTCCATGGAAGCTACCATGGTGTCCATGGACGATCCGCAACCGTTGGACCACGTGGCCCGCATCCAGGCCGACTGGCGCCGCGAACGACCCGACGTCGACATCACCCCACAGGGAGTGATCGGCCGACTGCATCGCCTGGCCGGCCGGCTGACCGAAGAGCTGTGCCTCGTCTACGGCCGCTACGGTCTGGGTGAGGGAGAGTTCGACGTCCTGTGCGCACTGCGCCGCGCCGGCGAGCCCTACGAGCGGGCACCCGGCGAACTCGCCGCGTACACCATGGTCACCACCGGCGCGATCACGAAGAGAGTCGACCGTCTGGAGCAGGCCGGACTCGTCGTCCGCCGCCGTTCCGCCGGCGACCAGCGCGGCCGGATCGTCGCCCTCACCCGGCCCGGACGCGAACTGATCGACCGGGCGTTCACCGACCACATGCGCAACGAACGCCGACTGCTGGATCTGTTGACGCCCGCCGAGGCCGAGGCACTCGAAACGCTGCTCACCACCTGGCTCTCCCGCATGGACGATCCGCGCTCTTCCGGCAATGGCGAATGACCCGCCGCCCGCCGGGCCGGCCGTGTCACGCGGGAGGTGACGGGTACCTGGAGCGGGCCAGATGCCCGCCTGCACTCAGGAGGGAAGGCCCGTGCTCTCCGACGAGTCCCGCCCCGTCATCACCGCCACGCTCCCCGTGGTCGCCGACCGCACAGGTGGGACCGCCCAGCGCTTCTACCGGCATCTGTTCTCCGCGCATCCCGAACTCCTCGACGGCGTCTTCAGCCGCGGCAACCAAGCGCACGGCCATCAGTGGCAGGCCCTGGCCGGCTCGGTGGCCGCCTTCGCGACGCCCGTGCGCCCTGCCGTGCGGCGACGTGGTGCTCGACGACTCGGGACGGCCGGTGGTGTTCGCAGGCGCGGGTATCGGGATCTCTCCCATGGCGGGCAGGCTGTCGCACCTGGTCACGGCCGACTCCGGGCTGTCGATCACCGTTCCGCACGCCGACCTCGACGAGGCGTCCTTCCCGCTGCGACGGCAAGTGGTCAACGACGTGCTGGCGCTGCGGGACGCGCGGATGTACCTCTGGTACGAGAAGGACACGCACAGCCTCGAAACAGTGGACGGGGTCTTCGGGGGCCTGAAGGACCGGACTGACCGCGGAGTGCCGTTCCGGGCAGGAACCGAACCGGCGGCGACGCCGTCGAAGGGCCGACCGAGCTACGGGGAGGCCCTTCCATGACGACAACCCGCACCCATGTGCTCATCGCGTCCGTCGGGCTCTTCCTCGCCGCGGTCGGCTGCGGGACAGGGCCCGCACCGACCGCCGAAGGGGCTGACCGGGTGAAGCGGGACCGATGGCCCGAACCGGACCGGTACTCCTTCCGGCTTCTCTCCGAGTCCGGAGAGCGGGGCGACCTCGGGGAGTACCGGATCACGGTGGAGAACGGAAAGGTCGTCAAAGCGATCGGCCTCGACGAGCCGGCTCGTCGTACCGTCGAGGACAATCCGCACAACGTCCCGACCCTGGGCGGTCTCCTCGCCAAGGTCCAGCAGGCACGCACAGGCCACGCCGACGTCGCCCACGTCGTATTCGCCACAGACGGTCATCCCACCGAGTTTCACATCGACTGGCAGAAGAACGCCATGGACGACGAGGCCGACTACTTCGTCACTGAATACCGCGAACTTCCCTGATCGCCCGTGCGCCTCTTCGCGGCCCACGGGCTCGACCGCCAGTGGGCCTGAAGGGCCGTCAGTTCATGTCGAGTCGCCCTACGCGGGGCCGACGGTGGCGATCGAGAGCGGGACGGTGCGGGTGCACGACGGGCCGGGGCTCGGAGTCGATCTCGACGACACCGCCGGTGCGGAAGCCGGATCCGCACGTCCTCGAACAGGGGTTGTGAACAGGCTCAGGGCCCGGGGCCCCTCCGTGGCGTCATCGCCCGGGGCGTGCGAGGGAGCGGAGGCGGAAGGCCTCCCCCGGTGTCACACGCACCCCCCTACCCGCGTTTGCCGTTAGTTGTCGTATGCAAGTATTGTCGACGCATGTAAGGCGCTTGCGCAATCCGGCTTTGCATGTCAAAGGACCCTCGTCATGCCGCTCGCACTGCTGGCCCTGGCCATCGGGGCCTTCGGAATCGGCACCACGGAATTCGTGATCATGGGGCTGCTGCCCCAGGTCGGCGCGGACCTCGGTGTGTCCGTGCCGACGGCCGGCTTCCTGGTCACCGGCTACGCCCTCGGCGTCATGATCGGCGCACCGATCATGACCGTCATCGGCACCAGGATCTCCCGCAGGAACATGCTCATGCTGCTCATGGGCCTGTTCATCCTGGGCAACGTCATCTCCGCCGTCGCCCCGGTCTTCGCCGTCATGCTGATCGGCCGCGTGGTGGCCTCCCTGGCCCACGGCGCCTTCTTCGGCATCGGCTCCGTCGTCGCCGCCGAACTGGTGGCCCCCGAGAAGAAGGCCGGCGCCATCTCCATGATGTTCACCGGGCTGACCGTGGCCAACGTCGTCGGCGTTCCCCTGGGCACGTACGTGGGCCAGAACGCCGGCTGGCGCGTGACCTTCCTGCTCGTCGCCGCCCTCGGCGTACTCGGCCTGGCCGGCGTCGCCAAGCTCGTGCCCGACCTGCCCGAACCGGAGGGAGTGCGGCTGCGGCACGAGGTCGCCGCGTTCAGGAACACCCAGGTCATCTTGGCCATGGCCATGACGGTGCTCGGCTTCGGGGGCGTGTTCGCCGCGATCACCTACATCGCGCCGATGATGACCGAGGTCAGCGGTTTCGCGGGATCCTCCGTCACCTGGCTGATGGTGGTCTTCGGGCTGGGCATGGTGGCAGGCAACCTGATCGGCGGCCGTTTCGCGGACCGCAGGCTCATGCCCATGCTCTACACCGCACTGGGCGGCCTGGCACTGGTCCTGCTGCTGTTCACCTTCCTGGCCTCCGGCAAGGCCGCGTCCGTCGTGGCGGTCTTCCTCATCGGCGCTCTCGGCTTCGCCACCGTCCCGCCGTTGCAGAAGCGTGTCCTGGACCACGCCCACGGCGCGCCGACGCTCGCCTCGGCGGTCAACATCGGCGCCTTCAACCTGGGCAACGCCCTTGCCGCCTGGCTGGGCGGCCTGGTGATCTCCGCCGGCCTCGGCTACACCGCGCCCAACGCCGTCGGGGCGGTGCTGGCCGCTGCCGCCCTGGTGCTGGCCGTCCTCTCGCACCAGCTCGAGTTGCGGCAAGCCCGCACCGCCGCGGCTTCCGCCCCGGCGAACCTCGACCCCGTCGCGGCCACGGACCACGGGGCCGCCCACCCCTCCGCGTCCGACCACGGCGCCGTTCAGGCCGCCGCGGGAGCGGTCCGCTCCTGATCCCCCGCACCAAGCAGTACGAAGGAAAGGAATCCCGATGACTTCCGTACCGAACGTGACGCTGAACAACGGTGTGACCATGCCCCAGTTGGGCTTTGGTGTCTTCCAGGTCCCCGACGAGGAGACCACCGCCGCGGTCAGCAGCGCCTTGGCGGCCGGCTACCGCAGCATCGACACCGCCGCGATCTACGGCAACGAGCGCGGTGTCGGCAGGGCCATCGCCGCCTCCGGTCTGCCCCGTGAGGAACTCTTCATCACGACCAAGCTGTGGAACGAGGACCAGGGCCACGACCGGACCCTGGCCGTGTTCGACGCCTCCCTGGACAAGCTCGGCCTCGACCACGTGGACCTCTACCTCATCCACTGGCCCACCCCGGCCCGCGACCTGTACGTGGAGACCTACAAGGCGCTGGAGAAGATCCTCGCCGAGGGGCGTGCCCGCGCCATCGGTGTATCGAACTTCCAGGTCCCCCACCTGCGGCGGCTCCTGGAGCACACCGGCATCACCCCGGCGGTCAACCAGGTGGAGCTGCACCCCGGCCTCCAGCAGACCGCGCTGCGCGCCTTCCACTCCGAGCACGGGATCGCCACCGAGGCCTGGAGCCCCCTGGCCCAGGGCGTGGTCCTCGGGGACGAGGCGATCGTGCGCGTCGCCGAGGCGTATGGAGTAACCCCGGCGCAGGTCGTCCTGCGCTGGCACCTCCAGACCGGCAACATCGTGATCCCCAAGTCCGTCACCCCCGACCGCATCCGGCAGAACCTCGACGTCTTCGGCTTCGAGCTCACCGACGCCGACATGGCCGCCCTCACGGACCTCGACCGCGGTCTGCGCACCGGTCCGGACCCCGACACCCTCAACTGACCCCGACCGTCCCGGGGTACCCGTCCGCCGTGGACGGATAACCCGGGAGGACGACACCGCAGCAGCTTCACGGCCTCGAACAACGACGGGAACGCATCATGCAGATCGATCTCTCCGGCCACACCGCCCTCGTCACCGGTTCCACCCAGGGCATCGGTCACGCCATCGCCACCGGCCTCGCCCGTGCGGGCGCCCGCGTCGTCGTCAACGGCCGCGGCGGGGAGCGCGTCGCCGAAGCCGTCCGCACCGTACGCGCCGAGTCCGGCAGCGACGACGTCACCGGCGCCGCGGGAGACCTGGCGACTCAGGCGGGCACCGGCGCCGTACTGGACGCCGTGCCCACGGTCGACATCCTCGTCAACAACCTCGGCATCTTCGGCTCCGCCGCTCCGCTGGAGATCGACGACGCCGAGTGGCGCCGTTATTTCGAGGTCAACGTCCTCTCCGCCGTCCGGCTGATCCGCGCGTACCTGCCCGGCATGAAGGACCGGGGCTGGGGGCGCGTCCTCAGCCTCGCCAGCGACTCGGCCGTGGCCATCCCCGCGGAGATGATCCACTACGGCATGACGAAGACCTCGCTGCTCGCGGTCAGCCGCGGGTTCGCCAAGGACGCCGCCGGCACCGGCGTCACCGTCAACTCCGTCATCGCCGGACCGACCCACACCGGTGGCGTCGAGGGGTTCGTCCGCGAACTCGTCGGCGACGAGCTGCCCTGGAACGAGGCGCAGCGCGAGTTCATGGTCAAGTACCGTCCCCAGTCCCTGCTGCAGCGCCTCATCGAGCCGGAGGAGATCGCCAACATGGTCGTCTACCTCGCCTCGCCCCTTGCCTCCGCCACCACGGGTGGCGCCGTACGCGTCGACGGCGGTTACGTCGACTCCATCCTGCCCTGACCCCGGCGCCGGTCAGGGCAGGCAGCCATGTCGCGGCTGCCGGCCCCGCGCAGGGCGGTGCTCTCAACGCAGCGGGTCGTAGGGCGTCAGGTCGATCCCCGGGTCGGCCCGGCGGGCCAGCCGTGCCGCGACCGCCCCCGCGTAGGGGCCCATCATCAGACCGGACGCTCCCAGGCCGTTGGCCACGATCAGCCCGCCGACCTGGGGGACCGCGCCGAGCAGCGGTCGATGTCGGGGCCCACCGGGCGGAACCCGATGCGGGTCTCCAGATGCGTGGCACCGGCCAGCCCAGGGGCCACCGACAGTGCCTCGCCGAGCACCTCGGCCATTCCGGCGGCGGTCACCCGGTGGTCGAAGCCGGCGCCGTCCTCGCGGGTCGCGCCGACCACGACCCGGGAGTCGTCGAAGGCCAGGAGGTAGTGCCGTGACCGTGGCAGCACGACCGGCCAGTTCGCGGTCTCCACGCCCGGCAGGCGCAGGTGCATGATCTGGCCGCGCTGCGGCGCGACCCGCACCCGGACGCCGATCGGTTCGAGCAGGTGCGGCGACCAGGCACCGGCCGCCGCGATCACTGCGTCCGCGCCGACGAACTCGTCGTCGACCCGGACTCCGCGGACCGCGCTGTCGGCCACGATCGCGGCCGTGCCGTCGACGATCCGAACGCCGTGCCGGACGGCGGCGCGGAGCATCGCGTCGCGCACGGAGCGGCCGTCCAGGCGCGCTCCTCCTGGGATGTGGACCGCCGGGCCGTCGTGTCCGAGTGGCGGGAAGACTTCGCGGGCCCGGCGGGCGTCGACCAACTCCACCTCGCCGGCCATCGGGGACTTCGCGGCACGCTCGGCCACACGCCGCAGCGCCTCCGCGGACTCGGTCTTGGACACCAGCCGCAGCGTGCCGACCCGCCGGTAGCCGAACCCGGTCTCCCCGTCAGCGGTCAGCGCCGCCAGCAGTTCCGGGTAGTACTCGGCCCCGGCGACCGCGATCCGGTACCAGTCCGGATCGTCCACCTGGGACGACCACGGGCAGATGATGCCCGCCCCGGCCGACGTCGCGCGGCCCGGCGCCCGCGAGTCCACCAGGACCACGTCCGCACCGGCCCGCACCAGCTCGTAACCGGCTGCCGCACCCACGATCCCGCTGCCGACGACCACCACACGCATGTTCTGCCCCTCCTGGTCGGACCGGCTCCTTCCCTGTTTTCCGGCGAGTAAGGCATTGCCCGCCGGGCTGAACACGTTGTCAGGCTGGTGCGTCGGCTTCGAGGATCTTCGCCAGTTGCTCCACCGTGGAGTGGATCTCGCGCTGCAGGCCGGCGAGGTCGAGTCCGTCGTCGCCGAGAACGGTCAGCAGGGCGCGTTCGCCGATGGCCTGGATGACGACGTGCCGTCCGGCGCTCCGGGTGGCCACGTCACGCAGCGCCCCGCCCCCGGCCTCGTGGGCCATGCGCTGGCCGAGGCTGTGCGTGGCGGCGGAGAGCGCGGCTATGGATTCCGGCTGGACGGCATCGCTGTCGGACGCGACCAGCAGGCCGTCGACGGTGGAGATGACCGTCTCGTTCACTCCCATCACCCGCTCCCGCAGTGCGGTCAGGACCTCGATGAGCGGTTCGGGCTGGTGGACGGTGGACATCGGCGCTCCTGAGGGTGGGAGGTGAGCTGCTGCGCGTGTGCGGTCGGTCAGGACAGGGCTTTGAGGCCCGCGAAAACCCGGTGCAGAAGGAGCAGGTCGGGTTGGTGGTCTGCGAGGTCGTCCGGCGGGTTCGGCAGCGCGGAGCCGGCGCCGGGCCGGCGGACGGCGAGCGGGGGAGGGGCGAACGGTGCCGGGTTCGGCAGCGGGTCGGGGCTCACTCGCTGTCCGTTCGGTGCGGGTGATGTGTTCCGGGGCTGCGCCGGGGCAGTGGGCGGTCGGCGGGAGACGGGACGTGGTGGGCCGGGGACGTGGGTCGGCGCGGTGCGGTACTCGGGCGCCCGGCCGGCTTCTCGCGGTGCAGCAGTCCCAGTTCGGCCATCCGGGCCAGGTCCAGCATGACCGCGTAGGTCCCCCGCCCCAACGCGAAAGCGATGTCCCGCGGAGTGCGGCGGCCGTTGGCGGCCTCCAGCAGCGCCGCATAACGGGACGGGACGGACGCGGGCCGGTCCGGGTCCGGGCGGACCCGGGTGCGGGCGAACTCGGCGGGCGGTCCCCACAGTCGGCTCAGGAGCAGCAGACGCCGCGAGGTCTCGGCCGCGAGAAGGTGCGGTTCGAAGGCCGGTCCGATGACCGCCGTCGGGGTCGGCTCCGTCACCTCCCAGTCCCCGGGAGGGCTGAGTGCGAGGGCGAAGGCACCGTCGAACACGGCTGCCGTGCAGACGATTTCGAACTCCTCCGGTGCCAGCAGGCCACGCGCCTGGAGCTCGGCGCCGACTCCGCCCTCGGTCCCGCTGTCGGCCGCGCAGGCGGACCTCCAGGAGGCGTCGTCGACACGACCCGACGCGAGCAGAAGGGACTCGACACCCGGAGCGCCGGGGGTTTCCACGGCGACGATCCGGCCGTCGCGCAGATGGATACTGCCGCCAGGCGCGCCGGAGATGACGACCGTGCCGGAATGGCCCTCGTCGTACAGCGTGGTGAGCAGGGCCGGGACGTTGCGCGGGCCGTCGGTGCGGGTGCTCATCCCGCCACCTTCGCCACGTAGAGGTCCAACTCACGCAGGACCAGAGCCAGGTTGGCCTGGTCGCGCTCCAAGGCCGCCATCAGCAGCAGGGGATCGCCCGGCCGGGGCATCGCCCTGAGGACGAGCTGATGCCGGGTGCCCGTGATGACCATGCTCTCCAGCTCTCCTTGCGCTCCGGCCAGGTGGAGCCGGTCGCCGACGAACGCCACAAGCCGACTGCACTCGGCGGCGTCCATCTCCCCCGCGCCGGATTCGCCGTAGGTCAACCCGGTGACCGCGTCGACAAGGGCGGCGCCTGTGACTCCCGGCACTTCGAGCAGGCGGCACAGGGAGTCTTCGACTGAGGACACCGGCATCCTTTCACAAACCCTTCACATTCGGCCAGAAAGCACAGTAGTTTAAGCCAGACGTTCCAGAACAGGTCGTCCGGCGAACTTTTTCTGACACGGCCTCAGTGCCGCGTCGTACAGCGCGAAGGGCAAGAACATGAGCATCGAGACCGCACTCAAGGAAGCCATGGCGATCGAGGGAGCGATCGGTGTCGCCCTGGTCGATTATGAGAGCGGCATGTCGCTGGGCACCCTCGGTGGTGGCCAGGGACTGGACCTGGAAGTCGCCGCCGCCGGCAACACGGAGGTCGTCCGCGCCAAGACGCGGACGCTGAGCACCCTCGGCATGAACGACTCGATCGAGGACATCCTGATCACCCTCGGCGAGCAGTACCACCTCATACGCCCCCTGACCAACAGCGACGGGAGCCTGTTCCTCTACCTCGCGCTCGACCGGACCCGCGGCAATCTGGCCCTCGCACGCCACTCGCTCAAGCGCATCGAGACCACCCTGGACGTCTGACCGGCCCACCCCGCGAGGCCCGGTGGCAAGCCATAGCGCGCGGAGGTACTGGTGCCCGCACCAGCCGCGCGCTTCGAGGGTGCCCGCGGGCCGGCGTCGGCTGCTGTCAGACGTATGAGCAACTCGGCGTGACGCCGGGTTGTCCGGCGAGAGACCGCATCACGACGCCGCCGCATAACAGTGAATGGCCACGAGTTGGGACGGGCTCCATCGTTGCTCGACCGTGGCCATCAGCTGCCACCCCAGCCGCTCGTACAGAGCCGCCGCGGAGGTGTCGGACGCCACGACGTCGAGCACCGGATGCAGGCCACGGTGTCGTGCCTCCTCCACTGCCTGGCCGATCAGCAGTGCACCGATGCCATGCCCCCTGGCCTGTGGGGCGACGAACAGCCGGTTGACCACCGCGGCCAGGGCCGTGCTCGTCCCGTTCCGCTCGCCCCACAAGCCGGGGGCCAGATCTCCTTCACCCTCGCGGGACAAGCTGACGTGGCCGACGAGTCGGCCGCCGAGTTCAGCGACCCAGGCTCCCAACAGGGAAGCGTGTGACAGCCACTCGTCGGGCTGGTCGGGCCAGTTCACCGGGTAGCCGTTACATTGATGGACTTCCGCGAGAACCCGCACACACGTTTCGACATCATCGTCAGTCCTCGGCCGGATCCGGGGATCCGACCGCTCCACACCGGCCCCGAAGCTCTCGATGTTCACTTCGGCATGGAAACACAGGGAACAGACCGACGACCAACCACTTTCGACGCACATTCTGGTACTGCAACGCAGGACGTATGAGCGTCGAAGTCGACGACGGCCGACCGGGAGCGATCAGCCGGCGCGACCCGCGCCCAGGCTCCGGCCTGGGCGCGGGTCGCGGGGCGTGGGTCAGCGCACGGCGTACGCGTCGGTCACGGTCTGGACGACGGAGTTGCCGTTGACGTCCGTCAGTTCGGTCTTCAGCGTGACCGGCTTGCCGGCCGCGCCCGCGTGGTTCACGGTCGCGGTCCAGCGGCCGTCGCGCTGCGAGGTGGTGCCCTCGGCCCAGGTCTCGCCGCCGTCGTACGAGTACGAGACCTTGGCGGCCACCAGCTTGCCGGGCGTGTAGCCCGCGTGACCGGTCACGCTCAGCCCGATCGTTTGACCGTCCCTCGCCGGAACGGTCTTGAGGCCGTCCGTGTCCACGTCGTAGCCCGGGAAGAGCAGCGGAATGCCTTGGGAGTAGGCGGTCTCGTCCCGGTGCGAGCGGAACTTCCAGACCGTCCGGGTGCTGGTGGACCGCTGCCACACGGCGGCGGGCTGCCCGAACTTGGTGGTGTCCATGGTGAGTTCGTACGCGGCGTCCTCAGCCGGGACATTGAACGTCCCCGACGGCCACCCGGTCTCGCCGATCACCTTGCCGCCGCTGGTGAGCCTCATGCTGCCGATGTCGCCGAAGGAGCCCTGGATGCCCATGTGTTCGGTGTCGCCCCAGAAGGCGGGTGCCACGCCGATCAGGTTGTCCTGCCGCTCCGCGGCCAGTTCGAGGCTGCCGTCGGTGCCGCGCGGGGCGGCCGGGGCCGGGATGCCCCGGTACCAGTTCTCCGCGCGCTTCGAGCCCGCGGTGTACGTGCGCGCCTGGTCGGCCATGGCCTCGCCCCAGGGGAAGCTGGAGGAGAGGTAGCGCGTCCAGGCGGTGTCGCCCGCCGAGTAGTACTCCGTGCGCTTGCCGGGGACGGCGACGGAGTCGCCGGCGGCGGAGAACACCCCGCCGTACGGAAGGGCCATGACCATCGTGTCGACGTAGTCCGCCGCGACGCCCATCGCCTCGTAGGTCGCGGTGACCGTGCCGAGCTTCTTGTCCCTGACCTGGTAGGTGCGGTCGGAGACGACCGGGCCGGTTTCGGGGAAGGCGAGGTTGTAGACGAACGGGCTGACGGCGGTGGCCTTCCAGCGCAGCGTCACCGCGCCCTTGGCCAGGGCGGACTTCAGCGCCGCGGCCTCGTCCGCCTCGATGCCGAGTGAGGGCACCGGCGCCTGGCCGAAGCCGATCGACGGCTGCCAGGGGCCCGCGGCCCGGCGGTGGGCGAGGACCGCCTTCGCGCCGGCGGCCTTCGCGTCACGCGCCAGGCTGTACAGGTAGCCGTCGTCGTCGGCCTCGACCAGCGCGATCTTCCCGGCGACGCCCGCGGCCCTCAGTTCATCGGGGGTGCCGGTGCCCGCGTCGACCAGCGCGGCCTCGCCCGTTCCGTCGAGGTTGACCGAGCCTGTGCTCGCCATCCGCGGGTGCAGTGCGGCACCGCCGACGACCGACAGCTTCTCGAGTTGCGGGGCGTACGCGCGCCAGAAGCTGGCGAACTCGAAGTCGCCGTCGCGCGCCTTGCCCTGCACGTCCGCCAGGTAGGTCCGGACGCTCCGGTTGCCGGTGACGGAGCCGGCGTGCAGCCAGGTCCCGTCCCAGGTGCGGCCGAAGGCCAGAGTGGTGGAGCGGCTCTCGGAGGCGCGGTCCGCGGTCTCCACCCGCAGACGGTGGGCCTTGCGGGCGTCGAGCACCACGGTGGTGTCCTTGGCGACGTCCACCTGGGGCCGGGCGAGGTAGCCGACCGAGTCGGTCATGCCGCCCGTGGCGTCGGCTGCGTCCGGCGTCATGACGAAACCGGAGACGAAGTACGCGCCGGGCCGCACCCGGTAGACCTGCTCGGCGGCGCCGTCGTTGAAGCGGCGCTCACCGTCGGCGGTGTCGGTGCCGATGACGTCCAACGAGGAGGAGCCCGTGGCGGGTTCGCCTGCGCGGTCGATCATCTTGACGCGCAGGGTGACGGTCCGCGGCTCGACGTACAGGGAGAAGGGAGTGGAGACCCTCACGTCGCCGGGTCCGGTGGCCAGGACGCGCCCGGTGACGTCGCCGTACTGGGCCGCCTTGAGGTTCGCGGCCGGGTCTATGCGCAGCGGGACCTTCATGGTGGCGCCGGCCGGGACGGTGACGGTCTTCGCGTCGAGCCCGGCGACGGGGGAGTGCACCGCGGAGCCGTCGTTGCCGGTGACGCCCTGGACCTTCAGCGACAACTCGACCGGTTTGCTGCCGGAGTTGGTGTAGGGGAGGTCGACGGTGGTGCGGTCGCCGACCTTCTGCGGCCAGGCGTAGGTGCCGGCCTGGACGGCGGGGGCACCGACGACGGTGGTGTCGATGGCGGCCTTCACGTCGAGCCGGCCGGCGCCGGTCTCGCGTACGTCGCCGGGGATGTCGCTCTGCGCGGACGACACCAGAACGGCCTTGACCTGCTGGGCGGTCCAGTCCGGGTGACGCTGCTTCACGAGGGCGGCGGCGCCCGCCACATGCGGGGTGGCCATCGACGTCCCCGACATCGACCGGTAGGCGTAGAGGCCCCGGCCGCCCGCGGCCGCGGCCGAGATGTCGACGCCGGGGGCGGCGATCTCCGGCTTGAGGGTGTGCGCGCCGAGCACGGGTCCGCGGCTGGAGAACTGGGCGGTGGAGTCGTCGCGGTCGACGGCGCCGACGGTCAGCACGTTCGGGGCGCAGCCGGGCGAGGAGACGGTGTTGAGCGTCGGGCCGGAGTTGCCCGCCGCGATGACGAACAACGTGTCCTTGTTCTGGGCGAGTTTCTCGGCGGCGACGCTCATCGGGTCGGTGCAGTCGGTCGGTTCCGGGTTGCCGAGGCTCATCGAGACGACGTCGGCCTTCTGGTCGACCGCCCACTGCATTCCGGCGATGATCCAGGATTCGGCGCCGTAGCCGCTGTCGTTGAGGACCTTGCCGTTGAGCAGTTCGGTGTCGGGGGCGACGCCCTTCTTCCTGCCGTCGCCGGCGGCACCGGAGCCGCCGACGGTGGAGATGGTGTGGGTGCCGTGGCCCTGCCGGTCGTCGGTGGTGGGGGAGTCGGTGAAGTTCTCCGAGGCGGTGATCCGGCCCTTGAGATCGGGGTGTTCGGCGTCGGCGCCGGTGTCGAGGACGGCCACCTTGGTGCCCTTGCCGGTGTATCCGGCGGCCCAGGCGAGGTCGGCGCCGATCTGCCGGGTGGACCGGTCGAGGGCGGCCCGGACCTTGCGGTCGAGCCACAGCTTCTTCAGGCCGGAGGCGGAACGGGCACGGGGGTTGGTGACGTCCGCCCAGAAGTCGGCGGCCTTCGCCTTGTCCGTCGTGAGGGCGACGCCGTCGATGGCGTCCAGCGCGGGGCCGCGCTTCGCGCCGCGCGGGGTGGCGGGCGCGGTGCGGGCCGCGGCGCTCCCGTAGACGGCGATCAGCGGGAGCGCGGCGGTGTGCGCGTCGTCGTAGCCCTGCCGGACGAGTCCGGTGACGTTGAAGAGTTCCTCGTCGACCTTGCCCGCGGCCAGCGCGCGGGCGGCGGTGTCGGGGTAGACGTAGAGGTCCTTGCCGGACTGGCGGGTCTGCAGGAGGGGCACGGAGCCGTCCTCGCGGGGCAGTGCGGTGACCGAGGCGGCCCCCGAACTGTTCGTGCGTACCAGGACCTTGTCGCCGGTGACCAGGGTGACGGTGACCGGTGCGCCTGCCCCGGCGGCGGTCGTGCCACCGGTCAGTGGTCTCTTCACGGTCGGATCGTCCTGCGGCGCGGCCGCGGACGGTGCGATCGCGGTGACGGCCAGGACGGCGGCGGTGGCCGCCCCCAGCGCCGTACGCGATATCGGACGCATGGCTCTCCCTAGGTGAAACCGGGTTACCTCTGAACTAACAGCGGCATTCCGGAAGTTGTCGGTACTGCCGTGGCGCCACATTGGCAGAGCGACAGACGTTGAAGGGATGATGACCACGGCGGGTTTACGCCGTGGCCGCTTTTCGCCGCGCCGGACGCCCGAGGGCGACGACGGCGTGCGGAATGAATTCGTCCGGGACGTCCGGGAGGGGAGCGGGGATGCTGGGAGCCATTGGTCTGGACGAGATACAGGAGTCGGTGTACCGAGCCCTTGTGACGGTGGGCGCCGCGGAGGTCTCCGACCTGGCCCACCGGCTGGCACTTCCCGAACCGGACACCGAACGGGCTTTGCGAGGGCTGGAACGGAGCGGCCTGGCCGCCCAGTCCTCGTCCCGCGTCGACCGCTGGGTGGCGGCGCTGCCCGCGGTGGCGCTGGGGGCGCTGCTGACCCAGCAGCGCCATGAACTGGAGCAGGCGGAGCGGGCGGCCGCGCTGCTCGCCGAGGAGTACCGGGTGGAGGCGACCGATTCGGCCGTTCACGACCTGGTCGAGGTGGTGACGGGGGCGAGTGCGGTGGCGCACCGCTTCTTCCAGTTGCAACTGGGGGCGACGAGCGAGGTGTGCGCCCTGGTCACCGGGAAACCGGTCGCGGTGAGCGGTATGGAGAACGAGGCCGAGGAGCGGGCCGCCACGCGCGGGGTGTCGTACCGGGTGGTGGTGGAGCGCGAGGTGCTGTCGCTGCCGTCCGGGATCCTGGAGTTGTCGGCGGCGCTCGGCCGTGACGAGCAGTGCCGGGTCGTCGACCGGGTGCCCACCAAGCTGGTTGTCGCCGACGGGGCGTTGGCGATGGTGCCTCTGACCGGCCGGGGCGCGGAGCCCGCGGCTCTGGTCGTGCACGGCTCCGGACTGCTGGAGTCGCTGATGGGCCTGTTCGAGGCGGTATGGCGGGAGGCGATGCCGCTCCGGCTCGGCGGGGGCGGCCGGGTGGAGGAGGAGTCCAACGGGCCGGACGCCACGGACCTGGAGGTTCTGTCGCTGCTGCTGGCCGGGATGACGGACGCGAGCGTGGCGAAGCAGTTGGACCTGGGGCTGCGGACCGTGCAGCGGCGGGTGAAGGGGCTGATGGAACTGACCGGAGTGTCGACCCGTCTCCAACTGGGCTGGCACGCCTACGAGCGGGGATGGGTGGCCCGGGAGCCGCAGCTCTGAACTGTCCTCACGGACATGGCGGAACTCGCCTCGCTCAGGTCAGCTGCGCGTCGGGACCACCTCTGGGCAAGGTCGAATCCACGTATGATGTGGCGAGTTCACACCCGGCTGCCCGGCGCATGCCGGACTCCCCGGGTCCGACGGGTCCACCACCCAGGCACACGAGGCCGGACAAGGCCCGCAGCCCCGCGAGCAGCACCGGAGAAACCGCGATGAACGGCTCCCGACCGGCCAGAGCACTCGCGGCCGTCCTCTCGTTCTTCGTGCTGGCGCTGCTCAGCCTCTACGCGGTGGGAAAGCTGCCCACGGACACCCTCCTGGGAAGCAGCGCCCGGGCAGGCGTCGGTGGGCTCCTCGCCACCGCGACCCTGGGCCTGATCAGATACCTGGCCGGCCTCGCTCGCGCCGGCCGCCGGAGATAGCGGTCCAGGTCCTGTGGGACCTGGCATCCTTCGGCAGTGCGACTCGTCACGGGGCTCGTCGACGCCGAGGATGTCCAGCCCGGCGGCCGGGACTACGAGCGTGGACGGCTGATGATGGCGGAGGACGTCAACGCGGCCGTCCGTGGTGCCGTTGCCGCTGGAGCCACCGAGGTCACCGTCAACGACGGGCACGGACCGATGCGCAACATCCTGCCCGAGGCCCTGCATCCCGCAGCCCGCCTCATCCGTGGCAGGCCCAAGCAGATGGGCATGCTCGAAGGTCTCACCCCCGAGCACGATGCCGTGATCTGTGTCGGCTACCACTCCCGGGCCGGGGCACTCGGTGTGCTGAGTCACAGCTTCATGGGCCACGAGATCGAGGACATGTGGCTGGACGGCCGACCTGTCGGGGAGATCGGCCTGGCCCACGCCACTGCGGCTGCCATCGGCGTTCCGGTGGCGGTCCTCACCGGTGACGACTGCGCGTGCACGGAGATGACGGAATGGGACCCGTCGGTGAGCACCGTGGCCGTGAAGGACGCGCGGGACCGGTTCGCGGCGGATCTGCGCCGGCCGGAAGAAGCACGCGCGGCCATCGAGGAAACGGTCGCTACTGCTCTCTCCGCACCGCCGAGGGCATCGGCACCCGCCGCGGACCCGTCAACCCTCACTGTTCGCTGGCAGTCGGCCTCCGTGGCCTCGACGCTGCTGGGAATCCCGGGAGTCACCTCGGTGGACAGCCGGACCGTTCAGGCACAGGGCGCTCTGCCCGGCCTTTATCGGCTGTTCGGCGTGTGGATGCGGGTGGCGGCGTCCCTGACCAATCAGCCACCGTATTGCTGACGTCCGGGGTTCGGCGAACCGGGGGTGCCACAGGAGAGTCGGTGTCGGCCCGGCCTTCGGACCCGGGCTGGACAACGCCTGCCGCCGGACACCGGCCGAGTCCGCTCACCTGCCCGTCCTCACCCGGCAAGCCCGGCTGTGTCCGCCTGGGCGGCTGAGGCGATCAACTGGTCCACCAGGGCGATCAGGATGTCCCGGCACGACTCGCGGTCACGTGCGTCGCACAGCATGACCTGGGCGTGTTCGGGCAGCGTCAGGGACTCCCGGATCTCCTCCGGCGGATAGGGGTGCTCTCCGTGGAAGCCGTTGACGCCGACGACGAACGGAATGTTCCGGCTCTCGAAGAAGTCGATGGCGGCGAAGCTGGTCTCCGGCCGGCGGACGTCTATCAGGACGACCGCGCCGAGCGCGCCCACGGCCAGGTCGTTCCACATGAACCAGAACCGCTGCTGACCAGGTGTGCCGAAGAGATACAGCACAAGGTCCGAACTCACCGTGATCCGGCCGAAGTCCAGGGCCACGGTGGTGGCTTGCTTGTGCTCGATGCCGTCGAGGTCGTCGACGCCCAGGCCCGCGGCGGTCAGCGGCTCCTCGGTGCGCAGCGGGACGATCTCGCTGACCGAACCGACCATGGTGGTCTTGCCGACCCCGAAGCCCCCGGCGATCAGGATCTTCGCTGTGTCGGGGGCCGATGACGGCCGAACGGTGGTGTCAGAGCCGGTCAAGGCCGTCCCTCACTTTCTGCAGAAGGGCCAGGTCCAGGGTGCGGGAGACCGGGGACGGCCGGCGGACGCTGATCCGTCCGGCGTCCAGCAGATCGCAGAGCATGATCACCACGACGCTCACCGGAAGATCGAGGTGGGCGGCGAGTTCCGCCACGGTGATGGACTCCGCGCACCGCTTCAGGATCCGCGCGTGTTCGGGCTGAAGCCGGGCGGCCCGCTCGGGCGGCGGGTCCACCGCCGTCACCATCGTGATGAGGGTGAAGTCGGCGCGGCTTGGACGGGTGCGTCCACTGGTCAGGGTGAACGGCCGAACGAGCCGTCCCGCCGCGTCGCCTCCGCTCACCTCACTCGCCGTTGCCGGACGCGTCGGCACCCGCACGCGGGGCCGCACTCAGGTGCTCGCCGATCTTCTTCACCAGCATGTTCATCTGGTACGCCACCACACCGACATCGGCGCCCGGGCCGGTGAGAACGACAAGATGGGCGCCCGGTCCGGCCGAGGTGAGAATCAGATAGGTGTGGGCCAGCTCGATGAGCGCCTGCCGCACCGGGCCGCCACCGAAGTCCATGCTGACGCCCTTGCTGAGGCTCATCAGACCGGACGAGGTCGCCGCCAGCCGCTCGGCGTCGTCGCGCGGGAATCCGGTGGACTTGCTGACGACCAGTCCGTCCTCGGAGAGCACAACGGCGTGGTTGACGTCGGCGACCCGTTCCACGAGACCGGTCAGCAGCTGGTCGAGCTGGGTGTGTGTGGCGGGTGTGGGGCGTGTCATATGGGTGTCCTTCATGTGCGGTCGGCGGGCGAAGTCGAGGGGGGATGTCCTCCGGGCTCGAACACGGTCGAGGCCTCGGGGACGGCGGTGCCTGCGGCGGGAACGCGGCCGTCGGGGCCGTTTGGTGCGGCGGCCTCCTCCGGTTCCACGTCCCGCTCAGGGGTGTCGTCGTGTTGGGCCCGGCGCGTGCCGCGCTGGAAGCCGGCCAGGGAGGAGGCGGCGTGTTCGGCGGTGAAGTCGTCGAGCGGGTCGTTCTCGACGGCGGGCGCGAACTCCCCACGCAGCTCGGCGGCCAGGCTGGTCTGCGGCACCCGGCGCGGCAGCGGCGAGATCCCCGGCTCACGTGTCCGTTTCGCGTCGCCTCCGCTTTCACCCGCACGGGAGGCATTCTGCCCTGCGGACGGTGTCCTCCGCCGGGCAGCGGCGGCGGGGGACGGGGTCTTGGCGGGCCGTTCCGGGCTCGCCGGCGCGGGCAGCCGCCCCGGCCCGGACGCCTGAGGCTGTGTCCGCGGGGAGGCGGGCGCCTCGTGCACCACGATGTCGTGCGGGACGAGCACGATCGCGCTGGTACCGCCGTAGGGCGAGGGGCGCAGGGTCACGGTGATGCCGTGCCGGGTGGCCACGCGGGCGATCACGAACATGCCGAGCCGCAGGTCGTCGGCGAGCGCCACCACATCGAACTGGGGGGCCTCGGCCAACTGGGCGTTGAGCTGGGCGTAGTCCTCCTCGGACATACCGAGGCCGCGGTCCTCGATCTCGATGACCAGGCCCTTGGCCACCATCGCCGCCCGCACGCCGACGGGGCTCGGCGCGGCGGAGTACGCGGTCGCGTTGTCGATGAGCTCGGCCAGCAGGTGGATCACGTCCGCCACGGCGGGCGGCGCGAGGTACACCTCCTCGTCGGTGTGCACCTCCACCCTCTGGTACTCGGCGACCTCCCCGACGGCACCGCGCAGGATGTCGATCAGCGCGACCGGTTCGCTCCAGCTGCGCCGGGGCTGCTCGCCGCTGATGATGACGAGGTTCTCCTCGTAGCGGCGCAACTGACTGGCCATGGAATCCAGTTCGTACAGGCCCTGGAGGAACTCCGGGTCCTGGTGCTGTCTTTCCAGTGCGTCGAGCTTGCTGAGCTGGAGGTTGATCAGGTTCTGGCTCTGCCGCGCGATTCCGAGAATCACCTTCTGGAAACCGCGCCGGGTGTCGGCGAGTTCCACCGCGGTGTGCACGGCCGTACGCTGCGCGGAGTTGAACGCGTGGGCGACCTGGCCGAGTTCGTCGGTGCCGTAGTCCAGTGGTGGCGTCGCGGACTCCACGTCGACCTTCTCGCCCCGCTCCAGCCGGGCCACCACGTCGGGCAGCCGCTCCTCGGCCAGGCGGAGCGTGGCGATCCTCAGCCCCAGCAGACGCCGGGAGAGGGACCGGGTGATCCGCCAGGACATTCCGACGCACACGACCAGGGCGGCCAGGCCTGCCGCGCTCAGGACGGCGGCCTTCAGCAGCAGCCCGTACGCTCGCTCGGCACTGCGGTCGAGCAGCTCGTCCGTCTGCTGCTGGATCAGTGCCGCGTACTGGACGGACAGCTTGTCGACCGCGGTGGTCCATCGCTCGCGCGCGTCCGGCAGCGCGATCCCGCGTGCGCCGGTGGCCTTGTCGCGGGCCGAGAGCACCCGGTCCTCGACGGTCTCGAGCGTCCGCCACTCCGCCGACTGCAGGATCCGTTCGGTCTGCGTCTTCGTGCTGCCCTGGAGCGAGGGGACGATCTGGTCCTCGACCAGCCAGCGGCGGGTGTGGACCAGTTGGGCGAACCTGTCCCACGCCTCCTGGTCCATGTGCTTGGACGACCACGCCAGGGTGAGCTGCGCGTTCTCCTGGGAGACCAGCTCCGCGGCGTGCTCCAGCGCCACGAGCGGGCCGGCCTGGGAGGTGAGGTCGCCGTCGTCGACCTGGGACAGTTCCTGGAAGGCGTGGATCTGGTCGTCGATGATCGCGGTGTACTGGTCCAGGGCCTGTTCGCCGGTGATGTCCGTCGGTTTGTCCACCTGGCCCCGGTAGTACTCCAGGCTGCCCACCGACGCGACGACCGAGTACATCCGGTTCTTGATGCGGGCGGGGGCCTGCCTGATCGAGTCGGCATGGCGGACCAGCTCGGCCACCGCCTTGTCCGTGGTCCTGCGCTGCGCGTCGAGAGCGGACCGGGAGCCGTGCGGGGACGCCAGCCACGCCGCCGACAGCCCGCGCTCCTGCTGGAGGCTGAGCGCAGCGTCGGTGCCCATGGCGCCGGTCGACCTGCTCAATGCCGTCTGTGAGCGCAGCCGGAGCCCCTCGGAGAACATCTGGGTCGTGGTCACACCCCACATGGCGGTGAGCGCGACAGTGGGGACCAGGGCCAGGAGGACCAGCGAGAGCCGAATGGAACCGAGACGGCGCCGGGGACCTGTCGGTGTCTGTGGAGACATCATCGTCCTAGAGCGATCTGCGGGGAGGCAGGGGTGGGGTGACGAGAGGGCGGGGTAGGGGCGCGTCCGGGAAGGGACGGGAGGCACGGGGGATGCCGTCCGCGCGGGCGACCGGGCGGACGGAGAAGGACGGTGTCGTCATGTCACCGGCGCCCCGTGCACGGCATTGCCTCAGCGCGTGCCGTTGGCGGCCAGCTTGGCCACCGACGCGACGTTCGACTTGGTCACGAAGGCGGGACCGGTGAGCACTGGTTCGACGCCGCCGCCACTGATATTGCCGTTGGACTTGTAGAGCCAGAGCGCGTCGACGGCGAGGTAGCCCTGCAGATAGGGCTGCTGGTCAACCGCGAACTGCACGTCTCCGTCCTGGACCGCCTTGACCAGGTCCTTGTTCAGGTCGAAGGTGGCGACGTGCGCCCTGCTGCCCGCTTTGTGCACGGACTTGACTGCGGCCAGCGCGAACTGTGCGCCGTTGGTGACCACTTCGTCGATGTTGGGGTCCAAGCGCAGCCGGGCGGCGATGGATTCGGTCAGCGCGTCCATGTCGGTGCCGTCGCTGTAGACCATGTCGGTCCTGCCGTCGAAGGCCTTCTTCACGCCGGCACAGCGTGCTTCCAGGCCGACGTTGCCCCGCTCGTGGATGACGCACAGGGCGTGCTTGGCCCCCAAGGCGTCCAGCTTGTCCCCGACGGCCCGGCCCGCGACGCTGTCGTCCTGGCCGAAGTACTGCAGCGCACCGCTGGAACGCCAGGCACTGATACCGGAGTTGATCCCGACCACGGGAATGCCCGCCGCCTTGGCCTCCGCGATCGGCCCCTTCATCGCGTCCGGCTTGGCCAGGGTCAGCGCGATACCGTCGACTCCGTCCCGGATCGCGTCCCGCACCAGCTCCGCCTGCTGGGCGGGCTCGGGGTCGCTCACGTACGTCAGCTCGATGCCGTCCTTCGCGGCGGCCACCTCGGCACCCCTGCGGACCAGTTCCCAGAAGGCGTCCCCCTCGGCCCCGTGGGTCACCATGGCGACTTTGAGCCCGGACCCGCCGGACCCCCGCGAGCCTTGCCCGGAGTCGGATCCGTCGGAGCCGGAGCAGCCGGCCAGGAGCAGGCAGACGGCGACCGCGGCCGTCACGGCGGTGCCGGGAGCGGATCTGCGGTACGTGGGCGGGGGAGGGGTCTTCATGAGGGTGAGGCACCTCACTGTGCGGCCGAGCATGTAGCAAACGGGGGCGGAACGGGACGGAGGGCCTGCGGACGTACGAACGGGCGGTTGGCTCTCGTTGAGCCGGAGCCAACCGTGTGCGACGTCCGGTAGTCAAGTGATCGGCGACCTATCGTGGCTTGTTGCTGCCGCATTGTGATCATCTGCCTTGTCTGCGGCACAGCCGGGTTCCCACTACGTCCGGTGCGCCGGGCGCCTGTACACGGGCGGCCAGGCCCAGTTGAGCTTGCTCGTCCTTTCGGTGCGCGTCTATAGTCCGACGCGTTGGCGAGCGGCGGCCGCGGAAGGACAAGGAGCGGCGCCCCGAACTCGGCCGGAAACAAGGGCAGACCGCCCGACGTCGGCGCGCCCAGAACCAGATCGCACCCGCTTGGGCGGACGGCTGTCGGGTGGCATGCCGCGGGCGTACACCTGACGCAGCGGGTCATGGCCGGACGGGCCCGCGGCGAGCGAGGCGGTAGCAGGGCAATGGGCCGAACGGGTGAAGTTCGCTCATCGGTCCGACCGGCACACCGCGTGCGTCGCTCACCAGTCCCGGGTGGCGATCAGCTCCTCCACATCCGCGTCCGTGAAACCGTACGCCGACGCGACGAACCAGAAGCCCTCGGCGATCTCCTCCCGCGCGACCGTCTCGATCTCACTTCCGGCTGCCTCGAACTCCGCCTCCAGCAGGTTGAACTCCTCCGTCGCGGCCTGGGTGAGCGCATACAGGGCCGCCAGGTCCGAAGGCTGCTCGGCCTCGACCCGCTCGCACAACCGCAACAGGATCGCTCTGCCCTTGTCGACGACGTGATCAGGGAAGTACGGGTCCTCGTACAACGGCCGCAGAAAAGCGTGCCCCTCCACCTGCTGATTCGTGATCGGCACAGCGCCCCCATCCCTGTCGAACGACTCGTCCGCCGATCATGCACCATCCCACTGACAAGGCTCCGTCGGCGCCGTCGCCCGCGTCGGCCTGATGCCTGCAACAAGTTCCATGTGCGAGGGAGTTGTCCTATGTCGGCTACGGTGGGCAGCCGGCCGGGCAAGTGAGGGGAGCGAGTGGGGATGGACGAGCGTTCGGCGGGTGGAACGGTGCCGGTCAACTCTTCGGTGGCGCATCCCGCGCGGGTGTACAACGTCTGGCTGGGCGGCAAGGACCACTACCCGGCCGACCAGGAGGCGGCCCGACTGGCCGCCGCGGCAAACCCGAAGATCGTTCCGGCGGTCCGGGCCAACCGGACCTTCCTGGGACGCGCGGTGCGGCGGTTGGCAGGTGAGGCAGGGATCCGGCAGTTCCTCGACATCGGCACCGGGATCCCGTCCGCCGACAACACACACGAGGTGGCGCAGCGCGTCGACCCCGGGGCCCGGGTGGTCTACGTCGACAACGATCCCATCGTCCTCGCTCATGCCCGCGCGCTGCTGGTCAGCACCGAGCAAGGGGCGACGGACTACCTGGAGGCGGACCTGCGGGACGTGGACCGCATCCTGACGGCGGCGCGGGAGACGCTGGACCTGTCGCAGCCCGTGGGCCTGATGCTCGTGGCGGTCCTGCAGTACGTTCCGGACGCCGACGACCCCCGCGGCATCGTCCGACGGCTCCTCGACGCGCTCGCCCCCGGCAGTCACATCGTCCTCTCCCACCCGGCCGCGGACATCGGAGCGGAGGAGGTCGCCGCGTCGATGCGCGTGTACAACGACCGGGCCGCCGAACACGCGGGAGCCACGCCCCGCACCCATGCCGAGGTCACCCGGTTCTTCGACGGCGCGGAGCTCCTCGACCCGGGCGTCGTCCAACTGCCCGAATGGCATCCCGACCCCGCGGGTGGCACGTCTCCCGGCGAGCTGCCGATGTGGTGCGGGGTCGGCCGCAAGCCTTGACGGCGTGGACCCGTGTCCGCCGTGAACCGGCTGGGCCGGTACGTCGCTTCGGGGCAGCGTCGCCGGATCGGCTCGTCCTAGTCTCGGTGCCATGACTTCCCTGCCCTCCGCCACTGCCGCGGCCCCCGAGTCCCGCCGTACCGTGACCGCCGCCGTCGTTCAGGCGGCCGCCCCGCTGTTCGATACTCAGGCGGCGCTGAAACGCGCCGAGGAACTCATCCGGGAGGCCGTCGGCGACCGGGGCGCGGAGGTCGTCGTCCTGCCCGAGGCGTTCCTCGGCGGCTATCCCAAGGGCCTGGACTTCGACATCACCGTAGGCAGCCGCACCCCGGCAGGCCGCGAACTCTTCCGCCGCTACCACGCCGCCGCCATCGACGTCCCCGGCCCCGAGACGGACACCCTGGCCGCCCTCACCCGGGAGCTCGGCTGCCACGCCGTGGTCGGCGCCGTCGAACGCCAGGGCGGCACCCTCTACTGCGTCGCCCTGTTCTTCGGCCCCGAGGGCTACCTGGGCCTGCACCGCAAGCTCATGCCGACCGCCGCCGAACGCTACCTGTGGGGCCAGGGCGACGGTTCCACCCTCCCGGTCGTCGACACCGGCAGCGCCCGCCTCGGCGCCGCCATCTGCTGGGAGAACTACATGCCGCTGTTCCGTACGGCCATGTACGCCAAGGGCGTCGACCTGTGGTGCGCGCCGACCGTGGACGACCGCGACGCCTGGCAGGCGAGCATGCGGCACATCGCCCTGGAGGGCCGCTGCTTCGTCCTCAGCGCCGGCCAGTACCTGCGCCGGGAAGCCCTGCCCGACGACCTCCACCCCGTCCAGGGCGACGCGCCCGACACCGTCCTGATCGGCGGCGGCTCCGTCATCGTCTCCCCGCTCGGAGAGGTCCTCGCCGGCCCGCTGCGCGGCAGCGAGGGCATCCTGACCGCCGAACTGGACCTCGACGACCTCACACGCGCACGCTTCGACTTCGACCCCACCGGCCACTACGCGCGCCCCGACGTGTTCACCCTCCATGTCGACGAGTCGGCCCGCCGCACCACCGTCACCAGCACCTGACCGGCGACCGCCGAGCTAGCCGATGCGGACTCCCGTGCCGCCGACACGGACTCGCGGGTCACCCGCGCGCAGCGTCACGGTGAGTTCGCCGGGGCGGCCCAGGTCCTCACCCTGATGCAGGGTGAGGACGGCGTCCTCGGGGACCAGGCCGAGCTCACGGGCGTACGCGCCGAACGCGGCGGCCGCGGCGCCGGTCGCCGGGTCCTCGACGACACCGCCGACGGGGAACGGGTCACGGACATGGAAGACGGCGGGCGACTCCCGCCACACCAACTGAAGTGTGGTCAGGTCAAGGCGGTGCATCAGAGCTTCGAGCCGCTGGAAGTCGTACGCGAGATCCGCCAGGCGTGCGCGAGTCGCCGCCCCGAGCACGAGATGGCGGGCACCGGCGAATGCGATACGGGGCGGGAAGGCCGGGTCGAGGTCGGCGGCCGGCCAGCCGAGCGCGGCGAGCGCCTCCGCGAGGTCGGCGGGACCGATCTCGTCGATGTGCGGCTCGACGCTGGTGAGTGTGGCCCTGACCGTCCCGCCCTCCTCGGCCACCTCCACCGGCACGGTGCCGGCTCGCGTCGCGAACAGGAGCTTGCCGGGACCGGTCCGCTCGGCGAGCGCGACGGCGGTCGCGACGGTGGCGTGCCCGCAGAACGGCACCTCGGCCTTGGGGCTGAAGTAACGGATGCTGTACGCCCGTCCCTCCGGGCCACCCAGGTCCTCCGGGGGTGCGGTCAGGAAGGCGGACTCCGAGTACCCGAGGCCGGCGGCGATGGCCAGCATGTCACTGTCGTCCAGGGCGGCGGCGTCCAGAACCACACCGGCGGGGTTTCCGCCGTCGGGGTCGCCGGAGAAGGCGGTGTAGCGCAGCACCTCGGGCCGCGGCGTGTTCGTCGTCATGTGCGCGGGAACACGCGGCAGGGCCGCGGCTATTCCTGTCGACTTCAACTGAAGGTGCGGCGGTACGCCTGTGGGCTGACACCCGTCGTCCGCTTGAAGCGGTCGCGGAACGCCGTGGGCGAGCCGAACCCGACCTGCCCCGCGATCCGCTCCACCGGATGCCGGGTGGTCTCCAGCAGGTGCTGGGCCTGCCGGACGCGCGCCCGGTGCAGCCACTGCAGCGGGCTGGTCCCGGTCTGCTCGCGGAAGCGGCGCATGAGGGTGCGGGTGCTGACGCCGGCGTGCGCGGCCATGTCGGCGACGGTCAGGTTCCGGTCCAGGTTGTCCTGGAGCCAGGCGAGCAGCGGTTCGAAGGAGGAACCCTGCGGTGTGGGCGCGTGGTCGTGGACGATGAACTGCGCCTGCCCGCCCTCCCGCTCGAGCGGCATGACGGAGAGCCGGGCGGCGTCGGCGGCCACCGCCGAACCGTGGTCGCCGCGGATCATGTGCAGACACAGGTCGAGGCCTGCGGCGGCGCCCGCGGAGGTGAGGAGCCGGCCGTTGTCGACGTACAGCACGTCGGGGTCGACCGTCACCTTCGGATACAGCGCGGCCAGCAGGTCCGCGGCCAGCCAGTGCGTCGTGGCGCGCAGTCCGTCGAGGAGGCCGGTGGCGGCCAGCGGGAAGGTGCCCGTGCAGATGGACGCGATCCGGGTGCCGTCCGCGGCGGCCTCCAGCAGCGCCTCGCGGACCTCGGGCGTGAGCGGTGCGGTGGGGGCGGCCGTGCCCGGCACGATGACCGTGTCCGCACCCTTGAGGCCGTCGAGGGTGCGATGCGCGCGGAGGGTGAAGGTGCCGGCGTCTATCTCGGGTCGCTCGGCGCACACGCGGACCTGGTAGCCGGGGCGCCCGTCGGGGAGCCGAGTACGGGAGAAGACCTCGATCGGCGTGGACAGGTCGAAGGGAATCACCTGATCCAGCGCCAGGACGGCGACGGTGTGCATGGCGGGAACATAACTCATCACCGCATTCCCGCCACCACGGCATCACGCCGGGGCGCCGTCGCATACTGTGCGGCGGCGCCCCGAGCAGATGTCACCCGCAGACGGGCCGGGCGGGCCGCCCAGGGCCGGGCCACGGCCTGGAGCACAGGGGCTCCCGCCGCACCGCCCGGCGGTCGCGAGGCGACTGCGGTCGCCCATCGCGCCGTCGAGAGGCCCGCGGGACGCCGCGCCGGGCGTCAGGGCATCTCACGCATCCGGCTGATCTCGCTGGTCTGCTGGGCGATCACTTCGTTCGCCATCTCCTCGACCTGTACGTTGTTGCCGTCCGAGAGCACCGAGGTGGCCATGGTGATCGCCCCGTAGTGGTGCGCGGTCATGAGTTTCAGGAACAGCTCGTCGAAGGCCGCGCCCCGCGCCGCGCGGAGCTGCGTCAGTTGGGCCTCGGTGGCCATGCCGGGCATCGTGGCATGGTCGTGGTGGTGCGACGAGCCCGCGCCGCCACTCGTGCGCCGCTTTCCGCCATGGTTCTTCAACCACCCCTTCATGGCGTCGATTTCAGGCCCCTGGCCCGCGGCGATGCGGGAGGCCATCCGCTTCACGTTGGCCGACTTCGCCCGGTGCGGGGCCAGTTCGGTCATGTCCAGCGCCTGGCCGTGGTGGACGATCATCATCTGGACGTACTCGAAGTCCGCCGCGTTGGGGGAGTCGTCGGGAATCTCCTTGGCGGCGTCCGCGGCGGACAGGGTCCGGGCGGGCTCACCGGGCTTACCGGGAGCGATCACCGAGGGGCCGGGCGCGCTCCTCTTCTCCGGAGCGTCCGTGCCCGAGTCGCACGCGCCGACTGTGAGAGTGACAAGGGTGAGAGCGGCGACTGTCCGCCACTTGACGCGATCAAAGACGTTCATAGCCAGCGCATTATCATCTTTTGATCTGTACATGAAAAGTACGATACTGCGGCTGTCCGTGAACCGTTCCCTTGCGAACGGACACCAGGGAGGAAACAGTGAACCTGTTAAACGGTCCCCGAACACGGCCCAGGCGCCTCGGGGTTGTGGCGGCCGCAACCGGCCTGCTGGCGGCGCTGCTCACCGCGGCTCCGGCCATGGCGACGCCCGACCCCGGCGACACCGCCACCACACCCCAGCGAGTGTCGAAGAGCGAGGCGGCCGAGACCAGAACGGCCATCGCCGACGGCGAGATACCGGCGCAGGACGAGATCGTCCACTCCGACAACATCGAGCACCTCGTCAACGTCCCCAAGGACGCCCTGACGGACCTGAACTCGGACCTCGCCTTCCAGGGCAAGTACGTGTTCGCCGGCAACTACGACGGCTTCCGCATCTTCGACATCAGCAACCCGAAGGCGCCCAAGACGGTCTCCCAGGTGCTCTGCCCGGGATCGCAGAACGACGTGTCCGTCTACGGGAACCTGCTGTTCCTGTCGACCGACTCCTCGCGCAGCGACAACTCCTGCTCGAGCACGTCGCAGCCCGCGACCGAGAAGTCGTCGTGGGAGGGCATGAAGATCTTCGACATCAGCAACAAGAAGAGCCCCAAGTACGTCGCGGCCGTCGAGACCAACTGCGGCTCGCACACGCACTCCCTCGTTCCGCACGGCCGTAACGTCTACATCTACGTGTCCTCGTACTCCCCGAGCCCGTCGTTCCCCGACTGCCAACCGCCGCACGACGGCATCTCGATCATCAAGGTGCCGCGCGACGCTCCCCAGAAGGCCGCGGTCGTCAACTTCGCCGTGCTCTTCCCGGGTGACGGCCCCGACGGTGGCGGCAACCCCGGCGCGCCCACCAACCCGGGTGTCTCCAAGACGACCGGCTGCCACGACATCACCGTGCTGCCGTCGAAGGACCTGGCCGCCGGTGCCTGCATGGGCGACGGCATCCTGATGTCCATCAAGGACCCGGAGCACCCGAAGGTCATCGACCAGGTCCAGGACAACGTCAACTTCGCGTTCTGGCACTCGGCGACCTTCAACCAGACCGCGAAGAAGGTCGTCTTCACCGACGAACTCGGCGGCGGCGGCGCCGCGACCTGCAACGCGGCCATCGGCCCGAACCGCGGAGCCGACGGCATCTACGACATCGTCGGCAAGGGCGACCAGCGCAAGCTCGTGTTCCGCGGCTACTTCAAGATCCCGCGCCACCAGGCGGACACCGAGAACTGCGTCGCCCACAACGGTTCCCTGATCCCGGTCAAGGGCCGCGACCTCATGGTCCAGGCCTGGTACCAGGGCGGCGTCTCGGTCTGGGACTTCACCGACTCGACGCAGCCGAAGGAGATCGGCTACTTCGAGCGCGGCCCGCTGAGCACGGACCGGCTGACCGTGGGCGGCTCCTGGTCCGCGTACTACTACAACGGCTACATCTACTCGAACGACATCGCCAAGGGCTTCGACGTGCTCAAGCTGAACGACCGGCGCACCGACCCGGCCCGGAAGATCCACCTGGACCAGCTGAACGTCCAGACCCAGCCGGACTACTTCGACTGACCCGGCCAGGGTCTGCCGGCGCAACGGCACCGGTCCCGCCGGGCGGTTCACCGCCCGGCGTCATCGGCGTCGAAGATTCTTGTCAACCCATTACCAAGCGTTTACTGAGCGGATACCTTTCTCCTTGCCGGTGGCAGGGGGAGCGGTGCGCTCCGGTCGTTTCTGCCTGCCCCCGGAGTGCCGCCGTACGTCCCTCGGCCTGTTTTCGGCCGTTACGCCCATTTCTGATGGACTGCCGGAAGGAAGCGTCTTGAACGCTCGGAACCGCCGTACCACGGTAGCCGCCGTATCCGCCGCAGGGCTCATAGCGCCGCTGCTGCTGATCGGCTCGGGCACCGCCTCCGCTCACAGTGACCCTGCGAAGGAGGCTGTCCAGCTCGCGAAGAAGCTCGTCAAGAAGAGCAACGCCGAGGATGCCTACGAGCATCTGAAGAAGTTCCAGCGGATCGCCGACAAGAACGGGAACACCCGGGTGGCCGGGTCGGAGGGGCACCGGCAGTCGGCCGAGTACGTCGAGGCACTGTTGCGGAAGGCCGGGTACTCGGTGACCCGGAACGAGTTCGACTACCCGTTCACGAAGACGCTGGCGCAGAGCCTTCGGGTGGTGTCACCGCAGCAGCAGGACATCCCGTTGATCGCCATGACGTACTCCGCCAGCAGCCCGGTCGGCGGCATCACCGCCCCGGTCGCGGTGGTGCCGGTCGACGACACCACCGGCTGCGAGCCGGGGGACTACACCTCCGGGACGTTCACCGGGAAGATCGCGCTGATCAAGCGCGGCGGCTGCACCTTCGCGGAGAAGCAGGAGGCCGCCGCCGGTGCGGGCGCGGTCGGCGCGATCATCTACAACAACACCGAGGGCACGCTCAACGGCACCCTGGGCGACCCGTCCGCCGCGAGGATCCCGGCGGGCGGCGTCACGCAGGCGGACGGTGAGGCTCTCGCGGCGAAGGCCGCCGCCGGCGCGGTGACCGTCAACCTGGAGATCCGCACCTTCGCGGAGAACCGGCACACCTACAACGTGATCGCCGAGACCAAGAGCGGCAGCGCCGACAACGTGGTGATGTTCGGCGCCCACCTGGACTCGGTGGAGGCCGGGCCAGGCATCAACGACAACGGCTCCGGCTCCGCCGGCATCCTCGACGTGGCCCTGAACCTCGCCCACGAGAAGGTCAAGAACAAGGTACGTTTCGCCTGGTGGTCGGCCGAGGAGTTCGGCCTGCTGGGCTCGGAGGCGTACGTCGACGGCCTCTCGGCGGCGGACCGTGCGAAGGTCAAGCTGTACCTGAACTTCGACATGATCGCCTCGCCGAACTACGCCCAGTTCGTCTACGACGGCGACGACTCCGACCAGGTCGGTGCCGGCCCCGGCCCGGAGGGCTCGGCGCAGCTCGAGCGGCAGATCACCGACTACCTGGACAGCAGGCGCATCCCGCACGAGGGCACCGACTTCACCGGCCGCTCCGACTACGGGCCGTTCATCGAGGTGGGCATCCCCTCGGGCGGCACGTTCACCGGCGCGGAGGGCATCAAGACGGCCGAGCAGGCAAAGGTGTACGGCGGTAAGGCCGGAGTCGCGTACGACGCCTGCTACCACGCGGCCTGCGACAACCTGAAGAACATCAACATGAAGGCGTTCGACGTCAACATCGACGTCATCGCCAACGCGGTGGGCCAGTACGCCTGGGACACCAGCATCCTGAGCAAGCCGGTGACGCCGCAGAACACCAAGGGTTCGGCGGGCAGCGGGGGCGGCCTGCACGATGGCCACGACCACGAGGTCACCGAGTAACTCCCGCTCCGCACAAGGGGAGGGCCGTACTGTCCGGCCCTCCCCTTCACTTCTGCGGCGACACACACGGCAGGGCGAGGACCGCCTCCTGGGCCGGCTGATCACTGGCGTATGCTCCGCATGCTCGTAGGCGTGGCACCACCCAGGGGGGAACGTGAGCGGTACGCCTGGCAACGGGGGAGGTGTGCGGCGCCTTCTGTCCTGCCTCGGAGTCGTCGTGGTCGTCCTCGCGGTACTGGCCGGAGGTGTCGTCTGGCTGCTCCGTGACGAACTGTTCCACCCTTTCGGCGACGCTCGGGCATGTGTGGGAAGCGACGCGAAGTTGCCCGGCGTGATCAGCGCCGGGGGTGCGCCGATCCCTGCCGGCGCCTCCGACATCCACTACCTCACCCGGAACGGCAGAGCCGAAGTCGCCTTCGTGAGCGGCCGGATACCGGACTACCTCGACCGCGCGGGCATCCTCCCGGACGACAAACCGCTGTTCGACCGAAAGTACGGCGAGAAAGTCGACGACGGCATCGCACGCCCCGACGACCTGTGCGGCACACCCCTCCGGGAGCCACTCTGGCTCTACCACTCCACAACCGACGACGGTGCCGACGTCAGCGTCCTGGTCGAGCGCTCACCCACGGTCAACGACGCCCTCCGCTTCCCGGCCCGCGCCGTGATCACCTACAACTTCCCCTGACCGGCGGAGTACGCGAGGCCGATGCGGTCCAGGCGGCGCAGTTGCTGGCGTGCGGTGGGCACGTCCAGGCCCTGGCCGCGGTCGGTGAGGTGGCCGGCGACGGCGGTGCGGTGCTCGACGGGCTTGTGGTCGTCGTACTTGAACTTGGCCCGCACCTCGGTGACCTCAAGGCGCAGCCCGCGGATGCCGGGCAGCATCCGCCCGTACGGCGACTGGCCGACGTCGATGAGGGCGTGGTCGCCGTCGGGCTGGAAGTGGGCCATCTGGCGGCGCAGCAGGTCGGCCTTGGCCTCGGGGTCGTCGACGATGTGGGCGCGGCAGGTGAACTGGACGGCCGCGTAGTAGCTGGTGGGGACGCCGTCGGTGGGCGGGATGCCGGGCTTGGCGCGCCAGGGGCCGGGGACGAAGGCGTAGTCGCCGATGACGGTGAAGGTGACGTTCGGGTCGTGCTCGATGGCCTTCCAGGCCGGGTTGGGCCGGGCGAGGTGGACCAGCAGTTGGCCGTTGTCGGTGGTGAAGTGGGTGGGGACGACGACGGGCGCCTGGCCGGGCAGGCCGTTGACGCTGAGCTGGCCGAAGTCGTGGCCGTCGGCGATCCAGGTCTGCCATTCGGTGTCGTCCAGGGGGGCGTCCCAGGGCTGGATGAACATGTGGTTCTCCTTGGGGGGGAGGGCAGTTGGTCAGGTGAGGGCCAGGAGGCCGACCGCGACGGCGGCGGTGCCCAGGCCGACGAGCTGGCCGCGGTGGATGCGTTCGGCGAGCACGCCGCGGGCGAGCAGGACCGTGCCGGCCGGATACAGGGCGGTGATCACCGCGACGACGGTGAGGTCGCCGCTGCGGGCGGCGAGCAGGAACAGCAGGTTCGCGAGCGAGTCCAGTACGCCGGCGGTCGCGGAGATCGCGTAGGCGGGCCTCTCCGGGCCCAGTCGGCTGTGCATCACCGCGGCCGCGGCCAGAGTGACGGCCGAGGAGACCGCTCTGCCGATGATCAGTGGGGCCACGCCGCTGTCGGAGGGCGCCTGGTGCAGGAAGACGAGCTGAAGGGCGATGGCGGCGCCCGCCCCGAAGGCCAGCAGCAGAGCCGTCCGCGACGGACGTGACGAGCCTGCCCCGTGCCCGGCGCTCACCATGACCACGGCCACCAGCGCCAGCGGCAGACCCACGAGGCCCGCCACTCCAAGGCGCTCGCCCTGGAGCAGCCCGACCGCGACCGGCAGTGCGGCGGACACCAGCGCCGTCAGCGGCGAGAGCACGTTCATCGGGCCGATCGCGAGGGTCTTGTACAGCAGGGCGAACGCGGCGGCCGACGCGACCCCGGAGGCCGCGCCCCACCCGACGCTCGCCCAGGTGAACGAGGCGCCCAGGACGGGCCACAGCAGCAGTTCTACGGCGAGACTGGCGGGGGCCGCGACCAGCACGGTGCGCAGCACATGCGCCTTGCGGGCGCCGAGGCCACCGAGGAAATCGGCGCATCCGTAGGCGAGAGAGCTGCCCAGGGCCAGCAGCAGAGCGAACACGGCACTTCCCTAACTTTCACATTGGAACGACCTGACCGTACAATGAAACGACCGCCTCCTGTCAACCAAATGACCGGACGGTTCATTGAAGTGCTCCACTCGTCAGGATGGTGATCAGGTGCCCGAGGCCGAAGCAGCCCTGCGCACGCTCGCGCACAACGTCAGAGCCGCACGCACCCGTGCGGGCCTTTCGCTGGACGAGCTGGGCCGCCGGGCGAAGGTCAGCAAGGGTGCCCTGGTCGGGCTGGAGAAGGCCCAGGGCAACCCGAACTTCGCCACCCTGGTCCGCCTCGCCGACACCCTCGGCATCTCGGTGTCCGCGCTGATGGAGGGACCGGCCGAAGGCCGCGTCCGCGTGGTGTCCGCCGACGCCGTCATGCCCCTGTGGGCCGGGGAGCGGGGCGGCGAGGCCCGGCTCATGCTGACCACCTCGGGACCGGCTCCGGTCGAGGTCTGGCGCTGGAAACTGGAGCCCGGCGAGGAGTACCCCAGCCACCCCCACCAAGCGGGCGTCGTGGAAACGGTCAGCGTCACGTCCGGCCGGATGACACTGGTCGTCGACGGCACCGAGCACACCGTCGAAGCCGGACAGACCGCCACCTTCGACGGCGACACCACCCACACCTACCGCGGCTCGGGCACCGGCACCTGCCACCTGATCATGACCGTTCACATCCCGCCAGGACCCGGCTCCCCGAGCTGAAGGGTGGCGGTCCCGGCCGGGGGAACCCGACGGTACGACCGTTCGTCGCACGAGGAATGCCGCTTACCGCACACGGTCGACCGGATGGTGTTCAACAAGGCACGGGATTCGTACCGTCCGGGATCATGAGTGCTCCTGTTGCTCCCCCGGGATGGAGCCGCTGGCTGATTCCGCCCGCCGCTCTGTCGGTCCACCTGTCCATCGGCCAGGCCTACGCCTGGAGCGTGTTCAAACCGTCCCTGGAGTCAGCGCTCCATCTGGACGGCACGCAAAGCGCGCTGCCGTTCCAACTGGCGATCGTGATGCTCGGTCTGTCCGCCGCGTTCGGCGGCACGCTCGTGGAACGCAAAGGACCGCGCTGGGCGATGACCGTCGCCCTGGTCTGCTTCTCCTCCGGCTTCCTGCTCGCCGCCCTGGGGGCACAGACCGAGCAGTACTGGCTGATCGTCCTCGGCTACGGGTTCGTCGGCGGCATCGGGCTGGGCATCGGCTACATCTCGCCCGTCTCCACCCTGATCAAGTGGTTCCCGGACCGGCCCGGCATGGCCACCGGCATCGCCATCATGGGCTTCGGCGGCGGCGCGCTGATCGCCTCGCCCTGGTCGGCGCAGATGCTGGACTCCTTCGGCGCCGACCATTCGGGGATCGCCCTCGCCTTCCTCGTGCACGGACTGTCGTACGCCGTCTTCATGTCCCTGGGCGTCCTGTTGGTGCGGGTGCCGCGGGCCAAGAAGCCCGTCGTGAGCGGGCCGACTGCCTTCGCAGGCGCTCAGGTCTCCGCCCGCAGTGCCGTGCGCACCCCGCAGTTCTGGTGCCTGTGGCTCGTGCTCTGCATGAACGTGACCGCCGGCATCGGCATCCTGGAGAAGGCCGCCCCGATGATCACGGACTTCTTCGCGGACACCTCCACCCCGGTGTCGGCCTTCGCGGCCGCCGGCTTCGTCGCTCTGCTGTCGGCGGCCAACATGGCGGGCCGCATCGGCTGGTCCTCGACCTCGGACCTGATCGGACGCAAGAACATCTACCGCGTCTACCTGGGCGTCGGCGCGGTCATGTATCTGCTCATCGCTGCGTTCGGTGACTCGTCCAAGCCGCTGTTCGTCCTGTGCGCGCTCGTGATCCTCTCCTTCTACGGTGGCGGATTCGCGACGATCCCCGCCTATCTGAAGGACCTGTTCGGGACCTACGAGGTCGGCGCGATCCACGGCCGGCTGCTCACGGCCTGGTCGACCGCCGGTGTCCTCGGCCCGCTGATCGTGAACTGGATAGCCGACCGCCAGGAGGAGGCCGGCAAGCACGGAGCGTCCCTCTACGGCCTCTCCTTCGTGATCATGATCGGGCTGCTCGTCGTCGGGTTCATCGCCAACGAGTTCGTACGGCCGGTCCACTCCCGCCACCACATTCCCGCACCGAAGGAGGCCGCCGATGGCCGACACGAGCAGCACGCCTGACCGGCGCGCGCTGATCCTCTTCTCCTGGCTGTGGGTGGGCGCCCCCCTGTGCTACGGCCTCTACGAACTCGTCCTGAAAGCCAGGCAACTCTTCACCGGGTGAGGCGGCAGGCACGCTGGTACTGGAGGGGGCGGGAGGCCGAGGGGCGCTTGTTCCGGCGTGCTCGGTCCCTCAACGGCGGCCCGGACGCGAGCCGTTGCGGCAGCCACATGGAGTATGTGAATGAAGTGTGCATATTCCGTGGTGCACTTGTGGCATGATCTGACCTCGCTGCGTTGTGGCGGCGGAGCCCCGGCGGCTCACAGCCGACGTGACGAACGGGCAACCGCCGCACCGAGCAGCACGCCACATGACACGGCCGACGCCACGGCCTGCGCTGCCAACGCGTTCTGGGGGACCTATGACCAATCCGTACACCATTCCGCCGTACCCGGCTGCCCGGACCGCCCCCAAGTGGGCGCGCAAACGCTACGTACTGCCCGCGATGGGCCTCGCCTTCTTCATCGGGATGGGCGCGGGCGCCGGCGGGCAGGACAGTGACACGGCGAAGCCGGTCGCCGCGAAGGTGCTTCCGACGGCCACCGTCACCGCGACAGCCACCGCCACGGAGACCGCGGCCCCGTCGCCGGCACCGACGGTGACTGCGACGGCGACTGCCACGGCGACGGAGACCGTCAAGGTGAAGGTGACCGTCACCGCAAGAGCCGCGGCAGGTTCGGGAAGCAGCGGCGGTTCGTCCGGCGGCTCGTCGGGGAGCGGCGGCTCGAGTTCCTCGGGCGGGTCCAGCAGCGCCGGAAACGGCGCCACCGCTCTGTGCAACGACGGCACCTACTCCTACGCCGCCCACCATCAGGGCGCCTGCTCGCACCATGGAGGCGTGGCCGTCTTCTACCGGTAGACCGAGCAGGCCGCCCCGGCGGCCGTGTGAACGGCCCGGCCGGCGTATCGACCGGCCGGGCAGCCGTGCAGCGTGGCGACCGAGCGCCCTACAACCGGCGCAGTAGCCGCAATGACTCCTTCCGCAGGACGACCACGGTCCTGCCGGTGGGCAATCCTGTGGCGTGTGACAGCTGATCTCCACAGAGGCGACGCTCTTCCGGCCACCTCACCGGCGCCCCCCGCCGGTCAGGCGCCCCGGCCGCGCCGTTCACGGCTGCGGCGGTGGTCGCGGCGCGTCGCGCTGGGCTCTGCCGTCGTGCTGATGGCCGTCACAGCGGCCTCGTTCGCCTACAACGGCTTCACCGCCGGGCGCGCCGCGCCTCCAACGGGACTCAGGTACGTGCAGGCCGCCGACGTCCGGACGCGCTACCAGACCTGGGGCGCGGCGGGCTCACCGGTCGTCCTGGTGCACGGAGCCTTCGAATCCGTGGACACCTGGTCGCGCCTGGCCCCGTTGCTCGCCCGCAACCACCGGGTGTACGCGCTCGACCTGAGCGGCGACGGGTACAGCGAACGCCGCGGCCCGTACACCGTCGACCATTTCACCCGGCAGTTGCTGGGATTCCTTGACGCCATGCGCCTCGGCGGCCCCGGCGAACGGCCGCTGCTGGTAGGGCACTCCAGCGGAGCCGCCGTGGTCGCCGAGGCCGCGCTGCGCGCCCCTGGCCGGACGGGGGGCGTGATGCTGCTCGACGGCGACGCCCTCGACACGGGCGCCGGTCCGCCGCGGGCCTTCAGGTACGTGCTGATCGACCCCTACCGGACCAGCCTGCTGCGCCTCGGGCTCGGCATCGACGCCGTGATCCGCGGCCTGTACGACGCGCAGTGCGGGCCTGCCTGCCCGCCGCTGGACGCCGTCGGTCTGGATCAATGGCGACGCCCGCTCCAGGTGCCGGGTGCGGAGGGCGCTCTGTGGAGCATGCTGGCCGAAGGTGTGCCGGGTCTGCCCGCCGGCCGGGTGGCGCGGCTGGCCGGGCTCGACCTGCCCAAGTCGGTGGTGTTCGGGGCACAGGACGACGTGTTCACCCGGCAGACGCCGTACCAGACCGCCCGACGCATCGGCGCACCCCCTCCGACGCTCATCCCGGACGCCCGGCACCTGACGATGGTCTCCAGCCCGGAGGTGGTCGCGGCGGCCGTGGACAAGCTCATGGACGCACATGCGATCTCGATGCCCGGCGACGGCAACGAGGCGCCGGGTGTCAGCGGTTGAGGGAGTGCGGGGGAGGGGCATCCCTTCCCCCTGGGCATCCCTTCCCCTGCCGCCTCGTGCTGCTGAAGAGCTCGTGAGGAAGGCCGGGTGCCGTCAGGCGGCCCGGCCCGCCCGTCAGCCGGGGTTGGCCGAACTCCCGGGTCGGACCGCTGTCATGCGGCGAAGCGTTCGGCGAGGCTCTTCGCCCTGGTGGCCGCGTCCTGCAGCGCGCGCTCGCGGGACGACTCGAACAGCGGGACCAGTTCGGCCATGGCCGGGTTGTGCGGGGCCATCGTGAGCTCCGGCACGATGAACTCCAGGTCGAGCCCGAGCATGTCGGAGAGGACTGCCGTCAGGTAGTTCTGTACGTACTCGTACGACTCCTTCGGCGTACCCGGAGCGTAGGAACCGCCGCGGCTGGCCACGATGGTGACCGGCGTGCCCTGGGCGGAGGGGCTCTCGCCCGCGGTGCGGCCGAAGAGGATGACGTTGTCCAGCCAGGCCTTGAGGGTCGAGGGGATCGCGTAGTTGTACATCGGCGCGCCGATCAGTACCGCGTCCGCGTGCTCCAACTCCTCGATCAGCCGCAGACGCTCGGCGAAGGCGGCGGCCTGCTCGGGGGTGTGAGCGGCGGGGTCGACGAACCCGGCGCTGTGGGCGTCGGCCGTGATGTGCGGCACAGAGCCGGTGGAGAGGTCGCGGTAGATCACCGTGCCCTCCGGGTGCTGCTCCTGCCAGGCCTCGCGGAAGGCGCTCGTCACCGCACGGGAGGCGGAGGCGGGCGCGGGGAACACGGACGAATCGATGTGCAGCAGTGTGGCCACGAGGGACTCCAATCAGCGGCAGTGGCGGGCAGCCGGGTCGACAGCCGCTCAACCTGCCAAGTACGCGACTATAAATAGCATAGGGACTTACTTTTTTTCACTTGCTTGCGACGGCCCAGTATCCTGGGGGTATGACGGTCGAGCGGAGCCATGACGCGGGTGCGTGCAAGCGGGTGGGTGCAGGCATCACCCGTGTCTTCCAGTTGCTCGGGAAGCGCTGGACCGGCCCGATCGTGGCCGTCCTGGTCGAGCAGCCCGCGCATTTCGCCGACCTGCGGCGGGCCGTCCCCGGTATCAGCGAGCGCATGCTCTCCGACCGGCTGTCCGAGCTCGGCGCCGCGGGACTCGTGGTGCGTGAGGTCGAAGAGGGGCCGCCGCTGCGCGTCTCGTACCGGCTGACGGAATCCGGGGCCGCGCTGGAGCCCGCCCTGCTGGAGCTCGGGAAGTGGGCCGAGGAGCATCTGCCCGAAGGGCGGCCGAGTGCGACAGGCTGCGACAGCTGACCGTTCGGTTATTGTCGAAGGATGCCGCGACCAGCCAATCCGCACGTCCGTGAACGCCTCCTTGCCGCGGGGCTCGAGCTCATCCACACGAACGGCTTCAACGGGTGCGGCATCAAGGAGATCACCGACAGCGCCGGTGTTCCGAAGGGGTCGTTCTACAGCTACTTCGCCAGCAAGGAAGACTTCGCGGTCGCGGTGCTCGAGCACTACTGGGCGTCCATCGACCGGGACTTCGGCTTCCATCTGCGAGACGCGTCCCGGCCTCCGGTCGACCGTGTCACCGCGTTCTTCCTGGCCATGACGGACCACAACGCCCAGCGCGACTTCGCGCTGGGCTGCCTCGTCGGCAACATGTCTCTCGAACTGGCCGACCACAGTGCGGAGGTCAGGGAGAAGCTGGACCACATCATGGACCGGTGGACCGGCTTGATCGCCGCGTGCCTCCGCGAGGCCCAGGCCGATGGCGACCTCCCCGGTGACGCGTCCCCGGAGGAACTCGCCTTCGTTATCGTCGAGGCGTGGGAGGGGGCCGTCATGCAAGGGCGCATCGGGCAGCGACGCGACGCGTACGACAGGTTCGCGACTGTGGCCTTGCCGCGTCTCCTCGGGGTGCCGGCTCCTTCGGTGAAGTAACGGACGGCTGGTGGGCCGGAGATGGCGGTGCTCTGACTTTATAAAAAGACGACTGGTCACTTATTATCGAGTCGTCAGCTACCCCCCTCGTGAGGAGCACTCCCTCTCATGTCCGACAGCAGCATCTACGCCGAGCCTGCCGACCCCGCACTTCCCGGAAGCGGGTTCACACTTGACCCCACGCGTGCGGCGCTGGTCATCACCGACCCGCAGGTCGACTTCCTGAGCCCGAAGGGCGCTACCTGGTCCGTCTTCGGCGACAGCATCACCGAGAACGGCACCGTCGGCCACATCGGCCGGCTTCTCACCTCCGCGAAGGAGGCGGGCATCACGGTCGCCGTGTCGCCGCACTACTTCTATCCCACCGACGAGCAGTGGCAGTTCAACGATCCGATCGAGCAGTTCATGCACGGCGTCGGCATGTTCAGCCGTACCGGTCCGCTCACCCTCGACGGCTTCACCGACTCCGGCGCGGACTTCCTGCCGGAGTACAAGGAGTACATCCTGGACGGAAAGACCGTCATCGCTTCCCCGCACAAGATCGTGGGGCCGGAGTCGAACGACCTCGTCCTCCAACTGCGCAAGCGCGGCATCTCGCAGGTGATCCTCGCCGGGATGGCGGCCAACCTGTGCACCGAAGGGCACCTCCGGGAGCTGCTCGAGCAGGGATTCGAGGTCGTCGTCGTCCGCGACGCCACCGCCGGACCCCGGCTGCCCGAGGGTGACGGATATCTGGCCGCGCTCATCAACTTCCGCTACCTGGCCAGCGCCGTGTGGTCGACCGAGCAGACCATCGGTCAACTCCGCTCGGCCTGAGTTTGTTCTGCCGGACAGGGCAAGTACGGGCGGAGGTTCCTGAACCCCCGGCGGACCCGTGCGGGGGTGAGCCGGCCGAGCCCGGCCGGCTCACCCCCAGGGGTGGCGGATGTCCGCGACCAGCGGCCGGGCGAGACGGAGCTGAGTGTGGGCCGCGACGATCAGCCAGGTCCACTGGCCCGCCGCCTCGGGAGAGCGAAGTCTCGGGCGGGTCCTTCGTACTTGTCCCGCTCAGACACGACTTGGTCTCGGCCTGGCGAACCGCAGGGCAGCGCACAGCGTGACGTACGAGCATGTAGCCATGCGCTTCGAGCCGAGTTCGCGTGTACCGCCCTTGCCGGAGACCGGTTGCCGGCCTGGCAAGCCTGCAGATTCGCGAGGCGACGGGTTCGAGGGTGGCTGCATAAGTCTGATCGTGCTGCTCATCGAGATCCCGGTCGCCATCCTGCTGGGGCTGACGTTGGCCATTCGTGGATGGGGCCGTGCAGACGAACAAACCGGGACACCTACGATGGACTGGGTACCGGTCCTCTGGTTCGGCGGGTTCACCCTGGGCGTGCTCGTGATCGCCGTGGTCTTCCTGTATTTGGCGCATCCGTTCGCAGGAGCGGTTCAACTGCTCATAGCGGCCATCGCACTGATCTTCACGATGAGTGCTTGGCACGAGCAGTATGAGCGCGCCCATCCATCTCCGCTACCAGCGTGCCCGACAAGGGCCGGGACGCCGTGTGTTTCACCGAACCTCGTGACCGACCGGTAAGGCCCCGCAGCGGGGCCCGAAGCACAAGGCTCCACCGGCATGCCTAGCTGACTTCGTTGCCGCTCACGTCGGATGGTCCGAGCCGTTGCATCCCGAGGTGCTCCTGGAGCAGCTCCTGCTCGTACTCCTGAAGAGCCGAGAGCGTCGACCGCCAGGAATCCCTTGCCTCGTGTTCGTCGGTGAAGAGGCAGCAGCTCTGCCCTTCCTCGCCTTCGTCGCTGATGGCCCACCATCCGTTCGTGACGTCCCAGAGCGAGCGTACGGAGCCGTCTCTCAGGCTGAAGGTGTGGTGTGTCAGGCTTGCCCACACCCCCCAGCCCTCGGGACCGCAGCTTCGCCGGTGATCACGGCGCCACGTCTCGACCTCACGCGCCTGGTGTTCCTGTGCCTGGGCGAGCTGCGTGCTGATCTCATCCGGCACCGGAGTCTGCGAAGACTCCACCAACTCCCGTACCTGCCTTGCCGCGGCGGTCGGGCGACACGCATGAGCGGCGACAGCCGTCTCCACCGAGCGGCAGCCCGCCGACCGCAGCTCACGGGCCCGGTCGGCCGAGATTCCCGCCGCGGCGAGCGCCGCCGCCTCCGAAGCCCGCCAGCTCTGACGAGGATCGGCGTTCTGGAGCAACACATGCGCGTTGTTCGGCGTCCGCAGATCCCAGCCGTCCCGGAGCCACTCCTCGGCGGAGCGCACGGTCAGGTGAGCGGCGTCGTCGGCGTCCTCGACATGCAGGACAGGGAGCAGTCGCCGCAGGGCCGCCGGAGTCCAGGGGGTGGACAGAAGGGACCGCGCGGCGTCCTGACCGGCGCCGACGCTCGCGTAGGCGGTGAGGGAGTGCCCGTACTCCTCAACCATGCGGTCGGCCAGGTCGGCGCGCTCGCGGGTGAGGGAGAGGGCGTACTCGGTGCCCCGGCCGTCGTATCCGAAACGACGAACGATCAGGGTTGACCGCTGTTCGTCCATGAAGACCTCAGCGGCGCTGGAGAGTCCCGGGTACTCGGTCGCCAGATGCTCGAATCCCTGGGAGTTCTCCCATCCCGGTTCGGGGGGAAAGGCGTCATCGGGTGCGGGGGGAATGTCACTGTGATACCGGGTGCCGAGGAGGGCGAACGCCTGCCGGCGCAGCGCGTCCGCAGGGTCGCTGTCGCCGGAGCGGACGACGCTGAAGGAGTCCGCGGGCAGCGAATCGAGCGACGTACGGGGGATGTCCTCGATGAGGAGGAGGGTGGCCGGCGTCCACGTGATGCGGCGGCCCTCGGAGGTTTCTCCGACGGAGAGTTCGCCGGTGTGCAGAGCGCAGCCGTGCAGTTGGGGTGCCCGCCAGTCGGGTTGAGCGCTCGCCAGGAGTTCCCCCGTGGGCAGGCTGAACGTCAAGGGGGACGGCCGGTGAAGGCGGTCAGGGCTGAGAAGGATGTCCAGGTGTTCCACAGGCCGGCGGCCGTCACGGCCCAGCCGTGCGACGGTCTCTTCGAATCCCGGATCGGCGTGATCGGTGAACCCCGCTTCCGTCTCCACCGAGCTCGCCGAGTACGGGCTCGGGGCGTGGACGCTGTACGGAGACAGACTCCAGGTGGGCTGCCAGTGGAACCCCGCGCGTAAGGGGCGGTGGTTCTTCCACGTGTGCATCGTCAATTCCTTCTTGGACCGCGCGGCGGACAGCGCGTTGGTGCTTGAAGCTGTGAACAGGGCCGCTGTTTCCTTCGCGCTTCCGCTGTCTGGACGGCCCGAGACGGTCTGGAGTCTGGGGCGGATCACCTGACAGGGCCCTTCTGACGACACCCTGCGGGTCTGCTCACACCACCTCAGTCTACTTGCCGGACTTGCTGATTGAGCAGCCGCAGCAGCGGGGGCCGGGTTGTGACCGGGCAGGTCAGGGCATGAGCAGGGTTTTGATGGCGCGGCGTTCGTCCATGGCCTTGTAACCTTCGGCCACTTCGGACAGGGGCAGCTTCAGGTCGAAGACCTTTTTCCACGGCTGCTTTCCTTGATCAAACGGGGGCCGACAGGGGCTGTCGGGCGGTCCCCTCGTCGGCGGTCATCTTCAGCTGCGTGATGCGCGCCGACCGGGCGGGTTCCCACGACCCGCGGCTTGGACCGCATCCGCTGTCACCATTGAGGAAACCGCAGCTCACAGGCCTGGGGAAGGTACTGCCGTGACAGGTACTGACAGAACCCCCCAGCTCTGCTGCACCCCGCTTGGCCTGGGTGGCATGGACACCGCCCACGAGATCCGTGAGTTCCTCGCCACCCGACGCGCGAAGATCACCCCGCAGCAGGCCGGCCTGCCCGCTTTCGGCGGCGGAAGCCGCAGGGTGCCCGGACTGCGCCGCGAGGAGGTCGCCCTGCTGGCCGGTGTCAGCATCGACTACTACGTCCGCCTGGAGCGCGGACGGCTCGCCGGTGCCTCCGAGGAAGTCCTCGACGCCGTGTGCCGGGCCCTGCGACTGGACGAGGCCGAACGGGCCCACCTGCACGATCTGGCCGCCGCCCAGCGCCGGCGCCCACCGCGCCGGGCCGCCCGCAGGTCCAAGGAGCCCGTCCCGGCCAGTCTCAGGCGCGTCCTCGACTCCATGACCGGCTCACCGGCCTTCATCCGCAACGGCCGCCTGGACATCCTCGCCGTCAACCCGCTCGGGCGCGCCCTCTACGCCCCCCTGTTCACCACCGCGGCCTCCCGCCCGGTGAACATCGCCCGCTTCCGGTTTCTCGACTCCACCAGCCGCAGCTTCTTCCCCGACTGGGCCGCCTCGGTCAACACCACCGTGTCCCTGCTGCGCACCGAAGCCGGCCGAGCCCCGGGGGATGCGGAGCTGACCGGTCTGATCGGCGAACTGGTGACACGCAGCGACGAGTTCCGCGCCGCCTGGGCCAAGCACAACGTGCGCCTGCACCACACCGGCCGCAAGTCCTTCCGCCACCCGGCCGTCGGCGAGATCACCCTCGACTTCTACGCCATGGAAATGCCGGCGCACCCCGGCCTGACCCTGACCGCCTACAGCGCCGAACCCGGCACACCCGAGCACGACGCCCTGTGCCTGCTCGCCTCCTGGGCCGCCACCACCCAGGAACAGCCCGACCAGGAGGGTCCTGTCCGCCCTTGATCTCGTCCGGACACGGATTCCGCTCCTGAAATCCGGGTGCTCAGGCTGTTTCCGTCCCAGGGCTCCCGAGTGCTCCCAGGATGCGCTCAGCGGCCAGAGTGGGCGTCAACTCGCCGTCTTTGACCAGCTGTTCGAGGGAAGGCGCGAGAGCCCGTACCGCCGGGTCGGCGTGCAGACGGCTGAGGAGTTCGTCGCGGACCATGTTCCAGGTCCAGTCGACCTGCTGTTCACGGCGCTTGGCGGCGAGACGTCCGGTCGAGTCCAACAGGGTGCGGTGCTTCTCCAGGCGCTCCCAGACCACGTCCAGGCCGCTCGACTCCCGGGCGCTGCAGCTCAGCACGGGCGGGGTCCAGACCGCGTCCTTGCCGTGCATCAGCCGCAGCGCGCCCGCCAACTCCCGTGCGGCGGCGAGGGCGTCGCGTTCGTGCGGGCCGTCCGCCTTGTTGACGGCGATCACGTCGGCCAGTTCCAGGACGCCCTTCTTGATGCCCTGCAACTGGTCGCCGGTGCGGGCCAGGGTGAGCAGCAGGAAGGAGTCGACCATGTTCGCGACCGCGGTCTCCGACTGGCCGACGCCGACCGTCTCCACCAGGATGACGTCGTAGCCGGCCGCCTCCATCACCACGATCGACTCCCGGGTCGCCTTCGCGACCCCGCCCAGCGTGCCCGCGCTGGGGGAGGGGCGGACGAAGGCCGCCGGGTCCACGGCCAGCCGCTCCATGCGTGTCTTGTCGCCGAGGATGGAGCCGCCCGTACGGGTGGAGGACGGGTCCACGGCGAGCACGGCCACCCGGTGCCCGAGCGAGGTCAGCATGGTGCCGAACGCGTCGATGAACGTCGACTTGCCCACGCCGGGCACCCCGCTGACGCCGATCCGCCGGGCCCGGCCGCTGTGCGGGAGCAGCTCGGTCAGCAGTTCCTGGGCCAGCACTCGGTGCTGGGGGCGGGTGGACTCGACGAGTGTGATGGCCCGCGCGACGATGGCGCGTTTCCCGTCGAGAACGCCCTTCACATAGGTGTCGAGGTTGATGGCCATGGTCGTCAGAGGTCGTGTCCGAGGTCGGCCGACAACCGTTTCACCAGGTCGTACGCGGCGTCCGGGATCACCGTCCCGGGCGGGAAGACGGCCGTCGCGCCCATCTCCAGCAGCGTGGGCACGTCCTGCGGCGGAATCACCCCGCCGACCACGATCACGATGTCCTCGCGCCCTTCCTCGGCGAGCTGCTCGCGCAGCGCCGGTACGAGTGTGAGATGACCGGCGGCCAGCGAGGAGACGCCGACGATGTGCACGTCCGCCTCGACGGCCTGGCGGGCCACCTCGGCCGGGGTCTGGAACAGCGGACCGACGTCCACGTCGAAGCCGAGGTCGGCGAAGGCGGTGGCGATCACCTTCTGGCCGCGGTCGTGGCCGTCCTGGCCCATCTTGGCGACCAGGATGCGCGGACGGCGGCCCTCGGCCTCCTCGAAGGAGGACACCAGGGTGCGCGTGCGGTCCACGGACGGGGACTCGCCGGCTTCGTTGCGGTACACACCGGAGATCGTACGGATCTGCCCCGAGTGCCGGCCGTACACCTTCTCCAGGGCGTCGGAGATCTCTCCGACGGTCGCCTTGGCACGGGCCGCGTGCACGGCCAGCTCCAGCAGGTTGCCGTCGCCCGCGGCGGCCCGCGTGAGCGCGTCCAGCGCCCCCTGGCACACGGCCTCGTCGCGCTCCTCGCGCAGCCGCCGCAGCTTGGCGATCTGCTGGGCGCGTACGGAGGAGTTGTCGACCTTGAGGACCTCGATCTGCTCGTCGCTGTCGACGCGGTACTTGTTGACACCGATGACCGGCTGGCGCCCGGAGTCGATCCGGGCCTGGGTGCGGGCCGCGGCCTCCTCGACACGCAGCTTCGGGATGCCCGCGTCGATGGCCTGCGCCATGCCGCCCGCCTGCTCGACCTCCTGGATGTGCTGCCAGGACCGGCGGGCGAGATCGTAGGTCAGCTTCTCCACGTAGGCGCTGCCGCCCCACGGGTCGATGACCCGGGTGGTGCCGGACTCCTGCTGGATCAGCAACTGGGTGTTGCGGGCGATGCGGGCCGAGAAGTCGGTGGGCAGCGCGAGGGCCTCGTCGAGGGCGTTGGTGTGCAGCGACTGGGTGTGGCCCTGGGTCGCCGCCATCGCCTCCACACAGGTGCGCATGACGTTGTTGAACACGTCCTGCGCGGTCAGCGACCAGCCCGAGGTCTGCGAATGGGTGCGCAGCGAAAGGGACTTGGCGTTCTGCGGGTCGAACTGCCTGACCAGCTTGGCCCACAGCAGCCGCGCCGCCCGCAGCTTGGCGATCTCCATGAAGAAGTTCATGCCGATCGCCCAGAAGAACGACAGCCGCGGCGCGAACGCGTCCACGTCCAGGCCCGCGTCCCGGCCCGCCCGGATGTACTCCACACCGTCGGCGAGGGTGTACGCCAGCTCCAGGTCGGCCGTGGCGCCCGCTTCTTGTATGTGGTAGCCGGAGATGGAGATGGAGTTGTAGCGGGGCATCCGCTGCGAGGTGTACGCGAAGATGTCGGAGATGATCCGCATCGACGGCTTCGGCGGATAGATGTAGGTGTTGCGGACCATGAACTCCTTGAGGATGTCGTTCTGAATGGTCCCGGCCAGCTTCTCGGGCGGCACGCCCTGTTCCTCCGCCGCCACGATGTACAGGGCGAGGATCGGCAGCACGGCGCCGTTCATGGTCATCGACACCGTCATCCTGTCCAGCGGGATGCCGTCGAAGAGCTGACGCATGTCGTAGATGGAGTCGATGGCCACGCCCGCCATGCCGACGTCACCGGTCACCCGCGGGTGGTCGCTGTCGTAGCCGCGGTGCGTGGGCAGGTCGAAGGCGACCGACAGGCCCTTCTGGCCGGCTGCCAGGTTGCGCCGGTAGAAGGCGTTGGACTCCTCGGCGGTGGAGAAGCCCGCGTACTGGCGGATCGTCCACGGCTGGTTGACGTACATCGTCGGGTACGGGCCGCGCAGGTACGGCGCGACGCCCGGATAGGTGCCCAGGAAGTCCAGGCCCTCCAGGTCGCGGCCGGTGTAGAGCGGCTTGACCGGGATGCCCTCGGGGGTCCTCCAGAGCAGGTCGTCCCCGCCGGCCGCCTTCTTGAACGCCGTGTGCCACTCGCCGTCACCGCCGTCGCGGGCCGGGGTCCCCAGCTCGATCCTGGAGAAGTCCGGGATTCCCATCACGACACTCCCATACGGTCGAGGGTGGAGGACAGCACGGCCACGGCATCGCAGCCGGCGAAGATGTACGCGTCGACACCGGGGTACTGCCCGGGGCGCCCGGCGAGGAACACGTGCGACGCGCCCGACGACTTCAGCTCCGCGGCCACCAGCGGCGCCTGCTCCTCGTACAGGGCGTCGCTGGAGCACAGGCAGACCTCAGTGGCTCCACTGGCCGCGAAGGTGCCGTCGGTGACCGGTTCGATGCCGCCGGCCTGGAAGAGGTTCGAGGCGAAGGTGAGCCGTGCGGTGTGGGCGGCGGCCGGGCCGATCGCGGCGAGGAAGATCCGGGGCCGGGAGCCGGTCGCGGCGAGGTGGGCGTCGGAACGGGCCCTCAGCGCCTCGTACGCCTCGTCGCGGCGTACACGCGGCAGGCCACCTGCCGGGGGCTCGGGTGCGTTCTCGCGGACGACCGGCTTCTCCGCGAGGTGCGGGAACTCGCTGACGCCGGTGATGGGTTCGCGGCGCCTGGCCAGCTTGTCGGCGCGCGCCTGCCAGGTGGCGGCCAGCTCCTGCCCGAGGTGCCCCGAACGCAGGGCGGCCGCCTGCCCGCCGGCCCGTTCGATGGACCGGAAGTGCTCCCAGCCCGCGTGCGCGAGTTCGTCGGTGAGCCGCTCCACGTACCAGGAACCGCCCGCCGGGTCGATCACCCGGGACAGATGCGACTCCTCGACGAGGATCGTCGAAGTGTTGCGGGCGATGCGCCGCGCGAACGCGTCCGGCATGCCGAGCGCGTGGTCGAAGGGCAGGACGGTGACCGAGTCGGCCCCGCCGACCCCGGCGGCCAGCGTGGCGATCGTCGTGCGGAGCATGTTCACCCACGGGTCGCGGCGCGTCAGCATCACCGACGAGGTCACCACGTGCTGGAGCTGCGCGCCCGCGCGCGGGGCTCCGCAGACCTCGGCCACCTTCGCCCACAGGCGGCGCGCGGCCCGCAGCTTGGCGATCGTGAGGAACTGGTCGGCGGTCGCCGCGTACCGGAACTCGAGCTGCGCACAAGCCTGTTCGACGCTCAGCCCGGCATCCGTCAGCTCCCGCAGGTACGCCACCGCGGTGGCCAGCGAGCAGCCCAGCTCCTGGGCGGCCGAGCCACCGGCATCGTGGTACGGCAGCGCGTCCACGGTCAGCGCCCGCAGTCCGGGGTACTGCTCCGCACACAGCCGCGCCAGATCGGCCGCCGCCGCGAAGTCGGACCGCTGCCCGGTGCGGGCCTCGTGGCCGAGCGGATCCGCGCCCAGGTTGCCGCGCGCCGCGTCCTTGGCGACGCCACGCTCCTCGTAGAGCCGCAGCAACGCCCGTGCGGCGGGCTCGACGTCCGGTCCCGCGTCCAGGACGACGGGTGCCAGGTCGAGATAGACGCCGTCGAGGACCTCGCCGAGCGCCGGCACGGGGATGCCGCCCTCCCCGAGGGTCAGCCAGAGGGAGGTGACGCCGTTCTCCAGGTCCGCGAGCACCGCGCCGCTGTCGGCCGCCGTGTGCCGCTGCCGGATGTCCCAGCCGCCGACCGTGTTCCCCTCGGCCCGCCCGCCGCGGACGAAAGGCGCGAACCCTGGGAAGCCGGGCTCGGGCGCGGCGTCGCGCGCGGAGTAGAGGGGCCGGGTGCGCAACCCGTCCTCCAGCTTCGTGGACAGGGCGTGCTCGGCTTCTGAGCCCTCGACGTCCTTGCCCGACTTGCGCAGGACACCCGCCACAAGGCGCTGCCACTGCTCGTGGGGAACATCAGGGAATTCGCCGGCCAGTTCAAGGCCGTCGTCGGACAGGACCGTCATGCTCGGATGCTAGGTCACCGGGACTAGGGAGATGCACAGAACATGGCTGTGATCTTGCCCTCTCCCGCAATGTGACCCCGGCCTCCCCGTCGTTTTCCTGAAAGCCTGAGTGGATCTCCTGTCACGGCGGCACGGGCGCGTCGGCGAGGGCCGGATGCCGCGGGGCGAGGAAGACGGCGATGCCCGTTCCGCCGGGGGAGGGGTGGGTGACCTGGGACCAGCCCTGCCGCCGGTAGAAGGATATGGCGCGGGTCGACCGGACCGAGGTGAGCAGCCAGGAGCGGCCGTCGGGGGCGTCTTCGGTGACCGCCTGAAGCAGCCCGGCCGCGGGTCCGGTGCACCGGTCGTTGCGGCAGGACAGCTCGATGGCGCCGTTCCAGCCACGGCGGGTGAGGCTTAGCGGCGCGTGTAGGTGGAAACGACTATTCCCGAACGGTGTTGTCGCGGCGACGGTCGGCCGAACAGGGGAGGGGCCTCACATGGACGCGCCCTTGTATCTCAGGCCGCGGGTGGATCCGCCGCTCGCCTCGCTGCTGGGGGCCGGACCGTTTCTGCACTCGCTCGTCGACGCGCTGGGGTCTCCGCTCAACGTGCTGCTCCCCGAGGTCATCGCCGAGAACGCCGCGCGCTTCCGTGCCGTGCACCGCCGCCACCATCTCGCCGGGCGCGTGTACTTCGCGCACAAGGCGAATCGTTCCAGCGCGCTGCTGCGGAGACTGGCGGCGGAGGACGTGGCCGCCGTCGGTGTCGACGTCGCCTCGCTGGAGGAACTACGGCACGGACTGAGCTGCGGATTCACCGGTGACCGGATCATGGCCACCGGCCCCAAGGACACGGAGTTCCTGTGGCTGGCGGCCCGGGTGGGGGCGACGGTGAACCTGGACTCGATCAGCGAGCTGGAACAGCTCGCCGGCCTGGTGCGTGCGCACGGTCTCGGCCGGGCCACCGTACTGCTGCGCCTGTCCGGATTCGAGTCCTCCGCCGGTCCCGGGGGAGCGGCGGGCACACGGCTGCTGTCGCGGCGCAGCCGTTTCGGCACCCCGCTAAGGGACGCGGAGGCGCTGCTGTCGGCTCTCGTACGGAACGCGGACGCCGTCGGGATGACCGGTGTCGCCTACCACCTGGACACCACCGGCGTGGACGAGAAGGTCCGGGCCCTGGAACAGTGCGTGCTGTTCATGGACGAGTGCCGGGCACGTGGCCTGGCACCACGTGTCGTCGACATCGGCGGCGGGTTCGGAGTCGGCTACGTCGCCGAGGCCGGCGAGTGGGAACAGTGGACGACCGCGCTGAGCGAGGCGGTGCTCGGCCGACGCCCACCGCTGACCTGGCGCGGTCACGGCTACGGGCTGCGCAACGAGGGCGGCACGGTGCGCGGGACCGCGGCGCTGTACCCCGGCCACCGTCCCACCGCAGGCCCCGACTACCTCGACGAACTCCTCTCACTGCCCGCACCGGTCCTCGGCCGGCCGCCGGCCAACCTCCTCCTGGAACACCTCCACGACCTGTACATCGAACCCGGTCGTGCCCTGGTCGACCAGTGCGGGCTGTCGCTGGCGCGGGTGCTGGACGTGCGGCTCGCGGACACGGACTCCGGGCAGTACCTGGTCCGCCTCGGGATGAACGCGGGTGACATGAGCCTTGAGGAGCACGGCGTCCTCGTGGACCCCGTGCTGCTGCCGCGCGGGGAGCCGGACAAGGATGAGGAAGGACCGGTCGGCGTCTTCCTCGCCGGCAACCTGTGCCTGGAAGCCGATCTGATCACCCGCCGTCTGGTTCACCTTCCCGAACTGCCGCGCGTGGGCGATCTGCTGGCGTTCGCCAACACCGCCGGCTACGCGATGGACTTCCACGCGCACCGCGCGCAGCGACAGCCGCTCGCGAGAACGGTCGCGGTCGAGCGGCGAGGTGACTCCTGGCGCTGGTGCCTGGACGAGGACTACTGGCCGATCCCATCCCTGGGGGGAATGCCCGCATGAGGTACGACAGCATCACGGAGGCCATCGGCAACACACCGCTGGTGCGCATCGACCCCGCCGTGCACGGACTGCGCAACATCGACCTCTACGCCAAGCTGGAGATGCTCAACCCGTTCGGATCCGTCAAGGACCGGCCCGCCTGGCACATGGCCCGACCTCATGTGGAGGCCGCGGCCGGCGGCGACGGTACGGTCGTGGAACTCTCCAGCGGCAACACAGCCAAGGCCCTCGCCCTGCTGGCCGGCATGCACGGGCTGAAGTTCAAGAGCGTCACCAACCGGATGCGCGTCCCCGAGATCAAGGAACTGCTCCTGCTCCTGGGTGCCGAGATCGAGGAGCTTCCGGGGCGCAGCGAGTGTCTCGACCCGACCGACACGGACGATCCGCTGACCCACTTCCACCAGGCGCTCTCCGACCCTGACAGTACCTATCTGCACACCGACCAGTACTTCAACCCGCGCAACGTCGAGGCGCACGCGGCGGGCACCGGACCCGAGATAGTGAAGGACCTGGACGGGCGGGTGCCGGACTGGTTCATCGCCTGTGTGGGCACGGCCGGCTCGTCGACCGGTGTCGCCAGGGTCCTGCGCGAGCACGACCCGCAGGTGCGGGTCCTCGGCCTGGTCGCCCACAAGTCGGACTTCATACCCGGCATCCGCACGATCGACGAGGTCCACCAGGTCGGCCTGTTCGACCCGGCGACCTACGACACCGTCGAGTCGGTGACCTCCGACGAGGCCATCGACGGGATGATCACCCTCATCCGCCGCTGCGGACTGCTGTCGGGACCGACCGGAGGCGCCGCGTACCAGGGGGCGGTACGACATCTCCGGCATGCCGACGCCGAGTTGGAGGGCACCGCGCAACGCCGTACGGCGGTCTTCATCGTGTGCGACCGGGCCGAGAGCTACCTGAGCTATGTGCGCAGGCGCCGCCCGGAACTCCTCGGCCTGACGTACCGGGGAAACTCCGCCTCGGCCCTCACGGACGCCGAGATCCACGCGTCGGCCCGCGTCATCGATGTCGGCGACGCCCTGCGCTGGACCGCGGCGGGCGAGCCCCGGCCGCTCGTAGTCGACCTGCGCAGCCCGCACGCCTACGCCGCTCTGCAGATCGAGGGTTCGGTCAACATCGTCGACGAACTGTTCGAGGACCTGCTCCGGGGCGGGCTTCCCTTCAGTAAGCGGACGCCCGTGCTGCTGGCCTGTCCCGTCGGTGAGAGGTCGCTGCGTTACGCCGCCGTGCTGACCCGGATGGGGCACCCGGACGTCCGGAGCCTGGCCGGCGGAATCGTCGCCTGGCGGGACGCGGGCGCTCCGCTGGTGCGCGCATGAGCGCTAAGCAGCCGCTTCCTGACACGGAACAGGCCCCGGACCCGCTGTGGCAACGGGAGTTGAGGGAGCAGTTCCCGATCATCGGGGCTCATCCGGAGCTGGCGTACCTGGACAGCGCGGCGACGTCCCAGAAGCCGCGCGCCGTACTGGACGCCGTCCAGACCTACTTGACGACATCGAACGCCAACGCCGGCCGTGGAACCTACCCCTGGGCCAACCGGACCACGCGACTGGTGGAATCGACCCGGGAGCGGGTCAAGGAGTTCCTCCGCGATCCCGAACCGGAGCGCTCCGCCGTCCACTTCACCGGCGGCACCACCGACGGGCTGCGCACGATCGCCCGCGACTGGCTCGCCCCCTACCTGAGCGACGGAGACGAGATCCTCGTGCCGTTCGCCGACCACCGCGCCAATCTGGATCCCTGGCTCGAGACCGGGCGGCTGCTGGCCGAGCGCGGAATCGACGTGCGCGTACGGGCACTGCCGTACCAGGAGGTCTCCGGCGACTACGACCACCGCGCCCTCGGTGATCTCGTGGGCCCGCGCACCCGCTTCGTGGCCGCCACCCATGTCCACCACGTCTACGGCGGCGACATGAACGTGCACCGCATCCGCGCGGCGGTCGGTCCACGGGTTCCGATCTGCCTGGACGCCGCACAGAGCGTCGGCCATCTGCCCGTTCATCTCGACGACCCCTCCCTCGACGTCGACTTCGTGGTCTTCTCGGGACACAAGGCGATGGCCCTTCCCGGTACGGGGGTGGTGTGGGCCCGCAACACACGGGGCCCGACGTTCCGGCCGGGCGGCTGGCAGGGCACGCCGAACACGGTGGGCATCGTGTCCCTGCGCGCAGCGCTCGACTGGCTGCACGAGGCCGGCCCCGACCGGATCGGCCGCTGGACGACCGGCCTGGCCACCCGGCTGACCGATCGGCTGCGCGGCCTCGGCCCGTACGAGATCCTCGGCTGCCCCGCCAGCCTGGCCGCCGGCTCCGCACTCCCGGCCTCCCAGCGCCGGCACGGCATCGTGACCTTCCGGCACCGTGACATCCCGCCCGACGACCTGGGATTCATCCTGTACAGCCACGGATTCATGGTGCGGGCCGACAGCCTCTGCCAGGCGGGAGCGGGCGAGGGAGACGGGGCGGTGCGGGTGAGCCTGCACGTCTACAACACGGCGGAGGAGGTCGACCGCCTGCTGGCCGTCCTCGTGTCGCTGATATGAATGGCAAGTGATAACCGTTTCCACCTGTAGATTCGTGATGTCCACGGGCAGGTGAGAGACGGAAGAGGTGGCGCGCGGCATGGGCGTGAGCATGGCGACGGCCAGGGCGTGGGTCGAGCGCTGGGAACGGCAGCAGGAGCGGTACGCGCTGGACCGCGAGGAGCGGTTCACCGTGATCGCGGATGTCGTCGAGCACGTCACGGCCGGCCGGCCCCGCCCGCTCCTGCTCGACCTCGGCTGCGGCCCCGGCTCCCTGGCCGCTCGCCTCTCCGACCGCCTTCCGGACGCGGAGATCGTCGCCGCCGACATGGACCCCCTGCTGCTGGAGCTGGGACGAACCCATCACGCCGACGCCGCCCGCTATGTCGACACCGTCATCGGGGAGGAAGGCTGGGCCGACGCCCTCGGGCTGGAACGCCCCCTGGACGCCGCCGTCTCGACGACCGCCCTGCACTACCTCCCCGAACCGGTGCTGCTGCGCACATACCGCTGTCTCGCCGCACTGCTGCGCCCCGGCGGTGTCCTCGTCAACGGCGACCACTTCCCGCCGGACGGAGCACCGTGCTCGGACATCACCGCGTACGTGGCCCGCCGACGGGCGGAACGGACGGGCGGCCACCCCCAGGAGGACTGGCGGTCCTGGTGGGACGCGGCGGCCCGGGAACCGGAACTGGGTGACCTGTTCGACGAGCGCGAGCGGCGTCGGCCGGCCCATGGCGTCAGTGGGGGCGGCGGCCACCTGACGATGGGTCGCCATACCGAGCTGCTGCACCAGGCGGGCTTCAGCCATGTCACGCCGGTCTGGCAGTTCGGCGACAGTGCCGTGCTGGTGGCGGTCAGGGTGATCACGGGCGCGTGCGCGGGCTGATGAGCTGTCACACCCAGCAGCTGCCGGCCGTGCCGTACCGTGCCGTGCCGAAGCCGGTGTCCGCGGTGATCCGGCCTGCTCAGCCGCGTGCCGGGACGGCGATGACAGGGCAGCCGGCGTGGTGGAGCACGCCTTGGCTGACCGAGCCCAGCAGCATGCCCGCGAAGCCTCCCCGCCCCCGGGTCCCCACCACCAGGCCCAGCGCGTGCGACGAGGCCTCCGTGAGCACCTGGACCGGATGCCCGACGACCACTTCGTGGCGCAGCTCCACCTCGGGGAAACGGGTGTGCCGGCCCGCCACGATCTCGGAGAGCAGCCGGCGGCACTCCTGCTGCGGCTCGTGCTCGTCGAAGATCCTCAGCGGCCCCGGCTCCCAGGCCAGCACGGCCCGCAGCCCGGCGCCGCGCAGGGCCGCCTCCTCGAACGCCAAGTCGACCGCGGTGGTGGAGTGTTCGCTGCCGTCCACGCCGACGACGTAGTACCCGGGGTCCTCGGGGGTGTGTTCCGGCTCGGGGACGACCACCAGAGGACAGTGCGTATGGGCCATCACCGGGAGGGCGACCGACGCGGAGCCGAACACCTCCTGCCTCCGGCTCAGATGCCGTGATCCCAGCACGAGGGCGGTGGCGTCGCGGCTCTGCTCGCGCAGCACCCACACCGGGTCGCCCTCCGCCAGCAGAGCTTCCACCTCCAGACGGGGGTACCGGGCCGCGACGAAGTCCGTGGCCTCACCGAGCACTTGCCTCCCGGCCGTGTGCAGCGACTCGTTCCACTTCTCCCACGACGCCGGGACCTCGTGCCGCCGGTAGCCCCCGGTCGGCACGCCCTCGACATGCACCGGACGCAACGGCAGTCCCCGGCGGACGGCCTCTTCGGCCGCCCAGGCCACTGCCGTCCGGTGGGCCGGATCAGGGTCGACGCCCACGACGATCGGCCGGCGGTCACCGGGCCGGGACATGGCCGCCTCCGGTCGTTGCGGAGCCGGTGCCCGGTACGGCCCGGTCGTTGTTCCTCGCTGGTGCGGGAACGGACATCGCCCTCGCCTCCTCCCTGCGGTGGCGTGGAGAGGTGCCGCCGCTTCCATGGAAAGCCCTGGCAAGGGGGAGACGCCAGGGGCCATTGGTCCCCACGAGAGGCCGGGACCGGTTCGGGGCCCTTGACCCGGCGTGCGGTACCGGGTCATGCCGTCTGCGATGATCGGCCCGGTGGGCACCGGACCGGGCACATCCCCGGACGCGGACCTCGGGTTCCCCCGCATCCGCGCCACCGGCCGGCCCGCGCCGTTCAACCGGCACGCGCGCACCCCTCCACCGCCGCGACGCCTGACGCCAACCTGCCGCGAGGAGCACCATGAATCCCGGATCCACGGCTTTGGCGGCGGTGGGCACATCGCTGCTGGAGGACTTCTCCCTCGAGATGACGGGCAAGGACATCCCGAAACTGGAGGAAGCCCACCCCGCGATCCCGCCGGGCACCCGCATCAACATCACGTTCCTCGCCCACGAGGACCTGGCGACGCGTCTGGCGGCCGCCCGCGCGGTCGAGCGGCTCGGCTTCGTTCCGGTACCGCACATCTCCGCCCGCCGCCTGAGGTCACGGACCGATCTGGAACGGTTCCTGGCCGGTCTGCGCGACGACGGAACCGTGGAGAATGTGTTCGTCGTCGGTGGGGACCCCGTCCGTGCCGAAGGCCCCTACGAGGACGCCCTGGCCGTCATCCGCACCGGACTGCTCCAGCACTACGGGGTGCGCCACGCCGGGATCAGCGGCTACCCGGAAGGCCACCCGGCCATAGCGGACCACGTGCTGTGGTCCGCTATGGCGGACAAGCACGCGGCGCTGGGAGCACAGCGGTTGGCGGGCGACGTCATCACGCAGTTCGGCTTCGACGTCGACCCCGTGCTGGCCTGGCTGGAGGGGACACGCACGCGAGGCGTCGGCCTGCCGATCCGCATCGGTGTGCCCGGACCGGCCGGCATCAAGCGACTCATCACGTACGCCGCCCGCTTCGGCGTCGGCACCAGCGCCTCCATCACCAAGAAGTACGGCTTCTCCCTGACCAACCTCATGGGCACGGCCGGCCCCGACCGCTTCCTGCGCGCCCTGGCCGAGGGCTACGACGCCGGGCGTCACGGGGTGGTGAAGGTGCACTTCTACACCTTCGGCGGGATCGGAGCCACGTCGGAATGGATCGCCCGGTTCCGGGAGGAGGGGCTGACATGACAAGCACCCGGGGCAGCCCGACGCGCCCCGCCTGACGGCGGCATCATCGGTGGCGTGGGCGGCTTGCCCGTACGCGCTTCAGGGGCGTCGGTGGCCCCGACCTCCAGTACGGCGATGCTGCCGTAGCACTTGGCTCGTCCGGCTCAGCTCGACCGTGCCGGGGATGAGCGGATCCTGGCCGTCGTCATCGGACCCGCGCGGGCTCCGGCCCGCGCGGCAGCAGTGCCACGGCGAGTGCCGGCACGGCGGCGAGGAGCAGCCACGGCACGGCGGGCGAAAGCCCCATGTCGAGCAGGGATCCGGTGGCCGAGCTGCCGATGAGCACGATCAGGCCGGAGACGGAGGACAGCGCCCCCGTGTAGAGGCCGATGCGGCCCTCTTCGGCGAGGTCGGGCACCCACGCGCGGGCGGCGGGCACGATCAGCATCTGGCCGAGGGTGAGCAGGACGACGTACCCGGCGGCCGGCAGCAGACCCACGAGGCCCGTCCAGCCCGCCGGGCGCGCCGCCGCCACGACCGCGAACCCGGCAGCGACCAGCAGCAGCCCGGCGGCCATGGAGCGGCGCAGGCCGAGCCGGTCGCTCGCCCACCCGGTGACCGGGAGCTGCGCGATGACGACCAGCAGGGACGACAGGGCGAACAGCCAGGACAGCGGAGCCTGTGAACCCGTCGCTCGCTCCACCTCGTCCGGCAGGGCGAGGTAGAGCTGGTTGTAGGCGAGCAGGTAGCTCCCGTACGCGCAGCACAGCGCCAGGAAGCGGCGGTGGCGCAGCAACTCGCCTACTCCGCCCCCCTCCCGCGACCGCACTCGGCCGGGGATGTGCCGGGGCATCAGCCACGCGTGCCCCGCGAGGACGAGCACGAAGACCCCGGCGCCGGCGAGGCAGGCGGTGCGGAAGTCCACGGCGAGCAGCAGGCCGCCGAGCAACGGACCGACGAAGGCACCGGCCTGGCCCGCGGCGGAGAACAGGGCCAGGACCCTGGTGCGGGAGCCGTTGCCCTGGTCTTCCCACAGCACCGCCTGCCGCGCCACCTCCGACTCCACGGCCGGGGAGAACAGTGCGGCGGCGAAGCCGATCAGCAGCACCGCGCCGATGACCGCCCAGGTCTCCTCGGCGAACCCCAGCCAGACGAACCCGGCGATCCGCAGCACGCAGCCCACCAGGACGACCGGCCGCACGCCGTGCCGGTCGACGAGCCGCCCGCCGACCACGAACAGGCCCTGCTGGCTGAAGGTTCTGAGGCCCAGCACGAAGCCGACCGTCCAGCCCGCCATGCCGATGGCTGTGCCGAGATGGTCGGCGAGAAACGGCAGTACGGCGAAGAAACCGATGCTGAAGGCGAGTTGGGTCAGTATCAGCAGCCGCAGCAGTGGCGAGAGACGCTTCCGGGCGCGTTCGTGCGGCGGCCTGCCGCCGGTGCTGGGGCGCTTGGTCAGGAGGCGGGAGAACACGTCGGCCACCAAGAGGTCAAGTACGTCAGGGGACGTCGGCGCGGGAGGAGGTCAGGACAGTGGGCGGCTCGGCCCGCGGTGCGGCCGGTTCGGTCACGGCGGCCCGCGGGGCCGGGCGTTTCGGCCTCCGCACGGGCCGGGGCAGCCGTACCCCGCCCGCCGCCGTGACGGCCAGCGCGCCGAGCAGGGCGAGCACGGCGGCGGGCGCCAGGACCGCCCACGGCGCGCGTTCGACGTAGGGCTGGTTCTGGCGAGCAACAGGCCCCACTCGGCCCACCGGTGTCACTCCGGTCGTTCAGGCCCGAGGCAGTGGCGCGTCGAAGAAGTCGATTGCATAAAATCCCTGGATGCCAACCACCAGCCACCTCCTGCAAGGGCCGCGAGTGGCTGTTCGCCACGTCCGTCGCCAGGACTACGACGAGTTGACAGCGCTGGCTCAGGACAGCGCCGACATGCTCCACCGCTGGCTTGGTGCCCGCGACCACACGGAGGAGGCGTTCGACGCCTACCTCAAGCGGTTGGAACAGCCCACGCACGCAGGCTTCGTGATCTGCCTTCGCGACACCGACGCAATCGTCGGCGGCGCCAACATCAACAACATTGTCCGAGGCGCCCTCCAGAACGGAACCCTGGGCTACACCGCATACGCCTCCACGACCGGTCGCGGCTACATGACCGAAGGACTGTGGCTCGTCATCCAGCATGCCTTCGGCGAACTTGGGCTGCACCGGCTCGAGGCGAACATCCAGCCCGACAACACTGCCTCCCTGAAGCTGATCCAACGGCTGGGGTTCCAGCGCGAGGGCTACTCGACCGCCTTCCAGTTCATCAATGGCGAATGGAGAGACCACGAGCGCTGGGCCCTCACCGCAGAAATGGCAGGCACTGCCCAACAGCTCACGGAGCAGGACCAGTTCGCCTGAGAAGGTTCGAAATCAGCTCACGAGCTACCCTGACGGAGGTCTTCCGGGGTGGCGGCGTCGGCCAGGCGCTGCATGATCAGGGCGACGCACTGGCTTCGGGGTCGGCGCCTTGGTCAACAGGACATCCACGAACCGTCCCGGACACAGCACCAGGGCCCCTCTCACGCCGGCGTGGCGATGCCACCAGGAGGCCGGCGGAGCAGGTGCAGACAGACGACCGAGGCGACGACGGTCCGCCGTTCGGAGGCGTCCAGGCGAGGGTCCATCTCGACCACGTACTGCTGCAACCCGATCCACGAGTCGATGGTGCTCACCGTGACCCGGCCGAAGGTCTCCGGCGCCGGGCTCTCTTCCGGATCGGTCTCCGTGAGATGCCATTCGGCGTGCAGGAGACCCGGCCGCGTCAGAAGGAGTTGGCGTCCCTGCTCCGTCCGGAGGCTCAGCTGCCGGGTCTTGACGAGTCCACGGGCGCCGGCGGTGCCGGCCTCCCGGCCCTCGGCGTCGGTGAAGCGGAACTCCACCGGCCCGAACTGCTCGATGCCGACGATGAACTCGCCGGACGTTTTCGTGAGGACGGAGTACGTGTCGTCGGGGTCTTCACCTGCTGGCCCTCCAAGTCGGGTAAGTGAGCGTAACCATGTATGGGTGAGTGCCGTTGTCAGAGTGTGAATCTGACGGAATGGGCGAGGACGCAGGGCGTGCATCCGCAGACCGCGTATCGCTGGTTCCGTGAGGGGACGTTGCCGGTACCGGCTCAGAGGGTCGGGCCACGCACGATCCTGGTGAACATCGATACGAACGCCGGGCCTGAGGCCATTGGCGGTCTGGGACTGTATGCCCGCGTCTCCTCGCACGATCAGAAGGCCGATCTGGAACGCCAGGTCGCCCGGCTGTCGGCGTGGGCGGCGAGGGCCGGTCACCGAGTCGTTCGTGTTGAGACGGAGATCGCTTCCGGGATGAACGGCTGCCGTTCCAAGGCCCGGCGTCTGCTGGCCGACGCGCAGGTGACCTGCGTGGTGGTGGAGCACAAGGACCGGCTCGGCCGGATGAACGTCGAACTTGTCGAGGCCGCCTTGTCCGCGGCGGGCCGTCGTCTGCTGGTGCTGGACGACGGCGAGGTCGAGGACGACCTGGTGCGTGACATGGTGGAGGTGCTGACGTCGTTCTGCGCCCGCCTGTACGGCCGCCGCTCGGCAAAGAACCGGGCGAAGGCTGCGCTGGAGGCCGCCGAACGTGGCTGACCTGCGCTCGATCGATCCGCCATTCGTTGCTCCGGGTCCGTCCGGTGTCGCGGTCCGTACCCGGCTCAAGGCGATCACGGCTGAGGAGGAGAAGGTGCTCAGGCTGGTCGGTGACCACTTGGGGACGCTGGCCGGGCGTGACCTCAAGGCCCGCTGTGCGGCTGGTCTGGAGCACGACACCGACCAGTGGGCAGAGCGAAAGCGCACCCTGACGCTGGAGGCGTCGTCCCGCTGGGCCGGGAGCATCACCAAGGCCACCCACGACCAGTGGGCGCTGTCCCGCCGTGCCCAGCTCGCCCACATCCAGAACCTGGAGGCCGGTGTCCGTACGGTTGCGCACCGGCTGTCCCTCCAGGTCGGAGAGAAGGGCACAAAGCGGGCGCCAGGCGGATACCGGACGAAGCGGGAGTGGTTCGCCAAGTCCCGCCGCCTGCACGTGCTTGAGGACCGGCTGACTGCTGAGCGAGCCGACCGTGAGGCCGGGCGCGTCCGGGTGGTCCGCGGCGGCGCACGCCTGCTTGGCACCCGGCACAATCTCACGACCGCGAACCTGACCGAGGCCCGATGGCGTGAGCGTTGGCAGGCCGAGCGCCGGTTTCTCCAGGCGGACGGCGAGTCGGGCAAGCGGTTCGGGAACGAGACAATCCGCGTCACCCCTGACGGGGAGGTCAGCATCAAGCTGCCCGGCCCGCTGGCTCATCTGGCCAATGCCCCCTGCGGCCGGTACCTTCTCACCGGCACCGTGGTGTTCCACCACCGGGGCGACGAACGGGCCGACCGCGCCGCGGGCAACCGGGCGGTCGCCTACCGCATCCACGAAGACGTGCAGCGCGGCCGCTGGTACCTGACCGCCTCCTGGACCATCCCACCGGTCAAGACCGTTCCCCTGGCGCAGGCCCGCGCCAAAGGGCTGATCGGCGTGGACACCAACGCCGACCACCTGGCCGCCTGGCGGCTCGACCAGCACGGCAACCCCTGTGGTGAGCCCCGAAGGTTCTTCTTCGACCTCTCCGGCACCGCCAATCACCGTGACGCGCAGGCCCGGTACGCCCTCATCCGGCTCCTGCACTGGGCAGCCCGGCACAAACTCGCCATCGGCATCGAAAACCTGGACTTCAGCGCGGAGAAGACCAGGGAGAAACACGGCCGCCGCAAACGGTTCCGCAAGCTGATCTCCGGCATGCCCGTGAGCAAGCTGCGCGCCCGGCTCGTCAGCATGGCCGCCGAACTCGGCTTGACGATCATCTCCGTGGACCCCGCCTACACATCGATATGGGGCGCCCAGCACTGGCAAAAGCCCCTCACCAGCAACACCAGGAAGACCACCCGCCACGACGCGGCAGCCGTGGCGATCGGCAGGCGCGCCCTGGGGCACCCGGTCCGGCGACGGACGGCACCACCCCCGCACGACCAGAGCGATCGTGCGGGGCATCGGACCGTCCAGGCCCGACCAGGCGTCCCGGGGCGTGAGGAAACCCGCCCCTCCGTCCCCGGACAACGGGCACGACCCGCTGCACCGGACGTGAGAGCGAAAGCGGGAGACCAGTGTGCCCAACACCGTTCGGGGCACGCGGCTGAGCACGGGTCCTGGCAACAGGACTCACTCCCGCTCAGTCTTTAGGAACGGTACGTGACCCAGGCGAGCGGGGTCCCCTCCACGGTGGACACGGCCAGGGCGGGGCCCACGTATGTGCGCCACCGTGAACGCTTCGGCTGCCCCACCACAACGGCTTCCAGCTCGAACAGACCGGGTTCCGTCATCGGTCTTCCTCCCCCTGCCACGGCTTCCCCCTCGACCGAGTACGTCCAGGGTGACTGAGAACCGGCCCGACTCCCATCCCCCGGGCGGACATCGGCACCACGCAACGGCGCCACCCGGAACTCCCGGATGTTCGCGAGGATTTGACGACTGCGCCGCTACTCGCTCGCGCCGTACTGATTTGAGACGGGACTCGTGGATGCCGCGGCCCGGCTGGGTGGCACGGCCCCATAGGCTGAGCCCCCTGTCCGCACTGTCTGGGGGAGTAATGACCAGTAGGTTCACCGAGTTGGTTGTCGACTGCCACGATCCGGAGCGGCTCGCGGCCTTCTGCTGCGCGGTCCTGGGGTTCAGGGTGATCGACCGGAGCGAGGGCAACGTCGAGATCGGCTCCTGGGTGCCGACCGTCGAGGAGGTCCGGGCCCGCCAGATGCCGCCCACCCTGGTCTTTATCCGGGTGCCCGAGGGCAAGACTGTGAAGAACCGGCTTCACCTCGATGTCAGCCCGATCGACGGAAGTACCGAAGACGAGGTGGCCAGGCTGCTCGGCCTCGGCGCCGCCAAGGTGGACGTGGGCCAGGGCTCCGGCCGGAGCTGGGTGGTCATGGCCGACCCCGAGGGCAACGAGTTCGACGTCCTGCGCACCCTGGCACCGTCCACCTAGGTCCGTCTTCAAAGATCATCGGGTGGTGGATCATGGTGGAGTGATACGCCGCCATGAAGTCACCGATCAGGAGTGGCAGTTACTCGCTCCCCTGATACCGCGGGCCGCTACTGGCCGGCCGCGGGCGTCGGACCGGCAGGTCGTCAACGGGACGGTTTACAAGATCCGGACCGGGATCTCCTGGCGCGACCTGCCGGAACGCTACGGACCGTCGAAGACCGTCTACACCCGCTTCCGCCGCTACGCCCTGGCCGGTGTGTTCACCCAGGCCCTGCAGCAAATCCAGGCTCGTTCGGACGCGGCCAGTGACATCGACTGGCTCGTCCAGATCGACTCCACCATCGTCCGCGCCCACCAGCACGCCGCCGCTCGGCTGTCTCACCCCACGGAAATTCGTGGAGGTGAATGATGCGAGTGGTCGTCTTCGGCACTTTGGTTTGTGCAGGAGAAAAGTTCCTGGTAATGCCCGTGGCGCAGCCACCAGACTGACCTCATGGACACTGAGCCTGTCACCGGTGCGGGGACCCCCATGCAGCGGATCGATCGCTTCTGCACGCGCGTCTACCTCGGACTGCGCGAGCATCAACTCGCCCCGCAGGATGTGGTCGAGTTGGCCTGCGGACTGCTGGACTGGGGCCACTCCTGGGAGGCCGTGCGCGAGGTCGTGGAACGCGACCCCGCACAGGTGCCCGCATCGGAGATGGCCGACCTCGCCCGGCGGATCCTGGAGAAGACCGGGTTCGATCCCGGCTTCGACCTGGCCCCTGAGCGACTCGCGGTCCTGCGGCAGGCACTCCGCGTCGTCGCACGCGACCTGCCAACCGCCGGCATCGACGGCGAACCGCGGCTGGTGCTCCTGGAGGAATTCACGCCCGTGTCCGCCGGGATCGAACTTTCCGACGGCCGCCTCCTGGTCGGCGATGGGGGACTGCACGCATGCGCGGGCGACACACCTGCGGGTGCGGTGACGGCGGTCGCCGATCTCATCCAGGACGACCTCATGAAACAAACCTGGCAGGTCTGGCCGGTCTGCTCCGACCACCGGCTGGGCCTTCATGCTGCCACTCATCAGGGCGCGGCCGTGTGGTGGTGCGCAGGCGGCGACGAACACGCCGCCGCCCTCATCGGTGAGCTGGCGCACCACAGACGGTCAGTTCACTGAGAGAACGCCAGTGGCCGCCAAGTCGCCTACGGGAGACGGGAGATGATGCATCAGAGCCGGACCGGCTGCCAGTGGGCCCGTCCTACCGGACCTGCACGAGCACCCGGACCCCCCGCATCGTCGCCGTCTTCAACGAAACGACCGGACCACGTCAGTGGCTCTCCGCGACGGCTACGCGTCCTGACCGCAAGGATGTCCGCCCGCGTGCCGGGCTGCCGAGGGTGTGTGCGAGGGCGAGGAGGTTGTCGTCCGACACCACCCTCAGGCCGTACTCCGCGAGCAGTGCAGCCATCCGCTGCGGCTTCCACAGCGAGCGCCACGGCTCGCCCGATGTGACAAAACCGCCGAGCATGCGTGTCAGCAGCCGCCCCGCGGCCACCCTCGCCGACGGTGCCTGATAGTTGACGACGAGTGCACTGCCCGGGACCGTCCGGGCGGCGAGTGCGGCCACCGTGGCGTGCACCTCGTCGCGCGTGAGGTACGGGACGACGCCCTCCCACAGCCATGTCGTCGGCGCGGACGGGTCGTGCCCCGCGGCATCCAACGCCGCACCGAGATCGTCGACTGCGAAATCGACGGGCGTGAACCGCACGGAACGGGCGGTGGCCGGCAGCTCGGCGTGGTGGACATCGCCCTCGTCCGGCCCTCGGAGCACTGGGGCGGTCCCGGCGAGGCGGGCGCGCTTGTCTTGCTGGGAGGCCGGATGGTCGACCTCCCACACATCTGTCTGCGCGAGCTCGGGCAGACGCCACGCCCGCGTATCCAGGCCGGCGCCGAGGATCACGAGCTGGCCGGTCACACGGGCGCGCAGTGCCCTGTCGATCGCGACCGTCCGCGGCACGACCACCTCGGCGCACGCCCGCACACTCTCGTACGCGGTGCGCTCCCGCCAACCCTCCGGCGGAGTGTTCGCGCGTACCTGGTCCACGGTCGTGCGTTCCGCGACGCCCAGTAGCCCTACCGCCACCGGATCCGCGAACTGGTCCGTGGCAGCCCTCCCATGCGCGGCCGCTCGCCCCTGGCAGACCAGCACCGCCGTCCGGCTCGCCGCACGCCCGCTCTCGGTCATGGAGCCATATTCAACACCACGGGCAGGCCGAACTCGGAGTCGCTGTACGACGGCCCGGTCTTCCACCGGGTCATCGAGGGCTTCATGATCCAGGGCGGTGACCCCCTGGGGAACGGCACTGGCGGCCCCGCGTACAAGTTCGCGGCTACCGGGGTCGGCCGGTAGGACGTCGGCGAGGGTCTCGGCGGCGGCTCCGCAGTGGCCGGCTGCCGCTTACGCGGCAGCCGACCGGTTTGGCTCCGTCGGTCAGTGCTGGGGGTGCGGACGGGCGTGGAACATAGGCCGCCGCCGGGTGGCCGTGCCCGCGGCGAGATGGCCGATCTCGACGCGTGTCCTGATGGCGCGGAGCACCTCGGTCAGGCCCAGAACTATGGCCATGACGCCCACGACCAGGGTCAGCGTCGCGATTGTGGCGAACGGCATGATGATCATCACGACACCCGCCAGCGCTCCGATGACGCCGAAGGCCACGTGCCAGCCGCGCGCCGGCATCTCCGGAGCGGAGGCCGCCGCGGCTGTCTCAGTGGTGCCGCGCAGCAGCCAGCTGAAGCCGATCCACAGGGCGAGCAGCAGGATCGACTCCAGGGTGCCCCTGAAGGAGATCAGCCCCAGCAGAATGGCGACCGCACCGGTGATGAAATGCAGTACGCGAAGATGCCGGGGCACGTGCGTGCCGAAGGCGCCGGCCAGCTGGAAGACACCGGTGACCAGCAAGTAGATGCCGAAGAGCACGCCGGCGACCCGCAGCGTCGCGCCCGGCCAGGCCAGGGCGACGACGCCCAGGGCGATGGTGGCAAGGCCCATGGTGAGCATGATCTGCCAGCCCATGTTCGCCAGGGCCGTCATGCCTTCGGCCAGCGGACTCTCTTGCGGCTCGGTGCCGCGCACTTCTGGCTCGGTGCCGCGCGCCTGTGGCTCGGTGCCGCGCGCCTGTGGCTCGGTGCCGCGCGCTTCTGGCTCGGTGCCGCGCGGGGGAACGGGGCCAGGGCCCGGAGAATCGGAAGGAGATGTGGCACCGGAAGGAGATGTCATGACACCTACCTCCTCTTGGGAGCAGCGTGGTGACGTCAGTACACGTCCATCGTCACCCGGTCGGCCTCATGTTGCTCAGTGGAGACGGCAGGGGTTCGTGGCGCATGCGGTATGCCTCGTGCGAGCCGGCTGACCCTGCTCACCGGCACGGCAACGCTCCGTCGCCGCACTGGCCCTCTTCCTCGCCTCCGCCAGAGCCAGGTCGATCACAGGACGGAATGCGCAGTGCCCCAGGCCCAAGGGCGCCGGGCGAGCGTCGGGACGCTGTCCGTGCTGCGCTGGAAACATGCCTCAAGGACCGGCAGCGCCACTCGCGCCGATCCCGCCCGCGCCGGGGCCGGGCCCGATCGGGATCCGCCCCCTGTTCGCGCTGCGTGACGCGAGGCGGCGGTGGCCGTTCGCGGCACGCGCGGGGTTGTGCATGGGTGTGCCGGTCGTGATCGGCTGGGCCGCCGGCGACACCGCGGCCGGTCTCATGGCGACGATCGGTGGCTTCACCGCGTTGTACGGCAGCGCCCTGCCCTACCTCTGCCGTGCGGGCAGGCTCGCGCTCATCGCGGTGTCCCTGGCGTTCGCGGTCGGGATGGGCATATGGGCCGCCGCTGTCGTGTGGGTCGGTGTGCTCGTGGTCGCCCTCATCGCGATGGTGGCGACCCTGCTGTGCAACGCCCTGGCCGTCGGTCCACCCGGGGCCTACATGGTCGCCCTCGCCTGTGCCGCCGGCACCTCGATGCACGCGGAACACCTGGGCCCGTTGCACACCGGCCTGCTGGTGCTGGGGGGCGGTGGCTTCGCCTGGCTGGTCCACATGTCCGGCGCTCTGCTGTGGCCGCGGGGTCCGGAGAAGTCCGCGGTCGCGGCCGCCGGTGACGCGGTGGCGCGCTTCGCCCAGGCGGTGGGCACATCCCGGCAGGACACCGCCCGGCACTGGGCCGCCCTGGCCATGCACGAGTCATGGGCGGCGCTGGTCAGCTACCAGCCGATCCGCACCACCCCCGACAGCACGTTGCACAGGCTGCGCCGACTCAACCGCGAACTGCATCTGCTCTTCGCCGACGCCATGCGGGCCGCAGCCCGCGACGCACCCCTGGACCACGCCGTACCCGACCACGCACGACGACTCGCCGCTCAGGCCCAGCACCCTTCTCCGGCTGATTCCGCGGCCGGCGAGGAGGAACTCCCGCACGGCGGCCCCGGGCCGGCCGGTCTGGTGCGGCAAGCGCTCACGGCCGGGTCGGGACAGCTCCTCGTCACCCTGCGGGTCGGCGCCGCGGCCCTGGTGGCAGGAATGATCGGCGCGGCCCTGAGTCTGGACCACGCCTACTGGGCCATCGCAGCCGCGGTGCTGATGCTGCACCAGGGCTTCGACTGGGTCCGCACCGTGCAGCGCGGCCTGGAGCGTCTGGTCGGCACCTGGGTCGGGCTGATCCTCGCGCTGGGCGTGCTCACCGCGCATCCCACCGGACTGTGGCTCGCGCTGACCGTCGTGCTGCTGCAGTTCTCCATCGAGATGATCGTGGTGCGCAACTACGCCCTGGCCGTCGTCTTCATCACCGCCGTCGCGCTGACCATCGTGAGCGGCGGACAGCGCGTTTCCGGGCTCGGCGGCCTGCTGCTCGCCCGCGGCGTCGACACCGCGATCGGCTGCGCCGTGGCACTCGCGGTGTTCCTGGTGACGATGCGGGCCGGGGCCGCGGCACGCATCCCGGCGGCGATCGATCGCACCCTGGAAGCAGTCGGCGCCGTATCGGACCATCTGGCCGACGGCGCGGTCACCACCCCGGGTGCCTGGGCGGCCCGGCGCGATCTGCAGATGCGGGCCATCGGCGTACTCCAGGCCTACGACGCGAGTGTCAACTCCTCGGTCGTCCGGCGAAGTGACGCGGAGCTGATGTGGCCCACAGTGGTCGCCACCCAACGGCTGGCCTACCGGGTACTCGCCGCCTGCTGGGCGCTGGAGCAGGCCGGGAGCGGCAGTGAGGCGGCACGCGGGGCTTCCCGCCCGCTGTTCAGTGCCCACGGCGACGATCAGCTGCACCGAGCGCTCGCGGCCCTTGCCGGCGCGATCCGTACAGGGACCGCCCCGGCACCGCTCGGAGAGGTGCCGTCCTTCCTGTCCACCGAGCTGTCGACCTTGCACGAGTCCTTGGTCCAGACAGCCCCGGACAGCTGACCCGCCGCACCGCGGACAGGTACGCCGCACCGGTCTGTTCACAGGTGAGCGGGGCGAGCCGGGCCGTTCCGGTCGTGGCGTTCTGCAGGGTGCGCCCCGGTGAGGACGGCGCTCGGTGGTGCTGCCGATAGGCTGGGCCCGCGATGGGTGAGGACGAGGAGATCGAAGCCGGCGGCGACAGCGACAGCGTGGACGCGATGCTGGCCGAGTGGCGCAGCGAGTGGCCCGGACTGGACGTGTCGTCCAGCGAGGTCATCGCCCGCCTGCTGCGTGCGGCTCGGCTGCTGGAAGACCTGTTCGCGTCGGGGCTGCGCCGCCAGGGCGGCATGCCCATCGCCAACGTCGGGGACTTCGACCTGCTGCAGGCACTGCGCCGCGGCGGCCCTCCCTACGCGCTGACGCCCGGGCAGCTGCGTCAGGCGCTGATCGTGTCCTCCGCCGGCCTCACGGGCAGGCTCAACCGGCTGGAGCGGGAAGGCTGGATCGAGCGCGGTCCCTCCCCCGTCGACGGCAGAAGCACTCTGGTCCGTCTGTCGGAGGAGGGCCGGGCGAGTTTCGACCGCGCGGTGGAACGGCACTTCACACTGGAACGGGACGTGCTCTCCGTCCTGGAGCCCAAGGAACACGCTGAGGTGGCGGACGCCCTGCGCAAGATCCTGGTGTTCCTGGAGGCAGAGACTGGTTGACGGACCGGCCGGGTGACGTCAGGCAGCTCCCGCCGCCGAGCCGAGGAGCACCGCGATGCAGAGCCCGATGAGCCCGAGGGTGACCACGGCCATGGCGATGGCCGCCTCCCGAGTGAAGCGACGGTGGCGTGCCGCGTAGCGGGACTCGATCTGCTGTATGCGTTGCGAGATGTGGTGGGTGACCCGGTGGGCGTTCTCCACCTGCTCGCGGGCGTACGCCTCCTCGATCATGAGACGTTGGTCCGTGGTGAGGCCGGGCAGTTCCCAGGCGAAGTCCCGCGCCTTGCGGTGCGCCTCAAGGCGGTTGGCCTCCTGGTGCAGGTAGCCCTCGATCTGGTGCAGGCCGAGGGCGGCTTCATGGCCGGCGTCCATGGACGGCTCCTGAAGGTTCGAAGGGGGACCGGTCCGCTCAGCGTCGGCCGGTGGCCGTCGCCCGCTCCTCCTCGATGTCGTCACTGAGGGCGATCTCGGGGTGGGAGAGGCCGAAGGCGGGTGACTCGTTCCGTATGCGCGGCAGCTCTTCGAAGTTGTGGCGCGGCGGGGGACAGGAGGTCGCCCACTCCAGCGAACGGCCCCAGCCCCACGGATCGTTGACGGTGATGTGCCGGCCGTGTTTGGCGGTCTTCCAGACGTTGTGGAAGAACGGCAGGATCGACAGACCGAGCAGGAACGAGAAGACCGTCGACACGGTGTTCAGGGCGGTGAAGCCGTCGGCCGCCAGGTAGTCGGCGTACCGGCGCGGCATGCCCTCGGCGCCCAGCCAGTGCTGGACGAGGAAGGTGCCGTGGAAGCCGACGAACAGCAGCCAGAAGGTGATCTTGCCGAGGCGCTCGTCGAGCATCTTGCCGGTGAACTTCGGCCACCAGAAGTGGAATCCGGCGAACATCGCGAACACCACGGTGCCGAAGACGACGTAGTGGAAGTGCGCCACCACGAAGTACGAGTCCGTGACGTGGAAGTCCAGCGGAGGCGAGGCCAGGATCACGCCGGTCAGACCACCGAACAGGAAGGTGACCATGAAGCCGATGGACCACAGCATCGGCGTCTCGAAGCTCAGGGACCCCTTCCACATGGTGCCGATCCAGTTGAAGAACTTCACCCCGGTCGGAATCGCGATCAGGAAGGTCATGAAGGAGAAGAACGGCAGCAGCACTCCACCTGTCGCATACATGTGATGCGCCCACACCGTCACCGACAGGCCCGCGATCGCGATCGTCGCGCCGATCAGCCCCATGTAGCCGAAGATCGGCTTACGGGAGAAGACGGGGACCACCTCGGACACGATGCCGAAGAAGGGCAGCGCCAGGATGTACACCTCCGGGTGGCCGAAGAACCAGAAGAGGTGCTGCCACAGCAGCGCCCCGCCGTTGGAGGGGGCGAAGATCTGGGCGCCGAACTTCCGGTCGAACTCGAGCGCGAAGAGCGCGGCGGCGAGCACGGGGAAGGCCAGCAGCACCAGCACGCTGGTGAGTAGCACGTTCCAGGTGAAGATCGGCATGCGGAACATGGTCATGCCCGGCGCGCGCATGCAGACGATCGTGGTGATGAAGTTGACCGAGCCGAGGATGGTGCCGAAGCCCTGCATGGCCAGACCCATGATCCACAGGTCACTGCCGAGACCCGGCGAGTGGACCGTGTCGGACAGCGGGCTGTAGGCGAACCAGCCGAAGTCGGCGGCGCTCTGCGGCGTGAGGAAGCCGCCCACCGCGATCAGCGAGCCGAACAGGTACAGCCAGTAGGCAAGCATGTTGAGCCTCGGGAACGCCACGTCGGGCGCGCCGATCTGCAGCGGCATGATCCAGTTCGCGAAGCCGGAGAAGATCGGTGTGGCGAACATGAACAGCATCACGGTGCCGTGCATCGTGAAGGCCTGGTTGAACTGCTCGTTCGAGATGAGCTGTGTACCCGGACGGGCCAATTCGGCGCGCATGAGCAGTGCCAACAGGCCGCCGAAGCAGAAGAACGCGAACGAGGTGACCAGATAGAGGGTGCCGATCCTCTTGTGGTCGGTACTCGTCAGCCAGCCGACGACGGCCCGGCCGGACGAGCGATGTCGCGCCGGAACGGTCGCCCGCGGCGACGAGTCGGGCGGTGACAGGGCGGGCAGGGCCACGGCAATCCTCCATGCGTGCGAGACCTCCGGGCGTGCGCTGCTTGCACAGCGGCCCGGCCTCTCCCAAGGTATCTCGCTCGCGAGAGAAATAAATGCTGGAGGTGGGCGTTGGTGGTCGCGGCCCGGTGCCGGGCGTCTCTGGGGGGCGTAACGACTGAGTCTCCGAAGTTGAATTCCGCACTCCAAGGGTTGGCGCGAAAGCGTCCCCTCGTTATCGTTCACGCACTTCACTCAATCGTTCCGCTGAACGAATAACGAGAAGGACGGTCGGTTCATGCCCGACACCCACCACCTTGGACGGCGGTCGGTCCTCGCCGCGGGCGTCGCCTCCCTGGGCGCGTCCTGGCTGATGACCGGCTGCACGGGGGCCGCGTCCACCCCCGTCCTGCCCGCCGCCGCGCACACGGGCGCACCCGCCCGCGGCGGCACGCTGCGCATCGCGCGGCCGGCCGCATCCGACGCCGAGACACTGGATCCGGCCAGCTCCCTGTCGGCCTACGAATACCTGGGCGCCCTCTACAACCGGCTCGTCCGGATCGGCGCGGACGGCATGCTCGCCCCCGACCTCGCCGAGTCCTGGGAGCCCGACGACAAGGCCGCCACCTGGACCTTCCGCCTCCGCAAGGGCGTCACGTTCCACGACGGACGCGCCTTCACCGCCGCCGACGCGGCCTACACCCTGCGCCACATCCTCGACAAGGCGACGGCGTCACCGCAGGCCGCCGTCCTCGCCCCGCTCATCGACCCCGAGACGCTGCGCACCCCCGACCCCCACACGCTCGTGGTCCCGCTGAAGACCCCGAACGCGGAGTTCCCGAGCCTCCTGACGCACTACAACTGCTACGTCGTCCCCGACGGCAGCGCGAAGTCCATCGGCCGCACGGGCATCGGCACCGGCCCCTTCAAACTGGAGTCGTTCGCCCCGGCCGGACCCGGGCGCATCACCGCGTACCAGGACCACTGGGCGGGCCGCCCCGTACTCGACGCCATCGCCTTCTACTCGGTCGCCGACATGTCGGCCCGCTCGAACGCCCTGCTCGCGGGCCAGGTCGACCTGCTCTCCCAGACCAACCTCGACTTCGCGACCGCCCGCGTGGTCGCCGCCTCCGACCGGGCCACCGTCGCCCGGGTGAAGAACGCCCAGTGGTACGTGCTCCCGATGCTGACCACGGAGAAGCCCTTCACCGACGTCCGCGTGCGGCAGGCGATGAAGCTCGCCTACGACCCCGAGCACGTGGTGAAGGCGGCCCTGCAGGGCGCGGGCAGCGCCGGCTGGGACAACCCGGTGCCGCCCTCCGACCCCGTCCACATCTCCGCGCATCCCGAACACGATCCGGAGAAGGCGCGGCATCTGCTGAAGCAGGCGGGTCAGGAGGGACTCGCCGTCGACCTCTACACCTCCGCGTACGACCCGCTGTTCACGCCCATGGCCCTCGCCTACCGGGACTCGGCCGGGCGGGCCGGAATCCGCGTCCGGGTCAAGACCGCGTCCGCCGACTCGTACTACACGCAGATCTGGATGAAGAAGCCCCTCATGGCCACCTACTGGTTCACGGGCCGGCCCGTCGACCAGCTCTTCACCCAGATCTTCCGCAGCGGCTCCTCCTACAACGAGACCGCCTGGTCCGACAAGGACTTCGACGCTCTCCTCGATCGGGCCAGACGCGAGACCGACGACACCCTGCGCCACGACCTGTACGGCGAGGCGCAGACGATGGTGATCGAGAGGGGCGGGGCGATGACCCCCATGTTCGCCGACCGGCTCGTCGGCATCTCCCGCCAGGTGCGCGGATACGACGAGCACGGCTTCGAGTTCGACTACCTCGGCATCGGCCTGAAGGGAGCCTGACCATGCTGTCGTTCGTCGCCCGTCGCGTGGGCTCGGCCGTCGGCACGCTCGTCCTGTCCTCCGTGATCGTCTTCCTCGCCGTCCAGGCCCTGCCCGGCGACGTCGCCACCCAGATCCTCGGCAAGGACGCCACCCCGGACGCCGTCGCCGCCCTGCGCGGAAAGCTCGGACTCGACCAGCCTGCCTGGCAGCGGTACGCGCACTGGATGCGCGGGGCGCTGCACGGGGACTTCGGCACCTCCCTCGTCTCCGGCCGGCCCGTCGGCGGCGAGGTCGCCACCCACCTCGGCAACTCGGCGCTCATCGCCCTCGTCACGGTGCTCTTCGCCGTCACCGGGTCGATCGTGCTGGGCATCCTCGCGGGTCTGTACCGCGACCGCTGGCCCGACCACCTGATCTCGACGGTCAGCCTGGTCGGCATGAGCGTCCCCGAGTTCGTGGTCGCCACCGTGCTGGTGCTCTGCTTCTCGATCGCGCTGCCCTGGTTCCCGGCGGTCGTGCTGTACGGCCCCGAGGCGAGCGTGGGCCAGCTGCTGCCCGCCGTCTGGCTCCCGGCGCTCGCGCTCGCCGTGGTCATGGCCGCCTACATCGTGCGCATGGCCCGTACGTCCGTCATCGACGTGATGGCGAGCGAGTACGTCACCACGGCCCGGCTCAAGGGCCTTTCCACCTGGCGGGTCGTCACCCGGCACGCCCTGCCCGGCGCCCTGCTGCCGACGCTGCACGTGATCGCGCTGAACGTCGCCTGGCTCGCCGGAGGCGTAGCGGTCGTCGAGAACGTCTTCAACTACCCCGGCATCGGCAAGCTGATGCTCTCCTCGGTGCAGAACCGCGACCTGCCCGTCATCCAGGCCATCGCGCTGATCAGCGCCGTCGTCTACGTCGTCTGCAACCTCGCCGCCGACCTCGGCGCCATGGCCCTCAACCCCAAGCTCCGTACCGGAGGGAGGACCCGATGACCACGCTCGACACCGCACCGGTGGCCGCGCCGGTCGCCTCCGCGACGCGTGCGGCCCGCGCCTGGCGTACGCTGCGCTCCTCGCGCACCGCCCTCGTCGGCCTGACGATCGTCGCCGTGCACGTGCTGATCGCCCTGCTCGCCCCGCTCCTCACCTCGTCCGACCCGGTCGCGGGCGACGCCTCGCACGCACTGCTCGGCCCGAGCTGGGAGCACTGGGCGGGCACGGACCAGTACGGGCGCGACGTCCTCGCCCGCGTCCTGTACGGCGGCCGCTACGCACTCGGCGTGTCGGTGGCCGCGACCGTCCTGACCGTCGCGCTGGGCACGGTCGTCGGATGCGCGGCCGCACTGCGCGGCGGCTGGTTCGACGACGTCCTGGGCCGCGTGCTCGACGCGGTGCTGTCCGTGCCGTCGATCCTCGCGCTCCTCGTCATCGTGACCGCGCTGGGCACGGGCCCGGCGGTCATCGTCCTGGCGATCGCCGTGGTCTACGTGCCCCAGGTCGTCCGGGTGGTGCGCGGCGCGGCGCTCGCCGTCGTCCCCGCCGACTACGTGACCGCGGCCCGTGCCCGGGGTGAGCGGACCTGGCCGATCCTGCGGCGGGAGATCCTGCCCAACATCACCGACGTGGTGTGCGTGGAGGCCGCCATGCGGGCCTCCTGGGTCGTCCTGCTCATCTCCTCGTTGTCCTTCCTCGGCTTCGGCGCCGACCCGCCGACCCCCGACTGGGGCCTGATGGTCGCCGAGAACCGCACCGCCATCACCGTCGTCCCGATGGCGAGCCTCGCGCCCATCATCGCCCTGGCCACGCTGGTGATCGGACTCAACCTCGCGGCCGACGGCCTGTCCAAGGCGTGGGGCGTGGACCGGATCAGGGAGGGCTCCTGATGACCTCGATCGTTTCCGTGAACTCCCTTTCCGTCTCCTACCGTTCGGGCGGCCGGGACGTACCCGTCGTGCGGGAGGTGTCCTGGGAGGTCGCCGAGGGACACACGCTCGCCCTCGTCGGCGAGTCCGGCAGCGGCAAGTCGACCGTCGCGGCCACACTGCTCGGCCATCTGCGGCACGGGTCGCGGATCACGGGCGGTTCGGTGCACGTGGACGGCAAGGACGTCTTCGCCCTTCCCGCGCGCGAGCTCAGACGGCTGCGTGGCGGCACCGTCGCCATGGTCGCGCAGAACGCCGGCCAGGCGCTGACACCCTCCATGCGCGTCGGGCGTCAGATCCAGGAGGCGGGCGGCGACGTCCCGGTCCTCGACCTGCTCGAACAGGTCCGGCTGCCACGCCCGGCCGAACTGGCCCGCCGCTACCCGCACGAACTCTCCGGCGGCCAGCAGCAGCGCGTCGCCATCGCCATGGCCATCGCCGCCCGCCCGAAGGTCCTCGTCCTGGACGAGCCCACGACCGGCCTGGACGTCGTCACCCAGCGCAGCGTCCTCGACCTGATCGGCGCCCTGCGCGACGAACTCGGCCTGGCCGCCGTGCTGGTGAGCCACGACCTCGGCGTGGTCGCGCACATGGCCGACGAGGTGACCGTGCTGCGCTCGGGCCGGACCGTGGAGACGGCGCCGACGCGACGGCTCTTCGCCGCGCCGCAGGACCCGTACACCAAAAGGCTGCTGGCGAGCGTGCCGCGCCTCGACGACGCGGGTCTCGCCCTGGTGAGCGAGACGGGGGAGCGGGAGATCAGGCCCCGGGCGGCGCTGCCCCCCGAGGCCGAGGTCGCGGTGGCCGCGCGGGACGTGACGATCGACTACGGCTCCTCCCGGGCGGTGCACGGCGTCTCCTTCGATGTCCGGCGCGGCGAAGTCCTCGCCCTCGTCGGGGAGTCGGGCAGCGGGAAGTCCACGCTCGCCTGGACGCTGGCCGGGCTGCGCACCCCCTCCGGCGGCACGATGACACACGAGAGCGGCGACCTCGCGCGCCCGGCGGGCAAACGCCCCCTCGCTCTGCGGCGCCGCGTCCAGCTCGTCTTCCAGAACGCCGACACCTCCCTCAACCCGCGCCGCTCGGTGGGCGACGCCATCCGCCGGCCGCTGCGCTTCTTCGGCACGGTCGAGGGGCGTACGGAGGCCGCGGCCCGCGCCCGCGAACTGATCTCCGACGTACGGCTCGACCCCGCCTTCGCCGACCGGCTGCCCGCCCAGCTCTCCGGCGGCCAGCGCCAGCGCATCGGCATCGCACGCGCGCTCGCGGGCGGACCGGACGTGCTGATCGCCGACGAGATCACCACCGCCCTCGACGTGTCCGTCCAGGCCGACGTCCTGCGGCTGCTGGACGACCTGCGCCGCGAGCGTCGACTGGCCTGCCTGTTCATCAGCCACGACCTCGCCGTCGTCCGCGGCATCGCGGACCGGGTGGTCGTCCTGCGGCACGGAGTCGTGGTGGAGGAAGGCCCGACGGAGGCCGTGTTCACGGAGCCGGGCCACCCCTACACCAGACAACTGATGGCAGCCGCCCTCGAACCGGACCCGGACGCACGGCCGCTCGCCGCCGACGTCGCCCACTGGGCGGACGCCACCGAACCGGACAACGTCTGGACAGACCACGGACACGGTCACCGAGTGCGCCGCTGGCGCCCGGTGACCAAGGACGGATCCGTGCCGAAGGAGCGCACGGCGACCACGGAAGGAGCCGCGTGAGGTACCGCGAGCAGTTCGAGCGCCAGGTCGTACGCGAGGACGTCTGGATCCCGGTGGGCGACGGAAGCACCCGTCTGCACGCCCGGATCTGGCGTCCCGCCGACGCGGAGGCAGACCCCGTCCCCGCGCTGCTCGAATACCTGCCCTACCGCAAGAGCGACTGGACCGCGCCCCGCGACGCGCAGCGTCACCCCTGGTACGCGGGTCACGGCTACGCCTCCGTCCGCGTCGACATCCGAGGCCACGGCGACAGCGAGGGCACGCCCGGCGACGAGTACGACGCGCGGGAACTCGCGGACGGCGTCGACGTCGTCAACTGGCTCGCCGAGCAGCCCTGGTGCACCGGCCGGGTCGGCATGTTCGGCATCTCCTGGGGCGGTTTCAACTCCCTGCAGATCGCGGCCCTCGCCCCCGAACCGCTCAAGGCGATCGTCACGGTCTGCTCGACCGACGACCGCTACGACAACGACGTCCACTACACCGGCGGCGCCGTCCTCGGCATCGACATGCTCGCCTGGGCCGGCACCATGCTCGCCTTCGCCTCACGGCCGCCGGACCCGCAGGTCGTCGGGGCCGACCGCTGGCTGCCGATGTGGCGCGAACGCCTCGGCTCCCTCGAACCCTTCCTGCACACCTGGCTGGACCACCAGGAACGGGACGACTACTGGCGGCACGGAAGCGTGTGCGAGGACTACGGGGCCGTACGGGCGGCGGTACTGGCGGTGGGCGGCTGGAACGACCCGTACCGCGACACCGTGCTGCGGCTCGTCGAGCACCTGCCGACCGACCGCGTCCGCGGCATCGTCGGTCCCTGGTCCCACCAGTACCCCGATCGCGGACTGCCGCCCGGCCCCGCGATCGGCTTCCTCCAGGAGACCCTTCGCTGGTGGGACCACTGGCTGAAGGACGAGGACACCGGTGTCATGGCGGAGCCCCTGCTCAGGGCCTGGGTCAACGACCCGGTGCCGCCCGCCACTTCGTACGACGTCATGCCCGGCCGCTGGGTGGGGGACACGGACCGGCCCTCGCGGAGTATCGCCTGGTGCGAGCGACCGCTGGGCACAGACACCGTCCCCGGCCCCGTCGTCATGGTTCGCTCCCCGCAGCACACAGGGCTGGACGCCGGCCGGTTCTTCCCCTTCGGCAACGCGAGCGACCTGCCGCCCGACCAGCGCGAGGAGGACGGACGGTCCGTCTGCTTCGACTCGGAGGTGCTTCAGGAGCGGGTCGAGATCCTCGGCCGTCCGCGGCTGAGGCTGCGGCTCGACAGCGCTGCCCCGCGCGCCAACGTGATCGCCCGCCTCTGCGACGTCGCACCCGACGGCTCGTCCACGCTCGTGACCCGAGGGGTGCTCAACCTGCTCAGCAGGCAGGGACGGGACCGGGTGGCCGAGTGGACGCCGGGCACGTACGAGGACGTCGAGTTGGAACTGACCGGTATCGGCTATGCCTTCCCGCCCGGCCACCGCATCCGGGTCGCCGTCTCCGACGCGTACTGGCCCTGGGTCTGGCCGCACGGCGAACGCGGCGAACTGACCGTGCTCCCCGCCGACAGTGCCCTGCTCCTGCCCGTGCGCGAGCCCGGGGACGAGCCGCAGATCCGCTTCGAGGAGCCCGAGCAGGCGCCACCGCTGCCGGTGACGTACGACGCCCCCGCGAAGCCGCACCCCGAGCGGCTGGTCACGATCGACGTGGCGAAGGGGGAGTGGACGCTGGAGGTCGACCCCAACTACGGGGGATCGCGCACGTACCCGGACGGACTGCGCTACGAGGAGAGCGCGCGCGAGACCTACCGCATCCGTCACGACGACCCGCTGTCCGCGCGGGCCGTCTCCGAGTGGCACATCCGGCTGCGTCGCGGGGACGACTGGGACGCTGAGATCATGGCGCGCACGGAGCTGCGGGCCACGGCCGCGGACTTCGTCATGGACAGCCGCATCGAAGCACGGGCGAACGGAGAGACAGTGGCCAAGCGCGCATGGCACCGCACCACGCCGAGGACGTCGGGATGACGGCGGCGAAGAGCCCGCGCCGCGCCGTCGCCGCCGCGGACCGCACGCGCCAGCCCACCGAGGTACGCCGCCGCCTCATCGTGGAGGCGGCGGTCCCCCTGATCGCCGAACGCGGCTACGCGTCGGTGGGAGTGCGTGACGTCGCCGCCGCGGCAGGGGTGTCGGTCGGCACCGTCACCTACCACTTCGGCAGTGTCCAGGAAATCCTCTCCGAGGCGATGATCCTGCACATCGAGCGGTACTACGCGGCGCTCGACGAGGCGGCGGAGCAGGCCACCAGCGGTGCCGAGGGCCTGCGGCTGATGGTCGACGCCCTGTTCACCGAGGACACCGACCGGCACTGGCGCATGTGGTTCGACTACTGGAACGCGGGGGAGCAGGCCGCGGACGAGACCTTCGCCCGCGGCCAGGCCCAGCGCTACGAGGCCTGGCACCACCAGATCCGCCACCTGATCGAACGGGGCGTCGCCGAGGGCGAGTTCACCTGCGAAGACCTCGACGGCGTCACGGTCCGCTTCGCCGCTCTCGCCGACGGCCTGGCCCTGCAGCACCTGCGGCAGACACCCCCGCTGACGACGGAGGACGCCCGCCGGCATCTGAACCGCCTCATCGAGACGGAACTCGCGCGAGATTCCCTGGAGTGACGCGCCGGAAATCCTGGGCTCACAACCGCCGCAGGGACAGCAGGGTCCCGGATGTGGCGCCGGGCGCCCGAGTGATCGGCCCGGGAGCAGGGGGCGGACCGGGCCGTTCAGCCCTGCGCCGTGCCCTTGACGTAGGCCTCATAGCCTTCGTCCTCCAGCCGGTCGGCGAGTTCGGGGCCGCCGGAGTCGGCGATGCGGCCTTCGGCGAAGACGTGGACGTGGTCGGGGTGGACGTAGCGCAGGATGCGCGTGTAGTGCGTGATCAGCAGCGTGGCCACCTGTCCCGTGGCGCGGACGCGGTTGACGCCCTCGGCGACGACGCGCAGCGCGTCGACGTCCAGTCCGGAGTCGGTCTCGTCCAGGATCGCGATCTTCGGCTTGAGCAGTTCGAGCTGGAGGATCTCGTGGCGTTTCTTCTCCCCTCCGGAGAAGCCCTCGTTGACGTTGCGCTCGGCGAAGGCGGGATCGATCTGGAGGCGTTCCATCGCCTCGCGGACCTCCTTGAGCCAGGTGCGCAGCCTGGGGGCCTCGCCGCGGACAGCGGTGGCGGCGCTGCGCAGGAAGTTGGTCATGGATACGCCGGGGACCTCGACGGGGTACTGCATGGCGAGGAAGATTCCGGCCCGCGCCCGTTCGTCGACCTTCATCGCGAGCACGTCCTCGCCGTCCAGGGTGACGCTGCCGGAGGTGACCAGGTATTTCGGGTGGCCGGCGAGCGCGTAGGCGAGGGTGGTCTTGCCGGAGCCGTTGGGGCCCATGATGGCATGGGTCTCGCCCTGGCGTACGGCCAGGTCGACCCCGTGAAGGATCTCGCGCGGCCCGGCCTCGGTGTGCACCGAACAGTGCAGGTCGCGGATGTCGAGGGTGGCCATGAGCACCTCACCTGCCTCACCTTGTTCACCGACTGGAACGGTACGGGCACCACGCGGCCCGTGCTTCCAGCGTGACGCAGCCGTCGCTGTCCGGCACAGCGCGGGTGGCCGTGCGGGGGAAACGGGGTTGCGGTTGAAGACCGTGACGCCGATGTTTTCCGCGTGAAGACGCACCTCCACCGGCGCCGCGAAGGGTGCTCCGCGACCGCCTGGACTGCGACGACCTTGAGTGGGAGCTCAGCGCGTCGGGAAGCCGAAGGAGTAGCCCTGCTCCTTGAGTTGGGGCAGGATCCGGCGCAGGGCGTCGACGGTCTGTGAGCGGTCGCCGCCGGCGTCGTGGAAGAGGAGTGTCGGCCCGTTGGGCAGCTCCCGCTGGACGGTGGCGACGATGGCGTCCGTGCCCGGCCTCTCGAAATCCTTGGAGTCCACGTTCCAGCCCAGCGGGCGCATGCCGCGGGAGGCGGCCAACTTGCGGCTGTAGGGGGTGAAGGCCCCGCCGGGCGCCCGGTAGTACATCGGCCGTACACCACCGGACGCCTCGGTGATCATGCGTTCGGCGTCGAGAATCTGCTGCGACTGGTACGCCTGGGGCTTGGCGTCCATGGCGGTGTCATGGGACACGGTGTGGTCGCACAGCCGGTGCCCGGCGGCGACCACCTTCTTCACGAGGTCCGGGTGGGCCTGCGCCTGCGTTCCCACCATGCAGAACGTGGCCTTCACCCCGTACTCCCGCAGGATGTCCAGCATTTGCGGGGTCCAGACGGGGTCGGGCCCGTCGTCGATGGTGATGTTGAGGCCGCGCTCCCCCTGGTCCGAGGCGTGCGCGATGGTTTCCGCCACCGGCTTGACGTCACTGCCCGGAGTGGCCGACGCGGCGGCCCGAGGCGACGGGCCGCGCACGGCATCGGCCTGCGCGGTCCACAGCGAGGCACCGGCGGCCAGCACCGTCACCCCGAGCGCCGCCCCGGCCACCTTGCCGTACCAGCCATGCGCGCTGCCGTGCCGTGCCATGTCCGCCCCGCTTTCCCGCAGTTCCTCGCCGATCCCCGGTCGCCTTCCGACCACATGGCAGGACGAGGGACGGGGGCCACGGGATGCGTCCGTTACCGATCACGGACAATTCCGGGGGAATTCACGGACAACTCGATCGCCGGCATGTTGGCAACCTCCCTTCCAGAGCCTGGCCCTTTCCTGCGGCTGGGCCGGCGGTGCCGGCCGCGGTCCGCGGCACCAACTGCTCGGATCCGGTGCCCTGCGAAGCCGCCCCAGCCGCCCGCATGAGGTGAAGAGGGCGGCCGAGGCGGCGGCTCGGGTCAGGGCAGGAGGATGACCTTGCCCTGGTTGCGGTGGGCTTCGATGTCGGCCTGGGCTCTTGCTGCCTCGGCCAGCGGGTAGGTGCGCCAGACAGGGATGTCGAGCTTGCCCTCGGCGTTCAGCTTCGCCAGCAGCGGCAGTGACTGCGGGAAGCGGTCGGTCGGGTCACCGCCGGTGAACCGGACACCATGTTGCGCGGCGGCATGATCGGCGATGGTGATCACCCGGGTGGCCTCGCCGACCAGGGCGATCGAGTCCGGCAGCAGGCCGGCGCCCGCGGTGTCGAACACGTAGTCCACGCCCTGCCGGGCGGCGGCCCTGACTCGATCCGCCCAGCCCTCGCCGTAGCGGACCGCGGTGGCGCCGAGCTTGCCGACCCGGTCGATCTCCTGTCCGCCGGCGGTGCCGACGACGGTGATGCCCCGGGCGACGGCGAGCTGGACCGCGACGGTTCCCACGCTGCCGCCCGCGCCGTGGACCAGCAGGGTCTGGCCGCCCTTGACACCGAGATGGTGGAGGCCGCGGTAGGCGGCCTCGCCGACCGTGACCAGGGCGGCCGCTGTCTCGAACGACACCTCCTTCGGCTTGGCCACCGGCCGGTCCAACAGGGCGTACTCGCTGTAGCCGCCGAGGGAAGCGACGCCGAAAACCTCATCGCCGACCGAGGCGCTCGCGCCCTCACCGACCTTGTCGACGACGCCCGCCACGTCCCGGCCCGGCAGCACCGGGAACTCGATCGGGAAGATGCCCTCCATCATCCCGGAGCGGATCTTCAGGTCGATCAGGTTGATCGCGACCGCCCGGAGCTTGATCCGGACCTCGCCCGGCCCCGGCTCGGGGGTGTCTACCTCGGTCAGGGTGAGCACCTCCGGGCCGCCGTAGCGGGAGTAGGTGATCGCAGTGGACATCAGACACTCCAAGAGAAGAAAAGACAGCACACGCTCTGAATCACTCATCGCGTGTGATTGCCTTACCTGTGTATCACACGCAGTGTGTGATTGATGGGGTGTCTTGAATCACACTCCATGTGTGATTTCTGGGTAGGGTAGAAGCCATGCCCGCTCTGCCGCCCGTACACCGCCGCAAGCCGGACCTGAGCAACCCTCGGGTCCAGCGCACCCGTACCCATGCCCTGGCCGTCGCCCGCGACCTCTTGCCCGAAGCCGGGCCGATCGGGCTGACATACGCCCTGCTGGCCGAGCGGGCCGGACTCACCCGCCAGACCCTCTACCGGCACTGGCCCACCCGTGCCGCCCTGCTCTGCGACCTCATCCTGGAAGGCCCCGACCTCGGCGGTTATCCCCGGCCGGGCAGCGATGTGCGTACGGTGGCCACCGCGTGGCTGAGGAGCCTGCGCGACGGCATCAGCGTCCCGGCCGTCCGCACCGCGGTGCTGGCGGTGACGGCCCAGGCCGACCACGACCCTGACAGTGCCCAGGCCCTGATGCGGATCGGCGAGGACCGCCGCGCGGCCCTCAACAAGCTGCTCGAACCCAGCGGACTTCAGATCAGCGCCAACGAGTACACACTGCTCTCCGGCCCCGTTCTGGCCCGCCTCCTCCTCGACCGCGGTGAGGCCGGCGACGAGTTCATCGACGCCGTTGTCGCCCAGTGGCTCACCATCATCGACCTTGCGGAAGGTGAATGAACGCCCCTTGAGGAGGGAAGGCGACGCTGCTGCCGTGGCCTGCGTCGGCCTTGATCACCGGCACGGCCGGGCCCTGGCTCATCGAGCCGTGGTCGAGGGCGGCGGTCGGAGCCCGCGGCCGTCAGCGGGGCGGGCCCGTGGTGCCGAGCGAACTGGCCATGGGGGAGGAGTCGGTGGCGCGCCGCCCGGTTGGAGTGCCTGCCGCACGCGCCGTTGGCCGCGCGGCCGACGGGACATCGGTCGACGGACTGGGCGCGCGACCTGCTCGCGCTGACGCGCGGGAGCTCCGGCGGCCGGATTCAGCCCCCCGACGCGGCGCGCACCAGTGCGGTCATCACCCGTACGTCCTCGCCCATCTCGGGGTGCCACTGCACGCCCAGCGCGAAACGGTCGCCGGGCAGTTCGACCGCCTCCACCGTGCCGTCCGTCGCGTGGGCCGAGGCGCGCAGACCCTCGCCCAGACGGTCCACCGCCTGGTGGTGGTACGTCGGGACGTACGTCTCCTCCGGCACCACGGCCGCGTACCGCGTGCCCGCCACGGGGGTCACCGGGTGCGCGCCGAAGACGCCGACGTCCTCGGTGTGGCCGTCGATGTGCTGGACGAGGGTGCCGCCGAGCGCGACGTTCAGCAGCTGCATGCCGCGGCAGATGCCGAGCAGAGGTGTGCCGGAGACCAACGCCGCCCGGATCAGCGCGAGTTCCCAGGCGTCACGCTCCCGCGCGGGCGGCCCGGTGCGCGGCTCGCGCTCAGCGCCGTAGCGCTCCGGCTCGACGTCCGGGCCGCCCGCGACGACCAGCCCGTCGAGGCGGGCGACCACCGACGCCGCGTGGGACGGATCGTCCGGCGGCAGCATGGCCGCGATACCGCCCGCGGCCTGCACCAGCCGCGGGTACCCGGCGGGCAGCAGCGCCGCGGGCAGCTCCCAGACCCCCCAGGACGCCCGAGATTCCAGATAGGTGCTGACGCCGATGAGCGGCTTGACCACTGTGTGCTCCTTCACGGTCCTCAGCCGGGTTCCCACTCGGCTTCCGCTGCGGCGGGCGCTGCGAAGCATTCCATGGAACGGATTCATACCTTTGTGTCGGCGCTGCCGGGAAATCAAGACCCGCGCGCGACGTCGCCGTGCAGCGCCCTGCTCACGTCAAGAAGCCGCGCAGCAGGGCGGCCGTGCCCGCGCAGTGCTCCCGCATCATCTCCCGCGCGCCGTCGGCGTCCCCGTCGAGCACGGCCTCGACCAGGGCGGTGTGCTGGCGCTGTGAGTGTTCCAGGTTCCTGACCAGCAGCGGAATGCAGTCCAGCAGGTCGTTCACGGTCGCGCGCACGGCCGCGTACTGCGCGGTGAGGGTCGGCGATCCGGCCAGCTCGGCGAGTGTGAGGTGCAGCAGCGTGTCGAGCCGGCGGTACTCGGTGAGCGGCGCGTCGTGCGTGCGGGCGAGCGCGTCCCGCAGCCGCTCCTCCTGCTCGTCGGTGAGCCCGTGCGCCGCGCACAGTCCGGCCGCGCCCACCTCCAGCACCTCCCGGAACCGCAGGACGTCCTCGACATCGACCTCCTCGATGCGGCGGCGCAGCTCGTCCTCGCCGTGGGCGGCCGCCTTCGGCAGGACGAACGTTCCGCCGTAGCGGCCGCGCCGCGACTCCACCAGACCCTGGTCCTGGAGGACCTTCAGCACCTCGCGCAGCGTCACCCGGCTGATGCCGAGCCGCTCCGCCAGCTCCCGCTCCGACGGCAGTCGCTCGCCGCTGGGCACCAGACCCAGCCGTACGACCTGGAGTATCTGTTCAAGAGCCTCCTCGAAACCGTTCCCCGCCCGCACCGGCCGCAGCACCGGAGACAGCCGGTCGTCCGTGAGGGCGCCCTCGCCCGCGTCCGTCTGCGACATCTGACCGCATCCCCTTCCCAAGCAATGGTTCTCGGCAATACCTTATTTGGTCTCGGCTGACCGAAGGAGGCTTTCCCGTGGCAGACCGCACACCCCCGCTCAGTGTCGAGGAGCTTCGCGCCCTCGTCGCGAGCGGCGAGATCGACACTGTCGTCCTGGCCTTCCCCGATATGCAAGGACGACTCCAGGGCAAGCGGTTCGCCGCCCGCTTCTTCCTCGACGAAGTCCTCCAGCACGGCACGGAGTGCTGCAACTACCTCCTCGCCGTCGACGCGGAGATGAACACCGTCGAAGGCTACGAGATGTCCTCCTGGGACCGCGGCTACGGTGATTTCGCCATGCTCCCCGACCCGGCCACCCTGCGCCGGGTGCCCTGGAACCGAGCCACCGCGATGCTGATGGCCGACCTCGCCTGGGAGGACGGAACGCCGGTCGTGGCCGCGCCCCGGCAGATCCTGCGCCGCCAGCTCGAACGGCTCGCCGAGCTCGGCTACACGGCCAACGTCGGCACGGAGCTCGAATTCATCGTCTTCAAGGACTCCTACGAACAGGCCTGGGACGCCGGCTACCGGGACCTCACCCCGGCCAACCAGTACAACGTCGACTACTCGGTCCTCGGCACCGGCCGCATCGAGCCGCTGCTGCGCCGCATCTGCAACGAGATGAGCGCGGCGGGCCTGACCGTCGAGTCCGCGAAGGGCGAGTGCAATCCCGGCCAGCACGAGATCGTGTTCCGCTACGACGATGCCCTGGTCAGCTGCGACCAGCACGCCGTCTACAAGACCGGCGCCAAGGAGATCGCCGCCCAGGAGGGCTACGCGCTCACCTTCATGGCGAAGTACAACGAGCGCGAGGGAAACTCCTGCCACATCCACCTCTCCCTCGCCGACGCGGACGGCACCGGCATCATGGCCGGGGACGGACCCGGCGGCATGTCCCAGGTGATGCGGCACTTCCTCGCCGGCCAGTTGGCCGCGCTGCGGGACTTCTCCCTCCTCTACGCCCCCAACATCAACTCCTACAAGCGCTTCCAGCCCGGCTCCTTCGCGCCGACCGCCGTCGCCTGGGGACACGACAACCGCACCTGCGCGCTGCGCGTCGTCGGCCATGGCCGTTCGCTGCGCTTCGAGAACCGGCTGCCCGGCGGCGACGTCAACCCGCATCTCGCGGTCGCGGGCCTGATCGCCGCCGGTCTCCACGGTATCGAGCAGCACCTGGAGCTGCCCGACGCATGTCCGGGCAACGCGTACACCGCCCCCTACGAACACGTCCCCACCACCCTGCGCGAGGCCGCCGAGCTCTGGGAGAACAGCCCGATCGCCAAGGCCGCCTTCGGCGACGAAGTGGTCGCGCACTACCGCAACATGGCCCGCGTCGAACTCGAAGCCTTCGACGCCGCGGTCACCGACTGGGAACTCCGCCGTTCCTTCGAACGCATGTGAGGCCCTTCTTGTCGTACGAGCGCGAGGACCACGAGGACCACGAGGACATGGACACGTACGTGCACGAGCACCAGGTACTGAACCCGGCTACGGAAGAAGTCATCGCGACCGTCCCCGCCGCCACCCCCGAGGACGTCGACGTGGCCGTCGCCCGCGCGGCCGTGGCCCAGACCCGCTGGGCCGCCCTCGCGCCCGCCGACCGGGCCAGGCTGCTGCGCCGCTTCGCCGCCACGGTCGACGAACACCACGAGGAACTCGCGCAGTTGGAGGTGCGCGAAGCCGGGCACGTCATCGGCAACGCGCGCTGGGAGGCGGGAAACGCCCGCGACCTGCTCGACTTCGCCGCTGGGGGAGTGGAACGCCTGTCCGGCCGCCAGATCCCCGTGCCCGGCGGACTCGACATCACGATCCTCGAACCCCTGGGGGTCGTCGGTGTCATCGCGCCGTGGAACTTTCCGATGCCGATCGCCGCCTGGGGGACCGCACCCGCGCTCGCGGCCGGCAACGCCGTCCTCCTCAAACCCGCGGAGACGACCCCGCTGACCGCCCGCCGGCTCGCCGAACTCGCCCTGGAGTCAGGCCTTCCGGAGCACCTTTTCCAAGTGCTGCCCGGCGCGGGCGACGTGGCGGGCAACGCACTCGTCGAGCACCCCGGCGTCGCCAAGATCGTGTTCACCGGATCCACCCGTGTGGGCCAGGCGATCATGGCCAAGTGCGCCGCTCGCGTGAAGCGCGTGACGCTCGAACTCGGCGGCAAGAGCCCCAACATCGTCTTCGCCGACGCCGACATCGAGGCCGCCGCCGCTGCCGCGCCCATGTCGTTCCTCGACAACGCGGGGCAGGACTGCTGCGCCCGCACCCGCATCCTCGTCCAGCGCTCGGTCTACGACCGCTTCCTGGACCTGCTCACGCCCGGCATCGAGTCCGTCGTCGTCGGCGACCCGAACGACGAGCGCACCCAGATGGGCCCGCTGATCTCGAAGGTCCAGCTGGAGCGCGTACGGTCGTACGTCACCGACGACCTGAAGGCGATCCGTGGCAGCGCGCCCGAAGGGCCCGGCTTCTGGTTCCCTCCGACCGTCGTCACCGACGTCGACCCGGCCGCGCCCATCGCCGCCGAAGAGGTCTTCGGCCCGGTCGCTGTCGTCCTGCCCTTCGAGGACGAGGCCGACGCGGTGCGGCTCGCCAACGCGACCGAGTACGGCCTGTCCGGGTCGATCTGGACGCGGGACGTGGGCCGGGCGCTGCGCGTGTCCCGCGCCGTCGCGGCCGGGAACCTCTCCGTCAACTCCCACTCCAGCGTTCGCTACTGGACCCCGTTCGGCGGCTACAAGCAGTCGGGGCTCGGCCGCGAACTGGGACCGGACGCGCTCGCCGCCTTCACCGAGACCAAGAACGTCTTCATCAGCGACGTTTCCACCAGCACGGACACCACGGAGGGCTGAACACTCATGACCGACACCAGCAGCGTCTGCCGCCGCCTCGTCGGCCGTACCGCCGTCATCACCGGCGCGGGCAGCGGCATCGGCCTCGCCACCGCGCGCCGTCTCGCCTCAGAGGGGGCGAACGTCGTCTGCGGCGACATCGACGAGAGCGCGGGGAAGGCCGCGGCCGAGGAGGTCGGGGGCACCTTCGTGAAGGTGGACGTGACCGACGCCGATCAGGTCGAGGCGCTGTTCAAGACCGCGTTCGACACCTACGGCTCCGTCGACATCGCCTTCAACAACGCGGGCATCTCGCCACCGGACGACGACTCGATCCTGGAGACCGGCCTGGATGCCTGGAGGCGGGTCCAAGAGGTCAACCTGACCTCGGTGTACCTGTGCTGCAAGGCCGCCATCCCCTACATGCGGCGTCAGGGCCGCGGTTCCATCATCAACACCGCGTCGTTCGTCGCCATCATGGGCGCCGCCACCTCGCAGATCTCCTACACCGCGTCCAAGGGCGGCGTGCTCGCCATGTCGCGTGAGCTGGGCGTGCAGTTCGCCCGCGAGGGCATCCGCGTGAACGCGCTCTGCCCCGGACCCGTCAACACCCCGCTCCTTCAGGAACTGTTCGCGAAGGACCCGGAGCGGGCGGCGCGACGCCTCGTGCACATTCCGGTGGGGCGGTTCGCGGAGGCCGACGAGATCGCGGCCGCGGTCGCCTTCCTCGCGAGCGACGACTCCTCGTTCGTGAACGCCACCGACTTCCTCGTCGACGGCGGGATCTCGGGCGCCTACGTCACGCCGCTGTAGGGCCCAGGCGGCGGGTCGAGAACGCGGCCATGACCGACAGCCGGGCGCCTTGCGACGCCCGGCTGTCGAGGTCCGGTGCCGACGCCGAGGGCCGGACTTGCCGAATCGGCAAACGAACTCTCCTTCTGGCTCGCGTCTTCGCAAGATGGGCGTTGAGCCGGCGGATCGCAGGACGGGACCGTCCTGGCGGTACACAAGAAGGGGCACGGTGGCAGAAGACTCATGGCGCATCACGTCGCGGAGACGACACATCGGTTGGTGACCACGCCGGAAGGACGGATCCACCTGGTCGAGCAGGGAACCGGGCCGCTGGTGCTGCTCGTGCACGGCTTCCCGGAATCCTGGTACTCCTGGCGCCACCAACTGCCGGCTCTCGCAGCGGCGGGATACCGCGCGGTAGCCATCGACGTACGCGGTTACGGCCGTTCGTCCAAGCCGGCCGCCACGGACGCGTACCGGATGCTCCACCTGGTCGAGGACAACGTCGCGGTGGTGCACGCCCTGGGCGAGCGGTCGGCGGTGGTCATCGGCCACGACTGGGGCGCCGGCATCGCCGCGAACTCCGCCCTGCTCCGGCCGGACGTCTTCCGAGCGGTGGGGCTGCTGAGCGTGCCCTACACCCCGCGCGGCGGGCCCCGCCCCAGCGACGTCTTCGCTCGGATGGGCGGGGACGAGGAGTTCTACGTCTCGTACTTTCAGGAGCCGGGCCGTGCCGAGGCCGAGATCGAACCGGACGTACGAGGCTGGCTCGCGGGCTTCTACGCGGCCCTGTCCGCCGACACCATGCCCGCGCCCGGCGCTCCCGATCCCCACTTCGTCAGCAGGGCCGGGACACTGCGGGACCGGTTCCCCGCCGGCCGGATGCCCGCCTGGCTCAGCGAGCGGGACCTCGACGTCTACGCCGCGGAGTTCGAACGCACCGGCCTGAGCGGAGCGCTCAACCGCTACCGGAACATGGACCGCGACTGGGAGGACCTCGCCGCCTTCGACGGTGCCCCCGTCACCCAGCCGTCAGTGTTCATCGGCGGCAGCCTGGACGCTTCCACGACATGGCTGGCCGACGCGATCGAGGCGTACCCGGTCACGCTACCGGGCCTGGTCTCCTCCCGGCTTCTCGACGGCTGCGGCCACTGGATCCAGCAGGAACGCCCCGTCGAGGTCAACCGGATCCTGACCGACTGGCTCGCCGCACTGCCCGCCACCGCGTCCTGACGGCGCACGCGCCCCGACATCTCGGCCGGCCCGGCTCCAACGGGCCGGCCGACCGTGTTTCCGCTCGGGCCGCCACGCGGCGCCCGAAAGGGGGCCGGCCGCTTCTCAGTGATCCCATCCGCGCCAGGACGCGAGTAGCCGGTGGCGGGCGTCATCGGCGAGATCGGGGGCTCGCCCGGTTTCACCGCCGCCGAGCGCGGCTCTCTTTCGGCGGCCGACCGCGGCCATCACCGATCCCGCTCGCGCCCGGGGAAAGCCCCCTGTCGTGACAGGCCGGGGAAAGCTTCCTGTCGTGGCAGGTCGAGGGCGGGGAAGACGTAGGAGGTGAGCAAGGACGAGGACGGCAGGACGCGGCTGGACCGTCTTGCGTTGCTGGCGGACGCCGAGGCGGCGCTGGCCAGCACGCTGGACCTGCTGGACGGGCTGCGGCGGGCGTGCCGCGTGCTGACCGGGCGGCTGGGCGACTGGTGCGTGGTCGACCTGCTCGACGAGTGCGGCCGGCTGGAGCGGGCCGTCGTCGTCCACCGCACGCCCGAGGCGCTGGTTCCGGGCGGCTACGAGGGGCCGCTTCCGCCGGTGCCGGACGACGCGGGCGGGCCGCTGCCCCGGGTGCTGCGCGGGGCGGGCCCACTGCTGCTCGCCGACATCTCCCCGCCGAACCGGGCGGTGAACCCGCTGCACGCCCGGCAGCTGGAACTGTTCGAGCAGCTCGACGCGCGCAGCGCCGTCATCACCCCGCTACGGGCCCGACGGGAGGTCCTCGGCGCACTGACCGTGGCCCGCACCGACCCCCACCACCCCTTCACCGACGCCGACCTCCCACTCATCGAGGGCCTGGTCCGCGGCCTGGCCGTGCAAGTGGACAACGCACGCCTGTACCAGCAGACCCAGCGCATCGCCGAGCGGTTCCAACGTGCCCTGCTGCCCGAACTGCCCCACGTCCCGAACCTTCAGATCGCCGCCCGCTACGCCTCCGCACAGACCGTCGCACAAGTCGGTGGCGACTGGTACGACGCCTTCGTCCTGCCGCGGGGAAACACCGCCCTGGTCATCGGCGACGTCACCGGCCACGACCTGCAGGCGGCCATCGACATGAGCGCCCTGCGCAACATGCTGCGCGGAATCGCCGTCGACCGCCGAGAACCCCCCGGCGAAGTCCTGCGCCGCCTGGACATCGCCAGCCACACACTCCAGCACGACGCGACCGCCACCTGCATCTACGCCCTCGTCAAACACCCCCCGCACCACAACGGCCCCTGGCCCCTGCACCACTCCTGCGCCGGACACCTGCCACCCCTGCTCACCACCGCCGAAGGCGACACCCGCTACCTCGAAACCGGCGCGGGACTACTGATCGGCCTCGACCCCCAGCACCAGCGCCCCACCGCCATCGACCACCTGCCCCCGCACTCCACCCTGCTCCTGTACACCGACGGCCTGATCGAACGCCGCTCCGAATCCCTCGAGCGCGGATTCGCCCGACTGCGCCAGCACGCCGCCGCACTGTCCCGCGAACCCCTGGAAACCTTCTGCGACGAACTGCTCGGCGGACTGGCCGCCGACAGCACCGACGACGCCGCCCTGCTCGCCCTGCGCCCCTCCCCGGCCCCCGCCTGACCGGGACAGCGCCCAGGCCCGGACCGGAGCGGAGCGGCATCGGGTTCGAGCGAGCCGTCCAGTGACCGGGGTGGGGCATCCGGACGACCGCGGTTTCTCCGTCCAGCACCCCGGCACGCCCGGCGCGCAACAGCAGCTGGTCGACAAAGGCGACCGTCTTGTCGGCGAGCGTCGTGCGACGGCTCGTTTACGTGCGAAATGTGACAGCGTGTACGGGGTCACAGCAGATGGGCCCCACCAGCACCGGATGTCGAGGAGAAGCACGATGTCGAAGCCTCCGCTCACCCCCGATGCGATCGGCATGGTCAAAAAGGCCAATCCGGCGGTCATCACCACGCTCCGGCCGGATGGCCAGCCCGTCTCCACCGCCACCTGGTACCTGTGGGAGGACGACGGCCGCGTCCTGGTCAACATGGACGAGGGCCGCAAGCGCCTGGAGCATCTGCGCAACGATCCACGGGTCACCCTCACCGTGCTGGACGAAGCCAACTGGTACAACCACATCAGCCTTGTCGGCCGGGCCACCGAGATCCGGAACGACCCGGACCTCGCCGGTATCGACCGGCTCAGCCGGCAGTACCTCGGCAAGCCCTACGGCCAACGGGACCGGCCGCGGGTCAGCGCCTGGATCGAGGTCGAGCGCTGGCATGGCTGGGGCGCGTACAAGGACAGCAGCCAGGCAGGCTGACCGGCCTCCGGGCCGCCCTCAGATATGCGGCTTCCTGGGCGTGCCTCCGCCCGGGCTCGCGGCCGCCACGGTGTCGACGCAGCAGCTCACGAAGTCGCGCACGACCGGGTCGGCGTCGTCGGCAGGTGCCCAGACCACGCCGACCGAACTGGGGCTCACCCCCTCGGTCGGCCGGTAGACGACGGTCGGACGGGCGTAGAACCGGGCGGCGGACGCCGGGGCGAGGGCGACGCCGTAGCCGTTGGCGATGGCGCCGAGCCAGTCGTCCGGCTGATCGACGACGGCTCCGATCCGCACGGGGCGGCCTTCCCGTTCGTCCGCGGCCAGCCAGTAGTCCCGCCACGCGCCCGTCCGGGCCGGTGCGGCCACGAACGGCTCGTCCCACAGATCACGGAACGGAATGGTGGTACGGGCGGCCAAGGGATGGTTCGCGGGCAGGGCCACCCAGCGTGGTTCGCTGAAGAGCTCCACGATCCGCCAGGCCTGCTGGCCGGGGAAGGGCAGCCGCAGCAGGCCGACGTCGACGCTGCCGGCCGCCAGTCCACCGGTCGGGTCGGACCACGGCGCCTGACGCATCTCGGCCCGCCGGCCCGGCTGCCGACGCCCGAACTCCGCGACGATCCCGGGGGTGGCCTCGTTGGCGCTGCCGGCCAGGAACCCGACGTGGAGCACTCGCGCGGCGCGGTCGGCCGCGCGACGGGTGTCGCGGAGTGCGCGCTCCCAGCCCTCAAGCACATCCGGCACGTGCGCCGCCAGGGCGCGGCCCGCCTCGGTGAGGGCCATGCCGGTGCGCGACCGGGTGAACAGCCGCACCCCGAGTCCGTTCTCCAGCCTTCGCACCTGTTTGGTCAGAGCGGGCTGCGACACGTACAGCCGCCCGGCGGCGCGAGTGAGCGTCCCTTCCTCCGCCACGGCCTGAAAGTACCGCAGCAACCGGATGTCCACATCCATGCCATCAGGTTATACACACAGATATTGGACGCGCCGACCGATCCACGGCGAGGGTTGAGACATGGAAACCGCCTTCGTCGTCGTCGCTGTCGTCACCATCCTGGCCAACGCCGCCGTCGCCGTCGCGGTCCTCGCTCGGGCGGAGTTCGTCCGCGTCAACTCCGACGAGGTCGGTGTCCCACCGACCTGGATCCCGGCGCTTGCCGCGCTGAAGGCCGCGGGGGCGGGCGGACTGCTGCTGGGGCTGCTGGGAGTGCCGTTCGTCGGCGTGGCTGCCGCGGGCGGGCTCGTCCTCTTCTACGTCGGTGCCCTGGCCGCCCACGTCAGGGCGGCCGTGTACCACAACATCGTCTTTCCCGGGACCTGCCTCGCCCTCGCCGCCGCCTCACTCGTCCTGGCCCTTGCCGCCTGATAACTGCCGGCGTCGCCCGGATCGTGGCTCCGGATCCGTGTCAGCTCTCCCGTTCGATCCAGTCGCTGCCGCCCAGCGGGTAGTCGTAGCCGGGGCGACCGACGTCGGTGCTGGTGCGGAACGGTGTGCCGTTGTTGTCGATGTGCACGGTGCCGTGGCGGCTGCCGCTGGACCAGTCCAGGGTGAGGTCCCAGCGGACGTCGTGCGCCCTGGTGTGGGCGGTGACGTAGAAGACCTCCGGGTCGGACTCGCTGACCTTGTACGGGAAGTCGCGCTGGCCGGCCTTGACGGTCACCGTGGGACTGCCCTTGTCCAGGTCGATGTCGAAGGACTTGGTGTCGACGCCGCCACCGCAGCCGACGCCCATCGAGTAGTCGTTCCAGGCGAGCGGCACGCCCTTGGTGACGACGCGCAGGTGCAGCGCCTCCAGGACGACGGTGTCCTGGCCGGTGCCCTGGACGGTGAGGGCGACCCGCTGTTCGCCCGAGGAGACCGCACCGTACGCGGCGGCCCAGCGCGGGGCGTCCTGCTCGTTCGCGGGCGGGCCGACCTGCTCGGGTTCGCTGTCGACGAGGAAGTGCTGGCTGCACGGACTGTCGTAGACGTAGGGGCGGGTGCCGACGGTGAGCGGGACGGCGCGGGTGGGGCCCGTGGGCTGGGCCGCGCCTTGCTTGCCGCCGTCCTGCGAGGCGCCGGAGCCGACCCTGCCGGGCCCGGTGGCGGAGGCGGAGGACGATGCGGAGGGTGTGCGGCTCTGCCCGGTCGTGGCCGGGGAAGGGGCCTGCTCCTTCGCGTCGGCCGTGCCACCGATCGTGGAGGCGCCGGCTGCCTGCCGGTTCGGCGCGTCGCTCCTGTCTCCGTCCGATGACGCATGCACGACGAGCACCACGGCCACCGCGGCGGCGGCGGCCACCGCGGCGGAGGCGAGGAGCGCGGCACGACGCCGTGGCAGGGCGCGCCCAGGCGTCACGTCGACTACAACCGGCTCACTTGGCTCACGGGGCTCACGCGGTTCACCGTCCTCGCGCGGTTCGTACGAGGCCGCGGTGCGGGACGAGTCCGTTCCGGGGGCCGGGGCGACGGCTGAGCCCGACGGCGCTGCCGAGCCCGGCTCCGTCAGGGAAGCCGCGCTCACCCGCGCCGCCGAATCCGCCGCCGAGCCGGTGTCCACGGGGTGCGGCGAAGCGGCGGCGGGAGCGGGCCCGGCCGAATCGGCCCCCTCGGACGCATCCCCGGCCGGAGGCGAACCCGCGGTGGTGCCGCCCGCCCCCGCCCGTGTCGCCCGCTCTCGTTCCGCCACGGTCTGGTCCGCTCTGCGTCCCCGTGCCGCGTCGGCCAGGATCCAGCGCCGGTGCAGTTCCACGAGTTCCTGCGGCGTCGCCCGGCACACCCGTGCTAGGCGCTCCACCGGCGCGTACTCGTTGGGCACCGCGGTCCCGTTGCAGTAGCGGTGCAGCGTGGACGTGCTCATGTGCAGCCGTTTGGCCAGCGCCCCGTAGCTCAGTCCCGAGCGGTCCTTGAGCTCCCGCAGCAGTGTCGCGAACTCGTCCGTCCTCCCGGATCCCTCTGCCCCTGCCACCCGTTCCTCCGTCTCCCCGTGTCCCATTCGCGCGTTCCAAGGACACCGTATTCCCCCTGGTCAAAGCATGTTTCGGTGTTCCAGCGTCCCTAACTCCCCATCGTGCCTGGCGGTTGGGACGGATCACCCCACAAGCTCCAGCCATCCAAGCAGCACACCCACCCGAACAGCGAAGGGGCACACAGCCACATGTCCGCCAACCGAACCTCCCGTACCCGTCTCGCCCGCGCCGCCGCCACCGTCGTTCTCTCCGCGCTCTCCCTGACCGCGTGCAACGACGGAGCGGGCGTCAACGACGAGGGCTCGGTGGGCTCGTCCACGGCCGCGCCGCCTTCCGAAAGCGTCCCGGCGTCCGAGGCGCCCGCAGACGGTTCGCCCGCGTCGTCCTCGTCCTCCTCCGCCGCGCAGCCCGTGCCCGCCGGTTCGAAGCCGGCGGCGAACGCTCCCGCCACGAACGCCCCCGCCACGAAGGCTCCGGTCTCCTCCGGCAAGCCGGTCACCTGTGAGGGCTCCAACACCAAGACCGTCGCGGCTCCGCTGAACCGCCCCGTGAACCACATGCTGCTGACCGTCACCAACACCGGCAGCAAGCCCTGTTACCTCCACACCTACCCGGCGCTGCGTTTCGGCGAGGCCCAGGCCGTGCCGCCCGTCCTGAAGGACTCCAAGCCGCAGGCCGTCGTCACGCTCAGCCCGGGGGAGTCCGGCTACGCCGCCGTGAACCTGTCCGCCGCCGACGGCAGCGGCTCGCACGGCCGCACCGAGAAGTCGCTGACCGTCTACTTCCACGGCCCGTCCGGCAACGAGAGCGTGGGCGCCGGCGCCCACCCGTCGCTGCCCGCGACCGGCGTCTACATCGACGACTCGCTCAACGTCACGTACTGGCAGCAGTCGATGGACGATGCCCTCACCTGGTGACGCTCAGAAAACAGTCCAGCGAAGCGCCCCTGCCATCAGGGGCGCTTCGCCATGTCCTCGCAGTGGCGGCGCGGTTGGTCCCCTTCGGCGGCGTACTGGGCCACACAGGCGGCGATGGGGCGTGGGGTGATCCGGGCCGCGCAGAGGCAGCGGCCGCAGCCTGCGAGACTGGCGGTATGGAGATCGGCCGCAGGAACAATGTCACCGTCACCGGCAACCCGCAGGGGCGGACGGTGGTGGGAGATCCGCGGCGAACTCGACCATGCCAGCGCAGGCGAGCTGTGTGAACTGCTCACCACGATCGCTCTCCAACCCGGCCAGCGCCTCGTCCTGGACCTGGCCGGCATGGAATTCTGCGACTCCAGCGGCCTCACCGCCCTCATAGCCGTCCGAAACCATGCCCAGGCCGCCCACGCGGACACCGCACTCGCCGCGGTCCCGGCCAACACTCTGCGCATTCTGCGCGTCGTGGGTCTCGACCAGCTTTTCCCGCTCTGCCCCGACAGTGACTCCGCCACCCGTTCCTGACCCGGTGGGGTCTCACGCGAGGGAGGTCGGGATCGGTGCGAGACTGGGCACGGAAGGGGTGATCTCCGTGTCGGACCCACCGCACACGTCCGCCGGTACCGACACTGCCGTCGATGAGAATCGGCTGGAAGAGCTGATCATCGAGGCGCAGACGGCCCTGCCCGTCGAACTGCCCGCCCTGGCGAACCGGTGCGCCTCGGCCCTCGGCCTGGACACCGCTCTGATCCACCTCGTCGACCTGCAACAACGGCTGCTCATCCCACTCGACGAGACCTTGGAGCCGCTGCCGGTGGCCGACTCTCCGGCCGGCTGGGCGTACCGCACCGTCTCCCCGCGGGTGGCCCACGCCGACGACGGCGTGATCATCTGGATGCCTCTGGTCGACGGTGCGGAGCGGCTGGGCGTGCTGGCGGTGCGGGCGGCCACGCTCGACGGGGCGTGTATGCGCCGCAGCCGGATACTGGCCCATCTGTTCGCCATGCTGATCACCTCCAAGCGCGCCTACAGCGACTGGCTCGCCGCCCGTACCCGCACCGCGACCATGCAGTTGCCCACCGAGATGCTGCGGGCCTTGCTGCCACCCCGCACCATCGGCAGCAGCAGGTGCGTCTCCACCGCGGTCCTGGAACCGGCCTACGACGTCGCAGGCGACGCCTTCGACCACTCGGTGGTCAAGGACGTGCTGCACACCCTGATCCTCGACTCCATGGGGCACGATCTGACCTCCGGCCTGACCGCGTCGGTCGCCATTGCGGCGGCGCGGAACGCCCGCCGCGGCGGTTGCGACCTGGCCGACGTCGTCGGCTCCGTCGACGAGGCGCTCGCCCGGTGGCTTCCCGACCAGTTCTGCACCGGCGTGCTGTGCCGGCTCGACGCGCAGACCGGGGTGCTGCGCTGGGTCAATTGCGGTCATCCGCCGCCGCTGCTGATCCGTGCCGAGCGGGTGCTCGACGGGGCGCTGGACAGCTCCCCGCAGCCGCCGATCGGCCTGGCCGGGCAACTCGCCCCGGCAGCCCGGCAGGTCCACGAGACGAAACTGGAACCGGGCGACAGCGTGCTCCTCTACACCGACGGTGTCGTCGAGGCCCGCGACATGGACGGTGCGGAGTTCGGCCTCGACCGGTTCACCGACTTCATCATCCGCTCCTCCGCCGCCGGCCAGCGCCCGGCCGAGGTGCTACGGCTGCTCATCCACGCCATCCTCGACCACCAGCGCAACCGACTGCGGGACGACGCGACGATCCTGCTCTTCGAATGGCGCCCGCAGCACCGGTGACGGACCCTGTGCCGAGCCTTGCTCCACTCCATCTTCGACGGCACGCGCTCAACCCTCACTCGGCTTCCGCTTGGCGCCGGTCGGGACAGAGACGTTGCCGATGGTTGCGCATCAGGGCCACAGCATGTGCTTGGTCCACCCGTCGCGGGACGGCACGTAGATGAGCCGTGTATGACGACGCTCTTTGTCGCCCTGCCAGAACTCCACCGACTCCGGGCGCACCGAGTACAGCGTCCAGCCTGGTGCCACGAGGTCCGGCTCGCTCTCGACCCGCGTGAGCGACGCCTCCACCTGCGCATCCCGCTCGGCAAGGTCCGCGAGCGGTTGCGATTGCCGACCGAGCAGGGTTTCCGCCCGAGCCCCCGCGCCGCGGGCGAGGAAGTCCGCGGCGCACAGTTCAGGGCTCTGTCGTACGACCGGTCCGCGCACTCGGACCTGACGGGCGAGCGGCGCCCAGTAGAATGTCAGCGCCGCGTAGGGGCGGGCGGCGAGGTCGCGGCCCTTGGGGCTGCCCGTGTCCGATGCGAACTGCCAGCCTTCGGGGCTCACATCCTTGAGAATGAGTACGCGGGCGGCCGGATCACCGTTGGCATCCGCCGTTGCCAGCGTCATGGCATGCGGCTCCCGCACCCCGGCGCTCAACGCCTCGAGCAACCACTCGGTGAACAACTCGACCGGCGTGTCCGGTGCCTTCGACGGGTCGAACCCGGGAAGCTCGTTGGCGAAGACCTCGATGCCCCGCAGTGCCCTACGCAGGTCGGCCGCACCGGTCACGTTCCGCTCTTCAATCGTGATCGCTCAAGTCGAACTGAACCTATCAACCTGCGCAATTCGCACGTTGGTTGATGCCGATCACGCCAATGCGGCCCCAGGGGCGCCCGATGAGGTGGCCGCTATCGATGAGGGCGCCCGCGTGAACGAGAACGGGCGTACCTTCCCGCCCCGCGCTGCAACGCGAGCACACTCGGAGACCCTCGAAGGATCACCGGGAAGGTACGCCCTCCGCGCTTTCCTCTCGGCACCGATCCACGAGTTGGTGGTAGCAGCCGAGGCAGACCGGCAGCGGAGCGGAGGTCTCGCGAGGCGTGGAACAGGACGCACACGTGGTGTGCGTGCGGGCTCAGGCCGTGACGGGCTCCGAGGACGGCTCGGTCTCATGCCCGGCGGTGGGCCGGGAGGCTATGAGCCGGTCGAGGCCGAACGCGCCGGAACCGGTGAAGACCAGCAGCAGGAAGGACCAGCAGAACATCACCGACAGCTCCCCGCCGTTCTGGATCGGCCACAGGGCGGACGGCTGGTGCACATCGAAGTACGCGTACGCCATCGACCCGGACGCCAGGAACGCGGCACCGCGGGTGCCGAGTCCGAGCAGCACCAGGGCGCCGGCGACGAGTTCGATCAGGGCGGCGTACCAGAACGGCCAGGCACCGGTCGGGACGGTGCCGCCCTTGGTGCCGGCCGCGCCACCGAGGACGCCGAAGAGCGAGGCGGCTCCGTGGCAGGTGAAGAGCAGGCCTAAGACGATGCGGAACAGTCCGACGACGTATGGCTTGGCAAGGTTGAGGCGGGCGGTCATGTGGGGGGGCTCCTACGGTTTGGTTCCGGTCCGCGCACGGACCGTTCTAGAGGGGCGGAAACGGATGACGACACGTTAGGCCGACTTGATTAATGCTTGCAAGTTCAACATTTGGCCAACGCTTCGACTCCGCGACAGAGTCCGAATTCCGCCGCCTTCGCCGCGGAGGTAACGGGCGTCACCTCCCGTATCACACTCGAGGAGGAGATGGGAGCGGTATCGGCCTCGACGTCCGCCTGACCGGATTGTCTTCGTGCTTGACGCGCCGCCATGACCCGAATCCGCCGGGCGGCACCCGCTCGGCCCGTCGGGCGGCAGTCCTCTCCAAATGCCGCCTCCAGGGGTGCCTTCGTGCGAGGGATACAGGGAGCGGCGTCCGGGGAAACGGTGGCCGGTGTGCTGAAAATGGTCGCGATCTTCGCACTGTTCGCAGCCTCCCAGCCCGGGTCCGATCACGCGGCCGCTGATCATGGCTGTCGGCTTCAACCTCGGCCGCAGTGACCTGAAGTGGCTCTACGCCGGCCTCGATCGCGACTACCCCTTGCTCAACGAGTTGCGCCGCCACGGCCGTGACGTCATCGTGCCCGGCTTCGAGGAGCGCAGCGCCTCCCTCCTGGACACGCGAAGAGGTGTGCTTCGTGCCCTCGGTCAGTGCCGTCTCCGTCCGCGATATCGACGCGCAGAAGGATCTGTACGCGGACATCGACGCACTCGACCCGTCGGACAGCGATGTCGACGACTTCATCTGCTCCTCCGACACGACCGCTCATACGGCCGTCACGGAGGAACTCGGCAGCTGGCTGATCGACCGCCTGCCCGACTGACATCCCGTACGTCCAGCACACGCGCACTCTCGGGCGGGCCGCCGACGGCGGCCCGCCCGAGTTCATCCCGGCATCGAGGCTGGCGAGCGCCGGGTGCCGGCTTCCCTCTTTTCGGCTGATGCTCCGTCAGATACTCCCGGTCGCGGACCGCCGCCGGGTCCGTTCCAGCACGTCAGCAGGGTTCGAGGCAAGGATGCCTCCCCAGCGGCCCGGTCGAGCCGGTGTGCCGCGGCCGGAAAAGGTTTGAGACCAGGCCATTGACAACCGGTGTGTCCTGCGCCACTTTGTTCGCCTCTTCCCTCGTCGATGAGGAGTCGCGGATGTCTGCGCAAGAAGAAGTCCAGCCAGAGATAGAGCTGGACGAGGATGCTGCCCGTCTCGCGGAGATGGGCTACAAGCAGGAACTTCATCGCGGTATGTCCGCGTTTTCGAACTTCGCCGTGTCGTTCTCGATCATTTCGATCCTGGCGGGCTGCATCACGTCGTACGGGATCGCGCTGAAGTCGGGTGGTCCGTCGACCATCGTGCTCGGCTGGGCGGTGGTCGGTGTCTTCGTGACGTGTGTGGCGCTGGCCATGGCCGAGGTGTGTTCGCGCTACCCCACCGCGGGTGGTCTCTACTTCTGGGCCGGTGAGCTTGCCAGGAACAACAAGCGTGCCTGGGCCTGGTTCGTGGGCTGGTTCAACTTCATGGGCGAGGTCGCCGTGACCGCCGCGATCGACTTCGGGTGCGCCACGACCTGGATGGCGTTCATGAACCTCGTCTGGGGCACCGAGGTCACTGCCGGCGGTACTTTCCTGCTGTTCCTCGCGATCATTCTTGTGCACGCGCTTCTCAACACGTTCGGCGTGAAGCTCGTCGCGTTCCTGTCGAACGTCTCCGCCTGGTGGCACGTGGTGGGCGTCCTGGTCATCGTCGCCGTGCTGTGGGCGCTGCCCGAGCACCACCAGTCCGCCGGGTGGACGCTGACGGGCTGGCACAACGCCACCGGCTGGACCTCCGGCATCTACGTCTTCCTCATGGGCCTGCTGATGGCGCAGTACACCTACACCGGGTACGACGCTTCGGCCCATGTGGCGGAGGAGACCAGGGGAGCGGCCCGCAGCGCGCCGCGCGGGATAGTGATGAGCGTGGTGATCTCGGTCATCGGCGGTTTCATCCTGCTCTACTCCATCACCGCGTCGATCCAGGACAAGAGTTCCGCGGGGCTGGACAAGCTGGCCGCGTCGAGTACCGGCCTGCCGCCGGCGCAGGTCTTCCTGGACTCGCTGAACAGTCCGGGCACGGCGAAGTTCCTGCTGTTCATCGTGTGTGCCGCGCAGTTCTTCTGCGGGATGGCCTCGGTGACCGCCAACTCCCGGATGAGCTACGCCTTCTCGCGCGACAACGCCCTTCCCGGGTCGAGGATCTGGGCCAAGGTCAACCCGCGCACCGGGACGCCCACGAACTCGATCTGGTTCTGCGTGACACTCTCGGCGATCCTGACGGTGCCGGCGCTGTTCAACACCACGGCATACCTGGCGGTGACCTCGATCGCGGTGATCGGCCTTTACATCGCCTATGTCACGCCGGTGCTGCTGCGCCGTCTGCGCGGCAACGAGTTCGTTCCGGGACCGTGGCACCTGGGCAAGTGGAGCAGCCTGGTCGGCTGGGTCGCGATCGTGTGGGTCGTCGTCATCTGCGTGCTGTTCGTGCTGCCGCCGACCCGGCCGGTCAACGTGGACAGCTTCAACTATGCGCCGATCGCGGTGGCCGTGGTCGGTCTGTTCGCGCTGGTGTCGTGGTACGCGGGCGGCCGCAAGCACTTCATGACCAGTCGTGACAACCTGGAGAAGCTGTGAGGTCGTGACGCCCGCGGCCCCCGTTGGGCACGCGATGGGCCCCGATCTGGGAGAGACCTTGCTGCGGCCGGTGCGTTCGCATCACGCTTTCGAGTCGTGCGTGGAGCAGCCGGCGACCGCGGTCAGGCTGCGGCGGGTATCCGCGCGGTTCGGCGCTGCCGACCGCGCGGACCCCGGCCGAGCGCCGGGGAGTGTCGCACGCGGCTCTCCGGGAGATGATCGCCGCACCGGGGCCGCGGAGCGCGCGATGACCCGGTCGACCTGGTCGTGCCGGGACTGTGGGCCCGCGAACTCGCCATCCGGCAGCGTGAATCAGCCGTAGCGCACCCCGTATCCCTGGCTTTCCCATCGAATTACCAGGGAAGTGCCTCGCGCATGCCGCAGGCACGTGGGGCCGATCCACGCCGAGGGTGTAGCGCCGGCAACGGATTGGTTGCGGCCCGGGCTTCGAGGGGTCCTTGCCCCCGTACTCGGGGCAGTATGAGTGCGCATGAGCCGAGACCGCTACGTCGATTTCCTGCGCGCGTGGGCGATTGTGCTGGTGGTGTTCGGCCATTGGCTGATCACCGCCTTGGCCCGGGGGCGGGACGGAGCGGAGATCACCGCACCGGAGTTGCTGGCGGTTCTCCCCTGGACCCAGTGGCTGACCCTGTTGTTCCAGATCATGCCGCTGTTCTTCCTGGCAGGCGGCTACTCCGCGGGCGGCTCGTGGGCGCGCGCCCGTGAGGTGGGTGGTACGGCCGCAGGATGGGTGCGGCGGCGGGCCGTGCGGCTGCTGCTTCCGACCGGTGTCTACAGCGCTCTCGTGCTGACCGCCGTCGGGATCTCCTCGGCGCTCGAAGTGGCCCCCGGCACTCTCGCCCTGGTGGGGTGGGCGATGGCGATGCAGTTCTGGTTCCTCCCCGTCTACCTGCTCCTCAGCGCTCTGACGCCAGTGCTGCACACAGCACACCGACGATGGGGATTCCGCGTTCCGGCGGCCTTGAGCGCGGCCGCCCTGGTGGCCGACACGCTCATGCTGACCGCGCACGTCCCGTACGTCGGAATGCTCAACTACGTACTCGTGTGGGGAGTCGCCTACCAGCTCGGCTTCTGCTGGCGGGACGGCCTGCTGACCGGGCGTCGGCGGGTGCCCGCCGCGATGGCGGCGGGCGGCGGACTGGCCTTCGCGGGTCTGGTCGCCCTCGGACCGTTCCCGGTCAGCCTGATTCTGGTCACCGGGCAGATCCCCAGCAACACCGATCCGCCGTCGGCAGCGATGCTGGCATGGGCGGTGGCCCAGGTGGGCCTGTGCCTGCTTGTCGCACCCATGGCACGGCGGTTGGCGGCCCGCGAGGGGGTGTGGCGCGTGGTGCGCCGTGTGGGTGGTGCGAGCATGACCCTGTACCTGTGGCACATGTTGCCGGTGCTGATCGTCGCGGCGGCGTTCTACCTCACCGGGCTGGCCCCCGAGCCCGCACTCGGCTCCCTGGCCTGGTGGGCGCTGCGCGTGCCGTGGCTGCTGGCACTGGGCATCGTGCTCGCCGGCGTCGCGGTCGCGCTACGGCCGTTGCAAAGCGGATTGGCGACGCTGTACGAGCGGGCCTGTGCCGATGCCGACCTGCGGCGCCCCTGGCCGCTGTGGCTCGGTCTGCCCCTGGCCGTGGCCGCCCTGTCCCGCTTCGCCGTGCAGGGCTTCGCACCCGATGGCCGGTTTCCCACACTGCCCGCACTGGGGCTGACGCTGGGCGCGCTGCTGGTGATCTTCCCCGGACGAGACACACCGCGCCGCACGCAGGATGCCGGCCTGGACACCTTGCCAGGCATCGGAGCACCGCTGTCACGCGCGCCGCGCGTCCGCCTGGAGAGGGGCGAAGAACGCCTGCACGACAGCCGGAGTCCCCTCCACCGGCGTCGTCTGCTCGGCGATCCGCCCGGCGGCGTCGGAGCTGAAGGGCCGTAGTCCGTCGGCCGGCACAAGCCACCAACGCTGCGTCAGAAGGCTGACGGCGTCGTGAACGAAATCGGGTGAGGCGTCATGACCGATGTCCGAGACGTCCGGTGCTGGAGCAGGATTCTGTGCCTGTGGGGGCGGTGGCGGTGCGCCGAGCTCCGGTGGCTACTCTCGTCCTTCCGCCGATCCGGACCGCAGGGGAGCAGACTGTGCGCAACGCCGCCGTGACGTCCGAGGGAGACCAGATCCGCTGGGTCGAGCTGCCGGGGCAGGAACCGTCACGCGTCTACGTCCATGGTCTGGGTGCCACGTCGCCGGCCTACTTCACGGAGGTCGCGGTGCACCCCCTGCTGGCCGGCCGCCGTTCACTGCTGATCGACTTGCTCGGGCACGGCATCAGCGACCGGCCGACGGGCTTCGACTACACCCTGGAATCGCACGCCGATGCCCTCGCGGCGGCCCTGACCTCCGCGGGCGTTGCCGGCGCCGAGTTGATCGCGCACAGCATGGGCGGCTCGGTGGCCATCGTCCTGGCAGCCCGGCACCCCCAGCTGGTCTCCCGCCTGGTCCTGGTCGACGCCAACCTCGACCCGATCCCGCCCAGCCCCACCTCCGCAGGCAGCAGCGGCATCGCCGCGTATTCCGAGCGGGAGTTCCTGGCGGGCGGCTGGGAGGACGTCCGCGACCGGGCCGGTTCCCACTGGTGGTCCACGATGCGCCTGGCCGGCCGGGAGGCCCTGCATCGCAGCGCGGTCCACCTCACCCGCGGCTCCGTCCCCACCATGCGTGAGCTTCTGCTGGACCTGAAGATTCCCCGCACCTACCTGCTGCCCGAGGCCGACGGCCCGCTGCCGGGTGCCGGTGCGCTCACCGAAGCCGGGGTGGCCGTGGTCCCGGTCCCGGACTGCGGGCACAACATCATGCTGGACAACCCGGAAGGCTTCGCCCGCGCCACTGCCTCGGCGCTGGCGGACTGACACCAGCAACAGGCAGGCCACCCGCGAGGGCAGAGTGTGAGGCGACCGTGGGTGAGTACGCCCACGCCGAACCTGAGCCCTGCGCCGACTGCTGGGTACGGGTCTCTGCCCGGCCCGGCCGGGACTCGCGCCGGGCTGCTGTTGTGGCACCCATCGGGCGGGTGCGACGATGCAGGCCCCGGCGAGCGGAGGGACACCGACGTGAGGCACGAAGACCAACCGCCGGCCGCCGCCGCGCTGTTCGACGCGCTGGGCCCCGCCTACGAGAAGGCGTTCGCTCATGCACCCGCGCACCTGTCCGCGTTGGAGTGGCTGATCGAGCGGCTGCCACCCGCCGCGCGAACACTGGACGTGGGCAGCGGCACCGGGCGCCCCACTGCGGCCGCGCTCATCGCGGCAGGGCACTCGGTGCTGGGCGTCGACGTCTCTCCCGTCATGGTCGAACTCGCCGCCCGGCAGGTCCCCGAGGCCGAGTTCCGCTGCGGCGACATCCGTGAGCTCCCGATCGAGGCGGACTCGTTCGACGGCGTGTGCGTGTTCTTCTCACTGCTGCAGATGACCCGCGCCGAGCAGTCGGCTCTGACACTGCGGCTGGCCCAGGCCCTGAGGCCCGGCGGGCATCTGGTGCTGGCCACCGTGCCCGCGGACGTGGAGGACGTCGAGGTGCTCTTCATGGGCCGGCCGGTCCGCGCGACGAGCTTCGCGGAGGAGGACGTCATCGGCATGGTGGAGGCGGCCGGCCTGACGGTCCTGTCCCGGCACAGCACGGCCTTCACACCGGACCACCCCGGCGCCGGGCCCGAGCCTCACCTCTTCCTGTATTGCCGCCGCGACGAGACCGGGCGCTGACGCGCAGGCGAATTCCACCAGAACGTAATCGCCGTCGACCTGCTGGATGCGGTCCACGGCAGGCCGGGCGACCGCATCAGCCTGCCGTTTCCGCGAGGCCTGGGCGGATGACTCGCTGGATGCTGGTCCCTTGCGCGGACGCGGGCCGCGCCTCCCACCTTGCCTCCGGACCGTCGCTGACCTGCGCAAACACACCCCACTGAAGCAGACGGGGCATCACGTCTGCCCGGAACCCTCCACCCCAAACGCAATATGACGCAGATCACATCGCCGTGGCTTTCTTGCGCATGCCCGCACTTGATACAAATTGCCCCGCGTTCCTGTCCATCGACGGTCGCCCCCTCCCTTCTTCACCCCCACCTTGCCGCTTCCGTATGCCCTGGGAACGCCCGTGTCCTCCCCCGCGCCCGCGCACTCGCGTGGTTCCTCCCGGCCCCTCGTCGCTCTCTTCACGGCGGGCTATCTCGCGCCTTATCTGCTGCCCACCGTCGTCGGCCGCCTCGGCGACCGGCTCGGTCTCGGACCCGCGCAGGCAGGGCTTGTCGGCAGTGCCCTGCTGCTGAGTTCGGCCGCGGCGGGCTTCACGCTCGCGGCCCGCGTAGAGCGGTTCGGGCCGCGGCGCCTGGCCCGGACCGGGCTGCTGCTCGCGGCGCTCGGCTACGGCTGCGCGGCCCTGTCGGACAGTGTGCCGGTGGTGGTCGCCGGGGCGATGGCGGGCGGTTTCGGCTCGGGCACGGCCACCACGGTCGCCGCGTCGGGCATCGCGGCCCAGCGCGACCCGCACCGCACCTCGACCTGCGGACTGCTGAGCGTCTCAGCGCTCGCCGGCACCGTCTACCTGACAATCCCTCACCTCGGCACTGGACATGGGCTGCCGTTCGCCGCGCTCGCCCTGACCGCGCTGCTGGTGTGGCCGGCGACGGGCCGGCTCGCCGGCGCCGTGGCGCCCGGCCACACGGCGGCGCCGCGCGGCACGCTGCCCTATCGCCGCGCGGGGCTGGTCCTGGCGGGCTCGATGCTGTTCTGGTCCATGGCGCAGAACTCACTGTGGGGCGTGAGCAGCCGTATCGGCCTGCACCAGACTGGACTGAGCGAGGTCACCGTCGGCGCGGTCTTCGCCGCAGCTCTGGGCGCCGGGCTGCTGGGCGTCATCGGCGCGAGCGCGCTCGGCGCGCGGCTCGGGCGGGCAGTGCCGATCGGGGCGGGCACCGCACTGATCGCCTGCTGCATCGCGGTCAGCGCCTCGGCCGACGACCTGCCGTCGTTCGCGACCGGCGAGATCGCCTGGAACACCGTCTACCCGATCGTCCTGTCCTACCTCATCGGGCTGGCGGCCTCACTCGATGCGCGCGGCCGCTGGGCAGTGCTGGCCGGATCCGCGTCCTCGCTCGGCACCGCGTGCGGTCCGCTCGCCGGAAGCCTGCTGTCGGCGAGCGCCGGCTACCCGGCGATGGGCCTGGTCCTGGGCGCCGGACTGCTCCTGCTGGCGCTGCCCCTGACGGCCGTCGCCCTGCACGCCGGCGGCCGGCCACTCGTCCCCGGTACGGTCCGGCGCCGGGGTGGCGCCCCGGCCGCGGTGGTCGCGGCCGCCACGGGCACCGCATCCGGCACGGTGCCCCAAGTCGGCGCCCTGGAACAGCCGGTCGTCGAGATCGAGGTACCGCTCACCGGCCCCACGCTCGACCGGCAGGCATTCGACACTGCGGGCCCGCACGGACTCACCCCCACACAGGCGGCCCCGACCACCCACTGACCCCCGAACTTGCCCGGGAGCTGGTGCAGCAGCTGGTGCCCGACAAGTTGTGGGAGCTACGCCCCCGAGGAGGAGCGGACCGGATTCCGGCGGTAGCGGGCAGTCAGGACGGCTGGACTTGGTCGAAGAGGGCGAGGGCTTCGGCGGGGTCCGGGCTCACGAGGCGCTCCAGGCCGGCCGCCGTGATCTTCGCCCACCTGCCGGCCCGTGCCCACATCTGCTCCTCGAAGGCGCGGACGGCCTCGTCCAGATCTCCTGGGCCGGTGGCGATGGACTCGGCGAGTTCGGCGCCTTCCAGCATCGCCAGGTTCGCGCCCGCCCCCAACGGGGGCATCAGATGGGCGGCGTCGCCCAGTAGCGTCACCCCGGGGACGTGGTTCCAGGTGTGGGACACGGGCAGAACGTAGAGGGGGCGGTGGACGAAAGCGGTGCCGTGGCGGAGGAGGTCGAGGACGGGAGCGGCCCAGCCGTGGAACAGAGCCAGCAGACTCGATCGCACGGCCTCTACGTCAGCCAGGTCCAGGTGTGAGTGCCAGTCCAGCGGCGCGCGGAACTGGGCGTACACCTTGGCGTGGCCGCCGCTGTTGCGCTGGGCGACGAGAGTCCGGTTCACGCCGTACACAGCCACGCACCCGTCGCCGATCAGCCGGGCGAGGTCAGGGTGGCGGGTGTCGACGTCGTCGAGGGACGTCTCGACCAAGGTGACGCCGGTGTAGTGCGGGGTCACCGGCGAGACTGCCGGGCGGATCCGGGACCAGGCGCCGTCGGCGCCGACCACGAGGTCGAACGTCTCCTGTCGCCCGTCCGTGAACTGGACCAGTGCGCCGTCCGGGGTCCCCGGTACCATCTGTGTCACGCCCCGACCCCACTGGACGTCGAGAGGGCCGAGCAGCAGGTCACGCAGTTGCCCGCGGTCGATCTCGGGATTGGCTCGGTCCTCCGGACGGGGTCGCCAGTCGCGCAGGACGGTCCCGTCCGCGTCCAGGATGCGCATGGCCTGCCCCTCGGGGCGAGACAGCGCCTGGAACTCCGCCAGCAGCCCCGCCTTGTCCAGCGCGAGTTGGCCCAGCCCTTCGTGCAGGTCCAGCGTGCCGCCCGGGGGGCGGGCGTCGGGGGCGGGATCGCGTTCGAAGACGGCGACGGGGTAGCCGTGGCGGTGCAGGACACGGGCGAAGGTAAGGCCGGCAGGGCCGCTCCCGACCACGGCGATACGATGTCTCATGGCGATACACTGTATTTCTTCAATACGATGCATCGCAACGGAACGGTGTGACCATGACTGTGTGGGACCGGCCGGAGCCGCCGACTCGCCCTGTGCCGCTCGACCGGGAGCGGATCGTCGCCGCCGCCATCGCGCTGGCCGACGAGGGCGGGCTGGAAGCGGTGTCGTTGCGCAAGGTCGCCGCCCGGCTGAACGCCGGCCCGATGCGGCTGTACGGATACATCTCCACCAAGCAGGAGCTGTTCGACCTCATGGTGGACGAGGTCCAGGCCGAGATCGTCCCCGAGGAACAGCCCGGTGACTGGCGGGAGGCGCTGCGCATCCTCGCCCACCGCACCAGGCAGACAGCGCTCCGCCACGAATGGCTGGCCGACCTGCTCGGCGGCCGCCCGACCCTGGGCCCGAACGGCCTCGCCGTGACCGAGGCCACGCTGGCCGCCCTCGACGGCCACGCCGACATCGACACCGTCATGCGCGCCGTGGAGACTGTCAGCGCCTACTTCACCGGCGCGATCAGGCGCGAGATCGCGAACCTGAGGGCCGAACGCGCCACGGGCCTGTCCAAGCGTGACTGGCAGCGCGCTTCCGGCCCGCATGTGACGAGAATGTTGGCCACGGGCCGCTTCCCGGCGCTGGCAAAAGCCGTGTACGACGGCACGGACGTGGACGCCGAGACATCCTTCGCGACCGGCCTGGACTGGGTCCTCGACGCCGTGGCCGCCAAACTCACCCGCCCACCGGCGTGACGATACCCGTGATCACGCTCTGTGTCTCCACGAGCGGAAGGTATGTGCCGGGCATCAGCAAGAACTATCCCGAGGAGCCGTCGACGGTGGGGGCGAGGCTTGGGACGGCGCAGGTAGATGGGCTGGGGTGCGGAGGGTGGTGGTGCTCGGTCAGGACGGTGAGCAGGTGGGTGAGTTCATCCTGCTGGACGGGGGTGAGGGGGGCGAGGAGTTCACGCTGGGCGTCGGAGATGAGCGTGTCGAGGCGCTCGAGGCGGCGGCGGCCAGTGGGGGTGAGGGTAATGACGTTGCGGCGGCGGTCGGAGGGGTCGGGTTCGCGGCGGATGCATTCGGCGGCGGCAAGCTCGTTGAGGACGGCGACCATGTCGCTGCGGTAGATGCCGGTGCGGCGGCTGAGTCCGGCCTGGCTGGCGGCACCGGCCTCGGCGAGCGCGACCAGCACGGCGAAGTGCCACTTGCGAGCGCCCTCGGTGGCCAAGCGCTCGCTGACGAGCCGGTCGGCGACGACCGAGGCCCCGGCGAGCAGGCGGCTGGGGATGGCGCGCAGCCGGGCCGGGGTGGGTTCGGGGGTTGGGCTCACGGAGGATCCTCCACCTCTTGTGTTAGTGACACTAACAGTCTAGCTTCGTTAGTGTCACGAACGTTTGGGCTGCGAACGAATTCCCTTGGAGCGAAGACCGTGATCAAGCCGTTCCACATCGACATTCCCCAGGCCGACCTCGACGACTTGACCGACCGCCTCGCCCGCACCCGTTGGCCCAACGAGGTCGCCGACGCCGGGTGGGACTACGGCTTCCCGCTGGGGCGGCTCAAGGAGCTTGCCGAGTACTGGCGCACCGGCTACGACTGGCGTGCGCATGAGGCCAGGCTCAACGAGCTTCCGCACTTCACCACCGAGATCGACGGCCAGAACGTCCACTTCGTCCATGTCCGGTCTGCGAACCCGGACGCGCTCGCGCTGGTCCTCACGCACGGCTGGCCCGGTTCGTTTCTGGAGTTCCTCGACGTGATCGAGCCGCTGTCGCGCGACTTCCACCTGGTGATTCCGTCCATCCCGGGTTACGGCTTCTCCGGGCCGACCCACGAACGCGGTTGGGACGCCACCCGGGTCGCGCGGGCCTGGGCCGAGCTGATGCACCGTCTCGGGTACGAGCGCTACGGCGCGCAGGGCGGCGACTTCGGCGCGGGCATCTCCATGGCGCTCGGCGCGGTGGCGCCCGAGCACGTCGTCGGGGTGCACGTCAACTACCTGCCGACCCGGCCGGTTCCGGATGCCGGCATCGAACTGTCCGAAACGGATGAAGCCCGGCTGGACAAGGTCCGGCAGCTGATGGCGAATCGCCCGCCGTACCAGGCTCTGCAGGCCCTCACCCCGCAGACCATCGGCTACGCGCTGACCGACTCGCCGGTCGGCCAACTGGTGTGGATCGCCGAGCGCTTCGCACAGTGGACCGACCCCGAGACGCCGGTCAGCGACGAGCGGATGCTCACCGACATCTCGCTGTACTGGCTGACCGCCACGGCGGCCTCCTCGGCCCGGTTCCACCACGATGCCCCGCGAGGGGTCCAGCAGCCGTGCCCGGTGCCGATGGGTGTGGCGGTGTTCGCGCACGACATCACGCAGTCGGTGCGACCACTGGCAGAGCGGCTGTACGACATCAGGCACTGGTCGGAGTTCGAACGCGGCGGCCACTTCGCCGCGATGGAGGTGCCGGAGCTGCTGGCCGAGGACGTCCGGGACTTCTTCCTTGCCCGCATCAAGTACGACGACCGGGTCGCCGCCCGCTGAGAGGTACTGCGGGTCGCGAACCACCGGGCACCCTGGAGCTGCGCGGCCAACAGTCCGTTCGCCGCACCGTTGGCACCGACACATTCTCTGCGAGCCCTTAGGGCCTCTCGTCTGGATCATGCCGGGCTCGCTGATCCGGCCTGATCCAAACGAAAGACCCTAGCGGCTGCGCGTGGGCGGCTTACCGGTGGCCGGGAGTGGTCCGGCCATCTTGAGCGTGCGGAGCACAGGCGCGGTCTCCAGGGTGCGGAGCGCCTGCAGGGTGTCCAGGCGTTCGGTGAGGTATCGGTGCAGTGCCGCCGGGTCGGAGCACAGGGCATGGGCGGTGAGATGTACCGGTGCAAGCATCAACCGCGCCGTGGGGGAGGGGCGCCGGACGACCGAACCCCGACCAAACCGCTGACCGGGCACCGGTCACCTGCGACGACCCCGCTCCCGGACCCCGCCCGTCCCCGGCCCAGGCACCGTCAGTTCACCTGCTCCCATCAGCCACCGCGACCAGTACCGGACGACGCACCGGCAACACCGTGCTCATACTGCCCTGTTGACGCGTGTCAATGACGATCATAGGCTCCCACGCCGTCGGCTCCGGCGCGCACGAGGAACCCAGATTCCGCTTGCGCGCGGCCGCCCTTCGTCGACCCGTCGGCGGCGGGACCGGGGCCGCTGCCCGACCGCGCCACCTGCACCGCCCCGTAACCGACAACTCCGGGAGGAGCAAGTGAAAAGACGCCGTACGGCCCCCTGGGCCGCTTCAGCCGCCCTCACCACCCTCGCACTGACCGGCACACTCGCCACACCCGCCATCGCGGCACCCGACACGACACCCGCGTCCGCCACCGCAGCAAAAGACCGGCCGCAGGCCGCAGCCGACGACCCCGTGACCCACGAGGAGAACGACCGCGTCCCGCAGGGCGCGCTCTGGACACAGCACTACTTCCCCTCCTCGGACGGCAGCGGAGTCGAACTGCACGCCGACGTGCTGCGACCGGCAGGCCTGCCGGCGAACGCGAAGACACCGGTGATCCTGTCGGTGGGCCCGTACTTCTCCCACGCGGGAGAGACCGCCCCCGCGGGCTGGGACAAGGTCGGACCCTCGGCACGCTTCCAGGACTTCGTCGAAGGCGCCCGGCTCATGGAACGCGGATACACCTTCGTGATGGTCGACCTGCGTGGCTTCGGCGGCAGCACCGGCTGCCTGGACTTCCTCGGCCCCGGCGAGCAGGCGGACATCAAGGCAGCCGTCGAATGGGCGGCGAGCCGGCCATGGTCGACCGGCAAGGTCGGCATGTACGGCAAGTCCTACGACGCCAACACCGGCCTGGCGGCCAACACCCTCAAGCTCAAGCCACTGCGGGCGATCGTCTCCCAAGAACCGACGTGGAACAGGTACAACTACCTGTACAGCAACGGGGTTCCGCGTTCCAACGTGACCAGCACCCCGCGGAGTTACTACTCGATCGCGACGATGGCGCCGCTGGCCGACGACAGCGACCACTACAAGGCGAACGCCGGATACGAGAAGAACCACCCCGAGTGCGAGAGCGACAACCTCACCAACACCCAGAACCCCGACCCGAAGTCCTCGTTCTGGCGAGCCCGCGACTTCGCCTCCCGCGCCGCCGGATCCCAGACACCGCTGTTCGTCACCTCGGGCTTCATCGAGGACAACACCAAACCCGAGGAGATGCAGAAGTACCTGGCCAACCACCAGGGCCCGCAACGTGGTTGGCTCGGCCAGTGGGAGCACGTACGCGGCAACGAATCCAACACCAAGGGCCAGCTCAAGATGGGACGGGCAGGCTGGTTCGACGAGGTCATGCGGTTCTACGACCAGTACCTCCGTGGCATCAAGCCATCGGTGACCGACCCCGCGTTCTCCCTTGAGGACAGCCTCGGCCAGTGGCGCGCCCAGCCGACCTGGCCGATGACCAACGACGCGTACAAGGTACGGCTGGCACCCGGACAGTACGTCGACGACGGCGGCAAGACACAGAAGACCGTCCTGCCGACAACACCGCAGCAGCAGTCGCAGGGCTGGGACATCGAGTCCGGCGCGGAGGCCGGCTCACTGACAACCGACCAGCCGACCGCGTTCAGCGCTGATACACCCGCCAACAGCTACTGGACCTGGTCCACGCCCGCCGCCGAGCAGGTGCGGATCACGGGCAGCCCGCAGATCACGCTGAAGACGAGCGGCCAGGGCAACGTCTGGGCACGCCTGTGGGACGTCGCCCCGGACGGCAAGGCGACCATGTTCAACGAGAACGTCGCCCTGCTGCAAACCGGCGGATCAACGTCCTTCGCTCTGAAGGCCACGGACTGGACCTTCCAGCAAGGGCACCAACTGGGCGTCCAGCTCGGAACCATCACCTCGAACGGCTGGCAGAGCGTCCCCTCGGGCAAGACGGTCACCGTCTCCGACGCCCGGCTCTCCCTCGAGGTACAGGATCCCCGGTTCGACGCATCGACCCAGGGCGACCGCTCACCGTACCTGGACACCTACCTGAAGGCGAACACCACCACACTGACCGACATCGGAACCCCCACCTTCCCACTGAGCATCTCGAAGAACCGATGACCCGGTGTCTGCCCGGCACCCGCTCCCATGCGGGCGCCGGGCAGCACGGCATATCGCGTGACGACACACGCACACCCGGAGCAGGCTTGCGGCGGACTCAGCTGCCGGTACTCCCGCACGAGCCGCCCTCTTCACACGCGCTGTCCCTCGCCCGACAATGGCCCTCCAGTGCAACCTTGGGGGGATTCATGCCGGATCGGGGTGCTGGCTTCGTACCGCCCGCGATGCGGAACGTCGCGCGGGACTGCGAACTGGGCAGGCGTCGCGGGCTCGTGCACACCGAGCCCATACGCCTCGTCTGGGCTGTCGTGGTGCCCATGGTGCTGTTCGGTGTGATCATGCTGTCGTACGGCACCTCGCTCGCCGTCGAGGACCAGCGGACCAGCGGTGCCTGGTACAACGCGTCGGGGATCCTCGCCCTGGGAGTGGTACCGCTCGTCCTGGCCGGACGGCTCGTCGCACGGGCCTGGACCCAGCCTCAGATCTGGGTCGCCCACTACGAGCGCGGGCTCGTACGGTGGGTCACCGGGAGGGCGCCCGAGGTCTACGAGTGGGACGAGATCGCGGGCATCACGCGGCAGGAGACCAAGGTGACCAACGGGCTCACCGGCGCCACCTGGCGCACACTCACCGTGATCCCCGAGGAGGGCGCCCCGATCGTGGTGAGCGACTCCTACAAGGGTCTCGCCCGGTTCGCCGACGACCTCGACGCCGCGTTCAGCCGGGTGCGGCTGTCCCGGGACGCGGCCCGCCTGGAGGCGGGCGAGCGGATCGACTTCTTACTCGTCCATCTCGACCCCGCGGGGATCGGACACCTCGACCGGCGCCTGGACTGGCCGGAGGTGGAGCGGGTCGAGGTGAAGGAGGGCCTCCTGGCAATCCACCAACTCGGCCTCACGAAGCCCTGGTTGTCCATCCCCTCGTCCGCCGTCCGCAATGTGCGGGTCTTCCTGTCCCTCGCCGAGGCGCTGCGGCGACAGCACCGCCCGAACCCCACGAGATAGCTCGACGGCTCACGCCGGCCTGCGGGGGCCTGACCAGGCGCAGCCGCTTCCTGCCGGAGCATGATCATCCCGCTGGGTCGTGCGTGCCCTCAGGCCTCGACTGTGACCGCAGTGACGAATCCGTCGGCATCGATACGGACGGCCGGCCAATAGCCGGACGAGAAATGCCGACCGCACGAGTCGTCGAGATGCAGGACGAGGTCACCGCCCGGGTGGACCTCGACCGTCTCCAGCATGAGGTCCTCCGCCGCCTCGTCCAGCTCTGCCGGCTCCGGGGGCCCTTCGCTGAACTTCGCGACGACGGCATCGGACGCGCGGCGGCGCCAGCCGGATTCATCCGCGAAGAAAGCGGCCAGGCGGGAAACGAGGTCCACCGCTTCCGCGGGGTCCGCGGTCCGGAGCATGAGCTCCGGCTCTCCGCCCGTCGCGTACCAGTCGTGGATCAGCACCTCACCGTCGCTGAGCGTCGTGGTCGCCCGGGTGAACACGCCCCACTCCGAAGGGATCTGTGCGGGGTCCTGAGACATGGGCCGATCGTAACAACGGACCAGGGCCAAAAAGGGGCCCGGCCGGCGGGGCCCGGCTTGCGTTCCTGTCGCAGTCGGCAGACCTGGTCCTCCACTGCTGCCGGGGTCCGGTGCGGTGTCGTGCGGCCTGGGCCCCCGACGCCGTGCCGTGGCGCATCGGACCCTCGGGTCAGTCGCCTCGGTAGAGGGCGGTGAGCAGTTCGACCGCCGCCTGGGTCGCCGGATGCGGGTCGTCCCGCCACCAGGTGAGACGTACGGCGATGGGCTCGGCATCGCGGACCGGACGGTAGACGATGCCGGGCCGGGTGTACTGGCGCGCGGTGGACTCCGCCGTCATGCCGACGCCGCGGCCGCTGGAGATCACGGTCAGCCAGTCGTCGATGTCGCCGGTCTCCTCCGTGGCCGGGCGGGAGCCGGGCGGCCACAGCTCGGGGGTGGTGGTGCCGGTCCGCCGGTCGATCAGCAGCGTGCGCTCGCTGAGGTCGGCGAGGCGCAGTGACCGGTGTGCGGCCAGTGGGTCCTGGGCGGACAGGGCACACAGGCGCCGTTCCAGGCCGACGATGGCCCCGTCGAAGCGGCGGTCGTCCAGGGGATTGCGTACGACGGAGAGGTCGCAGGCGCCCTCCGCCAGGCCGGCGGTCGCGGAGTTGACGCGGATCAGCCGCAGCTCCGTGTCGGGGTGCGTCCGTGCCCAGCGACGCTGGAAGGCGGGCGTGTGGCGGCCGACCGCCGACCAGGCGTAGCCGATCCGCAGAGTGCTGTGGCCCGATGTGGCCTCCCGCACCAGGTCCTCCACCCCACCGAGTACCCGCCGGGCCCGGGCGACCACCCGCAGCCCGGCCGCGGTCGGGGCCACCTCGCGCGAGGTGCGCCGCAGCAGCCTCACCCCCAGGGCGCGTTCGAGAGAGGCCAGTGTCCTGGAGACCGCCGCCTGCGAGACACCCAGGACCACGGCGGCATCGGTGAAGGTGCCCTCCTCCACGATGGCCACGAGACAGCGCAACTGGCGCAGCTCCACATCCATGACTCAACTGTATGGATCCCGCTGCGGACGCATTTTGCGCATGCACCGCCGAGCCGCACCATCAGGTCATGCGTAACGCACCCGTCGCGGCGTCCCTGCCATCCGCTTCCTCGACCGGCCCCTCGGCCCCTGCCCCGTCCGGCGATCGGCTGGCCGGGGTGGTCACGATGGCCGGCAGCGGCCTGTCGAACCAGATCGGTGCCGCGATCGGCTCCCATGCCTTCCCCGTGATCGGCCCGGTCGGCGTCGTCGCGGTCCGTCAGTACGTCGCCGCGATCGTCCTCTTCGCCGTAGGCCGACCACGCCCGCAGGATTTCACCCGGGCGCAGTGGTGGCCGGTGCTGGGGCTGGCCGTGGTGTTCGGGACCATGAACCTGTCCCTCTACACGGCCATCGACCGCATCGGCCTCGGCCTGGCGGTCACGCTGGAGTTCGTCGGTCCGCTCACCATCGCCTTGGCCGCCGCACGCCGACGCGTCGACGCCGCGTGTGCGGTGATCGCCGCGGCGGGCGTCGTCGCCTTGATGCGCCCCCAGCCTTCGGCCGACTACGTGGGAATGGGCCTGGGGCTGCTGGCCGCGTGCTGCTGGGCGTCGTACATCCTCCTCAACCGCACCGTCGGCCGGCGCATCCCGGGCGCGCAGGGCTCCGCCACGGCGACCGGGATCTCCGCGCTGATGTTCCTGCCCGTCGGCATCGTCCTCGTCCTGCACCGTCCGCCGACCGCCACGGCTGTCGGCTGTGCCGTCGCGGCCGGCGTGCTGTCCTCGGCGGTGCCCTACCTCGCCGACCTGTTCACCCTGCGCCGCGTACCCGCCCAGGCGTTCGGGCTCTTCATGAGCGTCAACCCCCTCCTGGCCGCCCTCGTCGGCTGGATCGGGCTGGGCCAGAACCTGGGCTGGACGGAATGGACGAGCATCGGTGCCATCGTGGCCGCCAACACCCTCAGCACCCTTACACGGCGCAGCTGAACGGCATGTGGCCGGGTCGACGGCTGACCGTACCCGCGGCGCCTGCCGTCTCGGAGCCGGAGGTCAGCTGGTGAAGGTGAACCAGTTGATGTTGACGAAGTCCGAACTGCTGCCCGAGAAGACCAGGTAGACGTCGTGGACTCCGGTGGCGGAGGCGACGATGTTCGCGGGAACGGTCTGCCAGTTCTGCCAGCCGCCGTTGTTGGCGAAGTCGATCTCGGCGATCTTCGTGCCGCTGATGCTGTCGAGCCGCACCTGGATGGCACCGCTGACACCTGTGTCCGCGCCCGACGCCAGCCGGGCCTTGAACTGGTTCGGGGAGGCCGCACCGAAGTCGACGGAGGAGTACTTCAGCCAGTCGCCGTTCGAGATGTAGCCCACGTCGCTGCCGCCGCCGATGTCGGAGCAGCTCTCGGTCATGGTCCCGCTCTGCGCCGAGTAGGACTCGGCCTGGATGGTGCTGTAGGCGCTGACGCTGCCCGAGCCGCCGCCGGATCCTCCACCGGAGCCGCCGGCGCCCAGGGTGATGGTCCACGAGGTGGGCGCCCCGTCCTGGATGTGCCCGTCGACGGGAGCCGAGCCGGTGGGGCCGACGTCGTCGTAGGGGAAGGCGTAGCCGATGCCGGCGTACTTGTGGACGAGCCGCGCGTAGTGGTTGGTGATCGAGTCCTGGTAGTACTGCGAAGGTGTCACGCCGTCGGGCTGGTTGTTCCCGCCCGGGACCAGGAGCGAGCTGCGGTTGAGCGCGGCGGCGAGCCGGGCGGCGATCGCCCCGCGCGCGTCCGACCCGGAGTTGTAGAGGGGACCGGACGCGCAGCCGAAGATGTCGACGGCGCTCGGCTTGGTGAACGGCACGCCGTTGGTGTTGAGACCGGAGAAGACGATGGCGTTGCCCGAGACGGTGCCGGTGTAGGAACCGATGCCGCCCTGGCCGTTGATGGTCAGCGGGGTGGAGGCGTAGTGGCTCCAGACCCGGTTCAGGTAGTCGTCCCAGTAGTTGCCGAAGTCCACCGGCGAGTGCGAGGGCGACATGACGCGCAGCACCGCACCGGAGGAGTCGGTGACCACCAGCCTGTCCCAGGGAGCTCCGTCGGAGGCGTGCTGGGTCTTCAGGCCGGAGGCGATGGAGGCGAGGGCGCCGGAGGGCAGCGGGCTGACCGACTGGGTGCCCCCGCTGCCGGTGCTGGCCATCGAGACCGGCAGCGCGACCATGTCGACGTAGGAGATGTTGGCGTAGAGATTGGCGCTGTTGAAGGTGAACTCGCAGAACGTCCAGTTGGTGGCCCAGTTGGGGTCGGAGCTGACCAGGGCGGGCTGGACCACGCCGGGCACGGCGCCCGGGTTGACGAAGAACTGGAGTTTCTGCCCGACCGAGAACCAGACACGGCCGCCGATGATGTAGTCGGTCAGGGTGACGGTCTTGGCGGCCGAACCGGAGGCGCCCAGCGCAATGGAGTAGTCGGCGACGGGGGTCACCGGGGACGACGGGTTGGGCAGCCGGTTCAGGACGCCGTTCGCTGAGACGAAGACCGGCCAGCCGCTGCTGTCGGTGCCGGATATGTAGGCGTAGACGGTGTCGTGGCCGGAGTTGTTCGCCAGTTTCACGGGGAGCGAGACTCCCGCTGCCGCCGCGGTGGAAGTCATCGGCGAGAACGGTGAGAACGGGCTGAGCGCAGCCGCACCGGTGACGGCGCCGGCCGCGGCCAGGAAGGAACGTCGGGAAACCACAGGGGCCCTCCCGGAGGGGTGATGGTCCGTCAACAATGTGACGGGATGGGGGGTGTTGTTTCGTGTGGGGTTCTGTGCGGGGGTGACGCTATTGGACTGGACCAAGTCAGTCAAGGTTGCGGAACCGTTGTCTCCGGGCAGTGATGCCCGCGCCCCCGTCAGGGCCCCGCGCTTGAAGCCCACGCGGTCCGGGGTGACCGGCACACTCGGCCGACTACCGGCTGTTCTGGCGGCTGTCCGGGCTCAGCAGGCCCCTGACGAATGGGGAATGCTGGAGTCTCTTTGGAGGATCAGCGTGCCGCCTTCTCCCACGGTCTGACACCGAGCTTTCCGGTGGTCCCGAGGTCGAGGTGTGGGGTCACCGTCACCGGCGCGGCACCATCCTTCGCCCGGACCCGCACATAGGGCACGTTGACCGGCGTACCGAACTCGGTGGTGTTGCGCCAGACCAGGCCGGCTGTGGCCGACTCGCCGGGCTCGAGGGTGACAGGCCGGGGCTGTTCGTCGGGCCCGGCGCCGGTGGTGATCTCGCCACTGCCGTCGAGGATCTCGACGCCGTCGACGGGCTTGCGGTCGTCGTCCAGCAGTTCCAGCAGGGGATAGCCCTCGACGGAGTAGGGGCGCGTTCCGCAGTTGTCGAGGTGAAGGCCCACGACGCGCAGCCCCATGGCCGCGTCGCCCTCGTCCGCGCTGACCCGGATCCCGGAGTCGGGGCACGTGCCCGGATCGGCCGGTGCCTCGCCCGCAGGAACCTTGGTCACTTCGAGTACCTGGGCGCGCGTCACCCGCGGCGCGGTGGGCGGCAGTTCCCCGGCTCGGAGCGTGCCGCGCACGGTCTTTCCGGGGCCGACGTCGCGTACGGTCTCGGTCCGGTTGGTCACTGCCCCGCCGCCACTGCTCTCGAAGGTGAAGATGACCGTGTAGGTCAGGGGCTCGGCGCTCTCATTGGTGACCTCATAGGCGGCGGAGATGCCCGAGTCCGAGCCCGTGGTGAGCCCGTCGGCGGAGACGGAGTAGCTGCCAGTGGGCGAGGGAGTGGCTGACGGGAGGGTGAGCGACGTGATCCGTACGCCGTCCTTGCCCGGATCGTCGATCCGCATGCTGCCGCCTTGAGGCGCGGCCGCGTCGGCACCGGTGTTCCCGGCACCCGCATGCTCCGTGCCGCAGGCCGTGAGTAGCAGAGCTGCCGCAGCGAGAGCCGACAGGAAAGGGGCGGTCGTGGTGAAAGCCGGGTGCAGGGAAACGGGTTTGGGCATGCGGCCATCTCATCAAGGCACGAACCACGCGTGTGCGATGGAGCTCACAGTTCCGGTCACAGGGGTGTCACAGGTGGAGCCGGAGAAACGCGGCCCCCCGACATGTCGCAGCCGTCCGGCCCAGCGCGGCACGGCGATCGACCGGTCAGGTCGCTCGTCGTGCCGCGGCGGGGAAGGCGCCGTCCGTGGGCCGCATCACGCGGAAGCCGATGCGGCCCACGACCGCGTCAACCGGTTGTCCAGGTGCCCGTGCGCGGTGCCCCCGTTCCGAGGTCCTGGGAACGACTCGCGCACACCCAAGGACCGGGTCAGCAGTACAGGTTGGCGCCCGCCGACACGCCCAGAATCTGCGTGAACTGCTGGTACGTGGTCACACGGCTCTGCACCTGGGCGGGATTCCTGCCGTCGCACTCGAGGGAACCGTTGATGGAACGGATCGTCTGGCCGAAGCCCGCGCCGTTGACCATGGCGTTGTGCGGGGTCATGCTGCCGGGGCCGGACTGGGTGTTCCAGTACCAGAGGCCCGTCTTCCACGCCACGGAGGCGTCGGTCTGCACCAGCGACGGGTTGTTGAGCAGGTCGATGCCGAGCGCATCACCCGCGGCCTTGTAGTTGAAGTTCCAGCTGAGCTGGATGGGGCCGCGCCCGTAGTAGGCCGACTGGCCGGCCGGGCAGCCGTACGGCTGGCTCCAGTCGCAGTAGTGCGGATAGTTGGCGGTGTTCTGCTCGACGACGTGAACCAGTCCGCCCGTCTCGTGGCTGACGTTGGCGAGGAAAGCGGCTGCCTCCTGCTTCTTGGTCTCGTCGCCGCCGGTGTTGGCGAAGCCGGGGTAGGCGTTGAGTGCGGCGGTCAGGCCACTGTAGGTGTAGAAGCCGTTGCGGTTCGGGAACATCTGGTTGAACTGGGCTTCGGAGACAACGAAGTTGCCGACGGGAGTGCCGCTGCCGCTGCCGCTGCCGCTGTCGCAGTTGTACGGCGTCCAGTACCAGGTGCTGATGACCGGGTCGTAGCCCGGGTTGTCGTGTTCAGCGATGTACGCCTTGCCGTCCGTGTAGCGGACGATGTCACCGGTGACGTACGCCTTGCCGGCCACCCAGCTCGGGTAGCTCGAACAGGTGGCGGCGGACGCGCTGCTGGTCGGCACCAGCACCGGTACGGCGGCGGAGAGGGCGAGCGCGGTCACGACCGCGGAGATACGACGCCTCGACACGGAATCAACTCCTTGACGGAGAACGGTCGTACCCGGCGCGGGCAGGACGGAGCGAGCCTTGTGCGCGTGCCGTCGGAACCGGATGGGGGCGCGGGGCCGACCGTGGTGGGGGGTGTGAGGCACACTCAACCGTATTGGTCTGTACCAGTCAAGGCGCAGCCCGATCGGCGGCGAAGGTATGACGGGCGGGAGGCACCGCCAAGCTCGGCGGGACGCTGCTCCCGGGGGCGGTGCGACCGCCCTGTCAACTGGCCTGCTCACCATCCGACTTGAGGCACCGCCGCCAACTGGGACACGACACCCGCCCTCCCTCACGCATGCCCGACTTCCCGCTGGTTGAGCACGCCGGCGCGGTAGGTGCCCGGGGCGGTGCCCATGGCCTGGGTGAAGATGCCGACGAAGGCGCTGGTCGAGGCCCATCCGCAGGCGTGGGCGGTGTCGGTGACGGTGGCGCCCTCGGCGAGCAGCACCATGGCGTCGAAGAGGCGGGTGCATCGGCTGCTCTGCGACGCGGCGGAGTCGGTCGCGCAGGACCGCTTCGATGTGGCGGGTCTCGGCGCGGGTGAGTTCGGGGCTCGTGAGGGCGATGAGGAGTTCGCGTACGAGTACGTCGACGGCGATGACGGCCGGTGTCCGGGTGTCGGGCAGGGGTTTCGTGTCCTGGGCGGAGAAGCCGACGGTGTGGAAGCGGCTGTGGCCGTAGAAGCGGTGCTCGTGCCAGGTGTGTGCGGGGATCCACAGGGCCCGGTCGTTCGGTGCGATCCAGGAGCCGTGCTCGGTACGGATCGCCGGCACGCCGGAGCTGACGTAGATCAGCTGGTGGTCGTCGTGGCGGTGGCGGTCGATGACGTTGGTCCCAAACACGCATCATCGAGCCGGCGTTGGAGCCGAACAGGCAGCCGTTCGACTGTTACCAGTCCCACACGTACGTGGGGTCACCGCCGGACCGCAGCCTCAGGTCGGCCAGGCAGTACTGGTCTCTCCAACTGCCGTTGGCGGAGTACACGATGTGCAACTGGCCGTTGGGGTCCTTGATGGCTTCCGGACCCTCGTTGATGAAGGGGTTGCCGACCACCCGCTCCCAACTCTCCCGCGGCTGCGAGACGATGTACCTCGCACCGGTCGGCGTGGTCGGGTTGCTCATCCGGGCGATGTAGAGGTTCTGCTCGACATTGGTGTCGCCCGCCCATCCCGACCAGACGAACCAGCGCTGCCCCGAGAAGGTGAACATGGTCCCGTCGATCGCCCACCTGTCGTCCGGCAGGGCAAGCTGCGTCTCGGCTGTGTACCCGCTGTCCGGAGAGGCGGAGCTGATGACGAACACCCGGTGGTTCGCTCCGACCGGCCGTGAAGTAGATGTAGAAGCGGCCACCGTCTGCGACCAGTTCGGGAGCCCAGACCTCACCGCGGCCACGGGTGTCCGACCAGACCTGCCGGGCGCCCATGCGAGCGCGTCCGTCGACGTGGCCTGCCGGACGGCGATGCCTGCGCCGGTCGACTGCACGGAGATATAGGTGCTTCCGACATGGATCACACTCGGGTCCGCCGCACGCAGCGGTGTCTGGCTCGCCTGGGCCGGCCCGATGGAGGTCAGTGAGATCGCGGCCACCAGGACCGCGAACAGGAGGCGCTTCACGGTGCCGCGTTGAGCAGGTCGAGGGCGCTCTGCTGGCGTGCCGCGTCCAGTTTGTCGACCGGTCCCGACCAGCGCAGTCCGTACTGGTCGAGGGCGTTCCGGTCGCTCGTGCGGGCCCGGTCCGCCTGGCGTTGCAGATAGACGGTGTACGGATGGTCCGGCAGCGCCGCGTTGAGCTTGCCCAGGCCGCGCACATGGGCACCCTTGAAGGACGGCCCGTCGCCGCCGCAGTCCCCGCTCTCGCACGGGTCTCGCAGGATGCCGTCGGCGGTGTGCAGGGAGGAGGCCGTGGTCGAGGCGTCGGCGATCTGCCGAGCGCGGGTGAGCAGCGTCCCGTCGCCCGTCGCCCGGTTCAGCTCGGTGAGCGCACCGAGCAGCACGCCCTGGTTGTACGACCACACGGCCTGGCCGTTGTTGCGGCAGGTGGACAGGTCTATGCCGTCGTTGACCAGGTTCGAGCCGTTGACCATGCCGGTGCCCTGGAACCAGGACCAGCCGGCGCGGGCCCGGTCGAGATACGTGGTGTCACCCGGGATGCGGTTGTGCAGGGCGGCGCTGAGCTGGATGTAGAGGGAGTTGGCGATGGCGTTCTTGTACGTCCTCGCCGTACTCCACCACACTCCGCCGCCGCAGGTGCCGTCCCAGTAGGCGGCCATGTGGTCGGCGTCGGCGCGGGCGGTGTTCAGGTAGCGGCTGTCACCGGTCAGGTCGTACGCGGCGATCCACGCGAGCCCCCACCAGCCGGTGTCGTCGATGTACTCGTTGCGGAACTGCCCGTTTCGTGTGTTCACATTCAGGTCGTACGTGCGGGAGATCGCGTACGAGTAACTGCCCATCCCTGACACGCGGATGTTGTCGATGACGGCAGTCAGCGCGTTCGCGGAGTTCCACCAGCCGGTGGTGTCGAACAGGCCGGTCGAGTTGTTGTAGAAGGTCATCAGGCCGGTGGCCGCAGCGGTTCGCCGGTCGCCGGCGTTCCACGTGACGCGCGCCCACGGGGTGCAGGCGATCTCGGCGCGGTCGCCGGCCTTGCCGCAGGCGCGCAGCGCGCCGACGCCGCGATTGTTCCAGTCGTCGATGTTGTACATGAGCGTGCGCCAACCCCGTTGCCCGGAAGGAACGGTGGTGTCACCGAGCTTGCTGCCCGAACTCCAAGTGCGGCCGCCGTCGAAGGAGCGGTCGAGCCAGACCTCGTCGCCCGGGTTGCCGTTGCCGATGGACGCCCAGCCCATCGCGTCGGCGTCGTCGAAGTGGAGGGCGATGGACCGCCCGTAGACGGCCGCCGTGACCGGGACGCGGTCGCCGGGGGAGAGTGCGGGGTCACGGGCGTCGCAGTATCTGTTGCAGACGGTCGCGTTGACGGCGGTGCCGGCGGCGGACGCCGACTGCGGGGCGAGGCCTGCGAGAAGCGCGAGGGCGAACGCGGCGGCCGACTGCCCGACGGTGACAAGCCTCGTTGCCCTACGGGACCTTCGTACTGGAGTCATGGGGCCTCCCCGTCAACGCGACGCCCCCTGCCCTCGCCGTGGACCTGCCGACGTCGCTTCGCAGCAGCACAGGTGACGGAGTGGCCCGGGGCATGCCGTGGATGAATAGTGAGAGCGCTCTCGGAAGGTAGTGAAGGGAAATGGGAGCGTCAATGGGTTTGTCACGTACGGGAGGACGGCTCACGTGGCGGGTGCGCTGCCGACCGCGACGGGCGCCGTACTCCTACCGACGTGGCTGCGAGCGCGCGAGGAGACCGCACCGCCGGCAGTGGCCGAGAGGGAGTCGCTGCGTCGTGCATGGGACATCCGGCAGTATGACCCTGTGCCCTCCCTCCCAAGAACCCAGGACCGCGCCGCAGGCGCCGCCGCCCCGGTACGGATCCGCCTGGCGGCGGCCTCGGCCGCGGTGCTGACCGTCGCCGCGGGGCTGGGACTCAGGGCCGTCACGGCGGGGAGCGTCGGCAAGTACGGTGGAGACGCGCTGTACACCGTGCTGCTTCTGACCCTCGTCGTTCTGGTGGCGCCCCGGGTGACGCCCCTGACGGCCGCCGCAAGCGCGTTGGCCATCAGTTGGGGGATCGAGTTCCTGCAGCTCAGTGAGGTGCTGGCCGAGCTCTCCCGGCGCAGTACCGTCGCCCGCCTCGTACTCGGCTCCACCTTCAACCCGCCCGACCTGCTCTGGTACGTGGTCGGCGCCGCCGCGGGCTGGCTCGTCCTCACCGCGGTGAGGAGGGAGGCGTAGGGCCTGCTGGTCGCCCACCGGAGCTTGTCACCGACCCCCCCACCGTCCACGGCCTGGTCTTGGACCCCGCTGACGTAGCGGTGTGCGTTGTTGCCCGGGCTCGGTTCACGATTCGTCGCGGTGCGTGAGGTGGCCGTCGGTGAGCCGCCAGTAGTGCTGGTGATCGGTCAGCTGCCACGTCTCGTCGGCGGCGATGGCCTGCGTGATCCATTCGTGCAGTTGCGGGAGGGCATGCTCCTGTAGAACAGCGCGGGTGGCAGCACGTTCAGTGGCATCGACCGGGTGGACGTCTATGTAGACGCCGACCATGTCCGGGTGGACGCCGCGGCCGTAGTTGCGCGGGTTCGGAGCGAGCCATTGTGCTCCCAGGACGATGGTCCCGCTGCCATGCCCCGTGACGAACTGCAGGTCCTTGACGCGGCTCATGTAAGGGCCGAGACACCCGTTGATGTCGGTGGTGGTCAGGGGCCAGGCGCGGTGCCGGGGGAGTCTTCGATTTCGTGCGGACATGGCAAGCAGAATGACAGAAGGTCACTGTCGGCTCCCGCGGGTTTTTGCGGCCTGCTCCAGCAGCGCCCGTGCGGAGTCCGCGCATGGCGGCGCTGATCCAGTGGTTCGACCATCGTCGGCGGCTCGATCCTTTCAGGCAGTTGAGCCTCCGTCAGATTCAAGGTGATTCATCGCGACGGGGCGTGGAGACTCGATCCGTGATCGTTCTCATCCTGTTGACAAAATGAGGCAAAGGGTAACTGCTGTGAACCGGTTCGTACTTCCCGACGAGTCCGTGCTTCGGGCCCGGGAGAAGCTTGTCCTCGACCACTTCCGTGATGAGGTCGCACAGGACTGGGACGCCACCCTGTCCACCTTTCCGCACCCCCACTACGAACTCATGGCGTCGATGCAGGTGCACGAAGGTGATGCCGAAGTGCGTGCGTACTACGACGACACGCGCGTCGCCTTCCCTGACCAACGTCACGAGCTCATTGCCTTCCGGCATAGCGTCGACGCCGTCATCGTGGAGTTCTGGCTTCTGGGCACACATCTCGGACCTCTCGGCAAGATCCCGCCGACGGGCGCCACTCATCGCACGCGCATGAACGCGTACTTCATCTTCGACGAGAACGAGAACCTCGTGACCGAGCGGATCTACTTTGATCAGCTGAGCGTTCTCAGGCAACTGGTCGCGGGCGTGGACAGGCGCAGGCCGAGCGGCCTGCTCAAGCTCATCCGGATGGTCAGGGGCGCCCTCTCCATGGCCGCCGGCAGTCCCGACCCCCGGCTCACCGACACGACAGCGCCCGACCTCGTCCGCTGACCGCGGCCAGGGTGTCTCGCGTCCGCCTCCCGCACCACCTAGGCCCCATGACCACGGCGGCCTGACACCCCTGCCGCTGCCTTGCCTCCAGGAGGAGTTGTCGTGAGCACCTTGCTGTCCGACTTCGGGGCAGACCCTCCGCCTGCGCGGGCGGCGGGGGGGGCGTTAACCTGTTCGCCTCCAACCCCGTCCCCGTCTGGTGCTGGTGGCGCCGAACGGTTGGGGGTGTGTTGTGCGGACTTGAGGGGGATTCCTTCCCGTCTTGCCGGGGGCGGGTGAGAGGCGTGGTCAGCCCTGGGCGGTGCGGGAGACGTGCTGCCAGTCGGCCCAGGTCTGAAGGCGCTGGGCGTACAGCGGCTCGACGATCTCGATCGGCTCGGTGCCGAAGAACACGCGCAGCGGCGGTGTGTCGGCATCGACGATCTGCAGCAGAGCGGCACCGGCGTCGGCAGGGTCGGCGTACCGGGCGTCGCCGAAGCGCGCCGTGATGGCCTCGCGGACCTGGTCGTAGGCGGGGTTCGGCGTGGCGCGTGTGGCGGAGGAGCCGGCCCAGTCGGTGCTGAAGCCGCCCGGCTCGACGATGGTCACCTTGATCCCGGCGCCGGCGACTTCGTGGGCCAGGGCCTCGCTGAATCCTTCGAGCGCCCACTTGGACGCGTGATAGGCGCCGAGCGACGGGAACGCGGCGACGCCGCCGACGGACGATATCTGCACGATGTGGCCGCTGCCCTGTGCGCGCATGATCGGCAGGGCAGCCTGGGTGACCCAGAACGCGCCGAAGAGGTTGGTCTCCATCTGGTCGCGCAGCTGCTGTTCGCTGACCTCCTCGACCATGCCGAACAGCCCGTAGCCGGCGTTGTTGACCACGACGTCGAGCCGGCCGAACTTCTCATGCGCGGCGGCGACCGCGGCGGCGACGGCCGCCTTGTCGGTGACGTCCAGCGTCAGCGGCAGCACAGCGTCGTCGCCGTATGCCGCGACCAGGTCGTCCAGCGCTTCCACCTTCCGGGCGGTAGCGGCGACCTTGTCGCCCCGCTTCAGTGCGGACTCGGCGAACGCACGGCCGAACCCTCGGGACGTACCAGTGATGAACCAGACCTTGCTCATGACTTCTCCTCACGGTCAGGCCTCCGGAGCCGTCCCCGGGGGTCTGCTCTCACCGTAACCCAGAAACTTAGACTCGTCTAAAAATGCACTCATCCAGAAATCGACCCTTAGGGTGGGACGCGTGAAAGAACCCATGAATCTGCGGGAGCGCAAGAAGCTGGCGACCTGGCGCGGGATCCAGTCCGCCGCGCTGCGGCTGTTCGACGAGCAGGGTTACGAGGCCACGACCATCGAGCAGATCGCCGCCGCCGCGAACGTCTCGCGCGCCACCTTCTTCAACTACTTCGTCGGCAAGGACGCGGTGCTCCTCGACCAGGACCCCGAGGAGCGGTTCGCGTGGCAGGACCTGTTGGGCGGCCGTCCGGCGGACGAGCCGCTCTGGGACTCACTGACCGCGATCCTGACGGGGTTCTGCGAGGGCTTGCGGGAGCGGATGCCGCTGCAGCGCCGCCTGAAAGCGGAGTCGCCCGCGTTCGCCCAGTCCGCGCAGAGCTTCGGCGAGCAGTTCTTCACCGACCTGAGGGAGTGGGTGGCATCCCGCGCCGCACCGTCGGACGCTCTGAGCGCGACGCTGCAGATGAACCTCGCCGTCGCCGCGACCATGACGGCGTATCAGACCTGGCCCGCGGACGAGCCCTTCGACGGATTCCTGCGACGCCTCAGCCTCTGCCTCCGTCAGGCGCGGCCGAGCGCGAGCACCGACTGAAGCATGGGATCGCGCCGACGCACCCGCTGGGCGGCGGCATCCGCAAGGCCGCAGGCACCCAGCAGCTCGCCGCCGCGGCGCTGAAGGCCGCCGCCCGGTTCTCCCCGCTCAAGAACCGGCACGTCACCTTCCTGGGGCGCCACCTGCTCGACATCCAGGCCGGCGGCCCCGGCCTGCGCCCCTTCCATGCCCCGGACACCGCCGAGGCTACGAGGGCGAGGACTGATCGGCGGCCCTGGTGAAGGGCCCGTTCAGGCGGGTTCGGCGTTGAGGGCGCGTCCGGCGGGGCTGCGGGTGTGAACCCACGCGGGCAGGGCGGTCAACGCCCCGACTGCGAGCAGTATGACGAGTACGGCGGTCAGCAGCCACGATCCCGGGGGCGTGACCTGCGTGCCGAAGAGCCAGTACAGGCCGAGCCCCGCCGGAACACCCGCCGCCACTCCGGGCACGGCGGGCAGGAGTTGCGCGACGCAGAGCGCCGAGACGATCTGGCCGGGTGTGGCGCCGAGGGTACGGGCGATGGTCAGAGCGCGCCGAGCCTGTACGGCGGTGCTCCAGCCGAGGAGCACGGTGTTCAGCGTGGACAGCGCCACCATCGCGAGCGTGACGGCGAGCAGCACCTGGCCGGTCTGGTCGCTCCGCACTTCGATGGGGCCGAACCGCTTGAAGTCGGGGGCCGCGTCGAGTTCGGTGCGCCAGGTGAGCAGCGCGGTGACCATGATGGTGGTGGCGGCCAGGGCGGCGGATGCCAGCGCCGCGCGGCCGGGCCGGCGGGCGAGCAGCCGGATGCCGAGCAGGAACGAGGTGGGCAGGTACGCCGTCACGGCGTTCAGGCGCGGGTGGTGCGTGAGCATGTGAGCGGGGTCGGCCAGGGCGTGGACGGTGCTGGTGCGGGCGGCGCGCAGGGCGGGGCCGAGCGCACCGGTCACGGCGACCATGCTGGCGAGGAGGACCGCGGCGAAGACGGTGCCGGAGTCCGGAGGGCTGACGGTGTCGAGCAGCCCGGCACTGGGATCGACCAGGCGGGGTGCGGACAGGGTCCCGGCGGTCAGTCCGAGCGCCGTGGCCAGGAAGGTCAGCAGCAGGTACTGCGCCAGCAGTAGGGCGGTGACGGTGCCGGGGCCGGCGCCGACAGCCTTGAGCAGTGCGGCACGCCGGTTGTCGCGGACGGCACGTGCGGTGGCGAGCGCGCCGAGGGTGACGATCGCGGCGACGGCGAGCAGCCAGCCGCCGATGACCAGGGCAGGCTGGGTGCCCTCGATCATGTTCGTATTTGTTCGGAGGACGTCCTGCCAGGTGTGGGTGTTGACCCAGGAGTCGCCCGTGCGGTCGGAGGAGAACACGGTCTCGAGCCATCGGAGGGACGCGACGGGGTCGGTCAGCTTCAGATGGATCACATGGACACCGGGGGTGTCGCCGGCTGCCGCGTGGGCGTCAGCTGTGGTGAGCCAGATCCTGCCGCCGTAGTCGGACGGCCCGGGCCCCTGGGCCCAGTCACTCCACGGATACACCGGGGTGGCCGCGCTGATCGCGACCCCGACGACCGGATAGCTGCGCCCGCTGATGGTGACGCGGTCGCCGGCGTGCACGCCGAGCGACTGCGCGAAGCCGCGCTCGACCACCGCGCCCCCAGGACGCACCCAGGTACCGGAGGTCACCAGCGGACGGTCCACGGCGGACGGTGAGCTGTCGCGCCCCTCGACCGAGGAGTGCGCGGTATGGCCGTGCGCCCGGACGCTGGTGTCGAACGCGAAGACCGGGTCGGCCTGCGCGGCCACACCGGGCGCGTCTGCGAGGCTCGCGGCCAGGCCGGACGGGTCCGTGGCCGTCGTAATGGCGATGATGTCGGGGCCGGCGGTGGCCGCGCGCGTCTTCGCGTACCCGGTGGCCACGGCGTTGCTGGTCGCCAGCCCGAGGGTCAGGCTGGCGGTGGCGATGGTGACGGCGAGCAGGAACATGAGGGCCTCGCCGGGACGGCGGCGCAGGTCGTGCAGGCTCAGACGCCACATCAACAGCAGGTGTCCCACGGTCAGTCCTCCCAGCTCAGCAGGGCGCCGAGCCCTGTGCTGCAGCCGGCGCCGTCCAGGCGGGTGTCGTCGGCCAACGTCCCGTCGCGCAAGGAGACGATGCGGTCCGCCGTGGCGGCGACCCGCTCGTCGTGGGTGACCATGACCAGGGTCTGGCCGGCGGCACGCAGCTCGTCGAAGAGCCGGAGGATGTCCTGGGTGGCGGCGCTGTCGAGGTTGCCGGTGGGCTCGTCCGCGAGAACCACCAGCGGGTTGTTGACCAGGGCGCGGGCGATGGCGACCCGCTGCCGCTGCCCGCCGGAGAGCTCGGAGGGCAGATGCCGGGCGCGTTCGGAGAGTCCGACCTGGTGGAGCAGTTCGGCGGCACGGATGCGGGCGGTGCGCGGAGAGGCCCCGGCGAGCAGCGCGGGCAGCTCGACGTTCTGCGCCGCGGTCAGCTCGTGCATCAGGTGGTAGGCCTGGAAGACGAATCCCACAGCGCGGCGCCGCAGCCGGGCCAGCTCCCGTTCGCCGAGGTTGTCGATGCGCCGACCGCCGAGCCACACCTCGCCCTCGGTGGGCCGGTCAAGACCACCGAGGAGCTGCAGCAGCGTCGACTTGCCGCAGCCGCTGGGCCCCGTCACGGCAAGCGTCTGCCCGGCGGGGACATCGAGGTCGACCCCGTCGACGGCCCACACCAGACTCTCGTCCTCCCCGTACACGCGCGTCAGGCCGACCGCTCGCAGTACCGATGCGGACGCGTCGCCAGGTGCGCGGTCCCACACGTCTCTCGTCATCCGATTCCTCCGCCTTCCCCACGGAGGGCGCGGGCGGACCAGGTCCGCCCGCACGCCTCCAGCCAGTGCAGATCGGCCTGAAGCCGGAGCGCGACGCCCTCCAGAAGCAGCCCGGCCTCCGAGTCCGTGTCGTGTACGAGTGAGGCGCGCTGGGCCTCGGCGAGGCTGCGCATGAGCTCCTGCCGCCGTGCGCCCACGAGCGCGAGCGGATCGGCCAGACCCGACTCGGCGGCGGCCACCAGCTTCAGGTGGAACTCCGTCACATCCGTTTTGGGCCCGGCGCTCTCGGCCATCCACGCGGCCACCCGCCCCTGCCCGGCCGCGGTCAGCGCGTACACCTTGCGCCGTGGGCCGCGCACCGGCGTGTCCTCACGCTCCTGGACGACCAGCCCGGCCTTTTCGAGCCGGGTGAGCGTCACATAGATCTGACCCGCGTTCAGCGTCTCTCCCAGCGGTCCGAGCGCCGCAGCCAACCGCCTGCGCAGGTCGTACCCGTGCGATGGCTCCTTGACCAGCAGCGCCAGCACCACGTCCTGCACGGACCACCCTCCTCTACGACGCCTCAATAGATAGCGGTTAGCCAAATGGACGTCAAACTGGCCCCGGAACCCGGTCCGTGGCCGCGGAGGCGCATCGCCTCGGCGCCGACGGCTCACCTGCGTGAGGTGCGGACGTACTGGTGGCCTCACCCAGGCCCGTGGGTCGCGCACCGCAGCGCCTGCCCCCCCGTCGACCGGGCCCGAGGAGGCCGGGTGCCCGCCCGCAACTCCACGGCGGTCGCCGTGGTGATCGCGGCTGCCACGAACCTGCGATCAGCAGCCGCACCGAGTACCGCCTCACCTCGGGCGGCACCCTGGAGGAAGACGAGGTGTGATGGCGGCAGAGGAGGCGTGGTGCGAACCAGCGACGAGATCTATTACCGGGTCCGCTGGGACCCGCGGTTCGACCCGGCCCGGTTCGTGCTGGGGATCAGCCGGCGCGGGGACGGCGTCGAGCGCATCCCGCTGTCCTCCTTCGTGCCCGGGGGCGACATCCCGTGGCACCGGGTGGTCTTCATCGAGGCGGACGGCGAGGTGGTCTGGGACCGGGCCACGGGCGTGGACCGCGTCGACGCGTCGGGCGCCGGCCGGGTGCGTGACCCGCGAGCGGACCCGAGCCGCGACACGGAGTCCCGCAGGGGCGGGCCCGTCGGCATCCTCGACGTGTCCCCGACGGCCCGCACCGCGGTGGCCTGGATCCCGCCCGCAGAACTGTGGCCGCCGATCCAGGACATCCGCCAGGACTACGATCCGCAGATCCACCGGTGGCCGCCGCACGTCAATGTGCTCTTCGGTTTCGTGCCGGAGTCCGACTTCGAGCGGGCTGCCCCACTGCTCGCCGCGGCGACGGCCGAGACGCCCGTCTTCACCGCGCGGCTGGACGGAGTGCGCACCTTCCGGCACAGGGCGTACTTCACCGTGTGGCTCGACCCGGCGGCAGCCGGCAAGGCGCCATGGGCGGACCTGTACCACGCACTGCGGCAGCGGTTCCCGCGCTGCGGTGGGCCCGCCGAGGACTTCACCCCACATCTGTCCCTGGGCCGGACCCGCGATCCGCGGCGGGTCACCGCCGACTGCGCCATCCGGCTCGACGTCATGACGGCGACAGTCTGGGAACTCGTCCTGCTCTCACGCAGGGGGGACGGGCCGATGCGGCCACGGGCCACGGTCGCCCTGCGATCGGGCGAGGTGCGCCGGCTGCCCGCGCTCGACCCCGAAGCGCCGGGCCCGGAGGACACGGCATGGCTCTCCGCGATCAACGACAGGTGAGGCCATGCCCGGTTGGGGCAGAGCGCGGTTCTGACTCCTGCCGGGGCCGGGAAATTCCGGGCAGCGATACCGCTCACTCCATGGAGCGCTGCCTCACTCAGAGTCTGTGGAAGGACAGGTCGTACTGCTCGCCGAGCACGGCACGGCCTACGGTCGCGAGAACGTGATCGGCGTTGTCGTGGAGTTCGTACAGCGTCAGGTCGCGCAGGACCCGCTCCACGGGGCTCGGGCGGATCAGGCTGCGGGCGCCGCAGGCCTGGATGACGTGATGCACCGTTTCCTGTGCCAGATGCGCGATCGTGTGCCAGGCTCTGGCGCCGGCGATTCGGGCCTCGTCGTCCCTGCCCTCGTCCCACAGGCCGGCGACGTGGCGCAGCCAGAGGTGCCCGGTCTCGACGTTGACCGCCATGCTGCCCACTCGCTGCTGCACATAGGGGTCACCGCCCTTGCCCTGTCGTTTCAGGTACGCGAGCCCGTACTCGTACGCGGCGAGGGCGCCGCCGAGGAAGCTGGCCGCGTAATGGGGCACGAACACGGTCTGCCACTGCCCCTCGAAGTAGCTGCCGGGACCTCCGACAAGATGCTCGCGCGGTATGAAGGTGTCGTGAAAGCGCACCGCGTGGCTGACCGTCGCACGCATGCCGGCGGGGTCCCACCAGGAAGCATCCACGGTCACGGTCGGGTCGGACAGGTCGCAGGCCAGCAGCAGGAGCCTCCCGCGGGCCCCCGGGGTGGTCTGGCGGGCTCCGCCGGGTGTCTCCGGATCGACGAGCAGGATCGCCCACTGTGCTCCGGTGGCACCGGTGGCGAACGCTTTGCTGCCACGGAGGACCCAGCCGTTGCGGACAGGGACCAGTGTGGTGCCGAAGCGAAGGCTCTCGCCCGGCTTCGGGGCTTGGGGCTCGCCGCTCCAGGCGGCCCATTTCTCCCCGTGTTCCACCACGCCTGCGAACCAGCGTCGCTTCTGCTCGGGGGTGGCCAGGGCGTCGATCAGGACCAGTGCGTTGGCGTGCCCTTCCCAGCAGCGGGCCAGTGACAGATCCGCCTTGGCCAGCGTCGTGGTCATCTCCCACAGGGGCAGGGTGCGGCGCTGCTGGGGGCCGTAGCCCAGGCCCCCGTATTCCCGCGGCACGGTGGCGCCCAGGAGACCGCTGGAGAACAGGTCGTCGAAATCCTCGGCGGGGAAGACGGCCTCGCGGTCGTACTCCACAGCGCGGGGGGCGAACTTGTCCGCGGCGAGCTTGGCCGCTGTCGCGAGAACAGCCTGGTCGTCTCCGGTCGCCGGGCTGCGGACGGATCCGGCGGCGCGGGGCAGGTCGTCGGTCATGTGGAGGTAGCCTCCAAGTGCCGTGTCACGTTCGGCAGGCGGGCCGTGGGCGGTCCGGACGAGGACGTCGCACGGGTCGTCATGGTGCCTCCCGCCCCGTGCGGTGTGCCCGTGCCGGTCCGCCTGATGCGGTGAGGTCGTGGACAGCGGCCTGCTCGGCCGATCCGGAGCAGATGGACCGCAGCGGCAGCGCGTCGGGCATCGGATGGCCCGTCATCAGCCTGAACTGCTCGCGGACCTCGACGAACAGGACCTGCCAGCCGTCGATGCCGACCAGCCCGCGAGCACGGGTGGCGCGCGCGAGCGCGGTCGGCGGATCGCGGTAGGCCATCTCCAACACCACCGCGTCCCTGTCGGCCGCGGCAACCGGGAACGGCTCCCGCTCCACCAGGGGCGTGGCATGCACGAGCAGGTCGTACCCCGCCGGGGAGAACCGGGACAGCGGTATGTAGGGAAGCCCGAGCCGCGAGGAGGCTTCCAGACCGTGCGCGATCCCCCGGTTGACAAGGGTCACCCTGGCTCCGGCCTCGCGCAGGGCCCAGGCGACGGCTCGTCCGGCGCCGCCGCAACCGATGACGGCGGCCGTACGGCCGCTCGGGTCGACTCCACCCAGGGCAAGGGGGCGCAGGGCACCGACGGCGTCGGTGGTGGCCGCCCGCCAGCGCCCCTGGTCGAGCCACAGCAGATTGGCCGAACCGCATCCGAGCGCCTCCGGGTCGGCGACGTCGGCCACGTGGAGGGCGCTCTCCTTGTGCGGGGCGGTCACGGTCAGCCCGTGCAGGGGGATCCCGGCCAGCGCCCCGAAGTCGAAGCCCCACTGCCAGAACCGGGAAAACCTGTCCACCTGGAAGGGCAGGTACAGCGCGGGCAGCCGCAGTTCCCGCAACGCCGCGTTGTGCAGCCGGGGCGACAGCGACCCTCCCGGCGCACGCCCGGCAATGCCGAAAAGGCCGCTGAGCGGCGGCAACGCGGGCAGGCCGTAGTCGGCCAGGAGCCGGCCCACACTCGGCATGCCGTCCTCCCCCTGCGCACCGACCCGGCCGAAGACGACGGGCGCCCCCAGCCACGGCGCCAGCACCCGGGTCCACATGCCGACCGGACCGGACGCGAACGCCGTCACGTCGGTACGCCCGAGCCCGGTGAGCAGCAGCGGCGCGGCAAACCCGTACTGTCCTTCGCCCGCAGGTGGTGCGAGGAGGTACAGCGCCGCCGGCACGGCGGACATCGCGGCGAACCGCTCCCGGAGCCTTCCTGCTGCCTCCCGCAGCCCCGCTCGACAGCGCCCCTCGGCCCTCCCCGCATGCCCGGACGCGTGCCATGAGACACGCCGCCGCCGGGCGGGGACGGCCGCCAGCAGTTCCTGCTGCACGTCGTCCATGGCCTCGAGGTCGACCAGTTCATAGTGGTCCGCCGCGCGCAGCAGCCGGGTGCGCCGTTCCACCGGGCCGGCAACCGAGCGGCCACCCTGTCGCGCAGAGCGCAGGCAGTAGGTCAGCTGCCCTCCGAAGTGCCGACGCAGCCGGGACGGATCGGGATCGCCGACCAGATCGGCCCGGACTTCCAGTTCGTCGGCGACCCCTGCGAGGCCGCGCAGCGAACCGGGGGTGAGGTCCTCCGGTTCGGCGGCCACCGCCACCAGCCGGGCCCGCCGCCCGGGGGCGGCACCGTATCCATTCGTCGCTCGCGCCACTGGCATCCCTGCCTCACCCCTGTCCCGGAGTGGTGCCGCAAGCGCCGGAGGACTCGGCGAGTTCGCACAGGCGGCCGCGCACGGAACGCTGGATGTGCTCGGCGCACCGACGGTACGCCTCCGGAGGCTGCCCCTCCGGATCCGGGATGTCATGGTTCGGATCCAGCCGGAGGGTACGCTCCTCGGCTTCGGGCGCCATGGCGATCACCCTGTCCCGATGGGCCCGGGTCATGCAGTAGATGACGGAGCTGACCCGGCACAGTTCCAGGGTGACCGAACGAGCACGGTGACGGCGGGGATTTCCCCGGCCCGGCACACGTCGCAGGCCGAGTTCGGCAAGCGCGGACCGGGCGCCAGGAGCCATCGCCCGCGCGGGCATCGGCGTCGCCAGTCCCGCGCTGGAGAACCGGAAGGCGTGTGCGATCCCCGCCTCCGCGGCTTCGGCCCATGCGATGACCTCCGCCATGGGCGAGCGGCACGTGTTCCCACCGCAGACGAACAGCACCCGGTACGCCGCGCCGGTGCCGCGGGTGCGCCACCAGAGGACGGCCGACGGGCAGGACAGGGCCGCGGCGGCGCCGACCCCGAACACCAGCGCGATCAGCTGGCTGCTCCCGGGAGGCGGGAGCCCGGCCAGCCATGCGAGCGAGAAGGAGGCGACCAGGCCGGACATCAAGCTGGCGAACGCCCAGGCCGGCACACCCCAGGTGTATTCGCGCCGGTCGAGGTAGATCATCGAAGCGAAGACGAACAGCACCTCGTAGACCACTCCTATCCCCGCTGCCCCCAACGCGGCCGGAGTACCCAGGAACGTGGTGAAACCCGCGCCCAGTTGCGGTTGCCCGGCCAGCGCTCCCGCGCCCAGGAGCACGGCCAGCCAGACCGGTGCCGCGACATGCTCCTCCACGAAGAATCGCCGGTCCGTCGCGACAATCCCGTTCTTGGCGACGCGACCCATGATTTTGAACCGGCCCAGGTAGCCGACGAGGTAAATGAGGACACTCAGAACAGCGGTCGGCGTGAGGTGATAACTGTTCACATCACCGAGAGCCACCGAAACCGCTACCACGCTGAGGAACAGTGCCAACCAGGAATGTTTCATGACCGGACGATTGCCCGCTCTGTCGATCAAGGGGGAGAGAATGAGAACTCCGCCCCGCATCATCAACAGCATGAAGAGGATCGAGACGCCGGCGAAAGTGTAATTCATCGTGGTGGCGCCGATGATGAGCGAGGTGAAGAAGCCGGCAGCCAGCGTCTCCCGCCCCGCCGTCGGAATCCGGCGCCCGCCGATCCCGCTCCGGCGCATGTGTCGCCACCGACCCGACACGCCCAGGAAGGCCATCATCGCGGCGATCTGCCCGAGGACGGATGCGGGCAGCATCTCGTAGCCACTGATCGGCTGGGGCGACAGCGGAGTCACGCCACTGGCCAGTGCCTTCACCAGCATGGCGTAGGGAATATACGATACGAAGTATCCGAAGGTTAGCCAGCCCATGTGAGTCCCATTGCTGGTCGAACGTCAAGTTGCTAACGCCGCACGTTCGGGATTGGCACGTCTGGTCTGAAATCCGACCCGAATGAATCTGCGTGCTGTTCAGGATTTTTGAGCGTGTCGGCATTCACCGAGAGATGTTGTGCACATCAATGGCTCACGAAAAGCGCGCAGGCAATCGCGTTGACTTTTCTCAAAATCGTACCGTCCACGGCTGCCTGCAGCCAGCGCAGGAGCGAAGTGCGCAGGTGCGTGGGGGAGCACTCCATGGCGGGCGCCGCGGCGCCGCAGGGCGAACACCGCAGACCTGGTGGCCGGGGATACGGACAGCGACGGGGACGGGACTTACCTCCGTACGCGTCCCGTACGGCAAAAGTGCGCAATGTGTACGGTTATTGGGTTAGGGTGTCGGTCAGGAGGTGTTTCATGTCCGAGTTGTTCGACGCGGTCGACGCCTTGGTCGCGTCCCGTTCCCCGCTGCCGCCGCCGGAGGAGCGCAAGCGGCTGCGCCAGGCACACGGCCTGACACTGGACGAAGTGGCCGCCGCGCTGAAGGTGCGCCGGGCCACGGTGTCCGGCTGGGAGTCCAGCAAGACTCGGACCGAGCCGCGGGGCCCGGAACGTGAGGCGTACGCACGGCTGTTGAAGCACCTCGCGGAGCTCTACCCGACGGCCTCTGCGGCTGAGGAGGCGGCCGCCCCGGCGCCGGAAGCGCGACCACTGTCCGCAGCCCCGCCCTCCGAGACCGCGGGCATGCCCGGCTCCGAGAACACTCGGACTCCCGCCCCCGCTGCTCCGCAGGCCGCGCCCCGTCCGGCGCGCACCGCCGGGCCGTCGTCGACGTCGCGCCGCCCGGCCGCGAAGAAGGCCGCCCCCGCCGACACCCCGGTGGGCGGCACCGATGCGAGGTTCGAGAACGGGCCGCTCGCCGTCGTCGACGTCGAAGACGGGCAGGTGCTGGCGTACTGTGTCGGCGGTCTGGTCCTGGACGTGCCCGCCAAGAGCATCCCGGCCCTGGTGGAGTGGACGCTCAAGGAGGCGCGGCTCGGTCAGCCCAAGCTGTCCGGGCCGGGCAAGGACGCCGACCCGCTGATCGTGCTCACCGAGGCGGCGCTGAAGCGCTACGGCCTGCCGGTCACCCTCACCGATGAAGAGCGGCTCGCCGGGCGGATCCCGGAGGGACACAAGGTCGTCAAGCAGTTGGTCCGCGCGGAGTGGAAGCTGACGAAGCGCGGGTTCGGGCCGTGGGCGAGGATCTACCGCCCGGCGCAGGGATCGGAGCGGGCCTGCGTGCAGCTGTGCATCCCGTCGTGGCATGCGCTCGACTCCCGTCACTGGGGCGGGGCCGCGCAGCTGGGGCCGGCGGACCTGGTCCGGGTCCTGGGTGTGTACGCGTCCCGGGTGATGACGCCGCGCGGCTCCACCGCCGTGACCGGCCTGGAGTTGATGACCGCGCTGCACCCGCCGACTCACGCCGTCCGTGACGAGGGCACCGGCGGCTTCAGGAAGTCGGAGACCAAGACGCCGGGCTCGCTGGGCGAGCAGCCGGTCGACCCGGCGCCGTGCGAGGCCCCCGACGGGCACCCGCTGCTCAAAAACCTGCCGCGCTTCCACGTCCGCGGTCCGGGCGAGAAGCTGTTCGAGGAGGCCTTCGACTGGGCGCGCCCACTCACCGACGCCGAATGCATGCACCGCAATCTGGTCGGCATCGACGTCAACATGGCCTTCGCAGCCGGAGCCAACGGCCTGGTCGTCGGCCTGGGCGAGCCGACGCACGTGAAGGCGCCGGCGTTCGATCCGAAGCTCCCGGGTAGCTGGCTGGTCGACCTGTCCCATGTCGACCTGTCCCGGGTGAGGGTCGGCAAGGACACGTGGGTGGACCTGGACGCGAGCCTGTTGCCGAGCCCGTTCACGCCGAGGGGTGAGCGGCCCGAGGGCCCGGCCTGGTACGCGACTCCCACAGTGGCGTACGCGGTGGAGCTCGGCTACGACGTCACGCCGATCGAGGCGTGGGTGCGCTACGACAACGGCCGCTACCTGGATGCCTGGTACAACCGGCTGCGTGACGCCTTCCTCGCCACGATGGCCGACCTCGGTGTGCACGCGGACATGGCACCGGCCGACTTCCTCGCGGCGATGCATGGCTGGCGCGGCCGCGATCCGCAGCTGGCGATCGTCGTGGACGCGGTCAAGGCGACGGTCAAGGGCGGCCTGGGCAAGCTGCGCGAGCGGCCCCGGGGTGAGGGCTGGCGACCCGGTGAGCCGTGGCGGGCGCTGTCCCGGCCCACGTGGCGGCCGGACATCCGCGCGGCGGTCATCTCCCGCACCCGGATCAACTTCCATCGGAAGATCGTCAAGCATGCGGTGTTCACCGGGCAGTACCCGGTCGCCGTCCTGTCCGACTGTGTCGTGTACGCGGTCGACGGCACCGGCCCGCTGGACTTCCTGCCCTACCGGGAGGGCAAGCCGCTGCCCGGCGGCTTCAAGCTCGGCATCAACCCCGGCCTGGTCAAGCACGAGGGCACCCAGACCGTCCTGTGGGGCGAAGAGGTCCGCGAGCGGTTCAACGCCCCGGAACTCAACCTCGCCCGGTACATCAAGGACGGCACCGTCACCGACGTCGACAACGGAGAGTAGGAGTAGGCGATGACCCTGTTCGGGGACGGCCTGGACACCGCGGTGCAAAAAGCCTTTACCCGCCCGACACCCAAGAGCGCGCCCGCGCAGATGCGGTACCTGGTCAGGCAGCTCAAGACCACCAAGGCCGTCGCCCAGATGCTGCGGATCTCCCAGCGCACCGTCGAGCGGTACGTGAAGGACCAGATCAAAAAGCCCCGCGCCGACCTCGCCGCACGCCTGGAACACGAGGTGAAGAAGCGCTGGCAACCGCAGATCCGGGCCAAGGCCCGGCAGAAGGCGGCCACCACCGGCGGCATCGTCATCGACACCCGCGCCCGCCTCGGCTACACCGCGCCGATCGGGTCGACGGACCAGGACCGCATCCGGCACCTGACCGTCGCCCTGCCGCCCCGCTACGCCGCCCGCCTCTTCGCCGCCCAGGAGGCCGGCGCCACCGACCAGCAGCTGAGGGAGATCGCCGCCGAAGCGCTCAAGGAGGTGTACTTCCAGGACAACGGCCGCCGCGCCGGCCAGCTGGAGGAGGTCCGCTTCACCGACATCGAGCACCTCGAGTTCGACCTGTAACAGCCGCGCCCCTGTCGCTGCAACAGCTTGGCTGCCAGGGCATGCCCGTAGTGAACGGCGAGCTACTTGCGGCCTTCCCCGCGGTTGATCGCAGGGATCCTGCGGGCCGCGGGCCGCGGACTAGGCTCGTGGTGAATCATCGCTACCGAACAGGGGGTCCGCGGGATGAGCGGGACGGTCACAGCGGTCAGCAGCAACAACGAGTACTCGTTCACCAAGCCCAACCGGGCCAGCATCGCGTTGCTCGCCGGGCTCGGGGTGGAGGGGGACGTGCACGCCGGCGTCACGGTCAAGCACCGCTCGCGTGTCGCGCAGGATCCCACCCAGCCGAACCTGCGCCAAGTCCACCTCATTCACGAGGAGCTCTTCACCGAAGTCGGCGAAGAGGGATTCAAGGTGGCGCCCGGCGAACTCGGCGAGAACATCACCACGAGCGGCATCGACTTGCTCGGCCTGCCCGTCGGGACACTGCTGCGCATCGGCGACGAGGCGATCGTGGAGGTCACCGGCCTGCGTAATCCCTGCCTGCAGATCGACAAATTCCAGGACGGCTTGCTGAAGCAGGTCGTCGGCCGCGACGAGGCCGGGAACATCGTGCGTAAGGCCGGGATCATGAGCGTCGTCCGGGCGGGCGGCGTGGTGCGTCCCGGCGACACGATCACAGTGGAGCTCCCGGACGAGCCGCATCGGCCCCTCGACCGGGTCTGACCTCCTTGTTGAGCAGGTCGTGACGTATCGATGGCCGCGGGTCTCGGCCCCGCCCAGGAGGCCGGAGGACGTCGACAGGGGCGACCACTGCTGCGACACACCGGCCGTTGCGAGAACTACGTTGAGATCCACTGAGCCATCGCCGGCCTGGTCTCCGACCGCACCGCCTTACGGGCCTGCCGCCGCCGGCCGAGCACCGAGTCGGTACACGTCCGCGCGGCGGTCTGCCGAATCACCCGCGAGCCGAACTGTCAGGCCGGCACGACCCAACCTCGATCGCGGGTCAGCCCGTCAGAGGCCGAGTTCGGAGGTGATGTTCTTCCACAGGTGTTCGGCGGCGTTCTGGTCGATGGCCCAGGCGGCCACTCCGGTCTTGCCGGGGGCCGGGGCGGGCTGCAGTTCGGCTTCCTGGCAGTCCTCGAAGTAGCGGCCTGTGAGGCCCTCGGTGAGCGGGGAGGCCGCCAGGAGTGCTGAGGTGGCGGCCCCCTGCTGGGGAGTTTTCCAGCCCGGGGGTACCTGCAGCTTGTTGCCCTGCTCGTCGGTGGCGCCGACGAAGCGCAACTGGTCGGCGCTGAGATGGCGCTGGGGGTTGGTCATGATGCCGCCGGGGTGCAGGGCGTTGGCGTTGATGCCGTCGGCCGCCCACTTGCCGGCCAGGGCTACGGTGAACAGGATCGCTGCCGACTTCGACTGGCCGTAAGCCGTCCACGGCTCGTAGGGACGACGGGTGAAGTGGATGTCGGCGAAGTCGACCGGTGCCATCAGGTGCGCGGAGGAGGCGACGGTGACGACGCGGGCACCACCGGCCGCGCGCAGCGCGCCGTGGAGTCTGAGCGTGAGCAGGGCGTGGCCCAGTACGTTGACCGCGTACTGCTTCTCCCATCCCTGTGTGGTGCGCGTCAGTTCGGGCAGGGCCATGATGCCGGCGTTGTTGACCAGGATGTGCAGCGGGCCGTTCCAGTCGCCGGCGAACGCGCGGACACTGTTCAAGTCGTCGAGGTCGAGGTGGGCGACGTATACGTTGCCGCTGCCGGCGTCCTGGCGAATGCGTTCGGCGGCGTGCGCGCCGGCTTTGGTGTCCCGCACGGCCAGGGTGACCTCGGCGCCCGTACCGGCGAGCGCCAGGGCGGTTTCCAGGCCGATGCCCGACGAACCGCCAGTGACGACCGCGCGCCGGCCGCTCAGGTCGACGCCCGCGAGGACCTCCAGGGCTGTGGACGTGGCTCCGTAGGGGATGAGGGTGGTTTCAGACACGAGAAGGGCTCCTGATGCTGGTCCGTTGAGAGTCCCGCAGGACGTGCGGGGTGAATGCGCGGAAGGCGGCCTTCCAGCCGGCGGGGTGCAACGGTGGTGGCCGGTGCGGACGCCCATGGTCTGGGGCAAGGTGTCGTTGCCCTGGGGTGCGCCAGGGGGGCGGGTTCTGCGAAGGTGTGCGGGGTTGTGCCGGGGGCCGAAAGCTCCGCGGCGGTCTCGGCGAAGCTGTTGCCGATGGGTCAGGTGACCTCGGTGGTCGGCCGTTGGAGTCGGCTGTGATCGGCATCGTCAACCAGGGTGCCGAGGGCTCCCTGGAATCGCCTGGCCGTCATGCCGCACCGCCGAGCTGATGCAGGAAGTGCGGGACGCCGACCTCGCCCCAGTGCTCGGCGATCTTGCCGTCCCGGACGACGTCGACGGTGGTGCCAGTGAGCCTGCCGCTGCGTCCTGCGGACGGCACCCCGAAGAACTCGCCGGTCTGGCGGGCGGTGAGCGCCCACCGAGTGGCGACCTTGTCGCCTTCGGCGACCTGATCGAGGACCTCGACGTGGACGTCGGTGAAGGCCGCGAAAAGGGCCTGTTCCGCCTCGAGCCAGCTCTGGCGGGTGAACTCGAACCCGGACGAGGGGTGGATGGTCAGGTCTGCGGCGATGTACTGGTCCCAGGTGCTCTCCAGGTCGCCCTTCTCGTAGTCCGTCCAGAAGTTCCTGACGACGGTCTTGGGGTCCACGGCGTATCTCCTTGGCTCCGATTTGAATCCAACCAGTTGTTTGCAATGTAGCGCGCCTCTCTCATTAAAACAACCGGATGGTTGCTTTGGGGTGGTCGTGTGCTGCCTATCAGGCCGGAGGTGCCACGTCCGTGGCCGTACGAGGCGGTGCGCGGCTCTTGCGGCAGTGGTTCCTGGACAGGTGTCTCAGTCTGTGGCGGCCGGAAGTTGCTCGGCCATGGCGGCGGTCGCGGCGACGACGGCAGCACGGTGCCGCCGCCGTCTGGTGGTCTCGTCTGCCTGCCGCGGATTGCGAATGGCGGGAGGCGTTGCCAGCCATGCCTGTGCTGCGGACAGTGCGATCATCAAAGCGTCCATCGCGGCTTCGAGGTCCGCGCCGTAGGCGTCGGCGATGGCCTGGGCCTTGGAAAGGTGGGCCTCCAGTTCCCCGGGGGAGGCTTCGGGACGTTCAAGCGTCTTCCACTGTGTGAGCCGGATCAGGTCGGGGTCCGCGATGAAGGCGTCGAAGAGCGCGCCCGCATACGCCGGCAGGTCGCCCGGGGTGAATGGCGCCACATCGGCCAGGATCTTCAGGCGTGCATCGAGCACGGCATCGAAGAGGTCGTCCTTGGAGCCGAAGTAGGCGTAGATTGCCTGCTTGTTGGCCGGAGCTGCCTTGGCGATCCGTTCGACACGGGCACCGGCGAGCCCATGAGTGACGAACTCGCCGTGAGCGGCTTCGAGTAGGCGCGCACGCGTTGCGGAGGAGTCGTAAGCCATGGTGAGAGGATAAATCCAGACGTCTGGTTCACGTCCTCCCCGTTCCGTTCGACGATCATGCGGCCGCGCGGCAGCATGACACAGTGCAGGAACCTCCCGCACCAGCGACGATGCGGGGGAGAAACGGCCGACCGTCAGGTCGGCGGGCCCACACCCTCAGGCATCGAGCACAATTGGTCCAGCTCGCGGCCGATCGCTTCCCGCAGCACATCGTGCCGTGGGCCCAGCCTGAACTGCTCGTCACTCCACCCCTCACGCGGATACAGCCACACCGGCTTGCTCACCAGCTCGGCCGACTCCCAGTCGAACCGCGGCCAGACATGGACGTGCAAGAACGGTCCGTGTTGCCAAGGATCTCCAGGTTGACCCGGCGGAAATCGGGGTCCAGCCGCCGGCAGGCCCGCTCACCCGAGTCGGTCCATGTCGGACAGAAACCCCAGCCGCATGGCCCCCTCGACCGTCGCCGACCAGGTCGCCGCCCTGCTTGCCGAGCTCCAGCCGGACATCCCCGTGGCCATCGAGTTCGCGGCATCGGTGGATCTCCTCGCAGCACTGCGTGCCCGAGAGCTCGACCTGACCGTGGCGCACCTGCCCGTGGAGGAACCGGGCCTGCGGGTGATGCCACTGGCGCGCTACGAGTTCGGCACCGTGGTCCCTGCCGACGACGAACTCGCACAGCGCACCGACATCACCGTGGACGACTTGGCGGCCCGGCGGGTACTCATGGTCACCTCCGCCGTCCAGCCGGCGACGCTGGAGCGGATGACCCGATGGCTGACCGGAGCCGGAGCCGGGGCCGTGGTCGAGCAGCTGCCCGACCCTGACCTCGTACGCCTCGCTCAACTGGTTCACCACGGTCACGGCGTGACACTGATCGGGACGACCGGCGTGGCCGCCCAGATCTTCGCCCAGCCCGGCCTGACCGTGGTGCCCATGCGTGACACCGGGCCAGGCGTCGAACTCGGGCTCGTATGGCGGACGGAATCCGGCCCGTCCGTGCTCATCCAGGAACTCACCTGCCGGCTGGCCGAGCTCATCGACAAGGGGCCGATGTACGTCTGACCACCGGCACGAGGCAAAGGCGGGGCTTCCCGCATGCGGACGAATGCCCGGTCCTGACGCATGCGAAATGGCGGACGCAGGAATTCGGTCAAGGCGGCCACGGCGTGGATCACAGGTCGTCGACGGGAATGTCCAGTCGATCGGCGACCGTGGTGAGGGCCGCTCCCAGGGGGAGCGCGATGCGGGTGAGGGCGTGCCGGTCGCCCCGGGTCGGGTCCCGGTTGACGATCAGTACCGGCTTCCCGGCCTGGGCCGCCTGGCGGACGAACCTGAGCCCGGACATCACCGTCAGTGAGGAGCCCAGGACCAGCAGCGAAGCCGCCTCACGGACCAGCTCGCGGCAGTGCTCGACCCGCCGCGGCGGAACCGCTTCGCCGAAGAACACCACGTCCGGTTTGAGGATGCCGCCGCAGATCGTGCAGGGCACCACGCGGAAATCCCCGACCTGTTCGTCGGTGAGGTCGGCGTCACCGTCCGGGTTGATGCCGGCGGCCACCGGCTCGAAGCCCAGGTTGGCCTCCTCCAGCCGCCGGGCGAGTTCGCGGCGCGGGCTGAAGGCGCCGCAGGAAAGGCAGACAACCCGGTCCAGGCTTCCGTGGAGTTCCACGACGTCCCCGCTGCCGGCGGCCTGGTGCAGGCCGTCGACGTTCTGGGTGATCACGCCCGAGAGCAGGCCATGCCGCCCGAACGCGGCCACGGCCCGGTGCCCGGCATTGGGGCGGGCGCGGCCGAAGGTGCGCCATCCAAGGTGGCTGCGCGCCCAGTAACGGCGCCGGGCCTGGGCGCCGGCGGTGAAGTCCTGGTAGGTCATCGGGGTGTGCCGGCTCAGGCTGCCGCCCTCGCCCCGGTAGTCGGGGATGCCCGACTCCGTGGAGAGGCCCGCCCCGCTGAGTATCAGCACCCCGCCGGTGCCCAGGGCATCGACGACCGGCTCCGGATCCGTGGTGCCGGGCGGTAGGTCCTCGGCAGGGGTCCAAGTCATCGTGGGGCGCATGCGCATACCCGCCAGGGTACGGAACAGGCTGCCGGTGCCCGCTTCCGCCGTCGATGGCGTCGTCGGCTCGGGTGTGCGAGCGACCGGCGCGGAACGCCTCTGGCCGTTTCGTTGAACAGCGATACCGGCCCTGCAAACGGCTCGGGCGGCACTCGCGCGGTGAGCGCGGGTGCCGCCCGGAGCGACGTCGAGGGCGAGGAAAGCGAAAGAACTTGTTTTCAGGGAAAGTGAATGGAGAAGGAAGCCCCTTCATGGCCTCGCCACGGGCAACGCTAGCACTCAGCCCGGGATCAAGTCGCGCAGATTTTCGAGGGTGATGATTTGAGAGTCCGGGTGCAGCCCCTCGGGTCGTTCGAGACCGATGTACATCACGGGCTCGTCCGGGACCGGCTCGCCGTCCCACACGTCGACGGCCGTGGTGTCGCCGGCCATCAGGTCGATCAGGTAGCGCACTGTCAGATGCTCGCGCTCCACGACGGCGCGCACCACCTTGGACACCGACAACTGATTCTCCTCGACCCGGTTGGCCGACGAGATGCCCTTCAGATACAGATGCAGCCACTTCGCGCTCCACCGGCCGTCGTCCTCGCGTCGGAACACCAGCGGCAGCGCCACTCGACCCGCCCCGCGAAGCTCCGACTTCATACGCACCGTGCGCGGCTCGAACGGACGGCCCTTCTGCTCACCATCGCGCAGCATGAAACCGAAGAACGACTCCTCGACCTCCTCGAAGCCTTCGCCGGCGTAGATGTTGACCTGCGGAACGATGTACGCGCTGCGTACCCGGTCCAGGGACAGGTTGATGAATTCCGAGGCACCGTCGGGCGCCTCGGTGACATCGCCCGAGTGCTCGCCCCCGACACCTGTCAGGGATGTGTAGGAGAGCCAGTAGTCGGCGCTGTAGTCGGCGTGGAGAAGCAACGCTGAGAGGTCGTAGTCGGTCCTTTTCTCGGTCTCCTTCCAGTACACGAAGAAGCGCAGTTGTTCGCCGTCGACCGCCGACACCGAGCCTCGCGGCAGTACGCCGAGCCCTGCCGCGGTCGCCCTGCCGCTGAGCGGGAGCGCCACGTCGAGGACGTCGGGGTCGAGCAGCAGCCGGCCCGGTGCCGGGAGCCTGCGGCGCATCTCGGCGTCGAGGGCGGCGATCAGACGATCGCGGTCGGCGGCGGTGACCGGCGGCCGGACGTCGGGGATGACCCAGCCGCGGCCCCGGCGGTTGACGAAGACCCGCGATTTGTCGGTCTCCTGCTCCCGGTTCTGGAAGTGCTCGCGGACCGAAAGCACGACCCGGCCGGAGACCTCGGGAGCGACTCGCACCGCGGCGGCCACCACCGCGTCCCGCTCCTCCTGGTCGGCGGCGATACGCAGCAGGAGGTCCAGGGCACGGAACAGCTTGCCGGGCGCGGACTTCAGCAGCTGCACCGCACCGAGCACGTCGGACTCGTCGAGCAGTTTACCGACACGGCTGTCGAAGGACCGCGCCTCCTTCTCGCCCCGCGCCACGGCGAACACATCGGCGGCGTGCGGCCAGCGCGGGTACTCGTGCGGGTGGAGACGCTCACCGAGCCGCTTGAAAGGCTCGCGGTGCGCGTGCGCATCGGCCAGCTTCGCGGGGTTCGCCGCGACCACGGCATCGAGGCCCGCGAGCAGCGCACGGCGGACCGGCCGCGAGAAACCCCGGAACCGGGTCGGCTCCTGCAGCGTCACGTCGCCGCCCGACAGTGCGCAGGCCAGCCGCAGCACATCAATGACGGTGTCCAGCAGGAGATCCGCGCCGACAGCGAGACGGGCCTCGTTGACGACCGCCCGGTTCTCCCGGACCGGGATCGACTCCGGCTGGGGGCCGAGCGCACACCGCTCGGCGAGCATCTTGAGGTCGCGCAGGTGGTCCTCCCCCAGCGGCGTCGTGCTGCCCGCCAAGGACAGGTACAGGTCCGTGAGTTCGTCGTCCAGGTCCCGCCCGAGATGCAGGACGGTCACCCGGTCGCCCGCCGAGGCGATCAGCTCGTCCTGCGCCGCGAGCATCTCCTCGTAAGTGTGCTGGTAGCGGCCGTACGTGGGGAGGCTGAGCAGGTCCAACACCCCGTGTGCCAGCTGCGTCAGCACGTTCTCACGCGACTTGTCGTCGCCGAGCACCTTCGTCACACACCGCATCCAGAACTCTTCGGTGTCCGGCACGTTCGCCGGAAAGTCGATGAAGTACGAGTTGTGCCGCACGTGGTCGCCCACCATCTCGCTCACGGTGCTCAGCGTCCGCTTGGCGGTGTGCACGACGGCAGCCTCGGAAAGCCCCGACAGCCGCTCCAGCAGCTCCGCCGAGAGCTTGAAGCCCACCGATGTCAACGCCGCGTCGAACTGCCGTGCGACGGCGGCTCCTTCCCCGGCGGAGCCCTGAGGGGAAAGGCGGTGGGTGTGCCGGATGACCAGCGATTCGAGACGGTGCGCCATTCGGGGATAATCGCAGAAGTGGGCGAACCGACGCACAGGAGTTTTCTGTACGCGCTCCGACGCGGTGTGGGTCGGCCGCTGGGAGCATGTCCGCGCGATCGACTCACCGGCGCCACTCGGGATGCGGACCGTACTCACCGATCGGCAGATACGGCCCGGTGAACTCCCACTCCGCAGCCGTCAGTTGCCCGCGCGTCACGCAAGAAGGACTACGCTCCCAGGCCACGTCCCGAGGGCGAAGTCCGGGACTCCCGCCGTCCGTCTTCGAGCCGAACCAAGCTCAGTCGAGACCGCGATGGGCGGCCCACAATGCCCCGGCACGGCTGGCAGCGCCAGCGATCAGGGCCGCCAGTTCGGGCTTGTCGGGGACAGGAAACGAGACGTATGCGCCCCGCCCCCCAGCGACTGGTCGGCCATAGGCCTTTGCGGCGAGGCGACCGTCCGGGAGAAGCCGGACGTTGAGTGTGGTCAGCGTGAACGCTTCACCGCGTCGAGTGTCCGTCCAGCGGAGTGCCTGCGGGATCGTGACATTGATCGCCAGAGCACTCACTTCCAGGTCGCTGCTCATGGACAGATGATCCCACGCGAGTCGCTGCAGTCGGTCGCCACCGGCCCGGCCCGGATGGTAGCGGCGCATCGTGATGGCCCGCAGGGAGTGCTCGCGCCGGATGGTGCTCACCCTGGCCGGGGGCCGCACCCGACAGGCCGCACTGACGGGTGTCGCCGGCGCGACGATGCGGAACACACGGCTGAGCGGGGCACACCAGAGCCTGCCCCGCCGCACCCGCTCACATCCGCGGCGCCGCAGTCGTCAACGCCGGGACCGCCGCACGCTCAGAGTCTGTGGCTCGGTGAACTCCAGCAGGCCGGCCAACCCGCTCTCCACTCCGATTCCCGACTGCTTCCGGCCACCGAACGGGACCAGCGGATCCAGCTGCATCACCTCGTTCACCCACACCGTGCCGGCCTCCAGCCGTGCGGCCACTTCCTGCCCGGCCTCCGGATCACCGGCCCACACCGACGCGCCCAGCGCGTACTCGCCGGCGTTCGCCCGCTTCACCGCATCGTCCACGTCGCGGTACTTCAGCAGCGGCAGCACCGGGCCGAACTGCTCCTCGCGCACGATCCGCGAAGACTCGGGCGGGTTGTCCACCAGCGTCGGCGCCATGAACCAGCCCCCGTCCCCGTCTTCGGGCAGCCCGCCCGCCAGGAACCGGTAACCGTGGTCTCGGCAGTCGCGCAGCAGCGAGACCACCGTCTCGTACTGCCGCTGGTTGGACACCGGTCCGAGGTCGACCTCGCCCTCGGACGGGTTGCCGACCCGCGCGTGCTCGGCCAACCGCACCAGCTCGCGCGCCAGGTCGTCGTACACGTCCTCGTGCACGTACAGCCGCTTGGCCGCCAGGCAGATCTGCCCGCTGTTGGCGAACGCCGCCCAGAACAGCTGGGGCGCCACCTCCTTCACATCCACGTCCGGCAGTACGATCGCGGCGTCGTTCCCACCGAGTTCGAGGGTGACCCGGGCCAGGCGCTGTGCCGCGCTCGCCATCACCTTGCGGCCCGTCTGCGTCGACCCGGTGAAGCTGATCTTGTCGAAGCCCGGGTGCTCGGTCACCCATGAGCCCAGGCCCCCGCTGCCGGCCACCACGTTCACCACGCCGGCCGGCAGCAGGTCCCGCCACACCTCGCCCAGCCGCAGGTTCGCCAGCGGTGTGAACGCCGACGGCTTGAGCACCACCGTGTTGCCCGCCAGCAGCGCCGGACCGAGCTTGAACGACACCTGCCCGACCGGGTAGTTCCACGGAGTGATCGCCGCCACCACCCCCAGCGGCAGGCGCCGGGTCACCGACAGCCGCTCCGCGTCGTCCTGATTCACCGTCTCCGACAGTTCCAGCCCAGCCGTCTGCCGCAGCCACAGCGCCAGCCCGGCGACCTCCGCGACGGCGACCGGCGTGGGTTTGCCCTGCTCCAGCACGACCAGGCCCGCCAGCTCCTGCGTATGTGCATCCACTGCGTCCGCCATCGACAGCAGTTACCGCCGACGCTCCGCCACCGCCAGGGCGGCCCAGGCCGGGAACGCGGCCCGCGCCGCCGCGACCGCCTCGTCCAACTGCTCACGCGTGCAGTCGGGAGCGGCCGCCACCACCCGGCCGGTCGCCGGGTTGATGACATCGAAGGTCGATCCACCGACCGCCGAACGGCCTCCGATGGTGAGCGTGAACGCCCCAAGGGCGCCGGGGTTGTGTGACATGTGAACTCCGTATTCAGGCCTTCGCGCCCGGCCGGGCGCGAAGGAAAGAGAGAAAGTAAGCGGGTCGCGGGCCCGGCGAGTACGGGGGTCAGCTCTGCGCGGTGGGGCGGAGCACGATCTCGCTCACGTCCACCCCGGCGGGCTGCGCGACGGCGTAGCCCACCGCCTCTGCGACCGCTGACGCCGACAGCCCGATCTGCTCGGTGACAGCACGCGCGGCACCCTGGGCGTCAGCGGCCCCACCGCGCTCAGCCAACATGGCGAGCCGGTCCGTGCGACGGGCCTCGACGACCATGTGATGACCGGCAGCCGCCGGATGACGGGCGGTGGCCTCACCGATACCGCTGGATGCTCCGGTGTTCAGTGCGATCTTGCTTGGTCGGCGGCGATGAGAGATGCGCTCATGGAACCATCCCCAGGATGATCAGACTTGCCGAAGGTTGTCGACGAGCCGAGTCTTCGCCCTCGGGAATCAGGCAAGAAGACCGCGCGAACATGGGTGCACCACGCCCCCTCTCCTGCGGGCGCCCCACGATCTTGTGACTGCGGACCCGCGGGAGCCGATCGCGCGGCCACAGCCAACCGTCCCCGCGCTGGTGATCGCCCCGCCCACCGGGGTGGGCGGGGCGGCCCCGCCCGCAGCCGGTCGACTACCCGCCTGGCCGTCGGTCTGGTCACAGTGCACGTGGTTGGTCCTGGCCGCCGCTCAACCGGTAACGCGCCGAAAGTGAGCCATATGCCCAGCGCGCTTGTCCCGTACGCCGCCAGAGCCACCCGAACCGCCGCCCCAGCCGGTGCCTGCTTCGCGCGCCGGCGCCCTTCCTCCCAGCACAACCAATCCGCTAGAAGAATCATCAATCGAGCACCATCGCCGCTGCTCAAACAACCACGAGACCATATCCCCACAACCAGCAGTTGTGGATATACGGTGTCGGCATGGACCTCACCGCCGTCCGGACCTTTGTCGCCGCCGCCGACTCGGGGCAGTTCCAGGTAGCCGCCGCCGAGCTGGCCGTCACCCAGCAGGCCGTCTCCAAGCGCATCGCCGTGCTGGAGCGCGACCTCGGTGTGCGGCTGTTCACCCGCACCGCGCGCGGCGCCCAGCTCACCATCGACGGACAGGCATTCCTGCCGCACGCGCGCGAGCTGCTGCGCGTGGCCGAGCGCGCGGTCGACTCCGTGCACGCCGGGCGCCGACCGCTGCGCGTCGACGTGATCGCTTCGCGCAGCGCGCAGTCAGCGCTGATGCGCGGCTTCCACCGCGCGCACCCCGAGATCGACCTCGACGTGGTGATGCTCTTCGACATCGACAAGGCCGTCGCCGCCATCCGCTCCGGTGCGATCGACGCGTCCTTCCGCGCCGTCGCCGCGCCCGGGCATCCCCTTCCCGAGGACGTCAAGTCTGTCCGGGTGCTCGACGAGAACCTCCAACTCCTTACCGGCCCCGCTCACGCGCTGGCGGGCGCCCGCTCGGTGACCGTCGCTCAGCTCACCGGGCACCGGATCTGGATGCCCGGGATCGTCCCCGGCACCGAGTGGACCGCCTACTACGACGACCTCGTCGCCGAGTTCGGCCTGACCATCGAGGCGACCGGCCCCAACTTCGGCTCCGACGCGCTCCTCGACACCATCGCCGACACCCCGGCCCTGGCCACCTTCATGGGCGCGGACTCCCGCCTCGTCTGGCCCGCCGGCCACGGCCTGCGCCGCATCCCGGTGACCGACCCGACGCCCGTCTACCCGCACTCGCTCCTCTGGCACCGCGACAACCCCCACCCAGCGCTGGCCACCCTCCGCACCCACCTCGCCGCCACAGCGGCCGTCCGCAACGTTGCCGGGACCTGGGTGCCGGGCTGGGCGATCCCGCGCTGAACGCCACCGTGGCATACGCGCGGTACGCCGTGCGTCCGGCCGGGGTGGAGCCGTCGCCGGCGAGGGCAGCGCGCTGCCCCAGCACGGCCCGGTGGAGTGCGAGCGGAGCAGTGACACGCCCCAAGTAGCCCTGGCCGCGACGAATGGTCGTGCCGCCGTGCAATGTCCGAACGGTGATCAAACTTGAACCCGCAACCGTGGGCCGGTGTATCGCCGAGCTGACCAGCCTTCTTGCCCCTGGCGATGGCCGACGATGAAGCATATTTTCGTGGTTCGCCGGAAGGGGCCGCCCGCTGTCAATTCGCCTCCGGCCCGAACCGGCGCTTGTATGCGGACGGCGTGATGCCGATCTCGCGGCGCATCAGCGTGCGCAGATTGGCGGCGGTGCCAAGCCCGCTGCGCCGCGCGACCGCCTCGAAATGGGACTCGCCTCGCTCGATCAACCGGCACGCCAGGGCAAGCCGTTCCCCCGTGAGCCACGTCAACGGCGTCGTGCCCAGTTGCGCTTGGAAGCGGCGATGCAGTGTTGCCGGACTGACCGCCGCACGCGCCGCAAGGTCGGACACACTGAGCGGTGAGTCCAACCGTTCCTGGGCCCAGGCCAGGACGGGTGCCAGGGACTGGTCCGGCAGGTCGGGCATGGGACGCTCCACGAACTGCCGCTGCCCACCGTCCCGGTGCGCCGCGAAGACCAGTCGCCGGCTCACAGCGTTGGCGACCTCCGCGCCGTAGTCGCGGCGGACCACATGCAACCCAAGATCGAGCGCGGCAGCACTCCCTGCGGCGGTGAGGATGTCACCGTCATCCACGAACAGCACGTCTGATTCGAGCCGAACAGAGGGGAAACGGAACCGGAAGGAATCCGCCCACTGCCAGTGAGCTGTGGCCCGTCGCCCGTCGAGGACTCCGGCCTCGGCGAGTGTGAAGGCGCCGCTGCAGAAGCCGACCAGGCGCGCACCGCGTGCGTGCGCCCGGCGGACGGCATCGAGCACGGCGGGACGGTGGGGCAGCTCGATGTCCGGGCGATTTGGGACGATCAAGGTGTCCGCCGCGTCGGCTGCTTCCAGATCGGCGACTCCTGTGAGCGTGAAGAATCCGTCTCGCATCGGGGTGCGGGGCTCGGGGGAGCAGAGCCTGAAGTCGTAGAGATCACGGCCGACCTCCGGTCTGCGTAGACCGAAGATTTCGGTCGCACAGCCGAGCTCGAAGGGGTTCGAGTTCTCGTCCACGATCACGACGACCCGGTGTGCGCCCGCCGTGTGAGCTGCGTGCGAGGATGCTTTCGCCATGTGCAATTCCTAGCACTCACGGCTGTCGTGCGAGACGGCTCAGGATGAGCCCATGAGTAGCGAACCCATCCTCCTCCGCAAGGCTCTGGCCTCATTCGAGGCACTGTGGAGCCCCCGCATCGTCACGCGCGTCAATGACTACGACGTCCGCATCGCCAAGGTCGAGGGCGAACATATTTGGCACGTCCACGACGACACCGACGAGTTCTTCCTGGTACTCGACGGCGAGCTGCACATCTCCTTGCGCGAGCCCGACGGGGAGCGCACGGTCCTGCTCCCACAGGGGGCGGTCTTCACCGTCCCCCGAGGGACAGAGCACAAGCCGTACGCTCCGTCCGGCGCCGCAATCCTCATGTTCGAGCCCACCGGGACACCGACCGTGGGCGATCGCCACGACGAGATCCCGGACCACGTGGACTCAACGACCGGGCACGCACTCGGTACCTGAGCCGGCAGACCTCGGGCTACCCACGCCAACAGCCCGTCACCGGGTCGGGCACGTCGGGGAGCTGAAAGGAATACCGGCCCAGCATGTTGACGTGATGCCGGACAAACAGCGAGAGGCGGGCCACGTCCTCGTCACACAGGTCGATCCGTCGGCCCGTAACTGGGTGACAAGGACCTCAAGAATGAGATCACCGAACTGCGGCGGGCGGTCTGGGCCTTCTTCGCCCGGCGGTCGGTCCCGCTCCCCCCAGCTCGGCGGACGCCCGCCAATTGATGCCAGCCGACCAGGCATTGGCCCACCTCAACACGGTTGCCGCCCGTGAAACGGTCGTCCCGTAGATGGACTGGCCGCCGGACGGCGTCCCCACAGCCCGTCTGCTGTCTGCGGAGAGAGATCCAGAGGTTCAACTTGTGGCGGCCTTGGCCCGCGTCGCCATCGACTTCCTGAGCGGCCCGCAGCGCGCCCAACTGCGGGCCTGCTCCGCGCCACGCTGCGTGCGCTACTTCGTCAAGAGCCATGGGCGGCAGGAATGGTGCGAACCTTCATGTGGAAACCGTGCCCGAGCAGCGCGCCACTACCGACGTCAACGCATGGCCGCCGATGGCGGTCCCACCCCGTCCTGACCGCCGCCCCTGATGCCCGCGCCGCAGATCATTCAGCTTGGAATAGCTGCGAAGGCGTTCGCCGAGCCGTTGTACGCCCTCGATGACTTCGGGGTCGCCCATGGTGGAGCTCGGTGGAGGAACACCCGTGCCTCCTGGTGGCGACCGCCGGTGGCCGGGGGAGTGGACATCGTCGGGTTCGGCCCGCAGGGAGTCGTCGTCTCATGCGGGCGCGGTGACGGCACGTTCGAGCCGTCCCAGCTCGTCCTGAACGACTTCGGGCTCGCGCAGAGGTGGACGGGCAGGAAGCACCTCCGCTTCCTCGCCGACGTCACGGTCGACGACACCCCGGACGTCGTTGGCTTCGGCGACGAGGGGGTCTGGACGTCGCACAACCGCGGCGACGGCCGGCTCGAGCAAGCCCAGCTGGTGTGCCGCGGGTTCGGGTGGAACGATGACGCCGGCGCCTGGTGGGTCGACCGCCACCCCCGCTTCCTCGCCGACGTCACTGGTGACGGGTGCGTCGACATCGTTGGCTTCGGAGGCCCGGACGTGTAAGTGGCCCGCAACCTCCGCGTCGTCGTGTGACGAGGCGCCGCACGTCATGGCGTTGAACGGGACGTAGCCGGATCGGCAGCGGCCGGCAACCTTCGGAAATTCTCCGCCGCCGCTCGGCGCAGCGGTCTTCACCACAGACTCCCCGCTCCCGCTGGCGAACCGTTCCGCAGACGGTGCGGGAGCGCCTGGTGGCCTCCCCTTGCACCGCTGACGGGCACGGCGTGAACACCGGTGGGTTTGAGCCCACTTGCCTTGTTACCGAATGCGGACAGAACGGAGTGAACTACGCCCGACCCGGCGTCATCTCATGGGGTGCAGCGAAACAGCCGATGCGGTCGGTCGCCCTGCGGGAGCAGGGGGAGATGCCGCGTCCCGACAGACAATGGGGGAGCTCATCATGACCACGCACCATGCCCGCCGTACCGCCCGTTCCGCCACCCTGGCCGCCGTTACCGCCGCGCTGGCACTGGGCCTGACCGCCTGCGGCGGCGCCGACGACGGTTCGAAGGCGGCGGGCGGCGACCACGCCGCTGGTACCGCGCAGAGCCGGTCCGCGTCCAACGGGGACGGCAAGGGCAGCGCGGAGCAGGCCAACAGCGGTGGTGACACCAAGGAGGGGACGCGCTCGGCGACTGCCTCGGGCGAGATGGACGAGGTCGCGAGCAAGGGCACAACGTCCGGCGCCCAGCCGTGCCGCGGAGACGAGATGCTGGTCACCGCGGTGCACCGGTTCGCCGGTCAGCAGGGCGACCACCTGCTGGTCACCGCGTCGAACGAGGGCGCCAAGCCATGCTGGGTCACCTCGTACCCGGCCGTGAAGCTCGGCGACGACATCGACGGCGCCGCACTGCCGCACTCGAAGAAGGACAACCCGGGCGGCGACAAGCACATCACGCTCCGGCCCGGAGGCAAGGCATACAGCGCGGTGAACCTCTTTGACTACGGCTCGAAGAACCACACGGCGCACTCGTTCGCCATCGCGCTGCGCGGCGCGGACGGTCACAACGGCCCCTTCTACTCCGTCGACACCAAGGGCCAGAAGCCGCAGTTCAGCTGGAACGAAGCCGACGTGCTGAACTGGAGCACCAAGAAGCCGTACGACTTCTGACGGCCCGTCGGCCGGTGACGCCTCACCGCTTCCAGCACGTCGAGCTCGCCGAAACGCCCCGTCGACGATTACGGTCGCCAGCAAGGCCGTGGCAGCGGCCGGTCTCGCCTCTGAGATCGGCGCAGCTGTAACGGCAGGCCGAGCGACAGTTCCCCGGAGTCTTCGACCGTCTGGACCAGACGCGCGCCGCCGCCGGTGATACCGACCCGGTCTGGTGCTGCCTGCCTGTGGCCCACGTCCAGCAGGTACTTGCCGACCACAACCCCCACCGCACCACCTGAGCTCGCGGCGCGACCGGCATGGAACTCGCCGCCATAGCGTGCCGTCGCGTCCTCCGCCTCGCGATGCACCGTCCCTGTCGAAACCCGGCCAAAGGCCTGTGTACCGGCTCAGCGAGCGCCCGACCCCGAGTACCACCCGATCCGCTCGGCGCCGCGGCACACGAGTTGGAAAGGTCCGCGGAATGGCGCGTCGCACGGCGGTGACGCCGACGGCCAGGACTTCGTCCTGAAGGGGAGAACGACGACGGCCTCGGGCCTCGCTGCCGGGGCGCCTGGGCGGGACTTCTGATGGACCGCATGCCACGGCCAGGCTTCCACCGACAGGAGATACAGCTCGGACACGCAGCAGGCCCGGCACATGGGTTTCTGCGGCTGATCCGGCAGATGCTCAAGGCCGGGTATTTGGAGAACTGGCGGTGGAACGCCACGCGCAGCGGTGCATCGCATGGTGGCGTGGACTCCCCGACCCTGTCGAACATCTACCTGGATCGGCTCGATCGCTCTGTTGAACAGCACCTGCTGCCGGACAGACCGACTACCTGGCCCGCCGCGCCCCACTGCTTCCTGGCGGACCGCCCCAGCCGTGCCGTCCTCAGCTGACCTCCCGCACTCTCGTAGCGGTCCGCTCGGCGAGCTCGCGGATGCCGTTCGCGGCGTTCTCCGAGAGCTCGCCGAGTATGGCGTCGGCGGCCGTGAGGAGGGCACGGGTCTCCTCGGGGCGGCCCGCGTCAGCCAGGGCGAGGGTGAGCCGGTAGTGCTCTTCGGCGATGTAGCGACCGAGGTTGACCTGCTGCCAGTAGCGCAGTGATTCGTCGCCCGGGGTGGCCAGGGCATCGCGCACGGCGGCCAGGCTGTCCGCTGCCTGCGGCAGCCGGCCCGCCTCTCGCTCCAGGCGGGCCAGGGTGTGCCGGGCCGAGGCCCGGTCCCATGCCGTCTCCTGAACGGCGGCGTACAGGCGCTGGGCGCGCAGCGCCTGGGGAAGGTCGCCGAGTTCCTCGAAGTCTCGGGCGAGCCCGCTCAGCGGAGCCGTGGCCAGGGTGCTGGGCGCCTCGGGGCGACGGAGTCTGCTCTGGTCCATGAAGATGGTGTCGAGTTCGCGGATCAGCGTCACCCGCGCGAGGTCCGTCATTCCCTGGTCCCGCGCCAGGCGGGTCCATGTGCAGACCGGCTCGTCCGACGGGTCCGTCCCGAACATCGACTCGTCGAGCGCCCGCGCCCACTGTTGCAACTCGTCCGCGCTCGCTCCCGGTTCCGGCATATCGCCCAGGCCGCACGCCGTGTCGAAGTCCGTTTCCCGGACCTCAAGCAGCAGCGGCAGATCTCCGGTCTCTCCGCGCAGCCCCACCAGCACGGCCGCGAGCCGCAGTTCGTCCGTCATCGATGACCGTGTCTCGTGCCGCAGCAGATGCCGCAGCAGCTCCAGATCGCCCTCGGCGCGGTCGAACTGCGCGGCCCGCAGGGTGATCCGGCGCCGCATCGGGTCCTCGGCGACTTCACGCCATGCCGTGCGGTCGCCCTCCCGCAGCCAGGCGAGATCGGCGCGGCCCGCCGCGAGCACTGACTCCCACAGCGGGGGACCGGCCGGGCCTATCCGGTCGTACGCGCACCCCTCATCCGCGTTGAGCAGTACGAACTCCGGCTCGGTGCGCAGCAGCGCGGCACGCAGCCTGCCCATCAGCTCGACCGGGGAGCGTTTCGGGAAGCCCAGCGCCGCACGGAGCTCGGCCCGCTCCTCGTCGATTCCGTGGTACTCACGGATCTCGTCCTCGGTCTCCGCGACGCACGCCAGGATCTTCTCCTCGCCATCGTCTGGCGACAGACGTGTGTAGCCGCGCCAGCCGGGCAGGCCGATCACGAGCTCCAGGGTCTCGTCGACACTGGAGCCGATGATCCCCGCGGCGCCCTCCGAGTCGGCGTAGAGCACCGAGCCGTCCGCGCACACGAAGTACGTACCCCCGGTATCGTCCCCGGCTACCGTCTCCAGCGGTCCGCCCGAGGCGAGGCGAACCTCCTCGACATGGCCGTGGGTGGCACGGTCAAGGTCGAAGTCGAAGGGGAAGGCGGCCAGTTCGGCCAGGCGGCGGTCCTGCCGCAGCAGCCGTAGCGCGTGATCGGTCATGTCACAGAAAGTAACACCGTCCACTGACAGCGGACTCGCGGCCTCTGTAGGAGGCCGTTCGGACAGGGGTGCGGTCATGGTCGGCGCTTCGTGCGTTCGCCCCAGCGGTGGGTCGTCCATGCCTGCCGAATCAGACTACGCACGGTGATGCGCCAGGCCCCTGGCGTACCGCTGATCTCCATTCCGGCAACATCCCGAAACGCCCCCCAACGGCATAGGAACGCGGCCAGGTGGCCGGGACAGCCGCCGGCAGCGCGATCTCGTTCAGCCGCAGCCACCGCTCCCGGTCCGCCGGATCAGGCAGACATGGGTCCGGATGGCGGCAAGCACGGCGGCGAGGTGGTCTTCACCGGCGCCCCGTGAGATCTGCTGAAGTCCGAGACCTCCGACCGGCGAGTACCTGCGCTGCTACTGCCGCGCCTGACCGGCGGGGCTTGCGCGGGATACGGCCCGCGAAGGCCCCGTCACCCGTCACCCGTCACGGCATCGTGGGACCGTGGAGAGAAACCGGCATCCGGACCTCTGGAAGGAGCACCGGCCATGGCCACCCACCAGGCCCACCCCGCCGCCCGTTCGATCAGGACCACCCCCGAAGGACTCCAGTGGGAGCCCAGCGAGCGCTGGGTGCGCGGCCGCAAGGGTGACGTCACCGTCGTCGACAGCCGGCACCCGGTGCTCGTCTGGGAACCCCACCTGCCCGTGCCGCAGTACGCCTTCCCGCGCGAGGACGTCCGCACGGACCTCCTCCGGCCGGCAAAGAACCCGCCCACCGGCAAGCACACCGGCTCCCGGGTCTTCTACGACCTCGACGCCGACGGCGAGGTGCGCGACAACGCGGCCTGGACGTTCCCCGCCGAGGACCTGGCCGGCCACATCGCCTTCGAGTGGTTCCAGCGCAGCGACACGGGCCTCGACCACTGGTACGAGGAGGACGAGGAGATCTTCATCCACCCCCGCGACCCGCACAAACGCGTGGACGCGCTGCCCAGCAGCCGGCACGTGCGGGTCGAGATCGACGGGCAGACCGTCGCTGACACCCGAGCCCCCGTCCTGCTCTTCGAGACGGCCCTGCCCACCCGCTACTACCTCCCCCTCGAGGACGTCCGCCTCGACCTGTTCGACGCCACCGACCACCACACCGGCTGCCCCTACAAGGGCACCGCCGAGTACTGGTCCTGGCGCGGCGGGGGCGAGGTGCCGCCCAACATCCTTTGGAGCTACCCCGAGCCGTTGCCCGCGGTGGCGGTGATCCAGGGGCGGCTGGCCTTCTTCAACGAGGCCGTCGACATCACTCTCGACGGCGAGCGCCTGGAGCGCCCGGCCACGCCGTTCAGCCGGATGCTGAAGGGGAGCCGCGACTGAAGCTGTCGACGTGAACGGTTCGGCCGGCTCCACCGCCGATCGCTCTGCGATCCGCCTGCCGAAGTCATCCGCCGAGCTGATCCCGCACCCGCCGGCACCAGGCCGGACCCCGGCGGCTCAGAGCTCGGTGAACTGGCGCTGTGGGAGACCGTACTGCTGCGCTATGGGGTTCCACAGGGCGGCGGCCTTCTTCTTGGCGAGGGTTGCCTGCTCGCTGGCCGCGTTGCCCTGGTCGGGGTCGTTCGCCGCGTGGCCGTCATGGCAGCCGTCGGCGCCGGCCGTCTGGTCGGCCCAGTCGGCGTAGTGGTTGTCGGCGTTGGCGGACGCCTTCCAGGCCGCGGTGAGCTGGGCCACCAGGTCGCCGTGGTTGGGTAGTTTGTCGAAGGTGAGCTCGGAGAGCTTGGTGACCAGGTCGTCGCGCTGGCTTGCGGCGGTGCGCAGGGTGGTCGCCGAACCAGCGAGGTTGCTGCACTGCTTGATGGCGGCGACGGCGTCGATAACCGACGTGCGGCTGCTGTTGCTCGACTGCAGCAGCGCGTCGAGCGACTTCGCTTGGGCCTCCGCGGTGTCCGTCCCGTACTGGCCGTTGCCCGATGCGTCGGCGGCAGGCTGCTGGTCGTTGCCGTCGAGGCTGAGCGCGGTGGTCACGACAATGCCGATCAGAGCGAGGCCGGCCACGCCGATGCCGATGAGCGCGCCCCGCGACACACGCCGGCCTCCGGCGGGGGCCGGATCGGCGTACCCGGCGTCGAAGCCGGCGCTGCCCGGGCGGCCGCCGTCGCCGCTGTAGGCAGACTGTTGCGGAGGCTGCTGCAGCGTCGGCAGGGCGGTGGTCGCTGCGCTGTCCGTGTGGCCGCCGTACCCGTATCCGACGGCGCCGAGCGCGGCCGTTGCGGCCACCGGCCGGCCGTCGAGATACGCCTCGATGTCCGCGCGCATCTCGTCGGCGGACTGGTAGCGGTAGCCAGGTTCCTTGGCCAGCGCCTTCAGGACGATCGCGTCCACCTCGGGATGGAGCTCAGGGCGAAAGACGCTCGGCGGTTGCGGAGCCTCGCGTACGTGCTGGTAGGCGACGGCGATCGGGGAGTCGCCGATGAAGGGCGGCCGAACGGTGAACAGTTCGTAGAGCAGGCAGCCGGTGGAGTACAGGTCTGAGCGGGCGTCGACGGTCTCGCCCTTCGCCTGTTCCGGCGAGAGGTACTGCGCGGTGCCGATCACCGCGGCTGTCTGTGTCATCGTCATGCCGGAGTCCCCCATCGCGCGCGCGATGCCGAAGTCCATCACCTTCACCTGGCCGGTGCGGGTGAGCATCACGTTGGCGGGCTTGATGTCCCGGTGGACGATGCCGTTGCGGTGCGAATACTCCAGCGCCTGGAGGATGCCGACGGTCATCTCCATGGCGCGCTCGGGCAGCAACTGGCGACTGCTGTGCAGCAGATCGCGCAGGGTCGAGCCTTCCACGTGTTCCATGACGATGTACGGGATCAAGACGCCGTCGACGAAGTCCTCGCCGGTGTCGTAGACCCCGCAGATCGAGGGATGATTGAGCGAGGCGGCTGACTGGGCCTCTCTGCGGAACCGGGCCTGGAACGACGGATCGAGGGCGAGGTCCGCCCGCAGCGTCTTCACCGCGACGGAGCGGTTCAGGCGGATGTCATGGGCGAAATGGACCTCGGCCATGCCACCACGACCCAGTATCGCGCCCAGTTCGTACCGCCCGCCTTGGCGACGCGGCTCTTCCATGGTCAGTCCCCTTGCCTCTCCCCGTTTCGGAGCCTCCCGGAGCCCGAACCTTCACTACTGGGTTCGGGGAGGCGATGAAGCCCTCGCCAGCCGCTCGACGTGCGGTGCTCGCAATGGCGACTGCGTGATCTTAGCCCCGGATCCACCGTTCGGCTCGCCCCGATGATCAAGCTGGTCTCCGGCGCAGGGCATGGGCAAGGCGGGTCACCCCAGAAGCAGTTGGCTTTCCGGCCCGGTGCCGCGCTGTGCCGCATCCCGTACACCTCCGTGTGATCGACTCGGGGAGCAAGCGTACGAAGGATCCGCCGATCGCGTTCGGGCGTGTGGATAACGAGAGTGGGGGCGAGAGGGTGCCTGCGTCGTGCGGCCGGTCCTACCGCCGGCGCAGCGCCGGATCGGCGAAGCCTCCAGGGCCCGACTGGTCCCGGATGCCTGTCTCTTGCTCGGCAGCTCCGTTCCACGAACCGGGCCGGCGGCGTCACACCGCGGTGGTTGGCTTCGCCAGCGCCGTGAGCGGAGGAGCGCCGGCTTTTGCGGACCGCGCGTCAGCCCAGGGACAGTTCGCTTGTCTCAGCCGTCCTCCTGCCTCACTGGCACGCAGGTGGAAGGGCCTGAACGATCTGTTGCGACCCACGCGGCGACTGAGCCTTTTCCCGTCCGCTGACGAGGGCGGAGTTCTCGCACGCTGGGCAGGGGGTTGGCAGATACGGCGACCAGCCGCTGGCACCGCCACAGCCGACTCACCGGCGCTCACAGCCGCCTTCTCCTTGTCGGGCAAGCGCTCTGTCCCCTTGGCGAACGTCTCCTGCGCCCGCGAATCCTCGCATCGAAGCGCAGCGTTGTCTCAGATGTCGCGTCCGCCACGGGATTACTGCCCGTCTTGTACCAGCGCCCCCCAGAAGGTTTCGGACTCTTCGGCAATGCCGTCGGTGGAGAATTGATGTAGGTGATGCCTCATGCTGCGAGCTCCCTGTGCTCATCGGACGGATGCCTGTCTCCATCTCAGTGATCAACCACGTAATGGGCACGTTAAGTTGACACACCTTGAGGCTGCAGGGAAATGATCAACGCCTGCAGGCTAGGCGGCACCACCTGATTCGGGAATGCGACGGGGAATCCGCCGGTGCGAATGTCTGGACAGGCGGCGACTGTTACGGCCCATCGGAAGTACCACAGCGGATATGCTCTGGGCCGGAGCGCGGGACACCCGAGTGAAGGGTGAGGGATGCAGATCAAGCCACGCCGGCATCTGCTTGATATATGGCAGGCGGTGTCACGCCATTCGATTGAGAGCGGTGAATGGGGCTGGGGTGAATGGGGAGGCCTCAGCAGTGCTGCCGGCGCCGAGCGGCTGTTGTGCCTGATGGTTCCGGCCACGGAGATTGCCGCATTCTGGCTGGACGACCCGGACATCATAGGAAGCGACGTGCGGACCGCGCTGAAGGATGTTGGCGGCCGGACGGAGATCCCGGCGAAGCCGGTGCTCATCCTCGCCGTGTTCATGGGCACCTACACCGCCGAGGACGAGAGGCCCAGCTTCGCGGGCGGACATTCCATCCAGGACCTGTTCTCCGAACGCCCCCTCACCTTCGACCTGCTGACTCGTGAGCAGCAACGGCTCGCTGAGGTGTTACGCCTGCGGTGGGAGATCACTCAGCGGAACTGGTCCGGCATCGTCCGGTTCGGCGACGTCGGGCCGCTGGAAGACAGCCTCTGGCGCACGACCGGACAGAGCATGGAGTCCGTGTACTTCTCGCTGCCGGCCGTTTCCATCCCGTTTCACGACCTGCTCCGCCGCCGCGCCACCGACGAGGACCTCACCCGTACCGTCGCGGTGAAGGAACGGCTCGCCGAGCGCAGCCGGATCAGCAGCCGGATGACGGAAGACGACACGGCGATCGTCCTGCATGCCCCGGGCGTGCGACTGGTGCTCCAGGACGCCGGCCGGTGGGACGACGTCCAGGCCGTCTATCCGAACGCGCCAGCCACGGAGCGGCCGCCGTCCTGGAGTTTCACCGAACGTGTCGTCGAATGCATGGTGGCCGACCCGCGGCTCTGCGGCCGGCCGCCGCTCCACAGCATCGAACTGGTCGGCAGTGTCTCCTCGCTGCCCAGCGACGCGACCCACCTCCTCGGCAAGGAACTCCTCGAACCCACCTCGGGCCCGGACACCTCCCTCAGCCTCGCGCCCCTGTCCGTCGAGGCCGGACTTGCCCGGGCACGCGAGGTCCTCAACCGGCAGCCCGGCACCACGATGGAACTCATCCTCAGAGTCCTGGCCGAGCTCGACAGCCTGGTGCGGGCCAGGCGCGACGCCTCCCGGGGAGAGTGAACGGTGCTCGTCTTCGCCGCTTCGGACAAGGGCGGCACCGGCCGCTCGGTCACCAGCGCCAACATCGCCTTCCGGCGTGCTCTGGCCGGGGACGACGTCTGCTACCTGGACTTCGACTTCGGGTCGCCCACTGCCGCGGCGGTCTTCGACGTACCGAGCGCCATGGATGGCGTCGGCCGGGGTGGCCTCCACTCCTACCTTCAGGGGCAGGCGCACGAGCCGGTCCGGCTCGACGTCTGGGCACACACCGAGCACCGGGCGCTGCGCCACCGCCCCGCCGGCTCCGGCAATTTCGTGCTCTTCCCCGGCGACCGCAGCGGCGGCGAGTTCGCCGTCGGCAACGACTCCATGATCCGCTGCACCGACCTCTTCCTGAGGCTCCACAGCGAGTTCGACATGGTGCTGGTTGACCTCAGCGCCGGCCGCAGCTACGCCGTCGACCTGGCGCTCGAGGTCACCGCGCGGCCCGAGCTGCACGGCGTCGGCGCCCGGTGGCTGATCCATCACCGCTGGACCCGGCAGCACGTGATCGCCGCCTCCGGGTTCGCCTTCGGCCCACGCGGCATCGTCAGCGGCGGCATCGCCCGCGGTCACGACGCCGAGGAACTACGCGGCAGCATGCGCTTCGTACGGGCCGCCGTGCCCGACCCCGGGACGCCGCCGTGGCCCTCAGCACCGTCTGCCCAGTCCGCATGGATGCGCACGTGCGACCAGGACCTCCATCGGCTCGCCGCCGACCGCGGCGTCGGCCACAGCGCGATGCTCGGCTCCGTACCGCTCGAACCTGTGCTGCAGTGGCGCGAACAGCTCATCACCGAAGAGGACGTGCTCTCCAGCAGGGTCGCCGGACCGGAGACCTTGAAAGCGTTCCAGGACCTGGCCGGGAAGCTCACCGACGACGATGCCTGGGGGATGCCGTGACCGAAACCGGAACCAGCGCCTTCTTCAGGGAGACGACCGCCGAGCCGCGCACCCAGGCGGTGCCGCTCGCCCATGTGTCACTCGAACTCGGCCACCCCTCCACGGAGGACTTCGAGGCCGGTCCGGAACGGCTGCGCGAGCACTTCGCCCGGGTCCGGCCCTGGGCCGACACGGCACGCACGGTCGCCGCCGCCGGCGGGCGCAGGCCCCGGGTGAGCACCTGTTTCCTGGTGGACGAATACTGCACCACCTCCGCCACCCCCGCCGCACTCCTTCCCGTACTGCTCGCCGAGGCCGAACGGGCCGGCCTTGTCATCGACTACCTGGCCCGCGAGTCCGGCTGCGCCCTCGCGGACGGCGTCACCGTCGCCGAAGGGGTCGAGGCACGCCTCGTCGAGTCACCGCCCCCTGGCAGTGACGGCTCGCGGCCCCCGGTCGGCGAGACCGGCTGGCTCGCCAACGGTCGCCGTTCCCCGGGTCCACGGACCGCGGCGGCGATGGCCGACGCCGTCGACTGGCAGCCGCCGGCCGAGACCACCGCCCGAAGGCACTCGGTCTTCCTCGACGCCGAGCTCTGGGACGAGCCCGGCGGCCGGCGTGTCTGGTCGTGCTCGTTCCTGGCTGCAGTCTGGCAGTTGGCCAGGCTCGGTCTGCTGCGGCATTTCGGCGAACCCGTTCTCCAGCCCGTGCCATGGACGGCCGGCGAGGACTTCCCGGACCACTGGGACGCGCTGCCGCCCGTGATCCGGCTCAACCCCTCCGCCGCGCCCTTCTCCGCCTACCGCACCTGCTCCGTTCTGCCGTCCCGCCTCCTGCCGGTCGAACATGCGGTGCGGGTCGTCCTCGACCAGGTGCACGTCGAGCCGCATGCTCTCGCCCAAGTCTCCGAGCGCGCCCTCGGCGAGGGCCTGCCGGTACCCGAGGAGATCCCCGACCGCATCTCCTACGTCTTCCACGAGGGCCCCTGACATGGCCCGGCCCGCCGACACCGGCGTGCGTACCGAGCAGAGCCCGGAGCCGGTGCTGGTCTTCGGCGAGGTGCACACATGCCTGCTGCAGCACCGCCAGGCACTGACCGGGAGCGGCGCCGCTGACCTGTTGCGGCTGAGGGCAGGCGAGCGGGTCCGGCTCTCCGAGCGACCCAACCTGTACGTCCGCTCGCCCGACGTGCCGACCGGCGTGGACTGCCATCTGCCCTCCGCCTCCGGCGCCAAGGTCCGCGCCGTCGGCACCGTCATCGCCGGCGCAACACTCACCGAGGGCCGCCTGCTCCAGGCCGGCGCCCACTGCACGGTCACCGCCGTCGGCCCCGGCCGGCGCCGCCACTGGGGCCACTACCTGGCCCGCCCCGGCGTGGTCGAGGCATTCGGCACGCTTCCCGAGCGGGACGTCGCCGACGGCTGTCTCGGCCACGGCCGCCGCCCCGGTGACCTCGACCTGGGAGCGATCGCCGACCGTACGCTCACCCGGGTGCTGCGGGACCGCGCACTCGACAAGCAACCGCCTTTCAAGTCCCAGGTCTCCCGGCTGCGTTGGGTGGCGCTACGGACCGCCGACGGCGAAGGGCCCTCCTTGGAGCAGTTCACCCTCGCCGGGAACGGACTGCGTACGGCGGAGCTACGGCTACCCGCGGGCATCCCTGCAGCCGCCGCCGCGGGGTTCTGCCATGACCTCGCTCTGCATGACTGGCTGCTCACGACCCTCATCAGGATGGTCGAGCGCAGCCGGCTCGGCTCGACCGACGGGCGGGACGCGCTGACGGCGCTGCGCCCCGCCGTCGACCACCTGATGCATTTGTGGATGCCGGCAGCGCGCGTGGACCTGTCCCTCCGGCCTCTGTGGGAGGCGTTGGAGGGCGAACCCGGATTCACCAGGCAATGGCAGATCCTGGTGCAAAGGATCAGGGACCAACTGGCCCTGCAGGCCGCCGCCCGCCTGCATCCCTGACTGCCCACCGACGGGAGCGGGCCCTGATTTCAGATGCGGACGAACGCCGCCCCCCGGACGAGAACACGACGCATGGCTGAACGGTCGAACACGCCTGGTGGCGCTGCACTTTCCGCACCGCCCGCAGATTCTGCTCAGGACGCTGAACTCCGCGATGGTCGGGCAGTCGGCCATCTGCTCACCAACCTCACCGAACAGCCGAAAGCCTGGAAACTGACCGCCTCGATCCTTGTGGGCGGCGCGGCGGTCACCCGCAGTGCGACGACCGCTGGGGACGGCCGCCCCGGCGATCGTACGGGACTTCGTCCGCGTGGAGGTCCTCCGGCTCACCGCACTGATGGAGAACCCCGGCCCAGAGATCGTCGACGGGGAGGGAGAGGTCCACGACTCGATCGCGGCGCTCACCCGTTGCGTCGCCCTGACCATCGGCGCCACCAACATCTGGGCGGACCGGGCCCGTTGGGGGAGCGAACTCGGCGCTCGGTACCTGCGCGCACAGCGCGAAGCGATCGGAACGTGGTGTGCGAATCCGGTGAGATCGGCTCCGACTCGCGCGGAATCGCCGCCAGGACCGTCACCGACCTGAGCTCCCATCGGATCGAACAGTTCAGGACGCTCTGGAAGGCTTGCCAGTAGCGTCGGCAGCGGCGCCGGCGGCCGTCCAGCCCGCAGCGCGAGGACTCAGTCCGGTCCCCCCGGCTGTGAAGGACGGTGGCCCGGCACCGAGCCCGGTGCACACTGGGGGACATGCATCACGGACAGGTGCGGCATGCGGCCGAGGGGGACCTGGCGGCTATCGCGGCTCTGGAGGCGCGCGCGTTCCCCGGCCTCAGCTATCCGTACTTCGCACTGCGCCAACTGTTCGACGTCCATGGCCACCACATGCTGGTCAGCGGCGACGGCGGCGGGGGGCTTCACGGCTACGTGCTCCTGGCCGGCGACGGCAACGGCCGGTCGTGGCTCCTCGCGCTCGCGGTCGATCGCACCCATCGGCAGCAGGGTCACGGGCGCCGCCTGCTCGACGCAGTGCTCGGTCTCGCGGACGACAGGGAACTCGGCGCGGTCTGGCTGAGCGTGGCGCCGGACAACCACCCCGCTCTGCGGCTGTACCGGACGGCGGGCTTCTGCCTCGCCGAGCGGCGCCGCGACTACCTCGGGCCGGGCCAGGACCGCCTGGTGATGGTCCGTGAGGTACCCCGCCGGACCCCTTAGCCCGTGCCTGCCGTCACCCGGCAGGCAACCGGGCCGTCACAGCCGAGCACAACGCCCTCGCCCGGGCGTCGGTGTAGTCCTGCAGTATGCCGACCGCCTCACGCCGATGCGATGCGGCGGCGGACGGATCGCCGGTCCTGTCCAGGGCAGCTGCCAGGTTCTCCAGCGCGCCTGCGACCCGCCAGTCGTCGCCGAGCTCCCGGAACTCCGTCACGGCGAAGCGGTGGAACTGCACGGCTTCCTGCGCCCGGCCCAGTGCCTGGTAGGCCAGCCCGGTCATGTCGAGCGCAGCCCCCTCCATCGCCTGGTCACCCAGGAGCCGGCCGATCGACGCGGCTCGCTGAAGCGCGGCCAGTCCGTCCTCGGCCCGGCCTGCCGCGAGGCAGATCCGCCCGAGTTCGGTCTCGCACTGGCCTTGATAGATGACGTTGCGGGTCTCGTACGCCAAGTGCAGAGCCTGGCCGATGTGCCGGTCCGCCTCGGCCAGAAGACCCGTTTCCCGGTCGATCGTCGCCTCGACCCAGAGGCATTCCGAGCGGGCTCCGGGGCTCTCACCCTCGTGCAGTTCCCGGAGCGTGGCCGCCACGCACTCGCGGGCCTCGCTGTGGGCACCCGCGTCGAGCAGCGCCTCTGCCCGCCCGATGAGTCCCCATACGATCCAAAGACGCAGACGCAGCCGTCGGGCGATGTCCAGCGCTTCCTGGTACGACCGCAGGGCTTCGTCGAGTCGCCGCCCCAGCCGCAGCGCGTGCCCCAGCATGACCAGCGCGGCGATCGTCTGCCACGCGTCGTCGACCTGACGGGCGGCTGCCAGCGCGGCGCGGCTGTGCTGGACGGCCTCCGTGACACGGTGCGCCTGCCGGTGCGCGATGCTCATGCCGACGAGAGTGACGGCCTGGCCGAGCAGGTCCTCGGACCGCCTGGCGGCCAGAAGCGCTTGGCTGGCCATCGGCAGCCAGCCCTGCACGGGATACCGGTCCAGAAAGGGCGTACGCAACAGGGCCGGCAGCTTCCACGCCACCTCATGGAGGCTGGCCTCGGCTGCCGTCCTGCTGACCGCCACCAGGTTGTCGGTCTCCACGGTGAACCAGGCCATGGCCCGTTCGTAGTCCGAGACGTCCGGAAGCCCCGGTAGGCCGGCCCGCGCAGGATGCACATGCCAGTCGTCGGCGTACTGCGCGTCGTGTACCTCGGCAGCCGCCGCCATTGCCTCCAGGTACCACTCGCACAGCCGCCGCACCGCGGCTTCGCGGCCTTCCGGCGTCTCGTCGTTCACCGCCTGCTCGAAGGCGAAGGCCCTGAGCAGGTCGTGGAATTGGAAGCGGTCGTAGGCGGACGCGGAGATCAGATGCGTGCCGGCCAGGGAGTCGAGCAGCCGCCGCGCGGTGACGGTGGAGACGCCTGCCAGGGCCGCCGCGGCATGCACCGAGAAGTCCGGCCCGGGGTGCAGGCCCAGCAGCCGGAACATGCGGGCGGCCTCGCCGCCCAAGGCCCGGTAGGACCAGGCGAACACGGTGTGCACCGCGTCGCCGTCGCCTTCCTCGTCCGCCGACAGCGCTGTCCAGAGGAAGGACTCGTCCTGCAGATCGCTGATCAGCTCGCTGAGCGGCATGTGCGGCCTGGCCGCCGCCCGCTCGGCCGCGATGCGCAGTGCCAGGGGAAGACGCGCGCACAGACGGGCGAGCTGGATCAGTTCCGGCTCAGGGTCGGGGCCGCGGTGTCCCCAGGTGCTGTCCCGTAACAACCGCACGGCCTCGTCCTCGGGGAGGACGTCGAGGTCCAGCCGGTGCGCACCGTCCCTGGCCACCAGCCCGGACAGCCGGTCACGACTGGTCACCAGCACCATGCAGGAAGCGGTCCCGGGAAGCAGCAGGCGCACTTGGCGTACGGCCGCGGCGTTGTCCAGCACGATGAGCATGCGCCGCCCGGCCAGCAGGGACCGGTAGAGCGCAGCCTTGTCCTCGGGGTCGTCAGGGATCGCACCCGGAGCGACCCCCAGCGCACGCAGGAATCGCTCAAGCGCCTGATCCGCGGTGACAGGTGGTCCCGCGTCGTAGCCCCGGAGATTGATGTGGAGCTGGCCGTCGGGGAATCGGTCCTTGACCCGGTGCGCCCAGTGCGTCGCGAGGGAGGTCTTGCCGACGCCGGCGCTGCCCGCGATCGCCGAGATCACGACGGTCTGCGATCCCTCTGCGCTGCGGGCCAGGATGTCGTCGAGGCTGTCGAGCGCAGCCTGCCTGCCGACGAATCCCCTCACGTCCGCGGGGAGTTGCCGTGGGCTCGGCCCCAGCGCGCGGTCCGCGTGGTGGAAGTGGATCCCGCCGGTGACATCGCGTGCCTGGACCACGTCCCACGCGTTCCCGGACATCTCGGAGCGCGTCGTCCCGGACCGGTCGGGACTGCGCTCGTCCCGCTCTTCGGCGCCCCCCATCGGCACGGCCTCCCGGTCGCCGGCAACTGACTACCGCCCATTCGGCGTCCTCCTCAGTCAACCAGCTGAAGCGTCCATCAGCTGACTTATGCAGAATATTTGACGGGTCGTCGATCTGGCTGCGATCCGGGCGAATCCTTAACCTGGAGCGGTGGCTGTCTCAGCGGATCCTGAGGTCGTCGTTGTCGGGCACGGAGTGGCGGGGCTGACCACCGCACTGGTGCTGTCGGAGGCGGGAAGGGCGGTGACTGTTGTTTCCGACCGGGCGTCTCAGCGTACGACCTCGGCGGTGGCCGGGGCTCTGTGGGGGCCGTACGTCTTCGATGATCCCCGGGTGCTGGACTGGAGCCTGCACAGCCTGCCGGACCTGACGGTGATCGCGGCCGATCCGCGGTCCGGTGTCCGCATCGTCCAGGGGATCGAGGCCTCGCACGAGCCGGCTGTGCCACCCGTCTGGCTGCGTTCGGTGAGCGGATTCGCCATCTGCGATCCGTCCGAACTGCCGTCCGGGTTCGGCTGGGGGTGGACCTACCGGGCGCCGGTCTTCGACATGCCCGTCTACCTTGAATACTTGATGCGCCGTCTGATCGCGTCCGGGGCCACCGTCCGACTGCTGGACGGCCCGCTGCGTGACCTGGACCAGGCGCTGGGCATCGCTCCGGTGGTGGTCAACTGCACCGGACTGGGGGCCAGGGAGCTGGTGGACGACCGCGAACTGGTCTCGAGCTGGGGCCAGTTGGCGATCACGGACAATCCCGGGATCGACGGCTTCTTCTCCGACTTCCCCGAGAGCGAGGACCCCACCTACTGGATCGCGCACCCCGACCACGTCGTCCTGGGTGGGATGGTCAGGCACGGCAGAGACGACCTGCGGCCGGACCCGGAGGCCGCCGAGCGGATCGTGGCGCGCTGTGCCGCTGTCCTGCCCGCACTCGGCCGTGTCCGGGTCAGGGAACTCCGGGTCGGACTAAGGCCGGTGCGGCCGCGTGTACGGCTGGAGCGCAGCACCCACCACGGCGCTACCGTGGTGCACAACTACGGTCACGGGGGCTCGGGCGTCACGTTGTCGTGGGGTTGCGCGCGGCAGGTTCAGTCCCTGATCGGTTGAGGAGAGGAATGCCGTGTCCCTGTCCCTGCCGTTGGACGCCGAGCGCTACCACCCGGACCCGCGAGAACCCGTGGACCGCTGGTTCCAGACGGCGAGCGCCTCCAACGTCCGCACGACGATGGCGGTCGTCGCGGACCTCGTGGGCCCGTCGTGCAGTGCCGTCGTCGATCCCTTCGCCGGCGGGGGCAGCTCGGCGACGGCGGCCCGGCTGATGAACCTGCCGTTCTTCGGGATCGAGACCGATCCTGTCCTCGCTTGCGTCAGCCTGACGAAGAGCCGGGCCACCGTCCGCCATGCCCGGATGCTCCGGCGACTGCCGCCGATCCACGACGTCAAGGACCTGCTGTCGGTGTTGGCGATGCTCCCCGCGTGCGGCAGCGCCGAAGAGGTGGCCGTCGCGTCCTGCCTGGCCGTCGTGCTGGCGCTGCGGGCCTCGCGCGGTACTCCGCTCGGGTACGAGGAGATCACCGGCGATCTCGCGCGCCACAGGCCCCCCGCTGCCACCGGTCGGCTGGTGTGCGCGGACGCGACAGCCCCGGCCGGCTGGCGCGACCTGCCGGTTCCGAAGGAGGGCGCCGTGCTGTACACCTCGCCGCAGTTCGGACGGCGGTCGCCGTTGCTGGGCGCCCCGCCGCGGTTGACCGCATCGGCTCGCGACGTTCTCGCCGCCGCCGAGGCCGCACACGGGCGGGAGGCGGCCCCGGAGGATTCGGGCTTCGCGGGAACCACCGTGGCCATGCTGCGTCAGGCGGCCTCGATGATGCGGCGTGCGACGGTGGTCGTCGAGCACGAGCCCGACGACGACGGACACGACGCGACGGAGGAGACCCTGGAACGGGCCGCCGCGGCTCTGCCAGGACGGGTTTACGACGCACGGGTCATCGCCTGCGGACAGTTCACCTGGCGCGGGCCGCTGTCCCTGATCGTCTTCGATCTGCGGTGAGGATGCGATGACGTCCTCGACAGTGAGCGGTTCGACCCGCTCCCGGCCGTGGCGATGAGGGCGGCCAAGGGGCCTTATGCCACAGGAGGGCATATGAACAAGCAGCTCATCGTCCTGGTGACCGGAACGGCCGTGGTGCCACCAGAGGCTCGCAACCTGATCACCGACCGTGGGTTTGCACTGCGGGAGGTCACAGACGACCACGTGGGCGCCGAAGACCTGCATGCGGCGCTCGATGGCGTCTCCGGGTACCTGATCGGCGGATATGAGGAGCCGGAGCCCACCCATTTCGAACGAGCCGTGACCCTGGAAGCCGTCGCGTTCGTCGGCACCGACTTCCGGAGCTACGTGCCAGGCTGGCACACGGCGTACGACCTGGGGATAGCTTTCGCGAACACACCGGGCGAGAACGCGGCCTCGGTCGCGGAGTTCACCGTCCTGCTCGCGCTCGCCCTGGCCCGCCCGTTCACCGCCGCCATTGTGAGAACCCCGCATTCCCCGGCCGACCCGATCTCCACGGCATCGCCTCCCGAGGGCCGCGAGCTGGGCGGTCGTACCCTGGGAGTGGTCGGAGCAGGCAGGATCGGGGCACGCGTCGCCACGATCGCCCAGGGACTGGGCATGAGCGTGCTGTACACGTCCCCGAGGCGCAACCAGGCGCTCGAGGCTGCCACGGGCATCGCGTACACCGACCTCGACGGCCTTCTCTCCCGGTCCGACGTGATCAGCCTGCACCGCCCGGGGCCCACTGCGGACGAACCGCCGATACTCGGCAGACGCGAGCTGGCGATCTGCAAGGACGGCGCCCTGCTGGTGAACACGGGCCATCACGATCTCATCGATCCTGTGGCGCTCGCCTGGGCCGTCGAGCACAGGAGCCTCCGGGCCGCAGTGGACGGCCTTGGACCCGGTGACGCCTGGGCCGCGCTCACCGCGCTCGGCCCGGAACGTTTCCTGTCCGTCCCCCAGATGGGCTTCCTCACCCGGGACGCGGGGCTACGCGCCGGCCTGCGCGCCGCCCGCGCAGTGTGCGACGTGCTGTCAGGGACCGGTTCGCCCGACGTCACCAACCCCGACTTCCGCGAACGGCGGGCAGCCGTGCGGCACGGCGGCGGCGAATGACGCCGGGGAGCCGAGGCGGGCGGAGCTGCCGGGCTCAGCACGGCGCGAACGGCTTGGTCTGGTAGGGGAGGGCGTCTTTCGCGCCAGCGGGACCCCGGGGAGACCTGGCGTACGTCCTGTGCAGCCACCGGTCGTGGCCGTCCCAGCGTGGCGTGAACGCGGTGCGACCGTGGACGACGCGAGCGTTGTCCAGGATCAGCAGGTCACCGGGGCGCATCCGCACCGTGTCGGTGACCTCGTCCAGCGCCTCGGACAGCGCCCGCAGGGCTCGACGGGCCGATGGGTCGCCGGGCTGCAGCAGGTCGCGGTCGAAGGCGAGCCGAGGATCACCTGGAACATTGTCGACGACCAACACGTGAGCCTGCGGGCTCGATCCGTCCGTATGACGGAAGGCCAGGTCAGTGCCGCACGTCATACGGTGCTCGCGCAGGACCTCCAGCTCGGCGGCCGCAAGCAGCGGCAGCGCGGCCCGGGCGGTCGCCACGGTTGTCCCGGCAGCGCCGTCGTGGTCCGCGCGTGAGCACGCGAGCAGCAGGAAATCCGGCCGCCACCGGTGGTAAAGCATTTCCGAGTGCAGGGACAGCGGAGTGGTCGAGCTCTGTGCCGACAGCGGATGGGCATTCGGTGACGGACAGATGTCCTGAAGCAGACTGCCCGAGTGCAGCTCGCGGTAAGCGGTGGGCACACCCATTGCCGTGCATATCGCCAAGAGCCAGCCTTCCATGGCAAGCAGCGGGCGCTCGACCGGGGCGCGCCTGTTGTCAGGCGTACTCGGCAGCGCGCCGGGTGCGCAGGGAAGATCCGTCACGTGAAGATAGCCATGGCCGTCCTGTCCCGTTCTCAGCGCCTCCAGGCGCTCCAGAAGCGGGCCTGGCAGTATGGCGGCCACCTTGGCTGCGGCGCGGACGAACGCCGCGACATCGTGACGCGGCACCACGGGCAACGCCATGGACAGGTCGTAGAATTCGTCGTGCCATTCCCCGCACGACATGTGTACGGAACGCCCTATGACCATGGCCCGTCACTCGGCTCCCCACGGCGCCAGGGAGTCGTAGAACCGGCAGCGTGCGTCGAGCGCCGCGCTGACGCCGTACTCGATGTCCGCCCTGTTCGAGGGGACTGCCGCGGCGGCGTCGATCAGCGACTCGAGGAGCTCGGTGTGCCGTGTGTCGGCTTTCATGTTCTCGGTGAAGTACGAGAGGTCGGCCGTCGGGAAACGGGACCGGACGGCGGCTTCCAGCGGGCGGAATTCGGTGAGCGACAGATACTCGTTCGCGTAACAGAAGGCTCCCACGCCTCGCCAGGCGCTCGACGTCGTGAGTTCGCGCTGCGTCTTGAGGAACGCAAGCGTTCCGTCGGTCGGAGGGCAGTCGAGTCGGTCCCTGTCAACTCCCATTGACTTGAGTAGGTTGTCGAGCAGCACGGCGTGGGCCTGGTCGGGATTCCCCTCACCGAACTCCTCCCACAGGTTCTCGGCGAGCACCGTCCTCATGCGGAAGTCATCGGCGCACGAGATCAATAAACCGATGGACCGGGGAAAAGCATACGACACGTGGCGTTCCTGAAGCCCCCAGGCGACGAGATGCTCGGGACTGGCCCTGCCGGAGGCCACCAACGCAAGGAACGGGTGGCAAAGCACTCGGTGCTGATCCACGAAGCTCCGCAGATGTTGCGATGTTGCGTACGTGGCGTCCACCTCCGCACTGTCCAATCGGCTCAGTCTTGCGCTGACGGCGTCTCCGCCCCGGGGGCGGGTGGCGGGGGAGGCGGAGCGGGGGTGTTGAAGGTCAAACCGGAGAAGTCCCGCCCTTGAACCACGTGCCCGTACTGGGTGCCGCCGCTGACCGTGTTGTGGGCGTCGCCGCCGCCGGTCCGCATAACTTTCGCCTGTTCATGCCACTGCCGCAGGCCGGCGGAGAACTCCGGATCCACCGCGGCGCGCGTCGTCAGTGCGGTGCTCAACGCCCGTGCACGCGCCGTATCCCCGGGCTCCTCCTGTAGCCGGATCAGCTCCGCCTCTCCGGTGCTGACAGCCGGAACCTGCGCGGACGCGTTTTGGCCGTGCCCGAACGGGCGGCGTACCAGCGAGGTGAGCCCCACCCACGCCTGGTGGCCGAGCGCACCGGCGGCGCCTCCTGCCAGTTCCGCGAGCAACGCCGCCGACACCGGATCCATGCCCCCACCGCCCTCGGTGCGCCCTGCCCGACCAGGAATGGACACGTTACCGGTCCGGCGATGCCTCGCGGGAGGTAAGTGCGGAATTGGCGCATAATGTGGCCGCTCACCATCCGCACCTCGTGTGGGGGCTGACGCTGGGTCTGGTGGTGCCCACCATCCACGGGACGACGGGCCGCGGGGCGCTTGAGAAAGGACCGGCAAACGCAGTGGGGGCCGTCCCGGCGGACGGCCCCCACGGATGGAACACAGGTCAGCTGACCGTCAGGGCGGTGTCATCGACGACGAAGCTCGTGTAAAGGATGGAGTCCTCCACACCCGTGAACTTCAGGGTGACCGTGGAGCCCGCGAACGAGGACAGGTCGAAGGACCTCAGCTGGTAACCGGCGGCGGCGTTGAGGTTCGAATACGTCGCCAGCGTGGTCGACCCGGCAGTCACCGTCAGCTTGTCGTACGCGGAGCCGGTGGTGGACTCCGCGGTGTCGATGTGCAGATAGAAGCTGAAGGTCGCCTTGCAGCCGGCCGGGATCGTCACCGACTGGGACAGCGTGTCGGTGTGCGTGGTCCCGTACCCGGCGAGCCAGGCCTTCCACGAACCGCTGCGCGCCGGCTGGTTCTGGTTGTTGTCGATCACGCCGCTGGTCGTGGTCCAGACGGTGTTGCCCGACTCGAAGCCCGGGTTGCCCAGCAGCTGGGCCGAGGTGCACGAGCCGCCGCCGGAGGTGCTGACCGTCCAGGTGAAGGAGGCCGAGTCGGACGAACCCTTGCTGTCGGTCGCCGTCACCTTGGTGCTGTATGCGGTCGCCGTGGTCGGGGTGCCGGAGATGACACCGGTCGAGCTGTCGATCGACAGACCGGCCGGCAGACCCGTCGCGCTGTAGGTGAGCGCTCCGCCGTTGGTGGTGGAAGCCGAGATCTGCAGGCTCACCGCCTTGCCCACGGTGGCGGACTGGTCACCGGGGTTGGTGATGGTCACGCCCGAGGACGGCGGCGTGATGTGGCTGCCGACGTTGATCCCGGCGAACGCGTTGCCCACACCGGCGTACTGGGTGGAGTTGGTGCCGTACAGCGCCGCGGCAGCGTTCAGGGCGGCGGTGCGGGCACCGGCGTAGTTGGTGCTGGACGTCATGTACGTGGTCAGCGCCTTGTACCAGATCTGCAAGGCCGCAGCCTGGCCGATGCCCGTGACGGCGACGCCGTCCGAGGTCGGGCTGTCGTAGCTGACGCCGTTGATGGTCTTGGCGCCGCTGCCCTCGGCCAGCAGGTAGAACATGTGGTTCGCCGGACCGGACGAGTAGTGCACGTCCTTGCTGCCCACTGTGGAGGACCAGTAGTCGGCGGAGGCGCCGTCCTTGCTGGGCTTGTCCATGTAGCGCAGCGGGGTGCCGTTGCCGTTGATGTTGATCTTCTCGCCGATGAGGTAGTCACCGGGGTCCGAGGGGTTGTTGGCGTAGAACTCCACGCCGGTGCCGAAGATGTCGGAGGTGGCCTCGTTCAGGCCGCCGGACTCACCCGAGTAGTTCAGCTTGGCGGTGTTGGCGGTGACGCCGTGGCTCATCTCGTGGCCGGCGACGTCCAGCGAGGTCAGCGCGTGCGTGTTTCCGGAGCCGTCGCCGTAGGTCATGCAGAAGCAGCTGTCGTCCCAGAAGGCGTTGACGTAGTTGCTGCTGTAGTGGACCCGGGAGTAGGCCGCGACACCGTTGTTCTTGATGCCGTTGCGGCCGAAGGTGTCCTTGTAGAAGTCCCACGTCGTCTGGGCGCCGTAGGCGGCGTCCGCGGCCGCGGTCGCCGTGTTGGACCCGGATCCGTTGCCCCAGACGTCGTCGGAGCTGGTCATCAGGGTGCCGGTGCCCGAGGTGCCGCCGTTGAGGGTGTACGTCTTGTGGCCGCCGCGGGTGGTGTCGTACAGCTGGTACGTCGAGCCGGACAGCGTGGTGTTCAGCGTCACCGTGCCGCTGTACTGGGTGTTGCCGGTGCCGGTCATGACGGACTCGAAGCGGTTCAGCTCGTCGCCGGTGGTCGCGTCGGTGATGACATGCAGCTTGCTGGGCGTGCCGTCGTCCTGGAAACCGCTGACCACCGTCTCCCAGGCGAGCTTCGGGCTACCGTCGCCGGCCCAGATCACCTTGCGGGCGCTGTCCGTAGCGGGCTTCTCGGCGTCGAGGGCCCTGGCCGTCTTCAGCGCCTTGGTCTCGGCGGCCGACTTGGTGATCGCCGCGGTGGTGGTGGACACCTTGAGGGAGCGCTTGTTGTTGAAGGTGGTGCTCACCGTGCCGGACGCCTCGGAGGCCGGCGGGGTGTGCACGACCAGGTCGCCGCCGAGGACGGGCAGACCGTCGTAGGTGCGCTCATAGCGGGTGTGCAGCGTACCGTCGTTGTCCTTGACGACGTCCTTGACGACCAGCTTCTCCTTCGAGCCCAGGCCGAGGGAGCGCGCCGTCTGCGCCGAGCTGTCCTCCGCGCTCTTGAACAGCGCGGTGCGCTGGGCGCCGGTGAGCTTCGCCTGCAGCGCGCCCGTTCGCAGGGAACCGTCGTGGGGGGCGGGTTTGGCGGTCGCGGGGACGGCCTGAGTGCCGAGGACGAGCAGGGCGGTGGACGTCACCAGAGCGCCTGCTGCCATCGCCCGACGGGGATTGTGTCTCACTCGTACTCCTCCTGCTGCGGCCGCGAGTCCTGCGGCCGTTGAGAGACCGGGCAGACGGGACGTGCTGTCCGGAACGAGCTGAACGGTGCGTGGGGAACCGTCACACCGCGACGGTCCGGTCGTGGCTGGAGGAAGAGTGGCAGCATTGATCGGTTCATGTCACTCGGCAAACGCCGATTCGAGGGTTATCCCTCACCGCCCCTGGTGCCGTCCAGCGGCACCCCGGGCAAGACCGGCACGCGCGAGTGCGCTCGGCCGCGCCTCACCTTCGGGGGGCGTCGCCGGCCCACACGTGGACGTAGTCGCGATCCGACGGGTCGCGCTCCTGGAAAGCGGTGTGGACGCCCGCCCGGCACCGTGGCGGCGACCGCCGGGCTCCTTCGAGGTGGCGCATGTGTCCCTTATGGTGATTTTTGATGCAAGGTCTCCGCGGGCAGGATGGAGTTGGGGCCGTGACGTTCGCGGAGTCGGCCGGTGGCGGTCGGTCCACGCCCTCCCCCGAGTCGGCCCCGAAGTCCCGGCCACGGTCCTGGGCACCGCTGCTGGCGGTGTGCACCGGGTATTTCATGGTGATCCTGGATGTGACGGTGATCAACGTCGCCGTGCCGGTGATCGGCCGGGAACTGTCGGCCTCGCTCACCGGCATCCAGTGGATCACCGATGGGTACACCCTGGTCTTCGCCGGCCTCCTGCTGACCGGTGGCGCGCTGGGCGACCGGCTGGGCAACCGCCGCGTCTTCTGCTCGGGCGTGGCGGTGTTCACCCTGTCCTCGGCCGCGTGCGCGCTGGCGCCGAACGCCCCCTTCCTGGTGGTGGCGCGGCTGGTGGAGGGGCTCGGCGCGGCGCTGATCGTGCCAGGGTCCCTGGCCCTGCTCCAGCAGGCCTACCCTGCGCCGGCCGCACGCTCGCGCGCCTTCGGGCTGTGGGGTTCGATGGCGGGCATCGCGGCCTCCGCCGGGCCGCTGCTGGGCGGGCTGCTCGCCTCCACGGTGGGCTGGCGCTGGGTGTTCCTCATCAACCTGCCCGTCGGTATGGCCTGCCTGGTGCTGACGCTGCGGCATGTGGGGCGCTCGCCCCGGCACGCCGCGCGACGCCTGGACTGGCCGGCGCAGTGCGCGGTCGTGGCGGCAGTGGCGCTGCTGACCGCGGCGCTCAACGAGGCCGGACGGCGGGGGTGGTCCGCTCCGGCCGTTCTCGCCGGGCTGGGGCTGGCCGGGCTGGCCGCCGCGGCGTTCGCGGTGCGTGAGCGGCTGGCCCGGTCTCCTGCCCTTCCGCCAACCCTGCTGCGGTCTCGTACGATGATCGGCGGAGCCGTCATCGGCCTGCTGTTCAACTTCGGCTTCTACGGCATGGTGTTCACTGCCAGCCTGGAGTTCCAGCACCAGCGCGGCTTCAGCGCCCTCGGCACCGGACTGGCCCTGTTCCCGGCGGTGGCGATGACCATGTTCGCCTCCGTCCTGTCCGGGCGGCTGACCCGCCTCACCGGCGATCGTCCGCTGGTGATCTCCGGCATGCTCGTGGCCGCTCTGGGCCTGGCCGGCTGGGCCTCATCGGGAGCCGACCCCGCCTACGCGGTGCTGGTGGCCCCGATGATGGCCGCGGGGTTCGGTACCTCCTTCGCCCTCACCGGTTCAACCGCGACCGTGATGGGCGCCGCGCCCCCGGCGTATGCAGGGGCTGCCTCCGCCCTGTTCAACACGACTCGCCAGGTCGGCAGCGCGACCGGCGTGGCGCTCGGCGGCAGCCTGCTCGCCACGGCCACCCACTACAACACCGGGCTGCGCACCAGCATGGCCATTGGTGCCCTCGCCTACCTGACCGCCGCAGGCCTGGCGTGGCTGTGCGTGCCGGCGAAGCCCAAAGGAACGTAGCGCGTCTTGAGGCCGTCGGGCAGGCGTTCTCCGACAGGCACGCGCACACGCTGAACACACCAGGCGATTCCGCGGGTGAGCTTGCTCCGCTGGAGAATCTGCTCTCTTACGCGCCCCAGAGCGTGACGTGCACCGGGGGCCGGAAGCGGGAGGGCGGGACGCCCGCGCCGGGCGCGCGCATGATGCGGGTCGCTGCGGGCGTGTGCAGGAAGTGCAGGAACGCGTCGGTGGCCGGGGAACGATGCTCGGCCCGCAGGACGGTGGCGTGCCATGTGGCGTCCGATGGCGTGGCCGGGGTCTCCAGCACGCGCAGCTCGTCACGCCGGATGCGGGGCGACACCAGATGGGCCAACGCCGGTGCCACCCCAGCGCCCTCGGCGGCGGCCGCCCAGGTCGCGGCCTGGTTGGGGAACACCCACACGTGTCCTTCGGCCACTTTGAGCCGACGCAGCAGCCGCCCGGAGTCCGCGTCCGGATCGGTCCCGGAGGAATCGACGAGCCACGACCACTGCGGCGGCGGACCGGGCGGCCGCGGCGACCTGGCGCCGATCACCACGACCAGCTGGGTGCGGAACAGTGGCTCGCTGACCAGTTCGCCTCCATGGTCGGCGCCGAGATACGGCCCGAGCGCGACGTCGGCCAGCCGGTTCTCGACCAGCACACGTATCTCGTGGCCGGCGGCCACCCCGAAGGAGGTCTCGGCCCTGTGCCCTGAGCGGTCGGCGAAAGCCTCCACGAGCGAGGGGAGCACGAACTCGGCCAGCGTGCTCGTGGCGACGACCCGCAGCTCGTCGGGCGCACCCCGTGCCGTCCGTACCGCCGCCTCGGCATCCGCGCTCAGCGCGACCATCTGCGACGCGACCGGCAGCAGCCGCGCGCCCGCGGGCGTCAGACGCATCCCGCCGCCGCCGGTGCGCCGGATGAGCGGATCGCTGTAGTGGGTGCGCAGCGCGGTCAGCGCCTGCGATACGGCGGACTCGCTCACCCCCAGGGCTCGCGCCGCGGCGCCGACCGAACCGAGCCGGGCGACCAGCACGAAGGTGCTGAGCTGTGTGACGGTCACTACCTGATTTTCCTGCATTTGCACGGATAAGTGAATGCTTATCGACCCATTGCATGTCCGGTGTGGAAGAGCGCAGCCTGAAGAGCACAGCGTTTCAGGAGGGCCCGATGCAGGTTCCAGCTGCCTTCCAGTACGAGACGGCCACCAGCATTGAGCACGCGATCGAGCTGCTCACACGCTACGGCCCCGAGGCCCGCGTGGTGGCGGGCGGACACAGCCTGCTGCCGATGATGAAGCTGCGGCTGGCTCAGCCCGAAGCCCTGATCGACATCAACGGCCTCGGCGAGCTGGCATTGATCCGGGTGGACGGGCACGACCTGGCCGTCGGAGCGATGGTCCGCCACGCGGAGCTGCTCGCCTCGCCGGTCGTCGGCGAGCACTTCCCCATCCTGCGGGACGCGGAACGGGTCATCGCAGATCCGCTCGTACGCAACCGCGGCACCGTGGGCGGCTCGCTGTGCCAGGCCGATCCGTCGGAGGACCTGTCCGCCGCGTTCTCGGCACTGCGGGCGACTCTCGTCGTACAGGGCCCCGGCGGCAGGCGCACCATCGGGATCAGGGAGTTCTTCCTCGGTCCGTACGAGACCGCGCTGAACGAAGCGGAGCTTCTGGTGGAGATCCGCGTGCCCATCCGTTCGCACGCCAGCGCCTACCGCAAGGTCGAGCGCCGGGTCGGCGACTGGGCGGTCGTCGCCGCGGGAGCGGTGCTGGAGATCTCCGACGGTGTCATCACCGAGGCCGGGATCGGGCTGACCGCGGTGGGCGCCCCACGGTTCGTGTCCGAGCAGGCCGAGAACTTCCTGCGCGGCGGACGGCCGGACGACGAGGGCTTCGCGGAGGCGGGCCGGATCGCCGCGCAGGAGTGCAGGCCGACGGCCGACCAGCGCGGCCCGGTCGACTACAAGCGGCATCTGGCCGGGGAGCTCACCACGCGGGCGCTGCGCGTCGCCGCCGCACGTGCCCAGGGGCAGGAGGCGTGACATGCGGATCACCGTGACCGTGAACGGCGAGCAGCACACGAGGGACGTGGAGCCCAGGCTGCTGCTCGTGCACTTCCTGCGCGACGAACTCGGACTCACCGGCACCCACTGGGGCTGTGACACCTCCAACTGCGGGGTGTGCGCCGTCTGGCTGGACGGGACGCCGGTCAAGTCCTGCACCGTGCTCGCGGTGATGGCCGACGGCCATGAGGTGCGGACCGTCGAGGGACTGGCGCACGGGACCGAACTCGACCCGGTGCAAAAGGGATTCATCGCCTGCCACGGGCTGCAGTGCGGCTTCTGCACACCGGGGATGATGATGACCGCCCGCTGGCTGCTCGACCACAACGCGGATCCGTCCGAGGAGGACATCCGCGAGGCCATCTCCGGACAGATGTGCCGCTGCACCGGTTACGAGAACATCGTGCGCTCCATCCGCTGGGCCGCCGAGCACGGCGGCGGGCAGGGGACCGCCGACGCGGGCACCGAGTCGGCGCCCGGCCGCGAGGAGGTGCGGGCATGACGACCACCGAGGAGCGGCCGGTCGGCTTCGGGCGCATGCCCCGCAAGGAGGACGCCCGGTTCGTCCGCGGCCACGGAACCTACGTCGACGACGTACGGCTGCCCGGAATGCTGCACGGCGCGATCCTGCGCAGCCCGCTGGCCCACGCCCGGATCGTGTCCGTCGACACCAGCGCAGCCGAGGCGCACCCGAAGGTCAAGGCCGTGATCACCGGGGAGACCCTGACCGGTCTCGGGCTGGCCTGGATGCCCACGCTCTCGTACGACACACAGGCGGTGCTCGCCACCGACAAGGTGCGCTTCCAGGGCCAGGAGGTCGCCTTCGTCGTCGCCGAGGACCGCTACGCAGCCCGGGACGCCCTCGAGTTGATCGACGTGGAGTACGACCCGTTGCCGCCGGTCGTCGATGCCCGACGAGCGCTCGAGCCGGACGCGCCGGTGATCCGCGACGACAAGGAACACCAGACTGACAACCACATCTTCGACTGGTCGGCGGGTGACAAGGAGCGAACCGACGAGGTCTTCGCGGCCGCCGACGTCGTGGTCGAGCAGGACATGCTCTACCCCCGGGTGCACCCGGCCCCGCTGGAGACCTGTGGCACGGTGGCGGACATGGACGCCATCACCGGCAAGCTGACGGTGTGGTCCACCACCCAGGCCCCGCACGCCCACCGCACGATCTACGCGATGGTGGCCGGCATCCCGGAGCACAAGATCCGGATCATCTCCCCGGACATCGGGGGCGGCTTCGGCAACAAGGTCGGCATCTACCCCGGCTACGTGTGCGCGGTCGTCGGCTCGATCGTCACCGGCAAGCCGGTGAAGTGGGTGGAGGACCGCTCGGAGAACCTGATGAGCACCTCCTTCGCCCGCGACTACCACATGCACGGCGAGATCGCGGCGACGAAGGACGGGAAGATCCTGGGCCTGCGCGTCCGTGTCATCGCCGACCACGGCGCGTTCAACGCCACCGCACAGCCGACGCAGTTCCCGGCCGGCTTCTTCGGCGTCTTCACCGGCTCGTACGACCTGGCCGCCGCGCACTGCACCGTGACCGGCGTCTACACCGACAAGGCACCCGGCGGTGTCGCCTACGCGTGCTCGTTCCGCGTCACCGAGGCCGTGTATCTGGTCGAGCGGATGGTCGACGTGCTCGCGGACAAGCTCGGCACGGACCCGGCCGAGCTGCGGATGCGCAACCTGCTGCGGCCCGGGCAGTTCCCGTACAGGACGCAGACCGGGTGGGAGTACGACTCCGGCGACTACCCTCGCGCCCTGCGGCTGGCCATGGACATCGCGCACTACGAGGACCTGCGCCGAGAGCAGGCCGGGAAGCGCGAGCGTGGCGAGCTCATGGGGATCGGAGTCAGCTTCTTCACCGAGGCCGTCGGCGCGGGCCCGCGCAGGCACATGGACATCCTCGGACTGGGCATGGCCGACGGTGCCGAGCTGCGGGTCCACCCGACCGGCAAGGCCGTCCTGCGGATCTCCGTACAGACCCAGGGGCAGGGCCACGAGACGACGTTCGCGCAGATCGTCGCCGAGGAACTGGGCATCCCGCCCGAGGACGTCGAGGTGGTGCACGGCGACACCGACCAGACCCCGTTCGGGCTCGGCACCTACGGCTCCCGCTCGACGCCGGTGTCCGGAGCGGCGGCCGCGATGGTCGCCCGCAAGGTACGCGAACGCGCGAAGATCGTCGCCTCCGCGATGCTCGAAGTGAGCCCGGACGACCTGGAATGGGAGAAGGGCCGCTGGTACGTCACGGGCGACCCCGACCAGGGACGGACCATGGCCGAGATCGCGCTCGCCGCACACTCCAACCTGGAGCTGCCCGAGGGCGTCGAGGGCCACCTGGACGCGACCTGCGTCTACAACCCGCCGAACCTCACCTTCCCCTTCGGCGCGTACATCTGCGTCGCCGACGTGGACGCCGACACCGGCCAGGTGAAGATCCGCCGGTTCATCGCCGTGGACGACTGCGGCAACCGGATCAACCCCACGATCGTCGAGGGGCAGGTGCACGGCGGACTCGCCGACGGCCTGGGCATGGCGCTCATGCAGGTGATCGCCTTCGACGAGGACGGCAACTGCCTCGGCGGGTCGTTCATGGACTATCTCCTGCCCACCTCGGTCGAGTGCCCGTCCTGGGAACTCGGCGAGACCGTCACCCCCTCCCCGCACCACCCCATCGGCGCCAAGGGCGTCGGCGAGTCCGCCACGGTGGGGTCGCCCGCCGCCGTGGTCAACGCCGTGGTCGACGCCCTGAAGCCGCTTGGCATACGCCATGTCGACATGCCGCTGACGCCGGCCGTGGTGTGGCGGGCCGCGCAGGGCCGGCCCCTGCGCACCGACATGGCGATCACCTGAGGCACCCACGATGACGAACACCGAACTGCTGACCCGCGCGGATGTGCTCCGGCAAGGCCGTACGCCGTTCGTCCTGGCCACCGTCGTCCACGCGGAGCGGCCCACGAGCGCCAAGCCCGGGGACAGCGCGCTGGTGCTGCCCGACGGCACCGTCGAGGGCTTCGTGGGCGGCAGCTGCGCCGAGACGACGGTGCAACTGCAGGGCCTGCGCGTGCTGGCGACCGGCGAGTCGCTGCTGCTGAGGATCACGCCCGGCGCGGGCACCCGCACCGAAGGCGCGCAGGAGCCCGGAGAAGGCCTGGTCACGGTGGCCAATCCCTGCCTGTCCGGCGGGACGCTCGACATCTTCCTGGAGGCCAACCTCCCCCCGGCGCTGGCGTACGTCTACGGACACGCCCCCATCGCCCGCGCCCTGCTCGACGTCGGTCGCGTGGTCGGCCTCGACGCCCGGCCGGCCTCGCCCGGGGAGCCGCTGCCGCCCGATCTGGACGTCGTCGTCATCGCCACACACGGCCGCGAGGAGGAGACCGTACTCATCGAGGCCGCACGCGCCGGGATCCCGTACATCGGCCTGGTGGCCAGTCCGAAGCGCGGCGCCGCGGTGCTCGCCGGGCTGGACTTCACCGAGGAACAGCGCGCGCGTGTCCACACGCCGGCCGGTCTGGACATCGGCGCGCGGACCCCGGGGGAGATAGCGCTGTCGGTGTACGCCGAGATCATCGCGCTGCGGCCGAAGGCGGCGCGAGTCGTGCGCCCCGGAGCCGACACCGCCGCGCCGCAGAGCGTGGCCGAGGACGTGGATCCGGTGTGCGGCATGACCGTGGCGATCACGCCCGACACCCTCTCACTGGACCGGGCCGGCAACAGGGTGTTCTTCTGCGGGCCGGGGTGCCGGCACGCCTTCGCCGACGACCCCTCCCGTTACGCGCATGCCTGACCTCGACCCCGTACCCGATGTCCCCGACCTGCGCTCGCGTCTCGACACAGTCGGCTACCTGGCCGACGACGCCCTGGCCACGGCGCTGCTGCTGGCCGTGCGCATGCGGCAGCCGATCCTGCTGGAGGGCGAGCCCGGCGTCGGCAAGACCGAGGCGGCCCGCGCGCTCGCCGCCGTGCTCGACACCCCACTGATCCGGCTGCAGTGCTACGAGGGACTCTCCTCGGCCGAGACACTCTACGAGTGGAACTACCCCCGGCAACTACTGGCCATCCGACTGGCGGAGTCCCGCGGAGAGCCCCTGCGGGACGCCGACCTGTTCACCGAGGACTACCTGCTGCCACGGCCGCTGCTCGCCGCGATCTGCCACCCGGGACCGCGGCCGGCGGTGCTGCTCATCGACGAGGTGGACCGCGCCGACGACGAGTTCGAGGCGTTCCTGCTGGAACTGCTCGCGGACGCCGCGGTCACCATCCCCGAACTCGGCACCCGGACGGCCGCGGTGCCGCCGGTGGCCGTACTGACCTCCAACCGCACCCGGGATCTGCACGACGCGCTCAAACGCCGCTGCCTCTACCACTGGATCGACTACCCGGAGACCGCACGAGTCGCCGAGATCATCCGCAGACGGGTACCGGAGTCGGCCGAGTGGCTGGCCGAGCGCGTGGCCCGCGGGGTGGCACGCCTGCGTGCCCGCCAGGAACTCACCAAGCCGCCCGGCGTCGCCGAGGCGATCGACTGGGCGGGCGCGCTGCACACGCTGGGCTTCTCCGTTCTCGACGCCTACGCCGCCGACCGCACCCTCGGGGCCGTACTCAAGTACGCCGAGGACCTGGAGGCCGTGCGCCGGACCGGACTGGCGGAACTGGTCGACGCGGAAGCCCGCTCCGATGCCTGATCTGCCTGCACTGGCCGCCTCGTTCACCGCCACCCTGCAAGAGGCGGGGATCGCGGTGGGCCCCGACCGTACCCGCAGCTTCGCTCGGGCGCTCACCCTGCTGGCACCCTCGACGAAGCGCGAACTGCGACACTGCGCGCTCGCCACCCTGGTGTCCGACCCCGAGCAGATCGAGCTGTTCGACGAGGTCTTCCGCGAGGTCTTCGGCGGCCCGGCCGGCCGCGGAGCACAGCGCGGGCAACCCGGCGACCCGCCCCGATCGCTCCCGAACACCGTTCCCGGCCGCCTCCCCGCCACCTGGAAGTACACCGCGGACGGACGAGGCCGGGATGCCGACGCACAGCCGCGGGAGGCTCCCGTACCCCTCGCCGCCAGTCCGCTCGATCGTCTCGCGGGCCGCGACTTCGCTGACCTGACCGCAGAGGAACTGGCGCAGCTCTCCGAGGTGATGCGCGCCCTCGTGCTGCGCACCCCGACCCGGCCGTCCCGCCGACGCCGCACAGCGCACCACGGTGCACGCGTCGACGTGCGCCGCACCCTTTCCGACAGCCGGCGCACCGGCGGATACCCGCTGCGGCTACGCCGCTTCGCGCCCCGCGCCCGCCCCCGCGACCTCATCGTGCTCTGCGACATCTCCGGATCGATGGAGCCCTATGCCCGCGCGATGCTGCAACTGCTCTACTGCGCCGCCCGCGCCACCCGCGCCGAGGTCTTCACCTTCGCCACCCGGCTCACACGCCTCACGCCCGTCCTCCGGCGAGGCGGGCCGGACGACGCCCTGGCACGGGCCGGACGGGCGGCTCCGGACTGGTCCGGGGGCACCCGGATAGCGGACTGCCTGGCGGAGTTCAACGAGCGGTTTGGCCGGCGCGGCATGGCGCACGGCGCCGTGGTCACCATCGTCTCCGACGGCTGGGACACCGGCGCGCCCGCCGACCTCGCCACCCACATGGCGCGGCTGTCCCGGGTCGCCTACCGCGTCATATGGGTCAACCCGCGCACGGCAAGCCCGCGCTACCGTCCGCTCGTGGCCGGCATGGCTGCGGCACTGCCCTACTGCGACGCCGTCGTCAGCGCCCACAACCTCGCGGCCCTGGACGACTTCACCGCCGCTCTGTACGCCCGGCGCCGCCGATGACCCTCGATCGTCAGGGTCGCGAGCTTGTCGCCGGCGAGGACGAACTGGTAGCGGAGGACGAGGTGGCCGCCCGGGAAGTTGCCCTTGAGGTGGTTGACGATAGCGGGGTGGCCCGCGCGGTTGCTGTCAGGGCTGCAGCAGCCGGAAGTCGACAGCGTCGAACTGGTGGCCGTTGACCTGGAGTTGCACCTGGTGGGCGCCTGGGTAGTAGACGCGGGTACTGATCGGCCGGAACGAGTGCTCGCGTGTGAGCTCGATCGACTGGCCGGGGTTCAGGGAGCGTTTGGCGAGCTTGAAGACTTTCGGGGCGGTCTTGCCGTTCGCCTTCATGTGATGGATGACGTAGTCGATGGAGAGAGTCACCGGCTGCTGGGAGATGTTCGTGATCCGGGCGGTGAAGGTGAGGGCGCCGCCGAACGGGATGTCGGTCTCTTCGGGCAACGGTCCGACAACCGTGAGGTCGTCGCGGCTGCCGTGGAAGCCGACCAGGTGCAGGGCGTTCGGCTCAATGCGTGCCGACTGCTTGCGGGTAGTGGAAGAAGCCGGTTGGGTCATACTTCCGCTTCACGTGGACCAGGCGGGGGTAGTTCGTGCCGTAGTAGGCCTGCCGCCAGTTCTTCAGTGTCGGGTCGGGAAAGTTTTGGTACGCCTGTTCGGGTGACTTGTCCGGGAAGATGTCGTCGTAGAACTGCTTGAGCCAGTGGAGATTGGCTTCGGCGACGCCGGGGAGGTCGGAGTCTGCCCACGTGGTCTCGGCGGCGAAGACGAAGAGGTCGTTTCGGTGTACGAACGCGGTCGCGTTCGGTGGTACCCGGTTGATCTCACCGCCGAGGGCGAACATTGCGAACCCGGCTCCGTCCTCGTTGCCGCTGCCAGGCCAGTCCAGCAGGTGCTTGGCTGCCGCGCTGACCTGCTGATCGGTCAGGAGTGTGCGGGAGTTCAGGATCGCCGATTTTGTGGCGAAGCGTTCGATTGGTGTGGTGGCGCTCAGCAGTACGCTCGCCTCACCGGGGGTGACCTGACGGACGGACGCGCTGTTGCGGGCGCGTTCCTCAGCCGTGCCGATCTCGAGTAGCGGGGCGAGGATGGCACGCAGTTCCTGGACAGTGCCGTAGTACTGGCCGATGGCGTTGACGTTGGCGTTCGCATGGATCTGTGTCCTGGTCATCCCGTGGGTCCCGATACCCAGACGCAGATGGAACCGCTTGTCGTTCACGGTGTCCTGGGCGATGTGCTGCACGGCGGCGATCACCGGCAGTACGGAGTCCAGACTCCAGCGAAGCTGGTAGAACCCCACGGTGCCCTCGAACTGCTCGTACCGGAAGGTGAACGAGGTGTTGACACCGAAGTTGTTGCCGGCTCCGCCGCGGCAGGCCCAGAACAGGTCGGGGTGCGAGTCCTTGCTGGCCTTGACCGCGCGTCCGTCGGCGAGCACGACGGTCGTGGCAACGAGCCGGTCGCAGGTCAGGCCGAACATCTTGTCGCTGAAGCCGATACCGCCGCCCAGCACCAGCCCCGCGACCCCGACGCTGGGGCAACGACCGGTCGGCACGAACATGCCGTGGTCCTCCAACAACGGATGCAGGTCGCCATTGGTGACCCCGGCCCCTACGGTGACGGTACCGGCGTCGTGCACGACCTTCATCGGCCCGTAGACCCGAGGGCGGGCACCGCCCGGCATCGGGGTGGAGACGATGCTCCTCATGCGGGCCATATTCAGCAGCAGGCCCGTGGTGGTCGAATACCCGGCGTAGTTGTGTCCCAGCCCGGAGCGCGGTACGGCGGGCAGCCCCGCCGCGCGAGCCCAGCGGATCGCCGCACACACGTCCCCGGTAGTCGCACAGACAACGATGCCGGCAGGCCGAATTCCGGCGTACCTGTGGTTGAACGGCAAGGCCAGCGACGGGTATACAGAGCCACCCGGCCGGTAGAGGGTGGCCCCAGGGGACAGAGCATCAGCCAACCGCTCCCAGTCCCGTCGGCCAACTCGCTCTGCTGCCTCAGCCACCGCAGCCGCACTCTCCGGTGCTTGAAGCCCCAGCGCCCCACCAACGGTGCCCAACACGCCTGCCCGCAGCACGTCCCGCCTGTCGATCACAGTGACCTACTCTCATGCAGCGGTCGCAGGCGCACCTGCGAACCCATCGACCAGTTCGTTGATCGTCGACCGGTGCCATCCCCGCCGGCTCCCCACCCGCCAAGCCCACCACACGAAAGGACGAGAGACGCACCGCCAAACAGCTCAGACACACGCCCAGAGGGCCGCCGTCCGGCCATCAGGGCCGACAAGACCGACGGTGCGCGCGCCGAGTACCTGGACGGCCCGTCCATCGCCGGCCTCGCCCGCGAGCGCGGCCATCCACAGATGCGCCAACTTCCCTTGGTCGAGCGGGCCATGGGTCGCCGGACGCTCGCCCTGCTGGGCACTCTCCACCATGTTCAGACCCGCACCGCCATACGCGGCCGTGGGGTCGGCCGTGCCCTCATGCATGAAGTGCGCAGGGTCGCCAAGGAAGAGATGGGCCTGGAACAACTGCACCTCGCCGCTCGCAGCGAGGTTGGCCTGGAGGACTTCTACGGGCGGATCGGCTGGAAGGAAGTCGGCCGGTGGCCGGGCGCCCTCCGACTCGCCGCAGGCGACGACCGCGACGAAATCCTCATCTGATCTCCTTTGGCAGTACTCGTCCCTCGCGGGCGGCCCGGAGGCGGACCTCCTTGCCGGGCCGCATCAGCGACAGCCGGGAGCCGCACACGTGGCCTGAGCCGACTGCCGGTCCGGGGCCGCCACCCTCCCGTCCGCCTCGCCAAGACCGGCTACCCCACCCCTCCGACAGCCGCACCGACTCACCCGGCATCCGCCGCAACGTCATCCAACGCGCCGACCACACTGAAGAGCGCTCCAATGGCTCCGACCCCACCGGCGGCTTTGATGCCGCCGAGTTCGCCCGGCGGCATCGACGCGGCGACGTGACCGCAGCCGTACGCCAGTGGCTCGTGGAAACCGGACGCATCCGTGCAGACGCACAGATCATCCACCTCGAAGTCCGCACCTGGCGCGCACCCTGACCTACCCGGCAGAGGCGCGCGGACGGTAGCAGGCGAGCTTGCCGCGCCCAGGACCAGCCCTGACAGAGAGGGTTGGACACATTGCGTCCTGCGTACGTCCCTGGCAAGCATGCGGCCAAAGCCGAGGCCGGATCAGCGAACCTGCTCAGTGAGTCGGCCCACGCGGCTCTGTGCTCACGGCTGGTCAGGTGCGAGATCATGCCCGGCGAGCGGCTCAGCGAGACGGAACTGCGCAGCAGTCTTGGGCTCGGCGCCTCGCCGGTACGGGAGGTGATCCGGCGACTGGAGTTCGAGCAACTCGTCGTGATCTTCCCGCGCAGCGGAACGTTCGCCACCGACATCGCGCTGAAGGACTCCCGCTCCGTCATGGAACTGAGGCTGCAGCTCGAGGGCCTGGCCGCCACCCTGGCCTGCACCCGCGGTTCCAAGGCGGAGAAGGACGACCTGGTCGCCCTCGCCGAGCGGCAGTTCGGCACCACCGACCTCCAGGAATGCATCGACCTGGAGGCGGCGTTCCACCGCAGCCTCTACCGGATGACGCGGAACGACTACCTGATCACCACCGCCGAGATCCACTTCAACCTCGCCCTGCGCCAGTGGTACTTCTGCTCCAAGGTGGTGCAGACCTCCGACTGGACCGGCGTCGACCACCGCCCGCTCGCCGCGGCCATCGCCGACGGCGACGCCGCCACCGCCGACGCGCACATCCGCGAGCACGTGCTGCACGACTCCCAGCAGGTCGTCACCATCCTTACCGACTACGGACTCTAGTGCCGCGGCAGGCAACGTTTGCCCGTGAAGGAGCGGCGTCCGGTGCGTGCTCTGGGGGTCCCCCCTGCTCGAAGAGCTTGGGGGAGTGCCAGCCGGAAGTCCTCGTACTGGATGTGCTTGGGCTTTCGGCCGGTGCGGCGAGTGGGGTCCCCCCTGCTCGAAGAGCTTGGGGGAGTGCCGGGCGTCGCGACGGGGCGAACGTTGCCTGTCGCGGCCCTAGGAAGGGACCCGCCCATGCGGGGCAGCGACGCCACCGTGCACTCCCTCTTCTCCCTCACTCGCCGGACCGCCCTGGTCACCGGCGCGGCCGGCGGCCTGGGCCTGGCCCAGGCCCTGGCACTCGGCAGGGCCGGAGCCCGGCTCATCGCCTCGGACGTCAGTCACGAGGCCGCCACCACCGCCTGCGAGAGCACGGCCTGGACTGCATCCCCCTCGCACTCGACGTCACCTCCAAGGCGAGCATCGACGCCGCCTTCGACACCCTGGAGGCCGACGGCGACAGCCCGGACATCCTCGTCAACAACGCGGGCGTCTCACTGCGCAACAGCGCCCTGGAGGCCACCCCGGAGGAGTTCGACACCACCCTCTCGCTCAAGCTCCGCGGCACCTACTTCACCGCGCAGCGCGCCGCCCGGGCCATGCGCCGGCGTGGACACGGCTGCATCATCAGCCTCGCCTCCATTGGCGGCCTGGTGGTGGACGGTGAACGTTCCTCGGTGTACGACGCCTCCAAGGCAGCCGTGGTCCACGTCACCAGGAACATGGCCTACGAGTGGGGCCCGCACGGCATCCGCGTCAACTCCATCGCCCCCGACTACATGCCCACCAACATGACCTCCGACCTGCTCCCCACCCCCGAGGCGGAGGAGCGGATCGTACGCGACCACATCCCCCTGAGCAGAGTCGGCGAGCCGAGCGACCCCAGCGGCGCGGTCGTCTTCCTGGCCGCCCAGGCGTCCTCCTACATCACCGGCCACACCCTGACCGTCGATGGCGGCTGGACCGCGGCGCTGTAGCAATCACCCCCACCCGCGACCGCCCCCAAGACCCGCCACACCCTCGGCCCGTGCAGCCGAACAACCCCCCAAGGCCGCCACAGGGCGGGGCGGGATCGCGTCGGTCACGCCCGGTGCATCGTCCTGGAGCCGGGTGGCGGCCTCGGTCAGGGCGAGGGCCACCCGCTCGCCGCACGGCAACTCGATCACCACACTCGCGTCACCAACCGCGGCATCCGCGAGCCGTCGCGTACCGGCCGTGCACCCGGCCAGATGCACTACCGCAATGCGGACAGTCCGCATCCGCCGAGCGGGCCCGCGCATGCATCGTGACCACCCCGGCCGCAGCTCGCTCCACCAAGTCGACGGGTTCCGCAGTCAGTTGGTGATCACCGAGTCCACGAGTGTCGACCAGAAATGACGGCGTTGCCGTGGGCGCGGCGAGAAATAGGAAGGCGGGTACCAGCGGGTCGCTGGCAGGATGTCCATGCTCAACACTCGACAAGGAAGGACCCGACGACCGTGGCTCGTGCCATCACTCTGATCCGCTCCGCCTCCCTGTCCGACGTCGCCGAGTACGCCTACGCGGCTACGGCGCCCGCCGACTCCCGCCTGATCTTCCTCGCCGGGGCGTGCCCCCTGAACGACGACGGCTCGACGGCGGCGATCGGGGACTACGCGGGTCAGGCGCTGAAAGCCGTCGAGAACATGCGAGCTGCTCTCGCTGCCGCTGGCGCGTCACTCCAGGACGTCATCAGTACAAGGGTTCTCGTCGCATCGGCCCGGCGGGAGGACCTGGTGTCTGCCTGGGAGGTAGTCCGGGACTCGTTCGCTGACCATGACGTCCCCAGCACCTTGATGGGCGTCACTGTCCTCGGCTATAAGGACCAACTCGTCGAGATTGAGGCCGTCGCCGCCGTGCTCGACTCTTGATGTCGCCTGCCGGTGGATCTCGCGCGCTCGCCACGAGCTGGTGGCGGTGCAGGAAGTCGGCGTGTCCCGTTTAGGGCAGGCTCAGCCGGGACCTGCGGTGGTCCGGGAAGCGATCGGCGTCTGGGTCGAGGAAGTCGATCAAGTCCATGAGCGCGACCTGAAGCCGCACGAGCCTGGGGTGCGGCCGTGTCCAGGAAGCCAGTTCGCGGATGCCGTCCGACAGCGGCTCGAACCACGAGGCGAAGTCAGCGTCGGTGTCCAGGCGCCGGCAGAACTCCGCGTAGCCTAGGCGCCGGTCGTTGCTGTTGCTGGTCACCAGCTCTCCGAGGGCCCGCTGGTTGCTCCGGAATACCCGGAAGTGGGGGTCGTCGTAGCCGTCGCTGTTGAGAACGTTACTGATGGCCGTCAGGTGTCGGACGACAGTCCGGGAGCTCTCACGGTTGCCCAGGTCCAGGAAGTGGATCTTGCGCCGCAGTAGCTCCACCTCACCGAAGTAGTCGGCCGCGACGTGCAGGGTGCTCCTGAGAGCGTAGGCGCGATCGCGCTCGTGGCCGTGTGCGTAGTAGAAGTTCAGGAACTCCCTGTCCACGATGTTGAAGAGTCGTGATTGGAAGTCATAAGCCGCCCACAGCAGTGGATCCCGGCGCTGACTCATCAGGTCCTGGTGCTCGGCGAGCTTCAGCTGCTCCGCGCCCTGTCGTTCCAGCTGCGCTGCGAGCAGCGTCTGTTTCCGGCTGAACCGGGAGCTGAGCAGGACGCTTGAAAGCGCGACCGCTCCGGAGAACGAGGCCACCACCAGCTCGGTGTTCATGGCGTGTGGACCTATCGCGTGCCGCGACTGGTTGGACAGGGCACGGCCAGGAGCGCCTCCGCTCGGGCTCCGTGGCCCGCGCGGCCGCTACGAGCGCACCGACGAGCAAGGCCTGGGCCTGCTGTTATGCGGATCGCCGCACCAGCCAAGATCAAGGCGCAGAACCTGCTGGGCCGTCAAGATCATTTGGCAAACGGTCAGGACGGCTGGGAGAAGAACGCCCTGGTGAAGGTGCTGTAGGGCGAGACGCGACGGGCCTCGGACAGAGAACCGTCCAGGGCCAACGTCCATACGTGTTCGCAGACTTGAGCGTGGGCCCGCCGCAGTACGGTCAGCGACGGCATTCCGCCCGCGTGTCCTACGGCCGCCCCGCGCACGACCATGGCAAGCCGGCGCGCCGACTCCGGTGCAGCGGCACGCCGCCCTCCACGTCCACTAGTAGCCGGCGATGCCAAGCGGCGTTGCTGATCCGCTCCATCGATGGCGGCCCAGCGATCCCGCCCGGGGCATCGGTGCTTTCTCCGGTGAGGCTGTCCGGGGCAAGGGAGGACAAGTGTGCAGGAACCCAACGCCGCGCAGCTCAGCCCCCGTCCACGACATAGCGCATGCGGACGCCGGGGCCGCAAGGCCATGTGCCAACTGCGGTCCGTCGCTGGGCGCGTAGGTGGTGAGGTTGCCGCTGACCAGCCAGGCGCCAGTGTCGGGATGGACGGGCACAATGCGGGCGGCTACGAACATCCCTTTGCTCAGTTTGCCAAGGGCACGCCGCCCCAGGTTGGAGTGGACCCGGTAGACGAGGTCATCGAGCAGGTTGTGCAGGACGGCGGCGCCTGCATCGGAGGCCTGTACCTCGAAGACTGCCTCCACCACATCGCGCCAGCCGAGCAGCATCGCCCGCTCGTCCTCCTGCAGCGGCGGCCTCCGCTGGGCCACAAACCGCTCGACAACGGTCGAGTCGTCCGCCAGCCGGTGCTGCAGAGCGAAGTGGTCGATGGTCTCGATGGCAGTCGTCTCGTCCAGGAAGCCGAACCGGTCCGCTGCCTCCTCGAGCCGGGCATCCAACCGCCGGGCAAAGCGCGGACTGTGCACGAAGGCCACCAGCTCGCTCTTGAGGTCCCCGCTGCGTGCCACCAGCTTGGCGACCTGGGGCACCAACGTGGGGGAATCGCTGTGTTCCACTACTTTTTCCTGCCTGCTCTTCCCGTGTGTTCCGCTCGCAAGCCGCCACCCTAGGGCAGCGCGCTCCGTGCCAGGACATACGTCAGAAGCCGGCCGGCCGCGGCCGCCCGTCGACGGTCCGGGCCTTCCTGGCCTGCGTCGCCGCCTTCGCCCGCGCGGTGCTGTTCTTCCACACCATCATCGCCACCTGAACAACCCACCGCGGCGCCTCACCAGGCGCCGCGGTCCCGGCGCGCCTCGCACAGCAGGCGGCTCCAGGTGCCTGGATGCACCGACGACCATGAGCAGCACGACGAGACATCGACGGGTCTGGCTATGCCCGACGTCGATCTCGGTCGGCGGCCACCAGAGTTCGCACTCCGCCCAGCAGCGACGGTAGATCGGGCCGCCCCCGGATCGTCGGGACCGGCCACAACCGCCGCGACATGCGGTGACGCCGATCCGCCACCACGGACGTTCCGCGTCACGCACTCGATGCGGTCGACGGGTCGGCCGGGAGGCACTCGACGGCTCGCGCATGCTCGGCTTCCGCGGGTGTGCTCGGCGGTGCGCTGTCGTCCAGGCACCTTTGCCCCAGCGAGGCCAAGGCCACCGCCCGGCACACGGCCACCTACACCCACAACGGCGCCCGGGCGTATGCCCTGTGCGATGGGATCGGCTCCAGCGACGAGGTACGCGTCTGGACCCGCACCGCCGCCCGCCGTATCGCGCGCGCCGCCGCACTCCTCGTCGATGCCGAGGCCGGCCTGCGGGCCGTCTACACCGCCTACGCCGACGAGCCGGGCGCCCTCGCGCCGACCTGGCCGGCCGCCATCGCCGAGACGGCACCAGAAGCGGCCGACCACCGCCGCCCCTCCGCAGCCATGCCCCTCGCACTCCCCGATCCCGTCGTCCTCCGCCATCAGCAGCCCTCCCCTCGCACCGTCGTGCGTCTACGAAGCGGTGCCCGTCCAAGTGACCGATGGGGAAGCGAGAATCTGACCGGCGTGCTCGAAGCAACAGTGCGTGGCCCCACTACGACCCCGGCCCCCAGACTGACCTGCGGACTCAACGCCCCAAGAGAACAACGGAGTCGGCCAGGCGGGCGCGCCTCCATGCCTTCACGCCCACAAGGCGTCCCCACCCAGGGTCGGAATGACAGCGCAGGCACGGGCGGTGGCCTCGCCCGTGCGGGTGACATGCCGTGCCGCCTCCACGCGCGGCGTGCCACCTCACCCGAACGCGTCCGCGCTTCGCACTTAGGGTGACGCCAGGAGGTGGCGGATGCGAGTGGGGTTGCACGCGCTCGGCATCGGTGACGGTGCCCGTCCGGAGGTCATCCGGGCGGTGGCCACAGCCGCGGAGACGCACGGCTTCGCCAGGCTCTGGTGCGGCGAGCACGTGGTGCTCGTGGATGCGCCAGTCTCCCGTTACCCCTACTCCGCGGACGGCCGGATCGCCGTGCCCGCGGACGCGGACTGGCTGGACCCGCTGCTCGCCCTGAGCTTCGCGGCGGCGGTCACCAGCCGGATCGGGCTCGCCAGCGGCGTGCTCCTGCTGCCTGAGCACAACCCGGTCGTGGTCGCCAAACAGGCCGCCACACTCGACGTGCTCTCAGCCGGGCGGTTCACCCTCGGTGTCGGGGTCGGCTGGTCGGCCGAGGAGTTCGCAGCGCTCGGAGTCCCCTTCGCCAGGCGAGGGCGGCGCACCGAGGAGTACCTCGCCGCGATGCGCACCCTCTGGACCGAGGACCCGGCCTCCTTCGCGGGGGAGTTCACCCGCTTCGACGCGATCCGCGTCAACCCGAAGCCGCTGCGCGGCGGTCGGCTCCCGGTCGTGGTCGGCGGCAACAGCGACGCCGCCCTGCGCCGCGCGGTCACGCTCGCCGACGGCTGGTACGGCTTCAACATTCCGGCGGCCGACGTCCGCTCGCGTGTCGCCATCCTCGCCGACGAGTGCGCCCGCCACGGTCGCGCCTTCGACGAACTCACGGTTGCCGTCGCGTTGAGCGACGGCGCACCGGAGTACCTGCCCGCCCTCGCTGCAGCGGGCGTCACAGAACTCGTGGTCGTCGGCGCACCCCCGCCCGCCCCCAACACGGCGACCACCTGGGTCGCGGAACTCGCCCGAACGTGGATTCACCGGAAGGACTGACCGGGGTCGGTCGGGGCACCTGCCCACATGTTTTCACGCCCGCAAGGCCTCCTCATGGCCAGGATGACTGACCTGCGCAACCGCCGCTCTGCGGCCGCACAGATGGTGGAGGCGAAAGCGGCGCCGGGTGGGTCCGCGCGCGCTGGTCTCATCTGCGGGGCGTGCGCAGCCGTGGCGTCGGGCGCTGCCTTGGCGGTGTGGAACTGACTGTGCCCGGGGTGCCCGGCGGGGTTCGGGCGCAGGATGCCGACGGCGTAGAACTCCAGAGTGCCGTTCACTCCTGCCGAGTGCGGGCGAATGCGGCTGGCATGGGGATCACGGAGTCGGGCGTGGCGGATGCTTCGACCTGTACCTACTCCTTGGAGGTGCCGACGGCTGCGCCTACGCTGTCGACCTGGGCAGGGCCGCGGATGCCCTGGCCGCAAAGGAACCCGGACGGGCCTGGCAGAAGCTGTCGGCAGGGGCCGGCGCCAAGGGGCACCGCTTCTGCGGCCACCTGGCCCTTGACGTTGCCCAGCTTCGTCGAGCCGGCCACCGAAAACCGGGGCGTTGTTCTTCGACCGCCTTCAGGACGGCGAAGGCGTCGGCCTTCCGGCAGGCTGCGGACTGGAAGAGTCGTCGGGGTGGAGTTTACCCTTGAACATGTCCAGAACGGTCAACTCGCCCCCATCCAGTGGTCGAGAGTGTCCTGCAGCAGGGCCTCGGCGTCGTCCGCGCTCAGCTCGCCCACGGCACGCAACGCGGCCTCGGCGCCCGCGGTGAACGCCCTGTGGTGGGCCTACACGGCCCACGCCCGGGTGGCGGGCGAGACACACGGCGAGTGCTGGACGGTGGCCCCCGGCAGGGTCAGGTAGCAGGCACCGGCAAGTCCGGCGAGGGTTGCCCGGCTGTTGGCGACGACCAGCTTCGACAGCGAGTCCTGGCAGGGACGGCAACCGGTCCAGCGGGCGCCGACCAACCGTGTCGCCAGATCGGCGTCGCTCTCCCAGCCGACCACGTACGGCATCATGCCGTCGATCAAATCCGTGTCAGTCATGGAATGATCGTGCAGGGTGCCGCTGGCCACCGACGCGTGGGACGCTTCCGTGCGCGCTGCTTCTTGCCGTGCTTGCTGACCACGAGTTCTCCTCGATGGCGTGCAGCGGTACCCATGACCCGTGCATGCGAGAACTTGATCAACGCGGGCGCTCGGGAGTTCATCGTCAACGACGTGCCCGTTGTCGCTTTTCACACTGATGCGCTGGGACGTACAGTCCTGGCACCTTCGCCTTAAAGTGTTCCCAGTCATGGGCTGAGGCCAGCTTCGGCCGGTGCGCGGCCGTTCACCAGCACCATAGCGGATAGCGGCAGCCGGGTGGACCTCAAGCACGGCGTGGGCGCGGGGGCGGCAGCGGAAAACGGCGGTCTGCGGTATGCCGTGTGGTGCAAACTTCACCCAGCCGTATTGTTGAGCCCGGGCGGACTCCATCGGCCAGGCCGGGCACCACGACGGGTCGATGTCCTCCAACACCGAGCCTGCCGAAGTCCATCCTCCTCTCATGGCGGGCGTCTGTCTGGGAGTGGGCAGGACACCCGGCTCACGAGTGCTTCGGCGACATCCGGGGGAGGTGGGTGTCGGCCTCAAAGCCTCCGCTCGAACATGGCCGACTGTGCGGGCAGTTGGAGTGTCTGTAGTACCGCGTCGACGGCTTCTCGCTGGTGGTCGTGGATGCGCGCCGGTTTCCTGTCGGTTGGGGCGGAGGGTGGGGTGCTCAGGTGGCGTTGTAGGCGAGCTCGGCGAGTCGGAGAGCTTCGTCCAGGCTCCTGTTGTCCTTGAGGTCGACGCTGACGCGGTACTCCCGGTGTTCGGTGGCGAGTGTACGAGCCGTGCTGATGTTCACGTCGCTGAGCTGCTCGTCGGTGTAGTTGAGCCTGAGGTTGATGGTGCTGAACTCGGGATAGACGTAGGCGAAGCCGCCGAAGGGGGATCCCTGCTTGCGCAGCCTGAGGTAGCGGCTGTAGTCCAGCGGAGTCCCGGGCTGGGCGTTCTTGCGCTTGATGCCGTGGACGGCGACGTTGTCCCGCTTGGTCGTCACCGCCAGGAAGCGGAGGAACAGCTGGCGGGTGGAGTTGTGCTGCAGCAGTGTCCGGACGGTGTCCTGGCCCTCGTCGGGCACTCCCGGGATGCGCGACGGAAGGCCTTCGCGGGCGGGGTCCATCCCTGCTGTGCGCACCACGGTGATGCTGCCGTTGGGGGACTGGGTCAGCTCGCGCAGTGCCTGGGAGGCGTCCAACTCCTCGGGTGCGCCTTCGAACTGGAATACGGTCAGCTTCATCGGATCTCACTCACTCTAGCTGTTCTTCAGAGATGCCAGCTCCTTCGTGAAAGTCTGTCAGCTATACGTAGCTATTAGTACTCCAGCTGTAGATCGTGATCTTGCTGGTCGGGTGGACGCGGAGACGGGTGCGGCCACCGTTGATCATCGTGAGTTGTGTGGACAAACGACAAGACGGTGGCCGCAGGCCACAGCATAGATCCCGTTCGCTGGCGGGAGGCGTTCGAGGAAGCCATGGGCCGGATCGCGGGCAGGTTCACCCGGTTCGAGCCCCGGTTGCGGGCTGGGCGGTTGGTGCTGGGCCTGCTGTCGGACCTGCCGCGCAAGAACTGCTGGACGATCGCGGAGTGGGCCGGGGAGAAGACCCCGCACGGCATGCAGCACCTGCTGTGCCGGGCCTCCTGGGACGCGGATGCGGTCCGTGATGACGTACGCGAATACGTCGTCGAGCACCTCCATGACGAGGCCGCGGTGCTGGTTGTCGACGAGACCGGTGACCTGAAGAAGGGCACCCGCACTGTCGGGGTCCAGCGTCAGTACACCGGTACTGCCGGTCGGATCGAGAATGCCCAGGTCGCCGTGTACCTCGTCTATGCAGGCGCCCGTGGCCACGCGGCGGTGGACCGGGAGCTGTACGTCCCGCGCTCCTGGACGTGCGACCCGGATCGCTGTCGGGCCGCGGGGCTGAGCGAGGACACCGTCTTCGCGACCAAGCCGGAACTGGCCCGCGTAATGATCGAACGTGCCTGGATGCCGGACACCGGGTCGACTGGGTGACCGGCGACGAGGTCTACGGCGGCAACCCGAAGCTGAGGTCCGCCCTGGAGGAACGCGGCCTGGGTTATGTGCTCGCGGTGGCCTGCTCGGCCGAAGTGACCACAGGCGCAGGCATGGCCCGCGCCGATGCCCTGGCCAAGAAGGTGCCCAAGCGCGCCTGGCAGAAGCTCTCGGCCGGACGCGGTGCGAAAGGACAGAGGTTCTACGACTGGGCGGTCGCCGACCTGTCCGACCCCCCCGGGTAGGCGCCAACTGCTGATCCGACGCAACCGCACCACCGGCGAACTCGCCTACTACCGCTGCTACTCACCCGAGCCAGTGCCGCTGGCCATCTTGGTGAAGGTCGCCGGATCCAGATGGCGGGTGGAGGAAACCTTCCAGTGCAAGAAAGGACTGGCCGGCCTCGATGAGCATCAGGTCCGCCACTACCCCACCTGGAGTCGCTGGGTCACCCTCGCCATGCTGGCCCACGCCTTTCTGGCCGTGGTCCGCGCCGAAGAACACGCCCGTCGGCCCACCCCCGACGGCCTGGTCCCGCTGTCCTGCAACGAGATCCAGCGCCTGTTCGTCACCCTTGTCTTCCAGCCTCTCCATGCCGCGGCCCACCGGCTCGGCTGGTCCGACTGGCGCCGCCGTCATCAGGAGCGATCACGCACCAGCCATTACCGGCGACAAGCCGCTGTCCTTTGAAAGGTGCTCCTGATCCTTTGCCAGGCGACTTTGGCCGACTGGAGCCTGGGGCGGATGGCTGCTGTCGTGTCTGTGATGATCGCTCTGAACTTTAAGGAGGACGCGGTGGACAGGCAGACAGATGGCTCCGAGGCAGACCGGCAGGGTGCGGACAGCGGCGGCATCCGGTTCCGGCCGGATGATGTGCTGCAGCTGGAGTGTCCGTTCACCGAGACCACGGTCACCGAGGTCTCTCGCTTCTACGTCTCTGTACGGTGGCCGTGGTTGGAAGTGGACTCACACGCGAAAAACATCAGGTGGAACGGCCAGAGGGCGCTTCCAACACCTGAGGCTCACGAGTGGGAGATCTTCCGAACTGAACCGGTGGAGGCCGCACTGAAGTCGCGCGACACCTGTCGGGTCGGAATCCCCCCGACCGTGGTGCACGTCCTGGCAGTCCATCACTTCGATCCGCCTCTGGTGACCGGGATGCTGCCGCGGCCTGCGTCCTACCTGGAAGTCCTGCGACAGGGCGAAACCCATGACCCCGAATCTGAGGACCAGGGCTACGCGCTCGACCCGGCGGGCGGTGAACCAATCCGCATTGAACTGCTCTTCCGCCCCTACGCCTTCCTCGAACCAGGCGATGAGGTCGCCGACCAGGACGGGCGCGTCTGGCGGTTCGACGCGGCCTGGGACTGGCACCCCTTCGACGAAGCGCAGCCCAGCGCCCCGGCCTGGCCACTTGCTCTGCTCTCCCGCAATGGCGAGCCCACACCCGAGGAGGCCGCCGCGGTCACCCGGGCGACCGCTGTCGGCAGCCACGCCGACGAACTGGAGCGGTGGACCGAACTCACTCTCGCGAGGCCAGCCACCCGTCAGCAGTGACCTTGCCGAGACCGAACACGATCAGGTGGCAAGGGGCCTCTAGCCTCGCGCTTTCATGAAGCGGGCTGTCCGGCAGGTGGTCACACAAACAGAAAGGGCCTC
>NZ_NNBK01000006.1:253138-353441 GCF_002803075.1 Streptomyces sp. CB01373 | reverse complement strand
TTTCTCGACCTGACTCCCAGTCAGCGGGGTTTGTCTTTGCGGCTGTTGGGCCGTTCCGACGAGTGAGACTTTAGCGGATTCCCTGCTCCCGTGCGAATCGGGGGCGGCGTCCTTTCGGGCGCGGAATCCTCATTCCATGAATACGCACACCGATGAAACGACAACAGACAGTACGACTGTCGTCGATCAAAGGGTGGTACCTAGGAAAGGTTGTCCGGGGACCGACCGGAGTCGGCTCTCACGTCGGGCAACTCGGAGAACGTTACGTAGCCCGGCGAGGTGTGTCAACTCACGGACGGACGGCCCCCCGGAGTCGTATCGTGGGGCCATGACTACGCGTACGTGCACCCATCTGTGGTGGGCCGCCTGACAGGCGGCCGTACTCACGTATGCATCCCACGGCCGCCGCCTCGGCGGCCGTTCTCGTATCTCCCTCCAGGACTCCGGGGGCCGGCCGACCGGGGACGGCGGCCTCGACCAGGAGGTGGAGTGTGGAGAGGACTCGGGTCTTCAGCGGGATCAAGCCGACGGGACACCTGACGCTGGGGAACTACCTGGGCGCCATGCGGCGCTGGGCCGAGGTGGACCAGCACCGGTCCCAGGCGCTGTTCTGCGTCGTCGACCTGCACGCGCTGACCGTGGACCACGACCCGGCGCGGGTGCGCAGACTCAGCAGGCAGGCGGCGACGCTGCTGCTGGCGGCGGGGCTCGATCCGGAACTGTGCACCCTGTTCGTACAGAGCCATGTGGACGAGCACGCCCGGCTGTCGTACCTGCTGGAGTGCGTGGCCACGGACGGCGAGATGCGGCGGATGATCCAGTACAAGGAGAAGGCCGCACGCGAGCAGCAGCGGGGCGGGAGCGTGCGACTGTCGCTGCTGACGTATCCGGTGCTGATGGCGGCGGACATCCTGGCGTACGGAACGGACGAGGTGCCGGTCGGTGACGACCAGACGCAGCACGTGGAGCTGACCCGTGATCTGGCGGTGCGGTTCAACCAGCGTTACGGGCACACGTTCGTGGTGCCGAAGGCGACGCCTCCGAAGGTGGCGGCGAGGGTGATGAACCTGCAGGACCCGTCGTCGAAGATGGGGAAGTCGGACGACTCCGGGCCGGGCATCGTCTATCTGCTCGACGAGCCGGAGGTCGTGGAGAAGAAGGTCATGCGGGCGGTGACCGACAGCGGGCGGGACGTCGTCTACAACCCGCAGGAGCGTCCCGGCATCGCCAACCTGCTGGAGATCCTGGCCGCCTGCCAGGGTGGGAACCCGGAGGCCCTGGGCGGTGTGTACGAGTCGTACGGCGCCTTGAAGAAGGACACCGCGGAGGCCGTGGTCGAACTCCTCAGGCCGGTACAGGCGAGGCACAGGGAACTGTGCGCGGATCCCGCCCATGTCGAAGGGGTGTTGCGGGCGGGCGCGGAGAAGGCCAGGGAGATGGCGCGGCCGAGAGTGGACGCGGCGTACCGGGCGATCGGGTTGCTGCCCGCCTGAGTGAGGGCGGCGGGGCGGGCGGCCTGCCTCGGCCGCCCGTTGCCGGAGTCAGTTGTTGCCGGAGGCCAGCTCGCGGCTGCGGTCGCGGGCGGCTTCCAGCGCGGCGATGAGCGCGGCGCGCACACCGTGGTTCTCCAGTTCGCGGATGGCGTTGATCGTCGTGCCGGCCGGCGAGGTGACGTTCTCACGGAGCTTCACGGGGGGCTCCCCGCTGTCGCGCAGCATCACCGCGGCGCCGATCGCGGACTGGACGATCAGCTCGTGGGCCTTGTCCCGGGGAAGGCCGAGGAAGATGCCGGCGTCGGTCATGGCCTCGACCAGGTAGAAGAAGTAGGCCGGGCCCGAGCCGGACAGGGCGGTGCACGCGTCCTGCTGGGACTCCGGGACGCGGAGCGTCTTGCCCACGGCGCCGAAGATCTCCTCGGCGTGGGCGAGGTGTTCGGCGGAGGCGTGGGTGCCGGCGGAGATGACGGACATGGCCTCGTCGACGAGGGCGGGGGTGTTCGTCATGACGCGGACGACCGGGGTGCCGGAGGCCAGACGCTCCTCGAAGAAGGAGGTGGGGATGCCCGCGGCGCCGCTGATGACCAGGCGGTCGGCGGGGACGTGCGGAGCGAGTTCGTCGAGGAGGGTGCCCATGTCCTGGGGCTTGACGGTGAGGATCAGGGTGTCGGCGCTCTTCGCTGCTTCCGTGTTGGTGACCGGGGTGACTCCGTGGCGGGCGCGGAGTTCTTCGGCCCGTTCCGGACGGCGGGCGGTGACCAGCAGGTCGGCGGGTGTCCAGCCGCCCCGGATCATTCCGCTGAGCAGGGCTTCGCCGATCTTTCCGGTGCCGAGAACTGCGACTTTCTGGCTCATGGGGTTCATCCTCGCACCGGTGGTCCGGGGCAGGGGCGGACTGTCCGGTTGGCGGGACACCCTCCACCCCCTAGGCGGTGCGCCGCCTGAGGGTGGCCGCTCCCAGGCCGAGGACGAGCAGGGCGCAGCCCGCGACGACCAGCGCGTCGCGTACGAAGGCCGTCGTCACGTCGGTGTGGCGCAGGACCTCGTTCATGGCGTCGACCGCGTAGGACATCGGCAGGACGTCGGAGACGGCCTCCAGGGCGGGGTGCATGTCGGACCGGGGCGTGAACAGGCCGCAGAGGAGGAGCTGGGGGAAGATCACCGCCGGCATGAACTGGACCGCCTGGAACTCGGAGGCGGCGAAGGCGGAGACGAAGAGGCCGAGGGCGGTGCCGAGCAGGGCGTCGAGAAGGGCGACCAGCAGGAGCAGCCAGGGTGAGCCGGTGACGTCCAGGCCGAGGAGCCAGACGGCCAGTCCCGTGGCCAGCGCGGACTGGACGATCGCGAGGGCACCGAAGGCGAGCGCGTAACCGGCGATGAGGTCGCCCTTGCCCAGCGGCATGGCGAGGAGGCGTTCGAGGGTGCCGGAGGTGCGTTCGCGCAGGGTGGCGATCGAGGTCACCAGGAACATGGTGATCAGCGGGAAGATGCCGAGGAGCGAGGCGCCGATGTTGTCGAAGGTGCGCGGGCTGCCGTCGAAGACGTAGCGCAGCAGGAGCAGCATCACGCAGGGGACCAGCAGCATCAGTGCGATGGTGCGCGGGTCGTGGCGGAGCTGGCGCAGGACCCGGGCCGCGGTGGCGGTGGTGCGGGCGGCGCTCAGGGCGCGGGGGCGGGGTGCGGTGGTCGTGCTCATCGTGCTGTCTCCTTGGCGCGGCCGGCCGCGGCCGCCTCGTCGACCAGGTGCAGGAAGGCCGCCTCGACGGTCTCGGTGCCGGTTCGGGTCCGGAGTGCTTCGGGGGTGTCGTCGGCGAGGATGCGGCCCTCGCGCATGAGCAGGAGGTGGTGGCAGCGCTCGGCTTCGTCCATGACGTGGGAGGAGACGAGGAGGGTGGCGCCCCGGGTGGCGGCGATGTCGTGGAAGAGGTTCCACAGGTCGCGGCGCAGCACGGGGTCCAGGCCGACGGTCGGTTCGTCGAGGACCAGCAGTTCGGGGGTGCCGAGGAGGGCGACCGCGAGGGAGACGCGGCTGCGCTGGCCGCCGGAGAGGTTGCCGGCGAGGGCGTCGGCGTGGCCGGTGAGGTCGACGTCGGCGATGGCCCGGCCGACGTTGTCCCGGCGGCGTTCGGCTGCCGCGCGGCCGGGGTCGAGGATCGCGGCGAAGTATTCGAGGTTCTGGCGGACGGTCAGGTCGTCGTACACGGAGGGGGCTTGGGTGACGTAGCCGATGCGGCTGCGGAGGGTGGCGTGGCCGGCGGGCAGGCCGAGGATCTCCAGGGTGCCGTCGACCTTGGCCTGGGTGCCGGCGATGGCGCGCATGAGGGTGGACTTGCCGCAGCCGGAGGGGCCGAGGAGGCCGGTGATGCGGCCGCGCGGGACGGTGAAGCCGAGGCCCCGCAGGACGGTGCGGGGGCCTCGGACGACGGTGAGGGCCTCGGCTCGGACGGCATCCGTTCCGGGGCCGGATGGTGGCCCCGAAGAAATATTCATCATGCGATGATTAATGCGCGCCGGAGAGGACGCCGTCAAGTGGGGTGAGGGGATGAGCCGCGTCAGGGTGTGGTGGCGACGAGGAGGAACACGTCGTAGATCTCCTCGACGATGCCGTCCGGGAAGGTCCGCAGCAGATGGTCACGCGCTTCGGCGAAGAAGGCGGTCCTGCGTTCCTCGGGGCAGACCAGGAAGGCCGAGTGGCTGCCGAGGTTGGCGAGGTGGGTGTCGACCGGGACCCGGCGGCTCCAGCGGACGTCGCGGCGGGTGAAGCTGAGGCGTTCGCTCGGGTCCGCCTTCAGACGGTCGGCGGCCGCCGTCTTCTCGGCCCGGGCGTCGACGCCGAAGAAGCGGCGGACGCGATCGCTCTCCTCCACGATCCACTCGACGTCGTCGGGCTCCGTGTTCCACCACAGCGCCAGGGCTCCGCCCGGACGCAGGACGCGCAGGGCCTCGGGGACCGACTGGGCCGGGTCGGTCCAGTGCCAGGCCTGGGCGTAGGTGAGGAAGTCGGCGCAGGAGTCGGCGAGGGGAAGGGCGTTGCCGTTGCCCCGCACGACGGGGATGTCCGGGAGGCCGCGGCGGAACTGGGCCGCCATGCCCTCGCCCGGCTCCACGGCCAGCACATCGGCGCCGCGCTCGTGCAGCCGGGCGGTCGAGATGCCGGTACCGGCACCGACGTCCGCGACGCGGGCGCCGGCGAGGGGACGGCCGGCGAGCTCCTCCAGCGCGTCGAAGAGGGCGGGCGGGTAGGAGGGGCGGTTCGCCGCGTACTGGGCGGCCGCGGCGTTGAAGGAGTGGGCTCGATCCGCGTGGGCGGGTATCCGGGCTGCGGTCATACGGCCATCCTCGGACCCCACGACCGGTCCGGGACAGAGGGATTTCGGCGGCGCGGACCGGTTCGCGGACCGAGCACCCCCTGCGGTCAGGAGCGGCGGCGCTTCCTCGAGGGGTTGCCCGAGCGGCGGGTGAGCCTGCGTTGGTGCTGCTCGCGGGCCTCTTCGTACTCCTGGCGGTGCAGTTTCTCGCCGGGGGCCTCGACGAGCGAGCGGAAGAAGTAGGCGAGGAGGGAGCCGATGAATCCGATGGCGAGCAGGCCGCGCAGGGAGGCCTGGCGGTCGGGGTCGGGCCGCTTACGGAAGCCGTCCCAGGTGTGGCGGAAGGCGAGCGCGCTGCACACCGCGAACATCACCACGACCAGGAGTTCCACGAAGGCGCCCGAGCCGGCGATCTGGAGCCCCTGGTAGGCGAAGCGAAGCACGAAACAGGAGACGGCGGCCGCGGCGAGTGAGCCGGCGGCGACGCCGGCACGGCGGGCCGCGTAGCCGTTGTCGTGATCCACCCAGGTGGTGCCGAAGAAACGCAGGGGCTCGGGGCGGGGCCCTGCGGAGCCCGCGGCGGTGCCCGGGGTGCCGTTGTCGTCGCTCACGCGTCGATTATCGCTCCGGGGTGCCCGCGGGCTCCGTCGGGGATCAGCCGCAGCGGCCGGTCACATAACCGTCGCTGCCCGTCTTCACATAGGTGTCCGAGACGTACTGGCCGGTTCCTATGTTGTTCCAGATGTTCGAGGTGCCGTAGTAGCCGGTCACCGTCGTACCCGGGGTCTGGCAGTAGATCGGCACGGAGGCGCCCGCGCTCAGCGTGCGGACGATGCCGTAGCCGGTGCCGGGGCCGCTGCGGACGTTGAGCTCGACACCCGGCGCGACCGGGTAGTAGTTCAGGGCCGCCGCGGCCGCGACGACCGTCGCCGCGTCGCCGCCGGCCTGCTCGATCAGCTCCCCGGACCTCTCCGTGGCACTCTCCACGACCCGTTCTCGCGCACGGTCGACAGACATGCGAAACCTCCCCCGTTGCACCCCATGACCGCCATGGGCCCCGGTTGATTCCCCGTTGACGCGTTGCGAAACACATGCACGTGAAACGCACGGGAAGACCCGCAAGCCGCCTCGGTCCGGTTCGGGTCATCGACTAGGCTCCGTGCGTCGCACGCGCGAACGAAACAGCACGGGGGGTGGTCCATGACGCCACAGCACCACACCGGCCCGGGCGCGGAAGCGGAACTTCCGGAGTACGCCGGTCACTACCGCCTCGAGTCGCGCCTGGGCTCCGGCGGCATGGGCGTCGTGCATCTGGCCCGCAGCACTTCCGGGCTGAGGCTCGCGGTGAAGGTCGTCCACGCCCAGTACGCCTGGGACCCCGAGTTCAGAGGACGGTTCCGGCAGGAGGTGGCGGCGGCCCGAAGAGTCAGCGGCGCCTTCACCGCGCCCGTCGTCGACGCCGACCCGGAGGCCGAACGGCCCTGGATGGCCACCCTGTTCATTCCCGGGCCCACGCTCTCGGACGAGGTGAAGGAGAACGGGCCGCTGCCTGGCGCCCAGTTGCGGCGGCTGATGGCGGGGCTCGCCGAGGCACTGCGCGACATCCACCGGGTGGGTGTCGTCCACCGCGATCTCAAGCCGAGCAACGTGCTGCTCGCCGAGGACGGCCCGAAGGTCATCGACTTCGGCATCTCCCGTCCGAAGGACAGCGAACTGCGCACCGAGACCGGCAAGTTGATCGGTACTCCGCCGTTCATGGCACCCGAGCAGTTCCGCCGGCCGCGGGAGGTCGGGCCGGCGGCGGACATCTTCGCGCTGGGCTCCGTGCTGGTGCATGCCTCGACCGGGCGGGGGCCGTTCGACTCCGACAGCCCGTACGTCGTCGCCTACCAGGTCGTGCACGACGAGCCCGATCTGAGCGACGTACCGGAGGACCTGGCGCCGCTCGTGCTGCGCTGTCTGGCCAAGGAGCCCGAGGACCGGCCCACCCCGGACGAGCTGATGCGGGAACTGCGCTCGGCGGCCGCCTCGTACGACACACAGGCGTTCATACCGGAGCGGCGGACGCCCGGGACCGGTACGCACTCCGGAACGGGCGGGAGCGGGCCGGACCCGGGAACGGGCGGAGCGGACGCGGCCGGTGACCGTGACGTGTCCCCGGACGAGTCGCGTTCCCGGGGAGCCGGGGAGGGGCCGGGGGACCGTACGGGGCGGGGATCCGGGCGGCTGACGGGGATCCTGACCGGGCGGCGCCCGCACTCGCGGCGGCTCGCCGTGGCCGCCGGGGCACTCGGGCTGGTCGTCGGCGGCGGACTCGCCACGGCCCAGCTCCTCGACGTCGGAATGCTGCCGCACAGCGCGGCGCCGGAGAGCACGCTGCCCGGAGCCACCTCGGCCGCGTTCTCCGAGTGGGTGGCCGAGCCCGTGGCCGGCGAGGGCGTCCCCCAGTGCTCGTACGGGGCCGGAAAGCTGATCTGCGCGCGGCCCGGACTGGTCTACGCCCTCGATCCGGCGGACGGAAACCTGCTGTGGCGGCACTCCGTGCCCAAGATGCTCACCGGCGTGCCGCCGGTCCTCGCGGGCGGCCTGGTGCAGCCTATGGCGGACCACGGCCGGCAACTGGAGGCGCTGGACCCCGGCTCGGGCAGGCCGCGCTGGCAGTCGGACGTTCCCGCGTACAGCGGAGTGCAGTGCGCCGGCGGCATGGTGCTGCTCACCGGCACCGACGGGCGGGTGCGGGCGGTCGACGCCGCGTCGGGCGAGACGACGTGGAACCGGCCGGTGCCCGGTCTTCCCCTGCCGCACTTCTTCGCGTTCGCCGGGGATCCGCTGGCGTACGCGGTGAGCACCTCGTCCGACGGGGCGACCACCCGGGTCGTCGCCGTGGACCCGGTGACGGGCGATGTGCGCTGGGAGGCCCGGCTGCCCGGAACGCTGGCGCCCGTCGGCAGCCGCGACGGCTCCCTCGTCCTGCTCTCCTCCGAGCCGGCCTTCGGGCGGACCGACGCCGTGGTCCGCTACACACCGCGGACCAGGACGTCGGTCCGGGTCGCGCTGTCCGTTCCCCTCGACTCGGCGCAGGCGAGCGTGCACGGCGACATGGTGCACCTGCTGGGCGCCGGTGGCGCGCTGGACGCGGTCGACCTGGCGGCGCGGAAGGTGCGGTGGCGGCTGGAGACGGCCGTGAGCTGGGGTTCGGCGCCGATCGCCGACGCCGGTCACGTGTACGTCCTCGCCGGGGACGGGCGGCTGCTTGCGGTCGGGGCCCGCACCGGGCAGCTCGTCGGCCAGACCCGGCCGCGGCTCGGCACGCGCTCGGACCGGGTCGCGGCGGACCTGCCCACACCCGTGATCGTCGAGGGCCGTGTCTACGCCGGCGCCCCCGACGGCACCGTCTTCGCCGTGGACGGCCACGACCCGTCGTCCTGGTGACCTGAAGAAGGGGCCGCCTCAGAGGAGGCGGCCCCGCGGTCCTCGTGGCCGGTGGCGTCAGCCCAGCTTCGACACGTCCCGCACGGCGCCCTTGTCGGCGCTGGTGGCCATCGCGGCGTAGGCCCGCAGCGCCGCCGACACCTTCCGGTCGCGGCCCTTCGGGGCGTACGCGCCGTTCAGTGCCCTCGCACGGCGGGACAGCTCCGAGTCGTCGACGAGCAGTTCGATGGAGCGGCCGGGGATGTCGATACGGATGCGGTCGCCGTCCTCGACGAGCGCGATCGTGCCGCCGGAGGCCGCCTCGGGCGAGGCGTGGCCGATGGACAGGCCCGAGGTACCGCCGGAGAAGCGGCCGTCCGTGATCAGCGCGCAGCTCTTGCCCAGGCCGCGGCCCTTCAGGTACGAGGTCGGGTAGAGCATCTCCTGCATGCCGGGGCCGCCCTTGGGGCCCTCGTAGCGGATGACGACGACGTCGCCCTCCTTGATCTGCTGGGTGAGGATCTTCTGGACGGCCTCCTCCTGCGACTCGCAGACGACCGCCGGGCCCTCGAAGGTCCAGATCGACTCGTCGACGCCCGCGGTCTTCACCACGCAGCCGTCCACGGCCAGGTTGCCCTTCAGCACCGCGAGGCCGCCGTCCTTGGAGTACGCGTGCTCGGCGGACCGGATGCAGCCCTCGGCGGCGTCGGTGTCCAGGGCCTCCCAGCGCTCGGACTGGGAGAAGGCCTCCGCCGAGCGCACGCAGCCGGGGGCCGCGTGCCACAGCTCGACCGCCTCGGGGGACGGGGAGCCGCCGCGCACGTCCCAGGTCTTGAGCCAGTCGGCCAGGGAGGGGCTGTGCACCGCGTGCACGTCCTCGTTCAGCAGGCCCGCGCGGTGCAGCTCGCCGAGCAGCGCGGGGATGCCGCCGGCGCGGTGCACGTCCTCCATGTAGTACGTGCGGTCCTTGGCGACGTTCGGTGCCACCTTGGCCAGGCACGGCACCCGGCGGGAGACGGCGTCGATCTGCTCCAGACCGAAGTCGACGCCGGCCTCCTGGGCCGCCGCCAGCAGGTGCAGGATCGTGTTGGTGGAGCCGCCCATCGCGATGTCCAGGGCCATCGCGTTCTCGAAGGCCGCGAAGGTGGCGACGTTGCGGGGCAGGACCGTCTCGTCGTCCTGGTCGTAGTGGCGGCGGGTGATGTCCATGACCGTGCGGGCCGCGTTCTCGTACAGGGCGCGGCGGGCGGTGTGGGTGGCGAGGACCGAGCCGTTGCCCGGCAGGGACAGGCCGATCGCCTCGGTCAGGCAGTTCATCGAGTTGGCGGTGAACATGCCGGAACAGGAACCGCAGGTCGGACAGGCGTTCTCCTCGATGCGGAGGATGTCCTCGTCGGAGACCTTGTCGTTGACGGCGTCGGAGATGGCGTCGACCAGGTCGAGCGTGCGGACGGTGCCGTCGACCAGGGTGGCCCGTCCGGACTCCATCGGGCCCCCGGAGACGAAGACCGTGGGGATGTTCAGGCGCAGGGCCGCCATGAGCATGCCCGGGGTGATCTTGTCGCAGTTGGAGATGCAGATCAGGGCGTCGGCGCAGTGGGCCTCGACCATGTACTCGACGCTGTCCGCGATCAGGTCGCGCGAGGGCAGCGAGTACAGCATGCCGCCGTGGCCCATCGCGATGCCGTCGTCGACGGCGATGGTGTTGAACTCGCGCGGGATGCCGCCCGCCTCCCGGACCGCGTCGCTGACGATCCGGCCGACCGGCTGGAGGTGGGTGTGCCCTGGGACGAACTCCGTGAAGCTGTTGGCGATCGCGATGATCGGCTTCCGGCCGATGTCCGCACCGGGTACACCGGAGGCGCGCATAAGGGCGCGGGCGCCCGCCATGTTGCGGCCGTGGGTGACTGTGCGGGACCTCAGCTCGGGCATCGTCGCTCGCTCCTTCGGGAAGTTCCGCCGGACAGCAGGAAGGCGCCGGCGGAGTTCTGGCTCAGTCGAGCCTACGCCGGTCATCCAGGGATCGGGACGGGCTGTCCGAAATGCGGGACGCGTGTCTCGGGGGCGGCCGGCCGGGTCTCACTCCCCCGTGAGATGCCGCTGCACCACCGGTGCCACCCGCGCGATGATCTGCTCCACGTCCGCCGACGCCAGCGGCTCCGCCTTGATCACGTACCGCAGGATCGCGCACCCCACCAGCTGCGCGGCCGCGAGCTCGGCGCGCAGCTCCGCGTCGGGCAGGTCGAACCGGCCTGCGATGCGCCGCAGCAGCTGCGAGACGATCAGACGGCGGAAGACGGCGGCCGCGGTGTCGTTGCTCAGTGCGGAGCGGACGATCGCCAGCAGCGGCGTGCGGGTGGCCGGTCTCTCCCAGATGCCGAAGAAGAACCGGGCGAAGCGCTCTCCGACACCGTCGAGCGGGCCGTCCACGAGCGCCTCCGGCGCGCTCAGCGCGGGTGCGAGGACGACCTCGATCGCCGCTTCGAACACCTGCTCCTTGGTGCCGAAGTAGTGGTGGACCAGGGCGGAGTCGACTCCGGCGGTCTTGGCGATGCCCCGCACCGAGGTCTTCTCGTAGCCGCGCTCGGAGAACTCCTCGCGGGCCGCGGTCAGGATGCGGTCGCGGGTGTCGGCGGCCTCCTCGCGGCGGGGGCGGCCACGGCGGCGGGCGGTGGCGCCGGTCATCGCCGGGGCACCTTCACCGCGGAGGCCAGGTGCAGCCGGGTGAAGGCCAGGGCCTCGGCGAGGTCGGCCTCGCGCTCGGCGCTGGACATGGCCCGGCGGGTGTTGACCTCGATGACGACATGGCCGTCGAAACCGCCGAAGGCGAGACGTTCCAGCAGTTCGGCACAGGGCTGGGAGCCACGGCCCGGCACCAGGTGCTCGTCCTTCGCCGACCCCCTGCCGTCGGCGAGGTGCACATGGCCGAGCCGGTCGCCCATGCGGTCGACCATCTGGAGCGTGTCGGTGCGGGCCGTCGACGCATGGCTGAGGTCGATCGTGAAGTGGCGGTAGTCGTCCTTGGTGACGTCCCAGCCGGGGGCGTACGCGAGCATCTCGCGGTCGCGGTAGCGCCAGGGGTACATGTTCTCCACCGCGAAGCGCACATCCGTCTCGCTCGCCATCCGCCAGACCCCTGCGACGAAGTCACGGGCGTACTGGCGCTGCCAGCGGAAGGGCGGGTGGACCACGACCGTGCTCGCGCCGAGCTTCTCCGCGGCCGCTCTGGCGCGCTGGAGCTTGGTCCAGGGGTCGGTCGACCACACCCGCTGGGTGATCAGCAGACAGGGGGCGTGCACGGCGAGGATCGGTATCCGGTGGTAGTCGCTGAGTCTGCGCAGCGCCTCGATGTCCTGGCTGACCGGGTCGGTCCACACCATGACCTCGACGCCGTCGTATCCGAGGCGTGCGGCGATCTCGAAGGCCGTCGCCGTCGACTCCGGGTAGACGGAGGCCGTCGAAAGAGCGACCTTCGCATCCGGAATGCGTACGGGTTCGGGTTCCACCACGAGGGACAGGTTACGGGGTGCGACGGACGGGGGCGGGGCCGTCGGCCGCCGTTGTGGCCTTCGTCATCCGTCGTGGCTCTCGTCAGCCCATGTGGTCGAGACGCCGGAGTATCACGCCCTCCCTGAGGGCCCACGGGCATATCTCCAGCCGTTCCACACCGAAGAGGTCCATCGCGCCCTCGGCGACCAGGGCGCCCGCCAGAAGCTGTCCGGCGCGGCCGTCGGAGACACCGGGGAGTTCACAGCGCTCGCCGGCCGTCATGCCGGACAGCCGCGGCACCCACGCCTCCAGGGACTCCCGCTTCAGCTCCCGCTGCACGTAGAGGCCCTCGGCCGAGCGGGGGGCGCCGGCCAGCCTGGCGAGCTGCTTGAAGGTCTTCGAGGTGGCGACGACGTGGTCGGGGGCGCCGAAGCGGCTGAACTCGCCGACCGTCCGCGCGATCTCGGTACGCACATGGCGGCGCAGCGCCCTGACGTCCTCCGTGGTGGGCGGGTCGCCGGGCAGCCAGCCGGCGGTGAGCCGGCCCGCGCCGAGCGGCAGCGACACGGCCGCGTCGGGCTCCTCGTCGATGCCGTACGCGATCTCCAGTGAGCCGCCGCCGATGTCCAGGACCAGCAGTTTCCCGGCCGACCAGCCGAACCAGCGGCGGGCGGCGAGGAAGGTGAGGCGGGCCTCCTCCGCGCCGCTGAGCACCTGGAGCCTGACCCCGGTCTCCTCCTGCACTCGGGCGAGGACGTCGTCGGCGTTGCCCGCGTCGCGCACGGCGGAGGTGGCGAACGGCAGCAGGTCCTCGACGCCCTTGTCCTCGGCGGCCTGGAGCGCTTCGCGGACCACGGCGACGAGGCTGTCGACGCCGTCGGAGCCGATCGCGCCGCTCGCGTCGAGCAGCTGGGCGAGGCGCAGTTCGGCCTTGTGCGAGTGCGCGGGCAGCGGGCGTGCGCCGGGGTGGGCGTCGACCACCAGCAGGTGCACCGTGTTCGAGCCCACGTCGAGGACACCGAGTCTCATGGACAGAAACGCTACTGCCATCTGGGATGCCATCCGTCGCCGGTGTCCTTCCTGCGTGAGGCGCCGCACGGGACGGTCCCGGCCCGGACGCCCGGCGACTTACCCTGGACGGGTGCCAAAGACGAAAAAGGCGAAGACCGATAAATCGGCGAACCCGGCGAACCCGGCGGAAGCGGTGAAGCCGAAGAAGCGGGGCGCGCAATCCGACGAGAAGGGCCTCGACTTCGCGCGCGCGTGGGTGGAGTTCCCGGACCCGGCGGACGACGAGCAGGTCTTCCGCTGCGATCTGACCTGGCTGACCTCTCGTTGGACCTGCGTCTTCGGAAGCGGCTGCCAGGGCATCCAGGCGGGCCGTGCGGACGACGGGTGCTGCAGCCTGGGCGCCCACTTCTCCGACGAGGACGACGAGAAGCGGGTCGCCGAGCACGTGGCGAGGCTCACACCGGACATCTGGCAGAACCATGCCGAGGGCAGGGAGAACGGCTGGGTGTCCGAGGACGAGGAGGGCTCCCGGCAGACGCGTCCCTTCCAGGGCTCGTGCATCTTCCAGAACCGGCCCGGCTTCTCGGGCGGCATGGGGTGCTCGCTGCACATCCTGGCTCTGAGAGAGGGCCGCGAGCCGCTGGAGACGAAGCCGGACGTGTGCTGGCAGCTGCCGATCCGGCGGACCTTCGAGTGGATCGACCGGCCCGACGACACCCGCGTGCTGCAGGTGTCGATCGGCGAGTACGACCGCAGGGGCTGGGGTCCGGGCGGCCACGACCTGCACTGGTGGTGCACCTCGGCGACGTCGGCGCACGGCGCGGGCGAGCCGGTGTACGTCTCCTACCGGGCGGAGCTGACCGAGCTGATGGGCGGGGCCGGCTACGACCGCCTGGTCGAACTGTGCGAGGAGCGTCTGGCCTCCGGCCTGCCGCTGCTGGCACCGCACCCGGCGGACCCGGCCGTGTGAGTCCGAGGGCGCGTATGCGTTTCCGTCCGAGGGCCGACGCCTGAGAGCCCGTCCGAGGACCAGCGCCTCAGTGCCCGTCCGAGGACCAGCGCCTCAGTGCCCGTCCGACGACCGGCGCCTGCATGCCCGTCCGACGACCGCGCCTCAGTGCCCGTCCGAAGACCGGCGCCTGGGTGCCCGTCCGAAGACCGGCGCCTGGGTGCCCGTTCAAAGGCCCGTGCCTGAACATCCCTACGGCGGCCGGTGCCTCAGGGCCCGTCCGGCGGCCCGTCGGCCACCGCGGCGGTGGCTCGCCGGAGGACGGCTGCCGTCGGAGGGCACGCCCAAGGTCCGTCGGCCGCGGCCACCTCGCCGGACGGCACGCCTGAGTTCCGTCGGCCGCGGCCACCTCGCCGGAAGGCGGGCTGCCGTCGGAAAGCCTGCCTCAGGGCCTTCGGCCGCCGTCACAGCGGCTCGCCGCAAGGCACCGTCGGCGGTCGGATCCGATCGCCGGGGGCAGCCCTGGGCTGCCCCTTACCGGCGGCCGCCGCCCGCCGAGGCCGGGGCCGGGCAGCCGCGTTCGCGCTTGCCGTGCCGGCCCGCGCCGTCGCACGCCGTGCCCTCACGCCGTCCCTCTCCCCGCCGGCCCTCGGAAGGGCTGGGCGGGTCGTCGCCCGCGGTCGACGGGGGCGGGGTGTCCGGGTCCGTCGGCGACGACTCGCCGGGCGTGGGCGTGGGATCGGGCGACTCCGGCGGGTCGGTCGGGGTGGGTGTGGGCTCGGAGGGCGCCGAAGGAGTCGGCGTGGGGCGCGGACCGGACGTGGGCGGGTCGGCCGGATGCCCGGCCCCGCGTCCGGAGGGGCTGGGCGCGGTGCCGTAGCCGTCGATGGAGACGACGGCACCGGCGGGCGCGATCGCCACCCGTGCGCTCCAGCGGCCGGAGGGCTCGCGCAGATGGTCGACGTGGACCTTGATCGTCAACGACTCGCCGGGCCGGAGGGTGCCCGAGGAGCGGCTCAGGTAGAGCCAGTGCGCCCCGGTGGACGCGGACCAGTCGACCGGGCCGGGCCCCGCGGCGGTGAGGGTGATCAGGGTGGTGTCGCCGGTGTTGTCCGCGCTCACCGTCAGACGGCCGTCCCTGTGGCCGGTGCCCGTGACGCTGATGACCTCCACGGAGACGTCGGGCCGGCCGCTGGTGTGGAAGCGGGTGTCGGGCCCGGCTCCCGCGTTGCCGGTGTTCTCGTAGCCTTTGCCGCCCTCGCCGCCCAGGACACCGGGGCCGTGCCCGTCGTGCGTGCCCGCGGCGGAGCCCCCGTGGCCATGCTCGGCCGGGCTGCCGCGGTAGGCGGCCCACAGGGCCAGCACCGGCGCGGCCACCACCGTCGCCACCACCGTGGTCGTGACGGCACGCGCGCGGAGACGGTCCCTGCGGGCCGCGTGGTCCTTGGGGTCCATCGGGAATCCGCGCCGGTCGAAGCGGGGAGCGGTGCTCCGCGCGCGCGGGTGGTGGGCCAGGGCCTTGACCAGGGCCGCGCGGGGTGCGGGCAGCACGGGCAGCTCGGCGGGGGTGACGGTGGCGCCGGGCCACTGACCGGACACGGCGCGCTCGGCGGTGCGGCGGCACCGCGGGCAGTCGTCGACGTGCCGCACGAGCTCGCCCCGCAGTGCCGTGCCGAGCACGAGCCGGCTGTCCCCGGTGAGCCGGGACACGCTCGGGCAGGTGCCGGTCTCCACGACGGCGAGCGCCGCGCGGGTGCGCTCCACCTCGCAGGCGGCCGCGGCGAGCAGTTCCCGCGTGGCGGCGGGGCCCATGCCGAGGACGGCGGCGACCTCGTGGGCGGCGAGGTGGTGGCGTACGGCGAGTTCGAGCGCCTCGCGCTGCTCCGGGGTGGTGCCGGCGGCCTCCGGCCAGGCGAGCTGGGCGAGTTCGCGGCGCCGCTCCCGCTGGACCTCGTCGGGCACCGGCGGCGGCACGGTCCGCCCGGCCGTGTGCCGGTCGCCGCCGGTGCGGCCCGCGGCGTGCGTGCCCGGACGTTTCTGCCTGGCCTCGGCCAGCTTGCGCAGGCACGCCCAGCGGGCCAGCGCGTACAGCCAGGCCCGGCGCTCGCCCGCGGTTCCGGGTCCGCGCTGCCCGCGCCGCTCGGCGAACGCCAGCGCGTCCCCGAGGGCGGCGGTCGCCGCCTCGTGGTCGCACAGCACGGACAGGCAGTAGGTGAACAGGCCGTCGAGGTAGGGCTCGTAACGCGCGGGCGGTCGCTGCGCCACGGCGTGCGCGGCAGCGCGATCACGCGCCTCGCGGTGCGCCCGGTGCGCACCGGGCGTGCGGGTCGAGGTGTCCGGGCTGCGGCTCATCACCTGTGCGACCGTAAGCCCCGCAGGATCGTCCCTCTGTGCACCTTGAGCACTTTTAATCCGTACGGGTGAAACGATCCCTCATAAGGGGAACGGAACCCAGGGTTCCAAGACCGGACCGAGCCCGCCGGGCTGTCAGTGGTTGCGGCTACGGTTTCCTTCATGGCTGCCCGTACCAAGACCACCAAGGACCGACCGTCCTACCGCTGCACGGAGTGCGGCTGGCAGACGGCCAAGTGGCTCGGCCGCTGCCCCGAGTGCCAGGCCTGGGGGACCGTCGAGGAGTACGGCGCGCCCGCGGTCCGTACGACGACGCCGGGCCGGGTCACCACCTCGGCCGTGCCCATCGGCCAGGTCGACGGCCGCCAGGCCACCGCCCGCTCCACCGGCGTGCCCGAACTCGACCGGGTCCTGGGCGGCGGGCTGGTCCCCGGTGCCGTCGTCCTCCTCGCCGGTGAACCCGGCGTCGGCAAGTCCACGCTGCTCCTCGACGTGGCGGCCAAGTCCGCCAGCGACGAGCACCGCACGCTGTACGTCACGGGCGAGGAGTCCGCGAGCCAGGTCCGCCTGCGCGCCGACCGCATCGGCGCCATCGACGACCACCTGTATCTGGCCGCCGAGACGGATCTGGCCGCCATCCTCGGCCACTTGGACGCGGTCAAGCCCTCCCTCCTCATCCTCGACTCGGTGCAGACGGTCGCCTCGCCCGAGATCGACGGCGCGCCCGGCGGCATGGCACAGGTGCGCGAGGTCGCGGGCGCCCTGATCCGCGCCTCCAAGGACCGCGGCATGTCCACGCTCCTGGTGGGCCATGTCACCAAGGACGGCGCCATCGCGGGCCCGCGCCTGCTGGAGCACCTGGTGGACGTGGTGCTGCACTTCGAGGGCGACCGGCACGCGCGCCTGCGCCTGGTCCGCGGCGTCAAGAACCGCTACGGCGCGACGGACGAGGTCGGCTGCTTCGAACTGCACGACGAGGGCATCACGGGCCTGGCCGACCCCAGCGGCCTGTTCCTGACCCGCCGGGCGGAGCCCGTCCCCGGCACCTGCCTGACGGTCACCCTGGAGGGCCGCCGCCCCCTGGTCGCTGAGGTGCAGGCACTCACCGTCGACTCCCAGATCCCCTCCCCGCGCCGTACGACGTCCGGTCTGGAGACCTCCCGGGTCTCGATGATGCTGGCCGTGCTGGAGCAGCGGGGCCGGATCAGCGCGCTCGGCAAGCGGGACATCTACTCGGCGACGGTCGGCGGGGTGAAGCTCTCCGAGCCGGCCGCCGACCTCGCGGTCGCCCTCGCGCTGGCGTCGGCGGCGAGCGACACCCCGCTGCCGAAGAACCTCGTCGCGATCGGCGAGGTGGGCCTGGCGGGCGAGGTCAGACGCGTCACCGGCGTGCAGCGCCGGCTCGCCGAGGCCCACCGCCTGGGCTTCACGCACGCCCTCGTACCGGGCGACCCGGGCAAGGTCCCGTCGGGAATGAAGGTCCTGGAAGTGGCCGACATAGGGGACGCGCTGCGGGTCCTGCCCCGCTCGCGTCGCCGGGACGCCCCACGGGAGCAGGAGGAGCGCCGGTAGACTTTGCCCTGGTCTCGCCCGTCCGTACGAACCGAGTGTGCGAAACGGCAGCGCCCGAAGAACCTGCGACCGGAGGAGTGCAGTGGCAGCCAACGACCGGGCAGCAGCTCCCGGAAAGTCCGGCGGGAGTTCCGGCACCGATGGCCTGATGCGCGCCTCCCTGAGCGCCGTGGCACCCGGTACGGCCCTGCGGGACGGCCTCGAACGGGTGCTCCGCGGCAACACCGGCGGACTCATCGTGCTCGGCTCCGACAAGACCGTGGAGTCGATGTGCACGGGCGGTTTCGTGCTGGATGTCGAGTTCACGGCGACCCGGCTGCGGGAGCTGTGCAAGCTGGACGGCGGCATCGTGATCTCGTCCGACCTGTCGAAGATCCTGCGGGCGGGCGTGCAGCTGGTCCCGGACCCGACGATCCCGACCGAGGAGACCGGCACCCGGCACCGCACTGCGGACCGGGTGAGCAAGCAGGTCGACTTCCCGGTGGTCTCGGTCTCGCAGTCCATGCGGCTGATCGCCCTCTACGTCGACGGCCAGCGCCGTGTCCTGGAGGACTCCGCGGCGATCCTCTCCCGCGCCAACCAGGCCCTGGCGACCCTGGAGCGCTACAAGCTCCGCCTGGACGAGGTGGCGGGCACGCTGTCGGCGCTGGAGATCGAGGACCTGGTGACGGTCCGGGACGTCTCGGCGGTCGCGCAGCGCCTGGAGATGGTGCGCCGCATCGCCACCGAGATCGCCGAGTACGTGGTGGAGCTGGGCACCGACGGCCGTCTCCTGGCCCTTCAGCTCGACGAGTTGATCGCGGGCGTGGAGCCGGAGCGCGAGCTGGTGGTGCGCGACTACGTCCCCGAGCCCACCGCCAAGCGCTCCCGCACCGTCGAGGAGGCCCTGGCCGAGCTGGACAAGCTCTCCCACGCCGAGCTGCTCGAACTGTCCACCGTCGCCCGCGCCCTGGGCTACACCGGCTCTCCGGAGACCCTCGACTCGGCGGTCTCCCCGCGCGGCTTCCGTCTGCTGGCCAAGGTGCCCCGGCTGCCCGGCGCCATCATCGACCGCCTGGTCGAGCACTTCGGCGGCCTGCAGAAGCTGCTCGCCGCGAGCGTCGACGACCTTCAGACGGTGGACGGCGTGGGCGAGGCGCGGGCGCGGAGCGTCCGCGAGGGCCTGTCGCGGCTGGCGGAGTCGTCGATCCTGGAGCGCTACGTCTGACCGGCACCGGCCTCGGCCGGCCGCCTCAGGCCTCTACGGCCGCCCTCGGCACGGTCCGCGCCGGTCCGTCCGGGCCCGCTCAGTCCTCCGACAGCACGAACGACGTCCGCAGCTTCGCGTACCCCGGCACCTTCGCCTCGACCAGGTAGGTGCCCGCCCGGGCCGACCCGGCCGGAGGCGTCGCGCACTGCGGGGCGCTCGGCTTGCGGTCCCACCGGACGGTGTAGGTGAAGCCGCTGCCCGCCGACACCCGGTACAGCCGGCTCCCGGCCGTCTTGGGGCAGTCGGCGGAGGACCAGTAGGCGGAGCTGCTCTCGGCCTGACTGACCGTCACCACAGCGGACTTGGGCCCGAGATCGACCTTGCAGTCGCCGCCGGAGGAGTTCGCGGCGACCAGCTCGAACTCCGGCGTCTGGCCGGGCCCGTAGGAGTTGCGCACGCTGCGCAGCGTCAACTTGACCGCGCCCGACGTGCAGTTGGGCAGCGAGCTGCCGGCCGGCAGCACGGCGCCCGGGCCGCCGCCGCTGGCGCCGCCCTCGTCCCCGCCGCCACCGGACCCGCCGGAACCGGCGCCGCCCCCGTCCCCGCTGCCACCGGAGCTGTCGGAACCGCCGGCGTCACCGGTGCCGCCCGTCCCCGAGCCCGATCCCGAGCCTGATCCCGAGTCCGACCCGTCGGAGTCACCGCCGCCGGACTCGTCCCTGCCGCCGGGGTGTTGGCTGATCGCGGGACCGGAGCCGGAGGGTCCCGGCGTGATGGTGGAGGCGGAGGGCCCCGGATGCTTGTCGTTCGGCCCGCCGCCGTCGGTCTTGCGGCCCCCGCCCCCCAGGGGGGCGATCCAGGCGATCAGCAGCGCCAGCAGGGCGACCACGGACAGCATGATGACCCGCCGTCGCCAGTAGATGGAGGCGGGAAGCGGACCGACCGGATTGCGCAGAGATCCCACGGCCCAAACTGTACGAGAGATCGTCGGCTTCCCCGGCCCCACCCGCCGGGCCGACGACAACTTTTCCGGATCATCATCACGACAACACCCGTACGCGCGGCCCTCTTTGGCCCCACCGTGACCCCGCGGGCACGGTCCGTGACGACACCGGCCCGCGCCGGGTCACACGGCCACCCATCCCCACGTGGCAGGATCGGAAGGCCATGACTGCGCCCACACTGCCCCCGCACAGCGGCCCCGACACCCCGGCCCACGCCGCCGGTGCCCGTCCGGGCACCGGCACGCCCACCGGTGCCGAGGCCTCCGGCACCGCCCTCGGCCCGACTCTGCACACCCAGGTCATCACCTGGTTCGACGACCACGCCCGCGACCTGCCCTGGCGACGCCCCGACGCCGGCGCCTGGGGCGTGATGGTCAGCGAGTTCATGCTCCAGCAGACGCCGGTGAGCCGTGTGCTGCCGGTCTACGAGCAGTGGCTCGACCGCTGGCCCCGGCCCGCCGACCTCGCCAAGGAGGCACCCGGCGAGGCCGTCCGCGCCTGGGGCCGGCTCGGCTACCCGCGCCGCGCCCTGCGCCTGCACGGCGCCGCGGTCGCCATAACGGAACGGCACGGCGGCGACGTACCGACCGAGCACGCCCAACTGCTCGCCCTGCCGGGCATCGGCGAGTACACGGCCGCGGCGGTCGCGTCCTTCGCCTACGGTCAGCGGCACGCCGTCCTGGACACCAACGTCCGCCGGGTGCTGGCCCGCGCGGTCACCGGCGTGCAGTACCCGCCGAACGCCACCACCGCCGCCGAACGGCGCCTGGCACGTGCCCTGCTGCCCGAGGACGAGGGGACGGCGGCCCGCTGGGCGGCCGCCTCCATGGAGCTCGGCGCGCTGGTGTGCACGGCGAAGAACGAGTCGTGCCCGCACTGCCCGATCGCCGGACACTGCGCCTGGCGGCTCGCGGGCAAGCCCGCACACGACGGGCCGCCGCGCCGCGGACAGACGTACGCGGGCACGGACCGACAGGTCCGCGGCAAGCTCCTCGCCGTGCTGCGCGAGGCCCACGCGCCCGTCCCGCAACCGGTGCTCGACCGGGTCTGGCACGAGCCCGTCCAGCGGGCCCGGGCCCTGGACGGGCTCGTCGCGGACGGCCTGGTGGAGCCGCTGCCGGGCGGGCTGTACCGACTGCCGCTGACCTGACCTCCCGTCATCCCACACCTGACACCCCGACACCTGGCACCTGCCACCTGACCGTTAGTCACTCCTCAAGCCCGCCCCGACTTCGGAGTGCGACGCGAGTGTTCGTGTCACACGCTCGCCCGTCACCCGACCTCCCAAATCGCCCCCAAAATGGACAAATCAAGGCGCGTTCTTAGCCCCGTCCTACTTCCGTTACACAACCGCCGCACAGCCGAGGGCTGCCCGCAGGCTGCTTCGGACAGCGCCGTGACAACGCCTCCGTACCTTCAGTTGCGTGCCGGACAGGCACCGGACGGCTGCCGACCACAGCCCGTCCGCTCAGGGTGTGGAGACCGGCGGCAGGCGGGCCGGGAAACGGGGATCGGAGGCGGTCGTAGATGGCGCAGGGTGAGGTGCTCGAGTTCGAGGAGTACGTGCGTACCCGGCAGGACGCGCTGCTGCGCAGTGCGCGCCGGCTGGTCCCGGACCCGGTCGAAGCCCAGGACCTGCTCCAGACGGCACTCGCACGGACCTACGGCCGCTGGGAGGGCATCGCCGACAAGCGGCTCGCGGACGCCTATCTGCGCCGCGTGATGATCAACACGCGTACCGAGTGGTGGCGGGCCCGGAAGCTGGAGGAGGTCCCCACCGAGCAGCTCCCGGACGCCCGCGTCGAGGACTCCACCGAGCAGCACGCCGACCGCGCGCTCCTCATGGACATCCTGAAGGTGCTCGCTCCCAAGCAGCGCAGTGTCGTGGTGCTGCGACACTGGGAGCAGATGTCCACGGAGGAGACGGCCGCCGCCCTCGGCATGTCGGCGGGTACGGTCAAGAGCACGCTGCACCGGGCGCTCGCCCGGCTCCGCGAGGAGCTGGAGGCCCGCGATCTGGACGCACGCGCGCTGGAGCGTGAGGAGCGGGAGCGTTGCGCGGCCTGACCGGCAGGGATGCGGGCCCCGGGCCCTCGCGGGCCCGGGACACCGTCAAGGCGGCGATCACGGCGACGGCCGTGTTCGCCGCCCTCGCCCTTTCGGCGTCCGCCTGCGGCACCGGGGGAACCGGCGCGCGCGACGAGGGCCCGGCCCACTCCGGCTCGGTCGCGGGCGCCGTCCCGTCCCCCTCCCCCGACCCCACCGGCCGGGCCCAGCGGATGGACCCCGTCCGGCTGATCAAGGACGACCCGCAGGTCTCGGCCGCGGTCAAACGCGGTCTCAAGCCGTGCGTGGCCGACGAGTACCCCGTCGACGTGTCGTACGGCGACCTGACCTCCGGATCGGCCGACGACATCGTCATCAACGTGCTGACCTGCGGAGACGCGGTGGGCGTCGGCGCCTATGTGTACCGCGAGCAGGGGGGCAGGTACGAGAACGTCTTCAAGGCCGAGGAGCCCCCGGTCTACGCCGAGATCGACCGCGGCGACCTGGTGGTGACCAAGCAGGTGTACGCGCGGGGGGACCCGGTGTCGAGTCCGTCCGGCGAGGACGTGATCACGTACCGCTGGTCGGCGGGCCGGTTCACCAAGGAGTTCAGCACGCGCAACGAGTACAGCAAGACCATCGGGGGCGGCGCGACGGTGGCCCCCGGCCGCTGATGCCGACGGTGGCATGGGGCCGGGCGGCGGGGTTGCGGACGCTGGACGGCGGGCGCGCGACAATGGCGAGGGCGTGCGTATCGGGGCCGCCGCTCCGGTCTCATGGCGCACACGCCGTCCCCTGGAGCGCATGACGTCTCCTGAAACACACGACGTCTTCTGAAACGCACGACGAGAAGCAGACGAGGACTGAGAGCACCCGAATGGCAGAACAGACCCACGTCCTGTTCGTCGAGGACGACGACGTGATCCGCGAGGCCACACAGCTCGCCCTGGAGCGGGTCGGCTTCGCGGTCACGGCGATGCCCGACGGGCTCTCGGGCCTGGAGGCGTTCCGGGCCAGTCGGCCGGACATCGCCCTGCTGGACGTCATGGTCCCCGGCCTCGACGGGGTCAGCCTGTGCCGCCGCATCCGCGACGAGTCGACCGTTCCGGTGATCATGCTGTCCGCGCGGGCGGACTCGATCGACGTGGTGCTCGGCCTGGAGGCGGGCGCCGACGACTACGTGACCAAGCCGTTCGACGGCGCCGTCCTGGTCGCCCGCATCCGCGCGGTGCTGCGCCGCTTCGGGCACGCCGGCGGCGTCCGGGCGGAAGCGGACCCCGCCCCGGTGGACGGCGGGGTGCTGAGCTTCGGCGACCTGGAGGTCGACACCGAGGGGATGGAGGTGCGCCGGGCCGGGCAGCCGGTGGCGCTCACGCCCACGGAGATGCGGCTGCTGCTGGAGTTCTCCTCGGCGCCGGGCACGGTGCTCTCCCGGGACAAGCTCCTGGAACGGGTGTGGGACTACGGCTGGGGCGGCGACACCCGTGTGGTCGACGTCCATGTGCAGCGGCTGCGTACGAAGATCGGCCAGGACCGGATCGAGACGGTCCGCGGTTTCGGCTACAAGCTCAAGGCCTGAGCGGGGCGGTCATGCCGGGGATCTCACGGCGCCTGCTCCCCCAGCGCCTGGAGCGGGCGGACATCCGTACGGGGCTGAGGTGGAAGCTCAGCGCGGCCATCGCGCTGGTCGGCGCGCTGGTGGCGGTCGCGCTCAGCCTGGTCGTGCACAACGCGGCCCGGGTGTCGATGCTGGACAGTGCGCGGGACCTGGCGGACGAGCGGGTCCAGATCGCCCAGCGCAACTTCGAGCTGTCGGGGCGGCCGAACTTCCCGGGCATCAGGATCGACGACCCCGAGCTGCCCTTCGAACTGCGGGAGAAGGTGGAGCAGGGGCGGCGGGCGACGTACGTCGCCGACCACACCGGAAGGCTGCCCGACATCTGGGCGGCCGTACCGGTCAAGGACGGCCATGTGCTGTCCCTGCACACGCACTTCACCGACCGCAGCACGAACATCCTCAACGACCTCGACCAGGCCCTGGTCATCGGATCCATCACGGTCGTCCTCGGCGGCAGCGCGCTGGGCGTGCTCATAGGGGGCCAGCTCTCCCGCCGGCTGCGCAAGGCGGCGACCGCGGCCAACCAGGTCGCCAAGGGCGAGACGGACGTACGGGTGCGGGACGCCATCGGGGGTGTCGTACGCGACGAGACCGACGACCTGGCGCGGGCGGTGGACGCGATGGCGGACGCGCTCCAGCAGAGGCTGGAGGCGGAGCGCCGGGTCACGGCGGACATCGCGCACGAGCTGCGCACCCCGGTGACCGGGCTGCTGACGGCGGCCGAGCTGCTGCCGCCCGGGCGGCCGACGGAACTGGTCCTGGACCGTGCGAAGGCCATGCGCACGCTGGTGGAGGACGTGCTGGAGGTCGCCCGGCTCGACGGCGCCTCGGAGCGGGCCGAACTCCAGGACATCGTGCTGGGCGAGTTCGTCACCCGGCGGGTGGCGGCGAAGGACCCGGACATCGAGGTGCGGGTGGTGCACGAGTCGGAGGTCACCACCGATCCGCGGCGGCTGGAGCGGGTGCTGTTCAACCTGCTCGCCAACGCCGCGCGGCACGGCAGGCCGCCGATCGAGGTGACCGTCGAGGGGCGGGTCATCCGGGTGCGCGACCACGGCCCCGGCTTCCCCGAGGACCTGCTCGCCGAAGGGCCGAGCCGGTTCCGCACCGGCAGCACGGACCGCGCCGGGCACGGCCACGGTCTCGGCCTGACCATCGCAGCTGGTCAGGCCCGCGTCCTCGGCGCCCGCCTGACCTTCCGCAACGTCCGCCCCGCGGGCGCCCCGGAACACATCCCGGCCGAGGGCGCGGTCGCCGTACTGTGGCTGCCGGAACACGCGCCGACCAACACGGGCAGCTACCCGACGCTCCCGCGGGGAAACTGAGCTCTCAGCTCCAGTCCTTGTCCAGGTCCAGGTCCCCCTCGCGCCGCTGGGTGAAGGAGAACCAGTTGCCCGAGTCGTCGCGGAAGAGCGCCTCGGTGCCGTAGGGGCGCTCCTGCGGTTCCTGGAGGAACTCCACCCCGCGGTCCTTGAGCCTCTTGTAGTCGCCGTGGATGTCGTCGGTGGCCAGCACTCCCGCGCCCAAGGCGCCCTTGGCGACCAGCTTCCTGACCATCTCGGCGGACTCGGGGTCCATCGCGGGCGGCCCGGGAACCATGAGGGTCAGCTCGACGTCGGGCTGGTCGGGGGCGCCGACGGTGAGCCAGCGCATCCCGCCGTCCCCCATGGTCATGTCCGTACGGATCTCCAGGCCGAGCTTCTGCGTGTAGAACTCCTTGGCCCGGTCCTGGTCGAGGACCCAGACGGTGGTGATGGCGATCCCCTTGATCATGGCTTTCTCCCGGCGGTTGCGAGGTGCTGTTTCCCTGCCACGGTAGGCAGCGCCGCGGTCAGCCCGCTTCTTCGGAATTGCTCCGCCGCTCCCGGGCCGAGCCGGGCCGGAAACCGCCGGCCCAGAGCATGGCGTAGCACCCGGGGATGAGCGCGGCCCCACGGCCGACGTGCCGTGCGCGGTACTCACTCGGGGTGAGCCCCGTCCAGGCCTTGAACCGGGTCGAGAACGTGCCCAGGCTGCTGAAGCCGACCAGGTTGCAGATCTCGGTCACCGACAGGTTCGCGGTGCGCAGCAGGTCCTCGGCCCGCTCGATGCGGCGGTGGGTCAGGTACTGGCCGGGCGTCTCGCCGTAGGCCTCCTTGAAGGCCCGTATGAAGTGGTAGCGCGAATACCCGGCGTGGGCCGCGACCGTGTCCAGGTCGAGGTCCGGGTCCGCCCAGTCCCGGTCCATGGCGTCCTTGGCCAGCCGTAGCTGCCGCATCCTGCCCGCCACCGCTTCCATACGCCGATGGTGGCACGGGGCACTGACAACCGGCCGGGGCTCGGGGACGGCACCCGGCGGCGGCTCGGGGGCAGCACGCGGGCACGCGGAAGGTCCCCGGCACCGTGTGGTGCCGGGGACCTTCCGTGATGGTTCAGACCGTCTCCGCGACGCCATCGGGGGCTGCCGCGCCGTCCTTGGACTCCGGCTCGGCCGCGGCCGGTCCCGCTCCCCTCAGGGGGACCTCCTTGACGAACACCGCCGCCAGGAGCGCGGCCACCGCCACCACGGAACCCAGCAGGAACGCCGAGTGCGTGCCGGCGGACACCGCGTGCTGGTAGGCCTCGCGGGCCTGGGCCGGCAGCTTGGCGAGGCTCGCCGCGTCGAGCTGCGCGGACTTCTCGGTGATCCCGCGGCCCAGGGCGCCGGCCCGCTCGGCCATCTCGTGCTGGACGCGGTTGTTGAACAGCGCGCCCATGATCGCGACGCCGAAGGAGGAGCCGAGCGTACGGAAGAGGGTGGTGGACGAGGAGGCCACGCCCATGTCCCTCAGCTCCACGCTGTTCTGCGCGACCAGCATGGTGATCTGCATCAGGCAGCCCATGCCCGCGCCCAGGACGGCCATGTAGAGGCCGGAGGTGAAGCGGGTGGTGCCGGTGTCCATGAGGGACAGCAGGTACAGCCCGGCGATCATCAGCACGCTGCCGACGACCGGGAAGACCTTGTACCGGCCGCTGCTGGTGGTGACCCGGCCCGCGATCAGCGACACGACCATCATCGCGGCCAGCATCGGCAGGAGCAGCAGACCGGAGTTGGTCGCGGAGGCGCCCTGCACCGACTGCTGGTAGAGAGGCAGGAAGAGCACCGCGCCGAACATCACGAAGCCGGTGATGAAGCCGATCAGCGACATCAGGCTGAAGTTGAGGCTGCGGAAGATGTGCAGCGGCAGGATCGGCTCGGCGGCCCTGGTCTGCCAGAGCACGAACCCGACGAGCGCGGCGACACCGATGGCGATCAGTTCCATGATCCGCGCGGAGGTCCAGGCGTATTCCGAACCACCCCAGGTGGTGACGAGCACGATGGAGCTGATGCCGACGGTCAGCAGCACGGCGCCCAGGTAGTCGATCCGCGCCTGGGAGCGCTTCTTCGGCAGGTGCAGTACGGCGCTGATCGCGACGAGCGCCACCGCGCCGAGAGGGAGGTTGATGTAGAAGGACCAGCGCCAGCCCCAGTTGTCGGTGATCGTGCCGCCGACCAGGGGGCCGCCGATCATCGCGAGCGCCATGACGCCGGCGATCATGCCCTGGTACTTGCCGCGCTCCCGCGGCGGTATCAGGTCGCCGATGATGGCCATCACGCCGACCATCAGACCGCCCGCGCCGAGACCCTGAATGGCGCGGAAGCCGATCAGCTCGCCCATGTTCTGGGCCATGCCGCTCAGCGCGGAGCCGATCAGGAAGATGACGATCGAGGTCATGAAGGCGCCCTTGCGCCCGTACATGTCGCCGAGCTTGCCCCACAGCGGGGTGGCGGCGGCGGTCGCCAGGGTGTAGGCGGTGACGACCCAGGACAGGTGCTGAAGGCCGCCGAGTTCACCGACGATCGTCGGCATCGCGGTGCCCACGATCATGTTGTCGAGCATCGCGAGCATCATCGCGATCATCAGGGCGAGCAGGACGACCCGCACGCTCCTGGGTTGCTTGCCGGCCTGGGCCGTCTGCGGCCCGTCCTTCACGGTGTCAGCCATCCGTCCTACTCCCCCAGCCGATTGGTACTTACTTGCCGACCGGCAAGTTGACTACACTCTGGAAAGTAGACCCTTAACTAGCCGGTCGTCAAGTAAGTTTTGCCGGCCGGCCGGCAGGCAAGGTGTCCAGGGAGCACGGAGGAGTACGAGGATGGATGTCACGATGGACGGCACCAGGCAGCAGCAGCGCCGCGGGAACACCCGCCAGCGCATCCAGGACGTGGCACTCGAACTCTTCGCCGAGCAGGGCTACGAGAAGACCTCGCTGCGCGAGATCGCCGAGCGCCTCGACGTCACCAAGGCCGCTCTGTACTACCACTTCAAGACGAAGGAAGAGATCCTCGTCAGCCTGTTCGAAAGCCTCACCCGGCCGATGGAGGACCTGATCGAGTGGGGCCGGCTTCAGCCCCACACGCTGGAGACCAAGCAGGAGATCGTCCGCCGCTACGACCAGGCGCTCGCCGGCGCGGCACCGCTGTTCCGCTTCATGCAGGAGAACCAGGCGACCGTACGGGAGCTGCGCATCGGGGACACCTTCAAGGACCGGATGCGCGGTCTGCGGGACATCATCATCGACCCGGGCGCGAGCCTGGCCGACCAGGTCCGCTGCGTCAGCGCCATCTTCACGCTGCACGCCGGGATGTTCGTCATGCAGGACATCGAAGGCGACCCCGAGGAGCGGCGCAAGGCCGTCCTGGAGGTCGCCATCGACCTGGTGACCCAGGCGCACCGGGGCACGCAGGAGGCCTGACACGACCGCCGCCCCGCTGTTGGCCAGCGGGGCGGCGGTTCGGTGCGGTGTCCGTCCGGTCAGACCGCCACGCCGTGCGAGCGCAGGTAGGCGAGCGGGTTGAGCGCGGAGCCGTAGTTCGGCGTGGTGCGGATCTCGAAGTGCAGGTGCGGGCCGGTGGAGTTGCCGGTGTTGCCGGACAGGGCTATGTGCTGACCGGCGCCCACGACCTGGCCGACCCTGACGTCGACGCGGGACAGGTGGGCGTACTGGGAGTACGTGCCGTTGGCGTGCTTGATGACGACGGCGTTGCCGTAGGCGGGGCCGTCGCCGGCGCCGTTGGAACCGGCCTTGACGACGGTGCCGCCGTGCGCGGCGACGACCTTGGTGCCGGTCGGCACGGCGAAGTCCTGGCCGCTGTGCTTGTGCGCCCAGTGACCGCCGGCCTGGTTGAAGCCGGCGCTGAGCGCGAACTGCTTCACCGGCGCGGTCCAGGCGACGGCCGACTGCGCGGCGGCGGGCGCCGTGTTGTCGGCGGCGGACGCTACTCCCGCACCCAGGGCGACGGAGACCCCCAGACCGGCGGCCAGAACGGCGGCGCGGGTACGGAGCTTGGTCGTACGGGCGGAGCGGGACGTGGCGCGCTGGAACATCAATACCTCTGGAGGTCGGGGACATGAGAACCACCCGGACGCATGTGCCTTCGCCGGGCGGGCCATCCCTTGGTAACCCCGCCGGTCACCGACGTTCAAACACCCCCACTACGACAGAAAATAGTAAGAGAGGGCAGTGTCGTACGTCTCTTGACGTCTTCCGCATTCAGTACAAATGCCACATATAGGGGCTCACGCACAGCATTCCACCGCCCTGAATATCCGCTTTTCGCCCCCTGTTTCCACTAAGCGCCGTAGTACGGCCCGGAGGGCTTGTGTGCCTTGTCACCGGGGAGCGGGGGTGGGCGCCCTTCCCTTGTGACGGAGGCCATGTGGCCCACGTCTCAGGGGGACACCCGGACACGCGGGCACGCGAGAGGGGCCGGTGCCCGAAGGCACCGGCCCCTCTCGGTTGTCGCTGAGGCTTACGCCTCCTTGCTCAGGTTCGGTCCGGATCCACCGGCCGCCTGCTCGATCGGCGGGACGTCCGGCAGCGCGGACTTCTCCTCACCGCGGAAGGTGAAGGTCTGGGACTCGCCCTCGCCCTCGGTGTCCACGACCACGATGTGACCGGGGCGCAGCTCGCCGAAGAGGATCTTCTCCGAGAGCGTGTCCTCGACCTCGCGCTGGATGGTCCGGCGCAGCGGCCGGGCGCCCAGAACGGGGTCGTAGCCCTTCTTGGACAGCAGCTCCTTGGCGGACTGGGAGAGCTCGATGCCCATGTCCCGGTCCTTCAGGCGCTCGTCCACCTTGCCGATCATCAGGTCGACGATCCGCAGGATGTCGGCCGGCGTCAGCTGCGGGAAGACCACCACGTCGTCGACGCGGTTGAGGAACTCGGGCCGGAAGTGCTGCTTGAGCTCGTCCGACACCTTGTTCTTCATGCGCTCGTAGTTGGTCTTCGTGTCGCCCGAGGCGGCGAAGCCCAGGTTGAAGCCCTTGGAGATGTCCCGGGTGCCGAGGTTGGTCGTCATGATGATGACCGTGTTCTTGAAGTCCACGACCCGGCCCTGGGAGTCGGTCAGGCGACCGTCCTCCAGGATCTGCAGCAGCGAGTTGAAGATGTCCGGGTGGGCCTTCTCGACCTCGTCGAACAGGACGACCGAGAACGGCTTGCGGCGCACCTTCTCGGTGAGCTGGCCGCCCTCCTCGTAGCCCACGTAGCCGGGGGGCGAACCGAAGAGGCGGGAGACCGTGTGCTTCTCGCTGAACTCCGACATGTCGAGGGAGATCAGCGCGTCCTCGTCGCCGAAGAGGAACTCGGCGAGCGCCTTGGACAGCTCGGTCTTACCGACACCGGACGGGCCGGCGAAGATGAACGAGCCACCCGGACGCTTCGGGTCCTTCAGACCGGCGCGCGTACGGCGGATCGCCTTGGAGAGCGCCTTGACGGCGTCCACCTGGCCGATGACCCGCTTGTGGAGCTCGTCCTCCATGCGGAGCAGGCGGCTGGACTCCTCCTCGGTCAGCTTGAAGACCGGGATGCCGGTGGCCGTGGCGAGGACCTCGGCGATCAGCTCGCCGTCGACCTCGGCGACGACGTCCATGTCGCCGGCCTTCCACTCCTTCTCGCGCTTGGCCTTGGCGGCCAGGAGCTGCTTCTCCTTGTCGCGCAGGGAAGCGGCCTTCTCGAAGTCCTGCGAGTCGATCGCGGACTCCTTGTCCCGGCGGACGCCGGCGATCTTCTCGTCGAACTCGCGCAGGTCCGGCGGCGCGGTCATCCGGCGGATGCGCATCCGGGAGCCGGCCTCGTCGATCAGGTCGATCGCCTTGTCCGGCAGGAAGCGGTCCGAGATGTACCGGTCGGCCAGGGTGGCGGCCTGGACCAGCGCCTCGTCGGTGATGGAGACGCGGTGGTGCGCCTCGTACCGGTCGCGCAGGCCCTTGAGGATCTCGATCGTGTGCGGCAGGGACGGCTCGGCGACCTGGATGGGCTGGAAGCGGCGCTCCAGGGCCGCGTCCTTCTCCAGGTGCTTGCGGTACTCGTCCAGGGTGGTGGCACCGATGGTCTGCAGCTCACCGCGGGCCAGCATCGGCTTGAGGATGCTCGCCGCGTCGATGGCGCCCTCGGCGGCACCCGCACCGACCAGCGTGTGCAGCTCGTCGATGAACAGGATGATGTCGCCGCGGGTGCGGATCTCCTTGAGCACCTTCTTCAGGCGCTCCTCGAAGTCACCGCGGTAGCGGGAGCCGGCGACCAGGGCCCCGAGGTCGAGGGTGTAGAGGTGCTTGTCCTTGAGGGTCTCGGGCACCTCGCCCTTGACGATGGCCTGGGCGAGGCCCTCGACGACGGCGGTCTTGCCGACGCCGGGCTCACCGATCAGCACCGGGTTGTTCTTGGTGCGGCGGGACAGCACCTGCATGACCCGCTCGATCTCCTTCTCGCGCCCGATGACCGGGTCGAGCTTGGACTCGCGAGCGGCCTGGGTGAGGTTCCGGCCGAACTGGTCGAGGACCAGGGACGTCGAGGGGGTGCCCTCGGCAGGGCCGCCGGCGGTGGCGGTCTCCTTGCCCTGGTAACCGGAGAGCAGCTGGATGACCTGCTGCCGCACCCGGTTGAGGTCTGCGCCCAGCTTGACCAGGACCTGGGCGGCGACGCCCTCGCCCTCACGGATCAGGCCGAGCAGGATGTGCTCCGTGCCGATGTAGTTGTGGCCGAGCTGAAGGGCCTCCCGGAGCGACAGCTCCAGAACCTTCTTGGCACGCGGGGTGAAGGGGATGTGGCCGGAGGGGGCCTGCTGGCCCTGGCCGATGATCTCCTCCACCTGCTGGCGGACCGCCTCGAGCGAAATCCCGAGGCTCTCAAGGGCCTTGGCGGCGACACCCTCACCCTCGTGGATCAGGCCCAGGAGGATGTGCTCAGTGCCGATGTAGTTGTGGTTGAGCATCCGGGCTTCTTCCTGAGCCAGGACGACAACCCGCCGCGCGCGGTCGGTGAACCTCTCGAACATCGTTAATCGCTCCTCAGAGCGGTCAGGCAGTGGGGGGGAACTTCCCCTCCCTGTCCTTCCGCAGCTTAGTCCCGCAAGCGGGGACCGCTCATTCCAACTGCCGACACCGGACCGAGAACCAACGCTGCCTCCTGACCCCGAACGCCGACAACTGCTCCAACCCGATAGTGCGAGACGATGTTCCCGCAGGCCAGGCAGTTACCCCAGTCGCCAGTACGCCGATGGCGAACGTGAGACTCCGCTGCCCGGGTGCCGTCTGCGTGTCGCCCCCTCCCACTAGGCATGTCTTACCCGCACCGACTGACAATGCATGCCGAGTGCCCGGGTTCCCTCAGCTATGGGCGAACAACCTTGCGCCCTTTCCCGCCCCCGCGGACCCCTCTTCTTCGGCACACTTCGCAAGCGAACCGGTACCGAGCGTGACTCCGGTGCGTTTCGGGTGGTTTCCCAGACATGGTCGGCAGCCCTTCCACGGTCCCCGTTCCGGTTCCTTCTCCCCGTCGGCCGCCGGCCCCCGGCGACCGGGAGCGGGACTGGGGGCATGGGCGGCACTGGTACGAGAACGAACTGGGCTGGGCCACGGTGCCCGGAGTGCCGCTGCGACTTGTCGTGGGCCGCCGTTTCGACGTGCTGGACGTGCCCGCCGAGGCCGGACGTGCGGCGCTGCGCCATCTGAGGCCCGGCTCTCCGGTGGCCGCGCGGGGGGACCGGATGGGGCTGCTGGTGGCCGCGGGAAGCGCGGAGGAGCTGCCGGGGCTGCTGGAGTGGCTGGAGTGGGGCCCGTCGGCGCTCGGCCTGGACGTGGTGGCGCTGGGCGCGGGCTCGCTGATGGACGCGCCGCCGCCTCCGGGCGCCGGTCCGCTCGGGCCGCGGCCGCTCAGCCCCGGCCGCTCCGGTTCGCGCTCGGCTTCACAGGGGGCCGCCGTGTGGCTGCGGCCCCCCGGGCCCGGGTGCGAGGTCGAGGCCTCGCTGCCGACGTTGTCGGCCATGGGGGGCCGTGGGGGCGCCCCCGATCTCGTACGCCTGGTGGACACGGTGGCGACACACGTCCACCGGATCCGGCTGCGGCGCGCGTGCGCCCAGCCGTTCCCGTTCCGCGAGGGGCAGACATCGGCCCCTGATCAGCCGTTGGCCTTCTCGTAGGCCTCGCGAATGGTCGCGGGGACCCGGCCGCGGTCGTTGACCTCGTAGCCGTTCTCCTTGGCCCAGGCGCGGATCTGCGCGGTGTCCTGGCTGCCGCCGGCAGCGGCACGCGCCTTTCCGCGTCCGCCCGAAGCACGGCCACCGGTACGCCGGCCGCTCTTGAGGTACGGCTCGAGAAGACCACGGAGCTTGTCCGCATTGGCAGTGGTGAGATCGATCTCGTAGGTCTTGCCGTCCAACGCGAACGTCACGGTCTCGTCCGCCTCGCCGCCGTCGAGGTCGTCGACAAGAAGGACCTGAACCTTCTGTGCCACCGGATTTCCTTTCATCGATAACGTGAGGACCGGGGATGGTCGGCGTCCGCCCGATTCGCCGTCCCCTGTTATATGCAGTACAGCAGTACGCCGGAAAGCAAACCGCTTTTGCGGGAAAAACACAAACCCCTGGGAGAGACCGGGCACTCACCCCGTCCGGAAACATGCGCGTTTCGGACATAGGGAACACGGGCATGCCGGCCCGCGGGAATGTCGATCACAGATGCAGAAGCATCCGGCTGTTGCCCAGGGTGTTCGGTTTCACTCGTTCGAGACCCAGGAACTCCGCGACGCCCTCGTCATAGGAACGCAGCAGCTCCGCGTAGACATCGGCGTCGACGGGCGTCTCGCCGATCTCCACGAAGCCGTGGTTGGTGAAGAAGTCCACTTCGAAGGTCAGACAGAATACGCGGCGAACGCCGAGCAGACGTGCCGTCTCCAGCAACTTCTCCAGCAGCCGATGCCCCACGCCGGCGCCCTTCAGACCCGGCTTCACCGCGAGAGTGCGCACTTCCGCCAGGTCTTCCCACATCACGTGCAGTGCGCCGCAGCCGACGACCTCGGCGTTGTCGTCCCGTTCGGCGACCCAGAACTCCTGGATGTCCTCGTAAAGCGTGACCGTCGCTTTGTCGAGCAGGATGCGCCCGCGAACGTAGGCGTCCAGCAGTCCGCGCACTGCGGGGACATCGCCGGTCCGGGCCCGTCGGACGGTGATGGATTTTGCGGTCTCTTCGGGGCGTTCTACGGACATGAGCGGACGCTATCGCCCGTGGTCGTCCCGCGCCGAACCGGGGTTCTCGTCACGGGTATCCGGGGCTTCGCCGGTATCCGGAGCTCGGGCGGTATCCGGGACTTCACCGGTGACTTCGGATGCGCCGGTTCCCCCGATGGCGCCTTCGGCGGTGCCTTCGACGATGCGTACGGCATCCCGCAGGGCCTGCCGCTGTTCGTCGCTCATCATCCCGAAGAAGGCGACGAGAGCGGCGGCGGCGTTGTCGCTCTGGGACCAGGCGTCGTTCATCAGTGCGGCGGCGTAGGCGGCACGGGTGGAGACGGCCTCATATCGATAGGCCCGGCCCTCGGCTTCGCGGCGCACCCAGCCCTTGTGATGGAGATTGTCCAAAACGGTCATCACCGTGGTGTACGCGATCGACCTCTCCCGCTGAAGGTCTTCCAGGACTTCTCGAACGGTCACCGGGCGGTTCCACTTCCACACCCGCGTCATGACCGCGTCTTCGAGTTCTCCAAGAGGTCGAGGCACAACTCAGCACCCTAGTAGGAGATCCCGGCAATGGCGTGCTGAACTACACCATCAGTGTCAAACGCGAACAAAAAGGGCGTACGACCCCGTGGTGAAGTTCTCTCACACGGGGTCGTACGTCGTTTCAGGCGTCGGTGGGCGCACCGGCCGCGGTGGCCTGGGAGCCGCTCTGGGCGCGCGCGAGGGCGGCGTCCACGGCCGCGTCCTCCTTGGCCTTGGCGGCCCCGCCCTGGGTCTTCACGATCACCCTGACCAGAGCGATGAAGAACGCGGCCATGACGACCGGGGGAACGAGTGCGGAGACGTAGTCCATGGGATCCAGAGTAGCCACGGCGGCGGGACAAACAGGGGCGGGGTGGCCCGGAGCGTCACACCACCGCGAGCCGCTGCTGCGGCTTCCGCCGCGGGAAGACCTCGCCCGGCGTGGGCACGGGCCGCCGCACCGGCTTCGGCGCGGGCGCCGTCCCTGGCTGCGCCGGCGCGGGCCGCTCCCCCGGCTTCGCGGCGGGCTTCTGGGCGGGCTTCTCGTCCCCGCCCTCCTCCTGCATCGCCCCCTGTCCGCCCGCGACGGCCCGAAACGCGCCGCGACAGGCCGGGACGACCGCCGAAACGCCCCCGGGGCGGAAGGGGCCGGCCGGGGCGGGCGCTTCGGCGGGGGCCGGGCGGGCGGGCGGGACGGGGTGGACGGTGCGAGGGGGCGTCACGGGGGGTGCGAGCGTCCCGCAGTGGCGCAGGAGGGCCGCCGCGGTCGGGTTGCCGCTCAGGGCGGCCAGCGCGGACAGGTCGTCGGCGGTGGGGCGGTGACCCGCGCCCAGGCACTCGGCGAGCAGCGCCAGGTAGCCGGTGACCGTGCCGGGGAGGGCGGCGCGATAGCGGGCGAGGTCGGCCACCAGGAACGCGCGCAGCCGGGCACCCTCGTGCAGGGCCTCGTCGAGTGACTCGGCGAGCCGGCGACAGTCCCGCACGTCTTCGGCGCTGGCGGGACGGGGCTGAAGGGCGAGGGCGAGGGCGCGGCGGAGCACGAGCAGCTCCTCCGCGCCGAACGCCATGCCGCCGCGGGTTCCGTATGGCGTAGGCATAGGCCGACGATACGCGCTAATCAGACAAATTCGACATAAGGCGCGAGCGTGGCGCGCGGGGTGTCTCCACCCCGCTCAGCGACCCGGGCTCACAGGCGCGAGACGTTCCGCTCGTAGACCAGCCGCAGGCCGATGAGGGTCAGCCACGGCTCGTGCTCGTCGATCAGGGAGGACTCGCCGAGCACCATCGGCGCCAGCCCGCCCGTCGCGATCACCGTCACGTCGTCCGGATCGTCGGCCAGCTCGCGGGCCATCCGGCTGACCACGCCGTCGACCTGTCCGGCGAACCCGTAGATGATGCCCGCCTGCATCGCCTCGACCGTGTTCTTGCCGATCACGCTGCGCGGCCGGGCCACCTCGATCTTCCGCAGCTGCGCCGCCCTGACGCCCAGCGCCTCGACGGAGATCTCGATACCGGGCGCGATGACCCCGCCGACGTACTCCCCGCGCGCGCTGATCGCGTCGAACGTCGTCGCCGTGCCGAAGTCGACGACGATCGCCGGGCCCCCGTACAGCTCGTTCGCCGCCACCGCGTTGATGATGCGGTCGGCGCCGACCTCCTTGGGGTTGTCGAAGAGGATCGGCACGCCCGTCTTGACGCCGGGTTCGACGAGCACGGCGGGCACGTCGCCGTAGTGGCGCCGCGTCACCTCGCGCAGCTCCTGGAGCACCGACGGCACGGTCGCGCAGATCGCGATGCCGTCGATGCCCTCGCCCAGTTCGTCGCCGAGCAGCGGGTGCATGCCCATCAGTCCCCGGAGCAGCACCGCCAGCTCGTCGGCCGTGCGGCGCGCGTCGGTGGAGATGCGCCAGTGCTCGACGATGTCCTCCCCGTCGAACAGGCCCAGCACGGTGTGCGTGTTGCCGACGTCGATCGTCAGGAGCATGGCCGTCACTCCGCCTCGCGCAGGTCCAGGCCGATGTCCAGGATCGGCGAGGAGTGGGTCAGGGCCCCGACGGCCAGGAAGTCGACGCCCGTGCCGGCGTACGCCCTGGCGTTGTCCAGGGTCAGCCGGCCCGACGCCTCCAGCAGGGCCCGGCCGCCGACGATGGCCACGGCCTCCTCGCACTCGCCGGGCGTGAAGTTGTCGAGCAGGATCAGATCGGCGCCGGCGTCCACGACCTCGCGCAGCTGGTGCAGGGTGTCGACCTCGACCTCGATCGGCACGTCCGGGAAGGCCTCCCGTACGGCCTTGAAGGCCTGCCCCACGCCGCCGGCCGCGACCACGTGGTTGTCCTTGACGAGGGCCGCGTCCGACAGCGACATGCGGTGGTTCACGCCGCCGCCGCACCGGACTGCGAACTTCTCCAGCGACCTGAGGCCCGGCGTGGTCTTGCGGGTGTCGCGCACGCGCGCATTGGTGCCCTCCAGGGCGTCCGCCCAGGCGCGCGTGGCGGTCGCGATGCCGGACAGACGGCACAGCAGGTTGAGCGCGCTGCGCTCGCCGGTCAGCAGGTCACGCGTGCGCGTGGTGACCGACAGCAGCTTCTGCCCGGCCTCGACGCGGTCGCCGTCCTCGACGTGCCGCTCGACCTCGAACTCGTCCGTGCAGATCACCGAGAGCACCGCCTCGGCAACCCTGAGGCCGGCCACCACGCCCGCCTCGCGCGCGGTGAAGTCGCCGGTGGCCACGGCGTCCTCGGGGATGGTCGCGACCGTCGTCACGTCCACGCCGCCGTCCAGGTCCTCCTGGATGGCGACATTGGCGATGTCCTCGACCTCGACCGGGTCGAGTCCGGCGTCGGCCAGGAGCTGGGCGAGCGCGGGGTCGAGCCCGCACTCCAGGTACTCCTCGTCGGTGTCCGCGCCGCAGGCACAGCCGTCGCCGCAGCCGCCGTTCGAGGCGAGGGGAAGTTCTTCGCTGCTCACTTGTGTCACTGCTCCAGAGGACGCGGGGCCGGGGCCCCGGGGCGGGTCGGGGGGAACTCTGCGGTGTCCGTGGTGTGCACGGCGGGGGTGCTGTCCGGGTTCAGCCGTACGACGATGTGGCGGCGCCAGTGGGTGTCGTCCCGCTCGGCGTGGTCCTCGCGCCAGTGGCAGCCGCGGGTCTCCTCGCGCAGGCGGGCGGCGGCGACCAGGACACCGGCCACGCACAGGAGGTTCGTGGCCTCCCAGGTGTCGACGCCCGGCTCCGCCGTCTTGCCGTTCTCGTCCAGGTCCGCGCGGGCCTCGGCGTGCAGCCGCTCCAGCCGCCCGGCGGCCCGGGCCAGCGACGCGGCGGACCGCAGCACGCCCGCTCCTTCGGTCATGATCCGCTGGATCGCGAACCGGGTCTCGGGGGCGAGCAGGGGCTGGGCGGGCGTCTCCGGGCACGGGACGGGTTCCGGCACGCGCGCGTGCAGGCCGCCGGCCGCGTGCTCCCGGGCGATGTCGGCGGCGATGCGCTCGGCGTAGACCAGGCCCTCCAGGAGGGAGTTGGAGGCGAGGCGGTTGGCGCCGTGCACGCCGGTGCAGGCCACCTCTCCGCACGCGTACAGGCCCGGCACGGTCGTCCGGCCGTGCGAGTCGGTGCGCACGCCTCCGGAGGCGTAGTGGGCGGCCGGCGCGACCGGGACGGGCTCGGTGACGGGATCGATGCCGTGGGCCCGGCAGGCGGCCAGGATCGTCGGGAAGCGGCGCTCCCACATGTCGGCGCCGAAGTGCCGGGCGTCGAGGAACATGTGCTCGGTGCCCTGCTCCAGCATCCGCCGCGTGATGCCCTTGGCGACGATGTCCCGGGGCGCGAGTTCGGCCAGTTCGTGCTGTCCGGTCATGAAGCGCACGCCGTCGCCGTCGACCAGGTGGGCGCCCTCGCCGCGCACCGCCTCGGAGACCAGGGGCTGCTGGCCCTCGGCGTCCGCGCCGAGGAAGAGCACCGTCGGGTGGAACTGCACGAACTCCAGGTCGGAGACCTCGGCACCCGCGCGCAGGGCGAGCGCCACGCCGTCGCCCGTGGAGACGGACGGGTTGGTGGTCGCGGAGAAGACCTGGCCCATGCCGCCGGTCGCGAGGACCACCGCGGGCGCGTGCACGGCGCCCACGCCGTCGTGCTGGCCCTCGCCCATGACGTGCAGGCTCACGCCCGCGGTGCGGCCCTCGGCGTCGAGGAGCAGGTCGAGGACGAGCGCGTTCTCGACCGTGTGCACGCCACGCGCGTGTACCGCCTCGACGAGGGCGCGGGAGATCTCCGCGCCGGTCGCGTCGCCGCCCGCGTGCGCGATCCGGCGGCGGTGGTGGCCGCCCTCACGGGTGAGCTCGATGCCGCCCTCGTCGTCGGTGTCGAAGTGCGCGCCCGTGGAGATCAGCCGCCGTACGGCGTCGGGGCCCTCGGTGACGAGGATCCGTACGGCCTCCTCGTCGCACAGGCCGGCGCCGGCCACCAGGGTGTCGTCCAGGTGCTGGCCGGGGGTGTCGCCCTCGCCGAGGGCCGCGGCCACGCCGCCCTGGGCCCAGCGGGTGGAGCCGTCGTCGAGGCGGGCCTTGGTGACGACGACGGTCGTCAGTCCGGCCGCCTCGCAGCGCAGCGCTGCGGTGAGGCCGGCGACGCCGGAGCCGATGACCACGACGTCCGCCGCGATGGACCATCCGGGCGCGGGCGCGTGCAGTCGTATGCCTGTGCTGGTCACGAGGCGGCTCCCAGGGTTCCGAAGGTGAGCGGGAGGTTGTCGATCAGCCGGGTCGCCCCGACCCGCGCGGCGACGGCGAGGACGGCCTCGCCGGTGAAGTCGTCCCCGACCTCGGTGAAGTCGGCCGGGTCCACCAGGGCCAGGTAGTCGAGTTCCAGCGGCGGGTCGAAGCGCGCGGCCTCGTCCAGGACCAGCTGGGCGGCCGCGCGGACGGCCGCGGCGGCGCCCGGAGTGGCCTTGGCGACGGCCGGAGTGGCCTTGGCGACGGCCGCCGCGTCGGCCGCCGCGCGGGACTCCCCGAGGGCGCTCAGGGCCTCGGCACGCGCACGCGTGGAGGGCACTTCGCGGGCCCGGGCGCACAGCGCCTCCTGGGCGGCGTGCCGGTCGCGGCCCGCGAACAGGGCCTGGGAGAGGGCCAGCGCGGTGTGCCGCTCCTGCGGGGAGAGGTAGCGGTTGCGGCTGGACAGGGCCAGCCCGTCGTCCTCGCGCACGGTCGGTACGGCGACGATCTCCACCCCTGTGTTGAGATCGCGCACCATGCGGCGGATCAGGGCGAGCTGCTGGGCGTCCTTCTGCCCGTACAGGGCCAGGTCGGGACGGGTGAGGTGCAGCAGCTTGGCGACGACGGTGAGCATGCCGTCGAAGTGCCCGGGCCTGAAGGCACCCTCCAGGCGCTCGCCCATGGGGCCCGCGGTGATCCTGACCTGCGGTTCGCCGTCGGGGTAGACCTCTTCGGCGGACGGCGCGAACACGGCGTCGGCGCCCGCCTGCTCGGCCACCTTGAGGTCGGCGTCCAGGGTGCGCGGGTAGCGGTCGAGGTCTTCGCCCGCGCCGAACTGGAGCGGGTTGACGAAGACGGTGACGATCACGAAGCCCTCGTCGCCGACGTGCTCGCGGGCCGCGCGGATCAGGGTGGCGTGGCCCTCGTGCAGGGCGCCCATGGTCATCACGACGGCGGTGCGGCCCCGGCCGGCGCGCTGGTCGCGCACGCAGGTCAGGTCGTTCACCGTGGGGGCGAGTTCGAGCATGCGACGGCTCATCGGTCTTCCCCGTTCTCGGGCAGGTTCGGGCCGCCGGCGAGTACCTCCAGCAGGTCCTCGGCCAGTTCGGGCTTGAGCAGGCCGTGGGCGAGCGCGCGGTCGGCGGTGGCGCGGGCCATCGCCAGGTAGCCGGCGACGGTCTGCGGGGCGTGCCGGCGCAGTTCGGCGACGTGGGCCGCGACCGTGCCGGCGTCGCCGCGCGCGACCGGGCCGGTCAGGGCCGCGTCGCCGGACCGCAGGGCGTTGTCCAGGGCGGCGCCGAGCAGCGGGCCGAGCATCCGGTCGGGGGCCTCGACGCCCGCCTCGCGCAGCAGCTCCATGGACTGGGCGACCAGCGTGACCAGGTGGTTGGCGCCGAGGGCGAGGGCCGCGTGGTACAGCGGGCGGGTCTCCTCGGCGATCCACTCCGGCTCGCCGCCCATCTCGATGACCAGGGCCTCGGCGGCCAGCCGCAGCTCCTCGGGGGCGGTGACGCCGAAGGAGCAGCCGGCCAGCCGCTGCACGTCCACGGGGGTGCCGGTGAACGTCATCGCCGGGTGCAGGGCCAGTGGCAGCGCGCCCACGCGCAGGGCGGGGTCCAGCACCTTCGCGCCGTACCGCCCGGAGGTGTGCACGAGCAGCTGCCCGGGCCGTACGGCGCCGGTCTCGGCGAGGCCCGCGACCAGTCCGGGCAGGGTGTCGTCGGGGACGGTCAGCAGCACCAGGTCGGACCGTTCGAGCACATCGGCGGGCGGCAGCACGGGCACGTCGGGGAGCATCAGCCCGGCCCGCCGCCTGGAGCTGTCGGAGACCGCGGAGACGGCCACCGGGCGGTGCCCGGCGAGCTGGAGGGACGCGGCGAGCGCGGGACCCACCCGGCCGGCGCCGACGACGCCGACGGCGAGCCGCGCGGGGCGGTCCCTGGGGTCTGGTTGCTGGCTACTACTCACGCGACGGTGACCTTCCCGTTCCAGTCCGCTCGGGGTACCGGACGATTTCTCGTCATGTTAACGCGATCGGTTCCGGCGGCGGTCCGGTCGCCCACAGGCTGTGGGCGGCGGAGCGGGAAATGCGGGTGCCCGTCGTGCCCCGGACGCGCGATGATCCGGGGCATGAGTGATACGGCGGAGCAGGACGCACGGAACGCACGGCTCGACGAGCGGGCGGCGGACGACGAGCAGGCGACGGACGGGGAGCAGGTCCCGGAAGGGGAGCGGCTCAAGCAGCTCCGCAAGCGGCGCGTGGCCGCGTGCCGGAGCGCGGAGCGCGCGCTGGGGCGCCCGGCGCACCTGGGGACGCTGAGGGAGCGGCTGGCGCTGCTGGACGGGGTCCGGGAGGTGTACGACCTCGACGAGGCGTCGGACATGTACGGCAACGGGGTCGTGGAGGCCCTGGAGGAGAAGGTCGCCGGCCTGCTCGGCAAGGAGGCCGCGGCCTTCTTCCCCACCGGCACGATGGCCCAGCAGGTGGCCCTGCGCTGCTGGGCGGGCCGCACCGGCGACCCGGCGGTCGCGCTGCACGCGATGTCCCATCCCGAGGTGCACGAGCGGCACGCCTTCAGCCAGGTCGCCGGGCTGCGGCCGGTGCGGGTGACGAGCGAGCCGCGCCAGCCGACCGCCGAGGAGGTGCGCGACCTCGACGAGCCCTTCGGGACGCTGATGCTCGAACTGCCCCTCAGGGACGCCGGTTTCCTGCTGCCCACGTGGGAGGAGCTCCTCGAACTCGTGGACGCGGCACGCGCGCGGGACGCGGTGGTGCACTTCGACGGCGCGCGCCTGTGGGAGACCACCGTGCACTTCGGCCGGCCGCTGGAGGAGATCGCGGACCTGGCCGACAGCGTGTACGTGTCGTTCTACAAGTCCCTCGCCGGTTACGGCGGCGCCGCGCTCGCCGGGCCGAAGGAGCTGGTGGAGGAGGCCAAGACCTGGCGGCACCGGTACGGCGGCAACGTCTTCCAGCAGTTCCCCACGGCGCTGTCGGCACTGGCGGGGCTGGAGCGGGAGCTGCCCCGGCTGCCCGAGTACGTGCGGCACGCGCGCGTGGTGGCCGCCGCGCTGCGCGAGGGGTTCGCCGCGGCCGGGCTGCCCTGGAGCCGCGTCCACCCGGCTGAGCCGCACACCCACGAGTTCCAGGTCTGGCTGCCGTACGACGCCGAGACGGTCGCCGGGGCCGCGATCCGGACCGCCGAGGAGACGGGCACGATGCTCTTCACCGGCGGCTGGGACTCCCCGGTCCCGCGCCTGGCCCGCACCGAGGTCTCCGTCCGGGCCGAGGGCCTGACCTGGACCGCGGACGACGTACGAGCAGCGGTGGCGGACTTCGCCGCCCGCCTCCCCAAGGAGACCGACGGGTAGCCCACCGCGTGCGGCGGTCGCGGGCGGCCGGCGGTGGGTTGTCAGCGGGGCCGGGCACCATGGGGGTATGAGTGTGCGGATCGACATCGCCGGGCTGCGGCCGGAGAGGGTGGCCGTCGTGGCCGCGCCGCTGGCCGAGCTCGGCATGGCGCTGCACGCGCTGTCCGAGCCGGGGCACCACCCCGGTCTTCAGGGCTGGGTGACCGGTGTCACCGCCCGGCTCGACTCGCACCTGGCCGACCGGATGTGCGAGGCGGACTTCCTGTGGCGCACGACGTTCTCCGACCTCTTCCTGCCGTGCGCGGGCGTGCCCGGCGGCTCCACGCTCCCGGGCGCGACCCTCGCCGACGACCTGGACGTCCTCGACAAGCTGTCCGACGAGCAGTTCGTGGACGCCGCCCTGGAGTTCACCTGCGCGCTGCCGTACAGCCTGCCGGGCCCCGGTGCGCTCGCCGACGCCGGGCTGCGCCGCCGTGCCGTGGAGCTGGCCGCCGCGCGCGGGCCGCAGCAGGTGCGCTTCACCGAGCGGCTGCTGGCCGACCCGCCCCGCATCAGGGCCTGGCTGCGGCAGTTCCTCGAGGACTGCGACGAGGCGTTCTTCGCGCGGACCTGGTCCCGGCTGCATCACCAGCTCGCGGCCGACACCCGGCACAAGACCGAGCTGCTGCGCCGCAAGGGCCTGGCCGAGGCCCTGTCGGCGGCGTCCCCGGCGGTGGCGCTCGACGAGGGGGCCGCGCGGATCACCGTCGACAAGCTGGGCGATGGCCGCACGGCCACGGCGGAGGGCGGCCTGCTGCTCGTACCGACGAGCCTCGGCTGGCCCCACCTGATGGTGCTGCACCGGTACGGCTGGCAGCCGGTGCTGCACTATCCGGTCGGCTCCCCGGAGCTCGCCGCCCCGCCCTCGGTGGAGCAGCTCACCCTGCGGATGACCGCCCTGTCCCATCCGGTGCGGATGCGGCTGTGCCGCAGTCTGGCCCGCAGCGCGTGCACCACCAGTGAGCTGGCCCAGGTGCACGGCATGACCGCGCCGGAGATATCCCGGCACCTGGGCGTGCTGAAGAAGGCGGGCCTGGTCACCACCCGGCGCCGCGGACGGTACGTGCTGCACCAGCTGGACGTCACCACGGTCGCCCGGCTGGGCAGCGACTTCCTCGAGGGAGTACTCCGCTAGTGCCCTAGTCCCCCGGGCCGGAGCCGGAGTCGGGCATGTGCCCCGGCCCTTCGAACCGGATGTGCCGGACGCCGACCTTCGCCTGCCGCAGCCGTGTCCGCAGCGGGCCCTCGGTGTTGGGCCGCAGCGTCAGGCCGGCCAGGACGGCGATCCGGTCCGCGGTCTTCGGCACGGTCGAGTGGTCGGTCCACAGATGCTCGGCGAACTCCGGCTCGCGCAGCCTCTCCAGGCAGTCGTCGAGCTGCCGCACGGCCCAGGTCTCCCGGCCGACGGCGGTCTTCCCGGCGACGTACCCGACGAGGTGCCCGAACCCGCGCTCCCGCAGCCGTCTCAGAACGGTCTCGCGTTCCGCGAGGAGCGCGAAGTGCCGTACGTCATGGCGCAGTTCGCGCAGCCGTCCGACGGTCTCGGCGAACTGGCCGGCGTCGGTGACGGTCATGGGCGCGATCACCACGCCCTCGTGCCGGGTGAGCGCCAGGTCGAGGACCTCCACCACCCCCTGCCGCCAGGACGCCAAGTCCCTGAAGTCGCCGCGCAGTCCGGGCGGCAGCATGCGGCGCAGACCGAACCCGGCATGCTCGGGATCGCAGACGACGCTGCCGGGCAGACGGCGCTGGATCTCGTGTGCGGTCTGTGTTTTTCCGCCCCCGAAGGGGCCGTTGATCCACAGGAGCATGCGCAGACCCTACCGATGGCCGCGTACTGCCTTCAGCCGTGTCCGCCGGCCCGGACGAGTCCCGTCTCGTAGGCGAGGACCACCACCTGCACCCGGTCCCGCAGGCCCAGCTTGGTCAGGATGCGGCCCACATGGGTCTTCACCGTCGCCTCGGACAGCACCAGCCGGGCGGCGATCTCGCCGTTCGACAGGCCCTGCGCGACCAGGACCATGACCTCGCGCTCGCGCTCGGTGAGCCGCTGGAGCTCCTTGTGCTGGGGCTCCTTGCCGGCCATGGGCAGCATCGGGGCGAACCGGTCGAGCAGCCGCCGGGTGGTGGAGGGCGCGACGACGGCGTCCCCGCTGTGCACGGAGCGGATCGCGGCGAGCAGGTCGCCGGGCGGCACGTCCTTGAGCATGAACCCGGAGGCGCCGGCCTTCAGCCCGGAGAAGGCGTACTCGTCGAGGTCGAAGGTGGTCAGGATGAGCACCTTCGGCGGGTCCGGCTCGGAACAGATGCGGCGGGTGGCCTCCACACCGTCCAGCTTCGGCATGCGCACGTCCATCAGCACCACGTCGACGGCGGTGGAGCGCAGCACCTGGAGGGCCTCGACGCCGTCGCCCGCCTCCGCGACGACCTCCATGTCCGGCTGGGCGGCGAGCACCATCCGGAATCCCGTGCGCAGCAGCACCTGGTCGTCGACGAGCATCACGCGGATCGTCATCGGGTGGGTCCTCTTCCGTTCGTCATCGGTGGTTCGCGCGGGTGCGGTGTGCGCCGGTGTCAGTGCACCGGTTTGAGCGGCAGCAGGGCGCTGATGCGGAAGCCGCCGCCGGGGCGCGGACCCGCGTCCAGGGTGCCGCCCACCATGCCGATGCGTTCGCGCATGCCGATCAGGCCGTGCCCACGCCCGTCGGCGCCGCCCTCCTCGTACAGCTCGTGCGGCGCGCCCTTGCCGTCGTCCTCGACGAGCAGTCCGAGCCCGTCGTCGAAGTAGACCAGGCGCACGCTCGCGCCCGCGTTCGGCCCGCCGTGCTTGCGGGTGTTGGTGAGGGCCTCCTGCACGATGCGGTACGCGGTGAGCTCGACCCCGCTGGGCAGCGGACGCGGGGTGCCCTCGATCCTGAAGTCGACGGGGAGCCCGGAACCCCGGCACTGCTCGACGAGGTCCTCGATCTGGCCGACGTCGGGCTGCGGCACGTACTCGCCGCCCTCCTGGTGCTCGCCGGTGCGCAGCACGCCCAGCAGGCGGCGCATCTCGGCGAGGGCCTGGCGGCCGGTGGAGGAGATCGTCTCCAGGGCCTTCTTGGCCTGGTCGGGCGCGGCGTCCAGGACGTAGGCGGCGCCGTCGGCCTGCACCACCATCACCGACACGTTGTGCGCGACCACGTCGTGCAGCTCGCGCGCTATCCGGGCGCGTTCCGCGGCGACCGCGACCTTGGCCTGTGCCTCGCGTTCCTTCTCCAGACGGGCGGCGCGCTCCTCCAGCTGCGCGAAGTAGGCGCGGCGGGTGCGCACCGAATCGCCGAGCACCCAGGCGAGGGCGAACGGCACCGTCTGGAAGACGGTTATCGCGACATTGCCCAGGGCGCTCGCGTCGTGCTGCGGCCAGCGGATCTGCGCGAGGGTCGCCGCGCACAGCCCGCCGGCCAGGGCGAACCGGCTGGCCCAGCGGGCGCCGATCGCGGCGACCGTGTAGATGATCACCAGCATGGCGAAGTCGGCGACCATCGTCTCGGCGTCCAGGACCAGCTGCGCCGCACCCGCCGCGCCCGCCAGCACCAGCATCTTCTCCGGCATCCGGCGGCGCAGTGCGACGACCACGCACAGCACGAAGGACAGGGCGAGGCCCGCGTGGACCGAACCGTGGTGGCCGGGCGCCCCGTTGAGATTCGACACGCTCACGCCGGAAAGCCCGAGGAGGATGAGGGCCCAGGAGCCGTCCACCCACATCGGGTGCCTGCGGATGAAGTCATAGAGGCGCTGCACGTAACCCAGAGTAGGGAAGCGGCACAGGTGCCGGGGTCAACCGGAGGGCCGATCCGCACGGGGCTCTCGTACTCCCCAAGGTGGAGGCAGTGATCATTTGTGCGCCTCGCCCCACCGGGCGGACCCTAGTCTGTCGGGGTGACGGAAGACCCGGCGGACAGCACCGAGCGCACCACGGCAAACGGCCCCGAGCGCACCCCCGCGCGCACCACGGCGCGGAGCGCGGCGGGCGGCCGGGCCGAGGAGTGGCGCGGCTGGCGGTCAGCGGCCGAGGAGGCCCTGTACGGGCCGGACGGCTTCTACCGGCGGCCCGAGGGCCCGGCCGGTCACTTCCGTACGTCCGTGCACGCCTCGCCGCTGTTCGCGGCGGCCGTGGCGCGGCTGCTGTGCGGGGTCGACCGGGCGCTGGGCCGCCCGGCGGCGCTCGACTTCGTCGACATGGCGGCCGGGCGGGGCGAGCTGGCGGCGGGCGTGCTCGCCGCGCTGCCCGCGGACGTGGCGGCACGCACGCGCGTGCACGCGGTCGAGATCGCCGCCCGGCCGGAGGGCCTGGACGACCGGATCGCGTGGTCGGAGCAGCCACCGCGGGGCATCACCGGGCTGCTGTTCGCCAACGAGTGGCTGGACAACGTGCCGGTGGAGGTCGTGGAAGTGGACTCCGCGGGCGTGCCCCGGCAGGTCCTCGTACGGCGGGACGGCGCCGAGCGGCTCGGGGAGCCGGTGACGGGAGCGCGGGCGCGGTGGCTGGACCGGTGGTGGCCGCTGGCCGCCGAGCAGGGCCTGCGCGCGGAGATCGGGCTGCCCCGCGACACCGCCTGGGCCGCCGCGGTCTCGCGGGTCGAACGGGGCCTCGCGGTCGCCGTCGACTACGCGCACACGGCCGGGGCGCGACCGCCCTTCGGAACGCTCACGGGCTTCCGGGAGGGCCGGGAGACGGCACCGGTGCCGGACGGGTCGTGCGACATCACGGCGCACGTGGCCCTGGACGCCTGCGCCGCGAGCGCGCCTGAGGGCGCCCGGCTGCTGACACAGCGCGAGGCCCTGCACGCCCTGGGAGTCACCGGCGCACGCCCCCCGCTCAGCCTCGCCTCCACGCGCCCCTCGGAGTACGTACGCTCCCTCGCGCGCGCCGGGGAGGCCGCCGAACTCACCGCGCCGGGCGGGCTCGGCGACTTCGGCTGGCTGGCGCACCCGGCCGGCCTCGCGGAGGCGGACGCGGCGGCCCTATTTGTCGATGTCCCCGACCACGAAGAACATTGACCCCAGGATGGCCACCATGTCCGCCACCAGCGTGCCCGGCAGCAGCTCGGTGAGCGCCTGGATGTTGTTGTACGACGCCGAACGCAGCTTCAGCCGGTACGGCGTCTTCTCACCCTTGCTGACCAGGTAGTAGCCGTTGATGCCGAGCGGGTTCTCGGTCCACGCGTACGTGTGCCCCTCGGGCGCCTTGAGGACCTTGGGCAGCCGCTGGTTGATCGGGCCGGGCGGCAGCTCGGCCATCCGGTCCAGACAGGCGTCGGCGAGGTCCAGCGCGTTGTGGGTCTGCTCCAGCAGGCACTCGAAGCGGGCCAGGCAGTCGCCCTCCTGCCGGGTGACCACCTTCAGGGTGTCCTGGAGCTCTCCGTACGCCAGGTACGGCTCGTCACGGCGCAGGTCGAAGTCGACGCCCGACCCGCGCGCGATCGGACCGCTCACGCCGTAGGCGTGCACGGCCCGCGGCGTCAGGACGCCCACGCCCCGGGTGCGTCCGCGGAAGATCTCGTTGCCGAGCACCAGGTCGTCGAAGACGTCCATGCGCGAGCGCACGGCGGCCACCGCGGCACGCGCGCGCGTGGTCCAGCCGGCCGGCAGGTCCTCCTTCAGGCCGCCGACCCGGTTGAACATGTAGTGCATCCGGCCGCCGGAGACCTCCTCCATGACGTTCTGGAGGACCTCGCGCTCCCGGAACGCGTAGAAGACCGGGGTGATGCCGCCCAGCTCCAGCGGGTAGGAGCCGAGGAACATCAGGTGGTTGAGCACCCGGTTCAGCTCGGCGAGCAGGGTGCGCGTCCAGACCGCGCGCGCGGGCACCTCCATGCCGAGCATCCGCTCCACGGCGAGGACCACGCCCAGCTCGTTGGAGAAGGCCGACAGCCAGTCGTGGCGGTTGGCCAGCATGATGATCTGGCGGTAGTCCCTTGCCTCGAACAGCTTCTCCGCGCCGCGGTGCATATAACCGATCACCGGCTCCGCGCGTTTGATGCGCTCGCCGTCCAGCACCAGCTTCAGCCGCAGCACGCCGTGCGTGGAGGGGTGTTGCGGCCCGATGTTCAGCACCATGTCGGTGCTCTCCGCGGCGCCGCCGATCCCGACCGTGGTCTCCGTCGTAGGAGTCATGGACACAGTCTCTCGTACGTACGCTTGCCCCATGGAAACGGGGAGCCGGGAGGACGAGCGGGCGGCGGCCGGGGACGAACCGGTGTGGCGGGCGCTGCCGCGCGGCCTGCTGCGGATGCGCCGGCTGTTGCTGGTGGTGTGGCTGGGCCTGTTCGCCCTGGCGGCGGGGCTGCTGCCGGGCCTGCTGGCCGGCCTCGCCTGGTCGGCGTTCGCCCTGCTGCCGCTGGCCCTGATGGCATGGGGCTGGGTGCTGCTCGGCCGCAACTGGCGCTCCTGGCGGTACGCCGAGCGCGCCGACGACCTGCTGATCAGCCGAGGCGTGCTGTGGCGCGAGGAGACCGTGGTGCCCTACGGGCGGATGCAGCTCGTCGAGGTCACCTCCGGGCCCGTGGAGCGGCACTTCGGGCTGGCCACCGTGCAGCTGCACACGGCCGCCGCCGCGACCGACGCGATCATCCCCGGCCTCGACCCGGCCGAGGCGGAACGGCTGCGCGACCGGCTCACCGAACTCGGCGAGGCACGATCGGCGGGGCTGTGACGGCGGCGGGGGGCGACGAGGCCGTACGCGGAGAGGTCATACGCGGGAAAGCCGTTCCCGGACAGGCCGCGTCCGAAGAGGCCGTGAGCGACGGCGGCATATCCGAACCGGCCGTGAACGACGCGGCCGTACCCGGCGGGCTGCCCGTGACCGAGCGGCGGCTGCATCCCGTCACACCCCTGAGACGGGCGTGGGCTCCGGTCGCCGTGCTCACGGGCTGGGCCGTGCACGACCCCGACCAGGCGCAGCGGCACCTGACGCGGCTGACGACGACCACGCTGGTGACCGGACTCGCGCTCGTCATACCCCTGGCCGCCCTCTACGGCTTCCTGTCCTGGTGGTTCACGCACTTCGCGGTGACCGACACCGAACTGCGCATCCGCACCGGGCTGTTCTTCCGCCGCACCGCGCACATCCGGCTGGAGCGGATCCAGGCCGTCGACGTCACCCGGCCGCTGCTCGCCCGGGTCGCGGGCGTGGCCAAGCTGAAACTCGACGTCGTGGGGACGGACAAGAAGGACGAACTCGCCTTCCTCGGCGAGGAGGAGGCGCGGGCGCTGCGCGCCGAACTGCTCGCGCGCGCGGCCGGGTTCGCGCCGGAGACGGCGCACGAGGTCGGTGAGGCACCCGCGCGGGAACTGGTCCGTGTACCCGGGCGCCTGATCGCCGTCTCGCTGCTGCTGACCGGCGCGACCTGGGTGTCGCTGGTCGCCGCCGCCGTCGTACCGCCGCTGCTGTGGCTGGCCACCCACAGCCTGTGGACAGTGCTCGCCTCCGTCCTGCCGCTGCTCGGCAGCGCCGTGGCGAACAGCGCGGGACGCTTCGCCGCCGAGTACGACTGGGTGGTAGGCGAATCGCCCGACGGGCTGCGGATCGACCGCGGGCTGCTGGACCGCACGCACGAGACGGTGCCGCCTGGGCGGGTACAGACCGTACGGATCGTGGAGCCGCTGCTGTGGCGGTGGCGCGGCTGGGTGCGGGTCGAGCTGGACGTCGCCGGGTCGTCGAACACCTTGCTGCTGCCGGTCGCTCCGCGGGAGGTCGCCGAGTCGGTGATCGCCCGGGTCCTGCCCGGGGTGACGGTGCCTCAGGCCTCCGGCCTGCTCCGGCCGCCGCGGCGCGCCCGGTGGTGCGCGCCGGTGTGGTGGCGCGGCCACGGGATCACCGTCACCGACGCGGTGTTCGCCGCGCGGCACGGGCTGCTGCGGCGCCGGCTCGCACTGGTGCCGCACGCGAAGGTACAGAGCGTACGGCTGCGACAGGGGCCCTGGCAGCGCGTGTGGGGCCTCGCCGGCGTGCACGTGGACAACGGGGCCGGCCGGACCGTGACGGCCCGGCTGCGGGACGCGCGGGAGGCGGACCGGCTGTTGCGGGCCCAGGCGGAGAGGTCGCGCACAGGCCGCCGGAGCGCGCGGCCGGACCGGTGGATGACCTGACCGGTGGGCGACCCGGGTGCGACGCCGGGCGGGTGCCCGGCGTCGCGGAGGACCGGCGTCAGGAGGCCGCGGTGCGCAGCCCCGGAAGGGTGATCTGTTCCGTCTCGTCGTGGGCCGTCAGGTCGATGATCTGATGGCCGGCGACCGGCGCGTCGGCGTCGGCCGGCTTGTACTGGGACTCGGCCTCCGCCTTGTGCGGGGCGAGCGACTCCTGGCCCACCACGTCGCCGAGGCCGTCGTTCCGTACGGTGTCCGACTCGGTGGCCGACGCGTCCGCCTTCGTGCCGAAGAAGTCGAAGCCGCCCTCGACCAGCGGGCGCCGCGAGGGCGCGGCCGGTACGACAGCCACCGCGGTCGGCACGGTGAAGTGCCCGGAGGGCAGCCGAGGCGCGGGCTTGGCCGACTCGGCCTCCTTGGCGGAGGAAGCCGGTAGGGCGGGGGCGGGTGCGGAGGAGGCAGGCGCGGCCTGCTCACCCGAATCGGCCGCGGCCGAGGACGCGATGGACCGGTCGACCGGCTCAGCGGCCTCGGCCATCCCGGCCGCCCCGGCGAGGTGACTCCGGTCGGCCGGCTCGGCGGGCTCGACCAACTCGGTCGCCCCGGTCGACTCCGCGGAGTCCTCCCGGTCGGCGGGCTCGGCGGTCTCGACGGGCTCGGTCTCCGTCCCCGCCTCGTCCGTGGCCGCCGCGCGCTCGCGCGCCTCGTCCGTCTCGTCCGTCGCGGACTCCGGGTCGGCGTCGCCGTCCGCCGGTACGGACGCTTCCCGCACCGGGTCGGTCTCCGACGCCGTGTCAGCTTCCTCCGAGGTACCCGCCTTGGCCGCCTCGTCCGTCCTCGCCGCCCGGGCGCCGTCCTTGCCCAACCGCGACAGGGCGGCCTCGGCGCGCAGGTACAGCTCGGATCCCTCCGGAGAGAACGCGCCGGGCGCCGCGGCCTCCGGTCTCTTCTCGGTCGGCCCGGTCGCGGGAGCCGCGGACTCGTGCGTCTCCGCACCCTCGACGTCCGCGACGTCGACGTCTGCACCCTCGACGTCCGTGACATCGGCCGCGTCCACGGCGTCCGTCGGTGCGGCGGGCAGCGCGAGCACGTCGGGGCCGGTCTCGATCTCCAGCAGGCGGCGGCCCTCCAGCGCGCTCGCGCGCTCGGTCTCCGCCGTGGCGTACCGCCGCAGCAGTGCCGCATGCTCGTTGCGCAGCCCCGCGAGTTCCGTGCGCCGGGCGCGCAGCTTCTCCTCAAGGCGGCCGCGCAGTTCGCGTGACTCCTCGAGGTCGGTCTCGAGTTCGGCGATCCGTTCCTCGAATCGCCACTCGTCGCTCACACGCGCGCGCGTGAGGTCGGCTACCTGCCGTCCGGCCTGCGCGTCCCAGCGGCGCATGACGACCGCGCCGAGAACAGCGGTCACCGCGGCGGTCCCGGCGAGCAACCGCAGCACCGCCGCGTCCGTGAACGCCCAGGGGCCCAGGGCGCAGACGACGGAGACGCCGGCGATCACCGAAGACGGCAACAGCCTGTGCAGGGGTGGGGAATGGCGATGACGTCCACGTGACATGGCCAGAAACTTACCGCGCGTACCTGAATCATGTCGGGCCGCCCCACAAAAAGACAGCCATAACGAAACCTTCATGCGCCGAAGGGAGTTCCGGCCGCGTTTTCCTCCCCTTCAAAGATCATTTTCAGCGGTCGCCCAGCAGGCCGCTCATCCACTGCAACGTCGCCGGGATCTCGCGCCGCCAGGTGTTGAAGTTGTGGCCGCCGCTGTCGAGGATGATGGACGCGATCCGCGTCCTGTTCGTCGCCTTCACCGCGTCGATGAACCTGAGCGTCGACCTGTAGTTGCCCTCGCCGAGCCTGCTGCTGGTGACGAGCAGCGAAGTGTCGGGCGCCGGCAGGTGCTTGACGCTCCACAGCAGATCGGCACGGTTCCGCAGATTCCTGTCCCCCTGGAAAAGATCACCCGTGGTCGGATCGATGGGCGCCCTGTAGTACGGGGACAGGCCCGCACCCGCGGCATACACCTCGGGATGGTGCAGTGCGAGTTTCAGCGCGCAGTAACCGCCCGTGGAATCGCCGACAATGCCCCAGCTGCCCGGCTTCCTTCCGACCCGGTAGTGCGCGAGAAGCGCGTCCGGCAGGTCCTTGGCGAAGAACGTCTCGGTCTGCGGACCGCCCGGGACGTCCACGCACTCCGTGTCCCGCGGCGGCGCCACCGTGGGCCGCAGCATCACCAGGATCATCGGCTGCGCCCGCCCGGTCCTGGCCAGCTCCTGCGCGGTGTGCGGGTAGCGCAGCTTGCTGATCAGCGCCTGCGCGGTGCCCGGGTAGCCGGTGAGGACCACGGCCGCCGGGAAGGTACGGGTCCGGTACTGCGGCTGGAAGTACTCCGGCGGCAGGTAGACGAACGCGGGCGAGGCGATGTGCGTCGTACGGCCCACGATGCCGACCTGCTGGATCTGTCCGGAGACATGGGGCCGGTCGCCGTCGCCCAGCCGCACCTGCTGGGTGCCGATCACCTGGAGGGGGCCTCCGGTGCGGCCGTGCGCGGAGTTGTCGACGACGACCCCCGGCGCGTTCTCCTGCCCGAACAGGTCCGCCCAGCTGGCATAGAAGCCGAAGGCCTGGTTGGCGGCGAGTGCGACGCAGACGAAGATCGCCACCTGGGTGGCCAGCAGCATGCCGACGCGCCCGGTCACCGCGTGCCAGGTACGGCGGGCCAGACGCGGCCAGAGCCACACCGTGCCGGCGAACAGCAGCACGGCGAGGAGAATCGCCAGTACCAGCACCTTGTTGCTCGTGAGACCCATGGGCTTCCCTGCCTGCACTTCCCGCCTCAGGGCTCGCCGACGCTTCCTTGCGAGGGCTTGCCCTGGGCTTTCCCTGCCCTTTGACCCGACTTTCCGGCGGGGAGTGAACCTCTCTCCCCGAGACACCGTCCTAGAGGGCGCAATGTCGCCGGATGCCCGGATCGGCACCGGATTCAAGGTCTCTCGCAGAACTACGGGATGCGATGTCTGTCAGGATAGATGGGGAATTGTCGGACGGGGTTCCGGACCGATCCAGCAGGATGCGGCGCATACTGCGCGGCCCGCGCCCCGAGGCCGTCCCCGCGCTGGTCGCCAGGGCCTGCGCGGTCGTCGGCCTCCTGGACATCGCCGCGGGCGTCTTCCCACGCTTCCGGCACAGCCGGATGCACGCCATGGCCGAGGTGCTGCCGGGCTCGTTCGGGCCGTTCGCCGCGGCGCTCTCGCTCAGCGTGGGCGTGCTGCTGCTGTTGCTCGCGCACGGCCTGAGGCGGCGCAAGCGCCGGGCCTGGCGCGCGGCCGTGGTCCTGCTGCCGGCCGGCGCGGCCGCGGAGTTCGTCTACCGGCACTCCGTGGTCGGGTTGGTCATCTCGCTGGCGCTGCTCGCGCCGCTGCTGTTCCACCGCGGCGAGTTCGCCGCGCTGCCGGACCCGCGCAGCCGCTGGCGGGCGCTGGCCAACTTCGTCCTCATGAGCGCCGGCTCACTGGCCCTGGGCATGATCATCGTCAGCGTGCACACGCACCGCATGGTCGGCGACCCCAGCGTGGCGGACCGGCTGACCCATGTCGTCTACGGCCTGATCGGCTTCGAGGGCCCGGTGGACTACCAGGGCAACACCTCCTGGACCGTCGCCTTCTCCCTCGGCGCCCTCGGCTGGCTCACCGCCGTCACCACCGTCTACCTGGCCTTCCGCCCCGAGCACCCGGCGGCACGCCTGACCGAGGAGGACGAGAGCAGGCTGCGCGAGCTGCTGGCCCGGCACGGCGGCCGCGACTCCCTCGGCCACTTCGCGCTGCGCCGCGACAAGGCCGTCGTGTTCTCCCCCAGCGGCAAGGCGGCGGTGACGTACCGCGTCGTCTCCGGCGTGATGCTCGCCAGCGGCGACCCGATCGGCGACGTCGAGGCCTGGCCGGGCGCCATCGAGCGCTTCATGGACGAGGCCAGGGCCCACTCCTGGACGCCCGCCGTGATGGGCTGCTCCGAGACCGGCGGCGAGGTGTGGACCCGGGAGACCGGCCTGGACGCCCTGGAGCTGGGCGACGAGGCGGTGGTCGACGTCGCGGATTTCTCGCTCGCCGGACGCGCGATGCGCAACGTCCGCCAGATGGTCAAGCGCATCGAGCGAGCCGGCTACGAAACCCGGGTGCGGCGCATCCGTGACCTCGGCGGCACCGAGCTGGAGCGGGTCCGGCGGGCCGCCGAGGACTGGCGCGGCACCGACACCGAACGCGGCTTCTCCATGGCGCTCGGCCGCATCGGCGACCCGGCCGACGGCGACTGCCTCATCGCCACCGCCCACAAGCAGGACGCGGAGCCGGGCGAGTACGGCGATCTGAAGGCGATCCTGCACTTCGTGCCCTGGGGCGAGGACGGCGTGTCCCTGGACCTGATGCGGCGCGACCGCTCGGCCGACCCCGGCATGAACGAACTGCTGATCGTGGCGGCGCTCCAGGCCGCCCCGAAGTTCGGCATCACCCGTATATCGCTGAACTTCGCGATGTTCCGCTCGGCGCTGGCTCGGGGCGAGAAGATCGGCGCCGGCCCGGTGCTGCGCGCCTGGCGCGGGCTGCTGGTCTTCCTCTCCCGCTGGTTCCAGATCGAGTCGCTGTACAAGTTCAACGCCAAGTTCCAGCCCCGCTGGGAGCCGCGGTTCGTCGTCTACCGCGCCTCCTCCGACCTGCCCCGCATCGGCTTCGCCGCCATGCAGGCCGAGGGCTTCGTCGACCTCGCCCTGCCGCTGCCGCGCTTCCTGCGCCGCCGTTCCGCCGCCGCCCAGAGCCCCTGCGCTCACTCGGTGGCGGAACCGGACGTCCGCGCGGCATGACCCGGGACCGGCCCGGGCGGAACCCCCATCCCCTCCAGCACAGGGGGGTTCCGTCCGGGCCACGGCACGAAGGCCCAGGGGGCGGGGCCTACGCTGAACGTATGAGCAACTTCAGCGGGCGCGGCCGCGTGGCGGGCCTTCCGGCGTGGGGCCGGTGCGCGGTCATGGGGGTCGTGAACGTGACCCCCGACTCCTTCTCCGACGGAGGCCGCTGGTTCGACACGACCATCGCCGTCAAGCACGGCCTGGACCTGGTCGCCCAGGGCGCGGACCTCGTCGACGTCGGCGGCGAGTCCACCCGGCCCGGCGCCAGCCGCGTCGACGAGGCCGAGGAGCTGCGGCGCGTCATCCCCGTGGTGCGCGGCCTCGCCGCCGAGGGCGCCACGATCTCCGTCGACACCATGCGCGCCCGCGTCGCCGAGCAGGCGCTCGCGGCCGGTGCCGCCCTCGTCAACGACGTCAGCGGCGGCCTCGCGGATCCCGCGATGATCCCCGTGGTCGCGGACGCGGGCGCGCCCTTCGTTGTCATGCACTGGCGCGGCTTCCTGGAGGGCGGCAACGTCCACGGGGTGTACGAGGACGTCGTCACCGAGGTCGTCGACGAGCTCCACGCGCGCGTGGAGGCCGTCCTGGAGGGCGGGATCGCCGCCGACCGCGTCGTCGTCGACCCCGGCCTCGGCTTCTCCAAGGAGGCCGGGCACGACCTCGCGCTCCTGGCCCACCTCGACCGCCTGCGCGGGCTCGGCCACCCCGTGCTGGTCGCCGCCTCCCGCAAGCGCTTCCTCGGGCGGGTGCTGGCCGGCCCGGAGGGCGCGCCCCCGCCCGCGCGCGAGCGCGACGCCGCCACCGCCGCCGTCTCCGCCCTCGCCGCGCACGCCGGCGCCTGGGCTGTCCGCGTCCACGAGGTCCGCGCCACGGCGGACGCGGTACGCGTCGCCCGCGCCGTGGAACAGGCCCGCACCCCCGCGGGCCCGGCGGACAGTCCCGCCGAAGGAGACCGGTGAGCGCGCCCCACACCGACGTCGAACAGGTGGAGGCCGCCAACACCGCCTACTACGAGGCCCTGGAGCGGGGTGATTTCGAGGAGCTGTCCGCGCTCTGGCTCACCCCCTCCGACCTGGGCGTCGACGAGGAGTACCACGACCCGGCCGACACCGGGGTGGTCTCCTGCGTGCACCCCGGCTGGCCCGTGCTCACCGGACGGGGCGAGGTGCTGCGCTCCTACGCGCTGATCATGGCGAACACCGACTACATCCAGTTCTTCCTCACCGACGTGCACGTCTCGGTGACCGGCGACACCGCCCTGGTGAACTGCACGGAGAACATCCTCAGCGGCGGCCCCGCCCCGGCGGCCGGCGGCGAGCTCGGCCCGCTGGTGGGACAGCTCGTCGTCGCCACCAATGTCTTCCGGCGCACCGGCATCGGCTGGAAGCTCTGGTCCCATCACGCCTCCCCGGTTCTGGCCGAAAACGACGGTGCCGAGGACGACGACACACCCGCCTGAGTGGGTAGGCGCCTGAGCAGGAACGCGGAGTGGCCGGAATCACGGACTGCGGGAGAAGGGCCGCCCACCGGTCCGTGAGCATCCGGGTTCTCCAGGGGAAACACACGGTGAAACCTGCCGGGTCCGGCTCGCCCCGCCTCCCCGCGGCCCGGCTCCGTCAGTGCCCGCAGGTAGATTCGTGCCAGGCCGGTGTGCCGCCCGTACGCGGCAGGGACCGGTCGCCGCCGACGATTGCAGGAGTGATTCGCGTGGATCGTGTCGCGCTGCGCGGCCTGAGGGCCCGCGGGCACCACGGTGTGTTCCCCAAGGAACGCGAGGAGGGCCAGACCTTCCTCGTGGACATCGTCCTGGGAGTCGACACCCGGCCGGCCGCGGCCGACGACGACCTGGCGAAGACCGTGCACTACGGCATCGTGGCCGAGGAGGTCGTGGCCGTGGTGGAGGGCGAGCCCGTGAACCTCATCGAGACGCTCGCCGAGCGCATCGCCCAGGTCTGTCTGAAGCACGGCGGGGTCCTGGAGGTCGAGGTCTGCGTCCACAAACCGGACGCCCCGATCACCGTGCCCTTCGACGACGTGACCGTCACCATCACCCGGAGCCGAGTATGAACGTGCCTTTCACCAAAGGGCCCACCGACCCGACCGTCCAGCCGGTGCCCGCCTCGGTCGTCGAGAAGGTCGACGCCGCCGACACCACCCTGCAGAACCCCAAGCGAGCCGTGATCTCGATCGGCTCCAACCTCGGCAACCGCCTGGAGACCCTCCAGGGTGCCGTCGACGCCCTGGAGGACACCCCCGGCGTCCGCATCAAGGCCGTCTCCCCGGTCTACGAGACGGAGCCGTGGGGCGTCGAGCCCGGCTCCCAGCCGTCGTACTTCAACGCGGTGGTGGTCCTGAAGACCACGCTGCCGCCGTCCTCCCTGCTGGAGCGCGCCCACGCCATCGAGGAGGCCTTCAGCCGGGTCCGCGACGAGCGCTGGGGTCCGCGCACCCTCGACGTCGACATCGTCGCCTACGCGGAGAACGTCTCCGACGACCCGGTCCTCACGCTTCCTCACCCGCGGGCGCACGAGCGCGCCTTCGTCCTGGCCCCGTGGTACGACGTGGACCCGGAGGCGCAGCTCCCGGGCCGCGGCGCGGTGGCCGATCTGCTGACCGCGCTCACCCGCGACGGCGTCGAGCCGCGGGCGGACCTGGAACTCCGGCTGCCCGAGTAGTCGTTAAGGTCAGGGCGACGCAAGGTCTGCGACCGGCCCCGGTCCGGGGGAGCTGAAGGGACACCGTGAGAGAGCTGCGTATCAGGCTGCTGGCAGGCGTGTTCGTCGTCGCCGGAGTGCTGTCCTGGGCGGGTGCCCGGCTGTGGACCGCGGTGGGGACGCTCCCCGGCGTCCCGCTGGCCGCCCCCATCGTCCTCGCCCTGATCGCCGCCGTCCTCCTGGCCACGGCGCTCTCCCTGCGGGCCCGGCTGAAGGCACAGCGCGAGCGCAGGCCCGGCGCCAAGGGTGTCGACCCCATGATGGCCGCCCGCGCGGTCGTCTTCGGCCAGGCCAGCGCCCTGGTCGCCGCCCTCGTCGCCGGCGTGTACGGCGGCACGGGCGTCGCCCTGCTGGAACTCCTTGACATCCCCGCCCGCCGCGACCAGGCCTTCTACGCCGGTTTCTCGGTCCTCGCCGGGATCGCGGTGATAGCGGCCGCCCTGTTCCTCGAACGGGTCTGCAAGCTGCCCGAGGACGACGACCAGAACCCGCCGGGGGCGCAGCCGACGGCATGAGCCCGGCGGACGGCGTACGCCGGCTGAGCGGGCGGGCGCGGCCGGGCTCCGGGCGCGTCAGCGCGCCATGATGAGGCTCATCGCCTCGTTCCGCGTCGCCGCGTCCCGCAACTGACCGCGCACCGCCGAGGTGATGGTCTTCGCGCCGGGCTTGCGGATGCCCCGCATCGACATGCACATGTGCTCGCACTCCACCACGACGATCACACCGCGCGGCTCCAGGATGTCCATCAGAGAGTCCGCGATCTGGGTGGTGAGCCGCTCCTGCACCTGCGGGCGGCGGGCGTAGACGTCCACGAGCCGGGCCAGCTTCGAAAGCCCCGTGATCTTCCCGTTGGTGGAGGGGATGTAGCCGACGTGCGCGACGCCACGGAACGGCACGAGGTGGTGCTCGCAGGTCGAGAACACCTCGATGTCCTTGACCAGCACCATCTCGTCGTGACCCAGGTCGAACGTCGTCGTCAGCACGTCCTCGGGCTGCTGCCACAGGCCCGCGAATATCTCTTTGTACGCCCGGGCCACCCGTGCCGGTGTCTCCCGCAGGCCTTCACGGTCCGGGTCCTCGCCGACCGCGATGAGGAGTTCGCGAACGGCGTTCTCGGCGCGCTTCTCGTCGAACTCACCGAGGAAGCCCTCGCCGTCCAGCGTCACGGGGTCGGTCATGTGAAGCCTCGTTCCTGTGTGTCTGATCTGCGGGCATGCGAAATGCCGCGTCCCCCAGGCTAGAACCTGGGGGACGCGGCATGCATTCCGGGGCAGGTGGACCCTGCGCGGGCCTCCGGTCAGTTGTCCGGACGGTCCTCCGGCACCTGCTCCGTGGCCGGGGCGGGCTCCGTCGCCGTGGACTTGACGGTGCTGATCGCCGCCGTCGAGCCGTTGGCTCCGTTCGTCAGCGCGAGCTCCTTCGGGGAGAGCACCGGCGGGCGGGTCGACGGGGTCCGGCGGGACGAGCCGGTCCACGCGGGCCGCGGCGGCCGCTTGACGATCTGGGAGAAGACCTCGGCGATCTCCTCCTTGCCCAGGGTCTCCTTCTCGAGGAGGGCCAGGACGAGGTTGTCGAGGACGTCGCGGTTCTCGACCAGGATCTCCCAGGCCTCGTTGTGCGCGTTCTCGATGAGCTTCTTGACTTCCTCGTCCACCAGCGCGGCGACCTCTTCCGAGTAGTCGCGCTGGTGAGCCATCTCACGTCCGAGGAACGGCTCGGTGTTGTCGCCGCCGAACTTGATCGCGCCCAGCCGCTCGGTCATGCCGTACTGGGTGACCATCGCACGGGCCGTGGTGGTGGCCTTCTCGATGTCGTTCGCCGCGCCCGTCGTCGGGTCGTGGAAGACCAGCTCCTCGGCCGCGCGGCCGCCCAGCATGTAGGCGAGCTGGTCCAGCATCTCGTTGCGGGTCGTGGAGTACTTGTCCTCGTCGGGCAGGACCATCGTGTAGCCGAGGGCCCGGCCGCGGGACAGAATCGTGATCTTGTGGACCGGGTCGGAGTTCGGCGAGGCCGCCGCGACCAGGGCGTGACCGCCCTCGTGGTACGCGGTGATCTTCTTCTCCTTGTCCGACATGATCCGGGTCCGCTTCTGCGGGCCCGCGACCACGCGGTCGATCGCCTCGTCCAGCATGTGGTTGTCGATCAGCTTCTTGTCACTGCGGGCCGTGAGCAGCGCGGCCTCGTTCAGGACGTTGGACAGATCGGCACCCGTGAAGCCGGGGGTGCGGCGGGCGACGGCGGACAGGTCGACGTCGGGCGCGACCGGCTTGCCCTTCTGGTGGACCTTGAGGATCTCCAGACGGCCCTGCATGTCGGGGCGGTCCACGGCGATCTGACGGTCGAAGCGGCCCGGACGCAGCAGCGCCGGGTCGAGGATGTCGGGCCGGTTGGTGGCCGCGATCAGGATCACGCCGCCCTTGACGTCGAAGCCGTCCATCTCGACCAGCAGCTGGTTCAGCGTCTGCTCGCGCTCGTCGTGACCGCCGCCGAGGCCGGCGCCGCGGTGGCGGCCGACCGCGTCGATCTCGTCGACGAAGACGATCGCCGGGGCGTTCGCCTTGGCCTGCTCGAACAGGTCGCGGACACGGGAGGCGCCGACGCCGACGAACATCTCGACGAAGTCGGAACCGGAGATCGAGTAGAACGGAACGCCGGCCTCGCCCGCGACAGCGCGCGCGAGCAGGGTCTTGCCGGTGCCGGGCGGGCCGTAGAGCAGCACGCCCTTGGGGATCTTCGCCCCGACGGCCTGGAACTTGGCCGGCTCCTGGAGGAACTCCTTGATCTCGTGGAGCTCCTCGACGGCCTCGTCCGCGCCCGCCACGTCCGAGAACGTCGTCTTCGGGGTGTCCTTGGTGATGAGCTTGGCCTTCGACTTGCCGAAGTTCATCACCCGGGAGCCGCCGCCCTGCATCTGATTCATCAGGAACAGGAAGACGACCACGATGAGGACGAAGGGGAGCAGCGTGAGCAGGATGCCGACGAAGGGGCTCTGCTTCGACGGCGAGACCGTGTAGCCCTTCGGGATCTGCTTGTCCTGGTACTTGGTCTGCAGCGTGTTGGCGATGGTCACGCCCTGGTCGCCGATGTAGCTCGCCTGGATCTTCGAGCTGCCGTCGACCTTCAGGCCGTCCTTGAGCTCGACCTTGATGGTCTGCTCGTCGCCCGTGACCAGCTTGGCCTGCTGGACCCTGTTGTCATTGATCGCCGCAACGACCTTGCCCGTGTCAACCGTCTTGTAGCCGCCGGACTGACCGACGACATTCATCAACACGACCACGGCAAGGACGGCCAGCACGATCCACATGACCGGCCCACGGAAGTATCGCTTCACGTCCATCCATACGGAGCGGTGCCGCCCCGTCCCTCCTGCCACAGTGAGTTTGATAAGACAGTTCTTCTGACGGTACCCCAGCATCGGGGCTCGAAGCCGCACGGTAGGGCCGACGTATCCGTCTGCTTGCTCCAACGGCTCCGGCGCCGCCGGGGTTCCCGATCACGTTCCGCGCTTGAGCCCTTCGGGGTCAGCCGCCGTAGACGTGGGGTGCGAGCGTACCGACGAACGGCAGGTTCCGGTACTTCTCGGCGTAGTCCAGGCCATAGCCGACCACGAACTCGTTCGGGATGTCGAAACCGACCCACTCCACGTCGATGGCGACCTTCGCGGCCTCCGGCTTGCGCAGCAGCGTGCACACCTTCAGGGAGGCGGGCTCGCGCGAGCCGAGGTTGGAGATCAGCCAGGAGAGGGTCAGGCCGGAGTCGATGATGTCCTCGACGATCAGGACGTGCCGGCCCTTGATGTCGGTGTCGAGGTCCTTGAGGATCCGCACCACGCCGGAGGACTGGGTGCCCGCGCCGTAGGACGACACGGCCATCCAGTCCATGGTGAGCGGGGTGGACAGCGCCCGGGCGAGGTCCGCCATGACCATCACCGCGCCCTTGAGGACGCCGACGATCAGCAGGTCCTTGCCCGCGTACTCCGCGTCGATCTTCGCGGCCAGCTCGGCCAGCTTCGCGTCGATCTCTTCCTTGGTGATGAGCACCTTCTCGAGGTCGGCACCCATGTCTTTCGCGTCCACCCGCATCACTTTCGGTCGTCTCACCGGCGTCGACGGCCCTCCTCCGGACTCCGCGTCAGCGGACCGGCTGGAGGGGCCCTGTTCAGCCTTGCCGAATCACCAGTCTGCCACCCTGCCGCTGGGCGACCACCCTGCCGGGCAGGTTGATGGCCTTCTGCCCGCGCCAGCCGGTGATCAGCCGGTCGACCTCCTCGATGTGCCGGGCGAACAGCGACCCGGCCGGAGCGCCGGCGTCGATGGCGGCCCGGCGCAGGATGCGGCGGCGTACGGCGGGCGGCAGGGCGTACAGCTTGGCGCACTCCAGGCGGCCGGCGTCGTCGCGGACGGTGGCCTCGGCCTGACCGGCCCAGGCGTCGAGGGCGTCGGCGTCGTCGCGGGAGAGCTGGGCGGTACGGGCGAGGGCCTCCACGACGCCCTTGCCGAGGGCCTTCTCCAGGGCGGGGAGGCCCTCGTGGCGCAGCCGGGAGCGGGTGTAGGCCGGGTCGGTGTTGTGCGGGTCGTCCCAGACGGGCAGGGACTGGACCATGCAGGCCTTGCGGGCGGTCTGCCGGTCGATGTGCAGGAAGGGGCGGCGGTAACGGCCGCCGGCCCCCGAGACCGCGGCCATTCCGGACAGGGAGCGGATGCCGGAGCCGCGGGCGAGGCCGAGGAGCACCGTCTCGGCCTGGTCGTCGCGGGTGTGGCCGAGCAGGACGGCGTGGGCGCCGTGGCGCTCGACCGCGGCGTCGAGGGCGGCGTAGCGGGCGTCACGGGCGGCGGCTTCCGGACCTCCGTCGCGGCCGACGGTGACGGCGACGGCCTCGACCGGGTCGAGTCCGAGGGCACGCAGCCGCTGGGCGACCTCGTCGGCGCGCATCTCGGAGCCTGCCTGCAGGCCGTGGTCGACGGTGACACCGCCGGCCCGGACGCCGAGCCTGGGGGCCTCGAAGGCGAGGGCGGAGGCGAGCGCCATGGAGTCGGCGCCGCCGGAGCAGGCCACGAGCACGAGCGGCGACGGCGGACGCTCGTGCGGGGCCGGTGTGTCCGGTGCGGCATGCGCCGCCGGTGCGGCGTGGGCGGCCGGCGAGCCGTGGGCGGCATGCGCGGCGGTCGCCCGGACGCGGCCCGGTTTCGATGCGCCGAGCGGGGGCTGCCCTGGGAGTTGCGCGGCCAGGGGGCCGGGCCGAGCGTGCGCGGCCGGTTGCGCGGGGTGGGGCGAGAGCTGTTCGTCGAGGATGTCGTGGAGGACGCGGCGTACCGCCAGGCGTATCGCCGCGACCGCAGGATGGGGACCCATGTCCGGTTCCCTTCACGGAGTCTTCGGGGGGTGAGCCCGATATCGGTCACTCAGAGTGCGTCGATGGTGACAGAAACAGGCCGTTCCCCGAGCATTGCACGCCTACGCATGGCTCACGGTCCCTCGGACGAGTGATTGAAGCGGCGTTCGCCTGCCGTAGGCCGGATTCCTCGTCCGGACGTCGCACACATGGTCACGGTTCGGCCCTGCGGTGCACCCGTGCGATCCAGTCCGCCGGCTTCGAGATCTCCCCCTTGGTGGGGAGGGTGTTGGGGGAGGTCCACACCCGGTTGAAGCCGTCCATGCCGACCTGCTCGACGACCGCGCGCACGAAGCGCTCGCCGTCGCGGTACTGGCGCAGCTTGGCGTCCAGGCCGAGCAGCTTGCGCAGGGCCATGTCCAGGCGGGAGGCGCCCTTGGCACGGCGCTGCTGGAACTTCTCGCGGATCTCCGCCACGGACGGCACGACGTCCGGGCCGACGCCGTCCATCACGAAGTCGGCGTGGCCCTCCAGGAGGGACATCACGGCGGTGAGGCGGCCGAGGATCTCGCGCTGAGCCGGGGACTGGACCATCTCGACCAGGGAGTGGCCGCCGTCGTCCTCCTCGGCCTCGGGACGGCCGCCCGCCAGGGACTGGGCGGCCTCGCGGATGCGCTCCAGGAGGGCCATGGGGTCGACGTCCGTCTCCGCCAGGAAGGACTGGATCTCGCCCTCGAGGTGGTCGCGGAGCCAGGGCACGGCGGTGAACTGCGTGCGGTGCGTCTCCTCGTGCAGGCACACCCACAGCCGGAAGTCGTGGGGGTCCACGTCGAGTTCGCGCTCGACGTGGACGATGTTGGGGGCGACGAGCAGCAGCCGGCCGCCGCCGGGCGAGCCGTCACCGGCCGGCAGGTCGCGGGTGGCGGGGGCGAAGGTCTCGTACTGGCCGAGGACGCGGGAGGCGAGGAAGGACAGCAGCATCCCGAGTTCCACGCCGGTGACCTTGCCGCCGACGGCGCCGAGGACCGCGCCGCCGGGGGTGCCGCCGCGCCGCTCCTGCATCTTGTCCAGGAGCGGTTTGAGGATCTCCCGGAAACCGGCGACGTTCGCCCGGATCCAGCCGGGGCGGTCGACCACGAGCACGGGGGTGTCGTCCGTCCCGCGCGTACCCAGGCGGGTGAAGCCGCGCACGTGCCCCTCGGACGCCTTGGCGTGCCGGCGCAGTTCCGCGACGACCGCCCGGGCCTCGTCCCGGCTCACCTCGGGCCCCGGCCGCACCAGCCGGGTCGCGGTCGCGACCGCGAGATTCCAGTCGACCATCCCGGAACTTGCCGCACCACCGATGCTCGTCATGCGTCAACGGTACGTGAGCCCCGCCACTCGGGGCAGGCCGTGACGCTGGGCGAATGTGCCCTTTGTGTGCCGGCCGCGCCCCCGGTGCACCGAGTCGCCCCCGGGACGCCCGGGTCCGCCGGGACCCGGCTCGGTGCAGGGCTGGGCCACCCGTGCGGTCGCGGCAGAGGGCCGGTACGAAGCCGGCGGGGCCCGCCGCGCCCGGGCCGGGCCGTCAGGTGCAGGCGCAGGTAGCCAGGGTGGTGGCCGCGTGGTCCAGGGCCGTCTGAGCCGCTTCCGGGGCCGTGGTGTCCTCCGCGAGGAAGGCGAAGGCCAGGAGGTGGCCGTTGCGGGCGACGAGCGTGCCCGCGAGGGTGTTGACACCCGTCAGCGTGCCCGTCTTGGCCCGTACGAGCCCGGCCGCGCCGTCCGCGTAGCGGCTGGTCAGGGTGCCGGTGAAGCCGGCGACGGGGAGGCCGGTGAGGACCGGGCGGAGGGCGGGGTCGGCCGGGTCGGCCGCCTTGGCCAGCAGGGCCGTGAGCAGCTCCGCGGTGAGCCGGTCGGCGCGGTCGAGTCCGCTGCCGTCGTGGAAGTCGGCGCCCGTCAGGGGCAGGCCCAGCTTCTTCAGCTGGGCGGTGATCGCGGCGGCGCCCCCGGCGAAGTCGGGCCGCCCGCCCGTCGCGGTGGCCGTCTGGCGGGCCAGGGCCTCGGCGATGTCGTTGTCGCTGTTGGTGAGCATCCGTTCGACCAGGCTCGACAGCGGGGGCGAGGAGACGGCGGCCAGGGTCTCCGCGCGGCCCGTCGCCCCGGCCGCGCCGGCGACCGTGGTCCGTACGCCGTGGCCGGACAGCAGGTCGGCGAAGGCGCGGGCCGCGTCCGCCGCCGGGTCGGCCACGCGCGGGGCCGGGCCGCTGGTCGAGTCGCCGGTGCGGCCCTCGTCGGCCATCAGGGCGGTGACCGGGGCGAGGTTGTCGTTCACGCCGATGGGGTGCAGGGAGGTACCGGCGTACAGGGTGGTGTCGTAGGAGAGCGTCACCTCGGTCACATGCCGCTTGCTCAGCGCGGTCGCCGTGTCGGCGGCGAGGGTGCGCAGGCTGGCCAGGTTCCCGGCGTCCTTGCGTGCGGTGAGCGTGGGGTCGCCGCCCCCGATCAGGACGAGTTTCCCGGTGCCGGGTTCCAGGGCGGCGCGGGTGGTGAGCCGGTGGTCGGCGCCGAGGGCGGACAGCGCGGCGACGGCGGTGGCGATCTTGGTGGTGGAGGCGGGGACGTGCGGGTCTCCGGCGGCCTGGCCGTAGAGCCGCTCGCCGGTGGTGACGTCGAGGACGGCCGCCGCGTGGCGGGTGCCGAGGGCGGAGTCCCGCAGCAGCGGGTCCAGGGCGGCCACGAGGGCCGTGGTGTCCGACGCCGGCCGCGCCGGGTCGCCGGCCCCGCCGAGGCCCACCAGCACCGGAACGGCACTGGGCGCGGGCTTCGCCCCGCCGTCCAATCCGGATACATCGGACGCATCCGACGGATCCGGCGTACCGGTCCGGCGACCGTGATCTGCGCCACCCGTGCGCCCCAGGGCCGCGGCCCGGTCCCGCTCGGCCGTACGCTGGCCGGAGGAGTCCCAGGGCCCGGCGGCGGTCACCACACCGGCGGCGAGCGCCAGCCCGGCCGTGGCGGCACCCGCGGTGTACTGCCAGGTCTTCGGCTTGGTGAGCCGCGTTCCGGCGGCCTCCGTGAGTTGCGCGACCCGCGGTCTCACGGTCCGCGCGGCCCGTACGAGCCCCGGCCGTGCGGCCCGTGCGAGACGGGCCAGGCGCGGTCTCGCGGCCCGCCAGGCTCTCAGCTCCGGCACGACCACCAGCCCCTTTCGCGATCACACACCTGCGTGAGGGACACTTAATCACCAGAACTATGTGCTGATCATGGAGGAGCCACCGGTGGAGTTCGACGTCACGATCGAGATTCCGAAGGGTTCGCGGAACAAGTACGAGGTGGACCACGAGACCGGTCGTATCCGCCTGGACCGTCGACTCTTCACTTCGACCAGCTATCCGGCGGACTACGGCTTCGTCGAGAACACCCTCGGCGAGGACGGCGACCCGCTGGACGCGCTGGTCATCCTGGACGAGCCGACCTTCCCCGGCTGCCTCATCAAGTGCCGCGCGATCGGCATGTTCCGGATGACCGACGAGGCCGGCGGCGACGACAAGCTTCTGTGCGTGCCGGCGTCCGACCCGCGTGTGGAGCACCTGCGGGACATCCACCACGTGTCGGAGTTCGACCGCCTGGAGATCCAGCATTTCTTCGAGGTCTACAAGGACCTGGAGCCCGGCAAGTCCGTCGAGGGCGCCGACTGGGTGGGCCGCTCCGACGCCGAGGCGGAGATCGAGCGTTCCATCAAGCGTTTCCAGGAGCACGGCGGTCACTGAGCCCCGCGCCTCCCACGCGCCGCACCGTCCCCACGGGGGCGGTGCGGCCGTTCGCATACCGGTGCCTCCGTCTGCGCATACTGAGGCAGACGGAAGGTGTCGTTCAGGGAGCGTTTCTCAGTGACGGACGCGGAGGACCGCAAGCCGCAGTCGGACGAGGCGCGGAGTGCGTTCAGGGTTCCCGCCGGGTCGTCGGTGACCCAGGTGACCCAGGTGATCCCGGTCGTACCGGCGGCCGAGGCGGAGTCGTCCACGACGTCCGAGTTCGCCGTGCCCGAGGGGCTGACGGCGCCCAGGACGGGGACCGCCGAGTCGGAGACCACGTCCGAGTTCGCCGTGCCGAACGGCCTCGACGTCACTCCGCCGCCCGTGGTGGAGCCGGAGGGATCCGCCTTCAGCCTGCCGAGCACCTACAGCGCCAGCCAGGCCCCGCCCGCCTTCACCCCGGCGGGCGGCACCCCGGCGGTCAACCTGCCCCATGACGTCCCCTGGCAGGACCGGATGCGCACCATGCTGCGCATGTCGGTGGCCGACCGGCCCGCGCCCGAACCGGTGCACAAGGCGGCGGAGGAGGGCGGCCCCGCCGTCCCACGCGTGCTCGACCTGACCCTGCGTATCGGCGAGCTGCTGCTCGCGGGCGGTGAGGGCGCCGAGGACGTGGAGGCGGCGATGTTCGCGGTCTGCCGTTCCTACGGCCTGGACCGCTGCGAGCCGAACGTCACCTTCACCCTGCTGTCGATCTCCCACCAGCCGTCCCTGGTCGACGACCCCGTGACGGCGTCGAGGACGGTACGCCGCCGGGGCACCGACTACACGCGCCTGGCGGCCGTCTTCCGGCTCGTCGACGACCTGAGCGATCCGCAGAACCACCTCTCCCTGGAGGAGGCGTACCGGCGGCTGGCGGAGATCCGCCGCAACCGGCACCCCTACCCCGGCTGGGCGCTGACCGCGGCCGCCGGGCTGCTCGCGGGCACGGCCTCCGTCCTGGTCGGCGGCGATCTGATCGTCTTCGTGGCCGCGGCGCTCGGCGCGATGCTCGGCGACCGGCTGGCGTGGCTGTGCGCGGGGCGCGGACTGCCGGAGTTCTACCAGTTCACGGTCGCCGCGATGCCGCCGGCCGCGCTCGGCGTCGCGCTCACCGCGGCGCACGTCGACGTGAAGGCGTCGGCCGTCATCACCGGTGGACTGTTCGCGCTGCTGCCGGGGCGGGCGCTGGTGGCGGGCGTGCAGGACGGCCTGACCGGCTTCTACATCACCGCCTCGGCGCGCCTGCTGGAGGTCATGTACTTCTTCGTCGGCATCGTCACCGGCGTACTGCTGGTCCTGTACTTCGGTGTGAAGCTGGGCGCCGTCCTCGACCCGGACGCCGCGCTCGCCATGAGCCGACGGCCGGTGCTCCAGATCGTCGCGGCGATGCTGCTGTCGCTGACTTTCGCCGTGCTGTTGCAGCAGGAGCGGTCCACCGTGCTCCTGGTGACGCTCAACGGCGGTGTCGCGTGGTCGGTGTACGGCGCCATGCACGACGTCGGCAACATCTCCCCGGTGGCGTCCACGGCCGTGGCGGCGGGCCTGGTGGGCCTGTTCGGGCAGTTGCTGTCCCGCTACCGGTTCGCGTCCGCACTGCCGTACACGACCGCCGCGATCGGGCCGCTGCTACCGGGTTCGGCGACGTACTTCGGTCTGCTGTCGATCGCGCAGAACCATGTCGACAACGGGCTGGTGTCGCTGGCCAAGGCGGTGTCGCTCGCCATGGCCATCGCGATCGGGGTGAACCTCGGCTCGGAGATCTCCCGGCTGTTCCTGAAGATGCCGGGCGCCGCCTCCGCCGCGGGGCGCAGGGCCGCGAAGCGGACCCGCGGGTTCTGACCCGCGGGCGCCCGGCCCCCGCACTTCCTACGAGGACTTCCTACGGGGCGCGGTAGTAGCCGCCGTTGTCCGGGTACTGCGGGTTCTGGTCGTAGCCGCCCTGGCCCTGCTGCTCGCCGTAGGGCTGCTGCGGGTACGGCTGCGCGTACTGCTGCTGGCCGTAGCCGTACTGCTGCTGCTCCTGCGGGGGCTGGTTCTGCCCGCCGTACTGGTGCGGCGGCTCGATGCGGCGCAGGCGGGTCGTGGCGTCGTCCATGACCGGCTGCTGGAACTGCTGCGGCTGCTGCCCGTACGGGGCGGCGGGCTCCGGGGCCGGGGCGGCCGGCTCCTCGGGGGCCTTCTTCTCCTTGGAGCGGGCGCGCAGGAACTCGATGATGATCGGGACCACCGAGACGAGGACGATCAGGATGAGGATCGCCTCGATGTTGGCCTTGACGAAGCCGATGTTGCCCAGCCAGGAGCCGAGGAGCGTCACGCCCGCGCCCCACAGCACACCGCCGATGACGTTGAAGATCAGGAACGAGCGGTACCGCATGCCGCTGACGCCCGCGATGATCGGCGTGAACGTGCGCACGATGGGCACGAAGCGGGCCAGGACCAGGGACTTCGGGCCGTACTTCTCGAAGAACTCGTGCGCCTTGGTGACGTTCTCCTGCTTGAACAGGCGGGAGTCCGGCCGGTTGAAGAGCGACGGTCCGACCTTCTTGCCGAACATGTAGCCCGCCTGGTCGCCCAGGACCGCGGCGAGGCAGATCAGGGCGATGGCGCCCCACAGCGGGAAGTCCAGCTGCTTCGACGTGATCAGCAGACCGCAGGTGAACAGCAGGGAGTCGCCCGGCAGGAAGAAGCCGATGAGCAGACCCGACTCGGCGAAGACGATGAGGAGCAGGCCCCAGATACCGAAGGAGTTGAGCAGGTGGTTCGGATCCAGCCAGCTCGGGCCGAGGGCAAGCGTCGTCACGGTTCCGGACTCCTGAGGGGTGGGGTGGTACGGCGTCGGGGGCGAGGCGAAGCCTCGTGCGGTGCCGCACAAAGCTACCAACGCAAGGTATACGCCCAAGGTTCCATGAGTGCCCGGGGGATGGCGCCGCACGGTCCGCTCACGCCAAGCTTGCTCCATGAACATCGAGGAATACGGCGGCGGCCAGGAGCCCGAGCCGGACGTGCTGGTCGTGACGACGAACGAGGTATCCGGCCACCGGGTGGAGAAGGTCATCGGCGAGGTCTTCGGGCTGACGGTCCGGTCCCGGTATCTGGGCAGCCAGATCGGGGCGGGTCTGAAGTCGATGATCGGCGGTGAGCTCAAGGGGCTCACCAAGACGCTGGTGCAGACCCGCAACCAGGCCATGGAGCGGCTCGTCGAGCAGGCACGCGCGCGGGGCGCCAACGCGGTGCTGGCCTTCCGCTTCGACGTGACCGAGGCGGCGGACGCCGGCACGGAGGTGTGCGCCTACGGCACCGCCGTGGTCCTGGTCCGGGAGTGACCGCCCGGGGCCCGGGTGCCGGACACCCGGGCCCCTCCTTTTTCCTCCGGCGTTCCCGCGGCGTTCCTACGACGTGTGCCGCTCGGCGTTGGCCAGGATCGCGTCGTGCAGGTACGCGGCCAGGCCCGGCCGGATCTTCTCGTAGGTGGCGGTGAAGCGCGGGTCGGCGACGTACATCCGCGCCAGGCAGCTGTGCATCTCGTGCCCGCAGTCGTAATAACTGCCGGAGATGAACCGGCGGTGCTCCTCGGCCACGTCCATGGCGGCCTCGGAACCGGCCGGTGTGCCCGCGTCGAGCAGTGCCGCCATGCGCCGGTGGATCGCGTCCTGCTCCTCGGTGAGCCGCTTCCAGTCCTCCTTGGTGTACGAGGCGGTACGGCGCTGGGACTGCCGGTAGGCCTCCGTGCCGCCCCAGCGCTGCCCGACCTCGTCGGCGTATCGCTCGGGGTCGTGGTCGCCGAAGACCTCGAACCGCTCCTCCGGGGTGAGATCGATGCCCATCCTGCGTGCCTCCATGGCGTGCTCCACGGCCGCGGCCATCTCCTTCAGCTTCTCGATCCGGGCGGTCAGCAGTTCGTGCCGGCGGCGCAGGTGCGCGGCCGGATCCGCCTCCGGGTCGTCGAGCAGGGCCGCGACCTCCTCGAGCGGGAAGCCGAGCTCCCGGTAGAACAGGATCTGCTGCAGCCGGTCGAGATCCGCGTCGCCGTAGCGCCGGTGGCCCGCGTGGCTGCGCTCGCCCGGGACGAGCAGGCCGATGTCGTCGTAGTGGTGCAGGGTGCGCACCGTCACTCCGGCGAATCCGGCGACCTGTCCCACGGAGTAGCTCACTTCCGCTCCTTTCTCGGTACGTGGTCCACGGTGGCTCCTCACGCCGCGTGAGGTGCAAGCGTGTTTCGTTCCGGATGTTGTGTCGCTTTCGTCCGCTTATCGTGAGCCCGTGGCCCAGGACACCGCGCAGCAGGCACCGACCGCCCCGGCGGCCCCGGCCCGCGCCCTGCTGCCGCTGATCCTGCCCGCACTGGTCGTCGGGGTCGGCTCCAGTCTGCTGTTCCTGCTGGTGAGCGGGGTGGCGGAACGGTTACAGGGGGTTCTGTGGGGGAGCCTGCCCGATGCCCTGGGCATCGGGCGCTACTCGGTCGTCTGGATGCTGGTCGTGCTCACCGCGACCGGCGCTCTGGTGGGACTGGTGGTGTGGAGGGCGCCGGGGCACGCCGGACCGGACCCGGCGACGCTGGGTCTGACGGCAGCCCCGGTGGCGCCGGCCGTGCTGCCGGGGCTGCTGGTGGCCGCCGTGCTCATGCTGGCCGGCGGGCCGAGCCTCGGCCCCGAGAACCCCCTCATCATGGCGAACGTGGCCCTGGCGTTCGCGCTGGGCCGCCGGCTGCTGCCCCGGCTGCCGGGCGCGCTGTGGCCGGTGCTGGCGGAGGCGGCGACGATCGGCGCCCTGTTCGGCACCCCGGTGGCCGCCGCGCTCGTCGTCTCCGAGGCGCTGGCCGGGCGGCCGGCCAAGGGGGCGCTGTGGGACAACCTCTTCGCGCCGCTGGCCGCCGGGACCGCGGGCGCCCTGACGACCGCGCTGGTCGCCCGCCCCACCTTCGACCTGGGTCTGCCTCCCCTCGGCCGGCCGCACTGGGGCGACCTCCTGGCCGCGCTGGTGACCGCCTTCGCGGCCGCGCTGCTCGGCCTGCTCGCCGTGTACGCCTTCCCCTATGTCCACCGTGCCTTCTCCCGGCTCGGGCATCCGATGCTGGTCCTTCCCGCCGGTGGGCTCGTGCTCGGTCTGCTGGCGGTGCTCGGCGGTCCTCTGACGCTCTTCAAGGGGCTGTCGGAGGTCACGGAACTGGCCCGCGATCCCGGGGCCTGGACGGCGGGGCAGTTCGCGACCATGACCGTGGTGAAGCTGGCCGCGCTGCTGGTCGCCGCGTCCTGCGGGTTCCGCGGCGGGCGGATCTTCCCGTCCGTGTTCGTCGGCGCCGCCTTCGGGCTGACCGCGCACGCCCTCGTGCCCGCGGTGCCCGAGTCGCTCGGCGTGGCGGCGGGCGTGCTGGGCATACTCCTGGCCGTCACCCGGCAGGGCTGGGTGAGCCTGTTCACGGCCGCGGTACTCGTGTCCTCGCCGGCCGTCCTCGCTCTGCTGTGCGCCGCCTCGCTGCCGGCCTGGCTGCTGGTGACCGGCAGGCCGCTGATGCAGCTCGGGAAGGACGGTACGGCGATCCGCTGACCCCGCAGCCCCTCCCCCGCCTCCTCGAACCCCCCGGCCCCAGGAACCCATCGATCGCGTCGATCCCGCAGGAGACAGCCCATGCCGCTGCACCGAGGACACGAGAAGCCCGACGAGCGCCCCCTGTCGGTCAACCCCTTCTACGGAGAGGCGAATCCGGCCGTCGAGATGGCCGAGGCGCCGCCCAAGCACCGGCTCGGCGACACGCCCCTGCCGCCCTCGACGGCGTACCAGCTCGTGCACGACGAGCTGATGCTGGACGGCAACTCCCGGCTGAATCTGGCCACGTTCGTCACGACCTGGATGGAGCCGCAGGCCGACGTCCTGATGAACGAGTGCCGCGACAAGAACATGATCGACAAGGACGAGTACCCGCGCACCGCCGAACTGGAGCGGCGCTGTGTGGCGATGCTCGCCGACCTGTGGAACGCGCCGGATCCCTCCGCCGCAGTGGGCTGTTCGACGACCGGGTCGAGCGAGGCGTGCATGCTCGCCGGGATGGCGCTCAAGCGGCGCTGGGCGCGGCGCAACGCCGACCGCTACCCCGGGCGGGATGCCCGGCCGAACCTCGTCATGGGCGTCAACGTCCAGGTGTGCTGGGAGAAGTTCTGCAACTTCTGGGAGGTCGAGGCCCGTCAGGTCCCCATGGACGGCGACCGCTACCACCTCGACCCGCAGGCCGCCGCCGAGCTGTGCGACGAGAACACCATCGGGGTCGTCGGCATCCTCGGCTCCACCTTCGACGGCTCCTACGAGCCGATCGCCGACCTGTGCGGGGCCCTGGACGCCCTCCAGGAGCGCACGGGCCTCGACATCCCGGTGCACGTCGACGGCGCCTCGGGCGGCATGATCGCGCCCTTCCTCGACGAGGACCTGGTCTGGGACTTCCGGCTCCCACGGGTGGCCTCGATCAACACCTCGGGCCACAAGTACGGGCTGGTGTACCCGGGTGTCGGCTGGGCGCTGTGGCGGGACGGCGAGGCGCTGCCCGAGGAGCTGGTCTTCCGGGTCAACTACCTGGGCGGTGACATGCCGACCTTCGCGCTGAACTTCTCCCGGCCCGGCGCGCAGGTGGTGGCGCAGTACTACTCGTTCCTGCGGCTGGCCCGCGAGGGCTACCGGCTGGTGCAGCAGTGCACCCGGGACGTGGCCCGCCACCTCGCCGAACGGGTCGAGGCGCTCGGCGACTTCCGGCTGCTGACCCGCGGCGACCAGCTGCCGGTGTTCGCCTTCACCACGGCGCCGGAAGTCGAGGCCTACGACGTGTTCGACGTCTCCCGGCGGCTGCGCGAGAACGGCTGGCTGGTGCCCGCGTACACCTTCCCGCCGAACCGGGAGGACCTGTCAGTCCTTCGCGTGGTCTGCCGCAACGGGTTCTCGGCCGACCTCGCCGAGCTGTTCCTCGACGACCTCGGCCGCCTGCTGCCCCAACTGCGCCGCCAGCCGCACCCGCTGACCCGGGACAAGAAGGCGGCCACCGGGTTCCACCACTAGAGCCTGCCGCGACCCTAGAACGGGAAGCCGCTCCGGCCGTGCTGGACCGAGATCCACTTCAGCGTGGTGAAGGCGTCCAGGGTCGTCTCGCCGTTCAGACGGCCGATGCCGGAGTGCTTCTCGCCGCCGAAGGGGACGAGCGGCTCGTCGTGGACGGTGCCGTCGTTCACGTGGAACATGCCGGTGTCGATCCGCCGGGCGAAGGCGACGCCCCGTTCGACATCCGCCGTGTGGACGGCGCCGCTGAGGCCGTACGGGGTGTCGTTGACGATCCGGACCGCCTCCTCCTCGCCGTCGAACGGGACGACGAAGGCGACCGGCCCGAAGACCTCCTGGCGGAGCAGGGCGGAGTCGGCGGGCAGGTCCGTCAGGACCGACGGCTCGACGAGGTTGCCAGTGGTGGCGCCGCGCAGCAGGGCGGTGGCCCCCTCGGCGATCGCCTGCTGGACGACGCCCGACAGCGCGTACGCCTGCGTGGAGTTGATCACCGGGCCGATGACGGTCTCCGGGTCGCGCGGGTCGCCGACCTTCAGCGAACCGACCTTGGCGACGAACTTCGCGGTGAACTCCTCGGCGACCGAGCGGTCCACCAGGATCCGGTTCGCGGCCATGCAGACCTGGCCCTGGTGGACGTACCGGCTGAAGACGGCCGCGTCGACCGCGTAGTCGAGGTCGGCGTCGTCCAGGACCACGACCGCGCTGTTGCCGCCGAGTTCCAGGACCGAGCGCTTGAAGTGGGAGGCGCAGACGGTGGCGACGTGCCGGCCGACCTGGTCGGAGCCGGTGAAGGAGATGACCTTGGGGACGGGGTGCTCGATGAAGGCGTCGCCGATCTCGGCTATGTCCGTGATGACGACGTTGAGCAGACCGGCCGGCAGACCCGCGTCCTCGAAGATCTTCGCGATCAGGGAGCCGCCGGTGACCGGGGTGTCCTGGTGCGGCTTGAGCACCACGCCGTTGCCGAGGGCGAGCGCCGGGGCGACCGACTTCAGGGACAGCAGGAAGGGGAAGTTGAAGGGGCTGATGACGCCCACGACACCGACCGGCACCCGGTAGAGGCGGTTTTCCTTGCCGTCGACCGGGGAGGGCAGGATCTTCCCCTCGGGGCGCAGCGCCAGGTGGATCGACTCGCGCAGGAACTCCTTGGCGAGGTGCAGTTCGAAGGCGGCCTTCAGACGGGTGCCGCCGAGCTCGGCGATGATCACGTCGGTGATCTCCGGCTCCCGCTCCTCGACCAGCCGCAGCGCCTTCTCGAAGACGGTTCTGCGCGCGTAGGCGTTGGTCGCGGCCCATTCCTTCTGGGCGCGGGCGGCCGCACGGTAGGCCTGGTCCACCTCGTCGACCGTGGCTATGGTGATCGAGGCCAGCTTCTCCCCGTCGTAGGGATTGAAGTCGATGATGTCCCAGGAGCCGGTCCCCGGGCGCCACTCGCCGTCGATGTACTGCTGGGCCAGTTCGGTGAAGTAGGACGACATGCGCTCCTCGATCCCCTGCCGCGAGACGGTCGAAGCAGTCGGAGCCCCGGATCAACCCCCGATCACTTCTTCATGGTCTGATCGCGTGTCATCGTACTTGCGAGCGAGGCGAGTTGGGCGTCCGATGCGTGTTTCCGGGGGGGTTCCCTACGACAGCTGGAGCAGCCCGCGCAGCAGGTCGCGGCTCTCGTCCGGGCCGGGTCCGTCGTGCTGGAGTTCCTCCAGCGTCCGCTCGTACTGGGCGACGTCCTCGGGCTTGTCCAGGTAGAGGGCGCTGGTGAGCTGCTCCAGATAGACCACGTCCGACAGGTCCGACTCGGGGAAGCTGAGGATGGTGAAGGCCCCGGACTCGCCGGCGTGCCCGCCGAGGCTGAACGGCATGATCTGCAGCCGTACGCTGGGCCGCTCGGACATCTCGATCAGGTGCTGCAACTGCCCGCGCATCACGTCACGGTCGCCGTGGGGACGGCGCAGGGCGGCCTCGTCCAGGACGATGTGGAGGTCGGGCGCGTTCTCCGAGACGAGGTACTTCTGCCGCTCCATGCGCAGCGCCACCCGCCGCTCCACGTCGGCCTCGCTCGCGCCCTGCATACCGCGCCGGACCACTGCCCGGGCGTACGCCTCGGTCTGCAGCAGTCCGTGCACGAACTGCACCTCGTAGACGCGGATCAGCGACGCCGCGCCCTCCAGTCCCACATAGGTGGGGAACCAGTTCGGCAGGACGTCTGAGTAACTGTGCCACCAGCCCGCGACGTTGGCTTCCCTGGCGAGGGAGACCAACGAGGTGCGCTCCGTCTCGTCCGTGATGCCGTACAGGGTCAAGAGGTCTTCCACGTCTCGGGTCTTGAAGCTCACCCGGCCCAACTCCATCCGGCTGATCTTCGATTCCGAAGCGCGGATCGAGTACCCGGCCGCCTCGCGCGTGATCCCCCGCGCTTCCCGCAGCCGCCTGAGTTGCGAGCCGAGCAGCATGCGCCGCACCACCGATCCTGGCTCTCCCGCGCTCACGTTCGCCAGCCTCCCCAACCGTCTTCAAGGCCCGCAGTCTGCCACTAATTCACTCCGAGCTGTACTCGCGCGATTACGGAAACGGAAAGAGATCAAGGAATATGCGCGGGCGCCCGCCAGGCGGGAGACCGGCAGATGACAGGAAGATGGCGGAAAAAATGGCCAGTAAGCGGTACGGGGAGGAGCATTTCGGTCGCGTGCACGTGCATCTGCCCTTGCATCTGCTCTGCCCATCCGAAACCATGGTCTCGCGCCACCGCTGCATCGCAACGACCGCGGATTACCGGGAGTGCCTCGCATGGGGACGAATGGATCGACCATGCTCGAGCCGTTACGGCTGGGCCTTCCCCCGCTGGATCCCGCGGCCGTGGCCGGCGCGGCCTCCTGCGCACTGCCCGCCCGCTACGAAGCGGTGCGCGAGGCGAGACGGTTCACCCGCACGACCCTTGACCGCTGGGAGCTGGACGACCGGTTCGAGGACGTCTGCCTGGTGGTCTCCGAACTGGTCACCAACGCCCTGCGGCACGGACTGCCGGAGCCTGCGCCGGAGCCCGCGTGCGACCACGACTCGCCCGTGCGGCTGCATCTGCTGCGCTGGACGGGGCGGCTGGTGTGCGCGGTGCGCGATCCCAGCCGGGAGAGCCCGGTCGCCCGCGAGACGGACGACTTCTCGGCGGAGTCGGGCCGCGGCCTCTTCCTCGTCGACTCCTTCAGCGACGGCTGGGGCTGGCACCCGCTGACGGGCACCCTGGACGGCAAGGTGGTCTGGGCACTCTTCCGGCTGCCGCCCGCCGAATGACGAACCGCGGCCCTCTTCTGCGCCGCGGTTCTACGCGCGTCACCGCGTGTCGCGCTCCGGTCGCCCGGGGTCACGCGCATGACCGAAGGGAACGTCAGCCCGCTATCAGGTGGTCGAACTCCCCGTCCTTGATACCGAGGAGCATCGCCTCGATCTCCGCGCGCGTGTAGACGAGCGCGGGACCGTCGGGGAAGCGGGAGTTGCGCACCGCCACGTCTCCGCCCGGCAGTCGCGCGAACTCCACGCAGGAGCCCTGCGAGTTGCTGTGCCGGCTCTTCTGCCAGGCCACTCCGCGCAGCCCTGCCGCCGCCATGCCGTTGTACACGTCGCCCCCGTACCCGCCCTCGACGTCGTGGTCCACAGGTCGCTCCCCGGTGGTGCACTGGCTGGTATGGCCATTGATGCATCGGTCAACTGATCCGGATCATAGCCCTGTTCACATGCAGATGCGCGCGCAGATGCACGTGCACGAGGAGTGGTCCAGCGGTTACAGGCCTGCCGCCCGCCTCACCCGAGCCGCTCCAGCGTCTGCCCCAGAGCGCGCAGGACATGCGAGCGCCATCCCCCGTCCATGATCTTTCGCGCCATCATCTGTGCCGGGTCGTCCGGATCGAATCCGTCGTGCACCAGGAAGAGACGCGTGCCGCGGCCTTCCTGTTCCAACGTCCAGGTGAGTGTCCAGTCCGCGGGATTGGCCGGATCGGCGTCCCTCCAGCGGACGGACAGCATCCGCCGGACGTCGTAGGCGAGGACCTCCACGTCGACGACGCCGGAGAAGCGGGAATTGGGACGCGGGACGGAGGTCATCCGGTAGCGGTGGCCGACCTCCAGGCGGAAGTCCGCGGCACCCGGCATCTGCCACTGCGCGAGGAGCGAGGGCTCGGTGAGGGCCCGCCAGACCTTGGCCGGCAGGTGCGGGTAGAACTGGTCGACGCGGATCGTGGTGAGGTCGTCGTGGGGGTCGGTGCTCATGTGCGATCGCCGTGGGGTGTGGGGGCCGGGCCGGGGTCGGCGCTCAGGTGGGACTGTCGTCGGGCATACGGTCCAGCAGCGCGCCGAGTTCCTTCATCCGGCCGCGCCAGAACCGCTCGTACGGGTGGAGCCAGTCCTGCACCTCCGCCAGCGGGGCCGCCTCCAGTCGGTAGATGCGCTGCCGCCCGGCGCGCTGTTCGGAGACGAGGCCGGCCTCCCGGAGCACCTTGAGGTGTTCCGAGAGGCTGGGGCGGCGCATGGCGAAGCGGTCGGCCAGCTCCTGGACGGGCTGGGGCCCCTCCTCGCGCAGCAGCCGCAGCACCTCGCGGCGGGTGGCGTTGGCAAGCGCGGCGAAGACGCGGTCCTCGGCGGCGGTGTCCGTCCCCTTCATGCGGTGCTCGTCCCGTTCATGGCGGCGGTCAGAAACCTTCCTTCTCCGTCAGCAGCATCAGACCGTTGCCGTCGGGGTCCGCGAAGGAGGCCATGCGGCCCCAGGGCAGGTCGTCCGGACCCTGCACCGGGATGCCCGCCTGCGCGAGCCGCGCGCAGGCGGCGTCGACATCGGTCGTGACCAACATGATCCCCCGTGCCGATCCGGGCTCGAAACCCCCCATCCCCGGCCCGGAGAGCGTGAAGACCGTCTGCGCCCCGGCGGGCGCCACCTGGAGCCAGCGCCCCTGGGGCATGTCCCGGTCGGCGACGGTCTCGAAGCCGAGGACGTCCGTGTAGAAGCGCAGCGCGCGGTCCTGGTCGCCGACGGGGAGGGTGATGAAGGAGGCGTGAGTGATGTTCATGGGGACGACTTTAGGTAGGAGATTTCCTACGTGTCAACCGTAGGGAATCTCCTACCTATCGCCCGCCCCCGCCGCCGGCCGGATCAGCGGCCGGACGAGTACGGCAGCAGCGCCATCTCCCGCGCGTTCTTGATCGCCCGCGCGAGGAGCCGCTGCTGCTGGGCCGTGACCCGGGTGACCCGGCGGCTGCGGATCTTGCCGCGGTCGGAGATGAACCTGCGCAGCAGGTCGGTGTCCTTGTAGTCGATGTACGAGATCCCGGCCTGCTCCAAGGGGTTGGGACGGGGCTTGGCGGGCTTGCGGTCGCTCTTGCGAGGCATCGGGTCAGACCTCCAGGAGGGTGTCGAAGGCGGACGCCAGGCCCCTCCAGGCCTCGCGCCCGGCGGCGTACTCGGCGTCGGTCAGCAGACAGGACTCCAGCAGCCGTTCGAGGCCGTCGCGGTCCAGGCCGGGGGAGGTGAAGACGAGGTGCTGGCAGCGGTCGCCGTGCTCCGGGTGCCAGTCCAGTGCGGCCGCGGCCCGGCGCACCGGCGGGACCAGGTCCCAGGCCGCGTCCGGCAGGGAGGCGAGCCAGGGGCCCACGCCCTCCACGCACAGCGCGCCGCCGGCCGCGTCCCAGTGCAGCAGCGTGTCCGGCCGGTCGGCCAGCCAGAACCGGCCGCGGCTGCGCGCGGCGGCGCAGGTCAGGTCCTCGAGGGCCGTGTACAGCCGTTCCGGGTGGAAGGGGCGGTGGCGGCGCCAGACCAGCGTCGAGACACCGTGCGCGTCGGTCTCGGCGGGCAGTAGCGCGCACGCCGGATGCTGGGCCGCCGCGGCCGCCTCGACGTCGAATCCGGCGAGGGCGGCGCGGACCAGCTCCGAACGTCCGGTGGCCTCCCCCGCACGTGCGTGGGAGGTGCCCTCCGGGTCACCGTGGCCGATCGGGACCCGGCGGGCCGTCGGGTGGAGTTGTGCCAGCAGTTCTCGGTCCTCGTCGTCGGCGTCGGGGGAGTCGGCGACGGCAAGCACGGGTGCGTACTCGAGCTGCCGGGCGAAGGTGTCGGCGACGGTCCGCTGGTCGGTGGCGGCCGCGGCGAGCCCGCCGTCGGCCAGATCGTCGCCGTTGCCGAGGTACGGCAGGACCAGGGCCGGGTCGACGGCGGTGATCACTCCGGTGACGGTGAGGCCGCCGGCCACCACCACCTCGGCCATCGCCTTGGGCTCCACGGAGTCCCACAGTTCGACCACCGCGAGCCGGGTCCGCCCGGCGTCGGCGATCCCGCGCAGCTCCGGCACCAGGTCCTCGCGCAGCGCGCAGCACGCGCAGTCGTTGACCAGGGGCGTCTCACCGCGGGACAGCTCCCCGGAGGCGTCCCGGACGGTCCGCACGACCGTGCCCGCGGGGGCCGTCGCCAGGTCGTGGTGGAGCGCGACGCTGCCTGGCACCTCGGCGAGGAGACGCGCGACGGCCGCCCTCCGGGCGTCGGCGTGCAGCCCGCCGACGATCACCACCGACAGACTCACGCCCCGCCCCGCTTCCCGTACCGGCGCTCGAAGCGCTCCACGCGCCCGGCAGTGTCCAGGACGCGGGCGGTACCGGTGTAGAAGGGGTGGCTGACGTCGGAGATCTCGACGTCGACGACGGGGTAGGTGCGGCCGTCCTCCCACTCGATCGTCTTCTCGCCGGTCATGGTCGAGCGGGTGAGGAAGGCGTAGCCGGCGGCACGGTCACGGAAGACGACGGGCTCGTAGGCCGGATGGATTCCCTTGCGCACGGCGGCCTCAGCGCTCCTCTCGGAAGTCGACGTGCCGGCCGGCGACCGGGTCGTACTTGCGCAGGGTCAGCCGGTCCGGATCGTTGCGGCGGTTCTTGCGGGTGACGTAGGTGTAGCCGGTTCCGGCGGTGGACCGGAGTTTGACGACCGGGCGGAGTTCATTGCGTGCCATGCCGCTATGCTACTGAAAATGAATTCCATTTACATCACCGCACGAGGAGAGGTAGGTCACCCATGTCCGCCCACTGCATGCTGACCGGCGCCCGGCCCGGCTTCGGCAACCGCGTCTCGCACTCCCACCGCCGGACCTCCCGCCGCTTCGACCCGAACATCCAGAGCAAGCGCTACTGGCTGCCGAGCGAGGGCCGCCATGTGCGGCTCCGGCTGAGCGTGAGGGCCGTCAGGACCGTCGACACGATCGGTGTCGAGGCGGCCGTGGCGCGCATCCGCGCGCGCGGAGTGAAGGTCTGAGGAACTCAGGACAACCGGGGAACAGGGAGACGCCATGGCGAAGAAGAGCAAGATCGCGAAGAACGAGCAGCGACAGCGGATCGTCGAGCGGTACGCCGCCCGGCGGGCCGAGCTGAAGGAGATCATCCGCAGGCCGTCCTCGACGCCGGACGAACGGCTCGCCGCCGAGCGGGAGTTGCGCGGGCAGCCGCGGGACGCGAGCGCCACGCGGGTGCGCAACCGCGACCAGACCGACGGCCGGCCGCGCGGTTACCTGCGCACCTTCGGCCTGTCCCGGGTGAGCCTGCGGGAGCAGGCGCACGCCGGGCATCTGCCCGGGGTCCGAAAGGCCTCCTGGTAGGGCCCGGCCTTGGTGGCTTGCTGCGGTCGTACCTGCCGCCGGACGGCCGGCCGGGGTCGAGGCTGGGGGCTTTCCGATGACGACGGCGATCAGGGCGACGACGGCTGCCAAGGCAACAGGAGTGAGCGCGGCGACGCGGATCGCGGCCGCGGTCCTGCTCGGCGCGCTCGCGCTCTCCGGGTGCGAGCGCGGCGGCTCCGGTGACACGGGCGGAGCCGGCGCCACCCCCGGCGCGACCGCGTCCACGACCGGCGGCGACGACGGCGGCGCGGGCGATTCGGCCGCCGATGATGACGGCGTGGACGGCAGTTGGCTCGCCACCACCGGTGGCAGGGCCGTGGCTCTGATCGTCAACGGCAAGCAGGCAGCGCTCTTCTCGACCGGCCGGACCATCTGCACCGGAACGACGGCCGAGGAGGGCGCGCGGCACGTGATCCGCCTCGACGCGTGCAAGTCCCGTACGACCGGCACGGTGGACTCCGTCAACAGGACCACGCTCCGCGTTACCTGGGAGGGTGGTCTCGGCACGGAGACGTACACGCGGTCGACCGGCGGGGCACTACCGTCGGGCCTGCCAACGGCGAGCCTGGGCTCCTGACGTTCGCGAAGCCGATCGCGGGGCGGGCAACCGCGCGGCGCGCTCATGCGTGATGATCCCCGGGCATCGTCACGACCCAAGGGACCAGTTCATGCGCGCCATTCCGCTCACCGTCACCGCTCTCACCGCGGCCCTCCTGCTCACCGCCTGCGGCAGCGGCGGCGACACCGGCTCCGGGGACAAGAACACCGGCAGCACGGCCTGCCGGATCGGCGGGCTCGGGGTCCAGGCCGGACCCGCCAACGCCGCGCCCGCCGCCGGGGACACGGGCGATGTGCCCGTCACCGTCACCAACCGGGGTGCCCGGTGCACCCTGGAGGGCTTCCCGGGCGTCACCCTGTCCGCCGGCAAGGCCACGGCGACCGTCCCGCAGGACACGTCCGGCAAGCCGCAGAAGCTCAACCTGGCCAAGGGCGACACGGCGTCCTTCACCCTCACCTACGTGCGGGCCAAGGAGGGCGGCGCCAAGAGCCTCGCGGTGACGTCACTGAAGCTCCGCCTGCCCGGAGCGTCCGACAGCCAGGACTTCCCGTGGTCCTACGGCCCGGTCCAGGGCAAGAAGGACGCGGGCGACCCGGACGCCTCGGTGACGGCCTTCCAGCAGGCCGGCGACTGACCGCGACGTCCTTCACGCGGGTGGCGGCGGACCACGACGCCGGTCTCGCGGACGGTTCACGCGGGTGGCGACCGGCCGCGGCGCCGTCACGCGGGTGGTGCGGCCCGTCGGCCGAGTGGCGGGCGGGACTTCACCTGGGCCCGGTCCGCCGCCCGGGCCCCCTCCTCCCAGCCCTCCGTGTCGCTCACCCCGCGCAGCCGGGTGGTGGTCGTCTCCGGGAACAGGCGGTCCACGCGGTCGGTGACCGCGACGTCCCGGGTCGCCAGGACGGGCAGCAGGTCCGCGGTGACCTGGGTCTCGGCGGCCGCCGCGAGGCGGGCGCCGACCCGGTGGGCGTAGGCGGCGAGGAAGGACTGCCGGAAGGTCTTCGTCCGCTTGCGCCCGCCCGCCCGCTGGGCGGCCTCCGCCCTGGTCATCGCGGTGGTGGCCTGGACCAGCAGCGAGGCGTGGAGCAGTTCGACCGCCTCCAGGTCGGCTTCGAAGCCGACGACGGTGGAGAAACCGAGGGCCTCGTTCCACACGGCGCGGCAGTGGTTGGCGGTGGCGACGGCGTCCAGCAGCACGGCCTTGGCCTGTTCGTACGGCGCCTCGACACCGATCCGGCAGGCGCCGGGGGCGTCGGGCGCCGGGGCGCGGGCCGCGAGCAGCGCCTCGTCCACGCTGTGCCGCGCCATCAGCTCCTGCGCCTTCGCGCTGAGCGCCTCCGCCTCCTCCGGGTACCCGGTCGCCTCCGCCTTGGCGAGCAGCGCCCGGATCCGGGTGAGCATGCGGGACTCGGCCCGGGGCGCGGGCGCGGTCTCGTCCAGCGGTTCGAGCGCGGGGAGCCGCAGCAGCAGGCGGTAGAGCTCCAGGACGGTGGTGGCGTGCGAGAAGCGGTCGGCGCGGGGCGGTTCCCCGCAGGGCAGTGCGTCGAGCTGGGCGGTCCAGCGCGGGCCGCGCGGCCGGTCGTCGGCCGACTGCGCGCGGACGAGCGCCGCGAGCAACTGCGCGTGGGCCTCGTCGAGCTCTCGCCGCACGAGCCGTGCGACATCGGCGGGCTGCCAGCCGCGCTGCCACGCCGTCGCCACGAACTCCCGTCCGCGCCTGAGGAGTTCGGCGTCCGCCGCGGGGTCGGCCGCCAGCAGGGAGGCACCGGCGTCGAGGGCGTCGTCGGAGGGTGCGTACAGGGCGGCCCGGAAGGCGCCGTCGACGGTGTTGGACGTACTCACCGCTCGATCGTGCCATGAGCTGCCCGAAACTCTGTCCACAGCCTGTGGACAACCATCCACCTCGGAAGGCGGCAGGGGTGTCAACTCAAGGTTGACACCCTGGGGTGCGCAACCTACGGTTGACACATGACGAACCCCACCATCAGGTCGAGCGTCCGTCTGGACGACCTCATCTCGGCCATCAAGACCGTCCACCAGGAACCCCTCGAACAGCTCCAGGACGCCGTGCTCGCCGCCGAGCACCTGGGCGAGGTGGCGGACCACCTCATCGGGCACTTCGTCGACCAGGCCCGGCGCTCCGGCGCCTCCTGGACCGACATCGGCAGGAACATGGGCGTCACCCGGCAGGCCGCGCAGAAGCGGTTCGTGCCCAAGGAGTCGACCGACCTCGATCCCAGTCAGGGCTTCAGCCGCTACACGCCCCGCGCCCGCAAGGTGGTCATGGCCGCCCACGAGGAGGCCAAGGCCGCCAGGAGCGCCGAGGGAACGCCCGCGCACCTGGTCCTCGGGCTGCTCATCGAACCGGACGCCATGGCCGCGCAGGCCGTCGAGGCCCAGGGCGTCACCCTGGACGCCGTCCGCGAGGCCGCGACCGCCGCCCTGCCGCCGGCGTCCGACGACGCCCCCGAGCTGGTCCCCTACAGCTCGGCCGCCAAGAAGGCCCTGGAGCTCACCTTCCGCGAGGCCCTGCGCCTCGGCCACAACTACATCGGCACCGAGCACATCCTGCTGGCCCTGCTGGAGCTGGAGAACGGCGAGGGCGTCCTCAGCGGCCTCGGCCTGGACAAGGCACGCACCGAGGAGTACGTGGCGGCGGCCCTGGCGGAGCTGGTGGAGGACCGGTCCCGCCAGGACGAGGACCAGGAGCCGCAGGCGGACGGCGGACAGGAGGGCTGACCTGCCCGGACAGGACGACTGGCCTCCCCGGAGAGCACGGCTGACCTCCGCGGGCAAGGCGGCCGGCCTGCCCGGACGAGGCTGCCGACCGCCCTCCTGAGCGGCAGGCCGGAGCCCGTTGTCAGACCTGCCTGCGACACTCGCCGACATGACCGACCGGTGGGCTCTGGCACCGGCCGAGGACGGCGGCGCCGAGGTCGCCCCCCTCGGCCGGGACGGCCTGCCCGCCGGCCCGGTGCACCGTGCCGCGGACCTCACGGACGCGGTCCGCGGCAGGCCGGACGTCGCACGATGGGTGTGGCGGTCCACCGCCGAGGTCTATCCCCGCCTGCTCGCCGCGGGCGTGCGGGTGGAGCGGTGCTACGACATCGAGGACGCAGAGACGCTCCTCCTCGGCCACGAGGGGCGCCACGGCGAGCCCCGCTCGGCCGCCGCCGCGCTGGCCCGGCTTCGCGGCGGCCCCGTACCGGCGGACCCGCCGCACCGGTCCGCCGAACCGGGCGCGCAGTCCTCGCTCTTCGAGCCGCAGGGGGTGCGCCTGCCGCTGACGGACCTGATCACGGTCTACGCCGAGCAGCAGCGGCGGCACGAACGAGCCGAACACCCCGACCGCATGCGCCTGCTGACCGCCACCGAGTCGGCGGGCACGCTGGTGGCGGCCGAGATGAACCGCGCGGGCCTGCCCTGGCGCGCGGACGTGCACCGCGAGGTGCTGCACGAACTGCTCGGCGAGCGGTACGCGGGCGGCGGCGAGCCCCGCCGCCTGGCCGAACTCGCGGACGAGGTGTCCACGGCCTTCGGCCACCGGGTGCGGCCGGATCTGCCCGCCGACGTCGTCAAGGCCTTCGCCCGGGCCGGGATCAGGGTGAAGTCCACCCGCCGCTGGGAACTCCGGTCCGTCGAACACCCGGCCGTCGAACCCCTGCTGGAGTACAAAAGGCTGTACCGGATCTGGGTCGCCCACGGCTGGTCCTGGCTGCAGGACTGGGTGCGCGAGGGCCGGTTCAGACCGGAGTTCCTCGCCGGCGGCACGGTCACCGGCCGCTGGGTGACAAACGGCGGAGGCGCGCTCCAGATCCCGAAGGTCATCCGCCGGGCCGTGGTGGCCGACCCCGGCTGGCGGCTGGTCGTGGCCGACGCCGCCCAGATGGAGCCGCGGGTGCTGGCGGCCATCTCCCGCGACCCGGGGCTGATGGAGGTGGCGGGCCGGGACGCCGACCTCTACCAGTCGGTGTCCGACCGGGCCTTCTCCGGCGATCGCGCCCAGGCGAAACTCGCCGTGCTCGGCGCGGTCTACGGGCAGACCTCCGGCGACGGACTGAAGAACCTCGCCGCCCTCAGACGCCGCTTCCCGAAGGCGGTGGCGTACGTCGACGAGGCCGCGCGGGCCGGCGAGGAGGGCCGGCTCGTACGGACCTGGCTGGGCCGCACCTGTCCCCCGGCCGCCGGGACGGGCGAGGACGCCGACGGGGAGGCGGGCCTCCCACAGGACGACCCGGCCACCGCGCAACCCGCCGACCAGGGCTGGATGCCGGGGTACGCCTCCACCAACTCGCGCGCCCGCGGCCGCTTCGCCCGCAACTTCGTCGTGCAGGGCAGCGCCGCCGACTGGGCCCTGCTGCTGCTCGCCGCACTGCGCCGCACCTGCCGTGACCTGGCGGCCGAACTGGTCTTCTTCCAGCACGACGAGGTGATCGTGCACTGCCCGGAGCAGGAGGCGGACGCGGTCGTCGAGGCGATCCGGCAGGCCGCGGAACTGGCGGGACGGCTGACGTTCGGCGAGACCCCGGTGCGATTCCCGTTCACCACGGCGGTGGTGGAGTGCTACGCCGACGCGAAGTGAGCGGACCTGCCCCCGCACCGACCCCGGCGGCCGTGTTCCGGCGGGTCGAACGGGCCGGACAGGGTCAGACGGGGCCGGACAGCGCCGGACGGGGTCAGACGACCGGCGGCCGGCCGAGCCGGGTCAGCCGCCACACCGTCCGCCAGCGCATGGGCCGCCGCTCCCCCGCCGGCTCGCGCACCCCCTCCACGAACCCGCCGCACCAGGCCCGCAGTCCGGCGAGCGACCGGGTCCGCACCAGGGTCAGGAGCGTCCACACGCCGAGGTGGACCGGGACCAGCGGAAGCGGCAGCCGCCGCCTGACCAGCCAGACCCGGTTGCGGGCGGTGACCCGGTAGTAGACGGCGTGCCGCGCTGGCGAGGTCTTCGGATGCCGCAGGAGCAGCTCGGGCGCGTAGAGGATCTTCCAGCCGGCGTCGGCGGCGCGCCAGGCCAGGTCGGTCTCCTCGTGTGCGAAGAAGAACTCCGCGGGCCAGTCCCCGGTCTGCGCCAGCATCGCCATCCGCAGGGCGTGCCCGCCGCCGAGGAACCCGGTGACGTACCCGCCCCGCATCGGGTCCGACCTGCCGATCCGCGGCACGTGCCGCTGCTGGGTCTCGCCGTTCTCGTCGGCGATGCGGAAGCCGACGATGCCGAGGCGCGGGTCGGCGGCGTACAGGTCCCGTACCCGGCGCAGTACGTCGGCGTCGACGAGGAGCCCGTCGTCGTCCAGCTCCACGACCACGTCGACGTCCCCGAACTCCCGCAGCCGGGCCAGGGCGGCGTTGCGCCCGCCGGGACAGCCGAGGTTCTCGTCGAGGTCGACCGCCGTGACCTCGCCGGGCAGGGACAGCCGGCGGGCGAACTCGGGCAGCCGGCAGCCGTTGCCGACGATCACGATGCGGGCGGGCGCGAGATCCTGCTTGGCCACGGACTCCAGCAGGGCGTCGACCTCGGCAGGCCGGTTGCCCATGGTCACCACCGCGACAGCGATCCTCGGCTCCACCACGGCCCTCATCCCATCCGACGAAGGCGCCCGCGCGGCGCCCCTCGTTCACCAGGATGTCGCCTCGGCGGCGCCGGTTGCCCTGACGCCACCTCACTTTGCGTGCTCTTACCCGCGCCTCACCTCAACCCGCCCGGAATCGGTACGAAAACCGCACCGCATGAACTGTGTTCATCAGCCGTCCGGGTGTTGCCCGCCGAAATCCGCGCCGTCACTCGGTCGGGTACTGTCCGGCGAAAGATGTCCGGGAGAACCGCTTCAGCCGCGTTTGTTCCCCGATCATGCCCGAGTGAGCATGCAACGCCGAAGTTCCGCACGCCGCCGGGTCGTTCCGGCCGCCGTGGGCTCCCTCGTCGCCCTGTCCCTCCTGTCCGCCGTGTCCGCCGGCGCCCAGCCCGCCGCCGGAGCGCAACAGGCCGCTGAGGCGCAACCCGGCGGCGGGCTTCCGTCGCGTGCCGTGCCGCAGTCCCGGCCGGTGACGGTCGCGGAGGCCCGTACGGACGCCTACCTGAGATCGCTGCGCTCCCGGCCCGCGTCACTGCGCGGCTTCTTCGTGAGCCTGCCCAAGGGCGGGGACCTGCACAACCACCTCTCGGGCGCGGTGTCCACGGAGTATCTGATCGAGCTGGCCGCCGAGGACGGGCTGTGCGTCGAGACCGCGACGCTGACCGCCGTCGCGCCGCCGTGCGGGCCCGGCACCCGCCCCGCGGCGGACGCCCGGAGGGACCACGCCTTCCACGACGCGCTGGTCCGCACCTGGTCCATGCAGGACTTCCCGCCCGGCGGCAACGGCCACGACCACTTCTTCGACACCTTCGGGAAGTTCGGCGAGGTGACCTGGCGGCACCGGGGCAAGCTGCTCGCCCAGGTCGCCGACCACGTCGCGGGCCAGAACCAGTTCTATCTGGAAACGATGGTCAGCCCGGCCTCCGACGGCGCGAGGCAACTGGCCGCCGAGGTCGGCTGGGACGCCGATCTCGCCGCCCTGCACCGCAAGCTGGTGGCAGGCGGCAAGCTCGACGGGCTGGTCGCCGCGGCCCGCAAGGAGGCCGACGACGGCGACGCCGAGTTCCGCGCGACCGAGCATTGCGGCACCGGCCGGGCCCGGCCCGGCTGCCGGCTCACCGTCCGCTGGATCTCCCAGGCCTCCCGGGGCAGCGCCCCGGAGCGGGTCTTCACCCAACTCGCCCTGGGCATGCGGCTGGCCGAGCGCGACCCGCGCTTCGTCGCGGTCAACCTCGTCCAGCCGGAGGACGGGAACGTCGCGCTGCGCGACTACAGCCTCCAGATGCGCATGGTCCGCTATCTGCGCGGCGCGTACCCGAGGGCCCATGTCACGCTGCACGCAGGTGAGTTGTGGACCGGGCTGGTCAAGCCGCAGGACCTGGAGTTCCACATCAAGGAGGCCGTCGACGTCGCCCGCACCCAGCGCGTCGGGCACGGCGTCGACCTCGTCCACGAGGACGGCTGGCAGCGCACGGCCCGCACCATGGCCGCCCGTCAGGTCGCCGTCGAAGTGCCCTTCTCCAGCAACGCCCAGATCCTCGGCGTGAAGGGCGCCGAACACCCCTTCACCACGTACCGCCGCTACGGCGTCCCCATCGTGCTGGCCACCGACGACCCCGGCGTGTCCCGGATCGACATCAGCCACGAGTACCAGTACGCCGCCGCGACCTACGGCCTGTCCTACCCCGAGCTGAAGGACCTCGCGCGCGCCTCGCTCCAGTACGCCTTCCTGCCCGGTGCGAGCCTGTGGCAAGGCAATCCCACCACCGGGGGCTACCGGGTCGTGCCCGCCTGCCGCGGTGAACGCCCCGGCCTGCCCGTACGGTCCGCGGCGTGTCAGCGTCTGCTGTACGGCAGCCCCAGGGCGGAACTCGAATGGCGCCAGGAAGCGGCCTTCGCCGCCTTCGAACGCACACACGCCCGCACGACACGCTGAACCCCACCCTCCGCGCACCCTCCCGGGTGCGCGGAGGAACAGATCCTGGGAGGCCGCCACCGTTGTCCGCGCGTGGCGCGCATGCCGCGGCCGGGCGGTGGGACTACGGCCTGCCGATCATGTACGGATCACGGCGCGTACCACCGCTCGCCGCACTACTACTCCGAGTCGGGCGGCAGCAGCCCGTCCACGGACAGCCCTTCCAGACCATCCAGCCCTTCCAGCCCCGCCAGTCCTGCCACGGACAGACCCTGCACCGGAGCGCCCTCCACCGGCAGGGCCAGCTCGCACCAGATGGTCTTGCCGTTGCGGGCATGGCGGGTGCCCCAGCGCTGGGTGAGCTGGGCAACCAGCATCAGGCCGCGTCCGCCCTCGTCGAAGATGCGGGCCTGGTGCAGATGCGGGGCGGTACTGCTGGCGTCGGAGACCTCGCAGATGATCGTCCGGTCGTGAATGAGCCGCATCTGTATGGGGGGCTGGCCGTAGCGGATGGCGTTGGTGACCAGCTCGCTCACCACCAGCTCGGTCACGAAGCCGATCTCCTCCAGGCCCCAGGAGGCCAGCAGACGGGCGGTGCGAGCGCGGATCCGGGCCACTTCGGCCGGTTCCGCGGCGATGTCCCAGGTGGAGACGTGCGTCTCGTCCAGGCTGTGCGGCCGGACCAACAGCAGTGCCGCGTCGTCGGCCGGGGGCTCGGGCAGCAGCGTCTTGACCACGTGGTCGCACAGGGCTTCCAGCGAGTCGCACGGCTCGGTCAGTGCCTGGCGCAGCTCCTCCAGACCCGCCTCCAGGTCGCGCTGCCGGGACTCGACCAGGCCGTCGGTGTAGAAGGCGAGCAGGCTGCCCTCCGGCACCTGGATCTCCGCCGTCTCGAACGGCACACCGCCGACACCGAGCGGCGGCCCGGAGGGCAGGTCGAGGAAGTCGGCGCTGCCGTCCGGGGCAACGACGATCGGCGCCGGATGCCCGGCACGGGCCAGCGCGCAGCGCCCGGTCACCGGGTCGTACACCGCGTACAGGCAGGTGGTCCCGACATCGGCGGCGCCGCCGCGTGCCGGGTCGGCACCGTCGTCGGCGCCGGATTCCGCGGACTGCCGGCTCACCAGGTCGTCCAGCCGGGTGAGCAGTTCCTCGGGGGTGGGGTCGACATCGGCGAGGGTGCGCACGGCCGTACGCAGCCTGCCCATGGCCGCGGCGGCGTGGATGCCGTGTCCGACCACGTCCCCGACCACCATGGCGACCCGGGCACCGGAGAGCCCGATCACGTCGAACCAGTCCCCGCCCACCCCGGCGCGGGCCGCGGCGGGCAGATAGCGGGAGGCGGCCGACACCGCCGAGTGCTCGGGCAACTGCTGCGGCAGCAGACTGCTCTGCAGGGTGCGCGCGATCTCGTACTGGTTCTCCAGCGCCGCGGCCTTCTCTATGCTCGCCGAGGCCAGCTGGGCGAGCTGGACGAGGACCGCCTCGTCGTCGGCCGTGAAGTCGCCGCCGTCCGTCTTGTCCGAGAGCTGGATCAGCCCGAGGTTGCGGCCGTCGGTGGCGATCAGCGGGACGGCCAGCCAGCCGCGCATCGGCGGATGGACCGGGGCGTAGGAGCCGAAGCCCCGCCAGGCGGGGTGCGCCTCCAGCTCGTCCTGGGTCATCCGCATCGGCCGGTTGTCCCTGCACACCAGGACGTAGATCCCCTCTCCGACCGGGGGCGCGTCGAAGAAGCGGTACTCGCCGTACTTGTCCGACAGGGAGACCGCGTTGATCGCCTGGGCCCAGCGGAGGTTCGTGGTCATGCTGGTGACCGACTGGTGCGTGCCCACCAGCGCCCTGGCCTCCTCGGTGACCGTCTGGAGGGCGTAGTCCAGTGAGGGCGCGGCATTGATCCGCAGACTGGCCCGGGCCAGGTCCTGCAACTGCTGTGATCGTCTGTGCTCGAGCACGGCGGCGGCCGCGGCCCGCGCGTAGAGCCGGCTGTGCTCGGCCGCGTCCAGCCGCAACCGGATCTCGCTCATCACCGAGGCGCCCAGTTGCTCCAGGGCGTGCTGCTGGTCCGGGTCCCACAGCCGGGGCCTGGTGTCGATCACGTACAGCACGCCGATCGGCAGTTCCTCGAGGAGCAGCGGTACACCCAGGTAGGCGCGCATGCCGGTGGCGGCGACCGCGCGGTCGGCCCGGTGCGCGGAGTCGCAGCGGATGTCGTCGATGGCGAGCGGCCGGCCCGAGACCACCACCTCGGAACAGAAACACCAGTCGACCCGTTCCTGGTCCCCGTGCCACGGTACGACCCTGCCGTTGTCGCCCCGAAGGTACTGCTGGTCCGCCCCGGCCAGGCTGATCAGGGCCATACGGGTGTCCAGCAGCCGCACGGCCAGGTCCACGGACCGGGCGAAGGTGTCCGCGGTCAGTGCGTCGACCGCGCGGACGGCGTCCACCGCGGCCAGCCGTGCGGGCTCGTGCAGCACCGCGGCAGGGTTCGGCGGGTTGCCCGCCTTACCGAGCTCGGCCATGACCCCTCCGCGCCTGCCGTGTGAGTACGCACCCCGCTTGGATCCGGCGGTCCAGGCCTTGGCCCTGAACCCCTGGGCCGCCCGGAGATGTCGCCCGGACGTTCCAATCAGGGAGTCACCCTTGCCTGATTTCAAAAGTACGCCTGCCGCCCGCGGCGGCGAACTCGACCGGGTCCGCCGACGCATGCGGTCTCCGGCCGGTCGGGCACGCCCCCTCGGACTGCTCCGATGACCCCTTCCGGCCGGCGCGCTGGGTCCCACGCGGCTGCGCGGTAGTCCTGGCAGTAGTGCCGATGAACGAAAAAACCCAGCTCAGACATTGTCTGAGCTGGGCTTCGGATGGAGCCGCTTTCGGGATTCGAACCCGAGACCTACGCATTACGAGTGCGTTGCTCTGGCCATCTGAGCTAAAGCGGCGTGCTGCCGGCACCATGGTGCGATTGGCAACGTCGGTAAGTCTACACAGTTTCCGGGGGTGCTTCGCACACGCCCTCGGGCGCCCCGGGGGCCGGGGCGCCCGGGGCGGGGCCGTGGTTACGAGCAGCGCTTGCCGTTGGCCGGAGGGGTTCCCTGGAGGAGATAGGTGTTGATCGCGGAGTCGATGCAGCCGCTGCCGCGGCGGTAGGCGGTGTGGCCGTCGCCGTCGAAGGTCAGCAGACGGGCCGAGGCGAGCTGGCGGGACAGGCCCTGGGCCCAGCGGTAGGGGGTCGCCGGGTCGCGGGTGGTGCCGACCACCACGATGGGGGCGGCGCCCCTGGCCTCGATGCGATGGGACTGGCCGGTGGGCTTCACCGGCCAGTACGCGCAGTTCAGCGTGTTCCAGGCGAGGCCGCGGCCGAAGACCGGGGAGGCCTTCTCGAAGGCGGGGAGGGCTTCCTCCACCTGCTCGGGGTCCGCGAAGGGGGCCGGCAGGTCCAGGCAGTTCACGGCGGCGTTGGCGTACATCAGGTTGGTGTAGTGGCCGCTGGAGTCGCGCTCGTAGTAGCTGTCGGCGAGGGCCAGCAGCGCGGCGCCGTCGTTCTGCTTCATCGCCGACGTCAGCGCCGCGCGCAGTTGCGGCCAGGCCGCCTGGTCGTACATCGCCGCGATCACCCCGATGGTGCCGAGGGACTCGCCGAGGCCGCGGCCGCCGGCGTCACCGGCGGGGATCGGGTGGGCGTCGAGTTTGCGGAAGAAGGTGGCGAGCTGGTCGCCGACCTGCTTCGGCGTCGCGCCGGGGCCGCCGAGCGGGCAGTCGCTCTGCCGTACGCAGTCCTTCGCGAACGACTGGAAGGCCCCGTCGAAGCCCGCCGCCTGGTCCAGGTTCATCCGGCGTGCCGACAGCGACGGGTCCATGGCCCCGTCCAGGACCAGGCGGCCGACGCGTTGCGGGAACAGGCCGGCGTACGTCGCCCCGAGGAACGTCCCGTACGAGGCACCGACGTAGTTGAGCTTTCCGTCGCCCAGCACCGCGCGCAGGATGTCCATGTCGCGTGCCGCCTCCACGGTGGAGACGTGCCGCAGCAGCCGGGCGGCGTGCGCGCCGCAGCCTTCCGCGAACTTGCGGTACGCGGCGACCAGCGCGTCGGTCTCCTTGCGGTCGTCGGGCGTGAAGTCGGTCTGCGTGTACGTGTCCATGTCCCGGTCGTCGAGACACTGCACGGAGTCGCTGCGGGAGACCCCGCGCGGGTCCATGGCGACCAGGTCGTAGCGGGCGCGGACCTCCTCCGGATAGCCGACACCGGCGTAGTGCTGGAGATAGGCGATGGCCGAGCCGCCCGGCCCGCCCGGGTTCAGCAGGAGCGAACCGAGCCGCTTGCCCGGACCGGACGCCTTCTTGCGGGCCACGGCCAGCCGGACGTCACCGGCGGCGGGCCGGTCGTAGTCGAGCGGCGCCTTGACCGTGGCGCACTCGAAGCCGGCCACCCCGCAGTCGCGCCAGGACGGCTTCTGCCCGTAGTACGACGACAGGGCGGGCGGTGTGGCCCGCGGCAGCGCGGCCAGCGCCGCGACCGCCGCGGGTTCGGTCCGGCGCTGCGTGGTGCCTGGGGTGCAGGCCGAGACCAGCAGGGCGGCGGCCGCCAGGAGGGTGCCGCCCGCGCGTACCGCGCGGAGGGAGGTTCGGGGCCGAGGGCCTCTGCTGCTGTTCGGACGGAGGGCGCGCCTGATGTGCATCCAGCGAGCGTAACTCTCCGCGATCGGATGAGTGCGTTACGTGCGGAGCGTTGCCCGTACGAGTGACGCCGATGTCTCGGTGCCCGGCCTCGTCAGCCCGCCCTCAGGGCCATCGTCATCGCCTCCACCGCCAGCAGCGGGGCCACGTTGCGGTCGAGGGCGTCGCGGCAGGCCGCGATCGCCTCTATGCGGCGCAGGGTGGACTCGGGTGAGCCGCCGCGGGCGAGGCGCTCCAGGGTGTCCTCGACGTCCGCGTTGGCGATGGCGACGCGGGAGCCGAGCTGGAGGGCCAGGACGTCGCGGTAGAGGCCGGTGAGGTCGGTCAGGGCGAGGTCGAGGCTGTCGCGCTGGGTGCGGGTGCGGCGGCGCTTCTGCTTGTCCTCCAGGTCCTTCATCACGCCTGCCGTGCCTCGGGGCAGCCGGCCGCCCTGGGCCGCGCCGAGCGCCGTCTTCAGCTCCTCGGACTCCTTGGCGTCCATCTCCTCCGCGAGCGCCTTGGCGTCGTCGGCCGCCGCGTCGACGAGTTCCTGCGCGGCCCTGAGGCAGCCGCCAATCTCGTCCACACGCAGGGGAAGCTTCAGGACGGTGGCCCGGCGTTCGCGCGCGGCGGGGTCGGTGGCCAGGCGGCGGGCCCGCTCGATGTGGCCCTGGGTGGCGCGGGCCGCGGAGGCCGCGACGGCGGGTTCGACGCCCTCCCGGCGTACGAGCATGTCGGCTACGGCGTCCACCGATGGTGTGCGCAGGTTCACGTGCCGGCAGCGGGAGCGGATCGTGGGCAGGACGTCCTCGACCGAGGGGGCGCACAGCAGCCAGACCGTGCGCGAGGCGGGCTCCTCGACGGCCTTCAGCACGGCGTTGGCGGACTTCTCGTTCAGCCGCTCGGCGTCCTCGACGAGGATCACCTGCCAGCGGCCGGTCGCCGGGGCGGTGAACGACTTGCGCACGGTGTCCCGCATGTCGTCGGCGAGGATCTGCGTACCCACGGCGGCGACCGTGTTGACGTCGGCGTGGGTGCCGATCAGCGCCGTGTGGCAGCCGTCGCAGAAGCCGCAGCCCGGGACTCCGCCGACGGCGCGGTCGGGGCTCACGCACTGGAGGGCGGCGGCGAAGGCCCGTGCCGTCTGCGTGGTCCCCGCGCCGGGCGGTCCGGTGAACAGCCACGCGTGCGTCATCTTCGACGCCTCCGGCGGCGGCGCGCCCGTGGTGGCCGCGGTGACCAGGGCGTCGGCGTCCCGGGCAGCGGCGCTCAGCTGTTCACTGACGCGCTCCTGCCCGACGAGGTCGTCCCACACGCTCATGGGTCACGCCGCCCTCTCGTCATGTCGTCATTTTCGTCATGGTTCGTGATGCGAGAACCATTGTGCGGGGCACCACTGACAACGCGGCGGGCGGCTCCGACGAGCCCCCACGCCGACGACCGCCTCCGAGCCCCACGCGGGCGGCCGCCTCCGGGGCGCGGGCCGGACCCCTTCGGCATGGGGGAATTCTCGGCCCCCATGCCGACACGGGGTTCGGCTCAGCGTCGCCGGCCCCTGCCCCGGCCGCCCTCGCCGTCGTCGGGCCCGTCGCCGTCCTCGCGCGGGCCCAGCAGTTCGTCCGCCAGGGTCGGCAGGTCGTCGAGGGGCGTCTCCTCGGCCCAGTCCGGCCGCGGCCGCCGCCGGGCGACCGCCTCGGCGTCGACCTGGGGCAGCTCCCGCGTACGGTCGTCGCCGTCGTCGTGCCGAACGGCCCGCGACCGCTCGCCCCGTCCGTCCCGCTCGTCCCGGAAGAAACCGGGCGGGAACCGGTCCGCGGGGTCCTCCCCGCGCACCGGAGGCAGGACCGCCGTCTCGTCCGCGGCCCCCGGCGTGAAGGCCGGCAGCACGGCGGTCTCGTCCACGGCTCCCGGCGGGACGGGCGGCAGTACGGCCGTCTCGTCTGCGGCGCCCGGCGCCACCACGGGCTTCGGCAGCTTCGCGGTCACCTCGGACTCCGACTCACCCGCCGTCCGCGGCCGCCCCGACTCCGCCGGCCCGCGCGACATCCCACGGGAGTCCTCGCCCGAGCCACGGCCCCTGTCCTGGTCCGAGCCCCGGCCCGTGCCCCGCTCCGAGCCCTCGCCCGAAGGCTCACCGGCCGGCCGCTCGTCCCGCACCGGCGGCAGCACCGCGGTCTCGTCCACGGGCCCGCCCGACGCGTTCGTCGGCGTCACCACCGGCGTCGGCACTGTCATCGCCTCCGGCGGCACCGGCGCGGCCGAGGGCTCCGTGGACCGACGCGGACCCGTCTGCGCGGTGGCCGCTGCCTGCTCCGCCGCACGCCGGGCCTCCTCGGCCCGGCGCAGGGCCTCCTCCGCCTTGCGCTGCTTCTCCATCCGCCGCGCCTCGGCCTCGGCGCGCAGCCGCTCCTCCTCCTCGGCCTGCAGACGCCGCTGCTCCTCCTCGGCCTTGCGGCGCGCCTCGGCCTCCGCCCGTGCCCGCTCCTCCGCGAGCAGCCGGGCCTGTTCCTCCTCGGCCTTGCGGCGGGCCTCCTCGGCGCGCAGCCGGGCCTCCTCGGCCTGCCGCTCCGCCTCGCGCCGCTGCGCCTCCTCCAGCTCGCGCCGCTTGCGCTCCTCCTCCTCGGCGCGCAGCCGGGCCAGCTGCTCCTGGCGTTCGCGCTCCTGGCGCTCCTCCTCGGCCTTGCGCCGGGCCTCCTCCTCGGCCTTGCGGCGCGCCTCCTCCTCGGCCTTCCTGCGCGCCTCCTCCTGCGCCTTCAGCTCGGCCTCGGACAGCGGCAGCATCTGGTCGAGCCGGTGCCGGACGACCGTGGTCACCGCCTCCGGCTCCTGCCCGGCGTCCACCACGAGGTAGCGGCCGGGGTCGGCGGCGGCCAGCGCCAGGAAACCGGACCGCACGCGCGCGTGGAACTCGGCCGGCTCCGACTCCAGACGGTCGGGCGCCTCCGTGAACCGCTCCCGGGCGGTCTCCGGCGAGACGTCCAGCAGGACCGTCAGATGCGGCACAAGACCGTTCGTCGCCCAGCGGGAGATCCGCGCGATCTCCGTCGGGGACAGGTCGCGGCCCGCGCCCTGGTAGGCGACGGAGGAGTCGATGTACCGGTCGGTGATCACCACGGCGCCCCGCTTCAGCGCGGGCCGTACGACCGTGTCGACGTGCTCCGCGCGGTCGGCGGCGTACAGCAGGGCCTCCGCGCGGTGGGACAGACCCTGCGAGGACACGTCCAGCAGGATCGAGCGCAGCCGCTTGCCCACGGGAGTGGCACCCGGCTCGCGGGTGAGGACGACCTCGTGGCCCTTGGACCTGATCCAGTCGGCGAGCGCCTCGGCCTGCGTGGACTTGCCGGCGCCGTCACCGCCCTCCAGGGCGATGAAGAACCCGGACTCCGCCGGGGCCGTCACCGGGTCGTCGCCGCCCCGCAGGGCGTCGACGAGGTCCTGCCGCAGCGGTACGCCGGAGCGGTCGTCGACCTTGGCGAGGACCAGCGCGGCCACCGGCAGCAGCAGCGCGCCGACCAGCATCAGCGTGAACGCGGCGCCGCCGTGCGCGAACACGAACCGGCCGTCCTGGAGCCGGTGCGGGCCGATCCCGGCCGCGACCACGGGGGCGAGCACGACACCGAGCGCCACGAAGACGCGCACCACCGCGTGCAGGTGCTCGGTCATGCGCGGCTTGCGGTAGTCCTCGGCCTCCTGGTCGAGCAGCGTGTGCCCGGTGTTGGCGGCGGCGCCCGCGCTCACGCCGGCCAGCGCGAGGATCAGCAGGACCGTGGTGACGTCGGGGACCAGCCCGGCGGCGAGCAGGGCGACGCCGGTGAGGGCGATCGTCAGGGCCAGCAGCCGTCGCCGCGACAGGGAGACCAGCGCCTTCGGCGCCGTACGGATGCCGACCGCGACCCCACCGGTCAGGGCGAGCACCGCCAGCCCGTACAGCACCGGACCGCCGTGCAGGTCCGTGGCGTGCAGCACGCAGACGGCGACGGCGGCCGCGATCGCCCCGGCGACGGACGCGCAGGCGAGCACGAGCAGCGGCACGGCACCCGTGCGGCCCTTGTCGACACCTGAACCCGTCTTCGGGCGGCGCAGTCCCTCCAGCGGCGAGCGCGGGCGCGGGGTGCGGGTGCCGGGCAGTTCCAGGTAGGTCAGCACGGACAGGGACGCGGCGAAGAGTCCGGCCGCGACGTACGCGCCCAGGGCCGCCTGGTGCTGGTCGAACCAGGCGACTGCGGTGCCCAGGAGGTTGTTGACCAGGGAGGCGGCGATCAGGGCGGCGGCCGCCAGCGGGACCGCCAGGAAGGTGGTCCGCAGCGACAGACGGCGCAGGGCGTCCATGTGGTCCGGCAGCGGGCGCACCGTGGCGCCCTCCGGGGGCGGGGCGGGCAGCAGCGCGGGGGCCGCGCCGTCCCGGCACACGCTCCAGAGGCGCTCGGCGGCCCCGGTCACGAAGGCGGTGACCAGGAGGAGGACCAGGGCGTTGTCCGGCGTCCAGTCGATCCACAGCGGGGCGACGATCAGCAGGGCGGCACGCAGGCCGTCGGCGCCGACCATGGTCCAGCGCCGGTCGAGCGGCCCCTCCTGGGAGGTGAGCGAGGTGAGCGGTCCGAGGAGGACCGCGCCGAAGAACAGCGTCGCCAGAACGCGCGCTCCGAAGACCGTCGCCACTGCGAAGGCCACGCCCCGGTAGCCACCGCCGAAGGGGCCGGTGACGGCCGCCGCCTGGAGGGCGAGGACGACCAGGACCAGGAGCGCGAGGGTGTCCCCGACGCCTTCGGCCAGTTGGGCGCTCCACAGCCGCCGCAACTGCGGCCGGCGCAGCAGGGCGCGGACGGCACGCTCGCGGGAATCGGTCAGGAGCGCGTCGTCGGGTGTGGAGGTGTGGGCCGTTGGCTGCTCGGCTCGCGTCATGCGTTCAGCCTATCGGGACGCACCGACAGCTCGGAGCGACCGACCGGAGGTGCGCACGCCCCGACACCAAAGTGATGCCGGGGCGTGCCTTTTGCAAAGGAGCCGTGAGGGATCCGCGGTGCGACCGGTCCTCCGGAGAGGAGCCGTGACGGATCCGCCGCGCGATCAGTCCTCCGCCGCCTTGGCGGCCGTCGCCTTCGCGGTGGTCTTCTTCGCGGTGGTCTTCTTCGCCGCCGTCTTCTTGGCGGTGGTCGTCTTCTTCGCCGCGGTCTTCTTCGCCGCCGTGGACGCCGTCTTCTTCGCCGTCGTCTTCTTGGCGGCGGCCTTCTTCGCGGTCTTCTTGGCCGGGCTCTTCGCGCGCTTCTCGGCGAGGAGCTCGAAACCGCGCTCCGGGGTGATCGCCTCGACGCTGTCGCCGGAGCGCAGGGTCGCGTTGGTCTCGCCGTCGGTGACGTACGGGCCGAAGCGGCCGTCCTTCACCACGACCGGCTTGCCGCTGACCGGGTCGGCGCCGAGCTCCTTCAGCGGCGGCTTGGCGGCCGCGCGGCCCCGCTGCTTGGGCTGGGCGTAGATCGCCAGCGCCTCTTCCAGCGT
>NZ_NNBK01000006.1:0-253075 GCF_002803075.1 Streptomyces sp. CB01373 | reverse complement strand
TGAAGAGCTGGTCCTCGGACTGCAGGGAACGCGAGTCCGTTCCCTTCTTCAGGTACGGACCGTAGCGGCCGTTCTGCGCGGTGATCTCCTGGCCCTCCGCGTCGGCGCCGACGACGCGCGGCAGCGACATGAGCTTCAGGGCGTCGTCCAGGGTGACCGTGTCCAGGGACATCGACTTGAACAGCGATGCCGTACGCGCCTTGACCGCGTTCTTGCCGGTCTTCGGGGTGCCCTCGGGGAGCACCTCGGTGACGTACGGGCCGTAGCGGCCGTCCTTGGCGACGATCGTGTGGCCGGTGACCGGGTCGGCGCCCAGCTCGAAGTCGCCGCTCGGCCTGGCGAGCAGTTCCTCGGCGAACTCGACGGACAGCTCGTCGGGGGCCAGGTCGTCCGGGATGTCGGCGCGCTGGTGGGTGTCGGTCTCCTTCTCACCGCGCTCGATGTACGGGCCGTAGCGGCCGACCCGCAGCACGATGTCGTTGCCCACCGGGAACGACGACACCTCGCGCGCGTCGATGGCGCCCAGGTCCGTCACCAGCTCCTTGAGGCCGCCGAGGTGGTCCCCGTCGCCGTTGCCGGCCTCGGCGGCGCCGCCGGGGCCGCCCGCGGCGGGGCCGCTGCCGGACGCCGACTCACCGAAGTAGAAGCGCTTCAGCCACGGCACGGCCTTCGCCTCACCGCGCGCGATGCGGTCGAGGTCGTCCTCCATCCTGGCGGTGAAGTCGTAGTCGACGAGCCGCCCGAAGTGCTTCTCCAGGAGGTTGACCACGGCGAAGGACAGGAAGGACGGCACGAGAGCCGTGCCCTTCTTGAAGACGTAGCCGCGGTCGAGGATCGTGCCGATGATCGACGCGTACGTCGACGGGCGGCCGATCTCGCGCTCCTCCAGCTCCTTGACCAGGCTGGCCTCGGTGTAGCGGGCCGGGGGCTTGGTGGCGTGGCCGTCGACCGTGATCTCCTCGGCCGTGAGCGCGTCGCCCTCGCCGACCTGGGGCAGCCGGCGCTCGCGGTCGTCGAGCTCGGCGTTGGGGTCGTCGGCACCCTCGACGTAGGCCTTGAGGAAGCCGTGGAAGGTGATCGTCTTGCCGGACGCGCTGAACTCCACGTCCCGGCCGTCGGCCGCGGTGCCGCCGATCCGCACGGTCACGCTGTTGCCGGTCGCGTCCTTCATCTGGGAGGCGACCGTCCGCTTCCAGATCAGCTCGTAGAGCTTGAACTGGTCGCCGGTCAGGGACGTCTCGGCGGGCGTGCGGAAACGATCACCCGAAGGACGGATCGCCTCGTGCGCCTCCTGCGCGTTCTTGACCTTGCCGGCGTACGTACGGGGCTGCGGCGGCAGGTAGTCGGCGCCGTAGAGGTGGGTGACCTGGGCGCGCGCGGCGGCGATCGCCGTGTCGCTCAGGGTCGTGGAGTCCGTACGCATGTACGTGATGAAGCCGTTCTCGTACAGCTTCTGCGCGATCTGCATGGTCGCCTTCGCCCCGAAGCCGAGCTTGCGGCTGGCCTCCTGCTGGAGCGTCGTCGTACGGAACGGGGCGTACGGCGAGCGGCGGTACGGCTTGGACTCGACCGAGCGGACGGAGAAGCGGGTGTCCTCCAGTGCGGCGGCGAGCGCACGGGCGTTCGCCTCGTCGAGGTGGAGGATGCTCTCGCTCTTGAGCCGGCCCAGGGAGTCGAAGTCGCGGCCCTGCGCGACGCGCCTGCCGTCGACGGTCTGCAGGCGCGCGACCAGCGACGACGGGTCGCTCGGGTCGCCCGCGCGGCCGGTCGCGAAGGTGCCGGTCAGGTCCCAGTACGCGGCGGAGCGGAACGCCATGCGCTCGCGCTCCCGCTCGACCACGAGCCGTGTCGCGACGGACTGGACCCGGCCCGCCGACAGCCGCGGCATGACCTTCTTCCACAGCACGGGCGAGACCTCGTAGCCGTAGAGGCGGTCGAGGATGCGCCGGGTCTCCTGGGCGTCGACCAGCCGCTGGTTGAGCTGGCGCGGGTTGGCGACCGCCTCCCGGATGGCGTCCTTGGTGATCTCGTGGAAGACCATCCGCTTGACCGGGATCTTCGGCTTGAGCACCTCCTGAAGGTGCCAGGCGATGGCCTCGCCCTCGCGGTCCTCATCGGTGGCGAGGAAGAGCTCGTCGGACTCCTTCAGCAGATCCTTGAGCTTCTTGACCTGGGCCTTCTTGTCCGCGTTGACGACATAGATCGGCTGGAAGTCGTGTTCCACGTCCACACCGAGGCGGCGGACCTCGCCGGTGTACTTCTCGGGCACCTCCGCGGCGCCGCTGGGAAGGTCGCGGATGTGCCCGACGCTCGCCTCGACGATGTAGCCGGGGCCGAGGTAGCCCTTGATCGTCTTCGCCTTGGCAGGCGACTCGACGATGACGAGTCGGCGGCCGCCCTGTGCGGTCTCGCTGGTCGGGGACAACTTCGCTCTTCTCTCCGGTCGACGCTGGGGCCTCCCCGGGCCTTGATTTCCCGGGGGTCGGGTCGTGGTGACGCTGCGGAGTGTGACGGTACATCCCGCCCCCGTGTCAAACGGGAAAAGCCCGCAACGGCCACTCGAACGGTAACCCGACTACCCCCCTTCCTGCCGCCCGGAGTGCTCACCAGGCCGTTCGCGCTGATGCGGAGGGTGATTTCTCAGTTACGGAGACCGGACAGGCGCCGCGGCTCTCACAGCCGCCCGAAGCACCACACGCCGAGGGTCAGGGCGGTCACGGCGGCCAGGGTCGCGACGGTCGCCGACGCGGTGCGCGGCAGGCCGGCGGCGATGGTCTCCCGGTGCCGGACCCGGACCGCCGTCCACCCCAACAAGGCTGCTCCGAACAGGGAGAACACCGTTCCCGTGAAGATCGCCGGACCGCTCTCCATGTACGTACCCTCCCGTCCCCGCGTGCCCCGGTACGGGAGGCTGACAGCCGCGGGCGACGACGGCACGAACCCGCGGTGAACACGAGTCGGCCCGCTTCCCGGGGCGGTGCTCCCCCCCTTCCGCACGTGACGGGAATCAAGTTCTCCGCTTTTTTTCCGCCTTTTCCCCCCCGACCCCCGGCAAAGATCGAAAAGCATGGCCGAGCCCGATCGACACGGACTGACAGGCCGCGGAAACGACGAGAACTCGCCGTCGCCCCCGCAGCCTCACCGGTCGCTCGAACCGATCACTGATCCGGTCGCCGAACCGGTCACTGAGCCGGTTCTTCCCCCGGTTTCTGCGCCGGTTCGATGAAGCCCTGCTCCACCAACAGGCGGATCTGGGCCGGTGTGCGGTCGCGCAGGAGAAGCGGACTCTCGCCCATCAGCTGGGCGATGGCGTCCAGGATGCGGCCGGCGCTCAGCGTGCCGTCGCAGACACCGGCGAAGCCGGCGCCCACCGTGTCCACCGCGGTGGCCCGGCGCATCCCCCGGTTCTGGCGCAGCACGACATGCTCGGGGTCCTCGGCGCCGGGCAGTCCGACCTGCTCCTGGACCACCTCGCGCACAAGCCGGAAGTGACCGTCGAGCAGGGCTGCGTCGTCGTGTTCCCGCAGGTAGTCGACGCGGGCGAAGTGCGCCCGGACGGTGTCGCCGAGCGGCTGCTCCACCGGGTGCGGCCACTCCTCCACGGTGATCGAGGGCGTCGCGGAACTCGTCCTGCGCAGCGTGATCCAGCCGAAGCCCACGGCCCTGACCTTGCGCGCCTCGAACTCCTCCAGCCAGGCGTCGTACCGCTCCTGGTACTCCGCGGCGTCACCGCGGTGGTCGCCCGCGTCCCTCAGCCACAGCTCGGCGTACTGCGTGACGTCCTGCACCTCGCGCTGCACGATCCACGCGTCGCACCCGCGGGGCACCCAGGACCTGAGCCTGTCCTGCCAGTCCTCGCCCTCGACGTGCTGCCAGTTGGCGAGGAACTGCGCGAATCCGCCCTCGTTCAGCCGGTCGCCCGCCTCCTGGACGAGCGTGCGGCACAGATCGTCCCCGGCCATCCCGCCGTCGCGGTACGTCAGCCGGGCGCCCGGGGAGATCACGAAGGGCGGGTTCGACACGATCAGGTCGAACCGCTCGTCGTCGTGGACCGGCTCGAACAGCGAGCCCTGGCGCAGATCGGCGGCCCGCGCGCCGGACAGCGCCAGCGTCAGGGCGGTGATGTGCAGCGCGCGCGAATTGACGTCGGTCGCGGTCACGCGCGTGGCGTGCCGGCCGGCGTGCAGCGCCTGGATGCCGGAGCCGGTGCCGAGGTCGAGCGCGGAGCCGACCGGTGTGCGGACCGTGATGCCGGCCAGGGTCGTGGAGGCGCCGCCGACGCCGAGGACGACTCCCTCGTCCCGGCTGCCGATCCCGCCCGCGCCGCCCACCGCACAGCCCAGGTCGGACACGATGAACCAGTCCTCGCCGTCGAGTCCGCCGTAGGGCCGGACGTCCACGGCCGCGGCTACCTCGTCCGCGCCGACGCGCACCAGCCAGCCGGTCTCCAGGCACCCCTCGGCGGGCAGGACGTCCGCCACGCGCGCGTACGGCACCGGCTGCTGGAGCAGGAACAGCCGGACCAGAAGCTCCAGCGGCGTGTCGCCGCGTGTGGCGCGCATCGCGGGTACGGTCTCGCTGCGCGCCAGCGCGGCGTACGCGGGCGCGCCGAGCAGTTCGAGCAGTCCGTCGGCGGTGAAGGAGGCGCCGAGCAGGGCGTCCCTGAGCCGGGCGGCGACGTCCGGTCGGTCGGAGGCGGGCAGTGCGGGCAGGCTGGTGTCACTCACGCCCCCCATTGTGTCGGCTCGCTCCGACAGCGCACGCGCGCGCGTCTCGGTGCGCGTCGTGCGTCTGCGTACGTCAGCCGCTCGTCGCCGGGGACGAGGCGGAACCGGACGGGGTGGCTGAGGCGGACTTGCAGCTCGGCTGCTGGGCCATCGCCCTGCCGACGTCGCCCTCCTCGAGGTTCTTCAGCGCGTCGTTCCCGGTCCGGCTCAGCTTGTCCAGCCGGGTGGCGATGTCCTTGAGGCCGTCCGCGAACTTGGCCTGGTTCTTGGTGTCGAGCTTGTCCACCTGCTCCTTCAGGGAGGTGTACGAGGCCGACAGGCCGTTGAGCTCCTTGACCGCGTCCTGCTGCTTCTTCTGGCCGTTGTCGACCTCGGGCGCGCCGGCCGTGTTCACGGCCTGCCCGATGGCCTTGTAGGCGTCGGCCATGTCCTGGAAGGCCTGCGCGTCGGTCTTCTGGACCTGGGCGGGCGCGCTGTTGTCCGAGGTCTCCTTCTGGATGGCGGTGTTCGCGGCCTCGATCTTCTTCGCCTGCGGCTGCACCGCGTCGCACACCTGCTTGGCCCAGGCGTTCAGCGCGTCGCTCTTGCTGTCGGCAGCGCTGTTGGTGCAACCCGTCAGCGCCAGTACGAGCACCGCACCGCCGGACAGTGCGGCCGCGAGCTTCTTGTTCACCGGTTTGGTCCCTTCCATGGCCCTCGGCCCCGGAACATACACGCCGTGTCGGCCGCACCAGCGAGTCGGTCGCCCCTTGTGTGGTGTCTTGAGGCCATTTGCACCAAGCGAGAGAAGGCTCACTGGAAGCGTCCGCACACACGGCGGGGCGGGCGACGCGTCGTACGCGCCGCCCGCCCGTCTCCTGAGCTGGGCCCGGGATGAGACCGTCTACGACACCACCGCGGCATCGGCTGACTTGGAGACCGTTTCGGAGTCGTCGTCCCCCACGGCGATGCCGCGCCGCTTGGAGACGTAGACCGCGCCGACGATCACGGCCAGCGATAGGACCGCGACCGCGATCCGTACTCCGAGGCTCTTGTCGCTGCCGTAGGAGAACTTGATGACCGCGGGCGCGATGAGCAGCGACACCAGGTTCATCACCTTCAGCAGCGGGTTGATCGCGGGGCCGGCGGTGTCCTTGAAGGGATCGCCCACCGTGTCCCCGATCACCGTGGCCTCGTGGGCCTCGCTGCCCTTGCCGCCGTGGTGGCCGTCCTCGACGAGCTTCTTGGCGTTGTCCCAGGCGCCACCGGAGTTGGCGAGGAACACCGCCATCAGCGTGCCCGCGCCGATCGCGCCCGCGAGGTAGGCGCCCAGCGCACCGACCCCGAGCGTGAACCCGATGAAGATGGGCGCCATGACGGCGAGCAGCCCGGGCGTGGCGAGTTCGCGCAGGGCGTCCTTGGTGCAGATGTCGACGACCTTGCCGTACTCCGGCTTCTCGCTGAAGTCCATGATCCCGGGCTTCTCGCGGAACTGCCGGCGCACCTCGAACACCACCGAACCGGCCGACCGGGACACCGCGTTGATCGCCAGCCCCGAGAAGAGGAAGACGACCGCCGCGCCGGCGATGAGGCCGACCAGGTTGTTGGGCTGCGAGATGTCCATGGTCAGCGTCATCGGCGCGCCCGAGCCGGTCAGTTTCTCCCCGACGTCACGCGCGCCTGTGGTGATGGCGTCCCGGTACGACCCGAAGAGCGCCGAGGCCGCGAGGACGGCGGTGGCGATGGCGATGCCCTTGGTGATGGCCTTGGTGGTGTTGCCCACCGCGTCCAGGTTGGTGAGCACCTGGGCGCCCGCGCCCTCGACGTCGCCGGACATCTCGGCGATGCCCTGGGCGTTGTCGGAGACCGGGCCGAAGGTGTCCATGGCGACGATCACGCCGACCGTGGTGAGCAGCCCGGTGCCGGCCAGCGCCACCGCGAACAGCGCCAGCATGATCGACGTACCGCCGAGCAGGAAGGCCCCGTACACGCTGAGGCCGATCAGCAGGGCGGTGTAGACCGCCGACTCCAGGCCGACGGAGACACCGGCGAGGACGACGGTGGCCGGGCCGGTGAGCGAGGTCTTGCCGATGTCTCTGACCGGCCGCCGGGTGGTCTCGGTGAAGTAGCCGGTCAGCTGCTGGATCACCGCGGCCAGCAGGATGCCGATCCCGACCGCGACCAGGGCGAGGATCCGCGGGTCGCCGTCCTTGCCCCTGATCGCCGCGTCCGTGACGCCGGTGAGACCGGAGTACGTCGACGGCAGGTAGAGGAAGACGGCGACCGCGACCAGGGCGAGTGAGATCACCGCGGAGATGAAGAAGCCACGGTTGATCGCGCTCATGCCGCTGCGGTCGGCGCGGCGCGGCGCCACCGCGAAGATCCCGATCATCGCGGTGATCACGCCGATGGCCGGCACCAGCAGCGGGAAGGCGAGTCCGTCGTTGCCGAAGGCCGCCTTGCCCAGGATGAGCGCGGCGACCAGCGTGACGGCGTACGACTCGAAGAGGTCGGCTGCCATGCCCGCGCAGTCGCCGACGTTGTCGCCCACGTTGTCGGCGATGGTCGCGGCATTGCGAGGATCATCCTCCGGAATGCCTTGCTCGACCTTGCCGACCAGGTCGGCGCCGACGTCGGCGGCCTTGGTGAAGATGCCGCCGCCCACCCGCATGAACATCGCGATCAATGCGGCACCGAGGCCGAAGCCCTCCAGCACCTTCGGCGCGTCGGCCGCGTACACCAGCACCACACAGGAGGCGCCGAGCAGGCCGAGCCCCACCGTGAACATGCCGACGACACCGCCGGTGCGAAAAGCGATCTTCATGGCCTTGTGCGAGACGGCGGTGAGATCCTTTTCCGGCTCACCCGCCGAAGGGGTCGCTTCCCGGGCCGCCGCGGCGACACGTACATTGCTGCGCACGGCGAGCCACATGCCGATATAGCCGGTCGCCGCCGAGAAGGCGGCTCCGATCAGAAAGAACACCGATCGTCCGGCGCGCTGATTCCAGTCGTCCGCAGGCAGCAGCAAGAGCAGGAAGAAAACGATCACGGCAAATACGCCGAGCGTGCGCAGCTGACGGCCCAGATAGGCGTTCGCGCCTTCCTGGACCGCTTCCGCGATCTTCTTCATGCTGCTGGTGCCCTCGCCCGCTGCCAGCACCTGGCGCACCAGGATGCCCGCGACCACGAGCGCGGCCAGCGCGACGGCTGCGATGACCGCCACGATGATCCGATTGTCGTTGGTCAACACTGCAGCTGCGAAGGTTGTGGGGTGACCTGACTGCTGAGGGGTAGAAAGCCCCGCCATTCGTCCTCCTTGACGCTTGGGCTGAGCTCAAGATGTGGACGGATTGTAGGTAGCGGAACCTGATCAAAACAGAGCGCGGCGAACCGAATTGCCCTTCACCTGCTCTTCAGCAAATGATCGACGTCACGCCACGGAACCCGAAAGAGGTAATGGTTCAAAACCGTTGACCCGCGATCAATGATTGATCAAATGATCTGCCGACAGGTCGTGAATTCATTCACGAATTCAAATGTACCTGGTGGAGGCGGTCACGCAACAAGAAGGGCCCTGCGAAGCAGGGCCCTCATGTAGTGCGCCGAACGGGTGAGGTGGGTCAGGGGAGCGTCGCGACCGGCGGCGGCGTGGTCGGCCAGGTCATCTTGATCAGCCCGCCATGCTCCCCTGCAGAGACCTCTACGTCGTCGACGAGGCCGCTGATGACCGCGAGGCCCATCTCGTCCTCCTCGGCTTCAGCCTCGTCCACCACGCCCGGGGCATCCCCGGCGTGGAACGGCGCGTGCCGGGCCTCGTCACCGACCTCGATGGAGAACTGCTTCTCCTCCTCGGTCAGCATCACCTTCACCGGTGCCGAGATCCCGCTGTTGCGATGCAGCCCCACAGCCCGCGTGCAGGCCTCGCCGACGGCGAGTCTGACCTCGTCGAGGACGGCCTCGTCCACTCCGGCCCTGCGCGCCACCGCTGCCGCCACCAGACGGGCGGTCCTGACGTGCTCGGGCAGCGCGCTGAAACGGAGTTCGACGGTGGCCATGCATCCCCCTCGGAGCTACGGGCGTGCTGCCGGAGGGCCGGGCCGCCGAAATGCCCGGCCTCCGCTTGGACTCTTCCGCCCCGGTCACCGGCCCGGGGCCGGCGGTCAGTCGGTGGCTGCCACCGCTTCGTCCACCGAGGTGTGGATCGGGAACACCTTGGTGAGACCGGTGATACGGAAGATCTTGAGAATGCGCTCCTGGTTGCACACCAGGCGCAGCGAGCCCTCATGGGCACGCACTCGCTTCAGGCCACCGACCAGTACGCCGAGCCCGGTGGAGTCGAGGAAGTCCACGCCCTCCATGTCGACGACGAGGTGGAAATTCCCGTCGTTCACAAGCTCGACCAGCTGCTCACGCAGCTTGGGCGCGGTATATACGTCGATTTCGCCACCGACCTCGACGACCGTACGATCGCCGACGGTACGGGTCGACAGGGACAGGTCCACGGATCCTCCAGCACCTTGCTATCGAGCGGTCGCCCCTCAGGACACCTCGGCTTGAAGCCCCCGGGACGGTTCGCCAGCCGCGATGGCATTCAATCACTTACCGGCAGGCGTGCACGACGCCTTGGTCCCATTGTCCTGCACGTCGGTGACAGACTCGGTGCCGATGGCCAAGAATCACCGATCCGATCGATCCCCGGCTGCCCCCGTCACCCGCCTGGCGCCGGGCACGGTCCTCGACCGGCTCGCCGCGGGGCAGAGCCGGGCTGCGCGCATCACTCATACGGAGCACTTGCCCCCGCGCGCGGGGCGCCATGCCGTCTGGCCCGACCGGATTCGGCCGGAGGTGATCGCGGCGGTCCAGGCGTGCGGGATCGAGCACCCGTGGGCGCACCAGGCGCGCGCAGCGGAACACGCCCTGGACGGTGACTCCGTCGTCGTCGCCACCGGCACCGCGTCCGGCAAGTCTCTGGCCTACCTCGTCCCGGTGCTCTCGACGCTGCTGGACGGTTCCGGGGCCGCCAACGGCCGCGGCGCCACCACCCTGTACCTGGCCCCCACCAAGGCCCTCGCGGCCGACCAGTGCCGCGCGGTGAAGGAACTCGCCCGGCCGCTGGGCAGGGCCGTACGCCCCGCGGTGTACGACGGCGACACCCCACCCGAGGAACGCGAGTGGATCCGCCAGTACGCCAACCATGTCCTGACCAACCCCGACATGCTGCACCGCGGGATCCTGCCCTCGCACCCGCGCTGGTCCTCCTTCCTGCGGGCCCTGAAGTACGTCGTCATCGACGAGTGCCACACCTACCGCGGCGTCTTCGGCTCCCATGTCGCCCAGGTCCTGCGCCGACTGCGCCGGCTGTGCGCGCGCTACGGTGCCTCTCCGGTCTTCCTGCTGGCCTCGGCGACCGCGGCGGAGCCCGCGGTGGCCGCCCGCCGCCTCACCGGCGTGCCCGTGGTGGAGGTGGCCGACGACGCCTCGCCCCGCGGTGAACTGGTGTTCGCCCTCTGGGAGCCCCCGCTGACCGAGCTGCGGGGCGAACGGGGCGCGCCCGTCCGGCGTACCGCCACCGCCGAGACGGCGGACCTGCTGACCGACCTCGCCCTCCAGGGCGTGCGCTCGGTCGCCTTCGTACGGTCCCGGCGCGGCGCCGAGCTGATCTCGGTGATCGCCCAGGAGCGGCTGGCCGAGATCGACCGGCCTCTGTCCCGGCGTGTCGCGGCCTACCGGGGCGGCTACCTGCCCGAGGAGCGCCGCGCCCTGGAACGCGCCCTGCACTCCGGCGAACTCCTGGGCCTGGCCGCCACGACCGCCCTGGAACTGGGCGTGGACGTGTCCGGCCTGGACGCCGTGCTGATCGCCGGTTACCCGGGCACCCGCGCCTCCCTGTGGCAGCAGGCGGGCCGCGCGGGACGCTCCGGTCAGGGCGCCCTCGCGGTGCTGGTCGCCCGCGACGACCCGCTGGACACCTTCCTCGTCCACCATCCCGAGGCCCTGTTCGACCAGCCGGTCGAGTCCACGGTCCTCGACCCCGACAACCCGTACGTCCTCGCCCCGCACCTGTGCGCGGCCGCCGCCGAGCTGCCGCTCACCGACGAGGACACCGAACTGTTCGGCCCGGCCTGCGCCGAGCTGCTGCCGCAGCTGGAGGCCGCGAAGCTGCTGCGCCGCCGGACGAAGGCCTGGCACTGGACCCGCCGGGAGCGGGCCGCGGACCTCACCGACATCCGCGGCGAGGGCGGACGGCCGGTGCAGATCGTCGAGTCCGGCACCGGCCGGCTGCTCGGCACGGTCGACGCGGGCGCCGCGCACACCTCGGTCCACGAGGGCGCGGTCCATCTGCACCAGGGCCGCACGTACCTGGTGCGCTCCCTCGACCTGGACGACTCGGTCGCCCTGGTCGAGGAGGCCGCCCCGCCCTACACCACGGTCGCCCGCGACACGACGGCGATCTCCGTCCTGGAGACGGACACCGAGGTGCCCTGGGGCGACGGCCGCCTGTGCTACGGCTCCGTCGAGGTCACCAACCAGGTGGTCTCCTTCCTGCGCAGACGTGTCATCACCGGCGAAGTGCTCGGCGAGACGAAACTCGACCTCCCTCCTCGTACGCTGCGCACCCGCGCGGTGTGGTGGACGGTCACCGAGGACCAGCTCGACGAGGCCCGCGTCAACCCGGAGATCCTCGGCGGCGCCCTGCACGCGGCGGAGCACGCGTCGATCGGCATGCTCCCCCTGTTCGCCACCTGCGACCGCTGGGACATCGGCGGCGTGTCCGTCCCGCTGCACCCCGACACGCTGCTGCCCACGGTCTTCGTCTACGACGGCCATCCGGGCGGCGCGGGCTTCGCCGAGCGCGCCTTCCACACCGCGCGCGCCTGGCTCTCCGCCACCCGCGAGGCCATCGCCTCCTGCGAGTGCGACTCCGGCTGCCCGTCCTGCATCCAGTCCCCCAAGTGCGGAAACGGCAACGACCCGCTGCACAAGAGGGGGGCGGTACGTCTGCTGACGGTGCTGCTGAAGGCGGCTCCGGAGGAAGAAACGGCGGAGGCGGGGGCGGAGACGAACGCTCAGATCGGGGCGGAGACCGAGTCCTAGGCGGATGCCTGGGCGAAGGCGGGGGGCTTGGTCCACGCGGCTGAAAGGTGGCGGCGCGGTGGATCCGGCGGGAGCCGTGGGCCCGGCTATGGAGCCCGCAGGGGGCGTGAGGCCGGCTGCCCCTGCCGTGGATCCCGCAGGGGCCCTGGACCCTGCCCTGGCTCCTGCCGTGGGCCCTCCAGGCCACACGGACCCTGCTGTCGGCTCCCCTGGCCCCGTCGCCCCCGCTGCCGACTCTCCTGACCCCGCCGCGCCCGCCGCGCGTTTCCCGGGCCCCGCAGAGGTGTCCGCTGAGGCAACCGGTCCCGCGGGAGCGTCCGCCGGGATCGCCGGGCCCGCTCTCGCCCTCACCTCCGCGGTGAGGGGCCCCCGTTGCGCCGCCGCCGTGACGTCCGAGGTGTCGCCCACCATCGCGCACCGGACGAGCCGGGCGCCCTGTGCCCTGGCCACCTTCTCCGCCCGGGCACAGGCGACGGTGCCGCCCTCGGCCCAGTGGCCCGCCGCCGCCAGAGCGGCGAGGTCGGCGGCCCCGGCCGCGCGGTGCCGGTCAACTACCGCCTCCCCCAGGGCGAGACCGATGCCGAACACCACGCACAGCAGGGCGATCGCGCCGACGCTCCACACGGTGGCGGAACCACGGTCCGACGGACGGCGCCCTCGACACCCGCCACGGATGAGCCGGCGGAAGCGGCGGAACCCCGGAATGCGGCCCTTCACGTCCCCGTCCTCCGTTTCACGTCCCCGCTCCCCGCTGGGCGCGCGTCCCGACCATGTCCTCCGCCTCCGCCACGGCTTCCTCCCTCAGTTGGAAGGGCAGCACGCCCAGCCCGGGCGGGTCGGCCACGACGACCACGTGCACGTGGTCTCCCCGGCGGATCACCGTGACCTTCGCACCGTGCGGTGCCACGTCCCGGGCCACTCGGGTCACCGAGCCCTCGGGGTCCTGGCGGGCGGCGGCCCGGGCTCCCGCCCGTGCCGCGTCCACGCACTGGATCTGCGCGAGCACCACCAGCAGGACCCAGACCAGCGTCGTCACCACGAGCACCAGCACGGGCAGGACCATGGCGGCCTCCGCAGTCACGAACCCCGCGTCGGCGCCCACCCGTTCGGCTCGGCGTGCCCGCGCCCCTGCCCGTGCCCGATTACATCCGCGCACTGAGCGCTCGCTTCACGATGTTCTGCAACTCCGTCTTGACCTGGCCGCTCGTCACCACCTCGTAGAGCAGGACGGCGAACGCCACCGCCGCGATGATCCCCATCGCGTACTCGGACGTCACCATCCCCGCGTCCCGGCCCGCCAGGGCACGCAGCCGCGCCCATACCTTTCCGTACATCACAACCCCCGTGAGGTCTCGGTCTGTTGCTTGCTCCGTTGCTTGCCTGTTGGTTCTCTGCCGGTTCCGTTCCGCCGCCGCCCTCAGCCACCACCTCCGCTCAGCAGTCCGCCCGCGAGGCCGATCAGCACGGGCAGCACGCCCACCGCGACGAAGGCGGGCAGGAAGCACAGCCCCACCGGTGCGCTGACCAGCACGGCCGCCCGGCGTGCCCTGGCCGTCGCGGTGCGCGCCCTGTCGGCGCGGACGTCGGCCGCGAGCCGGGCGGCCGGGCCCGCGGCGGGAAGGCCCGACTCGTCGGCCCGCTCCAGCAGCCGCGCCAGGGCCGCGGCTCCCGGTATCGAGGCGAGTCCGCGCCAGGCGTCTGCCGGCTGCCCGCCGAGCCGGACCTGGGCGGCTCCCCGGGCCAGCGCGTCCCCGACGGGGCCGCCCAGTGCCTCTCCGACGGCCTGGGCGGCGATCACCGGGCCGGCACCGGCCGCGACGCAGGCCGCCAGCAGGTCGGCTGCGAGCGGGAGTTGACGGCCGGCTTCGGCCGCGTCGGACTCCGCTTCGGGACGGCTCGCCGTCCGCCGCCGCCACTGCCACATACCGGCCGCCCCGGCGAGCCCGAGCACGAGCCCGGTCAGCCCGCCGACCAGCACCCAACCGGCCCCGGCGACACCCACCGACGGCAAGCACTGTCGTAGGCCACTTGTCGCACGGAGCCATGCACGCGAGCGCCGTGCCTCCTCCGCCGTCCGCTCCGTCCCCAGCAGCGCGGCCGTACGCCGCCGTGCGCTCCGCTCCCGGCCCATCGCCTCCAGCCATCTCACCGTCAGCCACAGGAGCGCCGCCGCCCCCGCGACCGTCCCCAGCCTGTGGACAACACCGCCCGCGCTCACATCGCCTCCGCCGCTCGCACGATCCGCAAGGCCCACCACAGGCCCGCGCCCTCCAGCACGCCGCCGATGACCAGGCAGCCCAGACCCGCTCCTGTGTGGAGCAGCACCCGCAAGGGGTCGGCCCCCATGGCCGTGCCCAGCAGGAGTCCGAGGGCCGGCAGGCCGGCGAGCATGACGGCCGTAACCCTGGCCCCCGACAACTGGGCTCGCAGATCGGCACGTTGGTCGCGCTCCGCCCGCAGTGCCCCTTCGAGCCGGTCCAGGCCTGCCGCCAGGCCCGCGCCCTGGTCCACGGCCACCCGCCAGCAGGCCGCGAGGCCGCGCAGGCCCTCGGCCCCCGGCTGCCGGGCCGCCCCGGCCAGCGCGGCGGGCACGTCCCCGCCGAACCGGGCCGCCGCCAGCACCGCCGACTGCGCGTCGCCGAGCCCGCCCGAGTCCCGCGCGGCGCACAGCAGCGCCTCGCCCGGCTGCCGCCCGGCCCGCACCTCTCCGGCGAGGGCCCCGCACAGGGCGATCACCGCGTCCGCCTGCCGCTCCTGCCGTCGGCGTGCCGCCCGGGCGAGCCGGGTGCGGCGCAGCAGCGGCACCCCGACCGCCCCCGCGACGACCGGCAGCACCGAGGCGCCCAGCACCGCGAGCACCAGCCCGGCGGCCGGTGCCCACCACTCGGCGCGCAACCGTCCGCTGACCTGGGTCAGTTGGCGAAGGATCCGGTCGGAGGGTGGCTGTCCCGGGCCTTCCGGCCCGCCGCCGGCGAACAGCACCCGCGCCCGCCGTGCCGCGGAGTGCCACCCGCCCAACAGCAACACGGCCAGCAGCCACACGGCCGCCCCCGCACACACCGCGCCCGCGGCCACACGGACCGAGCCCCAGAACCCCTCATCCATCGCGGTCCTCGCCTCCTCTCCCGCTCTCCCTCCGGAGCAGTCCCCGCAGCCGCTCCCACCCCGGTTCCGCCACGAACGCCTCCGCGCCCCAGCGCAGCGCCGGCACGGTCCGCACCAGTCCCGAGGCATCCCGCTCCAACACCCGCACCTCGGCGATCCGCCGCCTCCCGGAACGGTCCCGCACGAGGTGCACCACCACCGACAGCGCGGCTGCCAGCTGGCTGTGCAGCGCTGCCCGGTCGAGCCCGGCGGCGGTGCCCAGCGCCTCCAGCCGGGCGGGGACGTCCGCGGCGGCGTTGGCGTGCACTGTGCAGCAGCCGCCTTCGTGGCCGGTGTTGAGCGCGGCCAGAAGGTGGACCACCTCGCCGCCGCGCACCTCGCCCACGACCAGTCGGTCCGGCCGCATCCGCAGTGCCTGCCGCACCAGGTCCTCGAGGGTGACCAGGCCCGCGCCCTCCTGGTTGGCTGGTCTGGTCTCCAGGCGGACGACGTGCGGGTGGTCGGGTCGCAGCTCCGCGGAGTCCTCGGCGAGGACGATCCGCTCACCGGACCCCGCAAGCCCGAGCAGTGCGCTGAGCAGCGTGGTCTTCCCGGTTCCGGTCCCTCCGCTGATGAGGAAGGACAGCCGGGCCTCGATCAGCGCCCGCAGTACGCGGTCCCCGCCGGGCGGCACCGTGCCCGCCGCGACCAGTTCCTCCAGCGTGAACGCGCGCGGCCGTACGACCCGCAGGGACAGGCAGGTGCAGCCGACGGCGACGGGAGGCAGCACGGCGTGCAGCCGGGTGCCGTCGGGCAGCCGGGCGTCGACCCATGGCCGGGCGTCGTCCAGCCGGCGGCCGGCCACGGCGGCCAAGCGCTGCGCGAGGCGCCGTACGGCAGCCGCGTCGGGGAAGGCGACGGCGGCCCGCTCCAGTCCGCCGCCCCGGTCCACCCACACCCGGTCCGGGGCCGACACGAGGACGTCGGTCACCGACGGATCGGCCAGCAACGGCTCCAGCGGACCGCTGCCGATCAGTTCGGAGCGCAACCGCTCCGCCGCGCCGAGCACTTCCGCGTCCCCGAGCACCCGGCCCTGTTCTCGCAGGGCCTGCGCGACCCGCGCGGGCGTCGGCTCGGCCCCGCTCTCGGCGAGCCACTGCCGTACGCCGTCCAGCAACTCCACCGGCATCCGAGGCCCGTTGGCGGGCGCGGGCTCGCGCAGCGTGTCCGCGGGCGCCGTCCGCAGGTGTTCGGCAACCGTCCTCATGCGGCCGCCGCCTCGATCAGCGCCCGCTCCCAGAAGGCGGTGCAGAAACGGGCGAGCGGTCCGCGCGCCACCGCGCCGGGCGGGGTCCTGCCCTCGCCGGAGCGCCGCAGCGCCGACTCCACGGGCACCTCGCCCGCCAGCGGCAGGCCGAGCAGCCTGGCCACCTCACGGTCGTCGAGCCCGGGCGCGTACGGCCCCCGGACCGCCACCCGCAGATCGCGCAGGACCATGCCGACCGCGGACGCCACCCGTGCCGCGGCCGCCACGGCGCGCAGTTCGGCGGGGACCACGAGCAGGCCCAGGTCGATCTGGGCGAGGGCCTCGGCGACCCCTTCGTCGACGCGGCGGGGCAGGTCGACCACCACGGCGCCGCCGCGCCGACGGGCGGCGGCCAGCACCGCCCGGACAGCCTGCGGCGGGACGGCAACGCAGTCGCCGCGGTCCCAGCTGAGCACGCGCAGCGAGTGCAGTTCGGGCAGCGACTCCTCCAGGGCGCCGCCGCCGACTCTTCCGCGCGAGGCGGCGAACGCGGGCCAGCGCAGTCCCTCGGCCGTCTCCCCGCCCAGCAGGACGTCGAGGCCGCCGCCCAGCGGATCCGCGTCCACGAGCAGGGTGCGCAGGCCCTCCCGGGCGGCGGTGACGGCGAGGGCGCAGGCCAGGGTGGACGCGCCCGCTCCGCCGCGGCCGCCGATGACGCCCACGGTGAGCGCGGGTCGGCCGACGCCCTCGGCGACGTCGGCGATGCGGTCGACCAGCCACTGCTCGCCGTCGGGCAGCACCAGCACGTGGTCGGCGCCGATCTCGATGGCGCGCCGCCAGATCCCGGAGTCGTCCTGGTCTCGGCCGACCAGCACCACTCCGCCCCGGCGGGCGGCTCCGCGCACCCGCCGGGCGGCGTCGTCGCCGACCAGCACCAGCGGTGCCGTCTCCCAGCCGCCTCTGCGCTCGGGTAGGCCGTGATGGACCTCGGGTGTGGCGCCGGCCGCCGCGCACAGGCGCAGCAGGTCGTCGAGGAGTCCGGCGTCCTCGGTGACGATCAGTGGTCTGCCCTGCAACCCTCCGGCCTCGGGCGGTGGATCGTGTGTGACGGTTCCGGCCACGGGTCGGACCCCCTTCGCTGCTTCTTGCGCGTGGCCCGTGCGGCCCCGCGAATCCCGAACATGAGAAGAACCGGCGATCGGCCTTCCTTTGGGCGGCCGATACGGAACCGGCCGCACGCGCCCGGACAATCGGAACCGGCCAAGAACTCGCCGGGAGCGGTGCGCGTCGGAATCACGGTGCAGTGATCCGGAAAATCGTGTGGATCTTGGTCAAAAACTGTGGACGACTCGATGGCTGTGAATATCGCCGTCACCCATACCGGTGACCCGTGTACTGGCTCCCGTGCGACTTCCACAGAGCAGCGACACAACTACGCACGGTGACAGATCATGGAGATGACCCAAACCCGCGTGATGCGGCCGATTCGGGTCGGCAACCACGGACAGAAAGGGAGAAACCCACCCGGACATGCGACGACCCCCGCCGGGGGGGAGAGCGGGGGTCGTCTTCACGGCCGACTCGGGGGGGGGAGGAGTCGGACCGCGTTGGCACGGTCGCGAACGATCCGTGACTTCCATGGTGTACCCGAGAGCCTTCTCAGGCAAACCCACACGCCAACCTTACGCCGAATGGGCTGCCCCTATGCTCAGGGGCGTGGAAAACCACTCCTTGCCCCGCACAGCGGCCTTCTTCGATCTGGACAAGACGGTCATTGCGAAGTCGAGCACGCTCACCTTCAGCAAGTCGTTCTACCAAGGCGGACTGATCAACCGCAGGGCCGTGTTGCGAACGGCGTACGCCCAGTTCGTCTTCCTCGCCGGCGGCGCCGACCACGACCAGATGGAGCGCATGCGCGAGTACCTGTCCGCGCTGTGCCGCGGCTGGAACGTGCGGCAGGTCAAGGAGATCGTCGCCGAGACGCTGCACGACCTGATCGACCCGATCATCTACGACGAGGCCGCTTCCCTCATCGAGGAGCATCACACCGCCGGCCGCGACGTGGTCATCGTGTCCACCTCGGGCGCGGAGGTGGTCGAGCCGATCGGCGAACTGCTGGGCGCGGACCGCGTGGTGGCCACCCGGATGGTGGTGGGAGAGGACGGCTGCTTCACCGGCGAGGTGGAGTACTACGCCTACGGCCCGACGAAGGCGGAGGCGATCCGCGAGCTGGCCGAGTCCGAGGGGTACGACCTCAGCCGCTGCTACGCCTACAGCGACTCGGTGACCGATCTGCCGATGCTGGAGTCGGTCGGGCATCCGCACGCCGTGAACCCCGACCGGGCGCTGCGCCGGGAGGCCGTCGCGCGTGCGTGGCCGGTTCTCGACTTCCACCGGCCGGTGCGGCTCAAGCAGCGGCTGCCCGCCTTCTCGGTGCCGCCGCGTCCGGCTCTGGTCGCGATGGCAGCCATAGGCGCGGCGGCGGCCACCGCGGGACTCGTCTGGTACACGAGTCGGCGCCGGAACTCGATCGCCTGATCCGCCGCTCGGCCGCCTTGAAATGCCGCACGGCACCAGCGCGCCCGTTTAGCTCCTGTTTGAACCTGAAAGTAAAGAAGTGCAGCCGGGGGTTCCGCTTGTACCCCGCTTGCAGTACAAAGGACTCGACGGCCCGCGAGACCGAAGGACATCCGCAAGGATCACCTTTAACAGCGCTATTGGCCCCACGGACCGAGCATGAACACCGGGCACCCACGCGACGTCGACCCGTCGATTACGGGCCAGCCGCACCAGGTGACGGGCAAAGTTCCCGGCCTGATGGGCGACATATCGAGGACGCTTGGTAACTCGATGCTCATGCCAGCGGCGGTACGAGTTCTCGTACCGCCGCAACCCTGTGTCCGGGTCCGTCACGCCGCCCCGCGCTGAAGCGCCTCACACACCGCTGTGGACTCGCGCGCTCCCAGTTCCACCGCCCTGGCGCAGTGGGCGATCCAGGCCGCCATGCCCTCCGGGGTCCCTGAGACATAGCCGTCGAGGGCGGCCAGGTAGGCCGCGCGGCCCAGTTCGGCGTGGCCGACCTCGGCGGGGCAGACCGACTTGGGGTCGAGACCGCTGCCGACCAGGACGATGCGCTCGGCCGCCCGGGCGATCAGCCCGTTGCGGGAGACGAAGGGCCGCAGCGCCAGAAGCTCGCCGTGCACCACGGCCGCCGTCACCAGGGCGGGCGCGGAGCCGCCGGCGATGATCAGTTCCGACAGCCCCTCCAGGCGCCCGGAGACCTCATCGGCGCTCGGCGGCGCCAGTTCGATCAGCGGCTCGTCGACACTCTCACCCGCCTGGCGCGGCCGCCCGACCGCGTCCTCCTGGCTCGCGGCGGCGACCAGGTGCAACCGGGCCAGCACCCGCAGGGGCGACTGCCGCCAGATGGACAGCAGTTGCCCGGCCTCGGCCGTCAGCCTCAGGGCGGCGCCCATCACCCGCGCCTCGTCGTCACCGCTGAAGTCGGAGCGGCGCCGCACCTCCTCCAGGGCCCAGTCCGCACCGGACAGCGCCCCGGAGCCGCGCGCAGCGCGCAGCGCCGCCTCGGAGGTGACCTCGTTGCTCCTGCGCCGCATGACCCGGTGCCCGTACACCCGGTCCACGGCCTTGCGTACGGACTCCACGGACTCGGCCACACCGGGCAGCGCACCCAGGGCCGCAAGGGGGTCCTGCCTGTTCGAGCTCGTGCGAGAGCTCGGCGGAGGCTCGGCGGTCGCGCCTGTCGTACTCATGAGTAAGACCCTACGGGCCCGAGCACTCCGCCCCACGATGGAGTGGTCTTCTTCACGCACCTCTACACGCTCAGCAATCGAGTCGCTACGCTTCGTGAACATGAAAATTGCTTTCGTCGGGAAGGGCGGCAGCGGCAAGACCACTCTGTCCTCCCTGTTCATCCGGCATCTCGCGGCCACCGGCGCGCCCGTCGTCGCGATCGACGCCGACATCAACCAGCATCTGGGGGCCGCGCTCGGCCTGGAGGAGATGCAGTCCGCCACACTGCCGGCGATGGGCGACCATCTGCCGCTGATCAAGGACTGCCTGCGCGGCACCAACCCGCGCATCACCTCCGCCGAGACGATGATCAAGACGACCCCGCCGGGCGAGGGCTCGCGCCTGCTGCGCCTGTGCGAGGACAACCCGCTCTACGACGCCTGCGCGCACCCGGTGGAACTCGACGGCGCGGCCGTCCGTTTGATGGTCACCGGCCCCTTCACGGACGCCGACCTGGGGGTCGCCTGCTACCACTCCAAGACCGGGGCGGTGGAGCTGTTTCTGAACCACCTGGTGGACAGCCGCGACGAGTACGCCGTGGTCGACATGACGGCGGGCTCGGACTCCTTCGCCTCCGGCATGTTCACCCGCTTCGACATCACGTTCCTCGTCGCCGAGCCGACTCGGAAGGGGGTCTCCGTCTACCGCCAGTACAAGGAGTACGCCCGTGACTACGGGGTCGTGCTGCGCGTCGTCGGCAACAAGGTGCAGGGCCGGGACGACCTCGACTTCCTGCGCGCCGAGGTCGGGGACGACCTGCTCGTGACCGTCGGGCACTCAGACTGGGTGCGCGCCATGGAGAAGGGCCGGCCGCCCCGGTTCGAGTTCCTGGAGGACGCCAACCGCCGCGCCCTGCGCATGCTCCAGGTCGCCGCCGACGCCACCTACGAGCTGCGCGACTGGGACCGCTACACCCGCCAGATGGTGCACTTCCACCTGAAGAACGCCGCCTCGTGGGGAAACGAGCGGACCGGGGTCGACCTCGCGGCCCAGATCGACCCCGGCTTCGTCCTCGGCGAGGGTGTCACCGCCCCGGCGTGAGTCCCGCCACGGGCCCGAGGCCCAGCAGCGGCCGTGACTCCCGCCCCGGCGTGGAGCCCCGGCACGACCCACCGGCCCGCCACGGCTTGGAGTGCCGCTACGGCTTGGGCGCGCCGGGCACGCCCTTGGGGGCCGGGGCCGGGCGTGACGAGAGGAAGGACGCCCAGCCCTGCCTCGGGGCCTCGCCGACCTCGAGGGTCCGCAGCCGGTCGAGGGTCCGCGGGTCCTGGGCGTCCAGCCAGTCGGCCAGCTGGTGGAAGGAGACGCAGCGCACGTCGGGCTTGTTGCACACCTGCTTCACGACGTCCTCGACGGCGCGCATGTAGGTGCCGCCGTTCCAGGACTCGAAGTGGTTGCCGATCACCAGCGGGGCGCGGTTGCCGTCGTAGGCCCGCTGGAAGCCCTTGAGCAGGCCGTCACGCATCTGGTTGCCCCAGTAGCCGAACTTCGCGGGGTCGCCCTGGGTCTGCGTGCCGGACTGGTTGACCATGAAGTTGTAGTCCATGGTCAGCTGCTCGAAGGTGTGCCCGGGGAAGGGCACCAGCTGCATCGACAGGTCCCACAGGCCGTCCTTCTTCTTGGGCCACTCCTGGTTGTTGACGCCGCTGCTGTCGTAACGGAAGCCCAGCCGGCTCGCCGCCTTGACGAAGTTCTTCTGGCCCTCCAGGCACGGGGTGCGGCCGCCGATGAGCTCCTTGTCGTAGTCGAAGGGCAGCGAGGCGGCGCTCTTCATGCCTGTATTGGTCTTCCAGGTCTTCACGAACTGCTTGGCCTGGGAGATCTCGCTCTTCCACTCGTCGACCGACCAATTTCCGACCCCGCCGTCGGGGCCGCAGAAGTGACCGTTGAAGTGGGTGCCGATCTCATTGCCCTCCAGCCAAGCCAGCCGTGCCTGCTCGACCGTGTCGGCGATGCCCTGCGCGTCATTGAAGCCGATTTCGGAGCTGCCGGCGGCGTGCTGCGGCGGCCGGTACAGGTCACGCTTCTCCTGCGGGAGCAGGTACACGCCGCTGAGGAAGAAGGTCATGGTCGCGTTGTTGGCCTTGGCCACCTGGCGGAAGCGGGAGAACAGCTTCTGACTGTCCTCCCCGGCCCCGTCCCAGGAGAACACGACGAACTGCGGCGGCTTCTCACCGGCCTTGAGCCGCTCCGGCCTGGGCAGGTGCGGCTGCGCGCCGGTGTACGCGGTGGACCCGTCGCCGATCAGGCGGACGACACTGCCGGGCAGTTGCGGGCCCTTCTGCGGGGCGCCGGGCGCGCCCTGCCTCGGCGCCTCGTCGCTCGCGCAACCCGCGAGCGACGAGGCGCAGACCGCGGCGACGGCGACGCCCACGGCGATCCTCTGGGTGACGGCCATGTTCCGCCCACCTTCTTCCTTCTCTCGTCCAACGCCGAGACGGCGTGTGCTGGTGATGTGCCGGACGGGCCGACAGCGCCGTCAAGATCGCACGGACCGGAGAAGGAATTAGTAGGACAAGCCGATAAAAAGCCCACTTCACTCGACGAGGTGATTTGCTGCCCCGTTTGAGCAGACAGTCTAGGCATGGGCTTTACGCGGCATTACGATTGCTTTACCAATCTTTGAATCCGCCGTTCCCGCTGAATCCCTTTGATTCAGCCGCCAGTTCCGCGCCCGCGCCATCCCGAGGAGACGGTGAACATGCCGGCCTGCGCCCCCGACGACACCGCGAAGTCCGCCCGCACCGAGCGTGCCCACCCGCCCCACAGCCCGCCCCGGCGCCGACGTCGCCTCCGCCTCGCGGGCGCCGACGTGTCGGCCTCCGTCGCGGTTTTCCTGATCGCTCTGCCCCTCTCCCTCGGTATCGCCCTGGCCACCGGCGCTCCGCTGCGGGCCGGCCTCGTGGCCGCCGCCGTGGGCGGACTCGTCGCCGGACGGCTCGGCGGCTCACCGCTCCAGGTCAGCGGCCCCGCCGCCGGACTCACCGTCGTGACCGCCGATCTGATTCACCGTTATGGATGGCGTACGACCTGCGCGGTCACCGTTCTCGCCGGTCTCACTCAACTCGCCCTCGGCTGCCTGCGCGTGGCCCGCGGCGCGCTCGCCGTCAGCCCCGCCGTCGTGCACGGCATGCTCGCCGGGATCGGGGTGACCATCGCCGTCGCCCAGGTACACATCGCCCTCGGCGGCAGCCCGCAGAGCTCCGTGATCGACAACCTCCGCGCCATACCCGCCCAGTTGACCGCTCTCGACCCGGCGGCCCTCGCGGTGAGCGCGCTCACCCTGGCGGTGCTGCTGTCCTGGCCACGCCTGCCCGGCCGACCGGGCCGCCTGCTGGGCAGGGTGCCGGCCGCGCTCGTCGCCGTCGCCGCGGCCACCGCCGTCGCCTCCATCACCGGGCTGGTGCTGCCCAGGGTCGATCTGCCGTCCTGGCACAGTCACGCCCTGGCCGGACTGCCCCAGGGGCCGGTGCTCGGGCTCGTCGCCGCGGTGCTCGGCACCACGCTGGTATGCAGCGTGCAGTCGCTGCTCGGCGCAGTCGCCGTGGACAAGCTGGTCGCGGGCCGCGCGGGACCGGCCCCCCGGGCCGGCCGCTCGGACCTGGACCGGGAACTGCTCGGCCAGGGCGCCGCCAACGTCGTCTCCGGCGCGCTCGGTGGCCTGCCGGTCGCCGGGGTGGCCGTGCGGAGTACGGCGAATGTGCGCGCGGGTGCCGTGAGCCGGAACTCCACGATGCTGCACGGCCTTCTCGTGGTGATCGCCGCGCTGCTGATGGTCCCGGTGCTGGAGTTCGTCCCGCTCGCCTCGCTCGCCGCCCTGGTGATGGCTGTCGGCCTCCAGATGGTGTCCCCGCACCACATCCGCACGGTGACCCGCCACCGGGAGGCCCCGGTGTACGCCGCCACCGCTCTCGGCGTGGTGGTCCTCGGCATTCTGCAGGGCGTGGCTCTCGGCATCGCCGTAGCCGTCGCCATCGCCCTGCGCCGCCTCGCCCGCACCCGCATCACGCACGAAGAGCGGAAAGGAGTCCATCACCTGGAGGTACGAGGGCAGTTGACGTTCCTCGCGGTGCCCCAGCTCAGCCGGGCCCTGCATCTCGTGCCCCCGGGAACCACCGTGGTCGTCCGGCTGGACGGCTCGTTCATGGATCACGCGGCGTACGAGTCACTGCGGGACTGGCAGCGGACGCACACCGCTCAAGGCGGCTCGGTCGAGCTCAGCGGCTGTCGTCACCCGGAATCCTTCACCCGGACCGACGTGACACAGACGCCGCAGGCTGGGGTACCTTCCCTTGCGGTCGGTGACAATCAGAGCGCGCTGAGCAAGAAAGGAGTCCAGGAGTGAACCTCCGGGGACCGTCGCGCGTGACCCGTGAATGAGCGGGTGTCAGGATAAGAGGGGTTGACCGACACCCTGGGGCCCTCGGAGAATCGGGCGCATTAATTGGTCTAAACCACTGGGACGGTGTGCGACGATGGCAGACAACGAGCGTTCTTCACTCTCCAACCTCCTGAAGGAGGAGCGACGTTTCGCGCCGCCCGCCGACCTGGCCGCGAACGCCAACGTCACGTCGGACGCGTACGAGCAGGCCGAGGCCGGCCGGCTCGGCTTCTGGGCGGAGCAGGCCCGCCGGCTGACCTGGGCCGTGGAGCCGACCGAGACGCTCGACTGGTCGAACCCTCCGTTCGCCAAGTGGTTCAAGGACGGCACGCTCAACGTGGCGTACAACTGCGTCGACCGGCATGTCGAGGCCGGACACGGCGACCGGGTCGCGATCCACTTCGAGGGTGAGCCCGGCGACCACCGCGCCATCACCTACGCCGAGCTCAAGGACGAGGTCTCCAAGGCCGCGAACGCCCTGCTCGAACTGGGCGTCCGAAAGGGCGACCGGGTCGCGATCTACATGCCGATGATCCCGGAGACCGCGGTCGCGATGCTGGCCTGCGCCAGGATCGGTGCCACGCACTCGGTGGTCTTCGGCGGCTTCTCCGCGGACGCGCTCGCCACCCGCATCAAGGACGCCGACGCCCGGGTCGTGATCACCGCCGACGGCGGTTACCGCCGCGGCAAGCCGTCCGCGCTCAAGCCGGCCGTCGACGAGGCGGTCGGGCGCGTGGACAACGTCGACCACGTGCTCGTGGTCCGCCGCACCGGCCAGGAGGTCGCCTGGACCGAGGGCCGGGACCTGTGGTGGCACGAGATCGTCGACCGCCAGCCGGCCGAGCACACCCCGGAGGCGTTCGATGCGGAGCACCCGCTGTTCATCCTGTACACCTCGGGCACCACGGGGAAGCCGAAGGGCATCCTGCACACCTCCGGCGGCTACCTCACGCAGGTCGCGTACACGCACTGGGCGGTCTTCGACCTCAAGCCGGAGACCGACGTGTTCTGGTGCACCGCCGACGTCGGCTGGGTCACCGGCCACTCGTACATCGTGTACGGACCGCTGGCCAACGGCGCGACGCAGGTCATGTACGAGGGCACGCCGGACACCCCGCACCAGGGCCGCTTCTGGGAGGTCGTGCAGAAGTACGGCGTGACGATCCTCTACACGGCACCGACCGCGATCCGTACGTTCATGAAGTGGGGCGACGACATCCCCGCGAAGTTCGACCTGTCCTCCCTGCGCATCCTCGGATCGGTCGGTGAGCCGATCAACCCGGAGGCGTGGATCTGGTACCGCAAGAACATCGGCGGCGACCGCACCCCGGTCGTCGACACCTGGTGGCAGACGGAGACCGGCGGCATCATGATCTCCCCGCTGCCGGGGGTGACCGACGCCAAGCCCGGCTCGGCCCAGCGGCCGCTGCCCGGCATCTCCGCCACCGTGGTGGACGACGAGGCGAACGAGGTGCCCGACGGCGGCGGTGGCTACCTGGTGCTCACCGAGCCGTGGCCGTCGATGCTGCGCACCATCTGGGGCGACGACCAGCGGTTCATCGACACCTACTGGTCGCGGTTCGAGGGCAGGTACTTCGCCGGTGACGGCGCCAAGAAGGACGACGACGGCGACATCTGGCTGCTCGGCCGCGTGGACGACGTGATGCTCGTGTCCGGACACAACATCTCCACCACCGAGGTCGAGTCCGCCCTCGTCTCCCACCCGTCGGTCGCCGAGGCGGCCGTGGTCGGCGCGACGGACGAGACCACCGGACAGGCGATCGTCGCCTTCGTGATCCTGCGCGGCGCGGTCACGGAGACCGAGAACCTGGTCGGCGAGCTGCGCGACCACGTCGGTTCGACCCTCGGCCCGATCGCCAAGCCCAAGCGGATCCTGCCGGTGGCGGAGCTGCCCAAGACCCGCTCCGGGAAGATCATGCGGCGCCTGCTGCGTGACGTGGCGGAGAACCGGCAGCTCGGAGATGTCACGACGCTGACCGACTCCACCGTCATGGACTTCATCCAGGCCAAGCTCCCCACGTCGTCCAGCGAGGACTGAGCGGGGACCGCCCGGAATCCGGGCGAGGACTGAGTACGGCGTCAAGGGGCACTCGGCGCGACAAGCGCCCGGTGCCCCTTCCGCACCGGCGAAAGGAACGCCGGCCCCGCTCGGCCCCGCCTTGGGTATGGTGGGCGGGACAACACAACGGAACAAACCCTCAGGTGCGCCGGGAAGTCTGGTCGGCATGTGATTCGCCATGCCCACCGACCGGAGGCTCCCGTGACCGCGCCCCGCACCGACACCCCCGCACGCAAGTTCCTCGGCCGCCTGTCCCTGCCCGAGCGGAACTTCGTGGCGGACGCGCTGCGCACCGAGACCGTCGGTGGTGTGATCCTCCTGCTCGCCGCGGTCGCCGCCCTGCTCTGGGCGAACATCCCCGCCCTGCGCGGCAGCTACGAGAGCGTCGGGCACTTCCACCTGGGCCCCGCCTCCCTCGGCCTGAACCTCTCCGTGGAGCACTGGGCCGCCGACGGACTGCTCGCCGTGTTCTTCTTCGTCGCCGGGATCGAGCTCAAGCGCGAACTGGTGGCCGGGGACCTGAAAGACGCCAAGGCCGCGATCCTGCCGGTGATCGCCGCGCTGTGCGGCATGGCGGTACCGGCCGTCGTCTACGTCCTGACCAACCTCGGCTCGGGCGGCTCGCTCGGCGGCTGGGCGGTGCCGACCGCGACGGACATCGCGTTCGCGCTCGCCGTGCTCGCGGTCATCGGCACCTCGCTGCCCAGCGCCCTGCGCGCCTTCCTGCTGACGCTCGCGGTCGTCGACGACCTGTTCGCGATCCTGGTCATCGCCGTCTTCTTCACCGGCCACCTGAACTTCGCCGCGCTGGGCGGGGCGGCGGCCGGACTCGTCGTCTTCTGGCTGCTGCTGCGCAAGGGCGTGCGCGGCTGGTACGTGTACGTGCCGCTCGGCCTGGTCATCTGGGCGCTGATGTACAACAGCGGCGTGCACGCCACCATTGCGGGCGTCGCGATGGGCCTGATGCTGCGCTGTGCCCCCCACGAGAACGAGAAGGCCTCCCCCGGCGAGCGCATCGAACACCTCGTGCGGCCCCTCTCGGCGGGCCTGGCGGTGCCGCTGTTCGCCCTGTTCAGCGCGGGCGTCTCCCTCTCGGGCGGGGCGCTGGCCAACGTGTTCACCCGGCCCGAGACACTCGGCGTCGTCCTCGGACTGATCGTCGGCAAGACCGTCGGCATCTTCGGCGGGACCTGGCTCACCGCCCGTTTCACCAGGGCGTCGCTCAGCGAGGACCTCGCCTGGGCCGACCTGTTCGCCGTGGCCACGCTCGCCGGGATCGGCTTCACCGTCTCCCTACTCATCGGCGAACTCGCCTTCACCGGCGACGCGGCGCTCACCGACGAGGTCAAGGCCTCCGTCCTCACCGGCTCCCTCATCGCGGCGATCCTGGCCACCGTTCTGCTGAAGATGCGCAACGCCCGGTACCGGAAGCTGTGCGAGTCCGAGGAGCGGGACGAGGACCTCGACGGCATCCCGGACGTCTACGAGCAGGACGACCCCGCCTACCACCTGCGCATGGCCGAGATGCACGAGCGGAAGGCCGCCGAGCACCGCCGGCTCGCCGAGGCGAAAACGGCCGAAGGGAGCGGGGGGCTTGCCGAAGTGCCGGGCGGGGCAGGCGAGGAGGACGGCGGTCCGGCATGATCTGACGGGACGGTACAAATGACAGGAGCGTTCCCAGTCGGGCAGAAGTCAGGCAGCGGCAGCAGCCGGACGAAGACCGAGGGAACAGAGTCCGCAGTCAGGCAGGAGAGGAAGACCGCGATGAGCGCACCCGACGGCAGCCCGGTCGGCGCCGAACGCAGCATCGGCCAGCTGTTCGCCTCGGCGACCACCGAGATGTCGGCGCTGGTGCACGACGAGATCGCACTGGCCAAGGCCCAGCTTCGGCAGGACTTCAAGCGCGGCGCGACCAGCGGCGGGGCGTTCAGCGTGGCCGGTGCGCTGCTGCTGTTCTCCCTGCCGATGCTCAACTTCGCGCTGGCGTACGGCGTTCGCACCTGGACCAACTGGAACCTCGCCCTCTGCTTCCTGGTGTCCTTCGGGGCCAATTGCCTGATCGCCCTCGTACTGGTGCTGATCGGCGTGCTCATGGCGAAGAAGGCGAAGAAGAGCCAGGGTCCGCAGAAGGTCGCCGCGTCCATGAAGGCGACGGCCGGAGTGCTCCAGAACGCCAAGCCGCACCCGCGTCCGGAGCCGGCCGCCCTGGAGGACCGCTCCCCCGCGGCCATCGAGGCTGTGGCACGCTCGACCTCATGACGGAGCCCGCCACCCCTTCGGCGCAATCGACGCCGGTCGTCCGGATCGGCCTGCCCGGCGGCAGGAAGGTGACGCACCGGGACGTCGCGGCCAACGGCGCCCGCTTCCACATCGCCGAGCTGGGCGACGGACCGCTGGTCCTGCTGCTGCACGGCTTCCCGCAGTTCTGGTGGACCTGGCGGCATCAGCTGGTCGCGCTCGCCGACGCCGGTTTCCGGGCCGTCGCGATGGACCTGCGCGGCGTGGGCGGCAGCGACCGTACGCCCCGCGGTTACGACCCGGCCAACCTCGCCCTGGACATCACCGGCGTGGTCCGCTCGCTCGGCGAACCGGACGCCGCGCTGGTCGGCCACGACCTCGGCGGCTATCTGGCGTGGACGGCGGCCGCGATGCGCCCCAAGCTGGTGCGGCGGCTCGCGGTGGCCTCGATGCCGCACCCCAGGCGCTGGCGTTCGGCGATGCTCGGGGACATGCGGCAGACCGCGGCGAGTTCCTACATCTGGGGGTTCCAGCGGCCCTGGATCCCCGAGCGGCAGCTCACCGCGGACAACGGCGCCCTGGTGGCCCGGCTCGTACGGGACTGGTCGGGGCCGCGGCTGCCGGACGACGAGGCGGTGGAGACGTACCGCCGCGCCATGTGCATCCCCTCGACGGCACATTGCTCCGTCGAGCCGTACCGCTGGCTGGTGCGCTCCCTGGCACGGCCCGACGGCATCCAGTTCTACCGCCGGATGAGGCGGCCGGTGCGCGTTCCGACACTGCATCTGCACGGCTCCCTCGACCCCGTCCAGCGCACGCGCAGCGCGGCCGGCTCGGGCGAGTACGTCGAAGCCCCCTACCGCTGGCGCCTCTTCGACGGCCTCGGCCACTTCCCGCACGAAGAGGACCCGGTGGCGTTCTCGACGGAGCTGGTCAACTGGCTGAAAGACCCCGAACCGGATCGGTGACCCGGCCGATGCGCCCGGTATCCGAACGTGAACAACTGTCCTGCGAACTGCCAATTGCCCGGCGCATAGGCCAATTGGGGAGTCCGCGGGCGGTTATCGACCATGGGGCGGGGGCAGACGTCCCGGTATGGGCTGGACGCACGACTACAACGACGTAGCACGCACCCGCCGTTCGGTGAACGGTCCCAACTCCCACCAGCGCGGCACTCCGCAGCTGACGGACACGGATCCAAGGGTGGGCATTCCGCGCATCCTGCGCCGCCGAGCGCGCTGGGTCTCCGTGCGCCTGCGTCACAGCCGCAGCTGACCCGGCACCGGCCGGGCGGGTCTACAGCGCGCAGTCGTCGCTGCCCACCTGCTGGTCCGCGGTACGACCCCGCGCGATGTCCTGCTGGATCTCGTCGATCGTGAGCGCGTAGCCGGTGTCGGCGTCGTCGAGGGACTTGGCGAACACCACCCCGTACACCTTGCCGTCGGTCGTGAGCAGCGGGCCGCCGGAGTTGCCCTGGCGCACGGTCGTGTACAGCGAGTAGACGTCCCGGCGCACAGTGCCGCGGTGGTAGATGTCCGGGCCGCTGGCCGTGATGCGGCCGCGCACCCGCGCGGCCCGGACGTCGTACGACCCGTTCTCCGGGAAGCCGGCGACGATCGCGCCGTCGCCGCTGTGCGCGTCCGTGCCGGTGAACTTCAGGGCCGGCGCCTTCAGGTCCGGCACGTCGAGCACGGCGATGTCGCGGTGCCAGTCGTACAGGACGACGGTGGCGTCGTACTTCCGCCCCTCGCCGCCTATCTGCACGGTGGGTTCGTCGACCCCGCCCACGACGTGCGCGTTGGTCATGACGCGGCGGTTGCCGAAGACGAAGCCGCTGCCCTCCAGCACCTTGCCGCAACTGCGCGCGGTGCCCATGACCTTGACGACGGACTGCTTGGCGCGCAGGGCGACGACGCTGTTCGCCAGCGCCGGATCCGGGGGCTGCACGTCGGTGATGGGCTCGTTGGCGAACGGGCTGAAGACCTGCGGGAAGCCGTTCTGCGCGAGGACGGAGGTGAAGTCCGCGAACCAGGTGTCGGCCTGCGCGGGCAGCACCTCGGAGACTCCGAGCAGCACCCGGGAGTTGCGCACCTCCTTGCCCAGCGTCGGTATCGTCGTGCCGCCGAGGGCCGAGCCGATCAGCCAGGCGACCAGCAGCATGGCGACGACGTTGACCAGGGCGCCGCCGGTCGCGTCCAGGGCACGGGCCGGTGACCAGGTGATGTACACGCGCAGCTTGCTGCCGAGGTGGGTGGTCAGGGCCTGGCCGATCGAGGCGCAGACGATCACGACGATGACCGCGACGACGGCCGCGGTGGTGCTGACCGGCGTGTTGTCCGTCATCGCGTCCCAGATCACCGGGAGCGTGTAGACGGCGAGGAGACCGCCGCCCAGGAAGCCGATCACCGACAGGATGCCGACGACGAATCCCTGGCGATAGCCCACGACCGCGAACCACGCGGCGGCGATCAGCAGCAGGATGTCCAGCACGTTCACCGCGTCGAGCCTCGCCTCATCATGTTCCCATCACCCCAGGCCGGCCGGTGTCTTCCTGGAGTTCCGCCCCCGGGAGCACCGCAGCGGTGCCCACCCTGTCACGACCCCCAGTCGAGCGGGACCTGCTTGTCGCGGTCCCAGGGCAGCTCCCAGCCCGCGTAGTGGAGCACGCGGTCGATGATCCCGGCGGTGAAGCCCCACACAAGGGCCGATTCGACCAGGAATGCCGGACCTCGGTGGCCGCTGGGATGGACGGTCGTGGCCCGGTTGTCGGGGTTCGTGAGATCCGCCACGGGCACGGTGAACACGCGTGCGGTCTCCGCAGGGTCGACGACGCCCACCGGGCTGGGCTCGCGCCACCAGCCGAGCACGGGCGTGACCACGAAGCCGCTGACCGGGATGTACAGCCGGGGCAGCGCGCCGAACAGCTGGACCCCGCCCGGTTCGAGCCCGGTCTCCTCCTCGGCCTCGCGCAGTGCGGCCCGCAGCGGGCCCTCGCCCTGCGGGTCGCCGTCCTCGGGGTCGAGCGCCCCGCCGGGGAACGACGGCTGGCCGGCGTGCGAGCGCAGCGAGCTCGCCCGCTCCATGAGCAGCAGTTCGGGTCCGCGCTCGGCCTCGCCGAAGAGGATCAGGACGGCGGACTGGCGCCCGGCGCCGTCCTTCGGCGGCAGGAAGCGGCTCAGCTGGACCGGCCGGACCGTCTCGGCCACACGTGCGACCGGCTCGAGCCAGCCGGGCAGCCCTTCCGTGCTGAGCGCCACCGAGCCGCCCTGCGTCCCGCTCGCCTCACTGGCCCGCGTCATCGCCACCCCCGTTCCCCTCGCCGCCCTGCCCGCCGTCCAGCAGTACCCCTCGGGGTGCTGCCGTGTCGCGCGCCCGAGCTCCTCGGCATCCCGCCGTGTCCAACGCCCGACGGCACCGAGATCGTTCCGCCGCTGTCATCCGGCCCCCAGCGGCGGTGCCGGCCGGCCGCCCGCGTCCAGGTAGGACTGCGGCGGCTTGAGGCGCTGGCCGGGGAAGCCGCCCTTCTCGTACTTCAGCAGCTTCTTCGCCTTCTCCGGGTCCGTCTCGCCCTCGCCGTAGGCCGGGCAGAGCGGGGCGATCGGGCAGGCGCCGCACGCGGGCTTGCGGGCGTGGCAGATGCGGCGGCCGTGGAAGATCACGTGGTGCGAGAGCATCGTCCAGTCGCTCTTGGGGAAGAGCGCGGCGACGGCGGCCTCGATCTTGTCGGGCTCGGTCTCCTCGGTCCACTGCCAGCGCCGCACCAGCCGCTGGAAGTGCGTGTCCACGGTCAGGCCGGGCCGGCCGAAGGCGTTGCCGAGGACCACGAAGGCGGTCTTGCGGCCGACGCCGGGAAGCTTGACGAGGTCCTCGAGCCGCCCCGGGACCTCGCCGCCGAACTCCTCCGCCAGCGCCTTGGACAGGCCTATCACCGACTTGGTCTTGGCCCGGAAGAAGCCGGTGGGCCGGAGGATCTCCTCGACCTCCTCGGGGTTCGCGGCGGCGAGGTCCTCGGGGGTGGGGTACCTGGCGAACAGCCCGGGCGTGGTCTGGTTGACCCGCAGGTCCGTGGTCTGGGCCGACAGGACCGTGGCGACCAGCAGCTGGAAGGGGTTCTCGAAGTCCAGCTCCGGGTGGGCGTAGGGGTACACCTCGGCGAGCTCGCGGTTGATACGGCGGGCCCGGCGGACCAGGGCCGTACGCGACTCGTTCTTCGGCGGCTTCGAGGCGAGCGTCTTCGCCGGCGCGGCCTTCTGGACGGCGGCGGTGGCCTTCTTCGGCGCGACCGTCACCTTCTTCGGTGCCACGGCCTTCCTGACGGGGGCCGCGCTCCTGGCGGAGGGCGCCTTCTTCCCAGCCGCGCCCTTCTTCACCGGTGCCCTTTTCGCCGCTTTTGCCATGTTCGTTCCATCGTCGGACTCTTGTTCGCCCACAGCGGAATCCTCACGTACAACCACCCGCCCAGCCCCCTCGGCCTGCGCTCTCACCGGCGATTTGGACACCCGGCCAGCCTAAAGCCCAGCACCGACATCCGCTCCGGACCCCCGAGATCGGCCCCCGATTGGCCCCCTGCCGCGTAAGCGTGCACACCTGTGCGGCATCCTTGTGACAGATCACACTGTTTGGACCGTCCGGCAAAATGGGGAACACGGACCCCTGGCACACGGGGGAGCAAGATCCTCTGAGCAGGTCGACAAGGAGAGAACTCGTGGACGACGTTCTGCGGCGCAATCCGCTCTTCGCGGCGCTCGACGACGAGCAGGCCGCGGAGCTTCGCGCCTCCATGACGGAGGTGACACTCGCACGAGGCGACTCGTTGTTCCACGAGGGCGACCCGGGTGACCGGCTCTACGTGGTCACCGAGGGCAAGGTCAAGCTGCACCGCACGTCCCCGGACGGCCGCGAGAACATGCTGGCCGTCGTCGGTCCCGGCGAGCTCATCGGCGAGCTGTCGCTGTTCGACCCGGGCCCGCGCACCGCGACGGCGACCGCGCTGACCGAGGTCAAGATGCTCGCCCTCGGCCACGGCGACCTCCAGCCCTGGCTGAACGTGCGGCCCGAGGTGGCGGGCGCCCTGCTGCGCGCCGTCGCCCGGCGCCTGCGCAAGACCAACGACCAGATGTCGGACCTGGTCTTCTCCGATGTTCCGGGCCGTGTCGCCCGCGCCCTGCTGGACCTCTCCCGCCGCTTCGGCGTGCAGTCCGAGGAGGGCATCCACGTGGTGCACGACCTCACCCAGGAGGAGCTGGCCCAGCTGGTCGGCGCCTCCCGTGAGACCGTGAACAAGGCCCTGGCCGACTTCGCCCAGCGCGGCTGGCTCCGCCTGGAGGCCCGCGCGGTGATCCTGCTCGACGTGGAGCGCCTCGCGAAGCGCTCGCGCTGACCCGTTCCCGCGGTCCTCGAGGGCCCCGTCCCGGCCGGGACGGGGCCTTTGCCGTCGGCAGCGGTACGGGGCTCGTCGCCGGCCGTCAGATGAGACCGTGCCCCCGCAGGTACTCCAGCTGGGCGCGCACCGACAGCTCGGCAGCCGGCCACAGGGAGCGGTCCACGTCGGCGTACACGTGGGAGACGACCTGGGACGGGGTCCGGTGACCGGCCTCGACGGCCGTCTCGACCTGGGCGAGCCGGTGGGCCCGGTGGGCGAGGTAGAACTCGACGGCGCCCTGGGCGTCCTCCAGGACGGGCCCGTGGCCGGGCAGGACCGTGTGGACGCCGTCGTCGACCGTGAGTGACCTGAGCCGCCGCAGCGAGTCCAGGTAGTCACCGAGACGGCCGTCGGGGTGCGCGACGACGGTCGTGCCGCGGCCCAGGATCGTGTCGCCGGTGAGCACGGCGCGGTCGGCCGGCAGGTGGAAGCAGAGGGAGTCGGCGGTGTGGCCCGGGGTCGGTACGACCCGCAGCTCCAGCCCGCCCACCTTGATCACGTCCCCCGCGCCCAGCCCCTCGTCGCCCAGCCGCAGGGCCGGGTCGAGCGCACGCACGCGCGTACGGGTCAGCTCGGCGAAGCGGGCGGCGCCCTCGGCGTGGTCGGGATGGCCATGCGTCAGCAGGGTCAGCGCGATCCGCTTGCCCGCTTCCTCGGCGGTGGCGGCCACCTGGGCCAGATGGCCCTCGTCCAGCGGCCCCGGGTCGATCACGACGGCCAGGTCGGAGTCCGGCTCCGAGACGATCCAGGTGTTGGTGCCGTCCAGGGTCATGGGGGACGCGTTCGGCGCGAGGACGTTGACGGCCCGCGCGGTGGCGGGCCCGGCCAGTGCACCGCCCCGGGGCTGTCCGGGCAGCGCTGCTGCGTCCGTCATGCGAGGAGGCCTTCCTGGACGTCGGTCCGACGGGAGCGGCGGCTCACGCGCGCGCCGTGCCGCTCGGGACGTGCTGGGTGAACTCGTCGTGCCCCGGCCAGGTCAGGACCACCTCGCCGTCCACCAGGCGGGCCTGCGCGAGCACGGGGGTCAGATCGCGGGACCGTGCGGCGGCGAGCGCCTCGGCGGGGCTGCCGCAGGGCATCAGCTGGCGCAGGGTGGCGATGGTGGGCGGCATCATCAGCAGCTCGCCCCGGTCGTACGCGGCCGCCGCCTCCACGGGCCTGATCCACACCGTGCGGTCGGCCTCCGTGGAGGCGTTCCGGGTGCGCTGGCCCTCGGGGAGCGCGGCCACGAAGAACCAGGTGTCGTAGCGACGGGGCTCGAACTCGGGGGTGATCCAGCGGGTCCAGGCGCCCAGCAGGTCCGAGCGCAGGACCAGGCCCCGGCGGTCCAGGAACTCCGCGAACGACAGCTCACGGGCGACCAGGGCGGCGCGGTCGGCCTCCCAGTCGGCCCCCGTGGTGTCGCCGACGACACTGTCCGCGCCGGGCCCGGCGAGCAGGACGCCGGCCTCCTCGTACGTTTCGCGGACGGCCGCGCAGACGATCGCCTGGGCCTCCTTCTCGTCGACGCCGAGGCGATCGGCCCACCACGCGCGCGAGGGCCCCGCCCAGCGGACGTGGTGGTCGTCGTCACGGGGGTCGACGCCACCGCCCGGGTACGCGTACGCGCCTCCGGCGAAGGCCATGGAGGCGCGTCTGCGCAGCATGTGCACCGCGGGGCCGGGCCCGGTCTCCTTCAGGAGCATGACGGTGGCCGCGCGCTTCGGCGTCACCGGTGTGAGGGTGCCGTCCGCGAGCGCGCGGATACGGTCCGGCCAGTCCGGGGGAAACCACTGCCCATTCGCCATGGGCGGAGGCTATCCCCTGGTGAGCGAATGTTCGAGAGGTGGCCGAGGTCAGAGCCGGTTCCGGGCTCCGCCTACGGCTCCAGCTCGACCTGGATCTCCACCTCCACGGGCGCGTCCAGCGGCAGCACCGCGACGCCGACCGCGCTGCGCGCGTGCACGCCCTTCTCCCCGAGGACCTCGGCCAGCAGCTCGCTGGCGCCGTTGACGACCCCGGGCTGGCCGGTGAAGTCCGCCGCCGAGGCGACGAAGCCCACGACCTTCACCACGCGTGCGACACGGTCCAGGTCGCCCGCGACGGACTTGACGGCCGCAAGGGCGTTGAGCGCGCAGGTGCGCGCCAGGTCCTTGGCCTCCTCCGGGGTGACCTCCAGGCCCACCTTGCCGGTGACCGGGAGCTTGCCCTCCACCATCGGCAGCTGTCCCGCGGTGTAGACGTACACGCCGGACCGCACGGCCGGCTGGTACGCGGCCAGCGGCGGCACGACCTCCGGCAGCCTCAGGCCCAGCTCCGCCAGCCTCGCCTCGACCGCGCTCATGCCTGCTTCTCCCGCTTCAGGTAGGCCACCAGCTGCTCGGGGTTCGGTCCGGGCACGACCTGGACGAGCTCCCAGCCGTCCTCGCCCCAGGTGTCCAGAATCTGCTTCGTGGCATGGACGAGCAGCGGCACGGTTGCGTATTCCCACTTGGTCATGGGGCCGACTGTATCCGCTGCCTCCGGCGGCCCACGCGGCCGACCACGGCGCGGTTGTCCACAGCCTCCCGCGTGACCCGAGCGCGAACTGGTTAGTCTCGAATACGTGAGCAGGCTCCAGGTCGTCAGCGGCAAGGGCGGGACCGGAAAGACGACGGTCGCCGCCGCCCTCGCGCTGGCCCTGGCCACGGAGGGGAAGCGGACGCTCCTCGTCGAGGTCGAGGGCCGGCAGGGCATCGCACAGCTCTTCGAAACGGAGGCGCTGCCCTACGAGGAACGGAAGATCGCAGTCGCTCCCGGGGGCGGGGAGGTGTACGCGCTGGCCATTGACCCCGAACTGGCCCTGCTGGACTACCTCCAGATGTTCTACAAGCTGGGCGGTGCCGGCCGGGCCCTGAAGAAGCTGGGCGCCATCGACTTCGCCACCACCGTCGCGCCCGGACTCAGAGACGTCCTGCTGACCGGCAAGGCGTGCGAGGCGGTACGGCGCAAGGACCGCGACGGCCGGTTCGTCTACGACTACGTGATCATGGACGCGCCGCCCACCGGGCGCATCACCCGCTTCCTCAACGTCAACGACGAGGTGGCGGGCCTGGCGAAGATCGGCCCGATACACAATCAGGCCCAGGCGGTGATGCGGGTGCTGAAGTCGCCCGAGACGGCCGTGCACCTGGTGGCGCTGCTGGAGGAGATGCCGGTCCAGGAGACCGTCGACGGCATCGCCGAACTGCGGGCCGCCCGGCTGCCGGTGGGACGCATCATCGTGAACATGGTGCGCCCGCAGATGCTGGACGCGGACGACCTGGAACTCGTACGGACCGCCTCACGCACCGCGCTCGCCCGGTCGCTGTCCTCCGCCGGGCTCGGCGGGGCGCGGCGCGGCCAGAACGCCGAGCGGCTGGTGGGCCCGCTGCTGGAGCAGGCCGAGGAGTACGCCGAGCGTTACACGCTGGAGGAGGAGCAGCGGTCCGTGCTGAGCGAGCTGGGTCTGCCCCTGCACGAACTGCCGCTGCTCGCCGAGGGCATGGACCTGGCGGGCCTGTACGAACTGGCGACCGAGCTGCGGAAGCAGGGGATGTCATGAGCCCGGACCCGGCACCCGAGCGGGAGGCCGCGCGCACCTCCGCCCACGCGTACGACGGCGCCCGCCGTCTGGCACCCACGCGTGTGCTGGAAATCGACCCGCTGCTCGACGACCCGGGGACGCGCATCGTGGTGTGCTGCGGCTCGGGCGGGGTCGGCAAGACCACCACCGCGGCGGCCCTCGGCCTGCGCGCCGCCGAACGCGGCCGCAAGGTGGTCGTCCTGACCATCGACCCGGCCCGCCGGCTCGCCCAGTCCATGGGCATCGACTCCCTGGACAACGTCCCGCGCCGGGTGAAGGGCACCGAGGGCGAGGGCGAGCTGCACGCCATGATGCTCGACATGAAGCGCACCTTCGACGAGGTCGTCGAGGCGCACGCGGATTCCGAGCGGGCGGCCGCGATCCTGGCCAACCCCTTCTACCAGTCGCTCTCCGCGGGCTTCGCCGGCACGCAGGAGTACATGGCGATGGAGAAGCTGGGCCAGCTGCGGGCCCGGGACGAGTGGGACCTCATCGTCGTCGACACCCCGCCCTCCCGCTCCGCCCTGGACTTCCTGGACGCGCCCAAGCGGCTCGGCTCCTTCCTCGACGGCCGGCTGATCCGGCTGCTGACCGCCCCGGCGAAGCTGGGCGGGCGCGCGGGGATGAAGTTCCTGAACGTCGGGATGTCGATGATGACCGGCACGCTCGGCAAGCTGCTGGGCGGTCAGCTGCTCAAGGACGTCCAGACGTTCGTGGCCGCGATGGACACGACCTTCGGCGGCTTCCGGACCCGCGCGGACGCCACGTACAAGCTGCTCCAGGCACCGGGAACCGCGTTCCTGGTGGTCGCGGCCCCGGAGCGGGACGCGCTGCGCGAGGCCGCGTACTTCGTGGAGCGGCTGGCCGCGGAGAAGATGCCGCTGGCCGGTCTGGTGCTCAACCGGGTGCACGGCAGCGGGGCCGGTGAGCTGTCGGCCGAGCGGGCGCTCGCCGCCGCGGAAAATCTTGAGGACTCCCGCATTGTGGATCAGCGGGACGGGAAAGCTGGACTTCGTAACTCTCCCGCAACGTACGGCAGTTCAGACTCTCCCGCTGCTCATCCCGATTCCGGCGCACCTCCCGCGGACCACGAGGCGCCCGCCGACGACGACTTCGCGCCGGAGCCGTCCGTCGACCAGGTCACCGCGGGCCTGCTGAGGCTGCATGCCGAGCGCATGCAGCTGCTCTCCCGTGAGCAGCGCACGCGTGACCGCTTCGCCGCCCGGCATCCCGAGGTGGCGGTGGCCGAAGTGGCCGCGCTGCCCGGTGACGTGCACGACCTCACGGGGCTGCGGGACATCGGAAACCGGCTCGCGGAACACCGCCACGAGCTGCCCGATCCGGGCGCCTGACAGGCGCCCGCCGGGTCATCCGCTGTCCCTCCCCGCGGCGGGACAGCCCGGGACAGCCACCGGACACATGGACAACCGAAGACCGCCCAGGAGGGACGACTCAGGTACCCACGAACGCGCTCCGGCCGCCCGGAGGGACGACGCCCCAGTCCGACGCTCAGCCCACCGCCGCGAAGTCCTCGTACACCTGGTCGTCGGCGAGGGACACCAGTCCCGCGCCCCGCTCGTACTCCATGCGCGCGGTCTCCAGCAGCCGGCGCCAGGAGGTCACGGTCGGCCGCCGGCGCAGCAATGCGCGACGCTCACGCTCTGTCATGCCTCCCCAGACGCCGAACTCGACACGGTTGTCGAGCGCGTCAGCGAGGCATTCGGTGCGAACCGGGCATCCGGTGCACACCGCCTTGGCCCTGTTCTGCGCTGCTCCCTGAACGAACAGTTCATCTGGATCAGTAGTGCGGCAGGCCGCCTGCGCACTCCAGTCGGTAACCCAGCCCATACCGGCGCCGTCCTCTCCCGAATCGAGGCTCCCCCACGGCGGCAGCGGCATATTCACCGCCGCCAGTTGAGGACGTTACGGAAGGTGGGCACGGCGCAACACCCCCAGCGGGCCCAATCTTGAATGGTCCGAACGGACTATGGGGAAGCGGCAGATCACCCGGGGGAGTGAGCTGACGACATGCACGACATTCCCGGCACAGCGGGGCAGTTGCCGCGTGCCGTAACGGTCACCGGATGACACACAGGGGGAATTCGGGCTCCCGTTCCACACTCTCCGGTCGCGCACCCCGACACCACCCGGACCACCCGGCCAAGGAAAGCCGAAGGGAGCCGGAACGTTTCGGGGCTGCCGGACGTATGGATACGTGGCCGTACCGCTGTGACAGTCGAGAGCAGCTTAGGCCAAGGCATATACGCGTGTCCGGCGAATGAGAACACAGGCCGGTCCGCCGCCTCGGCCACCGTTCGCGGCACCGGCGCGCCCCGCCCGGCCGCCCCCGGATGTCACGATCCTGCATTCGAACATTCCGAGACGCCCTGCTCCGTCGGAACGCTCATCACTACGGATTAGGCTGCCCTCATGCCAAAGAAGCGCTCGGGCGGTGGTCTGTCGCCAACGCAGCAGGCCGCGAAGTTCCTCGGTGTCAGTGTGCTCGCGGGAGCCGTGATGGCGGGCATCGCACTGCCCGCGGCCGGCGCGCTGGGCCTGGCCGCCAAGGGATCGGCCACGGGGTTCGACGACATCCCGGCCAACCTCAAGCGTCCGCCGCTCAGTCAGCGGACCACGATCCTGGACCGCCAGGGCAACCAGATCGCCCAGGTCTACTCCCGCGACCGTACGGTGGTCGAACTGAAGGACATCTCGCCGTACATGCAGAAGGCGATCGTCGCGATCGAGGACTCCCGCTTCTACGAGCACGGCGCGATCGACCTGAAGGGCGTGCTCCGCGCGCTCAACAAGAACGCGCAGAACGGCGGGGTCTCCGAGGGCGCCTCCACCCTCACCCAGCAGTACGTCAAGAACGTCTTCGTCGAGGAGGCCGGCGACGACCCGACGAAGGTCGCGGAGGCCACCCAGCAGACCATCGGCCGCAAGGTCAAGGAACTGAAGTTCGCGATCCAGGTGGAACAGGACCTGGGCAAGCACAAGATCCTCGCGAACTACCTCAACATCACGTACTTCGGGCAGCAGGCCTACGGCGTCGAGGCCGCCTCCCAGCGCTACTTCTCCAAGCACGCCAAGGACCTGACCCTGCCCGAGGCGGCGCTCCTCGCCGGCATCGTCCAGTCCCCGAGCCGCTACGACCCCGTCAACGACGAGGCCGAGGCCACCAAGCGGCGCAACGTCGTGCTCCAGCGGATGGCCAGCGTCGGCAACATCTCGCAGGCGGAGGCCGACAAGGCCGTCAAGGAGCCGCTGGGTCTGAAGGTCACCCAGCCGCGCAACGGCTGCATCACCGCGGTCAAGGGCGCCGGCTTCTTCTGCAAGTACGTCGAGCGGATCTTCCTCAACGACCCGGTCTTCGGCAAGACCCGCCAGCAGCGCGCCAAGATCTGGAACCAGGGCGGACTGACCATCCGCACGACGCTGGACCCGCAGGCCCAGCAGTCCGTGCAGGACTCGCTGAAGAAGCACGTCTACCAGTCCGACTCGGTCGCGGGCGCGGCGGTGCTGGTCGAGCCCGGCACCGGCAAGGTCCTCGCGATGGGCCAGTCCAAGCCGTACGGCTACGGCAAGAACGAGACCGAGATCAACTACTCGGTCGGCAGCGACCTCGGCGGCTCGAACTTCGGGTTCCCGACCGGTTCGACGTTCAAGCCGTTCGTGGCGGCGGCCGCGCTGGAGCAGGGCAGGCCGCCGACGCAGGAGTACTCGTCGCCGTACGAGATGCCGTACCCGGAACCCGTACAGACGTGCAGCGGCAAGCCCTGGACCAACCAGAGTCACGAGAAGGTGCCCAACGAGAGCAAGTCGGAGTTCGGCCCGTACCAGCTGAAGGAGGCGATGGCCAAGTCGGTCAACACCTACTTCGTGCAGATGGTCGCCGACATCGGCCTCTGCCCGGTGATGCAGATCGTCGACAAGCTGCACGTGGTGCAGGGCAGCGGCGACAAGCTGCCCGAGGTGCCCGCGATCTCGCTCGGCTCCAGGGGCATCTCCCCGCTGACGATGGCGAGCGCCTACGCGGCCTTCGCCTCCCGCGGCACGTACTGCACGCCGGTCGCCATCGAGTCGATCACGCAGAAGATCGGCGGCCAGAAGAAGTCGCTCGCGGTGCCGAAGTCGTCCTGTACGCGGGCCATGTCCGAGACGACCGCGGACACCGTCAACACGCTGCTCCAGGGCGTGATCGACTCCGGTACGGGTTCGCAGGCCGGCCTGGCCGACCGCGCCAACGCGGGCAAGACGGGTACGACGGACGAGCGCAAGAACGCGTGGTTCGTCGGCTACACGCCGAACCTGTCGGGCGCGGTGTGGGTGGGCAGCGCGTCGCAGAGCGTCAAGATGATCAACATCAACATCGGCGGCGTCTTCAACCCCCTCGTCTACGGCGGTCAGGTGCCCGGCCCGATCTGGCGTGACGCGATGACCGGCGCCCTCGTCGGCAAGGAGGCCCCGGCCTTCAACCTCGTCAACATCCCGGACGCGCCCAAGGAAGAGGACAAGCACAAGGGCAGGGACCGGGGCGACGGTCACGGGAACGGCGGCGACAACGGCGGCCCCGGCGACAACAACGGCGGCTTCCCGAACCCGTCCGTCTCCTTCCCGAACGGCTTCTTCCAGGGCCCGAACGGCGGACCGCGAGGCAACGGCAACGGAGGCCGGGGACACGGCTGACGGACAGGCGGCGGGGGCTCGTTCCTCCGCCGCCGCCACAACGAAGGGGCGCCGGCGGATGGCCGGCGCCCCTTCGTCGTACGTGCCCGAGAACCGGCCGGGTCAGCCGGCCAGAAGCCTTTTCACCACGGCGGCGACGCGGCCGCCCTCGGCCTGGCCCGCGACCTTCGGGTTCACGATCTTCATGACCGCGCCCATGGCCCGCGGCCCCTCCACACCGGCGGCCTTTGCCTCCTGAACAGCCTGGGCGACGATCCGCTCCAGCTCCTCGTCGGACATCTGCTTGGGCAGGTACGTGGCGAGCAGCTCGCCCTCCGCCTTCTCCCGCTCGGCCGACTCCGTACGACCACCCTGCGCGAAGGCCTCGGCCGCCTCGCGGCGCTTCTTGGCCTCCTTGGTGATCACCTTGAGGACCTCGTCGTCGGAGAGCTCGCGCTTCTCCTTGCCCGAGACCTCCTCCTTGGTGATCGCGGTGAGCGTCAGCCGGAGCGTCGAGGAGCGGAGCTCGTCACGCTCCTTGATGGCGGCGTTGAGGTCATCGTGCAGCTTCGACTTGAGCGTGGTCATGGGTTTGATTGTCGCAGGTACGGCAAGGCACCCGCGCGTCGATTTACGGCGCCCCGGGGAAACGCCGATCTCCGGGCGGGGCGCGCCTGTTGGCCCCGCGGCCGGGACCACCGGCGATTTCCACCGGACGGCACGGGCCTGAGACGATGGACCCATGCGCGCGCGATACGGAGTACCCCTGGGCATCACGGCGGTCGCGGCCGCCGGTCTCCTCTACTCGGCGGGGTTCGAAGCCCGCTCCTTCCGCCTGAGGCGGGTGACGGTCCCGGTCCTGCCCTCCGGCATGCGCCCCCTGCGGATCCTTCAGGTCTCCGACATCCACATGGTCGGCGGCCAGCGCAAGAAGCAGCGCTGGCTGCGCTCGCTCGCCGGACTGCGCCCCGACTTCGTGATCAACACCGGCGACAACCTGTCCGACCCGGAGGGCGTTCCGGAGGTCCTCGACGCCCTCGGCCCGCTGATGGACTTCCCGGGCGCGTACGTCTTCGGGTCCAACGACTACTACGGTCCCAAGCTGCGCAACCCGGCCCGCTACCTGCTGGAGAAGACCAGCGGCCGGCACGGCCTGAACGGCAACGCGCCCGCCGTCGGGGTGATCCACAACCCGTGGGAGGACCTGCGCGACGGCTTCGACGCGGCCGGCTGGCTCAACCTCACGAACACCCGCGGCACCCTCAAGCTCGAGGGCCTCTCGGTGGAGCTGACGGGCCTGGACGACCCGCACATCAAGCGGGACCGCTACGCGCGGGTGGCGGGCGGCCCGTCCACCGACGCGGACTTCTCGATGGGCGTGGTGCACGCCCCGTACCTGCGGGTCCTGGACGCCTTCACGGCCGACGACTACCCCCTGGTCCTGGCCGGCCACACCCACGGCGGCCAGCTCTGCATCCCCTTCTACGGCGCCCTGGTCACCAACTGCGACCTGGACACCGACCGGGTGAAGGGCCTGTCCACCCACAACGCCGAGGGCCGGACGTCCTACCTGCACGTCTCGGCCGGCTGCGGCACCAACCGCTACACCCCGGTCCGCTTCGCCTGCCCCCCGGAGGCGACGCTGCTGACGCTGGTGGAACGGCCGTGACGGGATAGCGCCGCAGGCGGGGGCGGGAGGGTTTCCGCCGCACGGCCATGCCTGGCACCGTGCGGCAATCCGTCACCCGTACGGGCTACCCGAATCGCCCCCTATGTCCGCCCTCCCTACCGTGAGGGCATGGCCGCCGAGACCCCCGAACTGCCCGAGGTGCCGGAGATACCTCCGACGCCTTTCATACCTCGGGACATACCGGAGCTCCCCGTGATCCCGGGCATCGTCAAGCTGATGCCCTCCTCCTTCGTCCCCCCGGCCGCCGTCATGGGGCCCACCCGCCATCTCGGGGCGGCGGTCTGCCGCCTCCTCACCGCCGCGGCGATCGTGGCCGCGGTGGCCGTGGAACTGCACCTCGGCTCCCCGGCCCGCGTCCTGAGCGCGTTCGCGATCCAGAGCAGCATCCTTCTCGCCCTGGTCCTCTGCCTCTCGGCCCGCAGGGCCTGGACGGCCCGCCGGCCGCTGCCGGCCTGGCTGACCGGAGCGACCGTGCTCTACTCCGTGATCACGGCCGTCGTGCACCACGCGCTGCTGACCCGGACCTCGCCGGCGTTCTCGATCACGGGCGAGCCCGGCATCCATCCGCTCTGGCAGAGGACGGCCACCGTGATCCTGCTGACGGCGGCCCCGATCGCCGCCCTCCTGGACTGGCTCCTGCTCACCGAGCCCGACCGCCTCCACCTGAACCAGGCCGCGCCGTGGCTGCTCTTCCCCCTGGCCTACCTGGCCTTCTCCCTCACCCGCGGCGAACTGCTCCCCGCCGACGCCCCCGACCGCTATCTGCACCCCTTCCTGGACGTATCCCAGCACGGCTACAAGCACGTCCTGGCCACCGCGCTCCTCCTGGGCCTCGCCTTCTACGCCCTGGCTCTCCTCCTCGTGGCCGTCGACCACACCCGCCCGAACCCCATCCGCCGCCGCGCCAAAACCGGATTTCGCCTCTGGCCACCGGTGGGCTAAAGTAAACGACGTCGCCGCGACAGCAGCGACATCGGGGTGTGGCGCAGCTTGGCAGCGCGCTTCGTTCGGGACGAAGAGGTCGTGGGTTCAAATCCCGCCACCCCGACAGAGAGACACCAGGTCAGGTCCGGTGCTGAGAGATCAGCACCGGACCTGACCTGTTCCTCAGAGGCTCTCCGGAGAGGATGGCGCCTACCGGGTCCCCTGAGACCGGCAGAAGCGCGCTGGCCTGGACTCAGATCGGATTCTCCACCCTCTGTGTTGCGGCTGGCGCGGTGATCGGCCTCACCGCGAACGTACCGCTCGGGACGGCGATCGTCGCCGCTGCCGCTGGATGGCAGATCACGGTGCACATCCGTAGGTAACCGGCTCGGCGCACTACACGTCCGGGCCCGTCGTACGTGGGCAGCCTGGGAGAACCTGCTCCAGAGGCGGACCCGGCGGGCCCGAACCATCCGCCTCCACGGCCCCGGAAGCCCGCCCCTGGGGGCCAAACAGGGGGCCAACGGAGCAGCCGAACCACGACCGTCCCGGACTGAAGCGGACGGTCCGGGACGGCGCACGCGCAGGTCAGTGCTCCGTATCAAGGTCATGCACGCTCTGATCGCGTTCGGGACGAAGAGGTCGCAGCTTCTTTGGACCCTCCGCCCGCCGCACCCGCGACCTCATCCGCCAACTCAACGCCCTCGGCCACCAGGTCACCCTCACCCCCGCAGGAGCCTGACGACCGATCCCGATCAGCACCACCGATAGCCCCTCAGCACCGACCCCGAGGGGCTATCTCGCCGTACCCAGCGAACCGTGGAGTTTTCCGGTCGGATGGCGTTTCCCTCGGACCTGGCCCTTCGTGCTGAGTACGGCCGTGCTCGCCGTGGCACGAGCTGGTTGGTACTCAACGCCGTTCACTTTGCCCGTGGTCTGACGCTTCTTCAGGTCGACCGCCGCGATCCTGCGCGGCATTGCTGCTGCTATCGGCTCAGCACGTCCAGAAAGTTGGACGCGTTGTTGACGAAGTAGACCTTGTCCCTGTGCAGGTTCACTGCCAAGCCGAACAATGCCCCTGCACCAGGCGGGGCACCATTGGCGTTCAGCCGGCGGACGGCCACCTGACGACCGCCGGGGGTCGTCTCCACAATGTTGCCGTCACCACCATTGACCGTCAGGATGTTGCCGCCTGGCGCGATCGCCAGCCCGAGCGGGCCGTTCAGCTGCCGGTCCGTGCTGACAATGCGGCCGATGCCGGCGCTTTGGAGCCGGCGGAGCGCGTTGGGGATCGCGGTGATCCGGTTGCCGACGGTGTCGGCAACGTAAAGCGTCTCACCACGCAGACCGACGCCGGTCGGCCCGATCACGAGCGCCGCCTGGTCGGTCGTCTCGCCGAATCCTGATCCGATCACGGTCGTGCCGACCCGGCGGGGCGGCTCGTCACCGTGACGGCGCAGCGCGATTCGCAGCACCGTGCCACGGTTCACGATGTTGCCGCCGGCTGCGACCGTACCGTTGAGCACGTTGGTCACAAACAGGTCGGTCCGGTCACCGGAACTGACCGCGGTCATGTCCCATGGGCCGTTGATGCCATCGCCGCTGAACGTCTCGCGGACGCGCCCCTGACTGTCCAGGACCAGCAGGCATCCAGCCTGCGCCGTGGCGGAGGTGCCATCCGCTGTCGGCAGGCTACCCACCACCACCCACCCGCCCGGCAGGATGGTCAGTGCGGTGGTCAGTCCGACCCCGCCCGGGCACGCCCCTGGCAGGTTCCCTGCGTCGATCTGGGCAAACTGGCTCACCTGACCGTGTGGGCTCACCTCAACCAGCGTGGAACCTGTTCCTTGCTCATTCGCACTGTTGTTGAAATTGCTGACCAGGATGTTGCCACGGTGCAGGTTGCCGATGCTGCGCTCGACAACGGCAGTGCCGTAGGGGTTCTGGTCACCGTTGCCGGGAACTGTCGATGCCACGGCGGACACTCGCTGCAGGGGACCGAGAAACGGTCTCGAGGCGGCTGGTCCAACCGGCGCGGCCGCCGCCGACATGCCGACCGAGAGGATCGTCGTGACAGCGACGGCCGCCGTTGCTGCGAGCCGCGCACGGATACGAAACCTCATGTGGGTGATGCCTCCTCAACGCCGGGTCAGCACTGCAGTCCCGAATGACGAATGTGACAGAGAGTTGGCGTCCATCACATCAATGCACCCGTTGAGGCACACCGCGGCGCGCGGCAATCTCCTCCGGATGCAGGACACCGAACGTGCTGCCCCGTGCAAAGTCGCGCAGGACGCGCTCAGGGAAGCCGAGTCCGGCGCGGCGGGCATCGCCGCCGTCCGCGCCGGCGACCACGCCCCACCACGCCCTGAGCCACGCGTCGGCGGCGCCCACTCACCGCCACGCGGCATTCCTGAGCGGCTTACGCGCGCGGTGCGTTGCCGCCTGCTCATCCGTCAGTTGTTGCTGTGGCCTCGTCGCTAGCGCTCTGTTGCAGGTGCCTTCGTGGTGACCTAACGCGACTGAGCCACAGGCCAGTCTTCTGGAGAAATCCTGGAGACGATCTTGAATGCGGCGCCGTGGGACACCTATGCAAACCAACACAGAGCAACGCCCTGAGCTGCACCTTTGGCAGGGATCGCAGGTTAGCGATCTTCCAGGGCCTCATTCGGGACGAAGAGGTCGCGGGTTCAAATCCCGCCACCCCGACAGGTGAAATACCAGATCAGGCCCGGTCTCCTTCTCAGGAGACCGGGCCTGATGCGTTCTCAGGAAGCCTCCGGGAGTGAGCGGAGAGTGGATCATGAACTCACTGCCGGGGAGTGAGCGGGTGCGTGTGGCGAGAGCCGACGCCGGGTCCGCTCGACGAGCAAGGCGCCGAAGCCCCACACGCGAGGGGCCGCAGGCATCAGGGCCGGGTAGCTCTCCAGCGGCAGCGAGTCAAAGGTCTCCGCCGACCCGGCATCGCACTGCGTCAGATCTTGATGATGTGGACGCCGGGGCCGCACAGCATGTGGAGGTCCTCGGGATCTGACGTCAGGACGGTCACTGGGGAGGGGGAGGCCAGTGCGGTGGCAGCCACGAGGGCGTCGAGGGCGTATTTGTGGCCGTGCAGGCCGGCTGCCGCGAGCAGCTTGCTCGCGTGGCGGGCGATGGCTTCGGCGGGCGGGACGATGTTGACGCGCGAGACGGCGTAGTCGAAGCGGGCCTGATTGATCTTGGGGTCACGGGCTTCAACGAGGGTGACGGAGCTGGTAATGACGCGGACGTCCTCTGCCTCGGCCGCAGCCAGCCACTCGGTGAGCTCGGGTGAGCGGCGTACGAGTTTGGACAGGCCCTCGCAGTCCAGGACGAGGGTGCCGCTCACGCGGCGTCCGCCGAGCCCGCGGTGTCACCACGCAGGACGGCTCGCTTGGCCTCGACCGCTGCCTGGTCGACGGGGCCGTGTTCGGTTTCTGCGTCTTCGATGAGTTCGCGCAGGCGGTCGCGCTCCAGTTGGCGCTGAATGAGGGCTTCGACGTAGGCGGACATGCCGCGCTTGCCGGTACGTGCCTTGAGGGCGGCGATGGTGCCTTCGTGGAGGGAGACGGAGACCGGGCGGACAGGGCCTTCGCCGGGAGCGGGTTCGGGGGTGGTGGCCATGGAGCCAGGTTAACAAAACTTTTGTTATTGGGTACCGCCCCTGGACGGTGGCGGACTGCCCCAGAGGTAGTCCCCCGGTTCAGCACCCTGCCGGGCGGGACCGCGACACGCCCCCATCGCGTTCGTTGCCGACAAGAGGTCGTGGGTTCAAATCCCGGGTCGGGGCTGCGGAAGCGCGTGGACGCGGCGTGCGGCGAGTGTGATGATCATCGGGGCGTTCGGCGTGGGTCCGGCGCGCAGGGAGGGGCCGTGATCGCCATACCTTCTGCTCTGGTGGCGGTGTTCTTCGCTGCCTCGGGCGCGGCGGCGATCACCCGTGGCTGGGTGCTCCCCTGGAACCGGCGTTTGGTCCGCCGCGTTCCCCTCTATGGCTGGGGTCAGTTGGTGGTTGCCTTCGCCTTTTGCCTGCAGGTGATCGTCGGGCTGGTGAGCAGCGATCCCGACATCCGGCTCCTGTCCTTCGGCCCGCTTGCGCTGACCGGCCTCATCGTGATGATGGTGAGCCACACGGGTCGTCATCGGCAGGGCAGCGGCATGCCCTGACGAGCTCGTGCCATGGGCCTCTTCCTCGTCAGCTGGGCGCTGCGCTGGGTGAACGCGTACGTCTGACGCCGCTGTTGCCGGGTGCGGGTCGGCATGGACGGTGGCAGACAATGAGGCACCTACTGGGTTCAGTAGGTGCCTCACCTGGTTTCAGCGACGAGCCCGCGCGGCGTGTGTCGGGGCTCAGCTCAGTGCCCGAGCAGCGGTACGTCGATCTCGCCCCTGTGGTAGGCGCGGACGGCCTGGACCAGTTCGTCGGCGGAGAGCTGGTCGTCGCCGTTGGTCTGCATCTGGCGGAACGCGTCGGCCGGGTCGATGTTCTCGACCCCCATGGCGTCGAGCCAGGTCTTGAACTCGGTGGGGCTGATCCGGTCGTCATCGTCCACGTCCGCCAGCCCGATCATGGCCTGGACGGTCGGCTTGACGGCCTTCCCGAAGTCCGTGCCGCCGTTCTCCAGGACGTGTTCCTTGACGATGTCGTGGAACTGCTCGGGGGTCAGCCGGCCGTTCTCCTTGTCGATCCCGGCCTTGCCGGCGAAGAAGTTCCACATGCCCAGGTAGGCGTCGCTCAGCACGCGGCTTCTCGGGGAGCCGGGAGCTTCGCCGAAGGCCCGGAGGATGCGCTTGGACTCGGCGTCGAAGTCGGCCCTGTCGATGCGGCCGTCGCCGTTCACGTCCCAGCTGTCGAAGCGCGTCTTGATGCGGTCGAGCTGCACGGAGGTGGTCATCTCGGAGATCTCCAGGTGGTTCGGACACGGACCGTCACACTATCGACACTTTCGGCGATGACGGCTCGTGCGCGTATTGCCAACCGAGTGATACCGGGCGGGCATGGGCGGCCGCGCCCGGTACCGCCGGTGCCTCGATGCCCGGTCGCCGCGCGTCGTCGTCGGAGCCCGGGGCGTCGTCGACGGGAACCAGACCGAAAACGGAGAAGCTGATGGCCCAGTAGGCGATGTAGGCCACCAGCAGCACCGCGCCGTGCCACCGCCTGAGGTGCCCGGTGAGAAGTGCGTAGGCGGCGAACCCGTTGATCGCCACGAGGGCCGGCAGGTGCCAGCTGAAGATTTCCGGGGTGATCACGAGCGCGCCGCCGGCCAGGGCGATGATGCCCACCTTCGCGGTCACCGAGAACACGACGCTGCCGATGACGTTGCCGACACCGATCGCGGGCGCGCCCCGCCGGGCCGGCTCCGCGGTCAGGAAGATGTCCTCCAGGGACAGCACCAGCGTCGCGATCGTCGCCCCGAAGACAGTGCCGCTGATCGCGAAGTTCTCCAGGATGCCCTCGGTTCCCTTCGTCATGATCCAGGCGCCGACGACGATCCCGGTCAGCGAAAGGAGCGCCAGTACGAGCAGCATCCATCCCGGCCGGTTGGCCGACTTCCCCGCGCCGACCTGGCCGGTCTCGTAGAGGCCACCGGAGCCTTGGTCCCGGTCCCCGGCACCACCACCCGCACCCCCGGCCGCCCCGGCGGCGACGCCGACGAGTTCGGGACTGTCCACCGCTTCGAGTACTTCCGTGCTTCTGAACGTCGGCACCGCCCGACGGGACTCGCGGTAGGCGATGTAGGCGACGAACAGCACGAACAGCAGGACGAGAACGATCGCGAAGACGGTCCCCAACTCGCCGAGCAGTGCCGGCACGATCAGGATCAATGGAGAGACCGCGAACAACGCGATGTAGTCCTTGGGGATCTCCACCCGGCAGGGCGCGACGAGGGCGGCGATCGCGAGCACCAGGCCCGACAGCGAGATGACGGTTCCGAAGACGACGCCGAGCGCGACGTCCTCCAGGCCCTCGACGTTGAGCACCACACCGAACGCGAGGTCGTCGAACTCGATCCCGGTGAACACGATGGCCAGCAGGAACAGCGAGATCGCCAGGCCGCGCGCGGCGCCGACCAGGTAGGTGATCAGCTTCTCGGCACTGTAGATCAGCAGCGCCACTCCGGCGGCGAAGATGAGAATGGACGTCATCCGATTGCTCCCCCTTGAGCAGAACGGACTGGCCAGGCCCCGTGGGGACCTGGCCAGCGCCAATCAATCGGAAGCTAGCAGGGATGAGGGCGAGTGACAGCCGGGCGCACTGGTGCACACCGCCCCCAGGGCGTGCGCCCGCCTCACCTCGTGGGAGTGAGCGGCAGGGCGTCGGTGTACGCGTTCACCGGCTTGTCGGTCTTCTCCACGGAACGGGCGTCGAGCGCGGCGGGCGCGGAGCTCGTGCCCAGCGTTCCACCGGGGTGCCAGGTTCCCGTGACGGCCACCCAGCTGTCGGCCGGCGGGGCCGGGGTGCCATGGATCCGTACCTTCACGGACTGGGCGTCCGCCGCGCAGCAGGAGATGACGATCCGGGTCAGGGTCCAGCCGTCGCCCTTTTTGCCGGAGGTGGCGAAACCAGTCAACCGGACCGTACGCCCCTCGATGGCCCGCGTGCGGTCCTGCTGCACACGGCGGGTGAAGTCCGAAAGCGTCATCGGAAGCGGCGAGGTCGCGGGCAGCGGGTCGAAGTCGTCCTCGTGCGTGATGGCCTTGGGCGGCTGACGGGAGGCGGTGTACGCGCCGAGCGCGGGGGGAGCGTAGAACAGCAGGCTCAGCGCCGGGAGGAACAACAGCCACGCGGCACGGGGTGCGCCGGAGTGGTGGTGCCCGTGACCGTCGTGGTCGTCGCGGTCCGTGTCTTCGTCGTCCTCGCGCCGTCGCGCGTACGACACCGCTTCCGCCACACCGAGCAGCACCAGCAGGGCGCCGGAGGCGATGAGCAGCGCGCGCATCCCCTCGTTGACGTACCGCAGGTACAGGTCGGTGAACAGGGACACGCGCAGCAGGCCGATGCCGCTGAGGACGAGCAAGGTCATCTGGAGCGGGCGTCTCACAGCAGTGCTCCTCCGATCAGCGCGCTGAACACAACCGCCACAACCACCGTGGCGGCGGAGAACCGGACCGCGAAGGCCCGGCCGAAGGTCCCCGCCTGCAGGGCGATCAGCTTCATGTCGACCATCGGGCCGACGACCATGAACGCCAGCCGCGCGACCGGCGAGAACCCGGTCAGTGAGGCCGCCACGAACGCGTCCGCCTCCGAACACACCGCCAGCACGATCGCCAGCCCGGCCAGGAACAGCACCGACAGCCAGGGCGAACCGGAGAACGCGTCCAGCACGGAGCGGGGCACCGCGACATTGAACGTGGCCGCCGCCATCGCGCCCACCACCAGGAAACCGCCCGCATGCAGGAAGTCGTGCTGGAAGCCGGTCCGGAACTCCCGCCACCGGCTGCCACCGTCTGGTGCCCGCTGTGCCGCACGACCGGCCGCAGCCACTCGGCCCGCCCCAGCCAGAGCCACAGCCAGCCCATGGCCAGCGCCGTGCCCAGCGAGGCCAGCAGCCGGGCGGCGACCATGGCCGGCTGCCCGGGGAAGGCCACCGCGGTGGCCGTCAGCACCACGGGGTTGATCGCGGGCGCCGACAGCAGGAACGCGAACGCGGCCGCCGGTGTGACACCCCGTCCGATCAGGCGGTTCGCCACCGGCACCGACGCGCACTCACAGCCCGGCAGGACGACTCCCGCGACGCCGGCCACCGGCACGGCGAGCACCGGCCGACTCGGCAGCGCACGGCTGAACACCGCCGCCGGCACGAACGCGTTGATGGCACCGGAAAGGGCCGTACCCAGCAGAAGGAAGGGCAGCGCCTGAACCGTCACGGCAAGACAGACGGTCCGCCACGCCTGCATCGCCGGCGTCTCCATCCACTGGCCCCCGAGGTACAGCACCGTGCCGGGAACGACGGCCGCCCCCAGCAACAGCAGCGGCCAGTGACGGGGCCAGCCGGCAGCGGCGTCGTCCCCCGCCGCTCCGTCCGCGTCGGCGGACTCGGCCTCCCCGACCCGCTCTTCTGATCTCTGCATGCCGTGCCCCACCTGTCGGATGTTCCCGTCAACATAGCGGGCCCCGAACTGACGAACGGTGCTCAGCCGGCCTTGCCGGAAGGGCCGCCGACCTCGGCCCAGACCGTCTTGCCCACGGGGTGACGAGGTGTCCAGCCCCAGCGCAGGGCCAGGGCGTCCACCAGGAACAGGCCGCGGCCCGACTCGCCGTCGGGGTGGGATGAAGGGGCGGTCGCCGGAGGGTGTTTGGGCGAGGCGTCCGCCACCTCGACGCGCATGACGCCTGTCGCCGCGTCGAGGGCGAGCCCGAGAGCGAACTCATGGCCCGCCGCCCGGCCGTGCCGTACGGCGTTCGCCACGAGTTCGCCGACCACGAGCGCGATCGTGCACGACGTGTCCGAGTCCGGCGGGTACCCCCACTCCTCGATGTGCCGCACGGCCAGGCGCCGGGCCAGCCTCGCGCCTCGCGGAGTCGCGGCGAACTGCGCCGCGAAGTGACGGGAGTCGGGCGCTACGCCCTCTTCCGGTGTGGTCGTTCCTGCCAGCACGGCCTGTCTTCCTTCCCGCAAAGTGCACGAGTCGTCACGTTCCGTACTCAAGAGTCGTCCACCGGCCCTACGCTCGGAAGACGGCGCAGCCTTACCTTTCAGCTCGTAAGAAACGGAAGTAACGCCTTGGCCAAGGGAATCGACCCCAGTACGTCCATGGCGGCGCTGTTCGGTGCACGGGTGCGCAGACTCCGTACGGCGGCCGGACTCACCCAGGCCGAACTCGGTGCCAGGACACACGTGGTGAGCACCCGGATCACCCAGATCGAGCGCGCCTCCGGCGCCAAGCCCACCCTGGAACTGGCCCGCGCGCTCGACGCGGCCCTCGGCGCGGACAACCTGCTCGTCGAGCTGTGGCCCTACGTGTACCGGGAGGCGTTCCCGGACTGGTCGAGGGCGTTCATGGCCTACTCCGAGCGCGCCTTGTCCATCAGGCAGTACGCGGCGCACGTCGTGCCGGGTCTGCTCCAGACGGAACAGTACGCGCGAGCCGTTCTGAGTCTGGACGCGCTACTCGCCGACGAGGACCAGCTGGAGGAACGCGTCGTGGCCCGGCTGGGGCGACAGGAACGGCTCCGGTCGCCCGACCGACCGGAGCTGTGGGTGATTCTCGACGAGGCCGTGCTGAGGCGTCCGATCGGCAGCCTGGCCGTGATGCGAGAGCAATTGGGGGAGTTGCTCAATGCGGCAGCGAACCGTCGCACCACCGTGCAGGTGCTGCCCTTCGACCAGGGCGGACACGAGGCGATGGGTGGATCACTGACACTTCTCACGCTTCCCGACGGTTCAGAGGCCGCCTACACGGAGGGCTCGGACTATGGACGACTCATTGAGGAACCGACCAACGTCCTTCGCTACACGGTGATTTACGATCGGCTACGGGCAGCCGCCCTGCCCCCTCTCATGTCGCTCGACATGATCCGAAGCGTGATGGAGGGCAACCACCGTGGAGCGAACGTCCCGTCCCGGTCCGAACGGCGCCGCTTGGCGCAAGAGCAGCTACAGCAATCAGGCTGGGGGCGACTGCGTGGAGGTCGCGGCCGGGCTCAAGGACATCGTCCCCGTTCGTGACAGCAAGGTCCCGGACGGTCCCTCGCTGGCCTTCGGCGCCGGCTCCTGGGCCTCGTTCATAGGCGAGTTGAAGTCCGGCACCACCGCATCGAACTGACGTAAGGCGCTGGTCCGTTAATTCGGCGACCGGGAAAGATCCCGGTCGCCGAATTCATTTACGACCTGCAATTCTCACGCTCCCCCCACAACCCTGTCGAACATTCGCACTCTCTCCACAAACAGCCGACGCACGTCCGCAGCGCGCGGGATCATGTGACCTGATCGCGATCAAAGCCCCGGTTGTCGGCCGGAAAATATCCGGACATCAGAGGTAAGCGAATGGATCTTTCGCGTGGTGTATCTCACTGAGGGAATGTCAAGTGGTTCGACCGGAAAACCCAGTCGGGTTGCCCGGGGCGTCTGGAAAGTGGTTCCATCACGGCTGGCCGCGATGACTGGGAGTCACAATGCGGCTCTGTGTCGAATTCCCGAGCATTTTGTGATCGTCAATCGGGCGCCGCAAGGACAAGAACCAGGAGGGAGCAACGTGGGTTGCTCGCACGCCGTGGGATGCCCCCTTTTCCCCCTGCTCAGGGCGAGCTTGCAGGGATGGCGCGACTACTACTGCGACAGCACGGACCAGTGGCACGACTGTGCCCGCTACCAGTTGTCACGCACCGGCGAGCGCGTGCCGATCAGCCTGCTGCCCAACGGAGCGACGGCGCGGCACCTCGAAGGCGAGACCCGTACGGGCCGGTCCAGCGCGACCAACCCCACGCAGGTTCCCCAGCCGCGGCCGCAGCCACAGGCGCAGCCCCAGCAGCATCCGCAGCCGCATGCTCACCCCCACCCCCAGCCGCAGCCGGGCGCCTGGTCCCAGGCGGTACCGGCCGGCCCGCCTGAGCCGTCCCCACCCGGACCCGGACAACCGGAGGGCTCGGCCTGGTTCGGGGCGGCGCCCCCGGCACCGGCCCCGACGTACCAACCGTCACCACCCCACATACCGGCCCCCCGGCATTCGGACCACTCCGCTCCGCACACGGGGCGGACTCCCGGTCCGAAGCGCGGCTTGCTGGGCCGGCTCGCCGACTGGATGAGAGGTCCGGCATGAACTACTGGCCCTGGTGGGCGGGCGCGGTCGGGCTCGCCCTGGTCACCGTCAACTACACCCTCACCACCGACCGGTCCTTCGGGGTGTCGTCCGCCTGGGACCGCGTGCTGCACTGGCGCAGCGAACGCCGTCTGGAAAAAATGGACGACGAGTTCGCCGACGACCAGGCGCTCGCCGAAGCCCTCGCCGCGGCCACCGCGGAACACTTCGGAACGCTGCCCGGCGCGCCGGCCTCGGCCCAGCCCCCGTACGGGGACCCGCAGCCGCCCGCGCCCGGCCCCGGCGTCGAACCGGTCACCAGTCAGCGCCCCGCCCCTCTCGTCACCCAGGCCGCCCTGCTGGTGTCGATCTTCTTGGGCGGGCTGATCGCCTCGCTCGTGTCCGGACGGTTCAAGATCCGCCACGACATGGGCCCGGCGTTCCGGGACCTGGTCACCTCCGATCCGGTCACCATGGTCGTCGTGCTTTTCCTGGGCGGGGTGCTGGTCGGCTTCGGCACCCGGCTGGCCGGCGGGTGCAGCTCCGGCCACGGGCTGAGCGGCTGCGGCCGGCTGCGCCCGGTCAGCATCGTCGCGACCGCCGTGTTCTTCGGCACCGCCGTCGGTGTGTCGTTCCTCCTGTGGAAGGTGATCTGATGCGTACCCGCGGCGCGATCCTGCTGGCCAACATCATCACCGGGCTGGCCCTGGGCTTCACCGTCTCCAACATCGGCTTCGGCGACTACGCCGAGCTGAACCGCATGTTCACCTTCCAGGACCTGCGGATGTTCCTGTCCTTCGCGGGCGCCGTCGCGATCATCGTGGTCGCGTTCGCCCTGCTGCGGGTGCGTCGGACCCCCGGGCGCATCCACGCCAGTGTGATCCCCGGCGCGGTGCTGTTCGGCACGGGGTGGGCGATCTCGGGCGGCTGCCCGGCGATCCCGATCATCCAGGTCGCCGGCGGTTATCTGCCCGCCCTGGTGACCATCGCCGGTGTCGCCGTCGGCATCTGGCTGTGCCGCTGGGCCAACGCCCGGTTCTTCCACCTGGACCGCGGCTCCTGTGGGCTGTGACCGAGGGCGTCAAACGTCTCCGGGCAGCATTTGCCCCGTTTTGACCTAAGACGCCATCCGATTCCTGATCCGGGACGTATCTCCTACGAGACATGTTCCATCAGGAGGAAAGCCATGGCGATCTTCACTGCACTCTTCCCCGCACTGAACCGTGATCACGGCGGTGGCCACGGCGGTCACGGCGGAGGTCACGGCGGTCGTGGCGGCCGCAGCGGACACGGCGGGCGCGGCGGGCGCGGCGGATACGGCGGATACGGCGGCCGCGGGAACCGCGGGTCGCGAGGCCACGGTCGCGGTTACTGATTTTGGCCACCCCAGCCGACTCGGAGCGGAGCGGACCGGAGCCCCAGGGAGCCGGTCCGCTCCGTCAGTACGTCCTGAGCCGGCTGCTGTCGGTGGGGGCGGACGAGCAGGGCGTGGTCACGGCCGCCCCGCCGCTGTCCCTGCGTGAGGTGTTCCGGCGTTTCTGGCCCTACACCCGAGGACGCCGTGGCTGGCTCGCGCCGCTTCTCCTGCTCACTACGACGGGTCCCCTCGTCGACGCGGCCGAACTGTGGCTGTTCAAGATCATGGTGGACGAGGTGCTCGTCCCGCGGGACCTGCATCCCTTCGTCTGGATCGCGCCCACCTACGTGGGGCTGATCCTCCTCTCCGGCGTCTTCGGGTTCGCCGACGACGTGACCTCCGCGTACGTCAGCGAACGCTTCCTGCTCTCCCTGCGCTCCGACGTCTTCCGGCACGTCCAGGGGCTGTCGCTGGGGTTCTTCGAACGGCGGCGGCTCGGGGACGTGCTGTCGCGGATCACGGGGGACGTGGAATCCGTCGAGACGTTCCTGCTCTCCGGCGTGGCGGACGTCTTCTACGACCTGCTGCAACTGGGCGTCTTCCTCGGCCTGCTCTTCTATCTGAGCTGGGACCTCACGCTCCTCGCGATCGTCATCGTGCCGCTGTTCTGGGGCGCCGCCCGCCACTTCTCCCGGCTGACCAAGCAGGCGTCGCGGGAGCGCACGCGCCGCAGCGGCTCGCTCAGCGCGGTGGCCGAGGAGTCGCTGGGCAACGTGACCCTGGTACAGGCGTACAACCGGCAGGACTGGGAGCAGCGCCGCTTCGAGCGCGAGAACGTGGGCCGCTTCCGCGCGGCGATGGCCTCGACGCGCATCCGGGCCGTCTACCGGCCGCTGGTGGAGCTGATCGAGGTGTGCGGCGGCCTCGCCGTCATGGGGCTCGGCACCTGGAAGCTCACCCAGGGCCAGCTCACCCTGGGCGGGCTGCTGGTCTTCCTGGCGCTGATCGGCAAGCTCTACAGCCCGGTCCGCGACCTGTCCCGCCTCGGCCCCGCCTTCTACGCCGCCTCCGCCTCCGCCGAACGCATCGTGGAGCTGCTCGACCAGCGGCCCCAGGTCCGCGAGGCCCCGGACGCGCGGCGGATCGGCCGGGCCCGCGGCGAGGTCGAGTTCGACGGGGTGTCCTTCCGCTATCCCGAGACGTCCCGCTGGGCCCTGTCTGACGTGTCGTTCCGCGTCCGCCCCGGCGAGACCCTGGCCCTGGTGGGAGCGAGCGGGGCCGGGAAGTCCACGGTGGCCAAGCTGCAGCTGCGCTTCTACGACCCCGACCGGGGCGCCGTCCGCCTCGACGGCACCGATCTGCGCGAGCTGGCCCTGACCGATGTGCGCGAGAGCGTCGCGGTGGTGCTCCAGGAGACGCTCGTCCTGCACGGCACGGTGCGGGAGAACATCGCCTACGGCCGGCCCGGCGCCACCGAAGCGGAGATCGTCGAGGCCGCCCGCGCCGCGGACGCCGACGAGTTCGTCCGGCTGCTGCCGGACGGCTACGACACCGTGGTCGGACAGCGCGGCCGGATGCTGTCCGGCGGGCAGCGCCAGCGGCTCGCCATCGCCCGCGCGATGATCAGGGACGCGCCCGTGCTGCTGCTCGACGAGCCCACCACCGGCCTGGACGCCCTGTCGGGCCGCCGCATCATGGACCCGCTGCGCCGGCTCATGGCAGGCCGGAGCACCGTCGTCATCTCCCACAATCTGCTCACGGTCCGCGACGCCACCCGGATCGTGGTGCTCGAACAGGGCCGGGTCACCGAGTCCGGGACCCACGACGAACTGTTCGCGCGCGGCGGCACGTACGCGCGGCTGCACCGGCTGCACAGCGCGGCCGCGCCCACGGGGCCGCCGCCGCAGGGCACGGTGCTGTCATGACCGCCGCCACGCGGACGGCCGTGGAGCCGCCGCTGCCCGCGGGCACCCGCCCCGTCCCCGGCTACGAGATCCTCGGACACCTGGACCGCACGGGCTGGCTGGACCTGTACGACTCCTGGAGCGAGGAACGGACCTGCCGCTGCGTCATCAAGGTGCTGCGCCCCGATCTGCGTGGCGATCCGGGGCTGGGCGCCAGGCTGCTGCGGGAGGGCGGGTGGCTGCGCGACTTCACCCACCCGCACCTGGCCCGCGCGTACGAGACGTTCGCGGAGCCCGAGCCGCTCGTCGTCATGGAGACGCTGACCGGGGAGACGCTCGCGCATCTCCTCGGCCGGCTGCGGCGCCGGCCGGGCGCCACCGACGTGGCGCTTCTCGGGGTGCAGCTGTGCTCCGCGGTGCACTATCTGCACGGACGGGGGCTGCTCCACCTGGACCTCAAGCCGGCCAACATCGTCGTGGACCGGGGACACGTCAAGGTGCTCGACCTCAGCGTGGCCCGGCCTCCCGGGTACGCGCCGCGCGGGACGGGCACGTTGTACTACCGCTCGCCGGAGCAGGCGCGCGGAGGGCCGCTGTCGGCCGCGGCCGATGTGTGGGGCATCGGCGTCACGCTGTACGAGACGGCCTGCGGTGACGTGCCCTTCCCCGAGGGCGAGGAGGCCGAGAGCGAGGACAGCGCGAGCGGCGTCCGGTGCCCGCTCCTCGAGGAGGCCGCCCCGCCGGTCGCGTCGCGCCGCCGCCTGCCGCGCACGCTCGCCGGAGCCGTCGACGCCTGTCTGAGCCTGGACCCGGAGAATCGCCCCGCGCTCCCCGGACTGGCCGAGGCCCTGGGCACCGTGCTCCCGAGTTCGTGAGCGGTCCTCCCCGGGAGCCTTCGGGACGGGCAGCCCTCAGGACGTGTCCTCGCCCGTGGCGAAGTGGGTTCTGGCCAGGACGGTGCCGTCGGGGGCGATCACCCGTGCGCCGGCCAGCTTCGCGGGGTCGATGGTGGCCGGGCCGCCCCAGGAGCCGCGGCCGCTGTGCAGCGTGAGGTCACCGACGCGGACCGTGGTGCCGTCCTTGCGCACCAGCCGGCAGGTGACCTTGCCCTCGTGGGGTCCGCCGGCCCTGGTGAGGTCGACGGTCATGTAGATCCAGCCCGGGGAGCCGGGGTGGGCGTAGACCTCGCCGGCCGGCCTTCCGACCGCGTCGGCCGAGGTGAGACCGCCCCACAGCATGCCCGTCCCGGTGGCGGTCGCGGCGGGCCGGGACATCGTGGACTCGATCGCCGTGCCGACCGCCCAGCCGCCGAAGCCGACGGCGATGATGACCGCGCCTGCGGCGGCGGCGACCCGCGGCCGCAGCCGGCCGAGCACGCCCGGACGCGGGATGCCCGGCGCCCGGGTGTGCGGACGCCTCTCGTGCGCCGCCCTCTGCGTCAGCGCCTGCGCCACCCGGCTCTCGAACCCGACCGGCGGCTCGCTCCCCGGCAGGAGCCCGATCAGCCGGTCACCCAGCAGAGTGAGCTGTGCGATGTACTCGCGGCAGTCCGCGCACCTCTCCAGATGCGCGACTGCGCCGGCACGCTCGCGGCCGGGCAGCACGCCCAGCGCGAGCTCGGCGCCGATCTCGCGGAGCTTCTCGCAGCTGGTCTCACTGGCCATGGTCGCCTCGCTGGAAGGAGGCGAGGGTGGTGCGCAGCTTCCCCATCGCCGCCCTGACCCGTGTCTTGGCGGTGCCCAGCGGAATGTGCTCCCAGTCGGCGATCTGCTGGGCGGTCATGCCGTAGATGCCGGCCATCACCAGGGCACGGCCCTGTTCGCGCGGCAGCTCGGCCACGGCGGCCCGCAGCCGGGACGACGCCTCGTCGGCCAGTGCGTGCCGCTCGGGCGTGTCGCTGACGACGTCCAGGATCGCGTCGAGGTCCTCCGGCGCCACCGGCTCCTGACGCCGCGACCGTACGGCGTCGATGGCGAGGTTGTGGGCGATGGTGGTCAGCCAGGTCGTGACCGACCCACGGCGCGAGTCGTAGATCTGCGCGTGCCGCCATGCCCGCTCGAATGTCTGTTGTGCGATGTCCTCCGCCAGTTGCGGATCCCCGGTGACCGCGACGGCGACACCGAAGACCCTGTGCTGGAACCTCCTTACGAAACTGACCGCGAGTTCCGGATCACCGGCGGCGAGCCCGGACAGCAGAGCCTCGTCCGGGAGCCGGCCCACGGGGAACCAGAATCTCGACACATCCGTGTATACGGGCCATCCCCGTCCAGGGATTGCCCGGCCGAACCGGAGTCCCATAGTCCGATTCTCGCGCGGGACCGCCCTGCCCGCGCCCTGTCGCGGGACGGTCCCGGGCAGAGGGCCGCGCGGGGGGCGGGGCGAAGGGTGGAACCACCCGTCCCGGTAGGGCAGTCTCTTCCCTCGTGGGGAGCGTTCCGTATCAGGGTGGGGTGCCGGACGGCACGCGCGCGCACATGGTGGTGTGCGGGGACGACGGGCTCGCGCACCGGCTGGCCGCCGAGTTGCGGGGGGTGTACGGCGAGCACGTGACACTGGTCGTGCCGCCCTCCGAGCGCACGGTACGGCCGCCGGTGGTGGGCCGGACCCGTACGGCGTCGGCGCTGCTCGACCGGGTGGACCGGGTGGTGAGCGCGGCCGTGAGCCGGGCCGGGGTGGGCGCCGGCGGCGCGGCCAACGGCACCGGCACCGGCAACGGCACGGGCGGTCAACCGGCAGGCCCGGACCGGCTGCTGGAGGCCGCCGAACTGACCGAGGCCGTGCTCGCGGACGCGGGCGTGGAGCGGGCGGCGGCACTGGCCCTGGTGTACGACGACGACGAGACCAACATCCGCGCCGCCCTGACCGCCCGCCGTCTCAACCCGCGGCTGCGGCTCGTGGTGCGCCTGTACAACCGGCGGCTGGGCCAGCACATCGAGGAACTCCTCGACCAGGCCGCTGCGCTGGCGGTCGGCGGCGGCGACGCGGCGGCGGGCACCTACGCGTCCACGACCGTGCTGTCCGACGCGGACACCGCCGCGCCCGCGCTGGCCGCCAGTGCCGTCGTGGGCACCAGCAAGGTCGTCCAGACCGACGGACTGCTGCTGCGCGCGGTGGAGCGGCCGCCGCCCGCGCCGGGACAGGTCGCCGACCCCGGGCTGTGCACCCTGGCCCTGCTGTCCGCGACGAGCAGCGACCCGGCCGGAGCGGACGGTTCCGAGGACAGCGGCGACCAGCGGCCGCAGCTGCTCCCGGACGAGGCGGCGGTGGAGGCGGCCACCGGGCGCGGGACCGTGGTGCTGGAGCAGGTCTCGTATGGCGCCGGCCAGCCGCTGTCCGCCCGGCGCGTGGTGGCGGCGGCCGTGCCTCCGCTGACGTCGCTGTTCTCACGGCGGCTGCGGTGGACGGTGGCGGGCCTGCTGGCGTGCGTGTTCGCGCTCGCGGTGGCGCTGTGGGTGGTGGCCGGGGTCCATCCGCTGGGCGCGGTGTACCTCACACTGCTCGACCTGTTCGCCATCGACGACCCGGCGCTCGGCGAACCGGTCGGACGCCAGCTCCTGCAACTGCTGACCGGGCTGGTGGGCGTGCTGCTGCTGCCGGTGGTGCTGGCGGCGGTGCTCGAGGCGCTGGGCACGTTCCGGTCGGCGTCCGCGCTGCGCAGGCCGCCGCGGGGGCTCGGCGGGCACGTCGTCCTGCTGGGACTCGGCAAGATCGGCACGCGGGTGCTGACGCGGCTGCGGGAACTGCGGATTCCCGTGGTGTGCGTGGAGTCGGACCCGGAGGCGCGCGGTGTGGCCACGGCACGGCGGCTGCGGGTGCCGGTGGTGCTCGGGGACGTCACGCAGGAGGGCGTGCTGGAGGCCGCGAAGATCCACCGCGCGCACGCGCTGCTCGCCGTGACCAGCGCGGACACGACGAACCTGGAGGCCGTGCTGTACGCGCGGTCCGTGCGCCCCGACCTGCGGGTGGTGCTGCGCCTGTACGACGACGACTTCGCCACCGCGGTGTACCGCACCCTGCGGGCCGCGCACCCGCACGCCCTGACCCGCAGCCGGAGCGTGACGCACCTGGCGGCGCCCGCGTTCGCCGGCGCGATGTTCGGCCGGCAGATCCTGGGGGCCATCCCGGTGGAGCGGCGGGTGCTGCTGTTCGCGTCCGTGGACGTGGGCGGGCATCCGCAGCTCGAGGGCAGGACGCTGGCGGAGGCCTTCCGTCCCGGGTACTGGCGGGTGCTGGCGCTGGACGTGGGGATGACCGCGGACGCACGGCGGGAGCCGACGGCGGAGGCGGCGGCCGAGCACCCGGACCGGGCCTCGGGCCTGGTGTGGAACCTGCCCGGCACCTACGTCCTGCGCGGGCAGGACCGGGTGGTGCTCGCGGCGACCCGGCGCGGGCTGGCGGAGCTGCTGGGCCGCGGGCCGCGGGGGCGGACGGGAACACAGGGGACGTAGGAGGCGCGCGGGGCGGGCACAGGTGGCCCAAGGGCGCTCTGCCCTCGAACCACCCGCGTCCCGCGCCGCGGCCGCCCTACTTCTGCTTCTCCTTCAGCTGCTTCTCCTTCGGCAGATACCGCTCCGCGAAGTCCAGTTCCAGGCGGATCTGCTTGATGCGTTCGTCGACGACCAGGGAGCCGTGGCCGGCGTCGTAGCGGTACACCTCGTGGACTGCCTCGCGCGCCTCCAGGCGCTTGACGTAGTTCTCGATCTGGCGGATCGGGCAGCGCGGGTCGTTGACCCCGGCGGAGATGTAGACCGGCGCCGCGACCCGGTCGACGTACGTCAGCGGCGAGGAGGCCTCGAAGCGCTCCGGCACCTCCTCCGGGGTGCCACCGAGCAGCGTGCGGTCCATGGCCTTCAGGGCTTCCATCTCGTCGTGGTACGCCGTGACGTAGTCGGCGACCGGGACCACAGCGATGCCCAGCGCCCACAGCTCGGGCTGGGTGCCGAGACCGAGCAGGGTGAGATAGCCGCCCCAGGACCCGCCGGTGAGGATCAGGCGGGCCGGGTCGGCCAGTCCCGAGCCGACGGCCCACTCGCGGACCGCCGCGATGTCCTCCAGCTCGATCAGGCCCACCCGGTGCTTGAGCGCGTCGGTCCACGCCCGGCCGTAGCCCGTCGAGCCGCGGTAGTTGACCCGGACCACCGCGTACCCGTGGTCGACCCAGGCGGCCGGGCCCGCGGCGAAGGAGTCGCTGTCGTGCCACGTGGGGCCGCCGTGGATGTCGAAGACCGTGGGGAGCGGTCCGGTCGCGCCCGCGGGCCTCTGGACCAGGGCGTGGATACGGCCGCCGGGGCCCTCCACCCACACGTCCTCCACCGGCACCGACCCCGGGGACTTCATGCCGGGCGGGTCGAGGACCACCCCGCCGTGCGTCGAGCGGACCGCGGAGGGCTCGGCCGACGAGGACCACAGGTACTCCACGCTGCCGTCGGGGCGGGCGGTCGCGCCGGAGACCGTGCCGGGCGGGGTGGGTACCGGCGTCAGCTCGCGGGTGGCCAGGTCGTAGCGGAACAGCTCGCTGCGGGCCTCGAAGCCGTGCACCACGAGCAGGCCGCCGCCGTCAGGGCACCACTCGGCGCTCACGTCGCCGGGCAGGTCGAGGGCCAGGTCGTGCTCCTCGCCCGTCGCCACGTCCCACACCAGCGGCTCCCAGCGGCCGCGTCTTTGGTGGCCGACCAGCAGCCGCGTGTCCCCGTCGACCGGGGCGAAGCCCAGCACGTCCAGGCCCAGCTCGACCGTCCCGCCCTTGGTGTCGTCCAGCTCGGCGACCGTCGTGCCGTCCGGGCGCAGCACGCGCAGCGCCGAGTGCATCGCGTCGCCGTGCTCGGTGTGCTCCAGGGCGATCAGCGAGCCGTCGTGGGAGAGGTCGCCGACACCCGCCGACTCGCGGTGCCGGTAGATCTCCGTCACCTGCCCGTCGCGGGCCAGGTGCAGGGTCGTGCCGTCCTCGTCCGTGGAGCGCCCCACGACCGCCGTGCGCCCGTCCCGGCCGAGCGCGAGCCCCGCCGGATACGACGCGCCGAGGCCGGGCACGGCGGCCTCGTCGGCCCCGCCCTCGAAGGGCTGGCGCCGCCAGACGCCGAACTCGTCGCCGTCCTTGTCGTCGAACCACCAGATCCAGCGCCCGTCCGGCGAGAGCACACCGTCCGTCGTGCCGTTCGGCCGATCGGTGACCTGCCGCTGGTCACCCGTCGTCCGGTCCCAGGCGTACAGCTCGTACGTCCCCGTCGCGTTCGACACGAACAGGGAGCGCTCCGGCGCGTCCTCCGCCCAGTCGGGCAGGGACACCCGGGGCGCTCGGAAGCGCTTCTCCCAGTCCGGCATCTCCTCGATGAGTGGCCGCCGGTCGAGCTGCTGCGGCGAGTCGGACCCGTTGCTCTCAGTCATGACCCCATACTGCACGGTTCCGAGGACAACGCGCTGTCCGGTCTCCCCAGCCTGTGGAAAACTCCGCCCGGACTCTTCGCATCCTCTTGCCATTTCCACACCGTTCCCGCCCGCCCGGTGCCCTGCGTCCCGTCCCCCCGGCGCGCTGCCGGGCCGACCCCGCGACCGGGGCGCGGCGTCCGGCACCGTACCGTTGAGGGCGTGTACCGGTTTCTGCTGACACCTCGCTGGTGGGGCATCAACGTCTTCGTGCTGCTCGCCATCCCCTTCTGCGTGTTCATGGGGTCCTGGCAGCTGAGCCGGTTCGAGGCGCGAGTGCAGGACCACCGGACCGCGACCGAGCAGGCCGCCTCCTACCGCAAGGAGGCGCCGCGCCCGCTGGACCGGCTGCTGCCCGTCGACAAGCGCACGTCCGGCATGCAGACCACCGCGGCCGGCCGGTACGCCGATCAGCTGCTGGTCCCGGACCGCGATCTGGACGGCAGGGCCGGGTACTACGTGCTGACGCTGCTGCGCACCGACTCCGGCAAGGCGCTGCCGGTCGTCCGCGGCTGGCTGCCCGGGAAGCCGGACGCGGCCGGGGTCCCGGCGCCGCCCGCGGGCGAGGTCACGGTCACCGGAGCGCTCCAGGCGTCGGAGACGCCGGGTGACAACGGGGTCAGCGCCCGGGGCGGGCTGCCGTCCGGGCAGACCGCGGCGATCAGCGCGGCCTCGCTGGTGAACCTCGTGCCGTACCCCGTGTACGACGCGTGGGTCACCCTCAACCACGCCGATGCCGGGATGACGGCGGTACCGGCGAAGGCCCCGGACAACACCGGGCTCGACCTGAAGGCGTTCCAGAACCTCGGCTACACCGGCGAGTGGTTCGTCTTCGCCGGCTTCGTGGTCTTCATGTGGTTCCGGCTGCTGCGCCGCGAGGTGGAGGCCGTACGGGACGCGGAGCTGGGGCTCGCGCCCGAGCAGGCGCCGGCGCCCGCGTCGAGCGGCGCGTCCGGCGCCTGACCGTCCCCCTCGGGGCCTGTTCCGGTGAGCGCGCCTGCCGGGCGACGGGGCGCAGACGGGCGAACTCGGCACAGGCCCTACGACGCCGGGAGCACTCCGGTCCGGTAGATCGTCCCCGCACACGCGTTCGTGACCGTCACCGACGCCGAGGGCGAGCCGGCCTCCGGGGTGTGGGAGACCACGACGCCGCCGTCGGCCGTGCCGTCCGTCAGGAGCATCTGGGTGGAGGCGCCGGAGTCGCCGCCGGTGGTCGTGGCGCCCGTGGTGCTGACGCCCTGGGTGGGGGACGGGTCGGACGAGGGTCCGCCGGTCTCGCTGCCGCCGGTGCCGCTGCCGCCGCCGGTGGTCGGACAGGTCTGGGAGGGCACCCAGGCGAACTTCACCTCGTACGCCGAGCCGGACGGCAGGACCAGCCCGGTCACCTCGGTGGAGGGGTCGGGCAGTCCGGCCGCCGCGTCGCCGGAGGTGTGGGCGACCACGGTGATCCTGGTGGCGTCGGCCGCGCCCTGGGCGAGGGTGCCCACCGAGCCTGAGCCGCCGACCCGGCAACTGCCGCCGGAGACGTTGGTGACGTGGAAGGTGCCGTAGACGACACCGGCCGAGTCGGGGGCGTCGACGGTGGCGGTGGCGGAGCCGAGCTGGGAGGCCTCGCACACCGGGGTGTCGCCGCCCGGGTCGGCCGCGGGGCTGTCCGGACCACCGGTGGGTCCGCTGTCGGCGGCGCTGCTCGGACCGCCCTTGCTGTCGTCCTTCCGGTCCTTCGTACCCTCGCCGGCGGCCTTGCCCGAGGAGCCGCCGATGGCGCTCTCGCCGCCGTCCGGGCCCTTGCCCCGGCCCGCGTCGCCCTGGGCCTGTGAGGCCTGGCCCGCGATGGCCGGGTTGGCGTCGGAGGCGGCGGTGTTGGAGACGTGCACGAGGGCGGGGATGGCGGTGCCGACGAACAGGGCGGCGGCCGCCATGCCGACGACGGCCTGCCGCTTGCGGGCCCGCCGCGCCGGGACCGCGCGCCGCAGGTGGTCCAGTGTGCCGTCCCGTGGCTCGACGTCCTGGACCGCGTCGTGCAGCATCCTGCGCAGTGCCAGCTCGTCCGAGTCGAGCCCGTCCGGGCCGAGTTCGTCGGGGCTGTGGTTCACGGTTCCGTTCCCAGCGTGCGATGACGTGTGCTCTTGATGATGCGGCTCGGGCGACGCGTCGGGTTCATGTTCCTCGTACGTGTCGCGGTCCTCGTCGTGCTCCCTCATGCCGACGCCCCCATCGCGACCCGCAGCGCCGCGATGCCGCGCGAGCCGTAGGCCTTGACCGAGCCCAGCGAGACGCCGAGGGTCTCGGCGACCTGCGCCTCGGTCATGTCCGCGAAGTAGCGCAGCACCAGGACCTCGCGCTGACGGCGCTGGAGGCCCTTCATCGCCTTGATCAAGGAGTCGCGCTCCAGCTGGTCGTAGGCGCCCTCCTCGGCGCTGGCCATGTCCGGCATCGGCTTGGACAGCAGCTTCAGGCCGAGGATGCGGCGGCGCAGCGCGGAGCGGGAGAGGTTGACGACCGTCTGCCGCAGATAGGCGAGGGTCTTCTCCGGGTCCCGGACGCGTTTGCGGGCGGAGTGGACCCGGATGAAGGCCTCCTGGACCACGTCCTCGCAGGAGGCGGTGTCGTCGAGGAGGAGCGCGGCCAGGCCCAGCAGGGACCGGTAGTGCGCGCGATAGGTCTCGGTGAGGTGGTCGACGGTGGTGCCGGCCGCCGCGGTCTCCTCGGCGGCCTCACGCTGGCTGGGTATGCGGGCTGGCCGCGCGGCGGGCATGGGCGCGATCACCGGCATGCCGCCGGGCACGCGCGGACGGAGCGCCGCGCGGGGCGGTCGGAGGGCGGCGCCGCGGGTCGCCGCCGGGGATACCGCCCGCTCGAAGAGCTTGGGGGTGAACTCGAGAACCTCTGCCACGCCAGTTGGACACGTCTCCCCCCACTGAGGTTGTACGTGCCGGGCAAGTCGATTGCGCCAGGTGACACGTCCGGCGCCGTTCTCGTGGCAGGCGGCACAAAATGCACGTCGTATGCCCTCATGCGTCCCGTTCATCCCCTATGCCTGAATCGCCGGAACGTCCCCACGCCCCGCAGCGTCCCCACGCCCGCGAAGGGCGACCGCAAAGACGCTCCCCGCCCTTCGCGCGGTTGCAAAGGACGGGGAGGCAAATCATCGGCCGCCGAACAGCGAACAGCATGGATCAAGTGGCCCAGCCCACCAGCCGACTTGATTCTCACATGGATCCTACAAACGGAAAGGCCCCTGGCCACGGTATTTCCGGCGGCGACGGTCCCGTGCGACAGGAGTCACGGTGCCTCGGCGGCCACCAGCTCCGCGATTTGCGCGATGTTCAGCGCCGCGCCCTTGCGCAGGTTGTCACCGCACACGAAGAACTCCAGCGCCGTGGGATCGTCCAGCGCCCGGCGCACCCGCCCGACCCAGGTCGGATCGGTGCCCACCACGTCGGCGGGCGTGGGGAACTCGCCCGCGGCCGGGTTGTCGTAGAGCACCACGCCGGGCGCTGTGGCGAGGATCTCCCGTGCCCTGCCGACCGTGACCTCGTCCTCGAAGCGGGCGTGGACGGTCAGGGAGTGCGTGGTGACCACCGGGACGCGCACGCAGGTCACGGCGACCGGCAGCCGCGGCAGCCCGAGCACCTTGCGGGACTCGTCCCGGAGCTTCATCTCCTCCGAGGACCAGCCCTCCTCGCACAGCGACCCGGCCCACGGCACGACGTTCAGCGCCACCGGCTCCGGGAACGGACCGGTGTCGTCCCCGACGGCCCGCCGCACGTCACCGGGGCTGGTCCCCAGCTCCGTGCCCGCCACCAGGGACAGCTGCCGGCGCAGGGTCTCCACGCCCTCGTCCCCGGCCCCGCTCACCGCCTGGTACGAGGAGAGGACCAGCTCGCGCAGGCCGAACTCGGCGTGCAGCGCGCCCAGCGCCACGATCATGGACAGGGTGGTGCAGTGGGGGCTGGAGACGATCCCGCGCGGGCGCCGCCGCACCGCGTGCGGGTTGACCTCGGGCACCACGAGCGGCACCTCCGGATCCGCGCGGAAGGCGCCCGAGTTGTCGACCACCACCGCGCCCCGGGCGGCGGCGAGCGGCGCCCAGTGCGCGGCGGCCTCGTCGGGGAGGTCGAACAGGGCGATGTCCACCCCGTCGAAGGCGTCCTCGGCGAGCGCGGCCACCTCGACCTCCTCGCCGCGCACGGTCAGCCTGCGGCCGACCGCGCGCTCGGGCTCCCCTCCCGCCGTACGCGAGTGAGAGCCCGGGGAGCCCGCAGGCAGGGCGAGCAGGCGGATGTCGCCCCAGATGTCCGCGCGCTGGGACAGGATCCGGAGCAGGACCGTGCCGACGGCTCCGGTCGCTCCCACGACCGCGAGCGTCGGTCGGTCGCTCATCGCCCGGTGCCTCCGTAGACGACGGCCTCGTCGCTGTCGGAGTCGAGCCCGAAGGCACTGTGCACGGCGCGCACGGCCCCCGGCACGTCGTCCTGGCGGGTGACGACCGAGATACGGATCTCGGAGGTCGAGATCAGCTCGATGTTCACGCCCGCGTCGGACAGCGCGGTGAAGAAGTCGGCGGTGACGCCCGGGTTGGTCTTCATACCCGCGCCGACCAGGGAGATCTTGCCGATCTGGTCGTCGTAGCGCAGGGAGTCGAAGCCGATGCCGGCCCGGTTCTTCTCCAGCGCGTCGATGGCCTTGCGGCCCTCGGCCTTGGGCAGCGTGAAGGAGATGTCCGTCAGGCCGGTGGCGGCGGCGGACACGTTCTGCACGACCATGTCGATGTTGATCTCGGCATCGGCGATCGTACGGAAGATGGACGCGGCCTCGCCGGGCTTGTCGGGCACGCCGACGACCGTGATCTTGGCCTCGGAGGTGTCGTGTGCGACACCGGAGATGATGGCCTGCTCCACCTTCTTGACCCCTTGCTGAATCGGCTCGCTGCTGACCCACGTGCCCTGCAACCCGCTGAAGGAGGAGCGGACGTGGATCGGGATGTTGTACCGGCGCGCGTACTCCACACAGCGGTGGAGCAGCACCTTGGAGCCGGACGCGGCCAGCTCCAGCATGTCCTCGAAGGAGATCCAGTCGATCTTCCGGGCCTTCGCCACCACCCGCGGGTCGGCGGTGAACACGCCGTCGACGTCGGTGTAGATCTCGCACACCTCGGCGTCGAGGGCGGCGGCGAGCGCCACGGCGGTGGTGTCGGACCCGCCACGCCCCAGCGTGGTGATGTCCTTGCCCGCCTGGCTGACGCCCTGGAAACCGGCGACGATGGCGATGTTGCCCTCGTCCAGCGCGGTCCGGATGCGGCCCGGCGTGACGTCGATGATCCGGGCTTTGTTGTGCACCGAGTCGGTGATGACACCTGCCTGGCTGCCGGTGAACGACTGGGCCTTGTTGCCCAGGTTTTTGATCGCCATGGCCAGCAGGGCCATGGAGATCCGCTCTCCGGCGGTCAGCAGCATGTCGAGCTCGCGCCCGGCAGGCATCGGGGAAACCTGCTCGGCGAGATCGATCAGCTCGTCCGTCGTGTCGCCCATCGCGGAAACCACGACAACCACGTCGTTGCCGTTCTTCTTGGCTTCCACGATCCGCTTGGCGACGCGCTTGATGCCCTCGGCATCGGCTACGGAGGAGCCTCCGTACTTCTGCACGACAAGGCCCACGTGCGCTCCTCGCTCAGTCCGTGTCCATCGCACTCGCGCATACGCGGTGCGGTCGGCTCAGTCTATCGAGCGTCCGAATTTCCCATTCGCGATATCGCATGGTGAGATGCCCGGCGCCCGCTGGTCAGACGGCTCATGCCCAGGGACCGGAACGCCACTCGGAAAGTGCGCCGCGTCACACCGGGCGCTCAGCGCGCGCGGCGCAGGCCCAGTGGGTCCGCGATCTCCTGTGCCATGACCTTGCCGGCCTCGAACTCCAGGGTCTCGTCGCCCATGCCCTGGTCGGTGTCCAGGCCGTCCAGCTCCTCCAGGGGCTGGTTGAGGCGGACGTGGGCGACCAGGGACTGCAGGGCGCGCAGGGTGGCGGAGGCCGTGGAACCCCAGTTGGAGAAGTAGGAGAACTGCCACCACCACAGGGCCTCGGTGGTGCGGCCCGCGCGGTAGTGGGCCATGCCGTGCCGCAGGTCGGCCATGACGTCCGCCAGGTCGTCGGAGATACGGGCCGGCACGGGCGCCCGGCGCGGCTCGTAGGGGTCGAAGACCTCGGAGTAGACGTCGATCGGCTCCAGCAGGCGCGCGAGGTTCTCGCGGAGCTGGTCCACGTCCGGCTCCGGACCGGGGTCGGGTTCGTAGCGCTCGTCGGGGACGATGTCCTCGTGCGCGCCGAGCCGGCCGCCGGCCAGCATCAGCTGGGAGACCTCCAGCAGCAGGAAGGGCACCGCCGAGTCCGGCTCGTCGCCCTTGGCGACCTCGGTGACCGCGACCAGGAAGCTCTCCACCTGGTCGGCGATCTGGACCGCGAAGTCGTCCGGGTTCTGGCTGGTGGCGTGCAGCGTGGCGTCAGACATCTAGGAGTCGTCTCCCCTCGAAGGCGCGGCCGAGAGTGACCTCGTCCGCGTATTCCAGGTCACCGCCCACCGGGAGGCCGCTGGCCAGGCGGGTGACCTTCAGGCCCATGGGCTTGATCATGCGGGCGAGGTACGTCGCCGTCGCCTCGCCTTCGAGATTCGGGTCCGTGGCCAGGATCAGCTCGGTGACCGTGCCGTCCGCCAGACGGGCCAGGAGTTCCCGGATGCGCAGGTCGTCCGGGCCGACGCCCTCGATGGGGCTGATCGCCCCGCCGAGGACGTGGTAACGGCCGCGGAACTCACGGGTGCGCTCGATGGCGACGACGTCCTTCGGCTCCTCGACCACGCAGATGACCGAGAGGTCGCGGCGGCTGTCGCGGCAGATCCCGCACAGCTCCTCCTGCGCGACGTTGCCGCAGGTCGCGCAGAAGCGGACCTTCGCCTTCACCTCGAGCAGGGCCTGGGCGAGCCGCCGTACGTCCGCCGGTTCCGCCTGGAGGATGTGGAAGGCGATCCGCTGCGCGCTCTTGGGACCGACGCCGGGCAGCCGCCCGAGCTCGTCGATGAGGTCCTGGACCACGCCTTCGTACAACGGACTGCCGCCCTTCCTGGATCGCTTCGGTACGTACGGTAGTTGCCCGGCGGCCGTCTCAGAAAGGCAGCCCGGGGATTCCGGTGCCGCCGCCCAGGCCCTGGGCCAGCGGACCGAGCTTCTGCTGCTGGAGGGTCTGGGCGTTCTCGTTGGCCGCCTGGACGGCGGCGATGATCAGGTCGGCGAGGGTCTCGGTGTCCTCCGGGTCCACCGCCTTGGGGTCGATCTTCAGCGCGCGCAGCTCGCCGGCGCCGGTGACGGTGGCCTTCACCAGACCGCCGCCCGCCTGCCCGTCGACCTCGGTCCGCGCCAGCTCCTCCTGGGCCCTCTGAAGGTCCTGCTGCATCTTCTGGGCCTGCTGGAGCAGCTGCTGCATGTTGGGCTGGCCACCACCGGGAATCACGATCAGCTCCTGCTCTCGTACGGCTGTCCGGGCGGGGGCCGATGGACCGGTTCCCCGCTGGCACGAGCCTACGTGGTCCGGGCAGGCAGCGCCCCGCCACTCTTTCGAGTGAGTCCTGGATGAGCCCTGTACCTGATCAAGGCCCTCTTACGAGCGGAAAAGCCGTGCTCCCCGGCGCCTCGCCACCCGTTGGGGGGTAGGAAGGGTCCGGCGTGTGAGCCAGCGTCACGGACCGTGATCAGTAGGGAGTGCCGGGTGGGTCAGCCGGAGATGCAGCCCGAGCGTCCGCCGCAGGACGGGCGGGGCGATGGGGCGGCCGGGCTGCGGCCGGGCGATCTGACCGGGCGGCCGTTCCCGCTCGGCGACTGGGGCGAGCCCGCGCAGCGGCTGGACGAGCTGTACCGCTGGGTGGAGCGGGGGGCGCTGCAGACCGTGGCCTGGTATCTCGGGGAGCGGATGTGGAAGCGGCGCGGGGCCCGTGCGCTGCGGGTCGGGGCCGCGGCGGGGGCGGTGACCGGGGCGGCGCTGCCGCTGCTCGATCTGACCGGGGCGGCCGGGGGCGCGGCGCCGTGGGGGTATGTGGCGCTGCTGCTGTGCGTGGCGTGTGTGGGGATCGACCGGTACTTCGGGGTGACGGCGGGGTGGATGCGGGACGTGGCGACCGCGCAGGCCGTGCAGCGCCGGTTGCAGGCACTGCAGTTCGACTGGGCGTCCGAGAACGTACGGGAGGTCCTGGGCCCCGCGGAGGGGACGGCCGGTGAGGCCGCCGAGCGGTGCCTGGGGGTGCTGCGGCGGTTCTCGGAGGACGTCACGGAGCTGGTGCGCACGGAGACGGCGGACTGGATGGTGGAGTTCCGTATCGGCTCGGCACCGATGGGGCTCCAGGCGGCGGGGCCCGGGGCCGCCGGGCGGTCCGAGCCGGGTGGCGGGCACGGGCGCCTGCCGCTGCCGCCGGGCGCCGCACGGCCGAACATGCCCCGGCAGCGACCGCCGGAACCACGCTGACTCCGGTCACTGCCTGGTGTACGTCAGCTTCTCCCCGGTGCCGGTGTTCACGCGCTGGAGCGTGCCGTCCGGCAGCAGGACGACCTGCGTGGCCGCGCCCGGGTTGCACCCCTCCTTCTGCCGCCCGGTCGTCACGACGGAGGGGCCGATCTCCAGCGGGCCGCCGTCGCCCGGCCGCCGGGTGAGCCGGGCCTCGAACACGCAGTGGTAGGTGCCGCCGCTGTCGATGGGGCCGTCGGCGGCGAGGGTGAGCACGGTGTCGCCCACGTCTCCCTGGGTGATGGTGAGCCGGCGGCTGTTCGAGCCGTAGGCGTTGTCGATCGTCGCCGTCCAGCTGCCGAGGTAGCCGGTCGGGACCGCGCCGTCGGACGGGGACGAGGACGGGGGCTGCTGCGAGGCCGCCGGGGACGGGTCGGGGCCGGTGGCGTCGTGCGTGGACGCGCTGACGGTCGGCGTCGGGCCGGGCGCGCCGCCCTTGTGGTCGCTGTCACCGCCGTCGCGCATCAGCACGTACACGGAACCGCCCGCGCCGAGCGCCACCACCAGTGCCACCGCGACGAGGGCCGCGGTGGAGCGACCGCTGCGGCGCGGCTCCCGCTCCGGGAACCGACTCGGCCCGTACGACGGCGTCGAGCCGATTGGAGGCGGCCCGTACGGCGGGGTCTGGCCCGGAGTCCGGCCCAGAGCGCCGTACGGGTGATGCCCGGCCTGCGGGCGCTGCTGGGGATACCCGTGGGCGGCGGGGTGCGGATGCTGGTGGGGGTAGCCGTACGGGCCGGGAGCCGGCGGTGGCGGAGCGCCGGACGCACCGGGCGGGACGAACGGCCCGTGAGGGCCGGGCGCACCCGGAGGGGCAGCCCCGACGGCTCCGAACCCGGCTGGAGCGGCGGCTGCTCCCGAGGTACTGGGGGTACCGGACGACGCCGACGTCCCATGAGAGCCGGGCGCGGCCGAAGCGGCGCCGACAGCCCCGGGCGTGCCGGACGACGCAGGCGGGCCATAAGGGCCCGGCGTACCCGGAACCCCACCGGCTCCCGGCGTGCCGGGCACACCGGACGACGCCGACGGCCCATGAGAGCCGGGCACGCCCGAAGCAGCGGTCCCGGCGGCAGGCGCCCCCGGTGCGAACCCAGGGGCCACGGGAACTCCGGGCGCGCCGGACGGTCCGTGAGCGTCGGGCGCGGCGGGAGCGGGCGTGCCCGGCTCCGGGGCCGCAGGCGCCTGGGGCTCCCCCGCCGCCCCAGCGGCGCCCGGGGCCTGGACCCCGGGGCCCGGCGGCTGCTTGGTGAGGGCGACGGGTTCCCCCGGCACAGCCCCGGGGACACCCGGCGCGCCGGACGACGGGGTGATGCCCGGCGTGTCCGGCGGCGGGGGCGTGTCCGGCGTCTCCTCCGGGTTACCCGGGTCCTCTGGGTTCTCCGGGTTCTCCGGGTTCTCCGGGTTCTCCTCGTTCAGGAGTTGGACCGCGTGGCGGCCGAGTTGGGCGACCAGGGCGCCCGGCAGCCAGGGGTCGCGCAGGCGGCCGTCGGCGATCGTGTCCTCGGCGCCGGTGCGCTGGATGATCCGGTCCACGGTGGGACGGGCCGCCGGGTCCTTCCTCAGGCAGGCGCGGACGAGGTCGGCGATGCCCTCGGGCAGCGCCTGAAGGTCGGGTTCCTTCTCGGCGATGCGGTACATCAGCGCGTGCACTCCGCTGTCGACGCCGCCGAACGGAAGCACGCCTGTCGCCGCGTACGCGAGGATCGAGCCCAGGCAGAACACGTCGCAGGCGGTCGTGATCCGGTCGCCGCGCACCTGCTCGGGCGCCATGAACCCGGGCGAGCCGACCAGCGCGCCGGTCCGCGTGAGCCCGCCGTCCGTGACGGTCTCCAGGGCCCGGGCGATGCCGAAGTCGATGACGCGCGGCCCGTCGATCGTCACCAGCACGTTGGAGGGCTTGAGGTCGCGGTGGATGAGACCCGCGGCGTGGATGTCCTTCAGCGCGCCCGCCAGCCCGGCCGCGAGGATCCGCACCGACCGCTCGGGCAGCGGGCCGTGGTCGCGTCCGACGACCCGCTGCAGGCTCGGCCCGGCGACGTACCCGGTGGCGAGCCACGGCACGGCGGCCTCGGTGTCCGCGTCCAGCACGGGCGCGGTCCAGTGCCCGCCGACCTGCCGCGCGGCCCGCACCTCCTGCCGGAACCGCGCCCGGAACTCCTCCTGCTGCGCCAGTTCCCGCCGCACCAGCTTCACGGCGACGGTCCGCCCCCGGTCCGACCGGGCCAGGAACACCTGCCCCATGCCGCCGGCCCCGAGCCGCGCCAGCAGCCGGTACGCGCCAATTCTCTGCGGATCGCCCGGCCCCAGCCTCTGCATCGCCGAACCGCCTCCCCCGATATCCCCCGATACGGCTCCTGTGCGTCAGACCGAGAATAGTGCGGCGGCCCGGACGGCCGGGCGACCCGGCGTCTACGGTTCCGTAACAGGTCCGACCCGCGCGGCCCCCCTCCCGACAACCTGTCGCTAAAACCCCGCGTCCACAGACAGGGCGCCGATGTCGCGCCCCCGCCCATGCCGTTTACCCTCGGCCGCATGACCCCTCAGCCGAATCCCGAAGCCGGCGCAGTCGTCAAGGCCGCGGACCGGGCGCACGTGTTCCACTCCTGGTCCGCCCAGGACCTCATCGACCCGCCGGCCGTGGCCGGTGCCGAAGGGTCCTACTTCTGGGACTACGACGGCAAGCGTTTCCTGGACTTCACCAGCGGACTCGTCTTCACCAACATCGGCTACCAGCACCCCAAGGTCGTCGCCGCGATACAGGAGCAGGCCGCCACCCTGGCCACGTTCGCGCCGGCGTTCGCCATCGAGGCGAGGTCCGAGGCGGCGCGGCTGATCGCCGAGCGGACACCGGGCGACCTGGACAAGATCTTCTTCACCAACGGCGGCGCGGACGCCGTCGAGCACGCGGTGCGCATGGCACGGCTGCACACCGGGCGCCCCAAGGTGCTCTCGGCGTACCGCTCGTACCACGGCGGCACGCAGCAGGCCATCAACATCACCGGCGACCCGCGGCGCTGGGCGTCGGACGCCGGCTCGGCGGGTGTGGTGCACTTCTGGGCACCGTTCCTTTACCGCTCCCGGTTCTACGCCGAGACCGAGGAGCAGGAGTGCGCGCGGGCCCTCGAGCACCTGGAGGCGACGATCGCCTTCGAGGGCCCGGCGACCATCGCCGCGATCATCCTGGAGACCATCCCCGGCACCGCCGGGATCATGGTGCCTCCGCCCGGCTACCTGGCCGGGGTGCGCGAGCTGTGCGACAAGTACGGGATCGTCTTCGTCCTGGACGAGGTCATGGCCGGCTTCGGGCGTACCGGTGAGTGGTTCGCGGCGGACCTCTTCGACGTCGTGCCGGACCTGATGACCTTCGCCAAGGGCGTGAACTCGGGATACGTGCCGCTGGGCGGCGTCGCCATCTCCGGGAAGATCGCGGAGACCTTCGGCAAGCGGGCCTACCCCGGCGGCCTGACGTACTCCGGGCACCCGCTGGCGTGCGCGGCGGCCGTCGCGACGATCAACGTGATGGCCGAGGAGGGCGTCGTCGAGAACGCCAAGCGGCTCGGCGCCGAGGTCGTGGAGCCGGGCCTGCGCGAGCTGGCCGAACGGCACCCGAGCGTCGGCGAGGTGCGCGGCACCGGCATGTTCTGGGCCCTTGAACTGGTGAGGAACCGCGAGACCCGCGAGCCGCTGGTGCCGTACAACGCGGCCGGTGAGGCGAACGCCCCCATGGCGGCCTTCGGCGCCGCCGCGAAGGCGAACGGCCTGTGGCCCTTCATCAACATGAACCGCACGCACGTCGTCCCGCCGTGCAACGCGACCGAGGCCGAGCTGAAGGAGGGCCTGGCGGCGCTGGACACCGCGCTGGCCGTGGCCGACGAGCACACCGTGCAGTAGCACGGGCCGCGACGAGCCGGATTCGGAGGCATCGCGAACGCGTAAGGTGGCGTGCTCGTAGACATGGACGTACGAGTACGCCACCCGCACGCGCAAGGAGACGCCCCGACCATGCCCGGCATCAGCGGCAACGGCGCCGTGACGCGCAGCACCCTGCGGCAGCAGATCGCGGACGCGCTCCGGGACGAGGTGCTGGCCGGGCGGCTCCAGCCGGGGCAGGAGTTCACGGTCAAGGAGATAGCCGAGCAGTACGGGGTGTCCGCGACCCCGGTGCGCGAGGCGCTCGTCGACCTGTCCGCGCAGGGCCTGCTGGAGGCCGACCAGCACCGCGGCTTCCATGTGCGCGAGTACTCGCTGCACGACCTCTACGACATGATCAAGGCCCGTGCGCTGATCACCGACGGCATGTTCCAGGCCGCCGTCTCGGCGCCCCAGGAGTTCCGCCGGTCCGACGACCCCTACGTCAAGGCCACGCTCACCGGGGTGCGGCGGCGCGGCGAGGAGGCCCAGCGCGCGGCCACCGCCGGCGACCTGACCGTCCTGATCGGCTACGACCTGCGGTTCTGGCGGGAGCTCGGCGCCCTGTTCGGCAACCCGTACCTCTCCGACTTCCTCAACCGGCTGCGCGTGCAGTTCTGGGTGTGCGCGGTGCAGCACCTGCGCCGCCGCGGCGATCTGCGCGGCCTGCTGTGGTCCTCCCACACCGAACTCGTCGACGCCATGGCGAGGGGCGACGCCCCGGCCGCCCGGGCGATCGTCGCCGCGTACAACGCGCACGACCTGGCTCTCGTCGAGCGGCTGGCCACCGCATGAGCGGGACCGTCACCGGGACCGTCGACCTGTCCGTCGTCATCCCGGCCTACAACGAGGAACGGCGCCTCGGCCCCACCCTCGACGCGGTCACCGCGTATCTGGCCGAGCACGAGGACCGCTTCGGCTCGTGGGAGGTCGTCGTCGCCGACGACGGTTCCACCGACGGCACCGGCGGCCTCGTCACGGACCGCCGGGACCCGCGTGTCCGGCTGGTCGCCGGCGACCGCAACCGCGGCAAGGGCCACGCCCTGCGCCTCGGGGTGGCCGCCACCCACGGCCGCCGGGTGCTGGTCACCGACGCGGACCTGGCCGCCCCCATCGAGGAACTGGAACAGCTCGACAAGGCGCTCGGCGAGGGCGGCGCGGCCGCGATCGGGTCCCGCTCGGTGCCGGGCGCGACGATAGCCAGACGCCAGCACCGGGTGCGCGAACTGCTGGGCCGCGCGGGGAACTTCCTGATACGGCGGGTCGCGGTGCCCGGCATCCGCGACACCCAGTGCGGCTTCAAACTCTTCGAGGGCGACCAAGCCCGCGAGGCCTTCGCCGCCTCCAGGCTGAGCGGCTGGGGCATAGACGTGGAGGTCCTCCAGCACTTCCGCCGCCGTGACTGGCCGGTGGCCGAGGTGCCGGTCCGCTGGGCCCACCAGTCCGGTTCGAAGGTCGCCCCGCTGGACTACCTCCGGGTCCTCGCCGAACTGGGCCGGCTCAAGGCCCGCTCCGTCCGCCCGGCCGACCTGTTCGCCGGCGCGCTGTTCCTGCTGATGGCGGTCACCCTCTACTCGGGCCGCCTCTTCGACCCCGGCCACCGCTACCTCCCCGACTCCCTCCAGGACCAGAACCAGTGGGAGTGGTTCTTCGCGGTCACCGCCGACAGCGTCGCCCATCTGCGCACCCCCCTGTTCACCGACCTCCAGAACTTCCCGGACGGCGTGAACCTCATGGCCAACACGGTCATGCTCGGGATGTCCGTCCCCTTCGCCCCGCTCACGCTGGCCTTCGGTCCGGCGCTCTCGCTGAGCGTCTGCATGACCCTGGGGCTCGCGGCCACCGCGGCCGCCTGGTACTGGCTGATCGTCAAACGGGTCGTACGGCACCGGGGCGCGGCCTTCACCGGCGCCTGCCTGGCCGCCTTCGCCCCGCCGATGGTCAGCCACGCCAACGCGCACCCGAACTTCGTGATCCTGTTCATGATCCCGCTGATCGTCGACCGGGCGCTGCGCCTGGCCGAGGGCGCCCGGGTGCGGCGGGACGGGATCGTGCTCGGGCTGATGACGGCGTACCAGATCTTCCTCGGCGAGGAGCCGCTGCTGCTCGCCGCGATCGGCATGGCCCTGTTCGCCGCCGCGTACGGGCTCGTCCGCCGAGAGGTCGCGCGGGCGGCCTGGCGGCCCCTGCTGAAGGGACTGCTGATCGCCGCGGCGGTGTGCCTGCCGATCGTCGCCTACCCGCTGTACTGGCAGTTCGCGGGCCCGCAGAGCTACAAGAGCGTGCTGCACGGCGACAACGCCGGCAACAGCCCGCTCGCCCTGATCTCGTTCGCCGAGCGCTCCCTGTTCGCGGGCGACGCCCAGAAGGCGAACGCGCTCTCCCTGAACCCCACGGAGCAGAACGCCTTCTACGGCTGGCCGCTGCTCCTGCTCGCCTTCGGCATCGCCGTACGGCTGTGGGAGCACGCGCTGGTGAAGGCGCTGGCGGTCACGACGGCCGCCGCGGCCCTGCTGTCCCTGGGCCCGAAGTTCCGCGTCCCGCTGACCGATACGGTCTACCCCGGCCCGTGGGCGCCGCTCGCGCATCTGCCGCTGTTCGAATCGGTCATCGAGGGGCGCGTGGCGATGATCTGCGCCCCGGCGCTGGGCATGCTGCTGGCGATCGCAGTCGCCAGGATCACCGCCACCGGCCGCGTCGGCACGCTCTACGGCGGCCTGCTGGCCGTCTGTCTCGCGCTGCTGCCGCTGGTCCCGGCGCCGCTGAAGGCCGAGGACCGCGCCCCGGTGCCGGAGTTCATCACGGCCGGCCAGTGGAAGTCCTACGTCCGCGACGGCGAGTCCCTGGTGCCGATCCCGCTGCCCGACCCGGGCAACGCGGAGGCCCTGCACTGGCAGACCGCGGCCCACCTCGGCTTCAAGCTGCCCGGCGGCTACTTCAACGGCCCCTACGGCCCCGACCGCGTCGGCATCTACGGCGCCGTTCCCCGCTACACCTCCAACCTGCTGCGGGACGTGAGCTACACCGGGTCCGTACCGGCCATCGGCAAGGACTGGCAGGCCCAGGCGCGGCGGGACTTCGCCGACTGGCACGCCGGTGTCCTGGTGCTGGCACCCCAGCCGCACGAGGAACCGCTGCGGGACGCGGTGACGAAGCTGGTGGGCCGTCCGGGCACGTGGACCGGCGGGGTATGGGTATGGGACCTGCACGAGGTGAGCTGAGCGGCTCCGTACCGACTAGGCTTCTACACTCTTCGACCACCGAACACGCTGAACGTCCTGCCCTCCCCGAGGAGCCCTCTTTGGCCTGTGACCTGTGGCTGGTACCGCTCGTCGACGTCTTGTGCCACACCCCGGACAACCCGTTCGCCGAGGAACTCGCGCAGTACAACAAGGTGCTCGCCGAAAACGGGCTTCCACCGGTGCCGGTGTACCAGTACATGCCCGGCCTGTCCGGGGAGGTGGCGCCGGTGGCCGGCTTCGACTACGACGCGCTGCACTTCCTGCGCCGCGCCCACCTCCTCCAGGTCTGCGGCCTGCCGCTGACCCCGGTCGACGAACTGGGCGGCGACTACGAGCAGTTGCTGGAGATGTTCGAGTCGACGGCCCAGCAGTCCCACCTGGTGTGGCACTACGACCACGCCGGCGCCTACGTCCCCCTGGACTTCCCGCACCCGCTGTCCAACGAGGAACTCCTGGCCGGTGGCGGCCCGTTGGGCTCCTCGCAGGCCCTCCTGCGCGAACTGGAGCACGTCGCACCGTCGTTGGGCATCGACCCGGCCAACCCGCCCGCGGCCCCGCAACCGCCGTCCGCGCCCACGGAGCTGGAACAGCCCGCCGCACCCGCGCCCTACGATCCCAGCCCGTTCGCGCGCGAACGCCACGTGTGGCTGGGCCTGCACGCGGCGGCCACGCGGAGCCTGGCCCAGGGCTCGATGATCGTCTTCAGCTGAGGCCGAGGCGGAGGCGGACGCGGGACGGCCGGGCGGATTCACCGCGCCGTCCGTCCCGTCGCGTCTCCCGGAAGGGGGACGCGTCAGATGAACGAGTTGATCTCGATCGTCTCGTCGCGGCCCGGTCCCACGCCGATCGCGGAGATCGGGGCGCCGGACATGTCCTCCAGGGCCTTGACGTAGGCCTGGGCGTTCTTCGGGAGGTCGCCGAAGGTCTTGGCCTTCGTGATGTCCTCCTGCCAGCCGGGGAGGTACTCGTAGACGGGCTTCGCGTGGTGGAAGTCGGTCTGGGAGTAGGGAAGCTCCTCGACGCGCTCGCCGTCGATCTCGTAGGCGACGCAGACCGGGATCTGCTCCCAGCCGGTGAGGACGTCGAGCTTGGTGAGGAAGAAGTCGGTCAGGCCGTTGACCCGGGTCGCGTAGCGGGCGATCACCGCGTCGAACCAGCCGCAGCGGCGGTCGCGGCCCGTCGTCACACCCCGCTCGCCGCCGATCCGGCGCAGCGCCTCGCCGTCCTCGTCGAACAGCTCGGTCGGGAAGGGGCCGGAGCCGACGCGGGTGGTGTAGGCCTTGAGGATGCCGATGACGCGGCTGATCTTCGTCGGGCCGACGCCGGCGCCCGTGCAGGCACCGCCCGCGGTCGGGTTGGAGGAGGTGACGAAGGGGTACGTGCCGTGGTCGATGTCCAGCAGCGTGCCCTGGCCGCCCTCGAAGAGGACCACCTTGTCCTCGTCCAGCGCCTGGTTGAGGATCAGGACCGTGTCGGCGACGTACGGCTTGATCTGGTCGGCGTAGCCCAGCAGCTCCTCGACCACCTGGTCCACGGCGATCGCGCGGCGGTTGTACAGCTTGGTGAGGATCTGGTTCTTGGCGTCGAGGGCCGCCTCGACCTTCTGGGTGAGGATCGACTCGTCGTACAGGTCCTGCACCCGGATACCGACGCGGTTGATCTTGTCCGCGTAGGTCGGGCCGATGCCCCGGCCCGTGGTGCCGATCTTCCGCTTGCCGAGGAAGCGCTCCGTCACCTTGTCGACGGTGACGTTGTACGGCGTGATGACGTGGGCGTTGCCGCTGATCAGCAACTTGGACGTGTCGACGCCCCGCTCGTTCAGACCGCTCAGCTCGGAGAGCAGGACCGACGGGTCGACGACCACACCGTTGCCGATGACCGGCGTACAACCGGGCGAGAGGATTCCGGAAGGGAGGAGGTGCAGTGCATACTTCTGATCACCGACGACGACGGTGTGACCGGCGTTGTTTCCGCCTTGGTATCGCACTACATAGTCCACCGAACCACCGAGCAGGTCGGTGGCCTTCCCCTTGCCCTCGTCACCCCACTGAGCACCGAGCAGCACAAGTGCGGGCACGCGCGTACACCCCTTCCGGGCGGGGCATGTCCAGGGTCAGGGGCGTACGCGGAGGGTTCACCGCCGCGTGCACCACGACCGTCGTCGGCCGCTCAACCGTCGGACCGGATGCCCCGGAATAGACGAAGCCCCTGGCGCAATAGCGCAAAGGGGCTCTTGCACCAAGATGCTACCCGAGGAAGCGAGGCAGGACCGAGGTGGCGACTTATCCGACGTCCGATCAGCTGCTGGTGGTCATCGACCCGGTCGCCCGGAGGACGGACGGTGAGTCCGTACGGATCGCGAAAGACGTGCTCAGCGCGGGTGCTGCCGCCAAGGTGTGCCTGCCGGACGGTCCGGAGGAGTTCACCCGCGCGCTGGCGCGGCGTGGCTCGCGGCGGCCGGTGGTGGTCGGCGACGACCGGGCGCTGCTGCGGGCGGTGTCGGCGCTGCACCGGCAGCGGGAGCTGGCCGGATGCGCCCTGTCGGTGGTTCCGGTCGGGGGCGCCCTGTCGCTGACCCGTTCGCTGGGGGTGCCGACGGGGCCGGTGGCGGCGGCACGGGCGGTACTCGAGGGCGCCGAGCGGCGGCTGGACCTGCTCGTGGACGACAGTGACGGGGTGGTGCTGGGCACCCTGCGCATCCCGCCGGTCTCCTCGCGGCAGGCGGATCCGGCGGGGTCGGCGGCGGTCCCGCCGGGGGCGGGGCATCCCTGGCTGCGGACCTGCCAGTCCCTCGTGCGGACGCTGGTGACCCGCCCACCGAGGGCCACGGTGATCGCCGGGCCCGGCCCCTCCCGGCTGCGGGTGGAGGTCGACGGGGAGACGGTCGTGGACCTGGAGCAGCCGGTGGAGGCGGTCTCGGTCACGCCGGGCGGCGGCACGGGGAAGGCCGAGGTGGAGGTGCGGCGGCTGTCGGTGGGCGCGGAGGCCTCGCCGCTGCTGGCCCACGGTCGCACCGTGACCGTCTCGGGAGCCGGCTTCCGCTACCGGGCGGACACGGTGGTGTCGGGACCGGTACGGACGCGGACGTGGCGGGTCGTGGAGGGGGCATGGGGCCTGACGCTGCCGGTGCCGGGGTGACGCCGCCGGCGGGCGGGCCGGCACCCGGCCGGGTCATCCGCGGGAGTTCTCCTCCTGGTAGCGGCGCCAGCGCTCCATCATTCCGGCGACGTCCTGCTCGATGAACTCGAAGAAGGCCAGCGTCTCGGCCAGCCGTTGTCCCGCCGGGGTCTCGGCCCCCAGACTGGCCACGCCGTCCCGCAGGGCTTCCTCCCAGCGCTTGATGAGCGCGTCACGGCTGGTGAGCGCCTCGTACCACTGGTCGCTGCGGACCCGGTAGCGCTCCCGCCGCGAGCCGGGCTCCCGCTCGCGGGAGACCAGGTGCACCTGGGCGAGGTAGCGCACCGCGCCGGAGACGGCCGCGGGGCTGATCTTCAACTGGCCCCCGAGCTCGGCGGAGGTCAGGGCGCCGGCGTCGGAGGCGAGCAGCGCGCCGAAGACCCGGGCCGGCATGCGCGGCACGCCCGCCTCGACGAGCTGGGCCGCGAAGTGCTCGACGAACTGCGACACCACCTCGGGGTCCCGCTCCATCGCCGCGTCCCGTTCCGTCATCCCGGACCTCTCCCCTGCTCTCCTGTTCGGACACCACCTTCGAGTCTAACCTTGCCTTTATACGCTTCCTTAACTTCACAAATTTGTGAAGTTCACGTACGTTCCAAAGCATGACCAAGGCAAACTGCGCCATCGAGGTGTCCGGCCTGTGCAAGTCGTTCGGCGGCACGCGGGCACTGGACGGCCTCGACCTGAACGTCGCCGCCGGCGAGGTGCACGGCTTCCTCGGCCCCAACGGCGCCGGCAAGTCCACCACCATCCGGGTCCTGCTCGGCCTGCTGCGCGCCGACTCGGGCGCCACGCGGGTGCTGGACCGCGACCCCTGGGCGGACGCGGTCGAGGTGCACCGCCGGATCGCCTACGTGCCCGGCGACGTGACCCTGTGGCGCAACCTCTCCGGAGGTGAGGTCATCGACCTGTACGGCAGGCTGCGCGGAGGCCTCGACCGGCGGCGCCGGGACGAGCTGGTCGAACGGTTCGAGCTGGACCCGGCCAAGAAGGGGCGGACGTACTCCAAGGGCAACCGGCAGAAGGTCGCCCTGGTCGCCGCCTTCGCCTCCGACGTCGACCTGCTGATCCTGGACGAGCCGACCTCGGGCCTCGACCCGCTGATGGAGGAGGTCTTCCAGCGCTGCGTGGCCGAGGAGCGCGACCGGGGCCGCACCGTCCTGCTCTCCTCCCACATCCTCAGCGAGGTCGAGGAGCTGTGCGACCGGGTCAGCATCATCCGCAACGGCCGCACGGTGGAGAGCGGCTCCCTCGCCGACCTGCGCCACCTCACCCGCACCAGCGTCACCGCCGAACTGGCCGGACCGCCGAGCGGGCTCTCCCTGCTGCCCGGCGTGCACGACCTCGACGTACAGGGCCGCCGGGTCCGCCTCCAGGTGGACACCGACAAGCTGAACGAGGTGCTGCGCTCGCTGAGCGAGTCGGGCGTGCGGTCGCTGACCTCCACCCCGCCGACGCTGGAGGAGCTGTTCCTGCGGCACTACCAGGACGAGACCGGGGCCGAGACCGAGGCCGAGGCGGGCTCCGGGACCGGCGCGGAAGCCGCAGAGGTGGCGCGATGACCGCCGTCTCCACGCCCGCCGCAGTGCCCGCCGGACGCTCCCGCAACCTGGCCGGCACCGGCACCCTGCTGCGGTTCGCCCTGCGCCGCGACCGCGTGATGATCCCGGTGTGGGTCGCGGTGAACGCGCTGATGGTCCTGTCCATGCCGGGCACGCTCAAGGGCCTCTACGCCACCCCGGCCGAACGCGCCGAGCTGGTGCGCCAGATGGCGACGAACGCCTCCCTGCGCGCCATGGTCGGCCCGGTGTTCGGCGACTCGCTGGGCGCGCTGACGGCCTGGCGGGTGGGGGTGTACGCCGGTGCCCTCGCCGCCGTCATGAGCCTGCTCGTCGTCGTCCGGCACACCCGGGACGAGGAGGAGAGCGGACGGCAGGAACTGGTGTCGTCCGGGATGGTGGGCCGCCGGGCGCCGCTGACGGCGGCCCTGCTGGCCGCGGCGGTCGCGAACGCGGCCCTGGCCCTGCTGATCACGGCCGGTCTCGCCGGGCGGGGCGCCGCCGGCGCCCTGGCCCTCGGGCTCGGGGTGGCGGGCGTGGGCATGGTCTTCGCCACGATGGCGGCGATCGTCGCCCAGCTCACGGAGAGCGCCCGGCTGGCCCGGGGCCTGACGTCCGCCGTCCTGGGCGCCGCCTTCGTGCTGCGGGCCGCCGGAGACTCGGGGACAAACGACGGTTCGTCCCTGCTGACCTGGCTGTCCCCGCTCGGCTGGCTGGAGGACCTGCGCGCCTTCGCCGCCGAACGCTGGTGGGTGCTGCTGCTGTTCGCCGCGGCCACCGCCCTCCAGGCGGGCATCGCCTACGGGCTCGCCGGCCGCCGGGACATCGGCATGAGCTTCCTGCCCACCAGGCCGGGACCGGCCCGGGGCCGCCTCGCCACGGCGGGCGCGCTGGCCTGGCGGCTGCAACGCGGCAGCGTGCTCGGCTGGAGCGCCGGCTTCTTCGTCGCCGGAGTCGTCTACGGCGGGATGGCGGACGGCGCGGCCCAGCTCGTCGGCGACAACGCCAAGGCGCGGGAGATCTTCCAGCGGATGGGCGGGCAGTCCGGCATGACGGACGCGTTCCTCGCCGCGATGGCCGGGATGCTGGGCCTGGTCGCCGCGCTCTACGTCGTGGCGTCCGTGCTGCGCCTGAACGGCGAGGAGACCTCCGGCCGCGCCGAGCCGGTACTGGCGGGCGCGGTGGGCCGGCTGCGCTGGGCCGCGGGGCATCTGCTGATCGCCTTCGGCGGCTCCGCCCTGCTCATGCTCCTGGCCGGAGCGGGCATCGCGGTCGGCCACGGCAAGCAGGCCGGTCCGGTGCTCGGCGCGTGCCTCGTGCAGGTGGCCGGGGTGTGGGTGATCGGCGGCATCGCCGTCCTGCTCTACGGCGTCCTGCCGCGGGGCGCCGTGGCCGCGTGGGGCGTGGCCGGAGCGGTCCTGCTGATCGGCTGGATCGGTCCCGCCCTGAACGTCCCCCAGCTCGTGCTGGATCTCTCCCCCTTCGGCCACCTCCCCAAGCTGCCGGGCGGCCGGATGGAGTGGGGGCCGGTCGGCGTCCTGCTCGCGCTCACGGTGCTCCTGGTCACCGGAGGGCTGGCGGGTCTGCGCAGGCGGGACATCGCCGGCTGAGCCTCCGGCTCAGTCGACGTACCCCTTGAGGTCCTCGGTGTCGAGTTCGAATCCGAGGGGTTCGGGGAGGGTCGTCCTTTCGCCGAGTTCTACGACGCGGACGTTGTGGTAGCCGATCCGCGGGTCCGGGTCGCTGTGGACGACGATCTTCAGTCGGTCGCGGTCGATCAGAAGGTAGACCGGGATGCCGGCCTCGCCGTATGCCTGGGGCTTCTCGACTCGGTCGCGACGATGGGTGTCCGAGTCGTACGACGTGATCTCGACAACCATCAGGACACCGTCGGGGGCGGCCCATTCGCCCTGTCCGTTGAAGTGGCCCACCGGGGCGAGCACGGCGTCGGGCCGTGCTCGCCCGTTCCGGTACGCCTCGACCTTCAGCCCCTGACCAGTGGTGTTGAGCGTGAGATCGGGCCGAGCATGCTTGCACTGGAAGACCAACCACATGGCGATCTCACCGTGACTGCCGTTCGTCATGCCCTTGATCCCGACCCGTCCGTCGACGAATTCCAACCTGACGGCGTCGAACCTCTCGGCCACGTGTGCGGCGAGTTCCTCGAACTCCTCCACGGACATCTGGGACGGCATGTGCTGCGCCATAACCGTCATGGTGCCTCCTCCCGCAGGCCGGCACCAGCTTGCCGGGCTTGCTGTCACGACCGGGCGTATCCGTACGGAGATCAGCCGAACGGGTGAGCTGGGCCGGGGGTGTCAGCCCAGCGTCACGTTCAGTCCCTCCAGGCCGCGGATGACGAAGTTCGGCTTCTGGCGGGGCTCCGCTGTCGGGGTGAGGGTGGGGGCCCGGTCCAGGAGGGCGGCCATGGAGGCGGCCAGTTCGATGCGGGCCAGGGGGGCGCCGATGCAGTAGTGGATGCCGGCGCTGAAGGAGATGTGGGGGTTGTCCCGGCGGGTGAGGTCCAGGTGCCCGGGGTCGGTGAAGACCGCCGGGTCGTGGTTGGCCGACCCGAAGAGCATGGCGATCTCCGCTCCCCTCGGGATCGTGGTGCCCGCTATCTCGATGTCGTCCAGCACCCAGCGCTCGAAGAGCTGGAGCGGGGTGTCGTAGCGCATCAGCTCCTCGATCGCGGTCGGGATCAGGGAGTGATCCGCACGCAGGGCCGCCAGCTGCTCCGGGTTGCGGAACAGCGCCCACCAGCCGTTGACCGTGGCGTTCACGGTCGCCTCGTGACCGGCGTTGAGGAGCAGCACGGCCGTGGAGATCATCTCCTGCTCGGTCAGCCGGTCACCCTCGTCGTGCGCGGCGATCAGCCCCGAGACGAGGTCCTCGCCCGGCTCCTTGCGGCGCTCGGCGATCAGCTCCCGCAGGTAGTCGGAGAACTCGACCGACGCCCGTACCGCCTTCGCCGCCGTGTCCTCGGACGGGTTCAGCTCGTACATCCCGCAGATGTCCGCCGACCACGGCCGCAGCTGCGCCCGGTCGGACTCGGGGATGCCCAGCATCTCGGCGATCACGGCCACCGGCAGCGGTTCGGCCACGTCCCTCAGCAGGTCGCCGCCGCCCGCCGCCACCAGTGCGGCCACCAGCTCGCCCGCCAGGTCGTGCACATACGGCTTGAGCCGCTCCACCGTGCGCGGCGTGAACGCCTTCGACACCAGGCGCCGGATCCGGGTGTGATCCGGCGGCTCCAGGTCGAGCATCCCGTGGTCGTTGAGGACGTGGAACGGCTCGTGCTCCGGCGGGGGCGGCGTACGGCCGAAGTCCTCGTGCGTGAAGCGGTGCTGGTACGTCCGGCCCAGCCGCCGGTCCCGCAGCAGCGCCGAGACGTCCGCGTGGTGCGGAACCAGCCACTGGTCGGTCGGCTCGTAGTGAAGCACGCGGCCCCGCGCGCGCAGCTCGGCGTAGGCCGGGTAGGGGTCGGCGAGGAACGCCGGGTCCCACGGGTCGAAGGCGGGGCCGGAAGGAGCGGACATGCCCGGACGTTAGCCCGGCCACCCCCGATCCGACCAGGGGTGCCGGTCGCAGGCCCCGCGCGGCGCGCCCCCGGCCCGGAGGCTGCCCGGGAACGGCTCACCCGGGCGTGACCAGTCTCGCCTCGTAGGCGAACACCGCCGCCTGGGTGCGGTCCCGCAGGCCCAGCTTGACCAGGACGCGGCTCACATGGGTCTTGACCGTCGACTCGGCGACCACCAGCCGCTCCGCTATCTCCGCGTTGGACAGGCCCTGTGCGATCTGCACCAGCACCTCCGTCTCCCGCTCGGTGAGCTCCCCGTACGCCGCCCGCGCGGTGGCCGCCAGCCGCGGGGGCTCGGTCAGCTTCGAGAACTCCGTGATCAGCCGCCTGGTGACCGAGGGGGCGAGCAGCGCCTCGCCGGCCGCGACCACCCGCACCCCGTCGGCGAGCTGCCGCGCCGAGGCGTCCTTGAGCAGGAACCCGGAAGCCCCGGCCCGCAGTGCCTGGTACACGTACTCGTCCAGGTCGAACGTGGTCAGCACCAGCACTTTCGCCGTACCGTCCGCGGCGACGATCTCCCGGGTCGCCTCGATGCCGTTCAGCTCCGGCATGCGGATGTCCATCAGGACGACGTCCGGGGCCAGTTCGCGTACCCGCTCCACCGCGTCGCGGCCGTTGACGGCCTCGCCGACGACCTCGATGTCCGGCATCGCGTTCAGCAGGACCGAGAAGCCCTCGCGCACCATCATCTGGTCGTCCGCGACCAGCACCCGGATCGTGCCCGTGCTCATGCGCCGGCCTCGTCGTCGTCCGCGGGCCCGGCCACCGTGGCGACCGGCAGGAACACCGCCACCTCGTATCCGCCGTCGTCGGCCGGGCCCGCCGTCATCTCGCCGCCGAGCATCGACACCCGCTCCCGCATGCCCGTGATGCCGTGCCCGGATCCCGGCGACGGCTTGAGCAGGGACGGCTTGGGCGGCGGGCCGTTGACTATGCGCAGGGCCAGCCCGCCGAGGACGTAGCCGATCTCGACGCGGGCGCTCGCGCCGGGCGCGTGCCGCAGGGTGTTGCTCAGTGCCTCCTGGACGATCCGGTACGCCGACAGCTCGACTCCCTGAGGGAGTTCGCGCACCGCGCCCATCGTGGTCCTGTCCACCGCCAGGCCGGCCTCCCGCACGTTCGCCAGCAGGGTGCCGAGGTCGGCGAGGGTGGGCTGCGGGGCCTCGGGGGCCTCGTAGTCCTCCGCGCGGACGACACCGAGGACGCGGCGCAGCTCGGTGAGGGCCGCCACCGCGTTCTCCCGGATCGTGGCGAAGGCCTTCTCCAGCTCCGGCGGCGGGTTCTCCACCCGGTAGGGGGCGGCCTCGGCCTGGATGGCGACGACGGACATGTGGTGGGCCACGACGTCGTGCAGCTCGCGGGCGATCGTGGTGCGCTCCTCCAGCAGGGTGCGGCGGGAGCGCTCGTGCGCGGTCACCGTCTGCTGGGCGGTCACCTCCTGCTCGGCGTCCTTGCGTATGTGCCAGACGGTGACCGCGAGGAGGATGAGCGCGGAGAGGACCAGCAGCGGCGCCGAGTTGTTGCCGTAGGCGTAGCCGAACAGCGCGTCTGAGACCACGGCGTAGGAAGCGGTGGCCGCCCACATCCATGCCGCCGTGCGCGGCCGGGTGCGTATCGCCACCACCGTGAGCACTGTCAGGTGCGCGATGAAACTGCCGGGCTGCCACGGCCAGTTCGCCTGGATACCGGCGAACCACGACGAGACCGTGGCCGCCATCAGGGAGACCCAGAACGCTCCGACCGGGCGGGTCAGAGTGAGCAGCACCGGGGCGAGGGCCAGCAGACCCGCTACCGGGGCCGCCCTGTCCGCCCAGCCGACGAACAGCGCCAGCAGGCCGGCCGCCACCACCACGGCGTGCCGCCTCCAGGCCGCGTAGGGACGCAGGCGGTCCGGCAGCCGCCGGATCAGCGGGCCGTCGACACCCGCGGGCCGCAGCGGACGGTAGGCGAAGGCGTCGTGGAACAGGCCCTGCCGCAGCCCGCGCAGAGCGTTCTCGGCGAACTTGTACTCCGGGCTGCGCGGCTTGTACGGGCTGAAGGCGCCGTCCGGCGGCGTCGCTTGCGTCTGCGTCGTCTCGGTCACGCTGAAAACGGTAGGCGCAGGCGGTGGTCGCGGTCGTCCCCTGTGAGAGGGGTCCTTCACGGTCCGCCTCAAGTACTACGGGTATCGCCCCACCGCCCGCGTACTACGGGTGTCGCCCCGCTGCCCGCGATCAGTACCCGGAGGGGCGAACCAGTCCCGACTCGTAGGCGAACACCGCCGCCTGAGTGCGGTCCCTGAGGCCCAGCTTCACCAGGATGCGGCCCACGTGGGTCTTCACTGTCTGCTCGGCGACGACGAGATGCCGGGCGATCTCCGCGTTGGACAGGCCCTGAGCGATCAGGGCGAGCACTTCCGTCTCGCGTTCGGTCAGCACACCGACGCGGGACTTCAGCGGGGCGCGCGGCGCGTCCTTCAGCCGGGAGAACTCCGCGATCAGCCGGCGGGTGATCCCCGGTGCCAGCAGCGCGTCTCCGGCCGCGATCACCCGGACCGCCTCGGCGAGCTGGTCCGCGGAGGCGTCCTTGAGCAGGAAGCCGGACGCGCCGGCGCGCAGCGCCTCGTACACGTACTCGTCCAGGTCGAAGGTGGTGAGCACCAGGACCTTCATGTCCGGGGTGGCGGTCGTGATGCGGCGGGTGGCCTCGATGCCGCCGAGTTCGGGCATGCGGATGTCCATGAGGACGACGTCCGGGGAGACCTCGGCGGCCCTGGCGACGGCGTCGAGGCCGTCCACCGCCTGGCCCACCACCTCGATGTCCGGCTGGGCGTTGAGCAGCACGGTGAACCCCTGACGCACCATCTGCTGGTCGTCGGCGATGAGGACGCGGATGCTGCCGCTCGTCATGGAGTGTCCTCTCCTGTCGGGGACGGTGAGCCGGGCGGTTCGACGTGGACGACGGGGATGTCGGGCGGGTCGGAGTAGATGACGGGCAGGCGGGGCGAGCCGATCCCGGTCACGGGCACGATGCCGTCGTGGGGGAGGAAGGCGGTGACCGCGAAGCCGCCGTGCAGTGTCCTGGCGGCCGTGACGTGCCCGCCCAGCATGGTCGCCCGCTCGCGCATGCCGAGCAGGCCGTGCCCGGCGCCCGGGGAGTGCTGGACGGGCCGCCGGGGCCGGGAGTTGACCACGCTCAGGAACAGGCCGTCGGGCACGTGGCCGACCTCCACGCGGACCGTCGACCCGGGGGCGTGCCGCAGGGCGTTGCTCAGGCCCTCCTGGACGATGCGGTACGCCGACAGCTCCACGGCCGGCGGATACGGCCGTTGCTCACGCCGCGAGTCCTCGATGTCCATGGTGACCGCCAGACCGGCGGCGCGGGTGTTCTCGACGAGGGCGCCGAGGCGGTCGAGGGTGGGCTGCGGGGCGTCCGGGGCGGCCCGGGTGCCGGAGTCGCCGAGGCCGTAGGGGTCCTCGGGGTTCTCCGAACGCAGCACGCCGAGCACCCGGCGCAGTTCGCCGAGCGCCTCCAGCGCGTTCTGCCGGATGCCGTCGAGGTTCTCCTTCAGCTCCGGCGAGGGGTCCTGTGTGAGGTGCGGTGCCACCTGCGCCTGGATGGAGATCACCGACATGTGGTGGGCGACCACGTCGTGCAGCTCACGGGCGATGCGGCTGCGCTCCTCCAGAAGCGTGCGGCGGGCCCGCTCCTCCGCGGTGAGCGTGGTCTGCTGCACCAGTTGCGCACGGGCCTCGCGGCGGCCGTGCAGGGCGGTGCCCAGCACCACCACGACCGCGAACAGCACCAGCGCGAGAACACCGGTGGGCTCGTAGCGCGGGGCGCCCCACACGCCCTGGAGGACGTAGGTGACCAGGGCGGTCAGGGCCAGCGCCTCCACGGCGACGCGGGTGCGCACCCGCAGGGCGAGCAGCAGCAGGACGAACAGGTGGGCGATGATCCCGGACGTGGTCCAGGGCCAGGTGAAGCCCTGCAGATCGCCGGCGACCAGCGGGCCGTGCAGGGCCACCGCCCCCAGCAGCGTGGCCGCCATGGACAGCCACCACGCCGGGATGGGCCGCCACAGGGCCAGCACCATCGCACCGGCCTGTCCGAGCGCGACAAGGAAGGCGTACCCGAAGGCCAGCCGCGCGCCGCTCCAAAGGTGGCCCGAGGCGCCCAGCAGCACCGCGAACGCGGCCAGCCACACGATGCCGTGCGGCAGCCAGCGCAGCCAGACGGACGGGGGCAGCGGGTCCTGCCGCGCGGTCCACAGGTCGTCGCGCAGCACCCGCAGTCCGTGCCTGACGCGGCCTTGCCATCGCATCACGCGCCCACTCTAGGGTCTGGTGCGGGGGCCGTCCCGGGGCGATGAGTCCGTACCACCCGGGAACGGCGCCGGTCACCGCCCTGCTCACAGGTGCGGAAGGCGGCCCAGCAGACGGCCAGGGCGACGGCGAAGACCGGGAGCCATGCCAGCCGGGCCGCCACCCAGCCGGGGCCGTCGGGGAGCGTGTGCAGGCCCGGGAGGCGGCCGGCAAGGAGGCCCATGGCGGTGGTCGCCATCAGGGCCGTCTGGTGCCAGAGGAAGATCGTCATCGCGGAGAGGTTGACCAGCGCCACCGCTGCCCAGGCGCGCGGGCGGGACATCGCGCGGCGCAGCCGCTCGCGCAGCAGCAGGGCCAGGCCGCACTGGGCCAGGCCGAAGGTGACGGCCGCCAGTGTCGGCGGGTCGAGGTTGGAGACCGCGGCCCCCGGTATGCCGACCATCGACGCCGGGTAGCCCGCCCAGGCGACGAGTGCCGCGGTCGCCGTCGCGCCGCAGGTCAGCAGGGTCCAGCCCGCGCGGCGGCCGTCCAGCTCGCCGCGGGTCCAGGCCGCGCCCAGGGTGTACGGCACGAGCCAGCCGGCCGGCAGGTTCAGCCAGCCGAGCCAGGAGGGGGCGCCGAGGCCGAACCGGAGGAGGTCCACGTGCAGGACGACGGCCAGGGGCCACAGGGGACTGATCCGGGTGAGCAGCGGGGTCGCCGCCGTCAGTACGGCGAAGACCAGGAGGAACCACAGGGGGGACAGGGCCAGCTTCACGAGGGTGCGGACCGTGTCGAGGTCCGCACCGGTCAGGAGGAGGGCGACGGCGGTGACCGTCCACAGGGCCAGTACGGCCGCGACCGGCCCGAACAGCCGGGACAGGCGAGCGCGGAGCCACTGCCGGTAGCCGGTGCCGCGGGCGCGGGCCGAAAGGTGGCTGCGGGTGGCGACGTGCCCGCCGACGAGGAAGAACACGGCGAGGGTCTGGAACGCCCAGGAGACCGGGACCAGGGCGGGCATGTAGTGGAGGGGGCTCGCGGTGTGCAGGGTGGGGCGGGGCTGGGTGCGGGTGTCCGCGACCAGGGCCGTGACCAGCCAGTGCCCCAGGACCACGCCGAGGATGGCGAGGGCCCGCAGGGCGTCCACGGCACGGTCCCGCTCCGGCGGGGTCCGGACGTGGAGGCGGTGCGCGAAGGCTCGTATGCGGGTGAGGGCTGCGGAGAGGCGGTCAGTCACCTTGCACCTCGTTCGTGGCGCCCAGGACGATCCGGGCCAGGTTCGTGAGGGACGGGGAGCCGGGGGTGAAGTAGGCGCTGTGGCCGCCGCTTCCGGCCGTGAACCTGCGGGCGCCGAAGGCGGGGTCCATGGGGTCGGCGCCCAGGCCGACGGTCGTGCCGAGGAGTTCGGCGCGGACGTGCGGCACGTTCGCCACCCAGTCGCCGTCGCCGCGGGCCGCCCAGACGCGGGCCCGGGTGTGCAGCGCGGGCACGGAGTCCGCGCCGGTGCCGGGGCTGCCGATGAGGGCGATGTCGTCCACGGCCAGGCCGGACGCGGCGCGCCCGCACACCACCGAGCCGTAGGAGTGGCACACCAGGGTGATGTGCGGCGCCCGCCCCGCCACGGCACGCAGGTCGCGTATCAGCTCCCTGAGGCCCGGGGCCGCCTGTTCGGCGCGGCCTGTGGTGAGCACCGTGGTGCTGACCGTGCCCGGTGTCTCGTAGCCGAGCCAGGCGACGACCGCCGGGCGTGCACCGGCCGCGGCCTCGCGGCCGAGCTCCTGGTACAGGGCGAGCGCGCCCTTCCGGAAGCGGTCGTAGGCGTCCAGGGAGGTGTCGGAACCCGGGACGAGGACCGCTGTGCGGTCGGCGTGCGCCAGGTCGCCGAACACCTCCGCCACGCGGCCGGAGCCGCGGCCGTCGAAGGCGAGCAGATGACGGGAGGGCGCCGCCAGCGCCCGGTCCACGGCCGCCCGGTGCGTGTCGCCGTGCGCCGCGGCCATGTCGGCGGCGCGGGCGGCGTCGGCGCGGTTCGCCCCGTAGGAGGCGTCGAGGGTGGTCCTGGTCAGGGGTGCGAGAGTCGCCGGGGCGGGCGCGGGAATTCGAGGCCGGGCGGCGGCCGACAGAGGCACCACGAGGGCGCCGGTGACGAGAAGGGCGAGCAGAGCCCGACGCCATCTGCCGGCCCCGACGCCGGGCGTCACTCCCGGACGGGGACTCGGGCCCGCTCCCAGGCCCGCTCCCAGGCCGGGACCCAGGCCGGGACCCAGGCCGGGACCCAGGCCGGGACCCGGACCGGGACCCGGACCGGGACCCGGACCGGCGTTCAGACCCGCCCCCGGGCCGGCACTCACGCCCACTCCCGGGCCGGTATCCGCCCCGGTCGCCGAACCCCTGCCCAGTCCCGCGATCCGGTCCACGCTCGCGACCCCGTCCAGGCTCGCGGCCACGCCCAGGCGCGCGATTCCGCCCCGGCTCGCCGCCGTGTCCCGTCTCTCCCGCTCGCGCCCCACGGCTCATCCCCTCCGGCCTTGTCCGGCCGGTGGGCCGGGCTGGAAGGGAAGTTACGGAGCCGGAGTCGTAGCCCGCGTCATGCCAGGGAGGTGTTCGCGGCCATAGCTCTCAGGTACTACGGGTACCACCGGCGCCGGGTGGCCCGGTCCGCGTCACCACGCGAGCTGGGCGATCTCCTCCGCCACCACCGCGCACGCGTCGGCCGCCGGGTCGATCAGGGGGAAGTGGCCGACCTCCTCCAGGAGGGTCAGGCCCACCACCTCGCCCGCCTTCGCCGCGGCCTCGGTGTAGGACTCCGCGACCACCTGCGGTACGACCACGTCCTCGCGGCCCTGGACGACGGTCGTGGCGATGCCGGTCGGCAGCAGCAGGGCCGGGTCGGCGTAGGGCTGCCGCTCGACGAACCCCTCTTCTCCGCCCAGCAGTTGACGGGCCGCCCCACCGCACACGTCCAGCTTCTCGGCGACCGCGAAGTCGGCGATGGGGGCGAGCGCGACCACGCCCCGCAGCGGCGCGGGGCGGTCCGTGCGCCAGGGCGCGTCCGCGGGCAGGACGTGCCGGGCAGCCGCCCACAGGGCCAGGTGACCGCCGGCCGAGTGGCCGGTGACCACCGTGCGGCGTATGTCGGCCTGCGGGAGCGCCTCCCGGGCCAGCGCGGGCAGCGCGTCGAGCGCCGCGGCCACGTCGTCGAAGGTGTCCGGCCAGCGGCCCGCGACCGGGTCCTCGCCCGGTCCCGCCGGGGTGGCACTGCCGCGCCGGTACTCGACGCAGGCCACGGCGAAGCCCCGGCGGGCGAGGAAGTCCGCGAACGGGGTGATGTGGCGGCGGTCGTACGGGGCCCGCCAGGCGCCGCCGTGCAGCACCGCCACGAGCGGTGAGGGCCCCGGGGAGTCCGCCGCGCCGCGCGGGCGGTAGAAGTCGACGACCTGGTCGGGGTGGTCGCCGTAGGCGGCCGTACTGTCGGGTGCGACGGGCGCGTGCGAGAAGACCGACTCCTCCTCCGCTGCGGCGCGCGCGGCCGCGTCACGGCCGCCGGTGCTCCCCGGTTCCGCGGCGGTGGGGTTCCCGCCCGTTCGCTCGGACTCGAGCGCTCGGGGGAGGGGGGCGTCGGCTTCCGGCATGCTCCAACCTCTCAGCGGTGAAACGGTTTTGGGGTCCGGGAAAGAAATCAACCGGCCGTTGGCCGGGACGGTATCAGGCGGGTGACGTGCGCCGACATGGGGATGTCACGCTGGGTGAGGCCAAACGGTTCTGCCGCACGGTCCGGGACCGTGCGGCAGGAACCTTCATTCCGGTGCGGCCGTACCGGGATGCGTCAGCCCGCCAGTTCCTCCGCCAGCGCCCGCGCCGCCCGCTCCACGTCCGCGAACCCGATGTAGAGCGGGGTGAAGCCGAAGCGCAGGACGTCGGGGTGCCGGAAGTCGCCGACCACCCCGCGTCCGATCAGCCGCCGCATCACGTCCCCGGCGTCCTGGCAACGCAGGGCCACCTGGCTGCCGCGCTCCTCGTGGGCCACCGGGGTCAGCACCTCCACGCGTCCGGCGGGGACGTACGCGGCGACGCACTCCAGGAAGAAGTCCGTCAGCGCGAGGGACTTGGCGCGCACGGCCTCGACCGTCACCCCGTCCCAGACCTCCAGCGCCGCCTCCAGGGCGAGCAGGGAGAGGATGTCGGGGGTGCCGACCCGGCCCCGCAGCGCGCCCTCCGCCGGTTCGTAGCCGGGCCGCATGCCGAAGGGCTCGGCGTGCGAGTTCCAGCCGGGCAGCGGGGTGTCGAAGCGGTCCTGCACATCGCCGCGGACGTACAGGAAGGCCGGTGAACCCGGGCCGCCGTTCAGGTACTTGTAGGTGCACCCGACCGCCAGGCGCACCCCGTGCTCGTCCAGCCCCACCGGCAGGGCGCCCGCGGTGTGGCACAGGTCCCAGACGACGTACGCGCCCGCCGCGTGCACCGCGGCCGTCAGGGACGGCAGGTCGTACAGCCGGCCGGTGCGGTAGTCGACGTGGTTCAGCAGGACCGCGGCGGTGCGCCCGCTCAGCGCACCGGGCACCTCGGCGGGCGTCACCGGGCGCAGCGCGCAGCCCGTCATCCGGGCCACCGACTGCGCGATGTACCCGTCCGTGGGGAACGTCGTCGCGTCGACCAGGATCTCGTCCCGCTCGCCGCCACCGGCCTCCCGGGCCATCCGGACCGCCGCCACCAGTGCCTTGAACACATTCACGCTGGTCGAGTCGCCCACCACGATCTGGCCCGGCGCGGCCCCGACCAGCGGGGCGATCCGGTCGCCGACCCGCTCGGGCGCGGTCCACCAGCCGCCCTCCGTCCAGGAACGGATGCGCAGCTCGCCCCACTGGCGGCGTACGACGTCGCCTATGCGGTCCGGGACGTTCGCCGGGAGCGCGCCCAGCGAGTTGCCGTCCAGGTAGACGCCCTCGTCGAGGACGAACCGGTCGCGCAGCCCGGCGAGTTCGTCGGCGGCGTCCAGCTTCTCCGCCCTGATCGTCAGCTCAGACATGGGACCTCGCCGTCCACAGCTCGGGGAAGACGTTCTTCCGGGCCCGCTTCTCCAGCCAGGCCACCCCGGCGGAGCCGCCCGTGCCGGACTTGGCGCCCATCGCACGGCGGGTGGCCACGAGATGGTCGTTGCGCCAGCGCCACACCAGTTCGGCGACGTCGGTCAACGCCTCGCCGAGCCGGGCGAGTTCGTCGTCCTGGTCACCGGAGTAGAGGGCCGTCCAGACGGCCTCGACCTCCTCGCTGGGCTCGTAGCGCAGCGTCACGTCCCGGCCGAGCACGGCGTCCGGGACCGCGTGCCCGCGGCGGGCGAGCAGCCGCAGCACCTCGTCGTACAGGCTCGGCTCGTGCAGCGCCTTCTCCAGTTCCGCGTGGACGCGGGGGGCGCCGCGGTGCGGGACGAGCATCGAGGCGGACTTGTCGCCGAGCAGGAACTCCATGCGGCGGTACATCGCGGACTGGAATCCGGAACCCTCGCCGAGGGCGCCGCGGTAGCTGTTGAACTGGGCCGGAGTGAGCCCGGCGAGCGGCTTCCAGGAGGCGTTCAGCGCCTGCAGCTCCCGTACGGACCTCTTCAGCGCGGCGACCGCCGTCGGCACGTCGTCCGAGCGCAGGGCGCGGGCCGCGGTCTCCCACTCGTGGACGATGACGGTGAACCACAGCTCCATCACCTGGGTGGTGACCAGGAAGACCATCTCTCCGGGGTCGTCGGAGAGGGTGTGCTGGAGGTGGGTGAGCACGTCCGCCCTGACGTAGTCCTCGTACGGCGTCGTGCCGGCGAAGTCGAGATGCGGGGTCTCGGGCTCAGAGGCCTCAGCGGGCTGAGGGGTCGGGTGAGCCGGTTGGGACATCGCTGTCTCCTGTAGTACTCCGGGTAGCGGTCCGCCCCTGCCGATTCCGGCACGGGGGCCCCGGTCCCCAACCGCATCCTGCGCATCACGTGCGCAGATCGCAAGGCCCGCCCGGTCGCAGGGGCGGGCCTCACATCCGTACGGGTCAGCCCAGCGTCTGCGCGGCCGTCTCCGAGGAGTCCTTCAGGAACTGCGTGCAGCGCTCGTACTCCTCCTGCTCGCCGATCGCCCGGGCGGCGCGCGCGAGGGCGTGCAGGGCGCGCAGGAAGCCGCGGTTGGGCTCGTGCTCCCAGGGGACCGGACCGTGGCCCTTCCAGCCGCTGCGACGCAGGGCGTCCAGTCCGCGGTGGTAGCCCGTACGGGCGTACGCGTACGACTCCACGGCCGCCCCCCGCTCGAAGGCGTCGTCGGCGAGCTGCGCCCAGGCCAGCGACGACGCCGGGTAACGCGCCGCCACCTCGGCCGGCGAGGTCCCCTTGGCGAGGAGCTCACGGGGTTCCGGGTCGTCGGGGAGGTGCGTGGGCGGGGGCCCGCCCAGGAGGTTCTCGTGAATGGTCATGGGGTCCAGTCTGATGCATGGTCCGTCGTCGGTGACGGCCGATCCCGGCAGCCGCGGAACAGCCCCTTCCACGGCTCACGAAGCCGGACCGGTACCGGAGGCCGCACCCCCGCGGCCCGTCTCCAGCGGCGGTGTCGTCACACTGCCGTGGGTGCGGCACTCGGGCCGGCGGCAGCCCTTGACCGGGCGGCGGACGGCGACGAAGGCGAGGACCGCCCCCACCACCAGGACCGCCGCGCAGATCGGCATGGCCCGGCGGAACGCGGCGTCGAAGGCGTCCGCCGAGCGGTACGCCTCGGGGCCCATCCCGGCCAGCAGCGGCAGCGCGGCCACCGCGATCAGGCCGGCCGCGCGGGCGGCGGCGTTGTTGATGCCGCTGGCCAGCCCGGCGCGGGAGGTGTCCACCGAGGCGAGCACGGTGGCGGTGAGCGGGGCGACCAGGGTGACCATGCCCGCGCCCATGACGAGCAGGGCCGGGAGCACGTCCGTGAGGTAGTGCGCGCCCTTGCCGACCCGCAGCATCAGCAGCATGGCCACCGCGCACAGCAACGGCCCGACGGTGAGCGGCAGGCGCGGCCCGATGCGGTCGGCGAGGGCGCCCGAACGGGCCGAGAACAGCAGCATGAGGACGGTGGTCGGGAGCAGGGCGGTGCCCGCCTTCAGCGGTGAGTAACCGGCCACCACCTGGAGTTGCAGGGCGGTGAGGAAGAAGAAGCCGCCGAAGGCCGCGTACACGCACAGGGTGACCAGGTTGACGGCGGTGAACTGGCGGGAGGCGAAGATGTCCGGCGGCACCATCGGATCGGCGCGGTGCTTCTCCACGTACACGAAGGCGACGGCGGCGAGCACGCCCGCGGCGGCGGTGAGGGCGACGGCCAGGGTGCCGTGGCGGGCCTCGATCAGGGCGTACGTCACCAGGGCCAGGGACAGGGCGCCGAGGGCCGCGCCCAGCACGTCGAAGCGGCCGTGGGCGGCGCCTTTCCCGGGCTCCCGCCCGCGCTGGGACGGGGAGGTGCCGCCAGTGGCCGCGCTGGACTCGGGGACGTGGCGCAGGGCGACGGGGGCGCAGACCAGCGCCACCGGGATGTTGAGCAGGAAGACCCAGCGCCAGCCGGGCCCGGCGACCAGCCAGCCGCCGAGGAACGGGCCGACGGCCGCGCCGATGCCGCCGAAGCCGGACCACAGGCCGACGGCCCTGCCCCGGTCGTCCGGGTGGAAGGAGGCCTGGATGAGGGCGAGCGAGCCGGGGGTGAGGAGGGCCCCGCCGATCCCTTGCAGGGCGCGGGCGGCGATCAGGACGGTCACGTTCGGGGCGAGGCCGCACAGCAGGGAGGCGGAGGCGAACCAGACGACACCGAGCACGAAGATCCTGCGGCGGCCGTAGCGGTCGCCGAGTGAGCCGCCGAGGAGGATCAGGCCGGCCAGGGTGACCATGTAGGCGTTGACCGTCCACTGCAGCGCGGCGAGGTTCGCGTCCAGGTCGCGGCCGATGCGGGGCAGGGCGACGTTGACGACGGTCGAGTCCAGCAGGGCCATGCTGGAGCCGAGCACGGTGGTGAGCAGGATCCAGCGGCCGGTGGGGCTGGAGATCCTGACGGCGGGGGCGTGCTGTGCGGTGACAGCCATGAGGGGATCATCCCGCGCCGGCCGGCTCCGGGCCAGACGGGCGGGCGGGCGGATCGGCGGGCTGCCGGAACGGACGAAGGGTCCGGTGCCGTGGCACCGGACCCTTCGCGGGAGAGCGGGAGTTACTTGATCTTCGTGCCGGTGGAGCGGAGGTTGCCGCAGGCCTCCACCACGCGCTGGGCCATCGACGTCTCGGCCAGCTTGCCCCAGGTGCGCGGGTCGTACGTCTTCTTGGAGCCGACCTCGCCGTCGACCTTGAGGACGCCGTCGTAGTTCTTGAACATGTGGTCGGCGACGGGACGCGTGAAGGCGTACTGGGTGTCGGTGTCGATGTTCATCTTCACCACGCCGTTCTCCAGCGCCGTGCGGATCTCCTCCTCCGTGGAGCCGGAGCCGCCGTGGAAGACGAAGTCGAACGGCTGGCTGCCGGCCGGGCGGCCGTACTTCGCCGCGACGCCCTCGTTCAGGTCCTTCAGCAGGTCGGGGCGGAGCACGACGTTGCCCGGCTTGTACACGCCGTGCACGTTGCCGAAGGAGGCGGCCAGCAGGTAGCGGCCCTTGTCGCCCAGGCCCAGGGCCTCGGCGGTGCGGATCACGTCGTCGACCGTGGTGTACAGCTTGTCGTTGATCTCGTGGGTGACGCCGTCCTCCTCGCCACCGGTCGGGGTGATCTCCACCTCGAGGATGATCCTGGCGGCGGCGGTGCGGACGAGCAGTTCCTGGGCGATGGCCAGGTTGTCGGCGAGGGTCTCCGCGGAGCCGTCCCACATGTGCGACTGGAACAGCGGGTTGCGGCCGCCCTTGACGCGCTCCTCGGAGATCGCGAGCAGTGGACGCACGTACCCGTCGAGCTTGTCCTTCGGGCAGTGGTCGGTGTGCAGCGCGATGTTGACCGGGTACTTCTCGGCGATGATGTGCGCGTACTCGGCCAGGGCGACGGCGCCGGTGACCATGTCCTTGCTGTACTGGCCGCCCAGGAACTCCGCACCACCCGTGGAGATCTGGACGATGCCGTCGCTCTCCGCCTCCGCGAAGCCGCGCAGGGCCGCGTTCAGGGTCTGGGAGGAGGTGACGTTGATGGCCGGGTAGGCGAACTTGCCTGCCTTCGCCCGGTCGAGCATCTCGTTGTAGACCTCGGGGGTTGCGATGGGCATCTGTCCGCTCCTTGTATGTGCGGGGTGCGTTCTGCGTACTTACGGCCCTGACCTAGGGAGTGACGTCATCGTCGGCCCCATCTTCGCAGACGTTGCCTGCTGTGTAGGACACCCTGCCCGACCGGTGGACGGCCGGGTCGCGCGGTGCGGACCCGGTGCCGTCCCGGTCCTGTCCTGTTCAGTCCGAACCGGTCCGGCTCAGTCCGGTCCGGCTCAGTCCAGTCCGAGGTCGTCCTTCGAGTACGCGAAGACGTACGGCACTCCGGCGCCCTCGGTGATCTTCTCGGCGGCGCCCGTGGCCCGGTCGACGATCGTCGCCACGGCGACCACCTCGGCGCCCGCCTCGCGGACCGCCTCCACGGCGGTGAGCGGGGAGCCGCCCGTGGTGGAGGTGTCCTCCACCACCAGGACGCGGCGGCCCCTGATCTCCGGGCCCTCCACGCGCCGTTGCATACCGTGCGCCTTGGCGGCCTTGCGGACCACGAAGGCGTCCAGTCTGCGACCGCGCGCGGCGGCCGCGTGCAGCATCGAGGCCGCGACGGGGTCGGCGCCCATCGTCAGGCCGCCCACCGCGTCGAAGTCGAAGTCGGCGGTCAGGTCCAGGAGCACCTGACCGACCAGCGGGGCCGCCTCGCCGTCGAGGGTGACGCGGCGCAGGTCGATGTAGTAGTCGGCCTCGAGACCGGACGACAGCGTCACCCTGCCGTGGACCACGGCCTTGTCCTTGATCTGCTGCAGCAGCTCGCCGCGAACGTCGCTCATGACAGTCAGCTTAAGCGCGGTGCCAGGTCCAGGTCGTCGAGGCCTCCAGCGGCTCCAGCGGGGTGACCAGGCGCGGAAGGGTGTTCAGGCCGTTGGGCGGGCCGGTCTGCGGTTCCACGCACACGGCGGCCTGCTGCTCGTCGTAGACGACGACCCATTCCTCACGGCTGGTCACCCTCAGCTCCAGCTGTCCGGGCCAGGTGAGCGTGACGTCGACTCCGTCGGGCATGCCGAAGCAGTCGTCCCAGGGGCCGGGCTTGGGCTCGACGCGGTGGCCGGTGGGCAGGTGGTCGTCGCCGCGTTCCTCCTGCCAGGCGGGCCGGAAGTCGACGCGGGCATCCTGGGCGCCGGGGCCCCCGAGGGTGCGGTTGAACCACGGGTGCCAGCCGATCTGTGCCGGGAAGGAGGACTCGTACGTCTCCACGGACATCGTCAGCGTCAGGGCGTCCTCGGTCAGGGTGACGGCCTGGGTGACGCGGCCGCGGTGGGGCCAGGGGTCGACGAGGTCGTACGTGATCACCGCCTCGGTGGCGGAGGTGCGGGCGGTGCGCCAGGCGCCGTCGCGGGCGGTGCCGTGGATGGCGTGCGGTGGGGAGTTGAGCGGCATCTGGTGGACGGCGGCGCCGTCCCGGAAGCGGCCGTCGCGGATCCTGCCGCACCAGGGGACCATCGGGAAGCAGCCGAAACGCTCTCCCTGGCGGAGCAGTTCGAGCCCGCCGACGCGCAGACTCCCGATGCGCCCGCCGTTGCCCGGCTGCACGACCGCTTCCGCGTCACCCGCGGTCAGCGTGATGTCTTCGTTACTCACCCCACGAGGCTACTGGCCGGATCAAGAAGGCGTTTCGCGCCGCGGGTGGCTGGATGGACAGCGGCCGGCACGGCGAGCCGAGGCACCACTCGGCGACGGCGCCTCGGGGCCCGCCCCACGACGCCCAGCGGCCAGGGCCCGGCGGAAACGGCGGGCGGCGAGCGGCGGGCGGCGGGCGCCGCCCAACGACTGCGGCTCAGGGCTCGGTCACCCGATCACCGACGCCCACGGGCGCCGTCCAACGGATCTTCGGACCGGCGGGCGAGCACGCCAGCGCCGCGAAGCCACGCGGACGCCACCCAGCGGCCCGGCCGAAGACGCGGCGCCGACGCCACGCTCAACGACGGCGCCTCAGGCCGCCCACCACGACCACCGACGCCACGACCAACCCCGCCGCAGGCCCAGCCCAACCGAACTCCGACCCGACGCACGAGCACGCCAGCGCCGCGAAGCCACGCGGACGCCACCCAGCGGCCCGGCCGAAGGCGCGACACCGAGGCCACGCTCAACGACGGCGCCTCAGGCCGCCCACCACGACCACCGACGCCACGACCAACCCCGCCGCAGGCCCAGCCCAACCGAACTCCGACCCGACGCACGAGCACGCCAGCGCCGCGAAGCCACGCGGACGCCGCCCAGCGGCCCGGCCGAAGACGCGACACCGAGGCCACGCTCAACGACGGCGCCTCAAAGCCCGGCCCACGACGATCACCGATGCCACGATCAGCGCCGCGGCGGGCGCGGCCCAGCGGAGGGTCGGGCCGGCGGACACGGTGAGCGGCGCGGGGACGGGGGCGTAGCGGCCGCGGGGCGGGGCGTGGTCCACCTCCTCGGCGCTGCGGCCGATCATCGTCCGCCGGGCGTGTGCCGCCTCGGCGGGCGGCTCGGCGGTCTCGGCGAAGTCCTCGGAGACGGGGGGCTCGTCATCCTCGTCCTCCTCGTCGGCCAACGGGTCGAGGGAGGAAGGCGGAACATCGGCGTCGAAGCGGGAACCGCGCCCGGACGGTGCTGCCGGGTGGGCCTCGCCCTCGTCCCCGAGCGGCGGCGCCGGGGCGTCGTCCGCGTCCGGTGCGGCCTCGAAGTCCCCGCTCGCCGACGGAGCGAAGTCCTCGGTCGCCTCCTCGGCCAGCCCCACGCCCCCGTCGCCCTCGGACGGCTCGGAGCCTTCCGCCTCGGACTCCTCCGGCTCCCCACCGCGATCCGAGTCGGCGGCAGCCGTTACGGGACGGTCGCCGTCGGCCGCCCGCGGGGCTTCCGGCTCTCCGACGCCCGGCCCGGCGCCGCCCGGCCCGGCGCCGCCCGAGCCGGCGTCACCCGGCCCGGCGGTGGCCGGTTCCGGCTTCTCCGGGCCCGCGCACAGGTGTTCCGTGAAGCGGGTCAGGAGGCGGGTCGTGGCGGCGTGTACGGAGTCCGGGGGCAGCTCGGTGACGCGCCCCTCGGCCGTGGCCGTGCCGTCGAAGGTGACGGTGGAGCCGCCGTCGGTGTCGCGGAGGCGGAGCGTGAGCGTGAATTTCACGGATCCGCTGCCGCGGGACTCCGTCGCGTCGCCCTCGACGGCGTAGGAACCCTCGTCGAGGGCGCGGACACGCAGCGTGCCGCGGTACGTGATGGAGTGGCCGCCGATCCGCATCTTGAGCCGGCCGGTGACGGGCTCGCCGCCCGCGTCCTGCTGGAGCCCGGGAACCGCCCGGGCAACCCGCGCCGGATCGGCGAGCGCCCTCCGCAGCAGCCGAGCCGGAACCGGAACGAACACCTCGTGCTCCATGTCAGCCGAGGGTACCCAGTGCCGCTCCCGATTACCCTCCCCTCGCCCAGAACCCGTCCCCCGCGCACCGCACACGCCGGCGGCGGGCCGGATCAGTCCGTGTACCGGGGATGGACCAGCGTCGAGGGCGCAAGGCCCGGGACGCGGGTGCGGGCCGCCGCTCGGGCGGCCGCCGTGAGCGACTCCGGCGTGAGCGTGCGGGGAGCGGGAGCCCGCGGGTCCAGACGGAGGGCGGGCGGCATACGGGACGCCAGGACGAAACCCCAGTCACGCGGGGCGCGCGAGGCCGTCCGGTCGGCACCGGTGGCGGCGCCGGCGTCACGGCCGTCCACGCGGTACGGCACCGTACGCAGCCCGGCGGCCCGGACCGTGGCCTCCACCGTCCAGAACACCCGGGTCCGGGAGGAGACCGGTCCGGCATGCACCACCAGCCGCCCGCCGGGTGCCAGGGCCCGCCGGGCCAGGCCGTAGAACTCCTGCGCGTAGAGCTTCGTACTCGCCGTGATGGCCGGATCGGGCAGGTCCTCGATCACCACGTCGTACGCCGCCGCCGGCGCCCCGCGCAGCCAGTCGAAGGCGTCCGCGATGCTCACGTGCACCCGCCGGTCGTCGAAGACGTGCTCGTCCAGCCGGGCCAGTGCAGGGTCACCGCGCGCCAGCCGTACGAGGGCCGGGTCGCGCTCGACGACGTCCACCCGCTCGACGCCGGGGTGCCGCAGCACCTCGCGCGCGGCGAGGCCGTCGCCGCCGCCGAGGATCAGCACCCGCGCGTGCGGCCCGGTCATCGCGGGGTGGACCAGCGCCTCGTGGTACCGGAGTTCGTCGCGGCCGACGACCCGCAGCCGCCCGTCGAGGTACAGGCGCAGCGGACGGCCCCGGGTGCCGCCGGTGAGGACCACCTCCTGCTCGCCGGTCCGCAGCGCCACCCGGACGTCCCCGCCGTACATCGCCTGCCGCGCGGCTCGTTCGAAGTCGCCGACCAGTGCGGTCAGCGAGGCGAGCAGGCCGAGCACGGCGAGGTTGGCGACGATCAGCAGCCAGCGGCCGCGCGGGGTCAGGTCCCGCGCGAACAGGCCGAGGACGAGCACGCCGCCCGCGACGGCGTTGACGGCGCCGGTCACCAGCGCCCCGGTCAGCTGCCCGAGCAGCGGCAGCAGGAGGAACGGGAAGGCGAGTCCTCCGACGAGCGCGCCCACGTAGTCCGCCGCGAACAGGTCGGCGACCGCGCCGCCCGCGTCCTGGCGCCGGATCCGCTGGATCAGCTCCATCAGCAGCGGCACCTCGGCCCCGATCAGCAGGCCGATGGCCAGGGAGAAGGCGACCAGCAGACAGCGCGGACCGTTGGCCCACACACCGCCCCAGCCGCCGGTCCAGGCGAACACCGCGTACAACGCCATGGCGCTGCACCCGCCGACCAGGGCGAGCGTCGCCTCGATCGCGCCGAAGGCGACGGCGGCGTGCCGGCGCAGCCGCTTCGCGGCGAGCGAGCCGATGCCCATCGCGAACACCATGACGGACAGCACGATGGACGCCTGGGTGACCGAGTCGCCGATCAGGTACGAGGCCAGCGCCACGAGTTCGAGCTCGTACACAAGACCGCAGGCCGCGCAGACGAACACCCCCGCGAGAACGAGGAACCGGCCGGTTCCCGGCCGGACGGGCAGTCGCGCGGGGCCGCCGAGGGGCGGCGCCGCGCCGGGCGGGGCCGGGGCGTGCGGTTCGATCACCCCTGTGACGTTACGTCACGGGAGCAGCACGCCTCGTCACCCACACGTGTGGAAAAGGAAGTTGACGCGCCTCGCAGGTTTACCCCCGCTCAACTCGCTCCGGCCAACGCGGAACGGCGCACCCCCACCCTCGTCCTGGTCGCCACCAACTGGCCGTCCTGCGGGTAGGCGTGCCAGGTCCGCCAATGCACCTGGCCGTCGTGCCACTGCGCCAGCATCGCGGTGAACGCGTTCGGACTGCCCGGGAAGACGCCCGCCAGACCGTGCGGATGCTCGGAGACGAGAGCCAGCAGCTCCTGGGCGCGGCCGGTGAACGAGCCCGGCGAGAGGAACTCGACGCGGGCGGCGAACTCGTACTCCCAGTCGTCTGACCGCTTGGCGACGCCGAGCGGCAGCGGGGTGCTGGAGCCCGGGATGCACGCCACGGTCTCCGAACAGCTTCCCCGCTCCTCCTCCAGGAGCACCTGGTGGGACGCGCCGAGGAGTCTCAACTGGAGTTTGGCCCCGGCCGGTTCGAGGTCGAGGGTGGCCAGTGCGGGCAACGGCTCGCGTCCCAGGGCCCAGGCGAGGTCGGCCGCACGCGTGTCGGTGTAGGAGGTGTTCAGGGTCGTGAGCATGGATCGGCTCCGCTAGCACGCAAAGAAAAAGAAGGGGAGGAACGGGCCGGCACGCCCCGGTGGACACGGGGACGACGGCCCGGTCAGCCCAGCTCGGGAGGGGGGTGTGCGGGACGTCCGAGGGGCTGCGTCGGTAGAGGCAATCACGAACTGCGGTTCCACCACAGGGTTTTTACCCAACTTCGTGCGGTTTCCATCCCTCAGAGGGCCCCACAGCTCAACTGTTCAACGCCGGCAGGTGACAGGAGTCGCGCAACGGGGCCGGTGCGCCCCCCGGAGACTGCCTCCCGACAGGCGCCGGCCCGGATGCGGTTTCCCCCGTGGAGCTCGGCTGCCCCGTGTCAGCTGCCTCCTCCGCATCCGCCGCCTCCGCACGACGACCCGCCCCCGCACGACGAGCCACCTCCGCAGGAGTGACCCCCACACGAGTGATGCCCCCCTCCCGAGTGACCCCCACCCGAGTGATGGCCGCCGCCGGACGAACAGCCACCGCCGCCGTCCGACCCGGCCCACCAGCCGGCAGCCCCGCCGCTCGCGCTCCCCCCGCCGCCCGACCCGGTGCGCCGGCCGCGGTACGACTTGACGAACCGGTCGCGGCGGGCCCTGCGGCGCCCCGCCGCCACGGCGGTCACGCACAGCACCGCGATCACCGCCAGGACGATGCCCCAGACCATGGCGTCCCCCTCCCTCCGTCCCCGGAACCCGCCGACCGCGCCCTGGACCGTTCCCCGGGACGCCCGCCGGACCTTCCCGGGGCGTTGTTGCCGAAGCGGCCCCCCGTGGGCGCCTCGCAGCGTGCCCGGGAGATGCCCGGCCGCCGGACCGGCCAAAGCACACTTGAGGAAGTCCAGAGCTTGGACGGAGGATGGCCGGCATGACCTCCAGCGCACGCCCGCTCCTCAACCGCCGGCTCGCCGAGTTCGGGACGACGATCTTCGCCGAGATGTCCGCGCTCGCCGTGCGGACCGGGTCGATCAACCTGGGGCAGGGCTTCCCCGACACCGACGGCCCCGAGGAGATCCGGGAGGCGGCCGTGCGCGCCCTGCGCGACGGGCGGGGCAACCAGTACCCGCCGGGCCCGGGCGTCCCCGAGCTGCGCACGGCGATCGCGGAGCACCAGCGGCGGCGGTACGGGCTCTCCTACGACCCGGACACCGAGGTGCTGGTCACCGCGGGCGCCACCGAGGCGATCGCGGCGGCGCTGCTCGCGCTCCTGGAGCCCGGCGACGAGGTGATCGCCCTGGAGCCGTACTACGACTCGTACGCCGCCTGCATCGCGATGGCGGGCGCGAAGCGGGTGCCGGTGACCCTCCGGCCGCACCACGGCGGGGACGCCGGATTCCGGCTCGACCTGGACGAACTGCGCGACGCGGTGACCCCGCGGACCCGGCTGCTGCTCCTGAACACCCCGCACAACCCGACCGGCACCGTCCTCACCCGCGCCGAACTGGCCGAGATCGCACGGCTCGCCGTCGAACGCGACCTGCTCGTGGTGACGGACGAGGTGTACGAGCACCTGGTGTACGACGACGCCGAGCACATCCCGCTCGCCACGTTCCCCGGCATGCGCGAGCGCACGGTCGGCATCTCGTCGAGCGGCAAGACGTTTTCGTTCACCGGCTGGAAGGTCGGCTGGGTCACCGCCGCCGCTCCCCTGGTCACGGCGGTCCGTTCGGCCAAGCAGTTCCTCACCTATGTGAGCGCCGGGCCGTTCCAGTACGCGATCGCCGAGGCCCTCGCTCTCCCCGACAGCCACTTCACCGGCTTCCGCGACGACCTGCGCGCCAAGCGCGACCTGCTCGCCTCCGGCCTGGCCGACGCGGGCTTCGAGGTCTTCCGCCCCCGGGGCACGTACTTCATCACCACCGACATCGCCCGGCTCGGCGAGAAGGACGGCATCGCCTTCTGCCGCGCCCTGCCCGAGCGCTGCGGCGTGGTCGCCATCCCCAACGCGGTCTTCTACGACGACCGGGAGGCGGGCCGCACCCAGGTCCGCTTCGCCTTCTGCAAACGGACGAACGTCCTGGACGAGGCCGTGTCCCGCCTCGGGAGCCTGTGAGCCGGGGTACTTCCGCCGCTACGGCGAAGAGCCCGGTCCCGGGTACGCGGCCAGTGCAGGCTCGCGTCCCGGGCCGGGCTCTCGCTCGGCTACGGCACGTGTCCGCGCGCGCTCACGCGGACACCGCTGTGTGTGACGGCCGTGGGACTACTTCTCGTCGTCCTCGGGCTTGTCCGCCTCGTCGGCGTTCTGGTCGGCGGGCTGGTCCGCCGCGTTGACGTCCTCCTCGAGGCCGAGCTGCTCGACGAGCCACCGGTCGAACTCGATGGCGGCCCGCACCCAGCTGACCGTCGAGGAGACGAAGTGCTCCAGGCTCACGCCCATGCCGATCAGCATCTGCGCCTCGCCGATGAGGCGGACGGTGCCGTCGTCGTGGGTGTGGGTGTACACCTTGGGCCACAGGGTCCGACGGTTCCAGTCGTCGATGGACTCCAGCAGCTGCGGCTTCTCGTCGATCTTGTGGGGCCGGTCGTAGAACGTCCGCACCGAGAAGACCTGCTGGTCCGCCTCGCCGCGGAACATGAAGTACGTACGGAACTGCTCCCACGGCGCCGCGAGGTCGCCCTCGTCGTCGACGACGTACTTGAGCTCCATCTGGTCCAGGAGCTGCTTCACGAGGTCCTGATCCGGGACGACGGGGCCCGCCGGTCCCTGGGGCTGCGGCTCGGGCTGGCCCCCGAAGTTCGGAATCGAGGACGGGTCGATGCTCACCGTGTTTTTCCCTTCGTACGGATCTCGCCATCCTCCCTCATCCGGGGAGGGGGGTGGCAAGCCCTCCGGGAGGCTGTCAGCCCTGGGCTGACATGATCCGGCCGTCAGGTGGACGTCCGGCGAACGGAGGGGGAGGCCATGACGGCCCTGTCGGCCTCCGAGTACCCACTGAGCGGAGGACCCACGGAACTTCCCGCGCCGGCCCGGACACGGTTCCGGGCCTTCACGGTGTGACGCGGTCCGCCACCCGCCGTGGCGGCGGACCGCGCCGGGGCTACAGCGTCTTGCCGGTCGTCGGTCCCACCAGCAGGCCCTCGCCGAAACGGTCCACGCGGACCGTGTCGCCGTCCTTGATCTCGCCGGAGAGGATCTCCTTGGCGAGGCGGTCGCCGATGGCGGTCTGCACCAGGCGGCGCAGCGGGCGGGCACCGTAGGCCGGGTCCATGCCCTCCTCGGCGAGCCAGGCCAGGGCGTCGGGGGTGACGTCCAGGGTCAGGCGGCGCTCCAACAGGCGGCGGGCGAGCCGGTCGATCTGGAGTCCGGCGATCCGGCTCAGTTCCTCCTTCGACAGCGCCGAGAAGACCACCAGGTCGTCCAGGCGGTTGAGGAACTCCGGCTTGAAGGAGATGCGGACCGTCTCCAGGACCTGCTCCTTCTTCTCCTCCTCGCTCGTCAGCGGGTCGACCAGGTACTGGCTGCCCAGGTTCGAGGTCAGCACCAGGATGGTGTTGCGGAAGTCGACCGTGCGGCCCTGGCCGTCCGTGAGGCGGCCGTCGTCCAGCACCTGCAGCAGGATGTCGAAGACCTCCGGGTGGGCCTTCTCCACCTCGTCGAGCAGCACCACGCTGTACGGGCGGCGGCGCACCGCCTCGGTGAGCTGGCCGCCCTCCTCGTAGCCGACGTAGCCGGGCGGGGCGCCGACCAGCCGGGCCACGCTGTGCTTCTCGCCGTACTCCGACATGTCGATGCGGACCATGGCCCGCTCGTCGTCGAAGAGGAAGTCGGCGAGCGCCTTGGCCAGTTCGGTCTTGCCGACGCCGGTCGGGCCGAGGAAGAGGAACGAGCCCGTCGGCCGGTCCGGGTCCGCGATGCCGGCCCGGCTGCGGCGTACGGCGTCGGAGACGGCGCGCACGGCCTCGGACTGGCCGATGAGCCGCCGGCCGATCTCCTCCTCCATGCGCAGCAGCTTCTGCGTCTCGCCCTCCAGCAGGCGGCCGGCCGGGATCCCGGTCCAGGAGGCGACCACGTCGGCGATGTCGTCGGGGCCGACCTCCTCCTTGACCATGGTGTCCTTGGAGGCCTCCTCCTCGGCCTGCGAGGCGGCCTCCAACTCCTTCTCCAGGTCCGGGATCTCGCCGTACAGCAGCTTGGAGGCGGTGTCGAAGTCGCCGTCGCGCTGGGCGCGTTCGGCCTGGCCGCGCAGGTCGTCCAGCCGTTCCTTCAGCTCACCGACCCGGTTGAGGGCCTGCTTCTCCTTCTCCCAGCGGGCCGTCAGGCCGCGCAGCTCCTCCTCCTTGTCGGCGAGGTCGCGGCGCAGCTTCTCCAGCCGCTCGCGCGAGGCCGCGTCGGTCTCCTTGTCGAGCGCCAGCTCCTCCATGCGCAACCGGTCGACACCGCGCTGGAGTTCGTCGATCTCCACCGGGGAGGAGTCGATCTCCATGCGCAGCCGGGAGGCGGCCTCGTCGACGAGGTCGATCGCCTTGTCGGGCAGGAACCGGGAGGTGATGTACCGGTCGGACAGGGTCGCGGCGGCCACCAGCGCGGAGTCGTTGATCTGCACCTTGTGGTGGGCCTCGTAGCGGCCCTTGAGCCCGCGCAGGATGGCGATGGAGTCCTCCACGCTGGGCTCGGCGACCAGCACCTGCTGGAAGCGCCGCTCCAGCGCCGGGTCCTTCTCGATCCGCTCCCGGTACTCGTCGAGCGTCGTGGCGCCGACCATGCGCAGCTCGCCGCGGGCCAGCATGGGCTTGAGCATGTTGCCGGCGTCCATCGCGGAGTCGCCGCCGGCGCCCGTGCCGACGACGGTGTGCAGCTCGTCGATGAAGGTGATGATCCGGCCGTCGGAGTTCTTGATCTCCGCCAGGACGGTCTTGAGCCGCTCCTCGAACTCGCCGCGGTACTTCGCGCCCGCGACCATCGCCCCGAGGTCCAGCGCCACCAGCCGCTTGTCCTTCAGGGACTCAGGCACGTCGCCCTTGACGATCCGCTGGGCGAGCCCCTCGACGACGGCGGTCTTGCCGACGCCGGGCTCACCGATGAGGACCGGGTTGTTCTTGGTGCGGCGCGACAGCACCTGCACGACGCGGCGGATCTCCTGGTCCCGGCCGATCACCGGGTCGAGGCGGCCCTCGCGCGCCGCGGCGGTGAAGTCCGTGCCGAACTTCTCCAGGGCCTTGTACTGGCCCTCGGGGTCGGGTGTGGTCACCCGGCGTCCTCCCCTCGCCTTCGAGAAGGCGTCTTGCAGTTTCCTGGCGCTCGCGCCCTGTCCGGAGAGCACCTCGCCGGCCGCGCCGCCCTTCGCGGCGGTGCCGATCAGCAGGTGCTCGGTGGACAGGTACTCGTCCCCGAGGTCGGCCGCCCTGCTCTGCGCGTCCGCGATCACGGCGAGCAGCTCGCGGTTGGGCTGCGGCGGCGCGACCGTGGAGCCGGTCACGCTGGGCAGGGACGCGAGCACGCGCTCCGCGCCGGAGCGGATGGAGGCCTGGTCGGCCTCGACGGCCGACAGCAGGTCGATGATGTTCTCGTTCTCCTGCCCCTCGAGCAGCGCGAGGAGCAGGTGGGCGGGGGTCAGGTCGGGGTGCCCCTCCCGTACGGCCCGGTTGCCGGCCGCGTTGATCGCGTCACGGCTCCTGTTGGTCAGCTCGGCGTCCACGGTCGCTTCTCTCCTCCTTGACGAGCGCTCTCTGCCACATCTCCCAGTGCTGACTCAATCAGCGTACACAAACTTGAGTCTATTCCACTCAAGGTGACGCCGGGAGCTTTCCCGGGACAGGAAGAGGGAGGAAGAGGCGCCCGCAGGGCAGGCGGAGGCGGAGACGGAGCGGCGATCCGTGGAGCGATGGCTATTTTCGGCCAGCGATCGAATCCGCTGATACCCGGAGGTTTCCGGGAAAACAACAGCGGCGTCACCGTGTTCAGGTCACGGTGACGCCGCTGCGGGGGGAAGCACCTGAGCGATCTGTTACGACGGGGGAATCGCGTCAGGCACTGCGGGGGGTGGCGGAGATGGCTCTGAGGACCGAGGGCGGTGCCGGCACCTGACGGTGGTCCCTCTGGTCCAGGTTGACGAAGATCATTCCGTAACGGACGGCACACCGTACGGGCTGCGGCGCCCCCCGAGGCCGCCGCAGACACCGGTACGCCCGTACGTCACCGTCGTCGTCCCTCGTCACGACGACCGGTTCACCGAAGACGGTCACCATCAGCGAGTCACCGCTGTGGGGGATGGCGGTGACCAGGTCGATGAAGTGCCAACCGGAGCGGTAGGCCGTGGCCATCTCGCGGCGGAAGGACCGGTCGTCGGGTGGAGTGGTCACATCAGCTCTCCAGAATCAACTGCCGCCGGAGAGCCCGGCCAGTGCGAGTCGGCAGGACCCGCGATCACGACTGCCGGCCAGTGGCTGTCCGCCCGATCGTCGCTCTTCGCACCGGAGTGACCACCCATCGCCCCGAAGACCGCAACGGCGGAGAAGGCGGCCACAAGCACCGAGCGAAGCATTCTCTTACGCATAGTCGGCTTCGTCCTCACTTGAAAGTCTCCTTTTCCCCCGTCGGATAAGACGATGGCTCATTCCAGCACGTCATGGCCACAGGATCGATGCATCATGTTCCTGCATGTTCAGGACCCTGGGGGGTGGAGATTTCGTGGCAAATCAGACTAAGGCGACGCATCCCCATGCGGTGACCGAACTTTGTGAGGAAGGTGGCCGACTTTACGCGAACGCCCTCCGCCTGGGGAGGATCCGCCGGGCGGATGCCGAAAGCGCCCCCTGCCTCGTGGAGTTCGACCTTCTCCACCCGGATCCGGACGACACGGACTGGCTGTGCCCGGTACACCCGTCGGTCGCGCTGGCCGAGCGGCTCCATCCGATCGAGCGGGAGATCACGGACCGCCGACGGCTGTCCATCCAACTAGCGGAGCTCTTTGAGCCGTTCCTCGCGCTCAGCGCGCAGTCGGCGACGACCGACCACTCCATCACGGTGCTGGAGGGAGGCGCGCGGATCAACGCCGCGCTCAACGCGGCCACGGCCCAGTGCCACACCGAGATGCTCACCATCCAGCCGAGCGACGACCGCTTCTCCGAGCGCAGCCTCACCCAGGGCCTCGAGCGGGACCGGCCTCTGATCGAGCGCGGCGTGCGCATCCGGACCCTCTATCAGCACACCGCGCGCTACAGCCCCGAGAAGCTGGCCTACGTGGACCAGTTGTCGACGGGGAAGGCCGAGTACCGCACCATCGACGAGGTGGTGGAACGGCTCATCGTGTGCGACGAGACCGTCGCCTTCATCCCCGCCCGCGACGATCAGCAAGTCGCTCTGGAACTCCGCCACCCGGGCCTCGTCCGTTACCTCATCAGAGTCTTCGAGTTCATGTGGGGCCGCTCGGTCCCCCTGAGCGCGGGCGCCCCCTACGAGACCGCGCCCGGCGGCATCAACGACATCCAGCACTCCATAGCCAAGCTCCTCATCGAGGGCCACGTCGACGAGGCCATAGCCCGCCGCCTCGGAATGAACGTCCGTACCTGCCGGGCCCACATCGCCAAGCTCGCCGCCATCCTCGGCAGCGGCAGCCGCGCACAACTCGGTTATCTCATTGCCCAGTCGGGGATTCTGCAGCAGAAACACTGAAGCCACAGGGAGGACCGGGTGGGCCCGACACGTCATCCGGAGCACGGCCCGGAGGACCTGTGCCCAGCGGGCACGGAGTTGTACGAACGCGCCCTGCGGAGCGGATGGGTACGTGCGGGGGAGGCGGACGGAGCCCCCTGTCTCATCGACTTCGGTCTGCTGCACCCGGCGGTCGAGGATCTCGACCGGCTGGAGCCCGTGGCGCCCGCCACCGCCCTCCACCGACTACTGCGCGCCGCCGAGGAGCGCATCGCGGAGGAGCGACGGCGTGAGGATCGGCTGGCCCGGACCTTCGAGCCGCTGATGCGCATCGACGGCCGGCGCACCGGGAAGCCGGACACCTCGGCGCTCGTGATCCTCAGCGGTACACCGCGGATCAACCAGGCCATCACCGAGGCCATGGCCGAAGCGAGCGAGGAAGTCCTGTGCGTACAGCCGCACTCCGGCCTCCTCGGCCCAAGGGGCGAGGAGGCACATGGAGTGGCGCTGGACCGCGATCAAGCGCTGCTGGACCGCGGCGGGCGTATTCGCACCCTCTACCAGCACACTCTGCGCCATGTCCCCGCGATACCCGCCTACCACGAGAAACTCACCGGTGATGTCGAAGCCCGCTCCCTCGACGAAGTCACCGACCGGCTCATCGTCGTCGACCGCAGCGTCGCCTTCGTCCCCGCCAACGCGGACGGCACTCTCGCTCTCGCGGTCCGCCACCCTGCCCTGGTCGGCTACTTCGCCACCGCCTTCGACCGTTTCTGGCGCCTGGCCACGCCCATGTACCCGCTGATCGTCCATCAACCGTCCGCCGGAGGCGTCACCCGCCGCCAGCGCGCCATCGCCGCCCTCCTCGTCGAGGGGCACACCGACGCCGTCATCGCCGACCGCCTCGGCATGAACGTACGCACCGCCCGTGAGCACATCGCCAAGCTCGCCGCCACCCTCGGCAGCGGCAGCCGCGCCCAGTTGGGCTACCTCATCGGACGGTCGGGACTTCTGGACCCGGAACCGTGAACGGGCCCACGCCCGCGGCGCGCGGCGGCCCGTCGAGCCCCGCCTGGGCGATCCGCACGCCCAACTGCGTACGGCTGGCCGCGCCCAGCGTCTCGGACAGCCGGGCGATGTGGGCCCGGCAGGTGCGGACGCTGATGCCCAGCCGCTCGGCGATCACCGCGTCCTGGTGGCCCTCGGCCAGCAGCGCCGCGATGGACTGCTCGCGGTGGGAGATGCCCTCGATGCCCGTGTCGGGCAGCGGCGCGGTCAGCGGGATCGCCAGCCGCCAGAGCCGCTCGAAGACCGTCCCCAGGTACTCCACCAGCGCGGGATGGCGCAGTTCCAGCGCCATCGTGCAGTCGGCGTTGGCGGGCACGAAGGCGACCGTGCGGTCGAAGAGGATCAGCCGGTCGATCACCTCGTCCAGCGTGCGCGCCTCGACCGCGTCCCCCAGCAGTTCCAGGTAGTTGAGCAGCCCCTGGCCGTGCCGGGCCACATGGGTGTACAGGTCCCGCATGCGCACCCCGCGCCCGCGCAGCGCCAGCGCCCGGTGCAGCCCCTCGGACAGTTCGTGCTCGCGGCGGATGCCGCCCGGCTGGACGGTGAGCACCTCGGTGGTGCACGCCTCGGTCGCCTCGTCCATGGCCGCCTGGATGCGGGACAGGCCGTCCAGGACCCGGATCGCCGTGCCCTCCATGGCCGCGGAGGGCACCCGTGCCTGGCGGCCGAGCCCGCCGTACCGCTCGACGGCGGCCACCACCGAGCTCACCCGCCGGTGGCTCTCACTGACCTCGTCGTACATCCCACGCAGCAGCCGGGTCATGACCTCCTGCGGCGCGGTCGGCACCAGGAAGCCCATGTCGTCGGGGTCAGGGTGCAGCAGGGCGAGTTCGAGCAGGCAGGGCACCGGCTCTGCGATCCGGCGCGGCACCCGACCCCGTCGTACGGCCCGGGCGTACACGTGCTCTCCGGCCTCGCACAGTCGGTCGGCACCGTGTGGATGCTCCGCCGTCCCGTGCCCGGTCATGCCCCATCACACCCCCGGTCTCCGCGTCTTCCGCAGCGCAACTATGCGCGGAGCGGACCGGCTGTGCAACACGGCTCCTGTCGGCGCGATCCTCGAAAACCAGCGGTTTCGACCGGTGTGTACGGGCCGGTGTCCGGCGGATCGCGGCGTGATCGCGCCTGCTGTCGGACCCGAACGCGCCGCTTCCGACGGGCAGTTACTGCAGCACGAGACCGAGCGCCGTGCAGGACGCCTGGTACTTCGGGGTGCAGATGTCCTCCACCTTGTAGATCTTGTCCTCGACGACCGTGCTCTTGATGTTCTTCTGGGTCAGGGCCACCACGGAGACCAACTGGGCCGGGATGTCGTGGTGGGTGGGGCTGCTGACCCGGTCCCTGGTGAGGGAGTCGAACTGGATGTCCTTGCCCTGGACCCTGGCGACCGCCATCTGGGCGGCGGTCTCGGCCTCCGTCGGATAGGGCTTGTACACGCTCATGTACTGCTCGCCGGCCACGATCCGCTGCACGGCGTCGAGTTCGGCGTCCTGACCGGTGATGACCGGCAGATCGGTGACGCCCGCGTCCTTGAAGGCCTTGATGACGCCGGCCGCCATGCCGTCGTTGGCGGAGTAGACGGCGGCGATGTTGTCCTTGCCGAGCGAGGCGAGCGCCTGGGCCATGTTCGCCTGGGCGTTCTCCGGCTTCCAGTCCTTGGTGTCGTAGGACTTGGCGATCGTGACCTTCCCGCCGAGCTGGGAGAGCGCACCCTCCTTGAACTGCTTGGCGTTCGGGTCGGTGGGCGAGCCGTTGATCATGACGATCTTGTCGGAGGTGCCGGCCTTGGGGCCCAGCGCCTCGATCAGGGAGCGGCCCTGCACCTCCCCCACCAGTTCGTTGTCGAAGGAGATGTACGCGTCGATCGGGCCCTCGGCGAGCCGGTCGTAGGCGATGACCGGGATGCCCGCGTCCTTGGCTTTCTGCACCATGTCGGCGATGGCGTGCGAGTCGACGGCGTCGAGCAGGATGACGTCGACCTTGTTGTCGATCATTCGCTGCATCTGGCCGGCCTGCCGGCTCGCGTCCGCGTCCGCGTTGGCGTACTCGACCTTGCCCTGCTTCCCGGTCAGGGCGGCGACCTTCTCCTTGATGATGGGGTAGTCGAACTTCTCGTAACGGGTGTTGGCCGTCTCCGGCAGCAGCAGACCCACCGTCAGGTCGTTGCCCCTGGTCGGGCTCGCGTCGCTGCCGCTCTCCGACCCGCTGAGCGACCCGCAGGCGGCGAGCGAGAAGGTCAGCGTGGGCGCGGCCACGGCTATGGCGATACGACGCATCAAGGTGCTCACTTCTGGTGCCTTCCGGACGAGGGCGCAGCATTGCGACCCAGGTGACTGAAAAGCCAACGCGGAGGCGACCGTCGGCGTCAAGCGGAACCACTTAACGAGATAGCAACGTAACGCTCCGCTGCAGCTGTGAAGGCTTTGCGGAGCCTTGCGGAATCACCTCCAAACCCCCTTTACGGGCAGCGCACGCGCAAGACACGACGAGGGGCCGGGAGGCTTTACGGCCTCCCGGCCCCTCGTCGTCGTCGAGCGGGTGCGTGTCAGTCCGGCTGTTGGCGCTTGGGCCGCCACACCACCAACGCGCTGGTCTGCTGGACCTCCTGATAGGGAACCAGGTCCCGGCGGTAGGAGGCGTGGACGGCGGCCTCGCGCTGCCGCATCGCCGCCGCCGCGCCGTCCAGCGCCGCCTGGAGCTCCGCGACCCGGGACTGGAGCGCCGCGACTTGGTTCTCCAGTTCGATGATGCGCTTGATTCCGGCCAGGTTGATGCCCTCGTCCTGCGACAACTGCTGCACCTGGCGGAGCAGTTCGATGTCGCGGGCCGAGTAGCGGCGCCCACGGCCGGCGGTGCGGTCGGGGGACACCAGTCCCAGCCGGTCGTACTGACGGAGTGTCTGCGGGTGCAGTCCGGACAGCTGCGCGGCCACGGAGATGACGTACACCGGTGTGTCTTCCGTCAGTTCGTACGGGTTGCGGCGGCGGCCGTCCATCTCACTCATGCTCCCTTCGCGGCCTCGAACAGCTCGGCCCTCGGGTCCTCGCCCGCAGTGGCCTCGCGATACGCCTGAAGCGCGTCACGAGCCTTCCCCGACAGGTCCTTCGGAACACTCACCTCCACGGTGACCAGAAGGTCGCCGTGGGTGCCGTCCTTGCGGACCGCGCCCTTGCCACGGGCCCGCATCGTACGCCCGTTCGGGGTGCCCGGGGGCAGCTTCAGGGTCACCGGCTGACCGCCAAGGGTGGGCACGCGGACCTCGCCGCCGAGGGCCGCCTCGGCGAACGTGACCGGCACGGTGACGGTGAGGTTGTCGCCCCGCCGGCCGAAGACCGGGTGCTCCCCGACGTGCACCACCACGTACAGGTCGCCCGCGGGTCCACCGCGCTCGCCCGGGGCGCCCTTGCCGCGCAGGCGGATGCGCTGGCCGTCGCTGACCCCGGCCGGGATGCGGACCTGCATCGTCCGGGACGACTTGGCCCGCCCGGAGCCCATGCAGACCTCGCAGGGGTTCTCCGCGGTGAGCCCGCGGCCCTTGCAGTCCGGGCACGGGTCCGTCAGGGAGAACCCGCCGCCCGAGCCGCGCGCCACCTGTCCGGTGCCGACGCAGGTCGGGCACACCCGCGGGGTGCCGTTCTTGTCGCCGGTGCCCGAACAGGCCTTGCACGGCTGCTGGCTGGACATGCGCAGCGGCACCGTCGCGCCCTCGATGGCCTCGGTGAAGCTCAGCGTGACCTCGGACTCGATGTCCTGGCCGCGCCGGGGCTGGGTGCGCGTGGTGCCCGCCCCGCCCCGGTTGAACAGGCCCCCGAAGACGTCACCGATTCCGCCGCCGAAGCCGCCGCTCCCGCCGCCGCCGCCCTGGGCGCCTCCGAAGAGGTCGCCCAGGTCGAAGTTGAAGGAGCCGCCGCCGGCACCCGGTCCGGGGCGGAAGCCGCCGTTGCCGAACAGGGTGCGGGCCTCGTCGTACTCCTTGCGCTTCTTGGCGTCGCCGAGCACGTCGTTCGCCTCGGAGATCTCCTTGAAGCGCTCCTCGGCCTTGGCGTTGCCCTTGTTGGCGTCCGGGTGGAACTCGCGGGCGAGCTTCCGGTACGCCTTCTTGATCTCGGCCTCGGTGGCGTCCTTGGGGACGCCGAGGACCTTGTAGTAGTCCTTCTCGATGAAGTCCTTGGTGCTCATCCCCGACGTCCCTCCTCTCGTGCGTCGTCCGCTATTGCGTCAGCCCTCCTCCGGGCCACCGTTCTCCTTGTCCTCGCCCTGCTCGGCGGCCGGGGCCTCGCCGGACTCCTCGGCCGGCTTGACCGTCTGCGCGCCGGGCTGGGGCTCGGCCACCGCCACCCGCGCGGGGCGGATGGTGCGCTCGCCGATCCGATACCCCGGCTGCAGAACCGCCACGCACGTCGTCTCGGTGACGTCCGGTGCGTAGGAGTGCATCAGGGCTTCGTGGATCGTCGGGTCGAAGGACTCGCCCTCCTTGCCGAACTGCTGCAGGCCGAGCTTGGCCACCACGGTCTCCAGCGACTCGGCGACGGACTTGAAACCGCCCACCAGTTCGCCGTGGTCCCGCGCGCGGCCGATGTCGTCGAGCACGGGCAGGAGCTCGGACAGGATGTTCGCGACAGCGACCTCCCGTACCGCGATCCGGTCCCGGTCGACCCGGCGCCGGTAGTTCTGGTACTCGGCCTGGAGCCGCTGCAGATCCGCCGTGCGCTCGCCGAGCGCCGTGCGCACCTGGTCGAGCTGCGCCGTCAGCGCGGCCGACTGGTCCGCTTCACCGGCCGGGGCCGCGCCCTTGTCCTGGGCGGCGGCCTGCGCGGCGTCGTCGGGGGTGCCGGAGGCGGCGTCGGACTGCGGTGGAGGCTGCGGCTGATGCTCCTCGAAGCCGGGGGTCTCCTCCGTCACGCCGCACCGTCCTTGCGTTCGTCGTCGACGATCTCGGCGTCCACGACGTCGTCGTCGGCCCTGGCCTGGCCCGCACCGGCGTCACCGGCACCGCCCGCGGCCTGCGCGGCCTGCGCGTCGGCGTACATGGCCTGGCCGAGCTTCTGGGAGACGGCGGCGACCTTCTCCGTGGCGGTACGGATCTCGGCCGTGTTGTCGCCTCCGGCGGCCTCGCCCTTGAGCTGTTCCTTCAGCTCGGCGACGGCGGCCTCGACCTCGGTCTTGATCTCGCCGGGGACCTTGTCCTCGTTGTCCTTGAGGAACTTCTCGGTCTGGTAGACGAGCTGCTCGCCCTGGTTGCGGACCTCGGCGGCCTCGCGGCGCTTGTGGTCCTCCTCCGCGTAGCGCTCGGCCTCCTCGCGCATGCGGTCGACCTCGTCCTTCGGCAGCGAGGAGCCGCCGGTGACGGTCATCTTCTGCTCCTTGCCGGTGCCGAGGTCCTTCGCCGTGACGTGCATGATGCCGTTGGCGTCGATGTCGAAGGACACCTCGATCTGCGGGACACCGCGCGGCGCCGGCGGCAGACCGGTCAGCTCGAACATTCCGAGCTTCTTGTTGTACGCGGCGATCTCGCGCTCGCCCTGGTAGACCTGGATCTGCACCGACGGCTGGTTGTCCTCGGCCGTGGTGAAGATCTCGGAGCGCTTGGTCGGGATCGTGGTGTTGCGCTCGATCAGCTTGGTCATGATGCCGCCCTTGGTCTCGATGCCGAGGGACAGCGGGGTGACGTCGAGCAGCAGGACGTCCTTGACCTCGCCCTTGAGGACACCGGCCTGGAGCGAGGCGCCGATGGCGACGACCTCGTCCGGGTTCACGCCCTTGTTGGCCTCCTTGCCGCCGGTCAGCTCCTTGACGAGCTCGGCGACCGCGGGCATACGGGTGGAACCACCGACGAGCACGACGTGGTCGATGTCGCTGACGGAGACGCCGGCGTCCTTGATCACGTTGTGGAACGGCGTCTTGCAGCGCTCCAGCAGATCGGCCGTCAGCTGCTGGAACTGGGCGCGGGTGAGCTTCTCGTCCAGGTGCAGCGGGCCCTCGGCGGACGCCGTGATGTAGGGCAGGTTGATCGAGGTCTCGGTGGACGAGGACAGCTCGATCTTGGCCTTCTCCGCCGCCTCACGCAGACGCTGGAGGGCCATCTTGTCCTTGGACAGGTCCACGCCGTGGCCGGACTGGAACTGCTTGACCAGGTAGTCGACGACCCGCTGGTCCCAGTCGTCACCACCGAGGTGGTTGTCACCGTTGGTGGCCTTCACCTCGACGACGCCGTCGCCGATCTCCAGCAGCGAGACGTCGAACGTACCGCCGCCGAGGTCGAAGACGAGGATCATCTGCTCGTCCTTGTCGAGGCCGTACGCCAGGGCGGCGGCCGTCGGCTCGTTGACGATGCGCAGCACGTTCAGACCGGCGATCTCGCCGGCCTCCTTGGTGGCCTGGCGCTCGGCGTCGTTGAAGTACGCCGGGACGGTGATGACCGCGTCGGTCACCTTCTCGCCCAGGTACGCCTCCGCGTCCCGCTTCAGCTTCTGCAGCACGAAGGCGCTCATCTGCTGCGGGTTGAAGTCCTTGCCGTCGAGGTTGATCTTCCAGTCGGTGCCCATGTGGCGCTTGACCGACCGGATGGTCCTGTCGACGTTGGTCACCGCCTGGCGCTTGGCCACCTCACCGACCAGCACCTCGCCGTTCTTGGCGAAGGCGACGACGGACGGCGTGGTCCTGGCGCCCTCGGCGTTGGTGATGACGGTGGGCTCGCCGCCCTCCAGAACGCTGACGACCGAGTTGGTTGTGCCCAGGTCGATGCCGACCGCACGTGCCATGGTGATTTCCTCCAGCTGACTTGAGTGGAACGGACTCAAGTGTGCCCGAGGCTCACCGCCGGGTCAACAGACCTGAGCCGCATCGACTCAAGACTTATCCATCCCTTATACGCAAGGGCGCCCTGACCTGCGGCGATGTGGATTGCCTGGGCGGAGGAGGCGGGTATTCAAGTTGACGACGAGGCGTCTGCACCCCGGATACGCCGAGTCCGCCGGCCTCCGCGTCGTACGGAATCCGGCCGCGCGGGGCTCCCGCGGCGGACTGCCCCTGGGCGCGGAGGATGCCCCAGAAGGGCTCGCCGCGGGGGCGGGCGCCGGAAGCGCCGGCACGCGCGCGTGGCGGTGCCCCGCCACCGGACGCCTCCGCACGCGCGCGCGGGGCACCCCCGGCGGGAAGGCCCCGGGCCGTGCGCTCCTCGGGGCGCCCGCGGGTGCCGGGCACCCGGGTCTGCCCCCGGGTCCCGGGAGGCCGGGACTGCTCCCGCGTGCCGGGCAGCCGGGACTGGGTGCGCGTACCCGGGAGCGGGGACTGCGCACGGGCGTTGCCGGGTTCGGTCGGGCGCCGCGGCGCGTACGCGGGCACCCGCAGCAGCCCGAGGACGGCCACCATGGCCGCCCCGGCCACCCACGCCACCGCCTTCGGCCCGACCCAGCCCGTATGGACCAGCACCCCGACCAGGACCGCGGCGAAGGTGCCGAGACCGAGCAGGACGGTCGCGCCCGGCGGGGTCGGCCCGAGCCGGCGCAGCCGGTGCGCGAGGTGGTCCGGGCCTCGGCGCAGCAGCGGACGCCCCGCCAGCTTCCGTGACACCAGGACCAGGACGGCGTCGGCGCTCGCCGTGGCGGTGAGCGCGAACAGCACCGCCACGGTGGAGACCGTGTCGTACCCGGTCCGGGTGAGCAGGGCGGTGGAGGCGAGCACGAAGCCGGTGAACAGCGAGCCGCCGGATCCGAAGGCGACCCGCGCCGGATGCCAGTTGTGCATCAGGAACCCGGTGAGGGCGGCGGCCAGCACGCTCAGCAGCACCGCGAGGTCGTCCATCACCTCGGCCGCCGCGCACGCACCCACCCCGAACGCGGTGAGCACCCCCACCGTGCCCGCGAGGCCGTCCGCGTGATCGAGCCCCCGGAAGGCGGCGGCCACACAGGCGATCCAGACGACGGCTGCGATCCCGGCCACGGGCCCGGTCTCGTCGTACGGCACCACGCAGGCCGCCGCGAGGGCCGTGCCGACGAACAGGAACGGTGTCTTCAGCCGCCACACGTCCGCGGCGGTCCCGAGCAGGGCGACCGCGGCGCCCGCGGCGAGCAGCCTGCCCACCCCGTCGCCCAGCGGGGCGGTACCCGTCCAGCTGCCGGCCGCGGCGACCAGGCAGGTGCTGAGCACCACGGCCAGGCCGCCGAGCAGCGGCAAGGGGCGTGCCCGCCTCCTGCGGTCGACGAGGCCAAGCCGAAGCGCGAGCACTCGGAGCAGCGCCGAGAGCAGGGCGGCGAGGAGGAGAGCGGTGATGGCGGTGGCGATCCCGTATAGCACGGTTCTTAAATTAGGGGTATATGGGGCGATCGGGTGCGAATAACACGAACGGCGCGCTACCGGATCCCCGGGCGGGCCTCCCGTACCCCCGGACGGCCCCCACGAGGGCTTCCAGCGACCCAGATCACCCCGCGCCCGGCTGCATCGCGTCAGAAGATGGGGGTAGTCTCAAACGGACTACATAAGTTACCGATCAGTAATTTCGAGGCCGCATCAGGAGCCCCCATGCAACTCGCCGCGATCATCGTGTCGCTGGTCCTGACCGTGGTCGGCGTCGCGCTGCTCGCCCGTGCCATCGGCCAGTTCGTCCGGTACTTCAAGCTCGGCCAGCCCGTACCCGCCGGCACCCGCAGCGACAACCCCTACCAGCGCAGCGTGACCCTGGTGCGGGAGTTCCTCGGCCACACCCGGATGAACCGCTGGGGCATCGTGGGCGTCGCCCACTGGTTCGTGGCCATCGGCTTCCTGACGCTGCCGCCCACCCTCGCGCAGGCGTTCGGCCAGTTGTTCCGGGCCGACTGGACGCTGCCGGTCATCGGCGACTTCCTGCCGTTCGAGATGTACATCGAGTTCATCGGCGTGATGACCGTCCTCGGCATCGCCGTGCTCATGGCGATCCGGCTGCTGAGCCTGCCGTCCCGGCCCGGCCGCAAGTCCCGCTTCGCCGGTTCCAAGGCCGGCCAGGCGTACTTCGTCGAGTACGTCATCCTCACCATCGGCCTCGCGATCTACGTCCTGCGCGGTCTTGAGGGCGCGCTCCACCACGTGGGGCACTACGAGGCCGGGTACTTCGCCTCGTACCCGCTGGTGCTCGCCTTCAAGGGCCTGTCGGCCGGCACCCTGCAGAACCTGGTCTACCTGACCGCGATGATCAAGATCGGCACGTCCTTCGTGTGGATGATCGTGGTCTCCCTGAACACCAACATGGGCGTGGCCTGGCACCGCTTCCTGGCCTTCCCGAACATCTGGTTCAAGCGCGAGGCCACCGGCGGTACGGCCCTCGGCGCCCTTCAGCCGATGACCTCCGGCGGCAAGCCGATCGACTTCACCGACCCCGGCGAGGACGACGTCTTCGGCGTCTCCCAGGTCGAGCAGTTCTCCTGGAAGGGCCTGCTGGACTTCTCCACCTGCACCGAGTGCGGCCGCTGCCAGTCGCAGTGCCCGGCCTGGAACACCGGCAAGCCGCTCTCCCCCAAGCTGCTGATCATGTCGCTGCGCGACCACGCGCACGCGAAGGCGCCGTATCTGCTGGCCGGCGGCGGCAAGACGATGGAGGGCGAGGAGAAGGCGTCCGAGGAGCAGCTGAAGGACGTCCCGGCGTCCGCGCTCGCGGAGGCCGAGCGCCCGCTGATCGGAACACTGGAGGCCGGCGCCGACAGCGCCTTCGCGGGCGGCGTCATCGACCCGGACGTGCTGTGGTCCTGCACCACCTGCGGCGCCTGCGTCGAGCAGTGCCCGGTCGACATCGAGCACGTCGACCACATCGTCGACATGCGCCGCTACCAGGTCATGATCGAGTCCGCGTTCCCGTCCGAGGCGGGCACGATGCTCAAGAACCTGGAGAAGAAGGGCAACCCCTGGGGCCTGGCCAAGAAGCAGCGCCTGGAGTGGACCAAGGAGGTCGACTTCGAGGTCCCGGTCGTCGGCAAGGACATCGAGGACCTCTCCGAGGTCGAGTACCTGTACTGGGTCGGCTGCGCCGGCGCCCTGGAGGACCGCGCCAAGAAGACCACCAAGGCCTTCGCGGAGCTGCTGCACATCGCGGGCGTGAAGTTCGCGATCATGGGCGGCGACGAGAAGTGCACCGGTGACTCCGCACGCCGCCTGGGCAACGAGCCCCTGTTCCAGGAACTCGGCGTGGAGAACGTCGCCACGCTGAACATGGCCTTCGGCGAGGAGACGGACGACGAGGGCAACGTCACGCCCGAGTCCAGGAAGCCGAAGTCGGCGAAGAAGATCGTCGCCACCTGCCCGCACTGCCTCAACACGCTCGGCAACGAGTACCCCCAGCTCGGCGGCGACTACGAGGTCATCCACCACACCCAGCTCCTCCAGCACCTGGTGGACGAGGGCAGGCTGGTCCCGGTCACCCCGGTCGAGGGCATCATCACCTACCACGACCCCTGCTACCTGGGCCGCCACAACAAGATCTACACGCCTCCGCGCGAGATCATCGGCAAGGTCCCGGGCCTCAGGAACGAGGAGATGCACCGCCACAAGGAGCGCGGCTTCTGCTGCGGCGCCGGCGGTGCCCGGATGTGGATGGAGGAGCGGATCGGCAAGCGCATCAACGACGAGCGCGTCGACGAGGCTCTTTCGCTGAACCCGGACATCGTCTCGACGGCCTGCCCGTTCTGCCTGGTCATGCTCACGGACTCGGTCAACGGCAAGAAAAACGACGGCAAGGCCAAGGAGTCCGTCCAGGTCGTGGACGTCGCCCAGCTTCTGCTGGACTCCGTCAGGACGCCGGTCGACCCGGCGGGCGACGCGGCCGACGAGACCGAGCCGGAGCCCGAGCCGGTGAAGTAGGCGGCAGCCGGCGCACGACCGGGCGGCATGGTCGTCCAGCGTCCGACGCCCCCGTGTCCGTATGGGCACGGGGGCGTCGCCGTGTTTCCAGGAGCGGTCTCCCGCGAGCGGTCTCCGGGAGCGCTACGCGTTCTTGGGCGCGGCCTGCTGCACGACCTCGAAGGACCACAGGGTGGAACCGCTGGCCGCGGGCTTCGGCCGCTCCTCTCCGTCACCCGCGCCGGTGCCGGTGCCGGTGCCCTGGTGCGCGGACTTCATCGGCCCCTCCATCCAGGCCTGGAACGACTCCTCGTCACGCCAGCGCGTGTAGACGAGATAGGTGTCGGTGCCCTCGACAGGGCGCAGGAGCTCGAACCATTCGAACCCGTCGGAGTTCTCGACCGCGTGCGCCCGGGAGGCGAACCGCTTCTCCAGCGTCTCGCGCTGCTCGGCTGGCACGGTCAGTACGTTGATCTTGACTACGCTCATGGTCCCATCCTGCCCGGTGGCCCCCGGGCCGCCACTCAGCGCCTCCGTGATCCGGGAGGCGTACAGGGAGGCGAACCGGAAGCTCCGCCCGGCGCCTCGGACCGCCCGTGAGCCGTCTCCGAGCATCCCGTGGACACCCCTGAGAAACGCCCGGAACGCCCCTTAGGGGATGTCACAGCTCGGACCCAAAGCCCTGCCGGAACACCCGCTCCCGCACGGGATTCGGCGGGCTCGGGTACGTTCGATGACGTGGCTGGATTCAGGAGCGGACGCGGCGGCCGGAACGACCGGGCCCCGCAGGCGCGGACCCAACGACCTCCGTACGGGCAGCAGGCACCCCAGGCCCCCTCGTACGGCTATCCCCCGGCGCAGCGGCCGTACCCGCAGCAGCGGCCGCCGTACGGAGGCGGGGGCGCCCAGTGGCCCCGGGCCGACGGCGGTGGCTACGGCGAGCCGGAGTACTTCGGCGGCGGCCACCCGCAGGGCGGCCCCGATCCGTACGCGGCCGACAACCCCGGCCACACCCAGGCCTTCGCGGTCGGCGAGGACCCGTACAACGAGAGCGGGACCTACCGCGCGGGCTCGGCGCCGGCCGGTCCGATCGGTCCCCGGCTGCACTGGACCGACCTGCTGCGGGGCATAGTCCTGTCCCCCAACCAGACCTTCCTCCAGATGCGCGACTACGCGATGTGGGGCCCCGCCCTCATCGTGACGTTCCTCTACGGGCTGCTCGCGGTCTTCGGCTTCGACGGCGCCCGCGAGGAGGCCATCAACGCCACCCTCACCAACGCGATCCCGATCGTCCTGATCACCGCCGTGGCGCTGGTGCTCAGCGCCTTCGTCCTCGGTGTGGTCACCCACACCCTGGCCCGCCAGCTCGGCGGCGACGGGGCCTGGCAGCCCACGGTCGGCCTGTCCATGCTGATCATGTCGGTGACGGACGCTCCGCGTCTGCTCGTCGCGATGTTCCTCGGCGGCGACGCGGGCTTCGTCCAGCTGCTCGGCTGGGCCACCTGGATCGCGTGCGGCGCGCTGCTGACCCTCATGGTCAGCCGCTCCCACGACCTGCCCTGGCCCAAGGCCCTGGGCGCCTCGGCGATCCAGCTGATCGCACTGCTGTCGATCGTGAAGCTCGGCACGTTCTGACGCTCCGGCGTTCCAGCGGCCCACCAGCACACAAGGGGCCCGGCGATGCGCCGGGCCCCTTGCTCGTCTCAGGTCGTCCTCGCGAGTCTTCTCCGGTCTTCGCGAGTCCTCGCCGGCTTTCGCCGGTCTTCGCTCGTCAGAGCTTGCCGCCGATCTCGCAGGCCCGGCACGGCGGCTGCCCGCAGGTGCACTGCATGACGGCTTCGACGACGCCGCGGTCGTGGTAGAGGCACTCGTCCTTGCAGGTGTGGCGCGGTATGAACCCCGCCGGGATCTCGCCGGGCCACGGCTCGTGACCGTCCCGGCAGCGGGCGAACCGCTCGGGGTCGGTGGAGTGCAGCTCGTGCATGCCCGAGCGTGCGTGGTCCTCCAGCTCTCGCACTCGCTCCACCAGGCTCTTCAGCTCGGCGGCGAGGCCGGCGTACTGGTCGGTGCCGGTCCTCACGTGTGCGGCCCGCAGGGCCATCGCCGCGTTGCCCAGAAACCTGCCGGCGTCCTGCAGGTCGGTCACGTGATGCAACTGAATGCCGTTCACGCCTCGTACCCATACGGCGTCCATGTTGCTCACCGATCCGCCCTCCTTGGCTTTCTGCGAGACAGTATGCGCGGCGCCTGTGCCTCCGCATAAGGGAAATCAATCTATTTACCGAAACTAAAGGTGTCGGTCGCGGCCGTCCAGCAAAATCCGGAGTGAGTCGCCTCACTCCGCCCCTCGCGGTGATCTTCCACTGGTTCCCCGCGGCACCTGAATGATCAACACGGCCGCACGATCATTGCGCTGTTGCGCACCTCACGGGCGGCCGGAGCATGGGGGAGGGCGGACGACCCCTCCCCGACTTGACACGCCCATTGACGAGACGTCTCCTTGAAGAGAGGAAACAGTTGCGGCACACGCTTTTCCAGCGCGCCGCACGCTCGGGTTCGTGAGCGTCGAGCCAATTTCCGGAGCGATAATGGCCACTTACGAATATCTGTGCGACCATTGCGGCCCCTTCGATGTGAAATTGACGATCGGAACGGCACCCAATACGTATGGCTGCCCTTCTTGTGCGGACGCTGCGAGGCGCTTGTACTCGGCGCCCGGCCTGAAGACGACCTCGAGTGCGTCCGCCGCCCTCCGCGAACGGGAGGAGCAGGCCCGCGAGGCCCCGGCAGTGGTTTCTGAAGTGCCGCTGCGCGCAAGGCCGGAGCGGCGACCGCACCCCGCGCTCTCGCGGCTGCCGCGGCCCTGACTGTCTCCACCCCCAAGCGGAGTCGGGAGGTGCGTCGCGGTGGGAAATACTGGACTCCTCTTTGTCGGCGCAGTGCTCTTCATGAACGGGCTGCTGCTCCTCGGCAAGGTCGAAGCCCGGGCAGGTGCAATACTCAACCTGTTCGTAGGCACACTGCAGGTACTGACGCCGACCTACCTCATTTTCACCGCCGGCGACGACCCCAAGAAGATTCTGGCGGCATCCGGTCTCTACTTGTTCGGATTCACCTACCTGTATGTGGGTATCGGCCTGCTCGCCAATCTCGACACCACCGGGGTCGGCTATTACTCATTGTTTGTGGCAATTGCCGCACTGGGATACTCGTACGCCAATTTCCACCTCTTGAACGACGCCCCCTTCGGGGTCATCTGGCTCTACTGGGCCTTGCTCTGGTTCCTGTTCTTCCTGCTGCTCGGCCTCAAGATGGAGCATCTCAGGGCGTATACGGGCTGGATCACCGCGATCGAGGGCTGGATCACCGGTGCCATTCCCGCGGCGCTGCTGCTCTCCGGCTACTGGAAGCACCCGACCGAGACCGCCATCGCCCTGGGAGTGTTCGGCGTGCTGATGTTCGTGGGGCTGTGGCCACTCACCCGTGGAACGCCCCAGCCGACCCGAGCCGCTCCACCGGCCAGCAGCGCGGGTGCTCCAACGTCACCGGATCAGAAGTGAGGAGTTGTCATGCCCGAAAATCTCTTCAATGTGGACCAGAGCAAGTCGATGCGTGAGCAGGCCGTTCCTGGACACAACAGGTGGCACCCCGACATCCCCAACGCCGCCATGGTGAAGCCGGGAGCGGAGTTCCGGATGGAGTGCCGCGACTGGACCGACTGCCAGATCGGTGACAACGACTCCGCCAACGACGTGCGCGACATCGACCTGACCGTCCCTCACATGCTCAGCGGGCCGATAGGCGTGGAGGGCGCCGAACCCGGCGATCTGCTCGTCGTCGACATCCTCGACCTCGGTCCCGTGCCGCAGCAGCGCGGCGACGCGGCGGGCCAGGGCTGGGGCTACACCGGCATCTTCGCCAAGACCAACGGCGGAGGCTTCCTGACCGACTACTTCCCGGACTCGTACAAGGCCATCTGGAACTTCCACGGCCAGCAGGCGGTCTCCCGCCACCTGCCCGGCATCCGCTACACCGGAATCACCCACCCCGGTCTGTTCGGAACAGCTCCGTCCCCCGAGATGCTCGCCCGCTGGAACAGGCGCGAGAAGGCGCTGATCGACACCGACCCGAACCGGGTCCCGCCCCTCGCCGTACCTCCGGACGCCACCCACGCGCTCGCCGGCACGGCCACGGGGGACGTCGCCACCCGCATCGCCCAGGAAGGGGCACGTACGGTGCCGGCCCGTGAGAACGGCGGCAACCAGGACATCAAGAACATGACCCGCGGCTCGCGGGCCTTCTTCCCCGTGTACGTCAAGGACGCCAAGCTCTCCGCGGGCGACCTGCACTTCAGCCAGGGCGACGGAGAGATCAGCTTCTGCGGCGCCATCGAGATGGGCGGCTACATCGACTTCCATGTCGAACTGATCAAGGGCGGCATGGAGAAGTACGGCATCACCACCAACCCGGTGTTCATGCCCGGCAACGTCGAGCCGCGCTACACGGAGTTCATCAGTTTCATCGGTGTCTCCGTCGACCACGACACGGACACCAACTTCTACATGGACGCCACGCTGGCCTACCGGCGGGCATGCCTCAACGCCGTCGAGTACTTCAAGAGGTTCGGCTACAGCGGAGAGCAGGCCTACCTGCTGCTCGGCTCCGCGCCCATAGAGGGACGCATCAGCGGCATCGTGGACATCCCCAACGCCTGCTGCTCGCTGTACGTCCCCACCGCCATGTTCGACTTCGACGTCCGGCCGTCCGCCGCCGGCCCGGTCAAGGCCGACCGCGGCCAGGCCGCGCTGACCAGCGCCTGACCCGACCACGCACAGGTACGGCCCCGCAGCGCCTGCCGCGGGGCCGTACGACGCTCGATGCGGGGTCTCGCTACAGGGCGTCCTTCGAGGACGTGATCGGCGTACCGGCCTTGCGGCACGGAGGAAGCACGGACCAAGGGAAGTTGATCCAGTCGTCGGTGCGCTTCCAGACGTACTCGCACTTCACGAGCGACTGGGACTTCTCGTAGATGACGGCGCTGCGCACCTCGGCGACGGTGTCCAGGCAGAAGTCGCGGACCAGCTTGAGCGTCTTGCCGGTGTCGGCGACGTCGTCCGTGATCAGGACCTTCTTGTCGGAGAAGTCGATCACGTTGGGCACGGGCGCGAGCATGACGGGCATCTCGAGCGTGGTCCCGACACCGGTGTAGAACTCGACGTTGACCAGGTGGATGTTCTTGCAGTCGAGGGCGTAGGCGAGCCCGCCGGCGACGAAGACTCCGCCGCGCGCGATGCTGAGCACGATGTCCGGCTCGTACCCGTCGTCGGCGATGGTCTGCGCGAGCTCGCGCACGGCGGTGCCGAAGTCCTCGTAGCTCAGGTTCTCTCGTATCTCGGTCATGTCGTGGGCGCCCCTCACACCTGCGTGCGGTGGAAGTTGAGGTAGGAGCGGGAGGCGGTGGGACCGCGCTGCCCCTGGTACCGGGAGCCGTAGCGTTCACTGCCGTACGGGGCCTCGGAGGGCGAGCTGAGCCGGAACAGGCACAGCTGCCCGATCTTCATCCCGGGCCAGAGCTTGATCGGCAGGGTCGCGAGGTTCGACAGCTCCAGGGTCACGTGCCCGGAGAAGCCGGGGTCGATGAACCCGGCGGTGGAGTGGGTGACAAGACCGAGCCGCCCGAGCGAGCTCTTGCCCTCGAGCCGGGAGGCGAGATCGTCGGGAAGCGAGATGACCTCGTACGTCGACGCGAGGACGAACTCCCCCGGATGCAGGATGAACGGTTCGTCGCCCTCCGGCTCGACGAGCCGGGTGAGGTCCGGCTGCTCGACGGAGGGGTCGATGTGGGGGTAGCGGTGGTTCTCGAACACCCGGAAGTAGCGGTCGAGCCGCACATCGATGCTCGACGGCTGCACCATGGATTCGTCGAAGGGATCGATCCGCACCCGCCCGGCGTCGATCTCGGCCCGGATGTCCTTGTCTGAGAGAAGCACGTAGCGAGGATACGCAAGACGCGCGGAGCCCCCACAATCAGGACGACTCCACGCGCCGGTACCGCGTTGCTGCCGCTACCGCTTCTGCAGTCCCACAGGCACCACGCTGCGGAGCCTGGCACACCGTGGACACCTCATGAGCCGGCCGGGGCCGAGCCGCTCGGCCTGCTGCATCGGGAACGAAGCGGTGCTGAACACGTGCCCCTCGGCACAACGGACGACGGTGCGCTCCATCAAGTCCCTTAAGTCCCTTCCCCAGAACCGCGTCTGGCCTCTCGCCGCCTGACGACAAAAGCCACAGTACGGGATCAAAGAGACGTGCCACCAGACGGCACTCCGGCCCCACAGGACCCCAGCCGCGCACCCCCACCGTACGCCCCAACTCCGTTCCCCCGCAGCGCCGCTCCCCCTTTTGAAACGCGCACCGGCCCCACGGTTCGAGCACCGGGAGCCGGGGATGGGGTACAGTGAGCGCCGGGCCCGAACTTTGGTCGGCGTCTTACGCGGGTGTAGTTTAATGGTAGAACATCAGCTTCCCAAGCTGAGAGCGCGAGTTCGATTCTCGTCACCCGCTCCATGATTCAGGCCCAGGTCAGCGACCTGGGCCTTCTTGTTGTGTGCGGTGATCGGTCGCTGCGTGCCAGATTCGCTTGCTGACGCTCCTCGTCGGAGCGTTGGTAGATCAGCGCTGGTGGCCAGGCCCCCAGCCCGTAATGTTGGGCACATGACGCGGTTGATCGTCGCAGCAGGAGGAGGTGGCGACGCAGTCGCCGCCGCAATGCTTCACGCCGCCCTGTACGGCGACGAGGACCAGGCGGTGATCCTCACGTACGCCTGGGACCGCCTGCTGGTCGACCCGGTCCCGGGCCCGCGAGGAGCGGACAACTTCACGGGTCTCGAACCGGTCACCCGCTGCGTCTGGTCGGTGCCGGCCACGGCCGAGCCGATCGCCCCGGCGGGCTCCACTCTCCCCCGACTCGCGGCAGAGCTCCCCCACACCTTCGCCCTGCTCGACCCACACCGCGGCGCCGAGGGCGTCACACGCCAGCTCGAAGAGCTGATCGACCGCTTGGCCCCCGTGTCGATCGATCTGCTGGACGTGGGCGGCGACATCCTCGCCGAGGGCGACGAGCCCACGCTCAAGAGCCCGCTCGCCGACGCCCTCACCCTCGCCGCGTGCTGTCAGGTCAACGCCCCGATCCGCTTGCTGGTCGCAGGCCCGGGACTGGACGGTGAGGTCTCGCCCGACGACTTGCGCCCCCTCTTCGGCCCCCTCGTCCACAGCTTCACGGCGCAGGACGTGGAGTCGGTCGGCAGCGTCCTGGAGTGGCACCCCTCAGAGGCCACAGCGATGCTCGCGGCGACAGCCCGAGGAGCCCGCGGCCTCTGCGAAATCCGGGACGCCGGCTTCGCCGTACCCCTCACCGAGGAGGGGCCCACGGTCCACGAAGTCGACTTGGATGAAGCCATCAGCCGCAACACCCTGGCCCGCGCCATCATGACGACGGCCACCCTGGACGAAGCCGAGGCATACAGCCGCGAGATCTGCGGCTTCTCGGAGATCGACTACGAACGCAACAAGGCGACATGGCTCACCGAGCAGCCACCGACGAGGCTCGACCCCGACGACGTACTGCCCCGGCTCGACCAGTTCCAGCGTGAGGCCCGAGCCCGCGGAGTCACCCACACGACCTTCCGCCACATCGCCGAGGCCCTGAACCTCAGCGGCTCTCACCGCGGCGAGCTGCGCCAACTCCTCATCAGCAGCCGCCCAGAACAGTACGCGGCGCCCTTGTGGCGCATCCCTGCCGACGACTGAGTTACAACCTTCTTTACGGTTTCAAGCCCCGGCTGCGCTCCGCTCCGCCGGGCGCGCTCCGCTCCGCCGGGCGCGCTCCGCGCGCGCTGCGCCGAGGCGCGCCCACGTGTGGCCGGTAATACCCGCAGCCGGGCCGTCCCCGGGCCGTCCGAGGCCGGCCAACGTTGACAGGCGCTGGCAGAGGCTGACGCGAAGTCCGCGATCAGCTCGTCGAGGTTGTCCCGCTCGATCTGCCGCTGGGCCGCCTTCTCCAGGTACGCCGAGACGAAGGGACCCGGTGCCGAAGGTTCGTGGGACAGCCGGGAGTTGAGCCCCGGGCGCGGCTCCGTTCCCGGAGGGGCAGGCCCTAGTCTGATCTCCGTGAGGCAGGCAGGCGCTGGGAAGGATGATCGGCGATGACGCCCCTGAGCAGCGGGGACCCGGATTCCATAGGCGGGTACACCCTTCTCCGCCGGCTCGGGGCGGGCGGCATGGGAGTCGTCTATCTCGGAGTCTCCGCCTCGGGACGGCAGGTCGCGGTCAAGCTCGTGCACGGGCCGTATGCCCAGGAGGAGGAGTTCCGGACGCGCTTCCGGCAGGAGATCGCGGCAGCGCGCAGAGTGAGCGGTGCCTTCACCGCGCCTGTCGTGGATGCCGACCCGGACGCCGACCGGCCGTGGATGGCGACGCTCTACGTGCCGGGACTCAGCCTCGCCGAAGTCGTGGAGAAGGGCGGCCCGCTGAGCCGGCGGGAGCTGCGCGCGCTGGGGCTGGGACTCACCGAGGCACTGCGCGACATCCACCGGGTGGGCCTGGTGCACCGGGACCTCAAACCGGGCAACGTCCTGATGACCGAGGACGGGCCGCGCGTCATCGACTTCGGCATATCGCGCGCTTCCGACAACCAGAACCTCACCGCGACCGGGCGGATGATCGGCACTCCGCCCTTCATGTCGCCGGAACAAGTGGCCTCCGCCCGAGACGTCACCCCGGCCTCGGACGTGTTCTCGCTGGGATCACTGCTGGTGTTCGCGGCCGTCGGCACGGGACCGTTCGACGCCGACAGCCCGTACATAACCGGCTATCAGGTGGTGTACGGGACGCCGGACCTCGGCGGGGTGCCCGAAGCGCTCCTGGACATTGTCGAGCGCTGCCTGGACAAGGACCCGGCCGCGCGGCCGGAACTGACGGACATACACCGCATGCTCCAGGCGCTGCCGGAGTCCGACGCCACCGGGTCCCCTGAGACCGGGCAGTCCACAAAACCCCGGCGTCGCCCCACTTCTCGGCAGGCCGCCACCAGCTCCGCGGGTGCCGCGACCGGCACCGGCAGCGGCAAGCGCCGACGAGCGCGGATGCTGCTCACCGGCCTCGGCGCGGCGCTGGCCGTCACGGGGCTGTGTATCGGGATGGGTGTCTTCGTGTCCGCTCCGGACACCACCACCACCGCCTCCGACGCCACCACCACCGCCCGTGCCGCGTCACTGCCCGACGGCTGGCGGCCGTGGCGGACGAAGCTGCGGTACGACGTGACGGGTGTCCCTCTCGACTACGGCAGCCCCGGATGTGTGGCGGAGGGAAGCGACCTGTTCTGCGGCGGTACGGGATTCACGGCCGCCAGAATCGACGCGGCCTCCGGCCGCACCCTGTGGCGGACCGGCACCCGCCCTCAGGGGGCCCAGCCGATCGGCGTTCGCGACGGGCTCGTCTACATGTACGAGGAACCGGACGACGAGACCAGGCGGTTGGTGGCCCTCGACGCCGGTACCGGGCACCGTCGGTGGCAACGCGACATCAACCGGGCCGAAAAGGCGGTCCTGTACGACGGCGGACTGCTGACCCTGTCTCCCGACTCCTCGTGGTTCGTGGCCTACGGACCTTCCGGCAAGGAACTGTGGCGGGCGCCTTCGCTGGACGAGTACTGCACTCCGACGGCGCTGGGAGGCGTCCCCTACGCCCTGTGCTCGGAGGGCACCGAGTCCGGCCAGGCCCCGGTCGACCTGATGAGGCTCGGACCCGGCAGCCTGACCGAAAGCGCCACGCTGCCCAAGAAGGCGGAAGCGCTCGGCGCCGTAGGCGGGCGACCACTGTTCCTCGCTCCCCAGACCGCGAAGGACGTGTACGAAGCCGGGTACGAACGGCCGTACAACGCGCTGCTGCGGGTGGCCCCGGAAACCGGGCAGGTCAGACGGGTACCGCTGGCACATCCGCTGACCGGCGCGGCCACCCTCGCGGACGGCGTCGTCTACTTCGTCCGGTCCGACGGGTCGGTCACCGCGGTGTCGGCGGACAGCGGCAGACAACTCTGGCAGAAGGTCACGGACATGGAGAGTCTGTCCGTGCCCGCGGTGTCGGCGACGTACAAGCGGGTCTATTTCTCCAACCGCTTCGGCCGTCTGCTGGCACTGGACAGCCGCACCGGAGCGGAGGTCTGGCGCACCTCCGCTCTGGACGACCCCGGGGACAAAGCGCAGGGCTACCCGCCGCGCGTGCTGCTCGTCAAGGACGCGATCGTGGCGATGGCCGGCGACACGGCCTTCTCCCGGAGCCCGGACGGGCCCGCCTGACCGGCCGAGGCAATCGCGCCCGGGCTGAGAGCGCGGGTTCGGTTTCTCGTCGCCCGGTCCAGCGAAGAGAGCCCCAGACCGTCGGTCCGGGGCTCCTTTGTCGTCAGCGGGTCTGTGCCCACACCACCAGCAGGCCGACCACGGCCGTGCCCGTCCCGTAGCACGCGCCGCGGAGGAACTGGTCGGCCGCGACGCGCCGGCGACGTGAGAACCATCGCGCGACGTCACACGTCATTCGGCCGCAGCGCACCACGGTGGCGGACAGCCGTCGTCCGATGGCCCGTCGGCCCGGGGGTGTCGCTTCCTCCGTGGAACACCCTGCCCGGGCGGACCTTACTTTCATGGCGGTTACACCTGCCTTTCCTGGCGTTGTGGGTTTTTTCTTCTCTCCGGGCGGCCGGGCGTGCTCGCTCGTGGCACGCCCGGCCCAAGTGGCTGCGATCGGCTCTCCGGTGGAGGCACGCGGGAGAGCGCGTATCAGCGTCAGGCAAGGGCCGGGGCCAGGTGGACGGCCTGTGCGGCGCGGAGTTGCCGGAAGGTGACCCGGCCGTCGGCGTCGACGCGGGCGCCGTGCACGGCGGGTTCGGGCAGGCTGTTGTAGTGGAAGGGCGTCGAGAAGTAGTAGGCGCCGGTGTCCGGGACGACGACGAGGTCGCCGACGTCGAGGAGGGGCAGCGCACGGTTGCGTGCCAGCAGGTCACCCGCGAAACAGCACGGGCCCGCGATGTCCTGTGGCACGGGCCGGCCGTGCTTGGCCCGGCCGCGGGGGTCGTGGGCCTCGATCCGCAGGGGCCAGGCGTCGGGGGCGAACACGGTCCGGGTGGCCACCTGTGCGCCGGCGTGGGTGATCGCGATGGGACGTCCGCCGACGGTCTTGGTGTACTCGACGTACGCGGCGGTGAACCCGTTCTTGGCCAGCACGGAACGGCCGAACTCGGTGATGATCTCGTACTCGCCCGAGAAGAGGGCCGGCGCGTGCTCGCGCAGGTGGTCCACGTAGGTGTCGAAACCGGGCGTCGTCTCGTCGCTGTCGAAATTGACCGGCAGTCCTCCCCCGATGTCGATGCCGGTGACCTGCCGGCGGCGGAGGTGGGCGTTGATCTCCTCGGCGAACTCCACCGCCTTCGCGATGCCTTGGGCGATCAGGTCCAGGGGACAGCCCTGCGAGCCGACGTGTGTGTGCACCCAGGTGAGCCAGGGACGGTCCCGGTACGCCTGGAGCAGTCGCCGCCGGTTGCCCTCGTCCTCCAGCGGAATACCGAACTTCGAGGTCGACGTGGCCGTGCTCATGGCGGTGATCGAGCCGGCGCCGATCTGGGGGTTGATGCGCACGCCGATGCGCGAGTCGGAACGGCGGGTCGCCAGGATCTCGTCCAGCCGCGAGAGTTCCTGGAAGCTGTCCGCGTTCACCGCGACCCCCAGGCTCAGTGCCCGGACCAGTTCGGCCCGTGTCTTGGCGGGGGAGTCGAACACGATGTGTGCGGGTTCGAAGCCCGCCTCCAGCGCCTGGGCGAGTTCGCCGGCACTGGCGACCTCGCAGCCCATGCCGCTCAGGCGCACTTCCTCGAGCACGGGAACCAGGCAGTTCGCCTTGGCCGCGAACGCGTGCAGGACCCGGAGGGAGTCGGGGAACGAGCTCCGCAGGGATGTGACGGTGTCGTTGACGCCGTCGAGGTCGACAAACCCGGCCAGTACGGCCGTCTCGGGTTCCAGGAGTCCCTGCTCTACGGCTGCCCGCAGAATCCGCTCGCGCCGGTCGGCCTTGTCAGAACCATTCATCGTGCACTCTCCCCGAGCCGAGTTCTCGCCGCCACGGCTGCCGTGGGGCGGACCACCAGACTCTCGTCGGAGCGGTGCGGGTGTCTTCGTCGGGAGTCCCGGTTTTCCGCCGCGCGGTTCTCACCGGGGAGCGAAGCCGCGGACGTGCCACAGCCTCCATGGTGCTCGGGCACGAAGAAGCGGCTCTTTCTTCGTGGCGGCGCCCGAATGCTCACGCCTCCCGGCCACCGCGGTCGAGAAGGCGCAGTTGCAGTTGGGCGAGGAGCCGGGCGTCCGGACTGCGGAGATCCAGCCCGGACACCTCGGTGAGCCGGCTGATCCGGTGCCGCAGGCTGTTCGCGTGCACACCCAGCGCCCTGGCGGTGTCCGGCACGTGACCGAAGTGGTCGAGGTAGGCCCGCAGGGTCTGCACCATGGTGCCTCCGCCGTGCGCGGCGTCGAACGCCACCAGGCGTGCCACCGGTGTCTCCGGTGCCAGGGCCGGTCCTGTCAGCGTGTCCAGCATCTGGTTCAGGGCGATCGTCTCGGCCACCTCGCTCGCGAAGGCGACGGTGCGGTGCTCTCCCGTCCAGAGCAGGGCTCTCAGTGCCAGGTCCGCCGTCCGGCGGGACTCGGGCAGGTCCGCCAGGGTCCCGACCACCGTGCCCAGACCGATTCTCGCTTCCGGCCCGAACGCGTCGGCCACCTGCCGGACCAGTGACTTCCCCAGACGTGCGACCTGTTCGACGGCCCGCTGCATGTCCTGGTGCAGCGCGCCCACCACGACCAGGGCCCCCTGGCTCACCGGCACCGCGACCGGCGTGAGGTCGTTCGCGCCGCAGTACACCGCCATCAGGGCACACAGCCTTACGGTTTCCTCCGCCTTGCAGGAGGCTCCCGGGCGTACCGACAGGACGGCGCAGTTCCCGCGCGCCGGAATTCCGGTGCGCTCGGTCAGCAGGCCGGCGGATCCCCGTCCGTCGAGCAGCGCACGGGCCGCGTCCTCGACCAGCCGGGCGTGCGTACGGTGCGAGCGGTGGTGCAGCAGATGTACGGCGGCCACCCGCGCCGCCGACCGCAGTGTGTCGGAGGCGTGCGGCGGGAGGTCGCCGCCCGCGGCCGCCACCCAGATCGATCCCAGGATCTCTCCGCCTGCCCGGACGGCCACCACCAGACGTTCGGGATTCTCCCCGTGCGCCGGCCGGTGGATGACGTCCCCCGAGCCCCACAACGCGCGGAAGAACCCGGCCTCCCGCATGGCGGCCACGCGCCACTCCGGCACGCGGCGGCCGAGGATGGTCAGTCGGCGTAACTCGTCCACGTCCTCCTTCGTGGACGAGTACGCCAGGACCCGGGACTCCACGTCCTCGATCGTCACCGCGCCGCTGACCAGGACCGCCACCGCGTCGGCCAGCCCGTTCAGGTCGCCCGGCGTCACAGCCGGATCGGCGGGGACTCCGGACAGGACCAGACCGGCCCGCAGCGCGCCGATCAACTCGACCCAGCCGCACCACGCCGTCCGGAAGAGCACCGCCGTACCGGCCTCCTCGGCGGCCGCCCGCAGCGCGTCCGGGGGCCGTCCCGACCTGCCCGGCCCGAAGACCAGCGCGGCCGCTCCCGAGCCGGCGGCATCGCGCACGACGTCGACGGCGGCGGCCGACTGCGGATCCATGCCCACTGCCAGCAGCACCTGCCCCCGCGGCAGCCCCGACTCCAGCGGGTCCAGCACCGTGATTCCCTCGACCACGCCCCCCAGGCCCCGCGGAGCCGTGCACAACTCCAGCGCACCGGCACCCATGACCGACAGCATTCTTTCCAGCGTCGGCCCCGCTGCGGCGGCGTCCCCCTGCCCGGCCGTTCCGTTCAGCAGCATCAGGCCCCCTCATGTCGATGCGCCGTGTGACGGTGAGTGTAGGAGGAGTCACACAAATGACGCGAGGTGTGTGCATCCGAGCCGACAACCCGCCCCGCGCCGAGGCCGTCGGGCCATGACGGCCTCGGGCTCTTCCTCCCATCACCGGCGCGGGGCGGCGCCATCGTCAGGGTGGTCTGGCCGCCGCCGCTTCCACTGCCCGGCAACGGAAGCGGCGGCCGTGATGCGCTTCGGCCCTGGCCCGGGGCGGTGCGTCCTGCGGGCAGCGCGCGGTTTGCGGGAGGGCGGGCGTCGGGCTTCAGGGCGGCGGCCCGTACCGCCGTCGCAGCTCGCGTCCATACTCCGCGTCACGAACCGCAGCGGAACGTCGGCGTCCGGGCGAAGGGCGTATCAAGGCGGCATCAAGTGCGTGTAAAGATTGCCGGGAGCAGGCAATGTGCTGTCACCCGATCGCATGGCAACATGCGGGCGGGGGAGATCGTCGAGTGAAAGCGCGGCCCAAATGAACTGGTTTGTGGGTCTCGGTATCGCTGGACTGGTCCTGCTGGTGCTCTCGCTGATCTTCGACGGGATCCTGGAAGGCCTGTTCGGCGGGGTGCTGGACGGGTTGTTCGACGGGCTGCTGTCGCTGCCGGTCATCGCCGGATTCGTGTCCATGCTCGGCTTCGGCGGGGCGATCGCGCTCGGCACCACCGGCCTGGGGGTCACGGGGGCCACGGCGATCGGCGTGGTGGCGGGCGTCGCCACGGGCTGGCTGACGTGGAAGCTCAGCAGCGCCCTGATGCGGGAGCAGGGCGCTGCCGCTCCGCGGGGCGACGATCTCGTCGGCGGCTCCGGTTCCGTGGTGACCGCTATTCCGGCCGAGGGGTACGGCGAGGTGCTGGTGCATCTCGCCGGGCAGCCGCTGAAGCTGGCCGCGAAGTGTTCGGTGCCGGTGGCGCGGGGTGCCGAGGTCTGGGTGGAGTCGGTACTGTCCGCGACCTCGGTCGTGGTCCGGCCGGTCGAAGACTGACCGTCGAAGCTGCGCGCCACACCACGAGGCCCGCACGCCCGCCCCTCCGTCTTCCTTCGTCTTCCTTCGTCTTCCTTCCGCGTCCGTTTCTGATCCGTTCCGATTCGCCGTCCCCCGGGGAGGGCTGAGGGGATTCCACACATGAGCCCTGTACTGATTGCCGTGATAGGAGCCGTCGTACTCCTGGTCCTGCTGGCCCTCGTGGTCGTCACCCGCTACAAGGTCGCGGGTCCCAGCGAGGCGTTCATCGTCACCGGACGGCGCGGCAAGAAGTCCACGGACCCCGAGACCGGCCGCGTCTCCATCGACAACAGCGGCCAGAAGGTCGTGGTCGGCGGCGGTGTCTTCGTCGTGCCCTTCGTCCAGCAGAAGTTCAGCCTCGACCTGTCCAGCCGGCACATTCCGGTGGCCGTCCGGGGCGCGGTCACGCTGCGCGGGGTGAAGGCCAACCTGGAGGGCGTCGCCATCGTCAAGGTCGGCGGCACCGAGGACTCGATCCGCGCCGCGGCCCAGCGCTTCCTGCAGCAGCAGGACGGCATCGTCGGGTTCACCCAGGAGGTGCTGTCCGGCGCGCTGCGCTCCATCGTCGGGCGGATGTCCGTCGAGGACATCATCCGGGACCGGGCCGCCTTCGCCGGGCAGGTCGCGGAGGAGGCCGAGGCCAGCCTGTCCGGGCAGGGGCTGGTGCTGGACGCCTTCCAGATCCAGGACATCACCACCGAGGGCTCCTACCTGGAGGACCTCGGCCGGCCTGAGGCGGCCCGCGCCAAGCAGGAGGCCGACATCGCCGAGGCCGTCGCCCGGCGCGCTTCCGAGCAGGCCCGCCTCAAGGCGGAGGAAGAGATCGCGATCGCCCAGCGCACCTACGCCCTGAAGCAGGCCGAGATCAAGGCCGAGACGGACGAGGCAGCCGCCCGCGCCAACGCCGCCGGCCCGCTCGCCGAGGCCGCCCGGCGGCAGGAGGTCCTGCAGGAGCAGGAGAAGGTCGCCGTCCGGCAGGCCGCGCTGACCGACCGCGAACTGGACACCCAGGTCCGCAAGCCCGCCGACGCCGACCGTTACCGGGCCGAGCAGGAGGCGGAGGCCCACCGCATCGCCCTGGTCAAGGAGGCCGAAGCGGCCGCCGAGCGGGCACGGCTCACCGGTGAGGGCGAGAAGGCCCACCGTGCGGCGCTCGCCGAGGCCGTCCGTATCGAGGGTGACTCCGAAGCGGCCGCGATCGCCGCGAAGGGCGCGGCGGAGGCCGACGCCATGCACAAGAAGGCCGACGCGTTCGAACGGTACGGCGACGCGGCGGTGCTCCAGATGCTGGTCGAGGTGCTGCCGCAGGTTGTCGCCAAGGCGGCCGAGCCGCTGTCGGCCGTGGACAAGCTGACCGTCATCTCCACGGACGGCGCGGGCCAGCTCACGCGCACGGTCGCCGACAACGTCGCCCAGGGCATGGAACTCCTCAGCTCCACCACCGGCGTCGACCTCGCCCAGCTCCTCCAGGGCCTCGCGGGACGCGGCACGGCGAAGACCCCGGCACAGGTCGAATCCTCGACCCCGGCGTCGGCCGAACCGTCCCACGACAAGATCGACATCACCGAATAGAGCACAGAACGCGGTGACACCGCCGACCACGGAGCCCGGCCGCCCAAGTGGCGCCCGGGCTCCGCTGTTTCCCGCTCAGCAAGTGCGAAGGGGTGTCGTCGCACAGCGGAAGTCCCCTTCGGGTGCGGGGACTTCCGGTCGGCGGCCGGGACGTCGGTCGGCGGTGGTGGACGTCCCGTCGCGTCCGGTCATCCCTCCCCGACCGCCTTCTTCAGGCGAAGGGCGGAGATCAGGAAGAAGACGCCGCCCAGGAACGCGTAGCCCGCGAGGCTTCCCAGGGAGGCGTTCTCCCCGCCGGCCTGGGCGATGAACGACGCGCCCGCGACGGTGGAGACGGCTCCGCTCGCGATCAGCGGCCACTGGCCTTTCCTGGACACCGTCACCGACCTGCTCGCGCAGACCGGCGACACGCCCGCCGACGCCGCAGGCCGGCAGTTCGTCATGCTCAGGGACGGCGCGATGGCGGCCGGCTGCCTCTTCGATCCGCGGCTGATCTCCGAGACGTTCCTGGACGGCGTCGAGGGAATCCTGCGGGCCCGTACCGCCCCCGAGTCCACGTCGGGCCCGGACGCTCCTCCCGGCACCGGGACGAGCGTCTGAGGGTTCACGCCTCGCGTCTGCCTCCGGCCGGTTCGAGCGGTCCGAGCGGGCCGAGCGGACCGCTGAATTGAAACCGTTCAATCGACCGACTCCACGTCGCGCGCCGGTCCCGCTACGCGTGACGGCCGAACCACGCCGCGCACGAAAGTGCCCGCACACTGATTGACCTTCACCCCGCCCGCCCATACGTTACCCACACTCACCTGAACTGAATCGATTCACCCATTCCTGGACGAGGAGTCGTAGTGATCAGTAGGAGGAGTGTTCTGGCGGGTGCGGCCGCCACCGTCGCGGCGGCGTCCTTGGACGCGATACCGGCGGCGGCCTCACCGGCCTCCGGGCACGACGGTCTGCGTGTCACGGCGCCGAGCGTGGAGTACGTCCAGCACCCCCTCGGTCTCGACGCACAACGGCCCCGGCTGAGCTGGCCGTTGGCTTCCGAGAAGCCGAATATGCGTCAGAGCGCCTATCAGGTCCGCGTCGCCACCACCGCGAAGGGCCTGTCCCGTCCGGACGTCTGGGACAGCGGGAAGGTCACGTCCGGCGAGTCCGTCCTCGTGCCGTACGGCGGTCCTCGGCTCGCGCCCCGGACACGCTACTTCTGGTCCGTACGTGTGTGGGACGCCGACGGCCGGGCCTCCGGCTGGAGCGAGCCCTCGTGGTGGGAGACCGGTCTCATGGAGGCCGGGCAGTGGACGGCGGACTGGATCTCGGCTCCGGCGAGCCTCACGAACGTGCCCTCCCTCGAGGGCAGTTCCTGGATCTGGTTCCCCGAGGGTGATCCGGCGAGCAGTGTTCCGGCGGTCACCCGCTGGTTCCGCGGCATCGCGAAGCTGCCCGAAGGGATCACCGCGGCGACGCTCGTCATCAGCGCGGACAACGTGTACGCCGTCTCCGTGAACGGGGTCGAGGTGGCCCGCACCGACCTGGAGACCGACAACGACGGCTGGCGCCGCCCGGCCGTGGTCGACGTACTGGACCAGGTGCGCACCGGCGACAACGTCATCGCCGTCTCCGCCACCAACGCGTCCCCGGGCCCGGCGGGACTCATCGCCGTTCTCACGGTCCGTACCGCTTCCGGCGAGCGGAGGACGGTCACCGACGCCTCCTGGAGGGCAACCGACAAGGAACCTCCCGCCGACTGGCGCGGGCTCGGCTTCGACGACGGAGGCTGGCCGGCGGCGATGGTGGCGGCGCCGTGGGGCGGCGGGCCCTGGGGCAGGGTCGTCCCGGTGACGTACGCCGTCACGCAGGTGCGCCACGAGTTCCGGCTCCGCAACCGGAAGGTGTCCCGCGCACGGCTGTACGCCACGGCGCTCGGCCTCTACGAGGCCCACCTCAACGGCAGCCGCGTGGGCCGCGACCAGCTCGCTCCCGGCTGGACGGACTACCGCACCCGCGTCCACTACCAGACGTACGACGTCACCACGCTCCTGCGGCCCGGTGCCGCCAACGCCATCGGGGTGTATCTCGCGCCCGGCTGGTACGCGGGCGACGTCGGCATGTTCGGCCCTCATCAGTACGGCGAACACCCGGCTCTGCTGGCGCAGTTGGAGGTGGAGTACGCGGACGGGACGAGCGAGCGCATCACTTCGGGCGCCGGCTGGCGGGCCGCCTCCGGGGCGATCGTCGCCGCCGACCTCCACGGTGGCGAGACGTACGACGCCCGCAAGGAGACCCCGGGCTGGACCTCACCCGGCTTCGACGACGGGGGCTGGCCCGGCGTACGCGAGGCCGGCGACGTCGGCCCCGGCCTGATCGTCGCGCAGGAGAACGGTCCGGTACGCGTGGCCGAGGAGCTGACACCGAAGAAGGTGACCCAGCCCAGGCCCGGTGTCTTCGTGTTCGACCTCGGCCAGAACATGGTCGGTTCGGTACGCCTGCGGGTGTCGGGCGCCGCGGGAACGACCGTCCGGCTCAGACACGCCGAGGTGCTCAACCCCGACGGCACCGTCTACACGGCGAACCTGCGGAGCGCGTCGGCGACCGACACGTACACCCTCAAGGGCCACGGGGAGGAGAGCTACGAGCCTCGCTTCACCGTCCACGGTTTCCGCTATGTCGAGGTGACCGGATTCCCCGGTACCCCCTCGGCGAAGGCCGTCACCGGGCGCGTCATGTATACGTCAGCGTCGCCCACGCTCGACTTCGAGACCGACGTGCCGATGCTCAACCAACTGCACCACAACATCATTTGGGGGCAGCGCGGCAACTTCCTCTCCGTTCCGACGGACACGCCCGCGCGCGACGAGCGCCTGGGCTGGACGGGAGACATCAACGTCTTCGCGCCCACGGCCGCCTACACGATGGAGTCGGCCCGCTTCCTGTCCAAGTGGCTCGTCGACCTCCGGGACGCCCAGACCGCGGAGGGCGCGTTCACGAACGTGGCGCCGGATGTCGGCGGACTCGGAGGCGGCACCGCCGGCTGGGGCGACGCGGGCGTCACCGTCCCCTGGTCGCTCCACCAGGCCTACGGCGACCGACAGGTCCTCGCGGACGCCTGGCCCTCCGTCCAGGCGTGGCTGACGTATCTGGAGAAGAACAGCGTCCGGCTGCTGCGCCCGGCCGAGGGGTACGGCGACTGGCTGAACACCGACGACGAGACCCCCAAGGACGTCATCGCCACCGCGTACTTCGCGCACAGCGCCGACCTCGCGGCCCGGATGGCCGCGGAACTCGGCAAGGACCCTGCCTCGTACCTCGATCTCTTCGGCCGGGTACGAGAGGCGTTCCGGAACGCCTACGTCACCTCCGACGGCAGGGTCAAGGGTGATACGCAGACGGCCTATGTCCTCGCGCTGTCCATGGACCTGATGCCGGACGGACTGCGGAAGGCCGCGGCCGACCGGCTCGTCGCCCTGATCGAGGCCAGGGACTGGCACCTCTCGACGGGTTTCCTCGGCACGCCCCGGCTGCTGCCGGTCCTGACCGACGCGGGGCGCACCGACATCGCCTACCGCCTCCTGCAGCAGCGCTCCTTCCCCAGTTGGGGCTACCAGATCGACAGGGGCGCCACGACGATGTGGGAGCGCTGGGACTCCATCAGGACCGACGGCGGTTTCCAGGACCCGGGCATGAACTCCTTCAACCACTACGCCTACGGCTCGGTGGGAGAGTGGATGTACGCCAACATCGCCGGTATCTCGGCGGGCCGGCCCGGCTACCAGGAGATCGTCGTCCGCCCCCGTCCGGGCGGAGCCGTCACCTCCTCCCGCGCCACCTTCACCTCGGTCTACGGGCCCGTCTCCACCCAATGGCGGCAGCGCGCCGGCCGTTTCACCCTGACCTGCACGGTGCCGCCGAACACGACTGCCGAGGTGTGGATCCCCGCGTCCAGTCCGAAGGCGGTCACCCGCACGCGCGGGACGCTCCTGCGCCAGGAGGACGGCTGCGCGGTGTATCAGGTCGGCTCCGGCACACACCACTTCACCGCCTGACCGTCCGGCGATCCCACGGACTCACGGGCGGACAGGTGCCCGTGTCCGCCTCCCGTTGCCGGTGCCGCGGTCCGCCTGAACTCCTATCGGGCCGCCACCGGACCTTGCCCGGACGGTCAACTTGCCGACGACCAGGGAGTCACACAGCCCCTGTCGCACCGGCGTCTGGTTCGCCGCAGCCCAGGTCAGGCCTCGGGTGGACCCGGTGCGGGGCGAGGGGTCTCCAGGCGGAGGACCAGGGCGCGCAGGGCGTGGAGTTCGGCGTCCAGGGCCTGGGCGCCGCGGCGGGTGAGGGTGATCCAGGTGCGGGGGCGGCGGCCGGCGTAGCCCTTCTCCAGGATGATCAGCCCCGAGTCCTCCAGCACCTTCAGGTGACGCGAGAGATTTCCGTCGGTGACGGCGAGTTGCTTCTTCAGGAAGCCGAACTCGACCCGGTCGGCCTCTCTGGCGATGGTGAGGATGCCGAGCCGCACGCGCTGGTGGACGGTGTCGTCCAGCGACTGGGTCGGATGGAGTCCTTCCTGTTCGGCCCGCTCAGCGGTCGAGTCCCCGACGCTCATGGGGCAACCGTACCCGCGTCGGCGGAGCCGGGCGCGGCGCGGCGACGGGCCGCCGCCCGCTCGACCAGGCCGGCGGCCAGCAGGACAGTGGCCAGCAGAACCGCCTTGGCCTGCGGTCCGTCCGTCCAGCCGGGGTGGGCGGGGTGCTGCCAGGGGAGCCACCCGGTGCCCCAGGAGGCACCTAGGTAGGCGGTGAGCAGCAGGGCATGCGCGATACCGGCGGCCGCGGCGGTCCAGTTGCGTTCGGCCGCCCCGAGAGCGAGCAGTCCGATGCCGACCAGGTACCACGGGGAGGCGTAGCTGTTCTCCAGCAGGACCACCTCCCAGGGCTGGCGCCTGGCGAACAGCAGGCACAGCAGGGCGCCCGTGATCACCACACCGGCGATGGCGGTGGTGCTGAGCCACACGCCGCGGCGGGGGACGACACCACGGGCCTCGCCGCGCAGGCGGTACCAGCGGGCGAAGACGAACCAGGCCAGGGGGAGGAGCGCGAACCACACGCCCCATCCCACGAAACGCAGGAAGGCGCCGTCGAACTCGCCTTTCAGACAAGGGGTTCCCGGTTCGTGCACGACGCACAGGCCGGTCAACTCCGCGTAGGCGAAGGCCGGATAGGAGTTGATGCTTCGGCCGTGGGCTCCGAAGTTGAAGGCGTACCGGGCGATCGGAGCGGCCGCCAGCGCGAGAAGGCCGAAGCCGACGAGAGAGACCCACGAGCCGTTCATCTGCGCGCGGGTACTGGCCCGCAGGCCTTCTGTCGCCGCCAGCAGGCCGGCCGCGCGCGCCTCCGGTCCGGATCCCGCGCCGATCGACGACGGTGTCTCCATTCCCACTGATGTCCCCCTTGTGGTCGCGCCCGAACAGCGCTCGGAAGCGGGCCGCCGGTCCGCCGCCCGCTCATCATCCCCATTTACTCTGCAATACAAAGTACATGGCATGCAAGAGTAAGTCGCCGCGGCCGGGCGAGCGGGTCCGGCGTCCGTCGTCAGCCGTGCTGTTGGGGCTTTCGGGGCTTCGTCGTGTGCGTGGCCGCCAGTCGCAGCAGTTCGTCGACCGGCCACTGGTCGTAGACGTGCTCGCCGTACGTGGCGGCCAGGACCCGGCCGTCGGGCGCGACGAGGAAGTCGGCGGGGAGGCCGAGGCGGCCGCCGTGCGGGCTGGTGGACGGCAGGTGCTCCCGCCCGCGGACGACCTCCCGCAGACCGCTCACGACCGCACGGAGGATCGGCCACCAGGCGCGCGGGGCGAGCAGGGCGCGGGGTGAACTTTCCACGCCGAACTCCCGGTACAGCCGCTTGTCCGGGTCGGCGACGACGGCGAACGGGAGATCGGTGGTGTGGGGCAGCAGTTCACCGGCGGGCGAGTGGAAGAGCACGACGTCGCGGACACCGGCCGCCTCGATCTCCTCGTGCCGCCGCACCACTGAGCGCAGGTGCAGGTTGCAGACCGGGCAGCCGGCGAACCGCCGGAACTGGAGGTGGATCAGCCGGTCGGGATCGGGCACGGCGACCTGCTCGCCGGAGACGGCGGTGAGACGTCGCTCCTGGACGATCGAACCGGGCCTCACCGGACTGCGGGACATGGGCACGACGGACTCCCCTCCGTAGGCGTACGGCATACACTTACCAGCGTAGGCGTATGCCGTACGCTGTCAACCGCCATGCCACGCCCACGTTCACTCACACCGGACCAGCCGGCCGCGGCCGCCCTCGCCGTCATCGACCGGGACGGGCTCACCGGACTGTCGATGCGCGCCGTCGCCAAGGAACTCGGCATGAGCACGATGGGGCTCTACCGGTACGTGGACGACCGGGAGGAACTGGAACGGCTCGTCGTCGAGCTCGTACTCGCCGGTGTGGACGTCGAGCCGCCGGACCCCGGCATGCCGTGGCGCGAGCGGATCGAGGTCATGGTGCGTCGGCTGCGCGACGCCGTGGCGGCCCACCCGGCGACCGTCCCGCTCGCCATCAGCCACCGGCACCACTCCCTCGGGGTACTGCGCTGGTCGGAGGCGGTGCTCGCCGTCCTCACCGAGGCGGGCGTCGAGGGCGAGCGGCGGGTCGTCGCCCTGCGCGGACTGCTCAGCTACGTCATCGGAGCCATCCAGCTCGAACACCTCGGGGCCCTGTCCGGTGCGGGCACCGCGGCCATCACCGAGCTGTCGGCCGCCGAGTTCCCGCACATGACGGAGACCGCCCGGCACGCCCGGAACGTCGGTGCCGACCAGGAGTTCCTGGGCGGGCTCGCGCTGCTCCTCGACGGCCTCGGCGGTCCCGGCGGTCTCGGCGGCCTCCGCGCCTGAAGACGGCCCGATGGGCCCCGCCCGCAGGAGCCGCCCGAAGGAGCCGCCCGAAGGCTCCCCGCGCCCTGCCCCGCCCCGCCTTGTCCTGCCCTGGCCCGGCCCCCGTCGGCCGGAGCCCGGGTGTGACGGGAGAGGGCCTCCATACGCTGAGGCAGTCGGAATGAGCAGCGAGGGCGTCAGATCCGTAGAGCGAACGAGTAGCTACCGCATGGGATGGACACGGGCATGGGCGACCGACACAGCGACGGTGGGGGCGTGGACCACCGACGCGCCGGTACGGGTGGCCACGGGTCCGGTGCCGACGACGGAAGCCGCGCCGTCGCGCTGGAGTCCGCACTCCGCCGCGCCCTGCGCGCCGGGGCCCTCGACACGTCGGCCGAGCAGCGGGCCGTGGCCGCTTTCCGGGCCGCCCGGGCGGAGGGCGTACACCAGCAGGCGCGGGCGCGGAGGCGGGACGACTGGCGGTCGTGGCACGTCCTGGGGCGGCGCTCGGTGCGGGCCGCCGTCGCCGTGCTCCTCGCCGGCCTGACGTTCAGCGGCGTGGCGATCGCGGCGATCGGCTCACCGGAGTCCGACGGGAAGGCGGAGGACGACGGCCGGGTACGGCGGCACCCGTCGTCCACCGCGCCCCAGGCCACGGCGCCCGCATCGACACCGGCGTCCGCCTCCACCGCCCCGTCCGGGCCCGGCTCCCCCACACCCGCCCCCTCCGCCGGGTCCGGCTCCCCCGCGCCCGCGCCGTCCGTGACCCGGGACCGCCCGCCCACGGCCAAGGACATCCTGGCCCACTGCCGCGCGTACGCGTCGGTGAAGGGCAGGGGCAAGGCGCTGGAGTCGACGGCCTGGAAGCGGTTCGTCGAGGCCGCCGGAGGCGAGGACAACGTCGACGCCTACTGCGCCGACCAGCTGTCGCAGGCCGGGACGGGCAACGCGGGCAACGCGGGCAACGCGGGCAAGGGGAACGGCTCGGACGGCGGGAGCGGCCCGGCCAAGGACAACGGACAGCCGAACGGCCACTCGGCCGGCGAGAAGAACGAGCAGAGCAAGAAGAACGCCAAGAACGAGAAGCCCGGACAGGCCGGTGCGGCGAAGACCGAGTGACGGATTGGGTGCCTTGCCGCACGACTGTGTCGACTTCGTGTCAGTGGACCCGCACCCGTGACAGTCGGCGCTCGCGCCACGCTGAAACAAGTGACCCCCACGCGGGGTCGGGCCGTCTGCTCTCCGGGGGGAGGTACGCGGGCGGCATCGTGCAGGGGCAGACTCGTTCGCACCCCCCGTGGCGGGTCTGCCCCTGCCCAGCCGGCCCGAGCGGCCTCAGCGGGCCCGGCGGCGCATGAACCTGTCATCGAGGCGTTTCCCGCGGACCGCCTGGTCGCGACGCCGCCACTTCGAGTGACCTTGATCTCCTCGTGGGCAATGCGACGGCGCCTGAGGCAACCGGACCACCAACTGCTACCGTCTACCAATCTGTAGACGTCCATCCCTCGGACGGCCCGGCTTCACGAGGGTTCCACTTCTGCGTCCGCGTGTGTTCACACGCGTTCCCCGGAGCGCTCACGCACGTGGACCCATGGCCCGGAGATCCACCTGATGACGACTTCCTCCCCGCCCGCCACGGGGCTCGACGGCGCGGCCATCGACGGCGGCCTCTACACCGACGTCACCAACTTCGCTCGGGACACCCACTGGCTGAACGAGCCCGTCGCGGTCTTCTCCGACATCGGCATGGGCCTGTTCGCGCTCTTCCTGCTGGTGGCCTGGTGGCGGGCCCGGCGCCAGGGGAACACGGTCATGACCGCCGTCCTGGCCACGCCGTTCGCCGTGATCCTGGCGTACGCCCTCAACAGCGGGATCAAGAACGTCTTCCAGGAGCCGCGCCCCTGCCGGGCCCTCCCGCACGACTTCCTCATCGAGGCGTGCCCCCCGGTCGACGACTACGCCTTCCCCAGCAACCACACCACGGTCGCCTTCGCGTTCGCGGCGGCCCTGCTGCTCATCAGCCGGTGGCTCGGATCCATCGCCCTGCTCACGGCCGTGGCGATGGGTGCCTCGCGCGTCTACGTCGGCGCCCACTACCCGCATGACGTCGGCGTCGGCGCGCTGGTGGGCACCGTGGTCACCCTGATCGTCGTCCTGCTGGCACGGCGGCTGGCCGTGCCGCTGGTGGAGCGGATGAGCACCGGGCCACTGAGCCCGCTGCTCGTCGCCAGGACCGCGAAGCGGGCCCGCCCGTCGGCCCGCGCGAGCCGCGCGGCAGCGCGGGCCCGGGTGTAGGGCCTCTCGTCCGGACATCAGGAGCGGACCGCCCGGCCGGCCTCGGCCCAGTTCGCGTGCAGCTTGTCGAGGTAGGACCGGGCCTGGCTGCCGGGGGTGGCCCCGCGGGCGAAGGCGAGCATGTTGCCCTGGCCGGTGTTGTAGCCGAGGGCCAGCAGGTCGTCCTTGCTGTACGGGGCCGCCCACTGGGCGGGCAGCACGGCCGCGAGGTCGTGCAGGTACCAGGCCGCGGCCTCGACGGCGAGGTCGCGGTCGTCGGGCAGTTCGTCCCAGGAGCGGTTCGCGAAGTCACGGTCCTTCCTGGTGGCGTCGAAGGTCGCACGGTGCATGTTGGCGATGCCGAAGGCGGCGTCCGGCTTGTACTTCTGCCAGGCCCGTTCGAGACCGGGCTCGTGGGGCTTGTACGACTCGTTGTAGAGGATCGCCATCAGCAGCCGGGCGCTGACGCCCGCCTGGCCGGCCCTCCGGCGCACCTGGGCGGCGTAATCGGCCGGGTCGTACGGTCCCGCGGTCGCCGTCGCCGAGGGGCGTGCCGGGGCGGGGGGTGAGGCCGGGGCCGTGGCCGTGGCCTCCGGTACGGGCCGGGGGTCGGAGCCGGAGGGCAGCCCGCCTGCCACGCGCACGGCGACGTAGCAGGCGGCGGCCAGGAGCACCACCGCCGGCCAGCGCCGCCGCGACCGGGTAACCGTCATGTCCCGCCCTCCCTGCCCCGCTCCCCCGCTTCGCGCGGGCTGGTCACTCCTCGTAGTAGTTGTTGATCACCACGTCCGGCTCGTCGTCGTCGAACGCCTCGTTCAGCAGGGCCCCGCCGACCAGGCCGGCCGCGCCGGCGCCGATGAGCGCGCCGGTGCCGAAGCGGCGGCCGCCCTGCTGCTGGTCGCCCTGGGGGGCCGGGTAGCCCTGCTGCGGGTAACCCTGCTGCGGATAGCCCTGCTGGGCCTGGGAATACCCCGGACTCATCGGCTGGGGCGGGGTGTAGAACGGCGGTGCGGTGGTCTGGACGCGCTGCGCGCACTCGGCGCACGCCTGGACCGGCCGGGGTACGCCCCACTGCGGGTACCAGTTCACGCTCATCGTGCCGGGGCCGTGGCCGGGGTCGAAGAAGCAGGTCATGGCGGGGCTCCTCGTGGGGTGCGGGGGTGCGGTGACGGTCGGCGGCTGCGGGGACACCAGGGTCGGTGTCGGCGTCACGGGGACGGCCGACGCGGGCGGGGCGGGCGGCGCGGGGAGGGGTGGGGGCGTCGTGGGCATCGGGGCCGGGTCGTACGCTCCCGCACCGGAGGCCGGGCGCGGGACCGGACCGGACGCGGCCGGGCTCCCCTCCGGGTCCGTGGTCTCCCGCAGGACGTCCACGCCGTAGTCGGCGGCGATGCCCGCGAGGCCCGAGGCGTAGCCCTGCCCGACCGCGCGGAACTTCCACTCGGCGCCGTGCCGGTACAGCTCGCCGAAGACCAGTGCCGTCTCGCCGGACAGGCCGTCGGCCGCCAGGTCGTACCGGGCCAGTTCGGCGCCGCCCTCCTGGTCGAGCACGCGGATGTGGGCGCCGCGCACCTGGCCGAAGGCGTGCCCGCGCGCGGCTCCCTCGTAGAGCGAGACCGGGAAGACGACCTTGGTGACCTCGGCGGGGACGCGGGTCAGGTCGACGTCGATCCGCTGGTCGTCGCCACCGGCGGGGCCGCCGCCGCTGTGGCGGACCGAACCGTCGGGACTGCTCAGGTTGTTGAAGAAGACGAAGTGCCGGTCGGACAGCACCTTTCCGGACGCGTCGCACAACAGCGCGCTGGCGTCCAGCTCGTATCCGGCATCCGCCCGCCAGCCCAGCCCGACCGTGACCGCCGTCAGGCCGGGAGCCTGCTTGCTCAGCGAGACGTTGCCGCCCTTGGTCAAGGGCACACTCATCGAACTCCTCCGCAGCTTTTCCGGTCCCCCGTGTTCATGGGACTCAACGCGCCTGCCCTCCCTGGCAGTTCCAGGGTTGCGCAATAATGAAAATATGTGCCGGATGCGGACCGGCCGGGCAACCATCGGCGCCGTACCTCGCGTCCTGGCCATTGCGGGCATCCGGAACCACGCGATCAGGCAACCCATACTCCTGGAGAAGAGGCGACGTGAGCATCATCGGCTGGATCATTCTCGGACTGCTGGCCGGGGCCATCGCCAAGATCCTGCTGCCGGGGCGGGACCCGGGCGGACTGATCGGTACGACACTCATCGGCGTAGCGGGCGCGTTCGTGGGCGGATGGCTCTCCGCCAAGTTCCTGGGCCGCTCCGTGGAGAACAACTTCTTCGATCTCTACACCTGGGGCGCGGCCATCGGCGGCTCGCTCGTGCTGCTCATCGGCTACCGCCTCCTGTTCGGCAACTCGCGGAACTGATCCGGCGGCGCCGCCCGGGAGGCGCTCAGTCCTCCTCGGCCGGCGACGTGCAGCGGTAGGCGTGGGCACGGCGGCGGTCGCGGCGCACCAGGACGGTCGTACTGGCCGCCACGATCAGCGTGGCGGTGCTCAGCGGGACCAGGAAGGGCGTCATCACCGCCATCGCCGCGGTGACCGCCGTCATCGTCTCCATCGTCGTCACTCCTCCGTTCCGGGCTCGGCCGCGTGCCGGGCCCGGGAGGCGGTGCGGCCCGTGAGGGCGGCCTCGATGGCGCCCATCCGGTCGGCCAGCAGGGCAAGGGCGGCGGTCGCGCGCGTGAGGGGATCCCCGGCCGGGCCGCCGAGGGCCTGCGCGCGGACGTGGGCCGACTTCAACTCGGCCCAGCGAGTCGCCTGCGGTGGGGTCAGGGCGCCGCGCAGCTCGGCCAGTTTGAGCAGGTTGGCCTCGGCTCCCGTGGTGAGGGTCTGTGCCTCGGCGGTGAAGTGGTCGTCGAGGACGGCGGACAGTTCGGTGTCGTTCATGACGGGCCGCAGCCGCTGGGCGATCTTGTTCATGGTGCGGTAGGAGCCCTGGAGGCGGAACGGCGGCTCGGTGCGTGTCTCGTCGGACTGGGCGGCGGAGGCGATGTAGGCGGCGTTGACCGCGAGGACCGTCTCGCGCGCGCTGAGCAGATGGCGCAGCACGGACACGATCTGCTCGACCTCGGCGGGCGCGTAGGGGTGCCCGAGCCGGTCCGCGCGGGCCGCGGGGTCGTTGCCCGCGAGGCGGAGGAACAGGTCGAGGTCGCGGCGGTCGCGGCCGGCCAGCGGGGCCAGCACCGCGTTCGCGGTGAGCGCGTTCTCCAGGAAGCTGACCGCGAAGACGTCCTCCTTGCCGGTGAGGACGTCGCCGAGGTTCCAGACGTCGGCGCGGTTGGCGAGCATGTCGGGGACGCGGAAGCGCTCGCCGGACTCGGTGTAGGGGTTGCCGGTCATGCAGACGGCGAACCGCTTGCCGCGCAGGTCGTAGGTGCGCGCCTCGCCGTTCCACACGCCCTCGACCCGGCGGGTGGCGTCGCACAGCGGGATGAACTTCTGGAGCAGTTCCGGCGAGGTGTGCTGGATGTCGTCCAGGAGCAGCAGCGTGTTGTTGCCCGCCGCCAGCGCGAAGTTGATCTTCTCGATCTCCTGGCGGGCGGTGGCGTTCGGGGCCTCGGCCGGGTCGAGCGAGGTGACGGCGTGGCCGAGGGCGGGTCCGCTGATCTTGACGAGCATCAGGCCCAGGCGGTCGGCGACGTACTCCATCAGCGTGGTCTTGCCGTAGCCGGGCGGCGAGACGAGCAGCAGCAGGCCGCCGGTGTCGGTGCGCTTGCTCTCGCCCGCGGTCCCGAGCTGGCGGGCGAGGCTGTCACCAATGAGGGGCAGGTAGACCTCGTCGATGAGGCGGTTGCGGACGAACGCCGCCATGGAGCGCGGGCGGTGGTCGTCCAGGCGCAGCCGGGCGCGTTCGGCGTCGACGAGGGCGGTGCGGCGGCGCTGGTAGGCGCGGAAGGCGGGGGCCTCCCGCGTCTCGAAGCGTTCGGTACGGGCCAGGAACTCGTCGATCCGCAGGGTGAGGGTGCGGTTCTCGATGCGCGGGTGGGTGCCGAGCAGGCCCTCGACCGTGGTCACCGGGGAGACTTCGGATTCGTAGCGGGGCAGGTCCGGGCACAGCTCGGCGGCGACCGCCTCGGCCAGGTCCCCGGCGGTGATCTCCGTACCGGTGGAGGTGACGTACGCCGACAGCCACGCCCCGGCGAGCTGGCGGCGCGCGGCGAGGTCGTCGAGCGCGGCCAGGTCCTCGTCGTAGGCGGAACTGCCCACGGTGTGACGGAACTTGTCGAGCAGGGTGCGGGTGGCGGCGGTGATGACGAACCCGTCGGTCCCGCTCGTCAACTCCTCGAAGAGGTAGGCCGCGGCAGCGGGCGCGAGGTCGCCCGCGCCCAGAGGAGCCGGCCCGCGGCCGCCATCGGTCGACGGCCAGGTTTCCAGGGACGTCGCGAGTTCCGTGATGAGTTCGGGGATGGCGGGGGACGGGCCGAAGGTGTCGCGGGCGCGGGCCAGGGAGGCGGCGCGGCGGGTCCAGGCCGTGCGGGCCCCGGGGGTGGTGCCGTGTGCCCAGAACAGCTGGGCGGCGGCGCGCGCGGCGGGTTCGTGGCGCAGGGGCCCGGCCTGCTCGTAGAGGGAGAGCAGGGCGGTGAGGATCGCCGTCGCGTCGTGGTCGTGGACGCCGCGCTCGTAGCCCTCGTCGTACGCCTCCTCCGCGGCCCCGCGCACCAGGGCCGGCAGGTCGGCCTGGGCCGGCGCGCCCGCGCCGTGGCGGCGCAGCAGGCGGGCGGCGAGGTGTTCGGCGCGGTAGACCTCGGGCGACTCGGACGGCAGCCGCCGGTCCCAGTACGGGCGGGTGTCCGCGAAGGCCGGGTCGGTGACGGGAGCGCGGTAGTCGGTGCCGGACAGGGCGAAGGCGAGGCCGTCGCCCTGCGGGACCAGGGTGAGGTCGAGCGGCCGGTTGGTGACGGCGAAGCGGTGGGTGCCCAGGCGGATGGTGCGGCCGCCGTCGGCGTACAGGTCGGTGCGGTCGCGCAGCGCGCGGGCCGCCTCCTGGCGGGCGGACTTCAGCCGGCCGTCCAGTTCCTCGGCCCGTACGGGGTCGCCGAGTTCGCGCAGTTCCTCGGCCGTGCGGCGGGCCTTGGCGACCAGCGGGTCGGAGGCGAAGAAGGTGCTCACGGCGTCGGTGTCGGCGAGTGTCGCCGCGCGCCGGGCGATCGTCTCCAGCACCCGCCCGGCGGAGGCGGCGAGTTGTTCGGCGCGGCGGGCGCGGGCGTCCAGGAGGCCCTGCTTGCGGCCGGAGAAGGCCTCGTAGATCTCGGTGCGCCGGTCGGCCAGTTCGCCGAGGAAGTCGTCGAACTCCGCGAAGCGGGACTCCAGGTTCTCCAGCCGCACCATCAGGGAGGCGAGTTGCTCGTCGCAGGCGTCCGGATCGTCCGCGGCCGCGAGCGCGCCGGTGACGGCCTGGCCGAGCAGCGCGAACTCGGCCGCGAACTCGGCGCGTCCCTCCTGGTCGCGCAGTTCACGGCGGCGGGCGTCGAGCAGGGCGCGGGCGCGGTTGACGCCGCCGAGCACCTCGGCGATGCGTTCCAGGACGGAGGTGCGCACGGTGGCGTCGCCGATGTCGAGCCCGGCGACGACCTCGGTGACCGTGCGCAGCGTGCCGGCGAGGTCGTCGAGCCGGCCGGCGACCGGTGCCGCCTCGGCGACGCTGCCGATCGACTCGGCGTCGGCGGCGAGGCGTTCGACCTCCTCGTGGTGGTCGGCGAAGGCGTCCTCGCGGGCCAGGAAGGCGACCGCCCGCTGCCCGAACGTGGCGAGGTCGGCCTCCGCCTCGGCGGCGAGTTCGTCGATACGGGCGGCGTCCGCGTACCGCATCTCCTTCAGGGTCAGCAAGTGGCCCTGGGCCTGCCGCAGTTCGCTCAGGCCGCCGACCCAGGCGGCGGCGCCGCGCGGTGCCTCGCCACGCAGCCGGCGCACCACCGCGGCGAGCCTGCCCGCGGCCGCTTCGAGCGCGTCCGCGGCCTGCCGGGTCAGCGTCTGTACGGTACGGAACTCCTCCAGCACCTGCTCGGCGGTGACCCGTACGGCGTCCAGCGGGGTGCGCAGGTCGCCCAGTTCCTCCTCGCCCAGCCAGTGGTGGGTGTCGAGGGCGCGGACGCAGGCGGCGGCCAGCGCCTCGTACACCTCGACGGTCGGCGTGGTCTCGGCGACGGCGCGGCCGATGGACAGGCAGTCGGAGATGCCGCGTACGAGGTCGGCGTTGCCGATCCGTCCGAGGGGCCCGGTGCCCGTGGCGCCGGCGTGGGTGTCGGAGACGTAGGGGGAGCTCCACAGCTGGAGGGGGTGCACGCGGCCCGGCTCGTCGGGCCCGGCCGAGGGGTCCGTGCGCAGCGCCATCAGCGTGCCGTCGTCGAACAGCGCCCAGCCGTGGCAGGACAGCGGGGTGGCGACCTCCTCGCGGATGGTGTTGTACGACAGCAGCAGGCTGCGTCCCTCGGCGGGCGCGTGGAAGGCGTACAGCACGTCCTCGCCGTAGGGCGAACGCACCTCGCGCTCGAACTCCAGCCCCGATCTGCCGAGTTCGTAGGTCTTGTGGGCGCCGGTGGCGAGGCAGTAGCCGCCGGGGAAGACGATGCCCTGGTCGTCGGGCAGGCGGCGGCAGGCCTGCCCGACGCCGTCGATGCGGACCACGGTCCTGGTGAGGGTGTGGAAGACGAGGTGGCGGTGGGGCTGCTCCTTGTAGGGGCGGATCCGCAGCAGGATCAGCGGGCCCACGCTCGCGTACGCGATGTCCGCGTCGGCGAGGGCCTGCAGCGGCTCGTCGACCGGTTCGCTGTGGATGCCCTCGCCGGTCTCGGTGTCGTCCTCCGTCTTGACGGTGAGGCGGCCGCCGACGGTGGAGACGAAGACCTCGCCGCGCACGGAGACGTGCGGGTGGCGGCCGAGGACGTGGTCCTCACGGCCGGTCGCGGTCCACTCGAAGTCGTGGGAGGGCGGCGGGACGTGGTCGCGTTCGCCGCGCCCGTCCAGGAACGCCGCCCGGCCGTCGGCGGTGAGTGTCCAGCGCAGCACCCGGATGTCGCCGGCCTTCTCACCGGTCCGGAAGACGGCGAGGAGGCGGTCCTCGACGCGGCGCAGGCTCAGCAGCCGCGCCTGCCGGTAGTAGCGGTGCAGGGCCTCGAACTCCCGCACGAAGGCGGGGTCGTCGAGGAGTCCGGGCACCGCGTCCTCGGGGAGCCGGTTCAGCTCCCGGTCGTGCAGTGCGAGGACGTCGCCGACCCGGGGTTCGGGCAGGTGGCCGTTGTATCCGAACAGCAGGCGGTCGCCGACGGCCACGACGTCGCGGGGCACGCTGGGGTGCTCGGTGCGCAGCCGGCCGGTGCCGGTGAGGTCCAGGCGCGTGGCACCGAACTCCTCGGCCCGTCGGGCGTTGAGTCGCTCGGCCCCGCGGGCGAGCTCGGCGGCCTGCGCGGTCAGCCGGTCGCGCAGCACCTCGTACGTTCCGGTGTCCACGGAGTCGTACGAACCCGTCTCCAGGGCGGTGGCCATGGGTGGTGCGTCCCTTCACGAAGAGGTGCGGGCCCGGGGGCAGGCCTGTCCGGCGGATCAGGCCGGCCCCCGTCGAACGGGGCCGGGTTCCCGGCCCCGCGTTCGCGGCGTGATCCGCGGGGGGCGGGCCCCCGACCGCCCCTTGAAGGCGGCGGCTCGGGGCCCTCCCGCGGCTCGTCAGGCCCGGGTGGTGCCGTTGAGGGCGGTGCCGTTGAGGGCGGTGAGCGGGGTGTCGGCGAGGCCCAGCTCACCGGCCCGGTCGAGGAGTTGCTGGAGCTGACCGGCGTTCGTGCCGCCCGTCTGCATCATCTTCATCAGCAGCGCGGAGACCGTCAGGTTCTTGACGTCGGCCGAGCCCATCCGGCCGAGGATCCGGCCGAGGTCCTCGGTGAAGTTCGACGAGCCGTCCAGCCAGGGCGCGGCAAGGGCCTGCGCGGTGCGGGAGTTCTCCACGAATCCGTCGATGCCCTTGCCGAACGAGATCGCGCTCATCAGGCGGTCGAAGAAGACCGACTCGCCGCCGACGATGTCGATGTCGGCGTGCTCGAGACCGGTCGCGAGGACCGTGGCCTGCGCCTCGGCGACCTGCCGCTGCGCCTCCAGGCCGGCCAGCCGGATCTCCTTCTCCGCCTGCAGCCGCAGCCGGTATTCTTCGTGCTCGCGGGAGGCCTCGTCCAGGGCGGCCATCGCCGCCGCCTTCTCGGTCAGGCCCGCCGCCTCGGCCTTCAGCTTCTCGCCGATCGCGGCGGCCTCCGCGAGCGCCTTGGCCTGGGCGCCCTCGGCCTCCGCGCGCAGCCGGGCCTCGGTGCCCCGGGCCTCGGCCAGTGCCTTGGCCTGCGACGCCTCGGCCTCGGCGCGGCCGGCCTTCTCGATGACCTCGGCCTCCTGCTCACGGACCCGGACGGCGGCCAGGCCCTCCGCGGCGGCCTCGGCCTGGACGGCCTCCGCCAGGCGCAGCTTGGCGCGGGCGTCGAGGTCGGCGGTCTTCAACCGGGCCTCGGCCAGGGTGAGTTCCTCGGCGGCGCGGTGGGTGGCGGCCTGCTCGGCGGCCTCGGCGGCCTTGATGTCCTTGACCAGCTTCTCCTGCGCCTCCGCCTCGGCGGCGATGATCACGGCCTGGCGCTCGCGCTCCGCCTCCTCCACGGCGCGCAGCTTCTTGATGGACTCCTCCTGCTCGGCGACCGTGCGGTCCACGGCGACCCGCTCGCGGACGACCTCGGCGATCTCCCGCTTCTCCGCCTCGACCTCCTTGTCGGCGGAGATCCGGGTGAGCTGGGTCTCCCGCTCCCGGGCGATGACCTCGAGGAGGCGGTCCTTCTCGATGCGCTCGTTCTCGATGGCGATGACCCGCTCGCGGTTCTTCGCGGCGACCGCGACCTCACGGGCCTGGTTCTCGCGCTGGACGCCGAGCTCCTCCTCGGTGCGCAGGAAGGCGCTCTGCGCGCGCAGCCGCTCCTCCTCCACCACGCGGGCGGTCTCGGCCTCCTCGCGGGCGCGGGAGGTATCGATCTCCCGCCTCTGCTTGATCTCGGCGTCCGCCTGGCGGCGCTCCAGCTCCAGGATGGCCTCGCGCGCGTCGACGTTCTGCCGGGTGATCTCCTTCTGTTCGGTGCGCTGTGCCTCGTTGGTGCGCACGTGCTCCACGGCTGTCAGCTCGGTGATCTTCCGGATGCCCTGGGCGTCGAGGACGTTGCCGGGGTCGAGCTGGGTCAGCGGCGTCTGCTCCAGGTAGTCGATCGCCGCGTCCTCGAGGTGGTAGCCGTTCAGGTCGACACCGATGACCTCGATGATCTGGAACCGCAGTTCCTCACGCTTGGTGTAGAGGTCGGTGAAGTCCATCTGCTTGCCGACGGTCTTCAGCGCCTCGGAGAACTTGGCGTGGAACAGCTCCTGCAACGTGTCCCGGTCGCTGGCGCGGGCGGTGCCGACGGCCTGGGCGACCCGGACGACGTCCTCGGCGGTCTTGTTGACCCGTACGAAGAACGTGATGCGGATGTCGGCGCGGATGTTGTCCCGGCAGATGAGCCCCTCGCGGCCGGTGCGCGTGATCTCGATGGCCTTCACCGAGATGTCCATGACCTCGGCCTTGTGCAGCACCGGCAGGACGACCTGGCCGGTGAAGGTCACGTCGACCTTGCGCATCTTGGAGACGATCAGGGCCTTGCCCTGCTCCACCTTGCGGAACAGCCGGGAGAAGGTGAACAGCAACAGGAGAACGACGAGCAGGCAGCCCGCGACGAGTGCGCCGATGACATCCATGGCATACGTCCTTGACAGTAAGGAACGGTGAGTAAGGGAGAGACCGGGTGGCCGGGTGCGGCCCCCCGCGGTGTCCCGGCGGCTCGGGCGCCGGGAGACGGCGGGAGACGGGTGCGCCGCGGAATCGTCAGCCCCCTCTTCCCCCTGCGACGCACCGGGCGGCGGTACTTCCCCCCTGCCGGTTCCGGCAACGGACATCTGCCGATGCCCGGCACCGGAACCGTCCGCGGTGCTCCCCTCACGGCATGATGCCCGACCGGCCCCACCTCGCACATTGCCGGTTTCCGGCAGTGTTCGGGGGTGCTTCCATGCCGGTGAGCTGACAGAGCATCATCAAGATCGACCGGGCCGGGGTGCGGCACCCCCGGAGATCACGGGGACGGCGTCCAGCCGGGTGCGGTGCGGGCCCAGGCGCTGTCCCAGGCGGCCAGGTTGCGGCGGCGGAGCAGCAGCCCGGCGGCGCCGTAGACCGCGGCGCCGGTGACCGGGACGGCCAGGGCGGCGAGGATCGCCCAGCCCTTGCTGTGGCTGCGCACCTGGGCGGCGCTCAGGGGCGGCTCGGTGATCCGTCCGTCGGTGTCGGCCCACACGTCGACGGGGCTTCCCGCCGGCAGCCCGGGCTCGACGTGGGTCCTCGCGGTGCGGGCGAGCCCGCCCGGGTCGGTGAAACGCACCGGCACCGGGTAGCGGGTCTCCTTCGCCTCCTCGGATCCCGGCTCGGGATGGCGGGGAGCGTCGTGCAGAAGGACCGCGGTGGTCTGCCACCGCGTCCTCTCCTGGTGCTCGGCCGCCCGCTCGTAGTGGCGCAGGGCGGTGTCGCCGACGAAGAACAGGGCCACGGGCGTGCCGGCCAGCACGGCCAGCAGGATGCCGAGGCCGATCCACGCCTGGGCCAGGTCGCTGGGCCGGCGCATCGGGTTGCGCCGCAGGCGCCAGAGCACGCGGCGGGGGAGTTCGTCGGGGAGCGGGTCGTCGGGTGACAGTCCTTCGGGGGGCGGCTGGGCCCGAGGGATGCCGCCGGCCATGGCGCGGCCCTCCTTCGTGTCCTCGTTGTCCTCAGGGTGGAGTGGGGACGGGGGCTTTCTACGGGGCGGAGGGCTGGTCCCCCGGGTCCGCGGAGTGGTCGTGCGCGGAACGCAGCAGGGTGGCGGCGCCGCGGACGGCGGCGGTGTGCGGCGCCGCCACGGCCCTGAGGGGCGCGTGCAGCTTGCCGGTGAGGTGGTAGGTGATCTCGGGGCGCAGGGCGCCGCCCCCGGCCAGCAGCGCGCCCCGGCGCAGGGCGTCCACCGTGAGCGACGTACGGTCCTGCCGCAGCATCGCGGTCACCATGGTGGCCACCGCCTCGCAGATCTGCACCGGCGCGGCCGATTCGAGGTCGCTGGTGCCCAGCGCGGTGCGGCGCGCGTCGACGACGGCGCCCTCCGACAGCAGCACCACCTCGGTCAGATGCGCGCCGATGTCCACCACGAGCAGCGGGCGGGCCAGGTCCGCGCCCGCGGCCAGGGCGACGGCCCGCGCGCTGGGAATGGTCAGCACCTCGCGCGGCCGCAGCACCTCCACCGCCGTACGGGCCTCGTTGCGGAAGGCCACCCCGTCCAGTACCGGGGCGGTGAGGACGACCAGGGGGCGGGTGAAGCGGGGCAGGCGGTTGCCGAGCAGGCGGTCGAGCATCCGGGCCGTGCCCTCGGTGTCGATGATCGTGCCGCGCTGTATCGGATACACCGCCCCGGAGCCGGGGAACGTCACCGTGGGGACGTCCAGGACAAGCCCCCGCCCGGCGACCCAGGCGCGGGTGCGGGCACTGCCCATGTCGAGGGCGATGCCCCAGCCCTGGCGGCCCAGCGGCCACGGCCGGTGCCGGGTGGCCGCGGCGGCACGCGAACGCTGGGTGACGGTCACCGCCCTGCCTCCCTGACCTGCTGGCAGCGCGCGCAGTAGCGTGCCTGCGGCACTATCTCGAGGCGTTCCCGCGCGATGGGACGCCGGCACAGGTGGCAGCCGCCGTAGCCGCCCTCGTCCATGCGCGCCAGGGCCGCCTCGACGTCGGCGAGGACCATGCGGGCCGAGGCCGCGAGTTTCACACGGACCTCCACCTGCGAGGCGGCCTGCTGCTGGAGCACGGCGTCCGCGCGGGAGGTCGCGGCGGCCGAGATCTGCTCCAGCTGCTCCTGGCGGAACAGGCGCTGCTCGTCGAGGTTCGCGCGCAGCGCGGCGAGGTCCTCGGCCGTCAGGTGCGTGTCGCGGTCGCCGATGATCTGGTTGTTCACCGTTTCACCCCTCGGGCAGGGCGGAGGACGAAGGCAGGACGGACAGGCGGACGGTTCAGGCGGTACGGCGCCGGCAGCCGACGCAGTGCCCCGTGTACGGCAGGATCTCCAGGCGCTCCGCCGGTACCGGCTTGCCGCACTCCAGGCAGGACCCGTAGGTGCCGTCCTCGACGCGGGCGAACGCCTCGTCGATCTCCTTCAGCACCCGCATGATGGCCTCACGCTGGGAGGACATCAGGTGGTCGTCCGCCGTCTGCCCGGTCTCGCCGAGGGCTTCCAGCTGGACCAGCCGGGTCCCGCGGGCGTGTTCAAGGCGCCGGCGGGCCTCCTGAGCGGACAGGCGCTCGCGGGGTTCGGTCCGGGCGGCGTCGAGCGACATGGTCAGTGCCTTTCGTTGTGCAACGGGGGACGGGGGTCGGTCACACCTCAACCCTGGTCGAACCGGCCGCGGTTTCCCATCGGGTCCAGAACCCATTTGCGGCCGATCGGGGGATCCACTCGACCCGTGCATGGGTAGGCCGCACGGGGTGAAATGGGGACCGGGCCCCATCGCTTGCGGGAGCCGGCGGACGGCACACTGGCGTCAGGCCCGGTCGGGACCACAGGGGCCGCGGCTCGTCCGGGATGCGCGATGACCGACAGTAGAGGCAGACCGCATCACGTAAGGAGGCGTGACCCTGGTGTCCCTGTTCTGGCGGATCTTCGGGCTCAACGCCGTGGTGCTGGGCTCGGCCACCGCGCTGCTGCTGTGGGCCCCGGTGACCGTGTCGGTGCCGGTCGTGCTGACCGAGGCTGTCATCCTGGTGGGCGGCCTGGCCGTCATGCTGGTCGCCAACGCCGCCCTGCTGCGCTGGGGACTGGCGCCCCTGGACCGGGTGACGAAGCTGATGACCACCGTGGACCTGCTGCGCCCCGGCCAGCGGCTGCCCGAGCAGGGCGGCGGCGAGGTGGCGGAGCTGATCCGCACGTTCAACGCCATGCTCGACCGGCTGGAGAACGAGCGGGCCACGAGCAGCGCCCGGGTCCTGCTCGCCCAGGAGGCCGAGCGGCGCCGTATCGCGCAGGAGCTGCACGACGAGGTGGGCCAGAGCATGACCGCGATCCTGCTCGCGCTCAAGCGGGCCGCTGACGAGGCGGACGCGCCGCTGCGCGACGAACTGCTCCAGGCGCAGGAGATCACCCGGGGAAGCCTGGACGAGGTCCGCCGGCTGGTGCGCCGGCTGCGGCCCGGGGTCCTGGACGACCTCGGTCTGGTCGCCGCGCTGACCTCGCTGACCACCGACTTCGCCACCCACACCGGGCTGCAGGTGGTGCGCCGCTTCGACACCGACCTGCCCGCCCTGGAGCCGGAGACGGAGCTGGTCCTCTACCGTGTCGCCCAGGAGAGCCTGACAAACGTGGCCCGGCACGCGGACGCCGAACGGATCGAGGTCAGCCTGCGGCACACCGACGGCGCCGTGGAGCTGGCCATCACCGACGACGGGCGCGGCATCAAGGCGGCGCACGAAGGCGCCGGCATACGCGGCATGCGTGAGCGGGCCCTGCTCATCGGGGCCGGCCTCGACATCGCCCCCACCCCCACGGCCGGAACCGAGGTCCGGCTGACCGCGCCCGTCGTTCCCAGGAAGCAGACCTGACCATGTCCGAGCCGACCACGATCCGCATCCTGCTCGCCGACGACCACGCGCTGGTACGCCGGGGAGTGCGGCTCATCCTCGACCAGGAACCGGACCTGGAGGTGGTCGCCGAGGCCGGTGACGGCGCGGAGGCCATCGAGATGGCCCGCACCCACGACATCGACCTGGCCGTGCTGGACATCGCGATGCCCCGGCTGACCGGCCTCCAGGCCACCCGTGAACTGGTCGCGCTCAAGCCGGACCTGCGGATCCTGATGCTCACCATGCACGACAACGAGCAGTACTTCTTCCAGGCGCTGAAGGCCGGTGCCAGCGGGTACGTGCTGAAGTCCGTCGCCGACCAGGACCTCGTCGCCGCCTGCCGGGCGGCGATGCGGGACGAGCCGTTCCTGTACCCGGGCGCGGTGACCGCGCTGATCCGCAACTACCTGGACCGGGTCCGCCACGGCGAGGAGACCCCGGACCAGGTGCTGACGCCCCGCGAGGAGGAGGTCCTGAAGCTGGTCGCCGAGGGGCACTCCTCGAAGGAGATCGGCGAGATCCTCTTCATCAGCATCAAGACCGTCCAGCGGCACCGCGCCAACCTGCTCCAGAAGCTCGGGCTGCGCGACCGCCTGGAGCTCACCCGCTACGCCATCCGGGCCGGTCTGATCGAGCCCTGACCGCCCGCCCACGACCACCCGGGGTCCCGGCTGTCCACTCCCCGGCCGGGGTCCCGGGTACGACATCCGCGTCCGCTCACGAGTGCCACACGAAAGGGGACGGTGCATGCACCCAGCGCCGAGCACCGACCCCGCCTCCCGTGCCCTGGCCTTCCTGACGGCCGCACTGCTCGCCCTCCTGGCGGTCTTCACCACCGGCAGCCCCCCGCCACTGCCCACCCCTGCCCCTGCCGCGGCGGCCTCCGTCGCGGACCTCGAGCCCGGACAGCACTCCGGCTCCGCGCCCGGCGACGGCCGCCCCGGCACCGACGAGCGTCCGGTGGACGCTCCGCACGCCGGGCAGGGGTGCACCGTCGTGTGCTCGGCGCAGGACGGGACCCGGCAGGAGTTCCACGGGGACCGGCCCGTCGCGCACGGGCAGTTCGCCACCACCGAGGACGTCACGGACGTCCCCCTCCCCGCACCCGGGCGGACGCGTCCCGTCCCGGTGACCGTGGCCGCCCGCACGGTGCACGTGGTGCAGGACGGCGGCCGGGCGCCGCCGCGGACCTTCGGCATCTGACGCCCCCTTTTCGCCCCTTTCGTCCCTCGACCGCCGTGACCGCGTCGGCCGCAGTCGCGGCGTGCCTGCCGGAGGCCTCCGTTGACCCCCAAGACACGCACGAAACGCACGAAACGCACATCCCGGTGGAGAGCGCTGTTCGCCCTCGCCGTGATCGCCCTGTCCGTGTACATCACCGCCACCGTTCCCGTCCGACTCGGGCTCGACCTGCGGGGCGGTACCCAGATCGTCCTGGAGACCCGCTCCACCGCGACCACCAAGGCCGACCGCGAGGCCACCGACCGCGCCCTGGAAGTGCTGCGCGGCCGGGTCGACGCGCTCGGCGTCGCCGAACCGACCCTCGTCCGCTCGGGCAGCAACCGGATCATCGTCGAGCTGCCCGGCGTACAGGACCCGAAGAAGGCGGCCGACGTGCTCGGCCGTACCGCCCAGCTGACCTTCCACCCGGTGGTCGGCGTCGCCGACAGCGCCGAGGACCCCGCCAAGTCCGAGCCGGAGGCCTCGAAGAAGCCCGACGCCTCGACGAAGCCCGAGACCTCGAAGGAACCCGAGGCGTCCAAGGAACTCGTGCTGCCCGACGAGTCCGGGCAGAAGCTGCGCCTCCAGGACAGCGCCATGACCGGCAGGGACGTCAAGGGCGCCCAGGCACGCTTCGAGCAGGAGACGGGCGCCGGCTGGACCGTCACCGTCGACTTCGACAAGGCGGGCCGGTCCTCATGGGCCAAGCTGACCAGTGAGGCCGCCTGCCGCCAGGTCGGCGACCCCGCGCGCCGGGTCGCCATCGTGCTCGACGACCGGATCATCTCCTCCCCGCAGGTCGCCCCGTCCGTCGCCTGCGGCACGGGCATCGCCGACGGCTCCACGCAGATCACCGGCTCCTTCGACGACGCCGAGGCCCGCGAGCTGGCGCTGCTCATCAACGGCGGCGCCCTGCCCGTACCGGTCGAGACGGTCGAGCAGCACACCATCGGCCCCACCCTCGGCGCCAGCGCCATCGAGGCCACCGCCTGGGCCGCGGTGATCGGCACCGCCCTGACGATCCTGTTCATCGTCACCGTCTACCGCCTCACGGGCTTCCTCGCGGCCGTGGCCCTGCTCTGCTACGGAGTGATCTCCTACGCCGCCCTGGCCGCCCTCGGCGCCACCCTGACCCTGCCGGGCCTGGCCGGTTTCGTCCTGGCGATCGGCATGGCCGTGGACGCCAACGTGCTCGTCTTCGAACGAGCGCGTGAGGAGTACGCCGGTATGCACCGGCCGAGCCCGCGCTCGGCCCTCACCGCCGGATTCCGCAACGCCTTCAGCGCGATCGCCGACTCCAACATCACCACGCTGATCGCGGCCGGACTGCTGTTCTTCCTGTCCACCGGCCCGGTGCGCGGCTTCGCCGTCACCCTCGCCATCGGTGTCGCCGCGTCCATGATCAGCGCGCTGGTCATCACCCGGGTGCTCGCCGAGTTCGCCGTGGACCGTGCCTGGGTGCGCCGCCGCCACCTGTTCACCGGCCTGGCGACCACCGGGCGGGTCCGCGATCTGGTCACGCGCCGCAACCCGGACCTGATGACCCACCCGCGTCGCTGGCTGGCCGTCTCCGCGGTCCTGCTGGTGCTCGCCGGCTCGGGCATCGCGGCCCGGGGCCTGAACTTCGGCCTGGAGTTCACCGGCGGCCGGCTGATCGAGTACACCACCACGACCCCCGTGAACCCCGACCGGGCCCGTACCGCCCTCGCCGACGCGGGCTTCCCCGGCGCGCTCGTGCAGTCGTCCAACGACAACGGCCTGACCGTGCGCACCGAGGACCTGACCGACGCCGAGGCCGCCAAGGTCACCGGGACCATCAGCGAACTGGGCGGCAAGACCGAGAAGGTCCGTGACGAGCTGATCGGCCCGAGCCTGGGCGAGGAACTGCGCCGCAACGCGCTCATCGCCCTCGGCGTCGCCCTCGGGGCCCAGTTGCTCTACCTCGCGGCCCGCTTCCGCTGGCTGTTCGGCACCGCGGCGGTCGCCGCGCTCGCGCACGACGTGGTCATCCTCGTCGGCGTCTTCGCATGGCTCGGCAAGCCCATCGACGGTGTGTTCCTGGCGTCCCTGCTCACCGTCATCGGCTACTCGGTCAACGACTCGGTGGTCCTGTTCGACCGCATCCGGGAACTGCTCGGACGCGACCGCAAGACATCGCTGGAGCAGATCACCAACCAGGGAATCCTGCAGACGCTGCCCCGCACGATCAACACGGGCATGGGCGCGTTGCTGATCCTGATCTCCCTGACGCTCTTCGGCGGGGACTCGCTGACCGACTTCGCGCTCGCCCTCCTCATCGGGCTCGTGGTCGGCACCTACTCCTCGGTGTTCACCGCCTCCCCGCTCGCCATCGAGCTGCACCGCCACCAGCGCGGCGGCCGGCGCCGCGGTCCGGGCGGCGGCTCGGGCAGCGGCTCGGGCGGTGGCAGGCCCGCACAGCGCGGCGCACCGGCGGCGCGGGTCTGAGGCCCGGACGGCGGGCGGCGGTGCACCCCGCCGCCCGCCGGAAATGGGTACTGCGACCGATGGCCGCCGCTTCCGCGCGCGGCCACGCTGGAGGGTCAGGAGGGGGGCCGTACGTCACCGCGGCCCCCCTCGTCACCGGCTCTTTTGCTTGAAGGGACCGTATCGCCGATGTCGTGGGAGACCACCAGCAGTGCCTCCGCGGCCGAGCGCCTGAGCGCGCACGATGCCCGGCAGCGCCTCGAACACGAGCGCAACTCCCGCCTCGCCCAACTGCGGGCCGTCCAGGAGAGCGAGGAGGGCGGTCAGGAGGCCGACGACCTCCTGACCGCGCAGAAGAACGCCCTGAAGCAAGCGCTGAAGGACATCGAGGCCGCCTTCGCGCGGCTGGACGGCGGCTCCTACGGGAACTGCGAGGACTGCGCCAAGCCCATCCCGGTGGAGCGGCTGGAGATCCTGCCGTACGCACGCTGCTGCGTGCCCTGCCAGCAGCGCGCCGGCTGATCCGTCCCCCACGCGGCGCTCCCCGCCGCGGCCCCTGCCGCCGCTGTGAGGCCGTCTGTGGCAACGCGGCGGCCTGGATTACGGTCCATACGGTTGTGCGCACGAGGTGGGGGAACTGCTAAGGAGCCGGACAGCGGTGCAGCAGCACAGCGGTGTGAGGGACACGAGGGGCACGAAGGGCACGAGGGAATGGCCGGAGCGTCCGGAACGTCCGGGGGGACCGGGGGACGCCGGGCGGCGGGACCGCGGACAGTGGGCCGTCCGGCCACCGGACGGCCCACCGGCGAACAGCGCGGCGACGGACGGCGGGCCGGCGGGCGACGCACCGGTACGGGTGCGTGATGTGGCGGTGCGGTTCGCGCGGTTCACCGTGCGGACGCTGCGCGCCGAGTGGCACGGCATCGTCGTCGACCCCGTACGGCGGTTGGCGCACCGGGGGCTTTCCGGGCTGGTGCTGGCCTTCGTGGCGGCCTTCGGCGTGGTCTTCTTCCACGCGGTGGCGCAGCGGCCGGCCGGGGAGGCGGTCGTACGGATCGCCGGCGGCGTCCAGGCCGACCTGCCACTCTGGCTGGCCCTGCTGCGCACCCCGGTGTCCCTGTACGTCCCGGCGCTCGACCTGCCGGTGTGGGCCGGCATCACCCAGCTGTTCCTCGCCTTCGCGCTGGCCGAACTCACCCTGGGCCGCGGCCGGACACTGTTCATCTCGTACGCGACCACCCTGGCCGGCACCCTGACCGTGCGGCTGATGATCGCGATCGGGCCCGGCTGGTGGGGGCTGGGGCTGCCGCCCGAGACCGGCCGGATCCTCGACACCGGCCCTTCGGCCGCCGTGGTGGGGCTGTTCACCTACCTGTCCGTGGTGCGGCGCGCCCCGGTCGTGTTCCTCCTGACCGGCGGCTCGATGGTGGTGGAGTCGATGGTCAAGCCCAACCTGGCCGGGCGTGAACACCTGATCGCGGTGGCCGCGGCGGTCGTCCTCGCGCTCTTCCACGGCCGCGGCCCTGGATGGCTGCCGCGCCGGGCTGCCGTACTGGTCCCGTGGCGGCGGATCCCGGTTCCGGCGGCTGCCCCGGCGGCTGCGGGTGCCCCGGCAGGCGCGCCGACAGGCCCGTATCCGCACCCCCGGCCGCCGCGTCCGCGACGCCACCCGGCCCTGCCAGGCGCGAACATCCGGGATTCCTCCTAAAATCACGAGGAACTCCACGGGGGAAGGGTGAGGGCCGATGGGCTGGATCTGGTGGGTGCTGATCGTCTTCTGGACCGGCGGTTTCGCCTGGCTCGGGGACAACATCCGCACCGCGCTGCGCAACCGGCACGAGCGCAAGCTCGAACTGATGGAGGCGGCGAAGGCGGAGCGGCTGGCCGTCGAGGCGGCGCACAAGCCGCCGGAGCCGGTGTGCGGGTGCACCCACCATCTGGCCAAGCACGACAAGAGCGGCCGGTGCCACGAGCGCGTCGAGGTGCCGACGGCCTGGGACGAGAACAAGAAGCCGCTGCGCTTCGAGCCGGGGCAGTGCAACTGCCAGCAGTACGTGGGTCCGCAGCCGCTGTCGCAGGTGTACGCCGACGAGCTGACCGACCGGGCCTGACGGCCCGGCCGGTCGGGGTGCCGGGAATCCGTGCAGGAGCGTCACACAGGCTGCACACAGTCCATCGCGAGCCTTGTTAGCGTGACTGGCCGCTCGGCAGGCCTAGTCAGGAAGACCGGATGGACTACTGCTCCACGTGCCGTAGGCACCTCAACGGCGCCCTGGTGTGCCCCGGTTGCGGTGCGTACGCACCGGACATAGCACCGGACCTCACGGCGCCCCTCACGACCGATACAGCGACCGGGACCGCGGCCGTTTCCGCGACGGCTCTCGGTGCCGGCGTCGCGGCGGGCGGGGCCGCGGGCTCCGCTCCGGGCCTCGCACCCGTCGGCAACCCCGCCGACGTTCCCGGCGACACGCCCACGGGGCTTCCCGCCGACGTGTCGGACGCACCGTCACGGCAGCGGCCCGGGCGGGCGGCGCGGCGCCGCCAACTGGCCCGCTGGAAGAAGACCCAGCGCAGGGCCCTGGTGGCCACCGCCGTCGCCCTCGTCGGGGGCGGCCTGACCGTCGCCTCGATGGACCGGCACTCCACCGACCGCACGCAGGCGGCCCCGGCACCGGAGGTCCCGCACACGGGCACCGTCGGGGACAGCCGGCCGGCGCAGCCCGGCGACCCGGCCGCGACGCCCTCGGACGCCCGGCAGACCTCACCCGCGGCCGGTGGCCGGCACCAGCGGTCGGCGCCGCGCGGCACCACGCCGCAGGACGTACGCCCGGACGCCGCCGTTCCCCGCACGGCGCAGGACCCGTCGGCACCCTCCGACGTGCCCGCGGCGGCGGCCCGGACAGAGCCGTCCGCCCCGCAGCAGGGCGCCACGGCACCGGACGCCGGCAGCTCCGCCTCCGCCGACCGGCCGGCCCAGTCGGTTCCGGCGGACCGCTCGGCCCAGTCCGGGCAGTCCGGGCAGTCCGGGCAGTCCGGGCAGTCGGCCTCGCGGTCCTCCTCGACGGCGACCCAGCGGACGGCGCCCGGGTCCACCGCGTCCGACGGCACCGCCCAGCAGACCCCGCAGACGAGCCCCACGGACAACCCCAAGTCGCCGTCCCACCTCTGCCTGCTCGTGGTCTGCCTCGGCTGAGGCCTCCCGTCAGTCGTCGAAGCTGGCGAAGTACGCCGCGGCCATGTCCTCGTCGGCGTGGCCGCGCGCTGCGGCGCGGGCGAAGCGTTCGGCGCTCGCGGCGGCCACGTCGAGGCGGACGCCGTGGGCCTCGCCCGCCTGGACGATCAGGCGGGCGTCCTTCTCCGCGGTGGCCACCGCGAAGCTCGGGGGCAGGTACGCGTCGTCGAGGATGACGCCGGCCTTGGCGTGCAGGTAGCCCATGTCGAGCGGGCCGTCGGCGATGAGGTCGAAGAAGCCCTGGGGGTCCACGCCGAGCCCCTTGGCCAGGGCGAGCGCCTCCCCGGTCGCCGCGGTGGCCGCGACGACCCAGCTGTTGGCCACCAGCTTCAGCCGGGTGGCGGTGGCCGCCGCGGCGTCCTCGCCTGTCCACACCGTGCGGGAGCCGACCGCCTCGAACACCGGCGTCACCGTCTCCCGGCCCTCGGCGGGCCCCGCCGCCAGCACGGTCAGCCGGCCCGCCTCGGCGGGCTGCCGGGTACCGAGCACCGGGGCGTCGTAGAGGACCAGGCCGTGCTCGTCGGCGAGGGCGGCCAGCTCACCGGCCGCCTCCAGGCCGACCGTGGTCGACTGCGCCCAGACCGTGCCCCTGCCCAGCGCGGGTGCGGCCTCGCGCATGACCCGGAGCACCGTGCCGCCGTCGTAGAGCATCGTCAGGATCACGTCGGCGTCGCGCACCGCCTCGGCGGGGGTGCCGGCGACGTGCGCGCCGTCGGCGGCCAGGGGCTCGGCCTTGGCCCGGGTGCGGTTCCACACCCGGACGGTGTGTCCGGCCTTCGCGAGGTTGCGGGCCATCGCGGAGCCCATGATCCCGGTGCCCAGGACGCCCACGGTACGGGTGTCGGTCATGTCGTCCTCCTCCTGGCTCCTCCTGGTCGATGCGGCGGGCAGCCCGCGGGGCCGCACGGGTGCCACGGAGGGGCGGGTACCCGTACCCGGCGGTTCGCTTCCCGCCACCGCCTCGTGCCGGCGTGCCGCTACCGGGTCAGGCCATCCAGAAGAAGACCGCCGTCATGCGCTTGTCCTCCAGGCTCCCGCCGCAGTAGCCGGTCGCGCTGTGCACGAGGTTGGCGTGGTAGAGGAGCAGCCGGTTGGCCTTGTGCGGCACGCGGACGTCCTCCTCGAAGGCGTCCGGCGCGACGAACCGCGTGCCCAGGGCCTCGACGAGGTTCTGGTGCGGGGGCTGCACGACGTTGCCGCCGAGCCGGCCGCCGGGCAGACGCTGCCGGTAGAAGCTGGTCCCGCAGTCCTTGGGCGCCGAGGGGTTGAGATAGAGGACGGCGGCGTACCGGCACAGCGCCCGCGAGTCGGTGTGCGGCCTCGGTTCACTCTCGCCCTCGCCCACCACCTGGACGCAGTTGTGGTTGAGGGTGCCGCCGCCCGGCGCCTGCTGCACCCACAGCTCCTTCGCCCCGGTCGCCTTCTTCACCAGCCGCTCGACACGGGCGAGTTCGGACGGCTCAAGACCGGGCATGGTCCGCAGTCCGGGCCAGGTCTCGGAGGTGTACGGGTAGCCCTTCACCCAGTCGTCCGCGGCCAGGCAGCGCTGCCGTACGGCGTCCGCGTCGGGCAGGACGTCGTCCAGCACCCAGTAGTCACGGCCCTTGGTGGGCTTGCGGTAGGGCAGGACGGGGAGCGCGGTGGGCACACCGCGGGGCTGTGGGGGCATGCGGCCGAATGTAGGGCGGGCTTTCCCCAGAGCTCTCCCCGCAACGGGTCAACATTTCGTCAACCTTGATGTATGAAAGGGGACTTGGACGCGACCGCCACCACGGAATGCCGAACTGCTCACCCGCGTGAGGAGTCTCACGTCGTGTTCGATATTTTTTACCGAATCAAAAGGTTCTTCGGGCTTCCCGGCCCGTACATGTGGGTGTTCGAACCGCCCACGGCGGGACCTTGACCGGGCAGGAGGCACGGTGCGCTTTTCGCGGAACGCGACGGGAACTCTTTTCGTGGGCGGGGCGCTCAGTCTGACCCTGGTCGCGCTCGCCTACCCGGGCATGCTGGGCCTGGAGAAGGTCTCCAGCGACGGCTCCCGGGTCATCTCCCAGACCCAGTGGGGTCCGCTGACGGAGGCGGACCGGGACTTCGTGGTCAAGGTGCGCGCGGCCGGGCTGTGGGAGTACCCCGTGGGCGAGATGGCGGTGAAGAAGGGGACCACCAAGGAGGTCGTCAGGGCCGGCGAGCACCTGATCGACGGGCACGCGGCGCTGGACGTCAGCTGCCGCAGGATCGCGCCCCTGCTCAACATCACGCTGCCGAACGTGGCCAGCCCCCAGCAGCAGGGCTTCGTCACCCAGCTCGCCGGGGACGACGGCAAGCAGTTCGACTCCGACATGGCCAACATCCTGCGCGTGACGCACGGCTCGATCTTCAACACCATCGCGAAGATCCGCTCCACCACCAAGAACGACCTGGTCCGCGAGCTCGCCAACCAGGCCAACGCCACCGTCCTGGACCACATCACGGTCATGGAGGACACCGGCCTGGTCAACTTCGACCAGGTGCTCTTCATGCAGACGACCCCGCCCAAGCTGCCCAACTCGGACCTGACCCCGCCGCCCCCCTCCGGCGGACAGCCCGAGGTCGTGCTCACCCCGCCGCCGAACGCCACGTCGAGCCCGCTCGTGCTGCCCGGCGACCCGAGCCCCAGCCCGGCGGCGGGCTGAGCAGGAACCCGCGCGCGGGAGGAAGCCCGCGCGCGGGGCCCCAGACGCCGCGAGCCCGGCATGGTCCAAACGAGAGGCCCTACGCGAGCCACACGGTGGTGTCCGGGTCCAGCCGGCGCCCCGTGAGGGGCGAGCTGCTCAGCAGCACCTCCCCCGGCGGCAGCGGCACGGCGCGGTCCGACAGGTTGGTGACGCACCGCCGGCCGCCGGAGCGGGCGAACGCCAGCACCCCGGCCGGGCCGTCCTCCACCCAGGTCAGCGACTCGCCCTCCAGCAGCTTGCGGCGCAGCCTGAGCGCCGAGCGGTACAGCTCCAGGGTCGAGCCCTCCACTCCGTCCTGCGCCTCGACGGCGTACGCGGCGAACCCCGGCGGCTGCGGCAGCCAGGCGGCGGCGGGTCCGAAGCCGTGCGACTGTCCGGTGCTGGTCCACGGCAGCGGCACCCGGCAGCCGTCGCGGCCCTTGCGGGTGTGGCCGGTCTGCTCCCACACCGGGTCCTGGAGGACCTCGGCGGGCAGGTCGGCGACCTCCGGCAGCCCCAGCTCCTCGCCCTGGTAGAGGTAGGCGGAGCCGGGCAGCGCCAGCATCAGCAGCGTCGCCGCGCGGGCGCGCCGCAGCCCCGCGGCCTCGTCGACGGCCGGGACGCGGCCGCCGGACAGCAGCCAGGCGTTCTCGTCGGTGCCGGGCGGGAGCATCAGGCGCGAGGTGTGCCGTACGACGTCGTGGTTGGACAGCACCCAGGTGGCCGAAGCACCCGCGGCCCGCGCGGTGGCCAGGGACTCGGTGATGACCTGCCGCAGCTGCTCGGCGTCCCATCCGGCTTGCAGATACTCGAAGTTGAAGGCCTGGCCCAGTTCGTCGGGCCGGGCGTACAGCGCGCGCCGGGCACCCGGCACCCAGGCCTCGGCGACCGCCGTGCGCGGCGGGGAGTAGGAGTCGAGGATCCGCCGCCAGTCACGGTAGATCTCGTGCACCTCGTCCCGGTCGTAGTACGGATGGCTGCCGGGCGGCACGAGCAGCAGCGCGCCCTCGCCGGTGGCGCCGATGTCCCCGACGTCCCGCAGCGGCTCGTCGAGGTCCTTGGCGAGCGCGTGCGCCACGTCGACGCGGAAGCCGTCCACCCCGCGGTCGGCCCAGAACCGCAGCGTGGTGCGGAAGTCGGCGCGCACCTCCTCGCTGCCCCAGTTCAGGTCCGGCTGCTCGGGCGCGAACAGGTGCAGGTACCACTGCCCGTCCGGCACCCGCCGCCAGGCGCTGCCGCCGAAGACGGACGGCCAGTCGGTGGGCGGGAGTTCGCCGTGCGCGCCGCGGCCGTCGCGGAACACGTAGCGGTCGCGGGCCGGGGATCCCGGGCCGGACCGCAGCGCCTCCTGGAACCAGGGGTGCAGGCGGGAGGTGTGGTTGGGGACGAGGTCCACGATCACCTTCAGGCCCAGGCGGTGCGCCTCGGCGGTCAGGGCGGCGAAGTCGTCCAGGGTGCCCAGGCGCGGGTCGACGTCGCGGTGGTCGGCGATGTCGTAGCCGCCGTCGGCCAGCTCGGAGGGGTAGAAGGGGCTGAGCCACACGGCGTCCACACCGAGGGCGGCGAGGTGCGGCAGCCGCCCGGTGATGCCGCGGAGGTCGCCGAGCCCGTCCCCGTCGGAGTCGGCGAAGCTGCGGGGGTAGACCTGGTGGACGACGGCCTGCCGCCACCAGTCCGGGTTCCTGGACGACAGGTCGGACGCGGTGTCCTGCGGGGAGTCGTGCGTGGTGGTGTGATCGGTCACGCGGTCTCCTCTTCGGTGCGTACGCGGACGTACGGATGCCTGCGGGCGAGACGAGAACTCTGTCCACAACTCTGTAAGTCTGTCCACATGGCCCGAAAAGTGAACACCGGCCGCACGGCGGAACGAGTCGCCCCCTATGTGACACAAGTGTGATGAAGGCGTGAAGTCCCTTTGTGGCCCGGCAGATTGACAGGCTCAGTCGCACGCACGAGCATGACCTGACACTGTGGCGCATGTGACCGATGGGCCCGCTGTCCTCTTCGGCCTTCCGTCGGCCCGTCCCGGTCCGTGCCATTGCCCCGCGACCAGCCACCTCGCGCACGAGCAAGATGGGATCCGTATGTCCATAGCCAGTCGTGTCTCCGCCGCCCGCCTGCTGGGAACGGGCGTAGCCACGCTCGCCCTGTGCGCGGCCTCCGTCGCCGCCGCCTCCGGTGCCTGGGCCCACAGCGCGCCCGGCGGCGAGGGCTGGAAGGACGGCGGCCGCTACCAGCCCGGCACCGGCGCCGGCACGGTCACCGAGAGCGACCGCTGCCAGTTCTCGCTGGACGGCAAGAACTTCTTCGACGCCGTCAAGGTCGACGACCAGAACCTGCGGCCCACCGAGGACGGCAAGGTCCACGTCAAGGTCCGCACCGCGCACGACGCCACGACCTGCACCGCCTCCCTGGCCTCCTACCTCGCCCACGGCGCGACCTTCGCCAGCTCCGGCGAGCAGGTGTTCGTCGACTTCGACACGGTGACGGTCAAGCGGGGCCAGACCGACTCCCTCGACATCGCCGTCCCGGACGCGGGCTGCTTCGCCCAGGTCGACCTGTACCGCGGCGCGGTCAAGTTCGACGGCAAGAAGGACGCGAACGACGGCTTCGAGCACGGCGACCTGCCCAAGGGCCCGGACCGCCCGGTCATCAAGGACAAGCTGATCGCGGCCTGGAACGGCGGCACCAAGGACTGCACGGCCGCCGAGGAGCAGCCCTCGTCCACGCCGTCCACGCCGGCCCCGTCCGAGTCCGAGTCCTCCGAGCCGTCGTCCCCGGCCGAGGAGCCGACGACTCCGGCCACCCAGAGCCCCGCCGAGACGGAGAGCCCGTCGTCGGCCCCGGCGACGCCGTCGGACGAGACCCCGGCCCCGTCGGCCTCCGAGTCCACCACCGCGCCGGCCCCCGCCCCGAACGGCGGCAGCGGCGACCTCGCCGAGACCGGCGGCGGCAGCAACACCGGCCTCATCGCGGGCAGCGCCGCGGTGCTGCTGGCGGGCGGCGCGGCGCTCGTCGTCGTCACCCGGCGCCGGGCGGCGAAGCAGTCCTCCTGACCCCCGCACCACGGCTCGCATGACGCCGGCCACCACGGCTTGCCGACGGTGGCCGGCGTCAGTGCAGTCGGCCTAGGCACCGGCCCCGGTGCCCTCGACGGTGGCCAGGTACAGCCGGACACACCGCTCGGCGTCGATGTCCAACGCCACGTCCACCAGGGTCTGTTCGCGGGCCTCGCCGTGCAGTTCCGCCTCGCCCGGCCGCGGGCGCCGGTCGACGACCGTCTGCCCGCGGGCCGGGCCCGGCGCGAGGTTCACCTCCACCGGCAGCCGGTGGGTGGTCAGTCCCTCCGGGTCGGCCACCGAGCACACCGTGCCCGCGTCGCCGAGCCCGCCGAACGGGACGTCGTCGCCGGTGACCGGCTCGCGGTGGGACAGCAGCCGTCCGGCCAGCCGGGCGCCGGGCTCCTCGCGCCCGCACAGCCGCCGTACGTCCGCCTCCGGCACGAGCACCCGCTGGAACACGTCGAGCCCGTACATCGTGATCGGCACCCCCGCGGTGAGCAGGACGGCGGCGGCCTCCGGATCGTGCCAGACGTTGAACTCCGCGACGGGCGTGGCGTTTCCGGTGCCCACCGCGCCGCCCATGAACACGATCCGCTCGATGTTGCGGGTGACCTCCGGGTGGGTGCGCAGCAGCAGGGCGATGTTCGTCAGCGGTGCCGTCGGTATCAGGGTGACCGGGCGGTCGCAGGCCAGAATCTCGCGGCGGAGCAACGTCACCGCGTCCACGTCGACGGGCCGACGGGCCGGCGCGGGCAGCCCGAGGTCGCCCATGCCGTCCTCGCCGTGCACATGGTGGGCGGTGCGCAGCGGTTCGAGCAGCGGCCGCTCGGCACCCCGCGCGACCGGCACGGCGGGAGCGCCCGCCGCCTCCAGGACGGTCAGCGTGTTCCGCACCACCTGGTCCACGTCCGTGTTCCCGGCCACGCAGGAGACCGCGCGCAGGTCGAGGCCCGGATGGCGGACGGCGAACAGCAGGGCGAGCGCGTCGTCGACGCCGGTGTCGCAGTCGATGATCACGGGCGTGGGCCGCGGGGTCACAGCGCGCTCCCTCCGTCGTACGGGATCCGTCGCACGTTCGCTCGCCATGGTCCGTCGTACGGGGCTTTCACCATCGTCACTTCTCCGGCCCGCCACCGCGCGCCCGCCCCCGGTGGCGCCGCTCACCCGGACGGACCGGCGCGCTGGTGGCCGGGGCCGCCCGGTGGTGCCGTGGGAGGAACGCCGCCGCCCGGACGCCAGGTCCGCAGTGCGGGTCCCGTCCGTCTGGAGGCCTCCATGTCCCGTACCCCGGCCCATGTCCTGGCCGCTTCCGCGCTCTGCGCGGCCGCCCTGCTGACCGGGGCCGCCTGCACCGCCGGGCAGTCCGGCCGGACCGTCCACGCCCCCGCGCCGCCGGCCACCCGCCGGCCCGGCCCCGCCGCCGCGGCACCGGCCGCGGCGCTCACGGAGGACCAGGCGCGGGCCGCGCTGCTGACCCAGGCCGACCTCGGAGCGGGGTGGGCGCCGACCCAGGGCGCGGCGACCTGGCGGGACGGCATGCTCAAGGCGCAGGCCGACAGCTCCGAGTGCGGGCGGCTCCTCGACGCCCTCTACACCGAGGAACCCTTCGGCGCCCCCTCGGGCGCGCACGCGGTGGCCGCCTACGACGACGGCGAGAACGAGGCCCAGCTGCGCCACCAGGTGCTCGCGCTGCACGCCCCGGACGTGGACCGCGTCCTCGCGTGGCTCAGGACGATGCCGCAGACCTGCGCGGACTTCTCCGCCAGGACCACCAACTCCGGCGTCCTGGACGTACGGGTCGCGAACCTCGCCCTGCCGGACACCGGCGACGCCCGCCAGGGCCTGCGCCTCACCCTCACCGACGAGTCGTCCGCGGACACGCTCACCGTGGACCTCGCCACGGTACGCGTCGGCGACGACGCGATCGTCCTCACCAACGGCACCCTGGGCAGGCCCGTGCCGAACGCCACCGAACAGGCGGTCCAGCACGCCGTGGACCGCCTGACGACGGTGCAACGCAAGGCCCGTGCCCAGGCCTGAGCCAGACAGAAGACCCTAGGGCCTCTCGTGTGGCTCAGGCCGGGCTCGCGGGCCCTGGCACCGCTCCCCCAAGCTCTTCGAGCAGGGGGCACCCCCAGCCGCGTTGTCGTCGGTTGGCAGGGCTCCGCCCTGCCGCCCTCCTCCGCCTTGCGATCCACGGCACCAGACCCCGCTCCCTGATCCGGGCTGAGCCGAACGAAAGACCCTAGTCCTCGTCGAATCTCATCCGGTGCGTGATCACCTCGTGGGCCACGTCGAGTGCCGTGCGGCCCTCCGCGAAGGCGTGGGCGCGCAGCAGCGCGAGCGCCTCGTCGGCGCCGACGCCGAGCTGGGCCATGATCATGCCGATGGCCTGGTAGACCTCGTCCTGTTCGGCGGCGACCACGCTCAGCCAGGACGCCTCCACGGCGTCCTCATCGTCCTCGTCGTCCAGGGGCAGGGACATCAGGGCCAGCGTCATCACACCGGCCACCAGCCGCGCGGTGTGCAGTTCCCGCCCGCTGAGCTCGTGCGGGGCGTCGCCGTACAGGTCGAGCGTGCCCACGCAGACGGCGTCGTCGCCCAGCGGAACGGAGTACACGGCCCGGACGCCGGCCTCGGCCGCCTGCTGGGCGAACACCGGCCAGCGCCGGGCGTCGCGGCCCGCGGTCAGGTCGGAGGCCAGCACGGGCGCACCGGCCTCCGCCGCGTACAGCGAGGGCCCGTCGCCCAGGGTGGCCTGGATCTCGGCCAGGCGGGCGGCCGCCGGGTCGCTGGCGCCCATCCGCATGGGCATGCCGTTGCCGCGCAGCGAGACGCTGGCGCCGGTCACCGGCAGCAGTTCCACCGCGACCGCGCACAGCCGGCGCGGGATCTCGGCGGCCGGTACGCCCCGCACGCCCTCGGCGATCACGTCGGCGACGTCCAGCGGGCCGCCCGTACGGCCCTCTTCGCGTGGCGTCCCGCCGGAACGTTCCGGGTGGCCTTCGCCCCGGTCCGCCGGGCCGTCCCGGCCGGGTTCCTCGTCCGGGACGCCGAGGCCGTCGTCCCTGGACCGCACGGCCACCGCCTCCTCACGTCATCGGCGCGGCCGTCGTCGCCCGTCCGCGCACCTCGCCAGGACCGGACGCACCCGCACACGCCGAACGAGGAGAACCGCACGTACGCGCGTCCCCGGCCCGGGCACGCGGCGGGTACCCCCGGCCCATACCGGGAAACCGCCCGGAAATCGCCCCCGGATGACGCGATCCGCCCAGGCCACGGCTGTCACAGCGGCGGCTGCGCCGGGGCCGGGCCCAGGGTCGTGGTGCCGGGAGCGGTGCGGTGGCCGAGGCCGGTGCGATAGGCGTCCAGGGCGGCCTCCACACGGCCGGTGCGGCGCAGCAGGTCGCCGAGGAGGCGGCACAGGTCGGCCAGGTCACCGACGGCGCCCGCCCGCTCCAGCAGGCTCAGCGCCCGTACGTAGTGCTCCTCGGCGGCCTCGGTGTCACGGGCGTCCTCGGCGATGATGCCGAGCAGCCGGTGCGCGGCGGCGGCGTGCACGGCGCCCCGCTCGGGGGAGAGGTCGCCGAGGACGTTCCGCAGCAGCTCGGCCGCCTCCTCCGACTTGCCGCGCCGGTGCAGGACGTCGGCCAGCTCGACCGCGACCTGGCTGGTGTAGAGCGCGGCCCGCTTGGCGGACAGCATGGCCTGGGCGGCTCTCAACTCCTTTTCGGCGAACTCCAGTTCGCCGTTCTGGGCGCAGACGTAGCCGCGCATCCAGTGGCAGTTGGCGAGTTCGGTGCGCAGTTGGAGGGTCCGGTACAGCTCGGCGGCCTTGGCGAGCGAGGCGTCGGCCTCGGCGATACGGCCCTCGGCGAGCAGGGTGCGCGCCACCGACCGGTGCATCCGGGCCACCAGCGCGGGATCGCCGGCCTGCGGGGCAAGCGCGAGCGCGAACTCGGCGGCCTGGGCCGCCCGCGCGTGCGCCCCCATGTCCATGTACGGCCCGATGACACCGGCGTAGAGCAGCAGCAGCGCGTCCGGGTCGTGCAGCCCGCCCCGGTTGAGCTCGTCGAGGGTGGACTCCATCAGGTAGACGGCGTACCGCAGCTCCCCCGCCAGGTAGTGGGAGACGGCGCGGCCGCGCAGCGCGGGGACGCGGGCGGGCAGCGGCGCGTCGGCGAGTGCCTGCTCCGAGCGTTCGAAGAACTGGCGGCCGCTCTCCAGCTCGCCGGTCTCCAGGGCGCATTCGCCGAGCCCGAGCAGCGCCTCGGCCTGGACGTCGACGAGTTCGTGCTCCTCGGCCTCCGCCAGCAGCCGGGTGTACTGCTCGGCCGCCTTCTCGGACTCCCCGGTGGCGAGCGTGCGCCGGGCCTCGGTCAGCCTCAGACGCAGGTCGGTGGCGAGATGGGCGGGGCGTCCGGTGGCGAGCTCGTCGAAGGCGACCCCGAGCCGCTCGGCGACGTGCCTGAGCGCATCGTCGGAGGGCCGGACCCGGCCCGCCTCAAGCGTGGAGATGTACGCGGGGGTGTACGCCGGCTCCGCCAACTGCCGCTGGGTCAGGCCCTGTTCTCGCCGTAGCCGCTGCACCCTGCGCCCGATGGTCTCCGGGTCGTCCCGCTTCGCCATGCGCTTCATCATGCCAGCAAGCCGCCTGGTGACGAGCCGTGCAGGACTGACCCGGGGTCAGCACCGGACCTTACGCCCAGCGACCCCCAACTCACCCTGGCGGCCTTTCCGTTCGGCCTTTTCACCCCCTACGTTGGAGACAGCGTTAAACGCGCTTAATCCATCACTGTCGTTGCGAGGTCGGTTGCCGTGCTCGGACGCACTGTCGCGCGCCAAGGACACTTCTCCGCACGTTGCGTCAGAGGATTCGGCGCGGCCCTCATAGCCGTGGCCGCCCTGATCGCGGCGGCCAACGCCGGACCGGTGGCCTCGTCCGACCCGGTCCCCGCCCCGCAGGCCGTGCAGACCCGCTAGCGGTGTGACCGGAAAGGTTTGCCGGAAAGCTCGCGGCGTCCGGTGCGGTGCATCGCAAGGCGGAGCATCGCCCGTGTACTGGATGTACTCGGGTGATGCGACAACGCGGCGAGGTGCCGTGCCGGGCGTCGCGAGCCGGTGAACCTTTCCGGTCACAGCACTAGCGGCCCGAGGCGGTCTTTCGGAGTGCTCGCGCTCAGCCTGGCAGGGCCCGGCGCAGCGCCTCGTCGAGCCGGCCGGCCAGCACCGCGTCACTGGGCGGATCGTCGGTGAACAGGGCGCCCAGCTCGGCGGTGAAGGTCTGGGTGAACGCCCCGTAGAGCGGGGTGCGCGGGCGGGAGACCGCCCGCTGGAGGGCGGGCAGCAGGATGCCGCGGGCGTAACCGGGACGGCCGGCCGCGTCGCGGGGCACGCGGTCGGTGCTCTCGCCGGTGGGCGAGGCCGACGGCGAACCGCCCGAGCCCGAGGGGGCCTCGCAGCGGACGTGGTCGTCGGTGTACGCCGACGTACGGGTGGCGGCGAAGCCCGCGTCCAGCAGGCAGCGTTCGCTCTGGGGGCTGGTGAGGAACGTGATCAGCTCGGCCGCCTTCCCGGCCCGCTGCGAGGACCGGGTCACCGCCAGGTTCTGCCCGCCGAGCACCGCCCTGCCGGGCAGCCGGGCCACGCCGAGCTGCTGCTCGGTGAAACTCTGGTGCAGCGTGCCGTAGGCGTACGGCCACTGCCGCAGGAAGGCGGTGCGGCCGTTCTCGAAGTCGCTGAGCGAGGACGCCTCGTCGGAACTCAGGGCGCTGTCCAGGGTGTACGGCTTGTCGGTGCGCCGGCGCAGCTCCGCGATGCCGTCGGTCAGCTCCCGCAGATCGCCGCTGTAGCGGCCGGAGGCGTCGGTGAGCGCGAAGTCGTCGGTCACCGAGGCGAACGCCTCCACGGCGTTGACCGTACGGCCCTCGTAGGCGGCCAGTTGCGTGGTCCAGAGCTTCTCGTACCCCTTGGGCGGGCGCGCGTCGAGGGTGTCGCCGAGCCCGAGCAGGTCGTGCCAGGTGCGGATCGCGTCCGGGTCGGTCCGCTGGACGCCCGCCCGGCTCAGATAGTCGCGCCGGTAGTAGAGCAGACCGACGTCGCTGTTGAACGGCACCGCGTACACCTTGTCCTTCCAGCGGGCGGTGCCGGCCACGGACTCGATGACGTCGCCGTCGACGGCCTCGTCGGACAGCCGCGTGACCAGGTCCGCCTCGGCGAACTCCGGCACCCAGGTGACGTCCAGGTTGACCACGTCGTAGTGGGCGCTGCCCGACTGGAGCGCGCCCAGCAGCTGGCTGCGCTGCTGGTCGGCGGAGCCCGGCAGTTCCACGAGCCGGGCGTGGTAGCCGGAGTCCTGCTGTTCCTGCTGCCGGTTCCAGGCGTCGATGAGCTGCTGGCGGACGCCGTTCTTGCCGGTCACGTCCCGGCCGCTGGCCACCACGATGTCCCCGGGCACGTCGGCGGCGGGCGTCTGCCCGTCCCGTGGCCCGCCCCCGGTGCAGGCGGTGGCCGCGAGCAGCGGCAGCACCAGCAGCCGGGCGAGCGTCACGGCCGGTCGTCGTGCCATCAGTGCTCCCCCGTCCCCACTCGGGCGACCTCGTCGCGCAGGCCCCGGCCGGGATCGTCGCCCGCGTCCAGACAGCGGCCGCCGCTCGCCTCGGCGATCCGGGCGTCCGGCCGGTCCGCGTCGCAGGAGCCGCTGACCAGGGACACCATGTCCACCGGCACCTTCGCCTTCCGCGCCCGGGCCAGCACCTCGTCCAGGTTCTTGCCGGTCAGCCGGTTGTTGTCCTCGTCGTCGGTGATGTAGACGATCAGCTGCGGCCGCTGGTCGTCGTTGCCGCGCCCTGCCATGTCGTCCAGCGCGTCGAGCAGCGCCGCGTGCGGGTCGGCCTCGGCGTCGCGCACCCGCGCCTCGGTGTCGACGACGTGTTCGGCGTCAGCGCGGCGGTGGTGCCCGTAGGGAAGCAGCTCCTGGTGGGACCGGTCGCCACCGGCGCCGTAGACCGCCCACACCCCGTAGTCGTCCTGGGCGCCGAGCCCGCCCAGGGACTGCTTCAGGATGCCGGGGCCGCCGCTGGGCCCCAGCCACCGCGTGTTCATCGAACCGGAGCTGTCGAGGAGGTAGAGGACCCGGCCGGGGCCGTGGGCGCTGCGGTACCGCGTGAGGGCGTCCTCCATCTCCGTCCCGTGGGCCGCGCCCGGCAGCGGGCTGGGGCCGCGCAGCACGCCCGCACCGACGTGGTCCGTGTCGAGCAGCCGGTGGCCGGATTCCGTCGCCGACCGGAAGCCGGCGGCGGCGAACGCGGCCAGGCCGTCCTCTCCGGTGAGCCAGGTGCGGAAGCGGCCGACGGCGTCGTCCCGCACCGCCGCGTCCAGGTCGCCGCCCTCCCAGCGGACCCGCACGAAGGTGGGTGTCAGCGCCGGTACGTCGACGGGGTACTCGGCGGTCCGCGGCACGCGGGTCTTCCGCGCGCAGCCCACGCCGCTCCTGAGCAGGAACTCCGGGACGAGCGCGGCGGTGCGGCCGTCCGCGGCGCGGTCGGCCGGCAGCGCGCACAGCAGCGCGGCGGCGGTCGGCGAGGGCGGTCCCGCGGGGCGCACGCGCTGCTCGGCGGCGCGCGAGTCGGTGGTGGAGCCGTACAGGCCGATGGTCGCCAGCAGGGCGGAGTCGGTGAACTCCGGGTCCGGTCGCAGCACTCCGGCGTTGCGGTCCTGCTTCGTCAGGTTCGCGGTCAGCCGGGACAGCGGCAGCCCGACGCGCTCGTCGAGCCGGGCCCCGGCGAGGTCCTGCGGCACGGCGAGCACGACGGGCGAGTACACGAACGGCGCCTCGTCCGGATGGAGTTCGACGTAGCTGCGGGTGGTCCAGTCGGTGGCGACCCGGGCCGCCCCGGTGCCCGAGGCGGGGATCCACACGTCCGGCTGCGGCCCGATGTCCCGCTGGGGGTTGGTGTCCTCCACGCGGGGTTCCTGCCAGGCGTCGCTCTCCCGGCGCAGCGCGGTGACCGTGGCGGTCGCGCCCGCGCTGTAGACGGTGATGCCGCTGCGGCGGCAGCCGTGCCCGGTGGTGTTGGCCCGCGAGGTCAGATAGGCGTCCGCGGCGGCCCGTACCGTCGGTTCCAGGTCGGGGTCGGTCAGCAGGCGCAGTTCGAGCGGCGGCGCGCAGGAGTGGCCGCCGCCGGGCCCGACGAGTTCGTAGCCGCCGGCACCGAGCGCGGCAAGCGCGAGCGCCAGCAGCGCGCTCACCACGACCCGGGTCCTGGTGCGCAGTCCGGCGAACCAGCCGATCACGGCACGCGTCCGGGCGCGCAGCGCGGCGAGCAGGTCCACCAGGAAGCGGACCGGGCTCCCCGTGCCGGCCGCGGGCTCGGAGCCGGACCGCCCGTCCGGCGGCCCGGTGGGCGGCGGCTGTTCGGAGGACTGCGCCGAGGGCGCGGGCTCCTCGGACGACTGCGCCGGGTCCGATGGGGTCGGGGACGGCTGCTCCAACCCGTCGTCCTGTTCCTGCCCGCCCTCCGGCCCGTCTTCCTGCTCGCCCTTCCGCCCGTCCTCCCGCCCGTCCTCTCGCGCCGTCAGCAGCACGTCCATACCCGGCTCGGCGGCGGACTGCGGCTCCCACAGGTCCCCGAGCGGGGTCCTGCGGCCTGCTTCGGCCATCTGCCCGCGCAATTGGTCGGACAGCTCCACAAAGGACAACTCCTCGTCAATGTCGAGGAGTTGCACGAGTTCTTCGGTGAACGGGGTGGCTCTCGTGCCGTCGCCCGAGTCGATGAGCCGGTTGGCCTGCACGCTCATCAGCAGCAGGATCCGGTGCCGGCGGTCGGCGAAGTCGTGCCACACCTTGGCGGCGTTACCCGCGTAGCAGCAGTCGAGGATCACCACGATCCGCTCGGCCTGGCTCCCGGCGAGCACGGTGAGCACCCCGGTGAACGCGTCCGCGCCCGGGAACACGGCCCGGCCGCCGGCGACCACGCGCGCGTTGCGCATCTGGAGGAACAGCTCGTTGCCCGCGCTCGGCACGGCGCCGTGCCCGGCGAAGTAGCACAGCAGCAGCCCCTCGGCGTCCTGGGCGGCGGTGCGCAGCGCCTCGCTGAACTGGTCCAGGGACGGCGAGCGCAGGACGGTGATCCCGTCCCGCCCGCCGCCGTCCTCCTGCCCGCCGCCGTCCTCCTGCCCGCCGCCGTCGCTCTGCCCGCCGTCGCCGTTCCGCGCGCCGTGCGCGCCGAAGATCCCGCCCCGGCGCAGCACGCCCTCCAGCCGCCTCAGGTTGTGCCGGACGGCCGGCAGTTGGCCGGGCACGCCCTCCGGATCGTCCGGCTGGGTGTGCTCGTACTCCTCCACACCGACCAGCAGCGCCCGGTTCACCCGCCCCCGCGGGTCGAAGCGGTCCACGGGGCTACTCCTCGTCGGGGTGCACCGGATCGACGTGGGTCTCGGGTGAGTCGCCGGACTCCACCCGGCGGCGGTTCTCCAGCCAGGCCGCCACCGCCCGCTTGGTCTGCGCCACCAGCTCGTCGAACGCGGATTCGGCGGCCGCGCCGAGCAGGAACAGCAGGATCTCCATGCCGGCGCCCATGCGGCCGGGCGGCACGTCCGAGCGCGGCCGCTCGTCGATCCGCAGCAGCCCCTGCCGGACCAGTTCTTCGAGCGGTTTCTCCCGCTCCAGCCACGCCTTCAGCGCGCCGATGTCCTTGCTGCTCGCACTTCCGTCCAGCCGGACCCGTACACCTCGGCCGGCCACGCCATCCCCCTCAGCCATAACTCACCATTCTGGCAGCGGGGCACAACTCCCCGGGAGGGCGCGTTTCGGCCACACCGCACTCGTATCGTCCGCGGCGAGACCGGGGCCGGGTCCGCGCCGCAGCCGCAGCCGCAGCCGCAGCCGGGTACGAGAGCCGTGTCAGGCCTGTGCCTGCAACTGGCTGAGCTGGCGGCGCACATGGTCAAGGGCGCCCTGTCGCCGGCCCGGCACCCGGCCGCGCAACTCTGCGAGCACCGACCCGAGTTCGCGGGCACGTCCGGGGTCGTGGATCAGCCCCCACTGGTGGTGGGCACGGTCGACGGCTGTCTCGACCGGCACGGCGTCGGCGGCCTGGCCCATGTCCAGGCGGGTGGCGGCCACCGTCAGCCAGGCCCGGCAGCTGCGGGCGGCGTCGCCCGCGAACATCGCCAGGTCCGCGCGGACCTCGGCCCAGTGCAGCGCGTCCTCGGAGGCCGCTCCGTGCGCGAGGGCGGCGGCCCGCTCCCAGCGGGCGGCGAGCGCGTCGGCGTCGCCGTGCCGGCCGGACCGCACGCAGGCGGCGATGGCCGTGTGCGGGTCGGCCGGCACCGGGCCGGGCGCGGTGAGTACGAGGCCGGGGCGGCCGTCCTCCTCGGTGAGCCGCGACAGCGCCTGCTCGTGCAGCTCCGCAGGCGGCGGCCGGTGCCCGCTGCGAAGGATCGTCGCCACCGCCCTCATGTACGCCGGTGCCGCCACCGTGCGCCGGGCCGGCGGTGGTGCGACCCGGCCGTACAGGGCGATGTTGCGCCCGCAGTCCAGGGGGCGTCCGCGCAGCAGCGCCCAGCTCTCCGCGTCCGCGTGCAGATCGGCCACGACCGTGGTCGTGCCGTCCGGGCGCAGCCGCAGTTCCTCGCGCAGCCAGTGCCAGGGCAGGGCCGTGTAGCGGACGGTCGCCGGTGCGGTGCGGGCGAGCGCCAGGTGGAGCAGACGCTGGCGGCGGTCGAGCTGGAGCTGTCCGGCGACGAACACGGTCAGCGGGCCGGGCGCCGCCGCGGCCGCGCGCAGCCGGGTGAGCACGGCCTGCGGCTCCAGCGGGTCGGCGAGCTCCACCACGGTCGCGGTGTCCGTGCCGGACAGCACGGAGGGCGCCACGGCGGCCAGCACCGGCAGCACGGACGCGGCGTCCACCAGACGTCCCCTGCCCACGGGCGCGGCCGCGAGCAGCAGCACGGTTCCGGGCATCGTCCCCCCGTGTCGTGATCCGGTCGGTCGCTTACGCCAGCACGTTAACGGCTCCACCGACTTGCCAGGGCCCCTTCGCCGGTGTGCTCTGGATGCGGGGGCGAGGAGAGAGAGGAGCGCTCTCATGGCTCACGTGGCACCCGCGTCCGTCATCACCACCCGCACCACCCGCCCGCCCAACCTGTTCAGCGCCCGGGCCCATGCCATCGGCAGGTGGGCGGGACCGCTGGCGCTGGGGCTCGTCTACGGCTACTGGGCCGCGGCCGACCGGCGCCTCGGCGGGCCGATCACGGGCTGGAACGTGCTGTTCGGCTTCGTGACCACGATCGTTTTCACGGTGCTCCTGGCGGCCGTCCTCATCGTGGGCCCCCGGTTGCGGCGAGAGCAGCACGCCGCACTGTGGTTCGCCTTCATCGGCGTGACGTTCGGCTTCCTCTACAGCCAGAGCGGCCACGCGATCGTGTCGGTGGTGGGCCTGTCCCTGGGGATCGGCATCGTCGCGGGCCTCTTCTGCTTCTACTGGTTCTACACGCACGAGGACGAGGCGGGCCATCGCGTCGGTTGACCCGCTGACCCGCTGACGCACACCGGCCGGCGCCCGGCCGGCCCGCTCACCCTCCCCCGGTCACCCGAATGCCGCCCTCCGCTCGCGGAGGGGCGGGCGACGGCCTTGGCTGAGAACGTGTCCCGACGTATGCGAAGCGGCCTGTCGGCCGTGCTCATCGCGCTCTCGTGCCTGCTCGTGCCGTTCGGCGCGCTGTCGGCCTGGGCGGCGTACGGGCTCTCCGACACCGGCCGCTACGTCACCACCATGGCGCCGCTCGCCGACGACCCGGACGTGCGCGAAGCCGTCGCGGACACCGTCGGGAACGGGATCGTCCAGGAGTACGGGCACCAACTGGACGCCTACGTGCGCCGCGGCACCATCACCCCCTTCGTGCACGACGCGGTCCGCTCGTTCACCGGGACCGAGGCCTTCCGCACCGCGTGGAACGAGGGCAACCGGGCCGCCCACGACGCCGTCCTGCGGGCCCTGCGCGACGAACGCGACCGACACGAACGCCCGGTCACCGTCGATCTCGCGCCCGTCACCGCCCAGGTCAAGGCCCAGCTCGCCCAGGACCACGTACCGCTCGCGAACCGCATCCCCGTCCAGCACACCGAGGTCGACCTGCTTCCGGCCCAGCAACTGGGCCGCCTTCGGAAGGGGTTCCACGTGCTCGAAGTCGCCGGTTTCTGGCTGCCGATCGCGGCCGTCGCGTTCGCCGTGGCCGGCCTCGCCCTGGCCGCCCGCCGCCGTCGTGCGCTGACCGCCACCGCGCTCGGCACCGCCCTGGGCGGAGCGCTGCTCGCCCTCGCCGTCGCCGTCGGACGCAGCCTGACCCTCGCCGACCTGCCCGCCGAGGTCTCCCAGCCGGCTGTCGGTGCCGTCTACGACGCCCTCACCGCCACCTTGCGCACCGCCTCGTGGATCCTCGTCGCCCTCGGCCTGACGGTGGCCGCCCTGACCTGGCTCACCCGCCGCCCGCGCCTGCCCTTCCGCCGCCGGGCGTCCACGGCCCCCACCACCCAGAGCCGCCCCGAGCAGCCGCCGCCGCGCGTACGCGTCTGACCCGGCGCCCGGTCCCGCGCACAGGACACCCGGGTCCCGTGCCGACCCCGTAGGCTCGTCGGCGTGATCAAGCAGGGGGGACGGTTCGCGAGCTGGTGCGCCGGGCTGATGTTCGCCGGGGTGAGCGTCGTCGTCGGGTGCCGGATCGCCGACAGCGACGGCATCACGCCCGTACCGCAGCTCCTCGCCTTCCTGCCGTGGCTGCTCGTGCCCACCGGGCTCGGCCTGGCGCTCACGCTGCGCGGCCGCTGGTGGACGGGGGCGGTGTGGGGCGTGGCCCTGCTCGGGCTGCTGGCCTGGTACATCGAGCCGTACGGCAAGGTTTCCGCACCGGCCGGTCCGGCCGTGGCCGGGATTCGGGTGCTGACCTCGAACGTGCAGTTCGGGCGCGGTGCCCCGGCCCTCGTCCCGGTCATCCGCCGCGAGCGGCCCGACATCGTCTTCGTCGAGGAGTGCGAGTACACCTGCCAGTCGACGCTGGACCGGGAGGTCGGCGGCGACTACCCCTACCGGCGGGCGGTCCGGGCGGGCGGTTCGGAGGGGTCCCTGATCCTCAGCCGCTACGCCCTGCGCGGCACCGCCGGGGTGCGCGGCACGATGGGCATGCCGGGCGCGGTCGCCGACGTGCGCGGGCACGCGGTGCGCCTCCAGCTCGCCCACCCCATGCCGCCGCTGCCCGGCCAGGTCGCGCTCTGGCACCGGGAACTCGCCCGGCTGCGGGCCTTCGCGGCGGCGGACCGCACGACGCCGACCGTGCTGGCCGGCGACTTCAACGCCTCCCAGGACCACGCGGCCTTCCGCCGCATCATCGACACCGGCCTGCGTGACGCGGCCCGGCTGTCCGGCGCGGAACGCGACCCGAGCTGGCCGTCCCGCACCACGCCCGCCCTCGGCGCCCAGATCGACCATGTGCTGGTCTCACCGGACTTCTCCGCGACCGGCGCCCGTTTCCTCGCCGTCGCCGACACCGACCACCGCGCGCTGCTCGTCGACGTCACGCTGCACGACGGCCGAGGAACGCATTGACAGAAGCAGCCTCCGGATGCTTGCCCCCGCCCAAGATCACCACTGAGGGCCGCTAACCTTACGTGTCCGTCCTGGCCAGGGATTGACGGGCATCAACTCACGAAGGGTTGCGCACATGGGCATTCTCACTCTCCTGCGGAACGCGTTCGGCCGACCACGCAAGGGGCCCAAGGCCGAGGCAGAGGGTGCGGAACAGGCTCCAGCCCAGGAGCCGACACCCACCGCTGCCCAGCAGCCGGAACCGAAGGTCCCCGCCCAGTCGTCCACGGACGACGAGCACGAACTGGTCTCGGCCGCCTTCGACAACATCGCGGTCCCCAAGCCCGCGACCCCCGCGGACGCAACGGAGGAACCGGCAGCCACGACCCCGGAGCCCGAACCGGCCGCTACGGCGCAGGAGTCGGAGCCCGAGGCAACACCGGCCCCCGCCGCCGAGCAGCCGAAGCCGGCGCCCGCCGCCACCGAGCAGCCGGAGCCTGAGGCGACGCCGGAGCCGGCGACCGAGGAGCCGACCCCGGAGCCCGAACCGGCAACTGCGGAGCAGGAGTCGGAGTCCGAGCCGACCCCGGAGCCGGTGGCGGAGGAGCCGACACCGGCTCCCGAACCGGAAGTTGTGGAGCCGCAGCCGGAGCCCGACCCCGAACCGGCCCCGGAAACGGTGGCCGAGCAGCCGACGCCGGAGCCCGAACCGCAGGCCGAGGCCGAGGCCGAGGCGGAGCCTGAGCCGGACGCTCCGCAAGCCGCCGACGGCGAGGAAGCCCCGCAGGGGCCACCGGCACCCGACGACGAAACCCGCACGGGTGGTGCGGGTGGGAACGACCCGGCCGAAGGCGAAGCCGAGGCCGAACAGCCGACCACGGAGCCGGTGACCGAAGAGCCGACGCCAGAGCCCGAGCTTGAGGCCGAGCCCGAGCCCGAGGCAGACACCCCGCAAGCCGCCGACGGCGAGGAAGCCCCACAGGGGCCACCGGCACCCGACGACGAAACCCGCACGGGTGGTGCGGGTGGGAACGACCCGGCCGAAGGCGAAGCCGAGGCCGAACAGCCGACCACGAAGCCGGAACCGGAGCCCGCGGCCGAGGCCGAAACCGAGCCGGAGCCGCAGCCGCAGCCGCAGCCGGACGCCGACGAGAACACGGCCCCCGCCGTCCCCCCCACCCTCACCACCGCCTACCACGCCGCCGCATCCGCCCTCGCGAAGTACGACCTCACCGGCACCCGTGCCACGGTCTACCTCGTCCTCGACCGCTCCGCCTCCATGCGCCCGTACTACAAGGACGGCTCCGCACAGGCCCTCGGCGAGCAGACCCTCGCCCTCGCGGCCCACCTCGACCCCGAGGCGACGGTCCAGGTCGTGTTCTTCTCCACGGAGGTGGACGGCACCGGCGAGCTGACCCTCGCCGAGCACGAGAACCGCGTCGACGACCTGCACGGCTCCCTCGGCCGCATGGGCCGCACGAGCTACCACGCCGCCGTGGACGCCGTACTGGCCCACCGCGCGGAGTCGGCCGGCGACCCGGCGGCCCCCGCCCTGGTGATCTTCCAGACGGACGGCGCGCCCGACGCCAAGACCCCCGCCACCCAGTCCCTCACCGACGCCGCGAAGAAGCACCCCTCCGTCTTCTTCTCCTTCGTGGCCTTCGGCGAGCACGACAACAAGGCCTTCGACTACCTCCGCAAGCTGAAGACCGGCACCGCGGCCTTCTTCCACGCCGGCCCCGCCCCCCGCGAGCTGACCGACCAGGAGCTCTACGAGGGCGTACTGGCCAACTGGCGCCCGTGACCCACGGGACCACGCGCCCGTGACCCACGGCACCACCCGCCCGTAACCCACGGCACCCGCACCGCACCAGGGCCGCCCCTTCCCACCTCTTAAAACGGGAAGCGGGCGGCCCACCCGTGTCGGCTACGATTTCAAGGTTCCGTAGACGACCCGCACCCGACGAGATCGTCACCCCACGTAGCGACTTGGGAGCAGCCCGCGATGGCTCGACACCTCATCACCAGCGCCCTTCCGTACATCAACGGGATCAAGCACCTGGGCAACATGGTGGGGTCCATGCTCCCGGCAGACGTGTACTCCCGCTATCTGCGCCAGCGCGGCCACGACGTGCTGTACATCTGCGCGACCGACGAGCATGGCACCCCGGCGGAGCTCGCGGCCAAGGAGCAGGGCCTCCCGGTCGACGAGTTCTGCGCGCAGGCGCACGACGCGCAGAAGGCGGTCTACGACGGCTTCTCGCTCGCGTTCGACTACTTCGGCCGCAGCTCGTCCCCGCAGAACCGCGAGATCACGCAGGAGATCGCCCGCGAGCTCAAGGCGAACGGGTTCATCGAGGAGCGGGCCATCCGCCAGGTGTACTCCAACACCGACGGCCGCTTCCTGCCCGACCGGTACATCATCGGCACCTGCCCGCACTGCGGCTACGACAAGGCGCGCGGCGACCAGTGCGAGAACTGCACCCGGGTCCTGGACCCGACCGACCTGATCGAGCCGCGCTCCGCGATCAGCGGCAGCAGCGACCTGGAGGTCCGCGAGACCAAGCACCTCTTCCTCCTCCAGTCCGTACTGGCCGGCGAGGTCGAGGCCTGGGTCGACGAGCGCGCCGACAACTGGCCGGTGCTGGCCTCCTCGATCGCCCGCAAGTGGCTCACCGAGGGCCTGCACGACCGTGCGATCACGCGTGACCTGGACTGGGGCGTCCCGGTCCCTGCCGACACCTGGCCGGAACTGGCCGCCGAGGGCAAGGTCTTCTACGTCTGGTTCGACGCCCCGATCGAGTACATCGGCGCCACGAAGGAGTGGGCGGACCAGGACCCGGAGAACCGGGACTGGCGCTCGTGGTGGTGGGAGTCGGACGCGGACGTCCACTACACGCAGTTCATGGGCAAGGACAACGTGCCCTTCCACAGCGTGATGTTCCCGGCGACCCAGCTGGGCACCCGCTCGCCGTGGAAGAAGGTCGACGTCATCAAGGCCTTCAACTGGCTCAACTACTACGGCGGCAAGTTCTCCACCTCGCAGCGGCGCGGTGTCTTCACGCACGACGCGCTGGAGATCCTCCCGGCCGACTACTGGCGCTACTTCATGATGGCGAACGCTCCGGAGTCCGACGACTCGTCCTTCACCTGGGAGCACTTCACGGCCACGGTGAACAAGGACCTGGCGGACACGCTGGGCAACTTCGTCAACCGGGTGCTGTCCTTCTCCCGCAAGCGCTTCGGCGACGAGGTCCCGGAGGGCGGCGAGCCGGGCGAGGCCGAGGCGCGGCTCGGTGAGGAGATCGCCCGCCTCCTCGCGGAGTACGAGGAGCACATGGAGGCCATCCAGTTCCGCAAGGCGGCGGCCTCCCTGCGTGCCCTGTGGTCGGCGGGCAACTCCTACCTGGAGGAGAAGTCCCCCTGGCTGGAGATCAAGACCGACAAGGACGGCGCCGCCCTCACCCTGCGCACGGCGATGAACCTGATCCACCTCTACTCGGTGGTCTCGGAACCGTTCATCCCGACCTCCTCGGCGGCCATGCGCGCGGCGTTCTCCCTGGACGGCGACACGGCGACCTGGGTGACCCCCGCCGAGGCGGCCTCCCTGGCCACCGTCCCCGCCGGCACCCCGTTCACGGTCCCCCCGGTCCTCTTCGCCAAGCTCACGGACGACGACCTGGCGACCTACAAGGAGCGCTTCGGCGGCGAGCCCGCGTAAAGCGGAAGAGCACCGAGCACCACGACTCCCCGCGACCGGGCGCCCGGTCGCGGGGAGTCGCTTCTCACGTTCCGGGACCGTGAAAAGAGATGGAAAACTCCTGGTAAAGTCCGCCCACTTGGGCGAGGGCAGGGGACTCTCGCCGGGAGGGAACCTCACGTGGGCAGACACGCCCTGAGACGGGGCGGACTGGCCGCCACCGTCACCACGCTCGCGGTCGCCGTCGCGGCCGCGTCCGTCACCGTCCTCGCCGGGGGCGGTGACCCCGCCCAGGCCGCGGGCGCGCAGAGCGCGGCCGGCACCACCGAGATCACGTTCACCGCCCCGACCTCGGCCACGGCCCAGCCGCGCTTCGACCAGCCGTTCGCGGCCGGTGCCGGCGGCTTCCTGCACGGGCAGTCCGGGATTGCCGGGCTGCTGTGGACGAGCCATGCCGACGGCACCACCGTCCGAGTGCGGACCACGGACGGCCTCTTCGAGCCGACGGGGTCGTGCAGTGTCTTGGGCAGCTCGATGTGCCAGGAGGCCTGGTACGGCTCGGACGGCGACCTCGTCGCCCTGCCGACGAGCACGTCCGACACCACCGTCACCCTGTGGGATCCGGCCACACGCAGGACGTCGACCGTGACGTCCCGGTACCCCTACCGGGCGCTGGCCGGAAACACCGTCGTCACCAGCCACACCCTCATCGACACCGTGGACGGCGAGCGCCGTGAACGCCCCTTCACGCCGGCCGGGGTGACCGTCAACAACGGCTACGTCATGGCCGCCGACGCGGCCGGGGTGCTGGTCAGGTGGGGCACCAGCCTGTACTACATCGACATCGAGTCGGCCACCGTCACCGAGGCGTTCAGCGGCGTCTCCGCCAACGCCACCACCGTCCTGAGCGAGGGCAGGATCGGCTGGTACGGCAGCAACAGCCTGCACTTCAAGCCGCGCACCGACCCCGGTGGCGACGAGCAGTTCGTCGACCTGCCCTTCTTCGGCTTCGGCGTCTACTCGGACGACAAGCCGGTTCTGACCGGTGACTGGCTGCTGCTGCCCCTGCACACGGGCACCGGCACCAGCAGGCTGACGGCCGTCTCCCTCACCGACGGCTCGTCCCGCACCCTGCTGGACAAGGCCGGCAAGTCCGCGGTCCGCGGCCCGGGCGACACGGCTCTCGTGACCGGTGGCACGGGCGCCACCGACTGGTGGGTGCAGCGTGTGAGCCTGGGCGCGGACGGCACGCCGAAGCTGACGAAGCTGTACCAGGTGCCCGCAAAGGAGAACGACAAGACGGGCATCGCCCTCAGCCGCGGCAGCCTGCGGGTCGCGGAGCGCAACCCCAAGGACACCAGCGGCTTCAGCGCCACCTCCGTACGGACCCTGACGACCAACGGCGGTACGGCGCTCACCGCGTCCGCCGCCACCGAGAGCTTCAAGTTCCTCCGGGAGTGCCCCTCTCCGGACACCCCGTGCCCGGCGCTGTGGGGCAACACGGTCACCTCGCCCCGGGACGTGTTCCTGGAGGAGTCCTGGAGCGGCCCCGCGCCGGCATACTCGGACCAGCTGGTCTCGATCGGCTACCACCCCCTGTGGTTCAAGACCACGGGCGGCAGCATCGTCGACGTCTCCGACGACTACGCGGTCTACAACTCCGGCGGTGCCGCCCCGGCCCAGTACGTCGGCCGGTTCGGCTACAGTCAGTTGCTGAAGCGCCCGGTCCAGACGGCCGCCCTCAACGGCCCCGTGCTGTGGAGCGCCACCACCACCGCCGGCCGGGTCACCTCCTACAGCCTGACGGAGAGGAAGACCCTCACCACGGTCACCGTCCCGGGCGCGCGCTGCATCCCGAGCGAGCTGCAGGCGGCGGGCCGCTGGCTGTACTGGGCCTGCGGCACCGCCTCGGCGGGCGTCTACGACACCAAGGCCGGCACCTCCCGCGCCGTCCTCCCGGGTGACGTACTGCTCGGCGACGGCTTCACGGTCCGCCACGACCACGGGGCCGACACCCTCGTCCTGACCGACGCGGCCACCGGCGCCACCCGCGTACTGGCCTCCGATGTGCCGGACACCGGCCTGGCCGCCGACCGCCGCCACCGCTGGATCGTGGACAAGTACACGGGCCTGGTCGCCTGGTTCGACCTGCACGGGCGCACCCGTGTCGCCACGACCGGCTTCGCCCCGTCGGCCCTGACGGCGTTCGAGACGGACACCGACACCTGGGCCGACCTGACCACCTCGACGCCCTGGACCGGCACCTGGCTGCTGTCCCGCCCCTTCACCTCCTGGTCGCTGACGTTCACCTCGGCGGAGAGCGGCGAGACCGGCAGGGCCACCCGCACCTTCACCGGCGACGCGGCCACCGCGCAGGTGACGGCGAAGTGGAACGGCAAGACGGCGGGCGGCGTGCGCTTCCCCAACGGGCAGTTCAAGTGGACCCTGAAGGCGACCGGCCTCGGCACCTCCACGGCCGTGACCGTCGCCGGCGGCAGCGGCTCACTGACCGGGGGCTCGCCCGTACGCCACGACTACCTCGGCTGGGACGGCATCGGCGACCTCCTCACCATGGACTCCAAGGGTTCCCTGGCCCTCCACCCGGGCACGGCCAAGGGCACCCTCACGACCAAGGTCGGCGGCACCGGCTGGCCGAAGGGGACCACGGTCGTGCCGTTCGGCGACCTGAGCGGCGACCGCTGCAACGATCTCGTCGTGCGGCCGGCCAACGGCTCGCTGCGGCTGTACAAGCCGAAGTGCGGGACCGCGCTGAAGGCGTCGACGCCGTACACCACACTCGGCAAGAGCGGCTGGAACCAGTACGACGTCATGGTCTCGACCGGTGACATCACCGGCGACGGACGCCCGGACCTGATCGCCCGCAAGGCGTCCACCGGGGACATGTACCTCTACAAGGGCACCAGCGCGGGCAAGCTCTCCGCCCGCGTCAAGATCGCGAGCAACTGGAAGAAGTACAAGAAGATCGTCGCCGTCGGCGACATCACCGGTGACGGCATCGGCGACCTGATCGCCCAGGACAAGTCCAACAACCTCTACCGCTACGACGGCAAGGGCACCGGAACCTTCAAGGCCCCCGTCAAGATCGCCACCAAGTGGGGAGCCTCGTACAACGCCGTCGTCGGCGTGGGCGACCTCAACCGCGACGGCATCGGCGACCTGATCTGCCGGGACACCTCCGGCAAGCTGTTCCGCCTCTACGGCAACGGCAAGGGCGGCTTCGGCGCGCGGACGCAGCTCGGCACCGGCTGGGGCGGGTACAAGGCCCTGTACTGACACCGTCGGTCAGAAGGAAAGCGGCTCGGAACCGGACACCGGTCCCGAGCCGCTTCCATGCGCGTGCCGTTGGGTCAGCGTTCCGAGGCGTAGCCCACGAAGCCCCTCCACGCGTCGCGCGTGAGCGCGAGCTGAGGGCCTTCGGTGTTCTTGGAGTCGCGGACATGCACGGTGCCGGGGGTGACGGCGAGCTCAACGCAGGAGTTGCCGTCGTTGCCGCCGCTGTAGCTGCTCTTGAACCACGCCAGCTCGGAGGCGTCCCCGGCAGTGGTCTTGCGGATCATGTTTCTCCCAGCAGTTGCTCAATGAAGGCCGGCGACTCCCCTGGCGAGAGCGCCTGAGCCCGGATGGTGCCATACCGCAGCTCAAGAATGCGCAGGTGCTTGGGGTCGGAGATCGGCCGGCCGTTGAACGCGCCATCGGAGCGACCTACGGCCGTGCCGTCCGGGAACTTCAGCAGTTCGATCCGACCGTCCAGGCCGGAGTGGGTCTTGCAATTCATCGGCATCACCTGAAGCACGACGTTGTGCAACCGCCCCACCTCCAGCAGACGTTCAAGCTGCTGACGCCACGCCATTGTGCCTCCAATGGGACGCCGCAGGACCCCCTCTTCCAGGACGAAACTGAGCGCCGGCGCAGGTGAGCGCTTGAAGACCGACTGCCGGGCCAGTCGAGCGGCCACCATGCGTTCCACGTCGTCGGGCGAGTACGGCGGCTGCGCTGCCCCGATCACGGCTCGTGCGTGCTCAGGCGTCTGCAACAACCCAGGGACGATGTGACACTCGTACAGAGCAATCTCGACCGCCTTGGCCTCCAGCTTGCCCAGTGCCCGCACGCTCTTCGGGTACCGGACCTTCCGCACGTCCTCCCACGTCGCCGAGATGAGCCCACCTGCGCGCAACACCTCGTCCGCCTTGTCGAGGTACTCCTGCCGGGGAATCCTCTTCCCACCCTCGATCTTGTAGACCAGGTCCTCCCCGTACCCCATCGCCACCCCGAACTCGGCGGCCCGCATCCCGACCGCTTCCCGCCGCAGCCGCAACTGCCGCCCCACGGTGGTGATGACGGCGACTCCCCACTCGTCGTCCGGATCCACCTCCCACCCCGGCTCGTCCGTCCCTTCCCCGAGCCGTACCGCCCCACCGTCCACCGACATGCCGCACCCCTCCGTAGTCCCGCGCCGTACCGCGACGCCCTACCCCTACGAACGGTGCCGACGGCCCGGACAGCACCGGACAAGCAGCCGACAGTCACCATACGCAACCACTCAGTCACTCCTCACGGTAGGCGCACTCGGCCACTCTGAGTGACGTGAATCAGGAAATCGCCGACCTCACGGCCGAACAGAGCGTCCAGTTCCCCAACTTCAGCGTGCTTCTGTCGTCCACACGGCGAGGCGCCCGCCTCGCACGCCTGCTCGCCGAGGCGCAGCTGCGCCGCTGGGGGCTGCCCACGGAGCCCGCGAACCACCTCGTGGCCGAGCTGGCGGCCAACGCCATCACGCACGGCCGCGTCCCCGGGCGGGACTTCCGGCTGACGCTCTACGTGATCGGCGACACGCTCCGTATCGAGGTCGCCGACACGCGCGGTGACCGTCTTCCCGCACCTCAACAGCCCGCCGAGGACGCCGAGTCGGGCCGTGGCCTGCTCATCGTGACCGCGCTCGCGGACCGCTGGGGCGTGAGCGAGGACCGGTTCCCGCGCAAGCGGGTGTGGGCCGAACTGCGCTGCTCACCACCGGAACCCGCCCCCACGAACTCCGGTGCCGAAGGCGGTCTCTTTTCCAAGAACTCGTGGGAGAAAGAACCCCACCGAGCCCCACCCCTCCCGCCCGTCGCGGGCGGTCACTCGGGCGGGTGAACATCACCGGCTCAGCTGGATTTCGCGTCCCCCAACTGCCCTACGCTCAGCGCACACAACCCCACACATGCATCGGCCCCCGGCCGGGACTAGCGATCCCGATCGAGGGCCTGACCACCGAGGAAGAACGGACCTTCCTGATGGGTACCCACGACCCTAGCGTGCCCCCGCACGCCCAGTCAGCCGTTGCCGCCGACGAACCCCACTCCCGGGCGAATCCACGCACACGTACCCGCCCGCGCGGCTACGGCGTCACCCACGACAACACCCGCCACACCACCCGCTTCACGGTGATCGGCAACCACCTCGCCCAGCATCCCGAGTTGTCGGGACTCGCCATCGGGCTGGCGGTGCACATCCAGTCCCTCCCCACCGGCGCCCCCGTCGACATCAAGACCCTGACCGCCCGCTTCCCCGAAGGGCCGACCCGGATCGCGGCCGCCCTGCGCGAGCTGGAGACCCACGGCTACCTGCGCCGCACCCGCGAACGCACCGAGACCGGCCGCATCGTCACCCGCACCGTCTCCTGCAACCAGCCGGGCCACCGACACGACCGCGACGCGTCCGAAGCGCTGCCGCCGGGGCCCCCGGCCCGCCGCGCGGCCACCGCCCCGCAGCAGAAACCCGCACGCCGCGCAGCCCTCCCCGCCGTACCGAAGCCCGCGTACACCTCCCCCGCCCTGCTCAAGGCGGCCACCGAAATCCTCGCCGGCCTGCGCCGCACAGACCCCCGCCTGCTCCTCTCCGCCACCGACGCCGAGCACCTCGCACCCGGTGTCGCCGCGTGGCTGGAACGGGACCTCACCCCGACCGCCGTACGCCACACCCTGACCAGCGGCCTGCCGCCGGAGCCCCTGCGCCGCCCGGCCGCCCTCCTGGCCCACCGCCTCACCGCCCAGCTCCCACCCCTGCCGCCGTTCCGCGCCCCCGAGACACCCCCGCCCGTCCGGCACCCACTCCGCAACTGCGAAACCTGCGACCGCGGCTACCGAGGCCCCGACCCGCACAACTGCCAGGGATGCACGTCGACGGAGCAATTCTCCGGAACCGTCGGCAACCTCGAAGCCGCCCCAGCAGGAGGACCCGTACCGCCCCGGCCCCGACCGATGTGACGACGTTCTCCGACACCTGCGCGGTAGCGGCACAAACGAGATTTTTTGACAAGTCGGGCGCTCTCGCCTTGCCCATACCAGCGAGGATATATAGCGTGGAATACATTAAGGGCTCGCGATACACCATCGAAGTCGAACCCGAAGTCGAGAAATGGCTGGACTCCCTGACGCCACACGAACACGGCCGCGTGATGTTCTACGCCGATCTCCTCGCCGACTTCGACGGCGTACTCGACGAGCCCTACAGCCGTCACCTGGGCGGCAAGGTGCGAGAGCTCCGGTTCCGGCTCGAACAGCGGCACTATCGCATTGCCTACTGGCTCGCACCGAACCGGCGCATCGTGCTTCTCACCGTCTTCGCCAAGACACAGCGACAGGAAACCGCCGAAGTACAGCGCGCTCTCGCCGCCCAGAAGGAGTGCGAAGCCCAACATCCGCCCGCCCACACCGTCTACGACCGCTTCCCGGAGGCCACGCCATGAGCCACTCCCGTTGGGACATCACCGATGCCGACCGCGCGCAGGAGGGGTACCAGGAGGCCCGCCGCGCCTATCTGTTCGGCAAAGCCGTCCGTGACCGCCGTACCGCCCTGGGTATGACACAGACACAGCTCGCTACGCGAGCCGGCATGACCCAGGCCGCCATCTCGCGTCTGGAGCACGGGGGTTCCACTCCCACCATCCCCCTCCTCGAACGTCTGGCTACCGCTCTCGACTCCACCCTGCACCTGGACATCGCACCCAACAGCAACCTTTCGGTGGCGTTCACCCCCCAGGCGGCCTAACAGCGAGAAGAGAGGAAACTAGTGGCCGTGGACCTCTCCTTTTACAAGTCACCCCTCTCCGAGGAAATCCGCGAGGAGGGCCGAGCCGAGGGCAAGGCGCGCCGCGCCGCCGAGGATGTCCTGGACATCCTGGAAGTGCGCGGCATCGACGTCCCCGAAGCGGCCCGGGAGCGCATCACCGGCTGTGGCGACCCCGAGATCCTGCGCCACTGGCCGCGGCGTGCCGTCACAGCCTCGACGGCCGAAGACGTCTTTACGGACGAGTAACCCCAGACCTCAGCAAAAAGACCGACCCGGTACGCGGACGTCTGGAGGTAGGGCGGTGAACGGCGAGAGCTGGCGGGAGCGCAGGCGCGCGCTCCTGAGGGACGACCCTACGGCTGCCGAGAGGGCCGCACGTCTTCTCACCGAGATGGGCACAGAGGAACGGAACGACGCGGAGATCGAAGCCGAGCATAGGGCGGTCTTCCTCGCCGCGATACGCGAGTACGTCGGTCAAGGACATGAGCTGATCGCCCGTCCCGAGCAGACCCCTGATGCCTTGCGCGCCGCCCTCGCCGTCGTCGCCCCGGGCCGTCTGGACGAGATGCAGGCCACGAAGGACGACGCCTTCGCCAAAGCGGTCGAGTGGCAGTCTCTGAGCCCCGTGCGGAGCTGGGTCCTCACCTGGGCCAGGGATATCGAGATCGCCCGCCGCCCCGACCTGTCCTCCCGCTTCACTCACGCGCAGAACAGGTTGGAACACGAGGACCCTGCCACCGCTCGGGAAGCGCTGCGCGAGCTGAGCGCCGTCCTGGACGAGGCCGTGAAGGCAGTACGCGGCTGAGCCGGGAAACTGAGAGCCCGACCCCGGGATCCAGCCACCCGTCCGTCTGACGGAGAGGACTGCAGAAGATGGTCGCCACTTACTTCCCCGGCCGGGGAACCCTCTTCGAGGAAACGTACCTGGAGGGCAAGGCGGAAGGCGAGGCGACGGGCGAGGCGAAGGGTGAAGCCAAGGGCGTCCTGCGCGTTCTCGAGGTGCGCGGTCTCCGTGTCTCGCACGATGCCCGTGAGCGCATCGCCTCCTGCACCGATCTCGATCGCCTGGCCGACTGGCTGGACCGGTCCGGCACGGTCAAGCGCACGGAAGACCTGTTCGTCGGGAATCCGGAGAGCTCCGAGGACAGCGCCGGCAATGCCTGAGCCCCCGCACATCCCACTTCCGCGGAAGTGTCGGGGCGAGCTGCGGTCACGGCATACAGACGGAGCGGCCCGGAACCCTCACCGGATCCGGGCCGCTCCGTCTCCGTAGGTCCTTGCGTCAGCTCGCCGCTCCCGACGGTGGCTGCGATGCGGTCGGCCGGGGGCCGTCCTGGCCGTCGTTGGTCGCGCTCGGGTCGACGCCCAGGGTCAGTTGGGCGCGGACGCCGCGGGCGATGTGCTTCGTGTCGTACCGGAGGTGGAGCAGGCCGCCCTCATTGCCGTTGCCCGGGTAGATCCCGTCCTCGTCGAGAGTCGTACGGGTCACGACATTGGTGGAGTACGGCTCCACCGACTCCGTGAGCGACACCGACTCCTCGTCGAAGAACAACTGACCGGTGTGGCAGGTGCGGCCCCCCTCGTAGCCGGAGTCCGTCCACTTGCCGTCCACATGGACCTTGACGTGGATGTGCACGCAGCGGCCCTGGTACCAGCCCGGGAAGACCGTGCGGAAGGTGACCTGGCCGTTCCGGTCCGTGTGCCAGGTGCCGCGCAGGAAGCGCTCGTCGTCCGTCGGCTCCTGATGCCCGCCGCCCTGGCCAGGACCGTCGGTCGGCGGCTCACCGGTGGGCATGCCCGAAGGCGGGGGGCCCGTAGGAGCCGGGCCACCGCCGCCGTTGCCGCTGTCCTCGTAACCCGAGTAGACGCCCACCGCGTTGCAGTGCCAGATGTCGACGGCCGCGTTGCGCAGGGGCCTGCAGCTCTCGGCGTCGATCACCTTGAGTGTGAGGGTCAGCGGGATGCCGTCCTGGTCCTCGGTGACGTCCCGTCGAAGCTTGTCGGCGTCGATGTAGTAGGGGCCCTCGACCAGCTCCGAGGTGAGCATGTAGCAGCTCTCGACCGTGGTGGCCTTGGTGGCCGCAGCCGCCTCGCCCGCTGCGGCGTTCAGCGCCGACGAGCCAGCCAAGCCCACCGCGGTCACCGCCGCGCCGCCCGCCAGCAGCACCTTGCGGCGCGTCAGGTCCGAATGGGATGAGGGTGCCTTGTTGTCCGTCATGGCCCGCGAAACTAGGCAGGATTCCTGTCAGCCGGATGAGAAAACAGCACCTGCCCGCCATGTACGAACGAGAAGACTCGAAACCGACGCCGGTTTCGAGCATTCCCGCCCGCCTGTGCCCTACTACTTCGGCTGCGGCTTGCGTACCGACAGGTGGAGTTCCCTCAGACGCGACTCGTCCAGCTCGGTCGGGGCGCCCATCATCAGGTCCTGGGCGTTGCCGTTGAGCGGGAAGGCGATGGTCTCGCGGATGTTGGGCTCGTCCGCGAGAAGCATCACGATGCGGTCGACGCCCGGCGCGATGCCGCCGTGCGGCGGGGCGCCGAAGCGGAACGCGCGGAGCATGCCCGCGAACTTGTCCTCGACGGTCTCACGGTCGTAGCCCGCGATCTCGAAGGCCTTGAGCATGATGTCCGGCTCGTGGTTGCGGATGGCGCCGGAGGACAGCTCGACGCCGTTGCAGACGATGTCGTACTGCCAGCCCAGGATGTCCAGCGGGTCCTGGGTCTCCAGGGCCTCAAGACCGCCCTGCGGCATCGAGAACGGGTTGTGGGAGAAGTCGATCCCGCCCGTCTCCTCGTCCTTCTCGTACATCGGGAAGTCGACGATCCAGCAGAAGCGGAAGACGTTCTCCTCGAACTGGCCGGCGCGCCTGGCGGTCTCCACCCGCACCGCACCCATGATCTTCGAGACCTCGTCGAACTCGCCCGCGCCGAAGAACACCGCGTGGCCGGGGGCCAGGGAGAGCCGCTTGGTCAGCTCCGCGACGTTCTCCTCGGTGAGGAACTTCGCGATCGGGCCGGTCAGTGCGCCGTCCTCGCCGACGCGCACCCACGCCAGGCCCTTCGCGCCCTGCTCGACCGCGTACTCGCCGAGCTGGTCGAAGAACTTCCGCGGCTGGCCGGCGGTGTCCGGCACCGCCAGCGCGCGCACGTGCTTGCCCGCGAACGCCTTGAACTCCGAGCCCGCGAAGACGTCCGTGATGTCGACGAGCTCCAGCTTGGCGCGCAGGTCCGGCTTGTCGGAGCCGTACTTCAGCATCGCCTCGCGGAACGGGATCCGCGGGAAGGGCGAGGTGACGTGGCGGCCGCCGCCGAACTCCTCGAAGAGCTCCGTCATGAGCTTCTCGATCGGCTGGAAGACGTCCTCCTGCTCGACGAAGCTCATCTCGACATCGAGCTGGTAGAACTCGCCCGGCGAACGGTCCGCGCGGGCGTCCTCGTCACGGAAGCAGGGCGCGATCTGGAAGTAGCGGTCGAAGCCCGAGATCATCAGCAGCTGCTTGAACTGCTGGGGTGCCTGCGGAAGGGCGTAGAACCGGCCCGCGTGGACCCGGGAGGGGACCACGTAGTCGCGCGCGCCCTCGGGGGAGGTGGCGGACAGGATCGGCGTCGCCATCTCGTTGAAGCCCATCGCCGACATCTTGTGGCGGATGGCGGAGATGACCGCCGTGCGCAGCAGGATGTTGCGGTGCATGCGCTCGCGGCGCAGGTCCAGGAAGCGGTACTCCAGGCGCCGCTCCTCGTTGACCCCGTCCTCGGTGTTGATGGTGAAGGGGAGGGGCTGAGCCGCGCCGAGCAGCTCGACCTCGGTCACCTCGACCTCGATCTCACCGGTCGGCAGGTCCGGGTTCACGTTCTCGGTTCCACGTGAAACAACGCTGCCGTCGACGCGGACCGTGGACTCCTTGGAGAGCTTGTCCAGGGCCTCGTACGCGGGCGTGCCCGGGCGGGCGACGAGCTGCGTGATGCCGTAGTGGTCGCGCAGATCGATGAAGAGGATGCCGCCCAGGTCTCGCCGATTGTGCAGCCAGCCACTCAGCCGGACGTCGGTGCCGACGTCAGAGGCGCGGAGCTCGCCGCAGGTGTGGGACCTGTACCGATGCATCGTCGTTCATCCAGTCTTCGCGGATCGGGGATCACCGGGCGGGCATGGCCCGGACCTACCAAGCGTACCGGGCGGCTCAAGATCGGCTCCCCACAATAAGGAGCCGTCCCCGGCCGGTCCCGGGCGGCTGGAGGACCGCAAGGCCGTACGCCATCGGTGGCAGTGTCCGAGAAGACCACGCTCAGGGAAGCCCAGGTGCGCGCCCGCCTCCACCCGGTCGACTGGAACGAGATCACCGGCGTCGTGCGGCTCGCCGCCGCCGAGGACAGCCTCGCCGAGGTGCGCATCCGCATCATGGACGAGCACAACCGGATCATCCGCGTCGTGCGCAGCCGCTCCAAACCGGCCTTCGACGCCCGCAAGAGGGCGTACAAGCTGATCGGCACCCTTCAGGAGGTCGCCGAGCCGACACCAGGTTCCCCCGCGGGGCGACGGGCGGTCACCGGCGACTGGCGGCGCTCCCGGGAGGCCTTCCTGCTCGACGCCGGCCGGGTGCTGGCCGAGGTCAGCGGGGAGAAGGGGGAGCGGCGGCTGCGGGTGGAGGTCACCGACGCCGGCGACGACCTGCCGCACAAGCGCCGGCCCGGCGAGCTCGCCTCCTCCGGGCGCGGACTGGTGCTGATCGAACTGCTCGCGGACGCCTGGGGCGTCGTGCCGCGCGGCAAGGGCAAGAGCATCTGGTTCGAGCTGTACGAGTCCTCGGCGGCCGGGTGAGCCGCCCTTCCGGGTGAGCCGCCCTTCCGGGTGAGCCGCCCCCGGGTGGCCCCTACGGCGCGGCCGCGTACCGTGCCCGCAGTTCGTGCGCGGTCCCGAAGGCCGCCGCCGTCAGCGGCACCGCCAGCAGCATCCCCACGATCCCGGCGACCGACGCGCCCCCGGTGATCGCCAGCAGCACCGCGGCCGGGTGCATCTGCACGGTCCGGCTCTGGATCACCGGCTGGAGCACGTGCCCCTCCAGCACCTGGACCGCCAGCACCACCCCGAACGCCCACAGTCCGACGACGAGGCCGCGGTCGGCGAGGGCGACCAGCACGGACACCGTGCCGGAGAGGAAGGCGCCCAGGTAGGGGAGGTAGCCGCCGACGAAGACCAGCGCGCCGAGCCCGAGCGCGCCGGGCACCCTCAGCAGGAGCAGGCCGACGGTGATGCACGTGGCGTCGATCAGCGCGATGAGCGTCGTGCCGCGCATGAAGCCCTCCACGGCGGCGAAGGCCCGCCGGGCCATGGCCTCCGCGGTGTCGCCGCTCCCGCGCGGGGCGAGCGTGCGCAGAACGGCGGCGGCCTTGTGCGAGTCGCGCAGGAAGAAGAACACGAGCAGCAGGGCCAGTACGGCCATGGCGATCGACTCGCCGACCACGCTGACCCCGCTGATGACGTTGGAGGCGGCCGTCCCGGCGAACTTCTCCAGCAGCCGTCTGCCGTTGGAGGCGAGGTCGTCCAGCGAGGTCCCGGCCGCCCCGAAGTGGGTGGCGAGCCACTGCGCGGCCTTCCTGAGCGAGGCGAGGATCTGGTCCCCGCTGTCGATCAGGGCGGCCGCCACGATGTACACCACTCCGCCGACGAACACGACGACCGCCGCACAGGTGATCCCGGCGGCGAGCGACCGGTTCATCCCCGTGCCCGCGAGCCGCCGGAAGAGCGGTCGCAGCAGCGCTGTGCCGAGCAGTGCCAGCAGCACCGGGATCACCGCGGTCCGGAAGACCACGCACAGCTCGACCCCGATCCACACCACCCCGGACACCAGCAGAAAGGCGGCGCACCAGGCGGCGAGACGCCGGACGGGCTCGGGCAGCAGCGGGGCGGGGGCCTGCACGCCTCCAGACCACCACACCCCGGACGTGCTGTCCTGCACGGACGGTCCACCCGGGTGACACGGCGTCAGCTACGGGCGGTACGTGGGCCGGCACGGGAAGGGCCCCGTCCGCAAGTGGACGGGGCCCTCGCGCCGGGCGGCCGGGCAGCCGGGCGACCGGACGGCGGGGTGAGGCCTACAGCCCGCCCTCGCTCATCCCGTGGACCGCGGGGATCGTGCCGAGGCGGCCCTTCTTGAAGTCCTCGAAGGCCTCCATGAGTTCCTCCCGGGTGTTCATGACGAAGGGGCCGTAGTGGGCCATCGGCTCCCGGATCGGCTGCCCGCCGAGGAGGACGACCTCCAGGTCGGGCGTGTGCGAGTCCTGCCGCTCGTCCGCGCGGACGGTCAGCGAGGAACCGGCGCCGAAGACCGCGGTCTGACCCAGGTGGATCGGCCGGCGCTCGGCGCCCACGGTGCCGCGTCCCGCCATCACGTACGCCAGGCCGTTGAAGTCCTCCCGCCAGGGCAGGGTGACCTCCGCGCCCGGCGCCACCGTCGCGTGGATCATCGTGATCGGCGTGTGCGTGATGCCGGGGCCCGCGTGGCCGTCCAGCTCACCGGCGATGACCCGCAGCAGCGCGCCGCCGTCGGGGGAGGTGAGGAGCTGGACACTGCCACCGCGGATGTCCTGGTAGCGCGGCGCCATCATCTTGTCCCTGGCCGGCAGGTTCACCCACAGCTGGAGGCCGTGGAAGAGGCCGCCGGACACCACCAGCGACTCCGGCGGGGCCTCGATGTGCAGCAGGCCGCTGCCCGCCGTCATCCACTGGGTGTCGCCGTTGGTGATGGTGCCGCCACCGCCGTTGGAGTCCTGGTGGTCGAAGGTCCCGTCGATGATGTAGGTGACGGTCTCGAAGCCACGGTGCGGGTGCCAGGGGGTGCCCTTGGGCTCGCCCGGCGCGTACTCCACCTCACCCATCTGGTCCATCATGATGAACGGGTCGAGGTGGCGGTAGTTGATCCCGGCGAACGCCCGGCGCACCGGGAAGCCCTCGCCCTCGAAGCCGCTCGGCGCGGTCGTGACGGTGAGCACGGGACGTGCCACGGCGTCTGCGGGCGCTGCCACACGGGGCAGCGTCAGCGGGTTCTCGACGGTCACTGCAGGCATGTCGGTTCCTCCTTGTGCGGCCACTTTAGTTGAGCGTTGAACTTTCTGCCAGCCCCAACAGAAGAAGCCCGGAGGGCATTCCCTCCGGGCTCCAGGGCACCCACGTGCCGGCTCCTAGCCGTACATCCGGCGCATCGCGAAGTCGACCATCTGCTCGACCGCCTTGGCGTCGAACACCATCCGGTGCTCGCCCTCCATGTCGACCACGAAGCCGTAGCCGGTCGGCAGCAGGTCGATCACCTCGGCGCCGGTGATCACGAAGTACTTGGACTCCTTGCCCGCGTACCGGCGCAGCTCCTTGAGCGAGGTGAACATCGGGATCACCGGCTGCTGGGTGTTGTGCAGCGCCAGGAACCCGGGGTTGTCGCCGCGCGGGCAGTACACCTTGGAGGTCGCGAAGACCTGCTGGAAGTCCTCGGCGGCCATCTGCCCCGTGGTGAAGGCGCGCACCGCCTCCGCGAGCGAGGGCGGCGAGGGCTCGGGGTAGGCCGGAGCCTGCTGGCCGTACCCGCCGACACCGCCGGGCATCTGCTGCTGCGGAGGGACGTACCCCTGCTGTGCCGCCCCACTGTCCATCGGCTGGCCGTATCCGTACATGAGCCACAGCGTACTGACCCGCACGAGGGCTCGGTCACACATGGCGGGATCGGGGTTGCTTCTTATTACCGACGGGTAGCATCATCGGAGCTACTAGTTGGTACGTGAACCAGATGCGAGGAGTCAGTGCCTCGCCAAGCCCTCGACGGGAGCCGTGGCCATGGGGCACTACAAGTCGAACCTCCGCGACATCGAGTTCAACCTCTTCGAAGTGCTCGGACGCGACAAGCTGTACGGCACCGGTCCGTTCGAGGAGATGGACGCCGACACCGCCAGGAGCGTCCTGGAGGAGCTGACCCGCCTGGCGGAGAACGAGCTGGCGGAGTCCTTCGTCGACGCCGACCGCAACCCGCCGGTGTTCGACCCCGAGACGAACACCGCGCCGGTCCCGGCAGCCTTCAAGAAGAGCTACAAGGCCTTCATGGACTCCGAGTACTGGCGCCTCGGCCTGCCCGAGGAGATCGGCGGCACCACCGCTCCGCCGTCCCTGATCTGGGCCTACGCGGAGCTGATCCTCGGCGCCAACCCGGCGATCTGGATGTACTCCTCCGGCCCGGCGTTCGCCCGCATCCTCTTCGACGAGGGCACCGAGGAGCAGAAGAAGATCGCCTCGATCGCGGTCGAGAAGACCTGGGGCTCCACCATGGTGCTCACCGAGCCCGACGCCGGCTCGGACGTCGGCGCCGGCCGCACCAGGGCGGTCCAGCAGGAGGACGGCTCCTGGCACATCGAAGGCGTGAAGCGCTTCATCACCTCCGGCGAGCACGACATGGAGGAGAACATCCTCCACTACGTCCTCGCCCGCCCCGAGGGCGCGGGACCCGGCACCAAGGGCCTGTCCCTCTTCCTCGTCCCGAAGTACCTCTTCGACTTCGAGACCGGCGAACTCGGCGAGCGCAACGGCGTCTACGCCACCAACGTCGAGCACAAGATGGGCCTGAAGGCCTCCAACACCTGCGAGATGACCTTCGGCGACCGCCACCCCGCCAAGGGCTGGCTGATCGGCGACAGGCACGACGGCATCCGCCAGATGTTCCGCATCATCGAGTTCGCCCGCATGATGGTCGGCACGAAGGCGATCTCCACGCTGTCCACCGGCTACCTCAACGCACTGGAGTACGCCAAGGAGCGCGTCCAGGGCCCCGACCTGGCGAACTTCATGGACAAGTCCGCGCCCAAGGTCACCATCACCCACCACCCCGACGTGCGCCGCTCGCTGATGACGCAGAAGGCGTACGCGGAGGGCATGCGCGCCCTCGTGCTGCACACCGCCGCGGTCCAGGACACCATCGCGGTCAAGGAGGCGAACGGCGAGGACGCCTCGACCGAGCACGCGCTCAACGACCTGCTCCTGCCCATCGTCAAGGGCTACGGCTCCGAGAAGGGCTACGAGCAGCTCGCCCAGTCGCTGCAGACCTTCGGCGGCTCCGGCTTCCTCCAGGAGTACCCGGTCGAGCAGTACATCCGGGACGCCAAGATCGACACCCTCTACGAGGGCACCACGGCCATCCAGGGCCAGGACTTCTTCTTCCGGAAGATCGTCCGCAACCAGGGCGCCGCGCTGAACTCGATCGCCGAGGACATCAAGGAGTTCCTCGCCCTCGGCACCGGCGGCGAGGACCTGGCCGGCGCCCGCGAGCACCTCGCCAGGGCCGCCGCCGAGCTGGAGGGCCTCGTCGGCCTGATGCTGACCGACCTCGCGGCCACCGAGAAGGACGTCAAGAACATCTACAAGGTGGGCCTGAACACCACCCGCCTGCTGCTCGCCTCCGGTGACGTGATCGTCGGCCACCTGCTGCTCAAGGGCGCCGCGATCGCCGCCGAGAAGCTCGAGACGGCCTCCTCGAAGGCTGTGTCCTCCAAGGACGCGGCCTTCTACCAGGGCAAGATCGCGGCGGCGAAGTTCTTCGCGGCCAACGTCCTGCCGGGCGTCACCCTGGCCCGCAAGGTCGCCCAGAACGTCGACCTGGACCTGATGGAGGTGGACGAGGCCGCCTTCTAGGACGGGCCCCGGACCGGGCGCCGCCCGCTCCGCACCCGCGCTCGTCCCCACCCCCCACCCGCGCTCGTCCCCACCCCCCCACCCAACGAGGGTCCGCTCCCGGCACCGGGAGCGGACCCTCGTGACGTCGTTAAGGTGAACCCATGAGTACAAGCCAGCGCTTCGACCGCGGCCACACCGACGACCTGATGTCCTTCCTGGCGGCGAGCCCGTCGCCGTACCACGCCGTGGCGAACACGGCCGAGCGGCTGGAGAAGGCCGGCTTCCGCCAGGTCTCGGAGACGGACGCGTGGGACGGCACGGCGGGCGGAAAGTACGTGCTGCGCGGCGGCGCGATCGTGGCCTGGTACGTCCCCGAGGGCGCGGCGCCGCACACCCCCTTCCGCATCGTCGGCGCGCACACCGACTCCCCCAACCTGCGCGTCAAGCCGCTGCCCGACACCGGGGCGCACGGCTGGCGCCAGGTCGCGGTGGAGATCTACGGCGGCCCGCTGATGAACTCCTGGCTCGACCGCGACCTGGGCCTGTCCGGCCGGCTCACACTGCGCGACGGCTCCACCCGCCTGGTCAACGTCGACCGTCCGCTGCTGCGCGTCCCCCAGCTCGCGATCCACCTGGACCGCCAGGTCTCGGCGGAGGGCCTCAAGCTGGACAAGCAGCGGCATCTGCAACCGGTGTGGGGCCTGGGCGACGACGTCCGCGACGGCGATCTGATCGCCTTCCTTGAGGCGGAGGCGGGACTCGCGGCGGGCGAGGTGGCCGGCTGGGACCTGATGACGCACTCCGTGGAGGCCCCCGCCTACCTGGGCCGGGACCGTGAGCTGATGGCCGGGCCCCGGATGGACAACCTGCTGTCGGTGCACGCCGGCGCCGCGGCGCTCGCGGCCGTCGCGACGGGGGCGCCGGAGCTGCCGTACATCCCGGTGCTGGCCGCCTTCGACCACGAGGAGAACGGCTCCCAGTCCGACACCGGCGCGGACGGCCCGCTGCTCGGAGGCGTGCTGGAGCGCTCGGTGTTCGCGCGCGGAGGGTCGTACGAGGACCGGGCGCGCGCCTTCGCCGGCACGGTCTGCCTGTCCTCCGACACCGGCCACGCCGTCCACCCCAACTACGCCGAGCGGCACGACCCGACCCACCACCCGCGCGCGGGCGGCGGCCCCATCCTCAAGGTCAACGTCAACAACCGCTACGCGACGGACGGTTCGGGACGCGCGGTGTGGGTGGCGGCCTGCGAGAAGGCCGGTGTCCCCTTCCAGTCCTTCGTCTCCAACAACTCCATGCCGTGCGGCACGACCATCGGCCCGATCACCGCGGCCCGACACGGCATCCGCACCGTCGACATCGGCGTGGCCATCCTGTCGATGCACAGCGCCCGCGAGCTGTGCGCCGCCGACGACCCGTTCCTGCTGGCGAACGCGCTGGTGGCGTTCCTGGAGGGCTGAGCGGCACGGCCTCCCTGTCCATGAGGCGCCGCCTCCGCATGGTCACCCGGCTTGCGGGTACCCGGAGTTGACCGGAAGGGACCGGCACGGCCGGACCCTCCGGATCCGACACCGGACAGGGAGGCGACACTCATGGGCCTCGGCGGCTGCATCATCCTCATCGCCGTGGGAGCCATCCTCACGTTCGCGACCGACTGGCACATGCAGGGAGTCAACCTGCACATGGTCGGCGTCATCCTGATGATCGTCGGCCTGATCGGCGTCACGACGTTCAGCAGCATCTACCGCCGCCGCCGCGTCATGGTGCCTCCCACCACGGTCGTCGAAGAGGATCACCACCACCACGCACGCGACGGCTACAGCGACGGCTACGGCCTCTGAGCCGCGTACCGAGCCGACCCCGCGACCACGGAACATGACGGGCAGACGGCGACAAGCCCGAGCATTCCCGCCGGCCCAACCCCTCGTCGTGCTGTGTGAACATCGTGAAGACTTTCCGCCCTCGACATCATCACGACGGGGGGGGTGACACGGCGCCGCCGGAGCCCTTGGGGGGGTCAGCCCGCCGCGCTCTCGTCCATCCCGGCCAGGACGAGTGGCAGCCGGTCCGTCGCCCCCTCGGTGAGGCGGACCGGAACGCCCCAGTCCTGCTGGTGCACATGGCAGGCGGGGTACTCGTTAGCGGGGTCGTCGTCGCAGGATGCCGCCATCGCGGAGACGTGCAGGACACCCTCCGCGACGGCGGGGTTCAGCTCCAGCTCGCGGCACAGGTCGGTGTCCGCGCCCTCGCCCTTCAGCAGCAGCTCGGGCGGGGTCGAGGAGACCAGCAGCCGGGTCGACGGCCCGTACCGGGTGTCGAGCTTCTGGCCCGCCGGGGCCTGGAAGATCACGTCGAGGCGGAGGCGGCCGGGGGCGACCTCCGTGGCGGAGCGCTGGGTGCGGTGGGCGACCGCCTCGACCCGTACCGCCTCCTCCGGCAGGCGCAGCCGGGTCAGCCGGTGCCGCGCCGACTCCACCACCACGATGTCGTCGCCGACGAGCACCGCGTCGCTGGGCTCACGCAGATCGGTGGCGAGCGTCGTGACCTCACCGGTCGCCGGGTCGTAGCGGCGCAGGGCGTGGTTGTAGGTGTCGCTGACGGCGACCGATCCGTCGGGGAGCGCCGTGACACCCAACGGGTGCTGGAGAAGCGCCTGTTCGGCCGCGCCGTCCCGGTGCCCGAAGTCGAACAGACCCGTGCCGACGGCGGTGTGGACGTGCCCTTCGAGGTCCACCCAGCGCAGGGCGGACGTCTCGGAGTCGGCGAGCCACAGCCGGTCGGGCGTGGCCGCGAGCCCGGAGGGCTGCGCGAACCAGGCGTCCGCGCCGGGCCCGTCGACGAGCCCCTCGTTCGTGGTCCCCGCCGTGACGGCGACGCTCCTGTCCGCCGGGTCGTAGGCCCAGAGCTGGTGCACGCCCGCCATGGCGATCCACACCTTGCCGTTCCACCAGGCCACGTCCCAGGGCGAGGACAGCTTCACGTCCAGGGCGGGGCCGGACGTGGCCTCGCCCTGCATCCACTGGTGTCCGGTGCCCGCCAGCGTCGTGGTCACGCCCGTCTCCGGGTCGAAGCGCCGCAGGGCGTGGTTGACCGTGTCGGCGACCACGACGGTGCCGTCCGGCAGGAGCGCGAGCCCCTGCGGCTCCTGGAACCGGGCCCGGTCCGGGCCGCCGTCGGTCATCCCCCGGCCGCCCTGGCCGATCCGCCGCACCACGGTCTCGCCGTCCTCCGCCAGCTCCACCAGCTGGTGCCGGGTGGTGTCGCTGACCAGGAAGTTCCCGGAGGGCAGCAGCAGTGCCTTGCCCGGGAAGCGCAGGGTGGTGGGCTCCGGCTCCGGCGGCACGTACGGCCCGTCGCCGCGGCGCAGGGTGCCCTTCGCCTCGTGCTCGGCCTCCAGCTCCTCCACCAGCCGCTCGATCGCGTGCGCGTGCCCCTCGCCGGCGTGCTGCGCGACGACGTAGCCCTCCGGGTCGATGACGACGAGCGTCGGCCAGGCCCGTACCGCGTACTGCTTCCAGGTGGCGAGCTCCGGGTCGTCGAGCACCGGGTGCTCCACCCCGTACCGCTCCACCGCGTCGACCACCGCCTGGTGCTCCGCCTCGTGCACGAACTTCGGCGAGTGCACCCCGACGACCACGACCGTGTCCCGGTGCCTCTCCTCCAGCTCGCGCAGCTCGTCCAGGACGTGCAGGCAGTTCACGCAGCAAAACGTCCAGAAATCCACAACAACGCACTTGCCGCGCAGGTCGGCGAGCGTGAGGTTCTTCCCGCCCGTGTTGAGCCAGCCGCCCTTGCCGATCAGTTCGGGGGCGCGTACGCGGGCGCGTCGGGGTGCCGTGTCGTTCATGGGACCAAGGGTGCCACCCGGCGGCGGTGGCCCGTCCGGCGCGGTGCCGTACGGGGTTTGTCGGAGCACCGGCGGCGTCGCGGGGGCGGAGCCGGGGAAGCGGTGAGGGCATGAGATTCCTCGTACGCGACCGGATTTTCGGCATCGGTGACGACTACTGGATCGAGGACGAACACGGCCGCAAGGTCTTCCTCGTCGACGGCAAGGCGATGCGGCTGCGGGACACCTTCGAGCTGAAGGACGCCCACGGCCGGGTCCTCATCAACATCCACCAGAAGATGCTCGCGCTGCGGGACACGATGGTGATCGAGCGGGGCGGCGAGGCCCTGGCGAAGATCAGGCGCAAGCGGCTGTCGCTGCTGCGCAACCACTACCGGGTGTCCCTGGTGGACGGCACCGAGCTCGACGTCAGCGGCAAGATCCTCGACCGGGAGTTCGCCGTGGAGTACGACGGCGACCTGCTCGCGGTGATCTCCCGGCGCTGGCTGAGCGTCGTGGAGACCTACGGCGTCGACATCGTGCGCGAGGACGCCGACCCCGCGCTGCTGATCGCGGTGGCGGTGTGCGTGATCCACCTGGCGGAGAAGGAACGCGAGCACCGGTAGGCGCCAGGAGTCGTCCCGGCGCCGAGGAGAAGCCCCGGCGCTGGACGCCGTCCTGGCCGCGAGGAGAAGCCCCGGCGCGAGAGGTCCTAGACGTCGTCCTGGCGGCGTGGAGGTGCCAGGCCGAGGATCCGGTCCTTCAGGGCCGGGAACTGGTCCCGGGTGGCCTGCACCCTCGCCGGGTCGAGGTCGACCGTGAGGACCTCCTCGCCGGGGCCGGCCTCGGCCAGCACCTCGCCCCAGGGATCCACCACGATCGAGTGACCCGCCTGCGGAACTCCCGCGTGCGTCCCGGCCGTTCCACAGGCGAGCACGAACGCCTGGTCCTCCACCGCCCGCGCCCGGGCCAGCAGCGTCCAGTGCGCACGCCGGCGCTCGGGCCAGCCCGCCGGGATCACCAGGGTCTGCGCGCCCGCGTCGACGAGCCCGCGGAAGAGTTCGGGGAAACGGAGGTCGTAACAGGTCGCGAGGCCCAGGGTGGTGTCCGGCAGAGGGACCGTCACCAGTTCCCGCCCCGCGCTCATCAGCACGGCCTCGCCCTTGTCGAAGCCGAAGCGGTGGATCTTGCGGTAGACGGCGGCCGGCTCGCCTGAGGGGGAGAAGACCAGGGAGGTGTTGTAGAGCGCGTCCCCGCCCCCGGCCGGATCGCCGTCGGACGCGACGCGTTCGGGGATCGAGCCGGCGTGCAGCCACACGCCCGCGTCGCTCGCCGCCTTGGCCATCGCCTCGTAGGTGGGGCCCTCCAGCGGTTCGGCCTCGCGTTCGAACTCCTCGAAGGCGAAGGCCCCGGTGGTCCACAGCTCCGGGAGCACCACGAGATCGGCCCCGGCCTGCTCGCACACCAGTGCGGCCACTCGCCGACGCCGCGAATCGACCGATTCGCCCTCGTCCACGGCAATCTGGATCAGCGAAGCGCGCACACTACCACCGTCCTGGCACTCGAGTCGTCCGGACAGGCCTACGATCGTCACACGAAAGCACTGCCGGGCTGCCTCACAGCAGCGTAACTTGGGGGTACCTCCTGCTCGTAGCGGAGCGAGAACCGGGGGGAGTTCCAAGACACCCGCCGACCGCAGCCACCTCCCACTGGCAATGCCATCACATCCTGCCCGTGTACCGACCGCCGAGGGGTCCCGTTCCGTGAGTCTGCATCCCACCCTCCAGCCCTACGCCGATGCCTGGACCCACTCCGTCGAGGCGATATCGGAGCTGATGCAGCCCCTGGTGGAAGCCGACTGGAACCGGCGCACCCCGTGCCCCGGCTGGTCGGTCCGTGACGTGGTCTCGCACATCATCGGCATGGACTGCGAGATGCTGGGCGACCCGCGGCCCATCCACGCGCTGCCGCGCGACCTGTTCCACGTCACCAACGAGCACCAGCGCTACATGGAGATGCAGGTCGACGTCCGCCGCCACCACACCTCGCCGGAGATGACCTCCGAGCTGGAGTACACGATCATCCGCCGCAACCGCCAGCTGCGGAACGAGACCCGCGACCCCGGCACCAAGGTGCGCGGTCCGCTCAGCGCGGAGATCACCCTCGAAGAGGCCATGCGCTACCGGGCCTTCGACATCTGGGTGCACGAGCAGGATCTGCGCGTGGCCCTCGGCCGGCCCGGCAACCTCGACTCGCCGGGCGCCCACGTCGCCCGTGACCATCTACTGGCCGCCCTCCCCGACGTGGTCGCGGCCAAGGCGGACGCCCCGCGCAGCTCGGCGATCGTCTTCGACGTGCACGGCCCGGTGGAGTTCCTGCGCACGATCCGCGTCGACATCCAGGGCCGCGGCACCCTGGAGACGGCCCCGGCCCTCGGCCCGGCGGCGACCCTGGCACTCGACTGGGAGACCTACGTACGCCTGGCCTGCGGCCGGACCACCCCGGATGCGGTCGCGGACCGGGTGAAGACGGAGGGCGACCTGGACCTGGCGGAGGCGATCCTGCGGAACTTCGTGGTGACGGCCTAGGTGTTCTGTCCGGGGCGGTTGGTGGCCGCGGACGGATGTGCTTCCCCCGGAGTGAGCCGGATCTGCCGTGCTCCGGCGGCCGGGGGAAGGCGCCGCTCGGCCGCGGCGGCGGTGGGCGCACCCGCGCCCGTCCGTCCCTCGTCGGCGGCTCGACGCGCCGTCACGCCGGCACGTGCACCGTCTCCACCCGGCTGGCGACCAGCCGCTCCCGCTCCCGGCGGGCCGCCTTCCTGCGCAGCCGCAGGATCTGGCTCACGCCCAGCGCCTGAAGCACGAACACCACCGAGAAGGCGATCCGGTAGTCGCCCCCGGTCGCGTCCAGCAGCACCCCGACCGCGAACAGCGTCGTCATCGAGGCCACAAAGCCACCCATGTTGGTGATGCCCGACGCCGTCCCCTGGCGCTCCGCCGGATTCGCCGGGCGCGCGAAGTCGAACCCGATCATCGAGGCCGGCCCGCACGCGCCGAGCACCAGGCACAGCACGACCAGCAGCCACACCGGCGCCCGTCCGCCCGGATACGCCAGCGTCACCGCCCACATGGTCGCGGTCGCCGCCACCGTGCCGAGCGCGAGCGGCAGCCGTGCCGCGTGGTGCCGGGCGACGATCTGGCCGTAGACGAGCCCGACGGCCATGTTGGACACCACGACGAGCGTGAGCAGTTCCCCCGCGTCCGCCCGCGACAGGCCCTGGGCCTCGACCAGGAACGGCAGCCCCCACAGCAGCAGGAACACCATCGCCGGGAACTGCGTGGTGAAGTGCACCCACAGCCCGAGCCGCGTCCCGGGCTCCCGCCAGGCCGCGGCGATCTGCCGGCGTACGTAGACGGCGCCCTGGTGGGGCATCGGCTCCGGCTCGTGGCCCTCGGGGTGGTCCTTGAGGAACAGCACCAGCAGGACCAGCACCACCGCTCCGGCCAGCGCGCTGCCCGCGAAGGCCGCCGTCCAGCCCACCCCGTGCAGCAGCCGGGCCAGCACCAGCGTGGACACCAGGTTGCCGGCCATTCCGACCAGTCCGGCCATCTGGGCGACCAGCGGACCGCGCCGGACGGGGAACCAACGGGTGCCCAGCCGCAGCACGCTGATGAACGTCATGGCGTCCCCGCAGCCGAGCAGCGCGCGCGAGGCGAGCGCGGTGCCGTACGACGGGGAGAACGCGAAGCCGAGCTGGCCGGCCGTGAAGAGCACGGCGCCGATGGCCAGCACCTTCTTGGTGCCGAGCCGGTCGACGAGCAGACCGACGGGTATCTGCATACCGGCGTAGACGAGGAGTTGGAGGATCGAGAACGTCGACAGAGCCGAGGCGCCCACGTGGAAGCGGTCGGCCGCGTCGAGGCCGGCGACGCCCAGGGACGTGCGGAAGATGACGGCGACGAAGTAGACGGCGACGCCGATGCTCCACACCGCGACGGCACGCCGGCCGCCGGGCGGATCGCCGGGCAGGGCGGCAGGCGAGGAGGCCGACGAGGACGAGGCGCTCACCGGACCTCACCCCGCGCGAGGTGGGAGAACCAGTTGACGTGCCGGTGCACGACCTCGACGGCCGCCTCCGCGTCCCCCGAGCGCAGCGCGTCCAGGATCTGCTCGTGCTCGGCGAGCGTCTTGGCGAGCCGGTCGGGGTGGGAGTGCATGACGGCGACGCCCATGCGCAGCTGCCGGTCGCGCAACTGGTCGTAGAGCCGGGACAGGATCTCGTTGCCGCCGCTGCGGACGATCTCGGCGTGGAAGCAGCGGTCGGTGACGGCGGCCGCGGCGAAGTCACCCGCGGCGGCCTCCTTCTTCTGCTTCAGCAGCAGTTCCTCGAGCCGCTCGATGAGCCCCGGCGGCGCGGGTACGGCCTTCCTGGCCGCGTGCTCCTCGACCAGTTGCCGGGTCTCGACCACATCGGCGATCTCCTGTGCGGAGACCGGCAGGACGAGGGCGCCCTTCTTCGGGTAGAGCCTGATGAGCCCCTCGACCTCGAGCCGCAGCAGAGCCTCGCGCACGGGCGTCCGCGATACTCCGACGGCCTCGGCCAGCTCACCCTCGGTCAGCAGGGTGCCGCCCTGGTAACTGCGGTCCAGGACGGCCTGTTTGACGTGCGTGTACACGCGGTCGGCGGCGGGGGGCTGTTTCACGGCCATGCTCATGCCCACAGCATAGATACAACACGTACGCAAGGCCCGCCCCATCCAGCATGCGGACCATACGGGCCCGACGGGAAATCCACCCCGGAAACCGCACAACCTTCCACGTCGCCCGCGAGTCAGACTGGTGCGGCACCACCTTGTGGGCTTTCAACTCTGCCGCACCGCAGAGGAATTCGACATAATCGGGGTACCTCACTTGAAAACCGGCATCCAGGGCATCCGTATCCGCAGAGCCGCAGCGGTCACCGTGACCGCGAGCGCCGTGCTCGCCGCCGGGGCCCTCACCGCGGCACCCGCGCAGGCCGTCGCCACGCCGTCGATCGTGGCCAAGGGCGGCTTCGTGATGGACGACGGGACGGGCAAGACCCTTTACGCCAAGACCGCGGACACCAAGCGTTCCACCGGCTCCACCACGAAGATCATGACCGCCAAGGTCGTGCTGGCCCAGCCGAAACTGAACCTCGACGCCAAGGTCACCATCCAGAAGGCGTACAGCGACTACGTCGTCAAGAACAACGCCTCCCAGGCCCACCTGATCGTCGGCGACAAGGTGACCGTCCGCCAGCTGCTGTACGGCCTGATGCTGCCTTCGGGCTGCGACGCCGCCTACGCGCTGGCCGACAAGTACGGTTCGGGCTCGACGCGGGACGCGCGGGTGAAGTCCTTCATCGGCAAGATGAACAGCACCGCCAAGAGCCTCGGCATGACGAACACGCACTTCGACTCGTTCGACGGCATCGGCAAGGGCAACAACTACTCGACGCCGCGCGACCTGACGAAGCTGGCGCGCAGCACGATGAAGAGCGCCACGTTCCGTACGGTCGTGAAGACGAAGTCGTACACGGCCAAGACCGTCACCAAGACGGGCAGCACCCGCACGATGGGCAAGTGGACGAACACGAACACGCTGCTCAGCAGCTACAGCGGCGCCATCGGCGTGAAGACGGGCTCCGGCCCGCAGGCCGGCGCCTGCCTCGTCTTCGCCGCCACCAGGAACGGCAGGACCGTCATCGGCACCGTCCTGGCCTCTTCCACGTACGCCCAGCGCGCGACGGACGCGACGAAGCTCCTGAACTACGGCTTCGCCCAGAAGGGCTGACCGCCCCACCGGCCCCACCGGGCCGAAAGGGCCCGCCGCTGAGACCAGCGGCGGGCCCTTCTCGTGTGCCCCGCACCTCCGGACGGAGGTGCGGGGCGCCGTTGTGCCGTGGGCCGTCAGGCCCAGGTGATCAGTCGCTTCGGCTGTTCCAGGATCGCGGCCACGTCGGCCAGGACCTTGGAGCCGAGTTCGCCGTCGACCAGGCGGTGGTCGAAGCTGAGGGCCAGCGTGGTGACCTGGCGGGGCTTGACCTTGCCCTTGTGGACCCACGGCTGGAGCTTGATCGCGCCGACCGCGAGGATCGCCGCCTCGCCGGGGTTGAGGATCGGCGTGCCGGTGTCGACGCCGAAGACGCCGACGTTGGTGATCGTCACCGTGCCGCCCTGCATGGCCGCCGGGGACGTCTTGCCCTCACGGGCCGTCGCCACCAGCTCGCCGAGGCCCTGCGCGAGTTGCGGCAGCGTCTTGGCGTGGGCGTCCTTGATGTTCGGCACGATCAGGCCGCGCGGGGTCGCCGCCGCGATGCCCAGGTTGACGTAGTGCTTCAGGACGATCTCCTGAGCCGCCTCGTCCCAGGACGCGTTGATCTCCGGGTTGCGCTTGATGGCGACCAGCAGGGCCTTGGCGATCAGCAGCAGCGGGTTGACCCGCAGCCCCTGCATGTCCTTGTCCTGCTTGAGCTCCTCGACCAGCTTCATCGTGCGCGTCACGTCCACCGTCACGAACTCCGTGACGTGCGGGGCCGTGAACGCCGAGCCGACCATCGCCGCCGCCGTCGCCTTGCGGACGCCCTTGACGGGGATACGGGTCTCGCGCGCCCCGTCGTGGCTCACGGCGGGAGCCGGAGCCGCGGCCACCGGCGCCGGAGCAGCCGCAGGCTCGGGGGCCGTGGGTGCGGCCGGTGCCGCCACCGCCGCGTGCACGTCCTCGCGGGTGATGATGCCGTCCGGGCCGGACGGCACGACCGTGGCGAGGTCCACGCCCAGGTCCTTGGCCAGCTTGCGCACCGGGGGCTTGGCCAGCGGGCGGGGCCCGGCGGGCGCCGCGGCGGCCGCGGTGCCGTGCCCGTTCAGCTCCGCCCTGGGTGCCGTCGCCGCCGGGGCGGCCACGGCCTCCGGGCCCTTGCGCGGGCGGCGCTTGGTGGAGGACACCGAGACGCCGTAGCCCACCAGCACCGGCTGGCGGCCCTGCGGCTTCTCCTCCTCGTCCGTGCCCTGCTCGGTCTTCGGCTCGGCCACCGGAGCGGCCTGCGCGGGTACCTCGGCCGGAGCCGCGCCCGCGACCTGCACCGCGATGATGGACGTGCCCACGTCCACCGTGGTGCCCTCGGCGAAGTGCAGCTCGCGCACCACCCCGTCGTAGGGGATGGGCAGTTCGACAGCCGCCTTGGCGGTCTCGACCTCGCAGACCACCTGTCCGTCGGTGACCGTGTCACCGGGCTGGACGTACCACTTGAGGATCTCCGCCTCGGTCAGACCCTCGCCGACATCCGGCATCTTGAACTCGCGCACGGACGCATCGGTCATCGTCGTCACGAACCTCTCCTCAGTACGCCAGCGAGCGGTCGACGGCGTCGAGCACGCGGTCCAGGTCCGGCAGGTAGGACTCCTCCAGGCGGGCCGGCGGGTACGGCGCGTGATAGCCGCCGACCCGGAGCACCGGAGCCTCCAGGTGGTAGAAGCAGCGCTCGGTGATCCGGGCGGCGATCTCCGCGCCGGAGCCGAAGAACACCGGCGCCTCGTGGACCACGACCAGACGGCGCGTCCGCTCCACCGAGGCCTGGATGGCGTCGAAGTCGATCGGGGAGACCGAGCGCAGGTCCAGGACCTCCAGGGACTTGCCCTCCTCGGCGGCCGCGGCGGCGACCTCCTGGCAGAGCTTCACCATCGGGCCGTAGGCCGCCAGGGTCAGGTCCGTGCCCTCGCGGACGACCTGCGCCTTGTGCAGCGGGGCGGGGATGGCCTCGGTGTCGACCTCGGCCTTGTCCCAGTAGCGCCGCTTGGGCTCGAAGTAGATCACCGGGTCGTCGCTCTGGATGGCCTGCTGCATCATCCAGTACGCGTCCGACGCGTTGGAGGGGCTGACGATCTTCAGGCCCGCCACATGCGCGAACAGCGCCTCGGGGGACTCCGAGTGGTGCTCGACCGCGCCGATGCCGCCGCCGTAGGGGATGCGGACGACGACCGGCAGCTTGACCTTGCCCAGGGAGCGCGCGTGCATCTTCGCGAGCTGCGTGACGATCTGGTCGTACGCCGGGAAGACGAAGCCGTCGAACTGGATCTCGACCACCGGGCGGTAGCCGCGCAGGGCGAGGCCGATCGCGGTGCCGACGATGCCGGACTCGGCGAGCGGGGTGTCGATGACGCGGCTCTCGCCGAAGTCCTTCTGCAGCCCGTCCGTCACCCGGAACACGCCGCCGAGCTTGCCGACGTCCTCACCCATGATGAGGACCTTGGGGTCGTTGTCCAGGGCACGGCGCAGCGACTCGTTGATCGCCTTGGCCAGGGCCATCTTCTCCGCAGCCATGTTCAGACCCCCTCTGCGTCCGCGAACGACGCCTGGTAGGCGGCGAACTGGGCGCGCTCCTCGTCGACGAGCGCATGCCCGTCCGCGTACACGTTCTCGAAGATGGCGAAGAGGTCCGGGTCGGGCATGGCACGGACCGCTTCGCGCACTCGCCTGCCCAACGCCTCGCTCTCGGTCTCGAGTTCCGCGAAGAATCCCTCGTCCGCGTGGTTTGCGGCCTCCAGGTGGCGGCGAAGGCGCAGGATCGGGTCCTTCGCCTCCCAGGCCAGGCGCTCCTCGTCGCCCCGGTACCGGGTGGGGTCGTCGGAGGTGGTGTGGGCGCCCATGCGGTAGGTGAACGCCTCGACCAGGGTGGGGCCCTCGCCGTTGCGGGCGCGCTCCAGCGCCCACTTGGTGACCGCGAGGCACGCCAGCACGTCGTTGCCGTCGACGCGGACGCCGGGGAAGCCGAAGCCGGCCGCCCGCTGGTAGAGCGGGACCCGCATCTGCTTCTCGGTCGGCTCGGAGATCGCCCACTGGTTGTTCTGGCAGAAGAACACCACGGGGGCGTTGTAGACCGCGGAGAAGGTGAACGCCTCGGCCACGTCGCCCTGGCTGGAGGCGCCGTCGCCGAAGTAGGCGACGACCGCGGAGTCGGCGCCGTCCTTGGCCACGCCCATCGCGTAGCCGGTGGCGTGCAGCGCCTGGGAGCCGATGACGATCGTGTAGAGGTGGAAGTTGTTGCCGTTGGGGTCCCAGCCGCCGTTGTTCACCCCGCGGAACATGCCGAGCAGGTTGGTCGGGTCCACCCCGCGGCACCAGGCGACGCCGTGCTCGCGGTAGGTCGGGAAGACGTAGTCGTCCTCGCGGGTGGCTCGGCCGGAGCCGATCTGGGCGGCCTCCTGGCCGAGCAGCGAAGCCCACAACCCCAGTTCGCCCTGGCGCTGCAGGGCGGTGGCCTCGGCGTCGAAGCGGCGGGTGAGCACCATGTCGCGGTACAGGCCGCGAAGCTCGTCGGCGGTGATGCCGGCGACGTACTTGTCGTACTCGGCGTTCTTGACGCGCTCGCCCTCGGGCGTCAGCAACTGCACGAGTTCGGGGTCGGCGCCCTTCTTGGCGCCGGTACGCCGCCTGGTGCCGGCGGCTTTCGTGCCGGTCGCGCCGGCCTTGCTTCCGGCGCTGCGTCGCGATGTGCGCGCGGCAGTGCTCTCCACGGTCACGTGTGCTCCTCCGTCGGTCCGGCCCCGGGGTTGCCGGTAGCCAGTGCGGCTCACCTGTTCCGGACCACCGGGCACGGGGTGGGTGCCACTCGGCCGGGAACAGGCGTGACAGGTGCCCCGGCGAGCGCCCTGCAGCAGTCACGTTACCCAGTGCTCCACATTTCTGGGAAACCCCTCCTGACCTGGGCGTTTCCTTGGATTTCCAAGTATTTACGCTTGGACGTCCAAGTACCTCGCCGGACAGTCGGGGCAGCCGCTGGTCACAGCCGTGCAGGGGGCCGGAACACCGGCACGTTATCCCGGTCACCCCCGAGTCGGGAAGAGTCGACGAATGGCCGGAACTGCTCTTGATGGATGCCCCCGCCCGGGGGACGGCGGGAAGGGACCTGGCGGGGGCCGGACGGGACCCGCCCCGCTGCGACAAGCGGGACTCGGGCAGGGGGCGCATCGGCGCGCGGCGGGCGGTCGCGGGACGACATCGCGACCTTACGTGACCGAAAGCGACCACCGACGACTTTCTGTGACAAGCCCCAGCTCACAGCCTCCGACGGTGCCCTAGCATCTGGCGCGTGCCGCGCCCATGTGTACCACCCCCCGTGCCCCACGCGCCCCCTCTGAGCGCCTTGATGCGCCAGTACGCCGCCGGTTCGCCGCTCACCTGCGAGCCGGTCGACCAGGGCCTGCTCAACCGCGGCTACCGGCTGTGCACGACCCGCGGCCGTTATTTCCTCAAGCACCATTTCGATCCGGACACAGCCGATCCCGCCGCCATCGCGCGCCAGCACCGGGCGACCCAGCGCCTGGCCGACCTCGGCGTCCCGGTGGCGCCGCCGCTCACCGGCCGCGACGGGCGCACAGTCGCCGTCGTGGGCGGCCACGCCTACGCCCTGCACCCCTGGATCGACGGCCGGCACCGGCACGGCGGCCAGCTCACCACCAAGCAGTGCGCCCGCCTCGGAACGCTGCTGGGAGCCGTGCACGCCGGTCTGGAACGCGTGATGCCGCCCAAGTGCCGCACCCGCCCCGCCGAGAGTCCCCATCCCGTGCAGAGCGCCGATCCCTCCGACACCTTCACCCTGATCGACGACCTGCTCGCGCACGTCCGCCGCCACCGGCCCGCGGACGCCTTCGACGAACTGGCCCGGCACCGGCTCCTGGAGCGCCGCGCGCTCCTGGAACGGCACGCGGACCGGCGCCCGCCGCCCGGCGGGCCCGTCGGCTGGGTGCACGGCGACTTCCACCCCTTCAACCTGCTCTACCGGGGGGACGCCCCCGCCGCGATCGTCGACTGGGACCGGCTCGGCGTGCAGCCCCGCGCGGAGGAGGCGGTGCGCGCCGCCGCGATCTTCTTCGTCCGGCCCGCCGGCACCCTGGACCTGCCGAAGGTAAGGACGTACGCACGCGCGTACCGGCTGGCGGCCGGCGTCACCCCGTCGGAGCTGGCGGCGGCCGTGCGCCGCGTGTGGTGGGAGCGCCTGAACGACTTCTGGATGCTGCGCTGGCACTACGAGCGCGGCGACACCCGCGCCGACCCGCAGTTCCCGGCCGCCTCGGCGCTCGCGGTGTGGTGGACGCGGGAGTACGGCGCGGTGTGCGGCGCGTTCGCGGAGTGACGCGGGGAATGACGCGCGCAGTGACGTGCGGGAGGACGCCGGGAGAGCCGGAGAAACACCGCGCGCGTGGAGCCCGTACGGCTCCACGCGCGCGTGTAAGGATGGTCGGTTCCCGGCGGGACTCAGGCGCCTCCGCCGACATTCCCCGCGACCCCCGCGGAGGTACCGGCGGCGTCGCCGCCACCCCCACCGCCGCCGTCCCCGGTGCCGTCGCCCGGAGCGCCGCCCGTGTCCGGGGGCGGCGACACGGACCCGGGATCGGCCGGTTCGCTGGAGGGCTGCGGGTCGGGCTGCTGGTTGGTGGTCTGCTCACCGGACGGCTCGGACTCGGTCCACGACGGCCGGGACGACGGCGTGTTGTACCTCCAGTTGCCCCCGCCCGAACCGTAGCCCCGGTCCGTCGACGTGTCGGACGGCTGCTCGTTCGACGACTCGCTCGGGGTGGTGGAGGGCTGCTCGTCGTCGGTGGACTGCGTGTTCGACGGCGACTTGGAGGTTTCGGGGTCGCCGCCGGTCTCGCCACCGGTGGTATGCAGCGCCAGTGCCACGCCCACGGCGATGGCGATCACCGCGAGGACGGCCAGGATCCACAGCTTGCCGCGGCCGCTGCCCTTGTTGCCATGCCCCTCGAAGCCGCCGTCGTCGCCGTTGCCGTACCCGGCGGGCAGGATCGGCTGGGGGATCTGCGTGGTGCCGGAGCCGAAGTCGGTCGCGTGCGGCATCACGGTCGTGCCCGCGAAGCCCGGCGCCGGGGTCTGCCGGCCCTCGTGCGCCTCGACCGGGCCGGTGTTCCAGGTGCCGGTGTGGCCGCCTTGGTCGTACAGCATCTGCAGGCCGTACTGGATCAGCCCGCTCATCTCCTCGGCCGTCTGGAAACGGTCGTCGGGCTCCTTGGCCAGCGAGCGCATGACCAGGCCGTCGAGTTCCGGCGGGCAGGTGCCGCCGGCGACCTGCGAGGGCGGCACCGGCATGTCCTGGACGTGCTGGTAGACCACCGACAGCGGAGTCTCGCCGGTGAACGGGGGCCGCAGCGCAAGGAGTTCGTACAGCAGGCAGCCCGTGGCGTACAGGTCGGAGCGGTAGTCGACGGCCTTGCCGAGGGCCTGCTCGGGGGAGAGGTACTGCGGAGTTCCCATGACCATGCCGGTCTGCGTCATCGTGGTGGACGCACCGTGCAGGGCGCGGGCGATGCCGAAGTCCATCACCTTCACCGCGCCGTTGTCGGTGATGATGACGTTGGCCGGCTTGATGTCGCGGTGCACGATGCCGTGCTGGTGCGAGTAGGCCAGCGCCTCCAGGACACCGGAGACGATGATCAGCGCCTGCTCCGGGCCGGGCGCCTCCGCGTTGAGCAGCAGATCGCGGATGGTGCGGCCCTCGACCAGCTCCATCACGATGTACGGCACGGCCTGGCCGTTCGCCTCGTCCTCGCCGGAGTCGTACACGGCGACGATCGAGTGGTGGTTGAGGCCGGCCACCGACTGGGCCTCACGTGTGAACCGGGCCTTGGAGACGGGGTCCTCGGCCAGGTCGGCGCGGAGCAGCTTCACCGCCACGGTCCGCCCGAGACGCACGTCCTCCGCGGCGAACACCTCGGCCATGCCGCCCCGGCCGAGTCTGTGCGTCAGCCGGTACCGGCCTTCGCCGACCACGCCGTCGTTTCCCCACATCTCCGGCGCGTCCGACATACTGCCGCCACTCGCCTCGGGGTCGGACGGGCCCTGGGCGCGATGCTGCTGTGCCATCAGTCCTCGCCGTCGTTTCTGCCCGCGGTGCGCGCGGTGTTGTCACGGTCTCCGTCGGCCACGCTACAGGCTCCGCGAGGGCCGCCGGTCCAGGATCGTCGCGGCGAGCACCGCCGGAACTGACCCGAGGCTGACCGGCCATGAAACCTCTTGCGGGTGCCGTGGTGCAAATTCCGTGCACCAGCGGTATGCCCGCTGTAACGCTTCCGCGACGCTTCTTTCGCGTACGGTCACGGAACGGGCACTGAGCTTGACGTGCCAGTGCCCTGGGGCAGACTTGGCCGGGAATGACTCATTGGATCAACGAGGGCGCCTGACGGCCTAATGGGGACGGGGAGACATGAGCCAGGACGGCGCACACGGCCAGTATCCGGGACGGGCACTGGCCGGCGGCCGCTACCAGCTGCGCGACCTGCTCGGCGAGGGCGGCATGGCCTCGGTGCACCTGGCCTACGACTCCGTGCTCGACCGTCAGGTCGCGGTCAAGACACTCCACACCGAACTCGGCCGCGAACAGGCCTTCCGCGAGCGGTTCCGCCGCGAGGCCCAGGCAGTGGCGAAGCTCACGCACACCAACATCGTCTCGGTCTTCGACACCGGCGAGGACGATGTGGACGGCATGACGACGCCCTACATCGTCATGGAGTACGTCGAGGGCCGTCCCCTCAGCTCCGTGCTGGACGAGGACATCCGGCAGCACGGCGCGATGCCCGCCGACAAGGCGTTGAAGATCACCGCGGACGTGCTCGCCGCGCTGGAGATCAGCCACGAGATGGGCCTGGTCCACCGCGACATCAAGCCGGGCAACGTGATGATGACCAAGCGCGGCGTGGTCAAGGTCATGGACTTCGGCATCGCCCGCGCCATGCAGTCCGGCGTGACCTCGATGACGCAGACCGGCATGGTCGTCGGCACCCCGCAGTACCTCTCACCGGAACAGGCGCTCGGCCGGGGCGTGGACGCGCGGTCCGACCTGTACTCGGTCGGCATCATGCTGTTCCAACTGACCACCGGGCGGCTGCCGTTCGACGCCGACTCGCCCCTGGCCATCGCGTACGCGCATGTCCAGGAAGAGCCGGTGGCGCCCTCCTCCCTCAACCGCTCGCTCCCTCCGGCGGTGGACGCGCTGGTCGCCCGCGCGCTGCGGAAGAACCCCAACGAGCGCTTCCCCAGCGCCGAGTCCATGCGCGACGAGTGCCTGCGCGTGGCGGCCTCCTTCCAGGCGGCCGCGCCCAGCATCGTCCCCGGCGCCCGGACGGCGAGCGGCGCGGGCGTCGGCTCTGCCGTCTTCCCGCCCGTCGACCAGACCGGCCCGGTGTCTCACGGCCAGGTGCAGACGCCGTACCAGCCGGCCCCGACGCCCAACCCCTACAGCACCGGCACCCCCGGAGCCCCCGGCTACGGCTACCCGCAGCAGCCCGGCTACCAGACGCCCGTCTCCTCGCCGTACGCGCAGCAGCAGGCGCCGACCCCGCCTCCGTACGGCGTCCCGACCCACCACACGCCTCCGCCGGGCGGCGACCGGAACACCAGGCCCGTGGTCATCGGGGCGGTCTCCGTCGCCGCGATGGCGGTGCTCGGCCTGGTCGTCGCGCTGATCCTGGACAGTGGCAGCGGCAGCGGCAGCGGGGGCGGTGGCGACGAGGCCAAGGGCGGGGGCGGCAGCGCGAGCGCGTCCACCTCGGTGGTCGAGGGCCACCGCGGGCCGGACACCTCGAAGACGATCAAGTCCGACGAGTGCGAGGAGCCTCGGGAGTCCTACCAGGACGAGGACAAGATCAGGCTGCCGGACTTCCGGTACAAGAACCTCAGGTCGGTCAAGGAATGCCTCCAGGCCGCGGGCTGGAAGCTGAAGAAGGTCGACGTCGACGAGAACACGTACGGCCAGGACACGGTCCTCAACCAGTTCCCCGCGGCCGACACGGACGTCGACCCGAAGAACATGCCGGTGATCCAGCTCGACGTCTCGACCGGCAACCCTCCGTCGTCCTGACCGGATCCCGTCGAGCACGGCGGGCGGTCGCGCGAGTCGAAGGCCCCGGCAGTCCGGCTGCCGGGGCCTTGCCACGTCCGTGTCACAAGGACGGGTGCGGGTGCGTACGTGTCCTTACAGGTACGGTCCGCCCGAGCGGCCGCCGGTGCGGGGGTCGTCGCCGCCCTCGGCTCCGATACCCGGGGGAAGGGCACGGCGCATCTGCTCCAGCTGGGCGCGGGCAGCCATCTGCTGGGCGAACAGGGTCGTCTGGATCCCGTGGAAGAGACCCTCCAGCCAGCCCACCAACTGCGCCTGCGCGATGCGCAGTTCGGCGTCGCTGGGGGTTACCTCGTCGGTGAACGGAAGGGAGAGCCGCTCCAGCTCCTCGACGAGTTCCGGCGCCAGGCCGTCCTCCAGCTCCTTGACCGAGCTCGCGTGGATCTCCTTGAGCCGGACCCGGCTGGCCTCGTCCAGGGGAGCCACCCGCACCTCTTCGAGAAGCTGCTTGATCATGCTGCCGATCCGCATGACCTTCGCCGGCTGCTCCACCTGCTCCGTCACCGGGGTCTCACGGGAGTCGTCGTCCCCGCCGCCGCCGAGCGCCATACCGTCCTGGCCCACGACCAGGATCTGCGGATTCTCCGGCGACCGTTCGTTCCTCGGCATCTCCATGACCCCATTGTCTCGCACCCGCACCCGCCACTTCTGTGGCGCCCCCCACGGAACGCGGTCCACCGCGTGGCCGAACCTGGAATGCCGCATTGATCCAGTGATGTGACCGTGGTCGCAGGAACGATCCGATTCACCGGCCAGGCACCGTGAGGGGGTCCCCGACGTGACTCCAGGGCTGCGCGCTCCGCTGCGCGCGACGGTACTGCTGATCACGCTGGCAGCGGCCGTCCCCGCCAGTGGCTCCGCCCGGGCTTACGGCCCCGAGCGCGCGCCTTCGGCCTCCGCCACGCCGTACGACCTCGCGCCCGCGCACGCCACGGACCCCTCCGGCGCCACAGCCTCGGACACCTCTGCCTCGGGCGACGCCGCGCCCGGGATGGCCGCCGGTTTCCGGTCCTCGCCGGTCCACGGGACCTCGCCGTCCCCCGCGCCGGCGTCCCCGTCCTCACCCCCTTCTGCCTCGGCCTCCGCCTCCGCCTCGACCACCCCGCCCTCGCCTTCCTCCGACCCGTCGCGGGCCGGGAGCCGTCCGGGTGAGGGGCGGCTGCGGCCGGGGCGGCCGCACGATCGGCGGCCGGAGCACGAGGACGACGACACGGACGGACCGGGGGAGCACGACCACCGCGGTGAGGACTTCGGGAGCGACAGCGCGACCGCGGAGGCGCCGAGCGTTTCGCCGTCGGGTCAGGAGGCCGCTCCCCTGCCGTCCGGTACGGACGGCCCCGGCGACCTGCCCGTCGCGCAGGACGAGACCGATACCGGGCCCGTGCTGCGGTATCTGCCGCTGGGCAGCGGGCTCGTCCTGATCGGCCTCGGCCTCGGCCTGGCGTTCATCGCCCTGCGCATGCGCCGCAGCTAGTGCTGTGACCGGAAAGGTTTGCCGGAAAGCTCGCGGCGTCCGGTGCTGGGGGCACCTCCCACGCCCTTCGGGCAGTGGGGGAGCATCGCAAGGCGGAGCATCGCCCGCGTACTGGATGTACTCGGGTGATGCGACAACGCGGCTGGGGGTCCCCCCTGCTCGAAGAGCTTGGGGGAGCCGTGCCGGGCGTCGCGAGCCGGTGAACCTTTACGGTCGCAGCACTAGCAGCTCAGTGCGCCACCAGGAGCACCTTCCCGATGTGGCCGCTCTCCTCCAGGATCCGGTGGGCGGTCGCGGCGTCGCTCATCGGGAGTTCCTGGTCGATCACCGGCCGGACATGCCCGTCGGTGAACAGCGGCCAGACGTGTTCGCGCACGGCGGCGACGATGGCCGCCTTCTCACCGAGCGGGCGGGCGCGCAGCGAGGTCGCGCTGATCGCGGCGCGCTTGCTGAGCAGGATGCCGAGGTTCAGCTCGCCCTTGGTTCCGCCCTGCATACCGATGATCGCGAGCCGGCCGTTCACGGCGAGGGCCTGGACGTTGCGGTCCAGGTACTTGGCGCCCATGTTGTCGAGGATCACGTCGGCGCCGTCGCCGTCCGTGGCCCGCCGGATCTCCTCGACGAAGTCCTGCTCGCGGTAGTTGATCAGGATCTCGGCGCCGAGTTCGGCGCAGCGTTCGAGCTTCGCCTCGGTGCCCGCGGTCACGGCGACCTTCGCGTCCACGGCGCGGGCGAGCTGGATCGCCATGGTGCCGATGCCGCTGGAGCCGCCGTGCACGAGCAGCGTCTCGCCTGGGCGCAGCTGGGCGACCATGAAGACGTTGGACCAGACGGTGCAGATGACCTCCGGCAGCGCCGCGGCGTGCAGGAGGCTGACGCCGTCGGGCACGGGCAGCAGCTGTCCGGCCGGAACGGCGACCTTCTCGGCGTAACCGCCACCCGAGAGCAGCGCGCACACCTCGTCGCCGACGGCCCAGCCGGACACCCCGGGGCCGAGCGCCGCGATCCGCCCGGAGCACTCCAGGCCGGGGTAGGGGGAGGCGCCGGGCGGCGGGTTGTAGGAGCCCTGCCGCTGGAGGACGTCGGCCCGGTTGACGGCACTCGCCGCCACCTCGACGAGCACCTCCCCCTCGCCGGGCACGGGATCCGGTACCTCGTCCCACACCAACGCCTCGGGCCCACCGGGTTCGGGAATCGTGATCGCATGCATGGGCCCGACGCTACTGCTTCACCGGTGAAGCCGCCTTCAGTCAGTCCTGGGGAAGCGGCCGGGTGTCCGGGGTGACCTTCGTTCCCGGTGTGGCCCGGACGATGGTGATCAGACGGTCGGTCAGCTCCAGTGCCCTTACGGACGGGTCGTCGAAACCCAGCACCCGGTGCCCGCGCAGCACGCTCACCACCAGGTCGTCCATGTCCCGTGGGTCCTGGCCCACCTCGGCCTTTATGACGGGCCGTTCGACGATGTCCAGACCGCTGCCCTGCTGGATGAGATCCTCCAGGACCATGCTCGCGGCCGGACTGAGGACGGACAGCCCGAGCAGCCGCCCCGCCGCGCTCGCGCTGGTGACGACGGCGTCGGCGCCGGACTGCTTGAGCAGCGGCGCGTTCTCCTCCTCGCGTACCGCCGCGACGATCTTCGCCGACCGGTTGATCTGCCGGGCGGTCAGCGTGACCAGCACGGCGGTGTCGTCCCGCTGGGTGGCGATGATGATCTGCCGCGCCCGCTGCACCTCGGCCCGCATGAGCACTTCGCTGCGGGTGGCGTCTCCGACCACGCCCGCGTAGCCCTCAGCCGTGGCCGCGTCGACCACCTTGGCGCTGGGGTCGACCACGACGACCTGCTGCTTCTTCAGCCCGGCCGCGCAGACGGTCTGGAGCGCCGACCTCCCCTTCGTGCCGAATCCGACGACGACGGTGTGATCGCGCAAAGCGGACCTCCAGCGATTCTGACGCCATTCCTCACGGGTTCGCTCGGTGAGGACTTCGAGCGTGGTGCCGACCAGGATGATCAGGAAGATCACACGCAGTGGGGTGATGACGAAGATATTGGTGAGGCGCGCGCTGTCGCTGACGGGGGTGATGTCCCCGTATCCGGTGGTGGAGAGGGTCACCGTCGCGTAGTACGCGGCGGCGATGAGATCCATCGGGGCTTCTTTGGCACTGTCCTGGTATCCCTCGCGGTCGACATAGACGATCACGACCGTCAGGAGCAGCACCAGAACTGCCAGGGACAGCCGTTTGCCGACCTGACGTATCGGGCGCTCCACCACTTTTCGAGGGAGCTTCACCCGATGGGTCACGAGATGCTCGTCCGCCTGGCGGGCGATCGCGTCATGGCCCGGAAGTTTCACGTGAAACACACCCCGATTCCGGCGGCGGCCCAGGGCAGGTCGAGGAGTTCGGCCTCCGCGCCCGGCCGGGCACCACCCGGTGGTACGACAGCGAGGGCATCGGCCGCCGCGACACCGCGGAGCATGGCGGGGCCGTTGTAGTGCAGCGGAACGGCGTGGTCGCCGCGCAGCACCACGGGCACGAGCCGGGTGTCGTCCGGATGCCCGTGCACCACGTCCGTCAGCGGCAGCGTGTACGGCTCCGGCGCCGGTCGCGCGGCCAGCGTGCGCAGCAGCGGCTCGGCGAGTGTCAGCAGACCCGAGACGGCCGCGAGCGGGTTGCCGGGCAGGCCGACGAGGTGCTGGTTCTCCTTGGTGCGGGCCAGGAGCATGGGGTGGCCGGGTCGCACCTGGACGCCGTCCACCAGCAGTTCGGCGTCGATGCGGCGCAGGGTGGGGTGGAGGTGGTCGACCGGTCCGGCGGCGGTTCCCCCGGTCGTGACGATCACGTCGGCCTTCGACCCGGTGATCGCCTTGTGCAGGGCCTTGGCGTCGTCGCCGATCCGGCGTACGCCGGTGACCTCGGCGCCCAGCGCCCGCAGCCATGGCGGCAGCATCGGGCCGAGCGCGTCCCGGATCCGTCCGTCGTGCGGCAGGCCCCCGGTGAGCAGTTCGTCGCCGAGCACGAGGACGTCGACGCGGGGACGCGGGACCGTGGTGAGGGTGTCGTATCCGGCGGCCGCGGCCAGACCGAGCACCACCGGGGTCACCAGGGTGCCGACGGGCAGCAACTGGTCCCCGCTGCGGCACTCCTGCCCGCGCGGGCGGATGTCCTTGCCGTGCCCGGACTCCTCGGTGGCGTACAGCCGGCCCTTGGCGTCGATGTGGCCGTGTTCGCTGCGCAGCACGGCCGTGCTGTCCTGCGGGACGCGGGCACCGGTCGCGACGCGTACCGCCTCGCCGTCGGCCAGCGGCTCGGGCTCGTCGTGCCCGGCCAGGACACCCTTGTCGCGTACGTCCCAGGGGCCGGGGCCGGCGACCGCCCAGCCGTCCATGGCGGAGGTGTCGAAGGAGGGCAGGTCGCACAGGGCGGTCAGGGGCGCGGCCAGGACCAGCCCCAGGGCGGCGTCGAGGGGCACCGGGGCGGGGGCGCGGCGGGCGCCGGCGCGGGCCGCTCGGGCGGCGGCCTCGCGGGCACGCGGCCAGGCGATGGCCTGGTCGTGGGCCACCCCGGAGCACACGTGACCGGCCTCGGCGCCTGCGTGATCCCCGCAGGAGGCGGAGACGGGGGTGCCGCCGCGGCTCGCCCGGCCCCGGCCGGGCTCAGGAGCACGCCGGCTGCTGCCTTCGTTCACCAGGGCGAGCGCCTCCTCCACGTCGAAATCCTCGGCATCCTCGACGTCCTGGGCGTGCTTGCCGACCCGCGCGCCACGAGCGGGCATCAGACGTCCGGGCGGGTGTCGGGCGTGGCGTCGGGCGCCACGTCGGGCTCGCCGGTGCCGCCGGTGGTCTCGTCCGCCCAGCGCAGGGCGAGGGCGGCGGCCTTGCGGGAGGCCTCGGCGACGGCTTCGGGGCCGCCCTTGCCCTGCGCGGCCGCGTACCCGACGAGGAAGGTGGTCAGGGGTGCCGCGGGCCGGGCCACGCCGTGGGCGGCGTCGCGGGCGAGGTCGAGCAGGGCGCGGGTGTCGACGTCCAGATCGATGCCCAACTCGTCCTTGACTGCGGAAATCCATTCATCCAACACGTGCCCATGCTCCCTGATGCGTGCCCTGGCGATGGCGATGTCGTCCCAGGTGTCGCAGTCGAAGGACGCGACGGCATCCGGGACGCGGGTGAGATCGAGCGCGGCGGTCAGCCGCCGCAGTGGCAGCCCGGTGAGGGCCCCGCCCTCGGCGGAGCCGTCGGACGCGGTGCGGGCGAGCCCGGCCAGCGCTCGGCGCAACGCCTGCGCGCGGTAGGCGGCCACGAGCGGCTGGTCGCGGCCGTCGGCGTCGGTGATCAGCACGCCGTCGGACCGCTCGGCCCGCAGGGCCGTCAGCAGCCGCCGTACCGTGTCGCGTTCGAGGAACGGCAGGTCGGCGGAGAGGACGACGACGTGGTCGGCCGTGGTGTGGCGCAGCCCGGCGTCGAGCGCTGCGAGCGGTCCGGCGCCGGCCGGTTCCTCGCGTGCCCAGCGCACGGGCCGCGCGGTGGGGCGGGGGTCGGCGACCACCACCGTCGTGCCCGCGTCGGCGCAGGCGTCGAGCACACGGTCGAGCAGGGCGCGGCCGCCGATGCGCAGGCCGGGCTTGTCCGCGCCGCCGAGCCGGCGGGCGGCTCCCCCGGCGAGCACGACGGCGTCGTGGGCGAGGGGCTCGTAGGAGGTCACCCCCCGAGTATGCGTCCCGCCCGCGATCAAGGGGAACGCGGGCGGGACACTGTCGTCACAGCGTGCGCAGGAGCACCGCCGGCTGTTCCACGCAGTCGGCCACATACCGCAGGAAACCGCCCGCGGTACCGCCGTCGCACACCCGGTGGTCGAAGGTCAGCGAGAGCTGGACGACCTGCCGCACCGCCAGCTCGCCCTCGTGCACCCACGGCTTGGGGACGATGCGGCCGACGCCGAGCATGGCGGCCTCCGGGTGGTTGATGATCGGCGTGGAGCCGTCGACACCGAACACGCCGTAGTTGTTCAGCGTGAAGGTCCCGCCGGTGAGTTCGGCCGGGGTGAGGCTGCCGGCGCGGGCCACCTCGGTCAGCCGGGCGAACTCGGCGGTCAGCGACTCCGCGTCACGCGTGTGCGCGTCCCGTACGACCGGCACGACGAGTCCGCGTTCGGTCTGCGCGGCGAAGCCGAGGTGCACGGCGTCCAGCCGGACGATCTCCCTGGCCTCCAGGTCGACCCGCGAGTTGAGCTCGGGGTAGCGGGCGAGGGCGGCCGTGCAGATCCGGGCCAGCAGCGCGAGCAGGGAGATCTTCTGTCCCCCGGCGGCGTTCATGGCGGTCCGGGCGCGCATCAGCTCCGTCGCGTCGGCGTCCACCCAGCAGGTCGCGTCCGGGATCTCGCGGCGGCTGCGGGAGAGCTTGTCGGCGACGGCGCCGCGCACCCCCTTGAGCGGAACGCGGGAGCCGGAGTCCTGCGCCGGCCGGGCCGCGGTCGCGGGCGCGGGAGCAGCCGGTGCGCCGTCGGTCCGGCCCCCTGCCGCGCCGGCCCTGAGCACGTCCTCGACGTCCGCGCGCAGGATCAGCCCCTCGGGCCCGGAACCCGACAACTGCCGCAGGTCCACGCCGTTCTCCCGTGCCAGGCGGCGCACGAGCGGCGAGATCACGGGGACCGGACCGTCGGTGGGCCGCTCGGCCACCGCGGCGGCCCGAGCCGCCGGGGTCGCCGGGGCGCCCGTCGTACGCGCCGTCCCGTTGGCGGCCGGTGCCGCGGGCGCCGAAGGCGCCACGGCGCCGATCGTGCCCGGGCGCGAGCCCTGCGTCACCGGTGCCGGGCGCACCCTGCGCCGGCGCGCCGGAGGCGCACCCGTGCCGTAGCCGACCAGGACGTTGCCGGAGCCCTCGGTGTCGCCACCGGCCTCACCGGCGTCCTGCTCCCCGACCGCCACCGTCAGCAGGGGCGCGCCCACGGGCAGTTCCGCGCCCTCCTCGCCGAAGCGGGCGGTGACCACGCCGGCGTAGGGGCAGGGCACCTCGACCATCGCCTTGGCCGTCTCGACCTCCACGACCGGCTGGTCGATGGCGACCACGTCGCCCACCTCGACCAGCCAGCGGACGACCTCCGCCTCGGTGAGGCCCTCCCCGAGGTCCGGGAGCCTGAACTCCAGCACCTGTGCCATCAGCTCTCCGCCTCCCACTGCAGACGCGCCACGGCGTCCAGGATCCGGTCGACGCCGGGCAGGTGGTGCCGCTCCAGCATCGGCGGCGGGTAGGGGAGGTCGAACCCGGCCACACGCAGCACCGGCGCCTCCAGGTGGTGGAAGCAGCGCTCCGTGACCCGGGCCGCGATCTCCCCGCCCGGGCCGCCGAACCCGCCCGACTCGTGCACGACGACCGCGCGCCCGGTGCGCCGCACCGACGCGCACACCGTCTCGTCGTCGAACGGCACCAGCGAGCGCAGGTCGACGACCTCCAGTTCCCAGCCCTCGGCCCGCGCCGCCTCGGCGGCTTCGAGGCAGACGGGCACGGACGGGCCGTACGTGATCAGCGTGGCGCTCCTGCCGGTGCGCCGCACCACCGCGCGGCCCACCGGCTCGACGGCCTGCGGGTCGTCCGGGTTCCAGGTGTCCTTCGACCAGTACAGCCGCTTGGGCTCGAGGAAGACGACCGGGTCGTCGGATGCGATGGAGGCCCGCAGCAGCCCGTAGGCGTCGGCGACGGTCGCGGGCGTGACGACATGGAGCCCCGGAGTCGCCATGTAGTACGCCTCGGAGGCGTCGCTGTGGTGCTCCACACCGCCGATGCCGCCGCCGTAGGGGATGCGGATGGTGATCGGCAGGGGCATTTTGCCGCGGGTGCGGTTGCGCATCTTGGCGACATGGCTGGCCAGTTGCTCGAACGCCGGGTAGGCGAAGGCGTCGAACTGCATCTCGACCACGGGGCGCAGCCCGTACATGGCCATGCCGACGGCGGCGCCGAGGATGCCGGCCTCGGCCAGCGGGGTGTCCGTGCAGCGGTCCTCGCCGAACTCCTTGGCGAGGCCGTCGGTGATGCGGAAGACACCGCCGAGGGTGCCGACGTCCTCACCCATGACGTGCACGGAGGGGTCGGCGGCCATCGCGTCGCGCAGCGCGCGCGTGAGGGCCTGGGCCATGGTGGCCGGCTTGAGCGCGACGGTGGTCATCGGGCCGTACCTTCCTCCGACTCGGCCTGGAGCTCGGCGACCAGTTGGTCGCGCTGCTCGCGCAGCTGCGGGGTCGGCTCCGCGTACACGTGGGCGAACAGGTCCATGGGGTCGAGCGGCGCGTCCTGGTTCATGCGCTCGCGCAGCCGCGCGGCCATCGCCTCGGCGTCCTCGCGGGCGGCGCGGACGCCGTCCTCGTCGAGCAGGCCGCGCCCGGTCAGCTCCCGCTCAAGGAGCTGGACCGGGTCGTGCTCGCGCCAGGCCTCGACCTCGGCGTCGCCGCGGTAGCGGGTGGCGTCGTCGGCGTTGGTGTGGGCGTCGATGCGGTAGGTCACCGCCTCGATCAGGGTGGGGCCGCCTCCCGCGCGCGCGTTCCGCACGGCGTCGGCGAGCACCTCGTGCACGGCTGCGGCGTCGTTGCCGTCGACCAGGCGGCCCGGCATGCCGTACCCGACGGCCTTGTGGGCCAGGGACGGTGCCGCGGTCTGCTTGGCGAGCGGGACGGAGATCGCGAAGCCGTTGTTCTGCACGAGGAAGACGACGGGGGCCTGCCAGACGGCGGCGAAGTTCAGCGCCTCGTGGAAGTCGCCCTCGCTGGTGCCGCCGTCGCCGATCATCGCAAGGGCGACCACGTCGTCGCCCTTGAGGCGGGCGGCGTGCGCGAGGCCGACGGCGTGCGGGAGCTGGGTGGCGAGCGGCGTGGACAGCGGGGCCACACGGTGCTCGTAGGGGTCGTAGCCGGTGTGCCAGTCGCCGCGCAGCAGCGTCAGGGCCTCGACGGGGTCCACACCGCGGGCCACGACGGCCAGCGTGTCGCGGTAGCTCGGGAAGAGCCAGTCGCGCTCCTCCAGGGCGAGCGCGGCGGCGACCTCGCAGGCCTCCTGACCGGTGCTGGAGGGGTAGACCGCCAGGCGGCCCTGCTTGGTCAGGGCGGTGGCCTGCGTGTTGTAACGGCGGCCCAGGACCAGCTGCGCGTACAGACGCCGCAGCAGCTCCGGATCGGCCTTCGCGGCCACCTCCGTCCCCAGGACGCGGTAGGGCTCCGCGTCGGGCAGCAGCGGCGCGGGGTCGGTACGGGGCTGCCAGGCGGGCGGCGGCGAAGGCCGGTACGCGCCCCGCTGCTCCATGACCGTCATGACGGCACCTCCTCGTGGGAGCGGCTACGAAGGGCGCGTCGGGTGTGACGCGCCCCACCTACCGATTGTTCGGTCGTGGGCGCATTTTGGCTACAGGCGGGCCCAGGCTGTGGACAATCGGTTCTCCACAGCCTGAGATGTACGCAGTACGTCCACGACGGAAAGGCGGGGGGACATGCCACCTGAACAAATGGCCGAGAACGCCGAGAACGCCGAGTACAGGCCCGGCGCCGTACCGCCGCCGCGCCCGCTGGACGCGATCGACCAGGACATCCTGCGCATGCTCCAGACGGACGGGCGCGCGTCCATACGGTCGGTCGCCGAACGGGTCCACGTCTCGCGGGCCAACGCCTACGCCCGGATCAACCGGCTCATCGAGGACGGCGTCATCCGCGGCTTCGGCGCCCGCGTCGACCACGAACGCGCGGGACACGGCACGTCCGCGTACATCACGCTGAAGATCGTGCAGAACACCTGGCGCACCGTGCGCGAGCACCTCAGGCAGCTCCCCGGCGCCCACCACATCGCGCTGGTCGGCGGCGACTTCGACGTCCTGCTCCTCGTGCACACCCCGGACAACCGGGCGCTGCGGGAACTGGTCCTCACCCGGCTCCAGGCCATCCCCGAGGTGCTGAGCACGCGCACGCTGCTGGTGTTCGAGGAGGAGGACCTGGAGCCGCAGGGGTGAGGCGGGCGCGGGGTCAGTCCTTGCGCAGTCCCGAGAACACCAGCCGTGTCACCGCGTCGGCGACCTCGCGCTCCGACATGCCGCGCCCGTCGGGCCGGTACCACTCCACGATCGAGTTGATCATCCCGAAGACGAGCCGGGTCGCCAGCCGCACCTCCACGTCGGCACGCACGTCCCCCTCCTCGGCCGCCGCCCTCAGCAGGTCGGCCACCCGGTGGTCGAAGTCGCGGCGCCGTTCCAGCGCCCAGCGCTCGGTCTCGGTGTTGCCACGCACGCGCAGCAGCAGCGTCACATAGGGCAGTTCGCCGATGAGCACCTCGACCATGCGCCGCACCACGAACTCCAGGCGCTCGGCGGCGCGCCCCGTGCGCGCGTGCTCCTCGTCGAGGATGCCGAACAGCTCGTCCAGCGCCCGGCTGACCGCCCGGCGCAGCAGCTCCTCCTTGCCGGCGACGTGGTGGTAGATCGACGACTTGGAGATGCCGGCCGCCCTGGACAGGTGCTCCATGGAGGTGCCGTCGTAGCCGCGCTCGTTGAAGACCCGCACGGCCACGGACAGCAGCGTCTCCGGGGTGTACGTGTCGCGCCTGGCGGTGGTCATGGGGTGCCCTCCCGCTTGTCGGTGGCGTAGGCGTGGCGATAGAGCGCGAGCGACGGCGCGTAGCGGCCGGACGGCTCGCACTCGTGCAGGTTGTCCAGTACGGAGCAGGCCCAGGTGCCGCCGAGTCTGCGGCTCCACTCGAAGGGTCCGAGCGGGTAGTTGACGCCCAGGCGCATCGCGGTGTCGACGTCCTCCTCGGTGGCCACACCCTTGGCGACGGCGTCGTGCGCCAGGTCGACGATCCGGGCGACCGTGCGGGCGACGATCATGCCGGGGACGTCCCCGATGACGCTGACCTTCTTGCCGAGCGCCTGGAACAGGCCGGTGGCCTCGGCGACGGTCCGCGGGGAGGTGTCCTGGGAGGCGGACAGGGCGATCCGGGTGGCCCTGCGGTAGTCGAGGGCGAGGTCGAAGTAGACGACGTCCTTGAACTCCACGGAGGTCTGCCCGTCGGCGAGCACGAGCTGGCCGCCGCCCGGCAGCACCAGGCGGGATCCGTGGTCCTCGTCCTCGTCGCGCACCTGGATGCCCGCCTCCCGGATCATCGGGAGCAGCTCGGAGGCGGGCCCGAGGTCCCCCTCGGCGACCACGTGGGCGGGCGGCGCCTCCTGCTCCGCGGTGTGCGGCTCGGGGCGCTCGGCGCCGTCGCGGTGGTCGTACCAGCCCCGGCCGCTCTTCCTGCCGAGCCGGCCGGACTCGACCAGGCGGCGCTGGGCGAGCGAGGGCGTGAAGCGCACGTCCTGGAAGAACGACCGCCACACCGAGTGGGTGACTGACTCGTTGACGTCCTGCCCGATGAGGTCGGTCAGTTCGAAGGCGCCCATCCGGAAGCCGCCCGACTCGCGCAGGATGGCGTCGATGGTGACGGGGTCGGCGCCCTGGAACTCGTACACCGCGAAGGCCTCGGCGTAGAAGGGCCGGGCGATCCGGTTCACGATGAAGCCGGGGGTGTCCGCGCAGGCCACGGGGGTCTTGCCCCAGGCGCGGGCCGTCTCGTACGCGCGCGTGGCCGACGTGACGTCGGTGGCGTACCCGGAGACCACCTCGACCAGCGGCATCAGCGGGGCCGGGTTGAAGAAGTGCAGGCCCACGAGGCGGCCCGGGGCGCGCAGCGCGCCGCCGACGGCCGTCACCGACAGGGATGAGGTGTTGGTGGCGAGCAGGCAGTCGTCGCCGACGATGTCTTCGAGCTCCTTCAGCAGCTCCTGCTTGACGTCGAGCCGCTCCAGGACGGCCTCGACGACCAGCGCGCAGTCGGCGAGCTCCGTGAGATCGTCGGCGGCCAGGAGCCGGGCGCGGGCGGCGTCCCGCTCGGCGCCGGTCAGCCGGTCCTTCTCGACGAGCCGGTCGAGCCGGATGACGATCGCGGCGGCCGCCTCCCGGGCCCGCCCGGGCACGGCGTCGTACAGGCGTACGGTGTGGCCCGCGACCAGCGCGACCTGGGCTATGCCCTGGCCCATGGTGCCGGTGCCGACGACGGCCACGGGACTGCTGAGGTCGAGTGCTGTCATGTGCGCGATCCTCCCGCACGGCGCCGTCCACGGATGCGGCGGACCCCTTGTACCGACCGATCGTTCGGTTACTCTAACTCTGACCGCCTGTTCCTGCCCATGGCCGTGACCATGGAGATGCCAGATCACGGGCTCGACGAAGAGCTCTTGAGACGAGGAGTTGGTCCCGCATGGCCGCCGAACTGACCGCACACGAGCTGATCGCCAGGCATCGGCCCACCCTGGACCAGGCGCTGGAGGCGATCCGCACCCGCGCGTACTGGTCGCCCCACCCCGAGCACCCCAAGGCCTACGGGGACAACGGCAGCCTCGACGCGGCCGCCGGCAAGGCCGCCTTCGACGCCGTCCTGAACACCCGCCTCGACCTCGGCCAGCCCGGCACGGACGACTGGGTGGGCGGGGAGGTCTCGCCGTACGGCATCGAACTGGGCGTGACCTATCCGCACGCGGACATCGACGTGCTGCTGCCCGCCATGAAGGCCGGCCAGCGGGCGTGGCGGGACGCGGGCGCCGAGGCGCGCGCCATGGTGTGCGTGGAGATCCTCAAGCGGATCAGCGACCGGACGCACGAGTTCGCGCACGCGGTCATGCACACCTCCGGCCAGGCCTTCATGATGGCGTTCCAGGCGGGCGGCCCGCACGCCCAGGACCGCGGCCTCGAGGCGGTGGCGTACGCGTACGTGGAGCAGGTGCGCACCCCCGACACCGCCGAGTGGACCAAGCCGCAGGGCAAGCGCGACCCGCTCGCCCTCACCAAGCAGTTCACCGCCGTCCCGCGCGGCATCGCGCTGGTCATCGGCTGCAACACCTTCCCCACCTGGAACGGCTTCCCGGGCCTGTTCGCCTCCCTCTCCACCGGCAACGCGGTCCTGGTCAAGCCGCACCCGCGCGCGGTGCTGCCGCTCGCGCTGACGGTGAAGACCGCCCGCGAGGTGCTCGCCGAGGCCGGCTTCGACCCGAACCTGATCGCGCTGACCGTCGAGCGGCCCGGCGAGGGCATCGCCAAGACGCTCGCCACCCGCCCCGAGATCAGGATCATCGACTACACGGGCTCGACGTCCTTCGGCGACTGGCTGGAGGCCAACGCCCGCCAGGCACAGGTCTACACCGAGAAGGCCGGCGTCAACACGGTGCTCGTGGAGTCCACCGGCGACTACAAGGGGATGCTCGCCAACCTGGCCTTCTCGCTGTCCCTCTACAGCGGCCAGATGTGCACCACCCCGCAGAACCTGCTGATCCCCCGCGAAGGCATCAGCACGGACGAGGGCCCCAAGTCCTTCGACGAGGTGGCCGCCGACCTCGCCAAGGCGGTGGACGGCCTCCTCGGCGACGACGCACGCGCCAACGCGCTGCTCGGCGCGATCGTCAACCCGGACGTCAAGGCCCGCCTGGAGGCCGCCGCGGGCCTCGGCGAGGTCGCCCTCGCCTCCCGCGAGATCACCAACCCGGACTTCCCCGGCGCCGTCGTCCGCACGCCGGTGATCGTGAAGCTGGACGGCGCCAAGCCGGACGCCGAAGCTGCCTACATGAGCGAGTGCTTCGGGCCCGTCTCCTTCGCCGTCGCCGTCGACTCGGCCGCCGACGCGGTGGAGCTGCTGCGCCGCACGATCCGCGAGAAGGGCGCGATGACGGTGGGCGCGTACACGACCGACGAGGAGGTCGAGCTGGCGGTGCGGGAGGCGTGCCTGGAGGAGGCCGCCCAGCTGTCGCTGAACCTCACCGGCGGGGTGTACGTCAACCAGACCGCCGCCTTCTCCGACTTCCACGGCTCCGGCGGCAACCCGGCGGCCAACGCGGCCCTCACCGACGGCGCTTTCGTCGCCAACCGCTTCCGCGTGGTGGAGGTCCGCCGGGAGGCGTAGGGCCGCTCGGTCCCTCAGGATGCGGGTGCGCCCCCGGTGGCGCTCCAGTGGTACAGCGTCATCGCCACACTGGTGGCGAGGTTGTAGCTGGAGACCTGGGGGCGCATCGGCAGCGCCAGCAGGTGGTCGGTGCGCGAGCGCAGTTCGGCGGACAGCCCGCTGCGCTCGGAGCCGAAGGCGAGCACGGCGTCGTCAGGCAGCTTCACCCCGCGGATGTCCTCGCCCTCCGGGTCGAGCGCGAACAGCGGCCCGCGCGGTAGCTCGTCGACGTCCAGCCGCTCCACCGCGGTCGCGAAGTGCAGCCCCGCCCCGCCGCGCACCACGGTCGGATGCCAGGGGTCCAGGGTGCCCGTGGTGACCACTCCGGTCGCCCCGAAACCGGCGGCCAGGCGGATCACCGCCCCCGCGTTTCCCAGGTTGCGCGGCTGGTCCAGGACGATGACCGGCGCGCTGCGGGGCGCGTGCGCCAGCGTGCGCAGGTTGGCCTCGCGGGAGGGCCGTACCGCGAGTGCCGCCACGGCGGTGGGATGCGGGCGCGGCACCAGGGAGGCGTACGTCTCCCGCGGCACCTCGCTCAGCAGGGCGTCCAGCGTGTCCCGCACGTCCGGCGCCAGCTCTTCGGCGAGAGCGAGCGCCGCGCGTCGGTCGGCGGTGACGGCCACCGGCACCTCGGCCCCGAAGCGCAGGGCGTGCTTGAGGGCGTGGAAGCCGTCGAGCAGCACGGAGCCGCCGGCCAGCCGGTGCCAGGCGCGTACGGGATCGTTCATGCCGGGAAGCCTACGTGGGCGGGCCCGGCCTCCTCCGGGGAGCGCGAGTCCTTCGCAGGGGGACGGTCCCCGTCCCGCCGCAGTCGCGTACGCGCGCGTGCCGCCAGTCCGCCCAGACGGCGCAGGAACGGCGTCGGCAGGAACACCGCGTCCGCCGCGATCATCGCCAGCGAGAAGAACGGCAGCCCCAGCACCACCGCGATCACGGCGTGCTCGGTCATCATGACCGCCAGCAGGACGTTCTTCACCCGCCGGTTGAACAAGGTGAACGGGAAGGCGACCTGCGCCATCACCGTCCCGTAGGTCACCAGCATCACCAGCGTGCCGCTGGCGGCCAGCAGACCGGCCAGGGCCGGCCAGGGCGAGAAGTAGTCCAGGTGCAGCGGGTAGTAGACGGCGGTGCCGTCCTGCCAGCGCGAGCCCTGGATCTTGTACCAGCCGGCCGTGGCGTAGATCAGGCAGGCCTCCGCCATGATCACGAGCAGGGCGCCGTTGTGGACGACGCGGGCGACGACGTCGAGCAGCATCCGCGGCTGCGCCGAGCGCGCCCACCGCCCGGCCGCCCACCACAGGGCCAGTCCCAGCCACACCGTCCACAGCAGGACGGGCACGAACGCCTCGCCCTGTGTCCGGCCCGCCGCGGTGACCACGGCCAGGAACAGCCCCAGCACGCCCCACAGGACGGGACCGGCCCGGTCGGGCACCCGCTCCCCGCGCGCGTGTGCCTCCCGTGTCCGCTCGGCCCGGCGCGCGTCCAGCGACCAGACCTGGCCGCAGCGGGTGAACACCAGGTACAGCGACATCAGGTGCAGCACGTTGTCGCCGCCGTCGCCCACGAAGACGCTGCGGTTCTGCAGGGAGAGCACGCCGACCATGAAGAGCACGGAGGTCGTACGGGTGCGCCAGCCCAGCGCGAACAGCAGGCTCGCCAGCACGGCCAGCGCGTAGCACGTCTCGAACCAGAGGTTCCCGCGGAACCACAGCAGGGCCGTGAAGGCGCCGTTGTCCGAGGCCAGTTGCTGCGCCAGGTTCCAGCTCCACGGGCCGTCGGGGCCGTAGAGCTCATGGCGGTGGGGGAACTCGCGCAGCAGGAACAGCAGCCAGGTGAGTGAGAAGCCGATGCGTATGACGGCACTCTGGTAGGGGCCGAGGGCCGCCTCGGTGACTTTGGCGATCCCGCGCGAGACCGCGAGCGTGAGACGGTTCACCGCTGGCCTCCCCGGGTCTCGCCGGCCGGCACCGTCCACCAGGGCAGCGTGCGGTAGGCCGGCTTGCCCGTCGCCTTCTCGTTGCTCCAGGGGGGCGGGGGCACGTTGCTGGTACGGCTGCGGACCTGGACGCGTTCGAGGACGCCGCCCGCGCCGACAGCACCGCCCGGGTCACCTCGTTCCAGGCGCAGCACCACGATGCGGCGCAGGTACTGCTCGGCCAGGGCGCCGCGCAGGCCCACCGGCCGGTTGTCGGCGTCGTGGGCGGCGCCGTAGAAGTCCCAGGCGCGGCGCAGCTCGTTCTGCTGGGTGTGGCTGGGCAGCAGGTTGCCGTCGATGGCCCGGCCGTCCTCGGCCGACAGGTCGTACCAGCCGGTGGTACGGGTGCCGCCGTCCGCCGTCCCGACCTCGGCGCGCACCTGGACGGCGATGTTCTGCTGGAGCGGGTTCGGCGCGAACAGCTTCCAGTTCTGCTCGAACTCCGGGTAGATCCACCCGTCGACGGCCTCGGCGTGCTGCCTGTTCACCGTGTTCGACGGCGTGACGTGCAGGAACACCATCCCGAGATGCACACACGCCGCGACGGCGACCACCGCGAGCGCCAGCACCGCACCCACCTGGTACGGCGCCGCCAACGCGGCGATCCCGGAGGGGGGCGCCGCCGGGCCGCCGGGGGCGGGAACAGGCTCAGGGGCGGGAGCAGGTATAGGGGTTCGGGCGTCCTCGTCCGGCCCGTCAGCGTCCTGCTCGTCCGGGTCTCTCCCGTCCGGCCCGTCGGTGGCCGGTGGCCCGTCGGTGGCCGTCAGGCCGTCCGTCGGGGCGCCGGCGGGGCCGGCCGTGGGCCGGGAGGCCTCGTCCGGGCGGGCGGCGTCCAGGCGGCCGGCGGCGCGTGAGGCGGTCGAGTCGTCGTCGTGCGCGTTCATCCCGCCCCGTTTCCGCTCCCGGTCCGTCCTGCGGCCGCCGCCCGGCCGCGGGGCACCGTACCGCCGCGCGCACCGCTTCCCGGTGCCGTACCGGAACGGTACTCAGGGCCGCCCTCCCGGCACACCCCCGGGGCGTACCGGGCCCTCGCGCACGTCCGGCCGTCGCCGCCCTCCCCGGCCCTCTCCCGCCCGAAATGCCTGACACGCCGTCAGGCACCCCTGGGATTCTCGCGATTGCGGGCCCCGGGTCGCGGGGTCACACCACCTGGCCGGGCTGCCCCTCGTCGGTCACCACGGGCCGGCCCGAGGCTGCCCACACCTGCATGCCGCCGTCGACGTTCACCGCGTCAACTCCCTGCTGGACCAGGTACATCGCGACCTGCGCCGACCGCGCGCCGGAGCGGCAGATCACATTGATCCGCCCGTCCTGGGGCGCCGCCTCGGTCAGTTCGCCGTACCGGGCCACGAACTCGCTCAGGGGGATGTGCAGCGCCCCCTCGGCGTGGCCCGCCCGCCACTCGTCGTCCTCGCGGACGTCCAGCAGGAAGTCGCCGTCCTCGAGGTCCTGAACGCCGACCGTGGGCACACCAGCTCCGAAATGCATACTGCGACGCTACCCGAAGCGCGCCGGAGGGATCCGGCACGGACCGGGCACCCGCTCACGCACCGGTGACGCGGGTCACTCCTGGCCCACCAGCTCGGCGAGCTCCGCCTCCCGCTCCGTGATCTCCTTGCGCAGCTGCTCGGCGACCTCGTCGAGGAGACCGTCCGGGTCGTCGGGGGCCAGCCGGAGCATTCCGGCGATCGCGCCGTCCTCCAGGCCCTTGGCGACCAGCGTGAGCACCTCCTTGCGCTGGGCAAGCCATTCGAGGCGGGCGTAGAGCTCCTCGCTGCGGCTCGGCGGCTGCTCCTTGGGCTTCGGTCCCGCCGCCCACTCCGCGCCCAGCTCCCGCAGCCCGTCCTCGTCACCGCGCGCGTAGGCGGCGTTCACCCGGGTGAGGAAGTCCTCGCGCCGCTTGCGCTCGTCGTCCTCCTGCACCAGGTCGGGGTGGGCCTTGCGGGCCAGCTCGCGGTAGAGCCGGCGGGCCTCCTCGCTGGGGCGCACCCGCTGCGGGGGCCGCACGGGCAGGTCGGTGAGCATCGCGACGGCCTCCGGGTACAGCCCACTGGAGTCCATCCAGCCGTTCATCAGCTCGTCGACCCCGGGGATCGGCTGCAGATCGGCCCGCGCCTCCTGCGCCTTGCGCAGGTCCTCGGGGTCACCGGTACGCGCGGCCCTGGCCTCGGCCGTGAGTACCTTCAGCTCCTCGAGACGGGCGTAGAGCGGTCCGAGTCTCTGCTCGTGCAGGCGGGCGAAGTTCTCGACCTCCACCCGGAAGGTCTCCACCGCGATCTCGTACTCGATGAGCGCCTGTTCGGCGGCCCGTACGGCCCGCTCCAACCGCTCCTCGGGCCGCGCCGAAGCGCCCTCGGACGTCGCCCGGTCCGCCCCGGCGACGTCACCCTGCTCAGCTTCCGGGGTCGTCACCCGACCAGACTAGTGCCCCGCGCAACACGCCCCGGCCCACCGCCACGACGGCCGCGCCGCCCGGCTCCCTCAACCCTTGTCCACCACGTGAGATACCTCACGCACTCGGGACCCGGCCGACGTGTGCACTCCCTCACACCCGTCAGCACAACGAAAAACGGGCCCCACCGTGACTTCCGTCACTGGCGGAGACCCGTTCATCGGTATCTCATGGTGCGCGAGGGGGGAGTTGAACCCCCACGCCCTTGCGGGCACTGGAACCTGAATCCAGCGCGTCTGCCTATTCCGCCACCCGCGCATTGGGTGTGTCTTCCGGCTCCGTCCCTTTGGGGCCGGCGCCTTCCGACATGCAGAACATTAGCACGCCCCGAACGGTGGATTCACATCCCTTTCCCCAGGGCAGGCGCCCGGCACCGGCCTCGGCCGACCCGCCTGCCGCGCGGCCCGCCGGCCCCGCACGGCGCCGCCCGCCCGGAGTCCCGCTTCCGTATCGAGGAGCGCCCGTTCACGTATCAACCTCGTACCGGTCACCCCCGTCTGCCCAGGAGCCGGGCAAGGTCGGCCGCCGGGTGCGGGACACTGGTCTGCGACCCCCTCTACGATCCTGGGCAGAAGTACCGAGCGACACCGGGCACGCGACAGGTGTCGACACCCGTCGACAGGGCCCGACAGGGGGAACCAGCCGATTCACCGGCGCGTGGATACGATCAGTAAGCAGTACCAGGCAGGCAATACGCAGCACGACGGCAAGACCCGCAGTGACGGCAACTACGGAGGAGGTGCCCCATGGGAGTCCTGAAGAAGTTCGAGCAGCGTCTCGAAGGTCTGGTCAACGGCACCTTCGCCAAGGTCTTCAAGTCCGAGGTCCAGCCCGTGGAGATCGCCGGTGCGCTCCAGCGCGAGTGCGACAACAACGCGACGATCTGGAACCGCGACCGCACCGTCGTACCCAATGACTTCATCGTGGAGCTCAGCGCGCCCGACTTCGAGCGTCTGAGCCCCTACTCCGGCCAGCTCGGCGACGAGCTCGCCGGCATGGTGCGCGACTACGCCAAGCAGCAGCGCTACACCTTCATGGGGCCGATCAAGGTCCACCTGGAGAAGGCCGAGGACCTGGACACCGGTCTGTACCGGGTGCGCAGCCGTACGCTCGCCTCCTCCAGCAGCCAGCAGGCGCCACAGGCCCCCTCGGCCGGCCCGGCCGGCCGTCCCGCCGCCCCCGGCGGATACGGCTACCCGCCCGCCGCGGGCCCCTCGGCGGCGCCCCCCATGCCGGCCGCGCCGCCGCCCGGCGCCCGCCCCGGCGGCTACGGCTACCCGCCCGCCGCCCAGCGGCCCG
>NZ_NNBK01000005.1:160477-354730 GCF_002803075.1 Streptomyces sp. CB01373 | reverse complement strand
CCGCCCCATGGCCAGGGGCTATGCAGAGATCGCTGTTACACCACTCGGTGGGACACCATCACGGCTGACGGCTTCGCCGTACGCCGGCCCGCTCCCGTAGGCTCCGGCGCATGAGCGAACGGATCGTGGTGGTCGGTGCCGCCCTGCTCGACGGCGGCCGCCTGCTCGCCGCGCGCCGCAGCGCGCCGCCCGAGCTGGCCGGCCGCTGGGAACTGCCCGGCGGCAAGGTCGAACCCGGTGAGCGCCCCGAGGCCGCCCTCGTGCGCGAGTTGCGCGAGGAACTCGGCGTCGAGACCGAGGCCGTCGAGCGCGTGCCGGGCAGCTGGCCGCTGCGGCCGCCGTACGAACTCCAGGTGTGGACCGCGCGGCTGCGCCCCGGCTCCGCCGACCCCAAGCCCCTCCAGGACCACGACGACCTGCGCTGGCTCACTCCGGCGGAGATCTGGAGCGTCCCCTGGCTGGACCAGGACGTGCCCGCCGTGCGGCAGACCCTCGCCCACCTCGATGCCGGCCCGGCGGACGGTGCCCCGGAGGGGTGAGCGCCACCGTGTGCTTCGTTGCATTCCCGGAGCGCGCGAGACGTGGGACGCGCTCCGCGTACGCCGTTCGTGCCACACCACGCCGTCGTCTGCGCTACAGCCCCGCGGATCGCGATACTCACGCGGGATACCGGGTATGCCTCCTTCAGTCCCATGAAACCGGACATGGGCAGGTCTGCGGGCCTGCGAAGTGATCGGCGTGCCCGGGAAGTGAACGGCGTGATCGACACCGATGGCGACATCGCCGAGTGGACCTTTCCCGCGGATCCCGGCGCGGTGCGCTCGGCCCGCGCCGCCGTCCGCGGCAAGCTGCGCAGCTGGGACCTCGACGCGCTCGGCGACACCGCGGCCCTGCTGGTGAGCGAACTGGTCACCAACTCCCTGCGGTACGCGACCGGTCCCATCGGAGTTCGGCTGCGGCGCCCGGCGGACGTGCCCGAGGTGCTCCTGGTCGAGGTCTCCGACCCGCTGCCCGAGCCGCCGCACGAGCGCCCGGCCCGCGCGGACGACGAGTCCGGCCGCGGACTGCAACTGGTCGCCTCCACTTCCCGCCGCTGGGGCACCCGGCCGGACGACACCGGCAAGACGGTCTGGTTCGAACTGGCCGTGCCGCAGTGAGCGCAGCGGGGTTCGACCCGGTCCTGCCTGGTTAGAAGACTGTTGGTGTTGTCGCAGGCCGGACCGGAAAGCATCGGGATGGTCCTGTGATCGTGAACACCGTGTCGTGCGGCGCCGTAGTGCTGGATACTGCGGGCAGCCGCCCCCGGTGACCGGTGCCGGGCGCGGTGAGCTGGAGGGGACGGTTCGCGTGAGCGAGATACCAGCGAAGGCCACGGAGTCCGAGGACCCGTCGGACGGCGCGAGGGCGGGATCCGCGGGCGGCGGTGCCGCCGACGGGGCGCCGTACGCCGACGCGATGTGGCAGAGCAGCCCGCCCGGCTCGATGTACGACTACATCAAGGTGGCCTCCTTCTCCATCGGCCCCGACGGACACGTCGACCAGTGGAGCCTGCGCGCCGAGCGGCTCTTCGGCATCTCCGCCGAACGCGCCGTCGGGATGGACCCCATCGAGGCGTTCGTCGACCCCGACCTGCGCGAGCACGGCCAGCGCAAGATGGCCGAGATCCTCGACGGGCGGGAGTGGACCGGCGTGGTCCCCTTCCGGATCCCGGACGACGAGGACGGGCGGCGCGGTGAGGAGGGACTCGCCGAGGTCTATGTGATGCCGACGACCACGGTGGAGGGCGACAGGGCCGCCGTGTGCACCGTCGTCGACGTCCGCACCCTCCGGCGGATCGAGACCGATCTCGCCGCCTCGCAGGCGATTTTCGGTCAATCCCCGTTCGGTTTCCTCCTGATCGACGCCGACCTCAAGGTCCGCCGCGCCAACGAGCGGTTCGCCTCCGTCTTCGGCGGCACGCCGGACGACCACCGCGGCAAGGGCGTGCGCGACTACCTGCCGCGCGGCGAGGCCGAGCGGGTCACCGCCACCCTGCGCCGGGTGCTGGAGGACGGCCAGTCCATCACGGACATGCACGTCTCCGGCTTCGTGCCGGGAACCGACGAGCGCCGCCACTGGTCCATCAACCTGTACCGCGTGCACAGCGGCAGCGGCCGGCCCATTGGCATCGCCTGGCTCGGAACCGACATCACCGGCCGCCGCGACGCCGCCCGCGAGGCCGCCGCCGCGCGCCGCAACCTCGCCCTCCTCAACGAGGCCGGCGCCCGCATCGGCAACTCCCTCGACCTGGAGACCACCGCGCGCGAACTCCTCGACGTCGTGGTCCCCGGCTTCTGCGACCTGGCGACCGTCGACCTCTACCAGGGCCTGCTGGCCGGCGACGAGACCCCGCCCGGACTCGCCGACGGCAGTGCCGAACTGCGTCGCGTCGCCTTCGCCAGCGCGGTCTCCGGCGCGCCGTTCGGCGGCACCGTCGCACACGTCGAGCTCGGCGCCGTCCACCACTATCCGTTCAACTCGCCCCGCGCGGACGCCCTGCGCACCGCCCGCCCGACGACCGTGCCCGGCGAGGACGGCGGCCTCGTGCAGACCACGCTGGCCGTGCCGATGGTCGCCCACGACACGGTGGTCGGACTCGCGCAGTTCGCCCGCACCAAGGGCAGCGAGCCGTTCGGCCAGCGCGACCGCGAACTCGCCGTCGAACTCGCCGCGCGCGCCGCCGTCTGCATCGACAACGCCCGCCTGTACCGGCGCGAGCACGAACGCGCGCTGATACTGCAGCGGTCCCTGCTGCCGCCCGGCGACCCGGAGGCCTCCGGCCTCGACATCGCCTGCCGCTACCTGCCCGGCAGCGCCGCCACCGGCCGGCCGAGCGAGGTCGGCGGCGACTGGTTCGACGTCATCGAACTGCCCGGCCACCGCACGGCGCTGGTCGTCGGAGACGTCATGGGCCGCGGTCTGCGCGCCGCCGTCGCCATGGGCGAACTGCGCACGGCAGTCCGCACGCTCGCCCTTCTCGACCTGGAACCGGCCGAGGTGCTCGCCCAGTTGGACGAGATCGCCCGCGGGCTCGGCGCGCCCGGCGGTGTCCAGCAGGCCACCCGGGCCGCCCGCCGCCCCCGCGAGGCCGACCTCTCCGAGGTGTACCTGGCGACCTGCATCTACGCCGTCTACGACGCGGTCACCCGACGGTGCACCTTCGCCAACGCCGGCCACCTGCCCCCGGTGCTCGTCGAACCCGGCGAGTCCGCGCTGATGCTGGACGTGCCGCCCGGCATGCCGCTCGGCGTGGGTGGCGAGCCCTTCGAGGAGGTGGAGGTCGAACTCCCCGAGGGCGCCCTGCTGGCGCTCTACACGGACGGCCTGGTCGAATCGCGCGACCACCCCCTGGACGAGGGCCTCCAGGCCTTCGTCGGAGCCCTCACGGACCCCTCCCGCCCCTTGGAGGACGTCTGCGACCACATCCTCAACACGCTGGGCTCCCACCACGGCGAGGACGACATCGCGCTGCTGATGGCCCGCGTCCAGGGCCTGCCCGGCGAGTCCGTCGGCGACTGGGCCCTGCCACGCGAACCCCGCAGCGTCGGGCGGGCCCGTGAGTACGCCCGCGCCCAGCTGACCGCCTGGGACCTCGAACCGCTGATCGACACCACCGAACTCCTCGTCAGCGAACTGGTCACCAACGCGCTGCGCTACGGCGAGGGCGAGATCAGGCTCCGCCTGCTGCTGGACCGCACCCTGGTCTGCGAGGTGTGGGACTCCGGCCTCGTCCAGCCGCGCCGCCGCCGCGCCCGCGACACCGACGAGGGCGGCCGCGGCCTCCAGCTCGTGGGCCTGCTCAGCGCCGCCTGGGGCTCGCGCCGTACCCCCCGTGGCAAGACGGTCTGGTTCGAACTCCCGCTGCCCGACGGGGAGAACGTCCTGACCGATCCGGCAGAGGCACTGCTGAGCCTGTTCTGACCGCCCGCCCGGCCACGCCTACGCCGGTTTCGGGCGGCGGCGCGCCCGGGTGCCCGGGCCGCCGTAGCAGGCGGGCGGACCGCCGTCGGGGTCCTCGCCCAGGAGGATGCCGCCGAGCACCGCCGCGGTGGCGCCGGCGGACGGGTCGCCGGCGGCGCTGGGGTTGCCGTGCAGGCGCACGTCCTGTTCGGCGAGTTCGCGGGCCTGGCGGGCCAGGGCGTCGGCGGTCTGCGGGTCGGTCGGCAGGAGGCGCCGGGCCTCCGCCAGCCGGATGCGGACCGTGGCGCCGACCACGCCCCGGTGCGTGCCGGCGAAGTCGTCGGCGGCGGCGAGGGCGCTGCGCGCGACGAGTTCCTCGGCGGCCGACAGGACACCGGAGCGCCGGGTGCCGACCGGCGCGGTCGCCCGTACGATCCGCCGCAGCGCGTCCAGCGGGTCGTACGGCCCCGCGGCCGGCTGGGCGCGTACGCGTACGTGGGCCAGCTCCAGGTCGGCGTGCGTGACGCGGGCGCGCAGCTCACCGGCGGCGACGTCGACGGGGACGGCGGCCGAGGACGCGCCGGGCACGGGGGCGGGCGCCGCGGCACCCGCCCCGGCGGGACCCGGGGTGCCGGGGGAACCGGCGGTCAGCTGTGCGGTGGCGGACTCGGCCGCGCGCCGGATCGCCTCCACGTCGGCCTCCGCGCCGCTGAGCGCCGCCGGTACGAGGCGCCCGGCGGTCGACAGCTCCTCGGCCAGCCGTTCGACGCCGTGCACGAACACCCCGATCTGGGCGACCGCGCCCTCGGCCACGCGCAGGTGACGGGCGGCCGCCGCGGCGTCTCCCGCGTCGGCCGACTGGTGCGCCCGGTTCAGCCGGGAGGTGGCCAGCAGCAGCCGGTCCTTGGCCAGCTCCACGTGTCCCGTGACGGATGCGACGGCCGCCGGCCCGTACCGTTCGCGCAGTCCGGCGACGGTCGAGGCGGCGGCTCCCGTGCGCCCCGCCAGCTCACGGAACCGTGCCTCCGCGACCTCCAGCGCCTCGCGCGACCCCCGTTCCAGGCCGCGCAGTTCGTCGAACGAGGCGGCCTCCGCGTCCAGCAGCCGTCCCGCCTCCTCGCAGCGTCCGACCACGCCGGCCAGTGCCTGCATCCGGGCCGCGGCGTCCTCGGGCACCCCGTGGTCGTAGCGCTCCCGCATCCGGCAGGCGGCGGCGAGTTCGGCGTCCGCCTCCCGTACCGCCCGCGCGAACGGCTCGACGGCCGCGGCGCCGAACCGCGCCTCGGCGAAGCCGAGTTCCTCCCGGCTGGTGCGCACCCAGTCGTCCGCCTGGGTGATCAACTCCGTCGAGAGCCGGTCGAGTTCGTCGGACGCCGGCGGCGACCGCCACGGCGCGGACGGCGGGGCGTGACCGCCGCCCGGGGTCGTGCGGGTCCTGGCCCGCCGGGTCCGCCGGACGTACGCGTACCCGGCGAGCACACCCGCCGTGCCCACCGCCACGAGCGGCAGGGCGAGATAGCCCGGCGACGTCTCGTCGTGCCGCTGTGCGGCGATGGCGGTCACCGGACGGGTCTCGGGGAGCGCAACCGCGGTGCCGCTGTTGATCGTCATCACCGGAAGCACCAGCCACACGAGGCCCGCCGCGCCACCCAGCACGACGTGCGCCACCCGCCCCGACAGCCGGCGGGCCGCGCACAGCGGCCGGGCCTCCCGGAACACCGATGCCGTCACATTCGGGAGCGTATGACCCCCCGAGCGGGCACGCGACCGGGCCGAGGCACTGGTGGGGCAGACGGGACACGGCAACACGGGAGGGGCCCCGACATGAAGAACACCACCGGCGAGCAGGAGAGCGCCGACCGGGGGCCCACGTCCGACCCGGAGAACGCCGCCGGAGCGGACGCCCCTGCCGCCGTCCGGGAGACTGCCGCCGCGGCGGACGCGTCCGGTGCGGCGGGCGCGCCCACCGGTGGGGCCGATGGCACCGGCGCGGAGAACGCGACCGTCACGGGCGGCGAAGCCGGTGGTACGCACGGCACCGCCGACGCGGAGAGCGGGACCGGCAGAAGCCACATCTCCGCCCCGGCGAACGCGTCGGGTGCCCAGGACACCGCAGGCGCGGCGACCGCGCCCGGCGCGGACGACATCACCGGCGGGCAGGAGCCCTCGGGCGCGCCAAACGCGTCGGGCGGGCATGATGCCACCGCCGCCGTGAACGCGCCCGGCGCGGACGACGCGGCCGCCCGGCAAGAGCCCACCGGCGCCCAGCGCGACCCCGACACCGCGGCCGCCGACCCCGGCCAGGGCCGAGCGGGTCCGGCCCGGCGCTCGCGGCGTGGTCTCCGCTGGGTTCGGCGGGTCGCCCTCGGGCTCGTACTGCTGCTGGTGCTGTCGTTGGCCGGGGTCGAGGCCGTCCTTCGCGTGAACTACATGGGTGACCTCGCCGACGGGACGTACACCAGGGGGCAGGACGCGATCTGGCTCGGGCATGCCTGGGTGGACGGGCGGAAGAAGGACGCCGATGTCGCCGCCCTCGCCCGCCGGCTGCGCGGAACCGGTATCCGTGACCTGTATGTGCACGCGGGTCCGCTCGAACACGACGGCACCCTGCCGAAGTCGGCGTACTCCGGGGCCGGTTGGCTGATACCCGCCGTGCACCGCGCGCTGCCCGGCGTCCGTGTGCAGGCCTGGCTCGGGGACGAGCTGGCCACCGAGAGCCCGGACGGGATGCGGCTGGAGCGGGCCGCGACGCGCGCGGCCGTGGTCACCTCCACCCGCGAGATCCTGGCGGCCGGTTTCGACGGAGCGCACTTCGACCTGGAGCCGCTGCACTCGGGCGACCGCGACTACCTCGGCCTGCTCGACGACCTGCGCGCCGTCACCCGCGCCCACGGCGTCCCCCTGTCCGTCGCCGCCCACCAGATCGACCCGCTGCCCGCCTTCCACAGCCTGTGGGGCACGCTCACCAACCACCCCAAGTGGTGGTCGCAGGCGTACTTCGCCCAGGTCGCCCGCCGTGTCGACCAGATCGCCGTGATGTCGTACGACACCATGCAGCCGCTGCCGAGCCTGTACGGCGGCTACGTCGCCCAGCAGACCTCCCTCGCCCTGGAGGTCACCCCGCCCACCACCGACCTGCTGATGGGCCTGCCGTTCTTCCACGACAACCGCTTCGGCCACCGCGCCTCCGCCGAAACCGTCCCCGCCGCCGTCCGCGGTGTCCGCCTCGGCCTCTCCCGCACGGACGCCGGCCGCGAGCGCTTCGGCGTCGCGCTGTACGTCGACTTCGCCGCCACGGAGGACGACTGGACCGCGTACCGGGAAGGCTGGACCGACCTGTCATGATCACGGCGTCGATGGGAGGATGAGCGGTATGCACTCGACGGCGATGTGGACGACCGCCCTGGCCCTCGTGGTCGTGGCGGGCGGGGCAGCGATCGGGATCCTGGCGATCACGACCGGACGGGTGCCGACGGTCGGCCGGAAAAAGGTCCTGCGGCCCAAGCTGTGGGGGTACGGCTCACTGACCGCCGCCGCCGGCATGGGGGCGTTCCTCCTGTGCCTCGGCGGGCTCGGCAGCAGGCCGGCCGCCCACTTCAACCTCGCGCTCGTGGGCATGGCCGTGTTCTTTCTGGGCTCGTTCCTTCAGTACCTGTCCCAGCGCCCCGCCCGTACGGACTCCCTGAACCACCCCCAGGACGCGGCCTAGGACGACCGCCGCCCGATCTTCGACCCCAGCCACACCAGCGGGTCGTACTTGCGGTCGACGGCCCGTTCCTTCAAGGGGATCAGCGCGTTGTCGGTGATCCTGATGCCCTCGGGGCAGACCTCCGTGCAGCACTTGGTGATGTTGCAGAAGCCGAGCCCGTGCTCGTCCTGCGCCGCGCGCTTGCGGTCCAGGCCCGCGTCCGCGGCGGCGTCCAGCGGGTGCATGTCGAGTTCGGCGACGCGCATCAGGAAACGCGGGCCCGCGTACGCCCGCTTGTTGTCCTCGTGGTCGCGCACGACATGGCACACGTCCTGGCACAGGAAGCACTCGATGCACTTGCGGAACTCCTGCGACCGGTCCACGTCCTCCTGGAACATGCGGTACTCGCCCGGACCGAGACCGGCCGGCGGGACGAACGCCGGAACCTCGCGCGCCTTGGCGTAGTTGTAGCCGACGTCCGTCACCAGGTCGCGCACGACCGGGAAGGTGCGCAGCGGGGAGACGGTGATCGTCTCCTCGGGCTCGAAGACCGACATACGGGTCATGCACATCAGCCGGGGCCGCCCGTTGATCTCCGCGGAGCACGAACCGCACTTGCCCGCCTTGCAGTTCCAGCGCACGGCGAGATCCGGCGCCTGGGTGGCCTGGATCCGGTGGATGATGTCGAGCACCACCTCGCCCTCGTTGACCTCGACCGCGAAGTCCTCCAGGTCCCCGCCCCCCGCGTCGCCCCGCCACACCTTGAAGCGGGCCTCATAGCTGCTCATTCGTACAGCTCCTCTTCGGCGAGGTACTTGACCAGCTCCTCCTTCTCGAAGAGGGCGAGCAGGTCGGAGCGGATGGGTTCGGTGGTCTCCCGGGAGAGCGTGATCTGACCGCGCACGGGGTCCGTCGCCGCCAGCCCGCCCGTCGGGTCGGTCAGCCGGCACAGCAGGTTGATCCGGCGCCAGTCGCGGTCCATCGCGGGGCAGTCCTCGCGGGTGTGCCCGCCGCGGGACTCCGTGCGCTCCAGCGCGGCCCGCGCCACGCACTCGCTGACCAGCAGCATGTTCCGCAGGTCGAGCGCGAGGTGCCAGCCGGGGTTGAACTGCCGGTGCCCCTCGACCCCGGCCCGCCGCGCCCGTACCCGCAGCTCGCCGAGCTTCTTCAGGGCCTGCTCCATCTCGCCCTCGCGGCGGATGATGCCGACCAGGTCGTTCATGGTCTGCTGGAGTTCCTGATGCAAGGTGTACGGGTTCTCCGGCGGCCCGCCCGCGGGTTCCCCGCCCTGCCCGCCCTCCGCCGAGAACGGCCGCAGCGCCTCCGCGGCCGCCGCGTCGACCTGGGCGTCGTCCACGCGCGGGCGACCGGGCGCGGCCCCCGTCGCGTACTCGGCCGCGTGCCACCCGGCCCGGCGCCCGAACACCAGCAGGTCGGACAGCGAGTTGCCGCCGAGCCGGTTGGAGCCGTGCATGCCGCCCGCGACCTCCCCGGCCGCGAACAGTCCCGGCACCCCGCGGGCCGCCGCCGTGTCGGAGTCGACCGCGACACCGCCCATCACGTAGTGGCAGGTCGGCCCGACCTCCATCGGCTCCGCCGTGATGTCGACGTCGGCCAGCTCCTTGAACTGGTGGTACATCGAGGGCAGCCGGCGCCGCACGACCTCGGCCGGCATCCGCGTCGACACGTCCAGGAACACCCCGCCGTGCGGTGAGCCGCGGCCCGCCTTGACCTCGGAGTTGATCGCGCGGGCGACCTCGTCACGGGGCAGCAGCTCCGGCGGGCGCCGGTTGTTGTCCGGGTCCTCGTACCAGCGGTCCGCCTCGTCCTCCGACTCGGCGTACTTCTCCTTGAAGACGTCGGGGATGTAGTCGAACATGAACCGCTTGTCCTCGGAGTTGCGCAGCACCCCGCCGTCGCCGCGCACCGACTCGGTGACGAGGATGCCCTTCACCGACGGCGGCCAGACCATGCCCGTCGGATGGAACTGCACGAACTCCATGTTCAGCAGCGGCGCCCCGGCGAGCAGCGCGAGCGCGTGCCCGTCGCCGGTGTACTCCCACGAGTTCGACGTCACCTTGAACGACTTGCCGATGCCGCCGGTCGCGACGACGACCGCGGGCGCCTCCAGCACGAAGAAGCGGCCGGACTCGCGCTCGTAGCCGAAGACCCCCGAGACGCCGTCGCCGTCCTTGAGGACCCTGGTCACCGCGCACTCCTGGAAGACCTTCAGACGGGACTCGTAGTCCCCGGTCTCCCTCTTGTCCTCCTGCTGCAACGAGACGATCTTCTGCTGCAGCGTGCGGATCAGCTCGAGGCCCGTGCGGTCGCCGACGTGGGCCAAGCGCGGGTACTCGTGCCCGCCGAAGTTGCGCTGCGAGATCCGGCCGTCCTTCGTACGGTCGAACAGCGCGCCCCAGGTCTCCAGCTCCCACACCCGCTGCGGGGCCTCCTGCGCGTGCAGCTCGGCCATCCGCCACTGGTTGAGGAACTTCCCGCCGCGCAGGGTGTCGCGGAAGTGGACCTGCCAGGTGTCGTGCTCGTTGGCGTTGGCCATGGCCGCCGCGATGCCGCCCTCGGCCATCACGGTGTGCGCCTTGCCGAACAGCGACTTGCAGATCACCGCGGTGCGCGCCCCGCGCTCGCGCGCCTCGATCGCGGCCCGCAGCCCGGCGCCGCCCGCGCCGACCACGACGACGTCCCATTCCTGCCGGTCCACCACGGACATCACAAGGCCCCAGTCTGCGTACTCATCGGACTCATCAGAAGAACCGCGGATCGTCGAAGGCGCCGGAGGCGACCAGGTACACGTAGAAGTCGGCGAGCGCCACGCTGAACAGCGAGGCCCAGGCCAGTTGCATGTGGCGGGCGTTCAGCCGGCTCACGAACTGCCAGAGGCGGTAGCGCACCGGATGCTTCGAGAAGTGCTTGATCTTGCCGCCCACGATGTGCCGGCAGGAGTGGCAGGAGACCGTGTACGCCCAGATCAGCGCGATGTTGACCAGGAAGACCACGGTGCCGAGCCCCATGTGGCCCCAGCGGTAGTGCTGGTCGCGGAAGGCCAGCACGGTGTCGTAGGTCAGCACGCCGGCCACCAGGAGCGCCGCGTAGAAGAAGTAGCGGTGGATGTTCTGCAGGATCAGCGGGAAGCGGGTCTCGCCGGTGTACTTGCGGTGCGGCTCGGCGACCGCGCAGGCCGGCGGGGACGCCCAGAAGCCCCGGTAGTAGGCCTTGCGGTAGTAGTAGCAGGTCAGCCGGAAGCCCAGCGGGAAGATCAGGATGATGATCGCCGGTGAGATCGCCCACCAGCTGCCGAACAGGTCGGCGTTGGGGCCCGCGTGCATGGTCCGGCAGTTCTGCGCCAGGCACGGCGAGTAGAACGGCGAGACGTACGGCGCGGCGTAGTAGTGCGCGTTGGCGAAGGCCCGCCAGGTCGAGTACACGACGAACGCGAGCAGTCCGGCCGCGGTGGCGGCGGGCGCCAGCCACCAGCGGTCGGTCCGCAGATGCCGGGCGGCGATCTTCGCCCGTCCGGGGGAGCGGACACCGCCGCCGAGCGTATGGGGTTGTGTGCCGGGGGGTTCGGTACCTGTGGCCAATGCGGGACGCACCTTCCTGTCAGGCTCGTCTCCGGGGCACTGGAGCCGGTGTCGAGCCCCTTCGAGTCACTCGGGGTCGGTTCAGGGGGCGTGGCGGTCGCGGGCGCCGAGTCCCTCGTCGTCCGAGTCCGTCCACAGGGAGATGTCGTAGGGCGCGTCGGAGATGGTGACGAGCGCGGGCTGCTGTGGTGCGGCCCGGTCCTCGGAGGCCTCGCGCAGCAGGGCGACACTCTCCCGCAGGTGGTCGGCGTCGGTGCGCACGCGGCGTATCTCCAGCCCGCCTGCGAGCTGGTGCTCCAGTCGGCCCACCGACCGCAGCAGATCGTCGAGAGCGCGCTGGACCGACGTCAGGTCGTCGTGCACGGACATGACGTGACCTCACTTCCACGGGCCGAAAGACCCTAGGCGGCAACGTTCATGCGCCTGCGAGTGTTGCGCGTCACACCTGTCGGTGGGAAGGGATGTGCACCGATTGGCGTATTGCACACCCCACGCGCGCGCCCGCACGCGCTCCGGGGGCGCCGGAGGCTCCTGCGCCGAACGGGTGACCTTGCGCGCCCGCTCCGCCGTGTCGCCTCCGGCTGACGAACCCTTTCCTCTTCAGTGGGCCGTAGATCTGATGAACACCAAAATACCGCCAAATGCGATCAAACCCTACCCGTGCCACCGGCGGGAGCGGCTCCACGGAGGTAGCACAGATGTCCTACGACGGTGTCGGTCCGCGCGCGGTCATGCGCTCGGTCGCCTTCCTGACCGCGGGCGCCCTCGCGGTGCCCCTGCTCGCCGGCTGCAGCTCGGACGACGAGGGCAGCAAGCCGCTGGCCGCCCAGGACATCGCGCCCGCCGCCCGCAACCAGATCACCGACGGGGGCAGACTGCGCTGGGCCGTGGACGCGATGCCGCAGACGCTGAACACCTTCCAGGCGGACGCCGACGCCGGCACCACCCGCATCGCCCAGGCAGTGCTGCCCGCCATGTTCCGGCTCGACGCGAACGGCCGTCCGCAGCGCGACGCCGACTTCCTGGAGTCCGCCCGGGTGGTCGAGACCGAGCCCAAGCAGGTCGTCGTCTACCGGCTCAACCAGCAGGCCGTCTGGAGCGACGGCCGCGAGATCGGCGCCGCCGACTTCGCCGCCCAGTGGCGCGCCCTGTCCGGCAAGGACTCGGCGTACTGGACCGCCCGCAACGCCGGGTACGACCGCATCGAGAAGATCGAGCGCGGTGCCAGCGACCTGGAGGTCCGCGTGACCTTCGCCCGCCCCTACGCCGACTGGCAGTCGCTGTTCTCGCCGCTGTACCCCAAGGACGTCATGGGCACCGCGAACGCCTTCAACGACGGCGCCCGCAGAAAGCTCGCGGTCAGCGCCGGACCGTTCGCCGTGCGGAAGATCGACACCAAGTCCAAGGACATCGTCCTCGGGCGCAACCCGCGCTGGTGGGGCCACCCGGCCAAGCTGTCCGAGATCGTGCTGCACGAGGTGCCGGGCGACAAGCGGGCCGCCGCCCTCGCCGAGGGTTCCGTGGACGTGGCCGACATCGAGCCCGGCGACGTCCAGCGGATCACGGCCGCCGTCCAGGGCGGCAGCCCCTTCCGGGGCCCGGCCGGCGGCCGCACCGCCGCCAAGGCGCTGCGCTCCTGGGCGGTGCTGCACGGCTCCGACGACAAGGCCGCCGGCCGCGAGCGCCGCGCCCTGGCGGCGGAGCGCACGTCGCTCACCGCCTATCTGCGGCAGCAGGAGTCACTGCGCGACTTCCAGGTGCGCAAGTCGCTGGAGCCCTCGTACACCCAGCTCGCCCTCAACGGCTCCGAGGGCCCCCTGGCCGACGAGCGGGTCCGCCAGGCGGTGGCGCACGCGCTGGACCGCAAGGAACTCGCCGAGATCGTCCTGAAGCCGCTCGGCCTGCCCGCGGTCCCGGTCGGCAGCCACCTCGCCCTGTCCGGCCAGAACGCCTACGCCGACAGCAGCGACGCCCTCGGCGGCGAGGACGCCGCCCAGGCGCGGGACCTGCTCGCGGACGCCGGCTGGGTGCCCGGCCCGGTCAAGGAGCAGAAGGACGCCAAGAAGGCCGAGAAGGCCAAGAAGGGGGACAAGGCGGCCGGCGGCGAGGGCCACGGCTCGCAGAACTCAGCCGGCGACGGGACGTACGTCGTCGGCCAGAACGACGACGTGGAGGACGGCAAGGGACCCGGCCGGAGCGAGCAGGACCGGGACCACAAGGACCAGGAGCAGAGCGGGCCGGGCGGCAGCGGCGCCAAGCAGCTCGCCCAGGACGGCAGGCAGTACACCCACGACCACCTCAGGCAGGGCGGCGCGCCCGGTGCCTACGCCCCCAAGGGCACCGCCGCTCCGGGACCCGCCGCCGCGGGGCCGCTGGCCAAGGACGGCAAGCCGCTCACGCTGCGCTTCGTGGTTCCCTCGGGCCCCGGCTCGGACACGCTGCGCAAGGTGGCCGACCGGGTGACGGCCATGCTCGCGAAGGTCGGCATCGGCACGGAGATCACCAAGGTCCCCGACGAGAGCTACTTCCGGGACCACATCGCCTCCGGCCAGTTCGACCTCGCGCTGTACTCCTGGCCCGCCTCCGCGTGGCCGGCCACCGACGCCCGGCCCATCTACGCCAAGCCGGTGCCGGCCGCCGACGGCTCCCTGAACGTCCAGCAGAACTACAGCCGCGTCGGCACCGACCAGGTCGACCAGCTCTTCGACCAGGCCCTCACCACCCTGGACGAGGGCGAGCAGGCGGGCCTGCTGCGCAAGGCCGACGCCCGCATCTGGGCGGCGGCCGGGTCGATCCCCCTCTATCAGCGCCCCCAGCTCACGGCCGTCCGCAGGAACCTCGCGAACGTCGGGGCCTTCGGCTTCCAGACCCCCGTCTACGAGGACATGGGCTTCCTGAAGAAGGGGGCGCAGCCGTCGGGCGGCGCCTCGCCGAAGGGCTGACAGGCCCGAACACGCCGGCAGGCGCCGCTCCGGAGAGCGGCGCCTGCCGGTTGGTGTGCCCGAGGGTCAGGAGTGCTTGGCGCGGCTCGCGGCGCGGGCGCGGTCGCGCTGGTCGAGGACGACCTTGCGGATGCGGACCGCTTCCGGGGTCACCTCGACGCACTCGTCGTCGCGGCAGAACTCCAGCGACTGCTCCAGGGAGAGCTTGCGCGGCGGGACGATCGCCTCGAACGAGTCGGCCGACGACGACCGCATGTTCGTGAGCTTCTTCTCCTTGGTGATGTTGACGTCCATGTCGTCGGAGCGGGAGTTCTCACCGACGATCATGCCCTCGTACACCTCGGTGCCCGGGTCCGTGAACAGCACGCCGCGCTCCTGAAGGTTGGTCATCGCGAACGCGGTGACGGCGCCGGAGCGGTCGGCGACCAGGGAGCCGTTGTTACGGGTCTGCAGCGTGCCGAACCAGGGCTCGAAGCCCTCGTGGATGGAGTGGCCGATGCCCGTGCCGCGGGTCTGGGTCAGGAACTCGGTGCGGAAGCCGATCAGGCCGCGGGAGGGCACGACGAACTCCATGCGGACCCAGCCCGAGCCGTGGTTGGACATGTTGTCCATCCGGCCCTTGCGCACGCCCATGAGCTGGGTGACGGCGCCCATGTGCTCCTCGGGCACGTCGATCGTCATGCGCTCGACCGGCTCGTAGGTCTTGCCGTCGACCTCCTTGGTGACCACCTGCGGCTTGCCGATGGTCAGCTCGAAGCCCTCGCGGCGCATCTGCTCGACCAGGATGGCCAGCGCCAGCTCGCCGCGGCCCTGCACCTCCCAGGCGTCCGGGCGCTCGGTGTCCAGGACACGCAGCGAGACGTTACCGATCAGCTCGCGGTCCAGACGGTCCTTGACCTGGCGGGCGGTGACCTTGCGGTCCTTGACGACCGCCTTCGCGTCCGCGCCCTTGCCGGTGCCGCCGCGGCCGACCAGCGGGGAGGTGTTGGTGCCGATGGTCATCGAGATCGCGGGCTCGTCGACCGTGATCAGCGGCAGCGCGATCGGGTTCTCGGTGTCCGCGAGGGTCTCGCCGATCATGATGTCCGGGATACCGGCGACGGCGCAGATGTCACCGGGGCCGGCCTTCTCGGCGGGCTTGCGGGTGAGCGCCTCGGTCATCATCAGCTCGGAGATCCGCACGTTCTGCACGGAGCCGTCGCGCTTGATCCACGCGACCGTCTGGCCCTTGCGCAGCTCGCCCTGCTCCACACGCAGCAGCGCGATACGGCCGAGGAAGTTGTCCGCGTCCAGGTTGGTCACGTGTGCCTGGAGCGGGGCGGCCTCGTCGTAGGTGGGGGCCGGGATGTGCTGGAGGATCGTGGAGAAGAACGGCTCCAGGCTGGTGGAGTCCGTGGGGACCGTGCCGTCCTCGGGCTTGGTCAGCGAGGCGATGCCGTCCCGGCCGCAGGCGTAGACGATCGGGAACTCGATCTGGTCCTCGTCGGCGTCCAGGTCCAGGAACAGGTCGTAGGCCTCGTTGACGACCTCGTCGATCCGGGCGTCGGGCCGGTCCGTCTTGTTGATGCAGAGGATGACGGGCAGCCGGGCCTGAAGGGCCTTGCGCAGCACGAAGCGGGTCTGCGGCAGCGGGCCCTCGGAGGCGTCGACGAGGAGGACGACGCCGTCGACCATCGACAGGCCGCGCTCGACCTCGCCGCCGAAGTCGGCGTGGCCGGGGGTGTCGATGATGTTGATCGTGATGGGCTCCCCACCGTCCTTGGGGTGGTACTTCACCGCCGTGTTCTTGGCGAGGATCGTGATGCCCTTTTCACGTTCCAGGTCGTTCGAGTCCATCATGCGCTCGTCGACCTGGTCGAGCTGGTGCGCGGCGAAGGCGCCGGCCTGCTTCAGCATGCCGTCGACGATGGTGGTCTTGCCGTGGTCGACGTGGGCGACGATGGCGACGTTGCGGATGTCGTGGCGCGTGGCCATAGTGAGGCGTACTCCCGAAGTGTGCGGACGACCTGCGCGTACGTCGGTGTTACGCGGGCCCTGCCGGGCGGGGACCCGCCACGGCCTCACCCCATCGTACGGGGTCCTGTCACCCTGTCGTCGTCCCCGACCGACGCGAAGGCCGCAACCGGCCGCAAGCTCACGTTTCTCTCAAGTCGCTGGTATCCCTTTGGATCACGACTGTCTACTTTGACCTGACCTCGTCATTCGGCGAGGCCGGGAACCCGGCCGGGACCAGGCCGGGCCAGTGGAAGCGGGGAGAAGACAGTGACCAAGAGGCTGATGTCGGCGGTGGCGGCCACGGGTCTGGCCACGGCGTCCGGCCGGGAGGTCACCGCCGGGGCCGGCTACTCGGCCGGCTGGGTCATCTCCAGCATGGACGCCCATGTCTCCGGGACCCTGAGCAAGGCGGGGGAGAAGACCAAGGAGACGAGCGAGTCGGTCACCTACTGCTGACGGTCCCCGGGCCCTGCGGGGCCCGCTGACCGGGACGCGCCGCCGCTCGGTGCGCGTCGGACGCGGCCGGGGTTCCGCCGGGAGCCGCGGCCGCGCTCCGTTCGCAGGTGGGATCGGCCGATCGAGGGTTTTCCCTAGGGAACGGCCCGGGGCCGCTCAGGGATCGCGTAGGCGACCCCGCGGCGCTAAGGTGGCGCAAATGTGCACACCCGCCGGTAGGTGTGTCCTGGTTCCTCCCGCTTGCGGCGTCAAGAGCATGACTCCGCCGACGAGCGCAACTGATTTCCCGTCAGATTGTCCGCTATCCGGACGTGTGATTCCGATAGTTGTGTAACAAGTCCGTTTCGCAGGGATCTTTCGCGAAACGGTTTGTCCGGATTTTGGAAGATGTAGCTGCCAGGTGTGATCGAACCGAGACCGAATGGCAGTGGTCCGAGCGGTGAGCGATGGCAGATAGTTAGGCGCGTAGAGCTCGGGTCGACGGGTCATGCGCAGCAGGAGGCGCCGACTCACGAGCGTTGCGGGTGCACGTGTACTTTCCCCGTTCTTCATGACCGTGGGAAGTCGTGTGCTCCGTCTTGCGGTGAACACAGGACTCAGAGGAGGAACCCATGCGTGGTGCCAGGAGCGCCAAGTGGGTCGCTGGTGCAATCGTCATAGCTCTGGCTGCGACCGCCTGCGGAGGCGGCGACGACAGCAGCAGCGGCAGCAAGGGCTCCGGCAAGGACGGTGGCTCCTTCCGGATGGGTATCACCGAGCCGGTGGCCATTGACCCTTACAACGCGCAGGAGTCCGAGGGCATCCTCGTCACGACCAACCTGTTCACCGGTCTGTACCTGCCGACCGCGGACGGTCAGGTCGTTCCGGCGCTGGCCACCTCGAAGAAGGTCAGCAAGGACGGCAAGACCTGGACCTTCGGCATCAAGAAGGACACCAAGTTCACCAACGGTGAAGCGGTGGACGCCGAGTCCTTCATCCGCGGCTGGAACCGCGTGGCGCAGAAGTCGGCCGCGTCCGACGTCGCCTACCACATGGCCGGCGTCGATGGCTTCGGCGACGTGCAGTCGGGCAAGGCCAAGACCCTGTCCGGTCTGAGCGCCCCGGACCCGTACACCCTCCAGGTGAAGCTGTCCGCGCCGGACTTCGAGTTCTACGTCAAGCTCACGCACACGGTCTTCAGCCCCGTCCCGAAGGTCGCGGGCGACGCGAAGAACAAGGCGTACAACGACGCCCCCATCGGCAACGGCCCCTTCAAGATGTCGGGCAAGTGGGAGCACAACAAGTCGATCACGCTCGTCCGCAACGACGACTACGGCCTGACCAAGGCCCACCTCGACAAGGTGCAGATCGACATCCTGAACTCCAACAACGGCAGCACGCTGGAGTACCAGGGCTTCGAGTCGGGCCAGTACGACTGGGCCCGTATGCCCACCCCGCAGCTGCCGGCCGCCAAGGCCAAGTACGACCCGCAGGGTGAGTGGCTCGAGCAGGACACCAACGGTATGAACTACCTCCTGCCGATCACCGACAACGGTCCGCTGAAGAACGTCAAGGCGCGCGAGGCCGTCTCCTACGCGATCAACCGGGACGCCATCATCAAGGGCGTCTTCCAGAACATGCAGAGCAAGTCGACGACGATCCTGCCGCCGGCGTTCAAGGACGTGTACCAGAAGGACCTGTGCACCTCCTGTGTCGCGCAGGACACGGCCAAGGCCAAGCAGCTCGCCAAGGAAGGCGGCCTGAAGCCGGGCACCACCATCGAGCTCGGCTACAACACCGGTGCGGGCCACGAGGAGTGGATCCAGGCCGTCAAGCAGCAGCTCGAGGACGTCCTCGGCGTCAAGGTGAAGGCGACCGGCAAGCCGTTCGCCGAGCTCCTCGGCGACCAGCAGAAGCCGAACGCGACCGGTCTGTACCGCTTCGCCTGGGGTGCCGACTACCCGACGCCGGACAACTTCCTGTTCCCGCTGCTGGACACCGCGTCCATCAACAAGGACGCCTCCGGCAAGGTCACCGGTGACAACCGCGGCCGCTACAGCAACAAGAAGTTCGACGACCTGCTCGCCAAGGCCCGCGCCACCGAGGACGAGTCCGGCCGCAACGCGATCTACAAGGAGGCGGAGAAGGTCGCCATGGACGACATGGCCCTGATCCCGCTCTGGAACCGTCACCAGCTGCGCCTCGCCAACACCAAGAAGTTCGACAACATGGCGATGGACTTCCACGAGGACCCGAACCTCGCTGAGATCAAGCTGAAGTAACGGGTCGCCGCGCACGGCGCGGAATCCGGAAACCGGGGGTCGTGGGGTTCGAGCTGGGGCTCGGACACCACGACCCCCGCCGACCGTCGGGAGGGGTGTGATCCACCTCACCCGCCCCCACCCCACCCCCCCCACATTCCGGGGCGCGAGGGAGCTGCTGAGGAAGTGGCAGCGAGGTAGAGAGGCAGTTATGGGAAGGTACGTGGTCCGCAGGCTGGGCCAGCTCGTCGTGGTCGTGCTCGGCGCGACGATGATTCTGTTCGCCTGCCTGTTCGTGATCCCCGGTGACCCGGTGGGTCAGATCGCCGGCAGCGACAAGGCGCGGGACCCGGCCGTCATCGCGGAGATGCACAAGCAGTACGGGCTCGACAAGCCGCTGGTCGTCCAGTACGGGACCTACGTCGGCAAGCTCGTCACCGGCGACCTGGGCACGGACTACACGCAGAGCCGGCCCGTGACCGAGATCCTGGCCCCGAAGCTGGGGAACACGGCGAAGCTGGCGATCGCGGCCATCGTGATCGACGTCGTCATCGGCATCTCGGTCGGCGTGCTCGCCGCCATGCGCAGATACTCCATCTGGGACGTGTCGGCGACCTTCCTCACGACCCTGGCCATCGGCGTGCCGTCCATCGTGCTCGGCATGATCATGCAGAGCATCTTCGTCATCAAGCTGGGCTGGTTCCCGCTGATCGCCGGTGACAGCTTCGAGGGCATCGTGCTCCCCGCCATCACCCTCGCCATCATCGACGCGGCCCTCGTGGCCCAGCTCGCGCGCAGCACGATGCTCGAGGTTCTGCGCGCCGACTACGTCAAGACGGCCATCGCCAAGGGCCTTCCCCGCCGGACGGTGCTCGCCCGGCACATCATGCGCAACTCGGTCATCCCGGTGATCACCTACCTGGGAATCTCCTTCGGCTCGCTGCTCGGCGGCGCCATCATCACGGAGACGATCTTCAACTGGAACGGCATCGGCCTCGCGCTGATCCAGGCGATCGGGCAGAACAACAACCCCATCATCGTGGGGGTCGTGACGATCGGTGTGGCGGTCTTCGTCGTGCTGAACCTGATCGTCGATCTGCTCTACGCCGCTCTCGACCCGCGCATCCGCCTTGCCTGACCCGCAGGGTCGTTTTCCTCTAGGAGTCACACAATGACCGAACTCGTCTCGGACACGGGAGAGCCGACGACGGCCGGCCCTGCCCCCGCGGGCCCGAGCGCCGAACCCAGCGTCGCCAGGGTCAGTCAGTGGTCCGACATCCGGCACCGCTTCTTCGCCAACAAGCTGGCCGTGGTGGGCCTGGCGATCATCGTCGTCCTCATCCTGGTCGCGATCTTCGCCCCGCTGCTCGCGCCGTACGACCCGCTCAAGCAGAACCTGATGAACACGCTGCAGTCCCCGGGCGGCGATCACCTGCTGGGCACCGACGCCCTCGGCCGCGACCAGCTCTCCCGCCTCATCTACGGCAGCCGCATCGCCCTCGTCGTGGGTCTCGCCTCGATCCTCGTGGCCCTCACCATCGGCATCGTGCTGGGCTCCCTGGCCGGTTACTACGGCCGCTGGGTCGACACGGTGATCATGCGCGTCGCCGACGTCTTCTTCGCCTTCCCGCTGCTGATCGGCGCCATCGTCATCATCCTGGTGATGGGCCGCGGCGTGCTGCCGGTCGTGCTCTCGCTCGGCATCTTCACCTGGGCGACCTTCGCCCGCCTGCTGCGCAGCCAGATCCTCTCGGTGCGCGAGATGGACTACGTGCACGCGGCCAAGGCGCTGGGCGCGAGCCAGGGGCGGATCATCCGCAAGCACATCCTGCCGAACTCGCTGACGTCGGTGCTGGTGTACGGCACCAGCAACGTCGGTATCGCGATCGTGGCGGAGGCGTCGCTGTCGTACCTCGGCGTCGGCGTCGACCCCGAGGTCGCCGAGTGGGGCAACATGATCTCCGCGGGCCGCGGCTTCATGGGCGTCAAGGACTTCATGTGGACGTACCCGAGCCTCGCCATCGTCATCACCGCGCTGGGCTTCATCCTGCTGGGCAACGGCCTGCGCGACGCGCTCGACCCGAAGCTGCGGTGAGGTACCGCCATGAGTCGAACCCCTGTGACCAAGCACGATGAAGGTGACGGCATGACCAGCCTGGAGATGGCACCCAGCAACGCCGGGGCGGACGGGACCGCGCCGCTCCTCGAAGTCCGCGACCTGCACGTGGAGTTCAAGGTCCGTGACACCGTGACCAAGGCGGTCAACGGCGTCAACTACAGCGTCAGGGCGGGCGAGACGCTCGCCGTGCTCGGTGAGTCGGGCTCCGGCAAGTCCGTCACCGCGCAGGCGATCATGGGCATTCTGGACAGCCCGCCCGGACGGATCGCCAAGGGCGAGATCTTCTTCCAGGGCCAGGACATCCTGCGCCTGCCGGAGAACGAGCGGCGCAAGCTGCGCGGCGCCAAGATGGCGATGATCTTCCAGGACGCGCTGTCCTCGCTCAACCCGGTGCTGTCGGTGGGCTACCAGCTCGGCGAGATGTTCCGGGCCCACCAGGGCATGTCCAAGAAGGACGCCAAGGCCAAGGCCATCGAGCTGATGGACCGCGTGCGCATCCCCGCCGCCGCCCAGCGCGTCGGCGACTACCCGCACCAGTTCTCCGGCGGTATGCGCCAGCGCATCATGATCGCCATGGCGCTCGCCCTGGAGCCGGACCTGATCATCGCCGACGAGCCGACCACGGCTCTCGACGTGACCGTCCAGGCCCAGGTGATGGACCTGCTCGCGGAGCTTCAGCGCGAGTACAACATGGGCCTGATCCTGATCACCCACGACCTGGGTGTGGTCGCGGACGTCGCCGACAAGATCGCGGTGATGTACGCGGGCCGGATCGTCGAGACCGCGCCGGTGCACGAGCTGTACAAGCGCCCCGCGCACCCGTACACCAAGGGCCTGCTGGACTCGATCCCGCGCCTGGACCACAAGGGCCAGGAGCTGTACGCCATCAAGGGCCTGCCGCCCAACCTCCAGGCGATCCCGCCGGGCTGCGCGTTCAACCCGCGCTGCAGCATGGCGCAGGACGTCTGCCGCACCGACGCACCGCCGCTGGTGCCGGTGACCGAGCGCGACGGCACGGAGCTGCCGGGCCGCCGCTCCGCATGCCACTTCTGGAAGGAGACGATCCATGGCTGAGCCCACGAAGCTCGCGAAGGACAACGAGCCGCAGGACGACGCCACGCCGAACGTCTCCGAGGTGGACACCGTCGACGCGGCCTCCGAGGAGGCGGCGGTCGCGGCGATCGACGCGCCCGTCGAGCGCGGCGAGCCGATCCTCCAGGTCCGCAACCTGGTCAAGCACTTCCCGCTGACCCAGGGCATCCTGTTCAAGAAGCAGATCGGCGCGGTCAAGGCCGTCGACGGCATCTCCTTCGACCTGTACCAGGGCGAGACCCTGGGCATCGTGGGCGAGTCCGGCTGCGGCAAGTCCACCGTCGCCAAGCTCCTGATGAACCTGGAGCAGGCGACCGCGGGCGAGATCTTCTACAAGGGCCAGGACATCACCCGGCTGTCCGGGCGCGCGCTGAAGGCGGTGCGCCGCAACATCCAGATGGTGTTCCAGGACCCGTACACGTCGCTCAACCCCCGTATGACGGTGGGCGACATCATCGGCGAGCCCTTCGACATCCACCCCGAGGTGGCCCCCAAGGGCGACCGGCGCCGCAAGGTGCAGGAGCTGCTGGACGTCGTCGGTCTCAACCCGGAGTACATCAACCGCTACCCGCACCAGTTCTCCGGCGGTCAGCGCCAGCGCATCGGCATCGCCCGCGGCCTCGCGCTCAACCCCGAGGTCATCATCTGCGACGAGCCGGTCTCGGCCCTGGACGTGTCCGTCCAGGCGCAGGTCATCAACCTGATGGAGCGACTCCAGGACGAGTTCAACCTCTCCTACGTCTTCATCGCGCACGACCTGTCGATCGTCCGGCACATCTCGGACCGCGTGGGCGTGATGTACCTCGGCAAGATGGCCGAGATCGGCAGCGACGAGCAGATCTACGAGCACCCGACGCACCCCTACACCCAGGCGCTGCTGTCGGCGGTTCCGGTGCCGGACCCGGACGCCCGCGAGCACCGGGAGCGGATCATCCTGTCCGGCGACGTGCCGTCCCCGGCCAACCCGCCCTCGGGCTGCCGCTTCCGCACCCGCTGCTGGAAGGCGCAGGACAAGTGCGCCGAGGAGATCCCGCTGCTCGCCGTGCCCGAGCGCTTCAAGGGCTCGGACTCCCCGGCGGCCCACGAGTCGGCCTGCCACTTCGCCGAGGAGAAGGACGTCGTCGGCGCGGCGTGACCCGCTGAGCGGAACAGCCTGATCCCCGACTGGTTCCCGGTACCGCAGGACGGTGCCGGGAACCAGCCGTATCAGCAGGCCGTTTCCTGATCGGCGGGCGAGGTCACCGGGTGACGTCACGGGGCGGCGGAGGAGGGGAGCGGCTGAGTGACACTGCATCACATCGAGCTCTGGGTGGCGGACCTGGAGCGCGCCCGCGCCTGCTGGGGCTGGCTCCTCGAACGGCTCGGCTGGTCGCCGTACCAGGACTGGCCGGCGGGGGTGAGCTGGCGGTCCGGCGACACCTATCTCGTGATCGAGCGGTCCCCGGCCCTGCGCGGCGACCGGCACGACCGGCTCCGCCCCGGCCTCAACCACCTGGCGTTCCACGTGCCCACCCGGCGCGGGCTCGACGCCCTGGTCACCGAGGCGCCAGGGCACGGCTGGACGCTGATGTTCGCCGACCGCCACCCGTACGCGGGCGGCCCCGGGCACTACGCCGCCTACCTGGAGAACACCGACGGCTTCGAAGTCGAGCTGGTGGCCCGCCCGGAGACCCCCGGGTCCCCGCCGGACGCACCGGCCCCCGGCCCACCCGGCGAACACCCGTGACACCGAGCACCACCCACGCCCCGAACACCGCCCGCATGCCAAGCGCCCTTGCGCCGGGCGTGCCCCGCGCCGGGCGACCTGCACCGGACGGCTCGTGCCGGGCACCTGCACCGGACGGGCGTTGCGCCGGGCGATCCCGTGTCGGGCGACCTGCACCCTGCGATCCCGCGCGGGGAAGCCTGGGTACCCCGTGCCGGGCGACATGCGCCGGTCGGCGTTGCGCCGAGCGACCCGCGCCGGGCGGCCCCCGCGCCGTTCGGATCGATTCCCTACTGCCCCCAAGGAGCACCCCATGACGGAGACCACGGCGGCGAACGCCCTGCCGTACACGGAACTCGACGGCTTCGGCCTGCGCCTGCGGGCCTGGCGTGAGGACGACGTGCCCTCCGTGCTGAAGGGCCTGAACGATCCCGAGTCGCTGCGTTGGTCCTCCATGCAGGCCGGCCCCATGGACGAGGCCGGAGCGCTGGACTACGTCGCCACACGTGCCGAGCACTGGAAACAGGGGAGGCACGCGCCGTACTGCGTCACCGACGCCGTCACCGAAGAGGTGCTCGGCAGCGTGGAACTCCACAAGATAGAGCGCCGCATGGGCCACGCCGGGGTCGGTTACTGGCTCCTGCCCGAGGCGCGCGGCCGCGGCACGGTGACCCGGGCCGTCGAGCTGTGCGTCCGCTGGGGCTTCGAACAGCTCGGCCTGCACCGTATCGATCTGGGGCACGCCGTCGGCAACACGGCCTCCTGCCGGGTCGCCGACCGCTGCGGCTTCGCCTACGAGGGCGTGCTGCGCGGCTTCCTGCCCGCCGCCGGTGAGCCGGGCACGTACTACGACACCCACCTCCACGCGAGACTCGCGACGGACCCGTACCCGGCCGTCGGCTGAGCGTGCCGGGTGGCCCGCACCCGGCCGTCCCCGTCGGTCTCAGGCCTCGCTCCCGGCCCCCTCGGGAAAGTGGCAGGCCGTCAGATGCCCTTCTGCGCTGCCCTCCACCCGCACCAGCGGCGGCGCCTCGGCGGCGCACCGGTCCGTCGCCTTCCAGCAGCGGGTCCGGAAGCGGCAGCCCGAGGGCGGGTTGACGGGGGAGGGCACATCGCCGGTGAGGCGGATGCGCTCACGGCCCGGGGCGTCCTCGGCACTCAGCTCCGGGACGGCGGAGAGCAGGGCCCGGGTGTAGGGGTGGCGCGGATTGCCGTAGAGCTCGTCGCGGTCGGCGACCTCCACGATCCTGCCCAGGTACATCACCGCGACGCGCTGCGAGAAGTGGCGTACCACGGCCAGGTCGTGGGCGATGAAGACGAACGCGATGCCCAGGTCCTTCCGCAGGCCCTGGAGCAGATTGACGACCTGCGCCTGGATGGACACGTCCAGCGCCGAGACGGGTTCGTCGGCCACGATCAGCTTGGGTTCGAGCGCCAGCGCCCGGGCCACGCCGATGCGCTGCCGCTGCCCGCCGGAGAACTCGTGCGGGAAACGGTTGTAGTGCTCGGGGTTGAGCCCCACCGTCTCCAGGAGCTCCCTGACGCGCTTCTCGCGCCCACCGGCCGGCTCGATGCCGTTGATCTCCATCGGCCCCGAGATGATTTTGCCGACGGTCTGGCGCGGATTCAGCGAGGCGTACGGGTCCTGGAAGATCATCTGGATCTCGGAGCGCACCGGGGCCAGTTCCCGCCGCGAGGCGTGCGTGATGTCCTGGCCGCGGTACGCGATCCGGCCGCTCGTGGGTTCCAGCAGGCGTGTGATCAGCCGTCCGGTGGTCGACTTGCCGCAGCCGGACTCGCCGACCAGACCCAGGCTCTCGCCCTCGGCGACGCTGAAGTCCAGCCCGTCCACGGCCCGGACCGCGCCGACCCTGCGCCGGAACGGAAAGCCGCCCATGATCGGGAAGTGTTTGGTGAGTCCGGAGACGTCCAGGAGGGGAGTGGTGCTGCTCATGGTGGTGAAGTCCCGTCTCTTGTACGTCAGTTGGGCCGTGTGGTTCCGGCTGGGTCGGCGAAGCACCGGGCACGCTGCCCGCTGCTGAGGTGGCAGGCGCTGCCCCGTCCGTCCACCACTTCAAGCGCCGGCTGCTCGGTGGCACACCGGCCGCCGCCGACCTCCTCGGTGAAGGAGCAGCGGGGGTGGAACCGGCAGCCGCCCGGCGGGTCGAGCAGGCTCGGCGGGGTGCCGGGGATCGGCGACAGCGGTACGTCCACGGGCCCGTCGAGCGTCGGCATCGACCCCAGCAGGCCCAGCGTGTAGGGGTGCTGGGGGGTCCTCAGCACCTCCTTCTTGGTGCCCCGCTCCACGCATCGCCCGCCGTACATCACCAGCACCTCGTCCGCGATGTCGGCGATGACACCGAGGTCGTGCGTGATGAAGATGATGGAGGTCCCGGTCTCCTGCTGGAGATCCTTCAGCAGGTCCATGATCTGGGCCTGCACGGTGACGTCCAGCGCCGTGGTCGGCTCGTCCGCGATCAGCAGCTCCGGATCGCAGACCAGGGCCATCGCGATCATCGCGCGCTGTCGCATACCGCCGGAGAACTGGTGCGGGTAGTCGTCGACCCGCAGGTCGGGCTGCGGAATCCCGACCCTGGTGAGCATCTCCACGGCCCGCTCCCGCGCCTCCTTCCGGGAGGCCCCGGTGTGCTTGCGGAAGGTCTCGCCGATCTGCCGTCCGATCGTGTGGTACGGCGAGAGGGAGGCCAGCGCGTCCTGGAAGATCATGGACATCTTGTTGCCGCGCAGCCGTTCGAGTTCCCGCGCGCTCGCCGTCAGCAGGTCCTGCCCGTCGAGCAGGATCTCCCCGCTGATCTCGGTGTGGTCGGGGTGGTGCAGGCCGAGGACGGCGAGGTTGGTGACCGACTTCCCGGAGCCGGACTCACCGACGATGCCGAGCGTCCTGCCGCGTTCCACGTCGAAGGAGAGCCCGTCGACGGCCCTGACCGTGCCGTCCGCGGTGGGGAAGTGGACGTGCAGGTCCCGCACGGAGAGGAAGGGGGTGCCGCTCATGGTGCTCTCCTAGGCGAGGCGGACGCGGGGGTCGATGACGGCGTAGACGGCGTCGACGACGATGTTGAAGACGACGATGGCGGCGGCCGCGACCAGCACCACGCCCAGGAGCATGGGGAGGTCGTTGTCCCGGACCGCCTTGACCGACAGCGCGCCGATGCCGTGCAGGCTGAACGTCTGCTCGGTGATGATCGCCCCTCCCAGCAGATAGCCCAGGTCGAGCCCGAAGAGTGTGACGATGGGTCCCATGGCGCCGCGCCAGGCGAAGCGGAAGAACACGGTGCGGCGGGAGAGCCCCTTGGCCCGTGCCGTGCGGACGTAGTCCTCGCTCAGGGTCTCCACGAGCTGGGACCGGCTCATACGGGTGTAGTTGGCGGTGAAGATCAGTGCCAGTACGAGCCAGGGCAGCAGCAGGCCCTGGAACCAGCCCGCGGGGTCCTCGGTGAGCGGTACGTCCCGGGGACGGCTGAGGACGTGCCACTGATCGCACAGGTAGTACATCGCGACCACGCCGACGATGTAGATCTGGAGTGAGGAGAAGATCAGCGAGGCCGACGACGCGATCTTGTCGAGGGCCTTTCCCTGCTTGACCGCGGCGATCATGCCGGTGCCGACGCCGAAAAGGACGAAGACCACCGCGCTGCCGAGCGAGAGCGAGAGTGTGACGGGGAAGCGGTCCAGGATGGTGCCCAGAACCGGCTCGTGGTTGTGGAACGAGTAGCCGAGACAGGGCGCGGGACAGTGGCCGAAGGAGGTGTACTCCCGGCCCGCGAAAACGGCCTTCAACCAGTGCCAGTACTGCACCGGCAGCGGATCGTCGATGCCCAGGTTGTGCCGGACCAGCTTCAGCGTCTCGGGCGTGCAGATCTTGCCGCAGGCGACGCGAGCGGGGTCGCGGGGCGCGACGTAGAAGAGGACGAAGGTGATGGCGCTGATGATCAGCAGGATCACGAGCGCGCCGACTGTCCGGCGGACGAGGAAGCGGAGCATGGCGATGGGGTTCCCTGGCAGACGCCGACGAGGGGGGGAAGGGGGGTGGGGCGCCGGTCCCGGCACCCCACCCGTGAGCAGGCGTCAGGCCTTGACGTACAGCTTGTAGAGGATGGCGGCGGAGTACAGCGGGTCGAAGACCGTGTTGCCGACCTTGGAGCCGTACATGTGGAAGCGGCGCTGGTACGTTTCCGGAATGATCGGCGCCAGTTCCTCCATGATCCGCCGGTCCAGCTCGGCCCAGGCCTTGCCGGCTTCCTTCGGGTCGCCGATGGTGACGTTCTTCTTGATCGCCTCATTGACCCAGTCGACGTTCAGCTGGGAGACGTTGTTGCTGCCGTTGCCGATGGTCCCCCCGTCGAACAGGGGCTGCATCATGGTGTAGCCGGTCGGCCAGTCCGCGCCCCAGCCGAACCACATCACGTCGAACTGGTTGTCGATCTGCTGGGCCTGGTCGTAGTAGCTGCTGGACTCGAGCGGCTTGAGAACCGGCTCGAAGCCCGCCTTCTTCAGCGCGTTCTCGATGACGACCTTCGTCCTGTCGTACGTCGGGGACTGCGGGAAGGCATAGACGATCTTCTGGCCGAGCTTGCCTGCCTCCTTCAGCAGCTTCTTCGCCGCCTCCGGGTCGCCCTGCGGCTTCTTCAGCTTGCCGTAGACGTCGAACTTCTCGCGGCCCATGATGTCGGGGCTGAGGATGGTGGTGGCGTAGTCGCCCGCGGAGGGGCCGCCGTAGATCGTGCGGATCTGCTCCAGCGGCCAGGCGTGGTTGAGTGCCTGGCGGACCTTCACGTCCTTGATCCGCCTGGTGTTGATCGCGTAGTAGTACGTGCTGCTCAACAGGCCGTTGTAGGAACGTGCCTTGAGGTCGGGGGTGGTGAGCACCTTCTGGATGCGGTCCGCGGGTACGCCGCTGTAGACCTGGAGCGCGTACTGGTCGTCGCCGGAGTCGGCGATCATCCGGTCGGTCGACTGGAGGGCCTCGGGGCCGAACTCGAAGACGAAACTGTCCGGATAGGCGTTGCGGATCGAGTCGGTCGCCGGGTCCCAGTGCTCGTTGCGCACCATGGTCATCGACTTGTCGACGGTGTGCTTGCTGATCCGGTAGGGACCTGCGGAGACCGGGTCCTTGTCGTACTTCTCCTTGGTGTCGTGCTTGACCGGCACGGCGCCGTAGGAGGTCATCGCCAGTGTGAAGTTGAGGTCCGGGCGGGCTTCCTTCAGCTTGAAGGTGATGCTCTTCTTCGCCGTGTCGAGGACGATGGAGTCGAGGTGCTTGCCGTCGTACGGGCCCTTGTAGACCTTCCGGAAGTCGCTCTCGCCCGTGAGGGCCGCCTGGACGTAGCTCGCACCCTCGGTGGTGAAGGCGGCGAAGCCGCGCTCGATGCCGTGACGCACGTCCTCGACGGTCAGCTCGCTGCCGTCCTCCCACTTCAGCCCGTCCTTCAGGGTGAAGCTCCAGGTCTTGCCGCCGTCCGACATGGTGCCTGCGTCGGTGGCCAGGTCGCCGACCAGCTTCATGGAGCCGTCCTGGGCGATCTTGTACCCGGTGAGCCCCCGGATGAAGAGGTTGCCGCCCGCGGAGTTCCACGCGTAGTAGATGCGCTGCGGGTCGAGGTGGGAGAAGTCGTCGGGCGAGATGCCGCGGATCGTGCCGCCCTTGCGCGCGCCCTCGATCTCGGGCGCCGGTCCCGTGGAGTCCTCCTTCGTGCCGACCGTCACGGTGCCCGTGTACGTGTCGGCACCTCCGTGCCCGCCCGTGCCGCCGTCTCCACCGCCCGCGTCGCCGCTGCTGCACGCGGACAGGACGAGGGAGCCGCCGGCCGCGACCGACGTGGCGATGATGAAGTTTCTCCGGGAAAGGGACATGGCTCCTGCTCTGGTCGGGGGAGGTGGTGATCCGCCGGGCCCGTCGCCCGGCGTCAGTTCTGAATCAGCGCTTGGTCTTGGGGTCCAGCGCGTCGCGCACCGAGTCACCGAGCAGGTTGAAGGCGATCACGAAGATCACCATCGACGCGCCCGGGAAGAGCATGAAGGTGATGTCGTTCTGGTAGACCTCCGAGCCGCGCTGGATCATCACGCCCCAGTCGGGTGTCGGCGAGGTCAGCCCGACGCCGAGGAAGGCCAGGGCCGCTTCGGCGGTGACGAAGACGGGCAGCGCGAGGGTGGTCTGGATCAGGATCGGCGTCCACAGGTTGGGCAGCAGCTCCTTGAAGACGATCCGCGCCGGGGAGGCGCCGGTCACCTTGGCGGCCTCCACGAACTCCCTTTCCCGCAGGGCCAGTACCTCACCGCGCAGCAGGCGGGCGAGGGAGGCCCAGCCGAAGGCCGTGAGGACGGCGATCAGGCTGGTGACGGTCAGCCAGACCGGGGTGTTCTCGTCCGGCGGAACCAGGATGCTGATCATCACCGGCCAGAAGGCGATGAAGAACAGGGTGGACGGGAAGGCCAGCAGGATGTCGATGACCCGGCCGACGAGGTAGTCGGTCCTGCCGCCCAGGTAGCCCGCGGTGATACCGACGACGACGCCCAGCATGGTCACCAGCAGGGTCGCGGCCGACGCGATCAGCAGCGAGTTGCGCATCCCGTAGAGCAGGAAGGTGAAGACGTCACGGCCGAGGCCGGGCTCGACACCGAACCAGAAGTCGCCGCTGATACCGCCGTTGGGCCTGATGGGTGAACCGAAGTCGTTCAGCAGCCCCGGCTGGTCCTGGCCGTACGTCGTGTACGGATCCTTTCCGTACAGCTTCGCGATGAGCGGCGCGCAGAGCGCCACCACGAAGAAGAAGATCACCACATAGGCCGAGACGACACCGGAGCGGTCGCGCTTGAAGCGCTGCCAAGCGAGCTGTCCCGGTGAGCGTCCCTGTCCCTTCGGAGCCGAGGGCCCCGCCTTCGTGGTGCTCTCTTCCGCCACCTCAAGTGAAGTTTTGGCGAGTGGAGTTGGGGAGGTCATGTCGCTCCTGGCCCGGAGAAAGTCGTGGTTCTCCGCAGGACGCACCCACGGGCTAGGCGGACCTTTTCAACGCCATTCATGCAGCGTCAATGTATCCATCTCGGCGTTGGCTTTCTCTTTGGATTCTTGACCAGGACATGACCGTCAGGAGAGACCCGCCTCACCATTTCGTGACCTGGGCGAGAGGATATTTCGGCACCTCTCGAACGAATCTGGTAATGGGTCCGATATCCGTCGCCGCCATCTCGGAATCCGTACATCCGACCGGCGGGGCCGATCGGTGCGGCGGCCATGCGATATGTGGTTCATGTGCTGATATGTCATGAGGTCACCGCATCAGGAGGAGGCACCCATGCGTGGAGTCGCGCACGCCCGGTGGGCCGCGGGCGCGGCGGTGGCCCTGCTCGTCCTCGCCGGCTGCGGCGGCGGGGGAACCGGCGTCGGCGCCAAGGCGCTGACCGCGTCCTGGGGTGACCCGCAGAACCCGCTGGAGCCGTCCAACACCAACGAGGTGCAGGGCGGCAAGGTGCTCGACATGATCTTCCGCGGGCTGAAGCGGTACAACCCGATGACCGCCAAGGCCGAGAACATGCTCGCCGAGCGCATCGACACCACCGATTCGCGGCACTTCACCATCACCGTCAAGAACGGCTGGAAGTTCAGCAACGGCGAACCCGTCACCGCCCGTTCCTTCGTCGACGCCTGGAACTACGGCGCGAGCCTGCGGAACAACCAGAAGAACGCCTACTTCTTCGGCTACATCGAGGGCTACGACAGGGTCCACCCCGAGAGCGGCAGGCAGAGCGCCGACACCCTCTCCGGCCTTAAGGTCACCGGCCCGCGCACCTTCACCGTCACCCTCGGCCAGAAGTTCTCCACCTTCCCCGACACCCTCGGCTACGCCGCCTTCGTCCCGCTGCCCCGCACCTTCTTCACGCACCACGCCGCCTGGCTGGAGACGCCCGTCGGCAACGGCCCGTACACCATCGAGTCGTACACCAGGGGCGCGCAGATGACGCTCAAGAAGTGGGACGGCTACCCGGGGCCGGACAAGGCGCGCAACGACGGCGTGACCCTGGTGGTCTACACCGACAGCAACACCGCGTACACCGACGTGCTGGGCGGCAATCTCGACCTGGTCGACGACATCCCCGCCGGGCAGCTGAAGAACGTGCGGACCGACCTGGCCGGCCGCTACATCAACAGCCCGGCCGGCATCCTGCAGACGATCGCCTTCCCGTTCTACGACCCGAAGTGGAACACCGGCGGGGCGCGCAAGGTCCGCACCGGCCTGTCCATGGCGATCAACCGCAAGCAGATCACCGAGACCATCTTCCGGCGCACCCGCACCCCGGCCACCGACTGGACCTCACCCGTCCTCGGCACGGACGGCGGCTTCAAGCCGGGCCTGTGCGGCCACGCCTGCGACTACGACCCCGCCGGGGCCCGGAAGCTGGTCCAGGAGGGCGGCGGACTCCCCGGCGGCCAGGTGAGGATCACGTACAACGCGGACACGGGCTCGCACAAGCAGTGGGTGGACGCCGTGTGCAACTCCATCAACAACGTGCTCGGCAACGACCGGGCGTGCGTGGGCAACCCGGTCGGCACCTTCGCCGACTTCCGCAACCAGATCAGCGGGCACCGGATGACCGGACCCTTCCGGGCCGGCTGGCAGATGGACTACCCGCTGATCCAGAACTTCCTCCAGCCGCTGTACTACACGGGCGCGTCCTCCAACGACGGCAAGTGGTCCAACCAGCGATTCGACCACCTCGTCGACCAGGCGAACGCCGAGACCGACCGGCCCCGGGCGATCCGGCTCTTCCAGCAGGCCGAGGGCGTCGTACGGGACAACATGGCCGCCATCCCGCTCTGGTACCAGAACGGCAGCGCAGGCTACTCCGACCGGCTGCACGACGTGACGCTCAACCCGTTCAGCGTCCCCGTCTACGACGAGATCAGGGTCGGCTGATCCGCATGGGACGCTATGTCGCCAGACGGCTGCTCCAGATGATCCCGGTGTTCTTCGGGGCCACCATGCTGATCTTCCTGATGGTGAACGTGATGGGCGACCCCATCGCCGGACTGTGCGGGGAGCGCGCCTGCGACACCGCGACCGCCGCCCAGCTCAGACGGGAGTTCGGCCTCGACAAGCCGCTGTGGCAGCAGTACGCGACCTACATGGGCAACGTCTTCACCGGTGACTTCGGCACCGCCTTCAACGGACAGCCCGTCACACAGCTGATGGCGTCGGCGTTCCCCGTCACCATCCGGCTGACCATCGTCGCGATCCTCTTCGAGATCGTCGTCGGCATCACCCTGGGCGTGCTGACCGGGCTGCGCCGCGGCCGGCCCGTCGACACCTCGGTCCTGGTCCTCACCCTGGTCGTCATCTCCGTCCCCACCTTCGTCACCGGCCTGCTGCTGCAACTGCTGTTCGGCGTCAAGTGGGGCTGGATCAGGCCCTCGGTGTCCCCGGCGGCGGCCTTCGGCGAGCTGATCGTGCCCGGCCTGGTCCTCGCCTCCGTCTCCCTCGCCTACGTCACCCGGCTGACCCGTACCTCCATCGCCGAGAACCGGCGCGCGGACTATGTGCGCACGGCCGTCGCCAAGGGAGTGCCCCGGCGCCGGGTCGTCGTCCGGCACCTGCTGCGCAACTCCCTGATCCCCGTGGTCACCTTCATCGGCACCGACATCGGCGCGCTGATGGGCGGCGCCATCGTCACCGAGCGGATCTTCAACATCCACGGCGTCGGCTACCAGCTCTACCAGGGCATCCTGCGGCAGAACACCCAGACCGTCGTCGGCTTCGTGACGGTCCTCGTCCTGGTCTTCCTGGTCGCCAACCTGCTCGTGGACCTGCTCTACGCCGTACTCGACCCGAGGATCCGCTATGCCTGAGCAGGCGCGGGAGCCTGAGCGCCCCATCGCCGGGACCGGCATGGGCGGCGCGATGGACCTCGCGGCGAGCGAGGCGACGACACTGGAGCGGGGTCCGGGCGGGCCTGCGGGGCCGCATCCATCGGCCGCCTCCGGCGGACGGGCCCGCTCCCTGTGGTCCGACGCCTGGCGCGACCTGCGCCGCAACCCGGTCTTCCTGCTCTCCGCGCTGGTGATCTGCTTCCTGGTCCTCATCGCGCTCTGGCCGTCCCTGATCACCTCCGGCAATCCGCTCACCTGCGACCTGGCCCGCGCCCAGGACGGGTCCGCGCCCGGCCACCCCTTCGGCTTCGACGGCCAGGGCTGCGACGTCTACACACGCACCGTCTACGGGGCCCGCGCGTCCGTCACGGTCGGTGTGTGCGCCACGCTCGGGGTGGCGCTCCTCGGCTCGGTGCTGGGCGCGCTCGCCGGATTCTTCGGCGGCGCCGGGGACGCCGTGCTGTCGCGGGCCACCGACGTCTTCTTCGCCATCCCCGTCGTCCTCGGCGGTCTCGTCCTGCTGTCCGTCGTCCCGAGCAGCACCGTCTGGCCGGTCGTCGGGTTCATCGTGCTGCTCGGCTGGCCGCAGGTCGCCCGGATCGCGCGCGGCTCCGTCATCACCGCCAAACAGCTCGACTACGTCCAGGCGGCCCGCGCCCTGGGCGCGTCCAACTCCCGCATCCTGCTGCGGCACATCGCGCCCAACGCCGTCGCCCCGGTGATCGTCGTCGCCACCATCGCGCTCGGCACGTACATCGCCCTCGAGGCCACCCTGTCCTACCTCGGGGTCGGGCTGAAGCCGCCCAGCGTCTCCTGGGGCATCGACATCTCCGCCGCCTCGCCCTACGTCCGCAACGCCCCGCACGCGCTGCTGTGGCCCGCCGGGGCGCTGGCGATCACGGTCCTGGCCTTCATCATGCTCGGCGACGCGGTGCGCGACGCCCTCGACCCGAAGCTGAGGTGACGGCGCCATGCTGCTCGAAGTCCGCGATCTGCACGTGGAGTTCCGGACCCGGGACGGAATCGTCCACGCCGTCAACGGAGTCGGCTACGAGGTGGAGGCGGGCGAGACGCTCGCCGTGCTCGGGGAGTCCGGCTCCGGCAAGTCCGTGACCGCGCAGGCGGTCATGGGCATCCTCGACGTGCCGCCCGGCCGGATCAGCGGCGGGCGGATCCTCTTCCGCGGCAGGGACCTGCTGGAACTGAAGGAGGACGAACGGCGGCGGATCCGGGGCGCCGAGATGGCGATGATCTTCCAGGACGCGCTGTCCGCGCTGAACCCGGTGCTGACCGTCGGCGACCAGCTCGGCGAGATGTTCGTCGTGCACCGGGGCATGTCCCGCAAGGACGCCCGCGCCAGGGCCGTGGAATTGATGGACCGGGTGCGCATCCCGGCCGCCCGGCAGCGCGTCGGCGACTACCCGCACCAGTTCTCCGGCGGCATGCGCCAGCGCATCATGATCGCGATGGCGCTGGCCCTGGAACCGGCGCTCATCATCGCCGACGAGCCGACCACGGCCCTCGACGTGACCGTCCAGGCCCAGGTGATGGACCTGCTCGCCGAACTCCGGCGCGAGTACCGCATGGGGCTCGTGCTCATCACCCACGACCTGGGCGTGGTCGCGGACGTCGCCGACCGGATCGCGGTGATGTACGCGGGCCGGATCGTGGAGTCCGCGCCGGTGCACGACATCTACAAGGCGCCCGCCCACCCGTACACCAGGGGTCTGCTGGACTCGATCCCGCGCCTGGACCACAAGGGCCGGGAGCTCTACGCCATCAAGGGCCTGCCGCCCAGCCTTCTGGCGATCCCGCCCGGTTGCGCCTTCCACCCGCGCTGCCCCATGGCCCGGGACGTGTGCCGCACGGACGTACCGCCCCTGTACGAGGTCTCCGAAAGCCGCGTCAGCGCCTGCCACTTCTGGGGGGAGTGCCTGGATGGCAGAGCAGACGGCTGAGCGGACCGCCGAGCCGATCCTGGAGGTCAGCGGACTCGTCAAGCACTACCCGCTCACCCGGGGCGTGCTGTTCAGGAAGCAGGTCGGGTCGGTCAAGGCGGTCGACGGCGTCGACTTCACCCTGGGCCGGGGCGAAACGCTCGGCATCGTGGGCGAGTCCGGCTGCGGCAAGTCGACGGTCGCGAAGCTGCTGTGCAACCTGGAGCGGCCCACCGCGGGCGAGATCCGCTACCGGGGCGAGGACATCACCCGGCTGTCCGGCCGGGCGCTGAAGGCGGTGCGCCGCAACATCCAGATGGTGTTCCAGGACCCGTACACCTCGCTCAACCCCCGTATGACGGTGGGCGACATCATCGGGGAGCCGTACGAGATCCACCCCGAGGCGGTGCCCAAGGGCGACCGGAGAAGGAGGGTCCAGGAGCTGCTGGACGTCGTCGGCCTCAACCCGGAGTACGTCAACCGCTATCCGCACCAGTTCTCCGGCGGTCAGCGCCAGCGCATCGGCATCGCACGGGGGTTGGCGCTGCGGCCCGAGATCATCGTCGCCGACGAGCCGGTCTCCGCGCTCGACGTCTCGGTGCAGGCCCAGGTGATCAACCTGATGGAGCGGCTTCAGCACGAGTTCGACCTGTCGTACGTCTTCATCGCGCACGACCTGTCGATCGTGCGGCACATCTCCGACCGGGTGGGGGTGATGTACCTCGGGCGGATCGTCGAGATCGGCACCGACGAGCAGATCTACGACCACCCCACGCACCCCTACACCCAGGCGCTGCTGTCCGCCGTGCCCGTGCCGGACCCGGGGGCACGGGAGCGCCGGGAGCGGATCATCCTCTCGGGGGACGTGCCGTCGCCGACGGCCATCCCCTCCGGCTGCCGCTTCCGCACCCGCTGCTGGAAGGCGCGGGAACGCTGCACGCTGGAGGTGCCGGAGCTCGCGGTGCCCGAGGAGTTCCGGCACGACACCGGGCCGGCCGTGCACGACTCGGCGTGCCACTACGCGGCGGAGCTCCAGGTGGTGCCGCCGGAGGAGCGGGACACCGACGGACGGGGCAGCGGCACCAGGGCGCCGTGACCGCAGCGCTGTGGGGCCGGGGCGGCGTGCCGTGTGCCGCCCCGGCCCCGTGCTCAGCCGAGTCCCAGGGAGCGCTTGAGGAAGTCCACCTGGAGCAGCAGCAGGTTCTCGGCGACCTGCTCCTGCGGAGTCATGTGGGTGACCCCGGACAGCGGCAGCACCTCGTGCGGGCGCCCGGCGGCGAGCAGGGCGGAGGACAGCCGCAGGGCGTGGGCGACCACCACGTTGTCGTCGGCCAGGCCGTGCACGATCATCAGCGGCCGGTGCGGCTCGGCGGGCGAGGACAGCCCGTCGTCGGTGACCAGGGAGCTGTGGGCGTACACCTGCGGAACCTGGTCCGGGTGGCCCAGGTACCGCTCGGTGTAGTGGGTGTCGTACAGGCGCCAGTCGGTGACCGGGGCGCCCGCGATGCCCGCGTGGAAGACGTCCGGGCGGCGCAGCACGGCCAGGGCGGCCAGGTAGCCGCCGTAGGACCAGCCGCGGATCGCGACCCGGCCGAGGTCGAGCGGATACGTCCTGGCGAGGTCCCGCAGGGCCTCGATCTGGTCGTCGAGGGTGACCGTGAAGTCGTGGTGGACGGCCTTCTCCCAGGCGGGGGAGCGGCCCGGGGTGCCGCGGCCGTCGGCGACGACCACCGCGAAGCCCTGGTCGGCGAACCACTGGGAGGTGAGGTGCGCGTTGTGCGCGGCCACCACGCGGGAGCCGTGCGGGCCGCCGTAGGGGTCGAGGAGGACGGGCAGGGGAGCGGAGCCGGCAGTGTCACGGGGGTAGTCCGTAGGCATAAGCACGGCGCACGGGATTCGGCGTGCGCCCCCCTGGGTGAGGGTCACGCGCGGGGACAAACCGGGGTCTTCGGCATGGGAGCGGATGGTGGCCACCGTCCGGCCCTCGCGCACCACCCGTACCCGGGCGCCCGGCCGGTCGAGCGTGGCGGAGACGAGGACGGCCACGCCTCCGGCGCGCACCGCGCTGTGCACACCGGGCTCCTGGCTCACGCGTTCCACGCCGAGTTCGTTGACGCGGTAGACGTGCGTCTCGCCGGTCTCCGGCTCGGCCGCCTCCTCGCCCGCCGAGGCGGAGACCAGCACGTCGTCGTCCGCCACGTCCAGTACCGCCCGCACATGCAACTGTGCCCCGGTGAGCGGTCGTTCGCCGACCGCCAGCACCCGCGCGCCGCCCTCGTCGGCGACACGCACGAGCTGCCCCGAGGGGGACCAGCACGGCACCCCAGGGAAAAGATCAAGCCAATCTTGATCTTCGTCGGCGTGCACCATGCGGGTCGCCCCGGACTCCGGGTCCACCGCCAGGTACAGCTGGCTTCGCTGGTCGCGCGCCTGTACGAGGAGCAGTGGCGCCCCCGCCGCTGACCAGTGCACATGAGCCAGATACGGGTAGCGGGACCGGTCCCAGAGGACCTCCGTGCGGGTCCCGTCCAGACCGAACACGAACAACTGTACGTCCGCGTTGGGGGTGCCGGCGGCCGGGTAGGCGACGCGGCCCGGCTCCCGCTCCGGATGCGCCGGGTCGGAGATCCACCACCGCCGCACCGGCGTGTCGTCCGCGCGCGCCACGAGCAGCCGGTCCGACTCCGGCGCCCACCAGAAGCCGCGCGAACGCTGCATCTCCTCGGCCGCGATGAACTCCGCGAGGCCGTAGACGACACCCTCGGACTCCGGTTCGGCGAGCGCCCGGTCACCGTCGCCCTCGGCGCCGACCACCCGAAGGGACCCGGCGGTGACGTAGGCGACGTGCCGTCCGTCGGGGGACGGGCGGGGGTCGATCACGGGTCCGGGAACGGGCAGTTCACGTGCCGTACCCGCCCGCAACTCGGCGGTGAAAAGCCGCCCTGACAAGGCAAAAGACGCCAACTCCGCGGCGGTGTCGGTGGCGTAGCCGACGATGCCGGCACCACCCTCGCGACTGCGTTCACGGCGTGCCCGTTCCTCGGCCGAGAGGTCCTCGGAGGCACCGGCGAGGAGGGCGCGCGGGTCGGCGGCCACGCGCTCCGCACCGTTGCCAAGGTCGAGCACCCAGAGGGAGTTGGCCCGGTCTGTACCGGATCCGGAACGCAGGAACACGACACGGGAGGCGTCGGGAGCGACGGTGAACGCACGCGGCGCGCCGAGCGTGAACCGCTGGGTGCGCGCGTGCCGTCGGGGGAAGGAGACAGGCTCGGTCGTCATGCCATGACCATATTGGCCATGCGCCCCCTTGTGCGGCTGTGCGCCGACCGATGCGCGCGTGCGGAAAGTTATGATCGTTAGCGCATAGTGGGTATGAACCTGCTGCCCGCTGTGTGGATTTATCTGCCCCCATCGTCCGACGACCCCCGATACCCCCGACACCCCCCGCGTCCCGGGAACTTTGGAGGTGAGCCGCCGTGGCACTTTCGATTTCGGCGGTGCTGCTGCTGGTGATCATCGTCTTCTTGTTGATCAAGAAGTCGGGCCTCAAGGCGGGTCACGCGATCGTGTGCATGCTCCTGGGCTTCTACCTGGCGTCGTCCACGGTAGCCCCCACGATCAGCGAACTCACCACTAACATCGCGGGGATGATCAGCGGCTTCAAGTTCTGACCCCGCGGGTCGTGACCCTTGGTGGTGGGGCGAGGTCAGCCCCACCACACACGGGCGTTCGCCGTCAGTCTTCGGAGGCGTACGAAACGAAGTGGACCCAGGCTCCCGGCGTCATCGCGAGCCGGGGCCCGTCGACGTGCTTCGAGTCGCGGACGTGGACGGTGCTGGGCTCGGCGGCGATCTCGACGCAGGAGTCGGTTTCCGCGCCGCTGCTGTAGCTGCTCTTGAACCACACCAGGTCAGAGGTGCCCTTTGCCGAGGCCTTGTGGCTCATGTCTCCCCCAGCAGTTGCTCGATGAAGGCAGTCGACTCACGGGGTGTGAGGGCCTGCGCCCGGATGATGCCATACCGCAGTTCCAGGAGACGAAGCTGCCTCAGGTCACTGACTGGCCGGCCGTTGGCGACTCCCGGTGAGCGCCCCACTGCCGTGCCGTCCTCGAACTTCAGCACCTCGATCCCTCCGTCCACCCCGGCGTGCTCTTCGTGGTCCAACGGCATGACCTGGATTTCGACGTTCCGCAACTGCCCGACCTCAAGCAGGTGTTCGAGCTGTCGGCGCACGACCATTCTGCCCCCGAGGCGTCGCCGGAGCGTCCACTCGTCCTGAATGAAGCTGAGTTCAGGCGCAGGGTCTCGCTCGAATACGGCCTTGCGGGCCATGCGCGCGGCCACACCTCGCTCCACATCGTCTGCCGCATAGGCGGGGCGCCTCATATGGAACAGCGCTCGCGTGTAATCGGGCGTCTGGAGCAACCCATGGACGGTCAGGGGGTCGTAGAGCTGAAGCTCAACCGCCCGCGCCTCCAACTGCGCGAGATCCCGAACCTTCTTCGGATACCGGACCTTCTTCAGGTCCTCCTTCATCTCCGAGACGAGTCCCCCCGCGTTCAGTACCGCGTCCGCCGCGTCCAGATACTCGGGCCGCGGGATCCGCTTACCGCTCTCGATCTTGTACACGAGATCGTCGCCGTACCCGACCGCCGTGGCGAACTCGGGGACGCGCATCCCCGCCGCCTCTCTCCGGAGTTTCAACTGCCGCCCCACCGTGGCGACCACGGCGAGCGCCCAGTCGTCGTCCGGGTCCACTTCCCACCCCGGCTCGTCCAGCGTCTCCGAGTCGACCCGGGTCCGTACCGCCTCACCGTCCACCGACATGTGCGCGCCCTTCCGTAGTGCGTGTCGTACTCGTAAGAACGCCATCGACAGCTTGGACAGCACCGGACAAGCAGTGGACGGTGACCCTACGCAACAGCTTGATCACTCGCCACGGTAAGCCTGCTCGGCCACGCTGAGTGACGTGAATCAGGAAATTGCCGAGCCCACTGTCCAACTCCACGCCCATGTCCACAGCTTCAGCGTCCTTCTGTCGTCCACCCCGCGAGGCGCCCGCCTGGCCCGGCTGCTCGCCGCCGACCAGCTCCGTAAGTGGGAGCTCCCGGCCGAGGCGGCGAGCCACGTCGTGGCCGAGTTGGCGGCGAACGCGGCCACCCACGGCCGGCTCCCCGGCCGCAGCTTCCGCCTGACGCTCTACGTGGTCGGCAGCACGCTCCGTATCGAAGTCACCGACACACGCGGTGACCGGCGCCCGAAGCTCCAAGAGCCGGATGCGGATGCTGAGTCGGGCCGTGGCCTGTTGCTGGTGGACGCCCTCGCCGACCGCTGGGGCGTCGCCGAGGAACGCTTCCCGCGCAAGACGATCTGGGCCGAACTGCGCCTGTCGCCACCGGAACCCGCCCCCACGAGTTCCGGTGCCGCCGACGACTGAAAGCAAAGAAACGAGGGAGAAAGAACCTCCACCAAGCCCCACCCCTCCCGCCCGTGGCACGCGCTCACTCGGGCGGGTGAACATCCCCGGCTCGGCTGGATTTCGTGGCCCCCAGCGGCTCTACGCTCAGCCCAAGGCAGCACGACAACCGCAGACATGCGACGGCCCCCGCCGGGACGGCAATCCCAGTGCGAGGGCCTGACCACCGAGGAAGAGAGAGCTTCCCGATGGGTACCCCGAACCCTAGCGTGCCCCCGCACGCCCAGTCCCGTATTGCGGGCGACAAGCACCCGAACCGAGGCCACCACACAGGCGGCCTGGTCCACGACAACACCCGCCACACCACCCGCTTCACGGTGATTGGCAACCACCTTGCCCAGCACCGCGAGCTGTCGCTGCTCGCCATCGGCCTCGGCGTGCACCTCCAGTCGCTGCCGAAGGGCGCCCGCGTCGACATCAAGACCCTCACCGTGCGCTTCCCCGAGGGAGCCACTCGTATCGCCGCCGCCCTGCGGGAGTTGGAGTCCCACGGCTACCTCCGCCGACCCCGCGAACGCGCCCCCGGCGGCCGTATCGTCACCCGCACGATCTCCTGCAACCAGCCGGCCGCGGCCCGCCACCACCACGCCGACGCACCCGACCCCGCTCCCGACCGACCCGCCCGACCGGTGACGGCTCCGACGCAGACCGAGAACCGCGGGAGCCGTGAGGAACGCGAGAGCGGCGGCGAGAAGCAGGCGACGTGCGAGACAGGCAGGCCGCGCGGGAAGCGGCCGCCCCGCAAGCCGCTCCCCGCCGTCCCGCGCCCCGCGTGCTCCGCCCCCGCACTCCTCAAGGCGGCCACCGACCTCCTCGCGGACCTCCGCCGCCATGACTCCCGCCTCCTGCTCTCCGCCTGCGACACGGCCCACCTGGCCCCGGGAGTCGCCGCCTGGCTGGAACGCGAGGTGGGCCCCGCCGCCGTACGCCAAGCCCTGACCGCCGATCTCCCGCCCGAGGAGCTACGGCGGCCCGCCGCCGTGCTGGCTCACCGCCTGACCGCCCAGCTCCCACCGCCGCTGCCGTTCCGCGCCCCGGCCGTCCCGCCGCCCGTGCGGCACCCGCTCCAGACCTGCGAGGGCTGCGACCGCGCCTTCCGCGCCCCCGAACCCGGCCGCTGCCGCGACTGCCGAACCGACCTCCAGGAGGACGCCTAGCATGAACGTGACGATCCTTGCCCCTGGGCACAGACGACGAGGAGCGAGCGCCATGGCCGTCGTACCGGACCACGCGAAGCAGGGCGGCTCCCACCTGTACCGGGCCATGCGCGACTTCGTTCGGTCCGCGGACGACACGCTGCCGGGCAAATTCGAGATCACCAGGGAAGGGATCGTCCTCGACATGATGTCGCCGAGCGGCCGCCACGAGCTGACCGCGCTGCGGCTCCGGAAGCGCCTGGAGAGGGTGATGCCGGAAGAGATCGTCGCCCACACCGGCGAGCCCGACGTGGAGAACGAGCCCGAAGGCGTCATGCGCCGCCCGGACGTGATGGTGATCGCCGAAGAGGACATGGACACCGAAGGGTCCATCGATCCCCGAACGATCGTCGCCGCCATCGAGGTCGTCTCCCGTTCGAACCCGGGCAACGACTGGGTGGGCAAAGTGCGGGACTATCCGCTGCTCGGCATCCCCGTCTACGCCGTCTTCGACCCGCGCACCGGCGAAGGCGCGGTCTTCACCGACATCCACCCCACTCCGGACGGTCCGCGCTATGCGACCCGCAAGGACTTCGTCTACGGCGAGGACGTCACCATCGGCGACTGGACCATCACGACGGACGGGCTGCCGCGCTATCGGGGGGACAGCGCTGAGGAAGCCGAGTCCTGAACGCGCTCCCCGTGCCGTCTCCGATGCGCCTGCCCCGGCACGGGGAGATGGCCAGGCGGGTTCGGGGGCCTCGTAGGGTGGGCCCATGACGGAACGGGCCGCTCGGCGGCTGATGCTGGTGCACGCGCATCCCGACGACGAGTCGATCAACAACGGTGCGACCATGGCGCGCTACGCGGCCGAGGGCGCCCTGGTGACGCTGGTGACCTGCACGCTCGGGGAGCTGGGCGAGGTCATCCCGGACGAGCTGCGGCATCTGGAGGGAGCGGCCGGGCTCGGCCCGTACCGGGGGCAGGAGCTGGCCGCGGCGATGCGGGAGCTGGGAGTCACGGACTTCCGGCTGCTCGGCGGGGCCGGGCGGTACCGGGACTCCGGGATGATGGGGCTCCCCGACAACGACGATCCGGGCTGCCTGTGGCAGGCCGGCCTCGACACCGCCGCCGAGCACCTCGTCGCCGTGATCCGCGAGGTGCGCCCGCAGGTCCTCGTCACCTACGACGACAACGGCGGCTACGGCCACCCCGACCACATCCAGGCCCACCGCGTCGCCATGCTCGCCGTGGACCTGGCCGCAGACCCCGCCGTGCGCCCCGACCTCGGTGAGCCCTGGCGGATCGCCAAGGTGTACTGGAACCGCGTCCCGCGCCCGGTCGCCGAGGCCGCCTTCGCGCGGCTGAAGGACGATCTGCCCGGGCTGCCGTTCGACGAGCCGGCGGCGATCGACGACGTTCCCGGAGTCGTCGGCGACGAGCGCGTCACCACGGCGATCGACGGCGGCGCGTACGCCGCGGCGAAGGCCGCCGCGATGCGCGCGCACGCCACCCAGATCGAGATGGCCGAGCCGTACTTCGCCCTGTCCAACCGGCTCGCCCAGCCGGTCTTCACCACCGAGTTCTACGAGCTGGTGCGCGGGGAACCCGTCGCCGCGCCGGGGGAGCCGGAGACCGATCTGTTCGCCGGCACCGAGAAGGAGGCGTCATGAGTTCAGGGGGAGGGGGCTCCATGCTCGCGCAGCCCCTCAAGCCGCCCTCCGCCGGGCGGGTCGCCGCGTATCTGGGACTCTTCCTGCTCGGCGCGGTGGTCGCGGTCGCCGGTGCCCTGGTGCAGGCCGCCTGGTTCCCCGGCGGGCTGCTGCTCGCGCTCGCGGGTGCCGCCGGGCTGTTCCTGGGCGGGGCGCGGGCCGCGCGCAGCCGGGGCGGGGCCGTGGCGGGCGCGGCCGGCTGGGTCGTCACCGTGTTCGTGCTCACCGCCAGCCGGCCCGAAGGCGACTTCTTCTTCGCGGCCGACAGCGGCTCCTATCTCTTCCTGCTCGGCGGCATGGCCGTCGCTGTGATCTGTGCCACCTTGGCTCCGAGACGGCAACCGCACGACGACGACGCCCGACTTGGCAAGTGACGTACCACTTCTTCCCGGGGTGCCGGTAGGGGTCCACTAGGGGTTTACCCAGCGGTCCCGGGATAAGGGCCCCGAGCGGCCAGTATGGTGGTGCGCGCGCCGCCGAGCCGCCCGCGCTGAGGTCGTAACGTGCGGCGGAGCCAATCGGGAGAACCTGCCTTGAGTCGTGAAACTGACACTCCGTCGTCCGGGCCCAATGGGCGCGGCGGAGCCGCCTACCCCTCGGGAACCCCGCCGTACGGAATCCCGGCGGTCTCCGACGACCGAGCGGACACGGGCCGTTCGGCCGCGCAGCCCGAGGAACGCAAGACCGAGACCACGCTGACGACGCGGATCCGGATCAACATCCCCGGATCCCGGCCGATTCCGCCGGTCGTCGTGCGGACGCCCGTCTCCTCGGAAGGGTCCGAGAGCGACGCCGAGGACACCGGTGGCGAGGCCGAGCAGCCGGCCGCCCCGGCGCCCGAGGTCGCCCCGGAACCGCCCGTCGAGCCCGCGGCGCCCGCGGCGGAGAAGGTGACCAGCGACTGGTTCGCCCCCCGCAAGCCCCAGGCCGGCAAAGGCGGTCAGGGCGGCGGATCCACCAACGGCGCGGCACTGCCGGGTGGTTCGGGCGCACGCGCGGCGATCGGGCCCGGCCCCGGTGCCTCCGGCCCGGGAAGCTCCGTGCCCCGGCCCGTGGGCGCCGGCTCCTCCGGGCCGGGCTCGTCCGGCGGGGGCCGCCCCGGCGGCATGACCGGCGCCATGAACCTGCCCGGCGCTGGGGCCGGCTCCCGGCCCGGCTCCTCCGGCGCCGGCCTGCCCGGGGTCACCGGCGGCCCCGTCGCCCCGGGCCACGGCGGCGGCACCGGGTCCTTCGACGTCACCGAGGCGTTGGGCGCGGGCCCGCACACCGACGGCGGGCCGCGCCGTGAAGACCTGGCGTACTTCTCCGACAACGGCCAGGGCGTCCCCGGTGCGCCGGGCGGCCCGCAGGGCCCCAAGGGCCCGACGAGCGGCCCCGTCACCGGCGACGCGTCGCTGCGGCCGCCCGCGGGCGGCGCACCCGGCGGCGCGGGACGCCCGGGCGGAGTCCCCGGCGCGCGCACGGGGCACCCCGGCAGCGGTTTCAGCGACGACACCGCCGTCCTCACCCCGCAGCAGCAGGTTTCCCAGCCGGGCACCCCCGGTTACGGCGCCCGGCCGGACAACGTCTCCGGGAACACCGTCACCAGCGGCATGCCCGTCATACAGCCGGGGCTCGACCCGTTCGGGCCGGAGGCCGACTGGAGCGGGCCGCAGACGCAGACGCCGCCGGGGCTGTCCGAGCCCGCGCCGCAGAGCGCCGCCGCGGCCGGCGCGCCCAAGGCCAAGAAGAAGGGCCGCAACAAGCTCGTCCTGCTCTGCGGTGCCGTGATCGTCGTCGCCGGTGTCGCCTACGGCGCCGGGCTGCTGATGAACCACTCCGACGTGCCCAAGGGCACCACCGTGCTCGGCGTCGACATCGGCGGCGGCACGCGCGACGACGCGGTCAAGAAGCTCGACGACGCCTTCGGCAGCCGTGTGAACCAGCCGCTGAAGCTGTCGGTCGAGGGCAAGTCCGTGACCCTCAAGCCGGACCAGGCCGGGCTCCAGTTCGACACCCAGGCCACCGCCAGCGCGGCCGCGACGAGCGACTACAACCCCGTGTCGGTGATCGGCTCGCTGTTCGGCAACCACCGGGTGATCCAGCCGCAGATGCCGGTCGACGAGGAGAAGCTCCAGGTCGCCCTGCAGAGCGTCTCGGGCGGCGCCGGGTCGGTGACCGAGGGCGGAATCAAGTTCCAGTCCGGCAAGGCCGTTCCCGTGTACGGCAAGCCGGGCAAGGGCATCGACGTCGGCGGCTCGATCCAGCTCGTCCAGCAGGCGTACCGCGCCCAGGTGGAGACGGGTACGGCCACACCGGTCCAGCTGCCCACGGTCACCCAGCAGCCGACGGTCCCCAACGCCGAGGTCGACCGGATGATGAAGGCGTTCGCGGAGCCGGCGATGTCGGGCCTCGTGAAGGTGCAGACGGACGCCGTGCACTCGGTGCCGTTCAGCCCGGAGAACTCGCTGTGGAAGTTCCTGAGGGTCAAGGCCGTGGACGGCAAGCTCGTCGACTCCTACGACGAGGCGGCGCTCAAGGAGCTGTACGGCAACACCTTCGACGGGATCACGATCGCCAGGGCCACCGGTGACAAGACCCCCGTCACGGTCCAGGACGTGATCGGCGCCCTGCGCCCGGCGTTGATGAGCAAGACCAACCGCGTGGGAGTCATCGACACCGACCCCAGCTAGACACCGCAGCAGCGGCAGAGGGCACCCGGTCCGGCACGGACCCCGGGTGCCCTCTCGTCTTCGTGGCCCGCCCCCCTCCCGCCCTGTCACCTCGCGAACATGACATCTGTCATCCGGCAGTCAGGACCCGCGACACTGCCCGGCACCCCCGCCCGTCGGCCAGCATGTCCGGCATGACGACAACAGCGGAGCGAGCCGGTACCACCACGGTGGTGGGGTTCGACCAGGTGACCAAGACCTACGGGAACGTACGGGCCGTGGACGGGCTGACCCTCGCCCTGCATCCGGGCGAGACCGTCGCCCTGCTCGGCCCGAACGGCGCCGGCAAGTCGACCACCCTCGACCTGCTGCTCGGCCTCAGGCAGGCCGACAGCGGCACCGTCAGCGTCTTCGGCACCACCGCGCGCGAGGCGATCGTCGCGGGCCGCGTGGGCGCCATGCTGCAGAGCGGCGGGCTGATGGAGGACGTCACCGTCGCAGAACTGGTGCGGCTCGCCTGCGACCTGCACCCCAAGCGGTTCAGGACCGCCGACGTGCTGGCCCGGGCGGGCATCTCCCAGATCGCCGACCGCAAGGTGAACAAGCTCTCCGGCGGCCAGGCCCAGCGCGTCCGCTTCGCCCTGGCCACCGCCGGCGACAGCGACCTGATCGTCCTGGACGAGCCGACCACCGGCATGGACGTCTCCGCCCGCCAGGCCTTCTGGGCCACCATGCGCGAACAGGCCGACCAGGGCCGTACGGTCCTGTTCGCCACGCATTACCTGGAGGAGGCCGACGCCATCGCCGACCGGGTGCTCGTCCTGCACCGGGGACGGCTGCTGGCCGACGGCACCGCCGCCGAGATCAAGGCGAAGGCGGGGGCCCGGCGGGTCGCCTTCGACCTGGAGGGCGACATCGACGAGGCCGCGCTGCGCGCTCTGCCCTTCCTGACCTCGATGGCCGTGAGCGGTCAGACCGTCCGCATCCAGTCCTCCGACGCCGACGCGACCGTGCACGCCCTGTACGGGCTCGGCGCCTACCCCCGCAACCTCGAAGTCGCCGGGCTCGGACTCGAGCAGGCCTTCGTCGCCATCACCGAGGCCGAGGAGGCCAAGCAGTCGTGAACAGTCTGATCAGGCTGGAACTCACCCGCGCCCTGCGCAACCGCAAGTTCCTGTTCTTCTCGGTGCTCTACCCCTCGATCCTCTTCCTGATCATCGCGGGCAAGGCGGACGGCGTCACCAAGGTCGACGGCACCGGCCTGACCGTCCCGACGTACATGATGGTCTCCATGGCCTCCTTCGGCGCCCTCACCGCCGTGCTCATGGGTAACAGCGAGCGCATCGCCAAGGAGCGCGAGAGCGGCTGGGTACGGCAGCTGCGGCTGACCTCACTGCCCGGGCGGGGCTACGTCCTCGCCAAGACCGCCGGCGCCGCCGTGGTCAGCCTGCCGTCCATCGTCGTCGTCTTCGTGGTCGCCGCCGCCGTCAAGCAGGTCCGTCTGGAGGCCTGGCAGTGGCTCGCCCTCACCGGCGCGATCTGGGCCGGCAGCCTGGTCTTCGCCGCGCTCGGCGTCGCCATCGGCTACCTCGCCAGCGGGGACGCGGTCCGCCCGATCACGATGATCATCTACTTCGGCCTGTCCATGCTCGGCGGTCTGTGGATGCCCTCGACCACCTTCCCGCGGTGGCTGCAGAACATCGCCGAGTGGCTGCCGACGCACGCGTACGCTGCACTGGGGCGCGCGATCGAGGAGAGCCAGGCCCCGCACGCGAAGGACCTCGCCATCCTCGTCGTCTTCTTCGCCCTGTTCGCGGGCGGCGCGGCCTGGCTGTACCGGAAGGACACGCTGAAGGCGTGAGCGTCATGACGGAAGACCCGCGGCCCGGCGAAGCACGGGCGGACCGGCTGATGCGCATGGGGGAGCCGCCCCGGAACAGGGGCGAGGCGCTGCGCAAACTGGTGTGGATCCTGCCCTGGCTGATCTTCCTCAGCTCGCCGGTGCGGGACCTGGTCTCCGGCGCCCACACGACCGCCGCCACCGCGGCCGGCTGGGCGGGCCTCACGGCCTTCACCGGGACCTATCTGGCGCTGGTCTACCGGAACATGGGGCGACCGTTCTCCGGGCGCGTCGTCGGCTGCCTCGTCGCCGCGCTCGGCGTCCTCGCCGTCGTGCTGTGCCTGACCCTCGGCTCGCAGTGGATCGGCCTGTTCGTGTACGTCTCCGTGGCCTGCGGCGCGACGAACCCGCTGCGGATGGCCTACTGGACGATCCCGCTGACCACGACCGTGATGCTGCTCGTCGCCCAGCACACCGGCGCACAGGGCGAGTGGACCCTGTTCCTGCTGGTGACGCTCGTCGGCTTCGCGATGACCGGCGTACGGCAACTGGTACGCACCACGGTCGACCTGCGCAAGGCCCGCGCCACCGTGGCGCAGCTCGCCGCCAACGAGGAACGGCTGCGGCTCGCCCGCGACCTGCACGACCTGCTCGGCCACTCCCTGTCGCTGATCACGCTGAAGAGCGAGCTGGCCGGCCGGATGCTGCCCGACCACCCCGGCAAGGCGGCCCAGCAGGTCGCCGACATCGAACAGGTCAGCCGCCAGGCCCTGGTCGACGTCCGCGAGGCCGTCACCGGCTACCGGCGCCCCCGTCTGCACGCCGAACTCGCGGGCGCCCAGGTGGCGCTCACGGCCGCCGACGTCATCGCCGACGTGCCCGCCGAGCCCGACCTGCACGGCGTCACGGAGGAGAGCGAGTCCGCGCTCGCCTGGGCGCTGCGCGAGGCGATCACCAACGTCGTACGGCACAGCGGCGCCACCCGGTGCGCCGTCGGCCTGGTGCGCCGCCAGACCCTGGACGGGCCGTTCCTCGAACTGTGCGTCGAGGACAACGGCTCGGGCGGCACCACCGGCGTCGCCAAGGGCCCCGGCAACGGTCTGACGGGCCTGGCCGAGCGTCTGGAGAAGGTGAGCGGGCAGCTGGAGGCGGGGCGCGTCAGGCGCGGCTTCCGGCTCGTCGCCCGGGTGCCTCTGGCCTCCCGCGCGGACGTAGGATCCCCGGCATGAGCCGAACGATCAAGGTCCTCCTGGCCGAGGACCAGTCGATGGTCCGCGAGGCACTGGCCGCCCTGCTCGGCCTGGAGGACGACATCGAGGTCGTCGCCCAGGTGCCGCGCGGCGACGAGGTCGTGGCGGCGGCGCACGCCCACGGCGTCGACGTGGCCCTGCTCGACATCGAGATGCCCGGCTGCACCGGCATCGAGGCCGCCGCCCGGCTCCACAAGGAACTGCCCGCGGTGAAACTGGTCGTGCTCACCACCTTCGGCCGCCCCGGCTATCTGCGCAGCGCCATGGAGGCGGGCGCGGACGCCTTCCTGGTCAAGGACGCCCCGGCCGCGCAGCTCGCCGCGGCGATACGCAAGGTGCTCGCGGGCGAGCGGGTCATCGACCCCACGCTGGCCGCGGCGGCCCTCGCCGAGGGCGCCAACCCGCTGACCGACCGGGAGCGCGAGGTCCTGCGCGCCGCGGCCGACGGCTCCACCAACGCCGAGCTGGCCGCCACCCTCCACCTGTCCCAGGGCACGGTCCGCAACTACCTGTCGACCGCGATCCAGAAGCTCGCCGTGCGCAACAGGACGGAGGCGGTGCGCATCGCGCGGGAGAAGGGCTGGCTGTAGGCCGGCGCCGCTTTCCGGCGGGTTCGGTTCACCAGGCCCGCGAGGTTCAGTTCAGCAGGGCCCGCGCCGCCCGCGCCTGTCCCCGCACCCGCTCGGCCGCGGGCTCGTCCACCGTGCCCAGCACCTCGGCGTACGCTTCCAGCTCCCGGGCCCCGTCCACGAAGTCGCCCCGCTGTACGAGCAGCTGCGCCCGCTCGTACCGCAACCGCGCCGGATGCGACGGCAGCAGCAGCGACAGCTCCACCGCCCACAGCGCCACGTCCGACCGCTCGGGCCGCACGGCCGCCCAGGCGCGGATGTTGTTCAGGATCCGGGACACGACCTCCAACGGAGTCGCGGGCACCAGCATCGACGGGTCCAGCGGCGCGCCCGTCGCCCCGGCCACCAGCAGGTCGGCGTCCGCCCCCGTGAGCACCCGGCCCCCGTCGAACGGGTCCGCGAGCACCAGTTCCCCCGCCGCCCCGAACCCCACGACGAAGTGCCCGGGCAGCGCGACCCCGCACACCGGGGCCCCGGCCCGCCGCGCGACCTCCATCCACACCACCGACAGCAGGATGGGCAGCCCGCGCCGCCGCACCAGCACCTCGTGCAGCAGGGAGGACTCCAGCCGCTGGTAGTCCGCCGCCGCGCCGTGGAACCCGTACCGCTCGCCGAGCAGCCGGCACAGGGCCCGCGCCCACTCCCGCGGCCCGCCCGGCCGGTACGGCAGCTCCCCGGCGAGCCGGTCCAGCTCCTGCTGCGCCGCGTCCATGCCGGCGTCGTCCAGCGTCCCGTCGGCCGCCGCACCCATCAGCAGGCACAGCGCCGCGAGGTCCGGCCGCTCGGACCGCACCTCCTCGCCGAACTGCCGGCGCACCGCGGCGGCCCGTTCCGGAGACGGCGGATGCGGGGGACTCATAGCAGGCTCGTGCCCTTTCACGACGATCCCTACGACGGACCAGCGCCGGAGTTCCGCGGGGACCGAGGCTCCGGTTCCGCCGGCGACGGCCGCGGGTGTCCGCCGTCGCCGGGCTCCGGGGCGCGGTAGTGGTGGTACGCATGGTGTGGGCCGAAGCCCATCCCGGCGTACAGCGCCCGAGCCGCGTCGTTCCCGGTCTCGACCTGGAGCCAGGCCGCCGAGGCGCCCTCGTCGAGAGCGCGGCCGGCGAGCGCGGCGAGCACGGTGGTGGCCAGGCCGCGACGCCGCAGCGCCGGATCGACCTCGACGGCGGCGAAGGACGCCCAGCGGCCGTCGACGACACACCGTCCGATCGCCGCCGGAACACCGCCCTCGCCGGGAACCGTCGCGAACCACACCGACGGCCCGCTGCCGAGCACCTTCAGGGCCACCTCGCTCACCCCCTTGCGCTGATACCGCGCAAGCCACGCCTCGTCGGCCGTGCGGGAGAGCACGACCCCGGAGCCCTCGGCCCGGTCGGCGACCGGCGCGAGCGCCCCGATCCACAGCTCCGCGCTCACCTCGCGCACCCAGCCCCGCCGCTCCAGCTCCGCGCACAGCGTTTCCTGCGTGCCCTCGGCGCCGGTGGCCGTCTGGATGTACGCGGGCAGGCCGCGCTCGCCGTACCAGCGTCGTACGGCATCCAGCGCCGCGTCGAGCGGAAGCCCGGGATCGCCGAGCGGCAGCACCGAGTTGGCCCGCCGGGTGAATCCCGCGGCCGCCCGCAGCTCCCAGTCGCCCAGCCGCTCGCTCTCCACCGGCCGCCAGGCCCGCGCCGCCACACGTGCCAGCTCCTCGTACGTGGCCGCCGGACCCCGCCGCCTGGCCGGTGCGGCCGGTACCACCTTGCCCGCGACCAGGGAGGATTCGGCGATCTGTACGGTCTCGCCACTCTTCCGTGTGATCAGCAGCACACCGTGGTCCCATGATGTGAGAACTCCGACCGTGTCGGTGAACTTCTCACCCGGCGCGCCAGGTTCGCTCAAGCGCCGAATTGAGACCCGTTTGCCCACATCAGCAGCGGTGATACGGACCTCGAGGCGTCCTGTCGCCGATATTTCCACAGGTCTGTTCACCCCTCCTGTTCGGATCATGCCCCGGAACGGAGATACTAGGGGCGGGCATCGACGACGCCGCGCTCCCGCGCGCCAGGCGGCGGAGCCTGTGGAGGCCCGCCGGCGCCCTATCGAGGAGGAACGACAGCGTGACCTACGTCATCGCGCAGCCTTGTGTCGACGTCAAGGACAAGGCGTGCATCGAGGAGTGCCCGGTCGACTGCATCTACGAGGGCCAGCGGTCCTTGTACATCCACCCGGACGAATGCGTCGACTGTGGAGCCTGCGAACCGGTCTGCCCGGTCGAGGCGATCTTCTACGAGGACGACACTCCCGAGGAGTGGAAGGACTACTACAAGGCCAACGTCGAGTTCTTCGACGAGCTCGGCTCTCCCGGTGGCGCCAGCAAGCTGGGGCTGATCGAGCGCGACCACCCCATCATCGCCGCGCTGCCGCCGCAGAACCAGTAACAGCGGCCCGTCTTCGCGCCGCCTCGGTCCCGTACGGCCTGATCGCACTCCAGCGCTCCGCCCGCCGCACGGGACCGAGGCGTTTTCCGGACCAGAAAGTGAGCCTGATCCCCGTGTCCGCACTCTCCGACCGGCTCCCCGCCTTTCCCTGGGACAAGCTCGAGCCGTACAAGAAGACGGCCGCAGCCCATCCGGACGGCATCGTCGACCTGTCGGTCGGCACTCCGGTGGATCCGGTCCCCGATCTGATCCAGAAGGCGCTGATCGCGGCCGCGGACTCCCCGGGCTACCCGACCGTGTGGGGCACGCCCGAACTGCGTGACGCGCTCACCGGCTGGGTCGAGCGCCGGCTCGGCGCGCGGGACGTCACCCACCGGCACGTCCTGCCGATCGTCGGCTCCAAGGAACTGGTCGCCTGGCTCCCCACCCAGCTCGGCCTCGGCCCCGGCGACAAGGTCGCGTACCCGCGCCTGGCCTACCCGACCTACGAGGTCGGCGCCCGCCTGGCCCGCGCGGACCACCTCGTCTACTCGACGACACCGGGCGCCGGCGTGCCGGGCCCCACGGAGCTGGACCCGGCGGGCCTGCGGCTGCTGTGGCTGAACTCGCCCTCCAACCCCACGGGTCAGGTGCTGCCCAAGGAGGAGCTGCGCAGGATCGTCGCCTGGGCCCGCGAGCACGGCGTGCTGGTCGTCTCCGACGAGTGCTACCTGGAGCTGGGCTGGGAGGCCGACCCGGTCTCGGTCCTGCACCCGGACGTGAACGGCGGCTCGTACGAGGGCGTCGTCGCGGTCCACTCGCTGTCCAAGCGCTCGAACCTGGCCGGCTACCGCGCCGCCTTCCTGGCCGGTGACCCGGCCGTCCTCGGCCCGCTGCTGGAGATCCGCAAGCACGGCGGCATGATGACCCCGGCGCCGACGCAGGCGGCGGTGGTGGCCGCCCTCGGCGACGACATCCACGTCCGCGAGCAGCGCGAGCGCTACGCCGCCCGCCGCGAAACCCTGCGCGGGGCCCTGCTCTCCCACGGCTTCCGCATAGAGCACAGCGAGGCGAGCCTCTACCTGTGGGCCACGCGCGACGAGTCCTGCTGGACCACGGTCGCCGACCTCGCCGAGCGGGGCATCCTGGTCGCCCCGGGCGACTTCTACGGCCCGGCGGGCGCGGACTTCGTACGCGTCGCGCTGACGGCGACGGACGAGCGGGTCCGCGCGGCGGTGGAGCGCCTGGCCGGGTAGCCGGCGACGGCTCACCCGCGCCGGCACGGCGACGGAGCCTTACGACGACGGGGTCCGGGGGTTTGGAAACCCCCGGACCCCGTCGGGTCGTGCGCGCGGTGCTCAGCCGATCGGCAGGCCGGAGACCGGCAGGGACGGCGTCGGCAGCCCGCCCTTCTTCGCCGTCTGCGCGGCGCCGCCGAGCAGCCCGCCCGCGGACCCCGCCGCGCCGCCCGCCGCCTTCTGGGCCGCCGGCGCCGCCTGCTTCACGACCTTGCCGCCGGAGTCGCCCGCGACCCCGGTGACGTGCTGCGCGGCACCGTCCACGGTGTTGCCGACGCTCGCCGCGTCCAGGGCGGTCAGCCCGCCGAGGTTCGGGGCGGCGGGCAGCTCGGGGGCAGCGCTGGCGGCACCGGCCGCACCGACCCCGGCGGCCGCTCCCGCAGCGACGAGCAGCGCGGCACGGGCGATCCGGCGGGTCAGGGGGAGGGACATGTTGCTCCTTCGACGGAGGGAACGGACGCTCTGACTACCGCTCGAAGTCCGCGAAGGTTGCGGCGGGCCAACGTAAAGAGTTGGTAACGCGTCGCATTATCAGGTACGCGGAAAAGCTTCACTCACGCCGCAGGGTGACGGGTCGTACTAACGCCCGGTCGTGGTGATGTGCACCGAGCCCGCCGCCCGCTCCGCTCCCGCGGCACCCCGCGTCTGCGCCGCCCGCCACCGGCTGTCCGTCATCCCGGCCTTCCACTGCCAGCCGCCGTAGGAGACCTGCTCGATGTGCAGCGCGGAGGCGTTGGCCACCGCCCAGTGCGCGAGCTGCCAGCCGCGCTGCCGCGCGCTGCGCCCGGCGGCGGCCGTGTCGTCGGGCACGGGCACCGTCACGGTCCGCCCGTCCCCGCCCGTGACCGGGGTCGGCGTGGGCGAGGGCGTTGGCGAAGCGGTGCCGCCGACCTCCGCGCCCGCCTCCTGCACCACGTCCCGGCCGAAGTCCCGAACGAGCGCGGCACGCACCGCGTCGGGCCCGCTGGACCGGGTCGGGCCGGGGCGGCCCTGGCAGGCCAGCGTGGCCCCGGAGCGGCCGGTGAGCGCGGCGGCGAGCAGCGTCGCGTCCGGCTCGTGCTTGGCGTACGCCTGCGGGAAGCCGCTGCGCTGCACGCGCTGCGCGGCCACGGTCAGCGGCAGCCGCGTGTAGCCGGGCACCTTGTTCAGATGGTCGTAGAAGATCCCCGCCGAGTAGGAGGGGTCCATGATCTCCTCCGGTGTGCCCCAGCCCTGCGAGGGCCGTTGCTGGAAGAGGCCGAGGGAGTCCCGGTCGCCGAAGTCGATGTTGCGCAGCGCGGACTCCTGGAGCGCGGTGGCCAGCGCGATGGTCACCGCCCGCTCGGGCATGCCGCGCCCGGTGCCGACGGCCGCGATCGTCGCCGCGTTCACCGCCTGCTCCGGCGTGAACCGGTACGACGCTCCGTCGCCCTTGCCGGAGACGACCTCGCAGCCCGGACCCGAGGTGCCTCCGGTGAGGTACTGCACCGAGAGGTAGCCCGCGAGCCCGAGCAGGACCACGAAGGCCGCCCCGAACCGGAGGAGGCGGCCACGACGCTTGGAAGAGGGGGGAGGGTGCGGCACGCCTACAAGGTACTGGAGGCAGGCGGGACTGGTGAGGCAGGTGTGGACAATGCGCGGCGGCAGTGCGGCGGTTCGCCGGGTTAGGGTCGATCGCATGGCCGATAACCCGCTTGATCTCACGCTGGACGCCGCGCGCCTGACCGCGCGACTCGTCGACTTCCCCTCGGAGAGCGGCACCGAGAAGCCGCTCGCCGACGCGATCGAGGCCGCACTGCGGGCCCTGCCGCACCTGACGGTCGACCGTCTCGGCAACAACGTCGTCGCCCGCACCGACCTCGGGCGCGCGCAGCGGGTGATCCTGGCCGGCCACATCGACACGGTCCCGATCGCCGGGAACGTCCCCTCGCGGCTCGACGAGGACGGCGTCCTGTGGGGCTGCGGCACCTGCGACATGAAGTCCGGAGTGGCGGTCCAGCTGCGCATCGCGGCCACGGTCCCCGCCCCCAACCGCGACCTGACCTTCGTCTTCTACGACAACGAGGAGGTCGCCGCCGAGCTGAACGGGCTCAAGCACGTCGCCGAGGCGCGCCCGGAGTGGCTGGCCGGCGACTTCGCCGTGCTGCTCGAACCCTCCGACGGGGAGGTCGAGGGCGGCTGCCAGGGCACGCTGCGGGTGCTGCTGAGGACCACGGGCGAGCGGGCCCACTCGGCGCGCGGCTGGATGGGCTCCAACGCCATCCACGCCGCCGCGCCGATCCTGCGGCGGCTCGCCGAGTACCAGCCGCGCCATCCGGTCATCGACGGCCTGGAGTACCGCGAGGGCCTCAACGCGGTCGGCGTCCTGGGCGGGGTGGCGGGCAACGTCATCCCCGACGAGTGCGTGGTCACGGTCAACTTCCGGTACGCCCCGGACCGCACCGAGGAGGAGGCCGTCGCCCACGTCCGCGAGGTGTTCGCGGACTGCGGGGTGGAGGAGTTCGTGATCGACGACCACAGCGGCGGCGCCCTGCCGGGTCTGAACCACCCGGCCGCGGCGGCGTTCATCGAGGCGGTCGGCGGCACCCCGCGCCCTAAGTACGGCTGGACGGACGTCTCACGCTTCTCGGCGCTGGGCATCCCCGCCGTCAACTACGGCCCCGGCAACCCACACTTGGCGCACAAGCGCGACGAGCGGGTGGAGACGGCCAAGATCCTCGCGGGCGAGGAGCGTCTGCGGGCCTGGCTCACGGACTGACCATCGCGGACATACCGACGTCCCCCTCTCCTGACCCCCGCGGATCTACGCTGAGGTGGAACGTCACGCAAGCGGAGGGAGCGTACATGCCAACAGGGAATCCCGAGGGCAAGAAGCAGCCACCGGACGAGCAGCGACTGGGACCGGTCCTCCGGCGGCGCGGTCAGGTCCAGGCGAGCACCACGGACCAGCGGCTGCTGGACGAGCGCGCCCCCACGGACTGGGTCCACACCGACCCCTGGCGCGTGCTGCGCATCCAGTCGGAGTTCATCGAGGGCTTCGGCACGCTCGCCGAACTCCCGCCCGCCATCAGCGTGTTCGGCTCCGCGCGGACGGCGGTGGACTCGCCGGAGTACGACGCGGGGGTGAAGCTCGGGCGGGGCCTGGTCGAGGCGGGCTTCGCGGTGATCACGGGCGGCGGCCCGGGCGCGATGGAGGCGGCGAACAAGGGCGCTCTCGAGGCCGGAGGCGTCTCGGTGGGCCTGGGCATCGAGCTGCCCTTCGAGCAGGGCCTGAACGCCTATGTCGACATCGGCCTCAACTTCCGGTACTTCTTCGTCCGCAAGATGATGTTCGTCAAGTACGCGCAGGGCTTCGTCGTCCTGCCCGGCGGCCTCGGCACCCTGGACGAGCTCTTCGAAGCCCTGACCCTGGTGCAGACCCAGAAGGTCACCCGCTTCCCGATCGTCCTCTTCGGCAGCGCGTACTGGGGCGGCCTGGTCGACTGGCTGGAGAACACCCTGATCGCCCAGGGCAAGGCGGCCCAGGCGGACCTCACCCTGTTCCACGTCACGGACGATGTGAGCGAGGCGGTGGCCCTGATGTCCAAGGAGGCGGGCCGCTAGCCCCCTCCTACGGGCCGCCGGCTCATCCTGTGGGCCGCCGCCGGCCCTGTCCTGCGGGCCGCTGGTCCCCGTCCTGCGGGCGGCCAGAACTCGCACGGCGGGCAGTTTGCGCCCGCACGGCCGGGGCTACTGGCGCCCGCAGGACCGGCGCCAGTGGCGACGGTAGGGCGGGGCACTGGCGCCCGTACGGTGCTTCCGAGTGTCGGCACGGCGCGGCCCCGGGGCCGGGACGACAGGGCTTCGGCACTTCGCATGGCGCGGCACTGGCTCCGTGCGACGGGTCGCCGGCGCCTGCACGGTGCGGCTCTGGTGCTCGTACGGTGCGGCACTGGCGCCTGCACGGCGCTTCTGCGCGTCGGAACGGCGCGGCCCCGGGGCCGGGACGACAGGGCTTCGGCACTTCGCGCGGTGCGGCACTGGCGCCCGTGCGGCGGGGCCAGTGCCGTCCGTACGGCAGGGCTCGTGACCCGCGTGGCGGGGCTCCGGAGTCCGTGGGGCGAGGGACTGGGCTCCCGGTTCTACGCCAGTCCCCGGCGGGCCACCGCCGGTGGCCGGTGGCCCGCGATGGTCGCCACCATGTCCAGTACCTGCCGGGTCTCGGCCACCTCGTGCACCCGGTACACCTGGGCCCCCAGCCACGCCGAGACGGCCGTCGTCGCCAGTGTCCCCACCAGCCGCTCCTTCACCGGCTTGTCCAGCGTCTCGCCCACGAAGTCCTTGTTGGACAGCGACACCAGCACCGGCCACCCGGTCGCGACCATCTCGCCCAGCCGCCGCGTCGCCTCCAGACTGTGCCGCGTGTTCTTGCCGAAGTCGTGCCCCGGATCGATCATCACCGACTCCCGCGGCACGCCGAACGCCACCGCCCGCTCGGCCAGCCCCACGGTCACCCGGAGGATGTCGGCCATGACGTCGTCGTACGTCACCCGGTGCGGCCGGGTCCGCGGCTCCGCGCCGCCCGCGTGCGTGCACACCAGGCCGGTCCCGTAGCGCGCCGCGACCTCGGCGAGCCGCGGGTCCACCCCGCCCCACGCGTCGTTCAGCAGGTCCGCACCCGCCTCGCACACGGCCTCGCCGACATCGGCCCGCCAGGTGTCGACGCTGATGACCACGTCCGGGAACCGCCGCCGCACCTCGGCCACGAAGCCGACCGTCCGCCGGGCCTCCTCCTCGGCGCTCACCTCGTCACCCGGCCCGGCCTTCACCCCGCCGATGTCGATGATCGCGGCCCCCTCGGCGACCGCCTGCTCCACGCGCGCGAGGGCCGGCTCGTCACGGAACGTCGACCCCTGGTCGTAGAAGGAGTCCGGGGTCCGGTTGACGATCGCCATGATCACCGGCTCGTGCGCGTCGAATTCGCGCCTGCCCAGCCTGAGCATCCCCTGTGACCTCTCCTCTTCTTCCCGGTCCTGCCCGGCCGTGCCCGGTCTTTCCCGGCCATCGGCCGTCTGCGACCCTAACTGTCAGCGTCGCATGGCACGATCGGACCCTGACAGATACGACAGACTCCGTGGGGACCGAGCGATGGTTATGTTCTTCTTCCTGGTCGTCGCGCTCGCCGTCGTGGTCGCCGCGGTGACCCTGGCGGTGGTGGGCGGCGGCGAGGGAACCGGGCCGCTGCCCGAAGCGGCGCCCGAGCGGCTCCTGGACCCGCTGCCGCCGGACCGTCCCGTGGACCGCCAGGACGTGGAGAGCCTCCGCTTCCCGATGACCGTCCGGGGCTACCGCATGGCGGACGTGGACGACGCCCTCAGTCGGATCGGCGCCGAACTCGCCGAGCGCGACGCGCGGATCACCGACCTGGAGTCCGCACTGGCCGGCGCCCGGGCCGCGGCCGCCCACGTCCACCTGACCAAGCCCGAGCAGGAGGACCAGCGGTGACGGACGACACCCTGACGCCGGGCGCCGCGATCGCCGGCCCCGACGGCGCCCCGCGCTGCCCGTGGGCGCTTTCCGCGGCGGAGTACGTGGCCTACCACGACGAGGAGTGGGGCCGCCCGGTCCACGGTGACGACGCGCTCTACGAACGTCTCTGCCTGGAGGCCTTCCAGTCCGGCCTGTCCTGGATCACCATCCTGCGCCGCCGCGCCGGCTTCCGCGCAGCCTTCGCCGACTTCAAGATCGCGGCGGTGGCGGACTTCACCGACGACGACCGGGAGCGGCTGCTCGCCGACCCGGGCATCATCCGCAACCGCGCCAAGATCGACGCGACGATCGCCAACGCGCGCGTGCTTGTCGACTGGGCCCCGGGCGAACTGGACGCCTTCATCTGGTCCCACGCCCCCGACCCCGCCACCCGCCCGGTGCCGAGGACCCTCTCCGACGTTCCGGCGGTCACTCCCGAGTCCACGGCCCTGTCGAAGGCCCTGAAGAAGCGCGGTCTGCGCTTCGTCGGCCCGACGACGGCGTACGCCCTGATGCAGGCGTGCGGCCTGGTCGACGACCACCTCGCGGACTGCGTGGCGCGCCGCCCCTGACCGGCCGGCCGGGGGCGGCACCGACCCGCAGCGCGGTCAGCGGCCCAGATACGCCGGCTTCTCCTTGTTCACGAACGCCCGCACGGCGATCGCGTGGTCCTCGGACTGCCCGGCCCTGGTCTGGAGCTCCTCCTCCTTGAGGAGGGTCTCCTCCAGGGAGTGCGTCAGCCCGTGGGCCACCGCCTCCTTCAGCGCCGCGTACGCCACCGTCGGGCCCTCGGCCAGCGCCCGCGCCGTCCGCTCCGCCTCGGCCCGCAGTTCGGCGGCCGGCACGACCCGGTTGGCGATGCCCAGGTCGAGGGCCTCCTGGGCGGTGATACGACGCGGGAAGAGCAGCAGGTCGGTGGCGCGGGACGGTCCCACCACCCGCGGCAGCGTCCACGAGATCCCCGAGTCCCCGGCGAGCGCGACGCCCGCGAACGAGGTGTTGAAGGACGCCGTGTCCGCCACGATCCGGTAGTCGGCGGCGAGCGCGAAGCCGAAGCCCGCCCCGGCGGCGACCCCGTTCACCGCGGCGACCACCGGCTTCCGTGCCCCCGCCAGCGCCCGCACGATCGGGCTGTAGTGCTCCCGCACGGTGCTCATGACCTGCCCGGACCCGGTCTCCCGGTCGGCGGCCAGCAGCCCGATGTGCTCCTTGAGGTCCTGGCCCACGCAGAACGCCCGGTCCCCGGCGGCGGTCAGCAGCACCGCCCGCACGGTGCCGTCGTCCGCCGCCTCCCAGGCCGCGTCCCGGAGGGCGACCTTGGCATCGACGTTCAGCGCGTTCATCGCCTCGGGGCGGTTCAGCGTGATCGTCGCGAGTCCGTCGCTCACCTCGTAGAGCACGGTGTCGGCCATGGGGCATCCCCTCCGGTGTCGCCTCGTCGACGTACCGCTCGGTACGTCGTGGTCCGTCGCGGTCCGAGGACAGCATGACGGAGATCACCGGGCCGGGTGCGGACCCGGCATGTGACCTGCGTCAAAGAATTCCGGCGCGCCCGCGGCCGGCGGGCGGACGCGTGGGAGCGCAGTATCGCAGCCACATCGCCGAATTGGGTGGTTTTGCTCGCGCGCGTTGCCCAAGCGATGCCAACTGATGTTGGTCATCGGGTCCTGGGATGCGGGATAATGGCCTGGAAGCAATGTGTTCGACGCCGGTGTCGCGTGTCCTGTGCCGTTCCGGGCAGGGACCGTGCGCGTGCCCTTTCGGTGGGCCGTCGGCTTTGACGATGAGCTGGGTTTCAGGAAGGGGAACGAGCATGGCGGCCATGAAGCCGCGGACGGGTGATGGCCCGCTCGAGGTGACCAAGGAGGGGCGGGGCATCGTCATGCGCGTTCCGCTCGAAGGCGGCGGTCGGCTCGTCGTCGAGTTGACCCCTGACGAGGCGGATGCGCTCGGTGACGCCCTCAAGAAGGTCGTCGGCTGACGCGCAAGCGACCATACCCTTTCAGTTGCCCCGGCATCGTACGCGGTGTCGGGGTCGCTGTCTTTCCAGGGGTGCGCGACGCGCGAGTGATGGGGGCGCTCAGCGCTTGACGGCGCACAGCAGTCCGTCGCCCACCGGCAGCAGCGACGGCGTCAGATCGGGGCTCTCGCGCACCGTGCGCAGCAGTTCCCGCAGCCGCACGACCTCCGTCGGCTGCGGTCCCGAGTCCACCGTCCGCCCGTGCGCGAAGACACCCTCGAAGGCGACGAGGCCTCCCGGTCTCAGCAGGCGCAACGATTCAGCGAGGTACTCGGGGAACTCCAGCCGGTCGCCGTCACAGAACACGAGGTCGTATCCGGCGTCCGCGAGGCGGGGCAGCACGTCCAGGGCGCGGCCGGGGATGAAGCGGGCGCGGTTGCCCGCGAAGCCGGCGGCGCGGAAGGCCTGGCGGGCGAACTGCTGGTGCTCCGGCTCGGGATCGACGGTGGTCAGCACCCCGTCGGGACGCATGCCGTGCAGCAGGTGGATCCCGGAGACCCCGGTGCCGGTGCCGATCTCCGCGACCGCCTTCGCGTCCACGGTGGCGGCCAGCAACCGCAGCGCGGCGCCCGCGCCGGGCGACACCGAGCGCAGCCCTGCGTCACGGGCCCGCTCACGGGCCCAGCGCAGTGCGTCGTCCTCGGCGACATAGGCGTCGGCGAACGCCCAGCTCGTCTGCCGGTTGCCGGTAATGACCCTCTCCTGTCCCGTGGTTGCCTGGGCGTGACTGTATCCGCTGGGGCCGGGAACCCGCAGATGGGACCGGTCGTTTGAAGGGGTGAGGAAGCGACACCGGGCGCGACGGCGGTGTGGACGGGGGGTATGGGATGGATCGGGACACGGAGCAAGTGCTGACGCAGCCGCACCAGCCGGACCAGCACGTGTCAAATTCTCGTAAAACTGCTTATCCGGAGCTAACGGGCGAGGTGGCTATGGTAGGGGCTCCACTGGACACCACCAGAGCCGACAGGGGAGGTGCGGCTGCACCTGTGGATCGGAGAGGAGTGCTGCGGCGCTTTCTCGGATCGGCAGGCAGGCCGAAATCCGTGACCAACACCGCTGCCGACGTGACCCACGCCACCGAATCCGCCCAGACCGCGACCTTCTCGACCGACGCGGACGGGCAGGCGTGGACTCCGCCCACCTGGGAGGAGATCGTCAGCACGCACAGTGGCCGCGTCTACCGCCTGGCCTACCGCCTCACCGGCAACCAGCACGACGCCGAGGACCTCACCCAGGAGGTCTTCGTCCGCGTCTTCCGCTCGCTGTCGACCTACACGCCGGGCACCTTCGAGGGCTGGCTGCACCGCATCACCACGAACCTCTTCCTGGACATGGTCCGCCGCAAGCAGCGCATCCGCTTCGACGCGCTGGGCGACGACGCGGCCGAGCGGCTGGCCAGCAAGGAGCCCACCCCGCAGCAGCTCTTCAACGACGCGCACTTCGACGCGGACGTCCAGCAGGCCCTGGACACCCTCGCGCCCGAGTTCCGTGCCGCGGTCGTCCTGTGCGACATCGAAGGACTGTCGTACGAGGAGATCGCCGCGACCCTGGGCGTCAAGCTCGGCACGGTGCGCTCCCGCATCCACCGCGGCCGTTCGCAGCTGCGCAAGGCGCTTGCGCACCGCTCGCCGCAGGCCCGGGCGGGACGCCGCGGCTTCGTGGCCACGGTCCCCGCGCTGGGGGGAGGGGGCGCGCCCGCGTGAGTGGATCACGACCTGACCCCGCGGGGCGTCTCGCGGAACAGCACCTGGGAGACCGGCTCGCCGCCCTCGTGGACGGCGAGCTCGGTCACGACATGCGCGACCGTGCCCTGGCGCACGTGGCCACCTGCCCGAAGTGCAAGGCGGAGGTCGACGCGCAGCGCCGTCTGAAGAACGTCTTCGCCCAGGCGGCCCCGCCGCCTCCCTCCGAGAGCTTCCTGGCCCGCCTCCAGGGCCTCCCGGGGGGTGGCACCGACGGCGGTGGCGGTTCACCGCTGGGCGGGGGAGGGCTGCCCGGAGGGTTGTCCTCCCGCTCCGGAGTGTTCGGGGTGAACCGCGGCGAGCAGTTCGAGTTCGGCTATGTGCCGGTCCGCCCGCATCCCACCGACCCCGCGGAGGACCACGGCTTCCGGATCCACCCCGTGGGCCGTGCCGACAGCGAGCGGTCCGCCTCGCGGGGGCTGCGGTTCGCGTTCGTCGCCGCCGGGGCGGTGTCGCTGGCCGCTCTCGCCCTGGGCGGGATGACCACCGGTTCGACGGGTGACGCCGTGGAGGCGCGCGGAGGCTCCGGGAACGGCAGCAATGTGACTCCGGCGCGCACGGCGGGCACGGGCGCCGCATCGGGCTCCGACACCGCGCGACGCCGCCAGTCGGCCACGCCGCAGTCGGCACAGGGGCAGCGGTCGGGCTCGGCGCAGGCGGCCTCGACGCCGCTGGCCGCACCGCTGCTGCCGGGGGCCGTGCCTCCCGGCGGGCAGGCGCAGGACGTGATGCATCCGCTGACCACCCCGGTGGTCGCCGGAGCGGCCGTGATGTCCCCGCTGATACGTCCGCTCACCACGACCCCGCCCATCTCCCTGACCTCGTGGTCCGCCGACCCGGACTACATGGCCCCAAGCCTGCTCAGGGCGCCCTCTCCCTCCGTCTCCTCCCGTACCACGCACTGACAGGTCCCTGCGCAGCGGTCCGGGAACCTGGTTGAATCCACGGTGGTCGCGCCCATGACACCGGTCGGGGCGCGGAGTCGACGCCGTGCCGCGTCCCGCTGTGGGGAGAACATGAACGAGGGCAAGCCCACGAAGTCCGCCCGCCCGAGGTGGTGGAGCCGCTCGGTCCCTCCGGACGCCCGGCCGGAGGGCACGCCGGCGCCGGACGCGTCGGCCGACGAGGCTTCCGACGGCGGCATGGCAGCGGGTGGGCCCTCCACCCCGGGCTCGGACCCGGGCTCGGACCCCGTACAGACAGTGGCTTCCGGCGACTTCGAACTCGCTCAGCCCCGTCCGCCGTTCGCCGGGGTGGAGGACACCCACCTTGGGGCGGCGGACGCACCGGCGGCGCCGGCGGTGCCCGGCGAGCCTGCCGCACCCGCCGCGCCGGCGGCCCCGGCCGGTCCCGGTGCCCCCGCCGTCTTCGCCGAGACGGGCGCCGACCGGCCCGTGGAGGGCCCCTCCGGGCCCGTCGGCTCCTCCGGCGGCTCCGGCGAGCGTCCCAGCCCCCTGCACGACCCCGACCCCTACAGCACCCCTCCGTACGGCGAGCCGGGCCCCTGGGCGCCCGCCCCACCTGTTCAGCACCCGACGGTGACACCCGCGCACTCCTCCGGCACACCGGCCGCCGCGCCCCACGGCTCGCCTGCCGTGGACGCCCAGCCGTACGGTCGGGCGCCCGTGGCGGCTCAGCCGGGTGCCCCGGCTCCCACGTCTCCGGCGCCGCCCGGCCCGCCCTCGTCGCCGCAGGCGCCGGCCGCGGCGCCCCAGGGCACGCCCGCCGTGGACGCCGAGCTGTACGGTCGGGCGCCCGTGGCGGCTCAGCCGGGTGCCCCGGCTCCCACGCCTCCGGCGCCGCCCGGCCCGCCCTCGTCGCCGCAGGCGCCGGCCGCGGCGCCCCAGGGCACGGCGGCCCCGGACGCCCCGCCGTACGGTCCGGCGCCCGTGCCTTCCGGCACGCCCTCGCCGCCGCAGGCGCCGGTCGACGCAGCCACGGCCGGCGCCGCATCGCAGTGGGCACCCCCCGAGGACGCCGTGCCGGCGGGCCCACAGCGAGGGGTGCCGCTCGCGGGCGACCCGACGCACGGCGCGCCCGCTCAGGCGGTGGGTGGTGACGGGCACGGCGTGCCCGCTCCCGGTGCCGGTGGGGCCCACCCCGGTGCCGGTGTCTCCGCCGGTCCCTGGGGGCGTTACGACCCCTGGGGTGCCGCGCCGTTGCAGCAGAGCGGGAGCGGCGTGCTCAGCGCCGAGCAGCGGCACCGGCGGGTCACGCGGGCGCTCGTGGGCGGGGCCGTGGTGCTCGCGCTGGTTTCCGGAACGCTCGGCGGGCTGGCCGGGGCGTACATCGAGCGCAACGGCGGCCTCGGCACCGTGGAGCTGCCGCAGGCCGGGAAGGAGCCCGCCGGGCGCGCCCCGGACAGCGTCGCCGGGATCGCCGCGCGGGCCCTGCCCAGTGTGGTGACGCTGCACGTCAGCGGCTCCGGCGAGCAGGGCACCGGCACCGGGTTCGTGCTCGACGGCCTCGGCCACGTCCTCACCAACAACCACGTCGTCGAGAACGCCGCATCCGGTGGCGACATATCGGTGACCTTCAGCGGCGGCCAGACCGCCAAGGCCAGGATCGTCGGCCGGGACTCCGGCTACGACCTCGCCGTCGTCCAGGTCCGCGGTGTGCGCGGCCTGACCCCCATCCCCCTCGGCAACTCCGACAACGTGCAGGTGGGTGACCCGGTCGTGGCCATCGGCGCGCCCTTCGACCTCGCCAACACCGTCACCTCCGGCATCATCAGCGCCAAGGAGCGGCCCATCACGGCCGGCGGCGAGAAGGGCGACGGCAGCGACGTGTCCTATGTCGACGCCCTCCAGACCGACGCCCCGATCAACCCCGGCAACTCCGGCGGCCCCCTTCTCGACTCCCGGGGCCGGGTCGTCGGCATCAACTCCGCGATCCGCTCCGCGGACACCGGCTCCGACCTGCAGACCGGCCAGGCGGGCTCCATCGGCCTGGGCTTCGCCATCCCCGTCAACCAGGCCAGGCGCGTCGCCGAGGAGCTGATCAACCACGGCAGGGCCAGCCACCCGGTCATCGGGGTGACCCTGGACATGAACTACCCCGGCGACGGAGCCAGGGTCGGCACCAAGGGCCGGGACGGCGGCCCCCCGGTCACCCCCGGCGGTCCCGGCGCCAAGGCTGGCATCGGGGCCGGAGACGTCATCACCGCGGTGGACGGCCAGCGCGTCCACTCGGGCGAGGAACTGATAGTCAAGACCCGCGCCCACCGCCCCGGCGACCGCCTGGAGCTGACCGTCGAACGCGAAGGAAAGGCACGGAAGGTGTCCCTGATACTCGGGTCTTCGAACAACAACTGACACAAAGCATGTGGAACCGGCCGGAAATCTCGCCGTGTACACGCAGTCCGACACCTCGAGGCGGTACCGGTCCGGCACGTGGGACGGGTACCGTGGACCCGGCCCGGACCACGGACAGCCCCACACAGACCGGACCACCCGAGGGCCGAGGACCGAGGACATCGCAAGGAGCTTCAGGTGTTCAATGACATAGGACCGCTCGAGCTGCTGACGATCATCATCGTGGCCGTGCTCGTGTTCGGCCCCGAGAAGCTCCCGAAGGTCATCCAGGACGTCACACGCACGATCCGGAAGATCCGCGAGTTCTCGGAGAGCGCCAAGCAGGACATCCGCAGCGAACTCGGCCCGGAGTTCAAGGACTTCGAGTTCGAGGACCTCAACCCCAAGACGTTCATCCGCAAGCAGCTGGAAAGCGACGAGCTGGGGCTGAAGGAGATCCGCAACGGCTTCGACCTGAAGAAGGAGATGGCCGAGATCACGGACGCGGTCAACGGCAACGAGCACGACTCCGCCGCGTCCTCCGGCTCCGCCTCCTCGGGCTCCGCGGGCTCCCCGGGTCTGTCCGGCGGCCGGATCGACATGACCAAGAAGCCCGAGGGCATCGGCCAGGACGAGCGTCCGCCCTTCGACGCGGACGCCACCTGAGCCGCGTCCCGTGTGACGCGTTTCACGCCGCGCGCGGTCCGTGCGCGGCGCGAAACGGCTCTACCCGCGCCCCACGCGCCGAGCGGTTTCCCGGCGGCCCGGAGCGGGATGGATATGCTGCCGAGTTGTTGTGCGGACCGGACGAGTACGCCCGAAGGGGGGCGGGCCGCCCCGGTTCGACGAGAGCGAGGAGGCGTCCGGCACATGGAGACGACAAGTCGGGCAGGCGCGCAGGCGTCTGCCGCGGAGGGTGGCCCACAGTCCCCCTTCGCCCGGCGTACGGCCGACGGCTACCTGCTGGCGCCCTTCCCCTGGTACGGCCTCGACGAGGCCTTCACGGGGCCGCGCTGGCTGATGCAGGTCGGGACCTCGGCCGACGGTGCCGTGGAACACGGTTCGACCGGGCACGGTGACGAGCCGTCCGTACGCAACGAGTTCGTGTCCGGGTCGCCGGACGAGCCCAAGGAGAGGTTCGCGGTCGTCGTCACCGTCGCCGCCCACCCCGAACGGCGCCTCGCCGACGGCACGGGCCAGCTGGAGGCCACCTCGGTCTCCTCGGCGGCCTGGCTGGCCGCGGTGGGCCTGCTCTCCTTCACCTGGCCCGGGCAGGTGGACCACACCCTGCGGGACGACTGGCTGGAGCAGCAGACGGAGACCGCGTGGGAGCTGGCCGACGATCTGTCAGGGCCGGCGTGGTCGATGCTCTCGCTGCCCGTGGACGGCGTCCCGACGCCGTTCCACTACCGGGAGTCGGAGTTCGGCTGGGTGCTCGCCGGTTCGACCTCCCAGGGGGTCCACCTGGGGGCGTACGGCAGGGGCATGAGCGCGTACGGGCTCGGCTTCGCCGTGATCAAGGACATCGGCGCGTACGCCTGACGCCCCGCGGCACAGGGCGGAAACGACACGAAGGGGCGCCGTCCACGAGGGACGGCGCCCCTGCCGCCGTAAGGGCGGTACGGGCCGCGGAGGGCCCCGTACGGCCTAGAACTTGTTCTTCGGGGTGATTCCCAGCGACAGCCCCGCGAGGCCCCGCTGCCGGCCGGCGAGCTTGTCGGCGATGTCCCGCAGGGCCGATCCCGCGGGAGAGTCCGGGTCGGTGATGACGACCGGCTTGCCCTCGTCGCCGCCCTCGCGCAGGCGGACGTCGATCGGGATGGAGCCGAGCACCGGGACCGTGGCGCCCGTGGTGCGGGTCAGGCCCTCGGCGACCATCCGGCCGCCGCCCGTGCCGAAGACGTCGACCATCTCGTCGCAGTGCGGGCAGGGCAGGCCGGACATGTTCTCGACCACGCCGACGATCTTCTGGTGGGTCTGGACGGCGATGGAGCCCGCCCGCTCGGCCACCTCGGCCGCCGCCTGCTGAGGCGTCGTCACCACCAGGATCTCGGCGTTGGGCACCAGCTGGGCCACGGAGATCGCGATGTCGCCGGTGCCGGGCGGCAGATCCAGCAGGAGGACGTCCAGGTCGCCCCAGTACACGTCCGCCAGGAACTGCTGGAGCGCGCGGTGCAGCATCGGGCCGCGCCAGACGACGGGCGCGTTGCCCGGGGTGAACATGCCGATGGAGATGACCTTCACGCCGTTCGCCGACGGCGGCATGATCATGTTCTCGACCTGGGTCGGGCGGCCGTCCACGCCCAGCATCCGCGGCACGCTGTGGCCGTAGATGTCGGCGTCGACCACGCCCACCTTCAGGCCGTCGGCGGCCATCGCCGCCGCCAGGTTCACCGTCACCGAGGACTTGCCGACGCCGCCCTTGCCCGAGGCGACGGCGTAGACGCGGGTGAGGCTGCCGGGCTTGGCGAAGGGGACCTCGCGCTCGGCCTGGCCGCCGCGCAGCGCGGTCGCCAGCTCCCGGCGCTGCTCGTCGCTCATCACGTCGAGCGTGACGTCGACCCGGGTGACCCCCTCGACGCGGGAGACGGCGTCGGTCACCCGCTGGGTGATCGTCTCGCGCATCGGGCAGCCGGAGACCGTCAGGTAGACGGTGACCGCGACCGCTCCGTCCGCGCCGATCTCCACCGATTTGACCATGCCGAGCTCGGTGATGGGCCGGTGGATCTCGGGATCGTCAACCGTCGCCAGAGCTGCGCGCACCGCGTCTTCCGTAGCCATAGGACGATGGTACGGCGCCCCGTGCGGCCCCCGGGACCCCGTCAGCGGTCGTCCATGTCACCCGCGCGCGGGTGATCCGCCGGGAATACCCCGTGCCGGCGGTGCCCGTCGACGGTGCGTTCCTCCAGTTCCTTCACCAGGTCCTGGAGCTCCGAGCGCATCCAGTCGCGGGTGGCCACCTCGCCCAGGCCCATGCGCAGCGCGGCGATCTCACGGGTCAGGTACTCGGTGTCGGCGATCGACCGCTCGTCCTGCTTGCGGTCCTGTTCGAGGTTGACCCGGTCCCGGTCGTCCTGCCGGTTCTGCGCCAGCAGGATCAGCGGGGCGGCGTAGGAGGCCTGGAGGGACAGGGCCAGGGTCAGGAAGATGAACGGGTACTCGTCGAACCGCAGATGCCGGGGCGCTGCCACGTTCCACAGCACCCACACGACGATCATCACCGTCATCCAGACGATGAACCGCCCGGTGCCCAGGAACCGCGCGATGCGCTCGGACAGCCGCCCGAAGGCGTCCGGGTCCCACTCCGGCAGCAGCCGGCGCCGGGGCGGGCGCGGCTGGTCCAGCCGGCCGGACCGCGGCCGTCCGGCGGCGGTGGCCCCCACCGGGAGCCGCTCGCGGGTGCTCTCTCGCTCAGCCGCCATGCGCCGCCGCCCCCTCCTCCAGGTCGTACTCCGTCTCCCGCCAGTCGTCCGGCAGCATGTGGTCCAGGACGTCGTCCACGGTGACGGCGCCGAGCAGCGCTCCGGCCTCGTCCACGACGGGCGCCGCCACCATGTCGTAGGTCGCGAAGAACCCGGCGACGACCGGCAGCGTGGCGTCGGGCGGGAGGGGCTGCAGATCGTCGTCGAGGATCGAGCCGACGAGGGTGTAGGGCGGGTCGCGCAGCAACCGCTGGAAGTGCACCGTGCCCAGGTACTTCCCGGTCGGGGTGTCGTCGGGCGGGCGGCAGACGTAGACCTGGGCGGCCAGCGCGGGGGACAGGTCGCGGTTGCGGACCCGGGCCAGGGCGTCGGCGACGGTCGCGTCCGGGCGCAGGATGATCGGCTCGGTCGTCATCAGACCGCCCGCGGTGTGCTCCTCGTACGACATCAGCCGGCGCATGTCGGCCGCGTCGGCGGGTTCCATCAGTCCCAGCAGCCGCTCCTGCTCCTCCGCCGGCAGCTCGGCGAGCAGGTCGGCGGCGTCGTCCGGGTCCATCGCCTCCAGCACGTCGGCCGCGCGCTCGCCCTTCAGCTTGCCGAGGATCTCGATCTGGTCGTCCTCCGGGAGCTCCTCGAGGACGTCGGCGAGCCGGTCGTCGTCCAGCGCGGCGGCGACCTCGGCGCGCCGCTTGGCGGACAGGTGGTGCAGCACGTTGGCCAGGTCGGCGGGGCGCAGCTGCTCGAAGGTGGCGAGCAGGCTCTCCGCGCCCTGCCCCTGCTCCTCCAGCGAGAAGCCGGTGACCGCGGACCACTCCACGGTCAGGGCCTCCCCCCGGTTGCGCCGGAACGCGCCGCCCTTTTTGCCCTTGCGGACGAAGACGCGGTCGACCTCCCAGTCCCGGCGCGCGGGGAGCTGCTGCACCGACATGTCCAGGACCGTGACCTCCTCGCCGGTCTCCACGAGCGTCACCCGCCGGTCCAGCAGCTCGCCGAAGACGAGGCGTTCGGTGGGCCGCTGCTCGAAGCGGCGGACGTTGAGCACGCCCGTGGTGATGACCTGGCCGGACTCGATCCCGGTCACCCGGGTCATGGGCAGGAAGATGCGCCGCCGGGTGGCGAGTTCGACGACCAGCCCGAGCAGACGGGGCGGCCGGCGCCCGACGCGCAGCATGACGACCAGATCGCGTACGCGTCCCACCTGGTCGCCCGCCGGGTCGAAGACGGCGACTCCGGAGAGGTGCGAGACGAAGATCCGGGGGGCGCCCGCTGCCATGGCTGCGCCTCCTTTGCGCGGCTGTGTGGTGCGTGTGGTGCGTGTCGTGTGTGCCGGGTTTCTTTTCCCAATTGCCCGCTCAGGTGCGCTTCAGGCTAGCCCGTCCACCTCGGATACGCCCTGGTGAGCGTCCGGACGAGCCGGTTCCGCCGGGCGTGCGCGGCCCCGGTACGCTGCCGTACGCCGTTTGAGGACACCCGTCGGAAAGGCAGCTCCACCTGTGACCGTGATTCCCCAGGGCCGTACCCGCCGGACCACGCTGACGAGCGCGTTGTGTGCCCTGGTCGTCGCGGGCGCGGGTCTGACGGGGTGTTCCGGGGACGATCCGGACGCGGGCACCAACGGGGTGGGCAAGCTGCCGGCCGAGAAGATCCAGGCGAAGACGAGGGCGGCGGCCGCCACCGCGGACACCGTGCACCTGTCCGGGAACGTGGTCAGCAACGGCCGTACGTACCGGCTCGACATGCGTCTGAAGGACGAGGGCGGCACCGGCTCGGTCACCTCGCAGGGGTCGACCTTCGGGCTGCTGCGGATCGGGGAACAGCTCTACCTGAAGGCGGACGCCGGGTTCTGGGGCCAGGTCGACGGCAGCGGCAAGGCCACCGGGGCCGCCGACAAGCTGGACGGCAAATATGTGAAGGTGCCGCAGGGCGATCCCTCGTACCAGCGGTTCAGCGGCTTCACGGACAAGGAGGTCCTCCTCGACGGGCTGCTGACGCTGCACGGCACGCTGGCGACCGACGGGCACCACGAGCAGGCGGGCGTCCGCACGATCCGCATCACCGGCGGCAAGGGCTCCGGCGGCACCCTGGACGTCTCCCTGGAGGGCACCCCCTACCCGCTGCGCCTGGTGCGCGCGGGCGACGCGGGAACGCTGAGCTTCTCGGACTGGGGCAAGGACTTCGCGCTGGCCCAGCCGGAGAAGAGCGAGACGGTCGACTACGGCAAGCTGCCGACGTCCTGACTCCCGCTCCCCGGAAAGGGGGGCTACTTCCGCCGCTTCCGCTTCACCAGCAGCCGCGGCAGCCCCTCCGGGGCCGGCCGACGGGTCGTCGCCGGGGTGGGCAGCGGTGCCTCGGCCAGCGAGTCCTCCGGCAGCGGCGCGGTCGTCCCGGTGGGCTCCAGGCGCAGCACCCGGCACTCGCGGGCCCAGCGCGCGGTCATCGCCTCGCCGTCGGGTGCGTTGAGCCGCTTCCCCTTCAGCTCGGCCACCGCCTCCTGCCACCGCGGGGAGTCCGGCGCGACCTCGACGACCCGCGCGGCCCAGGTGACCAGGCGGCCGCCCTTGTCCTTGCTGCGGACCGTCACCTCGGCGCCGGCTCCGTCGGCCAGCCCGGGCAGCGGCTGCTCGCCGGGCCCGTCGCCCACCACGCATGCCGCGCCCTCGTGCCAGACGTGCCACAGGGCGCGGGCCGGGACGCCGGGGCCCTTGACCCAGACGAGGCCGGACTTCTTGGTGGCCTCCTCGACGAGGGCCTGGTCGAGCAGCTCGGTGTTCATGGCAGAAGAGTAACGAGCCCGCTCACAGCCAGCCGTTGCGCTTGAGCGTGCGGTGGATGCCCAGGCAGATCACGGCCGTGAGCCCCAGGATCAGCGGGTAGCCGTACTTCAGGTGCAGCTCGGGCATGTACTTGAAGTTCATGCCGTACACACCGCAGACCATCGTCGGCACGGCGATGATCGCGGCCCAGGCCGTGATCTTCCGCATGTCCTCGTTCTGTGCGACGGACGCCTGCGCCAGGTTGGCCTGGAGGATGGAGTTGAGCAGCTCGTCGAAGCCGACGACCTGCTCCTGTACGCGGGCCACGTGGTCGGCCACGTCCCGGAAGTACTTCTGGATGTCCGGGTCGATCAGCCGCATCGGACGCTCGCTCAGCAGCTGCATGGGCCGCAGCAGCGGCGACACCGCCCGCTTGAACGCCAGTACCTCGCGCTTGAGTTGGTAGATCCGGCCGGCGTCGGTGCCGCGCGGGGTGCCGCCACGGCCCGGCGAGAACACCTCCGTCTCGACCTCGTCGACGTCCTCCTGCAACGCGTCCGCGACCGCCATGTACCCGTCGACGACGTGGTCCGCGATGGCGTGCAGCACCGCGGAGGGGCCCTTGGCCAGCAGCTCGGGGTCGTCCTGCAGACGGTGCCGCAGCGCGCGCAGGGAGCCCTGGCCGCCGTGCCGGACGGTGATGAAGAAGTCCCGGCCGGTGAAGCACATCACCTCGCCGGTCTCCACGATCTCGCTGTTGGGCGTGAGCTCGTCGTGGTCGACGTAGTGGATGGTCTTGAACACCGTGAAGAGCGTGTCGTCGTAGCGCTCCAGCTTGGGCCGCTGGTGGGCCGTGACCGCGTCCTCCACGGCCAGCGGGTGCAGCCCGAACTCCGCGGCGATACCGGCGAATTCGGCTTCGTTCGGCTCGTGCAGGCCGATCCACACGAAGCCCCCGTCGCGCCGCACCTGGCGCATCGCCTCCGGAGGGGTGAGCGGCCGGTCGGTCGGGACCCGGGAGCCGTCGCGGTAGACGGCGCAGTCCACGATGGCCGAGGGGGCCGCCGGGTCGCGCGTGGTGTCGTACGCCCCGTCGTCCCGGCGCGGGGCCGGGCGGGAGGTGCGGACCACGGAACGCAGGTCGCGGATCATCGACATGGCGGGCTCCTTCGCAGCGAGCGACGAGCGGCCGAGGGCGGTCGGAACTGCCCGGAATGAGGACGTGGTGGCCTCAGGGATGTTTGGCACGTCCACAAAGCGGGGAGCACCGCACCGTCACGGTGGCGAGCTTCGTCACTGACAGATCAGACAGATCAAAACGAAACGAAGTGCTCTTCCGTATGACGTGCGCGAAGGCACGAACGCGAGAGGTGGCGACCGACCGGAGTCAGAGCGACGACATCAGCGGCGGGAAGAGCGGGTGCTACTGCACGGTCGACTTCGATCCATGACAGCCCCACCTCCTCCGGCCGGTCCCTCGTAAGGGAGTCCCATCGGCGTCGTGGCCGGATCAGGGCCTCCCCAGGGTTGAACACCTGGGGGGCACCTCGTTGCGCGCTGCCCCGGACGACCGGCCAAGAGTATCAGCAGCCCGGTGTGTCAAGGCGCCGCTTTGCCTGCCGCTGACGAGTTCTATGCTCGCCGCATGGCTGATGTTCTTCCTCTGGTCGAGGCCCGGTTGCGTTCCGCGCTGGGCGAACCGGACGCCCGCGCCGCGGTCACCTTCCTCGGCACGGACCGGCTCGAGGTGCTGCGCTTCCACGAGGGGGACATCGTCCGGTACGCCACCCTCGGCATGTCCGCCCGGCCCATGACCGATCCCACCGCGCTGGTCGCGGATCCGGTCGAGGGGCCGCGCGCCGAGCTGGTCCTCTCCGTCCGCGCCGGCCTCGCCGACACCGACAAGGTGCTCCGCCCGCTCGCCGTACTGGGGGCGTCTCCGCAGGTCGAGGGCGTGGTCGTGGCGCCGGACGCCTCGCTCGACGTGGGCGAGCCGCTGTGGCCCGGCGCGCCCTTCACCTCGGTCCTGGTGGCCGAGCCGGGCGGCCTGGTGGAGGACCTGGAACTCGACGAGCCGCGGGACCCCGTACGGTTCCTGCCGCTGCTGCCGATGACCCCGAACGAGGCCGCCTGGAAGCGGGTACACGGCGCGCAGGCCCTGCGGGAGCGCTGGCTGAGCCATGGGACGGACCTGCGGGACCCGGCCCGCGGTTCCGTCCCGCTGGAGTGAGCCGGAGTGAGCAAGCTCACCAACAGGCCGTCGGCCCACGTCAGTTGGCGAAGATCGTGACGCTGTCCTCGGTGGCGTGCCGCGGCTGCAGCTCCTCCGCGTCGGAGGTGAGGGCCCGGCGCCGGACGGCGACCACCAGCGCGCCCGCCACCGCGGTCGCCCCCGCGACCGCGAACGGCACGCGGAGGTCGGTCCACTCCGCGATCTTCGGCGCGAGGAAGGGTGCGGCGGCCGCGGCGAACCAGCGCACGAAGTTGTAGCCCGCGCTCGCCACCGGACGGGGGGCGTCCGACACCCCGAGGGCCAGCTCGGTGTAGACGGTGTTGTTCACGCCGATGAACGCGCCCGACAGGATGGTGCAGACGACGGCGGTGGTGTGGTCGCCGTAGCCGAGCACGACGACGTCGGCGGCCAGCAGCACCAGCGAGCCGCCGAGCACCTTCAGCGAGCCGAACCGCGCCTGCATGCGCGGCGCCACCACCACCGAGAACAGCGCGAGCAGAACACCCCAGGCGAAGAACACCGCACCCGACTTGTACGGGGTCATGTTCAGCACGAACGGCGTGAAGGCCAGCACCGTGAAGAACGTGTAGTTGTAGAAGAACGCCGAGACCGCCGCCGAGGCGAGACCGCCGTGGCCGAGCGCCCTGACCGGGTCCAGCAGGGAGGTCTTGCGGGCGGGCCTCGGCTGCTCCTTCAGGAAGGCCGTGATGCACAGGAAGCCGACGGCCATCAGGAACGCGGTGCCGAAGAACGGATAGCGCCAGCTCGCGTTGCCGAGCAGCGCGCCGACCAGTGGGCCACAGGCCATGCCGAGGCCGAGCGCCGACTCGTAGAGCAGGATCGCCGCCGCGCTGCCGCCTGCCGCAGCTCCGACGATGACCGCGAGGGCGGTAGAGACGAAGAGCGCGTTGCCGAGGCCCCAGCCGGCCCGGAAGCCGACGAGCTGGGCGACGGAGCCCGAGGTGCCGGCGAGTCCGGCGAAGACCACCACGAGGGCGAGGCCGAGCAGCAGGGTCTTGCGGCCGCCGATGCGGCTGGAGACGAAGCCGGTCACCAGCATCGCGACGGCGGTGATCAGGAAGTACGAGGTGAAGAGCAGGGAGACCTGGCTCGCGGTGGCGTTCAGGCCCTTGGCGATGGAGGGCAGGATCGGGTCGACGAGCCCGATGCCCATGAAGGCGACGACGGACGCGCCGGCCGTCGCCCAGACCGCCCTGGGCTGCCGCAGGATGCTTCCCGCGCCCGCGTCGAACGGGTCGTCGCCCTCCGCGGGACCCCCTGTGCTGCTGTGCATGCCGCCTCCTCCGATCGTTGCTATTTACACACAATAAGTTAGCCACCCTAATTGGTGCAACATGCATCTAGTTCGTCGTGGCCGGGCGGCCGGGCCGGACGGGTGATCGTCCTTGACGTGGCGCTGCCGGGGTAGGACCGTGGGGCCCTATGAGGGGCGAACCCAGTTGCCCGAAGTGCGGTGGCCGGGTCAGGGCTCCCGGACTATTCAGCGATTCCTGGCAGTGCGATGTGCACGGGACCGTGTATCCGCTGCAGCCCGTGATCCCGCCCAGCGTCGAAGCCCTCGGTGTCGTGGTGCAGCGGACCCAGGTGCCGGTGTGGATGCCGTGGCCGCTGCCTGTCGGCTGGCTGTTCACCGGCGTGACCTACGCCGGGGACGAGCGCAGCGGCGGCCGTGCCACCGCGGTGGCCTGTTCGGGGCCCGGGCCGCTCGGCGGCATGGGCGAACTCATCCTGGTCGCCGAGGAACTCGGCGTCGGCCTCGGCGCGCGCTACGCAGGCATCGACGGCCCGGACCCCGGCACCTATCTGGATGTGGAGAAGCCGCCCGACGCCAAGCTCCTGGCCGGCGGCCGCCCCACCCCGCTGTGGCACGTCTCCGGCGCCCCGGACGACCGGGCCGTCTTCGCCGGCGAGGCGCTCGGGCTGTGGCTGTGGGCGGTGGTGTGGCCCGAGCAGTCCGGGCTGCTGATGTACGACGAACTGGTGCTGGCCGACCTGCGGGACGCGGGCCCCGAACTCGAACTGGTCCCGTGCGGGGCCCTGTCGCCGCGACTGCTGCATCCGTAGGGCGTGCGCGGGGCGCCGTGGGGGCCGCGCGGGACTCCGTGGGGAGAGCGAGCCGCGCGGGCTGCGCGAGCCGTAGGGGGCGCTCGGCGGTCGCGGGTGTGACAGGACACCCGTCGGCGCCCGTTATCCTGGGGTGTCCCCTTCCGTCCCGTCAGAGCCTGGAGTCCGTGTCGTGCGCATCGACCTGCACACCCACTCCAGCGCGTCCGACGGCACGGACACCCCGGCCGAGCTGGTGCGCAATGCCGCCGCGGCGGGTCTGGACGTCGTCGCCCTGACCGACCACGACACCACCCGCGGGCACGCCGAGGCGATCGCCGCGCTCCCCGAGGGGCTCACCCTGGTCACCGGCGCCGAACTCTCCTGCCGGGTCGACGGCATCAGCATGCATCTGCTGGCCTACCTCTTCGACCCCGCGGAGCCCGCGCTGCTCGCCGAGCGCGAGCTGGTCCGCGACGACCGGGTGCCCCGGGCCAAGGCCATGATCGCCAAGCTGAACGCGCTGGGCGTGCCGGTCACCTGGGAGCAGGTCGCACGGATCGCGGGCGACGGTTCGGTCGGTCGGCCGCACATCGCGACCGCGCTGGTCGAGCTCGGCCTCGTACCCACCGTGAGCGACGCCTTCACCCAGGAGTGGCTGGCCGACAGCGGCCGCGCCTGGGTCGCGAAGCACGAGACGGACCCCTTCGAGGCGATCCGGCTGGTCAAGGGCGCGGGCGGAGTGTGCGTCTTCGCCCACCCGGCTGCGGTCAAGCGCGGCCGTACGGTGCCGGAGTCCCGTATCGCGGAGCTGGCCGCGGCCGGGCTGGACGGCATCGAGGTCGACCACATGGACCACGACCCCGACACCCGGACACGGCTGCGCGGCCTGGCCGGCGAACTGGGGCTGCTCACGACCGGCTCCAGCGACTACCACGGCAGCCGCAAGACCGTCTCGCTCGGTGAGTTCACGACGCATCCCGACGTGTACGGGGAGATCACGCGGCGGGCCACCGGGGCGTTCCCGGTGCCGGGGGCCGGCGGGGTCTGAGGCCCGCCTCTCCCGCTCTCACGTCACTTCTCTTCCGCAAGGCCTCTCACCGATGTTCGACGCTGCCGTTTTCGGCTCCCTGTTCCTCACCCTTTTTGTCATCATGGATCCCCCCGGGATCACCCCGATCTTCCTCGCGCTGACCGCCGGACGACCCGCCAAGACGCAGAAGCGGATGGCCTTCCAGGCCGTCTGCGTGGCCGGCGGGGTCATAGCCGTCTTCGGTGTGCTCGGCAACCAGATCCTGGGTTACCTGCACGTGTCCGTCCCGGCGCTGATGATCGCCGGCGGACTGCTCCTGCTTCTGATCGCGCTCGACCTGCTCACCGGCAAGACGGACGAACCCAAGCAGACCAAGGACGTCAACGTCGCGCTGGTCCCGCTCGGCATGCCGCTGCTCGCCGGTCCCGGCGCGATCGTGTCCGTCATCCTCGCCGTGCAGAAGGCCGGCGGCGTGGCGGGCCAGATATCGGTGTGGTCGGCGATCCTCGCCATCCACGTGGTGCTGTGGCTGGTCATGCGCTACTCGCTGCTGATCATCCGGGTCATCAAGGACGGCGGCGTGGTCCTGGTGACGCGGCTCGCGGGCATGATGCTCTCCGCGATCGCCGTGCAGCAGATCATCAACGGGGTCACGCAGGTGATCCGGGGCGCCTGACCGCGCGCATGCGCGAAGCCCCCGTACGGCTGCCGTACGGGGGCTTCGAAGTTTCCGCGGTGATCCGTTCCTGTTATGAGGCCGTGGTCTCGGCCGGGCGGATCCACAGCCGCTGTCCCACAGCGGCGGCCTGCTGAACGATCCGGTTGACGGAGGCGGCGTCCACGACAGTGCAGTCCACGGGCGTACCGTCGACCTCGTCGAGTCGCATGATTTCGAAGCGCATTGCCTCTCCCTTCGTCTGGTCATCCTCCTGAGGAGAACTACTTGGCTTCACTCGGGTACAACGGACTGCACGGTGCAAACATTCCCTACGCTAAAGAAATTTTTCGAGTGTCTAATGAGTGACCGGTAAGGCAGCTTCAATTGACCGACTGGGACCGGTTGTGTTCACAGCGTGACCGCCGGGACAATGGAGGACGATGAACGGTGACCTCGGGGCGCTGAGCGCCCGCATCGACCGCACCAACGAGTTGCTGCAACGCATGCTCGCCGAGGTGGCGAAGACGCCCTCTACCCACGCGATCTTCGTGGACGCCGGGTACCTCTACGCGGCGGCGGGGCGGCTGGTGGCCGGGACGGAGGACCGCCGCGCCTTCGACCTGGACGCCGAGGGGCTGATCGACGCGCTCATCGACCGGGCGCGTACGGCCTTCGCCGACAGCCGGCTGCTGCGCGTCTACTGGTACGACGGCGCCCGCCGCCGCATCCACACCGCGGAGCAGCAGTCCATCGCCGAGCTGCCGGACGTCAAGGTCCGCCTGGGCAACCTCAACGCCAACAACCAGCAGAAGGGCGTCGACTCCCTCATCCGCACGGATCTGGAGTCACTGGCCCGGCACCGCGCCATCAGCGACGCGGCGCTGCTCGGCGGCGACGAGGACCTGGTCTCGGCGGTGGAGGCCGCCCAGGGCTACGGCGCCCGGGTGCACCTGTGGGGCATCGAGGCCCCCGAGGCCCGCAACCAGGCCGAGCCGCTGCTCTGGGAGGTCGACAGCCAGCGCACCCTCGAGCTGGAGTTCTTCAAGCCGTACGTCTCCCGGCGCACCGCCCCCGCCTACGACCCCGCCCAGACGGCCCGCCCGACCCGCGAGAACGTCCGCTTCGTGGGCGCGCAGATCGCCGCCAAGTGGCTGGCGGCGCGCGGCCGTGAATCCGTGGGGGAACTGCTCCCCGGCCATCCGTATCTGCCCGGTTCGGTGGACCAGGACCTGCTGGTCGAGGCCGAGGGCATCCTCCAGTACTCCCTGCGCGGCCAGGCCGACCTGCGGCGCTCGCTGCGCGACGGCTTCTGGGAGCACCTTCAGGCGCAGTTCTAGCCGGCCGCCCCGGTGGGGCTGTCCCAGAAGGCGGCGAGGGCACGGGCGGTGGCGAGCGGCTGGTCGCAGTTGGGGGAGTGCTCGGCCCCTTCGACGACCGTACGCAGGGCGCCCAGTTGCCGGGCCATGTCGTCCAGGAGGGGCACGGGCCAGGTGTCGTCCCGCGCGCCGGAGAGCACGTGGAACGGCAGCGGCCTGGCGGCGAGTTCGGCGACGCGGTCCGGCTCGGTGCACAACTGGAGCCCCGTTGCGAGGAGTTGTGCGGGCTTGTGGCCCAGCCAGCGGTGGCGCAGGTCCGCCTGGTCGGCGAGGCCCGCGTCGAGTCCGGCGCCGGTGTCGGTCTCCTCGGGCGGTTCCGTCGCCTGGATGACCTCCCACACCTCGGCCATCGACATCACGCCGAGCGCGTCCCGCAGCAGTTTCACCCGCTGCTGCTGGGAGACGGAGATCTGCGCCGGGCCGGAGGCCATCAGGGTGAGCGAGGCGAAGGGGGAGTGGTCGAGGAGCACGGCCGCGCGGGCGATCTGCCCGCCGAGCGAGTGCCCCAGCAGATGCACCGGCGTGCCGAGCGCGTCCGCCTGCGCGAGGACGTCCCGCGCGAGTTCTTCCTGCGCGTACGCGGACTCGTCGTCCACCGGTCCGTCCGACTCGAACTGCCCGCGGCCGTCCACGGCCACGGTGCGGTACCCGCGCGCCGCGAGCGGCTCGTGCAGCGGGTTGAAGTCCTCCTTGCTCCCGGTGAACCCCGGCAGCAGCAGCACGGTGCCCCGCGGCTCGGCACCGGCCGGCACGGCCATGTCGACCACGGCGAACTCGCCGCGTGCGGTACGCAGCCGGTAGGCACGCGCCCCCGGCGGCGGGACGAACGTAGGAGGCCTGCTCATGCGCCGAGGCTATCGGTCACGGCGCCTTCGGGGGCACCGGGACGCCAGTGCGAGTGAAGCAGCCGACGGTCGGACGACCGGGTGAACCGACAGCCGGGACGCGCCGCTTACGGGCGAGCGTGCCACAGGGGTGTATGGGCGTCTGCGGGCTCGCTGCGGTGGCGGCCCTGGCGGTGGCCCGCGCCGGGATCTCGGCGGTGTCCGCCGTCGCGTTGCGGGTGTGGCGTGGTGGGTTGGGTGGTTGGGGTGAAGTGGCGGCCGGGTACGCCGACGGCCCGGTCCCACTCGGGGTGGGCGTGGGCCGCATGGGTGTGCGGGCGTCCGTGGGCTGCGCTGTGGGGGCGGCCCTGGCGGTGGCCCGCGCCGGGATCTCGGCGGTTCCGCCGTCGCGTTGCGGGTGTGGCGTGGTGGGTTGGGTGGTTGGGGTGAAGCGGCGGCCGGGTACGCCGACGGCCCGGTCCCACTCGGGGTGGGGCCGGGCCGCAGGGGTGTACGGGCGTACGGAGTGCCGGGTCAGGCGTCCGTGGGCTCCGCCGTGGTGGCGGCCTTGGCGGTGGTCTGCGCCGGGATCTCGGCGGTGTCCACCGCCGCCTTGGCGGCCGCCGTCTTGCGCGTACGGCGCGGCTTCGGCTCGGCGACGGCGTCGACGGCCTCCGCGGGGGCCTCGGCGGCCTTGCGGGTGCGGCGACGCGGCTTGACCTCCGCCTCGTCGGCCTCCGCCGTCGCCGCGACCGACTTCCGGGTGCGGCGCGGCTTGGCCTCGGCGGCTTCCGGCGCTTCCGGCGCTTCCGCGGTGGCCGCGGCCTTGCGGGTGCGGCGGGGCTTGGCTGCCGTGGCCTCGTCGGCGACGGGCGCGTCGGCCGTCTCGGCGGTCTTGCGGGTCCGGCGGCGCGGCTTGGTCTCCGCCTCGCCGGTGGTGTCCGCCACGGCCTCGGTCGCGGTCGCCGCCTTGCGGGTGCGGCGGCGCGGCTTGGCCTCCGCGCCCTCGGCGGCGTCGACCGCCGCCTCGGCGGCGCTGTCCGGCCCGTCGGCCACCTGCGCCGGGATCTCCGCGGCGACCGCCGCGGCGGCCTTGCGGGTGCGGCGAGGCTTGGCCTCGGCGGTGTCCACGACGGCTTCCGTCGCGTCTGCGGTGACCGTGGCCGCAGTGGCCTTGCGGGTGCGGCGACGGGGCTTGGTCTCCGCCTCGTCGACAACGCCCTCGGCCGCGTCCAGCGCGGCTTCCGGCGCGGTGGCCGTGGCCTTGCGGGTCCGGCGGCGCGGCTTGGTGTCCGCCTCGTCGACGACGCCCTCGGTGGTGTCCGCCGCGGCCTCGGGTGCGGTCGCCGCCTTGCGGGTGCGGCGGCGCGGCTTGGCCTCGGGCTGGTCCGCGGTGGGCTCGGCCGTGTCCAGGACCGTCTCGGCGGTGGTCTCGGCCGGAGCCGCCGGCTCCGGGGCGACCTCGGTGCCGGTTTCGGCCGGGGCCGTCGTGACCGTCTGCTCCGCCGACTTGCGGGTACGGCGGCGACGCGGCTTCGCGGGCGCCTCGGCGGCGTCGAGAGCGGGGCCCTCGGCCGTCGCCACCGCGGACTCCGCGGGCTCGACGGTCTCCAGCGGCTCGGACGGTGCCGTCGACTCGCCGGTCGTCACCGTCTGCGCGGGAGAACCGCCCCGCAGACGGCGCCGACGGCGCGGAGTGCGCGTGCCGGACGCCTCTTCCGCGACCGTGCCCTCGACGGGCGCGGCGTCGGCCGGCGTACCGGCGGCCGGCGTGACCGCCGCCGAGTCCAGCGGCGCCCCGCCACGGGTGCGGCGTCGGCGACGCGGCGTACGCGCCGGGCGCTCACGGTCCGCGGAGTGCTCACGGTCCGCCGGGCGTCCCTCGTTCCGGCCGCCCCGGCCACCGCGACCGCGCGCACCGCGGCCACCGGTCTCGCCGAGGTCCTCCAGCTCCTCCGCCTCCAGCCCGGCGCGGGTGCGCTCCGAGCGCGGCAGGACGCCCTTGGTGCCCTCGGGGATGCCCAGCTCGGCGAAGAGGTGCGGCGAGGTCGAGTACGTCTCGACCGGGTCGTTGAAGTCCAGCTCCAGCGCCTTGTTGATGAGCTGCCAGCGCGGGATGTCGTCCCAGTCGACGAGCGTGATCGCCGTACCCTTCGCGCCCGCGCGGCCGGTACGGCCGATGCGGTGCAGGTACGTTTTCTCGTCCTCGGGCGACTGGTAGTTGACGACGTGCGTGACGCCCTCGACGTCGATGCCGCGCGCGGCGACGTCGGTGCAGACGAGCACGTCGACCTTCCCGTTGCGGAAGGCGCGCAGCGCCTGCTCGCGGGCGCCCTGGCCGAGGTCGCCGTGGACCGAGCCGGAGGCGAAGCCGCGGCGCTGGAGCTGCTCGGCGATGTCGGCGGCCGTGCGCTTCGTACGGCAGAAGATCATCGCCAGTCCGCGGCCGTCGGCCTGGAGGATGCGGGAGACCATCTCCGGCTTGTCGAGCGAGTGCGCCCGGAACACGAACTGCTTGATGTTCGCGACTGTCGCGCCCTCGTCGTCCGGCGCGGTGGCGCGAATGTGCGTCGGCTGCGACATGTAGCGGCGGGCCAGACCGATGACCGCGCCCGGCATGGTGGCCGAGAACAGCATGGTCTGCCGCCTGGCCGGCAGCATGCCGATGATCTTCTCGACGTCGGGCAGGAAGCCCAGGTCGAGCATCTCGTCGGCCTCGTCGAGCACCAGGCACTTGACGTGCTTCAGGTTCAGCTTCTTCTGGCCGGCCAGGTCCAGCAGGCGGCCCGGGGTGCCGACGACCACGTCGACGCCCTTCTTCAGCGCCTCCACCTGGGGCTCGTACGCCCGGCCGCCGTAGATCGCGGTGACGCGCACGTTGCGCACCTTGCCCGCGGTCAGCAGGTCGTTGGTCACCTGCACGCACAGCTCACGTGTGGGGACGACGATGAGCGCCTGCGGGGTGTCGGTGAGGTCCTCGGGCTGCGCGCGGCCCGCCTCGACGTCGGCGGGGACGGTGACGCGCTCCAGGAGCGGAAGACCGAAACCGAGCGTCTTGCCGGTGCCGGTCTTGGCCTGGCCGATGACGTCCGTGCCCGTGAGGGCCACGGGGAGTGTCATCTCCTGGATGGGGAAGGGAGTGATGATGCCGACGGCTTCCAGGGCCTCGGCGGTCTCGGGAAGGATCCCGAGTTCTCGGAACGTCGTAGTCAGGGTGCTGCCTCTTCTGTGTGCGCGGTGCGAGGCGAGCGCGGGGGTCGTGTCTGACCGTGCCGGGGACGTCGGCCGCCCACGCGGGCGGGCCGTGTGGACACGGGACCACAGCCGACGCTCTAGCGCTCGAACCGCTTGGAGGTCCCTCCGATCGTCGTACGCACAGTGCCGTACGGTCAGGGAGGGCTGTCGGGTCGGAGCCGATCGGGCCACCGACCGGGCATCCTCATGCGTGCGGCCTGTCGACATACGCAGAAACACGACGGCGTACTCAGCAGGCGCATTACCACCATACCCCGGAAACGCGCACACGTGATGGCCGATTCGGTCACGTAGTCGTCGTCACACTGGTTCACCAGGTCCTTCGCAGGCGCGGAGAGCGGGCTATTGTGCGCTTCATGACGAGCTCTGACAAGTCTGACAACGCCTCCGACACGCCCGCCGAGCCCACCGGAATCGCCGCCCAGGACTGGGCGACGGCCGCCGCCGACCCGCAGTACCGCGCCGCGGTCGTGGACCTGCTCGGCGCCCTCGCGTACGGAGAGCTCGCGGCGTTCGAGCGGCTCGCGGAGGACGCCAAGCTGGCGCCCACCCTCGCGGACAAGGCCGAGCTGGCGAAGATGGCGTCGGCCGAGTTCCACCACTTCGAGCGGCTGCGCGACCGGCTCACCGAGATGGGCGAGGAGCCGACGCTCGCGATGGAGCCCTTCGTCGCCGCGCTCGACGGCTTCCACCGGCAGACGGCGCCCTCGGACTGGCTGGAAGGTCTCGTCAAGGCCTACGTCGGCGACTCGATCGCCAGCGACTTCTACCGGGAGGTCGCCGTCCGCCTGGACTCCGACACGCGCGAGCTGGTCCTGGCCGTCCTGGACGACACCGGGCACGCCGAGTTCGCGGTGGAGAAGGTGCGCGCGGCGATCGACGCGGACCCGCGCGTCGGCGGCCGGCTCGCGCTGTGGGCGCGGCGGCTGATGGGCGAGGCCCTGTCGCAGTCCCAGCGGGTCGTGGCCGACCGGGACGCGCTGTCCACGATGCTCGTCGGCGGTGTCGCGGACGGCTTCGACCTCGCCGAGGTCGGCAGGATGTTCTCCCGGATCACCGAGGCGCACACCAAGCGGATGGCCGCGCTGGGGCTGGCCGCGTAGGCCCGCCGGGAGTCGGTTTCAGGGGGTGCGCCGTCGGCGGCGTCGGATCAGGCCGGCGCCGACCGCCGGCGCAGTCTTCCCGCGGGGCGCACCAGCAGGGACAGCGAGGCGGCGGAGACGACCACCGCGCCGAGCAGCGTCGGCAGCAGGCTGCCGGAGCCCAGCGCGCTGTGGGTGACGAAGGCACCGAACAGGCCTCCCGCGACACCGGTCGACTGCACCAGGCGACGCGACGGCAGCCGGTGGGACAGGCGGTGGAACGCGGTCCAGCCGAGCAGCAGACCGATCAACGCGGAGCCGAGCGCTTCCAAGAACATGATGGTTCCCTCCCACACGATCGGCCGGTGCCGGGCGGTCGTAGCCGGTCTTACCCCTGACCTGCGGAACGCAACCCTCCCTGTGCGCGGATTGTGCGCCACCCGTGAAGTCGCCCGTGACGGCGGAACGCGGGAGGGGGCCCGCGGCTCTCACCGCGTGGCCCCCTCCCGTCGTCCGATGACGCGGCGACTACAGCGCGCCGAAGCCCACCTTGCGCGGCGCCGGCTCACCGAGCTCGACGTACGCGAGCCGGTCGGCCGGGACCAGCACCTTGCGGCCGTGCTCGTCGACGAGGGTCAGCAGCTGCGACTTCCCGGCCAGCGCCTCGGACACCGCCCGCTCGACCTCCTCGGCACTCTGACCGCTCTCCAGAACGATCTCGCGGGGCGCGTGCTGCACGCCGATCTTGACCTCCACGGCTATGTCCCTCCGACGGTCAGTGAAGTGCGCGACCTTGCGCGCCGTACCAGCACACATTAGCCCGGTGAGGGGACGAACACGCTCCGCCCGGGAACGCCAGGAGCGAACAGCCTGAGGGAACAGAACTCCTGTACGGCGGTGCTCCGGCGGGGTGCGGTGGTGCCGCGGGCGGTCAGTGGTGCTGCTCGGCGCCGTGCAGCGGGAAACCGGCGATGCCGCGCCACGCCAGGGACGCCAGCAGCTGGACCGCCTGGTCGCGCGGGACGCTGCGGTCGCTGTGCAGCCAGGAGCGCGCCACCACCTGGGCGAGTCCGCCGAGGCCCGAGGCCAGCAGCATCGACTCCGCGCGGGAGAGGCCGGTGTCCTCCGCGATCACCTCGCAGATCGCCTCGGCGCACTCGTTGGTGACCTTGTCGACGCGCTCGCGCACCGCCGGCTCGTTCGTCAGGTCCGACTCGAATACCAGCCGGAAGGCGCCGCCGTCGTCCTCGACGTACGCGAAGTACGCGTCCATCGTGGCGCGCACGCGCTGCTTGTTGTCCGTGGTCGAGGCGAGCGCGCCGCGCACCGACTGGATGAGCGCCTCGCAGTGCTGGTCCAGGAGGGCGAGATAGAGGTCGAGCTTGCCCGGGAAGTGCTGGTAGAGCACCGGCTTGCTGACACCGGCGCGCTCGGCGATGTCGTCCATGGCGGCCGCGTGGTAGCCCTGCGCCACGAAGACTTCCTGGGCGGCGCCCAGCAGCTGGTTCCGTCGGGCACGGCGCGGCAGGCGCGTGCCACGCGGGCGTGCCGCCTCTGTCTGCTCGATGGCTGTCACGCCGCCTCCCAAAGTCGTCCACATGCGGTGTGCGCCGCGTCGCCATCGTACTTTTCGGTAACCGTGGTGTGCGCGGTGCGAGCGCAGGATTTCACGGACCGGACAGCGACAAAAGCGGCATAGAAGGTTTCAAACAGGCTCAAGGTGGGCATAAAGCTGCGCTCCTGCTCAGCGGCGGTCCTTCCCGTCACGCGTCCCGAGTGCCGTCCCACGCGTCACCCTGTGCGCCCCGTCCCTCACCGGTAGTCGTCCTCGTCGATGGAGACGCCCCGCGCCTGTTCGATGAGATCGGCCTCGTTGGCGCGGTCCGGATCCCCGGTGAGGGGTTCGTCGTGGTCCGGTGTGACGTCGGCGTGCTGCTCGGCGGCGTCGCCCTCCGTGGCCTCGACAGCGATCTCCGTGGCGTCGTCGTCCTCGTACGTCTCGGGATCGGTGGGGTCGAATGACATGCTGGGCTCCCTTCCTGCTGCATGCTGCGGAATGTCCCTGCGAATGTCCCTGGAAAAGCAGGGGCCATGTGCGGGTGCCCTCTGTATGAGCGTAGGAGACACCCGTTGGCGACGCTATGCGATCCGTGGCCCGGACGGCGGTCCCGCCCGCGCATGATCTGTGACAGCTGACACAGGCGAACACATGAGTCACTACGTGATCGTCTCGTAACATTGCCGCATGTCTTCGACCGAGCTGCCTTTCGTGCCGCCCGCCAACGTTCTGCCGAGGGTGGCGCCCGTCGGGGTCGAGGAGGGCGAACGGCTGCGCTCGGTCGAGCTGCCGGGCATCACGCTGTCGGTGCGCTCGCGGCCGCCCGCGCGGGAGGGGCTGCCGCCCGCGCTGTACGTGCACGGCCTCGGCGGCTCCTCCCGGAACTGGTCCGCCCTGATGCCGCTGCTCGACGGTGTCGTCGACGGCGAGGCGGTCGACCTGCCGGGCTTCGGCGACTCCCCGCCGCCGGACGACGGCGACTACTCCGTCACCGGGCACGCGCGCGCGGTCATCCGCCTCCTCGACGCCTCGGGGCGAGGACCGGTGCACCTGCTGGGCAACTCGCTGGGCGGCGCCGTGACCACGCGCGTCGCGGCGTTGCGGCCCGACCTCGTGCGGACGCTCACGCTGGTCTCGCCCGCGCTGCCCGAACTCCGGGTGCAGCGCACCGCCCTGCCGACCGGCCTGCTCGCGGTGCCCGGCGTGACCGCCCTGTTCACCCGGATCACCCGGGAGTGGACGGCGGAGCAGCGGGTCCGCGGGGTCATGGCCCTGTGCTACGGCGACCCGGGACGGGTGACGGACGAGGGCCTGCGCAACGCGGTGGGGGAGATGGAGCGGCGGCTTCGACTGCCATACTTCTGGGACGCGATGTCGCGCTCCGCGCGCGGGATCGTGGACGCGTACACGCTGGGCGGTCAGCACGGCCTGTGGCGACAGGCCGAGCGGGTCCTCGCGCCCACGCTGCTGATCTACGGCGGCCGTGACCAGCTCGTCGGCTTCCGCATGGCCCAGCGGGCGGCCCGCGCCTTCCGTGACTCCCGCCTCCTCACCCTGCCGGACGCCGGCCATGTGGCGATGATGGAGTATCCGGAGACCGTGGCCACCGCGTTCCGCGAACTGCTGCTGGACACGGGAGAGTTGGAGGCCGGATCGATGACGGAACCGGAAGCGGGCGCCGAGGCCGACCGCGGGGTCCGGGCTTCCGGGGCGGGCACCGGCGATGGCGCTCGCGGTTCCGGGACGGCCGGTGGTGCCCCAGGCCCGGAGACCGGCGGAGCCCCCTTCGGCGCGAGCACGGGGGGCTGAGGGCCGACGTGGGACGCCACAGCCGCCGCGGGTCCGCGCCCAAGGGCAAGGCCGCGAAGACGAGCACCGGCCGGGACGACAGCACACCCCCACCGGGGTACGGGCCAGGAGACGGCCGTGAGGCGCAGGGCGGCCCGGAGCCTCGGGACGACGGCCGCCTTCGGGGTGGTCCGGAGGCCCGCGAGTACGGGGGCGGCGCCGAGCCCTGGCGAGGCCCGAGCGGTCGGCCGGGTCCGGGCCAGGCGCCGATTCCCGGCCAGGTGCCCGGGCAGCGGGCCGGAGTCGGCGGAACCACGGGCCCGGCCTACGGAGGGCCCCGCCTCCACGACGGCACACCGGCCCACGGCACTCCGCGCTTCGACGGCCGGACTCCTCCCCATGGCACCCCGCGCCTCGACGGCGGAACCCCTCCCCATGGGGTGCCGCACTTCGCGGACGGGACGCCCGCGCAGGGGATTCCGTGGCCCGCGGGCGGGGCCTCCGGTCCCGGCGGTCCGCGGCTGTCTGACGGGGCGCCGGCTCAGGGCGGACCCCGTCCGCCCGGCGGCACGCCCGCTCACGGAACGCCACGTCCGGCCGACGGCACTCCGGCGCGCGGCGTTCCGCGGGTCGCCGACGGCACCCCGGCCGGGGGGATTCCCCGGGTTCGCGGTGGGCACCCGGAGCAGCGGGAAGCCGACGGCGGCTGGGGACAGTTGGGGGCGGATGCCATGGACGGGAGCGGAGCACAGGGGCCGACGGCCGCCGGTCTCGGCAGCTCGACGGACCTCGGTGGCCCCGCCGCTCCCGCCGCCTCCGCGCGTGCCCGCGCCCCCATTCCCCGGCAGCGGCGGGCGTCAGCCGGCGGGCCGCGGCAGGACTACCTCGACGCCTTCGGCGAGGACGACGACGTCTTCGCGCCCCGCGGTGACGCGCGCACCGCGGACCAGGGCGCGGCTCCGCCGTCCGGCCCGGCCGGGCCGGACGCGGCGGACAGCGGGGACGGCGACGCCGCGCGACCGGCCGGCGAGTCCGCGCGGGGCACCGTGACCAAGGGGAAGGCGTTCACCGGCATCGCGGCCGCCGCCGTCACCACCGTGCTCGCCGTCGTGGTCGCCGGACAGGTCGCCCACGACCGGTCCGACGCCGGGCTGCTCCCCCAGTCGGCCACCGACCGGGCGGCGCCCGACGCCGCCGGCATCGCGGGCGCGGGCACGGGTGCGGACGCCAAGGCGGCGCCGAACGTGTCGGCGCTGACGTACGACCAGAAGATGAGCACGAAGTACCCGCTCAGCCCCACCCTCAAGGGATCCGGCCGGTTCGACGCGGTGCCCGGCTTCGCCAAGGCACCCGGCACGGGGCGCAAGTACACCTACCGCGTCGACGTGGAGCAGGGCCTCGGCCTGGACGGCGAGCACTTCGCCGCGGCCGTGCAGAAGACGCTCAACGACGACCGCAGCTGGGCCCACAACGGCGGACGCACCTTCGAGCGCATCTCCTCCGGCAAGCCCGACTTCGTCATCACGCTCGCCAGCCCGGGCACCACCGCCACGTGGTGCGCCAAGTCCGGTCTGGACACGACCGAGGACAACGTCTCCTGCGACTCGGCCGCCACCGAACGCGTGATGATCAACGCCTACCGGTGGGCGCAGGGCTCCAAGACCTACGGCGACGAGATGTACGCCTACCGGGAGATGCTGATCAACCACGAGGTCGGCCACCGGCTCGGCTACGGCCACGTCACCTGCGACAAGGACGGCGCGCTCGCGCCGGTCATGCAGCAGCAGACGAAGTTCCTGGACCACGACGGAATCCACTGCCTGCCCAACCCCTGGCCCTACCCGGGGAGCTGACCGGAGCCGGGCCGGCCGGGCCCGAGGTGTGACGTTTCGTGTCCGGTTGATGTTCTGACGCGACGGAACGCCGTTCGCGCAGGAAAGTTACGACCGTTCACCCCTTTTGGTGGCGCGACGGACAACCGTCCATCGCGCCACCGTCATGTCCGCATACGTTCGTTCCGCTGCGAGCCGCCGTCGCGACGGCGGCTCTCCACACGGGACAGACGGGAGAGCGGGGGTGCACGCGTGCGCATCGGACTGGTGACGGAGGGTGGCTACCCGTATGTGAGTGGTGACGCCGGACTCTGGTGCGAACGGCTCGTGCGCGGGCTCGAACGGCACGAGTTCGACCTCTACGCGCTCAGCCGCAGCCGGCAGCAGGAGGACGAGGGATGGGTGCCCCTGCCGCCACAGGTCAGCCGGGTCCGTACCGCGTCGCCGTGGGCGGCAGAGGACGACGGCGCCGTGTACGGACGGCGTGCGCGCCGGCGCTTCGCCGAGTGCTACGGGGAGCTGGCGTCGGCGCTGGTCGCGGCGAGCGGCGGCGATCTGCGCGAGTTCGGCGCGGCGGGCAGGGCGGCGGGCACGGGCGGCGCCGGACTTGAGGCGGACCGTTTCAGCAGTGCGCTGTACGGCCTCGCCGAACTCGCCCGCGACGAGGGCGGCCTGGCGGGCGCGCTGCGCTCGGAATCCGCCGTCCGCGCGCTGGAACGCGCCTGCCGCGCGCCCGGCGCACCGCGGGCGGCGCGCGAGGCCCGCGTCCCCGATCTGCTCGCGGTCGCCGCGCACCTGCGGCAGACACTGAGCCCCCTGTCGCTCGACTGGTACGAGGACGACGGCCTCGGCGCAACCGACCTCTGCCACGCGGCGGCCGGCGGCACGGCGGCCCTGTCCGGACTGCTCGCGCACCACTTCACCGGCGTGCCCCTGCTGATCACCGAGTACGGCGTGCGTCTGCGCGCGCACTACCTCGCCGCCGACGCCGACAGCACCGCACCGGCCGTGCGGGCCCTGCTCGCCGCCTTCCACGGCGGTCTCGCCGCCGAGGTCTACCGGCGGGCCGCCGTCGTCACCCACGGCAACGCGCACGCCCGTCGCTGGCAGGAGCGCTGCGGCGCCGACCGCGCCAAGCTGCGCACCGTCCACCCCGGCATGGACGCCGCCCCCTTCGCCGAGGCCGGCGAGTCGCCGGAGGCCGCCGACCCGTACACGCTCGTGTGGGTCGGCCGGGTCGGGCCCGCCAAGGACCTGGTGTCCCTGCTGCACGCCTTCGCCGAGGTGCACAGGGAGGAGCCCAAGGCACGGCTGCGGATCGTGAGCGCGGGGACCGGTTCCGACGGGGCCGCCTACCTGGGCCACTGCAGGGTGCTCGCCGCCCAGCTCTTCCCCGACGAGGCCGCGGGTCCGCACACCGTCGGGGACAACCCGGTGTCCTTCGAGGAGATCGGCGGCCCGGAGGTGCCGACCCTCGCCGACGCCTACGCCTCGGGCGCCGTGGTCGTCCTGTCCAGCGTGGTCGAGGGCTTCCCGCTCGGCCTGGCCGAGGCCATGCTGTGCGGCCGTGCGACGGTCTCGACGGACGTCGGCGCGGTCGTCGAGGTTGTCGGCGGCACCGGGGTGGTCGTGCCCCCGCGCAATCCGCGGGCGCTCGCCGAGGTGTGCGTGAACCTGCTGCGCAACCCCGAGCGCCGTGCGCGCCTGGGCGCCGCGGCCCGCGCCCGCGCGCTCGAACTCTTCACCGTCGAGCAGAACATCGCGGCCTTCCACGGCATCTACCTGGAGGTCGTGTCGCACTGCCCGGTCCGGCGCGTCGTGCTCGACGAGACCGGCGAGCCCCTGCCGTTCGCCGCGCCCGCCGAGGCCCATGTGCCCGGCCGCTGGACCCGGGCCGCGGACCGCTTCGCGGCGCGCTCTCGCCCCAGCTGGGCCACCGGCTCACCGACGGGGTGCGCGGGCCCCACGACCACCACGGAGGCTTCCCGATGACCGGCCCGAGAACAGAGGACCACCTCGCCACCCCGGCCGGCCGGGGTGGTCAGGGCGACGGCTTCGACGGCGGGCCCGCCCTCGACCCGGGCCTCTCCGTACCCTCCCGGCGTGGTGCGGCCGACCCGGTCAAGGTGCTGATGCACCGTCACCGCGAGCTGTGCGAGCGGGCCGTCGACCCCTTGGAGATCGCCGCGGGCCTGGAGGCCCACGGAGTCACCGACCGCACCGCCGCCCGCTTCCGCCACCGTGACGTCTTCTCACTCGCCGAGGAGATGTACGCCCGGATCAGCCGGGACACCGAGACACCCCCGCGGCACGAGGCCGCCGCCGTACCCCGGCTGGGCCTCGGCCCGGCCACCTTCGGCCTGCTGCCCGGCGCCCTGTGCGCGGCCGCCGTCGCCGGGATCCGCCTGACCGGGGGCCGGACCCGGCTGGGCGTCGCCGCGCTCGGCGTCGTGGCCGTGGGCCTGGCCCTGCGCGCCGTACTGCGCCGCGGCCCGCTGAGCGCCGAAGGGCGCACGCCCCCCGCGCACACGCCCGGCACCCGCACCTGGACGTGTTGGCTCCTCGGCTACGCCCTCCTCGGCGACGGCCTGCTCGGCGCGGCCGTCGGCGGCGGGCCCGAAGGACTGCCCGACTTCACCGCGGCCGGGGCCTGGCCCCTGACCACCGCCCCTGTGCTGGCCCTCGCCCTGGCCTGCGGACCGGCGGCGTGGACCACGCACCGCTTCACCGCCGGCGCCCGGCACAAGGTGACCACCAGCCGGGGCCTGGAGGAGTTCGCCGTATCCGTACGGCCCCTGCTGCTCGGCACGTTCGGCCTGTTCCTGTGCGCCCTGGCCGCCCTGCTCGCCGTGTGCGGCGCGGTCCTGGACGAGCCCGCCGGCTACGCCCAGGCCCTCACGCTGGGCGCGCTGCTGCTGCTCGCGCGCCTCCTCACCACCCACGGCTTCACCCACGCCCCGGCCGTCGCTCTCGGCGCCGCGGCCGCGTCCGGGGCGACGGCCCTGGCCACCGTCTTCGCCGCCCGCCTCCCCGGCTGCGGTGCCCTCGCCGCCCCGGTCGACACCCTCGTGTCCGCCTGGGGACCCGGCGGCGTACCGGCCCTTGCCTGCGGAACCGCCGCCCTGGCCCTGCTCCTGCACGCGACCCGCACGCTGACCCGGGCCTCCGCCCATGCGCGGACGGAGCGGCAGTCGTGAAAGGCGCGGCAGCCGTCAGCGGAACGGCGGCCGTGCGGGGCTCGGCTGCCGTGAGGGGCGCGGGGCCGGCCCCGGTCACCCCCGCGTGCCCCCGTACGGCCGTGGCCACGGACGCCGCCCGCGTTCCCCCTTCGGCCGCGGGCGCACGACCCAGTGCAGGCCCGCGACCCATCGCCGGAGCCCGTCGCACCACCCCCTAGAAGGAGAAAACCAGATGATCACCGCCCGATCCGGAGCGTCCGGAGCATCCGGAGCCACCGGAGCGCACACCCCGGGAGCCGCCCGATGAGGGTTCTGCTGATCGGAGCCAACGGATACCTCGGCCGTTTCGTCGCCGACCGTCTGCTCGCCGACCCGGCCGTCCAGCTCACCGCGCTGGGCCGCGGCGACGACGCCGACGTCCGCTTCGACCTCGCGGCCGGCAGCCCCGGAGCGCTCACCCGCTTCCTGGACGCGGTCCACCCCGGCGTCGTCGTCAACTGCGCGGGAGCCACCCGCGGCGGCGCCCGCGACCTCACCCGGCACAACACCGTCGCCGTCGCCACCGTCTGCGAGGCCCTGCGCCGCAGCGGCTGCGGCGCCCGGCTGGTGCAGCTCGGCTGCAGTTCCGAGTACGGCCCGAGCCAGCCCGGCTCCTCCACGGCCGAGGACGCCGTGCCCCGCCCTGGCGGCCCGTACGGCGTCAGCAAACTCGCCGCCACCGAACTGGTTCTCGGCTCGGGTCTCGACGCCGTGGTGCTCCGCGTCTTCTCGCCCGCCGGGCCCGGCACCCCGGCCGGTTCGCCGCTCGGCCGGCTCGCCGAGGCCATGCGCCGCGCCATGCAGTCCGGGGACAGCGACCTCAAACTCGGCGGCCTCGGCGTCCAGCGCGACTTCGTCGACGTCCGCGACGTGGCCCGCGCCGTCCACGCCGCCTCCCTCTCGGCAGCCCAGGGCGTCATCAACATCGGCTCGGGCCGGGCCGTCCGGCTGCGGGACGCCGCGGCGATCCTCGCCCGCGTCGCCGGATACGGCGGCGCCCTGCACGAACTCGACGGCCCGCCCGGCGGCCACCTCAGGGCCGCCATCGGGCACCCCCGCACGGAGGCGGACCACCCCGCCCCGGTCGCCTACCCGTACCCCGATGGCTGCGGCAGCTGGCAGCAGGCCGATGTGCGCACCGCCCGCGACCGGCTCGGCTGGCGGCCCCGGATCAACCTCGAAGAGTCCCTCGCCGACATCTGGATGGAGGCGGCATGCCGTATCTGACCAGCACCCCCGTGGGCATCCCGAGCACCACACTGCGCACCGGACTCGGTGTCCCCGGCTGGGCCCACCCCCTGCTCGCCCCGGCCGAGTGGAACGAACTCACCCGGCCCGGCCCACCCCTTCACTGGGTTGTTCTCAACGTCGCCGACGGCCCCGGCGTCCAGCCCGACCCGCACTGCCTGGAGGCGGCGGGACGGCTGCGCAACGCCGGCGTCCGCGTCCTCGGCCACCTCGACGCCGCGCACGGCGCCCGGTCCTTCATCGAGCTGGTCTCCGAAGCGCGGCGCTACCTCGAGTGGTACCGGGCCGACGGTTTCCTGCTGGAACACTGCCCCGCCGACCGTGCCGGGCTGCCCGAGGTCCGCCGGACGATCGACGCGTTGCGGGCGGTGCGTGACGACACCCACATCGTCCTCGGTCACGGCACCCACCCGCACCCCGGCTACGCGGAGCACGCCGACCAACTGGTGACCTTCCGCGGCTCGTGGAGCGACTACCGCTGGTCGCAGGTCGCCGAGTGGACCGCCGATCATCCGCCCGAGCGCTTCTGCCACTTCGTGCACGGAGTCCCGCGCGGCCACCTCGACGAGGCGCTCCGCATCGCCCGCTGGCAGGGGGCGGCGACCATCTGGTTCACCGACCGCTCCGACCGCGACCGCACGGCCGGCCCCTGGGAGAACATGCCCGGTTACTGGGACGAAATCGTCTCGCGGATCGGACGAGGTGTCTCGGAATGAAGAAGGGCGTGGCAGTGTTACGAGGAGAACAACCGTAGTGTTTGACCGACCAACGGAGTCCCCGTGTCGCTGCCACCCCTGGTCGAGCCGGCTCCCGAGCTCACCGTAGACGAGGTTCGCAGGTACTCCCGCCACCTGATCATCCCCGACGTGGGGATGGACGGGCAGAAGCGGCTGAAGAATGCCAAGGTGCTCTTTGTGGGCGCCGGCGGGCTGGGTTCGCCGGGTCTGATGTACATGGCCGCGGCGGGCGTCGGCACGCTCGGCATCGCGGAGTTCGACGAGGTGGACGAGTCGAACCTGCAGCGCCAGGTCATCCACAGCCAGTCCGACATCGGCCGCCCCAAGGCCGAGTCCGCGCGGGACACCATCAAGGGCATCAACCCGTACGTGAACGTCGTCCTTCACCAGGAGCGGCTCGAGGCCGACAACGTGAAGGAGATCTTCAGCCAGTACGACCTGATCGTCGACGGCACGGACAACTTCGCGACCCGGTACCTGGTCAACGACGCCTGTGTGCTGCTCAACAAGCCGTACGTGTGGGGTTCGATCTACCGCTTCGACGGTCAGGCCTCCGTCTTCTGGTCCGAGCACGGCCCCTGCTACCGCTGCCTCTACCCGGAGCCGCCGCCCCCGGGCATGGTCCCCTCCTGCGCCGAGGGCGGCGTCCTGGGCGTGCTGTGCGCGTCCATCGGCTCCATCCAGGCCAACGAGGCCATCAAGCTGCTGGCGGGCATCGGCGAGCCGCTGGTCGGCCGCCTGATGATCTACGACGCCCTGGAGATGCAGTACCGCCAGGTCAAGGTCCGCAAGGACCCCGACTGCGCGGTCTGCGGCACGAACCCGACCGTCACCGAGCTCATCGACTACGAGGCCTTCTGCGGCGTCGTCTCCGAGGAGGCCCAGGCGGCGGCCGCCGACTCGACGATCACTCCCAAGCAGCTCAAGGAGTGGCTCGACGACGGTGAGAACATCGAGCTCATCGACGTCCGTGAGCCGAACGAGTTCGAGATCGTCTCCATCCCGGGCGCCCGGCTGGTCCCGAAGAACGAGTTCCTCATGGGCTCCGCCCTGGAGAGCCTCCCGCACGACAAGAAGATCGTCCTGAACTGCAAGACGGGTGTCCGCAGTGCGGAAGTCCTCGCCGTGCTGAAGTCCGCGGGCTTCGCGGACGCCGTGCACGTCGGCGGCGGCGTGATCGGCTGGGTCAACCAGATCGAACCGCACAAGCCGGTCTACTGATCGCCGGTCCGGCTGACCAGCAGGACCGAAGAAGCCCACGGCTCTGACCAGCTCAGCTGCCGTGGGTTTCTGGCGTTGTCGGTCAAAAGGGTCGCTGAGTCCGAGTGCGAACAACACTGATTGAAATCGCTGCAGTTAACCGAACTCGCCCTCGCGCACACCGTCTCGGAAGGCTGCCCATTCTTCTGCGGTGAACCGCAGAGGCGGCAGGTCTCGATGGTTCGAGTCACGGACGGCAACAGCTCCGCCACCAAGGTCCGCCACCTCCACGCAGGTGGACGTGTAGGGGCTCTTGCTGCTCTTGACCCAGCGTGTTCGGCTCAGATCGAGTGCGTACAGTTCAGCCTTTTCCGCTTGCATGAGGAGCTCCGTTTCGGTGCTCGATTATGTGTTCTCCATCCACCCTCACCTTTCTGCTTCAACGTCGCAACTGGCGAGGTGGACACCGGTTTTCGCCACCTCCTCACAGCGGCTCGGGACGCGGATGGACAGCGCGCCCCTTGGTCCGCCATGCTGCCCTGGCGATGAGGGGCCGGCGTTGGCTGCCTCGGGTGAGGGGCGGGGACTGATGGTGCAATCGCAGGTCGCGGCGGTACGGCCGGAGCGCGTCCGCTACCGGTTGACCCGCCCCCAACGTCTGCTGCCCCTGCTGCCCAGCAGCATCGGCATAGCCGTCCAGGTCTCCGTGTGGTTGGACGTGGGTGGCCATGTGGTTGTTCCAGGACTGCTCGCGTGGGGTGCTCTGCTGCTCCTGGTGCTGATCACCTCGCGGTTCTTCGGGGTCACTCTCACGTCATCGGCGGCCATCGTGCACAATCTCCGCCGCCGGACCATCCCGTGGTCGAACGTCCAGGCCATCCAGATCGAGTCCTTCCTCGGAAGCCGGACCGTCGTGATCTACGAGGCGGGCGGCCGCGGTACCCGCCTGCGGGCGCCGATAACCGGGTTCCTCTACTGGGATCGCGGCTTCGAGGAGAAGTTCCACGCCATCGGCAGGTGGTGGCTGGAGCACCGCGGCCCGAACTGGGCTCCTGTCCCGCCACCGTGGACGCCGTGGGGTGGCCCGCCGGTGTCCCAGGGGAGCCCTTACGCCCCTCGCGCCCAGTGAGCGGCCGGTACTGCCCGGCCACCTTCACCACCGTGGTCATGAACAGACCTTGCCGTCCTTCGGCACGGTGCCGTACAGCAGATACGCGTTCACCGTCGAGTCCACGCAGTCGCTTCCGTTGCCGTACGCCCCGTGGCCCTCGCCCTTCCAGGTGAGTTCCACTCCGACGCCCTTGCCGAGTGCGTCCGCCATTCTCCGGGCGCCCTCGTAGGGTGTCGCCGGATCGCCGGTGTTGCCGATCAGCAGGATCGGGGCCGCGCCCGGTGCGCTGACTTGAGGGGTGTCGTACTGGCCGGGCACCGGCCAGTCGTGGCACCAGCCGGCCGTGTCCCAGGCCATGAAGGCGCCGAACACCGGCGAGACCTTCTCGAATTCGGGCAGCACCTTCCGCACCTGCTCCGCAGTGGGCCGCTGCTTGGCATCCAGGCACGATATGACCCGTTGGGCGTGCGTCGTCGTGCCGTAGTGACCCGCGTCGTCACGCTCGTTGTAGGCGTCGGCGAGGGACAGCAGTCCCGAGCCGTCGCCCCGGTCCGCTGCGGCGAGGGCGTTGGTCAGGGCCGGCCAGCCGCTCTTGCTGTAGAGCGGCAGCGCGATGCCGGTGACCGCCAGTGTCTGTGTCAGCTTCCGTCCGGAGGACGTGGGCAGAGGCTTGGCGTCCAGTCGCCGCACCAGGTCCGCGATCTTCCGCGAGCCGCGCTCGGGGTCCTGCCCGGTCGACTTCAGGTAGGCGTCCAGCGCCCGTTGGAAGCCCCTGGTCTGGTTGAGTGCGTGACCCACGGAGTCCGCGGTCGGGTCCACCACCGCGTCCAGGACCAGCCGGCCGACGCGCTGCGGGAACAAGTGCGCGTACGCGCCGCCGAGTTCGGTGCCGTAGGACATGCCGAAGTAGTGCATCGTGGCGTCGCCGAGGACGTGGCGGATCAGGTCCATGTCGCGGGCGGTGTCGGTCGTCGAGACGTGCGCGAGCAGCTTCCCGGCCGCCTTCAGGCAGCCCTGTCCGAAGTCGGCGGCGTCCTGGAAGTAGGCCCGCTCCTCGGCCGCGGTGTCCGGCGTCACGTCGATCGCCTCAGCGGCCTCGATCCGCCGGTCGCCGCGACAGCGCACGCCGGAACTGCCCCCGACGCCGCGTGGATCCCAGCTCACCAGGTCGTAACGCTGCCGCAGGACGGTGACCTCGGAGGCGTACGACGGCAGCGCGGCCACGCCCGAGCCGCCGGGGCCGCCGAAGTTGAACAGCAGGGACCCGGTGCGCTTCACGGTGGCCTCGGCGCGGACGAGGGCGAGGCCGATGGTCTCGCCGTCCGGCCGGGACCAGTCCAGCGGCGCCTTGAGCGTCGCGCACCGCCACTCGTCCCCCGGCGCGGGGGAGTCGGCCGTCGCCTTGCAGCGGCCCCAGTCGAGCCGCTGCGAGGTGAGCGAGGAAGGAAGTCGCACGGACGTCGTGCCGGACGGCGGGGCCGGCGCCGGAGCGGACCGGTCCTCTCCGCCGTCCGGACCGTGCCCGGCCGGCCCGCCGCCGCACCCCGCCAGCAGCAGCGCCGCGGCGACCGCGGCCGCCCATCGCGTCGGACGCGCCATGTGCCTTCCCCCCTCACCGGCTCTCCGCGAATCGGACGGCGGAGAGCGTTCAGGCCATGGTAGGCGGATCCCACCACACTCGTGAGAGGCTGTGGATAACCCTTTGACCTGCTCTTTTGTTGGTGAGGGGCTGTGTGGCCTGCGCGGCTAGGCGCAGACCTTTCCGGTTGGCGGCACCTTTCCGTCGAGCAGATAGCTGTTCACCGCGCTCTGCACGCACGGGTCCTTGCTGTCGTACGCGCCGTGCCCCTGGCCGTGCCAGGTGAGTTCGACGCCGACACCCTTGCCCAGCGCGTCCACCATCCTCCTGGCGCCCCCGTACGGAGTCGCCGGGTCGCCGGTGTTGCCCACCACGAGGATCGGCGCCGAACCGGGAGCGCTCACGTCGGCGTGCGCGGCCGCGCCCGGCACCGCCCACTGGGTGCAGCTGAGCATGCCCCAGGCGAGGAAGTCCCCGAACACCGGGGAGGCGGCCCGGAACTCGGGCAGCTTCTGTTCCACGAAGGACGGCGTGTACCGCTGCTTCTGGTCGGCGCAGTTGATGGCGGCGTTCGCGGCGGCGAGGTTGCTGTATTTGCCGTTGATGCTGCGGCCGTTCATCGCGTCGGACAGCAGCATCAGGATCTCGCCGTTGCCCGTGTAGGCCCGCTGCAGCCCTTCGATGAGCGGGGCCCACAACTCCTTGGAGTACAGGGCCTGGGCGATGCCGTTGGTCGCGGCGGTCCGGGTCAGCCGGCGCGGGAAGATGCCGGGGATCGGATTGGTGTCGAGCTTCTTGAGCAGTGCGGCGACTCGGTTCTCGACGTCTTGGGCGTCGCTGCCGATCGGGCACTTGGTGCCCTTGGAAGCGCAGTCCTTCGCGAAGTTGTCGAGGGCGAGCTGGAAGCCCCTGGCCTGGCCGAGCGAGGTCTGCTCGGGGGTCTGGGTGGGGTCGACGACCGCGTCGAAGACGGCGCGGCCCACGTGCTTGGGGAACAGATGGGCGTACACGCCGCCGAGTTCGGTGCCGTAGGAGATCCCGAAGTAGTGGAGCCTGGAGTCGCCGAGCGCCTGGCGGATCAGGTCCATGTCGCGGGCGGCGTCGGTGGTGCGCACATGCGGCAGGATCCGCCCGGAGTTCTTCTCGCAGGTGGCGTTGAACTGCTTGGTGTTGTTCACGAACGTGGCACGTTGGGCGGCGGTCTGCGGAACCGCGTCCTGCTGGAAGTACTGGTCGAGCTGTGGGTCGGTCTTGCATTTCACGCCGGTGCTGCGCCCCACCCCGCGCGGGTCGAAGCTCACCAGGTCGTAGCGGGTGCGCAGTTTGGTGTAGTCCTGGGCGAGCGCGGGCAGCGTGGTGACGCCGGAGCCGCCCGGGCCGCCGAAGTTGAAGAGCAGCGAGCCGATGCGCTTGCCGGGCCCGGTCGCCTTCGCCCGGATCAGCGCGATGTCGATCGTGTCGCCCTGCGGCTTGCTCCAGTCCAGCGGCGCCTTCACGGTGGCGCACTGCCACTTGCCGCCGCCGGGCGCCGCCGAGGGCGACGCCCCGTCGCCCTCCGCCGCGGACGGTGCCGGGCAGTTCTTCCAGTCCAGCGCCGGGTCCGTCGGCCCCCCGCCGACGGAGAGCCCGCCGCAGCCCGCCGTCAGGGCGCTCAACAGGACGGTGGTCGTGGTCAGGGCGGCGGCGCGCAGCCCGTGGCGCTTGTGCATGGCCCCATCCTCACGCCGTGGCCCGCCTCCCGCGCGGGAGGCGGGCCGTTCGGAGTACGGCCGGGACGTGCCCTATAGGGCGCCCTTGCGGCTCAGGTGGTTGAAGGCCAGCCAGCCGGGCAGGACCGGCAGCCACAGCGTCAGCAGCCGGAACATCAGCACCGCGGGCGCGGCCACTTCCTTCGGCAGGCCCACCGCGATCAGACCGACCGTGAGGGTGGCCTCGACCGCGCCGACGCCGCCCGGGGTCGGCGCGGCCGAGCCGAGCGCGTTGCCTGCGAGGAAGACGACGGCGACGCTGGCGATGCTGAGCGAGGTCGACTGGTCGCCGAAGGCCCGGATCGAGGCGTCCAGGCACATTACGAAGCAGAACGTCAGCAGCAGCATGCCGCCGATGCCGGTGATGAGCTTCTGCGGCCGCTGGAGCACGTCCAGCATGCGCGGCACGACCCCCGCGAAGAGGGAACGCACGCGCGTGAGGACGAACTTCCGCAGGAACGGCACCGAGGTGACCACCAGCACGAGCACCGCGACCGTCAGCAGACCCGCGATGACCGTCCGGGACGGCGACAGGGACGGCGTCTTCTCGGTGCCGGTCAGATAGCCGAAGGACAGCAGCATCAGGATGTGGCAGCCGAGCCCGAAAAGCTGCGAAGCGCCGACACTGGCCACCGCGAGCCCGGGGCGCACGCCCGCGCGTTGCAGGAAGCGCGTGTTCAGGGCCACGCCGCCGACCGCGGCCGGTGCCACGATCTTCACGAACGAGCCGGCGACCTGTGCCGCCACGGTCCGCACGAACGGGACACGCTCCGGCACGAAGCCCAGCAGCGCCATCGCCGCGGCGACATAGCTGAGCGCCGAGAAGAGCACCGCCGCGATCACCCAGCCCCACTGGGCGTGGGCGAAGACCGTGCCGAACTCGATGTGCGTGAGCTGGGTCAGCAGGTAGTAGGCGCCGATGGCACCCGCGATGAAACTGATCAGCGTCCGGGGTTTGATCCGCTCCAGCCGGGCCGGTTCGACCGGCGCCTGCGGCCTGATCCGCAGCACCTGGTGGCGGATCTGGGTGAGCAGATCCTCCTCGCGGGCCTCCTCCAGGGCCTCGCCGATGGCCCGCTTCTCCGCCCGTGCCTCGGCACGCTCGGCCTTCTTGCCCTTCTTGTCGGGCCTATCGGGCCTATCGGACTTCCCTGGCTTCCCTGGTTTCTCGGGTTTCTCCGGCTTCTCCAAGATGGCCGGGCCGGTCTCGCCGGTGTCCTGGGCGGCCTGCTCCAGGCGGGCCTGCTTGGCCTGCCGGGACGTCTCCAGGACCGCCTCGCGCTCCCGCTGCGCCCGCTCCCGGGCCAGCCTGCGCAACGTCGCGCGCGTGGAACGCGTCAGAGCGATCGGCTGGAGCATCGGCAGACAGTCGGCGACCGCGTCGGGTCCCAGGACGCCGACCGCGGAGGCGACGGAGCGCTCGGCGCCCACCCGCAGGCCGAGCGTCGTCAGCAGCTGGGCGATGTCCATGCGCAGCAGCAGATCTCCGGCCGCGACCTCGCCACCGCGCAGGTCGGTGAGGATCACTCTGCGGGAACGATCCACCAGGATCGCGTCTCCGGCCAGCCTGCGGTGCGCGATGCGCCGTGACTGCAACGCCCGCACCTGCTCCCAGGTGCGGTGCAACAACTCGTCGGTGATCTCCTCGTCCGCCAGCGAGTCGAGCGTGCGGCCGCCGGTGTGCTCGTAGACGAGCATCACGGCGTCGGGGCCGAGTTCGGAGGTCGCGATCAGCTTGGGCGCGTTGGCTCCGGCCGCGATCGCCGCGTAGGCGAGCAGCGCCTCCTGCTCGAGGGCCTGGCGCAGCGACTGAAGGCTGCGGCGGGTGGCCAGACCGCGCAGCGTGAGGTTGCGCCACACGCGGTAGAAGAAGCCCTGTGCCTGCTGCTCGCGGTCGACGACCGTGACATCCAGCGGCGGTCCGTCCTCCAGGGTGACGAAATAGCGCCGGCCGCGGTCACCGCTGTCCGCGGTGTCCGAGACCTCCTCGCGGGCCGCGCTGACCGGGTGGAAACCGACGGTCCGCAGTCCCGCCACCAGGGTGCGTCCCGTGGGCCTGACGTTCGGTGAGCCGACCGCGTACAGGGTGCCGTAGGCGATGGTCCAGCCGATCAGCACCGTCAGGATGATCGAGAACGGCGTGGTGTAGCCCGTGACCAGCATCGAGAAGGCGTCGAGCAGCAGCACGATCCACAGCACCGCGCGCCAGCGCGGCCGGCGGGACATGCCGACCGCCGTCATGTACGCGATGACGGGCGCGAGGTAGCCGTGCACCGGATCGGTGAGCGCGTGGACGTTGCCGGGGGAGGGCTGGGTCAGCGCGTCCTGGATCGAGTGCGGGGCGCCCTTGGCGACCCACAGGTCGGTGGCGAGCGTCACTCCGTGGGCGAGGACGGCCGCGAGCACGCCGTCGGCGATCCGCAGCCCGTCCCGTTTGATCAGCCGTTCGATCGCGAAGGCGACCGGGACGAGCAGGATCGCGATGCTGGACACCAGCCCGGCGATCTTGATGAGCAGATCGGGGGCCTGACCGGTGCCCTTGTTGATGTCCTGTTCGAGGCCCGAGGTGGTGCCGTGCGCGAACCCGGCGATCGCCAGCAGGACGACGATGGCGAGCACACCCACCAGCAGCCGCATCAGGTCGGAGGGGCGGTGCACGCGCGCGGGGAGCAGGGGCTCGTCGCCCTCGATCTCGTCGGCGCGCGTCACGGCCTCCTCCTCCGCGGGCTTCCTGGCCGCCTTCGGAGCGTCCTGGTCCTGCGCCTTCGGAGCATGTGTGCCGTCGGTGCCGGGACGCGACGAAGCCCCAGAGGTGCCCTCCGCGTCATCGGGGTGCACGCCCTGCTGCTTCATGGTCTCTTCTTGGTCTCGAATCACCGGTTACCGCCCGCATGATGGTGGCATGTTCCACCGGCACACCGGGGCATCAGGGTGTGCATGTGCGGAGCCGCACAGTCTGCCCGAGGCGCCGCCCGGGAGCGAGGGCCGCGCCCCGGACGCGGCCCGGTCCGCTGTCGGTGGGGTGGGGCAGGATGGGGCGGATGAGCGAAGTGAGCCCTCCGGACGACGGCCGCCCCGAGCACCCCGACGCACTGCCCGAGTACGCCGACGCGCTGCCCGAGTACGCCGAGCGGGTTCTGGAAGTCGCCGAGACGATCCCGCCCGGGTGCGTCATGACGTACGGCGACGTCGCCGAGTGGCTGGAGCGGGGAGGGCCCCGCCAGGTGGGCCGCGTGATGGCCCTGTACGGCGGCGCCGTCCCGTGGTGGCGGGTCGTACGCGCCGACGGGGTCCTGCTCCCGGGTCACGAGCTGCGCGCTCTCGCCCACTACCGCACGGAGGGCACGCCCCTCAAGGAGGCGAGCAGGGCGGCGGAGGGCCACCTGCCCCGCCTCGACATGAGACGGGCCCGGTGGGACGGCGGCGAACGTGCGCAGGGTCACACCTGACAGCTTCCGCCATTCGAGGGGGTCATGGGGAGTCCATGGCCCGTACGGGGGAATCGGGGCACGCCCGTGGCATGCCGTACGTTCGTGGGTCGAGGGACACGTGTGACGGCGGTAGCGAGGGAGGACCGGGAGAAGCGGGGGAAGAGGGCGAAGCGCTCCTTCCGCGCCCGGCAGCGGCGTAGCGTCGGCTCCGCGTGTCCACCTCACCCCAGCGGCCACCGCCTTCTCCCCCGGGCCGTCCGTCCCCGCGACGACGGCGCTGAGCGCCGGCCGTGACAGACCCCAGCACACCCACCAGGACCGGCGAACCACGTGAGCTCCTCTTCCTCCACCAGGCACCTGCCGCACCCCCGGGTGCGGCAGGGGGACCGTGGCGCCTACCGACTGGTGCGTACCCCGCCGACCAGACCGGATCCCCCTCACCTGGACGCAGCGCAGCGCTCCGTGGTTGACCACCGGACCGGTCCGCTGCTCGTTCTCGCAGGTCCGGGCACTGGCAAGACCACCACGCTGATCGAGTCCGTGGCCGCCCGGATCGCCAATGGCCAGGACCCCGAGCGGATCCTGGTGCTGACGTTCAGCCGCAGGGCCGCCGTCGACCTGCGCGACCGCATGGCGCTGCGCACCGGCGCCGCCCACGTCCCGCAGGCGACCACCTTCCACTCGTTCTGCTACGCCCTGGTCCGTGCCCACCAGGACAGTGAACTGTTCGTCGAACCGCTGCGGCTGCTGTCCGGGCCCGAGCAGGACGTGACCGTCCGCTCACTGCTGGCCGGCCAGGTCGACCTTGAGCGGCTGGGCCTGGCGCACGTGCGCTGGCCGGACGAACTGCGCGCCTGCCTGACCACCCGCGGTTTCGCCGACGAGGTCCGCGCGGTCCTCGCCCGCAGTCGCGAACTGGGTCTCGGGCCCGACGCCCTGGCCGCCTTCGCCCGCAGCATCGGCCGCCCCGACTGGCAGGCCGCGGCCGCCTTCCTCGCCGAGTACCTCGACGTCCTCGACCTGCGGGGCGTCCTCGACTACGCCGAACTGGTCCATCGCGCGGTGCTCCTCGCCCGCCGCCCCGAGGTCGCCGAACGGCTCGCCGCGCGGTACGACGCTGTCTACGTCGACGAGTACCAGGACACCGACCCCGCCCAGGTACGGCTGCTGCGCGCGCTGGCCGGGGGCGGCCGCACCCTGCTCGCGTTCGGCGACCCCGACCAGTCGATCTACGCGTTCCGGGGCGCGGACGTGAACGGGATCCTCCAGTTCCCGCAGACGTTCCCGCGCGCGGACGGCACTCCGGCGCCGGTACGGGTCCTGCGCACCTCCCGGCGCTCGGGCGCCGCCCTGCTCGCCGCGACCCGGCTGCTGACCCGGCGGATGCCGCTCACCCGCCTGCCCGCCGACAAGGTCCGCGCCCACCGGGAGCTCACCCCGGTGCGCGACGGCGGCCGCGTCGAGGTCCGGACGTACCCGACGCCGGGCACCGAGGTGGACAACATCGCCGACATCCTGCGCCGGGCGCACCTGGAGGACGGTGTCCCGTGGAGCGAGATGGCCGTCCTGGTGCGCGCCGGCGGCCGCTCCATCCCGGGCCTCAGCCGCGCCCTGACGGCCGCCGGAGTGCCCCTGGACGTCGACGGCGACGACCTGCCCCTTCGCCACGAGCCGGCGGTGGCGCCCCTGGTGACGGCCCTGCGGGCGGTGGCCACCGCGGAGACGGGGCGGCGCACGGAGGATGCGGTTGCCGGGGAGCCGACGGCGGTTGCCGAGGAGCTGACAGCAGTTGCCGAGGAGCGGCCGACCGACACCTGGGATCCGGTGGCCGACGCCGGGGAGCAGACGGCCGACGCCGAGGAGGGGGCGGTCGGCACCGGGGAGCAGACGGCCGACGCCGGGAAGCGGGCAGCTGACGGCGAGGAACAGGTGGCCGGCGGGGAGCCGGCGGCCGACGCCGAGGAGGGGGCGGCCTTTGCCGGGGCGCAGGCCGCCGTCACCGAGGAGCAGGCCGCCCTCGTGCAGCCCCGGGAGGAGGCCGAGGCGGACGCGGAGGCCGGCTCCTGCTGGCTCGGCACCGAGACCGCGCTCACTCTCCTCGCCTCGCCGCTGGCCGGCATGGACGCCGCCGATCTGCGTCGCCTGGGCCGCGCGCTGCGCGAGGAGGAACGCGCCGCCGGCAACCCGCTGCCCCCGCCCTCGGACCAACTGCTCGCGAGGGCGCTCGCGGAACCCGAGCGCCTGGTCGCGCACGATCCCACGTACGCGCGTGGAGCCCAGCGTCTCGGCGCGCTGCTCAGAAAGGCACGGGAGCGCCTGGCGGGCGGCGGCACCGCCGAGGAGGCGCTGTGGGACCTGTGGGACGGCACACCGTGGCCCTCCCGCCTGGAGCGCGCGGCCCGGCGCGGCGGCGCAGCGGGCCGCAACGCGGACCGGGACCTCGACGCCGTGTGCGCATTGTTCGCGACCGCCGCCCGCGCCGAGGAGCGCACCGGCGGCCTGGGCGCCCTGAACTTCCTCGCCGAGATCGAGGCCGAGGACATCGCCGCCGACACGCTCACCCGGCGTGCCGTGCGCCCCGAGGCCGTGCGGCTGATGACGGCGCACCGGTCCAAGGGCCTGCAGTGGCGCCTGGTCGTCGTCGCGGGCGTCCAGGAAGGCCTGTGGCCGGACCTGCGGCGCCGTGGCTCCCTGCTGGAGGCCGACCGCATCGGCCGCGACGGACTCGCCGCCCCGCTCACCCCGGGCGCGCTGCTCGCGGAGGAGCGGCGGCTGTTCTACGTGGCCGCCACGCGCGCGCGTGAACGCCTCGTGGTGACCGCGGTGAAGGCCCCCGCCGACGACGGTGACCAGCCCTCCCGCTTCCTCACCGAGCTCGGCGTCGAACCCAGGGACGTCACCTCCCGCCCACGCCGTCCACTGTCGGTGGCGGCCCTGGTCGCCGAGCTGCGGGCCACGACCGTCGACCCGAGCGCCTCCGCCACCCTCCGGCAGGCCGCCGCGCACCGGCTGGCCCGGCTGGCCGCGCTCGCCGACGACGACGGCCGTCCGCTGGTGCCGGCGGCTCACCCCTACCGCTGGTGGGGCATGGCCGACCCGACCGAGAGCAAGGTGCCGCTGCGCGACCGCGACCAGCCCGTGGCGCTGTCCGGCAGCGCCCTCGACCAGCTCGCCAACACATGCGCACTGCAGTGGTTCCTCAGCCGCGAGGTCAAGGCCGACGCACCCGCGACCGCCGCGCAGGGCTTCGGCAACGTGGTGCACGTCCTCGCCGACGAGGTCGCCTCCGGACGCAGCCCCGCCGACCTCGCGGTCCTCATGGAGCGCCTGGAGACGGTGTGGAACGCGCTCGCGTTCGACGCGCCGTGGAAGTCGGCCCAGGAGAAGGAACACGCGCGTGTGGCGCTGGAACGCTTCCTGAACTGGCACGTCCTGGAGCGCGGCGGCCGCACGCCGGTGGCCGGCGAGCACGACTTCGACGTGACCCTGGAAGCGGGCGGCTACCAGGTGCGGATCCGAGGCTCCATGGACCGGGTGGAGGCGGACGTCGAAGGACGTGCCTACGTCGTCGACTTCAAGACCGGCAAGCAGGCGCCCACCGGGGCCGAGGTGGCCCGCCATCCGCAGCTCGCCGTCTACCAGCTCGCCGTCCGTGAGGGCGCGGTGGACGAGGTCTTCGACGGGGAACGCCCCGAGCCGGGCGGCGCCGAGCTGGTCCAGTTGCGCCAGGGCGCAGCCAAGCGGGACGGCGGCGACGGCCTGCCCAAGGTGCAGACCCAGGAGCCGCTGGAGGGGGAGTGGGCCGGCGAGCTGCTGGCCACCGCCGCCGGGAAGGTTCTCGACGAGCGGTTCACACCGACGGCCGGGCAGCACTGCGCGCACTGCGCCTTCCGGGCGTCCTGCAGCGCGCGGCCGGAGGGACGCCACATCGTCGAGTGAACCGCGTGACGAACGGCACCACTGGCGCTGACCTGCGCGTCTTTCGACCCCGGCGGCCATCTGGCACGGATTGTCAGTGCCCGCCGCTAGCCTCTGTGAGGTGTCCGCCCGTATCACCGATCCCGAGCAGCTCAAGGAGCTCCTCGGGATTCCGTTCACCCCGGAGCAGACGGCCTGCATCGTCGCGCCGCCCGCCCCGCAGGTGATCGTGGCCGGCGCCGGCTCCGGCAAGACGACCGTGATGGCGGCCCGTGTGGTGTGGCTGGTCGGCACCGGACAGGTCGCCCCCGAGCAGGTCCTCGGGCTGACCTTCACCAACAAGGCCGCCGGTGAACTCGCCGAACGCGTCCGCAAGGCCCTGATCAGAGCCGGTGTCACCGACCCCGAGGCCATCGACCCCGACAATCCGCCGGGCGAGCCGATGATCTCCACCTACCATGCCTTCGCCGGCCGTCTCCTGAAGGACCACGGACTGCGCATCGGGCTGGAACCCACCGCCCGCCTGCTCGCCGACGCCACCCGCTACCAGCTCGCCGCGCGCGTGCTGCGCGAGGCCCCCGGCCCCTATCCGGCGCTGGCCCGCTCCTTCCCGGACCTGGTGAGCGACCTCCTGGCCCTCGACGCCGAGCTGTCCGAACACCTCGTACGCCCGGAGGACCTGCGCGCCTGGGACACCGGCCTGTTGCACACCCTGGAAGGCGTCAAGCTCAGCAACGCCGACCTGCGCAAGGTCCCGGAGACGGCCGCCGCCCGCCGGGAACTGGCCGAACTGGTACTCCGCTACCGGGCCGCCAAACGCGAGCGCGACCTCCTCGACTTCGGCGACCAGATCGCCCTGGCCGCACGACTCGCCCGCCTGCCGGAGGCCGGCCGCGTGCTGCGCGAGGAGTTCCGGGTGGTCCTGCTCGACGAGTACCAGGACACCTCCGTCGCCCAGCGCATCCTGCTGGCCGGCCTCTTCGGCGACGGCACCGGTCACCCCGTCACCGCCGTCGGCGACCCCTGCCAGGCGATCTACGGCTGGCGCGGCGCCTCCGTCGCCAACCTCGACGACTTCCCCGAGCACTTCGCGCACGCCGACGGCCGTCCGGCCACCCGCCAGGCCCTGAGCGAGAACCGCCGCAGCGGCGGCCGCCTCCTCGACCTCGCCAACGGCCTCGCCGAACCCCTGCGCGCCATGCACGCGGGCGTGGAGGCCCTGCGCCCGGCCCCCGGCGCCGAGCGTGACGGCCTGGTGCGCTGTGCGCTGCTGCCCACCCACGCCGAGGAGATCGAGTGGGTCGCCGACTCGATCGCCCACCTCGTGAGGACCGGGACGGCACCCGGTGAGGTCGCCGTCCTGTGCCGTACGGCGACCGACTTCGCCGAGATCCAGGGCGCTCTGGTCGCCCGTGACGTCCCGGTCGAGGTGGTCGGCCTGTCCGGGCTGCTGCACCTGCCCGAGGTCGCCGACCTGGTCGCCGTCTGCGAGGTCCTCCAGGACCCTGGTGCCAACGCCGCGCTGGTACGGCTGCTGACCGGCCCGCGCTGGCGCATCGGCCCGCGCGACCTCGCGCTCCTGGGCCGCCGCGCGAGACTGCTCGTCGCCCACGCGCGCGTGGAGACCGGCGACGACCCCGACAGCCGGCTCGCCGAGGCCGTCGAGGGCGTCGACCCGGCCGAGGTGATCTCGCTCGCGGACGCCCTCGACACCTTCCTGGAAACACCCCTGGGCGGTGCCGGGGACGACGACCGGCTGCCGTTCTCCCCGGACGCGCGCGTGCGGTTCGCCCGGCTCGCCGCCGAACTGCGAGACCTGCGGCGTTCCCTGTCCGACCCGCTGATGGACGTCCTGCACCGCGTCCTGGCCGTCACCGGTCTCGAGGTGGAACTGTCGGCCTCCCCGCACGCCCTGGCCGCCCGCCGCCGCGAGACCCTGGCGAACTTCCTGGACATCGCCGCCTCCTTCGCCGCGAACGAGAGCGAGGCAAGCCTGCTGGCCTTCCTCGGGTTTCTGCGCACCGCCGCCCAGTACGAGAAGGGTCTCGACAACGCGCTGCCCGGTGGCGAGAACACCGTCAAGGTGCTCACCGCGCACAGGTCCAAGGGCCTGGAGTGGGACGTCGTGGCCGTCCCCGGCCTGGTCACCGGCACCTTCCCCAGCGGGCAGGGCCGGGAGAAATGGACCAGCCAGGGCAAGGTGCTGCCGCACGCCCTGCGCGGCGACGCCGACACCCTCCCCGACATCGACGGCTGGGACGCGCGCGCCATGAAGGCCTTCCACGAGGCCATGAAGGACCACCAGCACACCGAGGAGCTCCGCCTCGGCTACGTCACCTTCACCCGCCCCCGCTCCCTGCTCCTCGGCTCCGGCCACTGGTGGGGCCCGAGCCAGAAGCGGCCCCGCGGCCCGTCCGCGTTCCTCCAGGCCCTGTACGACCACTGCGCCGCCGGCCACGGCGAGATCGAGGCGTGGGCGGACGAGCCCGGCGAGGACGAGGAGAACCCGGCCCTGCACCGGGCGACCGCCGACCAGGTGTGGCCCCTGCCGCTGGACGAGGCCGCAATGGCCCGCCGCCGCGAGGCCGCGGCGATCGTCCTGGCCCACTTGGAGGACCTCGCCTCCGGCGCGAACGGCCACCCGGAGGCCGCGCACGACCCCGCGTCCCACGACGCCCCCGACTGGCCCGTGCCACCGCGGGACCGCGCGCCCGCGAAGGACGAAGCGCTTCCGTACGACGACGAGCCGCCCTTCGGCGAGGACGATGCCTTCGAGGCCGACGACCCGTTCGGCGGGGGCGACCCTTTCGGAGAGGGCCACCCATTCGAACAGGACGACCCCTTCAAGGACGACGCCCTCTTCGCAGAGGACGACACCTTCGACGGGCACCCCGACGACTGGGACTCCTGGAGCGGCGACCGCCCGACCGTCCCGCACCAGGCGCCCCCGCCCGACGACCACGCCGCGCCCCCGCCCCCGCGCGAGCACCCGGCGCACCCCGAACCGGACCGTGCACCCGGATCCCGGGGACGCGCCCTCACCCCGGAGGAGGCCCGCACGGTCGCCTCCTGGGACCGCGATCTCGAAGCGCTGGCCGGAGAACTCCGGCGTGCCCGGCAGACCGTCACCGACGTCCCCCTGCCGACGACCCTGACCGCGTCGCAGCTGCTGCACCTGGCCGCCGACCCCGACGGGTTCGCGCGGGAGCTCGCGCGCCCCATGCCGCGCCCCCCGCAGCCGGCCGCTCGCCGCGGCACCCGCTTCCACGCCTGGGTGGAAACCCGCTTCGAAGAGCTGACGCTGCCCATGCTGGAGCCCGGGGAGCTGCCCGGCGACGACGCCGAGATCGCCGACGAACGCGACCTCGAAGCCCTGAAGGAGGCCTTCGAACGCACCCCGTACGCCCACCGCACGCCCCACCGCGTCGAAGCGCCGTTCCAGCTCGCCCTGGCCGGCCGTGTCGTCCGGGGCCGTATCGACGCCGTCTACAAGGAGAGCGACGGCGAGCGGACGACGTACGAGATCGTGGACTGGAAGACGCACCGCTCCCGTACGGCGGACCCGCTCCAGCTCGCCGTATACCGGCTGGCCTGGGCCGAACAGCGCGGCGTCCCCCTGGACCGTGTCACCGCCGCGTTCGTCTACGTGCGCACCGGCGAGGTGGTACGGCACGACGACCTCCCGGGTCGCGCCGAGCTGGAACGGCTGCTGACGGAGGAACCCCAGGCCGGGCCGCAGTGTGACGAACCGCCCGAACGGGAAGCCAGCGCGGGCCGATAGGCTCGGTTCCATGAGCCAGACCCCGGACAGCGCCGTCCGCACGTACATCGAGCAGCACCGCACCGCCTTCCTCGACGACCTCGCCGAATGGCTGCGCATCCCGTCCGTGTCTGCCCAGCCCGACCACGCGCCCGATGTACGGCGCAGCGCCGACTGGCTCGCCGGCAAGCTCCAGGAGACCGGTTTCACCACCACCGAGGTCTGGCCGACCGCGGGCGCCCCCGCCGTCTTCGCCGAGTGGCGCTCCGACGACCCCGAGGCCCCCACGGTCCTCGTCTACGGCCACCACGACGTCCAGCCCGCCGCCCGTGAGGACGGCTGGGACAGCGAGCCCTTCGAGCCCGTCGTCCGCGAGGGCCGCCTCTACGCGCGCGGGGCGGCCGACGACAAGGGCCAGGTGTTCTTCCACACACTCGGCGTCCGCGCCCACCTCGCCGCCACCGGCCGCACCGCCCCGGCCGTCCATCTGAAGCTGCTGATCGAGGGCGAGGAGGAGTCCGGCTCCCCGCACTTCCGGGCTCTCGTCGAACAGCACGCGGAGCGCCTGGCCGCCGACGCGGTGATCGTCTCCGACACCGGCATGTGGTCCGCCGACACCCCCACGGTGTGCACCGGGATGCGGGGCCTCGCCGAGTGCGAGATCCGGCTGTACGGACCCGACCAGGACATCCACTCCGGCTCCTTCGGCGGCGCGGTGCCCAACCCGGCGACCGCCGCCGCCCGCCTCGTCGCCGCCCTGCACGACGAGCACGCGCGCGTGGCCGTCCCCGGCTTCTACGACGGCATCGTGGAACTCACCGACCGGGAGCGCCGGCTCTTCGCCGAGCTGCCCTTCGCCGAGGAGCAGTGGCTGCGCACCGCCAAGTCGTACGCCACCCGGGGCGAGGCCGGGTACTCCACCCTGGAGCGCATCTGGGCCCGCCCCACCGCCGAGGTCAACGGCATCGGCGGCGGCTACCAGGGCCCCGGCAGCAAGACGATCATCCCCTCCACGGCGATGGTCAAGCTGTCGTTCCGCCTGGTCGCGGGCCAGGACCCCGAACACATCGAGAAGGCCGTCCGCGCCTGGGCCGCCGAACAGGTGCCCGCGGGGATACGGCACGAGATCGTGTTCGGTTCGGCCACGCGCCCGTGCCTGACGCCGCTGGACCACCCGGCCCTGCAGTCCGTGGTCCGCGCCATGGGCCGTGCCTTCGACGGCCCCGTCCGCTTCACGCGCGAGGGCGGCTCGGGCCCGGCCGCCGATCTCCAGGAGGTGCTCGGCGCGCCCGTCCTCTTCCTGGGCATCTCCGTCCCCTCCGACGGCTGGCACGCGCCGAACGAGAAGGTCGAGCTCGACCTCCTGCTCAAGGGCGTCGAGACCAGCGCTTACCTGTGGGGAGACCTCGCGGAGCACTGGCACGATGCGCCCTGAGGGGTGCCCACCTGCCCGGGCGCACACTGGTAAGGCCGTCGCGCGCTCCCAGGCCCCGCCGGCCGCGGACGCCTCCGGCCGCACGTCCCGCTGAACCGCCGCCGAAACAACCGTTGCACCGGGGGAGTTGGAAGCACCCGTGACCACCTGGACCGACCACACCGCAGACCGACCCATCTCGCTCACCGCGCCCAGCGGCATCGACAGGGCCGCCCACCACCGGCTCGACGAGGCCTGGCTCGCCGCGGCGTGGAGCCACCCCTCGACGCGCTGCTTCGTGGTCTCCGGCGGTCAGGCCCTGATCGACGAGATCCCCGACGGCCGGACCGAGCTGGTCACGACACCCTCCTTCGAGGCCCCCCTCACCGAGGCGCACCGCTACTTCCTCGGCACGGACGCCGAGGGCGTCAGCTACTTCGCCCTGCAGAAGGACTCCCTGCCCGGCCGCATGGACCAGTCCGCCCGCCCGGCCGGCCTGCGCGAGGCCGGCCTGCTCCTGTCGCCCCGGGACTCCGGCCTGCTGGCGCACGCGGTGGCCCTGGAGAACTGGCAGCGGCTGCACCGCTTCTGCTCCCGCTGCGGCGAGCGCACCGTGATCGCCGCGGCCGGACACATCCGCCGCTGCCCGGCCTGCGGCGCCGAGCACTACCCGCGCACCGACCCCGCCGTGATCATGGCGGTCACCGACGACGAGGACCGCATCCTGCTCGGCCGCCAGGTGCACTGGCCCGAGGGCCGCTTCTCCACGCTCGCCGGATTCGTCGAGCCGGGGGAGTCCATCGAGCAGGCGGTGCGCCGCGAGGTCCACGAGGAGGTGGGCGTCGCCGTCGGCGAGGTCGAGTACGTCGCCAGTCAGCCCTGGCCGTTCCCCTCCAGCCTCATGCTGGGCTTCATGGCGCACGCCACCTCGACCGGGATCGACGTGGACGGCGACGAGATCCACGAGGCCCGCTGGTTCTCCCGCGAGGAGCTGCGCGCGGCCTTCGAGTCCGGCGAGGTCCTGCCGCCCTACGGCATCTCCATCGCGGCCCGGCTCATCGAACTCTGGTACGGCAAGCCGCTGCCGACGAGGAGCGCCGTCTGAAGGGCCCGGCAACGCGAGGGCGGCCTCCCCGGAATTCCAGGGGAGGCCGCCCTCGCGTCGTCCGTCGTGCGACGCGTCGCGATCAGGCGCCGACCTTCTCCTTGACCTGGGCCAGCGACGGGTTCGTGAGGGTCGAGCCGTCCGGGAAGAGCACGGTGGGAACCGTCTGGTTTCCGCCATTGGCCTTCTCGACGAAGGCCGCGGAGTCCGGGTCGTGCTCGATGTTGATCTCGGTGTACGCGATGCCCTCACGGTCCATCTGGCTCTTCAGCCGACGGCAGTAGCCGCACCACGTGGTGCTGTACATCGTCACAGTGCCCGGCATGTCTCTCGTGCTCCTTCGGCGGCTCGGGGACGTATTCGTCGCTGGGAAGGAACGTACGCCATCGCTCCGGCATTCCCACCGGGGGTATCCGTACGGACGTGACGCGCGACATCGTGACGCGCGACACGAGGGCGCACGGCATTAGTACGACCGCCGGGGCTGCCTGTGGACAACCGGCTCATGCGTCCCGGAGCGACCTGGCAGCATGGCTGTGTGACAGCAGCAACGCACTCCCCGCTCTTCCCTCGGGTCCCGGACTCCGCCGACGCGGTGCTCGACGGGCTCGACCCCGAGCAGCGCGAGGTGGCCACCTCTCTGCACGGGCCGGTGTGCGTCCTGGCGGGCGCCGGCACGGGCAAGACCCGGGCGATCACCCACCGCATCGCCTACGGGGTGCGCGCGGGCGTCCTCCACCCCTCCACCGTGCTGGCCGTCACGTTCACCAACCGTGCCGCGGGGGAGATGCGGGGCCGGCTGCGCCAGCTCGGCGCGCACGGCGTGCAGGCCCGAACCTTCCACTCCGCCGCCCTGCGGCAGCTGCAGTACTTCTGGCCGAAAGCGATCGGTGGCGCCATGCCCCGGCTGGTCGATCGCAAGATCCAGCTCGTCGCCGACGCGGCCGCCGCCTGCCGCATCCGCCTCGACCGCAACGAGCTGCGGGACGTCACCGCCGAGATCGAGTGGTGCAAGGTCACCCAGACCGTCCCGGCCGACTATGCCGGCACGGCCGCGAAGGAGGGCCGCACCGCCCCCCGCGACCCGGCCGAGATCGCCCAGCTGTACTCGGTGTACGAGGACCTCAAGCGGGACCGCTCGGTCATCGACTTCGAGGACGTCCTGCTGCTGACCGTCGCCGTCCTGCAGGACCGGGCCGACGTCGCCGAGCAGGTCCGCGCCCAGTACCAGCACTTCGTGGTGGACGAGTACCAGGACGTCTCCCCGCTCCAGCAGCGCCTGCTGGAGCTGTGGCTGGGCGACCGCGACAGCCTGTGCGTCGTCGGCGACGCCAGCCAGACGATCTACTCCTTCACCGGGGCGACCCCCGACCACCTGCTCGACTTCCGTACCCGTCATCCCGGAGCCACCGTCGTCAAGCTGGTCCGCGACTACCGGTCCACCCCTCAGGTCGTCCGCCTCGCCAACGGACTGCTCGCCCAGGCCCGGGGCCGGGCCGCCGACCACCGGCTGGAACTGGTCTCCCAGCGCGCCCCCGGCCCCGAGCCCGCCTACACCGAGTACGCCGACGAGCCCGCCGAGGCCGAGGGGGCGGCCCACCGCATCCACGACCTCATCGCCTCCGGTGTCCCGGCGAGCGAGATCGCCGTCCTGTTCCGGACGAACGCCCAGTCCGAGACCTACGAGCAGGCCCTCGCCGACGTCGGCGTGCCCTATCAGCTGCGTGGCGCCGAGCGCTTCTTCGACCGTCCCGAGGTGCGCAAGGCGAGTGTCGCGCTGCGCGCCGCCGCCCGCTTCGGCGGCAACGACTCCCTCCTCGACGACGTCGTGGACCTGCCCTCACAGGTGCGTGCCGTGCTGTCGGGGGAGGGCTGGACCGCGCAGCCGTCGGCCGGCTCCGGCGCGGTCAGGGAACGCTGGGAGTCGCTGGCCGCCCTGGTGAGCCTCGCGCAGGACTTCGCCGCCGCCCGGCAGGGCGCGACACTCGCCGACCTCGTGGCGGAACTCGACGAGCGGGCGAACGCCCAGCACGCACCCACGGTCCAGGGCGTCACCCTCGCCTCCCTGCACTCGGCCAAGGGCCTGGAGTGGGACGTCGTCTTCCTGGTCGGCGTCGCCGAGGGCATGATCCCGATCACCTACGCCCGGACGGACGAACAGGTCGAGGAGGAGCGCCGCCTCCTCTACGTGGGTGTCACCCGCGCCCGTGAGCGGCTGCACGTCTCCTGGTCGCTGTCCCGCTCGCCCGGTGGCCGCCCGGGCCGCCGTCCCAGCCGCTTCCTCGACGGGCTGCGCCCCGGCTCGGCCGGCACCGCGGGCCGCGCCGCGCCCGGCGGCTCCGGGGGCATCGAGCGCGGCTTCACCACAGCCGCGGGGACGCCGGGGGCGCCCGCCCCGCGGCGCGCACAGCGCACCCCCGCCCGCTGCCGGGTCTGCGGCCGCACGCTCACCGACGCCGGCGAGATGAAGCTGATGCGCTGCGAGGGCTGCCCCTCCGACATGGACGAGGGCCTGTACGAGCGGCTGCGCGAGTGGCGGGCGGTCCAGGCGGGGCGCAGCGGGCAGCCCGCGTTCTGCGTCTTCACCGACAAGACGCTCATGGCGATCGCCGAAACCGTCCCGGACGACGAGCGCGAACTGGCGCGCATCCCCGGAGTGGGGATGCGCAAGCTCCGCCGGTACGGATCGGACGTTCTCGACCTCTGCGCAGGCCGGGAGCCCGCGGGAGAGGCGATCGCGGACTGATCGGGGGCTGGCCGAAGACCCGCGGGAACTCGTCGAAAAAATAGTTTGCGCACCCGCCGTCCGTCCCCATAGGTTCTTGGTCACGGGAACGGTGGCCTTCCTGAGGCCCTGATTCCGTGTTGTACTTGCATATCCGTGCGGACTGGCTCACCCCCAGTCCCCCAGACGCCGAGAGGAGGCGAGTCCAGTGATCAGCATCAACAGCAGCTCCATCAGCACCGCCAAAATGACCGATCGCTCGGTCGCCTCCCTGTGCATGCTCGGCGCCTTCAACCAGGGCACCGGTCTGTCCGGCATCGCTGCCGTGCGCCCGGCGTCCTTTGCGTCCCTCGCGGGTCTTCCCATTCGTGAGCGCGACGAGCGACCGACCGAGGCACTGGAAGCAGTAGCGGCGCAGGCACAGGCCTATGCCGTTGAGGCGGCCGGTGCCGGTAACCGGGAGCAGACGAAGCAGCACCACCTGATGTGGGCCTTCCGTGGGCCAGAACCCTGGAGTGATCCAGCCTGATCGCCGATCAGGCCGGCGCCTTCAGGGCCGCGGAACCCCATCCGGGATCCGCGGCCCTTCTGTTTTCCCCGAACGGGGACAGCGGAGCGAAGGGGCCTCGGGCAAGACAAGAACCTGGCAGTCGGCCGACACCCGGCCGACTGGCCGACCCGACCAGACGAGGAAGACGAACCGTGCAACTCGAAGCGCACGCCCCGTCCGTACCGCCTTCCGACACGATCCCCAAGCCCGGTCTCACGGAGGACCCCGCCTTGACCCCGCTCACCGCGCTCACCGCGCTCGACGACGCCATCGAGAACCTCGGCGTGCCCGTACCGTGCCGCTCCTACGACCCGGAGGTCTTCTTCGCCGAGTCGCCGGCGGACGTGGAGTACGCCAAGTCCCTCTGCCGTACCTGCCCGCTGGTCGAGGCCTGCCTCGCCGGCGCCAAGGAGCGGCGTGAGCCCTGGGGCGTCTGGGGTGGCGAGCTGTTCGTCCAAGGTGTCGTCGTCGCCCGGAAGCGGCCGCGTGGCCGTCCGCGGAAGAACCCGGTCACGGCATGAACACCGCAGGAACGATCGACCGCCCCCTCACGCACGACCCCCAGAAGCAGGCCCCGATGAAGCCGTCCGCCAGTGAGCCCGCAGGCTCCGCGACCGAAGACGTCACCACCACCGGCGCGAACGAATCGCGTCAGAACAGGAACCGAGAGATGCAACTCATCCCAGAAGCGCTGGCCCGTGCGCATATGCACGAGCGGCTGCACGAGGCGGAGAGGGAACGCCGGGCCCTGCGCCTGGTGGCCGCCCGCCGGATGCAGCGTCGCGCCGAGCGCGCCTCGCTGCGTGCCCGCCGCGCGCTCGCCATGGCAGTGATGCACTGACCGTCAGGCTGTTCCACACCGCCAGGCGGTGGCCTCCCGGCCCGGGAGGCCGGAACTCTTCCCGCGGGGGCCGGTCCGTCCGCACGGACCGGCCCCCGCGGTGCGTTGTCCCCGCCGAGCCGCGGCCCGGCGGTATGGTCGCGGGGTGACGAGTCTTCCCGGAGGCACGAACCACGCGCGCGCGGGCCACGCGGGCACGGCGCACGACGACACGGCGCGCGACGGCACGGACCGTGCCGGCACGGACGGCGGCGGCGCGAGCGCGGAGCGTCCAGCGCTGGTGTGCGCGCGGTGCGGCACTCCGGCCGAGGGACTGCCGCCCACCTGGACCTGTTCCGTGGAGAACGGCACCCGGCGCTATTTCTGCGACGCCTGCTCCCGCGAGAACCTCCGCTCGATCGAGGGGCGCCTGGACTCCGCCTGGTGGTAGTCCCCCTGGCAGCCCCCCTCCGCGCTCACGCCTCGGCAGCCGCCTGCTCGTCGTCCGGTCCCTCGTCGTCCGGCTCCTCGGCCTCAGGACCGGTGGCGAAGCCCGGCAGCCACTGCTCCAGCTCCTCCCGCAGCCGCACCGTGGCCCCCAGCTGGCACAGCACACCGATGGTGCTCAGGGTGACCCGGTGGATGAGCAGGTACGACGGGGGCAGATTGAGCTGCTTGCCCAGCTGGTAGGCGGGGGAGCGGGGGTCGGCGATCCGGGCCGCCTGACTGCGCATCCAGCCACGGGTGAAGGTGAACTCGTCCGCCTGGGCCGGCTCGATGATCGGCAGCAGGTAGTCGAGCACGGCCTCCGGGTCCAGCTCGATGGACTCCTTCACGAAGCCCTCCGCGCTGAGCATCTCGTAGACCGCGTCCGCCTCTCCGTCCAGCGCCATCCGCAGCGCCGCGCCGATGGTCGACGGCAGGCCGCCGGGGAGGCGGTCGACGGTGCCGAAGTCCAGGACGCCCAAGCGCCAGTCGTCCTCGCCGTCCGGTCCGCCGGGCAGGAGACGGAAGTTGCCGGGGTGCGGGTCGGCGTGCAGCAAGCCGGTGCGGGCCGGGCCGGAGAACAGGAAGCGGGCCAGCAACTGGCCGGCGCGGTCGCGCTGGGCCTGGGTGCCGTCCGCGATCACCTCGGACAGCGGGACACCGTCCATCCACTCGGTGACCAGGACCTGGTCGCGCTGGTGGACGACCGCCGGGACGACGACGTCCGGGTCGTCGGCGAACTCATCGGCGTGAGCCTGCTGGGCCTGCGCCTCCAGTCCGTAGTCCAGTTCCTCGGAGACGCGGTCCTTGAGCTCGGCGATCAGCGGCTTGATGTCCACGCCGGGAACCAGCGGCCCCAGCAGACGGGCGAACCGGCTCAACTGGGTCAGGTCGGAGACGAGGGCCTCGCCGGCGCCGGGGTACTGCACCTTGACCGCGACCTCGCGGCCGTCGTGCCACACCGCCCGGTGCACCTGCCCGATCGAGGCCGCCGCGGCCGGCTTGTCCTCGAACTCCTCGAACAGCTCACGCCAGTGCGCGCCGAGCCGCTCCTCCAGCACGGAGTGCACCGTGCGCGTCGGCATCGGCGGCGCCGCCTCCTGGAGCTTGGTCAGCGCGACCCGATAGGGGCCGGCGACCTCCTCGGGCAGCGCCGACTCGAAGACGGACAGCGCCTGCCCGAATTTCATCGCCCCGCCTTTGAGCTCGCCCAACACCTTGAACAACTGATCGGCGGTGCGTTGCTGCAGCTCGCGGCCGACAAGATCGGCGGACTCGCCGACGATCCGTTTGCCGAGTCCCCAGGTCGCTCTCCCGGCGAAACCCAGCGGGAGCGCGGCGAGCTTGGCGGTCCGGGTGACCGCCTTCCGGGGAAGATCAGACATGCGCCCTCCAAGTCCCAGCAAGCCGCGCAGCCTCTGCCCGACGGCAGGGCGTCGATGACGGCCGTTGCTCAGCCATTGTTGCGCGTGCTTCCCCGTTCTCTGAGGCCTGCTCCCTTTCGGCTTTCCCGGCCGCGCCGCACGGACAGGCCGGATGCGGCCGCACCGGTCGCGCGCGCCAGTGCAGGCCGGGCAGGGAGACCTCCCAACGGGCGCCCGAGTTGGAGGGTGACTCCCCGTCCAGGAAGGCGAGTGCGTGGGCGGCCGCCAGTGCGGCCACGGTCGCGGCGAGAGCGAGATCACACGGACGTACGTGCCGTGGTCTGCCCGAGCGCCACTGCGCCACCAGACGTGGCCAGGTCCCGTCCCGGTCCGTGCGCTCCTGGTGGAGGCAGCCGGCGCAGCCGGTCTCGCCGGGCAGGACGAGCGGGCCCACGACGCCCGTGCCCTCCACCACCCCGGCATACAGATGAGGGGTACCGGACTCGATCAGGGCGGTGGCCGCGGAGGGGTCGGGCGCGTGCACGGCGATGTCGTCCCGCGGGGCCAGGACCACCAGGGAGAACCCCCGCTCCTCCGGCTCGGACGGTTTCCGGGGGGTGCGGCGGGCCGTACGGTCCGGGGCCGCAGCGCGCACGGCCCTTCGTGCCGCGGTGTCCCGGCGCTCTCCGACGGCCTCGGCGGACAGTCCGCCCGGGGCGACGTCCCACGGCTCCACACAGCCGCCGTCGCGCACGTCGACCTCGCCGACCCCCGCCCCGGACAGCAGCGCGGCCAGGACGGCGCCCACCCGGCCCGCGCCCTTGACCTGCACACGTGCCTCACGCCTGGCGGCCAGGCGACCCATCGCCTCGCCCGGTTCGCGCGTGGTCAGGGAGAGGGAGGCGAGATCGGGCCCCAGCCGGTCCATCGCCTCCTTCCGCGCGCGCAGCGCGTCGGCCGCCGCGCCGCCGCCCCTGGCGTCGTCGAGGAGCCCGGCCTGGGCCAGCCTCTCCACCAGGCGGTCGACATGGCCGTCGGGCAGGTCCATGCGGCGGGCCTCCTCCCGCAGCAGCGGCAGCCCGCGCGTGCCGTTGAGCAGGTCCAGGAAACTGCCCGTCGCCGTGTCCAGCGGGCCCAGTGTCATCGCGTGCGCGGGAGTCATCCCGAACTGCACGGTGCCAAGATCACGCCAGCCGCGCCTGAGCGCGGGCTTCACCATCGGATGCATGTGCGAGCCCCCGTAGCCCGAAGAAGGGAGGAGAAGGAAGAAGAACTGGAGAAAACGAGGAGAGGCAGGAGGGGAGAGGGGAGAGGGGAGGAGGAACGAGTCCCAGGATGCCTGGCTCGAAGGGGACGTGCCGGAAGTTATCCACAGGTAGCGGGTAATCGTCATACGAATCGGACCTTCGGCCGAGCACCCCCGGCAGGGACCGGCATGCAAGCGTTCCCGGCCCGGGACTTCTGGTCCGCGCACCCGGTAACGTCGGAGCGTGTCCGCCGATCCACTGCACCGTGCCGGAAAGCCACAGCGCGGCGAGACGAGCCGGCCGCCGGACGCCGCGGCGGCGAACGAGATCGAGGTCCGCAGGAGCGCCCGGCGCCGCCGGACGGTCTCCGCGTACCGCGAGGGCGGTCGCACCGTCGTGCTCATCCCTGCCCGGATGTCAGAGGCGGAGGAGAAGCGCTGGGTGACCGTCATGCTCGACAAGCTGGCCGCCCAGGAGAGCCGGCGGGCGCTCGGCGACACGGAGCTGGCCGAACGTGCCGAGCGGCTGTCCGCCCAGTACTTCGACGGCCGCGCCCGGCCCGCCTCGGTCCGCTGGGTCACCAACCAGAACACGCGCTGGGGCTCGTGCACCCCGGCGGAGGGCAGCATCCGTCTCTCCCACCGTCTCCAAGGGATGCCGGAGTACGTCGTCGACTACGTACTGCTGCACGAACTGGCCCATCTGCTCGTCCCGGGGCACGGGCCCGACTTCTGGCGGCTGCTGGAGGCGTACCCGCGCACGGAGCGGGCCCGCGGCTATCTGGAAGGCGTGGCCGCGGCCGCGCGGCTGCCGCATCCGCCGGGAACAGACGGCGAGTGACGGGGCCGCCGGGGCGTCCGGTACCGCCCGACTGTGTTTGTGTACCGGGTCTGTACCGACTTCGTCCGGTGTCGGAGTTTGCCGTTAGCCTGGCGCGACGCACTCGCTTCGGGACGGGGGACGGTCGTTACGCATGCCCAGGGAATTCCAGCGCGGCCACAAGGCCAGGATCAGTGACCTGACCGCGGGCACGGATCTGTACGTCGGCGTGCAGATCTCGGCGCCCGGACTGACCGTCGACATCAGCTGCTTCGGACTGGACGCCGACGAACGCCTCTCGGACGACCGGTACTTCGTCTTCTTCAACCAGCCGAAGTCCCCCGAGGAGGCCATCCAGCTGCTGGGCGCCCAGGCAGGCGACACGGAGTCCTTCCGGGTCACGCTGGAGAAGATCCCGTCGCATGTCCAGAAGCTGTCGTTCACGGCCGCCATCGACGGCGCCGGGCAGATGTCGCAGATCGACTCGGGGTACCTGCGCATCGTGGCGGGTGGCGAGGAGGTGGCCCGGTACGCGTTCGACGGCTCGGAGTTCTCCACCGAACGGGCCGTGATGCTGGGCGACTTCTACGTCAAGGACGTATGGCGCTTCGCGGCCGTCGGGCAGGGCTTCGACGGGGGCCTGGAGGCGCTGCTGAAGAACTTCGGCGGCGAGGTCCTGGAAGAAGAGGAGGAGAACCCCGCCGCGGGCCAGGACCCGCAGCCCGGTGCCGCTCCCGGCTTCGCCCCGCCCGCACAGGCCACCGCGCCCCCGGAGTTCGCAGTCCCCTCCGGTCCGGCCGCCCCTGCCCCTGTTCCACCCCCGGCCGCCCACATGCGCCCGCCCGCGGCACCCGTGCCCCCGCCCGCCGAGCCCGGATTCGAGCCGTCCCCGGAAGCCACCCCGCCACCCGCCGCGCACGGCTTCCCCCCGCCCTTGGGAGCCACCCCGCCGCCCCCGCCCCCGCCCCCGGCGCCGGGCCCAGCGTTCTCGGTCCACGCCGCGCCGACCATCATCGCCCCCCTGACCCCGCCCGGCGCCCCGGTCCCGCCGCCCGGCCCGGTACCCGCCCCCTACGGGCAGCCCCCGTACGGCCCGGCGCACGGTCAGGGGCACGGCCCGACCCCGCCCCCGCCGCCCGCCCAGTACCAGGCACCGCAGGCCCCGCCACCGTCCCCCGGCTACGGACACCAGCCGCCGTTCGGCCAGGTTCCCGGCGGGCCCGCGCCCTACGGAGTGCCGCAGGCCGCTCCCCAGGCCGCCGGGGTGTCCGCCGCGCTGAACCTGTACAAGGAGGCGCCCACCGGACGGCGCTGGACCCTGCAGAACAGCAAGCTGATCCGGGCCGACCTCGGCACGGAGGGAGGCCGCCCCGTGCTGGCCCGGCAGGGCAGCATGGTGCTCTACCAGGGCAAGGTCGACTTCACCTACAAGGGCGCTGGCTTCGCGGGCCGGATCACGGGCAACGTCACGGGCCAGGAGATGCAGCTGATGCGCTGCACCGGCCAGGGCCAGGTGTTCTTCGCCGAGAACTCCACCCATCTGCATCCGGTCGAGCTCCAGGGCGACGCGATCTGCGTCTCCGCCGAGAACGTCCTCGCCTTCGACGAGAGCCTGGAGTACGAGGTCCGCCGTGTCGAGGGACACGGCATCCCCGGCGGCGCCCTGTTCACCATGCAGTTCCAGGGCACCGGCACGATCGTCGTCAAGACGCACGGCACCCCGGTCGTGCTGCCCGTGACGCCGACGACGTTCGTCGACTCCAACGCCGTGGTCGCCTGGTCGGCCGCCGCCCAGGTGATCGTCTCCAGCCAGGTGCGGACGCGCCGCAACGCCTACCCGGGCGACACCGGAGAGGGCGTCAACCTCCAGTTCCGCGCCGCCCCCGGCAGCTTCGTCGTCGTCCAGCCCTACGAGGTCTGAGGGAGCCCGTCATGAACCAGCCGCTCGCGGGTCACGCCCCCGCACCCGTCACCGCCCGCATGGAGAACCACGGCAGCCACATGCTGAAGGTCGCCATGCAGACCGGGAACGACCTCTTCGCGCGCGTGGGGTCGATGGTCGCCTACGAGGGCTTCATCCAGTACGAGCCCAGCCCGTCGGCCGTGCGCCAGGTCGCACGCGACTGGGTCACCGGCGAGGGCGCACCCCTGATGAAGTGCTCCGGCGACGGACTGCTCTACCTCGCCGACTACGGGGCCAACGTCGTCGTCATCAACCTGGGCGGTGACGCGATCTCCGTCAACGCCACCAACCTGCTCGCCTTCGACGCCGGACTGAGCTGGGGCGTCGAGCGGGTCAAGGGGCTGGCGAAGTTCGCCGGGCAGGGCCTGTGGAACACGCGGATCTCCGGACAGGGCTGGGTGGCGCTGACCTCCCGGGGCGAGCCGATCGTCGTCGACTGCGGCGAGGGCGAGAACGAGACCTACGTCGACCCGGACGCGCTCGTCGCCTGGTCGCCGAACCTGAAGGTGAAGGGCAAGCGCAGCTTCAGGGCGCAGTCCCTGATCGGCCGGGGCAGCGGAGAGGCCTACCAGATGGCCTTCTCCGGGCAGGGCATCGTCGTCGTACAGCCCAGCGAGGACAGCACCGACCGTCTGCGAATGCGCGGCTGAGGGGGAGACAGAGACCATGCAGAGCCCGCTTTTCGCCTTCAACGAGACCCAGACGCAGGAGCGCTGGAGCCTGCAGAACAAGCAGATGCTGCGCGTCACCCTGGAGGGCCAAGACGACATCCTCGCCCGCAAGGGCACGATGGTCGCCTATCAGGGCCTGATCGAGTTCGACGCCGAGTACCAGAGCGGCGGTCAGGCACGCACGCGCGCGTACACCGGCGAGGGCCTGGACCTGATGCGCTGTCACGGACAGGGCACGGTCTACCTCGCCAACCTCGCCCAGTACGTGCACATCATGGACGTCGAGCAGGACGGCCTGACCGTCGACAGCAGCTATGTGCTGGCGATGGACTCCACGCTGTACCACGAGGCCGTCGCCGTCGACAGCATGTACGGCGTCTCCGGCTCGGGGAAGTACCAGCTGAACATCACCGGCCACGGCAGGGTCGCCCTGATGACCTCGGGCGCGCCGCTGCTGATGCAGGTGACGCCGGACAAGTACGTCAACTGCGACGCCGACGCGATCGTCGCCTGGTCCACCGCGCTGCGCGTGCAGATGCAGGCCCAGACGCACTCCAGCGGGGTGTGGCGGCGCCGCGGCGGCACCGGCGAGGGCTGGGAGCTCAGCTTCATGGGCAGCGGCTACGCGCTCGTCCAGCCCAGCGAGCTGCTGCCGCCGCAGAACGCGGTGATCGGGCAGGGCCTCGCCGCCCAGTTCGGCATGGGACAGCAGGGCGCGCGGGGACAGAACCAGGGCAACGTCTGGGGCTGAGCCGGGACCGCGTGCGAGGGGCGACCGCCACCGGTGGCCGCCCCTCGCACGGCCTTCCCTTGCCACGGCCGTGAACCGCCGCGCGGCCGTCCCACCCACGGCCGGAAACCGGCGCGCCGCCGCGCCGTGCCCGGTCAGAGCCTGGCGAGGGTCGCCTCCAGCAGGCGGACGACCGACTTGTCGGTCACCTCCGGTACCTCGTCGTAGGCGAACCAGCGCAGGTCCAGGGACTCGTCGCTGATGGTCGTCACCGCCCCGCTCGGCGCGAGCGCGGCGTACTGGACGTCGAGGTGCCAGGCGCACGGCGTCTGGTGACGGTCGAGCCGGACGGGACCGCCGGGCAGCAGGGTCAGCCCCTCTATGCCCGACTCCTCGGTCGCCTCGCGCAGGGCGGCGCCCGCCAGTGTGGTGTCCTCCGGCTCGCAGTGGCCGCCCGTCTGCAGCCACATGCGGATCTTCCGGTGGAGGGTCAGCAGCACCCGGCCGCGCTCGGGGTCGACCACCAGGGCACTCGCCGTGATGTGCCCGCCCGCGCAGGCCTTCCACATGCCGTCCGGATGCGTCCGCAGGTGCTCCAGGTAGAGCGGGCGCAGGTCCTCCTGCTCCCCGTACTCCCGCAGGACGAGGACCGCGTCGTCGTGGAGGCTCACTCGGCGTCGTCGCCCCTGTCGTTCTCGTCGCCCTCGTCGTTCTCGGTCTTCTTGCGCAGGTCCGGCTTCGGCGTCGAACCGCTCGCCGCCTCGCCGAGCATCCTGTCCAGCTCCGAGAAGTCCATGTGCTCGCGGTGCACGAAGCCGTCCGGGTCGTCCAGGTCGGCGGCGGTCGGCAGCATGTCCGGGTGCGCCCACAGGCCGTCGCGGCCCTCCACCCCGCGCGCGTCGGTGAGCGAGGCCCACAGGCGGGAGGCGTCCCGCAGCCGGCGCGGACGCAGTTCGAGGCCGATCAGCGTGGCGAACGTCTGCTCGGCCGGGCCGCCCGAGGCCCGGCGGCGGCGCAGCGTCTCGCGCAGCGCGTCGGCGGACGACAGACGGGGCTTGGCCGCCGCGTGCACCACGGCGTCCACCCAGCCCTCGACGAGGGCCAGCGCGGTCTCCAGACGGGCCAGGGCGGCCTTCTGCTCCGGGGTGTCCTCGGGCTGGAACATGCCCTGCTGGAGCGCGTCCTGCAGCTGCTCGGGGTTCTGCGGGTCGAACTGGCCGACCACGTCCTCAAGCTTCGCGGTGTCGACCTTGATCCCGCGCGCGTACCCGTCGACCGCGCCGAACAGGTGCGAGCGCAGCCACGGCACGTGCGAGAACAGGCGCTGGTGTGCGGCCTCGCGCAGGGCGAGGTACAGCCGCACCTCCTCCTTGGGCACGCCCAGGTCCTTGCCGAACGTCTCGATGTTCACCGGCAGCAGCGCGGCCCTGCCGGCCGGGCCGAGCGGCAGGCCGATGTCGGTCGAGCCGACGACCTCGCCGGCCAGCACGCCGACGGCCTGGCCGATCTGCGTGCCGAACATGGCGCCGCCCATGGAGCGCATCATGCCGATCAGCGGGCCGGCCATGGCCTGCATCTCCTCCGGCAGCACGTCGCCCATGGCGGTGCCGACCCGCTCGGCCACCGGGTCGACGAGCTCCTTCCACGCCGGCAGGGTGGCCTCGACCCACTCCGCGCGGGACCACGCCACCGCGGAGCCGGCGCCGGACGGCAGGGACGTCACGTCGTCGAGCCACAGGTCGGCCAGCCGGACGGCGTCCTGGACCGCGGTGCGCTCGGCGGGACCGACGCTGGCGTCCTTGGTGCCGTCGGAGGTGCCCTGGGCCACCGTCTGGCGGGCGATCTGCTTGGCCATGTCCCAGTTCACCGGGCCGCCCTCGTAGGAGAGCATCTGGCCGAGCTGCTGGAACGCCGCACCCAGGTCGGTGGGGTTCAGCGAACCGAACATGGCTGCGAGCGGATTGTCGGCGCCGGGCCCGCCAAAGCCTCCGGCTCCGGGCAGCCCGAAACCGAACGGGTTGGCCGGTCCCTGCTCACCGCCGCTCTGCTGGTCCTTCTTCTTGCCCTCGTCGCCGTCGTCCGGCTCCTCCGGCGGAAGGCCGAATCCGAATGGGGTGTCACTCACGGGATTCCTCGGCTGGTAAGGCCACCGGTTCTCTCCGGCGGCGCGGCTGCCCGACAACACCACCCAGCGTAGACACCATGGGCGGTTCGGGCCTCGGTGCTTCGCCGACACATCGCCTGCGGCAGGATGGATGCCACCTGGTACGTACGCGTCATTCGCGCCCGTATGTGAAGACAACCGCTGGAGACGCCCGGTGAGTTCCCCAGATCCACAGGTTCGCGCAGCGCGAAACCAAGAGAGCACTCCCGCCGTGCGCGGGCCCGTCGTCGCGGTCACCGGAGCCGCTCGCGGGGTCGGCGCGCTGCTCACCGAGCGGCTGGCCGAGTCCGCCGAGGTCAGGCAGGTCGTCGCGATCGACGAGCGGCGCGGGGAGTGCGCGGCGGCGCAGTGGCACATCCTCGACGTGCGGGATCCGGCGATCGCGGAGAAGCTGCGCGGCGCGGACGTCGTCGTGCACCTGGCGCTCGACCTCGACCTGGAGACCGACTCGGCCGCCCGGACGGCGTACAACGTCAGGGGGACGCAGACCGTGCTGACCGCGGCGGCCGCGGCCGGGGTGCACCGCGTGGTGCTGTGCACCTCCGCGATGGTCTACGGGGCGCTGCCGGACAACGAGCTGCCGCTGTCGGAGGACGCCGAGCTGCGGGCGACCGCCGAGGCGACCGGCGTCGGGGACCTGCTGGAGATCGAGCGGCTGGCGCGGCGCGCTCCACGGGCGCATCCCGGACTGAACGTGTCCGTGGTCCGGCCCGCGGTGCTGGTCGGGGGCACGGACACCGCGCTGACCAGGTACTTCGAATCGCCGCGCCTGCTGGTCGTGGCCGGGTCGCGGCCCGCGTGGCAGTTCTGCCACGTCGAGGACCTGTGCAGCGCCCTGGAGTACGCCGTGCTGGAGAAGGTCGACGGGGAGCTGGCCGTCGGGTGCGACGGGTGGCTGGAGCAGGAGGAGGTCGAGGAGCTCAGCGGGATCCGCCGGATGGAACTGCCGTCGGCGGTCGCGCTCGGGGCGGCGGCCCGGCTGCACCGGATCGGGCTGACGCCGTCTCCGGCGGGGGACCTGGCGTACACGATGTACCCCTGGGTGGTGAGCGGCAGCCGGCTGCACGACGCCGGATGGCGGCCGCGGTGGACCAACGAGGAGGTCCTCACGGCGCTGCTGGAGGAGGTGTCCGGGCGGCACACGGTCGCCGGGCGGCGCCTGGGACGCAAGGACGCGACGGCGGCGGGCGCGGCCGGGGCGACGGTGGCCCTGCTGGGCGCGGCGGCGGTGGTTCGACGGGCGCGGAAGGCACGCCGGCGCTGAGAAGCCCCTTCTCGTGCGCGGCCTTCCACCCCCTGTACCGAGCAGTCCCGCGCGAGGCAGCCCTGTACGAGACTCCGAACCGGCACGCGCGCGTACTGGGTGATCGCGCTGTTCCCGGTCCTTCCGCGTGTGCGGCACGATGGACGCATGGCAGCCACCAACGATCATCCCGGCGAGTACGCCGCCGAGGACCCCGTCAAGCTGATCGGCGTCCGGGAGACCCCCCTCTCCCTGGACGAGGTGTTCAAGGCGCTCGGGGACGATGCCGCAGGCGGTACCGCGCTGTTCGTGGGGACCGTGCGGAACCACGACGGGGGCGCCGGGGTCGACGCGCTCGGGTACTCCTGCCACCCCAGTGCGGAGGCGGAGATGCGCCGGGTCGCCGAGAAGGTCGCTGCCGGGTACCCGGTCCGGGCGCTGGCGGCCGTCCACCGTGTGGGGGATCTGAGGGTGGGAGACCTCGCGGTCGTCGTCGGGGTGTCGTGCCCGCACCGGGGCGAGGCCTTCGAGGCCTGCCGGAAGCTGATCGACGACCTCAAGCACGAGGTGCCGATCTGGAAGCACCAGAGGTTCTCGGACGGCACCGAGGAATGGGTCGGCGCCTGACACCCTCAACCTCATGGCCACCTCATGGCCGCACCTCCGGTTGCGTAACCGAACCCCTGGCGTGAGCGTTGTCAGTGCGGATGGTTAATCTGCTGATCAGTCAGTCGCGGTCGCGTATCAGGGGTTGGGAGGTCCGGCATGGGGGCGCTCGCCTGGTTGCTGATTCCGTTTGTGGCTGCGATAGGCGCCGGACTGTGGGGGAGCTGGGCGAACCGGACCCGCAAGGCGCGCAGCGACGGTCCTGAACTGGACGGCTACGCCCGTTTCCGTGAGGCCATGGAGAGGTCCCACTCCAGTACGTGAGGGTCCCGCCCTGACGGTGCGCTGACAGAACCGTCCCGTACTGTCGAGTCATGCCACGCCGCACCGCGACGATGCTCGCCTCCACCCTGATGCTGATCGCGCTCCTGTGCGCGGGAATCCTCTTCCCCGTGCCCTACTCGGAGATGTCGCCGGGGCCGACGGTCAACACCCTGGGCGACCACGGCGGCGAGCCGGTGCTGCAGATCTCCGGCCACAAGACCTACCCGGCGGACGGCCACCTCAACATGACCACGGTCCGGGTCACCAGCGCCGACTACCGCATGAACCTCGTCGAGGCCGTCTACGGCTGGCTGGCGCACGACAGCAAGATCGTCCCCCACGACACGCTCTACCCCGACGGCAAGACGGAGGAGCAGTCGACCCAGGAGAACGCCGAGGAGTTCACCCTCTCCCAGGAGAGCGCCAAGGTCGCCGCCCTGAAGGAGCTGCACATCCCGGTGCAGTCCTGGGTGATCGTCTCCACGGTCATCAAGGACACCCCGGCGCAGGGCAGGCTGCACGCGGGCGACGTCATCAGGGCCGTCGACGGCACGCCGGTCAAGCAGCCCTCGGACGTCGCCAGGCTGGTCACCAAGCACGAGCCCGGGCAGGCCGTGGTCTTCACGATCGTGCCGGCCAAGGATCAGGCCGCCGCCGCGAAGCAGCACAGGGCGGCGACCGTCACCAAGGACGTCAGCATCACCACCGCGCAGTCCGCCGACACCGGAGCCAAGCGCGCCATCGTCGGGATCTCCGCCGGGACCGACCACACGTTCCCGTTCGAGATCAACATCAAGCTCGCCGACGTCGGCGGACCGAGCGCGGGGCTGATGTTCGCGCTCGGCCTCTACGACAAGCTCACGCCGGGCAGCCTGACCGGCGGGAAGTTCGTGGCCGGCACCGGGACGATAGACGACGACGGAAAGGTCGGCCCGATCGGCGGCATCGAGATGAAGACCGTCGGCGCGCGCAGCAAGGGTGCCCAGTTCTTCCTCACCCCCGCCGAGAACTGCGCGGCCGCCGCCAAGGACACCCCCTTGGGGCTCACCCTCGTCAAGGTGCACACGCTCGGCGACGCGCTCAGCGCCCTGAAGGACATCCGCGGCGGCAAGGCCGCCGATCTGCCGAAGTGCACGGCCAAGGGCTGACGGGCAGCGCCCCGGCCGTGTGCCGGTCGGGCAGGGGAGTGCGGCGGTCCCAGGGCCCCCGGCTCAGTCCTCGAAGGTCGCGGTCAGGGCCTCGGCCAGCCCCGGCACCAGGTCGGAGCCGGTGAGGACCTCCGTGGCGGAGTCCTTCTCACGCAGGCGCAGGGCCGACTCCCGGGCGCCGTCGCGCAGGACCGCTACCGTCATGCGGACCTCCTGGCGTTCGGGGTGGCCGGCCACCCACTTCGCCAGCTTCGCCCCGTCCAGTCCCTGCGGGACCTGTGCCTCGGCGGACGGGGGCAGCATCATGCGCTCCACGGTCAGCGCGCAGCCGGCCACCGCGTCGGGCCAGGCGATGGTGGCGAGAAACTCGTCGAGGGGCCGGTCGGCAGGGACCTCGTCCTGCTCGACCGGGGTGAGACCGGAGGTCTCCTGCTCGTCCGCCAGGCCGAGCTGTGCCGCGAGGGCGGGTTCCTGGGTCCGCAGCCGCGCGGTGTCTACGAGGGCGAAGAGGCGAGCGGGCTGGTCCCAGCCGAGGCCGGAGGCGTACTCGTCGATCTCGAGTACCGCCCGGGTGAGCGGGTTCGCTGCCATGGGAGTGTTGGACATGGTCACAATCCTGCCTCGTTCCTGGGCGGAATCGGGAACCGAGTAAACGGTGAGTAAGTTGCATAGGTGTGGGCCCACGATTCCGAGGGCCCACCGTACGGTCCGCGGACTCGGGGGCCTGACGCAACGAAACCGAATCAACAGCGACTTTCGAGGTGCACACCTTGGCTTTCCAGATGCCGGACCGCGGCGGAGGCCCGACAGGGCCGCGGATGAGAGTGGGCCGCCCGTCCCGGCGTGCCAGGACCCTGCTCATGACACTGGGCGTCCTCGCCGTCCTCGGCATGGTCTTCGCCATGTTCGCGGGCTTCTGGACGGACTGGCTGTGGTACCGGTCGGTGCACTACTCGTCCGTGTTCACCACCACCCTGTGGACCAAGATCGGACTGTTCTTCGTCTTCGGCCTGCTGATGGCGGCCGCGGTCGGGCTGAACATCTGGCTGGCGCACCGGCTGCGGCCGCCGCTGAGCGCGATGTCGGTGGAGCAGCAGAGCCTGGACCGCTACCGGATGAGCATCGCGCCGTACAAGAAGTGGCTGCTGAGCGGCATCACGGCGCTGGTCGGACTGATCGCCGGTGCCTCCGCCGCGAGCGAGTGGCGGACCTGGCTGATGTGGGTCAACGGCGTGGCCTTCGGCAAGACGGACCCGCAGTTCCACCTGGACGTCTCCTTCTACGCCTTCGACCTGCCCTGGTACCGCTTCCTGCTGGGCTTCGGCTTCGCCGCCACGATCCTGTCCCTGATCGCCGCGGTGCTCACCCACTACCTGTACGGCGGGCTGCGCGTCACCAGCCCCGGCGCGCGTGCCACGGCCGCGGCGACCGGGCATCTGTCGGTGCTCCTCGGCGTCTTCGTGACGCTGAAGGCGGTGGCCTACTGGCTGGACCGGTACGGACTGGCGGTGAAGTCCAGTGACTTCAAGGCGACCGGCAACTGGACGGGCCTGAGGTACGTCGACGCCAACGCCTATCTGCCGGCCAAGACGATCCTGTTCTGCATCGCCGTCATCTGCGCGGTGCTGTTCTTCGCCACCCTGTGGCGGCGCACCTGGCAGCTGCCGGTCATCGGCTTCGGCCTGATGGTGCTGTCGGCCATCCTCATCGGCGGCCTGTACCCGGCGATCGTCCAGAAGTTCCAGGTCGAGCCCAACGAGCAGGCCAAGGAAGCCGCGTACGTCCAGAAGAACCTCGAGGCGACCCGCGAGGCCTACGACATCGACGACACCAAGGTCACCGACTACGCGGGCACGAGCGACACCCAGGACAAGGCGAAGCTGCGGGACGCCGCCGCCGACGCGGCCAGTTACCGGCTGATGGACCCCAACATCGTCTCGCCGACGTTCGAGCAGCTCCAGCAGGTGCGCAACTACTACGGGTTCCCGTCCAACCTGGCCGTCGACCGGTACAAGGCCAAGGACGGCAAGGTCCAGGACACGGTCATCGGCCTGCGTGAGCTGAACCTCGCCGGGATCCCGAAGAACAACTGGATCAACGACCACTTCCGCTACACCCACGGATACGGCGTGGTCGCGGCCAAGGGCACCGAGGCCGACGAGGGCCGCCCGGTGTTCACCGAGTACAACCTGCCGTCCACGGGCGATCTCCCGCGGTACGAGCAGCGGATCTACTACGGCGAGAAGACCAGCACCTACTCCATCGTCGGCGGTCCCCAGAAGGAGATCGACTACTCCGACGACACCGGTGAGAAGACCACCAGCTACAAGGGGAACAGCGGTGTCAGCCTTGCCAACCCGCTGAACCGGGCCGCGTACGCGATGGCGTTCAACGAGCCGCAGATCCTCTATTCCGGCGCGATCGGCGACGGTTCGCGGATCCTGTACAACCGCACGCCCAAGCAGCGCGTCGAGGCGGTCGCCCCGTGGCTGACGATCGACGGGGTCTCGTATCCGGCGGTGGTCGACGGGCGCGTCCAGTGGATCGTCGACGCCTACACGACGACCAACGGCTACCCGTACTCCTCGCGCACCACCCTCGGTGACACGACGCTGGACTCGCTGACCGCCGCCAACAACCAGCGGGTGGTGGCCCAGCAGAACCAGGTCAACTACATCCGCAACTCGGTCAAGGCGACCGTCGACGCCTACACGGGCGAGGTCAAGCTGTACCAGTGGGACACCCAGGACCCGGTTCTGAAGACCTGGATGAAGGCGTTCCCGGGCACGGTCGAGCCGAAGAAGGACATCTCCCCGGAGCTGTTGTCCCACATCCGGTATCCGCAGGACCTGTTCAAGGTGCAGCGCGAACTGCTCACGCGCTACCACGTCACGGACGCGCAGACCTTCCTCAGCGGCAGCGAGGTGTGGCAGATCCCCAACGACCCGACGAACAGGTCGGGCGACGCGGTGCCGCCGTACTACCTGAGCCTCAAGATGCCCGGTGAGTCGTCCCAGACGTTCTCGCTGACGACGACGATGACGCCGAACGGCCGTGACAACCTGAGCGCGTTCATGACGGTCGCCGCCGACGCGAACACGAGCGACTACGGCAAGATCAGCATCCTGAAGCTGCCCACGGGCAAGACGATCGACGGCCCGAAACGGGTGCAGAGCCAGTTCAACTCCGAACCCTCGATCGCCGAGTCCATCCGGCTGCTGAAGGGCGGCGACTCGGAGGTCGAGTACGGCAACCTGCTGACGGTGCCTCTCGACGGCGGACTGCTCTACGTGGAGCCGGTCTACCTGCGCGGCGGCGGCCTCAAGTACCCGCTGCTGCGCAAGGTCCTGGTGACGTACGGCGGCAACACCGCGTTCGAGGACACGCTCGACAAGGCCCTCAACAAGGTGTTCGGTACGGAGGGTTCGGCCACCGAGCCGCCCGGCTCCGGCTCCGGCTCCGACACCGGCGGTGGTGGCACCGGCAGCGGCGAGAAGAACCCGCCGCCGTCGAACAACCCGACGGTCCAGGAGGCGTTGAAGGACGCCCAGAAGGCCTTCGAGGACGGTCAGACCGCCCTGAAGAACGGCGACTGGCAGGCGTACGGCCAGGCGCAGAAGGACCTTCAGGACGCCCTGAAGCGGGCCGAGGACGTGCAGGCGCAGGCGGAGAAGCCCGGCGCCGGCGGCAAGAACGGCGACGGCAAGGGCGGCGCGAGCCCGGGTGCGAGCGCCAGTCCGACACCAAACAGCAGTCCAAGCGGTAGCCCGAGCGGGGGCTGATCGCTCCCGCCGAGTCCAAGGGCCCGGATCCGTCCCGCGGATCCGGGCCCTTCGCCGTGTGCGAACGCATGTACCGACGTGCCCTGCGGCCGTGCCGCCGTGGGGAGTTGAGCGATCTGTGTTTGACTTGTCTCTCTGTGGGCATGTCGACAAAACGCTGAAGTGACCTCACTGGCTGGGGTATTACGGATGTACCCGGGTTGCAGGTGGTGCGACGATGGACGTTATGGGGGACAAGGCAACTCTGTTCGAGACGGGGCGATTTGTGCAGGATTCCGGCTCTGGTGAGACCGGAGGCGAGGCGCGCGACGAGTCCGTGGCGGCCGCGGACGAGACCGCAGAGCTGGCGCGCCGTCGCCTCGCCGCCGAGGCGGGCGACGTCGAGGCCATGAGCGTCCTCGGGGCCATGCTGCTGCGGCGCGGCGACCTCGACGCCGCCGAACCTCATCTGCGCTCCGCCACCGCGGGCGGCGACCGCGCCGCGGCCAACAACCTGGGAGTCCTGCTCCACCAGCGCGGTTACGCCGACGAGGCCGCCGGATGGTGGCGCATCGCCGCCGTCGCCGGATCCGCGGCGGCCGCGCACGCGCTCGGGCGGCACCACCGCGAGCGCGGCGACGAGCCCGCCGCCGAGTACTGGCTGCGCCAGTCCGCCGAGCAGGGGCACTTCCTCGGCGCCTACGCCCTCGCCGACCTGCTGGAGCACCGCGGCGACGCCGGGGCCGAGCGCTGGATGCGGGTCGCCGCCGAGCGGGGGCACCGGGAGGCGGAGTACCGGCTGGCGCGGGCACTGGACCGGCGGGCCGGCCGGCAGTCCGGCGGAGAGGGTCCCGGCCTGCTGGCTCAGGCCGAGCAGTGGTACCGCCAGGCCGCCGCGCGCGGGCACCGGCGGGCCGCCCTGCACCTCGGCGCCATCCTGGAGAAGCGCGGCGACCTCAAGGAGGCCGGCCGCTGGTACCTGACCTCCGCCAAGGACGGCGAGGCCAGGGCCGCCTGCGCGCTCGGGTTCCTGCTGCGGGACGCCGGCGACCCCGAGAACGCCGCCCTGTGGTGGCTGAGGGCCGCACAGGACGGCGACGGCAACGCGGCGAACGCGCTGGGCGCGCTGCACGCCGAGCGCGGCGAGACGCAGACCGCCGAGCGGTGGTACCGGGCGGCGATGGACGCGGGCGACATCAACGGCGCCTACAACCTCGGACTGCTCTGCGCCGAGCAGGGGCGTACCGCGCAGGCCGAGCAGTGGTACCGGCGCGCGGCCTACGCCGGGCACCGGGAGGCGTCGAACGCGCTGGCCGTCCTGCTGCTCCAGGGCGGGGACACCAGTGGGGCCGAGCCGTGGTTCTCCAAGGCGGCGGAGGCCGGGAGCGTCGACGCCGCGTTCAACCTGGGGATCCTCTACGCCGGGCGGAGCGAGGACGCCCAGGCCCTGCGGTGGTACGAGCGGGCGGCGGCGGCCGGGCACACGGAGGCCGCGTTGCAGGTGGGGATCGCCCGGCTGCGCGCGGGCGACGAGCGGGCGGCCGAGCGGCACCTGCGGTGCGCGGCCGGCGGCGGCAGCCCGGAGGCGGCGTACCGGCTGGCCACCGTGCTCGACGCCCGGCGGCCACCGGCGGCCGCGCACGAGCTGGGGGAGCCGGCGATCCAGGAGAAGACCGAGTGCGAGGAGTGGTACGAGCGGGCGGCCGGCCAGGGACACCGGCGCGCGCAGGTGCGGGTCGGGATGCTGGCCGCGACCCGCGGGGACGTGGTCGAGGCGGCGCGGTGGTACCGCAGGGCGGCGGAGTCCGGCTCCCGCAACGGCGCGTTCAACCTGGGACTGCTGCTCGCCAGGGAGGGCAGTGAGCCGGAGGCGGCCACCTGGTGGGCGCGGGCGGCCGACGCCGGGCACGGGCGGGCGGCGCTGCGGCTCGCCCTGGTGCACGCGCGCCGCGGCGAGCTGGCCGAGGGGCAGGGGTGGGCCGACCGGGCCGTGGCGCTGGGGCCGGCGGAGGTCGCCCAGCGGGCCGCGCGCCTGCGGGACGCGCTGCGCGAGGAGCTGTCGGCGTGACGCGTGGGCCGTGTGACGCAGGTCCTTCCGACGTCCCCGTAAACGATTTGCTTCTCGGTGCGCCGGTCACGTAATGTTGCATTCATCGACGCGGGGTGGAGCAGCTCGGTAGCTCGCTGGGCTCATAACCCAGAGGTCGCAGGTTCAAATCCTGTCCCCGCTACTGAAGGCCGAGGGCCGGAATCCGATCAAGGATTCCGGCCCTCGGTGTTTTCCGGAGCCGCTTCCGGGAGTGGATCGCGAAAGAAGGACCCCCGCGCACCGTCGAGGTGCCGGGGGTCTTCTCTCGTCTCGCGAGTGAGGCTTGCGAAGGGGGCCGTCAGGCCGCCGCGCAGTTCGGGCAGAGGCCGCGGTAGGTGACCTCCACGTTCGAGACCGTGAAGCCGAAGCGCTCCGAGTCGGGCAGGTCGGCCAGCGGGTTGCCGCTCGGGTGGACGTCCCGGATCGCGCCGCAGCCGGCGCAGACCAGGTGGTGGTGCGGCCGGTGCGCGTTGGGGTCGTACCGCTTGGCGCGCTTGTCGGTGCTGACTTCCAGGACCTCGCCGAGGGAGACCAGCTCGCCCAGCGTGTTGTAGACGGTCGCCCGGGAGATCTCGGGCAGCTTGGCGACAGCCCGGGCATGGACCTCGTCGGCCGTCAGATGGACGTGTTCGCCGTCGAGGACCTCGGCCACCACACGCCGCTGCGCGGTCATCCGCCATCCGCGTCCGCGCAGCCGTTCCAGAAGGTCACTCATACCGACCAGCCTAACAGCAAGGGGGAATAGATCCCGAATCAGTGTGACTTTGGAGCCCTGCTTGACTTGGACTAAGTCCATTGTAGGATCGAGACTGGCTTTGGCCAAGCGACAGGAACGATGGAAATGACGCAGGAGGCGACGTGACCCAGGGGCCGCTCACGACGGAGGCCGGTGCTCCGGTTGCCGACAACCAGAACAGCGAGACGGCGGGCGTCGGCGGCCCGGTGCTCGTCCAGGACCAGCTCCTGCTGGAGAAGCTCGCCCACTTCAACCGCGAGCGCATCCCGGAGCGCGTGGTGCACGCCCGTGGCGCCGGCGCCTACGGCACCTTCACGGTCACGGCCGACGTCACCCGGTACACGCGTGCCGCGTTCCTCTCCGAGGTCGGCAAGCAGACGGAGACCTTCCTGCGCTTCTCGACCGTGGCCGGCAACCTCGGCGCCGCGGACGCGGTCCGCGACCCGCGCGGCTTCGCGCTGAAGTTCTACACCGAGGAGGGCAACTACGACCTCGTCGGCAACAACACCCCGGTGTTCTTCATCAAGGACGCCATCAAGTTCCCCGACTTCATCCACACCCAGAAGCGCGACCCCTACACGGGCAGCCAGGAGGCCGACAACGTCTGGGACTTCTGGGGTCTGTCCCCGGAGTCGACGCACCAGGTGACCTGGCTGTTCGGCGACCGCGGCATCCCGGCGTCGTACCGCCACATGAACGGCTACGGCTCCCACACCTACCAGTGGAACAACGAGGCCGGCGAGGTCTTCTGGGTCAAGTACCACTTCAAGACCGACCAGGGGATCAAGAGCCTCACCGCCGACGAGGCCGCCGTGCTCGCCGGCGCGGACCCCGACTCCCACCAGCGCGACCTGCGTGAGGCCATCGAGCGCGGCGAGTACCCGTCCTGGACCGTGCAGGTGCAGATCATGCCGGCGGCCGACGCGGCGGCCTACCGCTTCAACCCGTTCGACCTCACCAAGGTGTGGCCGCACGAGGACTACCCGCCGATCGAGATCGGCAAGCTGGAGCTCAACCGCAACCCGGAGAACATCTTCGCCGAGGTCGAGCAGTCGATCTTCAGCCCCGCCCACTTCGTGCCGGGCATCGGTCCCTCCCCGGACAAGATGCTCCAGGGCCGCCTCTTCGCGTACGGCGACGCCCACCGCTACCGCGTCGGCATCAACGCCGACCACCTGCCGGTGAACCGTCCGCACGCCACCGAGGCGCGCACCAACTCCCGTGACGGCTACCTGTACGACGGCCGCCACAAGGGCGCGAAGAACTACGAGCCGAACAGCTTCGGCGGGCCGTTCCAGACGGACCGGCCGCTGTGGCAGCCCGTGCCGGTCACCGGCGTCACCGGTGACCACGAGGCGCCGGTCCACGCCGAGGACAACGACTTCGTCCAGGCCGGCAACCTCTACCGCCTGATGTCGGACGAGGAGAAGGAGCGCCTGATCGGCAATCTTGCGGGCGCCATCGCGCAGGTCTCGCGCGAGGACATCGCCGAGCGGGCGATCAGCAATTTCCGTCAGGCGGACTACGACTTCGGCAAGCGGCTGGAGGCCGCGGTCCAGGCCCTGCGCGGCTGACTCCAGCACTGGACCGCTTGTCGCGGACGGCGGGCCGGGTCCCTTCGGGGGCCCGGCCCGCCGGCGTGCGTTCAGGCCGTGCCCGCGCCCGCGGCCGCCGCGTGCTGCCGGACCGGCGCCCAGCAGCGGATGATGTCGCGGACCGAGACGATGCCCGCAGGCTCGTCGTGGTCCAGGACGATGAGGTGCCGGAAGCCGCCGCGGGCCATGGCGCCCGCCGCCTCCTCCAGGGTCCAGGACGGCGCGGCGAACACGACGTCGGTGGTGGTGTGCGCGTGCACGCGCTCCGTGTCCGGGTTCTGGCCCAGACCCACGGAGTTGAGGACGTCGCGTTCGGTGAGGATGCCGATGCCACCTGCGTCGGGGTCGTGGACGACGGCGGCGCCGACGTGGCGCGCGGACATCAGGGCCGCCGCCTGTCGGAGGGTGTGTGCGGGACCGATGGTGAGGACCACCGTGCTCATGGCGTCGCGGACGAGCATGGGATGGAGCCACCTCCTCGGGGAATCCGGCTGGTGCGTGCCCGGCGGCTGAGCCGCCTCTCGGACACTGCACAAGTTCACAAGGGGGGAACTCCCAGAGTCTCAGGCAAAGCGCGGGTCAACAAGGGGGCGTGCGCGGTCCGGCGGGGGCGCGCGCAGGCGTTGCCCGTCACCCGTCAGCGCCGGCCGAGATACCCCAGCATCTCGTCGTGCAGCAGCCCGTTGGACGCGGCGGCGTTGCCGCTGTGCGGGCCGGGGCGGCCGTCGAGGCCGGTGAAGGTGCCGCCGGCCTCGGTCACGATGATTGCGTTCGCGGCCATGTCCCACAGGGACAGCTCCGGCTCGGCACAGAAGTCGACCGAACCCTCGGCGACCATCATGTACGGCCAGAAGTCGCCGTAGGCGCGGGTGCGCCAGACCGCGCGGGTCAGATCGAGGAAGCCGTCCAGGCGGCCCTGCTCCTCCCAGCCGCTGAGCGAGGAGTACGCGAAGGAGGCGTCCGAGAGGTCCGCCACGCGGGACACCCGCAGCCTGCTCGCCTGCGCCAGGCTGCGGCCCATGAAGGCGCCGTGGCCCTTCGCGGCCCACCAGCGGCGGCCCAGGGCGGGGGCGGAGACGAGGCCCACGACGGGATGGAAGCCGCCCTCGCCGGCCTCCATCAGGGAGATGAGCGTGGCCCAGACCGGGACGCCGCGCACGTAGTTCTTGGTGCCGTCGATCGGGTCGACGACCCAGCGGCGGGGGCCGGTGCCCTGGATGCCGTACTCCTCGCCGAGGACCGCGTCGCGGGGGCGGGCGCGTTGGAGCTGGCCGCGGATGAGTTCCTCCGCCGCCTTGTCCGCCTCACTGACCGGGGTCATGTCCGGCTTCGTCTCGACCTTGAGGTCGAGTGCCTTGAAACGGTCCATGGTCGCGGCGTCGGCGGCGTCCGCGAGGACGTGGGCCAGGCGCAGGTCGTCGAGGTAGTCCGGCATGCCAGAACCGTATCCGCCCGGGGCGGCCCGGGGCCACGGGGGGCGGAGCGGGCCGGGACGCCCCCTGCGGGCGGACGCGCGGGTGGGTACCTCCCTGGCGCACACGTGCCGTCACGGACCCTTGACAGTGCGTTCGGGGGCGTCAAATCTGGGCGCACAGCCGCTCGCCCCAGGGAGGCGAAGATGCCTGCAGCGCGGGAATCCCTGCTGGACGCCGCCTACTCGGCGCTGACAGGGCGGCCGTGGTCCGCGGTCCGCATGGTCGACGTGGCCGCGGCGGCCGGGGTCTCCCGGCAGACGCTGTACAACGAGTTCGGCAGCAAGGACGGTTTGGCGCGGGCCCTGGTCAGGCGGGAGGCGGACGGCTATCTCGCCGGGGTCGAACGAGCCCTGGTGACCCCCGCCGACCCGCGCGAGCGGCTCACCGCCGCCGCCGAGTGGACGGTGTCCGCCGCCCGGGACAACGTGCTGGTGAAGGCGATGCTCACCGGCTGCTGGAGCGAACGGCTGCCCTCGCCCACGCTGTCGGCGGTGCCGTCCTCCAGCGCGGTTCCCGCGCAGCGCCGGGCCGACGGCCCGCTGCCGTCGCCCGGCGACTTCGTGGCGATCGTCCGCGACCGCGCCGCGACCCTGCTCTCCGCCCCCGGCACCCCCAGGGCCGACACCGCCGAACTGGCCCGTGCCTGCGAGCTGGTGATCCGCCTCGCCCTGTCGTGCGTGGCCGCGCCGCCGGACCGGGGCGGGGTCGCCGGCCTGGCGCGCGGCGCGCTCCCGCGCCACCTGGCCTGACCCGGCCGGGCTCGGCGCCGTCGCGTCAGTGCGCGGAACCGGACAGCTGGAGCCCGATCACCCCGATGATGACCAGGCTGATCGAGACGATCTTCAGCGTGGAGACCAGGTCGCCGAGGAAGACCATGCCGTAGATGGCGGTGCCCGCCGCGCCGATGCCGGTCCACACCGCGTACGCGGGGCCCACGTCGAGCTTCTTCAGGGACAGGGTGAGCAGCCCGAAACTGCCCAGGGCGAAGCAGCAGAAGGCGATGGTCGGCCAGAGCCGGGTGAACCCGTGCGACAGCTTCAGGCACACGGCGAAGCCGGTCTCGAGCAACCCGGCGACGATCACCAGCAGCCACGCCATGCAGTCCTCCCGAGCGTCCGCGTGCCGTGACCGCTTCGTCGTGCTTGGGGCAGGTCATGATCCGGCTCCGTGCGATTATGCACTTGCCGGACCGCGCCGCACCCAAACAACGCGGAGGTCAGTCGCCCTCCTTGCGCTCCCGCGTGGCCAGCAGCCGGCGCAGCGAGTACAGCCGGGCCGGGTCCGCGTGCCCTTCGGCGACCCACGGGTCCAGGGCGCAGTCCGGCTCGTCGTGACTGCACGCGCGCGGGCAGCCCTCGGTGCCCGGCTTCAGGTCGGGGAAGGCGTGGATCACCCGGGACGGATCGATGTGCGCGAGCCCGAACGACCGTACGCCCGGGGTGTCCACGACCCAGCCGTCCCCGCCCGCCAGCGGCAGCGCGAGCGCGGAGGTGGTGGTGTGGCGGCCGCGGCCGGTCACCGCGTTCACATGCCCCGTCACCCGCCGTCGGTCCTCCGGCACCAGCGCGTTGACCAGGGTCGTCTTGCCCACGCCCGAGTGGCCGACGAACGCCGTGACCTTCCCGTCGAGATGCTCACGCACCCGGTCCGCCGCCGCGCCGTCGTCCAGCTCGGCACGGCTGGTGACGACGTAGGGGATGTCCAGGTCCCCGTACAGCTCCAGGAGCTTGTCCGGCGGCGCCAGGTCCGACTTGGTCATGACCAGCAGCGGCTCGAGACCGCCGTCGTACGCCGCCACCAGGCAGCGGTCGATCAGGCGCGGGCGCGGCTCGGGGTCGGCGAGCGCGGTGACGATGGCCAGTTGGTCGGCGTTCGCGACGACCACGCGCTCGTAGGGGTCGTCGTCGTCCGCCGTGCGGCGCAGGACCGAGGTGCGTTCCTCGATGCGGACGATGCGCGCGAGGGTGTCCTTCTTCCCGGACAGGTCGCCGACCAGGGCCACCCGGTCGCCCACGACGGCGGCCTTGCGGCCCAGTTCGCGGGCCTTCATCGCGATGATCGGGCTGCCGTCGACGAGGCATGTCAGCCGTCCCCGGTCGACGGTGAGGACCAGGCCCTCGGCGGCACCCTCGTGCTTGGGGCGGATGTTGGTGCGCGGCCGGTTGCCCTTGCGGTTGGGGCGGCTGCGGATGTCGTCCTCGTCGGTGTGCTTGCCGTAGCGGCGCATGACGTGTTCCCTACGCCCCGAGCATCCCGGTCCACAGGTCGGGGAAGTCGGGCAGTGTCTTCGCCGTGGTCGCCACGTTCTCGATCTGCACGCCCTCGACCGCCAGGCCGAGGATCGCTCCGGCCGTCGCCATGCGGTGGTCCTCGTACGTGTGGAAGACCCCGCCGTGCAGGCGGCGCGGGCGGATGTGCAGGCCGTCGGCCGTCTCGGTCACGTCACCGCCGAGCTCGTTGATCTCCTTGGTCAGCGCGGCCAGGCGGTCGGTCTCGTGCAGCCGCAGATGGGCCACGCCCCGCAGGGTCGAGGGGGAGTCCGCGAGCGCGGCGACGGCCGCGATGCCCGGGGTCAGCTCGCCGACCTCGCCGAGGTCCACGTCGATGCCGTGCACGGCGCCCGAACCGGTGAACACCAGGCCGTAGTCGGTGAGTTCGCAGGAACCACCCATCTCGGTGAAGATCTGGCGCAGCCGGTCACCCGGCTGGGTCGTCCGGGCCGGCCAGTCGGGGACGACGACCTTGCCGCCGGTCACCAGCGCCGCCGCGAGGAAGGGCTGGGCGTTGGACAGGTCGGGCTCCACGGTCAGGTCCCGGCCGAGCAGGGCGCCCGGGGTGACCCGCCAGACGTTCGGCTCGCCGCCCGACTCGGGGGTGTCCACCTGGGCGCCGACCGCCCGCAGCATGTCGACCGTCATCCGGATGTGCGGCAGCGACGGCAGCGACGACCCGGTGTGCCGGACCTCCACGCCCTGGTTGAAGCGCGGCCCCGACAGCAGCAGGGCGCTGACGAACTGGGACGAGGACGAGGCGTCGATCTCCACCGGGCCGCCGTCCAGCGCGCCGCTGCCCTGCACGGTCATCGGCAGCGCGCCGCGGCCGTCGTCGTCGATCCGGGCGCCCAGGACGCGCAGCGCGTCGATGACGCCGTCCAGCGGGCGTTCGTACGAGCGCGGGTCGCCGTCGAAGCGGATGGGGCCGTCGGCCAGCGCGGCGACCGGCGGCAGGAAGCGCATCACCGTGCCGGCGTTGCCGACGTCGATGGTGGCCGGGCCGTGCAGCCCCGCGGGGATCACGCGCCAGGCCTCCCCGGTTCCGTCCGGCCCGACGCCCTCGTCGATGCCGACGCCCATGGCCCGCAGCGCGCCGGCCATCAGCAGCGTGTCGCGGGAGCGCAGGGGGCGGCGCAGCCAGCCCGGCTCGGAGGCGAGGGCGGCGAGCACCAGCGCGCGGTTGGTGACGGACTTCGACCCCGGCACGTGGACCGTCGCGTCGACGGCTCCGCTCGCGTGCGGGGCGGGCCAGAGGGCGGTATGTGCGGGGTTCGGGGCCATGGTCCCCACCTTAGAGCCTGTTCCGAGTCCCCCGCCTGCGCCCTCACGCCCGGCACACACGCCCGCCGCACGGCGCCGGCGGACGTATCGAGGGAGGCCGGAGGGATCGCCTCAGCCCGCCAGCAGCCACCGGCCGCCGCCGATCAGCGAGCACAGCGACACCGCGTGGAACAGGAACAGCCACAGCGCCGCCGGGACGTGCGTCAGCCGCGACAGCTGGTCCGCGTCCGAGTCCCCGGCGCCCCCGCGTGCCCGCTTGGCCTGGAGCTCGAAGGCCGGGCGCACCCCGCCGAGCAGCAGGAACCAGACCACCGCGTACGCGAACGCCGCCTGCACCTGCGGTCCGGTCAGCCAGGACACCAGCAGGAACAGGCCGCCGGTGAGGAGCACGGTGAGCGCGCCGTAGGCGTTGCGGATCATCACCAGCATGGCCACCAGCAGCGCCGTGGCCACCCACAGCAGCAGCGTGATGCGGCCGGTGGCGAGCAGGGCCGCGCCGCCCAGGCCCAGCAGCGGGGGAGCGGTGTAGCCGGCGGCCGCCGTGAGGATCATGCCGATGCCGTGCGGCTTGCCCCGGCTGACGGTCAGGCCGCTGGTGTCGGAGTGCAGGCGTATGGCGGTCAGGGTGCGTCCGGTGAGCAGCGCCACCAGTCCGTGCCCGCCCTCGTGCGCGATGGTGATCGCGTTGCGCGAGAGGCGCCACAGAGTGTGCGGGACGACCACGGCGAGCGCGGCGGCCGCGGTGGCGATCACCACCCACAGGTCGGGGTCGGGCTGGGTGCCGACGAGCCGGTCCCAGAGATCGGGCAGCGCGGTGGCGGCGAGGCTGTCCATGTGTCCGAGTAGCTCCCTGTCCGTGTGCGCGGTCTGGCAGTGTTGCACGTATGTGCGGACGGTATGCGGCGAGTCGCGGCCCCGGGGATCTCGCAGGAGTCTTCGAGATCCAGAGGTGGGACCCGGAGGAGACCCTGGAGCCCGATTACAACGTGGCCCCCACCAAGGAGGTCCACGTGATCCTGGACCGTCCCCTGAAGGACGCCGGCGACCGCGGTCCGGTTCGCCAGCTGCGGAAGCTGAGGTGGGGGCTCGTACCGTCCTGGGCGAAGTCCCCCGAGGGCGCCGCCCGGATGATCAACGCGCGCGCGGAGACCGTGCACGAGAAGCCGTCGTACCGCCGCGCCTTCGCAGCCCGGCGCTGCGTCGTGCCCGCCGACGGCTACTACGAGTGGGTCACCGGCACCCAGGAGCGGGAGCTGGAGGTCGAGGGCCGGCGCAAGCGGCCGCGCAAGCAGCCCTACTTCGTGACCCCGGCGGACGGCTCGGTCTTCGCGATGGCCGGGCTCTACGAGTTCTGGCGGGACCGCACCCTGCCCGACGACCACCCGCGGGCCTGGTGGGTGACCTGCTCGGTGATCACCACGGAGGCGGAGAGCACCCCGCTGGCCGTGGCCCCGGCCGAGGGCCCCGGCTCGCTGGCCGAGATCCACCCCCGGATGCCGCTGATGCTGACCCCGGACCGCTGGGACGCCTGGCTGGACCCGGCCCGTACCGACCCGGACGACCTGCGCGCGCTGCTCACCCCGCCGCCCCACGGCCTGATGCGCGCCTACCCGGTGTCCACGGCCGTCAGCAACGTCCGCAACAACGGACCGGAGCTGCTCAAGGAGCTCCCAGCGCCCGCAGAGGGCACACTCTTCTGACGTGGGCGACCCGAGCGACGTGAGGGACATGAGCGACCTGAGCGAGACCGTCGAGACGGAGGCGGGCGCGGCCCGCGTCACCTGGCACCGGGCCCCCGCGGCACATCTGGTGGTCGCCCTGAGCCACGGAGCCGGCGGCGGTGTCGAGGCCCGCGACCTCCAGGCCCTGGCGCGCACCCTCCCCGGGCACGGCGTCACCGTCGCGCTGGTCGAGCAGCCCTGGCGGGTGGCCGGCAAGAAGGTCGCGCCCGCGCCGAGGACGCTGGACACCGGCTGGCGCGGGCTGTGGCCCGCCCTCACCCGGCCGGGGCTGCCGGTGGTCGCGGGCGGCCGCAGCGCCGGGGCGCGCGTCGCCTGCCGTACGGCGGCCGGCCTTGGCGCGCACGCCGTCCTCGCCCTCAGCTTCCCGCTGCACCCGCCGGGCAGGCCCGAGAAGTCCCGCGCCGACGAGCTGCTCGGCGCGGGGGTGCCCACGCTCGTCGTCCAGGGCGGCAACGACCCGTTCGGCAGCCCCGCGGAGTTCCCGGAGGGCTCCTACCGGCTCGTCGAGGTGCCGTACGGCGATCACGGCTTCGCCGTCCCGAAGCGGGCGTCCATCACCCAGGACCGGGCCCTGGAGATCATCGCCGACGCCGTCGCACAGTGGACCGCGTCACTCGGGTGACCCGCGGGAATGCCCGGCGGACCCCCGCTGTTGAGCGAGTCAGAAGTGCCGCTCCCGGCGCCGACGTCACACGAGAGGGAGTCCGCCGCATGGGTTCGACCGTTTGCCCGAGCCGCAGCAGCCGCACTGACCTGGACTGGACGGTGCTGCACGCGGCGCGGACCGCTCCTGTTCGAGCGGCGGCAGGCACGGCTCGTCGTCTATCCTCCGATTCGAGTGGAACCGCATTCGGTGCCACGACGTCGCTTGAGGAGGTGGGTCCGGTTCCCGGTACCGACGCAGGGACCGACAACGGCCAGGCGGAGCAGCCCGAGGGCCGGGGCACGAGCGTGGGCGGATCCGCGGAGTCGACGACCGAGCGCAGCGCGCGCTTCGAGCGGGACGCACTGGAGTTCCTCGACCAGATGTACTCGGCCGCGCTGCGCATGACGCGCAACCCGGCCGACGCCGAGGACCTGGTGCAGGAGACCTACGCCAAGGCGTACGCGTCCTTCCACCAGTTCCGCGAGGGCACCAACCTCAAGGCGTGGCTGTACCGGATCCTCACCAACACCTTCATCAACTCGTACCGCAAGAAGCAGCGCGAGCCGCAGCGCAGCGCCGCCGAGGAGATCGAGGACTGGCAGCTCACCCGCGCCGAGTCGCACATGTCGACCGGTCTGCGCTCCGCCGAGTCGCAGGCGCTCGACCACCTGCCCGATTCGGACGTGAAGGAAGCGCTGCAGGCGATCCCCGAGGAATTCCGCATCGCCGTCTACCTCGCGGATGTAGAAGGCTTTGCGTACAAGGAGATCGCGGACATCATGGGGACACCCATCGGGACGGTGATGTCCCGGCTGCACCGGGGCCGCCGTCAGCTGCGCGGCATGCTCGAGGACTACGCCCGCGAGCGCGGACTGGTCCCGGCCGGCGCCGGAGAGTCGGACGAAGCGAAAGGCTCGGGCTCATGAGCTGCGGAGACCCGCACGAGACGGACTGCGGTGAGGTACTCGACCACCTCTACGAGTTCCTCGACAGTGAGATGCCGGACGTCGATCGCACCAAGTTCGAGCACCACTTCGAGGAGTGCTCGCCGTGCCTCGAGAAGTACGGCCTGGAGCAGGCCGTGAAGAAGCTGGTCAAGCGGTGCTGCGGGCATGACGACGTGCCCGCGGACCTGCGCGCCAAGGTCATGGGGCGGATCGATCTCATCCGCTCCGGCCAGACCGTCCCCGAGCATGACGTGACCGCGGCACCGGTGACTCCGCAGGAGTCCTGACCCGCCGTACGCGGACGCCCGCCCGGCGCTCCGCTCCCTTCACCCGAACGTGCTAATCCCTGGGACTAGGCCTCGTGGGCTCCCCGCCGCGCCCCCTACGCTCCCACCGTGGACAGGCATGACCGGGGAGGGGCGGCATGGAGGCGGTTGCCCCGCGGGCCCGTGCGTATGTCGCCTGTGCCGTCCTCGCCGCCCTGGCCTGTCTGCTGCCGCTGCCGCTGACGCGCACCTCCTGGTGGGCGGTCGCCCTGCTCACCGGGGTGTACGCCGGGTGCAGGCAGTTCGCCCGGCGCAGCCTTGTTGGGCCCTTCTACCCCGTACTGCTCGCGGCCGCCTTCCTGCTGCCGCCGTCCGCCGCCGCCGTCGTCGCGCTGCCGGGTGTGCTGCTCGCGCGCGCCGGGCGGCGGCCCGAGGGGCTGCGCCGGATCTGGCGGGCCGCGCAGCTCGCCCTCGCGGTGTGGACGGCCGCCCGGGTGCACGGGGCGCTCGGCGGCCCGGACGCCGTCGCCGGCTGTGACTTCCCCTACGTCCTCCTGCCCGCGGGCGCCGCCGTGCTCGCCTTCTGCCTGGTGCTGACGGCTCTGGACGGCGGGGTCCTCGCGCTGGCCGAGCACGTGCCGGCGCGGCGGGCGTGGCAGGGGCTGCTGGCCCGGTCGCTGGCGCCCGTCGCGGTGCACGGGCTCGCCGGGCTGATGATGGCCGTGCTGTGGGTCAGCCCCTACGGTCCCGTCGCCGCGCTGCTCGTCCTGCTGCCGATGTGCGTGTCCGGCTGGGTGTACGCCCAGTACCACCGCGAGCGGTCCGCGCACCGGGCCACCATCCGCGCGCTGGTGCAGGCCGTCGACATCAAGGACGGCTACACACGCGGGCACAGCGAGCGGGTGGGGCAGGCCTCCATGCTGATCGCGCGCGAGCTGGGCATGGACGACGAGCGGGTCGAGGTGCTGCGGTTCGCCGGCATCCTGCACGACGTGGGCAAGCTGGGCGTGCCCACCCGGCTGCTGCGCAAGGACGGGCCGCTGACCCCCGAGGAGCGGCGCGTGATCGAGCTGCACCCCGAGTACGGGCACGAGATGGTGCGCGGGATCTCCTTCCTCGGCGAGGCCCGCTCGGCGATCCTGCACCACCACGAGCGGCTCGACGGAGGGGGCTACCCATACGGGCTGACGGGCGGTCAGATCCCCGAGTGCGCACGGGTGGTGGCCGTCGCGGACGCCTTCGACGCGATGACGTCCACCCGGTCCTACCGGCGGGCCCGGCCGGTGGCCGCCGCGCTGGCGGAGCTGGAGCGCTGCGCGGGAACCCAGTTCGACCCGCGGATGGTCACGGCGCTGGTCCGGGCCCTGGACCGGTACGGCTGGCACCCGGCGGTCACCGCGCAGGACGGTACGCCCGTCGCCCCGCCCGCACCCTTCCGCGCCGTCCCCGGCACCTCCGGCCCGGCCTCGGCGGCTCCCGGCGGCGCGGACGGCCCGCCCGCCGTCCCTTCGGACGCGGCATCCGGCGGGGTGAGCGGGCCGGCGGTGCCGTACGCCACCGAGGACGGCGACCGCGGCGGCCGGCCGGAAGCCCGTCGATGAGCAGACCCCTCCTGCTGCTCCTCATCCGCGGCTCGGCGGTCCTGGTCGCCCTGCTGTCCCTCACCGTCACCCTGTGGACCGGCCTGGAGGAGCGCGGGGCCGCCCTCGCCTTCGGGGCGCTGGTCCTCGTCGGCGAGCTGACCCGGTGGACCGGGTCCGAGTCCCGGGAGGCCGCGCCGCTCGGCGCCGCAGGGGCGCTGTCGTACGCGCTGCTGGGCGCGGACGCGGGCCGGCCCAGTCACCACGGCGCCTGCCAGGTCGTCGCCGTGGTGCTCGCCGCCTGCCTCCTGGGCGGCGTGCCGCACATCGCGCGCGGGCGCGGGCCGACGCTCGACCACCTGGCGCGGCGGATCCTCACCGTCGCCTTCGCCGCCGTCTGCTTCCAACCCCTCTACGGCGAAGGGGTGTTCGAGGACTGGGTCGGTCCGGCGTACGCGCTGCTGCTGCTCGCGCTCCTGGTGCTCACCGCGCTGTGCGGCGCCGTGCTCGCCGCCGCGCAGGCGCACGGGCGCACCCGGTGGCCGTTCGGGCCGCTGCTGCGGGAGGAGCTGCGGGGCCTGCGCGGGATCGGTTCGGCGGTGTGCGCGACCGGCGCGGTGATGGCCCTCGCCGTCGCCGTGGCCGGGCTGTGGGCGCTGCCCGTGTTCTCGCTGCCGCTGCTGCTCACCCAGCTCTCCCTCGGGCGGTACGCGGCCGTGCGCAGGACCTACCGGCAGACCATCGCCTCCCTGGCCCGGGCCACCGAGGTGGCCGGGTACACCCCGGCCGGGCACGCCCGGCGGGTGGCCGCGCTCAGCCGGGCCGTGGGCCGGGACCTGGGCCTTGCCGAACCGGAGCTGACCGTCCTGGAGCACGCGGCCCTGATGCACGACATCGGGCAGCTCAGCCTGGTCGATCCGGTGCCCGCCGGGGCCACCGCGGGGCTGCCCGCCGAGGAGCAGCGGCGGATCGCGCTGCTCGGCGGGGCCGTGGTGCGGCAGACCGGGGTCGATGCCCGGGTCGCGGTGGTGGTGGAGCGGCAGGCCGACCCCTGCCGGGAGCAGCCGCTGTCCGCGCGGATCGTGCGGGCCGTCAACGCCTACGAGGAGAAGGTGCGCGACGCCGGGCCCGGCGGTCCGCTCAAGGCCCTGGAGGCGCTGCGGCTGGCGGGAGCCGGCGCGTACGCCCCCGAGGTGGTCGAGTCGCTGGGCCGGGTGCTGTCGCGGGACAGCCTGTCCCTGCCCGCCTGGGGTCTTTCGCTTGGCTCAGCCCGGCAGGATCCAAACGAGAGGTCCTTGGGGTAACCCATGGGTAATGAGCGTCCCTCCAGTCGTACGTGGTTGGATGCGAATGAGAGGGTGTCCGGGGGCAGAAGCCGGCCCACTCGACGGCACTGGCAGGCGGGAATCGTGAGGATCTTCGGCAAGGGACGGCACCGGCCCTCCGCCTCCTGGCGGCAGGCCACCGACCGGGCGTTCACGCTGATCGGCGACGGCCGGTACGAGGACGCGGGCGCGCTGCTGACACGCGCCGCCGATCTGGAGCCCTGGCTGGCCGAGTCCTGGTTCAACCTCGCCCTGCTGCACAAGTTCCGGCACGACTGGGAGCAGGCGAGGGCGGCGGGCCTCCGAGCCGTGGCCCTGCTGGAGAAGGAGAGCGGGGCGCCCGACTGGTGGAACGTCGGCATCGCCGCCACCGCCCTCCAGGACTGGCCGCTGGCCCGGCGGGCGTGGCAGGCGTACGGGCTGAAGGTGCCCGGAGGCGCGGCCGCCGCCGGGGAGCCGGTGGGCATGGAGCTGGGCAGCGCGGCCGTGCGGCTGTCGCCGGAGGGCGAGGCCGAGGTGGTCTGGGGCAGACGTCTTGATCCGGCCCGCATCGAGGTGCTGTCCATTCCGCTGCCCTCCTCGGGGCGGCGCTGGGGCGAGGTCGTGCTGCACGACGGCGTGCCCCACGGGGAACGGACCACCGCGGCGGGGCACACCTACCCGGTGTTCGACGAGATCGAGCTGTGGGCGCCCTCCCCGGTGCCGACCTGGGTGGTCCTGCTGGAGGCCGCGACCGAGGCCGACCGGGACGCGCTGGAGCAGCTCGCCGCCGACGCCGGTTTCGCCGCCGAGGACTGGTCGTCGTCCGTGCGGCTGCTGTGCCGGATGTGCTCGGAGTCGCGGATGCCGTCCGACGAGGGCGACGGCGTGCACCTCGACCCGCACGACCACAGCGAGCCGGGGCACCCCGGACCGCTCGGGCATCGCACCGACGGGCAGCTGTGGGTGCCGGAGCGTGAGTGCGGAGTGGCCGCTCCGGCGGCCCTGGTCCGCGGGCTGCTGGACGGGTGGGTGGCCGACAGCCCGGACTCGCGGGACTGGCGGGACCTGGAAGAGGTCTGTTGAGGACGCCGGTCCGCCCCGGGCCCGGGAGCGGGCCCGCCGTGGCCGGCCGGTCCTCCCGGCGGCGTCGCATACCGGACACTCGCGGGTCCGGCCGGGGGCGCGGGCCCCGTACCCTGTAGCAGGACTCACTCCCCGTTCTTGTCAGGAAGGCGTACGTCGGTCATGGCGCAGCAGGACACCGATCAGCAGCACGCGGGCGTGCTCCCCGTCGACGACGAGGGGTACGTCGTCGACTCGGCGGACGGCGAGGCGCGCGAGACGGCCTGGCGTGAGCGCGGCACCTCCCGGCCCATCACTGTCGTGGGGAACCCCGTGCTGCACAAGGAGTGCAGGGACGTCACGGACTTCGGCGAGGAGCTCCAGCAGCTCGTCGCCGACATGTTCGCCAGCCAGCACACCGCCGAGGGCGTGGGCCTGGCCGCCAACCAGATCGGCGTGGACCAGAAGGTCTTCGTCTACGACTGCCCGGACGACGAGGGCGTCCGGCACGTGGGGGTCGTCTGCAACCCCCGGCTGGTGGAGCTGCCCGCCGAGCGGCGCCGGCTGGACGACAGCAACGAGGGCTGCCTGTCCGTGCCCACGGCCTACGCGCCGCTCGCCCGCCCCGACTACGCCGAGGTCACAGGGCAGGACGAGCAGGGCAACCCGGTCAAGGTGCGGGGCACCGGCTACTTCGCGCGGTGCCTCCAGCACGAGACGGACCACCTCTACGGCTACCTCTACATCGACCGGCTCTCCAAGCGCGAGCGCAAGGACGCGCTGCGGCAGATGGCCGAGAACGAGCCGCGCTACCCCGTGGTCGCCAACGACTGAGCAACGACGGTTCCCTCGCAGCCCGTTGGGGCGCGAGGGACTCGCGCGCACGGCGCCCGACCGGAACGTCCGGTCGGGCGCCGTACTTGTGTCCGCCACCATTCGATCCCTTGTGCGCTTCTACTGATTGGTAATCAGTCACACAAGGGGAGATACACGGCATCCGGTGGTGGTCAAGGGAGCAAATCCATTCCCAGAACGGTCAGTTGTGGTGCTGAATGGGGGTGAGGGATACGCGACGGCGTGCGCCCGGCACGACAGAAGGGGTGTACGCCACCGGCGGCTGAGAGGGGTTTGTCCGTGCCAGCTTTCCCATACAGCACCACATCGACAACGACAGCGGTCCCAGTCCCACCATCGCTCGCACTTCCGGTGATCGAGGCCGAGTTCCCCAGGCAGTTGCACGAGTATTGGCCCCAACTCCAGGAGAAGACACGCGGCTGGCTGCTGGAAAAGCGGCTCATGCCGGCGGACAAGGTCGAGGAACACGCCGACAGCCTCTGCTACACCGACCTCATGGCGGGGTACTACATCGGCGCCCCCGACGAGGTGCTCCAGGCCATAGCGGACTTCAGCGCGTGGTTCTTCCTCTGGGACGACCGCCAGGACCGCGACGTCGTCCACGGCCGGCCCGCCGCCTGGGAGCGACTGTGCCGTGCGCTGCACACGGCCCTGGACTCCCCCCAGGACCACCTGCATCACCAGGACCCCCTGGTCGCGGGGTTCGCGGACAGCGTGCTGCGGTTCTACTCGTTCCCGTCGGCCCGGTGGAACGCCCGCTTCGCGCGGCACTTCCACGCCGTCATCGACGCGTACGACCGGGAGTTCCGCAACCGCACCGGGGACGTCGTGCCCACAGTCGAGGAATATCTCGCGCTGCGCCGGTTCACCTTCGCCCACTGGATCTGGACCGACCTGCTGGAACCGAGCGCCGGCTGTGAACTCCCGGACAGCGTCCGGAAGAATTCCGCGTACCGGCGTCCGGCACTGCTCAGTCAGGAATTCGCGGCCTGGTACAACGATCTGTGCTCCCTGCCCAAGGAATTGGCGGGCGACGAGGTGCACAATCTCGGAATCAGTCTCGTCAAACACGACGGACTGAGCCTGGAGGAGGCAATCGCGGACATGCGCGGGCGCATCGAGGAATGCGTATCCGGATTCCTGGCCGCGGAACAGGCGGGATTGACTTTCGCCGACGGCCTCGCGGACGGCACGGTGCGCGGAAAGGAACTGAGCGCCGCCGTACGGACCTGCATCGGCAATATGCGGAACTGGTTCAGTTCCGTCTACTGGTTCCACCACGAATCCGGCCGGTACAGGGTCGACAACTGGGAGGACCCGGCCACACCCCCGTACGTCGAAAGCGAAGGGGCAGGTGGGAAATGACCGCCGAATCAGTGCAGCCGGAAGCCCGGCAGGACGCTCCGGGACCGCACGAGCCACCGGTGGCCGGGGGCGGGGTGCCGCTTCTCGGCCACGGTCTGAGGCTGGTCCGCGATCCGCTGGCCTTCATGTCCCAGCTTCGCGACCACGGAGACGTCGTCCGGATCAGGCTCGGCCCGAAGACGGTGTACGCCGTCACCACGCCCGCCCTCACCGGGGCGCTGGCCCTCAGCCCCGACTACATCATCTCCGGCCCGCTGTGGGAGTCCCTGGAGGGCCTGGTCGGCAAGGAGGGAGTGGCCACCTCCAACGGCCCGCTGCACCGGCGCCAGCGCCGCACCATCCAGCCCGCCTTCCGGCTCGACGCGATCCCCGCCTACGGGCCGGTCATGGAGGAGGAGGCGCACGCGCTGACCGAGCGCTGGCAGCCCGGGGAGACCATCGACTGCGCCTCGGAGGCCTTCCGGATCGCCGTGCGCATCGCGGCCCGCTGCCTGCTGCGCGGCGCGTACATGGACGAGTGCGCCGACCGGTTGTGCGAGGCGCTGGCCACCGTCTTCCGCGGCATGTACCAGCGGATGGTGGTGCCGCTCGGACCTCTGTACCGGCTGCCGCTGCCGGCCAACCGCGCATTCAACCGCGCGCTCGCCGATCTGCATCTCCTCGTCGACGAGATCATCGCCGAACGCCGGGCGTCCGGTCGGAATCCGGACGATTTGCTGACGGCATTGCTGACGGCGAAGGACGACAATGGCGAGCCCATCGGGGAACAGGAGATCCACGACCAGGTGGTCGCGATACTCACCCCGGGCAGCGAAACGGTGGGCGCCACGATCATGTGGCTGCTCCGGGTGCTCGCGATACATCCGGAACACGGCGACCGGATCCGTGCGGAGGTCGAATCCGTGACCGGCGGCCGCCCCGTCGGATTCGACGACGTCCGCAGGCTCACGCACACCAACAATGTCATCGTGGAGACGATGCGTTTGCGTCCGGCCGTATGGGTATTGACGCGGCGGGCGGTGGCCGAAACCGAACTCGGTGGCTATCGCATTCCGGCCGGTGCGGACATCATCTACAGTCCGTACGCGGTCCAGCGTGACCGGCGCTCGTATCCGGACAATCTGGAGTTCGACCCCGATCGCTGGCTCCCCGAACGCGCCAAGGACTTACCGAAATATGCCATGAGCCCGTTCGGAGTGGGTAACCGGAAGTGCCCGAGTGACCATTTCTCGATGGCACTTCTCAGTCTCTTCACCGCCACGGTGGCGACGAGGTTCCGCTTCGAGGAGGTCCCCGGCTCGGACGGCACGCCACGGGTCGGCATCACCCTGCGCCCGCAGAAGATGATGGTGCGGCCGGTGCTCAGGTGACCTGAGCGGCGCGGCGCGCGTTCAGGCGGCCTGCGGGCCCCGGAACGCGCGCCGGTAGGCGTTCGGGGTGGTGTCCAGCGCGCGGACGAACTGGTGCCGCAGCGCCGACGCGGTCCCGAACCCCGTACGGTCCGCGATCGTGTCCATGGTCTCGTCCGTCGCCTCCAGCAACCGCTGTGCCAGCAACACGCGTTGGCGCAGGAGCCAGCGGTACGGAGTGGTGCCCGTCTCCTGCTGGAAGCGGCGGGCGAAGGTCCGCGGCGACATATGGGCGCGGGTGGCGAGCTGCTCGACGGTGACCTCCTGGTCCAGGTGCTCCTCCATCCAGACCAGCACCTCGCCGACCGTGTCGCAGGAGGACTTCGGCAGCGGCCGCTCGACGTACTGGGCCTGCCCGCCGTCGCGGTGCGGGGGCACCACCATCCGCCGGGCGATCCGGTTGGCCACCTCCGGGCCCTGTTCCTTGCGCACGATGTGCAGACAGGCGTCGATGCCGGAGGCGGTGCCGGCCGAGGTGATCACCGGGTCCGCGTCCACGTACAGCACGTCCGGCTCGACCATCGCCCGCGGGAAGCGCCGGGCCAGCTCGTCCGCGTGCCTCCAGTGCGCCGCGCAGCGCCGCCCGTCCAGCAGACCGGCGGCGCCCAGCACGAAGACGCCCGAGCAGACGCTGAGCACCCGCGCGCCCCGGTCCACCGCCCGGCGCAGCGCGTCGAGCAGCTCGGGCGGGTAGCCGCGGGAGGTGACGGCGTCGGCGGCCGGCACCGTGATCAGGTCGGCCTCCTCCAGCCGGTCCAGGCCGTGCGGGATCCGGAGGGTGAGGCCGGGGACATGGGTGCGCAGCTCCGGGCCCTCCGCGGAGACGACCGCGAAGTCGTACACCGGCAGCCCCTCGTCACTGCGGTCGAGTCCGAACACCTCGCAGATCACGCCGAGCTCGAAGGGGTGCACTCCGTCCAGCAGCACGGTGACCACGTTCTTCAGCATGGCTCCAGTGTGCCCCCGTGGTGGCAGGATTTTGAAGGTGTACGGCAGTCCTGCCACTCACGGTAAGGAGCTTCCGGCCCCACAGTGGTGTCCATGACTACGACACAGCTGCAAGGCCTGATCTCGATGGTCGCCGTCCTGGGACTCCTGGTCCTCATGGTCCTGCCGTCCGTGATCGGCATCGTCCACGACCGGCGTGCCGACCGCCAGATCCGTCAGGCCCAACAGGACCGGGAGGCCAGGGAGAACCGCGACGAGGCTCAGAAGTCCTCGTCCAGGTCGACGGTGCCCTCCACCGCCACCTGGTACGCCGACGGGCGCCGCTCGAAGAAGTTGGTCAGTTCCTGAACGCCCTGGAGCTCCATGAAGGAGAAGGGGTTCTCGGAGCCGTACACCGGAGCGAAGCCGAGGCGCGTCAGGCGCTGATCGGCGACGCACTCCAGGTACTGCCGCATCGACTCGGTGTTCATCCCCGGGAGGCCGTCACCGCACAGGTCGCGGGCGAACTGGAGCTCGGCCTCGACGGCCTCCCGCAGCATGTCGGTGACCTGCTGCTGGAGGTTGTCGTCGAAGAGCTCCGGCTCCTCCTTGCGCACGGTGTCCACCACGTCGAAGGCGAAGGACATGTGCATCGTCTCGTCCCGGAACACCCAGTTGGTGCCGGTGGCCAGACCGTGCAGCAGGCCGCGGCTGCGGAACCAGTAGACGTAGGCGAAGGCGCCGTAGAAGAACAGGCCCTCGATGCACGCGGCGAAGCAGATGAGGTTGAGCAGGAAGCGCCGGCGGTCCGCCTTCGTCTCCAGCCGGTCCAGCTTCTCCACCGAGTCCATCCACTTGAAGCAGAACTCGGCCTTCTCGCGGATGGAGGGGATGTTCTCCACCGCCGCGAAGGCGGCGGTGCGGTCCTCCGGGTCGGGGAGGTAGGTGTCCAGCAGCGTCAGATAGAACTGGACGTGCACGGCCTCCTCGAAGAGCTGGCGGGACAGGTACAGCCGCGCCTCGGGGGAGTTGATGTGCTTGTACAGCGTCAGCACCAGGTTGTTCGCCACGATCGAGTCACCCGTGGCGAAGAAGGCCACCAGCCGTCCGATCAGGTGCTGCTCGGACGGGCTCAGCTTGGCGAGGTCGGCGACGTCCGAGTGGAGGTCGACCTCCTCCACGGTCCAGGTGTTCTTGATGGCGTCCCGGTAGCGCTCGTAGAAGTCCGGATAGCGCATCGGACGGAGCGTCAGCTCGAAGCCGGGGTCGAGCAGGTTCTTGGTCTCGCTGGTCATTACTGGCAGGCCTCGCAGGACTCGGGGTTCTCAAGGGAGCAGGCGATCGCGTCGGCGTCCGGCGCCGCCTGCTGGACGGGGACGGTGGCGGCGGCCTGCGCCCGGGCGGCGCGCGCGATCCGGGTCGCCGGACGGGACCGCAGGTAGTACGTCGTCTTCAGCCCCTGCTTCCAGGCGTAGGCGTACATCGAGGAGAGCTTGCCGATGGTCGGCGTCTCCAGGAACAGGTTCAGGGACTGGGACTGGTCCAGGAACGCGGTGCGGGCGGCGGCCATGTCGATCAGGCCGCGCTGCGGGATCTCCCACGCCGTGCGGTACAGCCCGCGCACGTCCTCGGGGATCCAGGCGAAGTCCTGCACCGAGCCGTTGGCGTCGCGCAGCGCCTCGCGGGTGCGGGCGTCCCAGACGCCGAGCGCCTTCAGATCGTCCACCAGGTACGAGTTGACCTGGAGGAACTCCCCGGAGAGCGTCTCACGCTTGAAGAGGTTGGAGACCTGCGGCTCGATGCACTCGTACACGCCCGCGATCGAGGCGATGGTGGCGGTCGGGGCGATCGCGAGCAGCAGCGAGTTGCGCATGCCGACGGCGGCGATCCGCTCGCGCAGGGCCGCCCAGCGCTCCGGCCAGGTCAGCTCGACGTCGTAGTGGTCGGGGTGCAGCACGCCCTGGGCCGTACGGGTCTTCTCCCACGCGGGCAGCGGACCGTTGCGCTCGGCGAGGTCGGCGGACGCCTCGTACGCGGCGAGCATGATCCGCTCGGCGATACGGGTGGACAGGGCCTTCGCCTCCGGGGAGTCGAAGGGCAGGCGCAGCTTGAAGAACACGTCCTGCAGGCCCATGGCGCCCAGGCCCACCGGACGCCAGCGGGCGTTGGAGCGGCCCGCCTGCTCGGTCGGGTAGAAGTTGATGTCGACCACGCGGTCGAGGAAGGTGACCGCGGTGCGGACGGTCTCGTCCAGCCGCTCCCAGTCGATGTCTCCGCCGGCCACGAACGCGCCGAGGTTGACCGACCCCAGGTTGCACACCGCCGTCTCACCGTCGTCGGTGACCTCCAGGATCTCCGTGCAGAGGTTCGAGGAGTGGACCACGTGGCCCGGCTGCGCGGTTTGGTTCGCGGTGCGGTTGGCGGCGTCCTTGAAGGTCATCCAGCCGTTGCCGGTCTGCGCGAGGGTGCGCATCATGCGGCCGTACAGGTCGCGGGCCGGGATGGTCTTGCGCGCCAGGCCCCGCGCCTCCGCGGCCCGGTACGCGGCGTCGAACTCCTCGCCCCACAGGTCGGTCAGCTCCGGCACGTCCGCAGGGGAGAACAGCGACCACTGCCCGTCGGCGTTCACCCGGCGCATGAACTCGTCCGGGACCCAGTGCGCGAGGTTGAGGTTGTGCGTCCGGCGGGCGTCCTCACCGGTGTTGTCGCGCAGCTCCAGGAACTCCTCGATGTCCGAGTGCCAGGTCTCCAGGTAGACCGCGGCGGCGCCCTTGCGCCGGCCGCCCTGGTTCACGGCGGCGACCGAGGCGTCCAGGGTCTTCAGGAACGGCACGATGCCGTTGGAGTGCCCGTTGGTGCCGCGGATCAGCGAACCGCGGGAGCGGATGCGGGAGTAGGCGATGCCGATGCCGCCGGCGTGCTTGGACAGACGGGCGACCTGGAGGTAGCGCTCGTAGATGGAGTCCAGCTCGTCCTTGGGGGAGTCGAGCAGGTAGCAGGACGACATCTGCGGGTGGCGCGTGCCGGAGTTGAACAGCGTGGGGGAGGAGGGCAGGTAGTCGAGGCGGCTCATCAGCCCGTACAGCGCCTCGACCTCGTCGACGGACCGCGCGGTGTCGTCCTGCGCGAGACCGGCCGCGACCCGCAGCATGAAGTGCTGGGGCGTCTCGATCACCTTGCGGGTGATCGGGTGCCGCAGCAGGTACCGGCTGTGCAGGGTGCGCAGGCCGAAGTAGCCGAAGCGGTCGTCGGCGGCCCGGTCGATCATCGCGTCCAGGCGGTCGGCGTGGGCGCGGACGAACTCCGCGGTCCGGTCGGCGACGAGGCCCTCGCGGTGGCCCACGGCGACCGAGTCGGTGAAGGAGGCGACGCCCTGCGAGGCGGCCTCGGCGCGGACGGTGAGGGTCAGCAGCCTGGCCGCCAGCCGGGAGTAGGCGGGGTCCTCGGAGATGAGCCCGGCGGCCGCCTCCGTGGCCAGCTCGCGCAACTCGGCCTCGTCGGCCCGCGCCGACCGGCCGCGCAGGGCGGCGGCGGCGACCCGGCCGGGGTCGGCGTCGGGGAGGTCGGCGGTCAGCTCGGTCAGGGTCCGCAGCAGTACGGCACCTGGACCGTCGGTTTCCGTGGCTGCGACTGAAACCGGGTCGGCTGGCGCGATGGTCACGTGGAGCTCTCCCTCGCTCGGCACGGGGCCTCGCCGAGGGCAGGGGGCGGCACACGAGCGCACACGGCGCCGCGTCCACCGGCCCATTCCGCGAGACCCGGACGTCAGGGCACCCGGACCGGACGGCCGGGCGCGCTGTCGGCAGGTCCTCGGACTGACGCTCGTGGCGGGCCTTGGGGGCAAACGCGCACGAGTACACCGTTGCGGGACAGTTCCGGATTCGCACCGGATTCCCCTGCGGCGACATTGAGCACGAGCATACATCTTGTGCTGAGCGAGTCGGGCACCCCCATATGTTGTGCCGCGCCGACTCCGGAGCGTGTCAGAATGTCAACTCGTAGGTGAGCAGCATGATGTCGTCCAGCTCGGGGAGCGGGTTCCAGTCCCGGCCCGGTGTGCGGACGAAGCCCAGGCGCTCGTAGATGCGGTGGGCGGTGTGCATGGAGCTCTGGGTGGACAGCACCACGCGGACACAGCCCTCCACGGCCCGTGCCCGGTCCGTACAGGCCCGCACGAGGGCCTCGCCGACGCCCCTGCCGCGCGCCGCGTGCGCGACCGCGAGCATCCGTATCTCGGTCTCCCCGGGACCGGCGAGGTCGGCCATGGGGCCGGTGCCCGGGACGAAGGTCACCCCGCCGAGCACCTCCCCGTCCGCCACCGCGACCAGCACCTCGGCCGCGGCCGACCGCTTGGCCACGTCCCGCAGCTCGCCGAGATACCCGTCGCTCTCACCGAAGTCCAGGAGCCCGTCCCGGAGGTAGGCCTGGGCGGTGATCTCACCGAGGGTGCCGTACTCGCCGGGCTCGGCCGGCCGGATCACGAAGTCCATGCGCCCGAGTGTGCCGCACGGGCACGGCAGTGGGCCGCCGGATTCCGGCGGCCCACTGCCGTGCCCCCGGTCCTAGTACTGCAACGGTGTTTGTGCTGATTGCTGGCCAGTTTCAGGGGCTGTGTCCGCGGCGTGTGTAGTGACTGATGCGGGCTTGGTGTTGTCGTTTTCGGCGCCAGTGTGACCAGTGCAGGATGTGGTCGACGGATGCCGGGCGGCGGTCGGTGAGACGGGTTATCAGGCGTCGGATCTCGGCGAGGCTGAGGTGGATGAGCTGGGAGGATCCGTTTCTGCTTTCCCGGCATCGAGTGCGTGGGCGCGAAGGACGGTCAGGCAGGCGTGGGCGGCCATGGCCAGGGTCATGTGGCGGTGCCAGCCGGGATAACGCCGCACCTGGTAGTCGTCGAGGCCGCACTCCTGCTTGGCGGTCTGGAAGCATTCCTCGATGGCCCACCGGGTGCCCGCGATGCGGATGAGTTCGTCCAGGGTGGTGTCGGCTGGGCAGTAGGCGATGTAGTAGGAGATCTCTTGCGGGCGGCTGACGCTGCGGCGGGCAAGGACCCAGTGTCGGCGGTCTTCGCGGTGCCAGGGCCTGACCTCCACACGTGCCCAGTCGTAGATCCGCGGGCCGTGCGCCCCCTGGCCGCACGAGCGGCGCTTCCACTTCTGCCGCGGCAGGCCCGGGAACAGATCGTGGACGGGATGGTCGATCGCCCAGCGGGTGACGACGGTGTCGTGTCGGGTGGTGGCCATGACGTGGTAGACATCGGCCTGCTCCAACTCGGACCGCCAGCCCTTGCTGAAACCGTAGGCGGCATCCGCGGTCACCCACCGAAACGGGATCTTGTCGGTGATGGCGCGGCGGACCATCGCCTTGGCCATGGCCACCTTGGTCTCGAAGCCGACACTGTCGTCGACGCCGGCCCGGCGGCACCGCTCGCGGTCGTCCGTCCATGAGGTGGGCAGATACAGGCGGCGGTCGATCAGCGTCCTGCCGCCGGCAGCCGCGTAGGCGAGGAAGACACCGATCTGGCAGTTCTCCGTGCGCCCGGCGGTGCCGGAGTACTGCCGCTGCACTCCGGCCGAGCGCACCCCCTTCTTCAGGAAGCCGGTGTCGTCCACGATCAGGACGGCGTCCCGGTCACCGAGGTTGTCGACCACGTACTGACGCACGTCGTTGAGGACCTCATCGGCGTCCCAGTCGACTCGGTTCAGCATCCGGTGGATGCGGTCCGGGCCTGCGTGGCCGGCTTCCTCGGCCAAGGTCCAGCCGTTCTTCCGCTGCAGAGGAGCGATCAGTCCCCGCATATAGGCCAGTGCCGACTCCCTCGGCTCCGACCTGTTGAACCGATGCACGAACCGCTCATGCACAGCATTCAGCTCACTTGCCCACAGCCTGACATCAGCAAGGTCCCCACCCATAACCAGACCAACGACCAATCTGGCCAGCAGTCACGGCAAACACCGTTGCAGTACTAGGGCGTGTTTCGAAAGTGCCGTCTGCCCCGCGGCGCCTGGCACGCACGCTCGCTGCGTTGTCGGGATCGCCCACGTACACCCAGTACGAGGGCGACCCTCCGCCTTGCGATCGCACGCACCAGACGCCGCGGGGCCCGCCCTCCGGGCGAACGACGCCACCTTCGAAACACGCCCTAGTGCGGGGCCGCCGTCGTGGCCGGCGGGAGCTCCACCTCGACGTCCGGGTCGCCGGCGTCCGCCGTGTAGTCCTCCGGACGGGTCTCGTCCACGCCCTGGGGCGCGTTGACCGCCCGCAGCACGAACGTCAGGACCACCGAGACGGCCGCGTTGAGCACGAACGCCGTCAGCCCGATGTAGCCGATCTCACCGAGACCCGGGATCTCCTTCGCCGACCCGCCGAAGTGCTTCTGCGTCGGCGAGGCGACCCCGTAGGCGGCGACCGTGCCGTAGACCATGCCGACCGCCCAGCCCGCCAGCAGCGCCCAGCGGTGGAACCAGCGGGTGAACAGCCCGCCGACCAGGGCCGGGAAGGTCTGCAGGATCCAGATGCCGCCGAGGAGCTGGAAGTTGATGGCGACCGTCTTGTCCATGGTCAGGACGAAGACCAGCGCGCCCACCTTCACCAGGAGCGACACGATCTTGGAGACCCGGGTCTCCTCCCGCGGTGTCGCCTGCGGGCGGATGAAGTCCTTGTAGATGTTGCGGGTGAACAGGTTCGCGGCGGCGATCGACATGATGGCCGCCGGTACCAGCGCGCCGATGGCGATCGCCGCGAACGCCACGCCCGCGAACCAGTCCGGGAACATGTTCTCGAAGAGTTGCGGAATGGCCAGCTGGCCGTTCTTCACCTGCACGCCCGCCGCGATGGCCATGAAGCCCAGCAGGGCGAGCAGGCCCAGCATCAGCGAGTACAGCGGCAGGATCGTCGTGTTGCGGCGGATCACCTCGCGGCTGCGCGAGGACAGCGTCGCGGTGATCGAGTGCGGGTACATGAACAGCGCCAGCGCGGAGCCGAGCGCCAGCGTGGCGTACGTCCACTGGCCGGCCGCCGCCGGGACCAGCCCGCCCGAACCCGACTCGGTGAACTTCTGGCCCGCCTTGGCGAACACCTCGCCGAAGCCGCCCAGCTTGATCGGGATGTAGATGATGGCCACCGCGATCACGATGTAGATCAGGGTGTCCTTCACGAACGCGATCAGCGCGGGCGCGCGCAGCCCCGACGAGTAGGTGTACGCCGCCAGCACGCCGAAGGCGATCAGCAGCGGCAGGTCCTTCACGAACCAGTGGGTGCTGTCGCCGCCGCCGACGCCCATGACGTCCAGGACCGCCTGGATGCCGACCAGCTGGAGCGCGATGTACGGCATTGTCGCGAGGATGCCGGTGAGCGCCACCGCCAGCGACAGGCTCTTGGAGTCGAACCGGCCGCGGACGAAGTCCGAGGTGGTCACGTATCCGTGCCGGTGGGACACCGACCACAGCCGCGGCAGGAACGTGAAGATCAGCGGGTACACCAGGATCGTGTACGGCACCGCGAAGAAGCCGGCCGCTCCCGTCGCGTAGACGGCGGCCGGCACGGCCACGAAGGTGTAGGCGGTGTACAGGTCGCCGCCGAGCAGGAACCAGGTCACCCAGGTGCCGAACGACCGTCCTCCCAGGCCCCATTCGTCCAGGCTGTGCTCGTTCTCGGCCCGGCGCCAGCGCGCGGCCAGGAAGCCCATGACGGTGACGAGCAGGAAGAAGAAGACACAGACGCCGAGCGTGACGCCGTTGACCCCGTCCTTCACTTGACCGCACCCCCGTCCTCGGCCGTCGCGGCGGAGGCCGGCCCGGCGGCCCGGGGGGTCCCGGCGGTGCGCCGGTCACGCTGCCACAGCCGGTACGCGGTCATCGTCAGGACCGCGGAGACGAGTACCCACAGCATCTGGTACCAGTAGAAGAACGGGATCCCGGCGAGGGCCGGGTCCTTCCTCGCGTACGACCCCACCCACAGCAGCGCCACGAAGGGGGCGACGAGGCAGAGGGCGATGGCGACCCGTAAGGGCGTCACCACCGCTCTGGTGGCTTCCGGGGCATTCGACATGTGGCGACTCCGTCCCCTAGCTGATCACCGAGCGTCCGTGCGGTGCGCACGCAATGTAGATCACGGTGTCACAGGTGCGGAATCCCTCGTGCGCATGACGCCACGGACCGCCACGGGATTCTTACTCCGTCACAAGGCCCTTACTCCTGCGGGCGCTTGAGGCGGGCCACGAACTTGTAGCGGTCCCCGCGGTACACCGACCGCACCCACTCCACCGGACGGCCCTCGCGGTCCAGGGAGTGCCGGGAGAGCAGCAGCATCGGCAGGCCCACGTCGGTGCCGAGCAGGCCGGCCTCGCGCGGAGTGGCCAGCGAGGTCTCGATGGTCTCCTCGGCCTCGGCGAGATGGACGTCGTAGACCTCGGCGAGTGCGGTGTACAGGGAGGTGTACTTCACCAGGCTGCGCCGCAGCGCCGGGAAGCGCTTGGCCGACAGGTGGGTGGTCTCGATGGCCATGGGCTCGCCGTTGGCCATGCGCAGCCGCTCGATGCGCAGCACCCGCCCCCCGGCGGTGATGTCGAGCAGTTCGGCCAGGCGGTCGTCGGCGGTGACGTAGCCGACGTCCAGCAGCTGCGAGGTCGGCTCCAGGCCCTGCGCGCGCATGTCCTCGGTGTAGGAGGTCAGTTGCAGCGCCTGGGAGACCTTCGGCTTGGCGACGAAGGTGCCCTTGCCCTGGATGCGCTCCAGCCGGCCCTCGACGACGAGCTCCTGAAGCGCCTGCCGCACCGTGGTCCGCGAGGTGTCGAAGTCGGCCGCCAGGGTCCGCTCCGGCGGCACCGGAGTGCCCGGCGGCAGTGTCTGGGTGATGTCGAGCAGGTGCTTCTTCAGGCGGTAGTACTTGGGCACGCGCGCGGTACGGACGGTCGCCCCACCCTCGTTCTCCGCACTGCTGACGTCGGTGCTCATGCTCTGCCTTTCCGGCTCCTGTGCCGAGGCGGCCGACGTCCCGTCGGCCCCGGCTCACATCGTGGCACGGCTTCGCGTGCCGAGTGGTCACCCGTACGCTCCGTGATCTCCTCTGTATACCGTCGTGCCCCCGGATGGTCTAGTCCATAGCTCCGGCCTGGGCGGGTGGTCCACCTGGCCAGGCCCGTCCGGCGGTCGCGTACGGTCGCCACTGGTCCAGTGGAGCGCGGGCGTCCATTTTGCCGGACGAACAATGAAAGGTCCCTGCATATCGCGGTCCCGTAACGGACCGTCTGAGCGGGTCGGCGCACTCTTGACAGCCCTATTGGTCTGGGCCAAGCTCCCCCTACTGGTCTACACCATTGGTCCAGGTCCCGGCCCCACGGGCGGTTACGCCGACGCTCGGATGTCGCTCAACCGCGGGGAGGCAGGGGGGTTTGTGGCATCCCTGAGGAGGGTGGCGTGAAGCGCAAGCTGGTAGCCGCGATCGGTATCGCGGGCATGATGGTCTCCATCGCGGCGTGTGGGGGCGGCAAGGACGGCGGGAGCTCCAGCAAGGGCGGCGCCGACGCCAAGGAGCTGACCGTCTGGCTCACCGTGGACGCGCAGAACAACTGGCCCGAGCTGGTCAAGGCGGCCGACGACGCGGTGACGAAGAAGCACCCGGGTCTGAAGATCAAGCACGAGTACTACGGCTGGCCGGACAAGAACACCAAGCTCGATGCGGTCCTCGCCACCGACAAGGCCCCCGACGTGGTCGAGATGGGCAACACCGAGATGCTCGGGTACATGGTCAAGGGTGCCTTCGCCCCCGTCGACGCCGCCGACTTCACCGGATCCGACGCCTGGCTCGACGGCCTGAAGGCCTCGGTGACCTACGACGGCAAGACCTACGGCGTTCCCTACTACGCGGGCGGCCGGGTCGCCAACTGGCGCAAGGACGTCATCGCCGCAGCCGGCGTGAAGTCCGTTCCGAAGACCTACCAGGAGCTCACGGCCGACCTGGACAAGGTTCAGAAGAAGCAGGGTGACAAGTTCAACGCCTGGTACCAGCCCACGCGCGACTGGTACGCGGCCATGTCCTTCGTCTACGACGCCGGCGGCTCCATCGCCAAGGAGGAGGGCGGCCAGTGGAAGGCCGACCTCTCCTCGCCCGAGTCCCTCAAGGGCCTGAACGAGTTCAAGAACGTCGTCGACAAGTACATGCACGGCGACAAGACCAAGGACGAGTCCGACCGTTACATCGTCTACGGCCAGGGCAAGTCCGGCATGATCTTCGGCGCCGCCTGGGAAGGCGCGGCCGCGTCCGACCCGGAGCAGGACAAGACCGGCAAGCTCAAGGACAACAACGAGAACTTCGTGATGCCCGGCCCGTCCGGCAAGAACATGCCGGTCTTCCTCGGCGGCTCCGACCTCGCCGTCCCGGTGAAGTCCAAGGCACAGACGCTCGCAGCCGAGTGGATCAACGCGTTCACCGGCCCGTCCGGCCAGAAGGGCCTGATGGGCAAGGGCAACCTGCCCAACAACAAGACCGACCTCGCGACGCTGAAGGACGACCCCGCGACGGCGGTGCCGGCCACCGCGGCCGAGTCCAACTGGTTCGTCCCGATGGCACCGGGCTGGGGTCAGGTCGAGAAGGCCCAGGTGCTGCAGACCATGCTGCAGAACATCGGCACCGGCAAGAAGTCGGTCGAGGCGGCCGCCAAGGAGGCGGACGCCGCGATCGACAAGGTGATCAACACCAAGTGACAGGAACGCGGGGTCCTGCGACCGCAGCGGGGCCCTGCTTCCCGTACGACCGTGCGCCGGCCCGCGCACGGTCGTACGGGGCTTGGCCTTCGTACGACCTGAGGGACCGCTGAGGAGCGCGCGATGAGTGCCGCAGACACGACCACCCCTGCCAAGGTGCCGCCACCGCGGCAGGCACCGCCACCCGCCGTCCCCGACCGGCCACGGGGACAGCGCACCTCCGGCGGGGCCGCGACCCCGTGGCTGCTGCTCGCGCCCTGCCTGCTGGTGCTGACCCTGGTCATGGCGTACCCCCTGGCGCGTCTGGTCACGGTCTCCTTCCAGAAGTTCGGCCAGTCGGAGCTGTGGGGCTTCCGATCAGCCGAATGGGCGGGGTTCGCCAACTTCCGGAACGTGCTGGGCGACAGTGAGTTCTGGGCGGTCGTCCTGCGCACGATCGTCTTCGCCGCCGGCTGTGTGGTCCTCACCATGGTCGCCGGCATGGCGTTCGCGCTGCTGCTGCAGCGGGTGTCCGGCTGGGTGAAGGTGCTGATCAACATCGTGCTGGTGGCCAGCTGGGGCATGCCTGTCATCGTGGCCACCACCGTCTTCAAGTGGCTCTTCGACTCCGACTACGGCGTCCTCAACGCGCTGCTCAGCAGGCTGCCCGGCGTCGACATGGTCGGCCACAACTGGTTCGCAAGCGGGCCCGAGGGGCTGGCCGTGATCATGCTGCTGGTGGTGTGGGGCGCCGTGCCCTTCGTCACCATCACGCTCAGCGCGGGCCTGACCCAGGTGCCCAGCGAACTGGAGGAGGCCGCACGGCTGGACGGCGCGGGCGCCTGGGGCGTCTTCCGCCATGTCACCCTGCCGATCCTCAAGCCGGTCATCGTGATGCTCACGACCCTGTCGGTGATCTGGGACATGGGGGTCTTCCCGCAGGTGTTCGTGATGCGGGGCGGCCACCCCGAGGCGGAGTTCCAGGTCCTCAACACCTATTCCTACGACCGCGCGTTCGTGGTCAACGACTACGCGCAGGGTTCGGCGATCGCCTTGATCACCGTCTTGCTGCTGCTCGGCGTGGTCGCCGTGTACATGCGCCAGATGCTGAAGATCGGAGAAGTCGAATGAGCGGCACGAGTACCCTCGCATCTCCCCGCCGCCGGAGGGCGAGGCTCGGCTGGAACCTGCTCGGCCTGCTCGTCTTCGTCATCGTCGGCTTCCCCTTCTACTGGATGCTCAACACCGCGTTCAAGCCGTCCAGGGACGCCATCGACCCGGACCCGAGCCTGCTGCCCACTGGGCTCTCCCTCGCGAACTTCCGCCGGGCGCTGGACATCGCCGACTTCTGGGGCCCGGTCGGCCGCAGCCTGATCGTGTCGTTGTCGGTGGTGGCGATCGGCGTGGTCGTGGGCATGCTGGCCGCGCTCGCCATCTCCCGCTTCGCCTTCCGCGGACGCAAGGTCGTGATCGTGGGCATCCTGGCGGTGCAGATGGTGCCGCTGATCGCCATGATCATCCCGATCTTCCTGCTGCTGAACGACCTCGGGCAGTACGACAGGCTCACCGGGCTGATCATCACCTATCTGACCTTCATCCTCCCCTTCACCGTGTGGACGTTGCGCGGCTTCATCGTCAACATCCCCCGGGAGCTGGAGGAGGCCGCCATGGTCGACGGCTGCTCCCGCACCGGCGCCTTCATCCGGGTCGTCTTCCCGCTGCTGGCCCCCGGCCTGGTCGCCACCTCGGTCTACGGCTTCATCCAGGCCTGGAACGAGTACCTGTACGCCCTCATGCTGCTCAGCCAGGAGCACCAGACCGCGACGGTCTGGCTCGCCAACTTCACCACCAAGCACGGCACCGAATACGCCCCGATGATGGCCGGAGCCACGATGATGGCCATACCGATCGTCGTCCTGTTCCTGCTCGTCCAGCGCAAGATGGCCGCGGGCCTGACCGCGGGCGCCGTGAAGGGATAACGCCACCCGATGACGACAATCGCCAGCGGCACCGACACACTCACCCGCGACGCGCTGACCGTCCTCCAGCCCGGCTTCACCGGGACCACGGCCCCCGACTGGCTGCTCCGGCGCCTCGGTGAGGGGCTGTCCTCGGTCGGACTGTTCGGCCGGAACATCGCCTCGCCCGAACAGCTCGCCGCCCTCACCGCCCAGTTGCGCGCCGAACGCGAGGACGTCCTGGTCGCCGTCGACGAGGAGGGCGGCGACGTCACCCGTCTGGAGGTGCGCACCGGCTCCAGCTTCCCCGGCAACCACGCGCTGGGCGCGGTGGACGACGTGGAGCTGACCGAGGCCGTCGCGCGCGAACTCGGCCGGCGGCTGGCCGAGTGCGGGGTGAACCTCAACTGGGCGCCCTCCGCCGACGTCAACTCCAACCCCGGCAACCCGGTCATCGGCGTACGGTCCTTCGGCGCCTCCACCGGCCTGGCCGCCCGGCACACCGCCGCCTACGTCACCGGCCTCCAGTCCGCCGGGGTCGCCGCCTGTACCAAGCACTTCCCCGGGCACGGCGACACCGCCGTGGACTCGCACCACGCGATGCCCCGCATCGACGTGGGCGGCGACGTGCTCCAGGCGCGCGAACTGGCCCCGTTCCGCGCGGCGATCGCCGCCGGCAGCAAGGCCGTGATGAGCGCCCACATCCTGGTCCCGGCCCTGGACCCGGAGCTTCCGGCAACGTTGTCCCGCCGGGTGCTGACCGACCTGCTGCGCGGCGAACTCGGCTACGAGGGCCTGATCGTCACCGACGGCATGGAGATGCGGGCCATCGCGGACAACTACGGCATCCGGCGCGGCAGCGTCCTGGCCGTCGCCGCCGGTGCCGACGCGATCTGCGTGGGCGGCGGACTGGCCGACGACGAGACCGTGACCGGTCTGCGCGACACCCTGGTCGCCGCCGTCCGCTCCGGGGAACTGCCCGAGGAACGGCTGGCCGACGCGGCCGAACGGGTCCGCGCCCTGGCCCGCTGGACCGCCGCGGCCGGGAACCGGGCCGGGGCGCGGGACGCCGCCGACCCGGAGGTCGGACTGCGGGCGGCCCGGCGCGCGCTGCGCGTCACCGCCGCGGACGGCTTCACCCCGCTCACGGAGCCGCCCTACGTCGCCGCCTTCACCCCCGTCGCCAACATCGCCGTCGGTGACGAGACCCCGTGGGGCGTGGCCGCCGAGCTCGGCCGCCTCCTGCCGGGCACCCGGACAGGCAGCTTCGCCGGCGAGGACGCGGGCCGCGCGGCCCTCCAGGAGGCCGGCACCCGGCGTGTGGTGGCCGTCGTCCGCGACGAGCACCGCCACCCCTGGATGGCCGCGGCCCTGGACACCCTGCTCGCGGCCCGCCCGGACACGGTGATCATCGAAATGGGCGTCCCCCAGGCACCCCCGCGTGGCCCCCTCCACATCGCCACCCACGGCGCGGCCCGCGTCTGCGGCAGAGCGGCGGCGGAGATCCTGACGGGCGCGTGAACCGCCCACCGCCCACCGGCCTCTCGCCACGGCCGAGCCGCACGGCTGCCGACACGGTGACGCCGGCCACCCCCAGGGGGTGGCCGGCGTCAGGGTGGGCCGAAGGTCAGATGCCCTGCCAGTCCGGCTTGTTGACGTAGGTGTGGCGGAAGTAGTCGGCCAGCTTCAGCTTGGACGCGGCGGCCTCGTCGGCGACGACCGTGGCGTGCGGGTGGAGCTGGAGGGCCGAGGCGGGGCAGACGGCCGCCAGCGGGCCCTCGACGGTCGCCGCGACCGCGTCCGCCTTGCCCTCGCCCGTGGCCAGCAGCACCAGGTGCCGGGCCTCCAGGATCGTCCCGATGCCCTGCGTGATCACGTGGTGCGGCACCTGCTCGACGTCGCCGTCGAAGAAGCGCGCGTTGTCGGCGCGGGTCTGCTCGGTGAGCGTCTTGATCCGGGTGCGCGAGGCGAGCGACGAGCACGGCTCGTTGAACCCGATGTGCCCGTCCGTCCCGATCCCGAGCAGTTGCAGATCGACGCCGCCGGCCTCGGCGAGCGCCCGGTCGTAGGCCGCGCAGGCCGACCGGACGTCGTCGGCCGTGCCGTCGGGCCCGAGGAAGGCGTCCATCCCGATGCCGAGCGGCTCCAGCACCTCCCGGCGCAGCACCGAGCGGTAGGACTCGGGATGCTCGGCGGGCAGCCCCACGTACTCGTCGAGCTGGGCGATCCGCGCCCGCGAGAGGTCCGCCGCACCCGAGCGCACCTTGGCCGCCAGCGCCTGGTACACGGGCAGGGGAGTGGAGCCCGTGGCCACGCCGAGCAGGGCGTCGGGCTTGCGCCGGAGCAGCTGCGCCATCGCCTCGGCGATGAGTTCGCCGCCCGCTCTGGCGTCCGGAACGATGACAACTTCCACGCTGGGCCTGCCGATCTGAAGTGGATCTGAAGGGGACGGACCCGGTAACGGGGGTCGTGTGGTTTAGACCAATCCACGCCCAATCTAACAGAGTAGGGCCCCGCCGCGCCGTGCCCGTCCGTCCCCGTGCCCGAAGCCGCGGGGGCGGACGTCCGGGCCCGGATCGCGACCGGCGTACGACGGCGTGAGCCGGGGGAAGCCGAGGTACTCACGGAAATCGCCCCCGCCATCCGGCCCCACTGCCCAGCGGGGCGGGCTAGGCTGCGGGGGACACGCCGGATGATCCGGAAGTTCCGGCCGACCGGTCGTTCGGTGAAGAAAACACAACAACTACCGTCCCGCGCATGGACAGGGCAAGTGGTCTAGTCCAGAATGCTGCGGAGACGTCTCGAAGAGCGCACACGCGCGGCCCCGCCCGCGCACGACAGGTGAACGCACGAGCCTCCGCCTTCCCCGCACAGGAAGGCGGACCGAGGATCCGGAGCTCTCTGCCCTGACTGCCCCGGTTCCTCATCCTTCGGCCGACCGGGACCGCACGCCCGCGGCCGATGCTGCTCCGGGCTGCGGTGCCGGGAGGGTTGAGGGTCCCTCTCAGGCGCCGCGGCCCGCGGGTGTCTCCGGGGGCCCCGCGCCTTTGCGGCCTCCGCCGCCTCCGCTCGATTCGGGCCCGCACAAATGCACGGGTACGCTCGCAGACGTGCCCTCCATGAACGAACTCGTACGCCAGCACACCGCGCTCGACGACTCCGATCTCGAGTGGCTGCACATGCTGGTCTCGGAGTGGCAGCTGCTCTCCGACCTCTCCTTCGCCGACCTGGTTCTGTGGGTCCCCACCATGGACGGCACCCGGTACGTCTCGGTCGCCCAGATGCGCCCCAACACCGGTCCCACCTCGTACCAGAACGACATGGTCGGCCACCTCGTCCCGCGCGGCCGCCGCCCGATGCTGGACGCCGCGCTCGACGAGGGCCGGATCGTGCGGGAGGGCGACCCCGAGTGGCGCGAGGAGGTCCCGGTCCGCGTCGAGTCCATCCCGGTGCGGCGCCAGGGACGCGTCCTCGGCGTCATCGCGCGCAACACCAACCTGCTCACCGTGCGCACCCCGAGCCGGCTGGAGCTGACGTATCTGCAGAGCGCCTCGGACCTGGCGCAGATGATCGCGGCAGGCTCCTTCCCGTTCCCGGACCAGCAGGTCGACATGGACGCCTCGCCCCGGGTCGGCGACGGCCTGATCCGGCTGGACGCGGACGGCATCGTCCAGTACGCCTCGCCCAACGCGCTCTCCGCCTACCACCGCCTCGGCCTCGCCGCCGACCTCGTCGGCCACCACCTGGGCGAGACCACCGCCGAACTCGCCCCCTCCCGGGCCCCGGTGGACGAGGCGCTGGTGAAGCTGGCCAGCGGCTGGGCACCGCGGGAGTTCGAGATCGAGGCCCACGACGGGGTGATCCAGTTCCGGGCCATCCCGCTCAAACCCAAGGGCACACGCATAGGGTCGCTGGTGCTGCTCCGGGACGTGACGGAACTGCGCCGCCGCGAGCGAGAGTTGATCACCAAGGACGCGACGATCCGGGAGATCCACCACCGGGTCAAGAACAACCTCCAGACGGTGGCGGCGCTGCTCAGGCTGCAGGCCCGGCGCATCGAGTCGGAGCGTGGCCGCGAGGCCCTTGAGGAGGCGGTCCGCCGGGTCGGCTCGATCGCCATCGTGCACGAGACGCTGTCCCAGAACCTGGACGAGCGCGTGGAGTTCGACGAGATCGCCGACCGGGTGCTCGCGATGGTCGCCGAGATCTCCCCGGGCAAGGTGACCGGCCGGCGCAGCGGCCGTTTCGGGATCCTGGACGCGGAGGTCGCCACCCCGCTGTCCATGGTGCTGACCGAGGTCCTGCAGAACGCCCTGGAACACGGCTTCCGCGAGGGCGAGACGGGGACGGTGGAGGTCTCCGCGGTCCGCGGCGGCACCTCGCGCGAGGCCCGGCTGCTCGTCACCGTCCAGGACGACGGCGTGGGTCTGCCCGACGGCTTCGACCCGCACAGCTCGGGCAACCTCGGCCTGCAGATCGTACGGACCCTGGTCGAGGGGGAGTTGGGCGGCACCTTCGACATGGTGCCGGCCCCGGAGCGCGGCACCCGAGTGGTCCTCGACATTCCCGTGCAGACGCACAAGTAGCCCGCACGGCAGGAGCGTCGGTCCCCGCACAGCAAAGAGCCCCGGACCGAGGTCGGTCCGGGGCCAGTCGCTCGTTGCGTCCTGTGTGCGCATCGGGGGTACTGCGCGCTGCGGCTCGGGGGCGGGAGATGCGTACTCGTTGCACGCGCCGCCAAGCTCAGGCTGTCAGCGGGGTGGCTGTGGTCAGGCGGAGGCCTGACGAGCCCGGTTGCGGGCGGCGCGGCGCTTCATCGCGCGACGCTCGTCCTCGCTGAGACCACCCCAGACGCCGGAGTCCTGACCGGACTCGAGCGCCCACTGCAGGCACTGCTCCATAACCGGGCAGCGACGGCAGACGGCCTTGGCTTCCTCGATCTGCAGCAGCGCAGGACCGGTGTTGCCGATGGGGAAGAACAGCTCGGGGTCTTCCTCGCGGCAAACGGCGTTGTGACGCCAGTCCATGGCTGCTACCTCTCTTGGTATTACATGCGATTGCTTGTGAATGTGAACGCTTTCACGAATCCCTCGACGAGGGAAGGGCCGACTGCCAGGTTCCCTGGCGTGGTCCTGTGATTCGTAGAGGGGTTCTGGTGATCTCTGGGGCCCATGTGGTGGGCCGCCCCGATCGCCACGTAGAGACTCGCAAACCTCAGCGGCGGATACAACCCCTTCCGGAAAGTTTTTTTTGATTCCTCGGTGTCGACTAGGTCACAGCCGTACTTCCATGGGGTGGATCCTGGCCTAAACGTTCGAGTGAAAGGACTTTCGCCCCTTCTACTCACACAATCACACGCAGTGCACGGCGTACGCCTGTGAACGTCACGCTTCGACGCAGCCCCAGGTGGTCACCGTCCATCTGGAGGGGCAGCGGCACCTTCGAATGCAAGGTGAAGCGGGTCAGATCGTGCAGGGAGGCCGCATGCCTGCCCTGGGGTCCGCGCTCGGGGGACGAAGTGAGCAACTGGGTGCCATACCGGGCAACCGCGGCGGTCGACAGGCGGCTGAGACCGAGCACATCGAGCCCGGTATCGAACGAGGCCTTAGGTGACGTGTACATCGGGCGATTGCCGAGATACGTCCACGGCGAGGTGTTCGAGACTATCGCCGCCACCAGGTCGGTCAGCGGGTCCTCTCCGGCGCGCTCCAGGGTGATCGACCCGCGCCGCCGGCTCGACTCCCCGAGGAACTGGCGGACCACCTGCCGTACGTACAGCGCGTGCGTGGACTTCTTGCCGCGCTCGCGCTGCTGCTCCACCCGGCCGACCACGCCGGCGTCGAAACCGAGCCCGGCGTTGAAGGTGAACCAGCGCTCCGGAACCGCCGCGTCGTCGGTGCCGGGCGTGCCCGAGGCCAGACCCAGGCCGACCGTGCGCTCGCTGCCCAGGCGCAGGGCGTCCAGGATCGCGCCGGTGGCCTCCACCGCGTCGTTGGGCAGGCCCAGGGCGCGGGCGAAGACGTTGGTGGAGCCGCCGGGCACCACCGCCAGGCGGGGAAGGCGCTCGGGGTCCGGGCCGCGGTGCAGCAGACCGTTGACGACCTCGTTGACCGTGCCGTCGCCGCCGAGGGCCACCACCAGGTCGATGTCGTCGCCGTCAGCGGCCTGCCGGCCCAGGTCGCGGGCGTGGCCGCGGTACTCGGTGGTGACCGCGTCCAGCTTCATCTCGCTCGCGAGCGCGTGGATCAGGACGTCGCGCGTACGTGCGCTTGTGGTGGTTGCCGCCGGATTGACCACGAGAAGTGCACGCATGAGGTGCAGCGTACCTACCGGACAGTACCGACCCCACCCCGAGGTAGGGATCGGGTAAGAGGCCGGGGCGTGAGCCTGCACACGGTGGTCCGGGCCGCGACGGCTACCCTGCTGGAGTGAGCAGTGACCGCAAACCCGCACCGAAGCCCACGAAGAACACGCAGCCCACGGACGCCACGGACGCGGCGGATGCCGCAGGTCCCCGCCCGCGGCGGCTGACGTACGCGGCGGCGCTGGCCGGGCTGGAAGGGCTCGTGCTGGTCGTCGGCGGGATCTGGATGCTCGTCGCGGGCGCCACCGGCCCCGAGGGCGACCGGCAGACCGGCGTCACCGGCGGCATCACGGTGCTCGTGCTCGCGCTGCTGCCGCTGCTCGCGGCCCGCGGACTGCTGCTGCGCCGCGGCTGGAGCCGGGGACCGGCGGTCATCACACAGATCATGGCGCTGCCCGTCGCCTACAACCTGCTGCGGTCCGACGGCGTGGCCATCCCGGCCGGCATCGTGCTCGCCGTGGTGGCCGTCACGTCGCTGGTGCTGCTCGTCAACCCGGAGACGACCCGGGCCCTCGACATCAAGGGCCCCGGCCGGGCCGGGGAGAGCGGACAGCGGTAGCCGGTGACGGCCGGCCTCCGCCCCGGCCGTCCCGGTTCCCGCGATCCCTCCTTCTCCTACTCCTCCACGAGCAGCTTCTCCCGCAGCTGGGCCAGTGTGCGGGCCAGCAGCCGGGAGACGTGCATCTGCGAGATGCCGACCTCCTGCGCGATCTGCGACTGGGTCATGTTGCCGAAGAAGCGCAGCAGCAGGATCCGCTTCTCGCGCGGCGGGAGATCCTCAAGGAGCGGCTTCAGCGACTCCCGGTACTCCACGCCCTCCAGCGCCTCGTCCTCGGCGCCGAGGGTGTCCGCGACCGCCGGGGACTCGTCGTCCGTGTCGGGGACGTCCAGGGACAGCGTGGAGTAGGCGTTGGCCGACTCCAGGCCCTCCAGGACCTCCTCCTCGGAGATGGCGAGCTTCTCCGCCAGCTCGTGCACCGTGGGCGAGCGGCCGTGGAGCTGGGACAGCTCGGCCGTCGCGGTGGTCAGCGCCAGGCGCAGCTCCTGGAGCCGGCGCGGCACACGCACCGCCCAGCCCTTGTCCCGGAAGTGCCGCTTGATCTCGCCGACGACCGTCGGGGTGGCGTACGTGGAGAACTCCACGCCGCGGTCCGGGTCGAACCGGTCGACCGACTTGATCAGGCCGATGGTGGCGACCTGGGTGAGGTCGTCCAGCGGCTCGCCGCGGTTGCGGAAGCGGCGCGCGAGGTGCTCGACGAGCGGCAGGTGCATGCGGACCAGCTGGTTGCGCAGCTCGGCGTACTGCGGGCTGCCCTCCTGCAGGGCGCGCAGCTGGACGAACATCGCACGTGCGCCACTGCGGTCATGAGGGTCGTGCCGCGCGTTGTGCACGATCGGGGCGGCGCGCGACCCGTCCTCGCCGTTGCGCTCGTGCTCGCTCATCGTCCCGCCCGTCGCCCTTCCCCGAGCCCTCGCCTCCTTCCCCGCGTTCTCGCCTTCGCTCGAACGGGAGGAGTCCCCGTGAGGGGGAGGACCGCCGTGGCCGGCGACCAGCGGCTCGTCCTCCGGGTGCGGCCTGGCCTGCTCCGGGATGCCGTCGATACCGTCCGCCGCGCGCCGGGCCGCGGCCGGACCGCCCCGGGCGGCCCCGCCCGGAGCCCCGGCCCCGTCCGCGCGCGCCGGGGGCCCGCCCTCGGGCAGCTCCCGTGTGCCGCGCTCTTCGTCCCGCACCGGACCGTCCCCGTTCCTCACGCCGGCCCGGGTCCCGCGCCGCGCTGTTTGTAGAGGCTGATCGACACGGTCCTGTCGTCGTCCACGGCGGAGGAGACCTTGCCCGCGAGCGCGGACAGGACGGTCCAGGCGAACGTGTCCCGCGAAGGCGCGTGACCGTCCGTCGTCGGGGCCGAGACAGTGACCTCGAGCGAGTCGTCGACCAGCCGGAAGACGCAGCTGAGCACCGAGCCGGGCACGGCCTGCTGGAGCAGGATCGCGCAGGCCTCGTCGACCGCGATGCGCAGGTCCTCGATCTCGTCGAGGGTGAAGTCCAAACGGGCCGCGAGGCCGGCCGTGGCCGTCCGCAGCACCGACAGGTAGGCACCCGCAGCCGGCAGCCGGACCTCCACGAAGTCCTGGTTCGCCACGGGCTCGCCTGCGATCTGGGACACCCTCACCTCCAAGGTGGTACAAGCTCTCTCAGGGCCGGGGGCATCCCCCGGACAACGCGATACATGGTTCAGCGGTGACGCTACCGCGCGCCCGGCCTTCCTGTCCCGGGGCCCCGACCCTTGCTGTCACTCATAGTAAAGCTACGGATACGCTCCGTGGCTAGGGGTCTGCGGGCCCAAATGGGAACGGCGGGCGCCGGGTTGACGTACCCAGACGTCAGACGGTCGAACCGTCCCCCGGTTCCGGTCACACGAGCACGTGGTCCACGAAGCACCAGCGCCAGTCCTCGCCGGGCTCGAAGGTCCGCATCACCGGGTGCCCGGTGTCCTTGTAATGCTTGGTCGCATGCTGTCCCGGTGACGAGTCGCAGCATCCGACGTGGCCACAGGACAGGCACAGCCGCAACTGCACCGGATGCGTGCCGTCCGCCAGGCACTCCGGACACGTCTCGCACTCGGGCACGGGCTCCGGGTGCGGCAGCGTGCCGGCGTGCGTGCACTGTTTCATGATTGCCAGATTACGACGCTCGTGCGGGGGACCGCGCGGAAAGCGGCCGGGCGACGAACGACGGGTGGGCGAGGACCATGGACGTAGTGCCGCTGCTGTTCCTGGTGGCGGGCAGCGCCGCGGTGGCCGGGGTCGCCCGGCGCACCCCCGTACCGGCGCCCCTGCTGCTGGTCGCGGCGGGACTGGCGGTCTCCTACGTCCCCGGGGTCCCCGCCTACGCCCTCGATCCCGGCGTGGTCCTGCCCCTGCTGCTGCCGCCGCTGCTGTACACCTCCGCCAGTGACAGCTCCTACCTCGACCTGCGCGCGCAACTGCGCCCCGTGGCGCTGCTCTCCGTCGGCTACGTGCTGTTCGCGACCTTCGTGGTCGGCTGGGCCGCGTACCTGCTCGTGCCGGGGCTGCCGCTGACCGCGGCGCTGGTGCTGGGCGCGGTGGTGGCGCCGCCGGACGCGGTCGCGGCGACGGCCGTGGCCCGGCGGGTCGGGCTGCCCTCGCGGATCACCACGATCCTCCAGGGCGAGTCCCTGCTCAACGACGCCACCGCGATCACCGCCTACCGGGTGGCGCTGGCCGCCGCCGTCGGCGAGGGCGCGACCTGGGCGGGCGGCGTGGGGGAGTTCCTGATCGCGGCGATCGGCGGCGTCGGCATCGGCCTGGTGGTGATGGCGCCGCTGCACTGGCTGCGCACCCACCTGAAGGAGGCACTGCTGCAGAACACGCTCTCCCTGCTGATCCCGTTCGTCGCCTACGGCGTCGCCGAGCAGGTGCACGCCTCCGGGGTCCTCGCCGTCGTCACCGTAGCCCTCTACCTCGGGCACCGCGCCTGGGAGGTCGACTTCGCCACCCGGCTCCAGGAGGAGGCCGTGTGGAAGATGGTGGCGTTCGTCCTGGAGTCGTCGGTGTTCGCCCTCATCGGACTTCAGCTCCCGGTCGTCCTCGGGGGCCTCGGGACGTACTCGGGACCCGAGGCGGCCTGGTACGCGGTCGCCGTCTTCCTGGTGGTCGTCGCCGCCCGGTTCGTTTGGGTGTACCCGGCGGCGTTCCTGCCCCGGCTGCTGTCCCGGCGCATCCGGGAGCGCGAGGAGAATCCCACCTGGAGGGGCGCGATGGTCACCGCGTGGGCCGGGATGCGGGGCGTGGTGTCCCTGGCCATCGCCTTCTCGATCCCGGTCACGCTCCACGACGGCGGGCCCTTCCCGAAACGGAACCTGCTGCTCTTCCTGACTTTCACGACGGTCATCGGGACCCTGGTGGTGCAGGGCCTGACACTGCCGCCGCTGATCCGGCTGCTGAAGTTCCCCGACCGTGACACGCGGGCGGAGACCCTGGCCGAGGCGAACGCGCAGGCACAGGCGTCCCTGGCCGCCGAGCGCCGCCTGGAGGAACTCCTGGCCGACGAGCGCAACGCCCTGCCCCCGCCGCTCGCCGACCGCCTCCGCACGGTCCTGGAGCGCCGCCGCAACTCCGTCTGGGAGCGCCTCGGCCAGGCCAACCCGGTGACCGGCGAGTCGGTCGACGACACCTACCGCCGCCTGTCCCGCGACGTGATCGGCGCCGAGCGCGAGGTCTTCGTGCGCCTCCGCGACGGCCGCTACATCGACGACGAAATGCTGCGCACCTTGCTGCGCAGGCTCGACCTGGAGGAGGCGGCTGCCTATCGAGAGGCGGCGTGAGGGGACGGGCGGGCCGGGTGGTTGTGCGGGCGCCGGGACGGGGAGTGAGGGGCCCGGGCGGCTCAGGCGGGTGCCGGGGTGCCGGGGTGCCGGGGTACGGGCGTGATGGCCCGGTGGCGGCGTTGTGGTGCCGGGCGGTTCAGGCTGTCGGCGGGAAAGGGGTGCCCGTGATGATCGCGGCGATCGCCGTACCGCGCGGGAAGGCGTCCTCGGCGGCCAGGGTGACCAGGCCGTACAGCAGTTTGGCGACGTAGAGGCGTTCGACGGGGACGCCGTGCCGGGCGGTGAAGTCCTCCGCGAAGGCGTCGAGTTCGGCCGGGACACGGGCGTAGCCGCCGAAGTGGAAGCGCTCGTCGAGCGACCACGTGCCGCGCCGGGCGCCGAAGGCCCGTTCCTGCAGGGCCTCGATGTCCGCAGCCAGGAAACCGCCCCGGAGGACCGGTACGCCGAGGGCACGCCGACCGGGCGCGAGACCGGCGGCCAGGCCGGCCAGTGTGCCGCCGGTGCCGCAGGCCAGCGCGACGACGTCCGCGTGCTCGCCCAGCTCCTCGCCCAGGGCCCGGCAGCCGCGTACCGCCAGGGCGTTGCTGCCGCCCTCGGGTACCACATGGGCGTCCTCGGCGCCCGCGGCCCGCAGCAGGGCCGCCAGCGTCTCCGGCTCGGCCTTGCGGCGGTACGTCGCCCGGTCGGTGAAGTGCAGCCGCATCCCGTCGGCCGCGCAACGCGCCAGGGAGGGGTTCAGCGGTCGCTCGGCCAGCTCCTGGCCGCGGACCACACCGACCGTCGGCAGGCCCAGCAGGCGGCCCGCCGCGGCCGTCGCGCGCAGGTGGTTGGAGTAGGCGCCGCCGAAGGTCACGACCGTCCGTCCGGCCGCGGCCCGCAGGTTCGGGGCGAGTTTGCGCCACTTGTTGCCGATCAGCTCCGGGTGGATCAGATCGTCGCGCTTCAGGAGCAGCCGCAGTCCACGACGGGTGAACCGGTCGTCGGCGACCTCCTGGAGGGGCGAGGGCAGCCGGGGGGACAGCGCAGCGGGGCCGGGGGCGGTGGAGCGGGTCACCCGGCCATTGTCGCCGCCCGGCCCGGGAAGCGGCACGGCCGGCGAGGCACCGCGAACCCGCTGGTCACGCAAAGGGGAAACGCAAGTTCTGCCCGCGGCGACAGTGATCCATTCCCGCTCTTTCGGGTAATAGCACGACCACGCTCCGTGCTGGAAGGCTGGCGCACGCAAATCGATGCACGGCCGAGCGTGCCGGGCATGAGCGGGAGGGCAATTCTCTATGTCGGTAGGCGAAGAGGTCCGCACGGAGCAGGACCGGCCGCAGCAGAGCCTCGGCACCGCGGCCGCGCGGAACCTGGCCACCACCACCAAGTCCGTTCCCCAGATGCAGGAGATCAGCTCGCGCTGGCTGCTGCGCATGCTGCCCTGGGTCGACGTGCAGGGCGGCACGTACCGGGTGAACCGGCGGCTCACCTACGCCGTCGGCGACGGCCGCATCACCTTCGTGAAGACGGGCGACCGCGTCGAGGTCATCCCGGCCGAGCTCGGCGAACTGCCGGCGCTGCGGGACTACGAGGACGACGACGTGCTCTCGGAGCTCGCCCAGCGCTGCCGCCAGCGCGAGATCGAGGCGGGCCAGGTCATCGCCTCCTTCGGCAGCCAGGCCGAGGAGGTGTACCTGCTGGCGCACGGCAGGGTCCAGAAGGTCGGCACCGGCCCCTACGGCGACGACCAGGTCCTCGGTGTCCTCGCCAACGGCGCGTACTTCGGCGATCAGGCTCTCCTCGACCCGGACGCCATCTGGGAGTACACGGCCCGCGCGGACACCGCGTGCACCGTCCTCGTGCTGTCCCGCCGCGACGTCGAGCAGATCGCCGAGCGCGCCGACTCGCTGCGCGCCCACCTCCGGCAGCAGGCCTCGAGCTCCGACCAGAACGCCAACAGGTACGGGGAGAAGGCGGTCGAACTCGCCGCCGGACACAGCGGTGAGCCGGACATCCCGCACACCTTCGTCGACTACGAGGCCAGCCCCCGCGAGTACGAACTGAGCATCGCGCAGACCGTCCTGCGCATGCACACACGCGTGACCGACCTCTACAACCAGCCGATGAACCAGACGGAGCAGCAGATCCGGCTGACCGTCGAGGCGTTGAAGGAGCGCCAGGAGCACGAGCTGATCAACAACCACGACTTCGGCCTGCTCCACAACTGCGAGTACGACCAGCGGATCCACCCGCACGACGGCGTGCCGAGCCCCGACGACATGGACGAGCTGCTCAGCCGGCGCCGCGGCACCAAGCTGTTCCTCGCCCACCCGCGCGCGATCGCCGCGTTCGGCCGCGAGCTGAACAAGCGGGGTCTGGTCCCGGAGACCATCGACATGGGCGGCAACCGCATCCCCACCTGGCGCGGGGTGCCGATCTTCCCGTGCAACAAGATCCCGGTCACCGAGGCGCGGACCAGTTCGATCATCGCCCTGCGCACCGGCGAGGAGGACCAGGGCGTCATCGGGCTGCGCGCGAAGGGCATCCCCGACGAGATCGAGCCGAGCCTGTCCGTGCGGTTCATGGGCATCAACGAGCAGGCGGTCATCAAGTACCTGGTCACGTCCTACTTCTCGGCCGCGGTGCTGGTGCCGGACGCGCTGGGAGTCCTGGAGAACATCGAGGTCGGCCGTTGGCGCTGACCACACGCGCCGGCTCCCGGTGTCCCGGCCCGCCGGGCCGGGTACACCCCCGGGGGACGCGCCCAGTTCCGGCTGCGGAAGCGCCACCGTCCGCGGTCTCTTCGCGGGGGATCGGATGTGGATCGGATGGTTGAGTTCATGACGGAGGCGACGCGGCGCCCGACCGGCGTGCCCCGCCCCGCGGGGGCCGAGCGGCCGGCGGGACCCGGCTCCGCCGAGAGCCTTCTCCCCCGCGCCGCCCCCGGTTGGGCGGGCGGCCCGGCCGCGCCCGACGGACACGACGCGGCGGTGATCCTCGAACGCTCCCGGGCGTCGGTCGACCCCGAACTGCGTGCGGCCGTCGCCTCCCTGCCCGTCTCGATGCGCCGGATCGCGCGCTACCACTTCGGCTGGGAGCACGCGGACGGCACCCCGGCCGCGGGCAACGGCGGCAAGGCGATCCGCCCGGCACTGGTCCTCACGGCGGCGACCGCGCTCGGCGGGCCGCCCGCCCGGGCGGTGGCGGCGCGGGCCGCGGCGGCGGTCGAGCTGGTCCACAACTTCACGCTGCTGCACGACGACGTGATGGACCGGGACGTCACCCGGAGGCACCGGCCCACGGCGTGGACGGTGTTCGGCGAGAACGACGCGATCCTCGCCGGGGACGCGCTCCAGGCGCTGGCCCTTGGACTGCTCGCCGAGAACCCGCATCCGGCGTCACCGGCCGCCGCCGCCCGGCTCGCGGGCTGCGTCGTCGAACTCTGCGAGGGCCAGCGGACGGACACCGCCTTGGAACGGCGCGCTCCCGGCGAGGTCACACTCGCCGAGGTGCTCGCCATGGCCGAGGCCAAGACGGGCGCGCTGCTCGGCTGCGCCTGTGCCGTGGGGGGCCTGTACGCGGGGGCGGGGGAGGAGGAGGTCGAGGCGCTGGACGCGTTCGGCCGGCAGGCGGGGCTCGCCTTCCAGCTGATCGACGACGTGATCGGCATATGGGGCGACCCGGCCCGCACCGGGAAACCGGCCGGTGCCGACCTCGCCGCCCGTAAGAAGTCCTTGCCGGTGGTCGCCGCGCTGACCTCCGGCACCCCGGACGCGGCCGAACTGGCCGAGCTGTACGCCCGGCCACACCAGGAGGGGGAGGAGGAGTACCTGGCGCTGGTGGTGGAGCGGGCCGGTGGGCGGGACTGGGCGCAGGCCCAGGCGGCCGACCGGATGGCCAGGGCCGTGGCCGACCTGGCCCGCGCCGTACCGGATCCGGCGAACGCCGGCGGACTGCTGGCCCTGGCCGAGTTCGTGACCAGACGCTCCAGCTGACCCCGCCGGAGAAGACCCCGGAGCCACCGGGCCCGTACGGCTCCTGACCCCGTACGGCCGCCGGCGGCTCCGGCGCGGCGGACCCCGCACTGCCCCACGGTGTGCGGGGCCCGCCTCTTTCGCTAGGCTCAACTCCCTTATTTCGAGCGGTACTTGAGTTGAGGGGGCGGACCATGGGCGTGGGGATCCGGGCGGCGGGGGAAGGCGACCGGGAACTGGTCGTGCGGCTGCTGGACGAGGCCTTCCAGGACGACCCGGTGAGCGGCTGGGTCTTCCCGGAGCGTGAGTACCGCCGTACGACCCACCACCGGCTGATGGCCGCCTTCACCGACATCGTGCTCGCCGAGGGCCGGATCGACGTGACCGAGGACGGCACGGCGTGCGCCCTGTGGCTGTCGATGCCGGCGGCCGACGGCGACGGCCCGGACGGCGGGGGAGGCTCGGAGGACGCCGACGACGCCGTACGGCTGCGCGAGAGCGTCGACCCGGCGAACCCGCGGGTCGAGGAGATCGCCCGGCTGATGGCCGACTCCCATCCGGCGGACCGCGCCCACGAGTACCTGTGGATGATCGGCGTCGCACCGGCCCACCAGGGCGAGGGCCTGGGCAGCACCCTCGTCCAGCACGTCCTCGACCGCTGCGACCGCGAGGGCCTGCCCGCCTACTTGGAGGCCAGCAGCGAGCGCAGCACGAAGCTCTACGAACGCCTGGGCTTCACCTTCGCCGACCACACCCTCGACCTCCCGGACGGCCCCCGGATGTGGCCGATGTGGCGCGAGCCTGTCACCGGCCGGGGGCACTGACCGCCGGACCCACGAGCTCGGGACGGCTCACCGCGCGCCCGACGTCGTCGCGGACTTCCCTCTAGTGCTGTGGCCGGAAAGGTTTGCCGGAAAGCTCGCGGCGTCCGGTGCGGTACATCGCAAGGCGGAGCATCGCCCGCGTACTGGATGTACTCGGGTGATGCGACAACGCGGCGAGGTGCCGCACCGGACGCCGCGAGCCGGTGAACCTTTCCGGTCACAGCACTAGGGGAGGCGGGCGAGCACGTGGGCGTCGAGGAAGCCGCGTTCGGAGGCCGGGTCGTGGAGCAGCCGAGCGACCGTGACGAGCCCGGCCCCGGCCAGCAACTCGGCGAACCGGTCCACGGGCCAGCTGTAGGCGGGCGCCACCTTGTGATCGAAGAGGACCGGCTCCGGTCCCTCGGTCCCGAACAACGAGACCAGGAGCAGGCCTCCCGGCGCCAGGACACGCACCTGCTCGGCGAGCAGCGCGGGCAGTTCCCCAGGCGGGGTGTGGATCACCGAGTAGTGGGCCAGCACTCCGCCGAGTGCGCAGTCCTCGACCGGCAGGGCCTCCATCCGCGCCTCGTCGAACCGCAGCGCCGGATGGGCCCGCCGGGCGTGGTCGACCATGGCCGGGGAGAGGTCGAGCCCGAAGGCGTCCAGCCCCAAGTCGTGCAACATGGCCGTCAGATGTCCGGGCCCGCACCCGACATCGGCTGCCCGCAGGTTGCCCGTCTCGCGCACCAACTCGGCGAAGGTGCCGACCATGGCCCGCGTGAACGGCCGCGTCTCCAGCCGATCAGCGAACATCGACGCATAGAGCTCGACGACCCCGTCGTAGGCCGCCCTGGTCCCGTGCTGGTGTTCCGCCACGGGGAAGAAGCTAACACCCGTGCCGTTCAAGGCCGTTCGCCGCTCGCCGAACCGCTCGACCTGCTCGTCCGACGAACAAGGGCGTGACCTGCCCTCCCCAGGCCACCGGCCTCAACGTCGCGCGTGGCGGATCTTCAACCGTCCGAATTCCATGGCCCCGGAGATTCGGATCTTCGGCTCGCCCGGGCGGGAAGGCCGCCGAGCCTTGTAGCGCAGGTCCTTCCACCCCGTGCGCAGACCCTCCACGTCAACGATCGCGTCGCGAGGCACGGTGATCCTGGCCCCGCCGGTGCCGAGCAGCAGCTCGATGTCGACGACCGCATGCTCGATGACCGCCCGGGACAGGTCCAGGCGTACCTTCCCGAATGCGGACTCAACCTTGAGGATCCGAGGTACCCGCCATAAGCCGCGCCGTTGGATCCGTCCGGCGGCAGCGGTGATCGTCGACGTGGTGTCCGGATTCTCCTCCGGGAGCCCGGCCACGGCCGACGCGAGCTCGCTGTGCGTCTTCGCGGTGACCATCCGACCGAGACGTTCGTCCATCTCCTCGTGCGAGACGCGCTCATCGGCGTACGCCTCCCGCAGACGCCGCACGGCCGTCTCACGGTCGTCTTCGCTGAGCAGCGGCAACCGATCTTCCTGCGGAGAGGTCACCGTCCCACTCTAGTGCCGCGCCCGCGACGTACCCGTGCCAAGGCCCGGAGCCGGCAAGGATTCTGACGAGGCGACCGACCACGCGCACCGTTCACGCCAGTTCACGCACAGGTGCGGATACAGGCCCGCACCCGAGTCGCGGTGGACGCCGGGTGCGGGCCTGGGGACCGGGCGATCAAGGGGATCGCGGGTCGGGGGCGTGATCGAAGATCAGGCCTTCTTGGTCTCCCAGAAGATCTTGTCGATCTGGGCGATGTAGTCCAGAGCCTTCTGACCCGTGGCCGGGTCGGTGGAGGCCTTGGCGGCGGAGAGGGCCTTCAGCGTGTCGTTGACCAGCTGGTGCAGCTCCGGGTACTTCTCGAAGTGCGGGGGCTTGAAGTAGTCGCTCCACAGCACGGAGACGTGGTGCTTCGCCAGCTCGGCGCGCTGCTCCTTGATGACGGTGGCACGCGTCTGGAAGTGCGGGTCGTCGTTCGCGGCCATCTTCTCCTGGACGGCCTTCACCGACTCCGCCTCGATGCGGGCCTGGGCCGGGTCGTACACACCGCAGGGAAGGTCGCAGTGCGCGCTGACCTTGACCGTGGGGGCAAACAGGCGGGAAAGCATGGAGCCATCCTTCCTCGTGATCGTCTTCTCAGGTGGGACATTACTCCCTGCCAGGCGTGTTTTCGCGAGTGCCCCCTAGGGCTTAGGACAAAAGTCCGGGGTGAGACTGAGACTGGTGGAGGAACGTGACCGGGGAGGTGCCGGGGATGCCGGAACTGTCGCAGGAGACCGAGCGCAGGGGCGCCGTGCTGCCCTTCGGGCTGGCCGAGGTGACCGGGCCGTCCATGGTGCCCACGCTGTACCACGGAGACCGGCTCGTGGTGCAGTACGGCGCCCGGATCCGGCCCGGTGACGTGGTGGTCCTGCGGCATCCGTTCCAGCAGGACCTGCTGGTCGTCAAGCGGGCCTCGGAGCGGCGCGACAGCGGCTGGTGGGTGCTGGGCGACAACGCGTACGCGGGCGGGGACAGCACCGACTACGGGACCGTGCCCGAGGACCTGGTCCTGGGCAGGGTGTGGTTCCGCTACCGGCCGCGCAAGCGCACTCAGCGCTCGCCGCTGGCGCTCGCGCGCTGGGTGCTGTCGGCGGCCCGGCCCGTGTTCACCGACCGGTCGGCCTCGAGGCGCTTGCGGGCCCGGTAGGCGGCGACGTTCGCGCGGGTCGCGCAGCGGTCGGAGCAGTAGCGGCGCGAGCGGTTGGTCGAGGTGTCCAGGTAGGCGTTGCGGCACGGCGCGGCCTCGCACAGGCCGAGGCGGTCGACGCCGTACTCCGTGAGGTGGAAGGCCAGGCCCATCGCCGCGAGCGCCGCGTAGCCGGCGGTCGCGTTGGACGGGTGGTCCGCCAGGTGCATGTGCCACAGCGGGCGGCCGTCGTCGTCGCGGTGGTCGTGTCCCGAGATCTGCGGGCTCACCGGGAACTCCAGCAGCAGGGAGTTCAGCAGGGCCACCGCGAGCGTCTCGTCGCCCTGGTCGGCCGCCTCGAAGACAGAGCGCAGCCGGGCCCGCACCGAGCGGAAGCGCGTGACATCGGCGTCGGTGGCCCGGCGGGCCGCGGAGGCGTTGGCGCCGAACAGGTCCCGTACCGCGTCGACCGAGGTCAAAGTGTCCTTGCCCCGGGCCGGTTCCTCGCTGTTGACGAGCCGTACGGCGTAATCCGAGTAATAGGCCAGTTCCACTTGTAGTCCTTACTGGGTCGCTCTATGGTGCGGGAGAGCGGTCGGTAACAGCCGGCTGGCCTTCAAGGGTATTACGTGACGTGGACAGGGAGGGCTGCGATGACGGACACGAGGACGGGCATCACCGCGGAGGGGGCCGACTGGGCGGCGTGGCAGGAGAGCTGGGACCGCCAGCAGGAGTGGTACATGCCCGACCGCGAGGAACGCTTCCGCATCATGCTCGACATGGTCGAGGCGCTCGTCGGCACCGCCCCGCGCGTCCTGGACCTGGCCTGCGGCACCGGCAGCATCACCGCCCGGCTGCTCACCCGCTTCCCCGGGGCCACCAGCACCGGCGTCGACCTCGACCCGGCGCTGCTCGCCATCGCGCGCGGCACCTTCGACGGCGACGACCGGGTCTCCTTCGTGACCGCCGACCTCAAGGACCCCGCCTGGCCGGCGAAGCTGCCGTACGACTCCTACGACGCCGTCCTGACCGCGACGGCTCTGCACTGGCTGCACAGCGAACCTCTCGCCGCCCTCTACGGCCACGTCGCGAAGCTCGTCCGCGACGGCGGTGTCTTCATGAACGCGGACCACATGATCGACGAGACCACGCCCCGGATCAACGCGGCCGAACGCGCCCAGCGGCACGAGCGCATGGAACAGGCCAAGCGGGCCGGCGCCCTGGACTGGGCCGAGTGGTGGCAGCTGGCCGCCAAGGACCCGGTCCTGGCCGGACCGGCGGCCCGCCGCTTCGAGATCTACGGCGAGCACGCCGACGGCGACATGCCGTCCGCCGCGTGGCACGCGCGCGTACTGCGCGAGCAGGGCTTCGCCGAGGCCCGCCCGGTGTGGTGCTCGCCTACGGACACACTCCTGCTCGCCCTCAAGTAGGGCACGGGGACCCATGCGAGAAGGGCGGTACGGGATCCCCGTACCGCCCCTCGTCCGTTCGCGTCCTGCTACAGCACCTTCGACAGGAAGGACTGCGTGCGCTCGTGCTGCGGGTTGGTTAGCACCTCGCGCGGATGGCCGGATTCCACCACCACGCCCTCGTCCATGAAGACCAGGCTGTCGCCGACCTCGCGGGCGAAGCCCATCTCATGGGTGACCACGACCATCGTCATCCCGGACTCGGCGAGGTCGCGCATGACGTCGAGGACGTCACCCACCAGCTCCGGGTCGAGCGCCGAGGTCGGCTCGTCGAACAGCATGAGCTTGGGGTCCATGGCCAGGGCGCGGGCGATCGCCACCCGCTGCTGCTGGCCGCCCGAGAGCTGCGAGGGGTAGTGCCCGGCCCGGTCGGCCAGGCCCACGCGCTCAAGCAGCTGCACCGCCCGGTCCCTGGCCTCGCCCTTGTTCACGCCCTTCACCTGGACCGGCGCCTCGATGACGTTCTCCAGCGCGGTCATGTGCGGGAACAGGTTGAAGCGCTGGAAGACCATGCCGATGTCCCGGCGCTTCAGGGCGACCTCGCGGTCGCGCAGCTCGTACAGCTTGTCGCCGTGCTGGCGGTAGCCGACGAGCTCGCCGTCGACGTACAGCCGGCCCGCGTTGATCTTCTCCAGGTGGTTGATGCAGCGCAGGAACGTCGACTTGCCGGAGCCGGAGGGGCCGATGAGGCAGAACACCTCGCCGGGCCTGACCTCCAGGTCGATGCCCTTGAGCACCTCCACCTGGCCGAAGGACTTGTGGACGTCCTCCGCCTTCACCATCGCGACGCCGGTGTCGCGCACGGTGGTGTCCTGCTTGGTGAGCTTGTCGGTCATGCCGTGACCTTCCTGCTGGAGAAGGACGTCAGGTGTGCCCTGACCTTCTGCCACGGCGTCGGCGGCAGGCTGCGGCTGGAGCCGCGGGCGTAGTACCGCTCGATGTAGTACTGGCCGACGCTCAGCACCGAGGTCATGATCAGGTACCAGGCGGCGGCGAGGAAGTACATCTCCACCGGGGCGCCGGAGACCTGGCCGATGTCCTGGGCGTAGCGGAACAGTTCCGAGAACTGGACGGCCGCCACGAGCGAGGTCGTCTTCAGCATGTTGATGACCTCGTTGCCGGTCGGCGGCACGATCACCCGCATGGCCTGCGGGATGATGATCCGGCGCAGGGTCTTGGAGTGGCTCATGCCCAGCGCGTGGGCGGCCTCCGTCTGGCCCTCGTCGACGGCGAGCAGACCGGCGCGGCAGATCTCCGCCATGTACGCCGCCTCGTTCAGACCGAGGCCGAGCAGCGCCGTCAGCAACGGCGTCATGAAGTTCGACCAGGTGTCCTTGTAGAGCGGCATCAGGTTGATGTAGTCGAAGACCAGGCCCAGGTTGAACCACAGGAACAGCTGGACCAGGACCGGGGTGCCGCGGAAGAACCAGATGTAGAACCAGGCGATGGTCGAGGTCACCGGGTTCTTCGACAGGCGCATCACCGCCAGGACGATGCCGCCGACGATGCCGATCAGCATCGACAGGACCGTCAGCAGGAGGGTCTTGCCGACACCGGTCATGATCCGGTCGTCGAAGAAGTAGTCGGGAACCGCGTGCCAGTTGATCCTGCCCTGGCTGAACGCGTAGATGATCGCGACCAGGATCGCGATCGCGACGGCGGCGGTGAGGTACCGCCCGTAGTGCCGGACCGGGATGGCCTTGATGGCCTGCGGTCCGGCCGGGGGCGTGTTCTTGGGCCCCGCCGTCTTGTCGATGTCAGCAGTCACGGGTGTCGCCTCTCAGCGGCTGCTCGGCGCGGTCACTTGCCGCCGTTGATGACGGATTCCTTGACGGCACCGTCCTGGACGCCCCACTTCTCCAGGATCTTCTCGTACTCGCCGTTCTTGATGATCGCGTTCACCGCGGCCTGGAGGGCGTCGCGCAGCTGCGTGTTCGTCTTGCTGACGGCGATGCCGTAGGGGGCCGCCTGGACCTGCGGGCCGACGACCTCGAAGTCGTTGCCGCCGCCGGAGGTCTTCACCGCGTACGCGGCGACCGGGAAGTCGGAGGAGACCGCGTCCGCGCCGCCCGAGCGCAGCCGGGTCTGGGCCTGCTGGTCGTCGTCGAACGGCTCGATGGTGAGCTTCTTGTTGGCCGGGCACTTCTTCGCCTCGGACTTCGCGAGGTCCTCGGAGACCGTGCCGCGCTCCAGGGCGATCTTCTTGCCGCACAGGTCGGACCAGCTGTTGATGCCCTTGGTGTCGCCCTTGCGGGTGTAGATCGAGACACCGGCGGTCAGGTAGTCGACGAAGTCGACGCCCTCGCCGACCTTCTTGCCCGTGCTGGGGTCGACGCCTTCCTGACGGCTCTTGTTGTCCGTCATGGCCGACATGGCGATGTCGTAGCGGTTGGACCGCAGACCGGTGAGCAGGGCGTCGAAGGTGCCGTTCTCGAACTCGAGGGTCACCCCGAGCTGCTTCCCCAGGGCGGCCGCGACGTCGGGGTCGAGACCGACGACCTTGCCGGACTTGTCCTTGAACTCGACCGGCGCGTACGCGATGTCGGAGCCGATCTTGATGGACCCCTTTTCCCGGATCTGGGCCGGGAGCTTGTCGGCCAGCGGGGCGGAGTTCGCCGAGCTGCCCGACGACTTGTCCTTGGTCTGGTCACCGCAGCCGGTGAGAATCAGGGCGCCGGTGACCACGATCGCACCGACCGCAGCTAGCCGGGAGCGCGCGGCGGTCGTACGACGGGTGGAGCGTGTGGTCATGGTGTTCCTCCGGCTGATGGATGGCGCTGCCGACGGGCGACGAGACCACACACCTTCGAGTGTTGCGACCTCGTGTGATTGACCGCATCTTGCCATTCGGGCTGCTCCATTCAGGGGTGTCGCCATGTCAAAATCGGATAACGGGTGACCCCCGAACAGCCCACAGCGGCTCCGGCAAAGCCGGACCATCTGCGGGAATGCCTTCTTCCGGCCGGAGGATCTTCGGCCCGTCTCAGGATGCGGTCCACCGCTGCATGGTGTTTGAGTGCAGTTAAAACCCTGTCGGGTATTCGGCGATGAGTTGTCCCCATATTGGGCCAAGTGCCGCGTCCCCGTCATGTGACCTTGACGTTATGGACTCGTCGTTGACGTCGATCGTCCGGTAAGAAGGTTCTTTACACCCCTCATCCGGGGCTCGAGCGCGTGTGCGGCGCGCCCGTCGCGTAGGTGACCGAAGACATCACTCACGGTCCGTGCGCGGTCCCGCCCGCTCCCACCAGGAGCGGCAACCCTCAAACCATGAAACTTTAAGGGGTAAAACGAAGTGGCAGCGGAGATCGTCAATCCTCGCAGCGACAGCGGTACGGACCAGGACGGCGGAGCAGAGCCGCTCGACTCCTTCGATCCGGCCTTCGCGCTGCACCGCGGTGGCAAGATGGCCGTGCAGGCCACTGTGCCCATCCGCGACAAGGACGACCTGTCCCTGGCGTACACGCCCGGCGTCGCGCGCGTTTGTTCCGCCATCGCGGAGCAGCCGGAACTGGTCCACGACTACACGTGGAAGTCGTCCGTGGTCGCCGTCGTGACCGATGGCACGGCTGTTCTGGGGCTCGGTGACATCGGCCCCGAAGCCTCCCTCCCGGTCATGGAGGGCAAGGCGATCCTGTTCAAGCAGTTCGGCGGCGTGGACGCGGTGCCGATCGCGCTGAACTGCACCGACGTCGACGAGATCGTCGAGACCGTGGTGCGTCTCGCGCCGTCCTTCGGCGGCGTGAACCTGGAGGACATCTCGGCTCCCCGGTGCTTCGAGATCGAGCGCCGGCTGCAGGAGCGTCTGGACATCCCGGTCTTCCACGACGACCAGCACGGCACGGCGGTCGTGACCCTCGCGGCGCTGCGCAACGCGGCCCGGCTGAGCGGGCGCGCGATCGGAGAGCTGCGGGCCGTGATCTCGGGCGCGGGCGCGGCCGGTGTGGCCATCGCCAGGATGCTGGTCGAGGCCGGTATCGGCGATGTCGCGGTCGCGGACCGCAAGGGCGTGGTGTCGGCCGACCGCACGGACCTGACGCAGGTCAAGCGCGAGCTGGCCGAGTTCACCAACAAGGCCGGTGTCAGCGGTTCCCTGGAGGACGCGCTGGCCGGGGCCGACGTCTTCATCGGCGTCTCCGGCGGCACGGTGCCGGAGGAGGCCGTGGCGTCGATGGCCGAGGGCGCGTTCGTGTTCGCCATGGCCAACCCGAACCCCGAGGTGCACCCCGAGGTCGCGCACAAGTACGCGGCGGTCGTGGCGACCGGGCGCTCGGACTTCCCCAACCAGATCAACAACGTCCTGGCCTTCCCCGGCATCTTCGCGGGCGCGCTCCAGGTGCGGGCGTCCCGGATCACCGAGGGAATGAAGATCGCGGCGGCCGAGGCGCTGGCCGGAGTCGTCGGCGACGACCTCGCTGCGGACTACGTGATCCCCTCGCCGTTCGACGAGCGGGTGGCACCCGCGGTGACCGCGGCGGTGGCCGCCGCGGCCCGTGCCGAGGGCGTGGCCCGTCGCTGAGCCGACCGGAACGGCCCCGTCCCCCTGCGGACGGGGCCGTTCGTCTTTTCCCGCGTCCCTCGTCCCTCGTCCTCGTGTCTGGCTGTCTGGCAAGAGGGTGAGCGTCACAGAGGTGCGTGGTTCCGTCGGCCGGGGCACACCCCTAGGGTCAAGGTCATGTTCGCTGTCTACGCCGCCCGAATCGACCGCGACCAGCCGCTGAGCGGCCTGGAGTCGGGGGAGCGCCCGGCCCCCGAGGCCCGTCCCGGCTGGAGCACGGTCAATGTCAGGGCCGCCTCACTGAACCACCACGACCTCTGGTCGCTGAGGGGGGTGGGGCTGTCCGAGGACAAGCTGCCCATGATCCTCGGCTGCGACGCCGCCGGTGTCGACGAGGACGGCAACGAGGTCGTCCTGCACTCCGTGAT
>NZ_NNBK01000005.1:70964-160411 GCF_002803075.1 Streptomyces sp. CB01373 | reverse complement strand
AGCGGGCACGGGGTCGGGCCCGCGGAGCCCCGGTCCATCCTCACCGAGCGCTACCAGGGCACCTTCGCCGAACGGGTGGCCGTGCCGACCTGGAACGTCCTGCCCAAGCCCAAGGAGCTCTCCTTCGAGGAGGCCGCCTGTCTGCCCACGGCGTGGCTGACGGCGTACCGCATGCTCTTCACCAACGCCGGGGTACGTCCCGGCGACTCCGTGCTCGTCCAGGGCGCCGGCGGCGGTGTCGCCACGGCCGCGATCGTGCTCGGCAGGGCGGCCGGACTGCGGGTGTTCGCCACCAGCCGGGACGAGGCCAAGCGCAGGCGTGCGGTGGAGCTCGGCGCGGTGGACGCACTGGAGCCGGGGGCACGGCTGCCGCAGCGGGTGGACGCGGTGATCGAGACCGTCGGCGCGGCCACCTGGTCGCACTCGGTCAGGTCGCTGCGGCCCGGCGGCACGATCGTCATCTCCGGGGCCACGAGCGGCGACCGGCCGTCCCATGCCGAGCTGACACGCATCTTCTTCCTGGAGCTGAAGGTCGTGGGATCGACCATGGGCACCAAGGACGAACTGGAGGACCTGCTGTCCTTCTGCGCCGCCACCGGGGTCCGTCCCGTCATCGACGAGGTGCTGCCGCTCGACCGGGCCCGCGAGGGCTTCGAACGGCTGGAGTCGGGCGGCCACTTCGGCAAGGTCGTGCTCACCACCTCCTGACTCCCTCCCTTCCTGTTCTCCGAGTGCCGGGCCCGTGATGTGTCAACTACGGTTGACACATCACGGAGTGTCAATGTAAGTTGACACCATGACCGAAGCAACGGATCTCGCCGAGCGCGCGGGCGACCGCGATCCCCGGGTCGGGTTGCGGGCCGTCGCCGCGCTGCGCCGGCTGCTGGAGCAGCTCGAGGCGGTACAGGTGCGCGGTGCGCGCAACCAGGGCTGGTCGTGGCAGGAGATCGCCGCCGAACTCGGCGTCAGCAGGCAGGCCGTGCACAAGAAGTACGGGAGGCAGTGATGTTCGAACGGTTCACGAAGGACGCCCGGGCCGTGGTGCGGGGGGCGGTGGAGTACGCCGACGACGCGAAAGCGCAGACCGTGGACGCCGAGCACCTTCTGCTCGCCCTGCTCGACCGGGAGGGCAGCCGCGGGTCCTTCGCGCTGGCGGCGCTGGGGCTCGACGAGGACGGGGAGCCCGTGCGGCAGGCGCTGCACGACGCACGGCGGCGCGCCGGTCTGTCCCGGGCCGAGGCCGACGCCCTCGCGGGCCTGGGCATCGACGTCTCGGAGATCGTCTCCCGGGTGGAGGAGACGCACGGCGTCGGGGCGATGTCCGGCGACCGGCGGGGCAAGGGCTCGTGGCCGGGCCGCCGCGCCTTCAGCCGGAGCGCCAAGGACACGCTCGAAAAGGCCCTGCGCACGGCGGCGGCCCACCGCGACCGGCACCTCGGCGACGAGCACATCCTCCTCGCCCTGACCCTCCGCCCGGGTGTGCCCGCCGAGGCCCTCGCCGACCACGGTGTGACCTACGAGTCGGTGACCCGCGTGCTGTACGGCGGGGGACAGGCGCGGGCGGCCGGTTGAGCTGAAGGGGATGGCCGCCCGAGTGTGCCGGCGGGCGGCCGTCAGACCTTCGGGCGCTGCAGGAGCGAGGCGATGTGGGCCGCCGCCGCGGACAGATGGCCACGGGCCTCGAGGAGTTGGTCGGCGGTGATGCCGTTGTCCCGGGCCGTGTCGCGGATGTCGTCGCGGAAGCGGTCCAGGAGGCGGTCCAGGTCGCGGGCGTGGTCGCCGGTGAGATCCTCGTGCGCCCAGGCCGGTTCGTAGCGGGCCGGGAAGTCCTCCGGGGTCGTGGAGTACTCGGGGCGGGCCGCGGTGCGGCCGAAGGCATAGTCCTTGCCGAAGTCGCCGAATTCCTTGGCCAGTTCGGTCAGGCCCTCGCGAACCCCCGTGGGCCAGTCACCCCGGTCGAAGTGGTCCTGCACCTGGTCCTGGACCCGCTTGGCGATGCGCTGCAACTCCTCCTGCGCCTGGGCCCGCGCCCGCTCCTGCGCGTCCTTGGCCTGCCGCTTGGCCCGCTGGGCCTCGTCGCGTGCCCTGCGGCTCTCCTCCTTCGCGCGCCGTGCCTGCTCCTTCCACTCCTGCTTGACGCGCCGCATCTCCTCCTTGGCGGCCTGCCAGGCCTCCTTGTCGTCGGCCTTGCCGTGCTCCCCGGGCTCCCCGTACTTTCCGGAGCCCTCACGGGCCTGGGAGGCGGCCGCGCGCATCTCGCGCCGCAGATCTCCGGCGGCGCCGCGCACATCGGCGCGGATCTCAGCGGCGAGTTCGGCGACGGACTCGCGGATCTCCAGCTCCAGGTCGGCCAGTTCGCCACTGCGGTCGGCCAGTTCGGCGCGGCCCGCGTCCGTGATCGCGTACACCTTGCGGCCGCCCTCGGTGGTGTGCGTGACCAGGCCCTCCGCCTCCAGCTTGGCCAGCCGCGGGTACACCGTGCCCGCCGAGGGGGCGTACAGACCCTGGAAGCGCTCTTCCAGCAGCCGGATCACCTCGTACCCGTGGCGTGGGGCCTCGTCGAGCAGCTTGAGCAGGTACAGACGGAGTCGGCCGTGAGCGAAGACGGGAGGCATGTCAGAGCACCTTCTTGTCGGTCGTGCCATGGGCGGTACCGCCGCCGGCGCCCTCGGCCGGGCGGGCGTCCCGTGGCTCCGCCCCCCACGGTCCGTCCTCCGCGGGCGGGCGCCGCAGCAGCGCGATGGAGCCGGAGACGGTGGTCGCCTTCAGCCGTCCGTTGCCCGCGCCGAGACGGCCGGTGATCCGCTTGGCCCCCCACTGGCCGCCGACCTTGAGGTCCTCGAAGGCGTTGGACACCGTCCCGCTCGCGGTGTTCGCGTCCACCTGTGCGTCCGCCGGGTGGGGGAGCCGGATGGCGATCTCGCCGGAGACATTGGTCAGGCTCACGTCGGTGGGGCCGCCCGCCGGGTCGAGGTCGACGATCATCGACCCGCTCACCGAGTCCGCCCGCACCGAGGGACCGGCGCCGTCGACGACCGTCAGGTCGCCGGAGACCGAGTTGAACCGCAGGTCACCGGAGAGGGCCTGCGCCTCCACGCTCCCCGACACGGTGTCCGCGCGCACCGGACCCGTCAGGCGCACCAGAGTGGTGTCCCCGGAGACGCCCTTGACCTCCGCGCGTCCGCCTATCCCCGAGACCACCGCGCCGGCACCGACCACTCCGAGCTCCACCCGCGTGGTCGCCGGGACGGCCACGGAGACCACGGCGCTGCGCCGCCAGCCCTTGCGGTCCAGCCACTTGAGGAAGCCCTTCCAGGGCAGGTCCTCGTACGCCACCGTCAGCGTCCCGCCCTGCTGGGTGACCACCAGGGGCGGCCCCTCGATCTCCGAGACCTCCAGGCGGGCCGGACCCTCGTCCACCCCCACGACGTTCACCGCTCCGTGCACGATGCGGACGTTGAGCGCGGTCACAGGCTCGTCGAAGGTGAGCTTCCTGGGCTCACCGACGGACCACTCGGACATGGTGCAGACCTCCCCGGGCCGGACGCGACACGCCATATCGCGTCGTCTGCAATCCACGATATATCGCGTCCCGGGGAAGTCAAGACACTCGTACGGGTGAGGCGAGCGCGTGCCGCCGGAAAGGCGGACCGGGGCAGACTCCAGAAAACAGACAGGGCGCCCCCAAGGGGGCGCCCCGCGCCGAGCGGACGGCCGGTCCTACTCGTCGTCCTCGTCGTCCAGCCGGGCCAGCCAGGTCGCCAGCCGCTCCACCGGTACCTCGAAGTCCGGATTGAGGTCGACGAAGGTCCGCAGCTGCTCGGCCAGCCACTCGAAGGTGACCTCCTCCTCGCCCCGCCGCTTCTCCAGCTCTTCGATGCCACGGTCTGTGAAGTACATGGAGTCAAGGATAGGCGCGCCGAAACGACCGGGCCGCACCCCCGTTTCAGGGGGTGCGGCCCGGTCAGGTGCGAACCGAGGAAGCGGTTACGCCTCGAACACCTCGCGCACCAGCTGCTCCTGCTCCGCCTGGTGCCGCTTCGCGGAACCGACGGCCGGGGAGGAGCCGTGCGGACGGGAGATGCGGCGCAGGCGCTCGCCGGCCGGGATGTCCGCGCCGACCGCCAGGTCCAGGTGGTCGATGAGGTTCAGGGCGATGAACGGCCACGCGCCCTGGTTCGCCGGCTCCTCCTGGGCCCAGAGGTACTTCTCCGCGTTCGGGTACTTGGCGATCTCGGCCTGGAGCTCGGCACCCGGCAGCGGGTAGAGCCGCTCGAGGCGAATGATCGCCGTGTCGGTCACGCCGCGCTTCTTCCGCTCGGCGTCCAGGTCGTAGTAGACCTTGCCCGCCGTGAAGACGACCTTCTTGACCGCCGCCGGGTCCACCGACGCGTCGCCGATGACCGGACGGAACTGGCCCGCGGTGAACTCCTCCGCCTTCGAGGCCGCGGCCTTCAGGCGCAGCATCGACTTCGGGGTGAAGACGACCAGCGGCTTGTGGTGCGGGTTGTGCACCTGCCACCGCAGGAGGTGGAAGTAGCTCGACGGCAGGGTCGGCATCGCGACCGTCATGTTGTTCTGCGCGCAGAGCTGGAGGAACCGCTCCGGGCGGGCCGAGGAGTGGTCCGGGCCCTGGCCCTCGTAGCCGTGCGGCAGGAGCAGGGTGACGCCGGAGGTCTGGCCCCACTTCTGCTCGGCGGAGGAGATGAACTCGTCCACCACCGTCTGGGCGCCGTTGGTGAAGTCGCCGAACTGGGCTTCCCACATCACCAGCGCGTCCGGGCGGGCCAGCGAGTAGCCGTACTCGAAGCCCATCGCCGCGTACTCGGACAGCAGCGAGTCGTAGACGTTGTACCGGGCCTGGTCCTCGGACAGGTACAGCAGCGGGGTGAAGTCCTCGCCCGTCTCGCGGTCGATGATCACCGCGTGCCGCTGGCCGAAGGTGCCGCGGCGGGAGTCCTGGCCGGACAGCCGGACCGGGACGCCCTCCAGGAGCAGCGAGCCGATGGCGAGGGTCTCGCCCATGCCCCAGTCGATCGTGCCGTCCTCGACCATCGCCGCCCGGCGCTGGAGCTGCGGCAGCAGCCGCGGGTGGACGGTGATGTGGTCGGGGATGTTGACCTGGGACTCGGCGATGCGCTTGACGACCTCGGCGGAGACGGCCGTGGAGACCGCGACCGGGAAGCCGTCCTGCGGTGCCTGGACGTCACCGGAGGCCGGCTGGGCGGTGGCCTCGCGGACCTCGGTGAAGACCTTCTCCAGCTGACCCTGGTAGTCCTGCAGTGCCTGCTCGGCCTCTTCCAGGGTGATGTCGCCCCGGCCGATCAGCGACTCGGTGTAGAGCTTGCGCACCGAGCGCTTCTTGTCGATCAGGTCGTACATCAGCGGCTGGGTGAAGGCCGGGTTGTCCGACTCGTTGTGACCGCGGCGGCGGTAGCAGATGAGGTCGATCACCACGTCCTTGTTGAACGCCTGGCGGAACTCGAAGGCGAGCCGCGCCACGCGGACCACGGCCTCCGGGTCGTCGCCGTTCACGTGGAAGATCGGGGCCTCGATCATCCTCGCCACGTCCGTCGCGTACATGGAGGAACGCGAGGACTCCGGGGCGGCCGTGAAGCCGACCTGGTTGTTGATGACGATGTGGACCGTGCCGCCGGTGCGGTAGCCCCGCAGCTGCGACATGTTCAGGGTCTCGGCCACCACGCCCTGGCCCGCGAAGGCCGCGTCGCCGTGGATGGCCACCGGCAGGACCGTGAAGTCCGTGCCGCCCTTGTTGATGATGTCCTGCTTGGCGCGGGAGACGCCCTCCAGGACCGGGTCCACCGCCTCCAGGTGGGAGGGGTTGGCCACCAGCGAGACGTTGATCTGCTCGCCGTCCAGGCCGGTGAACGTGCCCTCGGCGCCCAGGTGGTACTTCACGTCGCCGGAGCCGTGCATCGACTTCGGGTCGAGGTTGCCCTCGAACTCGCGGAAGATCTGCGCGTACGACTTGCCGACGATGTTGGCCAGGACGTTGAGGCGGCCGCGGTGGGCCATGCCGATGACGACCTCGTCCAGGCGGGACTCGGCCGCCGAGTCGATGACCGCGTCGAGCAGCGGGATGACGGACTCGCCGCCCTCCAGGGAGAACCGCTTCTGGCCGACGTACTTCGTCTGCAGGAAGGTCTCGAAGGCCTCGGCCGCGTTCAGCCGGCGCAGGATGCGCAGCTGCTCCTCGCGCTCCGGCTTCGAGTGCGGGCGCTCCACACGGTCCTGGATCCACCTGCGCTGCCTGGGGTCCTGGATGTGCATGAACTCGATGCCGACCGTGCGGCAGTACGAGTCGCGCAGCACGCCGAGGATGTCGCGCAGCTTCATCAGCGTCTTGCCGGCGAAGCCGCCGACCGCGAAGTCGCGCTCCAGGTCCCACAGGGTGAGCCCGTGCTCGGTGATGTCCAGGTCGGGGTGCTTGCGCTGCTGGTACTCCAGCGGGTCGGTGTCGGCCATGACGTGGCCGCGGACCCGGTAGGAGTGGATCAGCTCGAAGACGCGGGCGGCCTTCGTGACGTCGTCGTCGTGCGAGGCGTCGATGTCCTTGAGCCAGCGGACCGGCTCGTAGGGGATGCGCAGCGACTTGAAGATGTCGTCGTAGAAGTCGTGCTCGCCGAGCAGCAGGTTGGCGACGGCGCGCAGGAACTCGCCGGAGGCGGCGCCCTGGATGACCCGGTGGTCGTAGGTCGACGTGAGCGTCATGACCTTGGAGATGCCGAGCTTGTTCAGGGTGTCCTGGGAGGTGCCCTGGAACTCCGCCGGGTAGTCCATGGAGCCGACGCCCATGATCACCGACTGGCCGGGCATCAGCCGCGGCACGGAGTGGACCGTGCCGAGACCGCCGGGGTTGGTGAGGGAGACGGTGACGCCGGTGAAGTCGTCCATCGTCAGCTTGTTGTCGCGGGCGCGACGGACGATGTCCTCGTAGGCCTGCCAGAACTCGAAGAAGTTCAGCGTCTCGGCCTTCTTGATGGCGGCCACGACGAGCTGGCGGTCGCCGTTGGGCTTCACCAGGTCGATGGCCAGGCCGAGGTTGACGTGGTCCGGCTTGACCAGCGTGGGCTTGCCGTCCTTCTGCGCGAAGGACCAGTTCATCGACGGCATCTGCTTGATGGCCTGGACCATCGCGTAGCCGATGATGTGCGTGAAGGAGATCTTCCCGCCGCGAGCCCGCTTGAGGTGGTTGTTGATGACGATGCGGTTGTCGAACAGCAGCTTCACCGGGACGGCGCGCACGGACGTGGCCGTGGGCAGCTCCAGCGAGGCGCTCATGTTCTTCGCGACCGCGGCGGAGGGGCCGCGCAGCGTGACGAGCTCCGGACCGGCGGGAGCCTCGACGGCGGGCTTCGCCGGCGCCGGGGCCTGAGCCGCGGGCTTCGCGGGCGCCGGAGCGGCGGCCGCGGGCCGGGGGGCGGCCGGGGGCTGCACGGGAGCGGCCGGCGCGGCGGCCTGGGGAGCGGGCCTGGCAGGGGCGGCCGGCGCGGCGGCGGGCGCCGCCTGAGCCGGGGTGGTGGTCTCCGCGGCCCCCGCGGCCGCGGTACCCGCCGGAGCCTGCGGGGCTGCGGCCCCCGGCTTGTAGTCGGCGAAGAAGTCCCACCAGGCGCGGTCTACGGAGTTCGGGTCCTGGAGGTACTGCTGATAGATCTCGTCGACGAGCCACTCATTGGCACCGAACGCAGCCGCGGAGGTCTTCCCGGCTTGGTCGGTGTCGGTCGAGATGCTCGAGTTACTGGGGGACTGTGGCGACACGGCGGCAACCGCCCTCTTCCGCTTCACAAGAATGATGGACAGCGGGAATAAAGGCTACGCCCCCGAGAGGGGGAAGGTCAGGTCGGGCCACTCCTTCGTCATGTAAGTCACATCAAAACCTGGGTTTCGGGACTTGAAATGGCGGGAAACAAGCGTAGTTCCGCTGCGCCAGGGAAGGGGGGACCCGGGCCTGACCCCTGTGGGATGCAGGCCCCTGCCTGATCACACGTGTCCGCCTGCGGGGATGCTCGTGGATCTTGGGGTTCGCGATCGAACTTTACGTCAACTTGGCAAAGACGGCAGACCCGGAAGAGTGACAAGGATCCGGCAGCCCCGCTCGGATTCGGCCACACCGATCCGGCCGCCGTGCAGGTCCACCGCCCAGCGGGCGATCGCCAGACCGAGTCCGGTGCCGCCGTCGCTGCCCGGACCGTGCGGCCGGTGCACCGCGCCCCGGTCGAAACGCTCGAAGACGCGGTGCCACTCCGAACGCGGGATGCCGGGCCCCTCGTCCAGGACCTCGAGCTCCAGCGAGTGCGGCCGCGCGCCGCGCCGCGCCTTCACCGTCACGCGCCCGTGCGGCGGGCTGTGCTTGACCGCGTTGTCGATCAGGTTGGCGACCACCTGGTGGATGCGCTCGGGGTCGGCGTGCGCGGTCAGGTCGGACGGGAAGACGTCCAGGTGCAGATGGACGTCCGTACGGGTGTGGCTGCCGGAGCCGGAGGCGATGCCCGCGCGGGCCGAGGCGACCATGTTGGCCTCCTTCAGCACGCCCGCCAGGTAGGGCCACACCTCGAAGCGGCGCAGCTTGAGCGGCACCACGCCGTTGTCCAGCCGGGACAGGTCAAGGAGCGTCTCCACCAGCCGGCCCAGCCGCTCGGTCTGCTTCAGCGCCGTGCGCATGGTCTCGGGGTCGGCCTCCGTGACCCCGTCGACGATGTTCTCCAGCACCGCGCGCAGGCCCGCGATGGGCGTGCGCAGCTCGTGCGAGACGTTCGCCACCAGCTCCTTGCGCTGGCGGTCCTCGGCCTCCAGGTCGTCGGCCATGCGGTTGATCGTCTGGGCCAGGTCGCCCAGCTCGTCCCGGCGGTTCTCGCGCACCCGGCGCGTGTAGTCGCCGTGCGAGATGGAGCGGGCCACCGTGTTCATCTCGTCCAGCGGCGCGGTGAGCGAGTGCGCCACGAACTGCGTGATGAGCAGCGTGGCGATCATCGAGAAGACCGTGATGAACCGCAGCTCCGTCGCCGTGCGCACGGCGATCAGCAGCAGACCCGTGGTGATCAGCACCGATATGACGACCAGTGCGCCCAGCTTGGTCTTGATCGAGAACGGGCGTACGCCACCCCAGGGCTCGCCCTGGTTCCTCCGTGCGGCCGGCCCGTCCCTCATGGCGTCGGTGTCTCCAGGGCGTAGCCCACGCCGTGCACCGTGCGGATCCGCTCCGCGCCGATCTTCCGGCGCAGCGCCTTGATGTGGCTGTCCACGGTCCGGGTGCCGGAGGCGTCCGCCCAGTCCCACACCTCCGCAAGCAGCTGCTCGCGCGAGAGCACCGCGCGCGGGGTGTTCGCCAGGCACACCAGCAGGTCGAACTCGGTGGGCGTGAGGTGGACGTCCTCGCCGCGCACGCGCACCCGGCGCTGGGCGTGGTCGATCTCCAGCTCGCCCAGGCGCAGTATGCCGCTGCGCGGGGTCGCCGCGGCCAGCGCGGCCCGCTCCATGCGGCGCAGCAGCACATGCACGCGTGCGGCCAGCTCCCGCATCGAGAACGGCTTGGTCATGTAGTCGTCGGCGCCGACCCCGAGGCCGACCAGCATGTCGGTCTCGTCGTCCCGCGCGGTGAGCATCATCACCGGCACCGGACGCTGGGCCTGCACGCGGCGGCAGACCTCCAGGCCGTCGAAGCCGGGCAGCATGATGTCGAGGATCAGCAGGTCCGGCTGCCAGGCCTCGGCGGTGTCGACGGCTGCCGGGCCGTCGCCCGCGGTCTGCACGAGGAATCCCTCGGCGCGCAGGCGGGTGGCGATGGCATCCATGATGGTCTGGTCGTCCTCGACCACCAGGACCCGGCGCTGAGCGCCCGGGGTGGCCGTCGTGCCGTTGTGCGCGGTGTGTGTCTGCTCCATCGCCCGCCCCTGAGTGTGCTTTCCGGAATCCGTGGGGTGATCCCTTGACTGCGCGTAGTTGCGATTGACGCTTGAATGATCGGCGCCAGGGGAGCAGCGTACGGGGACCGGCCGCGCCTTTGCTATCCAGGTCGGACCGCGAGGTGCACGACGTCCGGAACGCCCCGGGCAACGGGGACCTCTTCGGTGCGCACCTGCCGGAATCCGACATTCCGCAAGGTTCCTTCAAATTCCGCGGATGGCTTCGCGGACCACACCGCGAGCACCCCGCCGGGCCTCAACGCCCTTGAGCAGCTTGCCAGTCCGGCCGGCCCGTACAGCTCCTCGTTGTCCTCGGTGACCGTCCAGTCGGGGCCGTTGTCGATGTCCAGGCACAGCGCGTCGAACGTGTCGTATGTCTCATTGACGTAGGCGACCATGTCGCCTTCCACGACCTCGGTGCGCGGGTCGGCCAGCGCGTCCGCGGTCAGCTCGGCGAGGGCGCCGTCGCGGTGCCAGTCGATGATCGCGCGTTCGCGTTCGACAACAGTGATCCGTCCCCAGTGCGGGTCCGCCGCGGCGTGCGCGAGTGAGAAGCCGACGCCGAGGCCGCCGATCAGCACGCTCGGCGCCCGCCGCTCCGGCAGCGCGGCCAGCGCCGCGTCGACCAGGAGGCGCTCGGAGCGCCCGTCGGAGGTGTCCATCAGGAAGCAGCCGTTGGCGATGATCTGCAGCAGCGCCCCGTGCCGGCGCAGCACGACCTCGCCGTAGGGGCCCTCGCGGCGGTCCAGCACCTCGGGGGCGTCGTAGGAGCCGGTCATGGGGTCATCCTGCCCCAACGGGCCCGTAAGCCCGCATGAATTAGGGGTGACACCCGTGTGCGAGCGCCCGGCGCGCCGCCGGGGTGTCCGGGTCGCGGGGGCCGCCGGGAACTTAATAGGTTGCTGAGAATCGCCGCGCGGGTGGCGTCGGTCATGGACAGGGGCGCCGGGGGCACGAAGTGTGGGGCGCGACGGAAGGAGCGCCGCACCGTGGATCGGACCGCGACGGCCGGCCCCCCGGACTCGCCGCCGCCTTCGGGGTCGCCTCAGCCTCCGGCGCAGGCGCCGCAGGCGCTTGACGGGATGCCGCAGCAGCGGGCGGGCGACGCCGCCCCGGTGGACGCGGGTGGGGAGCCGGCTCGCTCGGCGCGGCCCGCCGCGGCGCTGCGCGGTCTGCGTCCGTGGCGGCTGCTGCCCAGCCCCACGGGCACCCCGTTCACCTTCGGGTACACGGCCCTGCTCGCCGTCACCTCGCTCGTCGCCCGGTACGCCGATCCCGCGGTGGTGGACGCCCTGCAGCAGAGCTCCAGCACGGACGTCGCCCATCTGGTGCGGGCGCCCCTGCTGGTGCTGCCCGCCAGCGCGCTGTGGATCGCGGGCGGCGTCGTGTCGGCGTACTCCCTCTGCTTCCTGCTCGTGCTCACCGCGCTGGAGCGGCGGATAGGCGGACTGCGTACCGCCGGTGTGTTCCTGTTCGGGCACGTGCTGGCCACCCTCGCCACCGAGGTCCCCGTCGGGCTCGCGGTGCTCGCGGGCCGCCTGCCGGGCAGTTCGGCGCACCGCCTCGACTACGGCATCAGCTTCGGTGTCGCGGCCAGCCTCGGCGCCCTGGCCGGTCTGCTCACGCCCTGGCTGCGCTGGCCCCTGCTCCTCGTGTTCGTGGCCCTGCTGGTCCAGGACCTGACGGGCTTCGTCGACCCGATGACGAGCTGTGGCCATCTGATCGCGGTGGGGCTCGGCGTGGCGACGTGGCCGGTGATACGCCGCTGGCGCCGGGCACGTGCCGCTGAGTGATCGCTCAGAGCGAACAGGTGTCGGGGAACAATCGATCCGCCCCACGCATTGAGTCGGCATAACTCAACTTGACTGCCGAAGGGGAGATCATGGCTGCTGAGTCCACCGAGTTCACACCGCTCACCCTGCCCGTGCTGCCGCTCGACGACGAGGTCGTGCTCCCCGGGATGGTGGTTCCGCTGGATCTGAGCGACGCCGAGGTACGGGCCGCGGTGGAGGCCGCGCAGGCCGCCGCGCGTGACGAGCCGGGCAAACCCAGGGTGCTGCTGGTGCCGAGGGTCGAAGGGACGTACGCCAGGACCGGTGTACTGGGCACGGTCGAACAGGTGGGCCGCCTGGCCGACGGCGACCCGGGCGCGCTCATCCGCGGGCGCGGCCGGGTGCGGATCGGAGCCGGGACCACCGGCCCCGGCGCCGCGCTGTGGGTCGAGGGGACCCGGATCGACGAGAACGTGCCCGAGCCGGCGCCCGGCCAGGTCGCCGACCTGATGAAGGAGTACAAGGCGCTCGCCACCGCCTGGCTGCGGGGGCGCGGCGCCTGGCAGGTCGTCGACCGTGTGCAGGCCATCGACGACGTCTCCGCGCTCGCCGACAACTCCGGCTACTCGCCCTTCCTGACCACCGAGCAGAAGGTCGAGCTGCTGGAGACCGCCGACCCGGTGGCCCGCCTCAGGCTCGCCACCCGGCAACTGCGCGACCACCTCGCCGAGCAGGACGTGGCCGAATCCATCGCCAAGGACGTCCAGGAGGGCGTCGACAAGCAGCAGCGCGAGTTCCTGCTGCGCCGCCAGCTGGAGGCCGTCCGCAAGGAACTGCGCGAACTGAACGGCGAGAGCGACGGCGAGGAGTCCGACGACTACCGCGCCCGTGTCGAGGCCGCCGACCTGCCCGAGAAGGTCCGGGAGGCCGCGCTCAAGGAGGTCGACAAGCTGGAGCGGTCCTCCGACGCCTCGCCCGAGGGCTCCTGGATCCGCACCTGGCTCGACACGGTCCTCGGCATGCCGTGGAACGAGCGGACCGATGACAGCGCTTCCGCCTACGACATCCAGGGCGCCAGAGCGGTACTGGATGCCGAGCACGCGGGCCTCGAGGACGTGAAGGAGCGGATCACCGAGTACCTGGCGGTGCGCAAGCGGCGCGGCGACCGGGGCCTCGGCGTGATCGGCGGGCGGCGCGGCGGAGCCGTGCTCGCGCTCGTCGGGCCGCCCGGCGTGGGCAAGACCAGCCTCGGCGAGTCCGTCGCCCACGCCATGGGCCGCAAGTTCGTGCGCGTCGCCCTGGGCGGCGTCCGGGACGAGGCGGAGATCCGCGGCCACCGGCGTACGTACGTGGGCGCGCTTCCCGGGCGGATCGTGCGCGCCGTCAAGGAGGCCGGGTCGATGAACCCGGTGGTCCTGCTCGACGAGATCGACAAGGTGGGCTCCGACTTCCGCGGCGACCCGGCCGCGGCACTGCTCGAGGTCCTGGACCCGGCGCAGAACCACACCTTCCGGGACCACTACCTGGAGGTGGAGCTGGACCTGTCCGACGTCGTCTTCCTGGCCACGGCCAACGTGCTGGAGGCGATCCCGGAGGCGCTGGCCGACCGGATGGAGATCGTCCGCCTGGACGGCTACACGGAGGACGAGAAGGTCGTCATCGCCCGCGACCACCTGCTTCCGCGCCAGCTCGAGCGTGCCGGTCTGCGCCAGGACGAGGTGACGATCGAGGAGGGCGCGCTGCGCAGGATCGCCGGCGAGTACACGCGTGAGGCGGGCGTGCGGACCCTGGAGCGGTCCATCGCGCGGCTGCTGCGCAAGATCGCGGCCCAGCACGAACTGGGCGAGCAGGAGCTGCCGTTCACCGTCACCGACGATGAGCTGCGGGGACTGATCGGTCGTCCGCACCACGTTCCGGAGTCCGCGCAGGATCCGGCCGAGCGGCGTACGTCCGTCCCGGGTGTGGCGACGGGCCTCGCGGTCACCGGGGCCGGGGGCGACGTCCTCTTCGTCGAGGCGTCCCTGGCGGACCCGGAGACGGGTGCGGCCGGGCTGACCCTGACCGGCCAGCTGGGCGACGTGATGAAGGAGTCCGCACAGATCGCGCTGAGCTTCCTGCGCAGCCACGGCGCCGAGCTGGAGCTGCCCGTGGGCGATCTGAAGGACCGGGGCGTGCACATCCACTTCCCGGCGGGCGCGGTGCCGAAGGACGGTCCGAGCGCGGGCATCACCATGACGACCGCGCTCGCCTCGCTCCTGTCCGGCCGCCTGGTCCGCACGGACGTGGCGATGACCGGCGAGGTCTCGCTGACGGGCCGTGTCCTGCCCATCGGCGGCGTCAAGCAGAAGCTGCTCGCAGCCCATCGCGCGGGTGTGACCACGGTGGTCATCCCCAAGCGCAACGAGCCCGACCTGGACGACGTCCCGGCGGAGGTCCTGGACCGGCTCGACGTCCACACCGTCACGGACGTCCGCCAGGTCCTGGACCTGGCCCTCGCCCCGGCGACCAACGGCGCCTCACAGGAGATCCCGGCCGCCGCGTGACCCGGCGGAGCCGCGCCCGGCCGGACCACCGCGCCACAAGCCGCGGTGGTCCGGCCGGGTGTTTCCCGGGGTGCGCTCGGTGTGGGCCGCCGCGCTCGTGCCGGGCGGGCCCCGGGGCCCCGGCCGGGGGCGACCCCCTGCCCTCGGCCGGGGAGTTCCGCGGCGGCGTCAGCCGTCAGCCGTTGGCCAGTGCCTGGACCCGGTCCAGGGCGCCGTTGAACTTGTCGTGGTCGCCGACCGTCGGGCCTGACGAGGTGTACTGCCACATGGTGTAGAAGCCCCAGCCGGCCGGCAGGGTGCCCGGGTCCGAGGCGTAACGGGCTATCCACAGCGGGTTGTTGGCGGCGAAACCGCCGTAGTTGCCGGTGCAGTCGGTCCACCAGCTCGTGGCCGTGTAGATCACGGCGTCCCGGCCCGTGCGGGCCTTGTAGGTGTTCAGGAAGTCGGCGATCCAACTGACCATCGCGCTCGCCGTCTTGCCGTAGCAGGCGGCCCCGTACGGGTTCCACTCGATGTCGAGGGTGCCCGGCAGGGTCCTGCCGTCGCGGGACCAGCCGCCGCCGTGGTCGACGAAGTAGTTGGCCTGGGCGGCGCCGCTCGTGGTGTCCGGGGTGGCGAAGTGGTACGCGCCGCGGATCATGCCCACGTTGTACGAGCCGTTGTACTGCTGGGCGAAGGAGGGGTTCGTGTAGTACGTCCCCTCGGTGGCCTTCGCGTATGCCCACCTGACGCCGCTGCTCCAGAGCGTGGACCAGGCGACGCTGCCCTGGTAGCCGGCCACGTCGACACCCTCGGTCTGGGCGACGGCGGTGTTCCCGCCGGCCGGCGTGCCGCCCCGGCCGTCGTGCTGCACGACGCCCATGCCCATGTGGGCGGAGCCACGGGCGGGCGCGGTGGCGGCGGCGGACGGGAGGGTGAGGAGCAGGGAGAACGCGGCGAGCAGGGTTCCCGCGGCGGTGAGCCGCCGCACGCGGGCCGTTCCGGATCTGTGCACGGACATGACGTGCCTCCGAAGCTCGGTGGTGCTCGGTGGGGGGATGCGGGGCATGTCGGAAGCTACGCACGTAGACCGGAGCCTGGGAAGGGGTCCCGGGGTCTGCCGATGGTCTACGCCTGCGAAATACTGACGGAGCTGCGGTGATGGCGCCGACTGGCGGAAACTTTCAGGAACGGGAAACCTTCAGGCAGGGGCTGACGTGCACGAAGACGGAAACAGCGGCGGACGTGGGGCCGTGTCCGGCGCGTCCCCGAGCGGTGCGGACCGGGAGTTCCTGTCCCTGGAACGCGAACTGACGGTGCTGCTGCGCCGCGCACGGGCCAACCAGGGCGAGATGGCGCGCGAGGTCCATCCGCACCTGGAGCCCGCCGCCTACGGGCTGCTGGTCCGCCTGGAGGAGTGCGGCCGCCAGCGCGCCACGGAGCTCGCCGGGTACATCGGCGTCGGCAAGGCGACCATGTCACGCCAGCTGCACGCCCTGGAGCAACTCGGCCTCGTCGCCCGGGAACCGGACCCCGCCGACGGACGGGCCTGGCTGGTGGCCCTCACCGACGACGGCCGCCGCCGGGTCGGCCAGGTGCGCGAGGCGCGCCGCGCCCGCTACGTCAGCCAGCTCGCCCACTGGGACCGCCGCGAGGTGGCTGAACTGGCCCGTCTGCTGCACGAGTTGAACCAGGTCACGGAGAAGTAGCCGGTCGCGGCGCCCGGCTGGCCGTGATCACGGCTCCACGAACACCACCGTCGCGTCGTCGTGCGTCTTGCTGCGCCGCAGATACGTCCGCTCCTCCTTGTCGGCCGTCTCCAGGGCCCGCACCCGGCCCACCAGCGAGCCCGCCCCCTCCTCGCGCACCAGCCCGAGGCACCCTGCCCAGTCGCCCGCTTGGAACTTCTCCACCCACCGCGCCGACCCGTCCGTCAGCGCGGCCAGCGCGCGGACCCCGGCGCGCGGCACGCTGCCCGTCACGGCGCGGGCGGCCACCGAGGGATCCGCCGCCGCGGTGAAGAAGCCGCCCTCCTTGTTGCGCACGACGGCGTCGATGAGCGCGTCCGTGGCGAGCGACGCCCGGGGCAGCCGGGCCAGCCGGTCGTCCAGGACCGGGGTGACCGACCCGTCGGGGGACTCCAGCAGCAGCACCGAGTCGGACAGCACCAGGTAGTCGACCGCCTCCGCCGACCAGCGGGCCAGAACGACGGTTGCCTGAGGCGTGCGCGGGTGAGAAAGGTCACAGGTCGGAGCGTGCGACTCGGCGGTACGGAGGATGGCTCGCGAAAGAATCTCCGACAGCGTCAGATCTCGGCAGGAAACCGTCAGTTCGGTCAGCGCGCCGCCCAGCCGGGCGGTGAACCAGGAGACCGAATGCGAACACCCCGTCCCGGTCCGCGGCGGCGTCACCCCGTCCAGGACGACGAGGCAACCACCCTGTCCAGACGCGGGTAGTCCGACACTCGCGAAGTCCTCGTTGGGGCAGTCGGGACGGCCGGGCTCCGAAACAACCTCAGTGCGCATCCGGCCAGTCTGCACGAGCCCTTCACAAGCCTTGCGAAAGGGTGGCAACCGTCCGGGAATCGACGAGGCGACGCAGGTCAGCCGCCTGGTTTGGGTGCAATTGGATCGCTCCGGGAAGACGTGGCGGCGAATACTGCCAAAGCCCGCCGCAGACGTCCAACCGGCCCACCTCACCGTGCCCGTGCACACGCCGGAGGAACTTGCCCGCCAACTACCCTCCGGGGTTCACTCCTTCGGGTGGCCGGTCGGACGATGCAGGACCACTGCCCACCGGCACTGGGAGGGTCGGGAACCGATGCAGGTCCCCCCTGCTCGAGCGGAGTCGAGAGCGTGGGTAGGGTGTACGCACCCGTCCGCGCCAGCTGACGGGGCACCACCCGGGCCCATGAGTACACGAGTACAGGAATGCGAGCACCGGTGCAGAAGAAGCGGCCTCGGCGCGCAGGCAAGCAGACGGCCATGGCAGGAGCCCCGGCGCAGACGCCCGGCACGCCCCCCGTCACCCCCGTCGGCAAGGGCCGTCCCACACACGTACGCAACCGGCTGATCGCCGCCGTCGCCGTCGTGGCGGCCGCGGTGGCCGGTGCGGGCGCGCCCTCCTTGATAGCCGCCTCCGGGCAGGTGAACGACACCCAGAACCTGGTGACGCTCGCCGGGCAGACCCAGGACGCGCTCGGCCTCGCCCACTCGCTGGCCGACGAGCGCGACGAGGTCACCTCCTACGTCGCGGCCGGCCGCCCCGGCGCCAAGGCGCCCTCCGAGCAGAGCAGCGCCCGCGTGGACCGCCAGGTCGACGAGCTGCGCGCCGACACCGACACACCCGCCTGGCTGCGCGAGGACCTCGACGGCATCGCCGCCGTGCGCCGCTCAGCGCTCACCGGGAAGAGCACCGCCCTCGAGGTCCACCAGGCCTACTCCGCCGCCATCACCGAGCTGCACAAGCTCGCCGAGCAGCTGGCCGAGCGGATGCCCACACGGGCCGGCGCCGGCGCCCACGCGCTCGCCCAGCTCGACACAGCCGTCCAGCAGGCCGCCGCCACCCGCGGACTGCTGCTCGCGGCACTGAACGTGCCGCACACCACGCAGACCGTCTACGACCCCGTCACCGGCCTGCCCACCCAGACCGCCACCTCCTCGGAGGCCGACACCAAGCAGCGCGACGCCCTGAGCACCGCCGCCCAGCAGGCCCGGCTGCGCTCGGACGCCGCCCTCGCCGGCTTCCGCGACACCGCGCCCAAGGAGGCCCTCGCGGCGTACGACTCCACGGTGAGCGGAGCCGAGGTCGACACCGCGGACAAGTACCTCGCCGCGCTGACCGGGCAGCCCACGCTCTCCGGCAGCGACCTGGCCACCAGCGTCACCAAGGCCGACGCCGCGCTCAGCGCCCGCGTCGACCTGATGCGCGGCGCCGAGTCCTCCCTGTACGACCACCGCACCAAGGACCTGGCGCAGCTCCGCGACGACGACGTCACCGCGCTGGAGATCCGCGTCGCGCTGCTCGGCGGCCTGCTGCTGGTCACCATCGGCATCGCCACCGGACTCGCCCGGACCCTGACCCGGCCGCTCGCGGTGCTGCGCCTGGGCTCGGCGCGGCTGGCCGGAGCGCAGGACCCGGCCACCGAGGAACCCGTCAAGTTCACCGGCCGCAACGACGAGTTCGCGCAGGTCGTCCGCTCGGTCAACACCCTGCACGCGCAGGCCGTCACGCTCACCGAGCGCATCGCCACGCTGGAGACCGACCGCAAGCACCTGGTCGGCCAGCGCCAGAAGATGGCCGACGCCCGTGAGCAGCTGCACGCCGAACTCGCCGACTCCGCCGCTCAGTTGGACCGGATGCGCAGCGGCATAGGCGGCAGCTTCGTCAATCTCGCGCTGCGCACGCTGGGTCTGGTGGAGCGGCAACTCACCGTCATCGAGGGCCTGGAGGACCGGGAGCAGGACCCCGACCGCCTGTCCACCCTCTTCAAGCTCGACCACTTCGCCACGGTGATGCGCCGGCACAGCGAGAACCTGCTGGTGCTGGCCGGCTCCGAGCACGTCCAGCAGCACGCCGGGCCGGTCCCGCTGGTCGACGTCGTACGCGCCGCGGTCAGCGAGATCGAGCGCTACGAGCGCGTCCGTATCGCCGCCCTGCCGCCGCACGCGCATGTCGCGGGCTTCGCGGCGGACGACCTGTCCCACCTGCTGGCCGAACTCCTGGAGAACGCCACCTCGTTCTCCCCGCCCGACCAGCCCGTCGAGGTCTCCGGCTGGCTCCTGGAGAACGGCGAGGTCATGCTCTCCGTCCAGGACGAGGGCATCGGCGTGCCCGAGGAGCGGCTGGCCCGCCTCAACGTCCGGCTCACCGAGTTCGACCCGAAGTCCGCCTACGACGAGGAGGGCGACCAGGGTCTGGGCCTCGGCCTGTACGTCGTGGCCCGCCTCGCCCACCGGCACGGTGTGCGCGTGCAGCTGCGCGAGCAGAAGCAGGGCGGCATCGCGGCTGTCGTGGTCGTCCCCAAGTCCGTGCTGGCGGCCGCGCCCGCCTCCGCCGTCGCGGACTCCGCCCCGGCCCCCGGCGAGACCTCCGCGGTCTCCCAGCCGGGCGCCGCGGCCGAGGCCAACTCCAACGTCCTGCCCACCCGCACCGAGGGCACCGACCCCCTGGTCGCCCTGGCCGAGAAGGCGGTACGCGAGGCAGAGGCGACGGACAAGGACCGTCCCACCGAGACCCCGTCGACGAAGAAGCCGACCCCCGAGGAACTGTCCACCGGAGGCCCGGCCGACGGAGGACCTGCCGCCGAGGGACCGGGCGCCGGAGTGCGGACCGCTGAGGTTCCGACCGCCGGAGGCCCGGCCACCGGAGAGTCGGCTGCCGGGAGACCGGCCGCCGGAGGACCTGCCGCCGACAGAGCGGCGACCGGAGGACTGACCTCCGGAGAGCCCACTGCCGAGGACCCGGCCGCCGGAGAGCCGGTCGCCGAGGGTTCCGTTGGTGGGGACTCGGTGCCGTTGGTCGAGACGACGATGGAGCTTCTGCTTCCGTCACCCGCGGGCGAGCCGGACCCGGCGCGTCCGCACCCCGCGCCCGCCGACGACGAGCGGGCCCCGCAGGCACCGTCCGCACCCGGCCGGGAAACCCCCGCGGCCGGGAGCGAGCCCGAGACCCCGGCGCCGCTCGCGGGCGAAGCCCGCGCCGAGGCCGCCCGCACCACGCTGCCCCCGCAGCAGAACGCCCCCGCCGACGGCGACGCCGAGGCGGAACACCACCGCACCCCCGACGCGGCGGAGGACGAGATCACCGCCAAGGGTCTGCCCAAGCGGACCCCGAGGATCTCCGCCCCCGCCCCGGCCCCGCGCCAGCGCAACGCTTCCGTGGACGCCGAGGCACTCCGGCGCCGCCTGGGCGGCTTCCACCGCGGAGCGCAGGAGGGCTACCGCGAGGCGGAGGCGGAGATCGCCGATCAGAACACGGGGGGCACAGTCGAGGAGGCAAGCAGTTGACCGCGCCCAGTACCTTCGGACTGAGCAGTGAGGCCCGCAACCTGCACTGGCTGCTGACGAACCTCGTCGAGGAGGTCCCCGGCATCGAGTCGGTGGCCGTCGTCTCCTCCGACGGCCTCCTGCTCCTCTCCTCGGACCCCGACCTCCCACACGCTCGAACGAGCTCGCGCGGGGGGACCCCCATCGACAAGGTCCGCCAGGCCGGTGGCAGGCGCACCGGCCCGCGCGGCTCCGCCGCCGACCTCGCCACCATCGTCTCCGGCATCGGCAGCCTCACGCTCGGCGCCGCCAAGCTGATGGACTCCGGCACGGTCAAGCACACGATGGTCGCGATGGACGAGGGCAGCCTGTTCGTCATGTCGATCAGCGACGGGTCCCTGCTCGGCGTGCACGGCTCCGCGGACTGCGACATGAGCGTGGTGGCCTACCACATGGCGCTCTTCGTCGGCCGCGCCGGACACGTCCTGACGCCGGAACTCCGCAGCGAGCTGCGCAAGTCCCTGGAAACCGACGGGAGCACCGAAGGGACGGCCCGATGAGCGGCAGTACGTCCAAACGGCAGCTCCCGGTCCGCGGCGGTGACCGCAAGGCCTCCCGCGTCCGCCCCTACTCGCTCACCGGCGGCCGTACGCGCTTCGGCCACGTGCTCCAGGTGGAGACGTTCGTGGCCGCGCTCGAGGCCCCGGAGGAGCGCAAGGAGCTGACCTGCGGCTCGCTCGCCCACCCGGGCATGCCCGAGGTGCGGGCCATCGTCGAACTGTGCCGCCGGATGCGGACGGTGGCGGAGATCGCCGCGCTGCTGAAGATGCCGCTCGGCGTGGTCCGCGTGCTGCTGAGCGACCTCGCGGACCAGGGAAAGATCCGTGTGTACGGAACCGGAACCGGTCATGGCACGGGCCGGCCGGAACGCGCGCTGCTGGAAAGGGTGCTGAGTGGACTCCGCCGTCTCTGACGCCGCTGTGGGCGTCCCCCCGCTCGCCGAGCCCGACGAGGCCCCGCAGCCCTGGCAGACGGACCGCACCCGCGCCCCGGTCGCCACGAAGATCGTGGTGGCCGGCGGCTTCGGCGTCGGCAAGACCACGCTGGTCACCGCCGTCTCGGAGATCACGCCCCTGCAGACCGAGGCGCTGATGACCGAGGCGAGCGAGGGGACCGACGACCTCACCGACACGCCGGACAAGACGACCACCACGGTCGCCATGGACTACGGCCGGATCACGCTCGACGACGACCTCGTGCTCTACGTGTTCGGCACGCCGGGCCAGCAGCGGTTCTGGTTCATGTGGGACGACCTGGTGCGCGGCGCGATCGGCGCCGTGGTCCTGGCCGACACCCGCCGTCTGAAGGACTGCTTCCCGGCGCTGGACTACTTCGAGAGCTGCGGGCTGCCGTACATCGTCGCCGTCAACCACTTCGAGGGCAGCGAGCAGTTCGACCCGGAGGACGTGCGGGAGGCCCTGTCGATACCCGCACACATACCTGTCATGATCATGGACGCCCGGCGGCGGATCTCGGCCATCGAGACCCTGCTGGCCCTGGTGGCCCACGCGCTCGAGGAGACCCCCGAGGAGTGACCGCACCCGCTCCCCGAGCAGTCCAGCGCGCAGTCCCGAAGCCGTAGGAGGCAGCACCCGTATGCGGAAGATACTCGTCGTGGGGGCCGGGCAGTCCGGTCTCCAGCTGGCCCTCGGACTCCAGTCGCACGGGTACGAGGTCACCCTGATGTCCAACCGGACCGCGGACGAGATCCGCACCGGCAGGGTCATGTCGACGCAGTGCATGTTCCATACGGCCCTCCAGCACGAGCGGGACCTGAAGCTGAACTTCTGGGAGGACCAGGCCCCGGACATCGAGGGCCTCGGCGTCTCGGTCGCCGCCCCCGGCTCCTTCGACCCCGGCCCCTCGCAGCGGGCGATCGACTGGGTGGGCCGGCTCGACGGGTACGCGCAGTCGGTCGACCAGCGGGTGAAGATGGCCGGCTGGATGGAGACGTTCGCCCAGCGCGGCGGCCGGCTCGTCATCCACGGCGCCGCGGTCGGCGACCTGGACTACTTCTCCCGTACGTACGACCTCGTCCTCGTCTCCGCGGGCAAGGGCGAGCTGGTGAAGATGTTCGAGCGGGACGCCTCCCGCTCCCCGTACAGCGAGCCGCAGCGCGCGCTGGCGGTGGCGTACGTGCACGGCCTGGGCACGCGTCCGGAGCACCCGGAGTTCGACGCGGTCCGCTGCAACCTGGTGCCCGGCGTCGGCGAGATGTTCATCATGCCGACGCTCACCCTGTCCGGCCGTGCCGACATCCTGTTCTGGGAGGGCATACCCGGCGGCCCGCTCGACGCCTTCCGGGGGATCAAGGACCCGTCCGAGCACCTGGCCCTGACGCTGGACCTGATGAGGACGTTCCTGCCCTGGGAGTACGCCCGGACCGCCGGCGTCGAGCTCACGGACGCCGGCGGCACGCTCGCAGGCCGCTACGCGCCGACCGTGCGCAAGCCGGTCGGCCGGCTGCCCGGCGGCGGGCTGGTCCTCGGCGTCGCCGACGTCGTCGTCGCCAACGACCCGATCACCGGCCAGGGCTCCAACTCGGCCTCCAAGTGCGCCGCCGCGTACCTGGCCGCCATCCTCGAGCACGGCGACAAGCCGTTCGACGAGACGTGGATGCGGCAGACGTTCGACCGCTACTGGGCCACCGCCCAGCACGTCACGAAGTGGACCAACGCCATGCTGGCCCCGCCGCCGGAGCACGTCCTGAACCTCCTCGGTGCGGCCGGTCAGCTCCAGCCGGTCGCCGACCGCTTCGTGAACTGCTTCGACGACCCGGCCGATCTGGAGAAGTTCTTCTTCGACCCGGACAAGGCCCAGGCCTATCTCGCCGAGGTCTCCGAGGCGTCCGTCGCCTAGTGCTGCGACCGGAAAGGTTCACCGGCTCGCGACGCCCGGCACGGCTCCCCCAAGCTCTTCGAGCAGGGGGGACCCCCAGCCGCGTTGTCGCATCACCCGAGTACATCCAGTACGCGGGCGATGCTCCGCCTTGCGATGTACCGCACCGGACGCCGCGAGCTTTCCGGCAAACCTTCCCGGCCACAGCACTAGAGACGGGCGTGAGGCTTGGTCAGGGCGCCCCGGGGGAGCTCCGGCGGTGTGTACCGCCGCATGGGCTCCCCGCCCGGATCGGGCCGTACGGCGCCCAGCACCGGGTTGGCCGCGACCGGTGAGACCTTCACCCTCTTGCCGGGCCGCGGGGCCTGCACCACCATCCCGTCGCCGAGGTAGAGCGCGACATGCGTGGCCTCGGGGAAGTAGACGACCAGGTCGCCGGGCCTGAGCTCGTGCAGCGGGATGTGTTTCAGCCGCGCCCACTGCTCCTGGCTGGTGCGCGGGATGGGCGTCCCGGCGTGCTCCCAGGCCTGCGAGGTCAGCCCCGAGCAGTCGTACGCCCGCGGCCCCGTGGCGCCCCACTGGTACGGCTTGCCGAGCTGGCGCACGGCGTAGCGCACGGCCTCGTCGCCCTCCCGTGACGGCCTGCGGAGGCCTCTGAGTACCCCGGAGGCCAGGAACGAGCGCTGCGCCGCGGCGGCCCCGTCCGTCTCGGTCCGGGCCAGCGCCGTCACCTGTTCGGCGCTGAGTGAGGCCAGCAGCTTCTCCACGTCGTGCAGCCGTGCCTGGACGTCGTCCCGGGCCTGCTGCTGCCGCTGGGCGAGCGCGACCCGGGTGTCGAGTGTCCTGCGGGCCTTGCCGGCGAGGTCGGCGGCCTTCTTCTCGTTGGTGGTGAGCCGCCTGACCGTCTCGGCCCGCTCCCGCGCCAGCTGCCCGAGCAGATGCCCCTCCGCCAGTGCCTGCTGCGGGTCGGGTGCCAGCAGCAGCCGCAGGTACGGGGAGAGTTCGGTGCTGCTGCCCTGGTACTGCTGAAGGGCCAGCCGTGCCGCCTGCGTGCGGCTGTCGCGCAGGGCGCGCCGGGCGGCGCCGAGGTCGGCGTCGAGGCGGTCGGCCTCGACGCGCTGCCGTTTCAGCCGCTCGGCGCCGGCGTTGTAGGTCTCGGTGGCCTGCTCGGCCTGCCGGTACAGCTTCTGCAGATCCGTCAGCAGCTCGGAGACGGACCGCTGTCCGGGCTCCTGCGGCCCGGGCGCGGCCACGGCGGCCACCGGTACGAGGGCGGCCTGCGCGGCCACCGCCGCCGTACACACCAGACGCGGCACTCGTCCTGACACGTCATCACCTCCCGTGTTGCGGGCGGCGTTTCCGCTCCGCACGTGAGGATTCGACGTATGAACCGACTTTCTGTGCTGTTGGTGCGCCGTACGGCGCAACGACGTCACCCGCCGGTGGTGTCGGGCTCGCCGCCGCCCCGTGGCTCCGGCTTGGACCACGGCCATTTCAGCCGGCCGCCGCTCCTGCCCTCGGGATCGAACTCGTACTTCCACCCCCTGGGCAGTCCCAGGCGCTTGCTGTGCCCGCGCGGCACCCGCCGGTAGACGAGCACGGTCGGCGGGCCGCCGGCGGCGTCCGGCACCGGGATGCGGTAGGTCTTCGGCGGGTTCCCGGTGGGCCCCACCAGCACGGGCAGCACCCGCCCGTCCATCGGGCCGCCCTCGAAGGGGGTGTTTTCGCTCTTCACGGCACCAGTGTCAGCCATCCGCCTGCGCCAGGGCGCGCCCCACCAGCTCGGCGGTCTGCGCGTCCCGGGCGGCGGTCACGGTCAGCACGGCCACGAACTGCTCGACCAGCCAGTCCCGCAGCTCCTCGGCGGGCGGCTGTTTCTCCTCGTCCAGCCAGATCAGGGAGGCGGCCTCCACGGCCGTGATCCACATCCGCACGGTCATGCGCAGCCGGGGGCCGGGGTCCGCGACCTCCAGATGGCTCAGGATCCGCTCGGCGGCGGCCCGGCGCACGCCGTCCACGATGGCCGTCGTCCGGGAGGTCTCCGCCACGCTGCCGCCCTGGAGCAGCGCGGTGAACCCGGCGTCGTGCTGGTCGACGAAGGCCAGGTAACGGTCCAGGGCGCGGGCGAGGCGGGGCAGCGGCGGGCCCTCCTGCGGCTCGTCGAAGCAGTGCCGCAGCTCCTCGGCGGCGGATCGCAGGGCGGCCTCGTACAGCTGCTGCTTGCCGCCCGGGAAGTACCGGTACACCAGCGGCCGCGACACCCCCGCCGCCTCGGCCACGTCGTCCAGCGACACCTCCTCGGGTGCCCGGTGCGCGAAGAGCGACAGCGCCGCGTCGAGCAACTGGGCCCGCCGCTCCTCGACACTGAGGCGGCGGTACGCGGGACTGGACGCGGCAGGGCTCATGACCAGCAGCGTAATCGCCCGCCCCGGCCGCCACCCGGGCCCGCGCTTTTCAGGGCAGGAGGCCCGAGGCCTGCCAGAGGCGGCGGCCCGCTCCGCGCAGTACGCCGATGTCGTCCAGGAAATCCGTCAGACGCCTCGCTCCCGTCCGCATGACCTCCCGCCGGTGGCCGCTCGCCTTCACCTGGGCCATCGCCTCCCGCTTGTCGAGGCCCACGTTCGTGTACACCTCGGGGTTGACGAAGGCGATCGAGAAGACCCGGGCGAACTCGCCCGAGGTGATCCGGGTGAACTCCTGCGACCACCTCGGCGCCGTCACCATCTGCCAGCGCAACTCCTCGCGGGCGTACCGGACATGGCGGGCCTCCTCCACGACGTGGATGCGGGTGACGCCCCGGACGAGCGGCTGCACCCGCTCGTCCGGGAACGTCAGCCGCTGCATCCAGTCCAGGACCTCCTCGCCCAGCAGGGTCGCGGTGAAGGACCCGGGAGTCGTGGAGATCGTCTTGAAGAGCCGGCCGAGGTTCTGGTGCGTCCGGCTCACCGGGTACCAGGGCGTGTCGCCGCGCGCTATCAGGCGGGCGAACATCTTCGAGTGCCGGCACTCGTCCTCGATCTCGGTCAGCGCGTACCGCACGTGCGCGCTCGTGGCCGCCTTGTCGTAGATGTGCCGTACGAGGAGCTGCATGAGGATCAGCTCGAACCAGATGCCGAGGGAGGCGAGCGCCGCGGCCTCGTGCCGGGACAGCAGGATCCGCTGCTCCTCGCCCATCCGCTTCCACAGCGGCGTGCCGTAGAGCGACACCAGCTCCGGCGGCCAGAACCACTTGCCCTCCTCGAAGGGCGCGTCCCAGTCCAGTTCCCTGTCGGGGTCGAAGGAGTGCCTGGCGGAAGAGGCGAGCAGCCGCTCGGCCACCTGCTCCCGGTCCTTGAGCAGGCCGAGCGCGTCGCGCAGGCCCGCGAGCGCGCCGTCTTCCGTCACGGTCGTCATGGCTGTCCCACCTCGTCGTACGGGATGTGGCCGGCTCGGCCGGTTACCCGGCGGTCAGGTTCTCCGTCTCTTATGAGACTGCCTGTCAGCAAGCCCGTCAATGCCTCGCGCACGACTTGTTGACTCAGCGTCTACATGTGAACCTGCGGAGTATGCCGACCTACGACCTGTACGCCAGGAACCCGGGTGACTCGCACTGGCAGGTCCCCGCGACCGGCGCGGCTCGCTTCAGCTGGGAGTACGACAACGGCCGCGACCGCCTCCTCGCCCTCTACCAGAAGGGCAAGGACAAGCAGTGGGACGGGCAGAAGCGGATCGACTGGGACCTGGAGGTGGACCCGTACGATCCGCTCGGCACCCCCGAGGAGGCGATGACCCTCTACGGCACCCCGTACTGGGCGAAGATGACCGACCGGGACAAGGGCGAGCTGCGCCGCCACTTCGCGGCCTGGCAGTTCAGCCAGTTCCTGCACGGCGAGCAGGGCGCGATGATCTGCGCCGCGCGGATCGTGGAGTCCGTGCCCGACCTGGACGCCAAGTTCTACTCCGCGACCCAGACCATGGACGAAGCCCGGCACGCCGAGATCTACGGCCGCTTCCTGCACGAGAAGATCGGGATGCTCTACCCGATCAACGACAACCTCCAGTCCCTCCTCGGCGACACCCTCCGCGACAGCCGCTGGGACATGCCGTACCTGGGCATGCAGGTGCTGATCGAAGGCCTCGCCCTGGCGGCCTTCGGCATGATCCGCGACACCACGAACAAGCCCCTGCCCAAGCAGATCCTCGCCTACGTCATGCAGGACGAGGCCCGGCACGTGGCCTTCGGCCGCATGGCCCTGCGCGACCACTACCGGCAGCTCACCGACGCCGAACTGCGCGAACGCGAGGAATTCGTCATCGAGGGCTGCTACTTGATGCGCGACCGCCTGCGCGGGGTGGAGGTCCTGGAGAACTTCGGCATCCCCAGGGCGGAGGCCGACGAGCTCAGCGAGCGCTCCGAATTCCTCCAGCTCTTCCGCCAGTTGCTCTTCAGCCGCATCGTTCCCTGCGTCAAGGACATCGGCCTGTGGGGCAAACGCCTCCAGCAGGCCTACGTCGACATGGGCGTCTTCGAGATGGGCGACTCCAGCCTGGACCAGCTCATGGCCCAGGACGAGGAGATCGCCGAGAAACTGGACGCGGAACGCTTCGCGGTCGAGGAGCGGGAGCGGGTCGCGGAGGTGGAGGAGGCGATCGAGGAGGGTCAGCGCCTCACCGGCTGATCACCCGGCCCCTCGGGCACCCCGCCGGTCACCGGTACCGCACGCCGGGGCGGGAACGTCGCGCGCAGGGTGAACGCGTACTCGGCCGGACCGTGTTCACGGAGGTGGAGGAGCCGTTCCTCCGCCTCCGCCACCGTGGGACGGTGACCCGCCGGAACCCACCACAGCGCGGTGACCGCCTCCGTCGGCCGCTCGAAGAACTCCCGGCGGCGGGCGAGCATCTCCCGGTGCCGGCCCCGGTACATGTAGGCCGTCAGGGCCTTCGTGTCCCGCCATACCGACATGTTGACGATCAGCCACGCGTCACCGAAGACCGCCACGTCCGTCGCGTTGCCCGAGTCGCTCTTCAGCCGCCAGACGAAACCGTCCGCGGTCTCCGCGTCGGCGTTCACCGGGTCGAGCGCGTCCACGAAGTCCTTCAACCGGGGCGAGTCCAATGGGGCGTTGAGGCGGGAGATGTTGACCTGGGCGAGTTCGTACACCGATGCCGGAGTCGTCATGCCCGAACGTTAGGGCGGCCCCGGCCGCTCCCGGCACCCCCGTCTCACCCTGCGGGCGGCGCGTGCAGCACCTTCTCCATCACCGCCTTGGCGATCGGCGCCGCCGTACCGCCGCCGCTGATGTCGCCCCGCCGCGCGGACGCGTCCTCCACCACCACGGCGACCGCGACCCTCGGCGCCATGTCGTCGTCGTTCCGCGCCCAGGAGACGAACCAGGCGTACGGCGTACCGGCGTTGCCCAGGCCGTGCTGGGCGGTGCCCGTCTTGCCGCCCACCACGGCCCCGGGGATCGCCGCGTTCCCGCCGGTTCCCTCGGTGACCACGTCGGCCATCAGCTCCCGAAGCCGAGCCGCGGTCGTCGGACGCATCACCTGCCGGGCGGGCCGCGAGCCGGCCGCGGACACGGTGCCGCCGTTCTGGCGCGTGGTCCGCTCCACGAGGTACGGCGTCCGTACCTGCCCGCCGTTCGCGACCGCCGCCGCCACCATCGCCATCTGCAGCGGAGTGGCCCGCGTGTTGTACTGGCCGATCGACGACAGGGCGAGCTGTGCCCGGTCCACCCGGGTGTCGAAGGTGCTCGGCGACACCGAGAAGGGAATCCTCACCCCCTTGTCGTTGAAGCCGAACCCCTCCGCAGCGGCCCGCATCCCCCGCACGCCCACGTCCACGCCCAGCTTCGCGAACACCGTGTTGCACGACCACTCGAACGCATGCCGCAGCGAGGCGTCCCGGCAGTCGTCGGCCTCGTTGTAGAGCCAGGTCGTCGTGCCCGGCAACTGGTACGGGTCGGGGGAGCCGGTCGGCTCGTCCAGGTCCCGCACCACGCCCGCGTCCAGCGCGGCCGCCGCGGTGACCACCTTGAACGTCGACCCCGGCGGATATGTCTGCCGCACCGCCCGGTTCAGCATCGGCTGCTCCGGGTCCTCGTTCAGCCGCGCCCACACCGCCGACACCGCCGGCCTGTTCCCGGACAGCAGCGAGGGGTCGTACGAGGGCGTGGACACCAGCGCCAGGATCCGTCCCGACGTCGGCTCGATCGCCGCGACCGCTCCCTTGCGGCCACCCAGCCCCTCGAACGCGGCCCGCTGGGCGGCCGGATCGATCGTCGTCACGACGTTGCCGCCCGGGCTCCGCCCGCCCGCGAAGCCCCGCCACGGCCCGAACCCCGCGAGCATCGGATCCGAGCCCGACAGCACCCCGTCCTCGGAGTGCTCCAGGAACGTCGTCCCGTAGAGCTGCGAGGCGAAGCCGGTCACCGGCGCGTACAACGGCCCGTCCGTGTAGGTCCGTTCGAAGCGAAGCTGCTCCCCGGTGTCCTTGGATCCGGTGACCGGCCGGCCGCCGACCAGGATCTCGCCGCGCGGCTGCTGGTAACGGGCGATGGTGGGGCGGCGGTTGGCCGGATTGCCGCCGTAGGCCGGGCTCCGGAGCACCTGCAACCAGGCGACGTTCAGCAGGAGCGCCACCAGCAGGACCACGCAGAAGGCCGCGGCGTGCCGGATGCACCGGGTCAACGGACCCCCTCCTCACCGGTCATGGGGCCAGCGTCCCGTCGTACTCCCGGCGCGCCACGTGGCTCACCCGGATCAGCAGCGCCACGATCGTCCAGTTGGTCACGACCGACGAGCCGCCCTGGGCCAGGAACGGCATCGCGAGACCGGTCAGCGGGATCAGGCCGGTCACCCCGCCCGCGATCACGAACACCTGGAGCGCCACGAGCGAGGCGAGCCCGATCGCGAGCAGCCGGCCGAAGGGGTCGCGCAGGGCGAGGCCCGCCCGGTAGCCGCGCTCGACGAGCAGTGCGTACAGCAGGAAGACCGCGGACAGCCCGGCCAGACCCAGTTCCTCCCCGGCGGTGGCCAGGATGAAGTCCGACTTGACGGCGAAGCCGACGAGGGTGGAGTGGCCGAGGCCGAGGCCGGTGCCGGTCAACCCGCCCGCCGCGAACGAGAACAGCGACTGCGCCACCTGGCCGGGCCCCTCACCGGCCTCGATGGACGCGAACGGGTGCAGCCACTCCCCGAACCGGCTGCGCACGTGCGGTTCCAGCCGGCCGACGGCGACCGCACCGGCCGCCGCGAGGAGCAGTCCGACCGCGATCCAGCCGGTGCGGCCGGTGGCCACGTAGAGCATGACGACGAACAGGCCGAAGAACAGCAGCGAGGTGCCGAGGTCGCGTTCCAGGACCAGGACGACGACGCTCAGCAGCCAGATCGTCACTACCGGCCCCAGCACCCGCCCGGTGGGCAGTTGCAGCCGCCACACCTGGCGGCCGCTGTACGCCAGCGCCCCGCGGTTGGCGGCCAGGTACGCGGCGAAGAACACCGCGAGCAGCACCTTCGCGAACTCGCCCGGCTGGATGGAGAACCCGCCCAGCCGGATCCAGATCCGGGCGCCGTTGACGGCGGGGAAGAGGATGGGCAGCGTGAGCAGGACGAGCGTGGAGGCGACACACAGGTAGGCGTAGCGCTGGAGCCACCGGTGGTCGCGCAGCACGAGCACCACCAGGATGAACAGCCCCACGCCCAGCGTGGACCACACCAGTTGGGCGGGTGCGGCCTCGTCGCCCGGTGTCTCCAGGTCGAGCCGGTAGATCAGCACCAGGCCCAGCCCGTTGAGCAGGACGGCGATGGGCAGCAGCAGCGGGTCGGCGTAGGGCGCGCACAGGCGCACCGCGATGTGCGCGACCAGCGCGAGCACGCCGAGCCCGGCGCCGTAGCCGGCGGCGCCGGGCGGGACGGTGCCGTTCCTCGCCAGGCCGACGGCGCAGTAGCCGCACACCGGCAGCAGGACGGCGAGGACGATGAGGGAGAGTTCGACACCGCGGCGCCGGGGGAGGCGGACGGCGGGCGCGGACGGGGCGGCCGCCGCCACGGGGATTCCGGCCTGGGTCATGTCCGGAACCTACCCAAAAGGCGCGTCCTGTCCGCCCTGCTGGTCAGCACCAGCGTGGCGTGGGCCCGATGGTGGCGATGTACCGCGCCGAGCCCCACGCCCAGACGCCGTCCGAGAGGAGGTACCACACCCGGGTGCCGTCGACCGGCTCGCCCAGGGTCCTGCAGAAGATCCACACGAGCCGGCCCGGCCGGGCCAGCCGCAGCACCCGGCTGTCGAGGTCGGGGCGGGTGCGCAGGGCGAGCCCGCCGCGGGCCGTGACGACGCCCCGGGTGAAGCGCGGGCGGGGGTGGTCGGGGGCGCCGCTGTTCTGCCGGGCCGTGCTGTGCTCGGGCATGGTGCCGTGCTCGGGTGTCGTGCCGTGTGCGGGGGTCGTGCTGTGCTCGGGCGTGGTGCCGTGGGCGGGGGTCGTGCTGTGTCGGGGGGTCGCTGCCCGGTGACCGCTCCGGCCGTCGTCGGCGATGGCGGGTGCCGCGGCGGCCGCGGAGAGGAGTGCGCCGGTGGCGGCCGCCACGGCCAGTCGGATGAGGGGGGAGCGCAGGGACATGGAGTACCTCCACCTGAAGTGGCGAAGCCCATCGAGGCCGGACAGAGCTGACTAACCGCCACATTAGGAGCACCGCATTCCGGGGGCCCGTCACGCTGGGCCATCGGGGCGCCGCCGTCTGAGGGGCCGTCATCCGGGCCGTCATTCAGGTGTGGGCATGGTCCTTCCAGGGGCGGGGGCTCCGGAGGGAGCGGGCGGTGTCTGAGGGAGCGTCAGGGTCGCCACCGCCCCGCCGTCCTGCGCGTTGGCGAACTCCAGCCGGGCGCCCAGCACCTCCGCCTGGCCCAGGGCGATCGTCAGCCCGAGCCCGTGCCCGGTCGCGCCGCCCTCCGTGCGGAAGCGCTGCGGCCCGTGCGCCACGAGGTACTCCGGATAGCCGTCGCCGTGGTCCCGCACGCTGACCACCGGCCCGTCGACGGTCAGCACCACCGGCGGCCGGCCGTGGCCGTGCGCGTTGGCGACCAGATTGCCCAGCACCCGCTCCAGCCGCCGCCGGTCGGTCTCCACATACACATCCCGTACGACCCTGACCTGCGTCTCCGCCCCGGCCGCGGCCCCCGCCGCCCGCACCGCTCGCTCCGCCACCGAGCTCAGGTGCCCGGCGTCCAGGGCCGGCCGTTCCCTCCCGGTGTCCAGCCGGGAGATCTCCAGCAGGTCCTCGGTGAGCGTGCGCAGCGCGGCCACCCGGTCGCGCACCAGTTCGGTGGGGCGGCCCGGTGGCAGCAGTTCGGCCGCCGCGTGCAGCCCGGTCAGCGGGGTGCGCAGCTCGTGCGCCACATCCGCGGTGAACCGCTGCTCGGCCAGCAGCTTGCCCTGGAGCGACGCCGCCATGGAGTCCAGCGCCGCGGCGACCGCGGCCACCTCGTCGTGCGGACGCGACGCGTCCCGCGCCAGCGGATCGTGCACGCGCGCGTCCAGGTCGCCCGCGCTGATCCGCCGGGCCACGCGCGCGGTGGCGTGCAGCCGCCGGGTCACCCGGGTCACCGCGAACGCGCCGACCAGCAGCGTCGCCCCGATCGCCAGCATCGACGACCACAGGATGGACTGGTCCAGCGCGTCGATGGTGCGGGCCTGCTGCGAGTAGTCCACCGCCACGGCCAGCGTTTGCCCCCGGTCCGCGGGCCCGGCCGCCCACATCGTGGGCCGCCCCTGGTGCACGTCGACCATCGTGCCGCGCTGCCCGTTCGCCGCCAGCCGCCGCAGCCGCTCCGGCAACCCCTCCGGGTCGACGCCTGCGCCCGGCAGCAGCGTGTCGCCGGACTCGAACGCGGTCGTGGCGTCCTTCAGCCGGGACAGGGCGAGGGCGCGCGCCTGGCCGACGGTCTGGTCGGTCACCGAGACGTGCACGAGGACGCCGAGCAGCGCGGCGAGCGCGCAGCACATCACCGTGATGAAGGCCGCGGCCTTCACCGCGAGCGTCCCCGCCCACCGGGGCAGCGCGACCCTCATCGCACGCTCGCGGAGGAGGAGACGGCGGGGGAGGAGGGGGAGGGAGAGGGACTGCCGGCGGACGGGGGCGGGGAGGAGGGGAGGGGCGCGTGGGTACGCGCGTGCGTGGGCCGGTGCCGCCCGGTGCGCAGGAACTCGTCGCGCGAGAACACCATCGCCCGCTGCTCCGGATCCCAGGACCACGTGGTGCGGTACTCGTACCCGGCGATCCCGGCCGGCGAGCGTATGATCACGGCCCGCCCGGCCAGCTCCACGCCGATCACAGCGTCGTCGTTGGCGAACACCTGCACCAGCCGGTGCCCCTCGAACGTGTAGACGCGCACCGCGGTCTGGTTGGTCGGGTACAGCCGGAAGCCCAGTGCCATGTCGTCGTGCCCGTCACCGGTCAGGTCCCGGTAGTACGGCCGCATGACGGGACACCGCGACGGATCCTTCGCCCCGCCGCACTCCGCCAGCCGGACGGCCGTGTCCTGGTACGGCGCCTCGGCGCTCGTGTAGGCGTCCGGATGCGCGGTCACCTCGGCCTGTACGACGGCAACCGGGTCGACCGCGTGGATGTCGTCGCCGGGAGCGGTGACGCCCTTGACCGTCTCGATCTGTATCTCGTCGTAGGGCCAGGCGGGGCTGGCCGCCGGGCGCAGCGAGGGCCACAGCCGGGCCGGGCTGACCGCGGTCGGCGTGGGCCCCGCGCCGCGCAGCCCGCCCGCGTCGCCGCAGGCAGCCGTCGTCGCCGTCAGAAGGGTGACCAGGGCGGTGGCCAGGGCGGGGCGTCTGCGGAACACGTTTCTCCGGTGGCTGGAGGAGCGGGAGGAGAGGGAGCGGCGCGGGTGACAGCCTCGTACACCCTATTCGTTTCGTATGGAAGTCCCTTTTGCTCACCGGCTTTCGGTTCCGGCGTACGAGCCCTCGGGGAAACGGCTTGTCCGGCGCCCGGGCGAAACGGTTACTCGGCCAGCTCCTCCAGCAGCCGTGCCGTCGGCAGGCCCGTCCGCAGATAGTCGACGAACAGCTCGTTGTGGAGGGCCCAGGGGGAGCGGCGGGCGCGGATCAGACGGATCGCCTCGTCGGAGGAGCGCCCCTGCCGGACCAGCGCGTGCGCGACCACCAGCCCTGAGCGGTTGTAGCCGGAGTAGCAGCGCACGAGGACCCGGCGGTCCTGGTCCAGGGCGTCGCAGGCGGCCCGGGCCAGCCGTATCACCCCCGCGAGCTGTGTTCCGTCCAGCGGTCCGTCGGGTATCGGCCACACATGGTGCTCGACACCCGGGTCGGGTCCGTGGCCCGGCAGCCTGAGCAGGGTCTGCACAAGATCGAACTCATCGCGCACGACGGCGAGCTCCAGCCGCCCGGAGTGCGTCCTGAACTCGTGCCCGCCCATCCACAGGCCGGGCACGACCTCGCTCCACGGGCTGTCCGGAGCCGGTACGTCGGGCTGTTTCCCGCGGGTCCGCAACGGCGCCTCCCCACTCCCCTGCCAACCGCTCCTCAAAGGTAGCCGGGTTCTTGCCCCGGGAGCACCCCGCCTGTTCCCATGGTCGTGGGGGTGATGGTGCATGAGCGGACACCGCGGACTGCGCGTCATACCGACCTGGCGCCACGGACAGGAACGGCTCTACGTCTGCCGGGCCGACGGCAGGAACATCGCCTGGTACGACCGTGAGGCCGCCCGGGTCAACCTCCTCAGCGAGGGCGAGCAGGAAGACGTGCTCCAGGCCCTGGGCCCCTTCCTCACCGGCCCGGTCGCGGTGGGCCCGCCCCCGGTGCCCACCCCCGCCGAACTCGCCCGGCTGAGCCTGCACCCGGACGACGACCTCGCCCCCAACCGCCCCGGCGAGGCGCTGCTGATCGCCCTCGACCGCGAGCCCGCCCCCGCCCACCGCCTGCGCCCGGACCCGCGCCGCCGCGCCCTGACCGCCGAGCAGACGGTGGGCGAGGCCCTGGACCACCTCGACGGCGCGGGCTGGCACGCTCTCCACTCCGTCCCGCTGCCCGGCGGCGACCGCATCCACCACCTGGTCATCGGCCCGGGCGGCCTCTTCGCCGTCCACGCCCTGTACGCCCGCAAGCAGCGCGTCCGCATCGACGACCCGATGGTCGTCCTCGGCCGCCACGACCCCGCGCCCCTCCTGCGCGACCTCCGCAGCCGGGCCGACCGAGCCTCCTACGCGCTGACGGCCGAGGTGCGCCCCGTCCTGGTCCTCACGGACCCGGCGGCCCTTCACGTCACCGCGCCGCCCAGGGGCGTACGCGTCCTCGAACTCGCCGTCCTCGGGGACCTGACCCGCCTGGGCGGCCAGCTGAAACCGGCGGACGTGGAAGCACTCCACGCGATGGCGAGGGACCGCAGGACGTGGGAGAGGGTGTGAGAGGGCGGCCGGGCCGAGGGGGCGGCTGTGCCGGGGGACGGTCGGGCTCGGGAGGCTGACCGGACGGCCGCCCCGGTTCGCCCCGAGTGGGTGTGACCGGATGACCGTGTTCCGGCCGAGCGGATGTGACCGGGCGGCCGGGTTTCCCTGAGATGGCGTGACCGGGCGGCCGGTTCCCGCTCACGGCAGCGCGGCCGCGCGTCCCGGGTCCAGCAGGGGCGCCAGCAGGTCGCCGTGATCCCGCAGCCGGGGCGCGATGTCCCGTGCCCGGAACTCCAGCCGCCCCGGCGTCCGGCACCCCGCCACCTCGTCCCACGTGACCGGCGCGGAGACCGTCGGCTCCTGGCGCGCCCGCAGCGTGTAGGGCGCCGCCGTGGTCTTGCGCGCCGCGTTCTGACTCCAGTCGACGAACACCTTCCCCGGCCGCAGACTCCGCGTCATCCGGTGCAGCACCAGCTCGGGCATCGCGCGCTCCGCCTCCACGGCGAGCCCCTTCGCATAGTCGGACGACCGCGCGCTGGAAGCCCCCCTCACCGCGGCCAGCAGATGCAGCCCCTTCGATCCGGACGTCTTCGCGTACGCCTCGATCCCGTCCCCGGCCAGCCGCTCCCGCAGCCACAACGCCACCCGGCAGCAGTCCACCACGCTCGCCGGCGCCCCCGGATCCAGGTCGAACACCAGCCGGTCGGCCTCCGCGGGCGCCTCGACCACCCACTGCGGGGTGTGGAACTCGGTCACCAGGTTGGCCGCCCACATGAGGCTCGCCAGATCCTGCACCAGCACCATCCGCGCCGCCCCCGCCGATTTCGGCACCTCGGCCGTCGTCACCCACTCGGGCGTACCCGGCGGCACGTTCTTGGCGAAGAACACCTGCCCGTCCGGCCCGTCCGGGTAGCGCAGGAAGGACACCGGCCGGTCGCGCAGATGGGGCAGCAGTGCCTCGGCGGTCGTCGCGTAGTAGTGCAGCACCTCGCCCTTGGTGAACCCGCTCGCGGGATACAGCACCTTGTCCAGGTTGCTGAGCGCGAGCCGTCGCCCCTCCACCTCCGTGATCGGCGCCATACGATAAGAAAACCATGGAAACTACTTGAAACAGGACAAAAGGAGCAGCCTGGGCAGTCAGCGCAATCAGACCAAGCAGATCGTCCTGATCCGATCCGGAAGGTGCTCCCCGTGCGATCCATTTGGAACGGCGCCATCTCGTTCGGCCTGGTCAGCATCCCGATCAAGCTCGTGAACGCGACCGAGAGCCACGCCATCTCCTTCCGCCAGATCCACACCGAGGACGGCGGCCGCATCCGCTACCGCAAGGTGTGCGAACTGGAGGAGCGCGAGGTCACCCAGGCGGAGATCGGCAAGGCCTACGAGGACGCGGACGGCTCCATCGTCCCGATCACCGACGAGGACCTGGCCCACCTGCCGCTGCCCACCGCGAAGACGATCGACATCGTGGCCTTCGTCCCGGCCGACCGGATCGACCCGCTCCAGATGGAGAACGCGTACTACCTGGCGGCGAGCGGCGCTCCCGCCGCCAAGCCGTACACCCTGCTGCGCGAGGCCCTCAAGCGCAGCCGGAAGGTGGCGATCGCGAAGTTCGCCCTGCGCGGCCGCGAGCGCCTGGGCATGCTCCGTGTGGTGGACGACGTCATCGCCATGCACGGCCTGCTCTGGCCCGACGAGATCCGCGCCCCGCAGGGCGTGGCCCCGGAAGTCGACGTCACCGTCCGGGACAAGGAGCTGGACCTCGCCGACGCCCTCATGGACACCCTGGGCGAGGTCGACCTCCAGGATCTCCACGACGAGTACCGCGAGGCGCTGGAGGAGGTCATCGCCGCGAAGGCCGCCGGCGAGGCGCCCCCCGAGGCTCCCGAACCCGCCCCTGGCGGCAAGGTCCTCGACCTGATGGCCGCCCTGGAGAACAGTGTGCGGGCGGCCAGGCAGTCCAGGGGTGAGGAAGTGGGGGAGGAGACCGGGGAACCGGCGGAGGAGGCCGAGGTCAGGCACCTCCCGCGCGGCAAGCGAGCGGGCGGCGCGGCCAAGAAGACCACCACCGGGAAGTCGGCTCCCGCGGCCAAGAAGACCGCGGCCAAGAAGACGGCCGCCGCGAAGAAGTCCACCTCCAAGTCGGCGCAGTCGTCGCGGACCGCGAAGAAGACCGCATCGACCCCCAAGAACACGACGAAGAAGACCCCGGCCAAGAAGACGGCCTCCCGCAAACGCACGGCGTGAGAACCGCCCCTCGCACGACTGGACCTACGCGGCCTTCTGCGAGGCGGCCGCGTCGGGGCGCAGGTCGTCGAGGGTGAGGGGGTGGGCCGGCGGCTCGGGCAGGGCGAGCCGGCCGGTGGTGTGCAGGCCGGAGTCGACATGGAGCAGTTCGCCCGCCTCCAGCAGCCGCCAGTCCGGGTTGTCGTCCATGCGCTCGCTGGCCACCACGACGGCCGGGTGTGCGGCCAGAGCCTCGGAGTGCACGCGCATCCGCCCGTTGCTGCCGCTGTGGTCGAGGTGCCGGGTGCCGTGCCGGCCGCCCGCCGCGCGCTGGAGGACGTACAGCTCGTGGGTGTCGGGGTAGCGCAGCGCCCACAGTTGGTCCGGGGTGACGAGGACCAGGTTGAGGGCGTAGACGGGCAGATGCCCGGCGATCCAGCGCGCGGCACGCGTGATGCCGGCGGTGACGTCGCCGCCGTGTTCGCGGGTCTCGCGGGTGACGAGGGCGAAGAACCGCTCCGAGTCGGTGTCGCCCCTGACCAGTGACCGGTCCTCGCCCAGGTGGTCGTCGAGCGCGTCGAGGCCCTCGACCACCCCGTTGTGCGCGAACAGCCGCCCTTCCTGCTCGAAGGGGTGGGTGTTGCGCGCTTCCAGGCTGCCGGTCGAGGCGAACCGCACATGGGCGAGGAAGGTGGTGGACTCCACCTGCCGTGCCTCCTCGGCGAACCCGCGGTCCCGGTAGGCGGCGATCGGCGCCTTGTCGACCCGCGGGGTGCCGTCCGCCGCGAAGTAACCGAGCCCGGTGCCGTCCGGATCGCGGTGACTCTGCCGGCTGAGACTGTCGGGGGCGTCCAGCAGCCAGAAGGTGGCGCGAGTACGCCGCGGCGCGCTGCTGAGTCCGAACAGACGGCACATCGGCTTCCTCCGCGGTTGTCGGCCAGCCCTCCACGAGTTCCCCGCCCCCAGGTCACGAACCGGGCCTTCCGTGAAGATCCGGACCAGTCGCTTACGCATCGCACCGCGGGGACTACAGTGAGCCATGTGCGACACGTCACACCGTGTCGCGTGTCATGCGCCTGGGGCGAGGGTCTCCTCGTTCCCGGGTTGCGTCGTTTTTGGGGGCATTGTGCATGAAATGAGCAAGGGCTCGAATGTGACGCTGGCGGCCCTGAGTGAGAACGTCGGTTCAGTGATCGTCGGTCTGGGCTGGGGGAGTCCGACCGGCGAGGGCGACGCGGACGTGTCCGTCCTCCTGCTGGACGCGAACGGCAAGGTACGCAGCGACGCCGACTTCTACTTCTACAACCATCCGGTCGCGGCCGACGGCAGTGTGCAGTTGCTGGGCAAGACGCCCACGGCGGACGGGAACGAGGACCGGATCAGCTTCGACCTGACCGCCGTCCCCTCCGACGTCGACCGTGTGGTGGTGGCCGCCAGCCGGTACGACGGAGCGTGCTTCGGCGAACTGGACGACGTACGGCTGTCGTTGGCGGACGGGGCCGGTGAGGAACTCCTCCGCTTCGCCGTGCAGGGCGCCGACTCGATGAGCGCGATCATCTTCGGCGAGCTCTACCGGCGCGGGGAGCAGTGGAAGTTCCGCGCCGTGGGCCAGGGCTACGACACCGGACTCGCCGGTCTGGCAACGGACTTCGGCGTCGACATCGAGGACGACGCTGAGGCGGCGGAGGCTGCGGAGGCTCGGGGCGGCGCCGAGGCGGTGGAAGCGCGGGGCGACGCGGGCGCGGTGGAAGCGCAGAGCGACGCCGCGTCCGAGGGCCGGGCGGTCGTGACGGCGACCCCGGCCCCGGTTCCGGCCACGGCCCCTGCCGGCGAGCCCGGTCCGCGGGAGACCGTGGAGACCGTCCCGGCTCCCCGCCGTCCCGAGGACACCACCGCCCGGCCGGGCAGGCCGACCGCACGGCCTCGTACCGCGAAGAAGAAGGTCACCCTGCCCAGGGCGGCCAGAAAGACCCTGGCGGAGAACGAGTCCTGGAGGGCGGCCCGGCTCTTCCCGGTGTCGGCTCTCAAGAGCGACCGGGACCGTGAGACACGCGCGACCTCCGTGCTGCTCTCGGTGATGGCGCAGGTGCCGGAGTTCGGCAGGAGGCTCACCGCGGCCTTCGGGGCGCCCGCCGGCCGTATGGAGACCTTCACCGAGGTCACCCTGCCGCACGGCGACTCCCCGCGGCGCCCCGACGGGGTGATCCGCGTCGAGCGGGCCGGCAAACTGTGGACGGCGCTGGTCGAGACGAAGACCAACGGCAACGCGCTCAAGGCCGACCAGGTCCAGGCGTACATGGACATCGCCGCGCGCCGCGGCTACGAGGCCGTCATCACGCTGTCGAACGACGTCGAGCTGGAGGGCAGCCCGCTCGTCGACGTCAGGATCGACAAACGCCGCAAGCACAAGGTGGCCCTGCGGCACCTGTCGTGGGCGGAAGTCGCCCACCAGGCACAGATGTTGATCCGCCACGAGGGCGTCGGCAACGCGGCGCACGCCTGGCTCCTCCAGGAGCTGCTGCACTACCTCCAGCACGAGAACTCCGGCTGCCACGGTTTCCAGAACATGGGCCCGGCCTGGGTGCCCGTACGCAACGGGATCGACGACGAGACCCTGTGCCAGGGAGACCCACGGGCACTGGAGGTCGTCGAGAACTGGGAACGGCTCATCCGCCAGGTGTGTCTCGCGCTGGGCGGCGAACTGGGGCAGAAGGCACTGCCCGTCCAGCGCTCCAAGCGGGGAGCGGATCCGGGAGCGCGCCGCAGCGGACTCGCCGACCGGCTCTGCGTCGACGGAAGACTCCAGGCGGAACTGCGGATCGAGGGAACACCCGGCGTCCTGGCCATCAGCGCGGACCTCCGTACCGGAAGGCTGCGCACCTCCATCGACATACCGGCGCCCGAGCAGGGCCACCCCCTGTCCTGGGCGAAGCGGCTCCTGCGGCGCCTGGCCGAGGCACCGGCGGACCTCCATGTCGAAACCCTCGTCGACGGGGAGACCGGCGGCCCGCGGAGCACGCTGGAACGGCTCCGCCCGGAGCCCGCGGACATGCTGCCGAAGGACGGCGACACCCGGATCACCGGTTTCCGCCTGTCCTTGTTCAAGAGCATGGGCAGTACGCGCGGCACCGCCCAGTCCGGTTTCATCCGGAGCGTCGACGACGCAGTGCACCGCTTTCACCGAACCGTGGTGGTCCGCCTGGACAGCCCGGCACCGCGCCGGGTGCCGTCCGGGCAGGGAGCGGCGAGAGGCTGAGCGGGCGGGACCGGGACAGCGGGAGGCCGAGGCCCGGAGGGAGGCGGAGCCCCGGCGGTCACGGACCGGTGGCGGTCAGGGACGCGGCGGCTCACCGTGCGCTGGGGTCTCGCCCATCGCCGTGAGCTGGAGCCGCAGCGCCAGCCGCAGGCGGGGCGAGGAGAGGTCGAGCGGGACCGCCTCCTCGAGCTTGCGCAGCCGGTAGCGCAGCGTGTTCGGATGGACCCGCAGGTGCCGTGCGGCGCTCTGCGGGTCGCCGAAGTGGTCGAGCCAGGCCGCGAGGGTGGTGAGGTACGGCGTGCCGTGATCCTCGTCGTGCGCGCGCAGGGCGGCGAGCGGCCCGCCGAGTCGCCATGTGCCGGGCCCGACGGCGGCCTTGGCGCGTTCCACGACGACGGCGTCCCAGGCGTCCTCCATCAGCACGAGCCCCGTCCCGTGGGCGAGGCGGAGCCGGCCGGCGCCGGTCAGCCGGTGGAGTTCGGCCGCTTCCGCCGTGGAACGCGGCAACTCCTCGGGGGAGCGGGCGGGGCAGCCCGCCACGGCGTACAGACCGGGGTCGTGCGCGCGTGTCTCGGTGAGCACGTGCCGGAGCCAGCCGACGGTGCCGGCGTCGGCCCGGACGCCGGGAGCACCTCGCCGCCCGCTCCGTCCCGGCTCGGTGACCACGCCGAACAGCAGCCCGTCGAGGTCGGCGAGCAGCGGCTGGTGCCAGCCGAACCGGTGGGCGACCGACTCCCACAGGTCGAGCAGCCCGCGTACATCCTCGGTCCCGCCGGACGACGACCCGAAGGCCACCACCCGCCAGGGACCGGCCGGCAGCGCGGCGGCCGCTCCCGGCGCCCGGTCCGGGAGGGCGCCTTCGCGCAGGGCGGCCCGCAACTGCCCGGCCGACACCCGCCGCGCGATGCCGGCCTCGGCGCGCAGCCGCAGCAGATGCAGGGCCAGGACCGAGGCCACCTCGCCGAGCTCACGGACGCGTTCCGGCGGGACCGGCGACCTGACCACGGCCCAGATCGACCCGAGCCACTCGCCGCCCGCCCGCACGGGTATGACCAGCCTGGGCAGGATGCCGTCGGGACCCGCGGGGGTCCAGATGGGGTCGCCGGAGCGTGCCAGCCTGCGGAAGACGCCACTGGCCCGGAAATGCGTCAGCGTCTTCGCGGGGACGCGCCGCCCCACGATGGTGGAGACCCGTGCCGGGTCGGTGGTGTCCTGCCGCGCGGAGTAGGCGAGGACGCGGGACTGCGTGTCCTCCACCGTCACGGGCGCGTCGATGATCTCGGCGGCCGCGTCGGCCAGGGCGAACAGATCGCTGTGCGGGCCGGGGGTGCCGAGGGCGCCTGTGGCGGGCGCGGAGGCCCGGTCGATGACACCGCGCAGCAGCCAGACGACGTGCGCCCACGAGGTGTGCGGCTGCAGTTCGACCAGTGCGGGGCCGCCCGTCGGCCTGCGGGCCGCGCGGGTCACCTGCGGGTCGCGCGCGGCGGGCCGCTTGAGGACCAGGCCCGCGGCCCCTGCCCCGGCGGTCCGTTCCAGCAGGGCGAGGGCTCCGGCCCGGTCCGTCACGCCCACCCCGAGGACGAGTTCGCCCGGCCGGCCCGCGGTGTCACCGGGTTCGGCCAGGGCGACGTCGTGCACCTCGGCGTTCCCGGCGGGGACGACCGTACGCAGAAGCCCGGACCCCAGGGAGTCCACGAGGTCGGTCACGGTGATCACGGCCGACACCCCGCAGCGCGGCGTCCGGGACTGCTGCTCATGAGCCCCATTGTGTCCCACGCGCATCGTGCCCATCGCATCATCGGCACCGCCCTCATTGTCCGCCCGCCACAAAGACAACGGAGGCGTCCGGCACCACCATCGGAGGCGTCCGGAGGCGTCACCGGCCCGGACAGGTCCCGTATGAACCGCCCCGCACGAAGAGGTCCCGCATGGCCGCCCGCCCTCCCTCGCCCGCACCCTCCGCCCCCCGCCGTGTCGCCGTCGTCGGCGCGGGCATGGTCGGACTGTCCACCGCCTGGTTCCTCCAGGAGCGGGGTGTCGACGTCACCGTGTACGACCGCGAGGGGGTGGCCGCCGGGTCGTCCTGGGGCAACGCCGGATGGCTCACCCCCGGCCTCGCGACCCCGCTGCCCGAGCCCGCGGTCCTCACCTACGGGGTGCGCGCGGTACTCAGCCCGTCCTCGCCGGTCTACGTCCCGCCGAGCGCCGACCCGAAACTGCTCAGGTTCCTGGCCGGGTTCGCCCGCAACAGCACCGCCGCCCAGTGGCTGCGGTCGATGCGCGCGCTCGTCCCCATCAACAGCCTGGCGCTGTCGAGCTTCGACACGCTGGCCGAGGGCGGTGTCGAGGCGCGGACGCTGGAGGCCAAGTCCTTCATCGCCGCCTACCGCTCGGCCACCGAGCGCGAGGTCCTGCTGGAGGAGCTCGAACAGATCCACTCCGCGGGCCAGACCATGGAGTTCGACGTCCTCGACGGGAACGAGGCCCGGGGGGTCGAGCCGTCCCTGTCGGACGAGATCGGCGCGGCCATCCGGCTGCACGGCCAGCGCTACATCGACCCGGGCCACTACGTGCACGCCCTGGCCGACGCGGTCCGTGCCCGCGGCGGGGTGATTCACGAGGGCACGGAGGTCACCGACGTGCGGGACACGGCGGCCGGAGTCACGGTCGTCGGCGGCGGGGACGGTGAGCGCTTCGACGCGGTGGTCCTGGCCACGGGCGCCTGGCTCGGCCGCCTCGCCCGGGAGTTCGGCGTGCGCTCCCTCGTGCAGGCCGGCCGCGGATACAGCTTCAGCGTCCCGGTCGAGCACGTGCCGTCCGGGCCCGTCTACTTCCCCGCCCAGCGCGTCGCCTGCACGCCGCTCGGCGACCGGCTGCGCGTCGCCGGGATGATGGAGTTCCGCAAGCCGGAGGCGCCCCTGGACGCCCGCCGCGTCCACGCCATCGCCGAGGCCGCCCGCCCGCTGCTGCGCGGCGCCGACCTGGACGCCCGCCAGGACGAGTGGGTCGGCTCCCGCCCGTGCACCACCGACGGCCTGCCCCTGATCGGCGCCACCCGCTCCCCGCGTGTCTTCGCCGCGGGCGGCCACGGCATGTGGGGCATCACCCTCGGCCCGGCCACCGGACGCCTCCTCGCCGAAACGATCGTCACCGGCGAACTCCCCGCACAGCTCGCCCCGTTCGACCCGCTGCGCTGACCGCCCTTCGCCTCGGACGCCGACCGCCCGCTGTGGGCCTCATGGCGCGTACCCGTTCTCCTCCTCCCTCCCCCTCCCTCCGCACGCCCGGCGCCGGGAATACTGGAAGTCCGTGGTGGCGCGGAGACGGATCCGCAGGGGGAGGGAGCGTGCCATGGGCAGTCCGGATCAGGGCCGGACCGGCAGCGGGCCGGTCGGTGCGGAGCAGATGATCGCGGAGGCGCGGAAGGCGTTCTTCACGATGTTCGCGTTCCTCGTGGCGATCTGGCTGGTGCAACTGGCCAACTACACCGGCGGTTACGCCCTCTCCCGGCAGTTCGGGGTGTCGTCCGGCGACTTCGGCACCCTGCCCGACATCCTCACCGCGCCTTTCCTGCACTGGAGTTGGGCGCACATCGAAAGCAACTCCGGCCCGCTGTTCATCTTCGGCTTCCTCGCCGCCTACCGGGGCGTGGCCCGCTTCCTCGGACTGAGCCTGCTCGTCGCGGTGACCAGCGGACTCACCGTCTGGTTCTTCGAACGGGGCGGCGTGGAGACCGTGGGAGCCAGCGGCCTGATCTTCGGCTACTTCGGCTACGTCGTGGTCCGCGGCCTCTTCGACCGGCATCTGATCGACACGCTGATCGGCATCGTCATGGCGGCCTCCTTCGCCTACATGCTCACCGTCGCCGTGCCCGGGACACCGGGAGTGAGCTGGCTCGGACACCTCGGCGGCCTGATCGGCGGCCTGGTCGGCGCCTGGCTCTTCCGGGACCGCCGCCCACGGCCCGCGCGCCGCCCCGACGACGGAACCGGGACGACGACCCGCGGCGACCTCCCGGTACAGGCCGACAGCCCACGCGCAGACCTGCACAAGGAACTCGGCGACCTGGGCCTCCTCTGACCCGGCACGCCGACGACGATGCGGGCGAGTTGAGCGCGGCGTGAGGCCGCTCGGGGCATCCCCGCCGGACCACCGGTGATGTCGCGGTGAGTGATGACCGGTGACGTCTCGCTGTCGTCGCCGTAGGGGCGCCCCCGCGGGTCCGGCTACCGTCCCCGCACCACCCCGACTAGTGTCGGAACTACGGCACCGCGTGCCGGACATCGGCTCGGTGGGCACGGAGGCGCCGACGAGGTCCGCAGGGAGGCACACCATGAACGTGGAGCTGAACCACACCATCGTCCACGCCCGGAACAAGCAGGAGTCCGCCGAGTTCCTCGCGGACATCCTGGGCCTGGAGGTCGGCGCGCCCTTCGGCCCGTTCGTTCCCGTGGCCACCGGCAACGGCGTCACCCTCGACTACATGGCCGACCCCGAAGGCCCGATCGCCGTCCAGCACTACGCCTTCCTTGTCTCGGACGAGGACTTCGACGCGGCGTTCGACCGGATCCAGCAGGCGCACGTGACGTACTACGCCGACCCGCACATGGAAAAGTCCGGCCAGATCAACCACCGCGACGGCGGCCGCGGCCTGTACTTCCAGGACCCGGTGGGCCATGCGATGGAGATCCTCACGCGCCCGTACGGCAGCGGCGAGGAGTCACCGCGGTCCGACTGAACCTGCTGATGGCCGACGGCCGGGCAACGGAGACCTTCACGGTGTGCCGAACGCCTGCAGCCGAGCACCAGTACGGCGGCCCAACCCCCTGCGGAGCCGCTGTCAGGAGCACGCCGTCGCGATGGACAACCCACCCCTTGGACCTGCCACCGCCGTTTCCATGCTGCCGCTGGTGGTCCAGCTGCGACACCCCCTGCTCGTCACCACCGTCATAGCCCTCGGCGTGGGCCACATCGAGGAGTTCGGGCCGGAGCTCTCGGCGAGCCGCACCCTCGTCCACTTCCCGCTGTTCCATCTCGGCTGGCGGATCGGCCAGGGCTTCCTGAGCAGCTGGTTCACCAGGCCCACGTACCACCGGCGCCGGAGCCCGCGAGCGCTCCGTGGTCCTCCACGGTGGGCTCCAGGCCATGTCCGCCTACGACCGCGAAACGGTCCCGCACCCCTCCCGCATGCGCTGCTCCATCGACGCGCTCCGGTCGTACGGGTCGACCTCGGGACCGTTCCGCGGGGGTGAGGTGACAGGATCCGAGCCGAACCTGGGCGTGAAGTAGCCGTTGAAGACGCCGCATTCGCTGTTGGCGGTGTCCACCTTGTACGAGACGAGGGAGAACGTACCCGGATCGACGACGACCTTCACCGGGTCGTCCCAGCTCATCACGACCTCACGGCGCACGATGGTGCGCGCGACCTCGTCGATTCCCGCCGCGGCGGGCGCGACCGGATAGACGTACGTGACATCGGTGGTCACCTCGACCGCACCGCGGTCACCTTCGCGGTACGTGATCCGGCCTCGCACCTTGACCACGTCCCCGACAAGCCGGACCTTCGTCGTGTCGAACCGGCTGAACAGCAGCATGGGATCGTTCTTTTGGCTGGGCGCGCGGAACGCGGTCGCCAGGTAGTCCTTGACATCCGGCTGATGGGGATTGATCAGGGCGATCGCCTTCCTCGGCCGCTCCCCGCGCAGCACACCGGGATCCAGACTGGACGCGGCGAGGAAGTCCCGGGTCCTCTCGAGCGTCCGCGCGACCTCCGCCTTGCTCATCCAGCCGGTCGCCCGGGCCTCGGGCATGCCGATCCCGGCCGTCCCGTCACCCCACCGCACCGCGGGCGAACCCCGGAACGGGTGTGCGATGGTCGGCAGTAGGGCTACGCCCTCGGTCGGCGGCGCCTGATCCGGACGCTGCGACTCCACGGCGAGCGGCGTGCTTTCCCCGCCCGCGCCCCCGCCCCCGAACCATCCGGCCACCCGCCCCGGATCCAGCGCCACGACCAGCAGGGCGACCGCGACCAGCAGACCGGCCGCGTACCAGACCTTGCCTCCTCGCCGCCGGGCCGGCTGGTGACCGCGCCACGGTTCCGGCGGACCGGTCTCCTCCCGCAGCCGCCGCGCCACCATCCGGGCCCGCGCCGACGGTTCCTCGGGAGCCCCCTTGGTTCCTGCCTCGGCCTCCCGAAGGAAGCGCTCCCACTCCTCGTCCGCCATGGACCCCTCGTCCTTGCCCACGCCGGGCCCCGCCCCTCTTCTGCGCCCGCCCCCACCCCAGGACGGTGATCATCCGTGCATCATCACACAGCCCGGCCGCCTCAAGATCATCACCGGCCAGGGGCGTCCGGCGCTGCGGGAGAGGGCGCCGCGAGGCGGCCCGGGGAGCGGATCAGTGTTCCTGGGCAGGACCGGCCGACCTTTGTGCGGCCCGCGCCGCTCCTCGGGCGCGGGCCGGCCGCCGCAGACGCGTAGCGAATCCGACTACGGGCCTGTCAGACCGCGAAACGGTCGGGATCCGCGGCCTTCCAGTCCACCGCCCAGGACTCGGGCGGCTCGATCAGCAACTGGCCAGGGGTCAGCCAGTCGTAGAGCTCCGCGTAGGAGCGGACGGTGACCGGGTCCACGCGCCTACGCAGCATGCTCGGGCGCAGTTCCGCGGGTTCACTCACACCCAGCGAGGCGATGATCTGCAGTGCGCTGTTCACCGTGGCGGACTGGAAGCGGTGGACCCGGGCCGACTTGTCGTCGACGTCCAACGCGCGGGCACGGCGCGGGTCCTGTGTGGCGACGCCGGCGGGGCAGGTGTTGGTGTGGCAGCTCTGCGCCTGGATGCATCCGATCGCGAACATCATGGCGCGTGCCGCGTTGGTGAAGTCGGCGCCCTGCAGCATGCGCTTGACGATGTCGGCTCCGGTCGCCACCTTGCCGCTCGCGCCGATCTTCACCCGGTCCCGCAAACCGGCGCCGACCAGGGCGTTGTGGACGGTGATCAGTCCCTCGGTGAGCGGACTGCCCAGATGGTCGGCGAACTCCAGCGGCGCGGCTCCGGTACCGCCCTCCGCTCCGTCGACGATGATGAAGTCCGGCGCGGTGCCCTCTTCGAGCATGGCCTTGCACACCGCCAGGAACTCCCGCCGGGAGCCCACACACAGCTTGAAGCCGACCGGCTTGCCACCGGACAGCTCCCGCAGTTCGGCGATGAACCGGATCAGCTCCCGGGGCGTGTCGAAGACCTGGTGGTAGGGAGGCGAGATGACGGTCTGCCCCTCGGGAACCTCACGTACCCGGGCGATCTCGGCGGTGACCTTCTCTCCCGGCAGCACCCCGCCGATACCGGGCTTGGCTCCCTGGGACAGCTTCAGCGACACGCATTTCACGTTGTCGCGAGCGGCCTTCTCGGCGAACCGCGCGCGATCGAAACCGCCGTCCGGGGTGCGGCAGCCGAAATAAGCGGTGCCGATCTCCCACACCAGGTCGCCACCGTGGCGCAGGTGGTACTCCGACATGCCGCCCTCGCCGGTGTCGTGAGCGAAGCCTCCGAGGGCGGCCCCCTGGTTCAGGGCGAGGATGGCATTGGAGGACAGCGAACCGAAGCTCATGGCGGAGACGTTGAGCAAGGCCATGTCGTAGGGCTTGGTGCAGTCCGGGCCGCCGATACGGACCCGGGGCTGCTCCGCCGGCACGGGGCGCGGCCTCATCGACGATTCGAAGTATTCGTACCCCTCGGCGTAGACGTTCCGCTCGGTGCCGAACGCGATCTCCGCTTCGGTCCCCTTGGCGCGCTGGTAGACGAGGCTGCGCACATCACGGTCGTAGGGACGGCCATCGGTATTACGCTCAATAAAATACTGCTGCACCTCCGGCCGGATCGACTCCAGCATGAAGCGGATGTGTCCCAGCACCGGGTAATTACGGAGAACGGAGTGGCGCTTCTGAAGCAAGTCATAAGTGCCGAGCCCGGCTATCCCCGCGCACAACACGGCGACCAACCACAACCAGGGCGACACGGTCAACGCCGAGACGCCGAAGGAAATGGCGAGAGCCCAAATGAATACGATCACTGCAATTCTGATCATGCGGGGAACGTACAGCCCTCCCAGCGCGGAGCACAATGTCCCAAGGATGAGACATCCGACGCATGCCGCCCGGCACCGGCGCCGGCCCTCCCCACCAGGTCTTCTGACGCCTTCCTTGCGATCGCGCACCGCAGCGGCCCCGGCCCCAGGCGGAGCGACCCTGACGGCGACACCGATCGCCTTTACGGTATTGGCGCAGGATATGAGCTGTTTCGCTGCGACATCGACGGTTCAGGTTCCTCTTTTATTCACATGCCATCCACTTGGATCACACACTACGATTCCCTCACCGCCCACAAGCAGGTGCACATCCGAGCACCGTATCTGGGCATTTATCGGGAGGGAATCACTTGAGCATATCTTTGGGCGCGAGATCGCGTGCTGTCCTGGCTTCCCTGGGAACTCTTGGCCTGTTGCTGGTCGGGGCGTCGCCCCCGGGACGGCATCCAACTGGTGCCCTGTGACTACATCTTCTTCGTGAACTGACGAACAATCGGTGCGTTGCCCTCGGCGTACGTGCCGAGGGCAACGGCCACTGCGCAGCTCACTCGCCGTCACACTGCCGGGGGAATTCGATGGCTCCCGGCCTGCCGAGGCGGTCGGCCTGGCCGAGACCGACGTCGTCGTCGCGTTCGGCGGGTGCCCATGCCGCCCCAACCCGTCGCCGTGCTGCGGCGAGCGCCTTGCCAGGTTCGGCAGGGAAGGACTCGGTCGTCCTGCCCTCGACCTGCTGCCATGTGCGGCAAAGGCCGATTGGACAGCCAGGGGCGGGCCGAGGATGGTGGAAACGGAGGGATGTCCACACTCCCCCGACCCCTGCGAATGACCCCTGCGAACCACCATCATCAGGGAGTCCGCCATGACAGCCATCGACCTGGAAGCAGTCGCTGCCGCCGCCGCGCCCGACACACTCGGAAGCTACCTGGCCGAGTCGGCCCGGCCGGCTGGAGAGCAGACGCCGGGCCCAGCACCTTCCGTCCGCACGACGGAGCACGGGGGACACCAGATCACGGTCACCACGACCTACGACGTCGTCGTGGACGGGACACCGGTGACGGCCCGACTGTACGTGGCTGACAGCGGCATGCTGTACAGCCCCGCCCTGCCCTATCACCAGTTCACCTCGGCACTGGACGCCGTCCGGGCACTGATGTCCACCTATCCCGACCACTTCGGAGGAGGCGTCTGAGATGGCCTTGGTCCGGAGGAACATCCTGCACGACGAGAACTCGCGGAAGAAATACATAGCGGGCGTCGATCTGCTCAAGAAGGAGAAGACCGGGCGCACCACCAACAGCTTCGGCATCCCCGGCCCGGAAAACCCGGTGTACACGTACGACCTGTTTGTGATCTGGCACATTCAGGCGGGAAGTTACCCCATTCCGCGGAACGGCGACCCGTTGCTCCGCAACTTCGCCCACCGAGGGCCGGTCTTTCTGCCATGGCACCGGTTGATGCTCATCCTCGTGGAGCTCAACATTCAACGGATACTCGGAGACAACACCTTCGCGATGCCGTACTGGGACTGGTCGGCCGACGGCGACGACGGCTCGCCGACCGATGCCCCGATCTGGACGTCCGACTACATGGGCGGACAGGGGAACCCCGTCTCCGACGGTCCGTTCGGCTTCTTCCCGAACGACCCGAACAACTTCACCGTCCGCCTCGAAAGCGGCCCCGACGGACGGCCCTCGCAGGCCGGGAACGGCCAGGGACGGGGTCTGATCCGGGAGTTCGCCCAGCCCTGGCCGGGAGGCTGGGACACCCTGCCGACCAGCGCGGACGTGAAAGCGGCCCTCGACTTCGCGCCGGACAGCCCCAACCCCAAACCGGAAGACCGATACGACGTCGTCGACTACAGCGTCAACTCGGACGGCTTCCGCAGCCGACTCGAAGGCTGGCGCCCGCCGACACGGCCCTGGACGCACAATCAGGTGCACATGTGGACAGGCGGAGACATGCTGCCGCTGAGCTCCCCCAACGACCCGGTGTTCTTCCTGCACCACTGCAATGTGGACCGGACCTGGGAGAGCTGGCTGCGACGCTACGGCCGGATCTACACCCCGGACATGACAGCACCGGACACATACACGGGTGAACGGATCGGCGACACCCTCGCCCTCCCCGCAAGCTACCCCCTCACGCCGGGCAACATGTTGGACCAGAGCAGCTGGTGCACCTACGACCAACTGCCCTGAAATCAACGGCGAGTCCGGCATCCGAGGCCCCTGACATTGCGTCCAGGGGCCTCGTTGTTGTTTTCTGTGCCTCAACTCATCGGACAACCGATCTCCGCCAGGTCCTCCACGAGCTCTGCCAGGCCGATCTCTGAGTTCAACGCGCGGACCACTTCCTCGGTCAGAGGACGCGAAGCGAAGACGTGACGAACAGCCTCCAGGCCGACCGGAACTTCGTAGTAGTCCTCGGCCCACCGCCGAAACGCCTCCGGTGAGCGATCCACCAACAGGTGGAAGAGGCGCCCGGCGCCGTCCGGATCTTCCGTTGCCGCGTCGGGAAAGTCGATCGCCCCCGCTCGCCAGCCACCATCGCCCGTCTCTCGCCACATACACGCAGTGACGACAGGCATCCCGTCCTCATCCGAGAACGCCAGCTCCTCGACGCACGGCCGGAAGACCTCAGGAACCTCGTCGAGCACTCCGGGCCATGGCCCGTCCTCCGCATAGGGGCTCATGGGTGATTCGTGATCGAATCCCCGGACGTAGGCGCCGGCGGGCGAGAAAACGATCGAGTACTCGTCGCCCGATCCGTTCCGCATCGAGGCCATCGACTCCTGCTCGGACCAGTGGTCGTCGAAGGAGTGGCAGCGGTCCTCCCACTCAGGGCTCAGGACTGCCTCCAGGATGGCCAGGGAGCGGCAGTGCTCACGGAGCACTGCGATCTCGGGCAGTTGCCGAGCAACGTCATGAACGGTCACCCGCTCATCCAAGCGCACACCTCTGACACGAACACGAAGACCCCGCACACAGCCCTTTCGCTGGTGACGGGGTCTTTGGGCACCTCAGAAAGGGTGCCCGCGGCGGGATCCTGAGTCCGAGGTACGGGCGGCGGCCGAAGCAGCGGAAGCACCGGACGCCGAGCCGCCGTCGCGATGGTTCGAGTTCTGCCGGCAGTAGGTCGGCTCCAATGACGTGGTGGAAGGTGCGCTCTCGTGACCGCCGTCCAGGGACGGCAGTTGCTCATGGCGCCGTTCTGCATCACGTGGGCCTGCGGCCGGCTGAAGCGGTTTCGTCCTGAGGCGGTCTGACTGCCACTCACCCGAGAAGGACCGAGGCACGCTCACGCTGCGCGAGATACACGTACACCCCCTCCCGCCGGAACGGTCGACTCACTGCTGGCCGGACCGGGTCGTACTTTGCGCGCCTGGCATGGCCACACGTTCCCGAATCGGACAACAGTGACAAGTGCCACATCGGTGAGAAGTCGCACAGGGGTAAATGCTTGCTCTGCGAGGGGTCTCCGGGTGGGATTGCCGCAACTGTCGAGTGGGGGTCTCACCTTGCAAGGGGATTGATCATGCGCAGAGTTCGTGCGCGGCGCCGCATCGTGGTCGCAGTGGCCGGGGTCACTACCCTCGCCAATGCCGCACTGATATCACCCATTTTGTCCGATTCGGCGATTGCCGCCCCCGTGCATTCGGTGCAAGGAGTCAAAGCCGGGCCGGCAGCAGCCGGGCAGCAATCGGAGAGCACCGCCCACAGCTTGCTGACCACCGAGCAGTGCCAGGCGAAGTGGCGGATCTCCTGCTACACCCCGACCCAGTACCAGCGGGCGTACAACCTGAACCCGCTGCACCGGGCGGGAGTCACCGGCAAGGGGCGCACGATCGTGCTCGTGGATTCCTTCGGCTCACCGACCATTCAGCATGACCTGGATGTCTACAGTGCCCGGTTCGGTATGAAGAGCACCCACGTCGACGTGGTCAAGTGGGGTAACGTCCCGCGCTTCGACCCCGCGAACGGGGACCACAACTTCTGGGCCGGGGAGAGCACCCTTGACGTGGAGATGGCACATGCCGTCGCCCCGGACGCGCGCATCGTCCTGGTGGAGACCGGGGTCAACCAGAGCGGGGTCGGCACCACCGGCCTGCGAGAGATGATGGACGCCGAGAAGTCGCTCATCGACCGCGGTGTGGGCGATGTGATCAGCCAGAGTTTCGGCGCGACGGAGAACACCTTCCCCGGCTACCGCAACGGTGACTTCTCCAGCATTCAGAACCTGCGGTACGCCTTCAAGGACGCGGCCAAGCACGGTGTGACCGTCCTCGCCGCCTCCGGCGACGACGGTGCCACCAGCCCCACCGCGAACAGCAAGGTCGACTACCCGTACAAGGCCAACTCCTGGCCGTCCTCCGACCCGCTGGCCGTCTCGGTCGGCGGCACTCAGCTGCACTTGGACGCCAAGGGCGACCGCATCGCGCCGGACAGTGTGTACAACGACGAGGGCGCGAGCGGCGGCGGCCCGTCCCATGTCTTCGCCCGTCCCTCGTACCAGAACGGGGTCGGGCAGGTGGTCGGCGACCGCCGCGGCACCCCCGACGTTTCGATGTCCGCCGCGATGAACGGCGGCGCATGGGTGTACTCCAGCTACGACCCGAAGCGGGTCGGCTGGGATGTCTACGTCGGCACCAGCGCGGCCAGCCCGCTCTTCGCGGGCATCGTGGCCCTGGCCGACCAGGTCGCCGGACACCGACTGGGCGACATCCACCAGGCGCTGTACTCGCTGTTCGAGAGGTCCTCACGGAACCCGTCCACCGGGATCGTGGACGCGAAGGACGGCACGAACAACAGCTACGCGGGAGTCACGGGCTACAGCGCGGTCAAGGGCTACGACATGGCGACCGGCGTCGGCACGATCGACGCGTCCCGCTTCGTCCCGGCCCTCGCCAAGGAGAGCTGAAAGCACTCCCGTCCCCGAGGGGCTGACGCCCGCGCGCTCTGTGGATCTCGAACGGCCTGACTTACCGCACGACGCGGCGGCGGTGGCTGGACGCCGGGGTGCCGTTCGCTGAGGCGGCGTGTCGCGAACGCTGAGAGACAACGAGAGAGGGCGGGAGTCAGTGAGACTGACTCCGCCCTCTTCTGGCGGCATCCGCCCTGGTCAGCGCTTGGTCTCTGCTGCCCCTCGGCGAGTGCCCCGGCAGGATTCGAACCTGCGCACACGGCTCCGGAGGCCCTTTTGCCTCGCAGACAACGTGCTGGTCAGGGGCTTGGTCGAGAGGAACCAGATGGTGCCTGTCCACGGATGGTCCACGGGGTAGCGTTCCTGCGATAGGCCCCCAGGAAGGCCTGATCGCCCGTGAAGGGTGCCCCGCGGGCGAGATCCAAAGCAGCTTGCCCGCGGGATCGCTCACTACCTGCACGTTCACCCCGTGACGGCGATGCTTGTGGGCCTCACGAACAAGACTGCTGATGTTCCGGTCTCGGAACATGCCTCCGGGTCCGGAGGGCAGATCCTGACATCCCGCTGAGCGCCGGCTCATCGCTGAAGGACACAGGGGACGGATCTCGAAAAACATCGGGGGAGGCCATAAGCTGACAAGCCGTCACCCGCCCTGACCCTGGCGAGACGAAATGGACATATCGGCCAATCAGGTCTCCAATGTCGCTGCGATGGCGGGATAGAGTAACAATGCAAAGTGCAGCTAACTTTCATTAGCTGCAGAAGGGGGGAACCGTGACCATGTTCGATGAATCCGGGCGCGATTTCGAACTCAGGGCTTTGGAGGTGGCCAGAGCGATACACGACCCACACGGGCTCCAGGGGGCGATCATGCACAAGGGGCGCGAGCGGGACGGTGTGTTCATCACGGAAGAATCAATCCATGCATATGAGTTCACTATCGAGCCAAAAAAGGCCAAGGCCCAGAAGGATGCGGAAAAACTCCGCGAGTTGCTCATTGATCTGAGTAGAAAGCCCGAAAACTCCTACAAGAACCTGACCGGTTGGTTTGTGACTCGCGACGAGCCGACTGCAGAGCAGCGGAGCGCTGTCGTGGAGGAGTCCCGAAAAGGGAACATCACTATCCACGCAATCAGTGTGTCCACCTTGCAGCGTCGACTTTGCGATTCAGAGGGTTACCTGCGCTGCAGAGACGACGCACCTTTCGGTAGCATCTCCTACTCTCGACCCACCGAGAAGGTGGACGTGAAGGTGCCCGTCTCCTTCTCGGACCGCGATTCCGGACAACTGACCACAACCGAACTTTCCAAGATGTTGATCGACGGCTACAGGGCCCTCGTCGTCGGCGAATTCGGGGTAGGGAAGAGTCATGCCCTGCGAGAGCTCTATTACGAGCTCCGCAGGCTGCATTTCAGGAAGAAGAAGCTTACTCCCTTTCCGGTTCATATCAATCTCAGAGACTGTGCCGGCCTGAAGACTCCTGCGGAGATCCTGCGGCGACACTCCGAAGAGATTGGATTCGGTAGCGACAGGAGCCTGATATCTGCCTGGCGATCAGGGGCATGCATCCTACTGCTGGACGGTTTTGATGAAATCGTTCCCACCAGGTGGCTTGGAAGTGCGGCAGATCTTAAAGAAGTCCGACGCGCGGCACTCGCTCCAGTCCGACGATTGGCCGAGGAGACTCCGTCCGACACAGGAATCGTCGTCTGTGGACGCTCCCACTACTTTTCTTCCCACTCCGAGATGGCGGAGTCACTGGGATTCGAATCGTCAGAGAACCTCGTGAGCATTCGGGACTTCACCGAGGGGCAGGTAGAGGAGTACCTGGCATCGGCCGGAGTGTCATGGAAGGTTCCGGAGTGGCTTCCTACACGCCCTCTACTCATCGGCTACTTGGTGGCGATGCAGGCCTTCTCAGAAGTCAACACAGACGCAGAGACAACGCAAGCGACGGCATGGCGTCGCTTCTTCGACGCGATCTGCGAGCGGGAAGCGCGCATGTTCAGCGCTGTTCGCCCCGAAGTGATAAAGGCTATCGTGTCCAGGGTCGCCACGCTAGCGCGTTCCCAGGGAGACGAAACTGGTCCTGTCGGCATGGACCTGATGAGGACCGCATTTATCAACATCAACAACAGGCAGCCTGACGAAGAGGGCTTGCAGTTGCTTCTCCGTCTTCCTGGCCTCGCCATCTCGGCCCCAATAGGAGACGAGGAATCTCGAATCTTCGTTGACCGTAATCTGGCAGATACGGCCTACGGGGAGGATCTGGCCAGTTATCTCACAGATCCTTACGATGAGCATCCGCTCTCCGGCGTCGCATCCTGGGTTACTACTGCTGGCGACCTAGGAATTGAAGCGGCGGCTAGCGCCCTGCAGGAGCGAGGAACGACTGCCCGAGCTGCCCTCGCAGTAGCTTCTCGCCGACAGAATCAAGGGCAGTACGATTCCGTTCTGGCCGACATGCTGCGTGTGGTGTCCACCTTCGAGCCGACAGAGGACGGAAACCGAAACACGTTCATCGTCGAAGGAGTCATCTTCGATACGCTAACGCTGTCCAATAGCGATGCGCTGGCTAGGCGCATCAACTACCAGGACTGTGTCATTCAGACGCTGGACATATCGATGACGGAAGAGGGGCAGCCGTTCCCTTACTTCCAGCGGTGTCTGATCGGCTTCCTCGACGGAGCATCAAAAATCCCTACATGGCTCGAGGGTAATTTCATTGACTGCGACATCGAGCAATTCTCCCAGCAATCTCAGACCACGGCGGGAATAATGCAACTTAGCCTCGATCCCCGCACCAAGGTGGCACTTACCATACTGAAGAAGATTTACAGCCAGCGCGGTTCGGGCCGGAAGGAGAGCGGGCTGAGTCGCGGCCTTGACCAGGCCAGCAGGAACCTTGTTGCGAGTGTGCTAGCGAGCCTCGTGTCTGAAGGCTGGGTTTACCGCAACACATCAGGGAAAGCGACCCTGTACCTTCCGGTTAAGGGGCGTCGACCTGCGGCCCTTCGCGCTCTAGAGAAGCCCGGGGAATTTTACCTGAAATCTCGCTGACATCAGCAGTGAGGGTTTCAGAGTGGCCACCGATCGCGTGATGGCTTCGGTGCCCGCAACGCACAGGGCTCCCGTGCCGTTGGGTGAGGTGTTCGACGAACCCGTTGGTCCAGGAGCCCTGTTAGTACTCCAGCAGGATTTTGCTGTCTGACCTGGCCTTTCGCCGTGTGGCGGGAGTGTAGCGGGACTTCGATCGTGCGGGGCGGTCTCACGGAGACCGCCCCTCGATCGTGCGACAACGCCGCAGGTAGTGACAGTGGCGGGCGACTGCTTGGCGTCGGCGGCGCCAGTTCGACCAGTGCAGCGCGTGGTGTCGTCCGCGGTGCCCGCTCAGGTGCGGGGGCCGGGCACGACAAGCTGCCAGGAGTCGCCGAACCTCCGCCACTGTGAGCTCGATGGCCCCGGGTGTCTCACCTGTTCCGCCCCCTTTTCCCAGGGCTGGTGTGCCGTGGCGGCCAGGAAGGCGTGCGCGAGCATGGCCAGAGTGATGTGCCGATACCAGCCCGTGTAGCGGCGGACCTCGTACTGGTCCAGGCCGCATTCGTTCTTCGCGGCCTGGAAGCACTCCTCGATCGCCCAGCGCGCCCCGGCGACCCGCACCAGCTCCTGGACGGTGACCTGAAGGGGTCGGATACCCTCCGTTCGCGCTACGGGAGCACGCGGTCGGTGGAACGGCTTTGGGCTGGAGCTGCTTTGGCGCGAGTGATCATGGCCCCGTAAGCTTCCGGCGCGTCGGGCAGTCTGTGGACCTGCCCGGTAAAGCACGACGTTGGGGCCATGATCTTCGAGGCTCGCGCCAAAGTGGCTGCCTAAAGCCGTGGAGCCGACCGCCCCAGCCACGATGGATCCCTTCTCTGGCATCAGGCGGCTGATTGCTGTGCGCGCGGCACGGGCGCCGGCCGGGCTGGAGCGGGGCGGAGACAGGAGCGCAGGCCCGGCCGGGGGCCGGGCCGCGCGCGGTGAGCGGAGCGAGCCGCCTTGAACCCGTAGAGAAAGTTGTAACTCAGTGGGATGTGCAGGGCTTGAAGTCGTACGCGCACCGCGGGAGTTCGGCACCCTGGCGGTGTGAGAGTGGCAAGAAGATCACAGGTCGGATCATCCACGTGATGCGGATGCCCTCGTGGGTCACTGACACCGTGCAGGGCTCGGAGCGTAGAAGCGCTCGTCTGGTCTCGATGCGGCCGTTGTACAGCCACTCCCAGGCAGCGTCTGATGAGTCTGCGTCGAGGGCCGGTGAGATCGTCCGGAGGGCTACCGCCACCCAGCGATCCGCCTGCGGAGCCGTGAGAGCGTCGAAGGATGCCAGGAGTGCCGGACTTCGCCGCTCGGTGAGGTCTTCCGTCCAGCATTCGCACCAGTAGCCGCGTCGGGGTTCTTTCATGAGCACGGGTGGCCTCCTGCCGTGGCCCTGGAGTCGCTGTCGTCGCCGTGAGGCTTCTGGGGCCCGGCATGGGCGTCCCGCTCGACGTTCAAGAACACGGCGCCGACTCCCGGAGGGCCGCGTGGACGCGGAGTTCGGCGGTGACCGTGCGGCCGAAATTGTTGCCTTCGACTGTGACGCTGTCGGCGAGGGCGGCGACCAGGCCGAGTCCGCGGCCGTGGGTGGCGTTGAGGGGCGGATGCTGGACCTCGGGGGCAGTCTTCGTGCGGCCTCGGTCGGTTACCGCGATCGTGACGGTCTGCTCGGAGACGGTGAGCCTGATCTGGAAAGTGCCGGCACCTTCGCCGCTGGCGGTGTGCGTGACGGCGTTGGTGCCGAGTTCGGTGACGATCAGTGCGGCGTCCTCGGAGCGTGGGTGGCCGTTCAGGGTGGCGCGGGTCCAGCGGCGCGCGGCGCTGAGTTGTTGGGGGTCCCCAGGGAAGGTGCGTCCGTGGGTGGGCATGGCGTCCTCCATGGCGGTGACCTGCTGTCTTCTGTGTCAGCGATAGCGACCGGCTGACACGGACCACGCAGAGCCGTACAATTAGTACTAGCACCGTACCGAATGTGTGCGTACTTAGAGTGCGGCTTCGTACTTTTCGTGCGAGCGGTCGGCGCATAGCGTTCGCCGGGTGGTCAGGTGCTGGCCTGGAAGCCGATATAGAGAGGACCTCGCATGTTCGGACTGATGGTGCGCTTCACCTGCAAGGACGAGGCGTCGGCGGCGGCGTTCGATGACCTCGTGGCGCGGACCGGGGAACTGATCCGGGCGAACGAGCCCGGGACGGTGATCTACACGGTGCATCGCGTTGACGGGCGCCCCCTGGAGCGCGTGTTCTACGAGCTGTATCGGGACAAGGGCGCCTTCGAGGAGCACGAGTCAAAGGACTACGTGCGGGCCTTCCTCTCCGAGCGGGATCAGTACCTTTCCGCTACAGAGGTTGACCGTCTGGACTTCGTGTCCGGCAAGGGTGTGGACGTTGAGCACTGAGTATCAGAAGGCGCTAGGTCGCAAGATCGCCTTCCATCGCAAACGACGCGGGCTGTCGCAGAAGGAGTTCGCCGGTCTCCTTGGGCGATCGGAAGCGTGGGTGTCCCAGGTGGAGCGTGGCGTGCGGCGCATCGACCGGATGACCGTGCTGGAGAAGGTCGCCGAGGTGCTGGAGGTGCCCATCGCCGAGCTGGCGGCTGAGGCCCCCATCGTGGCGTCGGTGGCCGAAGGTGAGGCACCGGGAGCGAGTCGGCTGCGGCTGGTTCTGAGTGCCGCGCACTCGCTCAAGGCGGTCCTCGGCGAGAAGAACGCATCCCCTGATGTGCCGGCGCTTGGTGCCGAGGTCGACCACGCATGGTCGCTGACGCATCAGGGCAACTATGCCGACCTGGCCGAGCTGCTCGAAAAGCTCGTTCCTCGGCTGGAATCGGCCACCCGCTCGGTTCCGGAGGCCGATCGTCCCGAACTCTTCCGGCTGCTTGCGGTCATGTACCACACGTGTAGCGGAGCGCTCGCGAACCTGGGGGAGCCCGAGGCGGCCTGGATCGCCGTCGACCGCGCCGTGGTCGCCGCCGAGCGGGCCAATGATCCGCTGCTGATGGCTGCTGGTGAGTTCCGGCTCGCAATCGTCTTCCTCGGTGCGCGTCACTTCGAGCAGGCGGCTCAAGCGTCAGGGAGTGCGGCTGACGCCCTGCGACCCCTGACGGAGTCTGGGCAGGTCGAGGCGGTGGCGCTGCGTGGTGCGCTGACATTGCAACGGGCGGTCGCCGCCGCTCGGCTGAACCTGGCCGATGAGGCATACGGCTTCCTCCGCGACGCTCGTGCAATGGCCGAACAGGTCGGTGACGGGCGCAATGACTACAACACCGAATTTGGCCCCACCAACGTCGGCTTGCACGAGGTGTCCGTAGCAGTCGACCTTGGAGACGCCGGCGTCGCTCTACGGGCTGCGCAGGCAGTTGACGCGTCGGGGCTGTCCGCAGAGCGGCAGACTCGGTTCCAGATCGATGTGGCGAGGGCTTATGCCCAGCGTCGACAGGTTGGTGACGCGGTCTCAGCGCTGCTGAGGGCTCGTGAGCTGTCGCCCGAGAGGGTGCGGTCTCTGCCGATGGTCAAGCAGCTCGTGGCGGACCTTCTGACCATGAGCCAGCCCCCGTCCGAGGAGCTGCGGGCCCTGGCGGGAGAGTTGGGCGTACACGAAGTACGTACTGGTACCTGAAGTACTAGACAGTACTTCGAGTGCGGGTTACTGTGGTTGGTGTCGGCACGCCCCTTCGCGTCCAGCGGAGTTGGCGGTGCGAGCATGCGAACGGGCCGGTGCAGGAAGGCAGACCTGCACCGGCGCGTGAGCGAAAAAGGGCCACAGAAAGCAGATGTGGCCTGAGCGGGAGGCAGCCCACTCAGGCCGGGTGCGTCTTTGGCATCAACGCTCTTGGAGCGTATCGCGCCCAGTCGGTATGAGGTCAACCTCCCGTTGCGTAGTCATTCGTCACTGAATGCACCGTGCATACGGTGCGACGCAAGGGAGAGCAGTTCTGTGCGTGTAATCCGTGTGGAGACTTCGGCGGCCACGATCCTGCTCACCGAGACTCCGGAGCCCAAAGTTCGGGACCGGCAGACCGGTGAGATCGCCAAGGACGCGAACACCGGTGAGGCGCTGATGACCATCGGCGTCGTCTACCTCGAGGACGGCGAGTCCTCGCTGGTCAAGGTCACCGTTCCGGAGAGCGGCGTCACCGAGGGGCTGTCCCTCGGCTCCCCAGTTGCGCTGGTGGGCCTGGTGGCCCGGCCGTGGGAAACCGTGTTCAACGGCCAGCAGCGTCACGGCATCGCCTTCCGGGCGGCTGCGGTCGCGCCGGCCGCCTTCTCGACAGCAGTCGGGGCCTCCGCCTGATGTCGGACTGGACGACGCTGCTGGAGGTGGGTGGCCCCCTCGCCGCACTCGGTGGCGGGGCCGCCTACACCCGGGCTCGTCACCCGGGCGTCTACTGGTCCACGGTTGGCCTGCCGTTATCAACGGCCCGGCTCCTTGGCTCGTACGGCTCCGTCATGGAAGCCTGCGGCCTCACCGTGGCTCCCTCGCGGCTCAGGGTCCTGGCGGTGAAGGCGACCAGCCGCCGCGAGGTCCGGCCCGTACCGCCGCGTCGGGGGATCATCCGTCCCACCACGACCGGTCTGCGGCTCCGTCTGCGACTCGCCCCCGGCCAGGAACCGGCGGACGTGGCCGCCTCCGCCGAACGGCTGCGGCACGCCTGGGGAGTTCACGCTGTCTACGTCACCACGGTGAAGCCGGGCGTGGTGACCTCCGACTCGTCGGCTTCGACGTGCTGAACCGGGTGCGTATGCCGCGCAAGGCCGGCTCCGAGCTCCTCCGGGTGCCGGTCGCGCTGCGCGAGGACGCCACGCCCTTCGTACGCGACTACCGCACCGTGCCGCACCAACTCACCCTGGGTGCCACTCTGTCCGGCAAGTCCATGTATCTGCGGCACCTCCTCGCAGGGCTCGCCCAGCAGCCAGTCGCCCTGGTCGGCATCGACTGCAAGCGGGGCGTCGAGCTTGCGCCCTTCGCCCCGAGGCTCTCGGCCCTGGCCACGAACTCGGAGCAGGCGGCCGAGCTGCTGCCCGCGCTCATCAGGGAAATGGACGAGCGGTACGACCTGATCAAGGCCCGACAGGGCATCGCCCCCGGCACGCCGGACGAGAAGATCACTTCCGACATCTGGGGCCTGCCTGAGCGTGAACGCCCGGTTCCCGTCGTGCTGTTCGTCGACGAGGTCGCTGAGCTCTTCCTCGTTGCCACGAAAAGGGACGAGGAGCGGCGGGACGAGATGGTCACTCAGCTCATCCGGCTTGCCCAGCTCGGCCGCGCAGCCGGCATCTACCTGGAGGTCTGCGGGCAACGCTTCGGCGCCGAGCTGGGCAAGGGCGCGACCATGTTGCGCGCCCAGCTCACCGGCCGCGTCTGCCACCGCGTCAACGACGAAGCCTCCGCCAAGATGGCGCTCGGCGACATCGCCCCGGAAGCCGTCTTCGCCGCCTGCGCCATCGCCCCCGAACGGCCCGGCCTCGCCGTGGCCGGTGACACCTCCGGCGGCTGGTCCCGCATCCGCACGCCGTACCTCTCCCTCGGCGACGCCGCCGAGACCTGCCGCGACTCGGCCCACCTGGTCCCGGACCTGCCCGCGCTCAAGCCCTTCCGGCCCCATGTGCCCGCGCGGTCGGTCGAGACCCCGTCCCCGGTCGTGACGCCACGGCCCGTGACCGACTGACCTAGCGCTTCCCCCTCCACCACCGGTCGGCGTGACCGCCTCACGCCACGTCCCTACCCCTCCCATGCCCGAATCCGGAAGGAGCCGCTTCATGCGCGCCCACCTGGCCCGCGTCGACGCGGTACTCGTCCAGGCGGTCATCGCCGCCGCGCTGTCCTTCGCCCACCTGCACGACATCGCCTCGGCCGCCGGTCAGGACGGGTGGAAGGCGTGGGCTTATCCCATCTCGGTCGACCTCCTGCTCGTCGCCGCCTGGCGCCGACTGCGGTCCGGCGGCGCGAAAGCAGCCGGGTGGTGCTGGTTCCTGATCGCGCTGACCGCCTCCCTGGGCGCGAACGTCGCCACAGCCGGACTGCTCGACATCGACCAGGTACCGGCCTGGCTCCGCATCCTCGTCGCGGGCTGGCCCGCCGTCGCCTTCCTAGGCGGAACCCTCCTCGCCCACTCGACCCCGCCGACGGACGACCACCCCGGGACCACCGAGGAACCGGAGCGGCTCCAGGCCATCGAGGACCAGGAGGACGCGCCCGATCCGACCGAAGCCCTCCCGGCCGTCGAGCCGAAGCCCGCTCTGCCCGCGGTGCCCGTCCCGGCCGCCCTGGTCGAGCACGCCCGGAAGGTCGCCGCCGAGCACCACACCCGCACCGGAACGGCCATCGACACCCCGACCCTGCGCGCCCGCCTCGGCGTGCCCCTGCCCCTGGCCGACGCCATCGCTGCACAGCTCTGAAAGGAGCACTCATGTCCGCCACCCCGCGATTTCGCCGGGTCGTCCGTATCGGTCCTGTCCAGGTCGGCACGTACTACGACGGCCGGGGCCGCGAGAAGCACACCGCCGCCTGCACGGCTCCGCGCTGCGGTTTCGCCACGGACTACGACAGCCGGGCCGCCGCCGAGCTGGCTGCCCGTACCCACCGCTGCGCCGTCCGCTGAGGGAGCTCCCGTGACCGTCTCGCTGCCGCTCGTCTTTGTTCTGGGCGTCATCGCCTGGGCCGCGATCAAGTTCCTCGGCGTCCGGCTCTGGGTCGCCGTCGTGATCGCGCTGTTCGGCTTCTGGCTCTCACACACCTTCCTCGCCCCCGCCATCGAGTCCGGCACCCGTTCCGGGGTCGGCGTCGTCAACGGCACCCACGAGTGACAAGGAGGTCCGCCGTGCTCCGCCCCAAGCTGCCCGACATCCCGACTCCGCCGACGACAACCGTCATGCCCCAGCACACGCAGGCTCCAGCCTCCTCCGCAGGCCGCCCGGTCGCTCCGTACGTGGGCGCCGGTGTCGGCGCGGTCGCCGCCGTGGTCATCGTCGGAATCGTGCTCACCGCGCTCCTGGCGGCCCTCGCCTTCTCGGCCGTGTCCGTGGCCATCGCCGCCGTGGTCCTGCGCTCCCTCGTTAGCAGCGCGAACAAGCGCTGACCGGCCGCCAGGGCGGCAACACGCCGCCAAGCATCCCGCCGCCCCGGGGCCGTCCCTCCCAGCCGTCGAAACAGTCGAAAGGAACTCCCATCATCACCCGGCAGACCCCGCCACCGCTGGCGGAACTCTCCACGCTGGCCTCACTGGGCACCATGCCCGAGCTGGCCCGCCAACTGTCCGGCCTGGGCGGCTGCACGCACCCGATCCGCCTCGACGGTCACCGCACCGAACAGGCGGTGGACCAGACGACCGGCGAGATCGGCCGCGTCCTGCACCACCTGGACTCCTCGACCCTGCCCGCTGGTCAGCTCCTCATCCGCTGCAACAACCGCCGCGCCACCCGGTGCGCGGCCTGTGCCGAGACCTACCGCCGCGACACTTACCACCTGATCACCGCCGGACTCCGCGGTGGCAAGGGGACACCCGAACGGGTCGCCACCCACCCGCGCGTCTTCGCCACTTTCACCGCCCCCGGCTTTGGCCCGGTCCACAACCGCCCCTCCGGCGGCCGGAACTGCCGCTGCGGCGTCCGGCACGAGGAAGGTGACGCCGTCCTGGGGACGCCCCTCGACCCGGAGTCCTACGACTACGAAGCGGCCGTGCTGTGGAACGCACATGCGGGTGCCCTGTGGCGGCGGTTCTCGATCTACCTCCGCCGGGAGGTCGCCAAGCGGGCCGGCCTCACTCAGCGGGCGTTCCGGGACCACGCCCGGATCTCCTTCGCGAAGGTGGCCGAGTACCAGAAGCGGGGAGCCGTCCGCTTCCACGCCGTGATCCGCCTCGACGGCCCCGACGGCGGCGACTCCGCCCCTCCCGCCTGGGCCACGGCCGAGCTGCTGACCGACGCCATCAGGGCAGCTGCCACCACCGCGCGAGTCGACGGGCCGGTGATCGACGAACGGGCCCACACCTTCGTCTTCGGCCGACAGCTCGACGTCCGCACGATCCGCTCCGCCGACTTCGACGACGGCCAGGAACTGACCGAGCGGGCCGTAGCGGCGTACATCGCCAAGTACGCCACCAAGGGAGCAGAGACAGCGACCGGCGCCCTGGACCGGCCGATCAGGTTCCTCGCCGAGCTGGCCCAAGCCCGGATCACCGAACACGCCCGCCGCATGATCCGCACCGCCTGGACCCTGGGCGCCTGCCCCGAGCTGGCAGACCTCCGCCTGCGGGCCTGGGCCCACATGCTCGGCTTCCGCGGCCACTTCTCCACCAAGTCCCGCCGCTACTCCACCACCCTCGGCGCCCTCCGTGACGCTCGCGCCGACTGGCGCCGGGCCCAAGCGGCTCCGCCCGTCCCGCAGGACGGGGAAACAACGCTCGTCCTCGCGCACTGGGTCTTCGCCGGTACCGGCCTGTCCCGCGCCGAAGCCTGGCTCGCCGAATCCCTTGAACCCGCCCCCGGAACGGAAGGAGAACCGACATGGACCGCCGACGCGACGAACTGATGACCGTGAGCCAGGTCCTCGACGAGTTGGGCGGTGTTTCTCGGCGGACCTTTTACCGCTGGCGCGAGTTGGGTATTGGGCCGGCGGCTTTCAAGCTTCCTAACGGCGAGCTGCGAGTCTGGCGGAGCGACTTCTCCGCCTGGCTCCGACAGTTGGAGGCGGCGGCGTGAAGTCTCTCGACGTAAAGGTGTGGGGCGTCCGGAAGAGGAACACCAAGAAGTCGTCCTATGACGTCCGATGGACCGTTGCCGGGAACGTGTTCTCCGAACAGTTCCGCACCAAAGCGCTCGCGGACCATTACCGTTCCAAGTTGCTCCGTGCCGCTCATGCCGGCGAAGAGTTCGACACGGCGGCGGGGCTACCCGACTCGATGGTCGAGAAGGCGGCCTCAATGACCTGGTACGCCTTCGCCCTGAAGTATCTGTCCATGAAGTGGCCGCACGCGGCGCCGAACACGCGCAACGGGATCAATGAGGCGCTGACCGCCCTGACGATGGCCCTTCTCGACGAGCGTCCGGGACGGCCGTCCGAGGAACTGATCAGGAAGGCGCTTCGCACCTGGGCCTTCGTCCTTCCCGGTCCGAATGAGCGTGAATTGCCGAGCGAGATCGCCAACGCGTTGCATTGGGTGGCCAAGGCGTCGCGCCCGCTTTCGGATCTCGGTGACGCCGCCATCGGTAGGGCCGTCCTGGACTCGCTCAAGCTGAAGCTCGACGGGACAGCGGCAGCCGCGGAGACCGTCCAGCGCAAGCGTCGGACACTCGTCAACGCGATGCACTACGCGGTGGACCTTGGTGAGTTCAAGGAGAACCCGGTCACGGGCATCCGCTGGAAGAAGCCGAAGGTTGCCGGGGAGGTCGATCCGCGGGTGGTCGCCAATCCCGAGCAGGCTCGTTCCCTGCTGACCGCGGTCTCGTACGTGGGTGGGTACGGCCGCGCGCGTGGCCGGCGACTCGTCGGCCTGTTCGCCTGCATGTACTACGGCGCTCTGCGCCCGGCTGAGGCCGTCGGCCTCACCAGTGCGGACCTGAAGCTGCCCGAGGTCGGCTGGGGGACAGCACTGCTGAACCGGACGCGCCCCAGTGTCGGCAAGCAGTGGACGGACTCCGGCGAGACCCACGACGACCGGGGTCTCAAGAACCGACCGGCGGAGGAGGTCCGGCTCGTACCGATTCCGCCCCAGCTCGTCGCCATACTCCGGCAGCACCTCGACACGTTCGGCGCCGCCGAGGACGGGCGGCTGTTCACCAACGAGCGTGGGGGAGTGGTCGGCTCCTCAACGTACTACCGCGTCTGGCAGGAGGCCCGTGCGCTGGCGCATCCGCCGGCCGTGGTCGCCTCACCGCTCGCGGCTCGCCCGTACGACCTCCGACATTCGGCGCTGTCGACCTGGCTCAACTCCGGGGTGGACGCGACGGAGGTGGCCGAACGTGCGGGCAACAGTGTGGAGGTCCTGCTGAGCCGCTACGCCAAGTGCATCGACGGACGGCAGGAGATTGCCAACCGCAAGATCGAGGAGTTGTTGCGCGAGTACGAGTGATCCCGTGCGACGCTAGATGATCGATTCCAAGGGGTAGTTGCGGCTGCGGGGTGCAATGAGCCTTTCTGGTTCCTGTGTTCGGCGATCTCCGTGGGAACAATCAGGTCCGGTTGACGGCCCTCCTCTGGGACAGTCGACGGGAGTAGATACTGGCCCTCAACGCAGGCACGGATGAGGAGCACAACCAGTGACCAGCGACAACCGCATAGGACCGCCCAGTTTTGGCAGCGAACGCGACATGCTGCGGGCTTTCCTCGACTACCACCGCGCAACCCTCGCCATGAAGTGCGAAGGGCTCACCGACGAGGAGCTGCGACAGCAGTCGATGCCGCCGTCCACGCTTTCGCTGCTCGGTCTGGTGCGGCACATGGCGGAGGTGGAGCGTGCCTGGTTCCGTCGAGTGTTCGAGGACCACGACGCGCCCATGGTCTGGTCCGACAAGATCGACTTTCAGGCGGCGTACGACGCGAGTGCGTCGACCAGGGACGAGGCGTTCGTAGCCTGGGAGGCCGAGGTGGAGACCTCGCGCCGTATCGAGCGGGAGGCCAAGTCCCTGGACCAGGCCGGGTATCAGCCACGATGGGGCGAGGAGGTGTCGCTGCGGATGGTGATGGTGCACGTGCTCCTGGAGTACGGCCGCCACAACGGGCACGCGGACTTTCTGCGTGAAGGTGTCGACGGGACCGTGGGCGCCTGATTCCGCAGGGGCCACCTGTCTCCACCTGCTGAGCCGTTCCAGAGAATCACCCGCGGGGTTGGAAGGAGGGAGTCCAACGTCATTGTGTGAAGACAGAGTTGGACTCCCTCGCCACCGCACTCTATGTGAAGACCGACGACCTGCTGAAGGACTCACCGCACCTGGCGCCCTGGCGTCCGTCGGTCGGGATCGCCGCGCAACTGACCGATGCCGAGCTGGTCACGCTCGCGATGATGCAGGCCATGCTGGGCTTCACCTCCGAGGCCAAGTGGCTTCGCCACGCCCGCGCCCACCTGCGGCACCTCTTCCCCTACCTGCCCCAGCAGCCCGGCTACAACAAGCGCCTACGCAAGGCCACCGAGCTGCTGCGGCGGGTGACCCGGCTGCTGGCAACCGACACCTCTGTATGGAGTGATGACGTGTGGATCGTGGACTCCACGCCGGTGGAGTGCGGACGCTCCCGCGAGACCGTCAAGCGCTCCGACCTGGCCGGATGGGCCGAGTACGGCTACTGCGCCAGCCACAGCCGCTTCTTCTGGGGCCTGCGCCTGCACCTGGTGTGCACCCTGCAGGGCCTGCCCATCGCCTTCGCCCTGACCGGGGCCAAGGCCGACGAACGCGAGACCCTGCTGGACCTGCTCGCCGCCGAACCGGAACTGGTCGCCGCCCGGGCCGGGCAGACGCTGATCGGCGACAAGAACTACTTCGGCCGCGCCTTCGAGCACCAGTTGGCCGAGCAGGACATCCGGCTGCTGAGGCCGGCCCGCAAGGACGAGCCGGAACGGCCCGGAGCGCCCCTGTTCAAGCCGTTGCGGCAGGTCATCGAGTCGGTCAACGAGACCTTCAAGGGCCAGCTCGACCTCGAACAGCACCGAGGCCGCACACCCCGCGGTGTCATCGCCCGCGTCATGCAACGCATCCTCGCGCTGACCGCCGCGATCTGGCACAACGACCACACCAACCAGCCCGTCCTACGCTCACTGACCGCCTACGACCACTGACCCCTTGGAATCGATCATCTAGTCTAGGCTTCAGCCCCTGGACCTGTCCGGGGGCTTTTGCCGTTGAGGGGCTGGTAGGGACCGGTGGCGGTGGCCGCTGCTTGCCCAGGGACAACGAGCGGGTGGGCTTTCGGTGCCTTGACCGGGCTTGGTTCCTACGTTGGCCCTCAAGAGAAGGCTGCGCCTTGTGATCTTGGGAGACCGTATGGACTTGCTTGTGATCCTCGATGAAGCGGTCGCCGCTCTCAAGGCTCCTCTGGGGAAGGACGATCGGGTGCAGGGCTGGACCGATGATCTTCGAAGAGAGGTGCAGGAAGAGATCTCGACCAGTCGCTCAGCGCTGCGTCGCCACGGCCTGGGGGTGGCGCGGCACCTGCGTCCTCGCTTCGACGAGTGGATGGACCGTGAGGGCGTGCAGTCCGGGAGCCTCCGGGACCTGGTGGGCGACGTGCAGCGGTCGCTCATGGAAGCTCGGACCATGACGTGAGAAAAGCCCACCGACCGGGGGCGTTCGTTGCCCGCCGCCAGTCCACAAATAGTCCACGGACCCCGACATACGGCCGCTCCGGGCGGCACACGGCTGCACAAACAAGAAGACCCCGCACCCAGCGTTTCCGCTGGTGACGGGGTCTTTGGGCACTTCATGCGAAGTGCCCCCGGCAGGATTCGAACCTGCGCACACGGCTCCGGAGGCCGTTGCTCTATCCCCTGAGCTACGGGGGCGGGTCGGGCGCTGTGTTTGCGCGGCGACGGGTAGAACACTACCAGTTCCGGGGTGGTGGTCATGAACGTTTTCCGGTGGGGTCCTGGGGGGTGGGTCCCCCCGGACGGGGCGGAAGTGGGGAAAAGCCGGACGCGGTGGCCGGTGCCGACCTACTCTCGAGTGGTGCCAGCCGCTTCGGGACGGGTGCTTGTTGTGGACGACAACAAGGTCATCCGGCAGCTGATCAGGGTCAATCTTGAGCTTGAGGGGCTCGAGGTCGTGACCGCGGCCGACGGTGCCGAGTGTCTGGATGTCGTGCATCGGGTGCAGCCCGATGTCGTCACGCTCGATGTCGTCATGCCGCGACTGGACGGGCTGCGGACCGCCGCCCGGCTGCGGGCCGATCCGCTCACCCGTGATCTTCCCCTCGCCATCGTCAGCGCCTGTTCGCAGTACGAGATCGAGGCCGGGCTCGACGTCGGCGTCGACGCCTTCCTCGCCAAGCCCTTCGAGCCGGCCGAGCTCGTGCGGCTCGTGCGGCGGTTGATCGACGGTGGGGCCCGTGGGGCCGGGGAGGCCGAGCCCGCCGGGCGCAGTAGCGGCTGATTCCTTCACGGCGGCGGAGGCGGATCGCCGTCGCCGCGCCCCCCGCTGCTGGGTTTCGGTGGTATCCGTCCACATGGCGATACCGCGCCCAAACCAGTTCGCATACCCACCCCCCTCCTCCCCTACGCTTGGTCCCGTGACCCCCGTGGAGCTCTCCCGTACCGTGCTCAGCGCGGTCCGTCGCGCTGTCGACGTGGGGGAACTCGACGTCAGCTTGCCGGAGCGGGTCGTGGTCACGCCGCCTCGGCCCGGCGGTTGTGGCGACTACGCCACCAACGTCGCCCTTCAGCTCGCCCGGCCCGCCGGGCGGCCCGCCCCCGTCGTCGCCCAGGTGCTCCGGGGCCATCTGCTCGGCCTCGACGGCATCGGCGACGTCACCGTCACCGAGCCCGGGTTCCTCAACATCAGCCTCCGCGACGCCGACGCGGAGGCCGCCCTCGTGCGGCTGGTGGAGGACGTTCGGCGCGCCGGTGAGCGGTACGCGTACGCCCCGGGGGCGGCCGAAGCCGTCGTCGAGCTGCGTTGTCCCCGCGAGGTCCGTGCCCTCGTCGTCGCGGATGTCGTGAAGCGGCTTCTCCATTCCCAGGGGAGCGAGGCACGAGTCGTCCCCGTCGGCCCCATCCCCGCCCGCTGGGAGCAGATCCTCGGCGTCCACGCCGAACCCGTCGGCGACGACACCGTTCCCGCCGTCCACGTCCGGCCCGTTCCCGCCCCCGCCGACCCCCTTCCGCTCGGCCGTGACGCCGGCCGCTGGGCCCTCCTTCATCCCGCCGGCCGCGACCGGCCCCGTGTCGGCGACGAGCATCTCGTCCAGCGTGAGAGCAACCCGCTGTTCCGCGTCCGGTACGCCCATGCCCGCGTCCGGGCCCTCGGCCGGAGCGCCGCCGACCTGGGCTTCGGTGCTCAGGCCGGACCTCTCGACGTGGTCCCGTCCGAGCTGGTCGCGCTGCTCGCCGACCATCCCCGCGTGCTCGCCCGCGCCGCGGACCACCACGCTCCCGACGTTCTCGCCCGGCACCTCGTCAGCGTTGCCGATGCCGTGCTGCCGTTCCTCGCGACCGTGCTGCCGCGGGGGGACGAGAAACCCTCGGCCGCCCACCGCGCCCGGCTCGCCCTTGCCGAAGCCGCCGGGACGGTGCTGGCCGGTGGCCTGTCCCTGCTCGGCATCGACGCACCCGAACACCTCTGAGAGAGCCCACAGAGAGCCGCACTGACATGAGCCGTTCCGCACACCCCGCCGGGCCCCGTTACGCCGATGTCCTGCCCGAGGGGCACTACTCCGCCCCGCCCGCCGACCTCAACGCCCTCGACCCCAAGGTCTGGGCACAGACCGTCGGCCGGCGCGAGGACGGTGTCGTGACCGTCGGCGGCCTCGCCGTCACCGACCTCGCCGAACGCTTCGGCACCCCCGCCTACGTCCTCGACGAGACCGACTTCCGGGCTCGGGCGCGGGCCTGGCGCAACGCCTTCGGGCACGACGCCGACGTCTTCTACGCCGGAAAGGCGTTCCTGTCCCGGGCCGTCGTGAAGTGGCTCGACGAGGAGGGCCTCAACCTCGACGTCTGCTCCGGCACCGAACTCGCCACCGCGCTCTCCGCCGGAATGCCCGCCGAGCGGATCGCCTTCCACGGCAACAACAAGTCGCCGTACGAGATCGAGCGGGCCGTCGAGGCCGGGGTCGGGCGGATCGTGCTCGACTCCTTCCAGGAGATCGTGCGCGTCGCCCACATCGCGCAGTCCCTCGGGAAGCGGCAGCGGGTGCAGATCCGGATCACGGTCGGCGTCGAGGCGCACACGCACGAGTTCATCGCCACCGCGCACGAGGACCAGAAGTTCGGCATCCCGCTGGCCGGGGGACAGGCCGCCGAGGCCGTGCGGCGGGCCCTCCAGCTCGACGGGCTCGAACTCATCGGGATCCACTCCCACATCGGGTCGCAGATCTTCGACATGTCCGGGTTCGAGGTGGCCGCGCACCGCGTGGTGCGGCTGCTCAGGGACATCCGGGACGAGCACGGGATCGAGCTGCCGGAGATCGACCTCGGCGGCGGGCTCGGGATCGCGTACACCAGCAACGACGACCCGCGCGAGCCGCACGAGATCGCCAAGGCGCTGACCGAGATCGTCACCCGTGAGTGTGAGGCCGCCCGGCTCCGTACGCCCCGCATCTCCGTCGAGCCGGGGCGCGCCATCGTCGGGCCGACCGCCTTCACGCTCTACGAGGTCGGCACCATCAAGCCGCTGGAGGGGCTGCGGACGTATGTGTCCGTCGACGGGGGAATGTCGGACAACATCCGCACCGCGCTCTACGACGCCGAATACAGCGTCGCGCTCGTCTCCCGTGTCTCCGAGGCCGAGCCGATGCTCGTACGGGTGGTGGGCAAGCACTGCGAGAGCGGGGACATCGTGGTCAAGGACGCCTTCCTGCCCGCCGACCTGGCACCCGGTGACCTCATCGCCGTGCCGGCCACGGGCGCGTACTGCCGGTCGATGGCCAGCAACTACAACCACGTGCTGCGTCCGCCGGTGGTCGCCGTCGCGGGCGGGGACGCCCGGGTGATCGTCCGCCGGGAGACGGAGGAGGATCTCCTGCGGCTCGACGTCGGATGACGCCCGTCGGCACCCGACAGCACCGAGGACGATGACGGTGACAGGGGGCGCGCGGGGCGGCCGGAAGATCTCCCGTCTTCCGGGCCGACGAAAATGAAATAAACGTCTCAGGATCCGGACAAATAGCAGAAACTGCGTTCCGGTGAAGGAGACTGGTCCAACCGTAGACGGTATGAGGAAACGAGGTCGGATGATGCGTACGCGTCCGCTGAAGGTGGCGCTGCTGGGCTGTGGGGTTGTCGGCTCAGAGGTGGCGCGCATCATGACGACGCACGCCGACGACCTCACGGCCAGGATCGGGGCCCCGGTGGAGCTCGCCGGGGTCGCCGTGCGCCGCCCCGGCAAGGTGCGCGAGGGCATCCCCGCCGAGCTCGTCACCACCGACGCGACCGCTCTCGTCAAACGCGGCGACATCGACGTCGTGGTCGAGGTCATCGGGGGGATCGAGCCCGCCCGGACGCTCATCACCACCGCCTTCGAGCACGGCGCCTCCGTCGTCTCCGCGAACAAGGCCCTGCTCGCCCAGGACGGGGCCGCCCTGCACGCCGCCGCGGAGTCGAACGACAGGGACCTCTACTACGAGGCAGCCGTCGCCGGTGCCATCCCGCTGATCCGCCCGCTGCGCGAGTCCCTCGCCGGGGACAAGGTCAACCGGGTGCTCGGCATCGTCAACGGCACCACCAACTTCATCCTCGACAAGATGGACTCCTCGGGCGCCGGCTACCAGGAGGCCCTCGACGAGGCCACCGCGCTCGGGTACGCGGAAGCCGACCCGACCGCCGACGTCGAGGGGTTCGACGCCGCCGCCAAGGCCGCCATCCTCGCCGGGATCGCCTTCCACTCGCGCGTACGGCTCGACGACGTCCACCGCGAGGGCATGACCGAGGTCACCGCCGCGGACTTCGTCTCCGCCAAGGAGATGGGCTGCACCATCAAGCTGCTCGCCATCTGCGAACGGGCCGAGGACGGCGGGTCCGTCACCGCGCGCGTGCACCCCGCGATGATTCCGCTCACCCACCCGCTGGCCTCCGTGCGCGGCGCCTACAACGCCGTGTTCGTCGAGTCCGACGCGGCCGGGCAGCTGATGTTCTACGGCCCCGGCGCCGGCGGCTCGCCCACCGCCTCCGCCGTGCTCGGCGACCTCGTCGCCGTCTGCCGCAACCGGCTCAACGGGGCCACCGGGCCCGGCGATTCGGCGTACGCGGCGCTGCCCGTGTCGCCCATGGGCGACGTCGTCACGCGCTACCACATCAGCCTGGACGTCGCCGACAAACCGGGTGTGCTCGCCCAGGTCGCCACCGTGTTCGCCGAGCACGGGGTTTCCATCGACACTGTTCGCCAGCAGGGCAAGGACGGTGAGGCCTCCCTCGTCGTCGTCACCCACCGCGCTTCCGACGCCGCCCTCGGCGGGACCGTGGAGGCGCTGCGCAAGCTCGACACCGTGCGGGGTGTCGCCAGCATCATGCGGGTTGAAGGAGAGTAACCAGCAATGACCCACCAGTGGCGCGGAATCATCGAGGAGTACCGGGACAGGCTGCCGGTGTCCGACAGCACGCCGGTCGTGACGCTCCGCGAGGGCGGCACGCCCCTCGTCCCCGCGCAGGTGCTCTCCGAGCGCACCGGCTGCGAGGTCCACCTCAAGGTCGAGGGCGCGAACCCGACCGGGTCCTTCAAGGACCGCGGCATGACCATGGCGATCAGCAAGGCCAAGGAGGAGGGCGCGAAGGCCGTCATCTGCGCCTCCACCGGCAACACGTCCGCCTCCGCGGCCGCCTACGCCGTACGGGCCGGAATGGTCTCCGCGGTGCTGGTGCCGCAGGGCAAGATCGCGCTCGGCAAGATGGGCCAGGCGCTCGTGCACGGCGCGAAGATCCTCCAGGTCGACGGCAACTTCGACGACTGCCTCACGCTCGCCCGCGCGCTCAGCGACAACTACCCCGTGGCGCTGGTCAATTCGGTCAACCCGGTGCGTATCGAGGGCCAGAAGACGGCCGCCTTCGAGATCGTCGACATGCTCGGCGACGCGCCCGACATCCACGTCCTGCCGGTCGGCAACGCGGGCAACATCACCGCCTACTGGAAGGGCTACCGCGAGTACGCCGCGGACGGCGTCGCCACGAAGACACCCCGCATGTGGGGCTTCCAGGCCTCCGGCAGCGCCCCGATCGTGCGCGGCGAGGTCGTCAAGGACCCGTCGACCATCGCCACCGCGATCCGTATCGGCAACCCCGCCTCCTGGTCGTACGCGCTGGCCGCGCGCGACGAGTCCGGCGGTGCCATCGACGAGGTGACGGACCGTGAAATCCTGCGCGCCTACCGGCTGTTGGCCGCGCAGGAGGGCGTCTTCGTCGAGCCGGCGTCCGCCGCGTCCGTGGCCGGCCTCCTGAAGGCCGCCGAGCAGGGCAAGGTCGACCCCGGCCAGCGCATCGTGTGCACGGTCACCGGCAACGGCCTCAAGGACCCCGACTGGGCCGTCGCCGGCGCCCCCCAGCCGGTCACGGTCCCGGTCGACGCGGCCACGGCGGCCGAACGCCTGGGCCTGGGCTGACGGCAGCGTCGGCTGACGGCCCCTCCCGTACCGTCGACGGGATCGCGACGACGACCGACGGCGTCCGGCTTCCCAGGAACCGTCGCCGGTCGAACCGGCGGCGGTCCAACCGGCGGCGGTCGGCCGTCGCCGGTTCAGCCGTCCGCGGCCCGTACGTCGTCGCCTGCCCGGCCGCGGTGGCCTCCGGGCGCAGGACACGTATGGCACCGAGTGCCTGAGTGCGGCTCGCCCGGCGACGCGCCCACCGGCGGCACCCGCCGTCGACGCCCCGCCCGCCCCGTTTCGCCCGGTCGGCGCAACGCGCGCGCACCGCGCAAGGTACGCAACCGCGTGGCGTGCGGAGGCGTCTCCCACAGGGGACTCCGGCGGAGGGTGGCACAGGGGGCTTGCGACACGCATCGTGCGCCTCCCGTGCGCCCTATGTCGCCACTGAACTTTCCTTCGATAGGCTGTAGGGAACCCGACCGCCGCACACGCCCACGCAGGTGGCGGCGCCGCGCCGTCCGTGCGGCCCGAGGGTCTTCCCCGTTCCTGTCGAGTGTCATTCGACCATCACGCAGCTCAAGGAGAGTCAACGAGCGATGGCCGGTCCCGCGTTCCGCGCCGCCGCCGTCCGGGTGCGCGTCCCCGCCACCAGCGCCAACCTCGGTCCGGGCTTCGACGCCCTCGGCCTGTCGCTGGGGCTCTACGACGACGTCGTGGTCCGGGTGGCCGACTCCGGGCTGCACATCGACATCGCCGGCGAGGGCAGCGAGACGCTGCCGCGGGACGAGAAGCACCTGCTCGTCCGCTCGCTGCGTACCGCCTTCGACGTACTCGGCGGACAGCCGCGCGGCCTGGAGATCGTCTGCGCCAACCGCATTCCGCACGGCCGCGGCCTCGGCTCCTCCTCCGCCGCCATCTGCGCCGGAATAGTCGCGGCCCGCGCCGTGACCATAGGCGCCGAGGCCAGGCTCGACGACACGGCGCTGCTCGAACTGGCCACCGAGATAGAGGGCCACCCGGACAACGTGGCGGCCTGTCTGATGGGCGGGTTCACCCTGTCCTGGATGGAGGCCGGAGCCGCCAGGGCCATCAGGATGGAGCCCTCCGATTCCATCGTTCCGGTGGTTTTCGTGCCGGGAAAGCCGGTGCTCACCGAAACCGCGCGCGGCCTGCTCCCGCGCACCGTTCCGCACGTGGACGCTGCCGTCAACGCGGGCCGCGCCGCCCTGCTCGTCGAGGCCCTCACCCGGCGCCCCGAACTGCTGCTGCCGGCCACCGAGGACCGTCTCCACCAGGAGTACCGCGCCCCTGCCATGCCGGAGAGCGCGGCACTGGTGGAACGGCTGCGGGCGGACGGCATTCCCGCGGTCATCTCCGGCGCCGGACCCACCGTCATGGCACTCGCCGACGCGGGAACCGCGGACAAGGTGGAGCAACTGGCGGGCGCCGACTGGGCCGCCAACAGGCTGAGTCTCGACCTGCAAGGAGCCTGCGTACTGCCGCTGTCGGCAGGCGCGGAGATCTGAAATCCGGCGGTTGCCGGATTTCGAGAGGGGGAATGTTTGTTGGATCCGGTAGTGTTAACCTCAAGTCTGCACCCGACCCCACCATGGCGAGGTGCTTCGTGTCCCCGTCCGGGACAGACATTCCTCCGGGAGCCCCCCAAGCCGCACTGTGTGGTGTACGTCGTACCTGGGCAGTACCTCGTATGCGCACACTGAGCGGTCCGCCGGGCACGCTCCGGAATCGGTGCGACCACGCCACGTGACTCAGTGACACTCGGTGCCGCTGATGGCCGAGGAAGCGCCAATCACCAGAAATCTCTTCCGCCGTTTTGGGCGGACCACCGCCCCGGCACGGTTCACCAGCAAGGACCGAAGCCGGACAGCACAACCGGTCGCCGAGCCAGACAGGCCGACGTCCGCTCCAGGGAAGGACCCTTCGTGAGCGACACCACCGATCTGATGGGCGCACGTGTCGAGGAGACCGCTGCCGCGCCCGCCACGGACGCCTCCGCGCCTGCCGGCGGTGCCGGCTCCCGGCGGCGCCGCGGTACCGGCCTCGAGGGCATGGTGCTGGCCGAGCTGCAGCAGGTCGCATCCGGCCTCGGCATCAGGGGCACCGCGCGCATGCGCAAGAGCCAGCTGATCGAGGTCATCAAGGAGGCGCAGGCGGGCGGGGGAGCCCCCGCCGCGAAGGCCGCGCCTGCCGCGGGGGACGCCGCAGAGACGAAGCCGAAGCGCCGCAGCACCTCACGGACCCGTACGGCCGACGAGGCCGCGCCCGCGAAGAAGACGGCCGAGGCCCCCGCCGCCAAGCTCTCGAACGACGTGGAGCAGTCGGGCGCCGTGGCGCAGAAGCAGATCGAGATCCCCGGCCAGCCCGCTGGGGGTGCCTCCCGCCCGAGTGAAGCCGAGCGTGGGGGAGAGGACGCTCCGTCCGAGCGCCGCCGGCGCCGGGCCACCGCCGAGGCGGGCGCCCCGGCGGGCGGTGCCGAGACCGTCGCCGCCGAGGCGAAGAGCGAGTCGAAGGCCGAGAATCAGGGCCAGCAGCAGTCGCAGGGCGACGCCGCTGACGGCGGCGAGGGCCGTCGCCGCGACCGCCGTGAGCGCGGCCGGGACCGCGACCGCCGCGGCAAGGGCGACGACCAGCAGGGCCAGGGCGGCCAGCAGCAGCGCCAGCAGGGCCAGCAGCAGAGCGGCGGCCGTCAGGACCGCCAGCAGCGGCCCGACGAGGACGGGGACGACTTCGACGGCCGCCGTGGCCGGCGCGGCCGCTACCGCGACCGCCGTGGCCGCCGTGGCCGTGACGACGTGTCCGAGCCGCAGATCACCGACGACGATGTCCTGATCCCGGTCGCGGGCATCCTCGACATCCTCGACAACTACGCCTTCATCCGGACGTCGGGCTACCTGCCGGGTCCCAACGACGTGTACGTCTCCCTCGCCCAGGTCCGCAAGAACGGCCTGCGCAAGGGCGACCACATCACCGGCGCGGTCCGTCAGCCGAAGGACGGCGAGCGCCGCGAGAAGTTCAACGCGCTGGTGCGGCTGGACTCCGTCAACGGCATGGCGCCCGAACACGGCCGTGGGCGGCCCGAGTTCAACAAGCTGACGCCGCTGTACCCGCAGGACCGGCTCCGTCTGGAGACCGACCCCGGCGTCCTGACGACCCGCATCATCGACATGGTCTCGCCCATCGGCAAGGGCCAGCGCGGTCTGATCGTGGCCCCGCCGAAGACCGGCAAGACCATGATCATGCAGGCGGTCGCCAACGCGATCACGCACAACAACCCCGAGTGCCACCTGATGGTCGTCCTCGTCGACGAGCGTCCGGAAGAGGTCACCGACATGCAGCGGTCGGTGAAGGGCGAGGTCATCTCCTCGACCTTCGACCGTCCGGCCGAGGACCACACCACGGTCGCCGAGCTCGCCATCGAGCGCGCCAAGCGTCTGGTGGAGCTGGGTCACGACGTGGTCGTGCTGCTGGACTCGATCACCCGTCTGGGCCGTGCGTACAACCTGGCGGCCCCGGCCTCCGGCCGCATCCTGTCCGGTGGTGTCGACTCGACCGCCCTGTACCCGCCGAAGCGGTTCTTCGGTGCGGCCCGCAACATCGAGGACGGCGGTTCGCTGACCATCCTCGCCACCGCCCTGGTGGACACCGGGTCCCGCATGGACGAGGTGATCTTCGAGGAGTTCAAGGGCACCGGCAACATGGAGCTCAAGCTCGACCGGAAGCTCGCCGACAAGCGCATCTTCCCGGCGGTGGACGTGGACGCGTCCGGTACCCGTAAGGAAGAGATCCTGCTCGGCAACGAGGAGCTGGCCGTCGTCTGGAAGCTGCGCCGGGTGCTGCACGCGCTCGACCAGCAGCAGGCGATCGAGCTGCTCCTCGACAAGATGAAGCAGACCAAGTCGAACATCGAGTTCCTGATGCAGATCCAGAAGACCACGCCGACTCCCGGCAACGGCGACTGATTGTTCCGCCGCCGAGCAAGCCGGTAAGCCGGTAAGCCGGTAAGCCGCTGAGCCCGGCAAGACGCAAGAAGCGAAGAAGAAGGCCGCTCCCTGTTCCAGGGGGCGGCCTTCCGCTGTCTGCGGGCCGTACGAGCGCTCCGGGCCGTACGAGACCTTCACCACAGGCGCCGCGTTCCGCGCCGGCTCTCCACGGCGCCGTCCGGCCCGGCGTCACCGCAGGTGAGCGGGGTTACCAAGGGGTACACAGCTACGCATGGTGCCTATGTCCGCATGTGGCGGACCCGGAGTGTTGTGCAACCCTTTCCCGAATTCCCCCGTCTGACCGGACGAGCGACGATAGTGCGGTACGGGTCTCATGACCGAGAACGGACCGGAGCCCGACCCTGACCGCAGGGGGTAACCGACCGCAGACACGAGAGCCGAGGAGCGCATGCCTGCCGACAGCACGCGAGGACCGGGCATACCAGGGGAGCCCGGCGACACCGGGCCACGCCGCCGAGGCAAGGGCCGCCGTCGCAAGCCCCCCACCGGGCGGCGCAGGGCCTTGACCGCCCTGGCCCTGACCGCCGCGGGCATCGTCGTGCTCGGCGGCGCGGGGGCGGGCTTCCTCTACTTCAAGCTCAACGGCAATCTCAGGACGATCGACATCAACCAGGCCCTCGGCGGCGACCGGCCCACCAAGGCCGACAACGGCTCCGAGAACATCCTGGTCCTCGGCTCCGACTCCCGTGCCGGCGGCAACAGGAAACTCGGCGGCGGCACCGACGACGGCAGCGCCCGCTCCGACACGGCGATGATCGTGCACGTGTACGAGGGCCACAAGAAGGCCGGCGTGGTCTCCATACCGCGCGACACCCTGGTCGACCGCCCCGAGTGCACCGACGCCAAGGGCGGCACGCACCCTGCGGCGCACAACGCGATGTTCAACGAGTCGTACTCCGCCGGTGGCGCCGCCTGCGCGGTGAAGACCGTCGAGTCGATGACCGGCCTGCGGATGGACCACTACCTGGAGGTCGACTTCAGCGGCTTCCAAAAGCTCATCGACGAACTCGGCGGGGTCCAGGTCACCACGACGAGGAACATCGACGACCCGAACAGCCACCTCGACCTCAAGGCCGGCACCCACACCCTCGACGGACAGCAGGCCCTCGGCCTGGTCCGCACCCGGCACGGCGTCGGCGACGGCTCCGACCTCGGCCGCATCCAGCTCCAGCAGGCCTTCGTCAAGGCCCTGGCCGACCAGGTCAAGCACATCGGCGTGCTCAGCAACCCCAAGAAGCTCTACGACCTCGCCGACACCGCGACCAAGACCGTCACCGCCGACTCCGACCTCGGCTCGGTCAACTCCCTGATCGCCTTCGCCGACGGCCTGAAGGGCATCAGCTCCTCGCACATGAACATGGTCACGATGCCGGTCCAGTACGACCCGGCCAACCCCAACCGCGTCCTCGTCGACAAGGCCAAGGCCCAGCAGATCTGGACCGCCCTGAGGAACGACCGCCCCATCCCCAAGTCGGCCACCAAGGGCACGGCCACCGGCAAGGCAGGCGGAGTGGTGAGCGCCCCCTAGAGGCACAGGGACCCGCGGGGAATACCCGACCCCACCCCCCGGTTTGGGTGAATGGCCCCAGTCCTGGCAGACTGGTACGTCGGCTCCGGTTCACGCTCCGCATTCCGCGGCTGCGACCCGGCGCCCTCCCGGAACTCTAGGAGACACCTTGAAGCGCGACATCCACCCCGCGTACGTCGAGACGCAGGTCAGCTGCACCTGCGGCGCGTCGTTCACCACCCGTAGCACGATCGAGTCCGGCACCGTCCGGGCCGAGGTCTGCTCCGAGTGCCACCCGTTCTACACGGGCAAGCAGAAGATCCTCGACACCGGTGGCCGTGTGGCCCGCTTCGAGGCCCGCTTCGGCAAGGCTGCCGCCGGCTCCAAGAAGTAGCGAGCCCCTTTTCGCCGGTCCACGGCCGTGCCCCCGCCTCGGGGTACGCCGGGACCGGCGTTTTTGGTCGCCCGCCTTCCCCCACCCCAGCAGTACAGGCAGTACAGGAGCCGAAAGATGTTCGAGGCCGTCGAGGAACTCGTCGCCGAGCACGCCGACCTGGAGAAGCAGCTCGCCGATCCGTCGGTCCACGCCGACCAGGCCAACGCGCGCAAGCTCAACAAGCGCTACGCCGAGCTCACCCCGATCGTCGCCACGTACCGCTCCTGGAAGCAGACCGGCGACGACGTCGACACCGCGCGCGAATTCGCCGCGGACGACCCCGACTTCGCGGCCGAGGTCAAGGAGCTGGAACAGCGGCGTGAGCAGTTGACCGAGAAGCTGCGCCTCCTGCTCGTCCCGCGCGACCCCAGCGACGACAAGGACGTCATTCTGGAGATCAAGGCGGGCGCGGGCGGCGACGAGTCGGCCCTGTTCGCCGGCGACCTGCTGCGCATGTACCTGCGGTACGCCGAGCGCGTGGGCTGGAAGACCGAGATCATCGACGCCACCGAGTCCGAGCTGGGCGGCTACAAGGACGTCCAGGTCGCGGTGAAGACCCGCGGGCAGATCGAGCCCGGCCAGGGCGTGTGGGCGCGGCTGAAGTACGAGGGCGGCGTGCACCGCGTGCAGCGGGTGCCGGCCACCGAGTCCCAGGGCCGTATCCACACCTCCGCGGCCGGTGTGCTGGTCACCCCCGAGGCCGAGGAGGTGGACGTGGAGATCAACCCCAACGACCTCCGCATCGACGTCTACCGGTCCTCCGGGCCCGGCGGCCAGTCCGTCAACACCACCGACTCCGCGGTGCGCATCACGCACCTGCCCACCGGGGTCGTCGCCTCCTGCCAGAACGAGAAGAGCCAGCTGCAGAACAAGGAGCAGGCACTGCGTATCCTGCGCTCCAGGCTGCTGGCCATGGCGCAGGAGGAGGCGGAGCGGGAGGCCGCCGACGCCCGCCGCAGCCAGGTCCGCACCGTCGACCGTTCCGAGAAGATCCGCACGTACAACTTCCCGGAGAACCGCATCTCGGACCACCGCGTCGGTTTCAAGGCGTACAACCTGGACCAGGTCCTGGACGGCGAACTGGACGCGGTGATCCAGGCCTGCGTCGACGCGGACTCGGCCGCCAAGCTCGCGGCCGCGTAAGACACGTACGCACGCGGCGCGTGCGCATGTACGAGCACCAACGGAGGACCAGCGTGCAGCAAGAATCCGGGGGGCGGCCCCCGAGTCCCCGCAGCGTGCTGCTCGCGGAGGTGGCGCAGGCCACCCAGCGGCTGGCCGACGCGGGCGTGGACTCGCCGCGCACCGACGCGGAGGAGCTCGCCGCGTTCGTGCACGGCGTCAAGCGGGGCCAGCTGCACACCGTGAAGGACGTCGACTTCGACGCCCGCTACTGGGAGGTCATCGCCCGGCGCGAGCAGCGTGAGCCGCTCCAGCACATCACCGGGCGTGCCTACTTCCGGTATCTGGAACTCCAGGTCGGGCCAGGGGTGTTCGTGCCCCGGCCGGAGACCGAGTCCGTGGTGGGCTGGGCCATAGACGCCGTACGGGCCATGGACGTGGTCGAGCCGTGCATCGTCGACCTGTGCACCGGCTCGGGGGCCATCGCGCTCGCCCTCGCCCAGGAGGTGCCGCGCTCGCGTGTGCACGCCGTGGAGCTGAGCGACGACGCGCTGAAGTGGACCCGCAAGAACACGGAGGGGTCCCGGGTCGACCTGCGCCAGGGCGACGCCCGGACGGCCTTCCCCGACCTCGACGGCCAGGTCGACCTCGTCATCTCCAACCCGCCGTACATCCCGCTCACCGAATGGGAGTACGTCGCCCCCGAGGCCCGCGACTACGACCCGGAACTGGCGTTGTTCTCCGGGGAGGACGGCCTCGACCTGATCCGCGGCATCGAGCGCACCGCGCACCGGCTGCTGCGGCCCGGCGGAGTCGTCGTCGTGGAGCACGCCGACACCCAGGGGGGACAGGTGCCGTGGATCTTCACCGAGGAGCGGGGCTGGGCCGACGCCGCCGACCATCCCGACCTCAACAACCGGCCGCGGTTCGCCACCGCCCGCAAGGCGCTGCCGTGACCCTCATCAGGACGTCCGACCAGCAGTACGTGTACGAGGAGGCCCGCTGACAATGGCACGGCGATACGACACCAACGACGCCACCGACCGCGTGACCGGTCTGCGCGAGGCCGCGTCCGCCGTCCGCCGGGGCGAGCTCGTGGTGCTGCCCACCGACACCGTCTACGGCATCGGCGCCGACGCGTTCTCCTCCGAGGGCGTGGCCGACCTGCTCGCCGCGAAGGGCCGGGGCCGCAACATGCCGACCCCCGTGCTCATCGGTTCCCCGAACACGCTGCACGGGCTGGTCACGGACTTCTCCGAGATGGCCTGGGAACTCGTGGACGCCTTCTGGCCGGGCGCGCTGACGCTGGTCGCCCGGCACCAGCCGTCCCTCCAGTGGGACCTCGGGGACACCCGGGGCACGGTCGCCGTGCGGATGCCGCTGCACCCGGTCGCCATCGAGCTGCTCACGGAGGTCGGCCCGATGGCCGTGTCGTCGGCGAACCTGACCGGCCACCCGGCGCCGGAGACCTGCGACGCCGCGCAGGAGATGCTCGGCGACTCCGTCTCCGTCTACCTCGACGGCGGCCCGACGCCCGGCAACGTCCCGTCCTCCATCGTCGACGTCAGCCGCAAGGTGCCCGTGCTGCTGCGTGAGGGCGCCCTGTCGCCGGAGGAGCTGCGCAAGGTGGTACCCGACCTCGAGGTGGCGAATTGACGGCCCCTGACGCGGGGCGTGGCATAGGCGACACCTTCCGCATCCTGCACGTCAGCACAGGGAACGTGTGCCGCTCGCCCATCACCGAGCGGCTGACCCGGCACTTCGTGGCGGACCGGCTCGGGGATCCGCGGGGCGGCGGGCTGATCGTGGAGAGCGCGGGCACCTGGGGTCACGAGGGCGCGCCGATGGAGGCCAACGCGGAGACCGTGCTGGCCGACTTCGGCGCGGACGCCTCCGGCTTCACCGGCCGGGAACTGCTGGACGAGCACGTGATCCGGGCCGACCTGGTGCTCACCGCGACCCTCGACCACCGCGCCCAGGTCATCTCCATGGGCCACTCGGCCGGGCTGCGCACCTTCACCCTCAAGGAGTTCACCCGCCTGGTGAAGGCGATAGATCCGGCCACGCTGCCGCCGCTGGAGGACGGCGTGGTCGAACGTGCCCGCGCCCTGGTCCGCGCCGCCGCCGCTCTGCGCGGGTGGCTCCTGGCCCCCACCGCCGAGGCCGACGAGGTCTACGACCCCTACGGCGCCCCCCTGACGTTCTTCCGTTCCGTGGGCGACGAGATACACCAGGCCCTGGACCCGGTGGTGACGGCCCTGACGGGCGTACGGGCGCGCGCCTGACCCACCGCGGGCGTATGGCGGGCAGAGGGCTCCTGGGGGCCCGTGCCCCGGCCGGAGGCCGGAGATGTCCTGGGGGCGGCGTGTGGGCCCCGCTGAAGCCCCGCAGGGCCCTCGGCAGGCCGGAGCCCGGCAGGAGCGTTCCTACGGGGCCGGTGGGCCCCGGCTGGAGGCCCGTAGAGAGGGCGGCCGGGTGTACCGGGGCCCGTGGACGCTCCGTCGCTCATCGCGGCCTTCCCGGGCCCCGCACAGCCCGTCCGCCCGGGCCCCCGCACGGGCCCGTCCGTCCGGACCCCGGGAACGTGACCGCAGGGGCCCGTGGGCATTGCCGTGACGGCCCAATGGGCCGCGCGAGGCGGGGCTCGCGGACCTACATTGGACGTACGTCAACGTCGACCGTCCGGAGCGCCACATGTCGGTCATCCCCGTTCTCGAGGCCGATCTCCTGCGCCGGCAGGACCCCGAGCTGGCCGACGTGCTGCTGGGGGAGCTGGACCGGCAGTCGACGACGCTCCAGTTGACCGCGGCGGAGAACTTCACCTCGCCCGCGGTGCTCGCCACACTCGGCTCGGTGCTGGCGAACAAGTACGCCGAGGGCTATCCGGGCGCCCGGCACCACGGCGGCTGCGAGTTCGTGGACGCCGCCGAACGCCTCGCCGTGGCGCGGGCCAAGGCCCTGTTCGGCGCCGAACACGCCAACGTGCAGGCCCATTCGGGCTCGTCCGCGGTGCTCGCCGCCTACGCCGCGCTGCTGCGGCCCGGTGACACCGTGCTCGCCCTCGGCCTGCCCTACGGCGGGCACCTCACGCACGGCTCGCCCGCGAACTTCTCCGGCCGCTGGTTCGACTTCGTCGGCTACGGCGTCGACGCCGAGACCGGGCTCATCGACCACGAGCAGGTGCGCACGCTCGCCCACACGCACCGGCCCAAGGCGATCGTGTGCGGTTCCATCGCCTACCCGCGCCACATCGACTACGCCTTCTTCCGCACGGTCGCCGACGAGGTCGGCGCCTATCTGATCGCCGACGCGGCCCACCCCATCGGACTCGTCGCCGGCAGGGCGGCGCCCAGCCCCGTGCCGTACGCCGACGTGGTGTGCGCCACCACCCACAAGGTGCTGCGCGGACCGCGCGGCGGGATGATCCTGTGCGGGAGCGAGCTGGCCGAGCGCGTCGACCGCGCCGTGTTCCCGTTCGCCCAGGGCGGCGCCCAGATGCACACCATCGCCGCCAAGGCCGTCGCGTTCGGCGAGGCCGCGACCCCGGCCTTCGCCGCCTACGCCCACCAGGTCGTCGCCAACGCGCGGGTGCTCGCCGCCCGGCTGGCCGCGGAAGGCCTGATTGTCACCACCGGCGGCACGGACACCCACCTGATCACCGTGGATCCGGCGCCGCTCGGCATCGAGGGCCGCGCCGCCCGCGGACGGCTGGCCGCCGCCGGTATCGTCCTCGACTGCTGCGCGCTGCCGCACGCCGACGGCCGCGGGCTGCGCCTGGGCACCGCCGCGGTGACCACCCAGGGCATGGGCCAGCAGGAGATGGAGTGGATAGCCGTCCTGTTCGGCAAGGTGCTGCGCGGCGAGGCCGACGGGGCGAGCGCGCGGGAGGACGTGCGCGAACTCACAGGCCGGTTTCCGCCGTATCCCGGCTGAGACGGGGTAGCCGAACGGCCGTACAAAACCGTACACAGCCACACGTGCAACCATCGTCGCTACCCGGAAGTCCCCATACATATGCCTGCGTCGCTAGGGTGTGGGGCTGAGAAGGCCAGCGAGACCTGTGGGGAAGCCTGTGCGTGAATACCTGCTGACGCTCTGCATCACGGCCGCGGTGACGTATCTGCTGACAGGGCCGGTACGCAAGTTCGCGATCGTTGCGGGGGCGATGCCGGAGATCCGGGCACGTGACGTGCACCGGGAGCCCACTCCCCGGCTCGGCGGTATCGCGATGTTCTTCGGGATGTGCGCGGGCCTGCTGGTCGCCGACCACCTCACCAACCTCAACGAGGTCTTCGAGAAGTCGAACGAGCCGCGCGCGCTGCTCTCCGGCGCCGCCCTGATCTGGCTGATCGGCGTCCTGGACGACAAGTTCGAGATCGACGCCCTGATCAAGCTGGGCGGTCAGATGATCGCGGCCGGCGTCATGGTGATGCAGGGTCTGACCATCCTGTGGCTGCCCGTGCCCGGCGTCGGCACGGTCGCGCTCACCCAGTGGCAGGGCACCCTGCTCACGGTCGCCCTGGTCGTCATCACCATCAACGCGGTCAACTTCGTCGACGGCCTCGACGGTCTGGCCTCCGGCATGGTGTGCATCGCGGCCGCCGCGTTCTTCCTGTACGCGTATCGCATCTGGTACGGCTACAACATCGAGGCCGCCGCCCCCGCGACCCTCTTCGCGGCCGTCCTCATGGGCATGTGCCTGGGCTTCCTGCCGCACAACATGCACCCCGCGCGGATCTTCATGGGCGACTCGGGGTCCATGCTCATCGGTCTCGTGCTGGCGGCCGGCGCGATCTCGGTGACCGGGCAGGTCGACCCGGACGTGATGAAGCTGTTCTCCGGCTCCGAGCGCAACGCGGTGCACCAGATGGTGCCGGTCTACATCCCGCTGCTGATGCCGCTGACGATCATCGCCATCCCGGCCGCCGACCTGATTCTGGCCATCGTGCGGCGCACCTGGAACGGCAAGTCGCCGTTCGCCGCCGACCGCGGTCATCTGCACCACCGCCTGCTGGAGATCGGCCACTCGCACAGCCGGGCCGTGCTGATCATGTACTTCTGGGCGGCCCTGATCGGCTTCGGCGCGCTCACCTACTCGGTCAAGTCGGCCTCCATGTGGATCGTGCTGGGCATCGTGGTGCTCAGCTTCATCGGCCTTGTGCTGCTCCTGCTGCCGCGCTTCACTCCGCGCGCCCCGCGCTGGGCCGAGCAGTTCGTGCCGCCGCGGTACCGGCGCCGCCGTGCGGCCGCCCTCCCGGACGCCTCCACGCCCGCTACGGCGTCGTCCGTGTCGTCCGCGGCCTCCGAGGCCGCCGCGCCCCGCGCGTCCGAGGAGAGCCCGGCGCAGGGGGAGACGCCCGTGGCGGCGGGTGTGGGAGTCCGTGCCGGTGCGGCCGGTGGTGTCAACGGAGCGACCGCCGTGGGAGCCCGTTCGCGCGCCCTGGACGGGCGGAAGGCCGGAACGTCGCGCTGACGGCGCCAAGGTAAGAATCTGACTAAAGCGTTGCCAACTCGTGGGGCGTCAAATCCCCGCAATGTCGGGCGAACAGGGCTGGATTTTGCACAGAAGTGCAGCTGTACTCTCACACGTGAGGGTCAGCACACCTTTGAGGTAAAGACCTCATCAAATAGTTTGTGATACCGTTCACGAGTATCCCGGATAGCCGAAGGGCCACAGTGCGAAGGTCCTGGTGGGGCCGAGGTTTTCACCCTCGGCACCGGGACTACGCTCGTCCCATGACGACGCCCTGCCCCCTGTGAATGCGGAGTTGCCGCGATGCCGTCCAATGACGCCCGGATCCTGGCCGAGGCCGCTGTGCCCACAGCCGCCGTCGGTGCGGTTGCCGCCGTCATCAGCGGTGTGGTCGCCGGTGGCAAGGGAGCGATCGGCGCGGTCGTCGCGACCGTGATCGCGATCCTCTTCATGGGGATCGGCCTCTACGTCCTGCAGCGCACCGCCAAGTCGCTCCCGCACCTTTTCCAGGCGATGGGCCTGATGCTCTACGCGACGCAGATCCTTCTGCTGTTCGTCTTCCTGGCAGTGTTCAAGCACACGACGCTGTTCAACCCCAGGGCATTCGCCTTCACGCTGCTCGCTGCCACACTGGTGTGGATCGCGGCGCAGACGCGTGCGCACATGAAGTCCAAGATCCTCTATGTCGAGCCCGACTCGACCCCGTCTTCGGCCGGCCAGAAGTCCGAGAAGACGGAGCGCTCGTCGTGAGCGGTAGGGCCGGGATAAGGACGCATGAGAGTTCCTGCTATCGTCCGTTGCCAACTGCGGCATCGCGGGCGCGGGCATCCGAGCTGACGCCTGGTCGATCGCGAGGCGAGATGCCCCACAGCCGCCCCCACATCCGTAACACCAGTCCCGTGCCGAACCGCGGCCTCGCGCCGCGCCGACACAACGAGGTTGCCGTACCCATGCGCCACGCTGAAGGAGCCCGCGGTGAGTGCTGATCCGACGCAGGTGCTCGCCTTCGAGACCGATTGCCACATCTTCTCCGGCTGTGGCTTCCCCGCTCCGGGCCTGCACTCGTTCCTGTTCGAGCCCCTCTGGGGCAACGCGGACAGCAACCTGTACTTCAACAAGACGATGCTGCTGGCGCTGCTCGGCTCCATCGTCGTCGTCGGATTCTTCTGGGCCGCCTTCCGTAAGCCCCAGGTCGTGCCGGGCAAGCTCCAGATGGTCGCCGAGGCCGGTTACGACTTCATCCGGCGCGGGGTCGTCTACGAGACGATCGGCAAGAAGGAAGGCGAGAAGTACGTCCCGCTCGTCGTCTCCCTGTTCTTCTTCATCTGGATGATGAACCTCTGGTCGATCATCCCGGTCGCCCAGTTCCCGGTCACCGCGATCATCGCGTACCCGGCGGTCCTGGCCGTGATCGTCTACGTGCTGTGGATCTCGCTGACCTTCAAGCGCCACGGTTTCGTGGGCTTCTTCAAGAACGTCACGGGCTACGACAAGTCGCTGGGCGCGGTGCTGCCGCTGGCCATGCTCATCGAGTTCTTCTCGAACCTGCTGGTGCGGCCGTTCACCCACGCGGTGCGACTCTTCGCCAACATGTTCGCGGGCCACACGCTGCTGCTGC
>NZ_NNBK01000005.1:0-70912 GCF_002803075.1 Streptomyces sp. CB01373 | reverse complement strand
GCCAGCTGGTACCTGCTCAACGGCATCGGTATCGCCTACGCCGGTGTCAGCTTCGTCATGACGATCGTGATGACGGCCTTCGAGCTCTTCATCCAGGCACTGCAGGCGTACGTCTTCGTCCTCCTGACGTGCACCTACATCCAGGGCGCGCTCGCCGAGCACCACTGAGCGCCCCGCGCAGCAACAACCCCCTGATCGTCCGGTGGCCAACCCCCACCGGTCCGGAAAGAAAAGGAAGAACTGGCATGTCCCAGACCCTTGCCGCTGTTACCGGCTCGATCGGCTCCATCGGTTACGGCCTCGCTGCCATCGGTCCCGGCGTCGGCGTCGGCATCATCTTCGGTAACGGCACCCAGGCCCTGGCCCGCCAGCCCGAGGCCGCCGGCCTGATCCGCGCCAACCAGATCCTCGGCTTCGCCTTCTGTGAGGCGCTGGCGCTGATCGGTCTGGTCATGCCGTTCGTCTACGGCATCAAGTAATCAGCTGATTCACTTCCAGCCGACCAGACGAAAGGCAGAAACATGAGCCCGCTGCTCACGGTCGCGGCAGAGACGGAGAACCCGCTCCTCCCGCCGATCCCCGAGCTTGTCATCGGCCTGATCGCCTTCGTCATCGTCTTCGGTTTCCTCGCGAAGAAGCTCCTCCCGAACATCAACAAGGTTCTGGAGGAGCGCCGCGAGGCCATCGAGGGCGGTATCGAGAAGGCCGAGGCCGCGCAGACCGAGGCCCAGAGCGTCCTTGAGCAGTACAAGGCTCAGCTCGCCGAGGCCCGCCACGAGGCCGCGCGCCTGCGCCAGGAGGCACAGGAGCAGGGCGCCACGCTCATCGCCGAGATGCGGGCCGAGGGCCAGCGTCAGCGCGAGGAGATCGTCGCCGCCGGCCACGCCCAGATCGAGGCCGACCGCAAGGCCGCCGCGTCCGCGCTCCGGCAGGACGTCGGCACGCTGGCCACCGAGCTGGCCGGCAAGCTCGTCGGCGAGTCCCTCGAGGACCACGCCCGGCAGAGCCGTGTGATCGACCGCTTCCTCGACGGCCTCGATGAAGCCGCTTCGAAGGCCGAGGCGACTCGATGACCATGCACGGAGCCAGCCGTGAGGCGCTGACCGCCGCACGGGAGCGTCTGGACGCGCTGACGGACTCCACCTCCGTGGACGCCGGCCGGCTCGCCGACGAACTGGCGGCCGTCACCGCGCTGCTCCACCGCGAGGTCGGTCTGCGTCGGGTCCTGACCGACCCGGCGCAGTCCGGCGAGGCCAAGGCCACGCTGGTGCAGCGCCTGCTCGGCGGACAGATCGGCGGCACGGCCACCGACCTGGTGTCCGGCATGGTGCGTTCCCGCTGGTCGCAGCCCCGCGACCTGGTCGACACGCTGGAGGAGCTGGCGGACGTCGCCGACCTCACGGCGGCACAGCGGAACGGCACGCTCGACGACGTCGAGGACGAACTGTTCCGCTTCGGCCGGATCGTCTCCTCGAGCACCGGCCTGCGCGCGGCCCTGACCGACCGCGCCGCGGCCGCCTCGGCCAAGAAGGAACTGCTGCGCCGGCTGCTCGGCGGCCGCACGGCCCCGACCACCGAGCGTCTGGTGACGCGCCTTGTGACCGCGCCGCGGGGACGTAGCCTGGAAGCGGGACTGGAGTCCCTGACCAAGCTCGCCGCCGAACGCCGCGACCGCATGGTCGCCGTCGTCACCTCGGCGGTCCCCCTGAGCGACACGCAGAAGCAGCGCCTCGGCGCGGCCCTCGCCAAGCTCTACGGCCGCCAGATGCACCTCAACCTCGACGTGGACCCCGACGTCCTCGGCGGGATGCGGGTGCAGGTCGGCGACGAGGTCATCAACGGCTCCCTCGCGGACCGGCTCGAGGACGCCGCCCGCCGCATGGCGAGCTAGCAGCAACTCAACACGCAAGACGTACACGACGGCCCTGGTTGGGCCGTGCAGAGGATTCACCTCTTATTGGGGGGAGTCCCCGACTCGTGGAATACCCCCCAAGTGAAACTTCGGGCCCAACAAGGAGAGCAGGGAACCCAGATGGCGGAGCTCACGATCCGGCCGGAGGAGATCCGGGACGCGCTGGAGAACTTCGTCCAGTCGTACAAGCCGGACGCGGCCTCGCGCGAGGAGGTCGGTACGGTCACCCTTGCCGGCGACGGCATCGCGAAGGTCGAGGGCCTTCCCTCGGCCATGGCCAACGAACTGCTGAAGTTCGAGGACGGCACCCTCGGCCTCGCCCTCAACCTCGAGGAGCGCGAGATCGGTGCCATCGTCCTCGGTGAGTTCAGCGGTATCGAGGAGGGCCAGCCGGTGCAGCGCACCGGTGAGGTTCTGTCCGTCGCCGTGGGCGAGGGCTACCTCGGCCGCGTGGTGGACCCGCTCGGCAACCCGATCGACGGCCTCGGCGAGATCGAGACCGAGGGTCGCCGCGCCCTCGAACTGCAGGCCCCCACGGTCATGCAGCGCAAGTCGGTGCACGAGCCGATGGAGACGGGCTACAAGGCCGTCGACGCCATGACCCCGATCGGCCGCGGCCAGCGTCAGCTGATCATCGGTGACCGTCAGACCGGCAAGACCGCGCTGGCCGTCGACACGATCATCAACCAGCGTGACAACTGGCGCACCGGCGACCCGAACAAGCAGGTCCGCTGCATCTACGTCGCCATCGGCCAGAAGGGCTCCACCATCGCGTCGGTCCGGCGCTCGCTGGAGGAGAACGGCGCGCTGGAGTACACGACCATCGTGGCCGCCCCGGCGTCCGACCCGGCCGGCTTCAAGTACCTGGCGCCGTACACCGGTTCCGCCATCGGTCAGCACTGGATGTACCAGGGCAAGCACGTCCTGATCATCTTCGACGACCTGTCGAAGCAGGCCGACGCCTACCGCGCCGTGTCGCTGCTGCTGCGCCGTCCGCCGGGCCGTGAGGCCTACCCGGGCGACGTCTTCTACCTGCACTCCCGTCTGCTGGAGCGCTGCGCGAAGCTGTCCGACGACATGGGCAAGGGCTCGATGACGGGTCTGCCGATCGTCGAGACCAAGGCCAACGACGTCTCGGCGTTCATCCCGACCAACGTCATCTCCATCACCGACGGCCAGTGCTTCCTGGAGTCGGACCTGTTCAACGCCGGTCAGCGCCCCGCGCTGAACGTCGGTATCTCCGTCTCCCGAGTCGGTGGTTCCGCGCAGCACAAGGCGATGAAGCAGGTCTCCGGCCGTCTGCGCGTGGACCTGGCCCAGTTCCGTGAGCTGGAGGCGTTCGCCGCCTTCGGTTCCGACCTGGACGCGGCCTCCAAGGCCCAGCTGGAGCGCGGTCAGCGCATGGTCGAGCTGCTGAAGCAGGACCAGTACCAGCCGATGGCCACCGAGGACCAGGTCGTCTCCGTGTGGGCCGGTACCACCGGCAAGATGGACGAGGTGCCGGTCGCCGACATCCGCCGCTTCGAGAAGGAGCTCCTGGAGTACCTGCACCGCAAGGAGCAGGGCCTCATGACCTCCATCAAGGAGGGCGGCAAGATGTCCGACGACACGCTCCAGGCCACCGCCGAGGCGATCGCCGAGTTCAAGAAGCAGTTCGAGACGGGCGACGGAAAGCTGCTCGGCGAGGACACCCCGGCCGCTGCCGCCAAGTGACGTAAGGAAGGGACCTGACTCATGGGAGCCCAGCTCCGGGTCTACAAGCGTCGCATCCGATCCGTCACCGCGACCAAGAAGATCACCAAGGCGATGGAGATGATCGCCGCCTCGCGTGTCGTCAAGGCGATGCGCAAGGTGTCGGCCTCCACGCCGTACGCGCAGGAACTGACCCGCGCGGTCACGGCGGTCGGAACCGGGTCCAACACCAAGCACCCGCTGACCACGGAGGCTGACAACCCGACCCGCGCCGCGGTGCTGCTCCTGACGAGCGACCGCGGCCTGGCCGGCGCCTTCAACTCCAACGCCATCAAGGCGGCGGAGCAGCTGACCGTGCGCCTCGAGGGCGAGGGCAAGCAGGTCGACGCCTACATCGTCGGCCGGCGAGGTGTGGCCCACTACAACTTCCGTGAGCGCAAGATCACGGAGTCGTGGACCGGCTTCACCGACGAGCCCTCGTACGCGGACGCCAAGACGGTGGCGGCCCCGCTGATCGAGGCCATCCAGCAGAACACCGAGGACGGCGGCGTGGACGAACTCCACATCGTCTACACGGAGTTCGTCTCGATGATGACGCAGACGGCGACCGACGCCCGGCTCCTGCCGCTGCGCCTCGAAGAGGTGTCGGAGCAGGCAGTGGCGAAGGACGAGATCCTTCCGCTGTACGACTTCGAGCCCTCGGCCGAGGACGTCCTCGACGCGCTGCTGCCGCGCTATGTGGAGAGCCGTATCTACAACGCGCTGCTCCAGTCGGCCGCTTCGAAGCACGCCGCCACCCGGCGCGCGATGAAGTCGGCCACCGACAACGCGGGCGAGCTGATCAACACGCTCGCGCGTCTTGCCAACGCGGCCCGCCAGGCCGAAATCACCCAGGAAATCAGCGAGATCGTCGGTGGCGCGAGCGCCCTGGCCGACGCGACCGCGGGGAGTGACAAGTAATGACCACCACTGTTGAGACGGCCACGGCGGCGGGCCGCGTCGCGCGGGTCATCGGCCCGGTCGTCGACGTGGAGTTCCCCGTCGACGCGATGCCGGAAATTAACAACGCCCTTCACGTCGAGGTCGCCGACCCGGCGAACGCGGGCGAGAAGAAGACGCTGACGCTCGAGGTCGCCCAGCACCTCGGTGACGGCATCGTCCGCACGATCTCCATGCAGCCCACCGACGGCCTGGTCCGCCAGTCCCCGGTGACGGACACCGGCTCGGCGATCTCGGTCCCCGTCGGCGACTTCACCAAGGGCAAGGTGTTCAACACCCTCGGTGAGGTACTGAACGTCGACGCCGAGTACGACGGCGAGCGCTGGGCGATCCACCGCAAGGCGCCGAACTTCGACGAGCTCGAGTCGAAGACCGAGATGTTCGAGACCGGCGTCAAGGTCATCGACCTGCTGACCCCGTACGTCAAGGGCGGCAAGATCGGTCTGTTCGGCGGCGCCGGCGTCGGCAAGACGGTGCTCATCCAGGAGATGATCTACCGCGTCGCCAACAACCACGACGGTGTCTCCGTGTTCGCCGGTGTCGGTGAGCGCACCCGTGAGGGCAACGACCTCATCGACGAGATGAGCGAGTCGGGCGTCATCGACAAGACCGCGCTCGTCTTCGGTCAGATGGACGAGCCCCCGGGCACCCGTCTGCGCGTCGCGCTGGCCGGCCTGACCATGGCCGAGTACTTCCGCGACGTCCAGAAGCAGGACGTGCTGTTCTTCATCGACAACATCTTCCGCTTCACGCAGGCCGGTTCCGAGGTCTCCACGCTGCTCGGCCGTATGCCGTCCGCGGTGGGTTACCAGCCGAACCTGGCCGACGAGATGGGTCTCCTCCAGGAGCGCATCACCTCGACCCGCGGTCACTCGATCACCTCGATGCAGGCGATCTACGTCCCCGCGGACGACCTGACCGACCCGGCCCCGGCCACCACCTTCGCCCACCTCGACGCGACGACGGTTCTGTCCCGTCCGATCTCGGAGAAGGGCATCTACCCGGCCGTGGACCCGCTGGACTCCACGTCCCGGATCCTGGACCCCCGCTACATCGCGGCGGACCACTACAACGCGGCCATGCGCGTGAAGAACATCCTGCAGAAGTACAAGGACCTGCAGGACATCATCGCGATCCTCGGTATCGACGAGCTCGGCGAGGAGGACAAGCTCGTCGTCCACCGTGCCCGCCGCGTGGAGCGCTTCCTGTCCCAGAACACCCACGTCGCCAAGCAGTTCACCGGTGTGGACGGCTCGGACGTGCCGCTGGAAGAGTCGATCGCGGCGTTCAACGCGATCTGCGACGGCGAGTACGACCACTTCCCCGAGCAGGCGTTCTTCATGTGCGGTGGTATCGAGGACCTGAAGAAGAACGCGAAGGAGCTGGGCGTCTCCTGAGCATCGAGCTCACCCGAGGGGGCGGGTGCGGTCCCGCCCCCTCTCCCACGCCCCTTAGAATTGACCCCAACACCCGGCAGCCCTGCCGGGTGGTGACCCGAGGAGCCACTCTTGGCTGCTGAGCTGCACGTCGAGCTGGTCGCCGCCGACCGCCAGGTCTGGTCCGGCGAGGCCACCCTGGTCGTCGCGCGCACCACGTCCGGCGACATCGGCGTCATGCCCGGTCACCAGCCGCTGCTCGGTGTGCTGGAGTCGGGCCCGGTGACCATCCGTACGAGTGAAGGTGCAACCGTCATCGCCGCTGTGCACGGCGGTTTCATCTCGTTCGCGGACAACAAGCTGTCGCTGCTGGCGGAGATCGCCGAACTCTCGGACGAGATCGACGTCCAGCGCACCGAGCGGGAGCTCGAACGCGCGAAGGCGGAGGGCGACGCTCATGCCGAGCGCCGCGCGGAGGTCCGACTGCGCGCGGCGACGGCGAGCTGAACCAAGCCAGCCGTGTGATGACGTCACTCAGCCGCGGCCGGAACCGGAGCAATCCGGTACCGGCCGCGGCTGAGGTGAATGTGGGTGTTTTTTCCGTTCCATTACCTAGGAGACGAGGAGGTCGGTGTCGATGGTCCTCGCTCTGACTGTGTGCGGGCTGGTGGTCTTGCTCGTGGTGATGGGACTGTTCGTCTTCGGCCTGCGACGCAGGCTCATCCAGCGTTCGGGCGGCACCTTCGACTGCAGCCTGCGCTGGGACGTACCGGAGAAGGCCGACACCAGCGGCAAGGGCTGGAGCTACGGTGTCGCCCGCTACAACGGCGACCGCGTCGAGTGGTTCCGTGTCTTCTCCTACGCGCCCCGCCCGCGCCGCACCCTGGAGCGGGCCTCCATCGAGGTGGCCGGCCGCCGTCTGCCCGAGGGCGAGGAGGAACTCGCCCTGCTCTCCGACGCGGTCGTCCTCACCTGCCTGCACCGCGGTACGCGCCTGGAACTCGCGATGAGTGAGGACGCGCTGACGGGCTTCCTGGCCTGGCTGGAGGCGGCACCGCCCGGCCAACGGGTGAATGTGGCGTAGCCGCATTCGCTCGTTGGCTGGGGGTCCCCCCCGGACGAAGTCTGGGGGAGGGTGAATGTGGCGTAGTACGGCGAAGAGCGCCCCCGGACCTGGTCCGGGGGCGCTCCGCTGGTCTCGGGACCCGTGGGCCCTTACGACAGACCGCTGTTGATGGCGTTCACCAGCTCGCCGTTGCTGGTGTCACCGCTGAACTCCCAGAAGAAGGCGCCGCCGAGGCCCTGCTGCTTGGCCCAGGACATCTTCGTACCGATGGTGGCCGGGGTGTCGTAGGACCACCAGTTGCTGCCGCACTTCGCGTAGGCCGTGCCCGCGATGGTGCCGGTGGCCGGGCAGGACGTCTTGAGCACCTTGTAGTCCTCGATGCCCTGCTCGTACGTGCCGTTCGCCGGGCCCGTGGCCGTGCCGCCCGGGGCGTCCTGGGTGACGCCGGTCCAGCCGCGGCCGTACAGGCCGATGCCGATGAGCAGCTTGCTGGCCGGCACACCCTTGGACCTGTACTTGGCCATCGCGTCGGCCGTGGTGAAGCCGGCCTGCGGGATGCCGTTGTACGAGGTGAGCGGGGAGTGCGGGGCGGTGGGGCCCTTCGCGTCCCAGGCGCCGAAGAAGTCGTACGTCATCACGTTGTACCAGTCCAGGTACTGCGCCGCGCCGCCGTAGTCGGCGGCGTCGACCTTGCCGCCGGAGGTGCCGTCGGCGGAGACGGCCGCCGTGACCAGGGCGCTGTTGCCGAACTTGGCGCGCAGTGCGGCCGCCACGTTCTTGATGGCCGCGGACCCGCTGGTGTCACAGGTCAGACCGCAGGCGTTCGGGTACTCCCAGTCGATGTCGATGCCGTCGAACACATCGGCCCAGCGGGAGTCCTTCACCAGGTCGTAGCAGGACTGGGCGAAGGCCGTGGGGTTCTTGGCCGCGTCCGCGAAGCCGCCGGACCAGGTCCAGCCGCCGAAGGACCACAGCACCTTGATGTTCGGGTACTTGGCCTTGAGCTGGCGCAGCTGGTTGAAGTTGCCGCGCAGCGGCTGGTCCCAGGTGTCGGCGACGCCACTGACCGATTCGGCGGCGGTGAACGCCTTGTCGTAGTCGGCGTAGGAGTCGCCGATCGTGCACTTGCCGCCGGTGACGTTGCCGAAGGCGTAGTTGATGTGCGTGATCTTGGCGGCCGAGCCGGACGTCACGATGTTCTTGACGTTGTAGTTGCGGCCGTAGATGCCCCACTCGGTGAAGTAGCCGAGCCGGACCTTGTTGCCGGGCGGGGGAGTGGTGCCGCCACCGCCGCCGGTGGTGCGCACGGCGACCGAGCCGCTGACCGGGCCGGTCTGGCCGGCGGTGTCGCGGGCCTGGACGCTGTAGGAGTAGTCGGTGCCGGCGGTCAGTCCGGTGTCCGTGTACGAGGTCGTCGTCACGGTCGCGACCGTCCTGCCGTCGCGCAGCACGTCGTAGTTCTTGATGCCCTTGTCGTCGGTGGCCGCGCCCCAGGTGAGCTTCACCGAGGTGTCGGTGATGTTCGAGGCGGTCGGGGTGCCCGGGGCGGAGGGCGGGTTGTCGCCGGGTACGGTGCTGCCGCCGTCACAACTGCCGCCGTTGAGCTTGCAGTTGCTCGGGGAGCCGGCACCGGCGCCGTTGAAGCCGAAGGAGACGGAGGCGCCCGGGGCGAGGGTGCCGTTGTAGGACTTGTTCTTCGCGGTCCAGTGGGTGCCGGAGCTGGTCACGTCCGCGTCCCAGGCGGAGGTGACAGAGGTCCCGGAGGGGAAGTCCCACTCGATGGTCCACGAACTGATGGCAGCGGAGCCGGAGTTGGTCACCGTCCACTTGCCCTCGAAGCCGGTGCCCCAGTCCTGGGTCTTGGCGTAGGTGGCGGTGGCCGATGTCGCGGCCTGGGCGGAGCCCGCGAGGCCGACAAGGCCGGCCAGCGGGAGCAGCAGGGTCGCGAACCCGGCCGCGGCTCTGTGTCTGAAGCGCATACCGCGCCTCCTCTTGTGAGGTCGCCTGCGGGGCGCTATGGCCACCCCTTCGGCGGTGGGGGTTGTGGTCGGGGGCGTGACTGAGCCATCACGCCACCGGTGCCGCGAGAATAGAAAGGTCTGGACCACGGGTCAATAGGTCTGGACCAGTTGCCCCGTCGGCCCTCAGATCCCCAACTCCTGCGCCAACACCGCCGCTTGGACCCGACTGCGCAGCTCAAGCTTGCCCAGCAGGCGGCTGACGTGGGTCTTCACCGTGCCCTCCACGAGGTCGAGGCGGAGGGCGATCCCGGCGTTGGACAGCCCCTCACCCAGGCACGACAGCACCTCGCGCTCCCGGGGGGTCAGGGTGCCCAGCGCGGCCGGCGCCGCTTTCGCCTCCCGTGCCGGCGCGGCGGCGAACTCGGCGATCAGGCGCCGGGTGACGGCGGGCGCGACGATCCCCTCCCCGCGTGCCACCGTGCGCACCGCCTCCACCAACTCCCGCGCCTCGGCGCTCTTGAGCAGGAGCCCGGCCGCGCCCGCGCGCAGCGCCCCGAAGGCGTACTCGTCGAGGCCGAAGGCGGTCAGCACGAGGACGTCGGCCGGCCGCTCCGCGACCACCTGCAAAGTCGCCGACACCCCGTCCAGCCACGGCATCTGAATGCCCATCACCACCACGTCCGGACGCAGTTCGCGGGCCGGCGCCACCGCCTGCTCGCCGTCCGCCGCCTCGCCGGCCACTTCGATGCCGGGCGCGCTGCGCAGGATCAGGACCAGCCCGGCGCGGACGGCGGGCGACGACCGCCGCGGTGCCGGCGAGCAGGGCGGCCCCCGGCCGGGTGCGGCACAGCAGCTCGCACCCCGCCATCACCAGCAGCGGGACGGCGACCGCCCAGTCCTGGTCCAGGACGGAGGCCGGGGCGTGGCGAGCGCGGGTGTGCGGCCCGATGCCGATCAGCACCAGCCCGCCGAGCAGCCCGCCGCCCCGTCACGGACTGGTCCGGGCGCGCCACGAGGGCGGCCTCTGGCTGCGTACCCTCGTCGCGTCCTGGGTCTCCCTCGCCGTGCTCCGGGCGGCGGTCCTGTACGCCGGCGACCCGTCCGCCACCGAGCCGCTCAGGTCCTGGCACGGGACGACGCTGCGGATCGCCGGGATCCACGGGCTGATCGCGCTGTCGTACCTGCTCTTCCCCAGGAAGGCTCCGGCCGGGCCGGACCGGCCGGACGAGGAGCGCACACCGGCCCGACGGTGAGCGGGCGAGAGGTGCGCCGGCGGGAAGGAGCGCTCAGCGTTCGCCGCCCGGCACCCACAGCACGTCACCGGAGGCCTTGTTGGCCGTGCGCGCCAGGATGAACAGGAGGTCCGACAGCCGGTTGAGGTAGGTCGCGGTGAGCGGGTTCATCGTCTCGCCGTGCTCCTCCAGGGCGGCCCAGGTCGAGCGCTCGGCCCGGCGGACGACCGTACACGCCTGGTGGAGCAGGGCAGCGCCGGGAGTCCCGCCGGGGAGGATGAAGGAGCGGAGCTTGCCGAGTTCGGCGTTGAAGCGGTCGCAGTCCTCCTCCAGCCGGTCGACGTAGAACTGCTCGACCCGCAGCGGCGGGAACTCCGGGTTCTCCGCCACCGGCGTGCACAGGTCCGCGCCCACGTCGAACAGGTCGTTCTGCACCCGGGTGAGGACCTCGGTGATGTCCTCGGCGAGCCCGCCCAGCGCGATCGCGGTGCCGATCGCCGCGTTCGCCTCGTTGGCGTCGGCGTACGCGGAGATCCGCAGGTCGGTCTTGGCGACCCTGCTCATGTCGCCGAGGGCGGTGGTGCCCTTGTCCCCGGTCCGGGTGTAGATGCGCGTCAGGTTGACCATGAGGCCAATCTAGACGCTCCCGCGACGGACGCGGAGCGCCGTTTCCGCGGTGGCGCCAACCCGGCCCGAGGCGCCAGGAATTCGCGGCCGCGCCCGCCCGCACCGGACGTGACGGGTGTCTCACGCCCTGAGACAGTGACGCGCATTACTTACGGGTCTCAAGGACCCGTGTGAGCGCTAATGTCCGCACAGGAGCCAGGCGTAAGCAGCGGGTGAGCGCCAAGCGCTCGCGCGGTGGTCGCGCGGTGGTCGCGCGGTCCTCGCTCAGTCGTCGCGCAGTCGTTTTCGAAGGGGAGTCGTCAGTGGCACGGAAGCTCGCCGTCATCGGGGCCGGTCTCATGGGGTCCGGCATCGCCCAGGTCTCCGCGCAGGCGGGCTGGGACGTCGTCCTGCGGGACGTCACTGACGAGGCACTGAGGCGTGGCACGGACGGCATCAAGGCCTCGTACGACAAGTTCGTCGCCAAGGGCCGGATGGAGGCGCACGACGCCGACGCCGCCCTCGCCCGCATCACCACGACCACCGACCTGGACGCGGCCGCCGACGCGGACGTGGTGGTCGAGGCCGTCTTCGAGAAGATCGAGGTCAAGCACGAGATCTTCCGCACCCTCGACAAGCTCGTCCGCGAGGACACCGTTCTCGCCTCGAACACCTCCGCCATCCCGATCACCAAGATCGCGGCCGTGACGGAGCGCCCGGAGCGCGTCGTCGGGGTGCACTTCTTCTCGCCGGTGCCGATGATGCAGCTCGTCGAGCTGGTCCGCGGCTACAAGACCAGCGACGAAACCCTCGCCCGGGCACGGGAGTTCGCCGAGTCCGTGGGCAAGACCTGCATCGTGGTCAACCGGGACGTGGCCGGCTTCGTGACCACCCGGCTCATCTCGGCGCTCGTCGTCGAGGCGACCAAGCTGTACGAGTCGGGCGTCGCCACCGCCGAGGACATCGACCTCGCCTGCAAGCTCGGCTTCGGCCACGCGATGGGCCCGCTCGCGACCGCGGACCTGACCGGCGTCGACATCCTGCTGCACGCCGCCGACAACATCTACACCGAGACCCAGGACGAGAAGTTCGCACCGCCGGAGCTGATGCGCCGGATGGTTGACGCCGGTGACATCGGGCGCAAGAGCGGGCAGGGCTTCTACAAGCACTGAGACCGGACAGGGGCCACTGGGATCACCCGTGAGGGTGAATTCGGTATCGGTTCGCTTACAAGCAGCAACCAGATCGCCGCAGAAGCAGTCAGAGGTTGCACAGCCACCGCCACGGAGATACGCCACAGCATTCACGGGGAGCGCATATGTTCATCAGGGGCGACCACGCCGAGCTGGTCGTCGGGGGCCGCCTCGACGTCCGCAGCGCGGCGGACGCCCGTACGGTCCTGCACTCGGCCGTCGACGACGGGACCGGCGACCTGGTGCTCAACCTGTCCGAGCTCGACTCCTGGGACGCCACCGGACTCGGCGTGATCATGGGTGTCCACCGGCGGGCCGGGCGCTGCGGCCGGCGGCTGGTGCTGCGGGACGTGCCGCCGCAGATGCAGCGCCTGCTGGTGGCCACCCGCCTGCACCGCATCCTCGCCATCGAGGGCGGCATCGGCGTCGAGTCCCTCCCCCGCGTCTAGACCAGTACCTTCCCGCCCGGCCCGAACAGGTGTGAACCGGGCGACGGGGGAGACCCGGGCGCACATCGGCGAACCGTACGTGGTGCGCAATCCTCATGAGACCGTGACGTCTCGGACCGCCCGGTACCCCGGGCTGTCGTGGATACTGGCCGAAGGTTTAGGGTTCGGTCGCCCGCAGCTCAGCAACCCTCGAGCGGGCCCGGACCAGAAGCGACAGCGCGGTGTGCGGCAAGGCCGGGAGGGGCCGGCCGTGGTCGGCACACGACGCTTTTGGGGGGTTGGAACCTATGGACCCGAACACCCGGGAACCCGAGGACATGGGCCATGGCGGCGACGGCCACGTGCCGGGCCGGCGCCCGCCCAGGGATTCCCTCGCATCCGACTTCGTCCAGCACGCGCCCGCGCCGGCCCGCACGGCGCAGCTCGTCTCGGGCGACTTCCTGCTCACCGTCAACCCCGTGGACGGCAGCGAGATCGAGGTCTGCCCGCCCGGCGAGCACCCCGACCGGCCGCGCAAGTACACACCGGCCGAGCGGGCCGAGCACGACCGCGGGGCGGTACCGCCCGCCCTGCCCGGCCCCGCCCCGTCCGCACTGCCGCTCCTGGAGCGCCAGGACGAGCGCGAGCAACTGGTACGGCTGCTCGCCCGCGGCCGCTCCGTACGCCTGACCGGGCCGGGCGGCTCCGGCCGCACCAGCCTGCTCGACCTCGTCGCCGAGGACTGCGCGGACCTCGCCCCCGACGGCGTCGTCCGGCTCAGCGGCTACCGCCGCACCGCGGGCGACCTGCTGCACGACCTCTTCCACGCCGTGCACAGCGCCCCGCGCTACCGGCCGGACCCGGACGAACTGCTCGCGTACGTCGGTGAGATCGGCGCGGTCGTCATGGTGGACGACATCGAGCTCGGCGGCGGCGCGCTCGACGAACTGATCGACGCCACCCCCGAATGCGCCTTCCTGCTCTGCGCGACCCCGGACGTGCCGGCGCCGTCCGCGGAGTCGGAGATCGAGGAGGTCGCCCTCAGCAGCCTGGACCGGGCCGGCGGAGTCGAACTCATCGAGCGCGCCGTCGGCCGTGTGCTCACCGAGGAGGAGGCCAACTGGGCCGGGGACCTCTGGTTCGAGTCCGAGGGCCTGCCGCTGCGCTTCGTGCAGGCCGGTGCCCTGCTGAGCCAGCACGACCAGCTGCGGGCCGGTACCAGCGCCGTCGAGGAGTTCGGCGTCTTCGCGGACGCGCCGCCCGCGGACGCCGTCCTGGACGACGGCGACGGCGAGGAACTGCCCCTGCCCTCGCTCGGCGAGGCCGCCGCGCCCGCCCCGCTGCTCGCCTCCCGGCTGAGCGCCTCCGCGCGGGCCACGCTGCGGTTCGCCGTCGCGCTCGGCGGCGAGGTGCCCCACCAGTCGCACCTGCCCGCGCTGGTCGGCGACACCCACGCCGACGCCGCGCTCGGCGAGCTGGCGAGCTGCGGCCTGGTCACCCCGGCCGGCCCCCGCCACCGGCTCGCCGCCGGTGTGCTGACCCAGTTGGAGGCCGCCGGGTACGGCGAGGACGCCGAGGAGCAGGCCGTCACCGCGGCCCGCCACTACATCTGGTGGGCCGGCCATCCCTCGGTCGCGCCGGAGCGGGTGTGCGCCGAGGCGGACGCCCTGCTCGCCGCGCTGGCCGTCCTGGTGCCGGTCACCGCGCCGTCCGCCGGGGGCGGGGAGAGCACGGCCCTGCGTCTCGCCCGCGCCGCCGCCCCCGCGTTCGCGGCGGGCCTCGACTGGAACGCCTGGGCACGGGCGCTGCGTTACGGCACCGAGGCCTCCCGGCTCGCCGGAGAGGTCGCCGAACAGGCCTACTTCCACCACGAGCTGGGCATCATCGCGCTCTGCGGCGGTCAGCTCGACCGGGCGCGTGCCGAGCTGGAGGCCTCCATCGGGCTGCGTGGCGCGCTCGCCGACAAGCGCGGCACGGTCGCCGGGCGCCGCGCCCTCGCCCTGGTCGCCGACCGCTCCGGCACGGCGGTGGGCCTCGGCGCGACGGCGGGCGAGGAGGTGCCCGACGCCCGCACCGAGGAGTCGGCGTCCCCGGCGGGCGGGGTGCCCGCGCCCTTCCCGGCGCTCCAGCCGCCCGGCCCGGACACCTCCACGCTGGTCACCTACAAGGCGTCGGTCCCCGGTTCGCCGTCCGGCCCGTACGCCCCGGCCAAGCACCGCGTCGGCCTCAAGGGCCTGGCCCGGCGCAACCTCGTGGCCGCCGGCGCGGGCGCGCTGCTCGCGGCCGTCCTCGGCACCGTGGTGACGCTCGGCGCCACCTCACAGAACGGTCCCGACGCCCCCTCCGACAACGTCAATCCGTCCGCCGGCCAGGACCTGGACGACGGCAGCCTCGGCGCCGACACCCCGGAGCAGGACCGCAGCGGAGGAGACGACACCGGCACGGCGACCAGCCGGCCGACGGATCCGGGCCACGGCACCGCCTCCGGCACGTCCGAGGACCCGGCGCCGGGCGGCGCCGAGCCCTCGGAGAGCCTCGCGCCGTCCGGCGACGGCACCTCCTCGGGCTCCTCGTCCAAGACCCCCAAGCCGTCGGACTCCACCGGGTCCCCGGGCGGCGGCACCGGCGGGAAGACGGGTGGGTCGAACGGCGGGAAGACCGGGGGCACGGGCGGCGGCACGCCGGGCGGAAACAGCGGAGGCCCTTCCAGCGGCGGCGGAGGCGGCCCCACGAGTGGCGGCGGCTCCTCCGCCGGAGGAAGCGGCGATCCCACGGGCGGAAGCTCGGGAGAGCCCAGCGGCGACTCCTCGGGAGGGGCCACCACCAGCCCCCCCGAAGGCACGTCCGGAGAGCCGTCGGGCGGCACCTCGTCGCCGGCGTCCGGCCTCTCGGCCGCCCCGCCGGCCGACACCTCCGAGAGCGGCACGCCTCCGACGGCGTCCGGCACCGCGACGGTCGCCTGACGTACGCAGAACCGGGGGCCGGGTCCGTGTCATACGGACCCGGCCCCCGGTGTCGTACGAGAGCGCCGCGGCCGTCCTCGGACCGGCCGCGGCCGGTTGTCAGAACAGCCGCAGCTTGTCGTCCTCGATGCCGCGCAGGGCGTCGTAGTCCAGTACCTGGCAGCCGATGCCGCGGTCGGTGGCGAGGACGCGGGCCTGCGGCTTGATCTCCTGGGCCGCGAAGACGCCGCGAACCGGGGCCAGGTGGGGATCGCGGTTCAGCAGTTCGAGATAGCGGGTGAGCTGCTCCACGCCGTCGATCTCGCCGCGCCGCTTGATCTCGACCGCGACCGTCCGTCCCTCGGCGTCCCGGCACAGGATGTCGACCGGGCCGATGGCCGTCATGTATTCGCGGCGGATCAGCGTGTAGCCGTCGCCGAGCGTCTCGATGCGGTCGGCGAGCAGCTCCTGGAGGTGTGCTTCCACGCCGTCCTTGATCAGCCCCGGATCCACGCCGAGTTCGTGCGAGGAGTCGTGCAGGACCTCCTCCATCGTGATGATGAGCTTCTCGCCCGCCTTGTTGACGACGGTCCAGACGCCTTCCTCGTCACCGGTGCCCTCCTTGAGCGTGCAGGGCGGGGACATCCAGTTCAGGGGCTTGTAGGCGCGGTCGTCCGCGTGGATCGAGACGCTGCCGTCCGCCTTGACCAGGATCAGACGGGGCGCTGACGGCAGATGGGCGGTGAGCCGGCCGGCGTAGTCCACGGAGCACCGGGCAATGACGAGACGCATGGTCGGCAACGCTACTGGACGGACGGCCCTGCGCGCGATTCGCCCGGGGACCTCCAGCGGGGCGGGGATCGGGACTCCCTGTGGGTCGCCCCATTTTTCCCTGGATCACCCGTGTTCACTTGTGGCCGATTGTGTGCCCAACTAGCCCGGTCTGTATATGCATTCGCCTGGTGGGCGTCCGTTCTTGTGCCTACCGTAGTGAACGGGAGGTCGCGATCCGTGTACTCACCGTATTGGGAGTCGCGTGCCCCCTTATCTGTCCGGCAACCCCTGTTGTTCGGGGGTGCGAGAGGAGTACCCATGTCGCTCGACGTCTCACCGGCCCTACTCGAACAGGCCGAGCGAGGCGAGGTCGACGAAGCTGACTTCGTCGACTGCGTCCGGACCTCCCTGCCCTACGCGTGGGAGATGATCAGCTCCCTGGTGGCCCAGCTGAAGGTGGACGGCGGCCAGTTCGCCGACAACCAGACGCCCCCGCCGGACGAGTACGCACGCGGTCAACTGCTGCGTGTGCTGGCGAGTGACGCCATGCGCGGCGCGCTTCAGCGGCACTTCGGCGTGCGGCTCGCCTTCCAGAACTGCCACCGGGTGGCGGTGTTCCCGCTGGACGCCTCGGCCGACGAGACGCTGGCCCGTTTCACCTCGGTGCGCAGCCAGCTCCTCAACCAGTCCCCGGAGCTGCGGGACTGCTGATGCCGTGAGTCGATGCTTGCCGCTCCGTCCACGGGAGTGCTCGGACTTCAGGGGCGGCAAGCCTCCCACGTCGTGCCCCCGGTCACCGCAGCTCGGGCAGTACCTCGGCGCCGAGCCGTCGCAGGTTCTCCTCCGTCGCCGCCAGATCACCCGAGCCCTCGGTGAACAGGGCGAAGCGGGAGATGCCGGTCCGCTCGGTGGTGGCCGCGAGCCGGTCGGCGCACAGCCGCGGGGTGCCGACCGGGTGCAGCCCGCAGAGCAGTTCGGTGTACTCCAGCGGATCGCGCATCCCGCGGGCCCGTCCGTCCACGGTGACATGGGCGTCGAGACCCTGTTTCAGCCAGCCCGGCATCGCCTTCAGCAGGGTCTCCACCGCGTCCGTGCGCCGGTCCGCGATCTGACAGACGCCCGCCGATACATGGGCGGCGCCCCGGATCTCCTCGCCCGTCCGGCCGGCCGCCCGCGCGCACCGCTGCCAGTGGGCGACCATCTCGGCCTTCTCCTCGTCCCCGATGTGCATCCCCAGCAGCATCGGCAGCCCGCGCTCGGCGGCCAGCCGCACGCTCGCCGCGGAGGTGCAGGCGACGACGACCTCGGGACCCGGGACCTGGGTCAGCGCCTCCGACGGGCGCGGTACGACGGGGACCTCGCGGAAGGCGAACCGCTCGCCCGAGGCCGACACCGACGGCTCGCGCAGCCAGCGCGTCAGCAGGTCGAGCGACTCGGGGAACCCCTTCTCGTACGCCTCCAGTCCCATGCCGAACACTTCCAGGTCCACCCACGGGCCGCCGCGCCCGACGCCGAGCGAGAACCGCCCGCCGCTCGTCATGTGCAGCAGCGCCGCCTGCTCGCCGAGCGCCACCGGGTGGACCGTGGGCAGCACGCTGACCGCTGTACCCACCCGCAGCCGGCGGGTGCGGCCGAGCAGCAGCGCGGCCAGAGTGATCGCGGACGGGCACGTCCCGTACGGGACGAAGTGGTGCTCGCCCAGCCAGACCGCGTCGAGACCGGCCTCCTCGGCGACCTCCGCGGAGCGGACCGCCCGGTGCAGCGCCTCGCCTTGGCCCTGCCCGGGGAACTGGGCCGCCAGCACGAAACTTCCAACGCGCATTGCTCTTTCCTGCTTCCTCGGCTCCGACACGGAGCTCCCCCACCCGGCATAACCGGGGGACACGTGCCGAGGACACGGCCTGGCGAAGAGATTTGCGGATTGTCTGCGGAATGGGTCGTCCGGGAAGGGGACTTGTGGTGGTTGGTTCTCCCCACATGCCCGCGGTGGCGCCGCGTACGCTGGAGAAGGTCCCTGTCTTCCGCACAGTTTCGTGAGGTGTCCCGTGTCCCCCCGCCGCAACCGATCCAAGGGTGGAAGAGGCGCCGCCTCGTCCGGCCGGAGCGCCGAGGACGACGGCGGGGGCCGCTACGGCGGTTGGCAGTCCACCGAGAGCTGGCAGGGCGAGGACTTCAGCGTGCGCCATGTCGCGGGCTCCGCCGCCGAGGGCAAGACGTACCGCTGTCCCGGCTGCGACCAGCTGATCCCCTCCGGCGTCCCGCACGTGGTGGCCTGGCCCCAGCACGCGGGCGTGGACGACCGCCGGCACTGGCACAAGGCGTGCTGGAACGCCAAGGACCGCCGCACCACAAGGGTGCAGCGGTCCCGTAACGCGCCGCGGTTCTAGCCGCGGTTCCCGTCGCTCACACGTCCCGCGTGCGCAGCAGGGCCCAGGCGCCGGCGAACGCGACGGCCGTCGCGCCCAGCAGGATCCACAGCGGGTCCCATCCGGTCGGGCCGGAACTGGTGAGGGAGTTGGAGTAGAAGACGCTCAGCTGGTTCGGGATCGAGTACTCGAACAGGAACTCGCGCACCTTCTCCAGCGAGTGCGTGATCATGAACAGCGCGATCACCAGCGGGGCGAGCACGACACCGATCATGATCGTGATGGCGCCCGCCGAGTGCCGCAGCACCGAGCCGATGACGAGCGAGATCAGCCCGAGCAGGGCCATGAAGAGGCTGACGCCGACGGTGGCCTTGAACCACTCCGCACCGGTGGGCTGCCGGGCGCCGATGCCCTGCAGCAGGGCCGTCTGCGCGAGGCCGACCACGCCGGTGGAGACCAGCGTCACCGTGAACGCGACCAGGAAGAACACCACCGCCTTGGCCGTGAGCACCCGCCCACGGGTTGGGCACGCCGTCATCGTGGTCCGGATCATGCCGGTGCCGTACTCCGAGGCCGTGGTCAGCACGCCGAGCGTGATGATGCAGATGCTGCCGAGCAGCAGCCCGAAGAAGCCCATCGACAGCATGTTCTCGTCGCCGTTCAGCTCACCGGCCGCATTGGAGATGAACAGGCCGATCAGTAGTCCGATCCCGACCACCAGCAGGATGAACACCCCGAGCGTCCACATCGTGGAGCGCACCGACTTGATCTTCGTCCACTCCGAGGCGATGGCGTGCCCGAGGTGCGTGCGCACGACGGGTATCGGCGAGGTGTAGCCGGGGTGGGTGGAACCGGCCGCCGCCTCCCAGGCGGGCGGCGCGGCCTGCGGCACAGGAGTCTGCGGCGTGCTCATCGGTCGTCCTCGGGCTTGGCGGAGTCGTCGGCGGATGCGGGGGCCTGCGGCGCGGCGGCGGGCTGGGCGGGTACCTGCGGGGCCTGCGGGGCGCTCTGCGCGTACGGGTTCGCGGTGCCCGCGCCCGGGGCGCCGTAGGGGCCCGGGTGGCCCGAGCCCGGAGCCGCGTACGGGTTCGGCTGCGAGCCCGCGTACGGGTGTCCGCCCGGCTGGGGCGGTGGCGGCGCGTACCAGCCGGGCTGGCCCTGACCGGGCACCGGCATCGCCGGCTCGGCGCCGGGCGGCAGGGGCTGCATCAGTCCGGCCTTCTGGTCGATGGTGGAGCGGTAGTCGACGACCCCCTGGGTCATCCGCATGTACGCCTCCTCCAGCGAGGCCTGGTGCGGCGACAGCTCCCACAGGCGTACGTCCGCCCCGTGCGCGAGGTCGCTGATGCGCGCCAGCGGCAGCCCGGTCACGCGCAGCGCGCCGTCCTGCTCGGGCAGCACGTGCCCGCCCGCCTCGGTCAGCGCAGACGTCAGCTTCTCCCGCTGCTGCGGCTCGGTGTCGGGTGTGCGGACCCGCGCGAAGTCCGCGGAGTTCGCGGAGATGAAGTCCGTCACGCTCATGTCGGCGAGCAGCTGCCCGCGCCCGATGACGATGAGGTGGTCGGCGGTCAGCGCCATCTCGCTCATCAGGTGACTGGAGACGAACACAGTCCGTCCCTCCGCCGCCAGCGACTTCATCAGATTGCGCACCCAGAGGATGCCCTCGGGGTCGAGACCGTTCACCGGCTCGTCGAACAGCAGCACCTGCGGGTCGCCGAGCAGCGCGGCGGCGATGCCAAGCCGCTGGCCCATACCGAGGGAGAAGCCCTTGGAGCGTCTCCTCGCCACGTCCTGGAGGCCGACGACCCCGAGCACCTCGTCGACACGGCGGGCCGGGATGCCGGAAAGCTGCGCCAGGGACAGCAGGTGGTTGCGCGCGGACCGGCCGCCGTGCACCGCCTTCGCGTCCAGCAGGGCGCCGACCTGGCGGGGCGCGTTCGGCAGCGTGCGGTACGGATGGCCGCCGATCGTCACCATTCCCGAGGTGGGGTTGTCCAGCCCCAGGATCATCCGCATCGTCGTCGACTTGCCCGAGCCGTTCGGACCGAGGAAGCCGGTGACGGCACCCGGCCGCACATGGAAGGAGAGATTGTCCACGGCGGTCTTGTCGCCATAGCGCTTGGTCAGGCCGACTGCCTCGATCATGCTCCGCACCCATCGAACGGTTCAGCTCAGCGGGGCACATGCCCCCCGTAAGGGTTAGGAGGATATCCGGGCGCTGACGGTTCCGCCCAAAGGGAAGTAAAAAACCTGCGTGCTCAGGCGTCCCGCTTCCGCAGTAGTGCGTACCCTCCCGCGAGCGCCGCGATCACCCACAGCAGCATGATCCCGAGGCCGCCCCAGGGACCGTAGGGGGTGTCGTCGCCGACCCGGGGGACCACCTGCATGATGCGACTGCCGGCCTGGTCGGGCAGGAACCGGCCGACCTTCTTCGTCGCCGAGACATTGCCCAGGATGTTCGAGATCAGGAAGAAGAACGGCATCAGGATGCCCAGCGACAGCATCGGCGAGCGCAGCATCACGGTGACGCCCATGGAGAACAGCGCGATGAGCGTCATGTAGAGGCCGCCGCCGACGACCGCGCGCAGCACACCCGGCTCGCCGAGGGAGGTGCCGATCGAGCCGAGCATCGCCTGTCCGAGGAAGAACGAGGCGAAGCTGGTGACCATGCCGACCACGAGGGCCAGCCCGGCGGCCACCGCCACCTTGCTCGCCAGGAAGGCCCCGCGCTGCGGGACGGCGGCCAGCGACGTGCGGATCATGCCGGTGCTGTACTCGTTGGACACCACCAGTACCGCGAACACGATCATCGCGAGCTGGCCGAGGCCCATGCCTGCGAAGCTGACGTACGTCGGGTCGAAGGAGACCCGGTCCCGCGCGTCCATGTTGCCGAACTCGTGCTTCGACAGGGCCGAGAGCAGCATGCCGAGGGCGATCGTGACGACCGCCGTCAGGGACAGCGTCCACACCGTGGACGCCACCGACCGGATCTTGGTCCACTCGGACCTGATGACCTGAGTCGCCGCCATCGCTCAGCCCTCCTTCTCACTGTCGGCGCCCGACGGCTGGGCGGGCGCCCCTTCCGGCGCGGCCTCTGAGGTGTGCGCGTGGTACTCCACCGCACCGGCCGTCAGCCGCATGAACGCCTCCTCGAGCGACGACTGCTGACTGCTCAGCTCGTGCAGCACGACCTGGTGCTGTGCGGCCAGCTCCCCGATGCGCTCCGCCTTGCCGCCCTCGACCTGGAGCAGCCCGGCCTCGCCCGGCACGGCGGTGATCCCGGCCTCGTGCAGCACGTCGAGCAGACGCTCGGGCTGCGGGCTGCGGACCCGCACGTGGGAACGGGAGTTGCGCTCGATGAAGTCGGCCATGGTGGTGTCGGCGAGCAGTCGGCCCTGTCCGATGACGACGAGGTGGTCCGCGGTCAGCGCCATCTCGCTCATCAGGTGCGAGGAGACGAACACCGTACGGCCCTGGGCGGCGAGGGACTTCATCAGACCGCGGATCCAGTGGATGCCCTCGGGGTCGAGGCCGTTGACCGGCTCGTCGAACATCAGGATCCGCGGGTCGCCGAGCAGCGCGCCGGCGATGCCGAGCCGCTGGCTCATGCCGAGCGAGAAGCCCTTCGCCTTCTTCCGCGCCACCGGGGTCAGTCCGACGGTGTCCAGGACCTCGTTCACCCGGTGGGTGGGGATGCCGTTGCTCTGGGCGAGGCACAGCAGGTGGTTGTAGGCGCTGCGCCCGCCGTGCATGGCCTTGGCGTCCAGCAGGGCGCCGATGTACGTCAGCGGATCCTTGAGCTCCTGGTAGTGCCTGCCGTCGATGCGGACGTACCCGGCGGTGGGCCGGTCGAGGCCGAGGATCATCCTCATCGTCGTGGACTTCCCGGCGCCGTTGGGCCCGAGGAACCCGGTGACGGTACCCGGCCGGACGGTGAAGGTGAGGCCGTCGACTGCCAGCTTGTCCCCGTACCGCTTGCTCAACCCCTCCAGTTCGATCATGGCAGACACGCTAGAACGCCGCGAAGCTCTCCGCCACCCCTGGGGCAGAGAGCTTCGCGTTCAGCGGCGGATGTCAGCCGCGGTCGGGCCCGGCGAACGCCGTTCAGCGGGACTGCTGGGCCGGAACGCCGCGGGAGATCGGCTCGTCCTCGGTCGGCGCGGCCGCGGCGGCCACCGCGGCACCGGTGAGGGTCGCCAGCATCTCGCGCACGTTCGTCAGCTGCGCGTTGATGGAGTCGCGGCGGTTGGTGAGCGCCGCGAGCTCGCGCTCGGATTCCGAACGGATGCGGTCGGCCTTGGCGTTGGCGTCGGCCACGATGTCCTCGGCCTGGCGCTGGGCCGTCTCCACCGTCTGGCGGGCGCGGCGCTCGGCGTCGGTGCGCAGCTTCTCCGCCTCCAGGCGGAGCTGCTCGGCACGGTGCTCGATCTCCGCCAGCCGCTTCTCGGCCTTGGCCTGACGGGAGGCCAGGTCCCGCTCGGACTGCTCGCGCCGCTTGGCGAGGTTCGTCTCGAAGTCGGCGGCGGCCTGTGCGGCCTTGGCGCGGGTCTCCTCGAAGAGGGCGTCCGCCTCCTCACGCTTGGACTGCGCGTCCTTCTGCGCGTCGGAGCGCAGCTGGGAGGCCTCGCCCTTGGCCTTCTCGACGATCCGGACGCCCTCGTCCTCGGCCTTGGACTTGCGGTCCGCGGCGAAGGACTCGGCGTCGTTGCGAACCTGCTGGGCCGCCGACTCGGCGAGTTCGCGGTGCTGTTCGGACGCGCGCCGGGCCTCCTCACGCAGATCCTTGGCCTCCTCCTCGGCGAGGCGGAGGATCTTCTCGACCCGCGCGCCGAGGCCCGCGTACGACGGTTCGGCGTCGCCGACTTGGGCCTGGGCGTTCTGCGTCTCGAGGTGGAGCTCCTCGATGCGCTTCTCCAGGGCGGTGATGCGGGCGAGAGCACTGTCACGGTCGGAGACGAGCTTGGAGATTCGTTCGTCCACCTGAGCGCGGTCGTACCCACGCCGCACAAGCTCGAAGCCGTAGGGGGAAGTGTCGCTCATGGGGTTCCTGTCCGAATGAGACCGGTGAGGTGATAGGTGGAATCCTAGGGGCCGAAGCGGTGTGTCATCGAGCGGATACGTGTTTGATCTGGAGAATGACACCTCTTTTGGGTGGCTGACCGTCCCAAGGCTTGCCAAGAGAACGGGTCAAACCACCCAGAAGGCCGGAATCCCCCTCCAGGCTATCCGTCTGACGATTTGCCACCCGACCGGGGTGCCCCCACCGTCGCTCCAGCCTTCACCGCACCGTCCTTCCCGGACGGCGCCTCGAACGACTCCAGTGCCTCCAGCACGTCCTGCACCCGGGAGATCTCGGTGTTGATGTCCTCGCGCCGGCGCACCAGGATCTCCAGCTCCCGCTTGCCCTCCTCGACCGTGCGCCGGGCCTCGTGGACCGCCTCGGCCTTGAGTTCCTCGGCCTCCTTCACGAGCGTGGCCTTCTTCTGCTCGGCCTCCTTCAGCAGCCCCTCGGCCTTCTTCACCGCGGCGATCCGCACCTTGCCCGCCTCGGAGTTGGCCTCCGAGACGATCTCCTTCGCCTTGGACTGCGCCCTGGCGAGCTGCTCCTCGGCCGCCTTGACGAGCGCGTCGCAGCGGTCGCCCGCCGACTTCATCGTCTCGGCCGCCTCGCGGCGGGCCCGCTCGTGCAGCTCCTCGATCTCGGTCGTCAGGCGCTCGCGCAGCTCCTCCGCGCGCTCGCGGATCTGCGTGGCGTCCCGGCGGGCGCCGACGAGCAGTCCGTCCGCGTCCGTACGGGCCTTCTCCACCGTGGAGTTGCCCTCGACCCTCGCCCCGGACAGGATCCGGTCGGCCTCATTGCGGGCCGCGCCCACCATCGTGTCGGCCTGGGACTCGGCGTCCGCCTTCGTCTTGACCGCGCTCGCCTGCGCCTCGGTGAGCAGCTTGTCGGCCTCGGCGGCCGTCTCGTTGATGAGGGTGTCGACCTGCTCGGCGGCCTCCGAGCGCCGCTTGTTGGCGTCCCGGCGGGCGTCGTCCAGGGTCCGCTCGGCCTCCGCCCGCGCGTCCGACCTGACCCGCTCGGCCTCCGTGCGGACCCGCTCGGCGTGCGCCTGCGCGGCGCCGACCGTCTCGGCGGCGCCGGCGCGCAGCCGCTCCGCGTCCCCGGTGGCGTCCGAGATCAGCTTCTCCGCCTTGGCGACGGACTCGGCACGGACCTGGTCCGCCTCCGCGATCGTCTCCGTCTGGAGCCGCTCCGCCTCCGAGCGTGCCTCGGAGATGAGGGTGTCCGCCTGGGTGGCCGCATCCGTCCGGATGCGGTTGGCGTCCTCACGGGCCTCCGCGCGGGTGCGCGAGGCGTCCTGCTCGGCCTGCGCGATGGTGTCGGAGGCCTCGGTGCGCACCCGCTGGGCGTGCTCGGAGACGTCCGTGCGGATCCGCTCCGCCTCCGTGATCGCCTCGGACACGGTCCGCTCGGCGAGCACCTTGGCGGCCTCGGTCTCCTCCCGCGCCTCGCTGCGCAGCCGGCCCGCGTCCTCGCTCGCCCGCTCCCGCTCGGCGTAGGCGTCGGTGCGGACCCGGTCCGCCTCCTCCTCGGCCTCCCTGCGGGTGCGCTCCGCCGCGTGCTCGGCGGCCGAACGCAGCCCGGCGATCTCCTCCTGAGCCTGGTCGTGCAGCCCGGCGACGGAGTCCCGCACCTGCTGCGCGTGCTGCTCGGCGGCCGACACCATCTCGGTGGCGCGCCGGTCGGCCTCCTCCACCAGACGGGTGGCCTCGGCCTGCGCCTCCTCCACCCGCTTGCGCGCCGAGGCCAGCAGCTCCTCGCTCTGCTCGCGGGCCCGCTCCCGCTCCTGGTCGGCCTCGGCGCGCGCGGCACCGAGCAGCTCCTCGGCCTCGCGGCGGCGCCGGGCGGCCTCCTCCTGGGCGGCGGCCAGCGTCTCGGACGCCTCCGCGCCGAGCCGTTCCGCGGCGGCCTGCGCCTCCGTGCGCACCCGGTCCGCGGTGTCCTGCGCCTCCGCCTTGAGCCGCTCGGCCTCCGCGGCGGCCTCCGAGCGCAGCCGTACGGCGACGGCCTCTCCCTCGGCGCGGGAGGCGGCCGCGTCGGCGGCGGCCGCGTCGCGCAGCCGCTCGGCCTCCGTCTCCGCCTGCTGTTGCAGCGTCCGGATGCGCTCGGCGGCCTCGGTGCGCAGCCGCTCGGCCTCCTCCGCCGCCTCACGGCGGATGCGGGAGGCCTCCTCGCGGGCCTCGCCGAGCGCCTTCTCGGCCTTCGCGAGCCGCTCCTCGGCCTCGGTGTGCAGCCGGGTGAGCTCCTCGGCGGCCTCCGCCTTCCGGGCGGCGACCGCTTCCTCGGTCTCCTCGCGCAGCTCGAGCGCGGCCCGCTCGGCGTCCGCCTTGAGCGACTCGGCCTGCTCCTCGGCCTCGGCGCGGTGCCGCTCGGCCTCCTTGCGGGTGCGCTCCAGGGTCTCCTCGGCCTGCCGGCGCAGGGTGGTGGCCCGCTCGATGGCCTCGGTGCGGACCTTCTCGCTGTCGCTCTGCGCGGTGCCGCGCAGCTCGTCGGCGTCGGCCTTCGCCTTGGCCAGCAGCTCCTCGGCGGACTTGGCCGCCTCCTCGATCTGCGCCACGGCCTCGCGGCGGGCCTCGGCGCGGATCCTCTCGCCCTCGGCGACCGCGTCGGCCCGCAGCTGCTCGGCCTCGCCGCGCAGCCGGCGGGCCTCCTCCTGGAGTTCGACCGTCTTGGCGCGGTACTCCTTGGTGTCGTCCTTGGCGGCGCCCTTGAGCTGCTCGGCGAGGTCGTGCGCCTCGGCGCGCAGCCGGTCCGCCTCGGCCTCGGCCTCCTTGCGGACCCGCTCGGCCTCCTCGGACGCCGCCTTGGTGGTCCTCCTGGCGTCCTCCGCCGCCTTGTTCAGCACGTCCTCGGCGGTCTTGGCCGCCTTGGACAGCTGGGTGGCGCTCTCCTCGGCGGTGATCGTGCGGGCCTTCTCGGAGGCCTCCGCGACGACCTTCTCCGCCTCGGCGCGGGCGTCCGCGACCAGCTGCTCGGCCTCGGACTTGGTGGCCTCGGCCTCCTTGGTGGCCTCCTGCACCAGCCGGGCGACCTGCTCCTTGGCGGTGCGCGTGCGCTGCTCCTTGGCCGCCTCGGCACCGGCGAGCGTCTTGGCCGCGGCGTCCTCGGCCTCGGTGACCAGCTTGCCGGCCTCGGTCTGCGCCTTGCGCAACGCCTCCTCGGCGTCGGCCATGCGCTGCTCGGCGGACCGGCTCAGCTCGGCGGCCTGCCGGCGGGCGGCGTCCGACTCGCTGGCGGTGGCCGAGCGGAGCTGCTCGGCGTGGTCGGTGGCCTCCTGGGCCTGGCTGGAGGCGGCGTTCAGCAGCCGCTCGGCGTCGGTGCGGGCGCGGCGCAGGAGCTGTTCGGCCTCCGCACGGGCCGCCTCGGCCTCGCCCTGCAGCCGCTGCCGGGCCTCGGCGGCCACCCGTTCGGCCTCCGCGCGGGCCGCGGCCATGGCCTGCTCGGCCTCGGCGCGGGACTCGTCCAGCAGACGCCTGGCCTGCTGCTCGGTACGGGCGCGCAGTTGCTCCGCCCACGCCACGTTCTCGTTGACGTGCGACTCGACGGTCTGCCGGCGCTCGGCGAGCTCCTGGTCGAGCTGCTGGCGCCGGTTGACCGCCTCGGTGTGCAGCTCGGCCTGAAGACGCGCGGCCTGCTCCGCGTGCTCCTGGAGGATGCGCTGCGTCTGCGTTCTGGCCTGGCTCAACTCGCGCTCGGCGTCGGCGCGGATCTGGTCGGCCTGCATCTGAGCGTTGCGCAGCAACTGCTCGGCCTGGTAGCCGAGGTCGGCGCCGTCGTAGGCGGGCCGGGTCATGATGGTGCGGCGCGCCTCGTGAAGCTTGGCGCGCAGCACCTCGACCTGGTAGCCGAGGTCCTCGGCGTGCTGGATCGCCTTTTCCCGCTCGGTCTTCAGCCGATCCATCTCGGCCTCGAACCGAGAGAGGTGGTCGACGTCAGCCGCCGGCTCTCGCTCCTGGCGTTCGTAGCCCCGCACTGCGCGGTCCCATCCGTCCCCTGGTCGCAACCCTGTCCAAACGAGCTCCGTCCATCCGCCGAACGGGGCCCCCGGGAAATGGTGTCAGATCAACAGCGGAGCACGGGCTGGTGCCCCGCCGCTCGTCCCCCGAAACACGGACCCCGGCGGTCCTGTCATTCCTGACGGCAGGACCGGGTCGTCCCCGCTGGGAGGACGACCGCCCCCAACCCTACCGGCCCTTATGTACGGGAGTCAGTGCTCAACCGACTCAACGGCCGCCGAAGTGACCAGTTCTGTCAGGACTCCGTGGCAATCCTTCGGGTGCAGGAAAGTGATCCTCGACCCCATCGAACCGCGTCGCGGCTCGTCGTACAGAACGCGTACGCCCTTGTCGCGCACGGCGGCCGCGTCCGCGTCGACGTCCGCCGTGCCGAAGGCGATGTGATGAACGCCCTCGCCGTTCTTCGCGAGCCACTTCGCGACGGTGGAGTCCTCGCGGATCGGTTCGAGGAGTTGCAGGTAGGAGGCCCCGCCGTCGGAGGTCTCGTTGATCTTGAGCATGGCCTCGCGCACGCCCTGTTCCTCGTTGACCTCGGTGTGGAACACCTCGAAGCCGTACGTGGAGCGGTAGAACTCGACTGTGGCGTCGAGGTCGTGGCAGGCGATTCCGATGTGGTCGATTCGCGTCAGCATGGAATCAGTGCAGCGCCACCGGGATGGTTACGCAACGTGCGCGCGATCACACCGACGGCCCGATGACGCGGCGGAGCACCGCTCAGTACATTCGAAGTAAACCCTCGTTCACTCCTCGGCCGTGCAGGCCGGTAAGGGGATCGCAGCTCATGTCTTCTGGAACTTCCGGTACGACCGGCTCGGTGATCGTCGCGGGCGCGCGGACGCCCATGGGGCGGCTGCTGGGCTCGCTGAAGTCCTTCTCGGGAGCCGACCTCGGCGGCTTCGCGATCAAGGCCGCCCTCGACCGCGCGGGGATCGGCGGCGACCAGGTGCAGTATGTGATCATGGGCCAGGTGCTCCAGGCCGGGGCGGGGCAGATCCCGGCCCGCCAGGCCGCGGTCAAGGCGGGCATCCCGATGAGCGTCCCCGCGCTCACGGTCAACAAGGTCTGCCTGTCGGGCCTGGACGCCATCGCGCTCGCCGACCAGTTGATCCGTGCGGGTGAGTTCGACGTGGTCGTGGCCGGCGGCCAGGAGTCCATGACCAACGCCCCGCACCTCCTGCCGAAGTCCCGCGAGGGCTACAAGTACGGCTCGGTGGAGATGCTGGACTCGATGGCCCACGACGGCCTGACCGACTCCTTCGAGGGCATCGCCATGGGCGCGTCGACGGAGAAGCACAACACCCGCCTGGGCATCGGGCGCGCCGAGCAGGACGAGATCGCCGCCCTGTCCCACCAGCGGGCCGCCGCCGCGCAGAAGAACGGCGTCTTCGAGGCCGAGATCACCCCGGTGGAGATCCCGCAGCGCAAGGGCGACCCGGTCCTGTTCAGCAAGGACGAGGGCATCCGCGGCGACACCACGGCCGAGGGCCTGGCCAAGCTGCGCCCGGCCTTCGCCAAGGACGGCACGATCACCGCCGGCTCCTCCTCGCAGATCTCCGACGGGGCCGCGGCCGTGGTGGTGATGAGCAGGGCCAAGGCCGAGGAACTGGGCCTGGAGTGGATCGCCGAGATCGGCGCCCACGGCAATGTCGCGGGTCCGGACAACTCCCTGCAGTCCCAGCCCTCCAACGCCATCCTGCACGCCCTCAAGAAGGAGGGCCTGGAGGTCTCCGACCTGGACCTCGTCGAGATCAACGAGGCGTTCGCCGCCGTGGCCGTGCAGTCAATGAAGGACCTCGGTGTGTCCACGGAAAAGGTGAACGTGAACGGCGGCGCCATCGCCCTGGGTCACCCGATCGGGATGTCCGGCGCCCGTCTCGTGCTGCACCTGGCGCTGGAGCTGAAGCGGCGCGGCGGCGGTGTCGGCGCGGCCGCGCTGTGCGGCGGCGGCGGTCAGGGCGACGCGCTGATCGTCCGGGTGCCGAAGGCCTGAGCCGGGCGACGCCCGACCGACCTCATTCGTAGGACCTCTCGCACGCCGACCGCGTACGAGGATCACGTGAACGGAGCTGTGATGCAGGACGTCTCCTCTCTGGTGGCCCAGGCCAGGGAAGGCCGGCCGAGGGCCGTGGCCCGGCTGATCTCCTTGGTGGAGGGGGCGTCCCCGCAGTTGCGGGAGGTGATGCGGACGCTGGCGCCCCTGACCGGCAACGCGTACGTCGTCGGCCTGACGGGCTCCCCGGGCGTGGGCAAGTCGACGTCCACGTCCGCGCTGGTGACGGCGTACCGCAAGCAGGGCAGGCGGGTGGGCGTCCTGGCCGTCGACCCGTCCTCGCCGTTCTCCGGCGGCGCGCTGCTCGGCGACCGGGTGCGGATGTCGGAGCACGCCTCCGACCCGGGCGTCTACATCCGCTCCATGGCCACCCGGGGCCATCTGGGCGGGCTCGCGTGGGCCGCCCCGCAGGCGATCCGCGTCCTGGACGCGGCGGGCTGCGACGTGATCCTGGTCGAGACGGTCGGCGTCGGCCAGTCGGAGGTGGAGATCGCCTCCCAGGCCGACACGTCCGTCGTCCTGCTGGCCCCGGGGATGGGCGACGGCATCCAGGCGGCGAAGGCCGGCATCCTGGAGATCGGCGACGTCTACGTCGTCAACAAGGCCGACCGGGACGGCGCGGACGCCACCGCCCGCGAGCTGAACCACATGCTGGGCCTCGGCGAGGCCCGCGGTCCCGGCGACTGGCGCCCGCCCATCGTCAAGACGGTCGCCGCGCGCTCCGAGGGCATCGACGAGGTCGTCGAGGCGCTGGAGAAGCACCGGGCCTGGATGGAGGAGCGGGGCGTCCTGGCCGAGCGCCGCCGCGCCCGCGCCTCCCGCGAGGTGGAGACCATCGCGGTCACGGCCCTGCGCGAACGGATCGGCGACCTTCACGGCGACCGCCGCCTGAGCACCCTCGCGGAAAGGATCGTCGCCGGCGAACTGGACCCCTACCAGGCGGCGGACGAACTGGTGACGGGTCTGACCGAGGGCTGATCCCGGCCTCGTCCGGAAACTCCGTGGCCAATCCCGGCGGGTATCGCTAACTTGATCCGCATGTTCCTCCTCATGGCATAGACCGCGCACCCGCGCCGCGTCCCGGACCGACGACCGACCGTCGGCGGACGCGGCGCTCCGGTGTCCCGTCTCCCTGCCCTCACGTGAGGAACCACTCATGTCCGCGCCCACTTCGTCGCGCCCCGCCCTGCCCGCGCGGCCCTCGTACGCCGCCGTCCTGCGCGTCCCGCACGCGCGCCGCACCTTCGCCGCCGCCCTGACGGCACGCCTGTCCTACGGGATGGTGTCGCTCTCGGTGATGCTGTCCGTCACCCGGGCCACCGGGTCGTATGCCGTGTCCGGCGCCGTGATGTCCCTGTTCGGAGCGACGTCGGTCTTCCTGATGCCCCTGCGGGCGTCCCTCGTCGACCGGTACGGACGGCGCCGCGCCCTGCTCCCCATGGCGGTGCTCTACGGCGCTCTGCTGTGCGCCCTGGCGCTCCTGACCTGGGGGCCCGGCGCACCGGCCGCGGCCGTCGCCGCGGTTGCCGCCCTCGCGGGCGCCTGCGCGCCCCCGCTGGGCCCCACCATGCGGGCCCTGTGGTCCGAACTCGTCGCCGACCGGGGCCTCCTGCTGCGTGCCTACAGCCTGGACGGCGTCGCCGAGGAGTTGCTGTTCGTCTCCGGCCCGGTCCTCGTCGGCGTGCTGGTGGGCTTCGCGCCCCCGGCGTCCGGCATCCTGCTCAGCGCGCTGCTGATCGTCGCCGGCACCTGTGCCTTCGTCACCTCGCCGGTGATGACCGGCGCCCGTCCGGCGCCACGGCGGGAGAAGTCCCGCGGCCGCCCCGCCGGACTCGGCGGCCTTCTGCCGCCGGTCGCCGTGGCCGCGGGCGTCGGCCTGGCGCTCAGCGGAGTGGACCTGCTGGTGATGGCGTTCGCCGCCGAGAGGTCGTACGACACGGCCGTGGTGCCGTGGGTCCTGGGCGGCCTCTCGGCGGGCAGCGCGGTGGGCGGCCTCGTCAACGGGGCGATCGACTGGCGTACACCCGCCCGTGTGCGTCTGACCTGGTTCGCGGTGGGCCTTGGCCCCGTGATCGCCGCGGCGGGCCTCGCGCCCGGCCTGTGGGCCCTGACGGCGGTCATGGCCTGCGCGGGCGCGTTCATCGCCCCGGCGCTGACCACGGCGTACCTGCTGGCCGACGAGACGGCGGCGGAAGGCTCCCGGACGCGGGCCGGGGCGTGGGTGAACGCGGCGGTGAACGCCGGTGGTTCGGGCGGAGCGCTGGTGACGGGACTGCTGATCGGCGCCCTGCCGCTCGGGGTGTGCTTCCTGCTGGCGGGAGGGGTCTCCGTGGCGGCGGCGCTGGTCGCCGCACCGGGGCGGCGCCGTTAGGCGCGTTCCGTCCGCGCGGCTCCGGGACCCCGGAGCCGCGCGGACGTCCCGGCCAGGATCAGGGACGTCCCCGCTGCCCCCGCAGATGCTCGGCGATCGGCTTCAGGGCCTTGTCCAGTTCCGTCAGGGTCTCGTGGTCGAGCAGGTCGATGAAGTGCCTGCGGACGGACGCCACATGGTGGGGGGCGACCTTCTGCATGGTCTCCATGCCGTGGTCGGTGAGGACCGCGTAGAGGCCCCGGCGGTCGGACTCGCAGTTCTCGCGGCGGACCAGGTTCGCGTTCTCCATGCGGGTGATCTGGTGGGAGAGGCGGCTCTTGGACTGGAGCGTGGCGGACGCGAGGTCGCTCATGCGCATCCGCACGTCCTCCGACTCGGAGAGATTCACCAGGATCTCGTAGTCGTTCATCGTCAGGCCGAACGGCTGCAGGTCCTTTTCGAGCTGGTACGTCAACAGCCTGTTGACCTCCAGGTGGGTGCGCCAGGCGCACTGCTCCGCATTCGTCAGCCAGCTCGTGGCCGTCTCGGTCTCCATGAATGAAGTCTACCTAAGAAGTTGAAAGGCGAACTAGTGAGCGTGGTGTGGCGGCGTGCACGCGTTCGACGTCACACTCCGCAGACTACCGCTCACACACCGAAGCGACGCTGGAGATCTCCCAGCTGTCCGGGAAAGCGCGGTTGGCCGGCCTGCTGTCCGCGGGTTCCGGACACCCTTCCCCCTCCGGGTACCCCCGCCTCGTCCGGAAGCACCCCCGCCGCCAGTTCGGCCATGAGGCTCTCGCTCGACTGGAGCAGCACCGTACCCGCCCCCACGAACTCGAACTGGTGCTCCTCCCCGGAGACCGGCCCGAGGCCCGTCATCGAACGCAGCCCGCCCAGTACGCCGGTCAGGTACCCGTGGTCGTAGTGATGGCACGGGGACGGGCAGTCGGCCCAGCCGACCAGCGCCTGCGGGTCCACCCGGATCGGGGGTTCCATGAACACCACCGGCCCGTTGGACGCGGCCACGAACTTCCCGGTCCCGATGAGGGTCAGGAAGCCGGGCACGATCGACTGCTTCAGCGCGAGACTTGGCTGGAAAGCGAGCAGATTGCCGGAGCGAATGGTCAGATTGCCGTCGTCCAGGTCGAAGGAGTTGACATCGAAGGCCCGGTCGGCGAGCAGCATCCGGCCCGAGCCCTCGGCCACCACCCAGTCGCTCGCGTGCAGAGGCGAATGGAACGACGTACGGGTCAGCAGGTCCAGCGCGCCGTGCCCGATGCCGTTGAACCCGATCGACCCGTAGTAGGCGATCATCTTCCCCTTCTGCAGGAACCACTGGCTCCCCTTGAGCTCCACGCAGAAGGTGTACGGGTTCACGTTGTCGTCGGCCGGCAGGGTCGACGGGTCGTGGACCACCGGCCCCGAGCCGGGCGTTCCGTACGCGCTCACAGCTTCTCCTCCGAGGCCTGGACGTACACCGTGCCGTTGCCGCTCAGCTCCAGCTGGAAGCCCTCGCCGGAGCCGCGTCCCACCATCTCGCGCCAGCCCAGCGCGGTGGACAGCTTGTTGCGGATGTCGCCGTGGTGGGCGACGTAGGCCTGCGGGTCGACGTGGACGGGGCGCTGCGGGGTGACCGGCACCTCGAAGACGCCGCCGTGCGCCATCACCGCCACCGAGCCGTGTCCCTGGAGGGTCGTCGTGAACAGTCCCTGGCCCGTCGCCTGGCCCCGCACCAGGCCCATGACCCCGCCCTGCGAGCCCATGAACATCGTGCCCTGCTGGAGCGTGCCCTCGAAGGCGAGCAGGCGGTCCGCCTCCACGTACAGCGTGTCGCCCGTCATCTCGATCACGTGCACATGGTGGCCGCCGTGCCCGAAGAGCACCGTTCCGTTGCCCTCCACGGTCATCAGCGGGGTCGCCTCGCCCGCGACCCGGCGCCCGATCATCGACATCAGACCGCCCTGACCGCCCTGGATGTTGGGCGTGAACGCCACGTCGCCCCGGTAGGCGAGCATCGCGCCGCGCTGACTGAACAGGCGCCGGCCGGGCACGACCGGCGCCTCGACCATCTTCGAGTTGATCTCCCGGAAGGTCATCTCACAGGTCCCCCGCGATCGTGTTCCGCTCGCTCGGCTGGACGTACACCAGCCCGTCACCCTCGAACCGGATCTGGAAGGCCTCCCCGCCGCCCTCCCCGAGGAACGTGCGGAAGGTCACCCCGGACTGGAAGGACTGCCGGACGTTCCCCTGGTGCGCGACATAGGCGCCGGGGTCGACGATCAGCGGGTACTGCGGGCTGACCCGGAGCACCACCGCCGGTCCGTCCGACATGATCGCCGCCTGCCCGTGCCCCTCGACCGTGGTCGTGAACAGTCCGTTGCCCTGCGAGGCGCCGCGCAGCCCGGTGAACGTCGTCCCGGTGCGCAGCCCCGCGTCCGTCGCGAGCAGGTTGCTCGACTCGACGTACAGCTTGTCCCCCTGGAGCGTGACCAGATTGATCTCGGCCGCCCGGTCCGCGAACCAGCACGTTCCCTGCCCCCGCACCTCCATCACCGTCATCTGCTCGCCGGTGAGCCGCCGGGTCACCATGCCGCGCAGCCCCTCGCCGCCCCCGGTCAGCCTCTTGAAGGCCATCTGCCCGTCGTACGCGACCATCGAGCCGTTCTTCGCCTTCACGGCGTCCCCGGTCATGTCGACGGCCAGCACCCTGCTGTCTTGAAGTCGGAACATCGCCACGGAGCGAAGGTAGCGGCGGACGGCGGAGCCCGACAGGGGTTCGCGGGAGGACAACGACCCTGATTCACCCCCTTACGGGACGACGGCGCCCACCCCCTGCCCGGACCCGCCCCCCGGGTTTGCCACAATGGACGAACGTTTGTGCTCGCATTCACAAGCCGGCCCGCGACACCCCAGCGACCCGCCGGTCCGTCTCCCATCGAAGGTGACCCGTGGACATCAAGACCGCCACCGCCCTCCGCCGCCTCCGCCTGGTCTCCGCCCCCGAGGCGGTCTCCTTCCTCCTGCTGCTGGTCTGCTCGGTCCTGAAGCGGACCACGGAATTCAACGCGGTGCCCGTGATGGGCGCGGTCCACGGCATCCTGTTCATCCTGTACGTGATCTTCTGGGCCGACGCCTGGAACCGCGCCAAGTGGCCGCTGGGCACCGCAGCCCTCTACTTCGTCCTCTCGGTCCTGCCCACCGGCGGCTTCTTCGCCGAGCGCAGGCTCAAGCGCGAGGCCGAGGACGCGGTGATCGCCTCCCGTGCCCGCCGCGAAGGGATCGTGAAGGCATGATCGTCGCCTTTTCCGTGACTCCGCTGGGCGTCGGCGAGGACGTGGGGGAGTACGTCGCCGACGCCGTCCGGGTCGTCCGCGAGTCCGGCCTGCCCAACCGCACCGACGCGATGTTCACCTCCGTGGAGGGGGAGTGGGACCAGGTCATGGACGTCGTCAAGCGCGCCGTCGCCGCGGTGGAGGCACGCGCGCCGCGTGTCTCCCTGGTCCTCAAGGCGGATATCCGACCCGGCGTGACGGACGGCCTCACCGCCAAGGTGGAACGGGTCGAGAGGCACCTCGCCGAGGACGCCCGGCCGGCGCGGTAGGCAACCCGGCGGCGCGTCCGGGAGTCACCCGTCCCGCGCCGCGCGGCCCTCATCCGCCCGAGACCAGTGCCATCCCCAGCGGTGTGCGTTCGTACAGCACCTGGTGCCCGTACCGGCGGGACGTGAGCAGGCCCGCGTCCCGCAGCACCGTCAGATGCGCCGACACCGACGACGGGGCAAGACCCAGCCGGTGGGCCAGAGCCGTCGTCGTCGCCGGATCGCTCAGCGCGGCCAGGACCCCGGCCCGCCCCCGCCCAAGGAGCCGCACCAGGGGCTCGCCGCCCTCCGTGCCCGGCCGCGCCCACAGGCCCGCGAGCCCCCGCGCCGGATACACCAGCGTGGGCTGCCAGGGCGGGTCGAAGCCGCTGATCACGTCCGGCCAGGAGAACACGCTCGGCATCAGCACCAGCCCCCGCCCGTCGAGGTCGCGCCCGTGCTCGCCCGGCCAGTCGATCGTCAGCGTCCGCCCGTCCCAGGACAGCCGCCGGTCCAGCTCCGGCAGCAGCGCCCCCAGGCCCACCTCGGCCAGCCGCCGCGAGTGGAAGGCCACATCCGCCTCGAGCAGCGCCCGCAGCCGCGGCCACTCCGGCTCGATCAGCGCACGCCACGCGGCTTCCATCAGATCGGCCAGCTCCCGCACCGCGCGCCCCGGATCGGCGAGCATCGCCCGCCCCCGCGACGACTCCAGCGCACCCGGCGTATCGGCGAGCGCCCGCGCCAGGTCGTCCCTCGCCGCCCCGGGGTCCGCCGCCCGCACCTGGGCGATCTCGTCCTCGAACACGGCCGCGGGCCCGATCGGCGGCGGTCCGAGGAAGTCGGGGCTGTGCCCGCGCCGGGGCATGAGCAGCCACAGCGGGGCGAGGTCCAGGCCCCGCGCGGCCTCCCGGATGCGGCGCAGCCAGTACGGGTGGTACCCGTGCCGGTCCGGCCGCCGCAGCGTCCGCACCGCCTCCTGCGTCTCCCACAGCGGCGACACCGCGAACCGGCACCGCAGGAGGTCGTCACCGCCGAAGTGCAGACGGAACGGCACGGCACCCCCAGAAAGACACGGCAAGACACGGCAGACGGCGAAGATTCGGCAGTGGCCGAAACTCTACGCCGACCGCCCCTCCCACCGGCACGCTGCCGCCCATGCAGCAGCAAGCTCCCGAGCCCACCCCGACCCCGCAGGCCCCGGACCGGCCCGCACTCGCACCCACGCCCGCCCCGGTGCCCATGGCCGAACCGCCGGCCGGCTACGCCCGGGTCTTCGCCGTACCCGAGTTCCGGGCGGTCTTCGCCGCCCACGCCCTCTCCCTGCTCGGCGTGATGGTCAGCGAGATCGCCCTGTCGGTCCTCGTCTACGACCTCACCGGCTCGCCCCTGATGAGCGCCCTCACCTTCGCGCTCGGCCTCATGCCCTACGTCATCGGCGGCACCCTCCTCAGCGGGATCGCCGACCGCTTCCCGGCCCGCCGCGTGCTCGTCGTCTGCGACCTGGTGTGCGCGGCCTGCGTGGCGCCGATGGTGGTGCCCGGAGCCCACATCGGCGTCCTGCTCGCGCTGCGCTGCGCCGTCGCCGTGGTGTCACCGGTGTTCCAGGGAACGCGGATGGCCAGCCTCACGGACATCCTCGGCGACGGCGAGCTGTTCGTCCTCGGCCGCTCCCTGCTGCGAATCGTCTCGCAGAGCGCGCTGCTCGCCGGCTTCGGCCTCGGCGGCCTGCTGCTCACCGTGGTCAGCCCCCGGCACGCCCTGCTGATCACCGTCGTCACCTTCCTCGCCTCCGCCGCCCTGCTCCGCCTCGGCACCCGGCACCGCCCCGCCCGGACCGGGCAGCCCGGCGCCCTGGTGGGCGACTCGCTGCGCGGTGCCCGGCTGGTGCTCGCCGACCGCCGGGTCCGCGTACTGCTCCTGCTGTTCTGGGTGCCGCCGATGTTCGCGGTCGTGCCGGAGGCCCTGGCGGCCCCGTACGCCGACGCGCTCGGCGCCGGCTCCGTCGGGCTCGGGCTGCTGATGTGCGGGCTGCCCGTCGGCACGATCGCGAGCGAGCTGTACGCCGGCTCCCGGCTGCGGCCGGCCGTCCGGGAGCGGATCGCCCTGCCGCTGGTCTGCCTGACCCTGCTGCCCTACCTCGGCTACGCCCTGCGCCCCGGCCTCGCCGTCTCCCTGGTCCTGCTGGTGCTCTCGGGCGCCGGGTCGGCGTACACGCTCGGCCTCGACCAGTGGTTCGTGCGGGCGGTGCCCGGGGAACTGCGTGGCCGGGCCATGACCCTGCTGACCGCCGGACTCATGACGATCCAGGGCGTGGGCATGGCGCTGGCCGGGGTCGCGGCGGAGTTCGCCGGAGTGACGGCGACCGTCGCGGGGGCCGGAGTCCTGGGGACGGTGTGCTGCGTGGGGCTGGCGGTGGCCGCCCGCCGGACCGAAGGCTGAGACGGGGCTGATCCGCATATGACCGCCGGGTAGGGTCTGGTGACGTGCCGAAGCCCCTCAGTCTTCCTTTCGACCCCATCGCCCGTGCCGACGAGCTCTGGAAGCAGCGCTGGGGAAGCGTGCCGTCCATGGCCGCGATCACCTCGATCATGCGCGCCCACCAGATCCTGCTCGCCGAGGTCGACGCGGTGGTCAAGCCGTACGGGCTGACCTTCGCGCGCTACGAGGCCCTGGTGCTGCTCACCTTCTCCAAGGCCGGCGAACTGCCGATGTCCAAGATCGGCGAGCGTCTGATGGTGCACCCCACGTCCGTGACGAACACCGTGGACCGGCTGGTCAAGTCCGGCCTGGTCGCCCGGCGCCCCAACCCCAACGACGGGCGCGGCACGCTCGCCGTCATCACCGACAAGGGCCGCGAGGTCGTCGACTCGGCCACCCGCGACCTGATGGCGATGGAGTTCGGCCTCGGGGCCTACGACGCCGAGGAGTGCGGCGAGATCTTCGCGATGCTGCGCCCGCTGCGGATCGCCGCGCACGACTTCGACGAGGACTGACGTGCACGGCCGGCCCCAGGACTGAGGGGCCGGGCCACGGGTCGCCGCGTCACGGCCACCCGGGGCAAGATCTCCCGGAACGGGTGGTTACGCTCGTCCCCATGAAAAAGAGCGTGCTGACCCGCTACCGGGTCATGGCCTACGTCACCGGTGTGCTGCTGGTCCTGCTGACTCTCGGCGTGATCGCCAAGTACCTGTTCAAGATGGACGGCGCGGCGGGCTTCACGAGCGTCGTCGGCATCGCGCACGGCTGGCTGTACGTCGTGTACCTCGTGTTCGCGTTCGACCTGGGTTCCAAGGCCAAGTGGCCGGTCGCCAAGCAGCTGTGGGTGCTCCTCGCGGGCACCATCCCGACCGCCGCCTTCTTCGTCGAGCGCAGGGTCAGCCGCGAGCTGGAGTCCCGGCTCGCCGCGCAGGACGAGGCCCCCGCGGTCGCCGAGGCGTAGGCACGCGCCACCGCCGTACGGAACACGTACGGCGGTCAGCCGTCGACATTTACTTGGACGTCCTAGTAAATTCGAGGGTATGGACGCTGACGCCATTGAGGAGGGCCGCCACCGCTGGCAGGCCCGGTACGACGCCGCACGCAAGCGCGAGGCGGACTTCACCACGCTCTCGGGCGACCCCGTGGAGCCGGTGTACGGCCCCCGACCGGGAGACACGTACGAGGGATTCGAGCGGATCGGCTGGCCGGGGGAGTACCCCTTCACCCGCGGCCTGTACCCGACCGGCTACCGGGGGCGTACGTGGACGATCCGGCAGTTCGCCGGGTTCGGCAACGCCGAGCAGACCAACGAGCGCTACAAGATGATCCTCGGCAACGGCGGAGGCGGGCTCTCGGTCGCCTTCGACATGCCGACGCTCATGGGCCGCGACTCCGACGACCCCCGTGCGCTGGGCGAGGTCGGCCACTGCGGCGTGGCCATCGACTCGGCGGCCGACATGGAGGTGCTGTTCAAGGACATCCCGCTCGGTGACGTCACCACGTCGATGACGATCAGCGGGCCGGCCGTCCCCGTCTTCTGCATGTACCTGGTCGCCGCGGAACGGCAGGGCGTGGACGCCTCCGTTCTCAACGGCACGCTGCAGACGGACATCTTCAAGGAGTACATCGCGCAGAAGGAGTGGCTCTTCCAGCCCGAGCCGCATCTGCGCCTCATCGGCGACCTGATGGAGCACTGCGCGGCCAGGATCCCCGCGTACAAGCCGCTGTCGGTCTCCGGCTACCACATCCGCGAGGCCGGGGCGACGGCCGCGCAGGAGCTGGCGTACACGCTCGCCGACGGCTTCGGGTACGTCGAGCTGGGTCTGAGCCGCGGTCTCGACGTCGACGTCTTCGCGCCCGGCCTGTCCTTCTTCTTCGACGCGCACCTCGACTTCTTCGAGGAGATCGCCAAGTTCCGCGCCGCGCGCCGCATCTGGGCCCGGTGGATGCGGGACGTCTACGGCGCCAGGACCGACAAGGCGCAGTGGCTGCGCTTCCACACGCAGACCGCCGGGGTCTCGCTGACCGCCCAGCAGCCGTACAACAACGTCGTGCGTACGGCCGTCGAGGCGCTCGCGGCGGTGCTCGGCGGCACCAACTCGCTGCACACCAACGCGCTCGACGAGACGCTCGCGCTGCCGAGCGAGCAGGCCGCGGAGATCGCGCTGCGCACCCAGCAGGTGCTGATGGAGGAGACCGGGGTCGCCAACGTCGCCGATCCGCTGGGCGGTTCGTGGTACATCGAGCAGCTGACGGACCGGATCGAGGCCGACGCCGAGAAGATCTTCGAGCAGATCAAGGAGCGGGGGCTGCGGGCGCACCCCGACGGGCAGCACCCGATCGGGCCGATCACGTCCGGCATCCTGCGGGGCATCGAGGACGGGTGGTTCACCGGAGAGATCGCGGAGTCGGCGTTCCGGTACCAGCGGTCGCTGGAGAAGGGCGACAAGAGGGTCGTCGGCGTCAACGTCCACACCGGCTCGGTCACCGGCGACCTGGAGATCCTGCGGGTCAGCCACGAGGTGGAGCGGGAACAGGTGCGCGTGCTCGGGGAGCGCAGGGCCGGGCGGGACGAGAGCGTCGTCCGCTCCGCGCTGGACGCGATGCTGGCGGCCGCGCGGTCCGGTGCCAACATGATCGAGCCGATGCTCGACGCCGTGCGCGCCGAGGCCACGCTGGGCGAGATCTGCGGGGTGCTGCGCGACGAGTGGGGCGTGTACACGGAGCCCGCGGGGTTCTGAGGGCCCGGCGCCGGGACGGTCGCTTCCGTCCCGGCGCCCCCGTCAACCGCTCGCCGCCAGCCCGGTCAGAAGGACCCGGGTGAAACCGCGCACCCATTCCTCGTCCGCCGGTTCGGCGCTGACCAGGGTGCGGTGCACCACGGCGCCCGCGACGATGTCGAAGATCAGGCCGGCCGCGCGGGCGGCCTCCTCCGGGTCCGGCTCCGGGGGGAGTTCGCCCCGGTCCTGGGCGCGGGCGCGGCCCTCCAGGACCAGGCGTTTCTGGCGGTCCACGATCGAGGTGCGGATGCGTTCGCGGAGTGCCTCGTCGCGCGTCGACTCGGCGACCACGGCCATCAGGCCGCTCCTGGCCTCGGGCCGGGCCAGGATCCCGGCGAACTGGAGGACCACGCCTTCGATGTCGGCGGCGAGGCTGCCGCGGTCGGGGAGGTGGAGTTCGTCGAAGAGTTCGGCGACGGCGTCGACCACGAGTTCGTTCTTGCCCGCCCAGCGGCGGTACAGCGTCGTCTTCGCGACCCCGGCCCGGGTGGCCACGTCCCCCAGGGTGAGCCTGGACCAGCCCAGCTCCACCAGTGCCGCCCGGGTGGCGGCGAGGATCGCCGCGTCGGCGGCGGCGCTGCGCGGCCGGCCGGCGCGGGCGGCGGGGGTGCGGCTCTGCATCCCCCGACCATAACCGGACCGAAAACGAGTGGTTCCTGTCCGGTCGTGAGAGAGATCACCGGGCCGCGCTTTCGCGCTGGCGCCCGCGGCCATTACGCTACGGGTCGTAGCGAAACGCGGGTGCGAGCCCGCGTCCGAGCGATGACCACAGGGTGCCGGGTGGGGACCGGGCGCCCGGCGCGGTACGGCTTTCCCGGCGGTTTTCACTCAGGCGGGCAGAACGGGGGAGGATAGGCGCATGCAGCCACGGAACATGTCCATGAGCGGAGTCGTCGACCTCGCCGCGGTGAAGGCGGCCCAGGAGGCCAAGGCGAAGGCGGAGCAGGCGCGCGCCAAGGCGGCCAGGGAGGGCGGCGCGGGGGCGGTCTCCCCGGCCGATCTCGTGATCGACGTCGACGAGGCCACTTTCGAGAGCGATGTCCTCCAGCGGTCGGCAGAGGTGCCCGTCGTCATCGACTTCTGGGCCGAGTGGTGTCAGCCCTGCAAGCAGCTGAGCCCGGTCCTGGAGCGACTGGCCGTCGAGTACAACGGGCGCTTCCTCCTCGCCAAGATCGACGTCGACGCCAACCAGTTGCTGATGCAGCAGTTCGGCATCCAGGGGATCCCCGCGGTCTTCGCGGTGGTCGCGGGTCAGGCCCTGCCCCTTTTCCAGGGAGCGGCGGGCGAGGAGCAGATCCGGCAGACGCTGGACCAGCTGGTGCAGGTCGCCGAGCAGCGGTTCGGGCTGACCGGTCTGACCGTCGACCCGGACGCCGAGGCGGGCGCGCAGACGGCCCCTCAGGTCCCGGTCGGCCCGTACGACGCGCTGCTGAACGCGGCCTCGCAGGCGCTGGACGCCGGCGACCTGGGCGGCGCGGTCCAGGCGTACAAGAACGTACTGGCCGACGACCCGGCCAACCCCGAGGCCAAACTCGGCCTGGTGCAGGCCGAGTTGCTCCAGCGGGTGCAGGGTCTCGACCCGCAGCGGGTGCGCAAGGACGCGGCCGAGAAGCCCGCCGACGTGCAGGCGCAGTTCGTCGCCGCCGACCTGGATCTGGTGGGCGGTCATGTGGAGGACGCCTTCGGCCGGCTCATCGACACCGTGCGGCGCACCGCCGGTGAGGACCGGGACGCGGCGCGGCTGAGGCTGCTGGAACTCTTCGAGGTCGTCGGGCCCGAGGATCCGCGAGTCACGGGGGCGCGCCGGGCGTTGGCGCGGGCGCTTTTCTGATCCGGGTCAACCCTCCCGGGCCGACCGGTCGTTAAACACCGGCCTGTGATGCCCGAGTGAAAGATTGGCCGAGGAGTCGTCAGGGCGGCCGCGCTTTACCAAAACTTGGTCAACGCGGCCGCTGTTACTGGCAGTAAATCGACGGTGTGGTTCCGCCCGTTTCCGTCCGGGCATCCGCCGTTTTGTTCTCCCCTTTGTTAGCACCGAGTGTCGCCGTTCGGGGCCGGTGAGTCGTACCCCGGCCATATCGCCGTTACCAGCGAGTAACGAACCCCCTTGTGCGGGCGGCGAGAATGCACCACGATCGGCGACGCTCGGTCCATCCCCGTACCCCCGGCAGCCGGCCGGGTCCTGGGGTGCCTGGGTCACCACCGAGCAGGGCCGGCGGCAGTGGCGCCGTCCCTTTGGGCAGGGGGGTCTTCGCCGGCTGGTGAAGCCTGTCCAGCAAGGTTGTGCGTGATGCGTGTCAGGCGCGACCAGTGGTTGTCGCTCGGGGGTGATCGCCGGTGATTCGGGCGCGGTTGGCGCCACCGAGCGCGGGCGCTCTCCTTCCCGAGGACGTAGCACTTCTCCCATCCCTGCCCGGCCGAGCCGCCGGCCGGTGGTGAGCCGGGCCAGGAGATGTACGTCCGAGAAGGAGGAATTATGGAGTCCCAGGTGCGTGGCGGGACCAGATGGAAGCGGTTCGCTGTGGTCATGGTGCCCAGCGTGGCCGCGACGGCGGCGATAGGCGTGGCCCTGGCTCAGGGTGCCCTCGCCGCGTCGTTCAGCGTGTCGGGTCAGTCGTTCAAGGTGTCGGCCGACAGGCTGGAAGGTGAGGGGTTCTCTCAGTACGGGGCGATCGACAAGGGGTACACCCTCGAGGGCAAGGAGACGGTGCACCCCGTCGCGGTCTCGGCGTTCAGGGACGCCAAGATCACGAATCTTTGCCAGTCCGTGGTCACCCCGAACGTTCCGGTCTTCGGTTCGGTGAGCCTCATCCTCAAGGCCGGCGGCGGCAAGACCCCGGTCAAGGCCCACAACATCTACATCGACGTCGCCGACCTGCAGGCCGACGCCACGTTCAACAACATCGACATCGGTGTTGCGGCCCAGGACGCCGGCAAGGGTCCGGGCATGAAGGGCGGCAACGAGCTGTCCAACCCCTTCGGGTTCGCCCAGCAGGCCGAGACGGCCACGCTGATCGACGTGAAGCAGACGGCGTGGGCGACCACCGCCGGAACCTTCGAGCTGAGCGGCCTGAAGATGTCGTTGTCGACGAAGGCCAAGGAGTGCTACTAGGCACTCGGTGACGGGCGGGGGAGCCGACGGCGCCCCCGCCCGTTCCACCTTCCACCCGCTCTTCACACACCCCCCACACCGACCAGCACCACCCTCATCACAGCAACGCCGCACCAGGGAGCTGTTTTCCATGAGCGCCGAGACTCCTGCCGCAGCCGGCCAGTTCACCCGCCGGAGGCTGCAGTTCCGCGCCTGGCGGGGCACACGTCCGTTCTGGGCAGGCCTGTTCGTCCTGCTCGGCGGCCTTCCGATCATGTACTTCCCGTATGCCCACCTCCAGTTGGGTCATCTGACGCTGGCGATGGCGACCACCGCGGGAGCCGGTTCCCTGATCATCGGCGTGCTGCTCGTCGTCCTGGGCATCAGCCTCTGGTTCCAGAAGCACATCAGGGTCTTCGCGGGTGTCGCGGCGATCCTGCTGGCGCTGGTGTCCATCCCCGTGTCCAACTTCGGCGGCTTCGTCCTCGGCTTCCTGCTCGCGCTCATCGGCGGCGCGATGGCCGTGTCGTGGGCGGAGGGTGTGCCGCCCGCGCCGGAGGACGTCGAACGGGACGGCCCGGTACGGGGCGGAGCCCCCGAGGCCGCGCCCGGCCCGGCGGAGGACGGCGCGGTACCGCCCGGGTCTGTGGTGGACCCGATGAGCCCTGTGGTGGACCCGATGAGCAAGGAGGGCCCCTCCCAGGGCTTCGAGGCACTGGGGGAGAACGACCTGTCAGGAACGAGCCCGGCCAACGGGGCGAACGGGAGGCGAAGTGCCGGCTGACGAGGTGACTCACGGGACGGGAGTGGAGGAGTCCCGTGGGAGAACCGGGCCGCGCCACGCGGCACCCAAGAAGCCGCTGTTCACCAGGTTCCACATGCCGGCCGGCAAGGCGATAGCCATGGCGGCGATGCCGACGGCGGTCCTCATGGGCATGGGCTTCACGTCCACGCACGCCGTCGCCGACAACAACGCGTCGGCGCCGTCCGCCAAGAGCCTGACGGCCGACGAGTACAAGGACTGTGTCGCGGCGCTGGACGGCTCGCAGGACGAGGCCTCGGCCTCGCCGACGCCGTCCGCCTCCGCGAGCGCCGGTGACGCCGCTGAGGACGGCGAGGGCGGCGAGGGCGCCACCGCGAAGCCGGCCCCCTCGGCCACGTCCGCCACGGACCAGGCGGGCGAGGACGGCCAGGGGGACCAGAACGACCAGGGGGACCAGAACGGTCAGAAGGACGAGGGCTCCTCGCACGCGTCCTCCTCGCCGGACACGGCCTCCGGCGGCAAGACCGCGCCCGAGCCGGCCCCCACCGCCTCGCAGAGCAAGCCGGACGGTTCGGCGTCCGGGGGCGGCGGCCTGCTGGGGACCGTCGGGGACGCGCTCGGAGGCCTCCTCGCCGGCGCCAAGCCAGGCTCCGGGAACTCCGGGGGCACCGCGGACTCCGGGGCCGCGCCGTCCGCCTCCGCCACGCCTTCGGCGAGCGGGACCAAGGACGCCGGCGACGGCGCCTCCGACCCGGTCGAGGACACCGCCGGGAAGGTCGCCGACAAGGTCAAGGACACGGTCAAGGACACGGTCAAGGGCACCGTGAAGGACACCGTGAAGGACACGGCCGGCACGGTGTCCGGGACGGCCGGGGAGGCCGGGAAGACCGTCGAGGACGTCAAGGAGGCGGCCGGAGAGGCGGCCGACGCGGCGACGGCCACGCCGAGCCCGTCGGCGAGTTCCACGACGGACCCGGAGAAGTGCCCGGCCGCCACCGACGCCGAGGGCGGCGTGGACAACGACGTGCTCCTGGCCGACGACCCCTGGTACCTGGACGCCAGTTCGCTGCTGCTGAAGGGCGCCGACTACCAGGGCGTCGTGGAGGTGCGCACGGCGAGCGGACACGTCAAGAAGGTGCTGAAGTACGTCATTTCGGATGGCACCGACATCGGCGACCTGCACCAGACGGTGAAGGACACCGGGATCGGCAAGACCTACCACGTGCAGGCCGCCAAGGGGTCCACGTCCACGATCCGCAACGGCGACACGGTGATGTACACCGAGAGCATCTCCGGCAACCTGTTCGGTCTGATCCCGGTCACATTCAGCCCGAAGAGCCCTCCGCCGCTGAACATCCCGCTGATCTACTTCACCAAGGTCAAAGTGGTCCAGGCGGCCCAGTTCGGCGGCGACCTGCACGTCCCCGGTATGCACCTGTACACCACCGACTGACCGGCCGCGGGCCCGTCCGGGAGCCGCAACACCGCTGAGGGCGCCCCCTGTTCGCAGGGGGCGCCCTCAGTCGTGTGCCGGTCGGCCGGGCGGCCGTGCGCGCGGTCAGTCGCGGGTGCCGCCGCCCAGGTGGTGGACGCGGACCATGTTGGTGGTGCCGGGGACGCCGGGGGGCGAGCCGGCGGTGATGATGACCGTGTCGCCGGGGGCGAAGCGGTTGAGCTTCACCAGCTCCTGGTCGACCAGGTCGACCATCTCGTCGGTGCTGTTGACGAACGGCACCACGTGCGGCTCCACGCCCCAGCTGAGCGCGAGCTGGTTGCGGGTGGACTCGTCGGTGGTGAAGGCCAGGATCGGCTGGCAGGCGCGGTAGCGGGACAGCCGGCGCGCGGTGTCGCCGGACTGGGTGAAGCCCACCAGGCCCTTGGCGCCCAGGAAGTCGGCGATCTCGCAGGCGGCGCGGGCCACCGAACCGCCCTGCGTGCGCGGCTTCTTGCCCGGCACCAGCGGCTGCAGGCCCTTGCCGAGCAGCTCCTCCTCGGCCGCCTTGACGATCTTCGACATCGTCTTGACGGTCTCGACCGGGTAGGCGCCCACGCTCGACTCGGCCGACAGCATGACCGCGTCGGCCCCGTCCAGGATCGCGTTGGCCACGTCGGAGGCCTCGGCGCGGGTCGGACGGGAGTTGGTGATCATCGACTCCATCATCTGGGTCGCCACGATCACCGGCTTGGCGTTGCGCCGGCACAGCTCGATCAGGCGCTTCTGCACCATGGGGACCTTCTCGAGCGGGTACTCGACGGCCAGGTCGCCGCGGGCGACCATCACACCGTCGAACGCCATCACGACGTCCTGCATGTTCTCCACCGCCTGCGGCTTCTCCACCTTGGCGATGACGGGGACGCGGCGGCCCTCCTCGTCCATGACCCGGTGGACGTCGGAGACGTCCTTGGCGTCGCGGACGAAGGACAGGGCGACCATGTCGCAGCCCATGCGGAGCGCGAAGCGCAGGTCCTCGACGTCCTTCTCGGACAGCGCGGGCACGTTCACCGCGGCGCCGGGCAGGTTGATGCCCTTGTGGTCGGAGATGACGCCGCCCTCGATGACGATCGTCTTCACCCGCGGGCCCTCGACGTCCACGACCTTCAGCTCGACGTTGCCGTCGTTGATGAGGACCTGGTCGCCGCGCGAGACGTCGGCCGGCAGCCCCTTGTACGTCGTACCGCAGATGTGCTTGTCGCCCGGGACGTCCTCGGTGGTGATGGTGAACTCGTCACCCCGCTCGAGCTCCACCGGACCCTCGGCGAAGGTCTCCAGCCGGATCTTCGGGCCCTGGAGGTCGGCGAGGACGGCGATGGCCCGGCCGGTCTCCTTGGCCGCGGCGCGGACCCGGTCGTACCGTGCCTGGTGCTCGGCGTGCGTTCCGTGGCTGAAGTTGAACCGGGCCACGTTCATGCCCGCGTCGATCATGGCGACGAGCATCTCGTGGGAGTCGACCGCTGGGCCGAGAGTACAGACGATTTTCGAACGGCGCATGGGGCGATCCTATCGGTTTGTTTCGCTCCGGAATATTCCGTCTGATGGAAGATACAAATGGGCGCCTCGGCGCTCAGTCGAGTGCCGGCCGGAATTTCGCGGACGTGCTCAGCCGTCCTTTCCGACCAGTGCGTAAGTCTGGGTGGCGATCTCCATTTCCTCGTCCGTGGGAACCACGGCCACGGCGACCCGCGCGCCCTCGGGCGAGATCAGCCGCGCCTCGTCGCCGCGTACGGCGTTCCGGTCGCGGTCCACCGCCAGGCCCAGGCCCTCCAGGCCCGCGAGGGCGGCCTCGCGCACAAAGGCCGCGTTCTCGCCGACCCCGGCCGTGAAGGCGACCGCGTCCACCGTGCCGAGTACCGCGTAATAGGCACCCACGTACTTCTTCAGCCGGTGGATGTAGATCTCGAACGCGAGTCGTGCGTCGTCGTCGCCCTCCTCCATCCGGCGCTGAATCTCCCGCATGTCGTTGTCGCCGCACAGACCGAACAAACCACTCCTCTTGTTGAGGAGAGTGTCGACCTCGTCCATGGACATTCCGCCGACTCGCTGCAAATGGAAGATGACGGCCGGGTCGAGGTCACCGGAACGCGTTCCCATCACCAGCCCCTCCAGCGGGGTGAGCCCCATGGAGGTGTCCACGCACCGGCCGCCACGGACCGCCGAGGCCGACGCGCCGTTGCCCAGGTGCAGCACGATGACGTTGACGTCCTCGGGCGCCCTGCCCAGCAGCTCGGCGGTCGCCCGGGAGACGTAGGCGTGCGAGGTGCCGTGGAAGCCGTAGCGCCGCACCCGGTGCCGGTCGGCGGTCCTCGTGTCGATCGCGTAGCGGGCCGCGGACTCCGGCATGGTCGTGTGGAACGCCGTGTCGAAGACGGCGACCTGCGGCAGGTCGGGGCGCAGCGCCATGGCCGTGCGGATGCCGGTGAGGTTGGCCGGGTTGTGCAGCGGTGCCACCGGGATCAGCCGCTCGATCTCGGTGAGCACGGCGGAGTTGATGACGGTGGGCTCGGTGAAGAACATGCCGCCGTGCACCACCCGGTGCCCGATCGCGGCCAGTTCGGGGGAGTCCAGGCCGAGCCCGTCCCGGGCCAGTTCCTCCGCGACCGCCTTCAGCGCGGCGTCGTGGTCGGCGATCGGGCCGCTCTGCTCGCGGCCGGCCCCCGTGGCCAGGCAGGTGTGCTTGAGCCGGGAGGTCTGCTCGCCGATGCGCTCCACCAGGCCGGCGGCGAGCCGGGTCGCGTCGCGCATGTCGAGCAGCTGGTACTTCAGCGACGAGGAGCCGGAGTTGAGGACGAGGACGCGGGTCGCGGTCACGAGCGCTGGCGCTTTCTGGTCGGAGTTGTGGAGGTCTTGGGCCGCGCGCGCCGGGGCGGCGCCCCGGCGGACGCGGCCGGGGGAGGGTCAGTTGCCGGACGACTGGGCCTGGATCGCCGTGATGGCCGCGGTGGTGACGATGTCCGGCACCAGGGCGCCGCGGGACAGGTCGTTGATCGGCTTGCGCAGGCCCTGGAGGACCGGGCCGACCGCGACCGCGCCGGCCGAACGCTGCACGGCCTTGTAGGTGTTGTTGCCGGTGTTCAGGTCCGGGAAGATCAGCACGGTGGCCTGCCCCGCCACCTCCGAGCCGGGCAGCTTGGTGGCGGCCACCGAGGGTTCCACGGCCGCGTCGTACTGGATCGGCCCCTCGATCATCAGGTCCGGGCGGCGCTGCCGCACCAGCTCGGTCGCCTCGCGCACCTTGTCCACGTCGGCGCCCGAGCCGGAGTCGCCGGTGGAGTACGACAGCATGGCGATCCGCGGTTCCACGCCGAACCGGGCGGCGGTGGCCGCCGACTGGATGGCGATGTCGGCCAGTTGCTCGGCGTCCGGGACGGGGTTGACCGCGCAGTCGCCGTAGACGAGGACCTTGTCGGCCAGGCACATGAAGAACACGGAGGAGACGATCGAGGCGTCGCTGCGGGTCTTGATGATCTCGAACGCGGGCCGGATGGTCGCGGCCGTGGAGTGCACCGAGCCCGACACCATGCCGTCGGCCAGGCCCTCCTGCACCATGAGCGTGCCGAAGTAGTTCACGTCCGAGACGACGTCGTACGCCAGCTCCACCGTGACGCCCTTGTGGGCGCGCAGCGCCGCGTACCGCTCGGCGAAGGCGTCCCGCAGGTCGGAGGTGGCCGGGTCGATGAGCTGCGCGTCCCCGAGGTCGATGCCCAGGTCGGCGGCCTTCTTGCGGATCACCTCCGCCGGGCCGAGCAGCGTCAGGTCGCACACGCCCCGGCGCAGCAGCACCTCCGCCGCGTGCAGCACGCGCTCCTCGGTGCCCTCCGGCAGCACGACCCGGCGCCGGTCGCGGCGGGCCTGTTCGAGGAGCTGGTGCTCGAACATCATCGGGGTGACCCGGTCGCTGCTGGGCGCGGAGACCCGCTTGCTGAGGTCGGCGGTGTCGACGTACCGCTCGAACAGGCCGAGCGCGGTCTCCGCCTTGCGCGGGGTGGCCGCGTTGAGCTTGCCCTCCAGGGAGAACAGCCGCTCGGCGGTGAGGAAGCTGTTGCCGGACACCGAGACGACCGGGGTGCCCGGGGCGAGGCGGCCGGCCAGGGTGAGGATCTCCTGCCGCGGCGCCTCGTTCAGGGTGAGCAGCATGCCGGCTATCGGCGGGGTGCCGGCGCTGTGCGCGGCGAGCGAGCCGATGACCAGGTCGGCGCGGTCGCCGGGGGTGACCACCAGGCAGCCGGGGGTCAGCGCCTTGAGGAGGTTGGGCAGCATGGCGCCGCCGAAGACGAAGTCCAGGGCGTCGCGGGCCAGTCCGGAGTCGTCGCCGAGGAGCACCCGGCCGTCCAGGACCTGGGTGATCTGCGCGACCGTCGGTGCGGACAGGGCCGGCTCGTCGGGCACCACCCAGCAGGGCACCGGCAGCCGGCCGGCCAGCCGCTCGGCGATCTCGTCGCGGTCCTCGCGGGCCACCCGGTTGGTGACCATGGCCAGCACGTCGCAGCCGAGGCCGTCGTAGGCGCGGTAGGCGTTGCGGGTCTCGGCGAGCACCGACTCCGCGTTCTGTCTGCGGCCGCCCACGACCGGCAGGACGGAGGCCCCGAACTCGTTGGCGAGCCGGGCGTTGAGGGACAACTCGTCCGGGAGCTGGGTGTCGGCGAAGTCGGTGCCGAGGACGAGTACCACGTCGTAGTCCCGGGCGACCAGGTGGAAGCGGTCGACGAGGGCGGACACCAGTTCGTCCGTGCCCTGCTCGGCCTGGAGGGCGGACGCCTCCTGGTAGTCCAGGCCGTAGACGGTCGCCGGGTCCTGGGGGAGCCGGTAGCGGGCGCGCAGCAGCTCGAAGAGGCGGTCGGGGCCGTCGTGGACGAGGGGACGGAAGACGCCCACCCGGTCCACCTGCCGTGTCAGCAGTTCCATGACTCCCAGCTCGACGACCTGCCGGCCGTCACCGCGGTCGATACCGGTCACGTACACGCTGCGGGTCACGCGGGCTCTCCGTTTCCTCGGGGGATCACTCGTCGGCCGGGGATGGCGTCCTGCAAAAAACGCCCACCGGGGTGAGCGGAATCCCCTTGACAGTACCCCTGCCGGTAGCTATGGCGCCCGTCAGGCCATGGCCGTCCCCCGGACATGAAACAATCGGACGGGATCACCGGTGTCAACAGCGAGCAGGAGACACAGCAGCATGCGTATCGGAGTTCTCACGGCGGGCGGCGACTGTCCGGGACTGAACGCGGTGATCCGGTCGGTCGTCCACCGGGCGGCCACGGCGTACGGCGACGAGGTCATCGGCTTCGAGGACGGCTACGCGGGCCTGCTCGACGGCCGTTACCGCACCCTGGACCTCAACGCGGTGGGCGGCATCCTCGCCCGCGGCGGCACCATCCTCGGCTCCTCCCGCCTGGAGCGCGACCGGCTCCGCGAGGCCTGCGAGAACGCCTCGGACATGATCCACCGGTTCGGCATCGACGCGCTGATCCCGATCGGCGGCGAGGGCACGCTGACCGCGGCGCGCATGCTGTCGGACGCCGGGCTGCCGGTGGTGGGCGTGCCGAAGACGATCGACAACGACATCTCCTCCACCGACCGCACCTTCGGCTTCGACACGGCCGTCGGCGTGGCCACCGAGGCCATGGACCGGCTGAAGACCACGGCCGAGTCCCACCAGCGCGTGATGGTCGTGGAGGTCATGGGCCGGCACGCGGGCTGGATCGCGCTGGAGTCCGGCATGGCGGCCGGCGCCCACGGCATCTGCCTGCCCGAGCGCCCCTTCGACCCGGCCGACCTGGTGAAGATGGTCGAGGAGCGGTTCGCCCGCGGCAAGAAGTTCGCGGTGGTCTGCGTCGCCGAGGGCGCCCACCCGGTCGAGGGCAGCATGGACTACGGCAAGGGCGAGATCGACAAGTTCGGCCACGAGCGCTTCCAGGGCATCGGCACGGCGCTGGCGTACGAGCTGGAGAGCCGGCTCGGCAAGGAGGCCAAGCCGGTCATCCTCGGCCACGTCCAGCGTGGCGGCGTGCCGACCGCCTACGACCGCGTCCTCGCCACCCGCTTCGGCTGGCACGCGGTGGAGGCCGCCCACCGCGGTGAGTTCGGCCACATGACCTCGCTGCGCGGCACCGACATCGTGATGGTCCCGCTGGCCCAGGCGGTGACCGAGCTGAAGACCGTCCCCAAGGACCGCATGGACGAGACGGAGTCCGTCTTTTAGCGGTCCAGGCGTTCCGGGAGCCGGTGGTCCGGGCGGGGGGGGGGTGAGGCTCCCTACCGCTCCCCGCCGGACTCCCGTGTCCACCGGTACACCAGTTCCGGCCTGCCGACCTGCCCGTACAGCGGGCTGCGTACGGCCCGGCCCGCGTCCACCAGGTGCTCCAGATAGCGCCGGGCGGTGATCCGGGAGATGCCCACCGTCCCGGCGACCCCCGCCGCGGTGAACCCTTCCTCCGCCGCGCGCAGCGCGTCCGTCACCCGCTGGAGTGTCGGCGCGCTGAGCCCCTTGGGGAGGGCCGCCGGGCTCGGGGCGCGCAGGGTCGCTATCGCGCGGTCCACCTCGTCCTGGCCGCCCACCTCCCCGACCGCCGCGCGGAACTCGGCGTACCGCACGAGCCGGTCCCGGAGCGTGGCGAAGGTGAACGGTTTCAGGACGTACTGGACCACCCCCAGCGAGACCCCTTCGCGCACCACCGCGAGGTCCCGTGCCGAGGTCACCGCGATCACGTCCGCGTGGTGGCCGCCCGCCCGCAGCGACCGGGCCAGCTTCAGGCCGTGCACGTCCGGCAGATGGAGGTCGAGGAGCAGCAGGTCCACCGGGGTGCGCTCCAGGACCCGCCGGGCCTCGGCGCCCGTGTGCGCCGTGCCGACCGTGACGAATCCCGGCACCCGGCCCACGTACATCACGTGCGCGTCGGCCGCGACCGGGTCGTCCTCCACCACCAGGACGCGGATGGGCTGCGTCCCGCTCCCGCCGTCCGTCATGCCACGCCTCCGGGCAGGCCGCGCCCGGCCCAGGACCCGGCCCTGCCGGTCACGAGGTTCTCCGTCCCGTGGGTCAGGGGCAGGCGTGCCTCGAACACCGCCCCGCCGCCTTCGGCATCCGTCACCGTCAGCGTCCCCTCGTGCCGCCGTACCGCCTGCCGCACCAGCGCCAGGCCCAGTCCCCGCCCGCCCGGGCCCGTCGGCTTGGTGGAGAAGCCGTGCTGGAACACCCGGTCCGTGTGGGCCGGGTGCACGCCCGGCCCGTTGTCCGCGACCCGCAGCACCAGTTCGCCGTCCTCCGCGCACGCCGTGACCGTCACCCGTGCCGGCATGCCGCCCTGCGCCGCGTCCACCGCGTTGTCGACGAGGTTGCCGAGGATCGTCACCAGATCCCGGGGCGGCAGGCTCCGCGGCAGCAGACCGTCGTCCAGGCCGCTGTCCGAGGACACCACCAGCTCCACGCCGCGCTCGTTGGCCTGGGCCGCCTTGCCGAGCAGCAGCGCGGCCAGCACCGGCTCGCTCACCGCCGTGACCACCTGGTCGGTCAGCGCCTGCGCCAGTTCCAGCTCCGCCGTCGCGAACTCCACGGCCTCCTCCGCCCGCCCCAGCTCGATCAGCGACACCACCGTGTGCAGCCGGTTGGCCGCCTCGTGCGCCTGGGAGCGCAGCGCCTGGCTGAAGCCGCGCTCCGAGTCCAGTTCGCCCATCAGCGACTGGAGTTCGGTGACGTCCCGCAGGGTCACCACCGTGCCCCGGCGCTGACCGCCCGACACCGGCGAGGTGTTGACCACCAGCACGCGCGCGTCGGTCAGGTACACCTCGTCCACCCGCGGTTCGGACGCCAGCAGCGCGCCGGTCAGCGGGGCCGGCAGGCCGAGGTCCGCCACCGACCGGCCCATCACGTCCTCCTGGCGTCCCACGCCCAGCAGTTCGCGTCCGCCGTCGTTGATGAGCGCCACCCGGTGCTGTGCGTCCAGCATCAGCAGACCCTCGCGCACCGCGTGCAGGGCGGCCTGGTGGTAGTCGTGCATCCGGCTGAGCTCCGCCGCGTTCATGCCGTGGGTGTGGCGGCGCAGACGCGCGTTGATGACGTACGTGGCGATCGCGCCGAGCGCGAGGATCCCGGCCGCGACCGAGAACAGGGCGATGACCTGTTCCCGTACCCGCTCGCTGATCGCCTCCACCTTGATGCCGGAGCTGACCAGGCCGACCACGCGGCCGTTCTCCTCGACGGGGGTGACCGCGCGGACGGACGGGCCGAGGGTGCCGGTGTAGGTCTCGGTGAAGGACTCGCCGCGCTGGGCGCGGGAGATGTTGCCGAGGAAGGGCCGCCCGATCTGGTCCGGATCCGGGTGCGTCCAGCGGATGCCACCCGGGGTCATGATCGTGACGAAGTCGACCCCGGTGTCCTGCTGGACCCTCAGCGCGTACGGCTGGAGCTCCGACGAGGGGTCGGAGGTCCGGATGGCCGTCAGGACCGAGGGGGCGTCGGCGATGGAGCGGGCCACCGCCGTGGTCTGCCGGCGGGCCGACTCCTCGGCCTGGCCCCGGTCGCTGAGGTAGCTGAACAGCGCGTACCCGGCCACGACGAGCGCCAGCAGCACGGCCTGCATGGCGAACAGCTGGCCCGCCAGGCTGCGGGGTCTGGGGAGGACGGGTATGCGCATGCCGCCAAGTCTCCCTCTTTCGTTCTGGCGTGAACCATGTGGCGTGAACTTAATGAACGGAAGCGTGACCCCCCTCACAGGACGGGAGATAGTCGCGGCATTCCCCCATGCCCGGACGTGAGCCGCACGCCGGTGATGCCGATGACGTCGTCAAGGAGGGCCGCCTTGAGCAGCGCAGCCGATACGGCACCTGCCGCACCCGCAGCCAAGCGGGACCGTACCCACTATCTGTACATAGCGGTGATCGCCGCGGTCGTCCTCGGCGTCGCCGTCGGGTTCGCCGCGCCCGACTTCGCCAAGGAGCTCAAGCCGCTCGGCACCGGCTTCGTGAACCTGATCAAGATGATGATCTCGCCGATCATCTTCTGCACGATCGTGCTCGGCGTCGGCTCGGTGCGCAAGGCCGCGAAGGTCGGCAAGGTCGGCGGCCTCGCGCTCGGCTACTTCCTCGCCATGTCGTTCGTCGCGCTGGCCATCGGGCTCGTGATCGGCAACATCGTGCACCCGGGCAGCGGGATGCACCTGACGGAGGCGGTCAAGGGCGTCGGCCAGGCGCAGGCGCAGGCCGGGAGCGAGGGCCCGGTCGACTTCGTGCTCGGCATCATCCCGACCACGCTCGTGTCGGCGTTCACCCAGGGCCAGGTGCTGCAGACCCTGCTGGTCGCCCTGCTCGTCGGGTTCGCGCTCCAGGCCATGGGCCGCAAGGGCGAGCCGGTCCTGCGCGGGGTGGAGCACATCCAGCGGCTGGTCTTCCGCGTGCTCGCCATGATCATGTGGGCCGCCCCGATCGGCGCCTTCGGCGCCATGGCCGCCGTCGTCGGCGAGACCGGCATCGACGCCCTGAAGGCACTCGCCGCGATCATGCTCGGCTTCTACGTCACCTGTCTGCTGTTCGTGCTGGTGGTGCTGGGCGCGCTGACCCGGCTGGTGGCCGGCGTCAACATCTTCCACCTGCTGAAGTACCTGGGCCGCGAGTTCCTGCTGATCCTGTCGACGTCGTCGTCGGAGTCCGCGCTGCCCCGGCTCATCGCCAAGATGGAGCACCTGGGCGTGAGCCGTCCGGTCGTCGGCATCACCGTGCCGACCGGCTACTCCTTCAACCTCGACGGCACGATGATCTACCTGACCATGGCCTCGCTGTTCATCGCCGACGCGATGGACCAGCCGCTGTCCATCGGCCAGCAGATCACGCTGCTGCTGTTCATGATGATCGCGTCCAAGGGCGCCGCCGGTGTCACCGGTGCCGGACTGGCCACCCTCGCCGGTGCCCTCCAGTCCCACAAGCCCGCCCTGGTCGACGGTGTCGGCCTGATCGTCGGCATCGACCGCTTCATGAGCGAGGCCCGCGCCCTGACCAACTTCGCGGGCAACGCGGTCGCCACCCTGCTGATCGGCACCTGGACCGGCGAGGTCGACAAGGACCGCGTCCGGCGCGTCCTCGCCGGCGAGCTGCCCTTCGACGAGAAGACGCTGCTGGACGACGCCGACGGCGACGACGGCGCCGGGAGCCCCGAGCAGCGCGAACTGGCCAAGGTGTAGCGCTCCGGCAGGACACCGAGACCCCGCACCCCCTCAAGGGGGCGCGGGGTCTCTTCGTGTTCCGAGGCGGACAGCCGGCGAGCGTGCTCCCGGGCGTCAGTCGCTGATCCTGGCCACCAGGGCGGCGGCGAGGGAGGCGGGCAACCCGGCCGCCGTCAGGACCGTCACCGCGGCCGTGCGGCCAGCCTCCCGGGGGTCGAGCAGGCCGTCGTTCACCGCCTCCATCAGGGCGAACAGGATCTGCTCCTTCACGTACGCCAGGGCGGGCGCGGGCAGGGGAGAGGCGAAGACGCCCTCGTCCAGGCCGCGTTGGAGAAGTCCCGCGGCGCTCTCCCGGACGGGGGTGAGGCGTTCGCGGATGCCCTCCATGCTCACCGTGCGCTGGGCGAGCGCGACCAGCAGCCGGTAGCGGTCGGCGATCTCCCAGACCGCCAGCACCGACCGCGCCACGGCCTCCGCCGGGTCCGCGACGCCGTCCCGGCCCGCCGCGTGCGCGGTGGCGAGCGCGAGCACCGCCTCGTCGACGAGCGTGCTGATCAGCGCCTCCCGGCTGGGGAAGTGGCCGTACACCGTGCGCCGTACGACACCGGCCGCGCGCGCGATCTGGTCCATGGACGCGTCGGGGTCGCGCAGCAGCTCCGCGAGGGCGACGTCGAGGATCCGGCGCCGGTTCACGTCGGCGCGACTGGTGCTACCCGTGGTCATGGCTGACATTCTGCCCTCTCCTGACTTGCACAGCACTGTGCAAGGGTCGTACATTGCACATCGTTGTGCAATTGCACTCTGCTGTGCAAGTAGACCAAGGAAGGCGACTCCTGCCCATGCGACTCGTCATGAACGAACCGGCCGAAAGGATGGACCGCCCCTACGCACGGCGCTGGTGGGCGCTCCTCGTGCTCTGCCTGAGCCTGCTGATCATCGTGATGGCGAACACCGCGCTCACGGTCGCCGCGCCCGACATGACCCGGGACCTCGGCCTGTCCAGCGCCGACCTCCAGTGGGTCATCGACGGCTACACCGTCCCGTACGCGGCGCTGATGCTGCTGCTCGGCGCGATCGGCGACAAGTACAGCCGGCGCGGCGCGCTCGCCCTCGGACTCGTCGTGTTCGGCGGCGGCGCCGTCCTCGGTTACTTCGCCGACAGCGCGGCGGCCGTCATCGCGGCCCGCGCCGTGATGGGCGTGGGCGCCGCGCTGATCATGCCGGCCACCCTGTCCCTGCTGGCCGCGACCTTCCCGCGGGCCGAGCGCGCCAAGGCGATCACCCTGTGGACGGCCACCGCCGGCCTCGCCATCGCCGCCGGTCCCCTCGTCGCCGGCGCGCTGCTCCAGGACCACGGCTGGTCCTCGACCTTCCTGATCAACGTGCCGGTCGCCGCCGTCGCCCTGGTCGGCACCTTCGTCCTCGTACCGCCCTCCAGGGCGGCGCGGCACGGCCGGATCGACTACGTCGGCGGGCTGCTGTCGGTGGTGTGGATCGGCTCGCTGGTCTACATGATCATCGAGGGTCCGCACTTCGGCTGGGACGCCAAGGCGGTCACCGCGGCCGCGGTCGCGGGCGTGAGCCTGGTGGCCTTCGTCCTGTGGGAGCTGCGCCACCCACGCCCGGTCCTCGACGTACGGCGCTTCACGCAGCGCCGCTTCGCCGGCTCCAACCTGGCCGTCGCCCTGTTCTTCCTGGCCGTCTTCGGCGCCTTCTACTACCTCACCCAGCACCTCCAGTTCGTCCTCGGCTACGACGCCCTGGCAACCGGGCTGCGCATGCTGCCGCTGGCCGGCGCCGTCTTCGCCGGCTCGGCGCTGACCGGGTACCTCACCCCGCGCGTCGGCATGAAGTGGACGGTGACCGCGGGCATGGTCGGCGGCACCGCGGCCCTGGCGCTGCTGACCCGGGTGGACGGCTCGTCCGGCTACGGCGACCTCGTGGCACCCCTGGTGATCCTGGGCCTGGCGATCGGGCTCGCCCTCTCGCCCTGCACCGACGCCATCATGGGCGCCTTCCCGGAGTCCGAGCTGGGCGTCGGCGGCGCCGTGAACGACACCTCCCTGGAGCTGGGCGGCTCGCTCGGCATCGCGATCCTCGGCTCCCTGCTGTCCACCTCGTACGCCCAGCACCTCTCCGACGCCACCGCGGGCAGCGGGCTCCCGGCGGGCGCGTTGTCCACCGCGCAGGACTCGGTCGGCGCCGGATACGCCGTCGCCCAGGGCATCGGGGAGAAGGCGCAGAAGCTCGCGGCTCAGGCCGCCCACGCGACCGACCCGCAGCAGGCCGCGCAGCTCAAGGCGCAGGCCGGAGGGCTCGCCGAGGGCGCCCAGCGGATGAAGGAGGCGGTCGGCTCGGCCTTCTCCGACGCGGTGGCCCACACCAGCCTGGTCGGCGCTGTGATCCTGGGCGTGGGCACCCTCGCCGTGGCCTTGCTGCTGCCGCGCGGCGCCGCCCGCGACGAGCAGCCGGCCGAGGAGGCGAAGGAGCCGGCGGGCGGCGGTGTGAAGTCGACGGCCCGGGTCTGACGCCGGGACCGGTCCCGTGCGAGCGACGTCTTCGCGTGGCGCTCGGGCGGGGCCGGCCACCCCCGTCCCGGCCCCTCCGCACGCTCCGCCGCGGCGCTATCCCTCCCGCGCCCACGGCCGCAGCTTCTCCGGGTTGCGGACCACCCAGATCCGGGTGACACGCCCGTCGGAGACGTCGAACGAGGCGACGGTCATGACGACGCCGGCACGCCGGGCCACCAGGCCCGGCACACCGTTGACCGACCGCTCCAGGAGTTCGAGCCCCGGAGCCATGTCGGCGATGGCGACCATGTACCCGGCGATGCGCTCGCCGCCCTCGACCGGACGCAGGACGGTGCCGACCACGCCGCCGCCGTCGGCGGTCATCACGGCGGCCGGGTCGAGGAGACCGACGAGGGCTGCGATGTCCTTGGTCTCCCATGCCTCTTTGACATGCCTCACCACGTCGGCCCGGCCGGTCGCCGTGACCGGAGCGCGCGTGACGCCCACCCGTCGTCGGGCGGACGCCGCCAACTGCTTGCAGGCCGCAGGGGTCCGGCCGAGAACATCGGCGATCTCGGCGAACGGGTACCGGAAGACGTCGTGCAGGACGAACGCAACCCGCTCGGCGGGCGTCATCGACTCCAGGACGACGAGGAAGGCCATGACCACCGACTCGTCCAGGACGATCTGGTCGGCGGGGTCGGAGCCGTCCGCGTGGTCCCACTCGGTGCGGTCGGGCAGCGGCTCGGGCAGCCACGCGCCGACATAGCGTTCGCGGCGGGCTCGCGCCGAGCCGAGCAGGTCCAGGCAGATGCGGCCGGTCACCGTCGTCAGCCAGGCGCCGGGGGACAGGATCTCCTCCCGCCGGCTTCGTGGCAGCCCGTACCAGCGTGCGTAGGCATCCTGCACGGCGTCCTCGGCCTCGGACGCCGAGCCGAGCAACCGGTAAGCGACATTGATCAGGTGGCGCCGCTCGCCGGCCATGCCGTCCGTGCTGTTCCCGACAGTCCCCATGCCTCCGGCCGCCCCCTCGCCTTACCTTTCGCAGGCCCGCGTCGTCGAGCTGTTGAGACCTTATAGACCTACTGCCCGAAGGGCGGAAAAGGGGTGTGGCGTGGCCACTCAGGTGACGGCGAACGCACGGCGCGGCTTCTCGTTCCTGCAGATCACGATCGCGGTGCAGACCCTGACCATCTTCTTCCAGGCGGTCTCCGCCGGACTGCTGCTGACCTCGTCCTACGGAGAGACGCTGCACGGTGTCGGAGCCCGTGTGATGTACGGGGCGGCGATGCTGTACGTGCTCGCGGCGGTACTGGCGTGGAAGCCGGGCGGCGGCTCGCCCCGGCCCATCCGGCACGCGTCGGGTTTCCTCGTGCTCGCCTCGGTCCAGGTCGTGCTCGGCATCGCGCACGTCCCGTCGGTCCATCTCCCCCTGGGTGTCCTGATGTTCGCTCTGAGTGTGCTGGCGCTGACCCGGCGCTGACCGGTTCGTCCCATGCCACGACGCCCTGTGAACTGAAAGCTCCTGGCAGCCGTCTCTTACTGCGATGGACTAGCGTGCCGTGCCGGACGGTGCCGCGCCGATCGGCGCGGCACCGTCCGCAGGCACAGGGCAGGTACGGAGAGGCAAACCACGGGATGGCGATCGACTGGGACCGGCGCACCTGCGCGCGCAAGGGGCATGTGACCTACGCACCGGACGACCCGAGGCTGCGGATCCGGCTGCACGCGCGGACCGCGCTGGGTGACGTCTGGCGCTGCCTGCGCTGCGGCGACTTCGCGCTCGGCGAGCCGCACGGCTCGGGACCGGCCGGCGACGCCCCGCTGGTGCCGCGCGGCAAGGTGCTGCGAGACCTGTTCATCCTGCGATTCCTCGCGTTCGAGCGGGCCGTGCGCGGGGTGTTCATCGTGCTGGTCGCCGTGGCCGTGTGGAAGTTCAGCAACAGCCAGGACGCGGTACGCCGCCTGTTCGACGAGTACCTGGACGTCTTCCGTCCCGTCTTCCGGTACTTCCACTACGACCTCGACCACTCACCCGTCATCGGCACCGTCCAGAAGACCTTCGGCTACCGGCATTCGACCCTGCTCCTGGTGGCCTGCGTCCTGCTCGCCTACGCGCTGGTCGAACTGATCGAGGCGGTCGGCCTGTGGTACGCCAAGCGCTGGGCGGAATACCTGACGGTGGTCGCCACCGCAGCCTTCCTCCCGCTGGAGATCTACGAGCTCACCGAGCACATCAGCGCGGTCAAGATCACCACACTGGTCCTCAACATCGTCGCCGTCCTCTACATCGCCTTCGCCAAGCGCCTGTTCGGCCTGCGCGGCGGACGCCGGGCCTTCGACGAGGAACGCCGCAGCGCCTCCCTGCTCGAAGTGGAGGAGTCGGCCGGCGTGATGGCCTGAGCGACGTCCGGCGCTCGGCCGTTGCCTTGACGTCGGCGTCAGGGCGTACGTTCGTACGCATGCGAATCGGCGAGCTGGCCGAGCGGGCCGGGACCACGACGCGGGCGCTGCGGTACTACGAGTCGCGGGGGCTGCTGCCCGCGCGACGGGACGCGCAGGGTCACCGCTCCTACGACGAGCGCGACCTGCGGCTGCTCACGCAGATCAGGACGCTGCGGGACTTCGGATTCGAGCTGGAGGAGACCCGGCCGTTCGTGGAGTGTCTGCGGGCCGGGCACCCCGAGGGCGATTCATGTCCGGCCTCCCTCGGCGTCTACCGGCGCAAGCTGGACCAGCTCGACGCGCTGATCGGCGAGCTGCGGGCTGTGCGGGAGCAGGTCGGCGCGCAGCTCGTGAGGGCCGAGAAGGCGCGGGAGGCACTGGCCGCCGACGCGGGGGTTCCGGGCGGTCCGGAGCCGAGGTGCGAGCTGGGAGGGCAGCAGCGGTGATCAGGGCAGATGGAGTGGCGGAGGTGACGGACGCGGACTTCGCGGCGGAGGTGCTCGGCGCGGACCGGCCGGTGCTGGTGGAGTTCACCGCCGACTGGTGTCCGCCGTGCCGGCAGATGGGGCCCGTGCTCAGCGCACTGGCCGCCGAGCAGGGCGAGCGGCTGAAGGTGGTCCAGCTCGACGTGGACACCAGCCCGGACACGACGAACGCGTACAAGGTGCTGTCGATGCCGACCTTCATGGTCTTCCGCGCCGGCGAACCCGTGAAGTCCATGGTGGGCGCACGCCCCAAGCGGCGGCTGCTGGAGGAGCTGTCCGACGTGCTGTGACCTGCCGGAAGGGACCCGCCGGACGGGCCGTGACAGCGGGCCGGAGAATGAGAAATCCCCCGGGCAATTGCGCCCGGGGGATTTCTCTGCGTATATTCGGTGATTCGCGACTTGGTATTTATCGGGCCGCGAAGAAGTTCACTGAGCAGAGTATATCCGGGCGGGAGCTGAATTGTCAAACACCGAATTTCCAGACGGTGAATTGCGGCAGGAGCAGGAATTCACCGACGGACTGTACGCCCGCGTGGACGCGCTGCGCGGTGACACCGAGACCTCCGTCGCGGACGCGCTCGCGCAGGGCGACACGCCCATGCAGGCCCGGCTGGAGCGGGACATCCTCGTCGCCGAGCGGTCGGGGCTGCTGGCCGCGCTGAACGCCGTGGACGGCTCGCTCTGCTTCGGCCGGATCGATCTCACCGGCGGCGACAGCCACCACATCGGCCGCATCGGCCTGCGCGCCGACGACGCCGAGCGCACGCCGATCCTCATCGACTGGCGCGCCGACGTCGCCCGCCCCTTCTACCTGGCCACCGGCCACACCCCGATGGGCCTGCGCCGCCGCCGGCACATCTCCACCGACGGCCGCCGGGTCACCGCCCTGCACGACGAGATCCTCGACCTCGGCGACACCACACGGACCGGCCACGAGGACCCGACCGGTGACGCGGTGCTGCTCGCCGCGCTCGACTCCGCGCGCACCGGCCGGATGGGCGACATCGTGCGGACCATCCAGGCCGACCAGGACCGCATCATCCGCGCGCCGCACCGCGGCGTGCTCGTGGTCGAGGGCGGCCCGGGCACCGGCAAGACCGCGGTCGCCCTGCACCGGGCCGCCTACCTGCTCTACGAGCACCGGGAACTGCTCGCCCGGCGGGCCGTGCTGATCGTCGGCCCGAACCCCGCGTTCCTCGGCTACATCGGTGAGGTGCTGCCCTCGCTCGGCGAGACCGGGGTGCTCCTGGCGACCGTCGGCGAGCTGTTCCCCGGTGTGAGGGCGACCGCGTCGGACACCCCCGAGGCCGCCGCGGTGAAGGGCCGTGCCGACATGGCCGACGTGCTCGCCGCCGTCGTGCAGGACCGGCAGGCGCTGCCCGATCCGGTGATCGCCATCGAGCACGACCGCGAGATCCTGATGCTCGACGACGGCCTGGTGAACGTCGCCCGTGAACGCACCCGCGCCGCGAAGCTGCCGCACAACGCGGCCCGCGAGCACTTCGAGGGCCACATCCTCAACACGCTCACCGACCTGCTCGCCGAACGCATCGGCACCGACCCCTACGACGGCTCCAACGTCCTCGACCCCAGCGACATCACCCAGATCCGCGACGAACTCGCCGAGAACCGCGAGGTCTGGTCGGCGATCGACCGGTTGTGGCCGCGGCTGACCCCGCAGCGGCTGGTGGCGGACTTCCTGGCGGAGCCGGAGGGGTACGTCGGCGACGAGGACGCGGCCGCGATCCGCCGCCCGGTGACCCGGGCGTGGACAGTCGCGGACGTCCCCCTCCTTGACGAGGCCGCCGAACTGCTCGGCGAGGACGACCGCCTGGCCCGCGCCCGCGCCGAGCACGAGCGCGAGACCCGGATCGCCTACGCCCAGGGCGTGCTGGACGTGTCGTACGCGTCCCGCACGTACGAGTTCGAGGACAAGGAGGACGGCGACCCGGACGCCTCGGAGGTGCTGTCCGCGCACGACATCATCGACGCCGAGCGGTTCGCCGAACGCCAGGAGGAGGACGACCACCGCAGCGCCGCCGAGCGCGCGGCCGCCGACCGCACCTGGGCGTTCGGGCACATCATCGTCGACGAGGCGCAGGAGCTGTCGCCGATGGCGTGGCGGCTGCTGATGCGGCGCAGCCCGACCCGCTCCATGACCCTGGTCGGCGACCCCGCGCAGACGGCGGAGGCGGCCGGCGTCGGCTCCTGGGCGGACATCCTCCGGCCGTACGTCGAGGACCGCTGGGAGCACACCCGCCTCGGCGTCAACTACCGCACCCCGGCCGAGATCATGGACGTGGCGGCGGCCGTGGTCCGCGCCGAGCACCCCGGCTTCGAGCCACCCGGCTCGGTCCGCTCCACGGGCGTACGGCCCTGGGCCCGCGCCACCGACGACCTGCCCGGCGCGGTGGAGAAGGCCGTCGTGGAACTCACCCCGGAGGAGGGCCGGCTCGCCGTGATCGCCCCGCGCGAACTGCACCGGCGGCTGGCCGCCCGGCTCGACGGGGTCACGGCGGGCGCCGAGCCCGACCTGACCCGGGCGGTCGTCCTCCTCGACCCGCGCCAGGCCAAGGGCCTGGAGTTCGACTCCGTCCTCGTGGTCGAACCCGCGCGCTACGGCACGAGCGACCTGTACGTGGCGTTGACGCGTGCCACGCAGCGGCTGGGCGTGCTGTATTCGGAGGCGTTGCCTCCGGCTCTGGGGGAGGCGTTCGGGGAGTAGGGGTGGCTGTTCCGGGGGCTGCCGCCCCCGGACCCCCGCTTCGGCCTGGACGGCCTCGTCCTCGCACGCCGGACGGGCTGGTTGTGCTCACGCCGGTCGCAGCCACACCGTCGCCAGGGGTGGCAGCGTCAGGCGGATGCTCGCCGGTCGGCCGTGGCGGCCCTGGGGCTCCGGCTTGACCGGGTCGGGGTGGACGACGTCGCTGCCGCCGTAGCGGGCCGCGTCGGTGTTGAGGACCTCCCGCCAGGCGGGCACGTCGTCGGGGACGCCGATGCGGTAGTCGGGGCGGACGACCGGGGCGAAGTGGGACACCGCCAGCAGCGGGGTGCCGTCGGTGTCGTGGCGCAGGAAGGCGAGGACGTTGTCGTCCGCCGCGTCCCCGGTGATCCACTGGAAGCCGTCGGGGTGGACGTCGCGCGTCCACAGGGCAGGAGTGGCCCGGTAGACGGCGTTGAGGTCGCGGACCAGGTCAAGCACCCCCCGGTGGTCGGCCGCGGCGCCGTAGTTCGGGTCGAGCAGCCACCAGTCCGGGCCGCGGGTCTCCGACCACTCCGAGCCCTGTGCGAACTCCTGGCCCATGAACAACAGTTGCTTGCCCGGATGGGACCACATGAAGCCCAGGTAGGAGCGCAGGTTCGCCCGCTGCTGCCACCAGTCGCCGGGCATCTTCGACACCAGCGAACGCTTGCCGTGCACCACCTCGTCGTGCGAGATCGGCAGCACGTAGTTCTCGCTGTAGGCGTACACCATCGAGAACGTCATCTCGCCGTGGTGGAACTTGCGGTGGACGGCGTCGTGGCTCATGTACTGGAGCGAGTCGTGCATCCAGCCCATGTTCCACTTCAGCCCGAAACCCAGGCCGCCGAAGCCGCTCGGGCCCCGGTGGTGGGTCGCCCGGGTCACGCCGTCCCAGGCCGTGGACTCCTCCGCGACGGTGACCACGCCCGGCACCCTGCGGTACACGGTCGCGTTCATCTCCTGGAGGAAGGCCACCGCGTCCAGGTTCTCCCGGCCGCCGTGCTCGTTGGGCGTCCACTGGCCCGGCTCGCGCGAGTAGTCGAGGTAGAGCATGGAGGCGACCGCGTCCACGCGCAGGCCGTCGATGTGGAACTCCTCGCACCAGTACAGGGCGTTGGCGACGAGGAAGTTGCGCACCTCGCGGCGGCCGAAGTCGAACTCCAGGGTGCCCCAGTCCGGATGCGCGGCCCGCAGCGGGTCCGCGTGCTCGTACAGGGGCCGCCCGTCGAACTCGGCCAGGGCCCACTCGTCGCGCGGGAAGTGCGCGGGCACCCAGTCCATCAGGACGCCGATGCCCGCCCGGTGCAGGGCGTCGACCAGGAACTTGAAGTCGTCCGGGGTGCCCAGGCGCGCGGTGGGCGCGTAGAAGCCGGTGACCTGGTAGCCCCAGGAGCCGCCGAAAGGATGCTCGGCGACCGGCATCAGCTCCACGTGGGTGAAGCCGAGGTCCTTGACGTACGCCGGGAGCTGCTCTGCGAGTTGCCGGTACGTCAGTCCGGGCCGCCAGGAGGGAAGATGCAGCTCGTACACCGAGAACGGCGCCTCGTGGGCCGGGCGCCGGGTGCGGCGGGCCATCCACTCCGCGTCGCCCCACTCGTGGTGCGAGGCGTGCACGACGGACGACGTGGCCGGCGGCACCTCGGTACGGCGGGCCAGCGGATCGGCGCGCAGCGTCTTCGAGCCGTCCGGCCGGGTGATCTCGAACTTGTACAACTCGCCCTCGCCGATCCCGGGCACGAACAGCTCCCACACGCCCGTCGCGCCGAGCGAGCGCATCGGGTACCCGGTGCCGTCCCAGAAGTTGAAGCCACCGGCGACGCGCACACCCCGGGCGTTGGGCGCCCACACCGCGAACCGGGTGCCGGGCACGCCCTGGTGGGTCATCGGGTGGGCCCCGAGCGCCTGCCAGAGCTGCTCGTGCCGGCCCTCGCCGATCAGGTGCAGATCGAACTCGCCCAGCGTGGGCAGGAAACCGTAGGCGTCCTCGGTGTCCTGCACCGTCCCCGCGTACTCCACCTCCAGCCGGTACGCGGGCACCTCCGGCAGCGGCAGCATCCCCGAGAAGAACCCCTGCCCGTCGTCCCGCAGCCCGGCCCGCCGTTCCCCGGCGACCACGGTCACGCCCAGCGCGTACGGCCGGAACACCCGGAAGGCGACCCCGCCGGGCACCGGGTGCGCGCCGAGCACGGAATGCGGGTCGTGGTGCGTCCCCGCGAGCAGCCGCTCCCGGTCCCCGGGTCCGACGGCGGCCGGGGCGGCGCCCTCCGGACTCCTGGCGGCCATGGGGTCGGGCGGCGCGAGTTCCGGCGGCATGGGTTCCGGCGAGACGGGTTCCGGTGCCGTGGAACCGGCCACCGCCGGCCGGGCGGCCGTCTTCGTGGCCGGGGCCTTCTTCGCCGCCGTCGCCGCCTTCTTGGCGGTCTTCCTGGCGACGGCCCCGGCGGCCGCGGTCTTCGCGGCGGTCGCCTTCGCGGTGGTCTTCTTCGCCGCCGTCTTCTTCGCGACTTCCTTCTTCGCGACCGCCTTCTTGGCCGGTGTCTTCTTCGCCGTCGTGTTCTTGGCGGCCGTCGTCCTCTTCGCCACCGCCTTCTCGGCCGTGGCCTTCTTCGCGGCTGCCTTCTTCGTGGCCGCCTTCTTCGCAGGCGTCGGCTGGTTCTTCGGGTCCGAACCGCTGGACGGGGTGCGGGGGGTCACGGGCGGATCCTCCTCGGCGCAGGTCGGGTGCGGTGGACGGGGGAGCTGGGGGAGACGGTGGAAAGGGGTCAGGTCGTGTCCGGGGCCGCCAGGCGGTGCACCGCGGACATCGGTACCGGCAGCCAGTCGGGGCGGTGCCTTGCCTCGTAGAGGACCTCGTAGATCGCCTTGTCCGTCTCGTAGGCGCGCAGCAGGACCGGGTCGGTGCGCGGGTCACTGCCGCTGACCTCGGCGTATCCGGTGCAGTACGCGGCGCGGCAGGCCTCGGCCCACTCCGGTGCCGGCGGGCCGCCCGCCGAGTGCGCCGCGTAGTCGAAGGAACGCAGCATCCCGGCGACGTCGCGCACCACCGGCTGGGCCATCCGCCGCTCGGCCAGAGGTTTCACCGGCTCGCCCTCGAAGTCGATCAGCCACCACTGTCCCGAGGGGGAGCGGAGGCACTGCCCGAGGTGGAGGTCGCCGTGGATGCGCTGGGCGGTCCAGGTCCGGCCCTCGGCCGCCAGATCGGCCAGCGCGTCGAACGCGGAGCGCAGTCCCGGGACGTACGGTCCGAGCGCGGGCACCGCCTGTGCGGCCGACTCCAGGCGCTCGGTCATGCCGTGCACCAGGGATTCGAGCTGCATGTGGCCGAGGGTGACCGTGGGCAGAGCGCGGGCCAGCGCGGTGTGCACCTCGGCGGTGGCGCGGCCCAGCGCCCGCGCCTCGCCGCTGAAGTCCTCGCCCTTGGCCAGTTCGCGCAGTGCCAGCTCCCAGCCGTCCGAGGCGCCCTGCAGGAAGGGCTGGAGCACTCCGAGCACATACGACTCGCCGTCCAGCTCCGCCGTCATCCACGCCGTCGGCGGCGGCACCCGCGAGCAGCCCTCCCGGGCGAGGGCGAGCGGCAGTTCCAGGTCGGGGTTGACGCCGGGCAGGACCCGGCGCAGCAGTTTCAGGATGAACGTATCGCCGTAGACCACCGACGAGTTGGACTGCTCGGCGGTGACCACGCGGGGGACCAGGTCGGGGCGTATCTCGTCCCGCCGTTCGAAACGGAGGCCGCCGATGCGGGCCCGGGTGCGCAGTGCCTCCAGGATCACCTCGGCGGGCCGGGGGTCGTACAGGGCGTCGTACACCGTGCGGCCGGCGAGCGGGCCCTCGTGCACGTGGCCGATCAGCGCGGGCGCCAGCCGCGGGGGCAGCGCCTCGCGCACGCCTATCAGCAGCTGGTAGCAGTCACCGGGATGCGGGACCGTGCCGTGCACGGGCGAAAGCGGCTGGTGGGCGCGTACGAGCAGGTGGTACAGGCCCAGCTTCCGGTCCCCCGGCAGCAGCTCGGTGGCGGCGACCAGCGAGAACCCCGTCACCGGTCGGCCCTTGCCCGCGAACCAGCGCTGCCGCGGCAGCCACTCCCGCAGCAGGGGGTCCAGTGACGCGAGCAGGCCGGGGCTGGTGGTGGTGACGGAGCGTGTGACGGCTTGCGACATGGCGTCCGACATGGCGTCGCGTCCAATCGCTGGTCGGGTGTGACTGACGCGTGCCCACGGGCGGGGCGGAGGAAACGCCCGCCCCGCCCCGGGTACCGTGAGCCCCCGTTTAGGCGACGGCGTCCCGGCGCAGCCGGAACCAGTAGAACCCGTGCCCCGCCAGGGTCAGCAGGTACGGCAGCTCCCCGATGGCCGGAAAGCGCACCCCGCCGAACAGCTCCACGGGATGCCGTCCGTGGAACGCGCTCAGGTCCAGCTCCGTGGGCTGGGCGAAGCGGGAGAAGTTGTGGACGCACAGGACCAGGTCGTCCTCGTACTCGCGCAGGAAGGCGAGGACGGCGGGGTTGGAGGAGGGCAGTTCGGTGTAGGAGCCGAGTCCGAAGGCGTGGTTCTGCTTGCGGATCTCGATCATGCGGCGGGTCCAGTGCAGCAGCGACGAGGGCGAGGACATCGACGCCTCGACGTTGGTGACCTGGTAGCCGTAGACGGGGTCCATGATCGTGGGCAGGTAGAGGCGGCCGGGGTCGCAGGAGGAGAAGCCGGCGTTGCGGTCGGGGGTCCACTGCATGGGGGTGCGTACCGCGTCGCGGTCGCCGAGCCAGATGTTGTCGCCCATGCCGATCTCGTCGCCGTAGTAGAGGATCGGGCTGCCGGGCAGGGAGAGCAGCAGGGCGGTGAAGAGCTCGATCTGGTTGCGGTCGTTGTCGAGCAGGGTGGCGAGGCGGCGGCGGATGCCGATGTTGGCGCGCATGCGGGGGTCTTTGGCGTATTCGGCCCACATGTAGTCGCGTTCTTCGTCGGTGACCATTTCGAGGGTGAGCTCGTCGTGGTTGCGCAGGAAGATGCCCCACTGACAGGTGGCGGGGATCGCGGGGGTCTTGGCCAGGATCTCGGAGACGGGGTAGCGGCTCTCCCTGCGGACCGCCATGAAGATGCGGGGCATGACGGGGAAGTGGAAGGCCATGTGGCACTCGTCGCCGCCGGCGGCGTAGTCGCCGAAGTAGTCGACGACGTCCTCCGGCCACTGGTTCGCCTCCGCCAGCAGCACCTTGTCGGGGTACTGGGTGTCGATCTCCTTGCGCACCCGCTTGAGGAACTCGTGCGTGGCCGGGAGGTTCTCGCAGTTGGTGCGCTCCTGCTGGTACAGATACGGCACCGCGTCCAGCCGGAAGCCGTCGATGCCGAGGTCCAGCCAGAACTTCAGCGCGGAGATCATCTCCTCCTGGACGGCCGGGTTCTCGTAGTTGAGGTCCGGCTGGTGGGAGAAGAACCGGTGCCAGTAGTACTGCTTGCGGACCGGGTCGTAGGTCCAGTTGGACGCCTCCGTGTCGACGAAGATGATCCTCGCGTCCTGGTACTGCTTGTCGTCGTCGGCCCACACGTAGTAGTCGCCGTAGGGGCCGTCCGGGTCCTTGCGGGACTCCTGGAACCACGGGTGCTGGTCGCTGGTGTGGTTCATGACGAAGTCGATGATCACGCGCATGCCGCGCTGGTGGGCGGCGTCGACGAACTCCACGAAGTCGGCCAGGTCGCCGAACTCCGGGAGCACCGCGGCGTAGTCGGAGACGTCGTAGCCGCCGTCCCTGAGCGGCGACTTGAAGAACGGCGGCAGCCAGAGGCAGTCCACGCCGAGCCACTGGAGATAGTCGAGTTTGGCGGTCAGGCCCTTCAGGTCGCCGACGCCGTCGCCGTTGCTGTCCTGGAAGGAGCGGACGAGGACCTCGTAGAACACGGCACGCTTGAACCACTCAGGGTCCCGGTCCTGGGCCGGAGTGTCTTCGAAGGTGTCCGGAACGGGTTCATTGACGATCATTTTGTGGGTGACCCTCCGATCTGCGGGGTGGACGGTCGCAGGACGGTGAGGACGTGCGCGGGCCGGTGGCCCGGCTCGAGACGCACATAGTTGGCCCTGCCCCAGTGGTAGGTCTCGCCGGTGAGCTCGTCGCGCACCGGCACCGACTCGTGCCAGTCCAGGCCGAGTTGCGGCATGTCCAACGAGACCGTGGCCTCCTGGGTGTGGTGGGGGTCGAGGTTGGCGACCACCAGAACCGTGTTCGATCCACTCCGCTTCGAGTAGGCGATCACCGCGTCCTGGTCGGCGTGGTGGAAGTGCAGGTCCCTGAGCTGCCGCAGGGCCGGACTGCGCCGGCGGATGTCGTTGAGTTTGGTGATGAGGGGGGCGATGGTGCGGCCCTCGCGTGCGGCGG
>NZ_NNBK01000004.1:340723-409202 GCF_002803075.1 Streptomyces sp. CB01373 | reverse complement strand
GTTGAGTTCTCAAGGAACGGACGCTTCCTTTGTACTCACCCTCTCGGGCTTTCCTCCGGGCGCTTCCCTTCGGTGATCCAAACTCTATCAGGCTTTTTCTGTCTCTCTGACCACCGTCCTGCAGGCATGCAGAAGATGACCCCGAGATAGGATCTGACAAGTATGGATGCTGCCGGTCAAGGACGCCTGGTGACGTCACTCAGCCCCGAGCAGGGGTACGACTGTACATGGACCCGCGGAGTGGGTGCAAACCGCTTCGATTGGTGGTCTAGACCACCAACGTGAGCTGTGTAAGCTCTCGCCCGTAACCGGTACTTACCGTGACATAGCTTGCCGCCACACCGCGCCGGCTCCGGCGATCAGTGACGGCGCACACGAATCTCCACCCCTGGGAGGCTTCCCATGACCACCGTGACGTCCCCCGTCGCAGGACGCGCCATCGGACTGGCGGCCGTGCCGGACCCGGTCTTCTCCGGAGCCATGGTCGGCCCCGGCACGGCGCTGGACCCGGTACGTGAGCCCGCCGACGCCGTGGCCCCCGTGGACGGAGTCATCGTCTCGCTGCACCCGCACGCCTTCGTCGTCGTCGACGAGCAGGGGCGCGGAGTCCTCACCCACCTCGGCATCGACACCGTGCAGCTCAACGGCGAGGGGTTCGAGCTGCTGGTGAAGAAGGGCGACACGGTCGTGCGCGGTCAGGCGGTGGTGCGCTGGAACCCCGCCGCCGTCGAAGCCGCCGGCAAGTCCCCCGTGTGCCCGGTCGTGGCCCTGGACGCCACCGCCGACAGCCTCTCCGCTCTTCGCGACAGCGGAGAGGTGAAGACCGGCGACAGCCTCTTCACCTGGAAGTGACGCCACTGCCTCCCCAGGGACGGCCTCCCGAGGGGCGGCGCACATCAACCACCGCGGCGGTTGGACTCGCCGCACTACCGGAGACAGGTGAGATGGAGACAACGCTGCGAGGCGTCGGTGTGAGCCACGGTGTGGCGATCGGCGAGGTTCGGCACATGGGTACGGCGGTGCTGGAGCCGCCCGCCAAGCAGATCCCCGCGGAGGAGGCGGAGCGCGAACAGGGGCGCGCCCGCCAGGCGGTGGAGGCCGTGGCGGCCGATCTGATGGCACGCGGCCATCTGGCCGGGGGCGAGGCGCAGGCCGTGCTCGAGGCACAGGCCCTGATGGCGCAGGACCCCGAGCTGATCGCGGATGTGGAGCGGCGTATCGCCGTCGGCAGCACGGCCGAGCGGGCCGTGTACGACGCGTTCGCCGCCTACCGGGACCTGCTCGCCGCCGCCGGTGAGTACTTCGCGGGCCGGGTGGCCGACCTGGACGACGTGCGGAATCGTATCGTCGCCCGTCTGCTCGGGGTGCCGATGCCGGGCGTGCCGGACAGCGACGAGCCGTACGTGCTGGTCGCCCGTGACCTGGCGCCGGCGGACACGGCGCTGCTGGACCCGACGCTGGTCCTGGGCTTCGTCACCGAGGAGGGCGGGCCGACGAGTCACAGCGCGATCCTGGCGCGGGCGCTCGGTGTGCCGGCCGTCGTCGCACTGCCCGGCGCCGTCGAACTGGCCGAGGGCACGGTGATCGCCGTCGACGGCAGCACCGGTGAGATCTTCGTGAACCCCGGTGAGGAGAAGAAGGCTCAGCTGGAGGCCGCTGCCGCCGAGCGCAGGGCCGCGCTGGCATCCGCGACCGGTCCCGGCGCCACGTCGGACGGCCACAAGGTGCCGCTGCTCGCGAACATCGGCGGTCCCGCGGACGTGCCCGCGGCGCTCGAAGCCGGTGCCGAGGGTGTGGGTCTGTTCCGGACCGAGTTCCTGTTCCTGGACGACAACAAGAACGCGCCGTCCGAGGAGAAGCAGGTCGCGACCTACCGGCAGGTGCTGGAGGCCTTCCCCGAGGGCCGGGTCGTGGTGCGTGTGCTGGACGCGGGCGCGGACAAGCCGCTGGACTTCCTGACGCCGGCCGACGAGCCGAACCCGGCTCTCGGTGTGCGGGGGCTGCGGACGCTGCTCGAACACCCTGAGGTGCTGCGCACCCAGCTTTCGGCGCTCGCCAAGGCCGCCGAGGGCCTGCCGGTCTACCTCGAGGTGATGGCCCCGATGGTCGCGGACCGGACGGACGCGAGGGCGTTCGCGGACGCGTGCCGTGCCGCGGGGCTGCGGGCGAAGTTCGGTGCGATGGTCGAGATCCCGTCGGCCGCGCTGCGGGCGCGCTCGGTGCTCCAGGAGGTGGAGTTCCTTTCGCTGGGGACCAACGACCTCGCGCAGTACACCTTCGCCGCCGACCGTCAGGTGGGTGCGGTGTCGCGCCTGCAGGACCCCTGGCAGCCCGCGCTGCTCGACCTGGTCGCGATCGCCGCCGAGGCTGCGCGGGCCGAGGGCAAGAGCTGCGGTGTCTGCGGTGAGGCCGCGTCCGACCCGCTGCTCGCGTGTGTGCTGACCGGTCTGGGGGTCACCTCCCTTTCCATGGGCGCGGCGTCGCTTCCCTATGTACGGGCGACGCTGGCGAAGTTCACGCTGGCGCAGTGCGAGCGTGCGGCGGCCGCGGCGCGTGCCGCGGACACCGCGGACGAGGCGCGCAGCGCGGCGCAGGCGGTGCTGTCCGGCGAGTGACCGGGGCCGGCCCGTCAGCCGGCTGGTTCGCGAGGGGCGCTCCACCTGTCCGGTGGGGCGCCCCTCGGGTGTTCAGCCGTGCCGCGGGGCCGGTCCTTCTTCTCCGAGGTCGGGCGGCTCGCCGTAATCGACGCCGGACTCCGGGGAGATGAGGTCGCCGGACTCGATGTCGGTGCAGTAGGCGTCGAAGACCTCGCCGGCGGTGAGGGGGTCGAGGCCGCCGGCGCGCAGACGCCAGCCGTAGACGCGGTCGGCGGTGCCGGGGGCGGTGGTGCGCATGACCAGTCCGCCGGGGCCGTCGGTCGCGATGCCGAGGGCGAGGACCGTGGTGAACTCCAGGGCTTCGGCCTCGTCGAGCCGGGTGGCGTCGCCTTCGTCGTCGGCGTGGAGGACGGCGAGGAGGGTTTCGGGCGTGCCGGTGACGCTGCACACCAGATGCCGGTTGCCCGGCGGAGCCGTGTCGAGGACGCGGACGACGAGGTCCGCTGCTCGGGCGAAGGCGGCGCGGCCGATGTTCTCGCCGCAGGAGGCGCAGGGACCGAGCCGGGCCAGGAGGGTGGAGGCGTATTCCCAGGTGGCCTGGCGGACGGCCTCGTCGACGAGGTCGGGGACGAGTTCGGCCAGGGGCCGGCCGTCGTAGGGAAGGGCGGGTCCCGTGCCGGCGAGTTCGGCGGTGAAGCGGGCGCGGCTGGACGGGACGTCGGGGTCGAGACCGGTGGCCGCGCAGTATTCGGCGTACTCCTCCGGGTCGAAGAGGGCCACGGTGGTGTGGCCGCCCTGCGTGGCCACGAGGCGGAGGAGTTTCTCGACCTGTTCGAGGTAGGTGGTGTGGTCGTCGAAGGTGAAGCTGCGGTAGCGCCGCATGGCGCGGAAGTCCTGTTCGTCGGTGAGCAGGCCGATGGTGCCGGCGATCTCCCGGCGCAGGACGCGCCGCATGGTCAGGTGGTCGGTGTGCGCCATGTTTCCCCCTGTGAGCGCAGTCGATCTGTGCTCACTCACCGTAATCGGCACCACTGACAACGGGGCCGGGCAGGTGTTCACGGGGTCTGCGGTCCCCCCGCCGTGGGTTGGGGGGACCGGGGCGCTCAGGCGCGCTTGCGGGCCAGTTCCTCGTAGAAGCGCAGCAGGTCGAGGTCGTCGACCGAGCCGGGGTTGACCGCCTTGTCCAGCGGTGTGCCCTGGAGGAGGCGCTTGACCGGGACCTCGATGCGCTTGCCGGTGAGGGTGTGCGGGATGCCCGGCACCTCGATGACCTCGTCGGGGACGTGACGTGGGGAGAGCTGTTCGCGGATGGTCCCCTTGATGCGGCCGAGCAGCGCGTCGTCGAGGGCGGCGCCGGGGGTCAGTTGCACGAAGAGGGGCATCCAGTAGCCGCCGTCGGGCTGTTCGACGCCGATGACGAGGGATTCCTTGATCTCGGGGAGGCGTTCGACGGCTTCGTAGATGTCGGCGGAGCCCATCCGCACGCCCTGGCGGTTGAGCGTGGAGTCGGAGCGGCCGTGGATGATCACCGAGCCGCGGGAGGTGAGCGTGATCCAGTCGCCGTGCCGCCACACGCCGGGATACATGGCGAAGTAGCTGTCGTGGTAGCGGCTGCCGTCGGGGTCGTTCCAGAAGTGGATCGGCATGGACGGCATGGGGTTGGTGACCACGAGTTCGCCGAGCTCGTCGATCAGCGGTGTGCCGTTCGGGTCCCAGGACTGCAGGTCGGTGCCCAGGCACGGGGCCTGGAGCTCGCCGATGTGGACCGGGAGGGTCGGTACGGCTCCGGCGAAGCAGGAGCACACGTCGGTGCCGCCGCTGACGGAGGCGATCCACAGATCTTCGCGGACCTCGTCGTGCAGCCAGCGGAATCCGTCGGGCGGCAGCGGTGATCCGGTCGTGGCGACGCACTGCACCGTCGACAGGTCGAAGTCGCGCGAGGGGTGCACTCCCGCCTTGCGGCAGGCCATGACGTAGGCGGCGGAGGTGCCGAACAGGGTGGCTCCGGTGCGTTCGGCGATACGCCACTGGGCGCCGGTGTCGGGATACCCGGGGCTGCCGTCGTACAGGATGATCGTCGTTCCGGTCAGCAGTCCGGAGACGAGGAAGTTCCACATCATCCAGCCGGTCGACGTGTACCAGAAGAAGCGGTCGCCGGGGCCGAGGTCGCAGTGCAGGCCGAGCTGCTTGAGGTGCTCGACGAGGATGCCGCCCTGGGACTGCACGATCGCCTTGGGCAGGCCGGTGGTGCCCGAGGAGTACAGCACCCACAGGGGGTGGTCGAAGGGCACCGGTTCGAAGACCGGTGCGACGTCGGCTGAGGTCAGGCCGGACCACTCCAGGGCGCCCTCGGGGGCTTCGGTGCCGAGGAGCGGGATGTGGACGACCGCGCGCAGGGTGGGCAGTTCGCGGCGCAGTTCGGCGACGACGTCACTGCGGTCGTGCTCCTTGCCGCCGTAGCGGTAGCCGTCGACGGTGAACAGGACGACGGGTTCCACCTGCTGGAAGCGGTCAAGGACGCTGCGGGCGCCGAAGTCCGGGGCGCAGGAGGTCCAGACGGCGCCGACGGCGGCCGTGGCGAGGAGGGCGACGACGGCCTCGGGGATGTTCGGCAGGTAGCCGCTGATCCTGTCCCCCGGGCGTACGCCGAGGGCGCGCAGCTCGGCGGCCAGGGAGCCCACCTGGCGGCGCAGCTCGGACCAGGTCACCGGGCACGGTTCGTGCGTCTCGTCGACGTGGAGGAGGGCGGGCTCGTCCGCGCGTGTGGCGGCCGCGCGCAGGGCGTGCTCCGCGTAGTTCAGGGTGGCGCCGGGGAACCACTCGGCGCCGGGCATCGACCGGTCGCCCAGCACGCGCGCGTAGGGGCTGGTGAACCGTACGTCGAACCACTCCGTGACGGCTTTCCAGAAGGCTTCCAGCTCGTCGACGGACCAGCGGTGCAGGGCCGGGTAGCCGCCCAGGGCCGGAGCGCCGTGGTGCTCGGCCGCCCAGGTCTGGAACTTCGTGATCTGTGCCTGGGCGATCCGCTGCGGATCGGGCCGCCAGAGCGGCTGGGGGTTCGCGGTCGACATGGTGCGGCTCCCGGACTGTGCGCGTCGTGTGCGTCGGTCCGCGCACGTGCTGGGGGTGTGCGCGTGACGCGGCTGACACGGACGATGCCATGTGATCGACTTCTGCACCAGGGTGCACCGCACATAGTCCGCGTCGTGAAGATGTGGTCGCGGCACGAATGAACGGCAGTTGAACGCCACGCGCGCGCACAGCCGTGAATGGCAGGGTGAGCAGCATGGACGGTCGTGACCTGGTGCGTTCGGTGAAGGCGGTCGGTTCGGCGGGGGTGGCCCACGGGCTGCGCACGGTGCGGGCCGCGTGGCGCCGGCGGCGTGCCGACGCCGGCGGCCTGCCGTCGCGTGGGGCCGAACGCGCGCGCGTACCCGGCGCGGTGCTCGACGTGGAGCCCGGGCCCGGTGGCGGGGTCGTCCGCTTCGCCCGCTCGGAACTCCGTATCGCCGTCGCCGGGAACGGGGCCGTCTTCTGGGGCTGGGACGGCGCCGGCCCCGAACCGTCGTACGCGCTCGCCGACCGGTGCCCCGAGCCGGACCCGCGCGCGGTGCTGGAGCCGGACAAGGACGGCGGCTGGCGGGTCGTGGCGGAGCGGGTCACCGTCGGCGTCTCGCGGCACGGCGCGATCGAGGTCCGCACCCCCGGGGGCGTGCCGCTGCGCCGTGATCTGCCGCCCCGCTGGTGGGAACCGGCCGGCGGGGGCCCGGCACGGTGGTCCCAGCGCTCGGAAGTGGCGGCCGACGCACGGTTCTTCGGGCTGGGCGGCCGGGCGCGCGGTCCGCGGTTGCGCGACGGCACCTACCGCCTGTGGAACACCGATCCCGGCCACGCGCGCGGCCGCGGTGACGACCCGCTCCACATCACCATGCCGGTCCAGCTTGTCGTGGCCGACGCGGGCACGCACCTGGTGTTCCACGACAACTCCTGGGACGGCGCGGTCACCCTGCGGGAGGGTGCGGAGGGGGCCGGGTCGGGCCACGACAGGGCCGGGGCGAGCGAGCTCAGGATGGACGGGGGCCCGCTGCGCTGCTGGGTGGTCGTCGGCACCCCCGCGCGCGTGGCGCACGTCTGGTCCTCCCTCACCGGTGCGGCCGCGCTGCCGCCCGCGTGGGCCCTGGGTCACCATCACACGCGATCGGGCTTCGGCGGCGAACAGGAGGTGCGGCGGATCGTCGCGGGCCACCACGAGCACGGACTGCCGCTGGACGCCGTGCACCTGGACGTCGAGCACTACGACGCGCACCAGGTGTTCACCGTCGACGAGGACCGCTTCCCCAAGCTGCCGGTGCTGGCCGAGGAGCTGCGGCGGGACGGGATCCGGCTGGTGTCCGTCGTCGAACCGGCCGTGAAGGCCGCGCCGGGGAACGCCGTGTACGACGGCGGTACGGTCGCGGACGCCTTCGTGCGGGACGCGTCGGGCCGGATGGTGCGGGGCGTCGTCCGGACCGGAGAGGCGGTCTTCCCGGACTTCACACACGCGCGCGTGCGGCAGTGGTGGGGCGGCTTGTACCGGGAGCGGCTGGATCGGGGCTTCGCCGGTTTCCGGCACGACATGAACGAGCCGACCTCCTTCACGGCCTTCGGCGAGACGACCCTGCCCCGGTCGGCCCGGCACGCCCTGGAGGGGCAGGGCGGCGACCATCGCCAGGCGCACAACGTGTACGCCCTGTGCATGGCCGAGGCGGCGTACGAGGGGCTGCTCGGCCTGGTGCCCGATGAGCGGCCGTTCCTCCTCTCGCGCTCCGGGTGGGCCGGGATGCAGCGCTACGGCGGCGCCTGGCCGGGAGACGTGGCCACCGGCTGGCCGGGGCTGCGGGCGTCGCTGTCACTGGTCCTGGGGCTCGGTCTGTGCGGAGTGCCGTACTCCGGCCCGGACGTGGGCGGGCCCGACGGCGGCGCCTCGCCCGAGCTGTATCTGCGCCGGCTCCAACTGGGGTCCTACCTGCCGCTGTTCCGCACGCACGCGAGCCCGCGGGCGGGGCGCGGGGAGCCGTGGGAGTCCGGGCCGGAGGTCCTGGAGCACGCGCGCGTGGCGCTCGTCGAGCGCCGGCGTCTGCTGCCGTACTTCGTGACCCTCGCGCATCTGGCGCGGCGCACCGGGGCGCCCTGTGTGCGGCCGCTGTGGTGGGGCGCGCCGGAGGACCGGGCGCTGCGCGACTGCGAGGACGCCTTCCTGCTCGGCGACGGCCTTCTTATCGCCCCTGTGCTCGGCCCCGGTTCGGACCGGCGGGCGGTGCGGCTGCCGCGGGGCCGCTGGTACGACACGGCGACGGGACGGGCGTACGAGGGGCCGGGGCAGGTGCTGGTCGACGCTCCGCTCGCGCGGATCCCGGTGTTCGCGCGAGCGGGAGCCGTGATTCCCGTGCGGGGTGAGGACGGCGGTCTGGAACTGGAGGTGTGGGCGCCCGCGCCGGGGCGTACCGGGGGCGGTTTCGTGGTGCCGGACGCGGGCGACGGCTGGGAGGAGCCGGAGATCGAGCGCTACGCGACCCGCCGGCAGGGCGATCGGGTCGTCGTCGAGCGCGAGCGGGAGGACGGCGCGGGCGAGCCGCTCCATCCGCTGCGCATACGGGGGCTCGGGGCGTCCTGAGTCAGGACGGGCCCGCGCCCGGGCAGCGGCTGTTGCCGGGTGTGCGGCCGGCTCAGACGTAGCGGCCGTCGAACCAGGCCCGGACGGCCCGTGTGTGCAGGGGGAAGGCGAGTTCGGCGGGCGTGCGCAGCAGATGCCGGTCCTCCGTCTCTTCAGTGGCGGTGAACCGCGGAAGGTCCTCGACGGGGCGCTCCGGCAGCAGTCCGAAGAGCAGCAGATGCCCGTCGGGCGAGCTCATCGCGTCGGCGAGCCGTACATCGCGTGCGGCCGCCTCGATCCCGGTCTCCTCCTGGAGTTCGCGGACGACGGCATGGCGCCAGTCCTCGTGGTCGTCGATGTAGCCGCCCGGCAGGGCCGTTCCCCCGCGCGCGGGGGCGATGGCGCGGGTGATGACGACCAGGGCGGTGCCCCGGGTGTCGTACACGGGCTGGAGGGCCACCGCGACCGGCAGCGGGTTGCGGTAGGCCACGGTGCCGCAGGCCGGGCAGGTACGGGGCCAGCCGCCGACGCCCTCGCCGTACGGCGCTCCGCAGCTCGAACAGTGGGAGTGCGGTACGGAGTTGGCGGTCGCGTGCGGGATGTCGGACACGCGCGGACTGTATCCGATCAGTGGGCGCACGTCTTCCGTCGGCGGTTGTCACCGTTGCCGCCGACGTCCTTGACGCTCCCCGCGCGCGGGAGAACACTTCCCCGGACGTGGGCGCCCTTGGCCGCCCATCCCGGGCTGATTCCGCCGATGTGGGACAAACTGTTACCAGTGAGGGCGCAGGGGATGAACGGTCCCGGCCCTCGGCCGCTTCTCCACCTCACAAGGGGTAGCCATGCCGGACAACGCCGAGAAGTTCGTGGCCGCCATCGACCAGGGCACCACCTCGAGCCGCTGCATCGTGTTCGACCACAGTGGTGCCATCGTCGCCGTCGACCAGCGCGAGCACCGCCAGATCTTCCCCAAGCCCGGCTGGGTGGAGCACGACGCGACCGAGATCTGGTCGAAGGTGCAGGCGGTGGTCGCGGGCGCGGTCGCCAAGGCGGGGCTGCGGGCCGACCAGCTCAGCGCGCTCGGCATCACCAACCAGCGTGAGACGACCGTTCTGTGGGACCGGGCCACCGGCAAGCCCGTGCACAACGCGATCGTCTGGCAGGACACGCGGACCGCGGCGCTCTGCAACGAGCTGGGCGGCTCCGAAGGGCAGGATCGTTTCCGCGAGCAGACCGGCCTACCGCTCGCCAGCTATTTCTCAGGACCCAAGGCGGCCTGGCTGCTGGACAACGTGCCCGGCCTGCGCGACCGCGCCGAGCGCGGTGAGATCGCCTTCGGCACGATCGACACCTGGCTCATCTGGAACCTCACCGGCGGCGTCGACGGCGGCCGGCACGTCACCGACGTGACGAACGCCGGCCGCACCATGCTGATGAACCTGCAGACCCTCCAGTGGGACCAGTCGATCCTGTCCGCGATGAACATCCCCGAGGCGATGCTGCCCGAGATCAGATCGTCCTCCGAGGTGTACGGGTCCGCCGTCGGCCAGCTCGCCGGTGTGCCCGTGGCATCCGCCCTCGGCGACCAGCAGGCGGCCGTGTTCGGGCAGGCCTGCTACGACGTGGGCGACGCCAAGAACACGTACGGCACCGGCAGCTTCCTGCTGCTGAACACGGGCAACCGGCCCGTGCCGTCCAAGAGCGGCCTGCTCACCACCATGGGCTACAAGATCGGCGACGAGGCCCCGGTGTACTGCCTGGAGGGCGCCATCGCCATCACGGGCGCGCTGGTGCAGTGGTTCCGCGACCAGCTCGGCATCATCCGCACCGCGGACGAGATCGAGCCGCTGGCGGCGAAGGCGGAGGACAACGGCGGCGCGTACATCGTGCCCGCCTTCTCCGGCCTGTTCGCGCCCTACTGGCGCTCCGACGCGCGCGGGGTGATCACCGGCCTGACCCGGTACGTCACCAAGGCGCACCTCGCGCGGGCGGTGCTGGAGGCGACCAGCTGGCAGACGCGCGAGGTCGTGGACGCCATGTACCAGGACTCCGGGGTCCGGTTGACGACCCTGAAGGTCGACGGCGGCATGACCAAGAACAACCTGCTCATGCAGCACCAGGCGGACGTGCTGGACGTGCCGGTGATCCGGCCCAGGATCTCCGAGACCACCTGTCTGGGCGCCGCGTACGCGGCCGGGCTGGCCACGGGCGTGTGGGACGACCTCGATGAGCTCAAGTCGCACTGGCAGAAGGACGCCGAGTGGACCCCGTCCATGGACGCCTCGGTCCGTGACCGCGAGTACCGCAACTGGCGCAAGGCCGTGGAGAAGAGCTTCGGCTGGCTGGAGGACGGAGAGAACTAGGAGTCCTCACGGTGCTCGTACGCGGCCCGTGCCCCCGCCCGGCGAGGGTGCGGGCCGTGTGCGTGGCGTCAGACGGCGGTGGCCCGGCGGCGTTCCGCGGCGTGGGCCATCGCGTGCTGGACGACCTCGATGAGGACCTCCTTCACCGACTCGCGTTCACGGGCGTCGCACAGCAGCAGCGGAACATGGTCGTCGAGGTCGAGGGCCTGACGGACGGTGTCCACGGCATGGCGGGCGGCGCCCTGGAAGCAGTTGACGGCGACGAGGAAGGGGATGGCGCGCCGCTCGAAGTAGTCCACGGCGGCGAAGCACTCCTCCAGGCGACGGGTGTCGGCCAGCACGACGGCGCCGAGCGCGCCCTCGGACAGCTCGTCCCACATGAACCAGAACCGCTCCTGCCCGGGCGTGCCGAAGAGGTACAGCACGAGGTCCTCGCGCAGCGTGATGCGGCCGAAGTCCATCGCCACCGTGGTGGTGTGCTTGCCCTCCACGCCGCTGAGGTCGTCGACCGGACGCCCTGCCTCGGTCAGCAGTTCCTCGGTGCGCAGCGGCCTGATCTCGCTGACCGCGCCGACAAGGGTGGTCTTGCCCACGCCGAAGCCGCCGGCCACCAGGATCTTGAGCGTGACGGGCTCGACCGGGGGCTTGCCGCGCTCAGAACGGCCGAGGATCATCGCTTGCTTCTCCTGCTCGATGTGGGTCTGACGGCGGCGGGCCGTATCCTCCGCCACCGGGGGTTTCGACGACGAGTACGTCGCCGGGGGCGACGTCCGCGGAGTCCCTTCCGCCGAGTTCGGCGACCGAGCCGTCCGCGCGCTCCACCCGGTTGGCGCCGAGTGCGCCGGGCTCGCCGCCCGCCATGCCGTAGGGGCGCACCCTGCGGTGCTGGCAGAGCGTGGAGACGGTCATGGCCTCCAGGAAGCGGATGCGGCGCACCGCGCCGTCCCCGCCCTGCCACTGTCCGGCGCCGCCGCTGCCGCGCCGGACGGCGAACTCCTCCAGCCGTACGGGCAGCCGCCATTCGAGGACTTCGGGGTCGGTGAGCCGGGAGTTGGTCATATGTGTCTGGACCACACAGGCGCCGGGGAATCCGTCGCCCGCGCCCGATCCGGAGGCGACGGTCTCGTAGTACTGGTGGCGCTCGTTGCCGAAGGTGATGTTGTTCATCGTGCCGGAGCCCTCCGCCTGGACGCCGAGCGCCGCGTAGAGGGCGCCGGTGATCGCCTGTGAGGTCTCGACGTTGCCCGCGACGACGGCGGCGGGGGGCCGCGGGGAGAGCATGGAGCCGGGCGGCACGACGATCCTCAGGGGGCGCAGGCAGCCGTCGTTGAGCGGGATGTCGTCGGCGACGAGCGTGCGGAAGACGTACAGGACGACCGCGTTGACCACGGAGAACGGGGCGTTGAAGTTGGTCGTGAGCTGAGCGGAGGTGCCGGTGAAGTCGATGGTCGCCGCTCGCTGCTCGCGGTCCACGTGCACCTGTACCCGGATGACGGCGCCCGAGTCGGTCTCGTAGGCGTACTCGCCGTCGTCCAGGGCGTCGATGACGCGGCGGACGGCCTCCTCCGCGTTGTCCTGGACGTGCCGCATATAGGCCTGGACGACGTCGAGGCCGAAGTCGTCGATCATGCGGGCGACCTCGTCGACGCCCTTCTGGTTGGCGGCGATCTGGGCGCGCAGGTCGGCGAGGTTGGTCTCCGGATTGCGGGAGGGGTGTCGCGCGCCGGTCAGCAGGCGGCGGGTCTCGTCCTCGCGCAGGCGGCCGTCCTCGGCGAGCAGCCAGTTGTCGAAGAGGACGCCCTCCTCCTCGATGGTGCGGCTGTCGGCCGGCATGGAGCCCGGTGCGATCCCGCCGATCTCGGCGTGGTGGCCGCGCGAGGCGACGTAGAAGAGGATGCGGTCACCCTGCGTGCCGGCGGTGTCGAACACCGGGGTGATGACGGTGACGTCCGGCAGGTGCGTGCCGCCGTGGTACGGGTCGTTGACCGCGTAGGTGTCGCCCGGCCGCATCCGGGGCCCGCGGCGCCGGATGACCTCCTTGACGCTGGTGCCCATCGAGCCCAGGTGTACGGGGATGTGCGGGGCGTTGGCCACCAGGTTTCCGTCCGGGGCGAACAGGGCGCAGGAGAAGTCGAGGCGCTCCTTGATGTTGACGGACTGGGCAGTGGACTCCAGCCGGGCGCCCATCTGTTCGGCGATGGACATGAAGAGGTTGTTGAACACCTCCAGCAGCACCGGGTCCGCTTCCGTGCCGAGATCGGAACTCTGCGTGACCACCGGGCGTTCCAGGAGCAGATGCCCGTCGTCCTTGGCCACGGCCCGCCAGCCGTCGTCGACGACGGTCGTCGCACTGGCCTCGGTGACGATCGCGGGGCCGGTGACGGGGTCGCCGGGGGCCAGGTCCTCCCGGCGGTGGAGGGGTACGTCGCGCCAGGCGCCGCCGGTGTGGAGACGGACAGTCTCCGTGGCGGTGGAGCGGCCGGCGCGTGCGTGCTCGTCCGGGGCGAGGGCGGACAGATCGGGGGGTTCGGTGATGCCGGTGGCTTCCACGGAGAGGGCTTCGACGACGATCGGGCGGTCGAGCGTGAAGGAGTACGTGGCGCGATGACGTTCTTCGAAGGCGTGCCGCATGGCGGCGGGCTCGGTCAGTTCGACGGTGAGAGTGGTGTCCGTGCCGTCGTAGCGGAGCTGGGCGCGGCGGGTGACGCGGATGCGTTCCTCGGGGACGTCCTCGGCGCGCAGTTCGGCGCGGGCCGCGCCCTCCAGATCGTCGGCGGTCTTGAGCACGCCCGGCATGGCGGCGGGCTCCAGGGGTGCCTCGACGGACTGCTCGCGCATGGCCGTGGTGTCGGCGAGGCCGATGCCGAGCGCGGACAGGACGCCCGCCATGGGCGGGACGAGCACGGTGCGGATGCCGAGCGAGTCGGCGACCCTGCACGCGTGCTGCCCGCCCGCGCCGCCGAAGGTGGTGAGGGCGTAGCGGGTGACGTCGTGGCCCTTCTGCACGGAGATCCGTTTGACGGCGTTGGCGATGTTGGAGACCGCGATCCGGAGGTATCCCTCGGCGACCTGCTCTGGGGTGCGGTCGTCGCCGGTCCGCTCACGGATCTCGTGGGCGAGGGCGGTGAAGCGCTCGCGGACGAGTGCGTCGTCGAGGGGCTGGTCGCCGCCGGGGCCGAACACCTCGGGGAAGTGGGCGGGCTGGATGCGGCCGAGCATGACGTTGGCGTCGGTGACGGTGAGCGGGCCGCCGCCCCGGTAGCAGGCGGGTCCGGGGTCGGCGCCCGCCGAGTCCGGGCCGACCCGGTAGCGGGAGCCGTCGAAGTGGAGGACCGAGCCGCCGCCGGCGGCCACGGTGTGGATGTCGAGCATGGGGGCGCGCAGCCGGACGCCGGCGATCTGCGTGGTGAGGACGCGTTCGTACGCGCCCGCGTAGTGGGAGACGTCGGTGGAGGTGCCGCCCATGTCGAAGCCGATGACCCGGTCGAAGCCGGCGAGCCGGGACATGCGGGCCATGCCGACGATGCCGCCCGCGGGCCCGGACAGGACGGCGTCCTTGCCGCGGAACTGTCCGGCCTCGGCGAGCCCGCCGTTGGACTGCATGAACATCAGCCGTACGCCGTCCAGTTCGGTGGAGACGTGCTGGACGTAGCGGCGCAGTCCGGGCGACAGGTAGGCGTCGACGACGGCGGTGTCGCCGCGCGGGACGAGCTTCATCAGGGGGCTGACCTCGCTGGAGAGCGAGATCTGCGGGAAGCCGATCCGGGCGGCCAGCTCGCCGACGGCCCTCTCGTGCGCGGGGTGCAGATGGCTGTGCAGGCAGGCCACGGCGACGGCGCGGATCCCGTCGTCGTACGCCTGCCGGAGGGGGCCGTCCAGGGCGTCCAGATCGGGGGCGCGCAGGACGGTGCCGTCGGCCGCGATGCGCTCGTCGACCTCGACGACCCGCTCGTACAGCAGCTCGGGCAGCTCGATGCGGCGGGCGAAGATGTGCGGGCGGTTCTGGTAGGCGATGCGCAGGGCGTCCCGGAAGCCGCGGGTGACGACGAGCAGGGTCCGCTCGCCCGTGCGCTCCAGCAGGGCGTTGGTGGCCACGGTGGTGCCCATGCGGACCGCCTCGATGGAACGGGCGGGGCCGTCGGAGCCGTCCAGGAGTTCGCGGATGCCCGCGACGGCCGCGTCGGCGTACCGGGCGGGGTTGTCGGACAGCAGCTTGTGCGTGACCAGACGTCCGTCCGGGCGCCGCGCGACGATGTCCGTGAAGGTGCCGCCCCGGTCGACCCAGAACTGCCAGCCCGTCATGTCAGCACTCCGCTTCCTCGTGGCTCACAGCGCCCGCAGGCCGTTGATCACGTCCCGCAGGATGCTCTCGTCGGGCAGTTCAGCGGGCGGCACCGGACGTGTCACGTGGACGTACTCCTCGTCCACGAGGTCGCCGACGAGCACGCGCACCACGCCGAGGGGCAGATCGAGCTCCGCGGCGAGTTCGGCGACCGACTGCGGGGAGCGGCACAGCTCGACGATGTCCACGTGCTCCGGCGACAGCGTGACGTCCGCCTCCGGGTCGTCCACATGGGACTCCGTGACGACCACCGCGATCAGGTCGAGGCGGTGCTGGGCCGCATGGCTGGTGCGGCCCCGCGTCATGGCGTACGGCCGGACCACCGGTCCGGCGTCGTCGTCGAACCAGTGGCTGCGTGCCTGACCGTCTCCGCTCATGTCATCCCACTACCCGCCTCAGGGCACATCGGTGCGCGGAGCGGCACCCAGATGCGCGCCGACTCGCTTGACCAGCAGGGTCATCTCGTAGGCCACCTGGCCGACGTCGGAGTCGGCGTCCGACAGGACGGCGAGGCAGCTGCCGTCGCCGGCCGCGGTCACGAACAGGAAGGCGTCGTCGAGCTCGACGACCGTCTGCCGGACGCCGCCCGCGTCGAAGTGCCGGCCCACGCCCTTGGCGAGGCTGTGGAAGCCGGAGGCCACGGCGGCCAGGTGCTCGCTGTCCTCCCGGGTCAGGTCCTTGGACACGCCGGTGGCCAGACCGTCCCGGGACAGGACGAGGGCCTTGCGGATGCTGGCGACCCTGTCCACGAGTTCGTCGAGGAGCCAGTTCAGCTCCGTCTTGTCCGTCGCGGTGTGGCCGGTCGCCTTCGGTGCGGTCATCGACCGTCCCCCTTTGTCGTTCCTTGTGCTGTGCTGCCGTGCGGGGCCTGGTCCCCCGCGGCGTTCTCCTCGCGGCCACGCTGCCAGCCGCGCTGGAGCGAGGCCATCCGGCTGCGTACCTCGTCGGCGTCGCGTTCGACGGGGTCCGGGCCGTCCTCGGTGGGCCGGCCGGGGCTCTGTTTCAGTTGCGGGGCGAGGCTGGCCTGCCGTACGCGCCGGGGCAGCGGACTCTCGTCAAGTCCCGGGTCGCCGGGTGCCTCGGCCGGGTCGCGCCCCTCGCCGTCCCGGCCGCCGGATGCCTTCGCCGGGACACGCTCCTCGCGATCCGGGCCGCCGCCGGTGAGCGCGGGACGGACGGTGCGCCGGGGAAGGGCCGGTGCCTTCCGCGGCCCCTGGCTCGTGGCCGGGGATTCCTCGGTGCTGTCGTGTTCCCCGCGGCCGTCGGCCGCGACCGGTCCGAGCGGGGGCTCGTCGCGACGGCGGGCCGGCAGCGGGGCCGCCTCGCGCTCCGGGCGGCCGGGAACCGCCATGCTCCCGGCGTCGGCCGTCTCGCGCCGGGGCCTCTGCTCGGTGACGGGGCGTCCGTGGGAGCTGACCAGCTTGGGCGTCCGCCGCCGGGGCAGCGGGACCGGGCGCCCCGGGTTGTCCTCCTCGCCGGTCTCCTGCGGTGTGCCGCGCCGGACCGTGCCCTGCCGGTGCTCGGCGATGCTGCGGGGCGGCGCCTCCTGGGCCGTCTGCCGTGCCGGGGAGGGGCGCGGCCCGAACAGTCCGCTGCGTTCACCGGTCTCCTCGCCGAGTACGTGCGGGAAGTCCTCGATGGCGTCGAGGTCGACGGGCGCCTCCAGCTCCACCGGCCCGTCGAGGACCGAGGCGGGCAGTCCGGACAGCCGCGCCGGCGCTTGGGCGAGAGCGGTCCCGCGACCCGGCTCGCGGTCGGCCTTCCCGGAGGGCCGGTCGAGGCGGAAGCCGATGCCGTTGGTGTCCGGGACGTCGTCCGTCAGCAGCGCGTCGGGGATGAGGACGACCGCGGTGGTGCCGCCGTACGGGGAGGGCTGGAGCGAGACCCGGACGTTCTGCCGCTGGGCGAGCCGGCTGACCACGAACAGCCCGAGCCGGTCGGTGTCGGAGAGCTCGAACTCGGGTGTCTCGGCGAGCCGGAGGTTGGCGTCGAGGAGCGCCTCGGCGGCCATGCCGAGGCCCCTGTCGTGGATCTCCAGGGTGAAGCCGTTGGGGACGCGTTCGCCGAGGACCTGGACCGCGGTGTGCGGCGGCGAGAACACGGTGGCGTTCTCAAGGAGTTCGGCCACGAGGTGGGTGAGGTCGGCAACGGCGGGGCCGATGACGGCGGTGCGTGGCAGCCGCCGGACCTCGATGCGTTCGTAGTCCTCGACCTCGGCGACGGCGGCGCGCACGATGTCCATCAGCTGGACGGGTTTGCGCCACTGCCGGGACGGGGCGGCGCCGGAGAGGATCACCAGGCCTTCGGCGTGCCGGCGCATACGGGTGGTCAGGTGGTCCAGCCGGAACAGGTCGGCGAGCTCGTCGGTGTCCTCGGTGCGGCGTTCCATCGCGTCGAGGAGGGTGAGCTGTTTGTGCAGCAGGACCTGGCTGCGGCGGGCGAGGTTGACGAAGACCTCGGAGACGCCGGCGCGGAGTTCGGCCTGTTTGACGGCGGCCTCGACGGCGGCTCGCTGCAGGGTGTTGAGGGCCTGGCCGACCTCGCCGATCTCGTTCCTGTCGTACTCCAGGCGCGGGACCTCGGTCTCGACGTCGACCTGTTCGCCGGCCGACAGACGGCGCATCACGCTCGGCAGCCGGACACCGGAGGCCTCGTGGGCCTCCAGGCGCAGTTGCCCGAGGTCGCGGATCAGGCTGCGGCCGACACGCACGGACAGGACGAGGGAGAACAGCACGGCGATCAGGCCGAGGACGCCCGCGACGGCGGCCTCGAGGATGACGCGCAGGGCGAGTGGCTGGACACGGTCCTGGAAGCGGTCGTTGGCGTCGTCGTTGAGGGTGCCCAGCTCGTCGAGGACGTCTCCGGCCGCGGTGTCCCAGCTCTGCACGCTCACCGTCCGCGGTGTGCCGGACGTACTGGAGACGGCGGCCTGTTCGGCGGTCCGCACCGGTGCGGAGGAGGCGTTCTGCCAGAAGCGCTCGTAGCGGCCGCGTTCGGAGGAGGGCAGCAGGGGCAGGTCGACGTCGTACAGCAGGGAGCGCTGGGCGACCAGGTCGGAGATGCCGCGGGTCTCGGCGCGGGTGAGGTTGCCGACGATCAGCGAGGAGCCGAGCAGCGCGTCCTCGCGGGAGAGGAGTTCGCGGGCCTGGGCGAGACCGACCAGGGCGCGGTACTGCCTGGCCAGATCGGCGTCGTCGACGACGTGGAGGTTGGCGAGCAGGGCGTAGCAGGGGTCGACGAGTTGGTTGTAGAGGTCGAGTGCCTGGGCGCGTCCGACGCTGTGGTCCTCGACGCTGCGGCGCAGGGAGTCGATGCCGTCGAGGACGTCCAGGGCGACGCCCAGGCGTCCGGCGCCGTCCGCGCCGAGCGCTTCGCGGACGTCGGAATTCCCGGCGGCCTTGCGGATCTTGGCGATGGCCTCGTCGGTGGCGCTCCTGCTGCGGCGCAGTGCGGTGAGGCCGTCGGAGGCGCGCGGGTCGGCGAGGTGGACGAGAGTCTGGCGGCGTTCCTGCTGCACGGCCCGGACGGTGTCCTCGGTGGGGTAGGCGACCTTCTCCACCACGGAGGACGCGTTGAACAGCTGGGTGACGTGCCGCCCGGTGATCAGCGTGGCGAAGGCCCAGATCGCCGTGAGCGAGAGCAGCGGCACGAGAAGCAGCGCCACGATCTTCCGGCGGATGGACTTCCCGCGAAAGCGCATGGCCTCCCCCAGCTCGTCCCCCAAGGGCCCGGGGGTACACATGTGCGTCAACAAACGGCGCGAGCCTACTACCGACATGCAGTCAACTCGAAGAGCTGTCCGGAGCCTGTTCTTCCGCATTGGTTCCGGGCACGGGCGAGTTGTCGGGTCATTGCGTGAGATGCCGGTCCGCAGGACCAGGACTGCGGGGCGCCGGAACGGGGCGTGCGGCCCGGTCGGTTGACCGATTTTTTTCGTCGGCCGGGAATCTTCGTGACGTCTCGTTCGTCCTTGTCCATGCGAGATGGGGGCGGAATCGGCCACACGATGCGCACTGCGCGTCCGGGCCGCGTAAAACAGCGCAAGCCGGGCAGCCACTGGGAAGCCGAATCTTCGGGCACCGGGGTGAGTGGTCTGCCGGCGGTGGGGAGGGACACAGTGATGGGGACAGCGGAGCGAGCGCGGGTGCACGGGCCTTCGGCGCACACGAGCGGGCGTACGGGGCTGCCGTCCTACAAGCCGTTGTGGGTCGAGGAGCCCGCGCGGCGGCGCAGGCTGCCCGATCCGGTGCGTTCGGCCGCCGTGCGGGCGGTGCTGATCGTCTCCGTGACGCTGATACAGGCCGTGGTGGCGTTCCTGTTCAGCGTGTCCGGGTCCTGGCTGGCGTTCCCGATGGTCCTGAGCAGCGTGGCCAGCACGGTGGTGGCCACATGGGCGGCGCTCGACGTGTGGGTGACCCGCCAGGTGTGGAACCAGCGCGACGGCGTGGTGTCGGTGCCCAGCAGCACCGCGCGGGCCCGGCGGCGCGAGCGGCGCCAGGCACGGCGGGAGGCGCGGGCCGCCGAGCGGGCGCAGAAGCGGATACGCGGCCGGGGCGGCGCGGGGCGGCTGTCGCATCCGTAGGGTGACCGGCCGTCGGCGTGCGACGGCCGGTCGAGTGGCCAGACCCGGTTCGAGCCGGGCCAGTTCAGCGGCCCGGTCGAGTCGGGCAAGCGCACCGGCCAGGTTCGGGCCGGGCCAGTTCAGCAGCCTGTCGAGTCGGGCCAGCGAACCGGCCGCCCGTTCGGGCCTGCCAGGCCCTCAGGCCGGGCGCTTGAACATGCGGGTCGCCGTGATCTCGCTGTGCACCGCCTCCCCCGCCGGAGTCTGCTGCGGCAGCCCCGGCCTGAGGTGCTCCTCCACGCTGATGTACTTCAGCCCGGCCCTGAGGTCGGCGTCGTTGCGCAGCCGGATGACCAGGGGGAACTCCGCGAGTGCCGTCGTGTCGAACAGGCCGGTGGTGTAAAGGAGCTGCACACCCAGGGCGTCGGAGACGGCCCGCTGAAGCTCCAGCAGATACGTGGCGTTGGCGCGGCCGATCGGGTTGTCCAGGAAGAGCGTGCCCGCGTGGCGGTGCTTGTCGCGGCCTCGGTCGTTCGACCTGAGGGCAGCCATCGTGCAGTACAGGGCGATGGCCGCGGTGAGCAGCTGGCCACCGGAGAACACGTCGCCCATCTGCCCGACGGGAACCCGCTCGGCGCGCAGTACTGCGTCCGGCTTGAGGATCTCCACGGCGACGCCTTTGGGCTGGAGCGCCGCACCGACTCCGCGCAGCAGCAGGGACATGCCGTCGCGCCGCAGGTCGGAGTTCTTCTTCACGGCGGCGCGGGTCGCCTCGTCGATGACCTCGCCGAGCCGCTCCGTGAGGGTGGCCTGGTCGGGCTCGTCGAAGCGGATGCGCAGGAACTCCTGCCCGGACCACTCGCCGAGCCCTTCCGGGAGGCGGGACAGGCGCTGGGCCGACCTGAGCGTGGCGAGCGCCGACTCGACCAGTCCGCGCAGCCGGTCCACGATCGAGTCCCGGTTGCGTTCCAGCTGGGCCAGCTCGTCGGTGAGCACACGGAGGCGGGGCGCGAAGGCCTCGGCCCACTTCTGGGCGTGCTCGGGCAGGGCGGAGGCGGGCAGTTCGCGGATCTGCTGCCTGGCGGGGGTGCGCACCTGCTCGTAGCGGGTGGAGTTGGCGTGCCGGACCAGGACGTCGCCGGCCTCGCGGACGGCGGACTCCGCGGCGGACAGGTCGGCGGCGCAGCCGCGCAGTGACCTGCGGGCCTCGGCGGCCGCCTGCCGGGCTCCCTCCGGGCTGCCCGGGTACGGCTCGGGTTCCTCCTGCTCCTCGTCCCCCGCCGGCTCGCGCAGCAGGTCGCGCAGCATGGCGGCGATCTCGTCGAAGCCTCCGGCCGCGTCCTCGGCGGCGCGGTGGGCCTCCAGCAGTCCGGCGTGCGCCTCGCGGGCCTGGTCCAGTGCCTCGGTCCGGGAGGCGAGCTCGGCGGTGGCGGTGCGCAGCAGGGCCTGTGCGTGTTCGGCGTCGCGCGGGAGCAGTTCGTCGGGGAGTCCGGTGTGCGCCTCGGCGTCCTCGGGCGCGTGCCGCTCGGCCTCGCCGCGCAGCCGGCCGAGCTGTTCGCTCGCGGAGGACATCCGGGTCTCCAGGAGCTGCACCAGCTCCTCGGCGCGGGCGGCGGCGGCCTGCCGGGACGGCCCGTCGGAGCCCTCGAAGGACTCCAGGAGTTGTGCCGCGCGGGTGCGGACCTTGTTGCTGAGTCGGTCGAGTTCGGCGCGGGCGGCGCTCTCGTCGCTCTCCGCCCGGGCCTGCTCGGCCCGCAGGTCCGCGCCCACCCCGACCTTCTCGTACACCTGGGAGGCGGTTCGATAGGCCTCGCGCAGGGCGGGCAGGGACACCTTCGGCGCGTCCGCGTCGCTCTCCGGGACGTCGTCGGGGGCACCGGCGATCTCGGAGCGCTCGGCGCGCAGCGCCCGTGCGGTGCGGCGGGTGTCGTCGGCGGCGCGCTGAGCGGCGCGCCGGTCCTCGTCGGCGGCGCGGGCGCGTTCCAGGCAGGCCTGGGCGCGGGCCTCGGACTCGGGGACCTCGTCGGCGAGTTCACGCAGCCGGGCCTGCCAGCCGGCCCGCTCACGCAGCCGGAACGCGAGTCCGGCGAGGGCGTCGGCTGCGCGCCGTGCCTTCTGGGCGGCCTCCTGCCGTTCGTCGCGCTCCTGGGCGACCTCGGCGGCAGCCTCGTCGGCCTCCGCGCGCAGGCTCCGTGCCTCGGCCAGCTCGGCCTCGGCCTCCTCGGCGAACACACGCGTGTCCTGGGCGGACTGCGCCAGCTCCAGCAGCCGGCCGGCGGGGCAGCCGGTGCGCCAGGAGGCGAGCCGCGCCGCCAGCTCCCGGTCCTTGCCGAGCCGGGCGGCGAGCCGGCGGATCTCCTCGTCCCGCTCGGTGGCCCGTACGCGCAGCGCCTGCCGTTCCTCGTCGGCCGCGAACTCGTCGTGCATGGCCGGGTTCGGCGGGACGAGGAAGACGTCGCCCTCGGGCGCGCCGTCGGCCGGGGTCGGGGCGAGCAGCGCGGCGGCGGTGCCGACGGCCACGGTGGAGCGGGGCAGCAGGGCCGCGTCCGAGAGGGCCGCGCGGGCACGCGCGTGCGTGTCCGGGTCGGTGATGATCACGCCGTCGACCAGCTCGGGCCGGGCGGCCAGTACGCGCGCGTGGTCGGCGGGGTCGACGGACTGGGCGAGGTAGCGCCAGCCGGGCAGCGCGGGGATGCCGTGCTCGCCGAGGAACTCCACGGTGGCCAGGACGTCCGGGCCGGGCGGCAGCAGCCCGCCGTCGCCGAGCGCGCCGAGGATCCGGGAGTCGTCGGCGGCGGCGGTCCGCAGTTCGAACAGGTGCCGCTCGGCGGAGGAGACGGTGCCGTCGAGCAGTTCGCGCAGCTCGTCGGCGAAGCGGTCCAGGTCCTCGGGAGTGAGCGTGCCCTCGGACCCGGCCGGGTTCGTCACCTCGGCCCCCTGTCCCGCGGGGCCGTCCGGCGCCTCTGCGGTGCGGTGGGCCGCCTCGGCGCCCGAGGCGGCGGCGCCCGTGGTGTCCGGTCCGGTACGGGGCGCCGGTACCGCTGCCCGCGCGGTCGCGCTCGGCAGGCTCAGCAGTTCCGCGAGCCGCCCCTCGGCCGCCAGCGCCTCGGCGATACGGCGTTCGGTCTCGTGAGCGCGCCGGGCCGCCGTCGCCGCGTCGGCCGCGCGGGCCGCGGTGAGCTCCGCGCGGGACTCGGCCGAAGCGGCCTCCCGCGCGTGTTCCGTGGTCTTCCGGGCGGCCTCACGGGCCTGGTCCCAGGCGGCGACCGCGGTCTTCTCCGCGTCGCTGGCGGCCAGGGCCGCACGGGCCGGGTCGGCGTCGGGGGCGCTGTCGTCCAGCCAGCCCGCGCGGACGGCCTCGGCGGTCTCCTGCTCGACCTCGGCGAGGCGCTGGCGCAGATGCCCGGCCTCGCTGCGGGCGCGCTGCGCCTCGGTCGCGGCGGCGGTCTGGTCCCGGTACGCGGACTCGCTGACGTCCTGGAGCTGTGCGGACCGCTCCTCCCCCTCGTTGGCGAGGGTCTCGGCGCTCTCGGCGGCGGCGTGCAGGGCCCGTACGAGGTCGGTGGCGGCCTTGGCGCGCGCGGCCAGGGCCGGGGCCGCGTCCCGTTCGGCCTCCTGGATCGCGGCGGAGACACGGGCCACGCGGTCGGCGGCGGCGCGGTGGCGCAGCACGGCCTCGGCGGCCTGCCACGCCGAGTACAGGGTGCGCGCGTCGGCGAGTTCCCGCTTCTGCGCGGCCGCGGACTTCTCGGCGGCGGCGAGGGCCAGCGACGCGTGCCGGTAGGCGAGTTCGGCGGCGATCAGGGAGCTGCGCTCGCGGCCTCCCTCGGAGTGGGTGACGGCGTAGGCGGCGGCGGTGACGCGCTGGGCGAGGTCGGCGGCCCGGATCCGCTCCCGCACCGCCCGGGCGGACAGCCGCCGTGCCAGCGTGCGGGTGCGCCGCTCGGCCGTGGTGTGGATGTCACGCGCGTGCGTACGGGCCTCGGCGGCCTCCACGATCCGGCCGAGCAGGTCGACCGAGCCGGCGGTGAAGTCCCGTTCGGCGATCAGTTCGGCACGCCGGCCCAGCTTGTTGCCGAACCCGCTGACCAGGTCGGCGAGCCCGTCGGTGTCGCGGGTGTCGGTGACCGCGCGCAGCAGCAGGTCGGTGAAGTCGGAGTCCTTCTTCACCGCGAACAGGCCGGCCGCCTCGCCCTCGTCGGCGTTCATCTCCCGCTGGTAGCGGAAGAGTTCGGGGTCGAGGCCGAGGTCGCCCAGGTGCTCGGTCCAGCGCTCGTGGATCTCCTCGAAGTGGACCTCCAGGTGCGGGTACGTCTTCCCCGCCTCGGTGATGGCGTCCCGGAAGCCCTTCATGGTGCGGCGGCGGCCCCGCGCGCCCGACTGGCCCTCGGCGGAGGGCCGTACGGAGGTGGCCTCGGCGACCGGGAGGTTGTCCAGAGTGAGGCCGGGTCCGGGCCGGAAGGAGTACCAGGCTTCGGCGAACTTCCGCGGGTCGTTGGAGACTTGGCGCCCGCGCCACTCGCTGGCCTTGCCGACGACGACGCACTCGCCGGTCTGCACGTGCTGCCACTCCAGGGCCACGTGCCCGCAGTCGTCGGCGAGCAGGAACTTGCGCAGCACGCCGGAACTGGCGCCGCCGAGGGTGTTGCGGTGGCCGGGCAGCATCACCGAGAAGATCAGCTTGAGCAGCACGGACTTGCCGCCGCCGTTCTCCAAGAAGAGCACACCGGCGGGGGCGGGCCGGCGGGGCGGGCCGACCGGCTCCTCCGCGAAGAACTCCGCCTGGATGGGCGCGGGGTCGGGCACCGGCCCGCCCACGCCCCGCAGGTCAAGCACGGTGTCGGCGTAGCGCGCACCGGCGGGCCCGATGGAGTAGAGGCGGACCCGGGACAGCTCGTACATGGCGGACTCTCGTCAGTCTTCTTGCAGTGGGGGGTGGCGGGCTTCGTGCGGACGGGGGTGGCGGGAGGCGGCGGGGCCTCGGACCTCAGGAGTGGAACGGCAGCCCCGCGTCGGCCACCAGGTCCAGGTCGTCGGTGTCCTCGGCGGGCAGCAGGCTCGGGGTGCCGCCGGTGACCGGGACGACGCCCAGTTCGAGGAGTTCGGCCAGGGCGGCGCTGCCCGCCATGTCGCGCACCTGGAGCTGGTAGCGGGCCGTCGTGCGGTACGTGCCGCCGCTCTCGTCGCCGGTGCGCTGGAGGAATCCTGAGTCGGTCAGGAACGCCAGGGCCTTGGCCACGATGCCCGTGGTCGAGGCGGCCGGGCGGCGCGCGTCCTTGGTGGCGCCGGTCGCGCTGCGTCTGGCCCAGATCCGCCAGGCGGCCTCAAGCCCGGGCGCGTCGGTGGCCGGGTCGGTGTTCTCGCCCTGCTGCTCGGCGCGTTCCTCCAGGCGGCGGCAGGCCTGGCGGACGAAGGCGTCGACGCCGTTGACGGTGACGCGCCCGATGTAGCCGTCGTCGGCGAGGTCCTCGGGGCGCGGGAACGCCAGGGCGGCGACCGCGAGGTGGGCCAGTCCGTGCAGGAAGCGGTCGCCGGAGTCGGCGGCCGTGCGGCGCGCGTAGTCGCTCATACGGACGGCGAACACCGAGTCCTCGGCGGCGGTGACCGCCATCCCCGCGCGCGGGGACACTTCAAGGACGACCAGCCCGAGTCCGGCGGCCACGGCGTCCGCGAGCCGTGCGAACGCCGGGTCCTCGCGGTGGCGGCGCAGCAGATCCGCGTACTCCTGGTCGCGGGCGGGCTGCAGCTTGGGCTGGAGCCCGAAGGCGACGAGCCGGGCCGCGTCGGCGGCGTCGGCGGGTGTGACGGCGACCGCCGTGGGCGCGCCTGCGGCTTCCGGCTCACTCCGGTCGACGTGCTCGGTCACGGTTGGGGCTCCTTGCTGGGGTGTCGCTCGTACGTACGGTTGCCGGCGGGGCTCACGCCGCCTCCGTCCGGTCGGCCGCCATGCCCGCCGCGTCCAGCAGTGCCGTGCCGACGATGAGGTCGGCGCCGCCGAACTCCTGATCGTCCAGTTCGGTCCCGTCGTCCACGGCGAACAGCAGCTTCTCCTCGCCCTGCCGGTAGGCGGTGCCGACCGGGGGGCTGGCCGCGTGGACGGCCAGCAGGGCGACCAGGTACGGCAGGTCGGGGTCCTTGTCGCGGGCCTCGGCGAGCAGGCCCGACAACCGCCGGGGGGCGTCGGCCGGCAGGTCGAGGAGTTCCCTGGCGGCCGCGAGCTGCTCCTCGCTGAACCGACTGTCGTCCGGGGTGGCGATCAGGTCGGGTTCGGGCATCTCGACGCCCAGGTGCTCCCGCTCGACCGGCGGCGTCAGCAGGATGTCCACGAGGTCGGCGACGCGGACGGACACCGGAGTGCGCAGCCCGGTCCCGCGCGCGAAGAAGGCGTCCGTGACCCGGATCGCCTGCTCCAGCGGCAGCGGGAGGGTGGGCGCGAGCAGATGGCCGTAGAGGTCGGTACCGGAGGTTGTCAGCGGGGTGGCGAAGGCCTGCCGGTCCTGCTCGGCGCGGAACAGGGGGCCGGCATCGAGGAGCCGGGACTGCAACTGGGTGTGTCTGCGGATGCAGTCCTTGACGATGTCGACCAGTTCGGCGGCGCGGCGCTTGTGCTCGGGTTCCTCCGACTCGTCGCGCGCCTTGCGGATGTTGGTCAGGATCGCGTTCTCGTGGCGGTAGCGGTCGGCGACGTGGTCCAGTGCCTCGGCGATCATGTCGGGGACCGCGCCGAGCCAGTCCACCGCGCGGACGTTGCGCCGGGTCGCCTCGAGGGCCCTGCGCAGGGTCTCCGCGTACTGCACGGTCCGGTAGCGGGCCTGTTCGGCGGCAAGCTGCGCGTCCGCGAGGCGGCCCCGGCTGATCAGCACCTCCAGCTTGACCTCGGCGGCGATCTGGGCGCTGGTGACGTCCGTGTCGAGGGCGCCGACGAGGACGTTGACCGCCTCGTCCGTCGTGCGCAGGTAGACGGTGCCGCCGGGGCCGGGGACCTCCTCGACCAGCTTGAAGTCGTAGTCGCGGCGCACATACGTGCCGTCCGGGCCGAAGGTGCCGTACACCGCGCGGAAGCCGCGGTCGACGCTGCCGACGTTGATCAGGTTCTCCAGGACCCAGCGGGCCACGCGCTCGTGCTCGCCTGCCGGGCGCCGCGGGGCCTGTGCGGCGACGCGCGGGACGAGCCGGGCCACGACCTGGTCGTGGTCGGCGCCGGTGTCGAAGTCCATGTTGAGGGTGACGAGGTCGATGGCGGCGAGCGCGACCTCCGCCATGCCGTACACCGAGTACTCGCCGGCGAGATTGGCCTTGCGGGCGTCCAGGTCGTGCAGCGGCGCGGTGCAGGCGAGCGCGCGCAGCCGCCGCGCCAGCCCCTCGTCGGCGGCCGGCCCCAGGGCGGGGCGCGGCCCCGCGCTGAGCTGGGGCGGAACGCTGTCCGTCGATGCAGGCGAAGTCACGGTGCACAGATTAGGTCCTTGGTCCGACAAGGATCCAAACGGCGCGGACGAGGCCGGCGCCGTGCGTCTTCGCACCCGCTCTCGGGCGCGCCCGGAGGACCGATCCGGTCGCGGCTGGGGCACGGCCCGTCGGCTGCCGTCGGCCGGGTCGGGTCGCCCGCGACGAGGCGGGCGAGGGCGGCGCGGCGTCCACTGGAGACACCGGCTCGTCCGCGCGGGGTCGAGGCATGAGCCGTGACGCACGACACCCGGCCCGTGCGTGAGCCCCGGCGCGGCTCCCGGTCCGGCTCAAGCGGGTTCAGGCTCGGGCCGCTCCGGTACCGCCAGCGCCGCCAGCGCCGCCGACACCGATGCCGACGACCGCAGGTCGAGGCGGGTGCTGGTGCCGCGGGCCCGGTGGTGGAGTTCGTCGGCGGCCAGGGTGAGGAGCTGGGGCAGCAGGTCGGTGCAGCGGCGGGCCACCCAGCCGGTGCCCGCCGTGGCCAGCCACCACAGGCTCGCCGACCTGGTGGGCGCGGGGAACTCCGGCTCGGGCGAGGGGGCGGGTCCGTTCGCCATGCCCGTCTCCGCGAGCAACGCGTGGAAGCGGACGGCGAGTTGGCGGTGCCCGCGCTCCCCCGGGTGCAGCCGGTCCGCGCTCCACATCGCGCGGTCGGTCAGCCACCGGCCCGCGTCGGCGTGCAGGTGCACGGCCCCGTACCGCTCCGACAGGGCGTGCACCACCGTGTTGACCGCACGCTGCCGCCGGGCCAGCGGGCGGGCCAGCGCGCCGGGCAGGCCGAGCATCGCGCCGGGGTCGGGCAGACAGGCCGTCAGCAGGACCGCGCCCCGGCGCGTGAAGGCCGCGTAGACCTGGTCGAGTCGGGCTGCCACGGCGTGGATGTCGAAGGTGCGGCGCAGTGTGTCGTTGACACCGACGACGACCGACACGACGTCCGGGCGCAGGTCGAGCCCGGCCGGAGTCTGCCGCTCCAGCACGTCACGGGTCTGCGCCCCGCTGACCGCCAGGTTGGTGAACTCCACGCCCGTGGGCCGCTCGGCGAGGCCACCGGCGAGCAGGGCCGCCCAGCCGCGCCATCCGTCGCCCGTGGGATCGCCGACGCCCTCGGTCAGCGAGTCGCCGAGGGCGGCGAAGCGCACGGGTCTCATGCCACGCCCTCCGACTGCGGGCGCCGTGCGGGTGCCGGGACGTCGTGCGCGGCGAGGAACGCATCCACGGAGGCCGTCCACCCGAAGCACTCCGCACGCGCGCGTGCGGCCTCGCGCCGCTCCCGCTCCGGGCGCGCCAGCAGGCCCTCCACGGCGTCGGCGAACGCCTCGCCGTGGTCGGCCGCGGTGTCGCCGGCCGAGCCGATCACCTCGGGCAGCGCGGAGGAAGCGCTGGCCACCACGGGGGTGCCGCAGGCCATCGCCTCCAGCGCGGCGAGCCCGAAGGTCTCGGCCGGCCCGGGTGCCAGGCACACGTCGGCGCAGGCCTGGAGCGCGGCGAGCCCGCCGCGGTCGCGGACGTGCCCGAGGAAGGTGACCGGCAGCGCCCGCTCGCGGGCCCGCTGCTCCAGGCGCGCCCGCAGCGGACCGTCCCCGGCCACCACCAGTACCGCCCGCCGTCCGCGCCGCAGGAGCGCCTCCAGCGCGTCCAGGGCGTTGCCGGGCCGCTTCTCCACGGACAGCCGGGAGCACATCACCAGCAGCGTCTCGTCGTCGCGCGCGTGCCGGGCGCGCTGTGCCGCGTCCCGCAGTGCGGGGTGCCGCTCCACCAGGTCGACGCCCAGGGGCGCGCGTACGACGTTGCGCGCGCCGACGCGCACGAACTCGCGCTCGGCGAACTCGGTGGTGCACACCACGCGCGCGTAGGTGTGCGCGGTACGGAGGTTGAGGGCGTCGGCGGCCCGCAGGGACAGGGCCTGCGGCACGCCCCAGGTGCGCAGCACACCGTCGGCGGTCTCGTGGGACACCATCACGGCCGGGACCCGGGCGCGCCTGGCCCACTGGCCGGTCCACCGCAGCGTCGTGCGGTCGGAGACCTCGAGGCGGTCCGGTGCGAGCTCCTCCAGGAGGGAGGCGACCAGCCGCCTGTTTGTGAGGACGCGGTAGCCGCCGGTGCCGGGCAGCAACGGCCCGGGCAGGGTGATCACCCGGCCCTGCTCGGTCTCCTGGTCGGTGTGGCGGTCGCCGGGGACGATCAGCACCGGTTCGTGGCCGGCCGCCTTGTAGCCCTTGCCGAGTTCGCGCAGGGCGGTGCGCAGTCCGCCGGAGGCGGGGGCGACGAAGTTCGCGAGCCGCACGAGGGTGAGCGGAGCGGTGCTCATGCCGCCACCGCCGTCCGCCGGGAAGCGAGCACGTCCTCGTAGTGGTTGATGAGCTGGTCGCCGATCGCCGCCCAGGTGCGCCCCTCGACCGCGGTGCGGCCGGCCGCGGCGAGCGATGCCCGCAGCGCCGGGTCGGCGGCCAGCGCCCACACGGCGTCGCGTACGGCGGCCGCGTCGCGCGGCGGGACCAGGAACCCGGTGCGACCGTGGTCGACCAGGTCGAGCGGGCCGCCCGCGGCGGGTGCGACGACGGGCACCCCGGAGGCCATGGCCTCCTGCACGGTCTGGCAGAACGTCTCGAAGGGCCCGGTGTGCACGAAGAGGTCCAGCGAGGCGAAGACCCGCGCGAGGTCGTCGCCGGTGCGGCGGCCCAGGAAGACGGCGCCCGGCAGGGCCTCGGTGAGCTGGGGCCGGCTGGGCCCGTCGCCCACCACGACGACCCGTACGCCGTTCATCCCGCAGACCCCGGCGAGCAGTTCCACCTGCTTCTCGGCGGCGAGCCGGCCGACGTAGCCGACGATCAGCTCACCGTTCGGGGCGAGTTCACGGCGCAGTGCCTCGTCGCGGTGCCGGGGACGGAAGCGGACGGTGTCCACTCCACGGCCCCACAGCCTGACCCGGGGCACGCCGTGCGCCTCCAGGTCCTGCAGGGCGGCGCTGGAGGGGGCGAGTGTGAGGTCGGCGGCGGCGTGGACGGAACGGATGCGCCGCCAGGCGGCCGCCTCGCCGGCGCCCATGTAGGTGCGGGCGTAGCCGGCGAGGTCGGTCTGGTAGACGGCGACGGCGGGGATGCCGAGCCGGGCGGCGGCGGCCATGCCGCGGACGCCGAGGACGAAGGGGCCGGCCAGGTGGACGAGGTCGGCGCGGTGCTCGGTTAGCGCCGCCGCGACGCGCCGGCTGGGCAGGGCGACGCGGACCTGGGGATAGCCCGGGAGCGGGAGGGAGGGGACGCGGACGACGGGGCACGGCGCGAGGGCGTCGGGCCCGGTCGAGGCGGCGGTGGCGGGAGCCACGACGAGGGGGGCGTGACCGCGATCGACGAGGTGCCGGGCGGTCTGGAGCGCGCAGTGGGCCACGCCGTTCACATCGGGGGGAAAGGATTCGGTCACGATGACGACACGCATACCGGTGTTGTCGCCGTGCCGGACGTGCCCGCGTCAACGTGGATCTTTCCTGGCGTGGAACGTCCCATGAGCGTTGGGCTGTGCGGCCCTGTGGGACCGCCCCCGGCCACGCGCTCCTGGCTCCCGGGTCACCGGGGGTTCACGCGGCGGGCGCGTCCGGTCCGATCCGGCTGCGTACGGCGGTCTGGACCTCGTCCTCCTCGGCCGGGTCGGCGGCGAGCCTGCGCAGTCGCTCGACGACGCGCGTGTCGCCGGTCTCGGCGTGCCGGGCGGCGATCTCGCGGGTGGTCTCCTCGCAGTCCCACAGGCACTCGACGGCGAATCCGGCGGGGAAGGAGGGGTCGGTGGCGGCGAGGGCGCGGGCGGCGCGGCCGCGCAGATGGGAGGAGGCGGTCTCGCGGTAGATGTGGCGCAGGACGGGCGCGGCGCAGGTGATGCCGAGACGTCCGGCGCCGTCGACCAGGGTCCACAGGGTGGGCGCGTCGGGGCCTTCGCCCCGGACCGCCTCCCGCAGGGCGGCGAGGACGAGGTCGCGGTCCCGGACCGTGCCGCGGCAGGCGAGCACACGTCCGGCGGCGGCGCCGAGCGGGTCGGGGCGGCGGGCCCAGCCGCGCGCCCGGTCGACGGCGGCGGCGCCGCGCATGCGTTCGAAGGCGTCGACGGCGGCCTCCACCACGGTGGCCGAGCCGTCGGACACCGCGGACTCGATGAGGTCCGGGGCCTCGGGGTCGTCGCCGTCGGCGAGGTAGCGCAGGGCGGTACAGCGGGCCGCGTCGGTGCCGGCCCGGGCGGCGCGCAGGATCTCGGGCCGGTCCTCGGGTCCCGCGACGGCGGTGAGGCAGCGGGCGGCCGGGACATGGCGGGCCGCGCCGCGTTCGGCGCCCTGCTGGGCCCAGTCGAACACCGCCTGCACGCTCCACCCGGGCCGGGGTCCGGCGGGACGCATCTGCCGCTGCCAGAGGTCGAAGGAACCTGTCTCGTGCGCGGCACGCACGCGCGTGGCGACCGACTCGCGTGGGTCGTCGGCCCACAGCCGCCACGGCCGGGGCTCGAAGGCGTCACGCACCGCGGCGGCCAGCTCGGCCTGGCCCTCGGCGTCGGTGGAGAAGCGCGCGAGGACCGGCGCGGCGAGGGCACGCAGCCCCGCGTCGTCGTCCCTGAGTGCCAGTTCGTCCAGGGCCCAGGCCCAGTTGGCGCCCGTGGCGGCGTACCGGCGCAGCAGGGCGAGCGCGTCGCGCCTGCCGTAGGAGGCGAGGTGCCCGAGCACGGCGAGGGCGAGTCCGGTGCGTGACTCGTCGGTGTCGAGAGCGTCCTCGGGGTCGAGGAGGTGCTCCTCGATCCGGTCCAGTTCGCCGTCGAGGTCGAGGAAGAGCCGGGCGTAGTAGAGGGAGCGGTTCTCCACCTGCCAGTCGTGGCGGGGGTCGCCCAGCACGCAGTGGTTCAGTGCCGCCAGCGCCTCGGCGCGGGGGGCGGTGAGCGCGTGCAGCGTGCCGTCGCCGCGGCCCCGCTGAAGCAGGCCGAGCAGCGTACCGCTGGGCGCTATGACCGGATCGAACATGGGAAACAGCCTCACATCAAGCGTCGACGCAACCGGGGATCTCGCACTACCTGGCCGCGCGACAACACGTCGGGGCGCCCGCCGTCCGCTGCTTGCTGTAGACCATCTTCCTCTGCCTCTCGTCGGTGGCCCATGCGGGCCGGATCACGGCCCACGCGGTGCGGCAACACCTGCCCAGCCATCGCGTCCGTGAACCACGACGTCATGATGACCCGGCGCCCGCGCTGCCGCGACCGAAATTTCCGGCGGCCCCGTACCGCCTCCCCCGTTGTTCGTGTCGTTCCTGGTCAGGAGGGCCGAAGCGAACTGCTCGCGGCCCGGGGATCAGTTCTCGCCGAACATCTCCAGGAGCTCCGCCCTGCCGAACATCCGGGCCGTGTCGACGGCCGAGGGGGTGCCGGCGGACGGGTCCGCGCCGCCCTCCAGGAGGGCCTTGATCACTTCCTGCTCGCCCTTGAAAACCGCTCCGGCGAGCGGGGTCTGGCCCCGGTCGTTGACGCGGTCGGCGTCGGCGCCCCTGGCCAGCAGCGCGCGGACGGCGGCCGCGTGGCCGTGGTAGGCGGCGAGCATCACCAGGGAGTCGCCGCGGTCGTTGGTGAGGTCGGCCGGGACGCCCGCGTCGACGTACGCCACGAGGGCCTCGGTCCGCCCCTGCCGGGCCAGATCGAAGATCTTGGTCGCCAGCTCCACGACCTCGGGGTCGGGGGCTTCACTCATCGGCCGGACCGCCTCTCACTGCGAACGTTCGGTACTGCGGGGAGCAAGCGTACGGCGGTCCGCGCTGGTCGGCCGTACGGGTGAATCGCCAGCGTACTGGCTTGTGCGCCACATGACCGGGGGTGCCCGAGGTAATGATCACCACGGACACGGTCGGACGCCACAGTGCCGCTCAGGTACCCCAGGGGACTCCGCCAGCCGAAGGAAATCGAACGAAATTCACCCATTTGCACCTTTTGTCATATGGATACATGCTGTGATGCTGGAAGAACCTAGGGTGACTGTCCCCACTCGACACCAGGAGACCTCCCATGATCCTCTCCGTCTCAGGCGTGATCCTGTTCGGCATCGTCACTGTCGTCTTCTTCCGCAAGGACGGACTGAAGCCGTCGCACGCGTGCGTGTCCGCCATGTTCGGCTTCTACCTCTCGAGCACGGCCATCGCCCCGAGCATCAAGGCCGGCGGCGAGAGTCTGGCGAGCCTTCTGGGCGGCATGAGGTTCTGACGACGTCCGTCCCTCCCGTACGCACCTCCAGGAGGCAGCAGTGGCCCGGCGCCCCCTCCCCCGCATTCTGAGCACAGGCAGCGCGCAGCTCACCCGGAGCCGGGAGCTGGCACGGACGGCGGCGGACAGCGCCACCGACGTCCTCCACCCGCTGATCACCATCACGCGTGGTCTGCGCCGGCTGGCCTCGGCCGGACGGCGCAAGTGGTCGGACACACCGAAGGACCGGCGCGGCCCGCTGATGTTCCTCGTGGCGTCGCTGTTCCTGGTCGTGGCGCTGGTGCCGTACGGCCCGCTGCTCGCCGCCATCGTGCTCATGGCGGCAGCGGCCTGGCACGGCCGCGACCGCACCCCGCCGAAGCCCGAGGGCCCGGACGAATCGCGCGTCCAGCGACTGACCTCCCTGTACGAGGCCCTGGTTCCCTACTTCTCGGCCACCGAGGACCCGGCACCGCTGTACGCGCACGGCGGCGCGTGGGAGAAGGCGTTCCCCGTCTTCGAGTTCGACGACTCGGGGCGCGTGCGCCACCTGGCGATCCGGTACCCCGCGTACTTCACCGACGGCGAGGCCGAGTCCCGCGCGCGGATCGAGCACCTGCTCACCGTCAAGGCCGGCCGCGGCCGCGAGTACCTCTTCTCCTGGGACGAGGAGGGCAACCAGCTCACCTTCACCGCGCTCGCCCCGCTGCCCACGGACATCGCCGCGCAGCGCTTCGTCACGGCGCCGGGCGAGACCGTACTCGGCTTCACCGACCCCACCGAGGTCCAGCGCACGCTCCCCCTCGGCTACGGCGAGGAGCAGCGCGACGTGCCGCCGGTCGTCTGGCGCACCGGCCTGCGCTCCACCGAGCCGCACCTGCTGGCCCTGGGCCCGGCGGGCAGCGGCACCTCGACGCTGCTGCGTTCCATCGCGCTCCAGTCCCTCCAGCACGGCGACGTACTGATCGTGGACGGCGGCGCCACCGGCGAGTTCGCCTGCCTGACCGGCCGGGACGGGGTGCTCGCGGTCGAGTGCGGGCTGGCCGGGGTGCTGGCGAGCCTGGAGTGGGCGGCCACCGAGACCGAGCGCCGGCTGATCGCCGTCAACCGCGCGCGGCAGGCGGGCCATCCGCCGCCGGAGGACACCAGGCGGCCGCTGTGGCTGCTGCTCGACCGGCCCACCGCGTTCACGCACCTGGCCGCCGCGGACGGCCGCAAGGATCCGCAGGCGCTGCTCCAGGTGCCGCTGCGGCACGGACGCGCGGTCGGCGTGGCGGTGGTCCTGGCCGAGCAGTTCGACTGCGCGGAGGCGCTGAGCGACGCGGTACGGCAGCACACGCGCGCGCGTGTCGTGCTCGGGCCGGCGACGGCGGAACAGCTCAAGGCGGTGCTGGGGGCGCCGCCGCACACGACGCCGCCGCCCGTCGTCCCGGCCGGACGCGGGTACGCCCGGCTGGGGACGAAGCCGGTCCACCGGCTCCAGGTGCCTGCCACGCCCGACCCCTACGACGACGCGACGAGCGACGCCCATCGGCAGGCCGTGCTCGATCTCCTGCCGCCGAAGACCACACCGGCCGACGGGGAGCGGGTTCCGGAGCCCCTGGAGGCCGTGACGGAAGCGGTCGCGGAGCCCTCGTGAGGGCCCGGGCCCTCACGGGCCCCGAGGAGCCGCACGCTCAGGCGACGAACGTGCGAGGGGACTCGCTCCCTCCGGAGGTTCCCGCCTCCACCAGCCGGGCCGCCGCCGCGAGGCGTGCCGCCGCCTCCTCCGCCACCGCTCCCGCGACCGTGAACGGCAGCCGGACATAGCCCTCGAAGGCCCCGTCGACGCCGAAGCGCGGGCCGGAGGGGACACGGACGCCCACCCGCTCGCCCGCCTCGGCGACGCGGGAGCCCGAGAGGCCGCCGGTGCGCACCCACAGCGTGAGCCCGCCGCCGGGCACCTCGAACTCCCATTCGGGCAGCTCGCGCCGGACCGCCGCCACCAGCGCGTCCCGGTTGTCGCGGGCCTGGCCCCGCCGGACCTCCAAGGCCTCCTCCCACCCCCCGGTGCTGAACAGCCAGTTCACGGCCAGTTGCTCCAGCACGGGGGTGCCCAGGTCGGCGTAGGCCCGGGCGGCGATCAGGCTGCGGATCACGTCGGGGGCCGCCCGCACCCAGCCGATACGCATCCCGGCCCAGAAGGCCTTGCTGGCCGAGCCGACGGTGATCACCGTGGATCCGGCCGGGTCGAAGGCGCACACCCGCCGCGGCATCTCCAGCCCCGGATCCAGGTGCAGCTCGCTCATCGTCTCGTCGACGACGAGCACCGTCCCCGCCGAGCGGGCCGCCTCGACCAGCCGGCGCCGCTGCTCCTCGTCGGCGAGCGCGCCGGTCGGGTTGTGGAAGTCGGCGACGACGTAGGCGATCCGGGGCGCGGCCTCCCTCAGCACCTGGCGCCAGCGGTCCAGGTCCCACCCGGTGAGTCCCTCGGCCATGGCGACGGGCACGAGGCGGGCGCCCGCCTCCCGCATGAGCTGGAGGATGTTGGCGTAGGACGGCGACTCGACGGCGATGCGCTCGCCGCGGCCCCCGAAGAGGTGGCAGATGGCGTCGATGGCGCCCATGGCACCGGTCGTCACCATGATCTGCTCGGGCATGGTGGGGATCCCGCGGGCGGTGTAGCGCTCCGCGATCATCGACCGCAGAGCGGGCAGCCCGGCCGGATAGTCGCCGTGGGTGTGGGCGTACGGCGGCAGTTCCTCCAGCGCGCCCTGCACGGCGCGGGTGAGCCACGGCTCCGGGGCCGGCAGCGCCGCGGTGCCCAGGTCGATCACCGAGCCCAGTGCCTCAGGCGGCAGGGGTTCCAGTCCCCGCGCGGGCAGCGGATTCCCGGCCGGTACGGCGGTCCAGCTGCCCGCGCCGCGCCGGGACTCCAGGAAGCCCTCGGTGCGCAGGGCCTCGTACGCGGCGGCGACCGTGGTGCGGCTGACGGAGAGGGACAGGGCGAGTTCGCGCTCGGCGGGCAGCCGGGCGGCCACCGGAACCCGCCCTTCGAGCACCAGCAGCCGGATGCCGTCGGCGAGCGCGCGGTAGGCGGGCGGGCGGCGTGAACCCGGGCCCGCCGGGCGTTCCTGCTGGGACTTGAGCAGCCGAGCGAGCTGCGCGGCTCCCACCGCCGAGGTCCACTGCGCCATGACGACCAGTCCACCTTCCTCGAATTGGCCATGGATGGAACATCTCCCCCCGCCACAGAGTGTCATCCACCAGGCCACTTCCACCACCAGGGGGAACGTTTTGTCCGCACCCGCCCGCCTAGGGCGTCGACTGATCCAGCTCTACGCCGGCCTCGTGCTGTACGGCGCGAGCTCCGCACTCCTCGTCCGGGCGGGCCTGGGTCTGGAACCGTGGAACGTGCTGCACCAGGGCCTGTCCGAACTGACCGGCCTGACGATCGGCACGGTCGCGATCATCGTCGGCGCGGTCGTGCTGCTCCTGTGGGTCCCGCTGCGCCAGCGCCCCGGCCTCGGCACGGTCTCCAACGTCTTCGTCGTCGGCCTCGCCATGGACGGCACTCTCGCCCTGCTGCCCGACGCCCGCACCCTCGCAGTCCAGGTTCCGCTGCTCGTGGCGGGCATCGTGCTCAACGGAGTGGCCACCGGCCTCTACATCTCCGCCCGCTTCGGGGCCGGTCCCCGCGACGGGCTGATGACGGGACTGCACCAGCGCACCGGCCGCTCGATCCGCCTGATGCGGACGGCCGTGGAGGTGGCGGTCGTGGTCACCGGCTTCGCCCTCGGCGGCACGATCGGCGTCGGCACGGTGCTGTACGCGATCTCCATCGGGCCGCTGGCCCAGTTCTTCCTGCGGCTGTTCGCCCTTCCGGCGCCGGCCGGAGACAACGCCGTTGCCGCCGGGACACCCTGACGAGCCATACTGCGTCCGTGACCACGCCCGTACGCCACGCCTACCTCGACCATCCGGGACCCATCCCGTTCGCGCACCGCGGCGGGGCGGCCGACGGGCTGGAGAACACCATGGCGCAGTTCCGGCGCGCGGCCGGACTGGGCTACCGCTACATGGAGACCGACGTCCACGCCACGGCGGACGGCCGGCTCGCCGCCTTCCACGACGCGACCCTGGACCGGGTGACCGACGGCGCGGGCCGCATCGCCGACCTGCCGTGGGACGACGTGCGCCAGGCGCGCGTGGCGGGCCGGGAGCCGGTGCCGCTCTTCGAGGAGCTCCTGGAGGCCTTCCCCGAGGTCCGCTGGAACGTCGACGTCAAGGCCGAGCCCGCCCTGCGCCCGCTGCTGGACCTGATCGAGCGGACGAACGCCTGGGACCGCGTCTGCGTCGGCTCGTTCTCCGAGGCCCGCGTGATCCGGGCGCAGCGGCTGGCCGGGCCGCGCCTCGCCACCTCGTACGGCACCCGCGGGGTGCTGGCCCTGCGGCTGCGCTCCTGGGGCCTGCCGGCGGTGCCGCGCCGGTCCGCGGTGGCCGCGCAGGTGCCCGTGTCCCAGTACGGCGTCCCGGTGGTCGACCGGCGGTTCGTCCGCACCGCCCACGCACGCGGGCTGCACGTGCACGTGTGGACGATCAACGAACCCGCGCTGATGCACCGGCTCCTGGACCTCGGTGTCGATGGCATCATGACCGATCACATCGACACGTTGCGCAAGGTCATGGAGGAGCGGGGCGTCTGGGCCTGAGGCCCGGAACACCTCCGTCCGTCTTCGCGGACCGTCGGCAACAGGGGAACCAGCGGGGAAGCGAGGGCGCGGGGTGGGCAGTGACACCGTGCGGGCGGGGCAGACCGGCGACGAGGCAGCCGACCGGCGCCGCGAGCAGCACGGATGGTACTTCTACGACTGGGCGTGCTCCGTCTACTCGACGAGCGTGCTCACCGTGTTCCTCGGCCCCTATCTCACGGCGGTGGCCGAGTCGGCGGCGGACCCGGACGGGTTCGTGCACCCGCTGGGCATCCCGGTGCGGGCCGGGTCGTTCTTCGCGTACTGCGTCTCGGCGTCCGTGATCGTGGCGATCGCGCTGATGCCGATGGCCGGCGCGGCGGCCGACCGCACCGGCCGCAAGAAGCCGCTCCTCGCGGCCGCCGCCTATGTGGGCGCCGGCGCCACCGCGGGCCTGTTCTTCCTGGACGGCCACCGCTATCTGCTGGGCGGTCTGCTGCTGGTCGTCGCCAACGCGTCTGTGGCCGTCTCGATGGTCCTCTACAACTCCTACCTGCCGCAGATCGCCCCGCCCGAGGAGCGCGACGCGGTCTCCTCGCGCGGCTGGGCCTTCGGCTACGCGGCCGGCTCACTGGTGCTGGTGGCGAACCTCGTCCTGTTCACCGCCCACGACTCCTTCGGCGTCTCCGAGTCCATGGCCGTGCGCATCTGCCTCGCCTCGGCCGGTCTGTGGTGGGGCGTCTTCACGCTCGTCCCGCTGAAGCGGCTGCGCGACCGCCGCACCGCCCCCGCCGCGGCACGGGTCCACGGCTGGCGCCAACTCGCCGCCACCGTCAAGGACATGCGGGGCAAACCGCTCACCCTGTCCTTCCTGCTCGCCTACCTCGTCTACAACGACGGCATCCAGACGGTGATCTCGCAGGCGTCGGTGTACGGCTCCCGTGAACTGGGCCTGAGCCAGTCGACGCTCATCACGGCGGTGCTGATGGTGCAGGTGCTGGCGGTGGCGGGGGCGCTCGGCATGGGACGGCTGGCCCGCGGGTACGGGGCCAAGCGCACGATCCTCGGCTCACTGGCCGCGTGGGCGGTCATCCTGGCGGCCGGCTACTTCCTGCCGGCCGGGGCGCCGATGTGGTTCTTCGTGCTGGCCGCCGGGATCGGGCTGGTCCTCGGCGGCAGCCAGGCGCTGTCCCGGTCGCTGTTCTCGCATCTGGTCCCGCCCGGCAAGGAGGCCGAGTACTTCTCGGCGTACGAGATGAGCGACCGGGGCATGAGCTGGCTGGGACCGCTGCTGTTCGGGATCACCTACCAGCTCACCGGCAGCTACCGGGACGCGATCATCTCGCTGGTGGCGTTCTTCGCGATCGGGTTCGTGCTGCTCGCCCGGGTCCCGGTGCGCCGCGCGATCAGCGACGCGGGCAATCCGGTTCCCGAGCGGATTTAGCGCTCGGGGCGAAAGGGCGGTAGTGTACGCGTTTGGCCTGCCAGGCGTACCGTTACTGCGTGTCAAAGATGCCGAAACGCTGGGTGACATCTACTTACAGATGTGACAAACCGGGCGCCGGTGGGTACTGCACTGGTTGACAAGGCTGCGGCTACGACGGCGACGCATGACCCGGAACGGGACATCGGAACGGGAATCTTTACCGCCGACCGGACGTTGACCGGATGACGACGACAGCGACACCTGTCCTGTGGGCGACAAGCCCGGGAGGCACGATTCATGAGTGAGCGAGCTCTTCGCGGCACGCGCCTCGTGGTGACCAGCTACGAGACCGACCGCGGTATCGACCTGGCTCCGCGCCAGGCCGTGGAGTACGCATGCGAGAAGGGGCATCGTTTCGAGATGCCCTTCTCGGTCGAGGCGGAGATCCCGCCGGAGTGGGAGTGCAAGGTCTGCGGGGCCCAGGCACTCCTGGTGGATGGCGACGGGCCGGAGGAGAAGAAGGCGAAGCCGGCGCGTACGCACTGGGACATGCTGATGGAGCGGCGCACCCGCGAGGAGCTCGAAGAGGTCCTCGCGGAGCGTCTCGCCGTTCTGCGGTCCGGCGCGATGAACATCGCCGTCCATCCCCGGGACAGCCGCAAGAGCGCGTAGTCCCCGCCGGGGGCCGGGCCGATTCGCAGCGCACGCCGACGCATGCACATGGCAGCGGGCGCCGTACATTTCTGTACGGCGCCCGCTGCCATGTCTTCTTCCGGGTTCCGGGGTGCCCCCCCGGTGTCAGGGTTCCGGGGTGCCCCCGGGGTCACCGGGTCAGCGGCGGGCGCTGCTCGTCCGGGGCGTCCGGCTCGTCCCGGATCACCTCGCCCTGGACCACCTTGCCGTCGGGGCGGTGGATGCGGACCTGCTGGAACGCGTCGCCGAACGTGCCGGGGCCTGCCTCGCGCAGCCTGCGGTCGACGGTCCGCCCGGCGTAGCGGCTCACGGCCTGCTGGACCGGCGGAAGCAGCAGGAGCAGACCCACCACGTCCGAGATCACACCGGGAATCATCAGCAGCAGGCCGCCCAGCATCATCAGGCCGTTGCCACCACGGCGCGCGGAGGGGGCGCCGCCCTGCTGGAGTGCCTCGTTGAGGTTCTGGAAGGCACGCCGGCCCGCACGCTTGATCACCACCGCGCCGAGAACGACGCCGGCGACCAGCAGCGCGAAGAGCGTGAACCCGCCCGCCGCTCCGGCGACCACCGTCAGCAGCCAGATCTCCAGCACGATCCACACCGCGAGGCCCAGCGGCAGGTACCGGCGGGGCCCGGAACGCCGGGGCCGGGCGGAGTACGAAGAGGTCGGAGCGCCAGTCGTCATGCTCCCAGTGTGCCTGGCGGCTGCTCAATGCCGGATAAGGGCCGGTGCCTCTCGTCCGGATCGGGCCGGATCCGGACGAAGGACCCTATGCCTGAGGCTTGCCGCCCCGGCCAGTGATCTTGGTCACCCGCTCCCCCACGCCCCACGCGGTGACCCGCCACAGCGCCTCGACGAGGATGTCCCGGCTCATCTTGGAGTCGCCGTGCTCGCGCTCGACGAAGGTGATGGGCACCTCGACGACGTGGTAGCCGGCCTTCACCGCGCGGCGGGCCAGGTCGACCTGGAAGCAGTAGCCCTGCGAGGCGACCTCGTCCAGGCCCAGGCCCTCCAGTGTCTCCCGGCGGAAGGCGCGGTAGCCGCCGGTGATGTCCCGCAGGGGCAGGTCGAGGGCGAGGCGCGAGTAGGTGCTGCCGCCGCGGGAGATGAACTCGCGGGACTTCGGCCAGTTCACCACGCGTCCGCCCGGCACCCAGCGGGATCCGAGGACCAGGTCGGCGCCCTTGAGGGCGGTCAGCAGCCGGGGCAGTTCCTCGGGCTGGTGGGAGCCGTCGGCGTCCATCTCGATCAGGACGCCGTAGTCGTGCTCCAGGCCCCAGCGGAACCCCGCGAGGTAGGCGGCGCCGAGGCCCTCCTTGCCCTTGCGGTGCAGCACGTGCACGTGCCCGTCCTCGGCCGCCAGTTCGTCCGCGAGCTTGCCCGTGCCGTCGGGGCTGTTGTCGTCGGCCACGAGGACGTGCGCCTCGGGGACGGACGAGCGCACCCGGCTCACGATCGTCTTGATGTTCTCCGCCTCGTTGTAGGTCGGAATGATCACCAAGGCCGTGCCGAGAGGGCCGAGTCGCCTGTCCCGGGAGCCGGTCGCGGGGTTGCCGTCGCCGTCGTTCACTGCTGCCCCTTCATGTCCGTACGCAGGGGACCACCATAGTGTCCCCGGCCTGCGAGGACGTGACATCGCAGGCGTACGGGGGTGTCGATTCGGCAAGAGGGGGGTAAGAGCGCCCGCCTCGATCGTGCCATGGAGCCGCCCGTGCGGCGGATGGGGGCCCGGCGCTCTTCGGGCCGACCTGGGACCCGCTGGCTGCGGATCGACCGAAAGCCGTTGTCTACTGAGCGCCCGGGCCCCACCCGGGTCACACCTTGCCGACCGTCCGGAACGTTCCCTCGCGGACGCGGGCGCTGAGCCTGGCTCCCAGCGACGGTGACCCGGTGCGGCACACCGTCCCTGACCCAGCGGCGCCGTGACGCGGGTACGGAAGTTCCCCGGCCGGGCGTCCGGTGGTGGACCCGGCAGAACCTACCGGCCCGCTGCCGTCGCCTGTCAACCAGTGCCTTGACCTGTACAAACGCCCATGACCACCGGGCCGGTGCGGAGGATGCGCAGGTCGCGCGACCGAGCGGCGGCCGCGGGGCGGCACGGTGCGCCCACGGGAGATCACTCGCCCGGCCGTACGAACACCGTCCGTCCGCCCACCACGGTCCGCAGGCAGACGGGCAGGTCACGCCCCGGAGTGAGGTCGGGCAGCCCGGGCGTGCCCGAGCGCGGGTCGGTCGACCAGCGCGCGACCCGGTCGTCGGGGGCCTGGACGACGAGTTCGCCGGTGCTCCAGACGGCGTAGTCGGCGGGGGCGCCGGGCACGAGGATGCCCGCGTCGTCCCGACCGACCGCGCGCCAGCCGCCGCGGGTGTGCGCGGTGAACGCCGCGCGGACGGAGACGCGGTGCTCGGGCGTGCGGTGGAAGGCCGCCGCCCGGACCGTGCCCCACGGGTCCAGCGGTGTGACGGGGCTGTCGGAGCCGAAGGCGAGGGGGACGCCGGCGCGCAGCAGGGCCGCGAAGGGGTTCAGCGTCCGGGCCCGCTCGATGCCCAGGCGCCGGGCGTACATGCCCTCCTCGCCGCCCCACAGGGCGTCGAAGGCGGGCTGCACGGACGCGGTGAGGCCGAGTTCGGCGAAGGCGGCGACGGTCTCCGGGGTGAGCATCTCGGCGTGCTCGACGCGGTGCCGGGCGGCACGCACACGGGCCAGGCCCACCTTCTCGACGGCGGCGCGCACACCGTCGACGACCGCGGTGACGGCGGCGTCGCCGATGGCGTGGAAGCCCGCCTGGAGGCCCGCCTCGGTGCAGGCGGCGACGTGGGCGGCGACGGCGGCCGTGTCCAGGTAGGCGGTGCCGGTGTGGGCGGCGTCCGTGTACGGCGCGTGCAGGCAGGCGGTGTGCGAGCCGATGGAGCCGTCCACGAAGAGGTCGCCGGCGGCGCCATGGGCGCCCAGCCGGCGCGCCTTGTCGACGTCCTCCTCCGCCCAGTAGCCGACGACCCGCGGGCCCGGCTCCTCGGCGGCGAGCCGCAGCAGCCCTGTGAAGTCGTCCTCGGAGGAGATGCGCGGGCCGCCGCACTCGTGCACCGAACCGATGCCCAGGGAGGCGGCGCGGGCGAGCGCGGCCCGCTGCGCCTCGGCGCGCTGGGCGGGGGTGACCGCGGCGAACGCGGCGGCCCGCACGGCGTGGTGGGCGTCGGCGGTCAGCGGGCCGTCCACGGGCCCCTGGACCTCCGGTACGAGGTCGAGCAGCGCCGTGGTGACGACCGCGGAGTGCACGTCGATACGGCTCAGGTAGAGCGGCCGGCCGCCGGTGGCCTCGTCGAGTTCGGCGCGCGCCGGGGGGCGTCCGCCGGGCCAGCGGGCCGCGTCCCATCCGTGGCCGAGCAGGACGCGGTCGTCCGAGCGGGCGGCGGCGAAGTCCCGTACCCGGGCGAGCGCCGCCTCCAGGGAGGGCGCGTCGGACAGGTCCAGACCGGTGAGGGCGAGGCCGGTCGCGGTGGTGTGCACATGGGCGTCGGTGAACGCCGGGGTGACGAGTGCGCCGTCCAGGTCGACCACCTCGTCGACGCCGTCGGCGAACGCGTCCGCCGCCCCCTCCGAGCCGACCCAGGCCACCTGGCCGGCCTCCACGACCATGGCGGTCGCGAACGGGTCGGCGGGACTGTGGATCTCGCCCCGGCGCAGCAGGACGGTCCGGACCTCGGCAGCACGCTCACTCATGCCCCCAGTCTCCCGCCTCCCCCGAACCCGCCGGCACGCAGGTCGCCCCGGCACGCTTCGAAGCTCGTCCGCAGGCCCGCCGGGCGGGGTCAGACGCGGGGCGGGCGGGCTTCGTACGGGGTGGAGAGGACCACCGTCGTGCGGGTCGAGACGCCCGCCAACGTGCGCACGCGGGCGAGCAGTTCCTCCAGCTCGTGCGGGGTGGAGACGCGCACCTTGAGGATGTAGTTCTCGTCTCCGGCGACGCTGTGGCAGGCCTCGATCTCGGGGACACCGGCCAGGCGGTCGGCGATGTCGTCGGGGGCGCTGGGGTCGAAGGGTTTGACCGAGATGAAGGCGGTCATGGGCAGCCCCACGGCCTCGGCGTCGACGACCGCGGCGTAGCCGCGGATGACACCGCGCTGCTCCAGCCGCCGCACCCGCTGGTGCACGGCCGACGTGGACAGGCCGGTGGCCTTGCCCAGGTCGGTGTAGCTCATCCGCCCGTCCTTGACGAGCAGCTGCACGATCTGTCGGTCCAGCTCCTCCATGGCGCAAGAACCTACAGGGCGCCTGATCTCCCGGGACAGCCCAGCGGCCCGGGTCGTGTCCCGTCGGCGGACAAACACACCACGGCGGGCACCTGCGCACGGCATGTGACCAACGCCACACGCCCCGAAGCCCCTGCGTGATGCTCTCGTGATTACCGGCGAGAGCGGACGGGAAGTGCTTGCTGTGGTCGAGGCCGCAGTGCCTTTCACGGCCCAGCCTTAGGGGGAGAATCCCATGCAGAGTCTCAAGCGCCCTGGTCGTTCTGTGCCCAGGCGACGGCAGTCGGTCGTCGAACTCCAGCCGGAGTGGCTGGAATCCGATACCGACGACGATGTGGACGGCGCGGAAGCCGACGCCTACGACACCTTCGAGATGTACCGGGTGATGTGCCCGGAGTGCGCGCAGCCCATCGCCCTGCTGGCGGACGAGGAGGTGCTGCCGGAGCACGCGCTGTGCGCCTCGCCGTGGAACCCGTTCGGGCTCACGGTCTGCGCCGGTACGGGCCTCTGGGCGTCCGAGGCCCGGCCCGCGGACGAGACCGTCGGCCCCCAGGAGCAGGACACCGCGCTGCTGCTGACGCTCCCGCAGGGCCTCGACTGGCGGACGCAGCCCTTCTCGCACGTCGGCGGCCCGGGCTCCCGCCCGATGCGCGTGCCGCAGCTTCACCGGTACGCCGCCTGAGCGGCGCCGCGGCAGCGCCGGGCGCCCTCGTCCGTCCGTGCGCCACGGCCCTGGCACGCAGGCCGCCGTGGTGCCGAACAGCCCACCCGCGTCCCGGAGGCCGTCGGCCCGGACGCCGGTGAACTCACGCTCGATTCCACCGGGTGGTGACCTGTGCGCCGCACTCCGCGTTGCCCGGGTATGACCACCACGCATCCGGCAGCCGGACGACGGCGGCGGGTCTTCGTGCCGCCGCCGCCCGCAGAATCGGTTCCGCCTGTGCCTCCGCAGCCCGCGGACCCGCCGATCTACCGCGACCTGATGCGCGCCTGGGCCGACCGCGGCCGCACCCTGCCGGGACGGCACGACCCGGAGTGGGTCCGCCTGGCGGCGCCGCCGGCCGGTCTCGCGCGGCTCAGCGGGTCTCGGGACCCGCTACGTGACGGGCGATGACCATCCGCTGGATCTGGTTGGTGCCCTCGACGATCTGCAGGACCTTGGCCTCGCGCATGTAGCGCTCGGTCGGGAAGTCCGTGGTGTAGCCGTATCCGCCGAGCACCTGGACGGCGTCCGTGGTGACCTTCATGGCCGTGTCCGTGCAGAACAGCTTGGCCATGGCCGCCTGCCGCGCGAACGGCAGACCCGCGTCCCGCAGCCGCGCCGCCGCCAGGTACAGCGCGCGGCCCGCCTCGATCTGCGTCGCCATGTCGGCGAGCATGAAGCGCAGGCCCTGGAAGTCGGAGATCGGCCGCCCGAACTGCTGCCGTCCGGCGGCGTAGCCGACCGCCTCGTCCAGTGCGGCCTGGGCGAGGCCGACGGCGCAGGCCGCGATGCCGAGCCGCCCGGAGTCGAGCGCGGACAGGGCGATGGCGAAGCCCTGCCCCTCCTCCCCCAGGCGCCGGTCGTCGCCGACCCGGACGCCGTCGAGGTGGATCTGCGCGGTGGGCGAGCCCTTGAGGCCCATCTTCTTCTCCGGGGCCGCGGCGCTCAGTCCCTCGGCGTCGCCCGGCACCAGGAAGGCGGTGATGCCGCGCGGGCCCCGCTCTCCGCTGCGGGCCATCACCGTGTAGAAGTCGGCGATCCCGCCGTGGGTGATCCAGGACTTGGTCCCGGTGAGCACCCAGCCGTCGCCGTCCCGGACCGCCTTGGTGCTGAGCGAGGCGGCGTCGGAACCGGAGGCCGGCTCGGAGAGGGCGTACGCGCCGAGCAGGCCGCCGCCCAGCATCGCGGGCAGATGCTCCACCTGCTGCTTCTTGGTGCCGTAGGCGGCGAGCCCGTAGGAGGCGAGGGTGTGCACGCTCAGGCCGAGGCCGACGGTGAGGCGGGCCGCGGCCAGTTCCTCCAGGACCTGGAGGTAGACCTCGTAGGGCTGGTCGCCTCCGCCGTACGCGGAGTCGTAGGGCAGGCCGAGCAGTCCGGAGCGGGAGAGCAGGGTGAAGACCTCGCGCGGGAAGAGTCCCGCGTCCTCCTCCTCCGCGGCCTTCGGGACGATCTCGTGCTGCGCGATGTCGCGGACGAGCGAGATCAGATCCCGGGCCTCCTCCGTGGGCAGTTGCCGGTCCACCGGCTGCGGGGCGCGGTCGGGCATGGCTACGCTCTCCTCCCTTTCGGGCACATCGGCGGATGTGCGCCTTGGGTGGGGCGGCTCCGCCGGGGTCGTTCTCGGGCCCAGCCGGGTGTCGGCGATCCTGGGTCTCGGTAGCTGCTGACCAGCGGCTGTGCGCTGTGAGTATGCCCGATCCGGGGCATCGAGTCACCGGTTAACGAGCGCTTACTTCTGGAAATCCCCAGGTCCTGAAATTGGTCCGAACCATTGACCCACTGGTCTAGTCCTCCTAGGGTGCCCCGGAACAACGCATTCCGCGTTCATGCCAATCGGCACGATCCCCTCTCCCCCACGAGGAGACACCGATGCACACTCCGCACCGCCTCCGGGCGCTGCTGTCCACCGCCTGTACCGTCGCCCTCGGCGCCGGACTGCTCGCCGGTGCGAGCACGGCCACCGCCACCCCCACCCGGTCCGCCGCTCCGTCGGCCGCCGAGGGCTCCAAAGTGGTCGGCTACTTCACCGAATGGGGCGTCTACGACCGCGGCTACCACGTCAAGAACGTCGAGACCTCCGGCTCCGCGGCGAAGCTCACCCACATCAACTACGCCTTCGGCAACGTCACCGGCGGCCGGTGCGCCATGGGCGACGCCTACGCGGCGACCGACCGCGCCTACACCGCCGACGAGTCGGTGGACGGCGTCGCCGACACCTGGGACCAGCCGCTGCGCGGCAACTTCAACCAGCTCCTGAAGCTGAAGGAGAAGCACCCCGGCCTGAAGGTGCTGTGGTCGTTCGGCGGCTGGACCTGGTCCGGCGGCTTCGGCGACGCCGCGAAGGACCCGGCCGCCTTCGCCCAGTCCTGCTACGACCTGGTCAACGACCCCAGGTGGGCGGGCGTCTTCGACGGCATCGACATCGACTGGGAGTACCCCAACGCCTGCGGCGACACCTGCGACACCAGCGGCCGCGAGGCCTTCACGAACCTGACGGCGGCGCTGCGCGCCAAGTTCGGCGGCGACGCGCTCGTCACCGCGGCGATCCCGGCGGACGCGAGCGACGGCGGCAAGATCGACGCGGCCGACTACGCGGGCGCCGCGGCCCAGGTCGACTGGTACAACCCCATGACCTACGACTACTTCGGCGCCTGGGACGCGGCCGGGCCGACGGCTCCGCACTCGCCGCTGACCTCGTACTCCGGCATCCCGAAGGAGGAGTACACCACCTCGGCGACCATCACCAAGCTCAAGGACCTCGGCATCCCCGCCTCGAAGCTGCTGCTCGGCATCGGCTTCTACGGCCGCGGCTGGACCGGCGTCACCCAGGACGCCCCGGGCGGCACGGCCACGGGCCCGGCGAACGGCACGTACGAACAGGGCATCGACGACTACAAGGTGCTCAAGGACACGTGCCCGGCGACCGGCACGGTGGGCGGCACCGCGTACGCCAAGTGCGGCAGCGAATGGTGGAGTTACGACACTCCGGAGACCATCGCGACCAAGATGGCGTACAAGAACGACCAGGGCCTCGGCGGGACGTTCCTCTGGGAACTGAGCGGCGACACGGCGAGCGGCGAGCTGATCAAGGCGATCGGCTAGCAGCGCATCCCGGACGCGGGGCGGAGGGCGAGTCCCCCTCCGCCCCGTCTTCTTCCCGTTCCTCGCCTCTCAGCCGTCGCGGCGGGCCGGTGCGGGGGCCGGGTGGGTCGGGTCGATCTCCTCGATGGCGCGCAGCGCGCCGCCGAGGGTCTTCACCAGCAGGTCGCGCATGGTGTCCCGGGAGAGTCCCGGCCGGCCGATCCAGTCCAGGGTGGCGCCCTCGACACTGCAGACCCAGGCGAGCAGCCCCATACGGGCCACCGGGGCGATGGCGGTACGGCCGTAGGCGCCCTCCGCGATGGTCGCGACGATGGCCTCGCGCACGCCGTCCCGGATGGAGTGCACCTCGGTGTCGAAGCCGACGCCGCCGCTGACGATGGTGCGGTAGGCGGCCTGGTTGTGCTCCGCGTAGCGCAGATAGGCCTCGATGGTGCGGTGCACCCGGTCCACGGCCGGCATGTCCAGGCCGCGCGCCGCGGAGGTGACCAGGTCGGCCACGGAGTCCTCGATGATCGCCAGGTAGTAGCCGCGCTTGGACCGGAAGTAGTAGTAGATCAGCCCCTTGGCCACATGGGCCTGCCGGGCGATGTCGTCCATCGAGAGGGCGTCGTAGGAGGTGTCGGCGAACAACCTCCGCCCGATGGCGAGGAGTTCGGCGCGACGCCCCGCGGAGCGCTCGGTGCCGCGCACCCGGCTGGTGGTCGTTCCCGCTCGAGCGGAGTCGAGAGCGTGCGGGAGGGCGGTCTCACGCGGTTGCCTGATGTTCAATTCGACCCTGGCCTCCAACTGGCGGTCGGACAACCGCAGTATGGCAGGCCGGCCGGGCGCGGAGGCAGGGTGCCGGGAGGGCCCCGGTCGCCCGGGGCCCTCGTACGCGCGCGGTTTCGGTCAGCTCACGCCCACGGCGGCGAGCGCCTTGCGCTGGGGGCCGGTGAGGTGGGCCGGGAAGTACAGGTAGCAGATGCCGCCGGAGCCGGAGGCCACCTTGCCGGAGGCGTTGTAGCGCTTGGTCCTGAGCCAGATGTTCTCGAACTCCCGGCGCCGGTACACGCGCCGTACCGCCGAATCGCTCGGCGAGGCCGGGTCGTTGGCGATCACGTCGCCGTCGGCGGTGAAGCCGATGACGGTCATGAGATGGCCGTTGGTGCCGTAACCGGCCCCGGTCAGCTCGGTGTTGAGGAAGGACTGGGACGTTATGGCGGGGATCCCGGCCGCGATCAGCGTCTCCAGGTCGGTGAGCGAGCCGAGCCGGGTCACCACCCCTTGCAGGTCCTTGAACGTGGCGGCGTAGGCGGCGTTGAACGGCCAGTTGCCGCAGCCCTCGTACTGGTGGTCGTAGGTGTACCGGGCCGCGTTGCACACCTGCGGGTCGGCGTAGGACGGGTCGACCCAGGACAGTTGACCGGGGGTGAGCCGCCCGCCCCAGTACTCGATGATCATCTGCGAGGAGGTGGGGCTGCACCAGGCCTCGCCGCCGTTGTCGTACTCGGGATACTGGCCGGAGTGGATCGACTGCGAGTAGCGCGGGACCGTCAACTCCCTGGCCGCGCCGGGCGTGGAGGCCGGGACGGTGAAGCGGTCGGGGACGTCGGAGCCCATGACGCCGATCCGCCAGACGGTCGGTGTGAGCCGGGTACCGGGCCTGCGGTGGAGGGTGAGCCGCAGCCGGTAGGAGGCGAGACGCAGCCCGGAGGCCGGGTCGTCCAGGGAGAAGGTGTCCGTCCAGATCGTGCTGCGGCCGTCGCTCTGGCCGTCGACGGAGGTCCGTTTGATGTCCTGGTCGCCGGCCGCCCAGCGGCCCATCACGTACCAGGGGGTGTCCGTGCCGTCGGAGTACGTGCCCCGCAGTTCGACCTGGATCCAGGTGCCGGCCGGGGTGTGCGCGTTCCAGGAGGCGACCGCCTCCGTGGCCGGTACGGACAGCCGGTGTGCCGGGCTGGTCCAGGTGCCGTACTCCCAGGAGGCGGTCGTGCCGGTGTGCGGGTCGGTGTAGTCGGTGGTGCCCGCGGGCTTCCCGATCTCCAGACCGGACCGGGCGCCCGCGACGGCGTGGGTGCCGCGAGTCGCGCCCGCGCGCCAGTCGGTGTACATGGTCCAGGCGCGGTATTCGACCGGGCGGGCCGGGGCGGCTCCGGCGCCCTTGGCGCCGGCGGCGGGGGCGGCGGGGGCGGCGGGGGCGGCCGTGGCCGCGGCGGCCACCGGGGCCGCACCACCCGCCATCGCCGCCGCGGCGACCGCGACGGCGAGAACGGATCTGCGGGACGGCTGTTCGGCTCTGCTCATGGGTGGATGACCCCCAGGTGTCCGACGTCGGAGCGGGTCCGTGGCTGGGCCCACTATGGCCGCGCCACCCGGCTCCTGCCAGCACTTCGACAGACGCCACGCCCACCAATATTGGTCTCCACCACTGGCATGACCTGCGCCGAGTCCCCGCGGAGCCGGACACACGACCGCCGGTTCCGCGAGGCGCGGTCACTAGAATGACCACCGAGAACACGCCGTCGCCCTCCTCGCTCACCGGGAACCCGCCATCCACGCACTCGCCGCCTTCCTCCGTGATGTGCCGCCGGCCTGCGGGACCGTGCGGCTGATCGGCGTCGACGGGCACGCGGGATCCGGGAAGTCCACGTTCACGGAGAAGCTGGCCGCGGCGCTGGGGGGCGCGCCGGTGCTGCACCTGGACGACGTCGCGAGCCATGAGCAGCTGTTCGGCTGGGAGGGGCGGCTGCTGCGCGAGGTCGTCGACCCGCTCGGGCGGGGGGCGACGGCGCGCTACGCCCCTTACGACTGGCGGGAGCGGCGGTTCGGGGCCGCACGGATGCTGCCGCCGGCGCCCGTGATCCTGGTCGAGGGCGTGGGCGCGGGACGGCGGGCGCTGCGCCCGTATCTGGCGCACCTGCTGTGGATGGATCTGCCGCGCGAGGAGGCCTGGACGCGGGGCCGGTCGCGGGACGGGGAGGAGCAGCGGGAGTTCTGGTCCGGGTGGGTCGAGGCCGAGCGGCGGCATTTCGCCGAGGATCCCTCACGCCCGTTCTCGGACTTTCTGGTACGGCAGCTGCCCGAGGGGTACTCGGTGCTTCCGGGGCCTGCCGGGGTCGTTGGACCGGACCAGTTCGTCACTGACGGTGACGGGTCAACGGCAGCGTGCTGAACTTGTGAAGATCCGTGCCGGGCGACTTTCCCGAGTCCCTCAACTCCGCTTGACCCGGGGGCCGTACAGGTCTTACGTTCTCAATGAGCGGTCATCGCGTACCGCCCGCAAACACGAAGCCCCCGGTTGTTCCCCCGTGATCGGGGGCTTCGTTCTGCCCTTTTCGCGTTCTCCGGACGCTGCGTGACGCCATTTGCTCACACTCGGTCACCACGCACGGTGCGTCCCGTCCGCCGCCACCTCGCCGAACGGCCTGTGCGGCACCCTTCGGCGACCGGCGGCCCCACGGGTACCATGCCCTCGGTGCGACCTTCGAGCGGCTGCTTCGCGCACCTGCAACTCCGGTCCGCGGTACAGCGGTTCGACCACAGGAAGCCGTCAGGTGGATGCCTGGCGGCGAACCTTCGGGGGCACGGTTTGTGGGGGACGTGATGGACTTCGGCACGCAGGGCCCGAAGGCCCCGGCCGACCTCGCGTGGCTGCGAGGCGTGGACGCCTACACCATGGGGGCCTATCCACAGGCGGAGGAGGAGTTCCGGGCCGCGGTGCGGCTGGACCCCGCGATGGCCGACGGCTGGCTCGGCCTGCACGCGCTGCGCGTCGACACGACCACCGCGCTGCTGAGGATGTACCGGCACCGCGAACGCTTCGGCGAACAGCGCGCCCGGCACCGCCGCACCCTCAACTCCTGGTACTGGCTGGGCTGGTGGGTGCAGCCCGTGCTGGAGAGCCCGCGCGACCTGCTGCTCGCGCACGCCTCGCACTGGCTGGACGGCCGCCACGTCCCCGAGCTGGACCGCGCCCTCGCCGGGCTGCCGCCGGTGGACACCGACGCCCAGGTCCGCTTCCTGCACGCCTGCCGCGCTTACCTGGTCAAGGACTGGGAGCAGCTCGTCCGGCACACCGACCCGCTGCTCGACGATCCGCTGCTCGGCATAGAGGCCGGGCTGTTCGGCGGCATGGCCCGGGTGCGCCTGGAGATGTACGGGCAGGCCGAGCCGATGCTGTCGGCCGCGCTGATGCGGTGCCGCAGCGAGCAGCCGCAGCGCAAGGAGCTCAGGTACTGGCTGGCACGGGCGCACGAGGGCACCGGCCGCAGCGCCGCGGCGCTCCCCCTGTACCGGGCGGTGCACCGGGTCGATCCGGCCTTCATGGACACCTCGGCACGGCTCGCGGCGATCGCCGAGGGCGACGGGTACGACGACGCGGCCGGTCTCGCCGCGATCACCCTCACCGGCCTCGGGCAGGACCTCATGGACGGCCCTGACCTGCTGGACCCGCTGTTCGGCACCGAGGGCCGGGACCTGAAGCTGTCCGGGACCGATCTGCCGGTCAGCGGTCCGCTGCCGTCGGTGGCCGATCCGTCGGTGCGCCGGCGCGCACCGGCCGCCGATCCGCCGCTGCCCACCGGGCCCACCGACCCCGCGTTACTGGAGGAGGCACTCGCCGAACTCGAGCGCATGGTGGGTCTGGAACCGGTGAAACGGCAGGTCAAGGCCCTGTCTGCGCAGTTGAACATGGCGCGGCTGCGGGCCGGGCAGGGGCTGCCCGTGCAGCCGCCCAAGCGCCACTTCGTCTTCTCCGGCCCCTCCGGCACCGGCAAGACCACCGTCGCCCGCATCCTCGGCCGTGTCTTCTACGCGCTCGGCCTGCTCGGCGGCGACCACCTGGTGGAGGCGCAGCGGGCCGACCTGGTCGGCGAGTACCTGGGGCAGACCGCCGTCAAGGCCAACGAGCTGATCGACTCCGCGATCGGCGGGGTGCTCTTCCTCGACGAGGCCTACTCCCTGTCCAATTCCGGCTACGGGAAGGGCGACGCGTACGGGGACGAGGCCCTCCAGGTGCTGCTCAAGCGGGCCGAGGACAACCGCGACCACCTGGTGGTGATCCTGGCCGGCTATCCCGAGGGCATGGACCGCCTGCTGGCCGCCAACCCCGGGCTGTCGTCGCGCTTCACCACCCGGGTGGACTTCCCCTCGTACCGGCCCGCGGAACTCACCGAGATCGGCAAGGTGCTCGCCGCGGAGAACGGCGACCTGTGGGACGACGAGGCCCGCGACGAGCTGCACTCGATCGCCGGGCACGTGGTCGACCAGGGCTGGATCGACGAACTCGGCAACGGGCGCTTCCTGCGGACCCTGTACGAGAAGAGCTGCGCCTACCGGGACCTCAGGCTGTCGACGTACCCGGGAACGCCGACCCGGGACGACCTGTCGACGCTGCGGCTGCCGGACCTGATGCAGGCGTACGGGGAGGTGCTGTCGGGACGGGGGCCCCAGGATCCGTCGGCCCTGTGACGGACGGATCCCCGGGGCCCCTCGTCCGCGGGCCTCACGGGGCCCGGGTGGCCAGGGCCTCCTCCGGCTCGCCGCTGACCCGTGGCTCGGTCAGCCGTACCTCGGTCGCCAGGCGGTGCGCGGGGTCGCGCACCTCGCCCACGAGGAGTTCCAGCACGTCCTCCAGGGCCACCAGGCCCAGCACCGTGCCGGAGGCGTCCGCCACCTGGGCCAGGTGGGTGGCCGCCCGGCGCATGACGGTCAGGGCGTCGTCCAGGGGCAGCTCGGCCCGCAGGGTCGCCATCGGGCGCCACGTCCGCTGCGGTACTGCCTGCTCGGCGTCCTCCACGTCGAGCACATCCTTGACGTGCACATAGCCGAGGAAGGCGCCGCCGGGGGCGGCGACCGGGAAGCGGGAGTAGCCGGTGCGGGCGGTGAGCGCGACGATCTCGGCCGACGTGACCGAAGGACCGACCGTGACCAGCGCCTGGGGCGGGAGCAGGACGTCCGTCACCGGGCGCGAGCCCAGCTCCAGGGCGTCCTCGAGGCGCTCCTGCTCCTCGGGGTCGAGAAGCCCCGCCTGGCGGGAGTCCTCGACCAGCCGGCCGAGCTGCACGCTGGTGAAGGCGGCCTCGACCTCGTCCTTCGGCTCGACGCGGAAGAGCCGCAGGACACCCTTGGCGCAGGCGCCGAGCGCCACCGTGATCGGCCGGCACAGCCGGGCGAAGGCGACCAGACCGGGGCCGAGCCACAGCGCCGCCTTCTCCGGCGCGGCCATGGCGAGGTTCTTCGGCACCATCTCGCCGATGAGGAGGTGGAAGAAGACCACGGCCGCGAGCGCGATGACGTAGCCGAGCGGGTGGACCACGCCGCTGGGCAGGTGCAGCCATGCGAACACCGGCTCCAGCAGGCGGGCCACCGTGGGTTCGGCGACGGCGCCCAGGGTGAGCGAGCAGACGGTGATGCCGAACTGGGCGGCGGCCATCATCTGCGGCAGCCGCTCAAGACCGTGCAGCACCTGGCGGGCCCGGGCGGTGCCGAGCGGTTCGATCTGGCTGCGGCGTACGGAGACGAGCGCGAACTCGGCGCCGACGAAGAAGCCGTTGGCGAGGACCAGCAGCGCGGCGAACAGCAGTTGGATCACGCTCATCGGGCGGCCTCCGCCACGGCCGGGACCGCGTCGGTCACGGTGGCGGTGCGGACCAGCCGGACCCGCTCCGCGCGGTAGTGCCCGACCTGGCGCACGGCCAGCCGCCAGCCCGGCAGCTCGGCGCGGTCGCCGGGGGCCGGGATACGGCCGAGCAGGTCGGCGACCAGTCCGGCGACGGTCTCGTACGGGCCTTCGGGCGCGTCCAGGCCGATCCTCCGGAGCAGGTCGACACGACAGCCGCCGTCGACGTCCCAGGCGGGGCTGCCGTCCTCGGGCGGGGCCGGTGCCACCTCCGGCACGTCGGTGGCGTCGTGCTCGTCGCGGACCTCGCCGACGAGCTCCTCGACGATGTCCTCCAGGGTGACGACGCCCGCGGTGCCGCCGTACTCGTCGACGACGACCGCGATCGGCTGCTCGTTGCGGAGCTGGGCGAGCAGCGGCTGCACCGGCAGGGTCTCGGGGACCAGCAGCGCCGGGCGGGCGATACGGCCCACCGGCGTGTGCAGCCACTCGTCGGACGGCACCGCGAGGGCGTCCTTGAGGTGGACCATGCCGACGACCTCGTCGATCTTCACGTGATAGACGGGGAAGCGGGACAGTCCGGTGGCGCGGGTGAGGTTGACCACGTCCTCGGCGGTCGCCGAGGACTGGAGCGCGCTGACCTTCACCCTCGGGGTCATGACGTGCTGTGCGGTCAGGTCGCCCAGGGACAGGGTGCGCACGAAGAGGTCCGCGGTGTCCTGTTCGAGGGCGCCGGCCCGGGCCGAGTGGCGGGCCAGGGAGACCAGCTCACCGGGGGTGCGGGCCGAGGCCAGCTCCTCCGTGGGTTCGACGCCCAGGGCGCGCACCAGCCGGTTGGCGACCGTGTTGAGCACGGAGATCACCGGGTGGAACAGGCGCGAGAAGAGGTGCTGGGGGCCGGCCACGAAGCGCGCCACCTGGAGGGGGCGGGAGACCGCCCAGTTCTTGGGTACGAGCTCGCCGATCACCATCTGGACCGCCGAGGCCAGCAGCATGCCGACGACGACGGCGACCCCGGAGACGGCTCCGCCGGGGACACCGGCGGCCGCGAACGGGCCGCGCAGCAGGCCGGCCAGCGCGGGTTCGGCGAGCATGCCGACGACCAGGGAGGTGATGGTGATGCCGAGCTGGGTGCCGGAGAGCTGGAAGGACAGCTCCTTGAGGGATTCGACGACCCTGAGGGCCCGTCTGTCGCCCTCCTCGGCGGCCTTCTCGGCGTCCGGTCGCTCGACCGTGACCAGGCCGAACTCGGCCGCGACGAAGAAGCCGTTGGCGAGAATGAGCAGGAAAGCCGCTCCGAGGAGCAGCAGGGGGGTGGTCATGATGCCGCCGCCTCCGCGTTCACGCGGAACAGGTCCGCGCTATGTCGGCAGGGGGCGGCGCAGGTACTGCAGGACGATCCGTCCATCGCCGGAGGGAGTCACTCCTCGGGTAGCAGGAGCCCCTGGCACCGGTCTTGGGACCCAGAGGCGGAGGCGCAGCGAAAACGCGTCCGCAACCAGATTAATCAAGACACGGGCCGATGCGGCAGGGTGGACGGCCCGAGTCAGCTATGAGGTTCGTCGCCAGATTGCTCGGGGCCCGCCGCCGAACGGGCTTCGACGAGCGCGCGCAGGGCGCGCGCGTCGGCGATGGCCTGCTGTTTCGCTATCCCCGGCTGTATGCCGAGGGCGGCCAGGCTGGTGCCGTCGCTGAGGTTCAGGAACACCCACGGATCACCCGGGCGCAGGTTGACCTGTATTATCTCCGCCCACTCCAGACGGCGGCGGCCGGCGATGTTGACGACGGTGACGCCCGAGTCGTCGGCGACGACCTTCGGCCGGGCGAGCAGGACGAGGACCCCCGCCAGGAGCGCGCCGGTGAAGGCGAAACTCACCCGTTCGCCGGGGCTGAGCTGCTCCAGCAGCAGCCCCACCGTGGTGATCACCACGAATATGACGGCCCCTGCGGTGAGCAGGACGGCCCGGGTGCGGCCCGGGCGGAAGGTGACGGGAAGTGCGGGCAGCTCGGACATCTCTGGTTGCCTCCTCGTCCCTCAGAGGCGGCAGGCGTGGATGGCCGTGGTGAGGATGGCCCGGGCGCCGAGCTCGTACAGATCGTCCATGATCCGCTGCGCCTCCTTGGCGGGAACCATGGCGCGCACGGCGACCCAGCCCTCGTTGTGCAGCGGCGAGACGGTCGGGGACTCCAGGCCGGGGGTGAGCGCGACGGCCCTCTCCAGCTGCTCGACCCGGCAGTCGTAGTCCATCATCACGTACGTCCGGGCCACCAGGACGCCCTGGAGGCGGCGCAGGAACTGCTGCACCTTGGGCTCCTCGACGTCGGCGCCGGTGCGGCGGACGACGATCGCCTCGGACTTCATGATCGACTCGCCGACGATCTCCAGGCCGGCGTTGCGCAGGGAGGTGCCGGTCTCGACGACGTCCGCGATGGCGTCGGCGACCCCGAGTTCGATGGCGGTCTCGACGGCGCCGTCCAGGTGGACGACGGAGGCGTCGATGCCGCTGTCGGCGAGGTGCTTGCTGACGATGCCCTCGTAGGACGTGGCGACCGTCCGGCCGTTCAGGTCCGCGATGCCGCCGACCGCGCCGGGCTTGGCCGCGTAGTGGAAGGTGGAGCGGGCGAAGCCGAGCGGCAGGATCTCCTCGGCGCCGGCGCCGGAGTCGATGAGCAGGTCGCGGCCGGTGATGCCGATGTCCAGGCGGCCGGTGGAGACGTAGATCGCGATGTCGCGGGGCCGGAGGTAGAAGAACTCGACCTCGTTGACCGGGTCGACGATCCGCAGTTCCTTGGACTCCCGCCGTTGCTGGTAGCCGGCCTCATGCAGCATGTCCGCCGCAGGGCCGGAGAGTGAACCCTTGTTGGGGACGGCGATGCGCAGCATGAGGTCGGCTTCCTTTGTTCGTCTCGTACGGGAGTGTGTGCGGTTGCTCGGGGTGCTCAGAGGTGGGCGTAGACGTCGTCCAGGGAGATGCCGCGGGCGACCATCATCACCTGGACGTGGTACAGCAGCTGCGAGATCTCCTCGGCGGCCGCCTCCTTGCCCTCGTACTCGGCGGCCATCCAGACCTCGGCGGCCTCCTCGACGACCTTCTTGCCGATGGCATGGACGCCCTTGCCGACCAGTTCGGCGGTGCGGGAAGTGGCGGGGTCGCCGTTGACTGCCTTGTGCTGGAGCTCGGTGAAGAGCTCCTCGAACGTCTTCTTGGACATGGTGGTGCCAACCCTACGCGCTCCGGGCGGCCGCTCACCGCCAGGGTTCGGATACTGAGCGGAGCGTGGCGGCGGTCGCGACCGCCGCGGTGACCGCCTCGTGGCCCTTGTCCTCGCTGGATCCCTCGATGCCCGCCCGGTCAAGGGCCTGTTCCTCGGTGTCGCAGGTGAGCACGCCGAAGCCGACCGGAACGCCGGTGTCGACCGACACCTGGGTCAGGCCGACCGTGACTCCCTGGCACACGTAGTCGAAGTGGGGGGTTCCGCCGCGGATGACGACGCCGAGGGCGACGATCGCGTCGTAGCCGCGGCCTGCCAGCACCTTCGCCACCACCGGGAGCTCGAAGCTGCCGGGGACCCGGAGCAGGGTCGGCTCGTCGATCCCCAGTTCGTGCAGGGCGCGCAGGGCCCCGTCCACCAGTCCGTCCATCACCTTCTCGTGCCACTGCGCCGCGACGACGGCGACCCTGAGGTCCCCGACGTTCTGGACGGACAGTTCCGGTGCACCCTTGCCGCTCACGTGTCTCCTCGCGTCTGTTCGCTTACTGGTTGCCGCAGGTGGACACGGCGGTGGTGTCCAGCCAGGGCAGGTCGTGCCCCATCCGGTCCCGCTTGGTGCGCAGGTACCGGAGGTTGTGCTCGCCGGCCTGGACGGGCATCGGCTCCCGTCCGGTGACCTTCAGGCCGTGGTGGAGCAGGGCGTCGGTCTTGTCGGGGTTGTTGGTCAGCAGGCGGACGCTCGTCACCCCGAGGTCCTGGAGGATCCGCGCGCCGGCGCCGTAGTCGCGGGCGTCGGCGGGCAGTCCGAGTTCGAGGTTGGCGTCGAGGGTGTCCCGGCCGCGCTCCTGGAGCTCGTAGGCGCGCAGCTTGGACATCAGGCCGATGCCGCGTCCCTCGTGGCCGCGCAGGTAGACCACCACTCCCCGGCCCTCCTTCTGGATGCGCTCCAGGGAGGTGTCCAGCTGGGGGCCGCAGTCGCAGCGCTGGGAGCCGAAGACGTCTCCGGTGAGGCACTCGGAGTGGACGCGGACCAGGACGTCCTCGCCGTCGCCGATCTCGCCGTGCACCAGGGCCACGTGCTCGACGCCGTCGGCGGTGGAGCGGTAGCCGTACGCGGTGAAGACGCCGTGCGCGGTGGGCAGGCGGACCTCGGCCTCGCGGAGGACCGCGGGCTGGGACGGCCGTTCCCCCTGCTCGGGCAGGTCCGGGAGTTCGGGCGAGCGACGGTGCGCGATCAGGTCCTCGATGGAGATGATCGTCAGGCCGTGCTTGCGGGCGAAGACGATCAGCTCGGGCAGGCGGAGCATCCGGCCGTCCTCGCCGGCGATCTCGACGATCGCGCCGGCCGGACGGAGCCCCGCGAGCCGGGCGAGGTCGACGGCCGCCTCGGTGTGGCCGGGGCGGACGAGCACCCCGCCGGGGCGGGCGCGCAGCGGGAAGACGTGGCCGGGGCGGACCAGGTCGGTGGGCTCCGCGGTGCCGCTCGCCAGCAGCTGGAGGGTGGTGGCGCGGTCGGAGGCGGAGATGCCGGTGGTGACGCCGTGGGCGGCGCCGGCGTCGACGGAGACCGTGAAGGCGGTCTTCATCGACTCGGTGTTCTCCTCGACCATCTGCGGCAGCTTCAGCCGGTCCAGCTCCTCGCCCTCCATGGGGGCGCAGATCAGGCCGCGGCACTCGCTCATCATGAAGGCGACGATCTCGGGGGTCGCCTTCTCGGCGGCGATGACGAGGTCGCCCTCGTTCTCGCGGTCCTCGTCGTCGACGACCACGACCGGGCGGCCGGCCGCGATGTCGGCGACGGCCTGCTCGACGGGGTCGAGGGTGAAGTCCTCCATGGTGTCGGTGCCGTAGAGGACGGGTGCCGCTGTCATGCGGGCGCTCCTTCCAGGACCGGCCGCGCGTCCGTGCGGGTGCGCAGCCACCAGTCGCGCATGCCCCACAGGACGAGCGCGCCGTAGATGATGTAGACGAAGCCGGAGAAGGCGAAGCCGTTGGCGAAGTTGAGCGGTACGCCGACGACGTCGACGAGCAGCCAGGCGAACCAGAACTCGACCATGCCGCGCGCCTGCGCGTACATGGCGACGACGGTGCCGACGAAGATGTAGGCGTCGGGCCAGGGGTCCCAGGACAGCGACGGGTAGGCCTGGAACAGTCCGGCGACGGCGACCGTGCCGACCGCGGCGGCGCCGAGCAGCACGGCACGCTCGCGCCAGGTGGCGAACCGTACGGCGATGTGGCCGTCCGCCGCCCCGCCCTTGCCGCGGTTCCATTGCCACCAGCCGAAGACGGCGACGACCATGACGACGATCTGCTTGCCCGCGCTGCCCGAGAGGTGGGCGGTGGAGAACGCGGCGAACAGGATCAGGCCGGACAGGAACTGGGTGGGCCAGCTCCAGATGGAGCGCCGCCAGCCGAACGCCAGGCCGAGCAGGCCGATGACGTTGCCGGTCATGTCCGACCACTTGATGTGCTGGCCGAGGAGCGTGAACGCCTCGGAGTTGAGCCAGTTCACCGTCCGGCTCCTCGGGAACGGTCGCCGAGCAGCCGCTCGACGTACTTGGCGACGACGTCCACCTCGAGGTTGACCGGGTCGCCCGCCTGCTTCAGGCCGAGGGTGGTCAGGGCCAGGGTGGTGGGGATGAGGCTGACGGTGAAGTGCGCGTCGCCGGCCTCGACGACGGTGAGGCTGATGCCGTCGACGGTGATGGAGCCCTTCTCGACGACGTAGCGCGCGAGGTCCTCCGGCAGCGAGATCTTCACGATCTCCCAGTGCTCGGAGGGGGTGCGCTCCAGGATCGTGCCGGTGCCGTCGACGTGGCCCTGCACGATGTGGCCGCCGAGGCGGGCGCCGACGGCGGTGGGGCGTTCGAGGTTGACGCGGGAGCCGGTGGTGAGGACGCCGAGGCTGGAGCGCTTGAGGGTCTCCGCCATCACGTCGGCGGTGAACTCGTCGCCCTCGTGCTCGACGACGGTGAGACAGACGCCGTTCACGGCGATGGAGTCGCCATGCCGCGCGCCCTCGGTCACGACGGGGCCGCGGAGCCGGAAGCGGGCGGCGTCGCCGAGGTCCTCCACGGCGGTGACTTCGCCCAGCTCTTCGACGATTCCGGTGAACACTTCCCGGGTCCTCCTGCCTCTTCGGGCACGGACTCCGGGGGCTGCCGACGTCGACAGACTGCACGAACGAGGACACTCGGAGGACGACGCCGGACGGGACCCGCCCGCGGAGGGCGAGCCCAGAGACGGCGGCGCACACGGATGTGCTCGCTCGCCGCGCACTGCCTCCCATCCGGACTTTAACCGTCGGTCCAGGAATTCCACCTGGTCAACCGGCCGCTGGAAGCGACCGGGTCGCGGACTGTAACCGCCGGTTCGGACTTTCACCGACCCCGGAGTGCGCTGCTACTGGTACAGAGCCAGTGTGCCACGCCCGATCGGTGTGACCACGGACGAAGCGTGTGGGCTGGCTCACAGAACGGACCGCCCGCGCTGCGGTGCGCGGGCGTGGAGGTCCGGCGGCGGGCAAGGGCCGTCGTCACCGCCGCCGGACCGGTCTGCGCGGAAGTCCGACCCTAAATGGACTAGACCAGGCAGGTCAACAGATGCGTGGGGCACGCAAGTTCCACCCTGCGGGACCGAACGCCCGCCGCGAGCTGTGCAGTTCGCACGGGACTGGGCCCGACTCCCTTACGGTGCGGGGCCGATGCCGCGGGGCCCCGGCCCGTTTCCGTGGGACGCCACGCCGACTTCCGTGAGGCGCCACGCCGACTCCGTGGAGCGCCGGGCTGACTTCGTGGAGCGCCGGCCCGATTCCGTGAGGCGCCACGCCGACTCCGCGAAACGCCACGCCGACTCCCGCGCGGCGCCGAGCCGACTCCGCGAAACGCCAGGCCGACCGCCCGTGCGGCGTCAAGCCGACTTCCGTGCGGCGCCGAGCCGACTTCCAGGCGATGCCGAGCCGACTTCCGGGCGATGCCAAGCCGACTTCCGGGCGATGCCAAGCCGACTTCCGGGCGATGCCAAGCCGACTTCCGGGCGATGCCAAGCCGACTTCCGGGCGATGCCAAGCCGACTTCCGGGCGATGCCGAGCCGGCTCCAGGCGGCCTCAGCGCTCCGGTGGGGCGAACAGGTCGTCCTGGGCGCGGTCGCGGGCGGTCACGAGCGCGCCGCGCAGTACCGCACGGCCGCCGAGCGTGCCCGCCCTCACCTCGGTGGGCAGCGGGGACATCCGGGCCACGCGCTCCGCCACGCGCGCGGCGAGCGCGTCTCCGCCGGCCTGCCCGATCTCGCCCCCGAGGACCACGCATCCGGGATCGAGAACGGCCACCACCGAGGCCACCCCGAGGACGACGCGGTCGGCCAGGGCGTCGAGGAAGCGCGAGGCCGCCGCGGAGCCGGCGGCCCCCGTGGTCGCCCGTGCCGCCGCCCGCACCAGTTCCGCGGCGACCGGCTCCGCACCCGTTCCCTCCGCGCGGTCCGAGCCGGTTCCGTCCGCCGACAGCCCGTGCCGCTCGGCCAGTTCCGTCACCGCCGCGGCGCCGGCCAGGGAGTGGAAGCCGTCCGCGCAGCCCGTCGCCGAGGGCAGTCCCTCGGTGCCCGGGACGGGCAGGAAGCCGATCTCGCCGGTGCCTCCGGAAGCACCGCGGCGCAGGGCTCCGTCCAGGACGACGGCCGCGCCGGTGCCGTGGCCGAGCCACAGCAGGACGAAGGTGTCCCGGCCCCGGGCGGCCCCGTCGCGCTGCTCGGCCAGCGCCGCGAGGTTGGTCTCGTTCTCGACGATGACCTGGGCCCCCCGCAGCCGCTCCTGCAGGGCGGCCACCAGCCGGCGGTGCCATTCGGGCAGTCCCGTGGAGTCGCGGAGTTCGCCGGTGACCGGGTCGATCAGGCCCGGCGCGCCGATGCCGACCGTGTGCAGCCGCTCCGCCCCCGCCTCCTTGACCACCCGCTCCACCAGACCGACCGCCTGCTCCAGTGCTGGCCCGGTGCCCGCGTCGCCACCGATCGGCACGGACTCCGCGGCCAGTTCCCGGCCCAGCAGGTCGGCGACGGTCACGGACACGCTGTCCGTGCGGACGTCGAGGGCGGCCAGATGGGCACGGTCGGCGACGATGCCGTACAGCCGCGCGTTGGGCCCGCGCCGCTGCTCGCCGGACTCACCGACCACGGAGATCAGGCCGGAGGCCGTCAGCCGCTCGACGAGGTCGGCGACGGTGGGCCGGGACAGACCGGTGAGCTGCTTCAACTGCCCTGCTGTCAGAGGTCCTTGCTGCTGAAGCAGCCGCAGGGCGAGCCGGTCGTTGATGGCCCGGGCGGTGCTCGGTGATGCGGGCATGCCGGGAATCCTCCCAGATCTGCGGGCTGCTGCCGTCCGCGATGTCGGCTATCTATCAGGCAGGTTCCCTGATAGTTTACGTCGGCGCGAGAGCGCGAGGGGCAACGACGGTCAGCCCGGGAGGGGCCGGACAATGAGTGCAGTGGTCTACGAACATCGCGAGGTACGGCGCGCCCGGTACGCCGTGTCGGCCGTCTTCGCCGTGCACGGCGCCGTCACCGGCTCGTTCGCGACCCGTGTGCCGTGGATTCAGGACCACGCCGGGGTCAGCGCCGGGCAGCTCGGTCTCGCGCTGGCCTTCCCGGCGCTCGGCGCGTCCCTCGCGATGCCGCTCGCGGGCGGCATCAGCCACCGCTTCGGCGCCCGCAACGCGCTGCGCGGCCTGATCGCGCTGTGGACGCTCGCCCTCGTCCTGCCCTCCCTCGCGCCGAACCTCCTGACCCTGTGCCTCGGCCTCTTCCTCTACGGCGCCACGGCGGGCATGGCTGACGTCGCGATGAACGCCCTCGGGGTGGAGGTCGAGAACCGGCTCGACCGCTCGATCATGTCCGGCCTGCACGGCATGTGGAGCGCGGGCGCCCTGGTCGGCTCGGCGGCCGGCACGGTGGCCGCGCACCTCGGCTCGGACGCGCGGCTGCACCATCTGCTGGCCGCCGCCGTGCTGACCGTGCTGGGCGTGGCCGCCTGCACCTGGGTGCTCGACCTCCAGCCCGCGCAGGACGAGGAGCCGCCGCCCCGGTTCGCGCTGCCGCCGAAGTCGGCGCTGCTGATCGGCGCGATCGGGTTCTGCGCGGTGTTCGCGGAGGGCGCCAGCCTGGACTGGTCGGCGGTCTATCTGCGGCACCAGCTGGAGACCTCGGCCGGGCTCGCGGCGGCCTGCACCACGGGCTTCACCCTCACCATGGCGATCGCACGGATCGCGGGCGACCGGGTGGTGGACCGGTTCGGCGCCGTGCGCACGGTGCGGGCGAGCGGCGTGCTGGCGGTCCTCGGCGGCCTGCTCGTCGTCACCGGGGGCCATCCGGCGGTGGCGATGACCGGGTTCGCGCTGATGGGCCTCGGTATCGCGGTCGTCGTACCGCTGTGCTTCGCCGCGGCCGGCCGCAGCGGCCCGAACCCCAGCCAGGCGATCGCCGGTGTCGCGACCATCACGTACACCTCGGGGCTCGTCGCGCCGAGCGCGATCGGCGGACTGGCCCAGGCGACCAGCCTGGTGGTCTCCTTCGGCCTGGTGACCCTCCTCGCGTGCGGTCTGGTCGCCTTCGCGGGAGTGCTCAGGGCCGGCGACCGGAACCGGACGAAGATCGGCCCCGCGAGCACCGCGGTGCCCGACCCGCGGCCCTGAGCGGCGCCTGAGCGCGGCCTCAACGGGGCTGAGCAGGGGCGGGTGAGGACGGGACCCTCCGGCACCCCCGACAATGGTGCGGACAGGCTCCACGTACAGAGAAAGCGAAATCCCACCATGGACCTCGGCGTGCGCTGGAAGCTGCACGGTGACGGGCGCACGCCCGCACCCGGAGCGGTGGTACGGCCCGACGAACGACTCTCCTGGCCCCGCACGGCAGGACTCGGCGCCCAGCACGTCGTGGCCATGTTCGGCGCATCCTTCGTCGCTCCCGTGCTCATGGGCCTCGACCCCAACCTCGCGATCATGATGTCGGGCGTCGCGACCGTGATCTTCCTGCTCGCCACCCGCGGCCGGGTGCCCAGCTATCTGGGCTGCTCGCTCTCCTTCGTGGGCGTCGCCGCGGTCATCCGGGCGCAGGGCGGCACCAGCGCAACCGTGACCGGCGCGGTCTTCGTCGTCGGTGCCGCGCTGTTCCTGGTCGGTCTCGCCGTGCAGCGCTTCGGGGCACGGATCATCCACGCCGCGATGCCGCCGATCGTCACCGGCGCGGTCGTCATGCTGATCGGCTTCAACCTCGCTCCCGTCACCGCCTCCACCTACTGGCCGCAGGACCAGTGGACGGCCCTGCTCGTCATGCTGTTCACCGGTCTGGCCGTCGTGTGCCTGCGCGGCTTCTGGTCCCGGATCGCGATCTTCCTCGGGCTGGTCTTCGGCTACGGCATCTCCTGGGTGCTCGACCGGGTCCTCGGAAAGATCCACTCCGTGGACGCGGGCGGCAGGCTCACCGACCACTGGCGCCTGGACCTCTCGGGTGTGGGCAAGGCCGACTGGATCGGGCTGCCGTCCTTCCACGGGCCCAGCTTCCAGTGGTCGGCGATCCTCGTGGCACTGCCCGTCGTCATCGCGCTGGTCGCGGAGAACGCGGGGCATGTGAAGGCGGTCGGCGAGATGACCGGCGACCCGCTGGACGACAAGCTCGGCACCGCGATCTCGGCGGACGGTGTGGCCTCCATGCTGTCGACCGCGGTGGGCGGTCCGCCGAACACCACCTACTCCGAGAACATCGGCGTGATGGCCGCGACCCGCGTCTACTCCACCGCCGCGTACTGGGCCGCCGCGGGCTTCGCGCTGCTGTTCGGCGTCTGCCCCAAGTTCGGCGCGATAGTGGCCGCGATCCCGGGCGGTGTCCTCGGCGGCATCACCGTCATCCTGTACGGCATGATCGGTCTGCTCGGCGCGCAGATCTGGATCAACGCCAAGGTCGACCTGCGCAATCCGCTGAATCTGGTGCCGGCCGCGGCGGGCATCATCATCGGCGTCGGCAACGTCAGCCTGAAGTTCAGCGACACCTTCTCCCTCAGCGGCATCGCGCTCGGCACCCTGGTCGTCATCACCGGCTACCACGCGCTGCGCGCCTTCGCGCCGGCCCACCTCAAGCGGCAGGAGCCGCTGCTGGACGAGGGCACGTCGTCGTACGGCGAGGAGGCCGAGGGCACCGGGCCGGCCTCGTAGGCCGCCGCCCGGCCCGCCCCGTGGGAGCGCCCCGCCCGGTCCGCCGGCGGGCGCGTTCCCTCGTTCCGGGGAAGCGCCGGGCCCGTCGGCGCCCGGGCCGGCCCGGGCCTGGGACGCTGCCCCCATGGCGCAATCGGCACAACCCGCCCAGGGCGGCCCGGACACAGGCGACGCGGCGGACGCGACGGTCGTCCGGATGCGCGACCTGGCCGCCGCGCTGCCCGAGCGCGACGGGATCGCGGTCTTCCACCGTGTGTACCTCGCCGTCACCGAGGCGGCCCGCCGGTGGCCGGCGACCACGCTGGACGCGCCGCTCGCCGGGCGGTACCTCACCGCCGTGGACGCGGCCGCCGACGCGCGGCGGACACCCGCCTGCTGGCGGCCGGTGCTCCAGTTCCGCCGGCACCCCGGGGTACGGCCGGCGCAGTTCGCGCTGGCGGGCCTCCACGCCCACATCGGCCACGACCTGGCCCTCGCCGTGGTGGACGCCTGCCGGGCGGCGCGGTGCGAACCGGCCGACCTGGAGGGCGAGTTCGACCGCGTCGGCGACTTCCTCCTGTCGCTGGAGGAGCGCGTCCGCGAGGATCTGGCGCCCGGTCCCGAACTGCTCCGGATCACCGACCCGCTCACCCACCTGCTCGGCTCATGGGACCTGGAGCGGGCGCGGGAGGCGAGCTGGTCGGCCGCCCGGGCACTGTGGGCGCTGCGCCGACTGCCCGACGTGGCGGAGGAGTTCGCCCGGCGGCTGGACGCGGCGGTCGGCTTCGACTGCCGCATGATGCTCACTCCGCTGTCCGGCTGATCCGGACATCCACGGGCACCTTCCCGGAACAGCCTCATGATCACTGTACGTTGACCACGGGACACGGACGATCACGAAGGAGCGCACCGTCATGGCGACCCGGCTGGGCATCGGTCTTCCGCAGAACCGTCAGTACGACCTCGGCAGGGACGTGCCCGACGTGGCACGCGCCGTGGAGCGCATCGGCTACGACAGCGTGTGGGTCTACGAGCGGGCCCTGTTCCCGGAGCCCGCCACGCAGGGGCTGTACGGCATGGAGGGCGTGCCCTGGCCCGACTCCTACCGGCACGTGGCCGACCCGCTGGTCACCCTCGCCCTGGCCGCGGCGGTCACCGAACGGGTCGGGCTGGGCACCAGCGTGCTGGTCGCGCCGCTGCACGTGCCGTTCCAGCTCGCCCGGTCCCTCGCCACGCTGGACGCGGCCTCGGGCGGCCGGGTGATCGCCGGCTTCGGCACCGGCTGGTCCCTGGACGAGTACGCGGCGACGGGGATCCGGCCGATCAAGGAGCGCGGCCGGGTGCTGGACGAGGTGATCGACGTCTGCAGGGCCGTGTGGGGGCCCGACCCGGTGCGCTACGACGGCCGCATCACGAAGATCGAGTCGGCCGTGGTGGGCCCCAAGCCGGCCCGGCCGATCCCGATCCTGCTGGCCGCGAGCACCCGCAGGGCCAGGGAGCGGCTCGTCGAGCACGCCGACGGCTGGCTGCCGGTGGCCGCGGGCGGCGCCGAGCGGCTCGCGAGCGAGTGGGACGCGGTGCGGGACCTGGCCGCCGAGCGGGGCCGGCAGCAGCCGATCCGGACGGTGCTGCGGGTCAACGCGGCGTACTCGGCCAAGGCGTACGACGGTGCCGGGCGCCGGCCCTTCCAGGGCAACGCGGCCCAGATCGCCGAGGACGTCCTCGCGTACGCGGCGATCGGCCTGGAGGAGATCCTGATCGATGTGCAGGGCCACCTGCGGGATGCCGAGGAGCTCAAGGACGTCGCCGCGGAGGTGTTCGGGGCTGCGCGGGCGGCCGGGGTATGACCGCCCTCAACTCCTCTCAGTCCTCCGGGAGTTCGACCGGGGCGATCTCGTCGTAGACGTCGCCGGGGCCGGGGTTGGCCGGGTCGGTGCCGCCGCCGAACTGGTGCATGACGCCCCAGACCGCGTTCAGCGCGGTCTGCACGGCACCCTCGGCCCACCCGGCCGTCCAGGAGATGTCGTCGCCGGCGAGGAAGACACCCCGCTTGTCCTCGGGCAGCCGGTCCTGCATGAAGTGGGTGAACAGGCGCCGCTGGTAGCGGTAGTGGCCGGGCAGGTTGGCCTTGAAGGCGCCCATGAAGTAGGGCTCGTTCTCCCAGGACACGGTCACCGGGCTGCCGATGACGTGCTTGCGGATGTCCACGTTCGGATAGATCTCCGACAGTGACTTCAGCATGACCTCCATCCGCTCGTTCGCGGACAGCGGCAGCCACTTCAGGCTGTCGTCGCACCAGGTGTAGGAGAGGCAGATGACGGCGGGCCTGTCCGGGCCGTCGTCGAGCAGGTAGGTGCCGCGGGTCATGCGGTCGGTGAGCGTCATCGACATCACGTCCCGGCCGGTCGGCTCGCCCTTGTCGTCGACGGCCTTGTCCAGCCAGAAGGGCCGGTCCACGGGCACGAACAGCTTGCTGGACTCCATGTAGTGGGTGCGCTCGATCGCGGTCCAGTGGTC
>NZ_NNBK01000004.1:0-340661 GCF_002803075.1 Streptomyces sp. CB01373 | reverse complement strand
ATCGGGAAGAGCGCGTCGTCGCACTGGACCTTGGACAGCAGCATCCAGGACTGGGCGGTGAAGATGGCCGCCTTATAGGTGCGGATGTCGCCGTTCGCGTCCGTCACCGTGATGCGGTTGTTCGCGGTGCGGTGCAGCCGGGTCACGGCGGGGCGCGGTTCGCCGTCCACGTGCAGGGACTTCAGCGACGTGCCGTAGGGCCAGTGCACGATCTTCTCCGGCTCGCGCTCCCACAGCCGCAGAGGCAGTTGCTGCGAGCCGCCCACGATGCCGCGGTGGTGGTCGTCGGCCTCGGTGTAGACGACGCGCAGGATCTCCAGGATGGAGTTGGGGAAGTCGGTGTCCCAGCCGCCGGTGCCGAAGCCTACCTGGCCGAAGATCTCCCGGTGCCGGAAGGACCTGAAGGCCTCGGAGTCGCACAGGAAACCGTAGAAGGTCTGGTTGTCGAGCTTCTCGACCAGCCGGGACCAGATCTCGCGGATGCGCGGCACATCGCGCTCGCGCAGGGCGCGGTTCATGTCGGAGAAGTCGGCGCCCTCCTCCAGGCATCTGTTCCAGGCGTCCGCCACGTCCCGGTAGACCTGCGGCAGGTCGTCGATGGTCTCGGCGTAGTGCGACTCGCCCTTGAGGTCGACGACGGTCGACGGGGTCGCCTCGGCCAGCGGGTTGGGGAAGGGCCGGGTTTCGAGGCCCACCAGGTCGATGTAGTGCTGGAGGGCGGTCGAGGACGGCGGGAAGCGCATGGCGCCCATCTCGGCGGTCAGCGACTCGTCGCAGCCCTCGAAGCCGACGGTGCGCAGCCGGCCGCCGATCCGGTCGGCCTCGTAGACGACGGGCTTGAGGCCCATCTTCATCAGCTCGTAGGCGGCGACGATGCCGGACAGGCCGCCGCCGATGATCGCGACCTCGGTGCCGTGCTCGGTCGCGGGGACCTGGCCGAGGCCCGCCGGGTGGGCGAGGAAGTCGTCGTACGCGTACGGGAAGTCCGGGCCGAACATGGTGATCGGCGGCTGCTGCTCGTCTGCGTGCTCGACGGCGTTGGGCACCGTGGACGTCATGGGGTACGGACTCCTTGCGCGAAAGTACTGGGGTGGGGGGTTCGGGTGGTTCAGACGAGGGACCCGTAGAGGCCGGTGCGGCGGCCCTCCAGATACGGGTTGGTCTCGCGGGAGGCGGCGAGGAAGGCGGGGTCGGCGTCCGCGAGGACCAGTTCCTCGGACCGTCCGGCGCGGGTGCGGGCCACCCCGTCCGGGCCGGCCAGGGCGGAGAGCCCGACGAACTCGAACTCGCCCTCGGTTCCGGCCCGGTTGACGTAGGCGATGTACATCTGGTTCTCGAAGGCGCGCACCGGGACCAGGGATTCGGCGACGAACTGGAACGGGTGCATCAGCGCCGTCGGGACGACGAGGAGGTCGGTGCCGGCCAGGGCGTGGGCGCGTACGTTCTCCGGGAACTCCACGTCGTAGCAGATGATCAGGCCGACGGTCAGTCCGTTCAGCTCGGCCTGGACGACCGGCTGCTCGCCCGGAGTGAACTGGGCGTGCTCGAAGTCGCCGAACAGGTGCGTCTTGCGGTAGTTGGCGAGGCGGGTGCCGTCGGCGGAGATCAGCTGGACGGAGTTGTGGACCGTCTCGCCGTCCCGCTCCGGGTAGCCGTAGGCGACGGCCAGTCCGTGCCGGCAGGCCAGTTCGGCGACCGCGTCCGCCCAGTCGCCGTCGGCGGCCTCGGCGAGCCGGCCGATGTCGTCGCCGATCGCGTATCCGGTCAGGAACAGCTCCGACGTCGCCAGCAGCCCGGCCCCGGCGGCGGCGGCCCGGCCGGCGGCGGCGTCGAGGACCTTGAGGTTCTCGCCGACGGAACCGGGACGGCCGGAGCTCTGGAGCAGGGCGGTGCGCATGGATGTTCCTCAGCGGGACGGGGCATCGGGGGTCGGTTAGACCGTATGTTCGCCCGTCTCCGGCGGACAAGCCGGAGCCGTTGCGCGCCGGTGAGCGAATCGTTGCGTACAACCAGGATGAACGGCGATTCGTTGCGCCCCCGCGGGACGAGGCCGCAGCACGGGTCCCGCAGCCGCCCCGCGGCCTCCCGCGGCGGCTCCGGGCCGACCGCCCGGGCGCTCGCTACGCGCCGCGCCGGCCTCGGTGGCCCGCTGGGACGCCGAAGGCGGTCACGACCGCCGCGTGGTCCGAGGGCCAGTCGTTGCCGGCCACGTCCGGCCAGGGCCTCGGGGTGCCCCTGACGTACGTCCGGGAGTCGAGCACCCGCAGTCCTCGGTGCAGCACGTAGTCGATGCGGTCCTGCGGCTCGGGCCGCCCGCTGCCGTCCTCGTGCACCGGGTGGATCGGTGACCAGGTGTGCCCCGGGTCGGCGGCCGGGTCCGGACGGGCCTCGCGGTAGGAGTCGCGCAGCCCCGCCTCCTCGGCCGCCTTCGTCACCGGCCAGGCGACGTCCGGCCGATCCAGGTGGGAGGGGCAGTTGAAGTCACCGACCAGGACGACCGGTACGGCCGGGTCGCCCTCCTCGGCGATCCGGCGCAGGGCGTCGCGCATCTGCGTCAGCCGCACCTCCTCGTGGGCGATCAGCAGGTCCGCCGCGAGCCCGTCGAAGGCCGACTCGTACGGGCCGTAGGGCGTGTAGTGCAGGTGGGCCGTCCAGACGTCGACCTCGCGGCCCGGCGCGAGCGCGATACGGACCCCGGCGGCGCCGTAGAACCCGACGTCCGGGTCGCCGAGGTGCGCGGTGATCGGATGGCGGCTGATGACGCCGAGGTTCTCGCCGGCCCGGTGGTGGTACCAGCCGAGTTCCCCGGCGAGTTCCTGGGCCGCGGTGCCCCCGGTCTCCTGCAGGCCCACGACGTCAGCGCCGCACTCCAGGATCGCCTCGAGCTGCTTGGCCCGGTGGTCGTCGACCTTGCTCCCGCCGAGCCAGAGGTTCCAGCTCATCACCCGCAGTTCGCCGCTCACCATGGCGGACAGCTCCTCGGGGGTGACCCCGGTCAGGCTCTCGCGCAGCCTGCGTCCGGGTGCCGCGTCGATGGGGGCGAGCGACGGCACGGCGAGCACCGCGCACCCGGCCGCCTCGGCGGAGCTGACGCCGGTCTGCGTGTCCTCGACGGCCACGCAGGCGGCGGGGTCGACACCCAGAGCGCGGCAGGCGGCGAGGTAGGGGTCGGGGGCGGGCTTGGTGCGGTCGGTGTCGTCGGAGGTGACGGACACCGTCAGACGCCCGGGACCGAGGACGCCGAGCACGATGTCGGCGACGGTGCGGGGCGACGCGGTCACCAGGGCGGTGGGTACGCCCTCCCGGGCGAGGGCGTCGAGCAGGTCGAGGGCGCCGGGGCGGGGCACGGTGCCGGTGCGGACGCGGTCGGTGAACTCCCGGTGCAGTTCACGGGCCACGTCCGCGGCCGGTGCGCCGCAGGCCGCGGCCAGCCAGCCCGCCGTGTGCTCGACGGGGCGGCCGAGCACCTCTGGCTGGTCCGCCTCGGTCAGGGGTCTGCCCGCGACGTGTTCCACCGCCTCCCACCACAGCCGCTCGGTGTCGACGAGCGTGCCGTCCATGTCGAACAGGACGGCCTGGAGGGGAAGCCGGGGGCAGGGGGGCACGTGGTTCTCTTTCACAGCGGGTTCTTCAGGACCGGTTCTTCACGACTGGCTGTCTCACGGCTGGTGCTTCACGACTCCCGCGGGCGCTCCGCCACGAGGACGGGCCGCTCGGGCAGCGACACGCTCACGGCGGTGCCTGCCGCGAGCCCGGCGGCCTCGTGCGCGGGCAGGTCGGCCTTCACCTCGGTGGCGTCCGCCAGCCGGACGGTGATCCGGACGGTCGCACCGAGGAAAGCGGTGGCGGCCACCCGCGCGCCGCCGTCCTCGGCCGCCCGCACCTGGACGGCCTCGGGCCGCACGAGCACGTCCACCTCGCTCGCCGCGGGCGCCGCACCGTCGACCGGCAGCCGCTGCCCGAGCACCTCGACGCCGCCGTCGGACAGCCGGCCCGGGATCCGGCTCATCGTGCCGACGAACTCGGCGACGAAAGCGGTCGCGGGGCGGTTGTACAACTCGCCCGGAGGTGCGCACTGTTCGAGCCGCCCGGCGCGCATCACGGCGACCCGGTCGGCGATCGACAGGGCCTCCTCCTGGTCGTGCGTCACGAACAGGGTGGTGATGCGGAGCTCCTGCTGGAGCCTGCGGATCTCCTCGCGCAGGGTCAGCCGGACCTTCGCGTCGAGGGCCGACAGCGGCTCGTCGAGGAGCAGGACCCGGGGGCGCAGCGCGAGCGCGCGGGCCAGCGCGATCCGCTGCTGCTGACCGCCGGAGAGCTGGTGCGGGAATCGGTCGCCCTTGTCGGCGAGGCCGACCAGCTCCAGCAACTCCGCGGCACGGGAACGGCGTTCGGCCGTACGCACCTTGCGCATCCGCAGTCCGAATGCGACGTTGTCGCGGGCGCTCAGGTGCGGGAAGAGACTGTACGACTGGAAGACCATCCCGGCGTCGCGGCGATGGGCCGGGACGCGGGTGACGTCGACGCCGTCCACCAGCACCTCACCGGAGTCGGGGTGTTCGAACCCGGCGAGCATGCGCAGCGCGGTGGTCTTGCCGCAGCCGGAGGGCCCGAGCAAAGCCAGGAACTCCCCCGGCCGCACGGTCAGGTCGAGTCCGCCGAGGGCGACGGTGGCGCCGAACTCCCGGCGCAGTCCGCGGAATTCGACGGTGGCGGCCTGCGTCGTGGTGGTCGTCTCAAGAGTGGTGGCGGTCATGGTTCATCCCCGGGACGAAGCGGTTCGGGTGCGTCCGCCGGCACCGGCGAGCGCGAGAAGCAGTGCCCAGGTCACAAGGAGACTGAGCACGGAGACGGCGACGGACATCTGGGCCTGCGAGCCGCCGATGCTGAAGATCCACACGGCGAAGGGCCGGAAGCCCAGCAGCTGGGCCACGGTGAACTCGCCGAGGACCAGCGCCAGGGTGAGGAAGGCGGCGTTCAGCAGCGCCCCGCGCAGATTGGGCAGCACGGACCGGATCAGTGCCTGCGGCCAGGAGGCCCCGCAGCTGCGGGCGGCCTCGACAAGGGTCCGCACGTCGATCGCGCGGAGCCCGGCGTCCAGGGCCCGGTACACGAAGGGCAGCGCCAGTACGACGTAGGCGAGGACCAGCACGACGGGGAAGTCCGGGTCCTGCAGGGCCACGAACGTCTGGAACAGCGGGGTGCGTGACAGGTACTCGGGTCCCCACTTCAGCACGGTCGCGATCCCCGCGACGTACGCGATCGGCGGCACGACCAGCGGCAGCAGACACACCACTTCGACGACGGGCCGTAGCCGGGGCGCGCCGAGCCGGAGCGCGACCATGGCGGGGACCATCAGCAGCAGCACGACGGCGATGGTGGCGGCGGCCAGCTCCAGCGACAGCAGCAGGCTGGAGACGAAGCCCTCCGTGGAGACGATCCGCGTGTAGGCGTCGAAGGTGACGCCCCGGCCCGGCACGTCGACCGTGAACACCACGGACGCGGCCAGCGGGATCAGGAAGTACAGCGCGGCGAGACCGAGGACGGCCCACCGCCACGGGTTCAGGCGAGCCATCGGGCGCTCCGGCGTTGCAGGGGCAGGTACACGGCCATGACCAGGCCCGCCACCAGGACCATGTCGAGGCTGAGGGCGAGGGCCACGTGCTCCTGGCCGACCAGCACGTTGCCGGAGAGGGCGTCGGCGATCTGCAGGGTGACCAGCGGCACCGAGCTGCCGACCATGGCGGCGGCCGTGGCGTAGGCGGCGAAGGCGCTGCCGAAGAGCAGGACCAGCCCGCCGAGCAGCGACGGCGCGAGGACGGGCAGGGCGACGTGCCGCCAGTACTGCACGGCCGTGGCACCGCTGTTCTGCGCCGCCTCCCGCCACTGGGAGCGCAGGCCGTCCAGCGCGGGGGTGATGGTGAGCACCATCAGCGGGATCAGGAAGTACAGGTAGACGATCACCAGGCCCCAGAAGCTGTACAGGTCCCAGCCCTTCTCGGTCAGGCCGAGGTGCCGGGTCAGCACACCGGCGTTGCCGAGGGTGGCGACGAAGGCGAACGCCAGCGGGACGCCGCCGAAGTTGGCGAGCACTCCGGATGCGGTGAGCACGGACTCGCGCAGCACGCGGGAGCGGGAGGTCACGACCGCCTGCGCGAGCGGCAGCCCGAGCAGGGCCGCGAGCCCGGCGGCCACGGCGGACAGCTTGACGCTGCCGAGCAGGGCGGTCAGGTAGGCGCCGTCCAGGGAGGTCGTCAGGTTGGCCGTGGTGTGGGACTCGGCGCCCGTCGCCGGGTCCTGGACGGTGAACGCGCCGTTCAGCATCGCCAGGGCGGGCAGCCCGAAGGCGAGCGAGGTGAAGACGAGCAGAGGGACGACGGCGAGCCATCCCGGGGCGCGGCGCCGCCGCTTCACCGAAGCGGCGGGCGCCACGCCCGCCCGCGTGAGGGCGGTGGTCATCCGGAGACGGCCTTGCCCCAGCCCTGCGCGAGGACGTCCTTGGCCTTGCCCTGCTGGGCCTCCGACGGGAAGGTGGGCGTGCCGTCGACCTCCGGCAGCTTGGCTGCGGCGGCCCGGTCGAGGGTGCCGGCCTTCTCCATGGCGGGCATCAGGGCCGGGCGGGCGTAGCCCTTGAGCCACAGGTTCTGGCCCTCGGCGCTGTAGAGGTACTCCTGCCACAGCCGCGCGGCGGCCGGGTGCGGGGCGTCCTTGTTGACGGCCTGGGAGTAGAACTGGGCGTACCGGCCGTCGGTGGGGATGGCCACCTTCCAGTCCACGCCCTTGGACTTGAACTCGTCGGCGTACCCGGCGTTGAGGTAGTCCCAGTCGATGCTGATCGGCGTCTCGCCCTGCTCGACGGTGGCGGGGGTGGACTCGACGGGGGTGAAGTTGCCGTTCTTCCTCAGCTTGCCGAAGAAGTCGATGCCGGGCTGGATGTCGTCGAAGGAGCCGCCGGCGGCGAGGGCGGCCGCGTAGACGCCGCCGAAGGCCGCGCCGGCCTTGGTCGGGTTGCCGTTGAGGGCGACCTGACCCTTGTACTCCGGCTTGAGCAGGTCCTCGAAGGTGGTCGGGCACTCCTTGACCCGCTTGGCGTCGCAGCCGATGGAGACATAGCCGCCGTAGTCGTTGTACCAGCGGGCCTGCGGGTCCTTCTGACCGGCCGGGATGTCGTCGAACGCGACCACCTTGTACGGGGCGAGCAGGCCCTGCGCGGCGGCGCTGAGCGCGAAGGAGCTGCCGAGGTCCAGCACGTCCGGGGCGCGGTCCTGGCCCTTGCGGGAGGTGACGGCGTTGATCTCGTCCTGGCTGGAGCCGTCCGGGTTCTCGACGTCGATCTTGATGCCGTACTTCTTCTCGAAGCCGTCGATCAGGGCGCCGTAGTTGGCCCAGTCGCGGGGCAGCGCGATGGCGTGCAGCTTGCCCTCCTTCTTGGCCGCCGCGACCAGCGCGTCCATCCCGCCGAGGTCGGCGGCGGAGGTGGCGGTGGCGGCGCTCTTGCCGTCGGCGGTGGCCGACGCCTTGTCGGGGGCGGCGCCACAGGCGCTCAGGGCCAGCGCGGCGACGACGGCGAGGGAGCCGCCCAGGAGGGCTGTTCTCGGCAAGGACACGGTCACGGTCTCTCCAGGAGTGCGCACGAGGGGTGAGGCAGAGCGGAGAACTTGTCTGAACAAGTTGGCCCCAGTACGCCCGTCGATGATGTCCTGCACGTGAACGCCGACGAAACCTCGAAGGCCCTTCACCTGCACAGTCTCATCCGGCCGGACCGGCGCTGAAACTCGATTAGGCTGCCTACGCTGTGCACAACGGTCGACTCAAAGGGGAAGCATGACGGCACGCCACGAGGAGATCGCCGACGCCCTGCGGCGGGCCATCGACCGCGAGGAGTACACAGTCGGCAGCCGGCTGCCGACCGAGACGGCCCTGGCCGCCCAGTACGGCGTCGCACGCGGTACGGTCCGCCAGGCCGTCGCGTCCCTCACCGCCGAGGGACTGATCGGCTCCCGGCAGGGCGCCCGCCGGGTCGTGCTGGCCGGCCGTCGCAGCCAGAGCTTCGCCGAGCTGCGCAGCTTCGCCCAGTGGGCCCGCGCCATGGGCCGGGAGGCGACGGGGCAGGTGGTGGCCCAGGAGTACCGCCCGGCAGCCCAGGAGGACGCCGTCCGGCTTCAACTGGACAAGGGCACACCGGTGTTGCACGTTCTGCGGGTACGCGGACTGGACGGCGAGCCGGTCCTGGTGGAGCGGACCGTGTACGCCGGCTGGGTCGCCCCCGCCGTCGAGGCGATCGAGCCCGACTGCGCGTCCGTCACCCAACGGCTCTACGCGGACACCGGCCTGGTCTTCGCCCATGGCGAACACCTCATCGACGCGGTCGCGGCGGGCGCCCAGGACGCCGAACTGCTCGGCGTCCGCCGCACGAGCCCGCTGCTGCGGGTCCGCCGGGTGACGACGACCCGCGAGGGGCGTCCCGTGGAGTGGTCGGACGACCGCTACCGTCCGGACGCGGTGAGCTTCAGCGTGCACAATTCGATAGGGAACAACGCCTTGGCACGCAAGACGGCCGGCTGAAGGGGGCCTTCATGGACGCCGCCGGAATCACCTCGCTGCCCTACGTCGACGAGCATACGACCGTCGTCGCGGCGGACACCGACGCCGTGTGGCGCGGGCTCGGCGCCGCGCTGGAGGAATCGTTCCGCGGTCGCGGTGCGGCCCGCTACGCCCGCCTGGTCGGGTGCGCGGACCGCGCGGCGTCCGGACCGCGCCCCTTCGCGGAGGGCTCGGCTCTCCCCGGGTTCCGGGTGGTGGCCGCCGACACGGGCCGGGAGCTGGTCCTCACCGGACGCCACCGCTTCTCGTCGTACGCGCTGACGTTCCGCCTCGAACCGGCCGGTCCCGGGCGTTCGCGGCTGCGCGCCGAGACCCGGGCCGCCTTCCCCGGCCCGGCCGGCGCCCTCTACCGGCGGCTGGTGATCGCCACGGGCGGGCATGCGATGGGCATGCGGCGCCTGCTGTCGGCGATCGACCGGAGGTCGACGACGCGCTGCCGCCCCTGACCTAGGGTCTTTCGTTCGGCTCAGGCCGGATCAGGGAGCGGGGTCTGGTGCCGTGGACCGCAAGGCGGAGGAGGGCGGCAGGGCGGAGCCCTGCCAACCGACGACAACGCGGCTTGGGGGTACCCCCTGCTCGAAGAGCTTGGGGGAGCGGTGCCAGGGCCCGCGAGCCCGGCATGATCCAAACGAGAGGCCCTAACCCGGCGCGCCCGAGGAGAAGCGGCGCAGCAGGGGGGAGAGCACCAGGACGGACTTCGTCCGTTCCACGAAGGGCTCGCCGGCGATGCGCTCCAGGACGCGCTCGAAGTGGCGCATGTCGGCCGCGAAGACCTGGACGATCGCGTCCGCCTCACCGGTGACGGTGGAGGCGGACACGACCTCCTGGTAGCGCTCCAGGCCCCGCTGGATCGTCTCCGGCGAAGTATGGCGCCGGCAGTAGATCTCGACGAACCCCTCGGTCTCCCAGCCGAGCGCGGCCGGGTCGACCCGGACGGTGAAACCGGTGATGGCCCCGGTGGCGCGCAGCCGGTCCACGCGCCGCTTCACGGCGGGCGCGGACAGGCCGACCAGCTGCCCGATGTCCGAATAGGAGCGGCGGGCGTCCACGGCGAGGGCGTGCACGATGCGTTCGTCGAGATCGTTCAGCACTGTCGGTGGTTCACTTCTCGGGTACTCGGCGGGCTCAGTTCCAGCTGGCGTGCAGCGGCTTGCCCTCGGCGTAGCCGGCCGCGCTCTGGATGCCGACGATGGCCTTGTCGGCGAACTCCTCCAGGGAGCCGGCCCCTGCGTAGGTGCACGAGGAGCGGACGCCCGCGATGATCGAGTCGATCAGGTCCTCGACGCCCGGCATGGCCGGGTCGAGGAACATCCGGGAGGTGGAGATGCCCTCCTCGAACAGCGCCTTGCGGGCGCGGTCGTACGCCGACTCCTCGGAGGTGCGGTTGCGCACCGCGCGCGCGGAGGCCATGCCGAACGACTCCTTGTAGGGACGGCCGCCCGCGTCGTGCTGGAGGTCGCCGGGCGACTCGTAGGTGCCCGCGAACCAGGAGCCGATCATCACGTTGGACGCGCCTGCGGCGAGCGCCATCGCCACGTCGCGCGGGTGGCGGACACCTCCGTCGGCCCACACGTGCTTGCCGTACTTCCTCGCCTCGGCCGCGCATTCCAGGACGGCGGAGAACTGCGGGCGGCCCACGCCGGTCATCATGCGGGTGGTGCACATGGCGCCCGGTCCCACACCGACCTTGACGATGTCCGCGCCCGCCTCGATCAGGTCCTTGACGCCCTCGGCGGAGACGATGTTGCCGGCGGCGACGGGCACCCTCGGGTCGAGGTCGCGCACCAGCTTGACGGCGTTGATCATCGACTCCTGGTGGCCGTGCGCGGTGTCGATGACGAGGGTGTCGACGCCCGCACCGAGCAGCTGCTCGGCCTTGCCGGCCACGTCGCCGTTGATGCCCACGGCGGCGGCGATGCGCAGCTTGCCCTGTGCGTCGGTGGCCGGGCTGTACAGCGTGGCGCGCAGGGCGCCCTTGCGGGTGAGGATGCCGGCGAGCCTGCCGTCCCGGTCCACGGCGGGCGCGTAGCGGCGGTTGGCCCCGTCCAGGGTGTTGAAGGCCTCGCGCGGGTCGATGTCCGCGTCCAGCAGGAGCAGGTCCTTGCTCATGACCACTTCGAGCTGGGTGAAGCGGTCGACGCCGGTCAGGTCCCGGTCGGTGACCACGCCGACCGGCCGGTGCTGCTCGTCGACGACGACGCCGGCGTTGTGCGCGCGCTTGGGCAGCAGGGCCAGGGCGTCGGCGACCGTCTGGTGCGGGGCCAGCACGATCGGGGTGTCCAGGACCAGGTGGCGGCTCTTGACCCAGGAGATCACGTCGGTGACGACGTCGATCGGGATGTCCTGCGGGAGGACCACGAGGCCGCCGCGGCGGGCCACGGTCTCGGCCATGCGGCGCCCGGCGATGGCGGTCATGTTGGCGACGACGAGCGGGATGGTGGTGCCCGTGCCGTCCGGGGAACCGAGGTCCACGCCCTGACGTGAGCCGACCGCGCTGCGGCTCGGCACCATGAAGACGTCGTCGTACGTCAGGTCGTACGCGGGCTGGATGTCATTGAGGAAACGCACGTGCCGCACATCCCAGTCGATCAGAGGTGACCCCCGGACAGGTCCGTCAGGGGGAAAGAGCACGTACTTCATTCTCCCATGGCGGGGAACGTGCCCTGCCCGGACAAAACGTCCAGGCCGGCCGCCGACGGGCTAGGAGGAACCTCCAAGCGCGAGGGCGACGTCCAGGTCGGTTCGGCCGCCCCTCGCGGAGGCGAAGACCTCCTCGGCGATCTCCCATTCCTCCGGTCTGGCCTGCGCGTACGCCTGCCAGTCCCGGACCACGACCAGCATTCCGCGCTTCACGGCCTCGGCGGGCCAGAGGGTCTCGTCGCCGAGGCTGTCGGCCAGCGCGTCCCAGTTCCGTCCGAACCAGTCGGGCAGCGCGAGGTCACGGACGGCGCGGTCCATCAGCCCCGCCTTGTCCGTGACACCGTCGAGGTCCAGTGTGACCACGACCCGGTTCGCCAGGTCTTCGCTCATCTCAGTACCGCCCGGAACGTGTTGTAGTGATCATCGGTGTAGTAGAGCTCCCCGCCCTGACCGGCGACGACGCGTCTGGCCCCGCGGTCGCGCGACCCCGGGGTGCGCACCGTGTACTCGTGGTAGTAGCCGCGCGGCTCCTTGGGCAGCCGCCCCTCGAAGTTGCCGAACACGGTGTTGTCCTGCCGGTACGGGTAGGGGCCGCCCCTGTCGATGAGTTCGAGGGTCTGCCGGGCCTCGGCCGGCAGCCGGGACTGGCTGATCGTTGCCATCCCGTGGGCCCACGACGGCGCGGAGGGGTCGGAACCGGCCTGCCCGGAGGGCGAGCAGCCCGTCAGGAGGACGGCGAACGTGACGAGGAGCCCCGCGAACACACGGGGGACGAACCGCAGCAGCATGCCGACGATGCTCCCACGGCCGCCCCGCCGTGTGCTCGTCAGGTGCCGTCCGGATCCGCCCTGTTGAGAGCGGGCCGGGGGCTGGGGCCCGCCGTCATCAGATAGTCCGCGGCCGAGGTGTCCGTGACCAGGCTGGTGACCAGGCCGGACCGCAGCACCGCGTCGATCGCCGCCGCCTTGCGCTGCCCGCCCGCGATCGCGACGACCTCGGGGATACGGCGCAACTGGTCGGCCTTGACGGTGATGCACCGCTCCCCCAGGTCCCGTCCGATCCGGCGGCCCTCGGCGTCGAAGAGGTGCGCGGCCATCTCGGCGGCGACGCCGAGCGAGGCGTAGTGGGCCCGCTCCTCGTCGCTGAGCATGTCGTGCACCGTCGAGATGCCCGGCTCCCAGGAACCGATGGACACGCAGGCGACCGTGACCTTGTCGAAGTATTCGAAGGCGCGCGCGATTCCGGTCTGATGGCGCAGCGCGGCCGCGGTGGCCTCGTCCGGCAGCAGCATCGGCGCGTAGATGGGGTGGGCGTCGCCGCCCGAGACCTGGGCGGCGCGGCGCACGGCCTCCACCGAGCCGCGCTCCGAGGTCCCGGCGTCGTACACGCCGGTCAGCTGCACCACCGTGCACGGTGGCAGCCGGTTCAGGGCCGCCGCCATGTGGATGGTGGACCGGCCCCAGGCCAGACCCAGCACGTCTCCCTCGTCGACGAGCTCGCCGAGCAGATCGGCGGCCACTTCGCCGAGGTTCTCGGGGTCGGGCGTCTCCTCTGCCTCGGCCGGGGACTCGACCACGACGGCGTGCCTGAGGCCGTAGCGGGCGCGGAGCGCGTCTGAGCGCTCGGCGTCCAGCTCGGCGGGCACGCGGATCTCGATGCGCACGAGATCCCGTTCGAGAGCGGTCTCCAGGACCCGGGCCACCTTGAAGCGGCTGACGCCGAACTCCTCGGCGATCTGGATCTTCGATTTGCCCTCGAGGTAGAAACGGCGGGCCATGGCCGCCGCCTGCACCAGCTCAGCGGGTCCCATCCGCATGGCTGACCGGCCCGCCGACATACCCGACACGGCGATCTCCTCACTGCTGTTCACACTCTGGATTCACCGTTCATCCTTGCAGATGCGGCGCGCTTGATCAGCCCTGATGGTTGCCGTTCACGCAGCCGTTGTTCAGTGGCCGCATGCCCAGGACCCCTTGGCGGTGGCCGATTCCGCCTGACCGCGCAGGGCCCGCACCGCTTCCGCGGGGTCCTCGGCACCGTAGACCGCCGAGCCGGCGACGAACACGTCCGCGCCGGCCTCCGCGCACCGCTCGATCGTCGAGGCCGACACCCCGCCGTCCACCTGGAGCCACAGCTGAAGGCCGTGCTTGCCGATCAGCTCACGGGTGCGGCGGATCTTGGGCAGCATGATGTCGAGGAAGGCCTGGCCGCCGAAGCCCGGCTCCACCGTCATGATCAGGAGCATGTCGAGCTCGGGGAGCAGGTCCTCGTACGGCTCGATGGGGGTGGCGGGCTTGAGGGCCATCGAGGCCCGGGCGCCCTTGGCGCGGATCTCGCGGGCCAGCCGGACGGGGGCGGCGGCCGCCTCGACGTGGAACGTCACGGAGGAGGCGCCCGCCTCGACGTACTGCGGCGCCCAGCGGTCGGGCTGCTCGATCATCAGGTGGCAGTCCAGCGGGGTGTCCGTAGCCCGGGCCAGGGACTCCACGACGGGCACGCCGAGCGTGAGGTTCGGGACGAAGTGGTTGTCCATGACGTCCACGTGGAGCCAGTCGGCCCCTTCGACCGCCTTCGCCTCCTCGGCGAGGCGCGCGAAGTCGGCGGACAGGATGCTGGGGTTGATCTGCACGGCCATGCCCCAAGCGTGCCATGCCCCGGCCCTCCGGTCCGCCCCGGTACCCGGCCGATATCCGGAAGGGGCCGTCACGACGCACCGACGAGCGGGCGGGTAGCCGTGACACCGCGCGTCAGGGGCGCGCCTTCGACCCAGCCCGCGGTAGCCCCGACCGCAGGGCTGGAGGACCGCAGAGCCGGAACCGCCCCTGGAAAAGCCGGCGGCTCGGAGGCGGTCGTCGCGGAGCTGGACCTGGCGACCAGCTCCGCCGGCGTTCCTGGAGTCCGGAGCGCTGGAGTACCTCCGTGAAGGTGATCTTCTCCTCGGCCCGTTCGGCGGTGACCTCGGAGAGAGCGCGGACGCCGAGAAAGGTGGTTCGCCCTTCCGTCGTCCGAGAGTCGCGCCCAGGAACCAAGAAGGACCGGTACGAGGCGGGCAGCGTCTTCCACGAGCTCGGGCCCACGTACGACCAGGCACAGGCCTGACGGACCGGGGCGACGGCCTCGTCCGTGAACTGATCCACTGACTGTTCGTCACCGCCCGGTTTCTGATAGTTGTTTCAGCGGGGTACGGGCGCATGCCCGTGGCGGTGTCCCCCGGCACCGCAGGGAGGACGCACATGAGCACCACCACTCGGGACGAGATCCTCGCCGGCGAGCAGCGGGCGGTGGACCACGCGTACGACTGCTACACCACGAAACTGGCTGAACTGAGCGGTACCTCGGCCGCCACCGCCTCGGCGAGCGGCAAGGACGGGATCGCCAACCGGGCCGAGGCGGAGGCTCGCGCTGCGGCCTACGGAGGGCTCGGCGACGAAGCCCTGGTCTTCTCCCGTGTCGACGCGCCGGAGGACCCGGGAGGAGATCCCCGTCCCTGGTACATCGGGCGCCGCGGCGTGCACGACGCCTCGCACGAGCCGGTGGTCCTGCTGTGGACCAGCCCCCTGGCGAAGAAGTGGATCGAGACCCGACCCGAGAATCCGGGCGAGGTGGTCCTGCGTCGGCAGCTCCGCTGCGTACGGCGGATCGTAGAGAGTTACTTCGACGAGATCTCCAAGCCGACGCCCGCTCCCCTGCCCTTGGCCGTGCCCGCCGCCGCACCCGAGCCCGCCGCCGCACCCGAGCCCGCCGCCGTACCGAAGCCCCGTCAGGCCGCCGACGACAGCGCGGCGGAGGAGACGGACACGTCCCCCTCACCGGGGCGTATGCCGACCCCCACCCCCGGCGATGTCGTACGACGCCGGCGGCGGAAGGCGCTCCAGCCGGACGACTTCCTGCTGCGGGAGCTCCAGCGGTCGCGCGGCGGTCGAATGCGGGACATCGTCGAGACCATCCGCCGTGACCAGATGGAGCTGGTCACCGGCTCGCCCTCGGACATTCTCGTCGTGCAGGGCGGCCCCGGTACCGGCAAGTCGGCCGTCGGTCTCCACCGGGTGACCTGGCTCGTCAACAACGAGCACTTCAAGGCCCAGGACATCCTCGTCATCGGCCCTCACCAGCGGTTCCTCGACTATGTCGGACAGGTCCTCCCCACGCTCGGCACCCGGGACGTCAACGCCGTCCAACTGGACCGCCTGTGGGAGGGCGAGCTCCTCGGCACCGACTCCCCGAAGGCGCGCCTCGTCAAGTCGGACAAACGCATGGCGGCCGTGCTGCGGCGCCGCGTCGAGAGCGACTACCGCCCCGAGGCTCTCGACGCCCTCACCGTCGCCCCCTCCTTCGAGGGCGACGAGCCCGCGATCGTCGTCACCGCCGGCAGTACGACCCTTCGCGTGCCGAAGTCCGAGGTCCTCGCCCTCCTCGACCGGGCCCACACCGGCGACGGGCCCTTCCGGGAGCGGCGCGACCGTTTCCGCGGCCTCCTCGTCGACCGGCTCCTGCGGGAGCTCGCCGACATCGCGCCGCGCCGCGGGCAGGCCGGCACGATCCGCCGCGACCTGGAACGCAACCGCCGGGTCGAGCGCCTCGTCGAACGCCTCTGGCCGTCCCCCGGTGCCCGGGAGGCCCTGCGCAGCCTCTACGACTCGGCCGACCTCCTGCGGGACTGCGCCGACGGCATCCTCGACGAGGACGAGCAGGCGGCCCTGCTGCGGGCTCGCGCCGCCAGCGCCGACGCCGATCCGTGGACCCTCGACGACCACGTCTGTCTCGAAGAGCTCCGGGTGCTGATCAGCGGCGACACCCCACCGCGATACGGCCACATCGTCGTCGACGAGGCCCAGGACCTCACGCCCATGCAGGCCCGCTCCCTGCGGCGGCGCTCCGCCGTCGGCGGCTCCATGACCGTCCTGGGCGACCTCGCGCAGGCGACGGACGCCCACAGCCCGACGAGCTGGGACCTGCTCGGCGCACTCCTCTCCGACCACGGCGACTGGAGCGTCGCCCAGCTCACCACCAGCTACCGCGTCCCCGCCGAGATCATGGAGTTCGTCGCCCCTCTCGCACGGACGATCGCCCCGACCCTGCCGTACCCGCAGGCTGTCCGGGAGGCGGGAGCGGACGCCGTACGGACCGTGGCGACCGAGCCGTGGAAGCTGCTCGACGACACCGTCGCCCATGTGGCCCGGCTCATGGGAACCAGCGACGGCAGCACCCCCCGCTCCGTGGCCGTCATCGTTCCCGACGACTCGGACTGGCTGGACGCCATCAGCCGCAGGATCGCCGAGAACGGCGACATCGGCGAGCGGAACCACGAGGCCGTATCCGTGCTGGCCGCGGCCCAGGTCAAGGGCATGGAGTACGACCACGTCCTGGTCGTCGAGCCCGCCACGATCGCCGACCGCGGTCCCGCCGGGCTGCGCCAGTTGTACGTGGCCCTCACCCGCAGCACCCAGAGTCTGACCGTCCTGCACACCGCCCCGCTGCCGGAGGCGCTCACCGCTTCCGGGGCCCCCCAGGCACCGACGGTGTCCGATGTCCAGCCGGAGGGCGGCGGAGTCGGAAGGCTTCCCCGGATCGGTACCGATGTCCGGGTCGAGGTCGTGGACCGGGCCCCTGGCGGTCGCTACAAGGTCAAGCCGTTGTCGCCGCTGATCGACCGACCGCTCGTCCTCACCGTCCGCCACGGATCGGTCTCCCCGCTACGGGGCGAGAAGCTGGACTGCTGGGTGTTCGCCAACGAGACGACCCAGACGGTGCTCACCGCCGACCAGCGCGGCCGGTCGCCCATTTCGGAGCGGATGGCAGGGCGCTACCTCGCGGCATTGGACGTTCTCGGAGAACTGACCGGGAGCGACGACAACGTTCCCGACGCCCGCAGCCGTCTCTCCGAGCTCCAGGGCATGGCCAACCGCATCCTCCGACGGGACCAGGCCGACTGGGTCAGCGTGCTTCACCTGTTCGGCGATCCGGACAGAGAACGACTCGGAGTACTTCGCGACCTCGCCGCGACGACCAACCGTGCGCTCAAGGAGGGCACTTTCGACGTGGGCCAGCTCGCGGAGGGGCTGGCGGCCTCCGGCTGGCCGGGGCCTCTCGCTGAAGCGCGGCGAGAGCTCCAGGAGCGCTTCGACACGGCGACGGAACCGAACTCCGACGGCGCGGTCCCCGTCGCCCCGTCGCAACCCGCTCAGCCCGCTCAGAAGGAAGACGTGCAGATGATCACTGCGGACACCGCCGCAACACCGGCCGCGACCGCGAAGAACGGATTCCTTCGCGCCCTGGAGACGGCAGCCGGCACCGACCGCGCGTGCAAGAAGCACGAAGCGGTCCGGCACGCGCTGAAGGCATCACTCCTCTGGGCGGACCTCCAGCCGGACGACTCACCGGTCGTCGACGTCAGTTGCGTCACCCAGCACGGTCTCTTCCTCTACGAGGCCCTGGGCGCGGGCTGCTCCACCTATGCGGACCTGCGCTCGGGCGCGACCCGCCTGCTCGAGATCAATCACACGCTGCCCGCGCCGGCCGACGGTCTCTACCTAGTTCTCTCCGAACCACCCGCCGAGGACTGGTCCGTCGACACGATTCGCGACATCTTCCGTGTCAATGTCATCTGGCGCAGCCCGGCCGGCTGGGGTGGCGAGAACGCAGACGTCGCTTTCGGCTCCTCCGGGGGTGAGTGACTGTCAATAGTTGTCGATCAGTTCGCTCCCGCGCCCCGCAAGGAAATCGCTGCCAGAGGGCGCTCACAAGGTCAGCGTGGGGGCTCGCGGAGCCGCCGACGCCCTCCCGGTCAGCCGGTACGGCGGATCAGGGCCAGGTACATCGCGTCGGTTCCGTGCAGATGCGGCCACAGCTGTACGTCGGGGCCGTCGCCGAGGGCCCCGACGCCCGGCAGCAGGGGGCGGGCGTCGATCAGCTCGGTCTCGGGGAACTGCTTGAGCACGTCGCCGACCACGGCACGGGTCTCGGCCAGGTGCGGGGAGCAGGTCGCGTAGCCGACCACACCGCCGACGCGCACCGACTCCAGGGCCGTGCGCAGCAGGCCGCGCTGGAGCGGGGCGAAGCTGTCCAGGTCCTCCGGTCGGCGCCGCCACCGGGCCTCGGGACGCCTGCGCAGGGCACCGAGGCCGGTGCAGGGGACGTCGACGAGGACACGGTCGAAACTGCCGGGCCGCCAGGCGGGGCGCGTGCCGTCGGCGGCGATCACCTGGTACGGACCGGGGTTGCCCGCCAGTGCCTTGGCCACGAGCCCGGCCCGGTGGGGCTGCTTCTCGGAGGCGAGCAGGACGGCTCCGCGCTCGGCGGCCAGCGCGGCCAGCAGGGCCGCCTTGCCGCCGGGGCCCGCGCATCCGTCGAGCCACTTGCCGTCGGGGCCGTCGAGGGGCGCGTTCGCCAGGGCGAGCGCGACGAGCTGGCTGCCCTCGTCCTGGACGCCGGCCCGGCCCTCCCGTACCGCGTCCACGGCGCCGGGTTCGCCACCCTCGGTCAGCCGCACCGCGTACGGCGACCAGCGGCCCGGCACCGCGGCCTCCTCGCGCAGCAGCTCCTCGGTGGTGGCCCGTCCGGGCCGGGCGACCAGCGTGACCTCCGGCCGCTCGTTGTCGGCCTCCAGCAGGTCCTCGATCCCGGCGCGTGGGCCGCCGAGGGAGTCCCACAGGGCGGAGACGACCCAGCGGGGGTGGGAGTGGACGACGGCGAGGTGGTCCTCGGGGTCGTCGTCGTAGGGCGGGGCGACCTTCTCCAGCCATCCGTCGAGATCGTTCTGCGCGACCTTGCGGAGCACGGCGTTGACGAACTTGGCCCGCCCGTCGCCGAGGACGACCCGGGCGAGCTCGACGGTGGCGGACACCGCGGCGTGGCTCGGGATGCGCGTTCCGAGCAGCTGGTGGGCGCCGAGCGACAGCACGTCCAGGACGGGCGGGTCCACCTCCCGCAGCGGGCGGTCGATGCAGGCCTCGATGACCGCGTCGTACGTTCCCTGGCGGCGCAGCGTGCCGTACACCAGCTCGGTGGCCAGCGCGGCGTCACGGCCGTCGAAATCGCCCTTCTCGCGTGCCTTGCGCAGCAGCGGGGGCAGGACGAGGTTGGCGTAGGCGTCCCGCTCGTCCACGGCGCGCAGCGCCTCGAAGGCGAGGATGCGGACGGGGTCCTTCTGGGGCCGGCGGTAGGGCTTGGCGGGCCTGCGGGGCCGACGGGTGTCGCTCACGAAAAAGGTGCTCCGGTTGTCTGGGTGCGCCGCGCTCGGACACGCGGTGCTCCCAGCCTACGTCCCGGTTCGTGCCGCCCGGTCAGCCCCCGAGGGTCTCGCCCTCGGCGATGCGCGCACCGCGCGCCCAGTCCGCCGCCCGCATCGGCTTCTTGCCCTGCGCCTGCACCCACAGCAGCTCGACGGCGTACGAGCCGGTGCCGACGTGGACGTCGTTCTTGCCGACGGCGAGCGCGCCCGGGGCGAGGTCGGTGCGCTGCGGCGCCGGGGCGGCGTGGATCAGCTTGAGCCGCTCGCCGCGGAACGTGGTCCAGGCGCCGGGCGCCGGTGTGCAGCCGCGTACCACGCGGTCCACGCGCAGGGCGGGGGCCGTCCAGTCGACCCGGGCGTCCTCGACGGTGATCTTGGGGGCGAGGGTGACGCCCTCGGCCGGCTGCGGCACGGCCTTGAGGGTGCCGTCCTCGATGCCGTCCATGGTCGCGGCGAGCAGCCCGGCGCCGGCGAGGGCGAGCCGGGTGAGCAGGTCGCCGCTGGTGTCGGTGGGCCGGATCATCTCGGTGACGGTGCCGTAGACCGGGCCGGAGTCGAGTCCTTCCTCGATGAGGAAGGTGGAGGCGCCGGTGATCTCGTCCCCGGCCATGAGCGAGTGCTGCGCGGGGGCGGCGCCGCGCCAGGCGGGCAGCAGCGAGAAGTGCAGGTTGACCCAGCCGTGGGCGGGGATGTCGAGGGCCACCCTGGGCAGCAGGGCGCCGTAGGCGACGACCGGGCAGCAGTCCGGGGCGATCTCCCTCAGCCGCTCCAGGAACTCCGGGTCCCGCGGCTTGAGCGGCTTGAGCACCTCGATCCCGGCCTCCTCCGCCCGTTCGGCCACCGGGCTCGCGACCAGCCTGCGCCCGCGTCCGGCCGGTGCGTCGGGCCTGGTGACGACGGCGGCCACCTCGTGCCGCCCGGCGGCGAGCAGTGCGTCCAGAGCGGGAACGGCGACCTCGGGGGTACCGGCGAAGACGAGCTTCATGGGGTGGCTTGGGCCTCTCGGGCGGGATGGACGGCGGGCAGCGCACCAGTCTATGACCACGTGCTGGCCGCGCAGCGCGCGTCCGGCGCACAGGGGCGTACGTATGTGTCCCTACGCCCCCACACCGTGACCCGTGGAGCGCGAGCGCGTTGGTCAAGAAAGAGTTGACCACAGCGGGCCGCTGTTCGGCCCGATTCCTTTCAACGCCGGTTCGAGAGGCTTGTTCATGGCCGACCACGCAACCCACGACGCCCAGGCCCGGGCCAGCCTTCACTTGCTGGTGCGGGACATCGAGCGGGTCCGCCGGCAGGTGGACGCGCTGCGCACGCTCACCGCCCAGCTTGGCAACGTCTACCGCCCGCGCCGCTCCGGCCCCTCCACGGGCTTCGTCGTCTACGGACGTGCCCCCGCCCCGACCGTCCGTCTCGCCCAGGAGCTGCGGGACAGCGTCGAGACCCTGGTGACGGCCGCCGTGGACTTCGACCGCTCGCTCGGCTTCTCGTGGGACGCCGTGGGCTCGGCCCTCGGTGTCACCAAGCAGGCGGTCCACCGGCGCTACGGCGCCCGCCGCGCGGCGGCCCAGGCGGCGGCCGAGGCCGAGCGGGCCCCGGACCCGGCGGGCACCCGTGCGGTCAATGTCGGCGCCGGCATCCCCACGGTCCCCGCGGCCCGCTCCATGCCCACCCAGCCGACGGCCGGCAGCCCGGTCTTCCGCGACGACCCCCGCCCCACTGCCTTCCCCGGCCCTCGCAACGGCTGACCCCCCTTTCCCCCGGCCGCCTGTGCCCTCCCGGCCGGCACCCCCGGGAGGGCACAGGCGGAAGCGTCAGCCGATGTCCGGTGGGTCGATGCGGATCCAGATCGGTTCGGCAGTTCCGCGGGCCAGGCGGGCCGCCTGGGCGGACTTCAGGGCGAAGGCCAAGGCGGCCCCGGTGCCGGGCGGAACGCGGATCAGGGCGCGCGTCCAGTACTCGCCGGGTGGGGGCGCACCGGAGCGGCGGGGGCGGCCGGCAGGCGTGACCGGCAGCGGGACAGGTCCCAGCACCTCTGCCTCCCGCGGTAGTTCGACGGTGCGGAGGAAGTCCGACACCGCCTCCGCCGGGCCCGACACGGCCGCCATGCGGGACACCGGCGGGAACCCCAGTTCGGCGCGCTCGGACAGCTCCCGCAGGGCGTGGCCGACGGGGTCCCAGCGCACCAGCGCCTGCACCGGCCGCAGGGTCGGTTCGGCCACGACGACCACGGTGCCGCCCTCCGGCTGCGGCCGGACCAGCGCGGCGGCCGCTGTCCACCGCCGCAGCGCGTCCTCACCGGCGCGCAGATCGGGCCGCCCGAGCATGGCCCAGCCGTCCAGGAGCAGCGCCGCCGCGTACCCGCCCTCGGCGACCGGCTCCGCGCCCGGGGTGCTCACCACCAGCGCCGGTGTCCCCGGCACCGTGTCCAGCACATGCTCGCGCCCCGAGGTCCGCACCGGCACGGACGGGAACGCCCGGCCCAGTTCCTCGGCGGTCCGCCGCGCCCCGACGATCTGGGCCCGCAGCCGGAACGAGCCGCACTCCGGGCAGTGCCAGGCCGGCTCCTCCCGGCCGCACCAGCCGCAGCCGAGCGCCCCGGCGTCCTGCCCCTGGAGGGGGCCCGCGCAGTGCCGGCACCGCGCGGGCTCCCGGCACTGCGCGCAGGCCATCCGCGGTACGTAGCCCCGGCGGGGCACCTGCACCAGCACGGGCCCGTGCCGCAGCCCTTCCCTGGCCGCCTGCCAGGCGAGCGAGGGCAGCCGGGCCGCCCGCGCGGCCTCGTCCCGGGCGAGTTCGGCGTCGCCCACCGTGCGCACGAGCGGAGCCGCCCGCCGCACCTGTTCCCTCGCGGCGACGAGCGAGCCGGCCCAGCCGCTCTCGACGAGCTGCGCCGCCTCCACCGTGCAGCTCCAACCGCCCAGCAGGAAGCCGCACTTGTCCTGTGCGGCGCGCAGCAGCAGCACCTCGCGGGCGTGCGGCTGCGGCGCGTGCTGCTCGCTGTGGCTGTCGTCCCCGTCGTCCCACAGGGCGACCAGGCCGAGGTCCCGCACGGGCGCGAACATGGCGGCCCGGGTGCCGACGACGGCCCGCACCGAGCCCCGGCGTACGGCGAGCCACTGCCGGTACCGCTTCTCCGGCCCCGCGTCGGCGGTGAGCAGCGCGTGCCGTCCCTCGCCGAGGAGGGCCGTCAGCGCGGCGTCGACCCGGGCGGCGGCCCGCCCGTCCGGGACGACGACGAGCGCGCCGCGTCCCGAGGCGAGCGCGGCGGCGACGGCGCGGGCCAGTTCCTCGCTCCACTCGGGTCCGGGCAGCGCGTTCCACACGGCACGCGGCGAGCCGCCCGCGGCCAGGGCGCGCACGAACGCGGCCCCCCGTTCGTAACGGGCCCAGGAGCCCGCGTCGGGTGCGGACGGCGGCGGCAGCGGTGCGGGCGAGGGCCGATCCTCGGCGCGCGCCCTGCGCGGCGGCACGGCGAGTTGGAGCACGTCGGCGAGGCTGCCCGCGTACCGGTCGGCGACGGCCCGGGCCAGGCCGAGCAGCTCCTCGCCGAGCACGGGCTCGGGCGAGACGACCTGGGCGAGCGCCGCGAGCGGCCCCGCGTAGTCGGACTCGGCCCGGCGCTCGATCAGGTACCCGTCGATGAGTCCGCCGCCCTCGCGCCGCCCCTCGCGCACCCGGTGCCGTCCGGCTCCGAACCGCACGCGCACGCGCACTCCGGGCTGTGCGTCCGCGTCCAGTTCGGCGGGTACGGCGTAGTCGAAGTACCGGTCGAGGTGCAGTGCGCCCTTGTCGACCAGTACGCGCGCCACGGGCAGTCGACCGGCGAGCTCGGCACCGCGCCAGGTGCGCGGCTTGGCCCGTGGCTCCTTCGCCTTGCGCACGGTCTCCCGGATGAGCGCAAGCTGCTCCGGCGGCGCCCCCGCGGCCCCGCCGTCCCCCGTCCCGTTCTCGCTGCTCACGCTTGCATTCTTACCAAACGGGACCGACAACCGACGGCGAGCGAGGCCCGGACCCACATGGGGTCCGGGCCTCGCTCAGGTCTCGCGGCGGCCGGGGGCCTTGTGGCCCCGGTCCTACAGACCCGCCGCCTCGCGCAGCGCGTCCACGCGGTCGGTGCGCTCCCAGGTGAAGTCGGGCAGCTCACGGCCGAAGTGGCCGTACGCGGCGGTCTGGGCGTAGATCGGGCGGAGCAGGTCGAGGTCGCGGATGATGGCGGCCGGACGCAGGTCGAAGACCTCGTCGATCGCCTTCTCGATCTTCTCGGGCTCCACCTTGTGGGTGCCGAAGGTCTCCACGAACAGGCCCACCGGCTCGGCCTTGCCGATCGCGTAGGCGACCTGGACCTCGCAGCGGGCGGCCAGACCGGCCGCCACCACGTTCTTGGCGACCCAGCGCATCGCGTACGCGGCCGAGCGGTCCACCTTGGACGGGTCCTTGCCGGAGAAGGCACCGCCGCCGTGCCGGGCCATGCCGCCGTAGGTGTCGATGATGATCTTGCGGCCGGTCAGGCCCGCGTCACCCATCGGGCCGCCGATCTCGAACCGGCCGGTGGGGTTGACCAGCAGCCGGTAGCCCTCGGTGTCCAGCTTGATGCCGTCGTCCAGCAGCGCCTTCAGCTCCGGCTCGACGACGAACTCGCGGATGTCGGGCGCCAGCAGCGAGTCCAGGTCGATGTCGGAGGCGTGCTGCGAGGAGACCACCACGGTGTCCAGGCGGACCGCCTTGTCGCCGTCGTACTCGATGGTGACCTGGGTCTTGCCGTCCGGACGCAGGTAGGGGATCGTGCCGTTCTTGCGCACGTCCGACAGGCGCTTGGACAGCCGGTGCGCCAGGAAGATCGGCAGCGGCATCAGCGTCGGCGTCTCGTCTGAGGCGTAGCCGAACATCAGGCCCTGGTCGCCCGCGCCCTGCTGGTCCAGTTCGTCGAACTCGTCACCCGCGGCGCCACCGTCGACCCGGGACTCGTACGCCGTGTCCACGCCCTGGGCGATGTCCGGGGACTGCGCGCCGATGGAGACGGACACGCCGCAGGAGGCGCCGTCGAAGCCCTTCTTGGAGGAGTCGTAGCCGATCTCGAGGATCTTGTCGCGGACCAGGGTCGCGATGTCCGCGTAGGTCTTGGTGGTGACCTCGCCGGCCACGTGCACCAGGCCGGTGGTGATCAGTGTCTCCACGGCGACCCGGGAGGTCGGGTCCTCGCGCAGAAGCGCGTCGAGAATGGTGTCGCTGATCTGGTCAGCGATCTTGTCGGGGTGACCCTCGGTCACGGACTCCGAGGTGAACAGGCGACGGGACACAACGCTCCCTGGGGTTGCAGCGGCTGCTGGCTGATCATTGGCGGACGGGCACGGGGCTGCGCCTGGCGTCGTCCGAGAACAGTTTATCGGTCGCGCTCGGCCGCCGGCCCACCTGTCTCGCCTCTCGGGAGCGCTGTGACCTGCGGCACGGGCATTGTGCCGAAGCCCGGCGACCTTGGCCAGAGTCGCCACGCGCCGGGCTTCGAAGTTCGGCGGGGCCGTACGGGCCGGGGGCGCTCAGCCGAGCCGGGCGGCCACCAGGTCCCACACGGTCTCGGCCAGGGCCTCCTTCGGTCCGTGCGGCACGGGTGTCTCGACGCCGTCGGCGGCCAGCACCACGGCCTCGTTGTCCTCCGCGCCGAAGGTCCTGCGCTCCCCCACCTCGTTGACCACGAGCAGGTCGCAGCCCTTGCGGGCGAGCTTTTTGCGCCCGTTGGCGAGGACGTCGTCGGTCTCGGCGGCGAATCCCACGATCACCTGTCCGGGCCGGGCCCGTTCGGCTGAAATCTCGGCGAGGATGTCCGGATTCCGCACCAGCGCGACGGGCTCGGGGTCCTCGCCGTCCTTCTTCTTGATCTTGCCGGTCGCGTAGGCCGCCGGACGGAAGTCGGCGACCGCGGCGGCCATGACCACCGCGTCGGCGTCCGCCGCGGCCTTCAGCACGGCCTCCCGCAGCTGCACGGCCGTACCGACCCGGACGAGGTCCACGCCCGCCGGGTCCGGCAGGGCGGTATTGGCGGCGACGAGCGTGACCCGGGCTCCGCGGGCCGCCGCCGTCCGGGCGAGGGCGTAGCCCTGCTTGCCCGAGGAGCGGTTGCCGAGGAAGCGGACGGGGTCGAGGGGTTCGCGGGTGCCGCCGGCGCTGACGACGACGTGCCGTCCGGCGAGGTCGGGCTCGATCGCGCCCCGGGCCAGCACACGGCGGCAGACCTCGAAGATCTCCGCCGGTTCCGGCAGCCGGCCCTTGCCGGTGTCGACGCCGGTCAGCCGGCCGACCGCCGGTTCGATGACGACGGCGCCGCGGCGGCGCAGCGTCGCCACGTTGTCCTGGGTGGCCGGGTGCTCCCACATCTCGGTGTGCATCGCGGGGGCGAAGACCACCGGGCAGCGGGCGGTGAGCAGGGTGTTGGTCAGCAGGTCGTCGGCGAGGCCGTGGGCGGCTTTGGCGAGCATGTCGGCGGTGGCGGGGGCGACGACCACCAGGTCGGCCTGCTGCCCGATGCGCACGTGCGGGACCTCGTGGACGTCGTCCCAGACCTCGGTGGAGACGGGGTGGCCGGACAGGGCCGACCAGGTCGCGGCGCCGACGAAGTGCAGCGCGGAGGCGGTCGGCACCACGCGCACGTCGTGACCGGACTCGGTCAGCCTGCGCAGCAGCTCGCACGCCTTGTAGGCGGCGATGCCGCCAGCGACCCCCAGAACGACCTTGGGCTTGCTCACCGGGCCTCCCCTCACTCGACACACGTACGCCGCGGCTCGTCGGCGTACGCGTCCATGCTGCATCATCGCGGGACCGGCTCCCGCACCCCCCCGAGCACACCACAGGCCCGGCAGTCGCGCTGCCGGGCCTGTGGAAAAACCTGCCGCGATCTTCAGATATGAAGAACCGCGGGGACTGCTGGCGGACTACTGACCCGGGCCCTCGATGGCCTCGGACGTCAGCAGACCCGCGTTGATCTCGCGCAGCGCGATGGAGAGCGGCTTCTCGTGGACGTGGGTGTCGACGAGCGGACCGACGTACTCGAGGAGGCCCTCGCCGAGCTGCGAGTAGTACGCGTTGATCTGGCGGGCCCGCTTGGCCGCGTAGATCACGAGGCTGTACTTCGAGTCAGTGGCCTCGAGGAGCTCGTCGATCGGCGGGTTGATGATGCCCTCGGGCGCGGAGATGGAAGAGGACACGCTCTACCTTCCGATGGATGGGAAAGAATCAGTTCGGTGCGACCGTCACGTTCACTGTCACGATCACACAACGTCCATCAAGGCTAGCAGCTCGCGAGCCACGTCCTCGACGGAGGTGTTGACCAGGGTCTCGTCGAACTCCGGTTCGGCCGCGAGTTCGATCTTCGCCGCCTCCAGTCGCCGTTCGATGACCTCGGGCGGCTCGGTCCCCCGCCCGGTGAGCCTGCGCACGAGTTCCTCCCAGGAGGGAGGAGCCAGGAACACCAGCCGGCCCTCGGGCATGGACTCACGGACCTGCCGGGCGCCCTGGAGGTCGATCTCCAGCAGCACCGGCACACCCGTCTCCAGGTGCTCCAGCACGGCGGCGCGCGGGGTGCCGTAGCGGTTGCCCGCGAACTCGGCCCATTCCAGCAGCTCGCCGTTGGCGATCATCTTGTCCATCTCGTCGTCGGTGACGAAGAAGTAGTGGACGCCGTGCTGCTCACCGGGGCGGGGCTTGCGGGTCGTCGCCGACACCGACAGCCAGACCTCGGGGTGTTCCTTGCGCATATGGGCGACGACCGTGCTCTTGCCGACCCCTGAGGGGCCGGAGAGCACGGTCAGCCGCGGACGTGCGTCCGGGGGTACGGGGGTCGCGCCCCGGGGTGTTACAGCCATGCGCCGATTATTCCAGCAATCGCGCAGTGCCCGGCACTCCGGCCCCAAGCCCCCGGATTCAGGAGCCGGTACTGCCGAACTCGCGCTCCAGGGAGGCGATCTGGTTGGACCCGAGGCCGCGCACGCGGCGGCTCTCGGAGATGCCGAGCCGCTCCATGATCTGCTTGGCGCGGACCTTGCCCACGCCCGGCAGGGACTCAAGGAGCGCGGAGACCTTCATCTTGCCGATGACGTCGTTCTCCTGGCCCTGCTTGATGACCTCGTGCAGGGAGGCGCCGGAGTGCTTGAGTCGATTCTTGACCTCGGCCCGCTCCCGGCGAGCCGCGGCGGCCTTTTCGAGCGCGGCTGCGCGCTGTTCAGGGGTTAGGGGCGGAAGAGCCACGCCTACGTCACCTCGGATGTCGAACTGTCGGATACGGACCGGTGAGGAACCTAGTCGCCCCACACCTGGGGAGCCACGAGCAACACGCTTGCCCGTTCTCCCCCACTACCTTGAGGGCGTGGGAGGCGCCCCCACTCGACGGAGACTAGCGGTCCAGTCCGCCGGAGTCAGCGAGAACAGCGGAAAAGTCCTGGTCAGCCTCCGCCAGGCCGGGCATTTAGGACATAATGCCCCGGATTCGAGGATGTATCCAGGCTCGGGCGCGCCCCGGACCGCCCGCCGGGGCACTCAGCCGCCGGTCACCGCGGTCCTGATCTCCTCCGCGAAGCGCTCCGCGGCGTCGCGCAGCGCACCCGCCTCGGGACCGTGACGCAGAACACCCCGGCTGACGCTCGGGACCACGTTGCGCACGGCGGGGCCGAACACCCGGGGAAGGTCGGCCGGCGTCGCTCCCTGCGCGCCGATCCCGGGTGCGAGCAGCGGCCCGCCCATGTCCAGGTCGTACGACGACAGATCGCCCAGCGTGGCCCCCACCACCGCGCCGAAGGAGCCGAGCGGGGCCTGCCCCGCGTTCTCCTCGGCGAGGTGCGCCAGTACGGTCGCGGCGACGCTGCGGCCGTCGGGCCGCACGGCGTGCTGGACCTCGGCGCCCTCCGGGTTGGAGGTCAGCGCCAGCACGAAGAGGCCCGCGCCGCTCTCCCGGGCCAGGTCGACCGCGGGCCTCAGCGACCCGTAGCCGAGGTACGGCGAGACGGTGAGCGCGTCCGAGAACAGGGGCGCGTCCTCGCGCAGGAACGACTCGGCGTAGGCGGACATGGTGGAGCCGATGTCACCGCGCTTGGCGTCCATGACGACCAGCGCACCGGCCGCCCGGGCCTCCTCGACCGACTTCTCCAGCACGGCGAGACCGCGCGAGCCGAAACGCTCGTAGAAGGCGCTCTGCGGCTTCAGGGCGGCCACCCGGCCGGCCAGCGCCTCCACCACGGTGCGGCTGAACCGCTCCAGACCGGCCACGTCGTCGTTCAGGCCCCACTCGGCGAGCAGGGAGGCGTGCGGGTCGATGCCGACGCACAGCGGGCCGCGCTCGTCCATCGCACGGCGCAGCCGCGCGCCGAAGGGTTCCACCGGGCTCATGCCGTCTCCCCTGCCTTCCTCACATCGGCGCCGACCGCGTCGGCGAGCGTGGCGTACGGGCTGGTCCGCAGGCGTGCGGCGAGCCCCTTGTGGATCGCACGGCTCCAGAAGGGCCCCTGGTAGACGAAGGCGCTGTAGCCCTGGACCAGGGTGGCGCCGGCCAGGATGCGCTGCCAGACGTCCTCGGCGTTCTCGATGCCGCCGACGCCGACCAGCGTGACGCGGTCGCCCACGCGCGCGTAGAGGCGGCGCAGCACCTGGAGGGAGCGCGCCTTCAGCGGCGCGCCCGAGAGCCCGCCGGTCTCCTTCACGAGCGAGGGCGCGGACGCCAGCCCGAGTCCCTCGCGCGCGATGGTGGTGTTGGTGGCGATGATCCCGTCCAGGCCCAGCTCCACGGCGAGGTCGGCGACCGCGTCGACGTCCTCGTCGGCGAGGTCCGGCGCGATCTTCACCAGGAGCGGCACCCGGCGCCCGGACACGACCCGGTCGGCGGCCTCGCGCACGGCGGCCAGGAGGGGGCGCAGCGCCTCGGTGGCCTGGAGGTCGCGCAGTCCGGGAGTGTTCGGCGAGGAGACGTTGACGACCAGGTAGTCGGCGTACGGGGCCAGCCGCTCGGCGGACTTCACGTAGTCGCCGACGGCCTCCTCCTCCGGGACGACCTTGGTCTTGCCGATGTTGACGCCCACGACGGTCCTGAACACGGGCGTGCGCGAGGCGAGGCGCGCGGCGACGGCGAGCGAGCCCTCGTTGTTGAAGCCCATGCGGTTGATCAGCGCGCGGTCCTGGACCAGCCGGAACAGCCGCTTCCTCGGGTTGCCGGGCTGCGGCTCGCCCGTGACCGTGCCGATCTCGACGTGGTCGAAGCCGAGCATCGACATCCCGTCGATCGCCACGGCGTTCTTGTCGAAGCCGGCGGCGAGGCCGAAGGGGCCGTGCATCCGCAGCCCGAGGGCCTCGGTGCGCAGTTCCTCGTGGCGGGGGGCGAGGGCGGCGGCGGCGAACGTGCGCAGTACCGGGACGCGGGCGGCGAGCCGGATCCAGCGGAAGGCCAGGTGGTGCGCCTGTTCCGGGTCCATCCGCTGGAAGAACAGACGGAAGAAGAGCTTGTACATCACTGAGTCACTGAGTCCTCGGGTGTCCTCGGGGCCTCATGGGTCCCCCTGGTGCTCATGAAGAGGGGGACACCGTTTCCGGTGTCCCCCTCGGGGCCGCTAGTCGCGGGTCGCGGTCAGGAATCCCGCGTGTTCCTGGAGGGAACGGACACCCACCTCGCCCCGGTGCAGGGCGTCGATGCCCTGGACCGCCGCGGCGAGCGCCTGGACCGTCGTCAGGCACGGCACGGAGCGCGCCACGGCCGCGGTGCGGATCTCGTAGCCGTCCAGGCGGCCGCCGGTGCCGTACGGGGTGTTGACGATGAGGTCGACCTCGCCGTCGTGGATGAGCTGGACGATGGTCCGCTCGCCGTTGGGCCCGCTGCCCTGGGACTGCTTGCGCACCACCGTGGCGTTGATGCCGTTGCGCTTGAGCACCTCGGCGGTGCCGGAGGTGGCGAGCAGCTCGAAGCCGTGGGCGACCAGCTCACGGGCCGGGAAGATCATCGACCGCTTGTCCCGGTTGGCGACCGAGATGAAGGCGCGCCCCTTGGTCGGCAGCGGACCGTAGGCCCCGGCCTGCGACTTGGCGTACGCGGTGCCGAAGACGGAGTCGATGCCCATGACCTCGCCGGTGGAGCGCATCTCGGGGCCGAGGACGGTGTCCACGCCGCGTCCCGAGGTGTCCCGGAAGCGGCTCCAGGGCAGCACGGCCTCCTTGACGGAGATCGGCGCGTCCAGCGGCAGAGTGCCGCCGTCGCCGTTCTTCGGCAGCAGCCCCTCGTCGCGCAGTTCGGCGATGGTCGCCCCCAGCGAGATCCGGGCGGCGGCCTTGGCCAGCGGCACCGCGGTCGCCTTGGAGGTGAAGGGGACCGTACGGGACGCGCGCGGGTTGGCCTCCAGGACGTAGAGGATGTCGCCGGACAGCGCGAACTGGATGTTGATCAGACCGCGCACCCCGACACCGCGGGCGATGGCCTCGGTGGAGGCCCGCAGCCGCTTGATGTCGTACCCGCCGAGCGTGATCGGAGGCAGCGCGCACGCCGAGTCGCCGGAGTGGATGCCGGCCTCCTCGATGTGCTCCATGACGCCGCCGAGGTACAGCTCCTCGCCGTCGTAGAGGGCGTCGACGTCGATCTCTATGGCGTCGTCGAGGAACCGGTCGACGAGCACCGGACGGGAGGGGCTGATCTCGGTCGACTCGGCGATGTACGTCTCCAGGCGCGCCTCGTCGTACACGATCTCCATGCCGCGGCCGCCCAGGACGTAGGACGGGCGGACCAGGACCGGGTAGCCGATCTCGTCGGCGATGGTCTTGGCCTGGGCGAAGGTGGTGGCGGTGCCGTGCTTGGGGGCCGGCAGGCCCGCCTCGGCCAGCACCTGGCCGAAGGCGCCCCGGTCCTCGGCCGCGTGGATCGCCTCGGGCGGGGTGCCGACGATCGGCACGCCGTTGTCCTTCAGCGCCTGCGCCAGGCCCAGCGGGGTCTGGCCGCCGAGCTGGACGACGACACCGGCGACCGGACCGGCCTGCCGCTCCGCGTGGACGATCTCCAGGACGTCCTCCAGGGTGAGCGGCTCGAAGTACAGCCGGTCGGAGGTGTCGTAGTCGGTGGAGACGGTCTCCGGGTTGCAGTTGACCATCACGGTCTCGTACCCGGCGTCGTGCAGCGCGAAGGAGGCGTGGACGCAGGAGTAGTCGAACTCGATGCCCTGGCCGATGCGGTTGGGGCCGGAGCCCAGGATGATCACCGCGGGCTTCTCGCGCGCGGCGACCTCGTTCTCCTCGTCGTAGGACGAGTAGAAGTACGGCGTCCTCGCGGCGAACTCGGCGGCGCAGGTGTCGACGGTCTTGTACACCGGGCGGATGCCGAGGGCGTGCCGCACCTCGCGGACCACGTCCTCGCGCAGGCCGCGGATCTCGCCGATCTGCTGGTCGGAGAAGCCGTGCCGCTTGGCCTCGGCGAGCAGTTCGGCGGTCAGCTCGGGCGCCTCGGCCAGTTCGTCGGCGATCTCCTTGATCAGGAACAGCTGGTCGACGAACCACGGGTCGATCTTCGTGGCGTCGAAGACCTCCTCGGGTGTGGCGCCCGCGCGGACGGCCTGCATCACCGCGTTGATCCGGCCGTCGGTCGGGCGGACCGCCTCGCGCAGCATCTCGTGCTTGTCGCCGGGGTCGCCGACGAACGTGAACCGGCTGCCCTTCTTCTCCAGCGAGCGCAGGGCCTTCTGGAGGGCCTCGGTGAAGTTGCGGCCGATGGCCATGGCCTCGCCGACCGACTTCATGGTGGTGGTCAGCGTGGAGTCGGCCTGCGGGAACTTCTCGAAGGCGAACCGGGGCGCCTTGACGACCACGTAGTCGAGGGTCGGCTCGAAGGAGGCCGGGGTCTCCTGCGTGATGTCGTTGGGGATCTCGTCGAGGGTGTAGCCGACGGCGAGCTTGGCGGCGATCTTGGCGATGGGGAAGCCGGTCGCCTTGGAGGCGAGCGCGGAGGATCGCGACACGCGCGGGTTCATCTCGATGACGATGACCCGGCCGTCCTCGGGGTTCACCGCGAACTGGATGTTGCAGCCGCCGGTGTCGACGCCGACCTCGCGGATGACGGCGATGCCGATGTCCCGCAGGATCTGGTATTCGCGGTCGGTGAGCGTCATCGCCGGGGCGACGGTGATGGAGTCGCCGGTGTGCACGCCCATCGGGTCGAAGTTCTCGATGGAGCAGACGACCACGACGTTGTCGTGCTTGTCGCGCATCAGCTCCAGCTCGTACTCCTTCCAGCCGAGGATGGACTCCTCGAGGAGCACCTCGGTGGTGGGGGAGAGCGTGAGGCCGGTGCCCGCGATGCGGCGCAGCTCGTCCTCGTCGTGGGCGAAGCCGGAGCCGGCGCCGCCCATGGTGAACGAGGGGCGGACCACGACCGGGTAGCCGCCGAGCTCGTCGACGCCGGCCAGGACCTCGTCCATGGTGTGGCAGATCACCGAGCGGGCGGACTCGCCGTGCCCGGTCTTCCGGCGGACGGCCTCCACGACCGCCTTGAACTGCTCGCGGTCCTCGCCCTTGTGGATGGCCTCGACGTTGGCGCCGATCAGCTCGACGCCGTACTTCTCCAGGACGCCGTTGTCGTGCAGCGCGATGGCGGTGTTGAGCGCGGTCTGGCCGCCCAGGGTGGGCAGCAGGGCGTCGGGGCGCTCCTTGGCGATGATCTTCTCGACGAAGTCCGGGGTGATCGGCTCGACGTAGGTGGCGTCGGCGATCTCCGGGTCGGTCATGATCGTCGCGGGGTTGGAGTTGACCAGGAGGACCCTGAGGCCCTCGGCCTTCAGGACGCGGCACGCCTGGGTGCCGGAGTAGTCGAACTCGGCGGCCTGGCCGATGACGATCGGGCCGGAGCCGATGACCAGGACGGACTGGATATCGGTGCGCTTAGGCACGCTGGCCCTCCATCAGGACTGTGCTCATCAAAGACGTGAAGCGGTCGAACAGGTAGGCGGCGTCGTGGGGTCCCGCGGCCGCTTCGGGGTGGTACTGCACGCTGAAGGCCGGCCTGTCGAGCAGTTGGAGGCCCTCCACCACGTTGTCATTGAGGCACACGTGGGAGACCTCGACGCGGCCGAAGGGGGTGTCGGAGACCCGGTCGACGGGGGCGTCGACGGCGAAGCCGTGGTTGTGCGCGGTGACCTCGACCTTGCCGGTCGTACGGTCCTGCACCGGCTGGTTGATTCCGCGGTGGCCGTACTTCAGCTTGTAGGTGCCGAAGCCGAGGGCGCGGCCGAGAATCTGGTTGCCGAAGCAGATGCCGAACAGCGGCGTGCCGCGCTCCAGGACGCCCCGCATGACGGAGACGGCGTGGTCGGCGGTCGCCGGGTCGCCGGGGCCGTTGGAGAAGAACACCCCGTCGGGCCCGACCGCGTAGACGTCCTCGACCGTGGCCGTGGCGGGCAGCACATGCACCTCGATGCCGCGTTCGGCCATGCGGTGCGGGGTCATGCCCTTGATGCCGAGGTCGACAGCGGCGACGGTGAACTTCTTGTCGCCGATCGCGGGGACGACGTACGCCTCCTCGGTGGCCACCTCTGCGGACAGGTCCGCGCCCTCCATCCGGGGGGACTCCAGGACCCGGGCCAGCAGCGTGGCGTCGTCCTGGACGGCCTCCCCGCTGAAGACGCCGACGCGCATGGCGCCACGCTCGCGCAGGTGGCGTGTGAGGGCGCGGGTGTCGATGCCGCTGATGCCGACGACGCCCTCCGCGGCGAGCTCCTCGTCCAGGGTGCGCCGGGCACGCCAGTTGGAGGGCCGGCGGGCGGGGTCGCGCACGACGTAGCCCGAGACCCAGATCCGCTTCGACTCGGGGTCCTCGTCGTTGACGCCGGTGTTGCCGACGTGCGGGGCCGTCATGACGACGACCTGGCGGTGGTACGACGGGTCGGTGAGGGTCTCCTGGTAGCCGGTCATGCCGGTGGAGAACACGGCCTCGCCGAACGTCTCCCCCACGGCCCCGTAGGCACGGCCGCGGAAGATCCGGCCGTCCTCGAGGACGAGTACGGCGGGAACCCTGGAGGTTCCCCTGGTGGAGGTGGTCATCGTTCGGCGCCTTCCGTGGTGTTCTTCTCGATCATGGAGTTCAGGGCCTCGACCCACTCGGTGTGCTCGGCCGCCCGGTCGGAGCGGAACCCGGAGTCGATCAGCCGGTCGCCGTGCTCCCAGGTCACGACGAGCAGCCCGCCCTCGGTGAGCACCTTGCCGGCGATGCCCTTGTCGAGCCGGGCCCCGCGCAGCCGCGCGGCCGGCACGAAGAAGTCGTCCGCTCCGGGGCGCACCACGTCCAGGCCCTCGTCGGTCAGGGTCAGCTCGGCCCGGCTGCGGGTGCCCAGGCCACGCGCCACGATGCGGTCCAGCCACTGTCCGGCGGTGGTGGAGCCGTGGTAGCGGCCGGTCATCGTCAGGGTCGCCGGACCGGGTTCCTCGGGCGCGTCCGGCAGCTCGGGCAGGTCGCCCTGCAGGGTGGCGCGCCACTTCCAGCCCTCGCGCATCAGCCAGTAGACGAGGGCGATGAACATGAGGAGGCCGACCAGCCAGCCGACGCGGGCGGCCCAGTCGGTGACCGCGGCCGATTTCCCTTCCGCGGCGATGTCGGTCGCGATCCCGGCCGCGAGCAGAGGTGCAGGTGTCACGTGAGCTTCCCGTCGACGAGCGTGGCCTTGCCCCGGAGCCACGTGTGGGTGACACGGCCCGGCAGCTCGCGTCCCTCGTAGGGCGTGTTCCGGCTGCGCGAGGCGAAGCCCGCGGGGTCCACCTGCCCACGGTATGCCGTGTCGACCAGCATGAGGTTGGCGGGCTCACCTGCCGAGACGGGGCGGCCGTGGCCGACGGCCCGCCCGATCCGGGCCGGAGCGAAGGACATGCGGTCCGCGACGCCCGCCCAGTCCAGCAGGCCGGTGTCGACCATGGTCTCCTGGACCACCGACAGGGCGGTCTCCAGGCCGACCATGCCCATGGCGGCCGCGGCCCACTCGCAGTCCTTGTCCTCGTGCGGGTGCGGGGCGTGATCGGTGGCGACGATGTCGATCGTGCCGTCGGCGAGTGCCTCGCGCAGGGCGCGCACGTCCCGCTCGGTGCGCAGCGGCGGGTTGACCTTGTAGACCGGGTCGTAGGTGCGCACCAGCTCGTCGGTGAGGAGCAGGTGGTGCGGGGTGACCTCGGCGGTGACCTGGATGCCGCGGGACTTGGCCCAGCGGACGATCTCGACGCTGCCCGCGGTCGACAGGTGGCAGATGTGGACACGGGAGCCGACGTGCTCGGCGAGCAGGACGTCCCGGGCGATGACCGACTCCTCGGCGACGGCAGGCCAGCCGCCGAGACCCAGCTCGGCGGAGACGACGCCCTCGTTCATCTGGGCGCCCTCGGTCAGCCGCGGCTCCTGCGCGTGCTGGGCGACGACGCCGCCGAAGGCCTTCACGTACTCCAGCGCGCGGCGCATGATCACCGCGTCGTCGACGCACTTGCCGTCGTCGGAGAAGACGGTGACCCCGGCGGCCGACTCGTGCATGGCGCCGAGTTCGGCGAGCTTCCTGCCCTCCAGGCCGACCGTGACGGCGCCGATGGGCTGCACGTCGCAGTAGCCGTGCTCCCGGCCCAGACGCCAGACCTGCTCGACGACGCCGGCGGTGTCGGCCACGGGGAAGGTGTTGGCCATGGCGAACACGGCGGTGTAGCCGCCGGATGCGGCCGCGCGGGTGCCGGTCAGGACGGTCTCGGAGTCCTCGCGGCCCGGCTCGCGCAGGTGGGTGTGCAGGTCGACCAGGCCCGGCAGCAGCACCTTGCCGTCGGCCTCGACGATCTCGGCGCCCTCGACGACCTCGGCGGACAGCCCGGTGCCGACTGCCTCGACGGCCTCGCCGTCGATCAGGACGTCCTGCGGCGCGCCGCCGAGCACCTTGGCACCACGGATAAGGATCTTGCTCATGTGTCTTACTTCTCCTCGGCGAAAGAGGTGCGCGCGGAGCGCTCGTCGGAGGGGCGGTGGTGGGAGACGGGCGGGCGGGCTTGGGGGGCGGATTCCATGCCGCCGAGCAGCAGGTACAGCACGGCCATGCGGATGGAGACGCCGTTGGCGACCTGCTCGACGGCGGTGCAGCGGTCGGAGTCGGCGACCTCGGCGGTGATCTCCATGCCGCGGACCATCGGGCCGGGGTGCATCACGATGGCGTGCTCGGGCATCCTCGCCATCCGTTCGCCGTCCAGGCCGTAGCGCCGCGCGTACTCGCGCTCGGTCGGGAAGAAGGCGGCGTTCATCCGCTCGCGCTGCACGCGGAGCATCATCACCGCGTCGGACTTGGACAGGGTGGCGTCGAGGTCGTAGGAGACCTCGCAGGGCCAGGCCTCGACGCCGACCGGCAGCAGGGTCGGCGGGGCGACCAGGGTGACGTCGGCGCCGAGGGTGTGCAGCAGGTCGACGTTGGACCGGGCCACCCGGCTGTGCAGCACGTCGCCGACGAGGGTGACGCGCCTGCCGGACAGGTCCTGGCCGAGGCCCGCGTCCCTGCCGACCAGCCGGCGGCGCAGGGTGAAGGCGTCGAGCAGGGCCTGGGTGGGGTGCTGGTGGGTGCCGTCGCCCGCGTTGATGACGGCGGCGTCGATCCAGCCGGAGTTGGCCAGCCGGTACGGGGCCCCGGAGGCGCCGTGCCGGATGACCACGGCGTCGACGCCCATGGCCTCCAGGGTCTGGGCGGTGTCCTTCAGGGACTCGCCCTTGGACACCGAGGATCCCTTGGCGGTGAAGTTGATGACGTCCGCGGACAGCCGCTTCTCCGCGGCCTCGAAGGAGATCCGGGTGCGGGTGGAGTCCTCGAAGAAGAGGTTGACGACGGTGCGGCCGCGCAGGGTCGGCAGCTTTTTGATCGGCCGGTCGGCGACTCGTGCCATCTCCTCGGCGGTGTCGAGGATCAGGACGGCGTCGTCACGGGTGAGGTCGGCGGCCGAGATGAGATGACGCTGCATCTGTCAGGCTCCGTAAGGCGGTTCATTCGGGAGAAATGGGGCAGACGGACGCGTGCGAGGGCACACGCGCGGGGCGTACGGCGATGCGTACGCGCGCGTGTTACGGGTGTTCGCCCTGGGCGGCCGGTTTGGCGCCGAGCAGCACGGTGTCGCGACCGTCCTCCTCGGCGAGCAGGACCTTGACCGTCTCCCGCAGCGACGTGGGGAGGTTCTTGCCGACGTAGTCGGCGCGGATCGGCAGTTCGCGGTGGCCGCGGTCGACGAGGACGGCGAGCTGCACCGCGCGCGGGCGCCCGATGTCGTTCAGGGCGTCGAGGGCGGCGCGGATGGTGCGGCCGGAGAAGAGGACGTCGTCGACGAGGACGACCAGGCGGCCGTCGAGGCCGTCACCGGGGATCTCGGTGCGGGCCAGCGCTCGCGGCGGCTGCATACGCAGGTCGTCGCGGTACATGGTGATGTCGAGCGAGCCGTGCGGGACCTTGCGCTCGGTGATCTGCTCGAGCTTGGCGGCGAGCCGCTCGGCGAGGAAGACGCCCCGGGTCGGAATGCCGAGGAGCACCACGTCGTCGGCACCCTTGGCGCGCTCGACGATCTCGTGGGCGATGCGGGTCAGTACCCGCGCGATGTCGGGGCCCTCGAGAACGGGCCGGGCTTCGGACGCTTGCGCGTCGGCGTGCGTGTCCATACGAAACGGACCTCCTTCTCCGCCTCACGGGACGGACCTTAAAGGACGTCGGAATTGCGCCATACACGCTACCAGGTGCCGGAGACCTCTCCACTCACCCCCTTGGCGCAACCGGCCTCGGCCACCCCGAAGCGGCGGCCCGGACCATTCGGCTTGACGCAGCAGAGTAACGCTGCGTAACCTCACAGTGAGTTACCAGCCGCGCGGTCTGGCAGCGAGGCCAGCCGCGTCGACACAGTGTCCGGGGAGCCATATGTCCAGCGAATACGCCAAACAGCTCGGGGCCAAGCTCCGGGCGATCCGCACCCAGCAGGGCCTTTCCCTCCACGGTGTCGAGGAGAAGAGCCAGGGACGCTGGAAGGCGGTCGTGGTCGGTTCGTACGAGCGCGGCGACCGTGCCGTGACCGTGCAGCGCCTCGCCGAGTTGGCGGACTTCTACGGGGTCCCCGTGCAGGAACTGCTGCCGGGCACCACCCCGGGCGGCGCCGCCGAGCCCCCGCCGAAGCTGGTCCTCGACCTGGAGCGGCTGGCCACGGTGCCGGCCGAGAAGGCGGGCCCCCTCCAGCGGTACGCGGCCACGATCCAGTCGCAGCGCGGTGACTACAACGGCAAGGTGCTCTCCATCCGCCAGGACGACCTGCGCACACTCGCCGTCATCTACGACCAGTCGCCCTCGGTCCTGACCGAACAGCTGATCAGCTGGGGCGTGCTGGACGCGGACGCGCGTCGCGCGGTGGCGTCCCACGAGGAGAGCTGACCGCTCGGCCCATTTCAGCAGAAACGTGCCGCCGGGGTGGCCGGAACCTTCTGGTTCCGGCCACCCCGGCGGCTTTTCCGCGGTCCTGAAGGGGCGGGCGCGAATCTGCCGGAGCGGGCCGCGCGGACGGTCGAGGGGCCGGGGACACGCGCGGACGCCGAGGGGCCCGCAGCAGTCGTGCTGCGGGCCCCTGCGAGTCCGTGCGGCGCCGGCCTGCGGGGCCGGCTCCTTCTACACCTGATCGCGGCGGAGGGAGGGCTTGAGCTCCTTCAGGCGGCCGAGCAGGCCGTTGACGAACGAGGGCGACTCGTCCGTGGAGAACTCCTTCGCCAGCTGCACCATCTCGTCCAGCACCACGGCGTCCGGGGTCTCGTCGGCCCAGATCAGCTCGTACGCGCCGAGCCGCAGGATGTTGCGGTCGACGACCGGCATGCGGTCCAGCGTCCAGCCGACCGCGTACTGCGCGATCAGCTCGTCGATCCGGGTCGCGTGCTCCGCGTAGCCCTCGACGAGCTGCATCGTGTACTCGCTCACCGGAGGCTGCCGGGTATCGCTCCGGGACAGCCGGATCCAGTCGGCGAGGACCGTCAGGACGTCGGCGCCGCGCTGGTCGCCCTCGAAGAGGATCTGGAAGGCACGCTTGCGGGCCGTGTTGCGAGCAGCCACGGTTAGCTGTTCACCCGGCCGAGGTAGTCGCTCGTGCGGGTGTCGACCTTGATCTTCTCACCGGTGGTGATGAAGAGCGGGACCTGGATCTGGTGACCGGTCTCCAGGGTGGCGGGCTTGGTGCCACCGGTGGAGCGGTCGCCCTGGACACCCGGCTCGGTCTCGGCGATCGTCAGCTCGACGGCGGCGGGCAGCTCGACGAAGAGCACCTCGCCCTCGTGCTGGGCGACGGTGGCCTCGAAACCCTCGATCAGGAAGTTGGCGGTGTCGCCGACGGCCTTGCGGTCGATGTGGAGCTGGTCGTAGGTCTCCATGTCCATGAAGACGAAGTAGTCGCCGTCCATGTAGGAGAACTGCATGTCACGCTTGTCGACGGTGGCCGTTTCGACCTTGACGCCGGCGTTGAACGTCTTGTCGACGGTCTTGCCGGAGAGCACGTTCTTGAGCTTGGTGCGCACGAAGGCCGGGCCCTTGCCGGGCTTGACGTGCTGGAACTCGACGACGGACCACAGCTGGCCGCCGTCGAGCTTGAGCACCATGCCGTTCTTGAGGTCGTTCGTGGAAGCCACGGTTGCGGAATCTCCTGGACTGACGTACGACCCTGGGGCAGGCGCACAGCGCGAGGCTAGAGCGCGAGGAGCTCCTTGGTCGTGATGGTGAGTAGCTCGGGTCCGCCGTCCGCCTCGGGGCGTACGACGAGCGTGTCATCGATCCGGACACCGCCCCGGCCCGGGAGGTGGACCCCGGGTTCGACAGTGACCGGCACGCAAGCGTCCAGTTTACCCATGGCCGAGGGGGCCAGCTGCGGGTCCTCGTCGATTTCGAGTCCGACACCGTGTCCGGTGAGGGGTTGAAGACTCTCGGTGAACCCGGCCGAATCCAGTACCTGGCGTGCGGCGCGGTCGACTTCGCGGTACGTGGCGCCGGGGGCCAGGGCCTCCCGTCCGGCGCGCTGGGCTGCGAAGACGAGGTCGTAGAGCTGGATCTGCCAGTCCGCGGGAGACGTGCCGATCACGAAGGTGCGGCCGATCTCGCAGCGGTAGCCGCGGTAGGCGGCGCCCATGCACACGGTCAGGAAGTCGCCCTCCTCGACCCGCCGGTCGGTGGGCCGGTGGCCGCGGCGGCCGGAGTTCGGGCCAGTGGCCACGGAGGTCGGGAACGCGGGTCCGTCGGCGCCGTGGTCGACGAGCCGCCGCTCCAGCTCCAGGGCGAGATGGCGCTCGGTGCGGCCGACCAGGATGGACTCCAGCAGCTCGCCGAGGGCCTGGTCGGCGATCTCGGCACCGATTCTCAGACAGGAGATCTCCTCCTCGTCCTTGACGACTCTGAGCTGCTCGACCGCGCAGCCCAGATCGGCCAGGCGCAGCCGGCCCGCCACCGAGCCGAGGGCACGGTGGCGGGCCACCGTGAGGTGGTGCTCCTCCACGGCGAGCGAGTCGGCGCCCTGGGCCCGCGCGTGGTCGGCGGCGGCGACGGCCGGGTCGCCGCCGGGGGGTTGGGGCAGGACCTGCACCCGCAGTGCCTCGTCGGGACGGCCCTCGTAGGGCCGGTCGTCCGGCGGGCTCTGGCACACCAGCAGGTCCTCGCGCCTTCCGAGAAGCAGGACGGCACCCTGCGGGGCGGCCCCCGCGAGATACCGCACATTGGCGGGACGAGTCACCAGCGCCGCCGCGCTGCCGCCCGCGTTGCAGCGCTCCCTCAGCCGGGTCCGGCGGGCCGCGTACACCTCTGACATGAACCGAGCGTAAGAGTCATGGCTCAATATCGCCGTTCGAGAGGTCCGAGTGGGTATGCCGGATCCCGGCCGCGGCCCGCCCAGCGCCTCCCGGATCCCGGCCTCGGCCCGCCCGGGGCCGCCGGGCACGGCCGCGTCCTACCAGTTCGGGGGGCTTGCTATGGCCCGGGACAGGACCTCGTCCAGGACGCGCGCCGTGGCCGGGACGTCGAGCTGGGAGTTGTCGATGATGGGGAGCCCGGAGCCGTACCAGCCGGCCATGCGGCCGTGGATGCGGGCGACTTCCTCATCGGTCAGCCGGCGGTTGCCGGAGCGTTCGGCGTTGCGCTCCAGGACGATGTCGAGGCCGGGCAGCAGCACGACCGGGAGCAGGCCGGGGCCGACATGGCGCTTCCAGCCGCCGAGTCCGACCACCGGGCGGTCGGGGAAGACGGCGTCGTCGAGGATGCACGAGATGCCGTTGGCGAGGAAGTTGCGGGCGGCGAAGCCGCAGGTGCGGCGGGCGAGCCGGTACTGGGCCTCGGAGTGGTCGTTCCATCCCGACTGCGGGTCGGCGAAGCCGGAGCGGACCCACTCGCGGACGTCGTCGAGGCTGATGTGTGCGGTGGGCACGCGGCGGTGGTCGGCCCAGTACTTGGCGACGCTCGTCTTGCCCGCCCCCGCCGGCCCGATCAACAGCACCGCCAGCGTGGTGGCCGACGGATCGGGCGCACTCTGAGCGGGCGGCGCACTGGGCATCCCGACGGGGCCCCCGGGCGGCAGCCGGACATGCCCGGTCCCGTCGGGCACGGGTGCCGCCCCGGGCTGCGGCACGGCGGGAGCCGGCTGTCGGGGAACCTGGGGGTGCGGCACGGATGGGGGCGGGCCCTGGGTGTGCGGGGCTTGAGGATGCGGCGCGGAAGGGGGCGGCCCCTGGGGGCGCGGGTTCTGGACATGCGGCGCCACTGGGGGCGGCCCCTGCGGGCGCGGGTTCTGGACATGCGGAGCCGACGGATGCGGACCCTGAGGATGCTGACTCTGAGAAGGCGGCGTGGTCGAGGGCGGCCCCTGCGGGCGCGGGTTCTGGACATGCGGGGCCGACGGATGCGGACCCTGAGGATGCTGACTCTGAGAAGGCGGCGTGGTCGAGGGCGGCCCCTGAACGTGCGGGTTCTGGAGATGCGGGGCCGACGGATGCGCGACCGGTGTGTGCGGCGGCGATGCGGGTGGGCCCTGGGGGTGCCGGCTCTGGGAAGGCGGGACCGGCGGCTGGTGGTTCGGGGGGCCGGGGTAGCCCGGGGGCCGTGCGGGGGGCGGGCCCTGGGGGGCGTTCGGGTGCCGCGGGTCCGGGTGTTGCGCGGCCGGCGCCCAGCCGGCGGCCGGTCCGTGCCCCGGCTGGTGGGGCGGCGGCAGCGGTGAACCCACTGCGTCCTGCATCCGGTGCGACTCCGTCTCGTACGGGGCAAATGGCGCCGACGGCGGGCCCGAGCCCACCGCCTACCGAACGGTACCGTCCCCGGCCGCCATTTGGTGAACGGCCGGGCACGGTCCGACGTGCCCGTCGCGACAGGCGGATCCGGCGCGGTGGTACTTACTGTCCGACCTCGCCGTACGCGCCGAGCAGCACGGCCGGGTCGGGGCCCTCCAGGACGGTGGGCTTGGCGAGGCCGTCCAGGACGATGAAGCGCAACAGGTCGCCGCGGGACTTCTTGTCGACCTTCATCGTCTCCAGCAGCTTGGGCCACTGGTCGTAGCGGTAGTGCAGCGGCAGGCCCACCGATTCGAGGACCGTGCGGTGGCGGTCGGCCGTGGCGTCGTCCAACCGCCCGGCCAGGCGCCCGAGTTCGGCGGCGAAGTGCATGCCGACGGCGACCGCCGCGCCGTGCCGCCACTTGTACCGCTCGTTCTTCTCGATCGCGTGGCCCAGCGTGTGGCCGTAGTTGAGGATCTCCCGCAGGCCCGACTCCTTCAGGTCGGCGGAGACGACGTCCGCCTTGACCCTGATGGACCGCTCGATGAGTTCGGCGGTGTGCGGGCCGGCCGGGGTCCGGGCGGCCTCGGGGTCGGACTCGATCAGGTCCAGGATCACCGGGTCGGCGATGAAGCCGGCCTTGATGACCTCCGCGAGCCCGGAGACGTAGTCGTTGACCGGGAGGGAGTCCAGCGCCGCCAGGTCGCACAGCACGCCCGCGGGCGGGTGGAAGGCGCCCACGAGGTTCTTGCCCTCGGCGGTGTTGATGCCGGTCTTGCCGCCGACGGCCGCGTCCACCATGGCCAGCACGGTGGTCGGGACGGCGATCCAGCGCACCCCGCGCAGCCAGGTCGCGGCCACGAATCCGGCCAGGTCGGTGGAGGCGCCGCCGCCCACGCCCACGATGACGTCGGTGCGGGTGAACCCGCACTGGCCCAGCGCCTTCCAGCAGTAGGCGGCGACCTCCGCGGTCTTGGCCTCCTCCGCGTTCGGCACCTGGATGGCGACGGCCTCGTAGCCCTGCTCGGCCAGGTCGGCACGGAGCGCGTCCCCGGTCTCGGCGAGCGCCTCGGGGTGGATCACGGCGACCCGCTTGGCCTTCTCACCGACCAGACCGGTGAGTTCGCCGAGGAGCTGACGGCCTACCAGCACGTCGTACGCCTCGGTGCCGGCCGTGCCGGCGATATGGATCCGCGTGACCGACTCGCTCATGCTTCCTTCAACTCCAGTGCGTCCAGGGCGGCTTGGGTGACCTCTTCGGGGCTGCGCCCATCGGTCGGCACGACCGCGGCGGCCACCTCCTCGTACAGGTGCCGCCGGGCCTCCATCAGCTCGCGCCACTGCTTGCGCGGGTTCACGGCGAGCAGCGGGCGGGCCACGTTCAGGCCGGTGCGCCGGACGGCCTCCTCGACGTCCATCGACAGGTACAGGACCGGCAGCGCGGAGATCAGCGCCCGCGTGTCCGGATCCAGGATCGCGCCACCGCCGAGGGCCAGTACGCCGTCGTGCTCGGCGAGCGCCCGGCGCACCGCCTCCTTCTCCGCGGCGCGGAAGAACGGCTCGCCCTCGTCGACGAAGATCTCGGCGATGCTGCGGCCCTGCTCCGCGACGATGTCGTCGTCGACGTCCCGGTAGGCGAGCCCGAGGCGGTCGGCCAGCATCCGCCCGACGGTGGACTTGCCGACGCCCATGGGCCCGACCAGGACGACGACCGGTCCGGCGCTCACCGGATCGCCAGGTTCTCGAGGTAGGACCGCACGTTCCGGCGGGTCTCCGGCACACTGTCGCCACCGAACTTCTCCGCGACGGCGTCGGCGAGGACGAGGGCCACCATGGCCTCGGCCACGATGCCGGCGGCCGGCACCGCGCACACGTCGGAGCGCTGGTGGTGGGCCTGCGCGGCCTCACCGGTGGCCACGTCCACGGTCCGCAGGGCCCGCGGCACGGTCGCGATCGGCTTCATCGCGGCGCGCACCCGCAGCAGCTCGCCCGTGGTCAGCCCGCCCTCGGTGCCGCCGGAGCGGCCCGTGGCACGCCGGATGCCCTCGTCGGTGGTGACGATCTCGTCGTGCGCCTTGGAGCCGGGCACCCGCGCCAGGTCGAAGCCGTCGCCGACCTCGACGCCCTTGATCGCCTGGATGCCCATGAGCGCGGCCGCGAGCCGGGCGTCCAGCCGCCGGTCCCAGTGCACGTGCGAGCCGAGGCCCACCGGCACGCCGTACGCCAGCACCTCCACCACGCCGCCGAGGGTGTCGCCGTCCTTGTGGGCCTGGTCGATCTCCGCGACCATCGCCTTGGAGGCGTCGGCGTCCAGGCAGCGCACCGGGTCCGCGTCCAGCTTCTCCACGTCCGCCGGGGTCGGGTACACGCCGTAGGGCGCCTTGGCCGCGGCCAGCTCGACGACATGGCTGACGATCTCGATGCCGGCCGTCTCCTTCAGGTACGACCGGGCCACGGCGCCCAGCGCCACACGGGCCGCGGTCTCACGGGCGGAGGCCCGCTCCAGCACCGGCCGGGCCTCGTCGAAGCCGTACTTCTGCATGCCCGCCAGGTCGGCGTGTCCGGGCCGGGGCCGGGTCAGCGGCGCGTTGCGCGCCACCTCGGCCAGCTCCGCCGGATCCACCGGGTCGGCGGCCATGACCTTCTCCCACTTGGGCCACTCGGTGTTGCCCACCATGATCGCCAGCGGCGAGCCCAGGGTGAGGCCGTGCCGGACGCCGCCGAGGAAGGTGACCTCGTCGCGCTCGAACTTCATCCGGGCGCCGCGCCCATAGCCCAGGCGCCGCCGTGCGAGGTGGTCCGCCACCATCTCCGTGGTGACGGGCACGCCGGCGGGAAGGCCCTCCAGCGTGGCGACAAGTGCGGGTCCGTGGGACTCCCCCGCGGTCAGCCAGCGCAACCTGCTCAACGGTGCTCCTCATGCTCGCGCCTGGAACTGCGACGACGCGACCGGGTGCGCGGCCCTGGCCCGCCACCTCCGATCCTCCCACGTCCGGGTACCTGTCCCGGTCGCCGGTCCAGCAGTCGGACTCCGGGCGGACACACGCCACCCCCGGTGCCCCCCGTCGGTCCACCGCGAACGCACGGCGGTCCGGCTTCCCGGATCGGGACGGACAAGCCCTGGTCAGCGGGCCGCGAGGGCCTTCTCGCCCGCTTCGCGCATGGCGTGCAGGGGGGCCGGGGCGCGGCCCGTCATCTGCTCGACCTGGAGGACCGCCTGGTGCACCAGCAGGTCGAGACCGCTGACGACGGCGCCACCGGCCATGGACCAGCGGGCCGCCAGCGGCGTGGGCCAGGGGTCGTAGAGGACGTCGAAGAGGGTGGCGGGACGCTCGGGTACGGAGCCGGCGAGCGCGTCCGTCGTCCCGGCCGGGGTGGTGGCGATCACCAGCGGCGCGGTCAGGGCCTGTTCGGCGTCCGCCCAGTCCGCCGTGCGGACCTCGACGTCCAGCCGCTCGCCCCACTGCCGCATCTCGGCCGCGCGGGCCTCGCTGCGGACGTAGGCGACGACCTCGCCGGTGCAGACGCGGGCGAGCGCGGCCAGCGCGGAGGAGGCGGTGGCGCCGGCGCCGAGGATCGCCGCCGAGCCGACCTGCTCGATGCCGTGCTCGCGCAGGGCGGCGACCATGCCCGGCACGTCGGTGTTGTCCCCGACCCGGCGGCCGTCCTCGGTGAACACGACCGTGTTGACCGCCTCGACGGAGGCGGCGGTGTCGCTGATCCCGTCGAGCAGCGGGATGACCGCCCGCTTCAGCGGCATGGTCAGCGACAGCCCGGCCCACTCGGGTCCCAGACCCTCGAAGAACGAGGGCAGACCCGCTTCGTCGATCTCGAACCGTTCGTACGACCAGTTCGCGAGCCCCAGCTCCGCGTACGCCGCCCGGTGCAGCACCGGGGAGAGCGAGTGGGCGATCGGCGAACCGAGCACAGCCGCCCGACGGGCGTCAGTTGCCCTTGGTGGCATCGAACTTGTCCTTGAGCTTGAGGAATTCGGCGTACGTCTTGGCGAACTCGGTCTTGTGCGCACCGTCGGTCGCCACGAAATAGATCCAGCCGTCGTCGGTCGGATTCAATGCCGCGCTCAGCGCCTCGTCGCCGGGGTTTCCGATCGGTCCGGGCGGCAGGCCCGTGCGGGTGTACGTGTTGTAAAGGTCGTGGTTGCTGTTGATCTCCTTCTCGCTGATGTGGATGTTGCTCTGGCCCTTCAGGTAATTGAAGGTCGAGTCGAACTGCAGCAACCGGTTGGTCTCGGTGTTGGTCGGCTTCAGACGGTTGTAGATCACTTCCGACATCTTGCGGAAGTCGTCGTGCGTCTTGCCCTCGGCCTGGACCAGGCTCGCCACGGTGAGCAGTTGCCAGGGCCCTTCGAGGTCCAGGCCCTTGGCCTTCTTCTCCAGACCGAGCTCGTTGTACTTCCCGTTGGCCCGCGTCACCATCTCCTTCAGGACGGCCTCGGGCTTCTGCCCCTTGGCGACGGCGTAGCTGGAGGGGTAGAGGAACCCTTCCAGCGGGTCCTTCAGGTTGGGGCGGTCCAGCGCCCAGGAGGGCAGACCGAGCTTCTTGTACTCCTTCTTCGCGACGCCGGCCGTGGTGCCCTCCGGCAGTTCCAGGCGCTTGTCGATCAGCGTGTAGACCGCCGCGTTGCGCAGGCCCTCCGCGAGGACCAGGTTGCTGCGGCTCTTCGGGCTGAGCATCAGTTCGACCGCGCTGGCGGCCGACATCTGCTTGCGCAGGGTGTAGATGCCGTCCTGGATCGTCCTGCCATTGGGGTTCTGCGCCTGCGCCGCCACGAAGGCGTCGACGCTCTTGACCACGCCCGCCGTCTTCAGCACCCGGCCGATGTCGTAGCCGCCCGCGCCCTTGGGGATCTCGACGGTGACCGTCTCGTTGACCCCGTCGCCGGCGTAGTCCGGCGCGGCGCCGAAACGATTTTGGTAGAACTGGTAGCCGTAGTAGGCGACTCCTGCCGTGCCTCCGCCGAACACCAGGACGACGACCATGCAGGCACAGCCGCTGCGACGTTTCTTTGACTTGCCCTTGCCTTTGCCTCCGCGGCCCTTGCGGTCGCCGCGCCCCCGGCCTTCCTTCGGATCGTCGCTGTCGGCGTCGGCGTCCTCCTCGTCGTCGCCACCGCCGCCCGCGAAGAACGCGTGATCGTCCTGCTCGGGTTCGGGATCCGGGTCCCAGTCCGGCCGCGGCTCCGGCTCGGCGCGCCGGCGGCTCGGCGGCTCCGGCGGCGGGTAGGCCTCGGGAGTGCCGTAGAGATCCGGCTGCTCAGCGCCGTAGGCCGCGGCCTGCTGGCCGTACGGGTCTGCCGGGTCGGCGGGGTAGGCGGGCTGCTGCTGTCCGCCGGCGCCGTCCCAGCCGCCCTGGTCGTGGCCCTGCTGCTGAAGGTGCCCCGCGTACTGCTGGTCGTACTGCTGCTGGCCCTGCTGACCTTGCTGACCGTACTGCTGCTGACCCTGCTGACCGTACTGCTGCTGACCCTGCGGGTCGTAGTGCTGCTGGCCCTGCTGGTGACCCTGATCACCGTAGGGCTGCTGCTGGTACTGGCCGCCGTAGCCGCCCTGCTGACCCTGGCCCCAGTCTCCGTACTGCGCCTGCTGCCCCTGCTGCGACTGCTGCGGGTGGTGCTGCGGCCCACCGCCGTAGGGGGACTGCGGGCCCGCCTGGGCCTGCTGTCCTCCCCATCCGCCGTCCCCGTACAACGGGTCCTCCGGATGCCACGGTTCGGGACCTGGGTCCCGGCCATACTCAGTCATCGATCCCCTAGAGCCGCGAGGCGGCGGTCACACGGCCGTGTGCCCCGGCTTCCGTTCCGCCTCTTTCTGTGCGTCGTCTGTTCGAACACAGGCGCATCGCGCGGAACGTTACCGTATCGCGATCAGATGACCACTTCGACGCCCTCGCCAGGTGCTTTCCCTGACACCCGTTCGGATTCGAGGGCCTGCTGCAGGATGATGACGGCCGCGGCCTGGTCGATCACGGAGCGTCCCTTCTTGGACTTCACCCCCGAGGCCCGCAGCCCCTGACTCGCCGTCACCGTGGTCATCCGCTCGTCCACCAGGCGGACCGGCACCGGGGCGATGCCCTTGGCCAGCTCGCCGGCGAAGGCGCGGACCTTGACCGCGGCCGGACCCTCGCCCCCCTTGAGGGAACGCGGGAGTCCGACGACGACCTCGATCGGCTCGTACTCCTCGACGAGCTGCCGGAGCCGACGGTGGGCCGCGGGAACGTCACGGCCGGGAACCGTCTCCACCGGGGTGGCGAGGATCCCGTCGGGGTCGCACGAGGCGACCCCGATCCGGGCGTCCCCGACGTCGATCGCGAGCCGACGTCCTCTTCGCATCACTTGGCCGTTTCCGCCACGAGCCGCTCCACGGCGTCCACGGCCTCACCGACGGCGGCCGGGTTCTGCCCGCCGCCCTGGGCGACGTCCGGCTTGCCGCCACCGCCGCCGCCAAGGGTCTTGGCGGCCGTGCGGACCAGGTCACCGGCCTTCAGACCGCGCTCGCGGGCGGCCTCGTTGGTGGCGATCACCGTGAGCGGCTTGCCGTTGTTCACGGTGAACAGGGCGACCACGGCGGCCCGGCCGCCCTGGATCCGGCCGCGCACGTCGAGCACGAGCTTGCGCAGGTCGTCCGGCGTGGTGCCGTCCGGGACCTGCCCCGTGACGACGGCCACACCGCGGACGTCCTTGGCGGACTCGGCGAGACCGGCGGCGGCCTGGAGCACCTTCTCGGCGCGGAACTTCTCGATCTCCTTCTCGGCGTCCTTCAGCTTGCCGAGCATGGCGGAGATCTTCTCCGGCAGCTCCTCGGGGCGGCCCTTGACCAGCTCCTGGAGCTGGGCGACGACCGTGTGCTCACGGGCCAGGAAGTTGTAGGCGTCCACTCCGACCAGGGCCTCGATACGGCGCACACCGGAGCCGATCGACGACTCGCCGAGCAGCTTCACCAGGCCGAGCTGGGCGGTGTTGTGCACGTGCGTGCCGCCGCACAGCTCCTTGGAGAAGTCGCCGATGGTCACCACGCGCACGCGCTCGCCGTACTTCTCGCCGAACTCGGCGATGGCGCCCTGCTTCTTGGCGTCGTCGATGCCCATGACCTCGGCGTGCACGTCCAGGTCGCGGGCGAGCACCTCGTTGATCTTCTGCTCGACGTCGGTCATCACCGCCGTCGGCACGGCGGACGGGGAGCCGAAGTCGAAGCGGAACCGGCCGGGCTGGTTCTCGGAGCCGGCCTGGGCGGCCGTCGGGCCGAGGGCGTCGCGCAGCGCCTGGTGGGTCAGGTGCGTGGCGGAGTGGGCGCGGGCGATGGCCTTGCGGCGGCGCGAGTCGATCGAGGCGTGGGCCCTGGCGCCGACGGTGACCTCGCCGACCTGGACGACGCCCTTGTGGACGTACACACCCGGGACCGGCTTCTGACAGTCGCGGACCTCGATGACGGCGCCGGAGTCCACCTTGATGCGGCCGGTGTCGCCGATCTGGCCGCCGCCCTCGGCGTAGAAGGGGGTGCGGTCGAGGACGATCTCGACCTCGTCGCCCTCGGTGGCGGCCGGGGAGGAGGTGCCGTCGACGAGGATGCCGACGATCGTGGACTCGCCCTCGGTGTCGCTGTAGCCGATGAAGTCGGTCTCGCCGGCGGAGTCGGCGATCTCCCGGTAGGCGCCGAGGTCGGCGTGGCCGGTCTTCTTGGCCCGGGCGTCGGCCTTGGCGCGCTCCCGCTGCTCCTTCATCAGGCGGCGGAAGCCGTCCTCGTCCACGGAAAGGCCCTGTTCGCCGGCCATCTCCAGGGTGAGGTCGATCGGGAAGCCCCAGGTGTCGTGGAGCAGGAAGGCCTTGTCGCCGGAGAGGACCTTGCCACCGGCCTGCTTGGTCTCGGTGACGGCGGTGTCCAGGATGTTGGTGCCGGCCTTCAGCGTCTTGAGGAAGGCGGCCTCCTCGGCGAGGGCGACCTTCTCGATCCGCTCGCGGTCGGTGACCAGCTCCGGGTACTGCTGCCCCATCATGCCGATCACCACGTCGATCAGGTCCTTGACGACCGGACCGGTGGCGCCGAGCAGGCGCATGTTGCGGATGGCGCGGCGCATGATGCGGCGCAGCACGTAGCCGCGGCCCTCGTTGCCGGGGGTGACGCCGTCACCGATGAGCATCGCGGCGGTGCGCATGTGGTCGGTGACCACGCGCAGCGACACGTCGGAGTCGTGGGCGTCGCCGTAGGCGACACCGGTGAGCTCGGTGGCCTTGTCGATGACGGCCATGGACGTGTCGATCTCGTACATGTTCTGCACACCCTGCAGAATCATGGCGAGCCGCTCCAGGCCGAGCCCCGTGTCGATGTTCTTGCTCGGCAGGTCTCCGAGGATCTCGAAGTTGTCCTTGCCGGTGCCCTCGCCGCGCTCGTACTGCATGAAGACGAGGTTCCAGATCTCCACGTACCGCTCGTCGTTGACGGCGGGGCCGCCCTCGACGCCGAACTCGGGACCGCGGTCGTAGTTGATCTCGGAGCAGGGGCCGCACGGGCCGGGCACGCCCATGGACCAGAAGTTGTCCTTCTTGCCCAGGCGCTGGATGCGCTCCTTGGGCACGCCGACGACCTCGTGCCAGATCCGCTCGGCCTCGTCGTCGTCCTGGTAGACGGTGATCCAGAGCTTCTCCGGCTCCAGGCCGTAACCGCCCTTGTCCTGGGGCGCGGTGAGCAACTCCCAGGCGAGCTTGACGGCGCCTTCCTTGAAGTAGTCGCCGAAGGAGAAGTTGCCGCACATCTGGAAGAAGGTGCCGTGCCGGGTGGTCTTGCCGACCTCTTCGATGTCGGGGGTGCGCACGCACTTCTGCACGCTGGTGGCGCGCGGGAAGGGCGGCTTGACCTCGCCGAGGAAGTAGGGCTTGAAGGGCACCATGCCGGCCGGCACGAGGAGCAGAGTCGGGTCGTCCGCGATGAGCGACGCCGAAGGCACGACGGTGTGCCCGCGCTCCTCGAAGAAGCTCAGCCAGCGGCGGCGGATCTCAGCCGACTCCATCAGTGGTCCTCATTCCGGTTGTACGAGTACGTCGTGTGCGGGTGTTCCGAGGACGCCGGGCCCTCGACGTACTTCGGGTGGTTGCGGTTCTCGATGGCGGTGTACCGCCTGGACGGCGGCAGTTCCGGGTCGACCGGGGCGTTCGTGCCCAGTGCCTCGCCGAGTTCGGCCTCCCGCTGGGCCATGTTGTCGCGGACGTCGAGCGCGAAGCCGAGGGCGCGGTCCTTGAGCCGGTGACCGGCCTCGACCGCCTTGGTCGCCGCGGTCACGGCGAGGCTCTCGGGAGTCAGCTGCTTGAGTTTGCGGTTGACCTTGGTGGTGGCCCACACTCCGGCGGCGACACCGGTGGTGAACCAGAACGTACGGCGGAACATCGCTAGTCCTTACTTCTCCCGGTTGTTCCGCTTTCCCCGCCGCGCGGCCGGGACGCTGCGGCCCACGATCACGGTACGCCTCGACGCCTTGCCGGGCGCGTCCTCCTTGCGGCCGCCCAGTGCCCTGCGCACGCCGTAACCGAAGGCGGCGACCTTGACCAGCGGGCCGCCGAAGGTGGAGGCGACGGTGGTCGACAGCGCGGAGGCGTTGGACGTGACCTCCTGGACGTCGGAGGCGATCGCGTCGACGCGGTCGATCTGGGTCTGCGCGGAACGCACCGCCTGGGAGGCCTCGGCCAGCAGCGGGACGGCCTGGTCGGTCACGTCCGCCACGAGTCGGGTGGTCGCCTTGAGCGTCTGGGCCAGCCTCGCCAGTGCGACGGCGAGGAAGGAGACCAGGATCGCCCAGAAGACGGCCACCAGGATCCCGGCCACCTCTCCACCGGACACTGTGCGCACCCGCTCCCTGAAACGTGCCTGTACATCGAGAAAGTCGTGCACCGAGCCTATCGCGCCGAGGGTGCGGCTCCGTACCGGATTTGCGGCCGTGTGCCGGTGGCACGAGCGAGCCCGCCGTCCCGCCCGCCCGAAAGGGCGGGGAGACGGCGGGCCGGGTGGTGCTGTGGTGCTACGGCCTGCCGGTGATCAGCGGGCGTAGTACTCGACGACGAGCTGCTCGTCGCAGATCACCGGGATCTCCTTGCGGTTCGGCTCGCGGTCCAGGCGGAACGCCAGGGCCTTGAGGTTCACCTGGAGGTAGCGGGGGGTCTCGCCGTCGGGGGCGAAGCCACCCTCGCGGGAGACCTGGAAGAGGGTCTTCTCGCGGCTGCGCTCGCGGACCTGGACCACGTCGTCGGGACGGACCTGGAAGGACGGCTTGTCGACCTTCTTGCCGTTGACCTGGATGTGGCCGTGGACGACCATCTGGCGGGCCTGGTAGATCGTGCGGGCGATGCCCGAACGCAGCACCAGGGCGTCAAGACGCTTCTCGAGGTCGATGACCAGGGCTTCACCGGTCTTCATCGACGTCTTGGCGGCACGCTCGTAGGCGCGGACGAGCTGACGCTCGCTGACGTCGTACTGCGCGCGCAGACGCTGCTTCTCGAGCAGACGGACCTTGTAGTCCGAGTTCTGCTTGCGGCCACGACCGTGCTCACCCGGCGGGTAGGGGCGCGCCTCGAAGTACTTGACGGCCTTCGGGGTCAGCGCGATACCGAGGGCACGCGACTTCTTGACCTTGGGGCGGGACTGGTTCGCCATGAACCAAACACCTCTTGTCTTCTGTACGAATACGGCTTCACCAGGGTTAGGGGAGGTCGCATCCGCAGCCGGGGAAACCCGCCGGAACCCTGCCGGGCCCGGAAGGCAGCCGCTCCCCTGGTCTGGGCACATACGTGCAGCACGCGAGGGGCCCACCGGCCGTTCCCGGAGCTCCGGGTGGTGGTGGGCTGCCCGCGACACCGTTCGACGGTGCGCGACGCTCCTGGATCCCCGCCGCTCTGCGAACGGCGGAGTTCCGGCTGAATGTCCCGCTCTGGTGGCGCCGGTTCCCCTTTCGGGGTTCCGGACACGGAACTCAGCGCTTCGAGGCATTCTACAGGGCGCTCAGGACCGCTTCCGACCCAGATGCTTGCGGGTCCACTCCACCGCGTCCGCGTACCGCGCCTCGGCGCCGTGCCGGCCCGGGGCGTAGTACTCGCGGTCCTTCAGGGCGTCCGGCGCGTACTGCTGGGCGGCGATGCCCTCGGGCAGGTCGTGCGGGTAGACGTACCCCTGTGCGTGCCCGAGCTTGGCCGCGCCCTTGTAGTGCCCGTCCCGCAGATGGGGCGGGACCGCTCCGGCCAGTCCCTTGCGCACGTCGTCGAGGGCCGCCCCGATCGCCGTCGTCGCCGAGTTGGACTTGGGGGCGAGGGCCAGGGCGATGGTGGCGTGGCTGAGGGTGAGGGCGGCCTCGGGGAAGCCGATCATGGCGACGGCCTGGGCGGCGGCGACCGCGGTGGGCAGCGCGTGCGGGTCGGCCAGACCGATGTCCTCACTGGCGGAGATCATCAGGCGGCGGGCGATGAACCGGGGGTCCTCGCCGGCCTCGATCATCCGCGCCAGGTAGTGCAGGGCGGCGTCGACGTCGGAGCCGCGGATGGACTTGATCAGGGCGCTGGCGACGTCGTAGTGCTGGTCGCCGTCGCGGTCGTACTTCACCGCGGCCCGGTCGACGGTCTCCTCGAGCGTGGTCAGGCCGATCTCGCTCTCGCCCTTGTCGAGGGCGGCCCCGGCGGCCGCCTCCAGGGCGGTCAGGGCGCGGCGGGCGTCGCCGCCGGCGATGCGCAGCAGATGGTTCTCGGTGTCCTCGGGGAGGCCGACGGCCGACCTCAGTCCGCGCTCGTCGGTGAGCGCGCGGCGCAGCAGACCGCGCACGTCGTCGTCGGTGAGCGGTTCGAGGGTGAGCAGGAGCGAGCGCGAGAGCAGCGGGGAGATCACCGAGAAGTACGGGTTCTCCGTGGTGGCCGCGATCAGCGTCACCCAGCGGTTCTCGACCGCCGGGAGCAGGGAGTCCTGCTGCGCCTTGCTGAAACGGTGGATCTCGTCCAGGAAGAGGACGGTCTCCTGGCCGTACCCGCCGGAGGCGCGGCGGGCGCCGTCGATGACCGCGCGGACCTCCTTCACGCCCGCGGTGATCGCCGACAGCTCCACGAACCGCTTGTTGGTGGCCTTGGAGACCACGTACGCCAGGGTGGTCTTGCCGGTGCCGGGCGGGCCCCACAGGATCACCGAGGAGGGTCCCGCCGGGCCGCCCGCGCCCTCGCCGACCAGCCGGCGCAGCGGCGAGCCGGGCTTGAGCAGGTGCTGCTGGCCCACGACCTCGTCGAGGGTGCGCGGGCGCATCCGTACCGCCAGGGGACTCGCGGCCGGGTCCTTCTCCTGGCGTTCTTCACTTGCGGCGGTGAACAGGTCGGGCTCCACGCTGAAACCCTATGGCACACCTCTGACAACTCGGCCGGACGGTGTATCACCGGCTCCGGCTCAGGCCCAGAGGCTGCTGCCCCAGCGGGTCAGGATCAGCATGACGATGACACCGCAGTGCGTGACCGGCAGCACCCAGGTGAACTCGGTGAGGAAGTTCTTCACCGGGCGCGGTGCGGGCAGGAAGCCGTTGCGGATGTTGAAGGAGGTCACGTACCAGAACATGACGATCGTGGCCGCCCAGGCCAGCGAGCACCACAGGCACAGCGCGTTGATGCGGTACAGCGACTGGAACTGGAGCCAGGTGACGAAGCAGACGCCGAAGAGCGTGCCGAAGTTGAACGTCAGCCAGTACCAGCGCGGGAAGGTGGCGCGGCCGAGCAGGCTCATGCCGACGCAGATGACGATGCCGTACGCGACCAGGCCGAGCAGCGGGTTGGGGAACCCGAAGACGGTGGCCTGCTTGCTCTCCATGACACTGCCGCAGGAGACGATCGGGTTGAGGCTGCAGCTCGGGGTGAAGGTCTTGCCGCTGAGCTTGCCCTCGAGGATCTTCTGCTTGTCGATCGTGATGATCCACGCGGCGAGCAGACCGGCCGCTCCGGTGATCACCAGCAGCAGGGCGAAGGCGCGGCTGCCGCCCACGGTCCGCGGCGCGGTCACCGCGCGCTCCGGCTCGGGCTCCGCGGAGACGTGTTTGACTGTCGTCTTGCTCATCACGCCGATTCCGTCACTTGTGAGTTGGACCTTCTTCGGGCACGGCCATTGTGCCGCACGTGCGTGTGTGGACACCGTCAGGTGGCGAGACGGAGGTGTGCGCGGCCGTACCCGAACGTTCGGTTCCGGACGATGATCGGACCATGACGGTAAGCGAACTCGCGGTGGACGTACGGGGGCTGCGCAAGCGGTACGGGGACGTCACCGCGGTCGACGGAATGGACCTGGCGATCAGGAAGGGCGAGGTCCTGGGGCTGCTCGGGCCCAACGGCGCGGGCAAGAGCACGACGGTGGAGATCATCCAGGGCCACCGCTCACGGGACGCGGGCGAGGTGACGGTCCTGGGGGCGGACCCGGCGAGCGCCACGCGCGCGTGGCGCTCACGTGTCGGAATCGTCTGGCAAGACGAATCGGCGCCCGCCGAGTTGACGGTCCGCGAGACCGTGCGGCACTTCGCCCGGTACTACCCGCGGCCGCGCGACCCGGAGGAGGTCATCGCCCTGGTCGGTCTGGAGGCGAAGGCGGGCAGCCGGATCAAGGCGCTGTCGGGCGGCCAGCGCCGCCGGCTGGACGTGGCCCTCGGTGTGATCGGCGGCCCCGAGCTGCTGCTCCTGGACGAGCCGACGACCGGTTTCGACCCGGCGGCCCGGCGCCGGTTCTGGGCCCTGATCCGCACACTCGCCCAGGAGGGCACGACGATCCTGCTGACCACGCACTACCTGGAGGAGGCGGAGGCCCTCGCGGACCGGCTGGCGGTGGTCGCCCGGGGCCGGATCGTCGCCGAGGGCACCTCCCACGAGCTGCGGGAACGGCACGCCGCCGGCGTCACCGTCGGGTGGACGGACCCCGACGGCACCCCGCGCACCGAGCACACCGGGACCCCCACCAGGACCGTCGCAGGTCTGATGCGCCGCTTCGACGGCGAGATACCCGGTCTACGGGTGAGCCGCCCCACGCTGGAGGACGTCTATCTCCGGCTGACCGGACAGGAGGACGCCCGATGACCACGACCGCCGAACGGACCCGCGCCGGGGAGGCCGCCGCGCGCCTGCCCGGGGCATGGGGAGTCGGGCTGCACCGGGGCGCCCTGGAGATCAGGCAGTTCTTCCGGCAGCGCGAGCAGGTGGTGTTCACCTTCGCCTTCCCGGTGGTGTTCCTGTTCCTGTTCGCGTCGATCTTCCGTGACGACGTCAGCGGCACCGGCGTCACCGCCTCGCAGTTCTACGTCCCGTCCATGGTGGCCTCGGGCATCATGTCGACCAGCTTCCAGTCACTGGGCATGTCGATCGCGGTCGAACGGGACGAGAAGGTGCTGCGCCGGCTGCGCGGGACGCCGATGCCGCCGACGGCGTACTTCCTGGGGAAAATCTGGCTGGTTCTCTTCACCGGCGTACTGGAGACGGCGATCCTGCTGCTCGTCGGCACCACGCTGTACGGCGTCCGTCTGCCCTCGGACGCGACCCGGTGGTTCCACTTCTCCTGGATCTTCGTGCTCGGCCTGACCGGGTGCGCGCTGCTCGGCATCGCGATCAGTTCGGTGCCGAGATCGGCCAGGAGCGCCGGTTCGGTGGTCGTCCTGCCTTTCCTGGTGCTCCAGTTCATCTCCGGGGTCTACATCCTGGTCGACGCCCTCCCCGGCTGGATGCTGAACGTCGGCGCCCTCTTCCCGCTGAAGTGGCTCTGCCAGGGCCTGCGCGGGGTGTTCCTGCCGGACTCGGCGCGGGTGCTGGAGCAGGCGGGGAGCTGGGAGTTCGGGCGGATCGCCCTGGTGCTCGCGGCCTGGTGCGCCGGCGGACTGGTGCTGTGCCTGCTGACGTTCCGCTGGAAGGACCGGCGGGCGGGCTGAGCCCGGGAGAGGACCGCGACGGCAAAGGGCGCCGGTGCCCGGACGAGCACCGGCGCCCTTGCGTGAGAGCGTCAGCCGAGGCGGGCTTCCAGTTCCGCGACGATCTCGTTGACCGCGATCGCCGTCTGCTCGCCGGACTCCATGTCCTTGAGCTGGACGACGCTGTCGGCGAGGTCGCGTTCGCCCGCGACGAGCGCGAAACGGGCACCGGACCGGTTGGCCGCCTTCATGGCTGCCTTGAGTCCCTTGTGGCCGTAGGTGAAGTCGGCGGCGATGCCCACCTTGCGCAGTTCGGAGACCTTCGCGAAGAGCACCCGGCGGGCCTCCTCGCCGAGCGGGACCGCGAACACGCTGGTGGCCGCCGGGAGTTGGAGTTCGATGCCCTCCGCCTCCAGGGCCAGGACCGTACGGTCCACGCCCAGCGCCCAGCCCACCGACGGCAGGGCGGGGCCGCCGATCATCTCGGACAGGCCGTCGTACCGGCCGCCGCCGCCCACCGCGGACTGGGATCCGAGCCCGTCGTGCACGAACTCGAAGGTGGTGCGGGTGTAGTAGTCGAGCCCGCGGACCAGCTTGGCGTCGTCCTCGAAGGCGACGCCCTGGGCCTCGAGGAGCGACCGCACTTCCTCGTGGTACGCCTTGCAGGCGTCGCACAGGTAGTCGCGCAGCAGCGGGACGCCGGTGAGCTGCTTCTGGACCGACTCCCGCTTGTCGTCCAGGACGCGCAGCGGGTTGATGTCGATCCGGGCGCGGGTGTCCTCGTCCAGGTCCAGTCCTCGCAGGAACTCCTGGAGCGCGGCCCGGTAGACCGGACGGCACTCCTTGTCTCCGAGGCTGTTGAGCAGGATGCGGAACTCGCGCAGGCCCAGCGAGCGGTACGCCTGGTCCGCCAGGATGATCAGTTCGGCGTCCAGGAACGGGTCCTCCGCGCCGATCGCCTCGGCGCCGACCTGCGAGAAGTGGCGGTAACGGCCCTTCTGGGGACGCTCGTAGCGGTAGTAGGAGCCGGAGTACCACAGCTTGACCGGCAGGTTGCCGGCCTTGTGCAGGTTGGCCTCAAGGGCCGCGCGCAGCACGGAGGCAGTGCCCTCAGGGCGCAGGGCCAGCTTGTCGCCGCCCTTGGTCTGCAGCGTGTACATCTCCTTGGTCACGATGTCTGTGGACTCGCCGACCCCGCGCGCGAACAGCTCCACGTTCTCGAAGCCGGGGGTCTCGATGTAGCCGTAGCCGGAGTCGCGCAACGGGGCGGCGATCGCCTCGCGGACCGCCAGGAACTTCGCGGAGTCCGGCGGGATCAGGTCGTACGTGCCCTTGGGGGCCTTGAAGGTGCTCACGGGAGGTCTCTCGTCACATTCCTCGTCGGGGAGCGTCGTCCAGGTCCGCTCCCGGGCCGGCGGCCACCTGCCGCAGATAGGAGTTGGTGGCACGCTCTCGGCCGATGGTCGTCTGGGGGCCGTGGCCGGACAGCACCACGGTCGAGTCGTCGAGCGGCAGGCACACGCGGGCCAGCGAATCGAGCATCTCGGCCATGTCACCGCCGGGCAGGTCGGTGCGTCCGATGGAGCCGGCGAACAGCAGATCCCCGGAGAAGAAGACCGGCGGGATGTCCGCGGCCTCGGGCATCCGGAAGGTCACCGACCCCTTGGTATGGCCGGGCGCGTGCGCGACGGAGAACTCCAGGCCGGCCAGCTCCAGTTCGGCGCCGTCGGCCAGCTCCCGGACGTCGTCCGGCTCCCCCACGGTCAGCTCGCCCATCAGCGGCATGCCGATGGAACGGCCGAGCGCCTTCTCGGGGTCGCTCATCATGAACCGGTCGGCCGGATGGATCCAGGCCGGGACGTCGTGCGCGCCGCACACCGGGACGACCGAGGCCACATGGTCGATGTGGCCGTGGGTGAGGACGACGGCGACGGGCTTGAGCCGATGCTTCCTGATCGCTTCCTCGACGCCTTGGGCGGCCTGGTGGCCGGGGTCGATGATCACGCACTCCTCACCGGCGGCGGGGGCGACGAGATAACAGTTCGTCCCCCAGGCCCCGGCGGGGAACCCGGCAATGAGCACGATCGTCCTTCGTTGTGTCGATACGGGCGGCTGAAGCTGTTGTCAGAGCCTACCGGCGCTGCCGGATCCTCAGCGAACCCATATACGGTACGGGTCACACGCGGGTGCCCGCCTCGGACGACGCACCCGTACCGGTGAACACACGAGACGCTGAGGAGAGAACGCGGTGGTCAGCCAGGAGCAGCGGCGACGTCAGCTCGCCCGGGAGAAGTTCTTGCGGCAGCAGCAGCGGCGCACCGCCACGCGGCGCAAGGCACGCGTAAGGAACTCCGTGATCGCGTCGGTACTCGGCGTGGTCGTCATCGGCAGTGTCGCGCTGTACACGACCGGGGTGATGAAGAGCGGCAAGGACGACAAGGCCAACGCGAGCGCGGAGGTCACCCCCAGCGCCTCGGCCACCAGCAAGGCCCCGGACCCGTGCGCGAAGCCGGCCGCCGGCTCGGTGAAGAAGCTGAGCTGGGACAAGGAACCGGCGATGACGATCGACAAGTCGGCGAAGTACACGATGGCGCTCGACACCACGTGCGGCACGATAGACCTGGATCTGAAGGCCTCCGCGGCGCCGCACACCGTGAACTCCTTCGACTTCCTGGTCGGCAAGGGCTTCCTCGACCACACGAAGTGCCACCGGCTCACCGCGGAGGGCATCTACGTCCTGCAGTGCGGCGACCCGGAGGGGACCGGCCGGGGCGGCCCCGGGTACACGATTCCCGACGAGAACCTCAAGGACAAAAGCCTGAAGGGCGACGTCTATCCGGCGGGCACCGTGGCGATGGCGAACACGTCGCAGCCCAACAGCGGCGGCAGCCAGTTCTTCCTGGTGTACCAGGACAGTCCGCTTCCGCCCAGCTACACCCCCTTCGGCACCGTCTCCGAATCAGGTATGAAGGTGCTGAAGAAGATCGCCGACGCCGGTGCCCAGCCGGCTGATCCGCAGACGGGCAACACCGCCCCGAACGCGACCGTGGTGATCAACAAGGCGACGGTGACGAAGTCCTGACGTCAGCGGCGGCCAGCTGGGAAATTTCGGTCGCGCTGGATGCGGACAGGCCACCCGCCGGTCGCCTATGTTGGCGGTGACGAAACTGTGGACGATGCCCGGGGGAGCTTCGAGGCCCTCCGCAGGCATCATGTGGAGGAGGCGCTGTGAGCAGCGACCCGTGGGGCCGCGTCGACGAGACGGGGACCGTGTACGTGCGTACGGCCGACGGCGAGCAGGTCGTCGGTTCCTGGCAGGCCGGCTCCCCTGAGGAGGCACTGGCCTACTTCGAGCGCAAGTACGAGGGCCTGGTTGTCGAGATCGGCCTCCTCGAGAAGCGAGTGCAGACCACCGACCTGTCGGCGAAGGACGCCCAGGTCGCCGTCGACCATCTGCGGGAGCAGGTCGACGCGCACCACGCGGTCGGTGATCTGGAGGCGCTGCGTGCCCGGCTGAACAAGCTGGTCGAGACGGTCGAGGCACGCCGTGAGGAGCGCAAGGCGCAGCGCTCCCGGCAGGCGGACGAGGCCCGGCACGCCAAGGAGGCGCTGGTCACGGAGGCCGAGGAGCTGGCCCGTTCCGACCAGTGGCGGGCGGCCGGGGAGCGGCTGCGCGCGCTGGTGGACACCTGGAAGGGGCTGCCGCGTCTGGACCGCAAGTCCGACGACGACCTGTGGCACCGTTTCTCGCACGCTCGGTCGGCGTTCTCCAAGCGGCGCAAGGCGCACTTCGCGCAGCTCGACGCTCAGCGTGAGGACGCGCGCAGGGCGAAGGAGCGGCTGGTCGCCGAGGCCGAGGCGCTGTCCGGTTCGACGGACTGGGGCCTCACCTCGGCCCGCTACCGCGAGCTGATGACGGAGTGGAAGGCCGCCGGCCGTGCCCAGCGGGAGCACGAGGACGATCTGTGGAACCGCTTCCGCGGTGCCCAGGACGTCTTCTTCGCCGCCCGCAGCTCGGTGTTCGCCGAGCGGGACGCGGAGCAGACGGAGAACCTGAAGCTGAAGGAGGAGCTGGCCGAGGAGGCCGAGAGGCTCCTGCCGATCACGGACCTGAAGGGCGCCCGGGCGGCCTTCCGCTCGATCAACGAGCGCTGGGAGGCCATCGGCCATGTGCCGCGCGACGCCCGTCCGCGGGTGGAGGGCCGGATGCACACGGTCGACCGGGCTCTCCAGGAGGCCGAGGAGACCGAGTGGCGCCGGACGAACCCGGAGGCGCGGGCACGTGCCGAGGGTCTGACCGGTCAGCTCCAGGCCGCCGTGGACAAGCTCCAGGGGCAGATCGAGCAGGCCCGTACCCAGGGCAACAACGCCAGGGCCGACAAGCTGGAGAAGGAGCTGGAGGGCCGCCAGGCGCTCCTGGACCAGGCCCTCAAGGGTCTGCAGGAGTTCGGCGGCTGACCCACTGCGTCGCCGGATCCGGCGACGTTTCCGCGTACGGCTGAGGGCCCCCGTAGCGCCTACGGGGGCCCTCAGCCGTTCTCTGTGACGGCTATGCCCGGCTGCGTGCCGAGGTGACGCGGTAGACGTCGTAGACGCCCTCCACGCCCCGTACGGCCTTCAGGACGTGCCCCAGGTGCTTGGGGTCGCCCATCTCGAAGGTGAAGCGGGAGGTGGCGACGCGGTCGCGGGAGGTCTGGACGGCCGCGGAGAGGATGTTGACGTGCTGGTCGGACAGCACGCGTGTGACGTCCGAGAGCAGGCGGGAGCGGTCGAGGGCCTCGACCTGGATGGCGACCAGGAAGACCGAGGACTGGGTGGGCGCCCACTCGACGTCGAGGATGCGTTCCGGCTCACGCGACAGTGACTCCACGTTGACGCAGTCACTGCGGTGAACCGATACACCACTACCCCTCGTGACGAACCCGATGATCGGGTCGCCGGGCACCGGAGTGCAGCAGCGGGCCAGCTTGACCCAGACGTCGTCGACGCCCTTGACGACGACACCCGGGTCGGCGCTGGAGCGGCGCTTGCGGGCGCGTCCGCGCGAGGGCGGCACGCTCTCGTCGATCTCCTCGGTGGCCGCCTCCTCGCCGCCGAGCGCCTGCACCAGCTTCTGCACGATGTTCTGCGCGGAGACGTGCCCCTCGCCGATCGCCGCGTAGAGCGCGGAGATGTCGGAGTAGCGCATCTCGTGCGCGAGCGTGACCAGGGAGTCACCGGTCAGGATGCGCTGGATCGGCAGGTTCTGCTTGCGCATCGCGCGGACGATGGCGTCCTTGCCCTGCTCGATCGCCTCGTCCCGGCGTTCCTTGGAGAACCAGGCCCGGATCTTGTTGCGGGCGCGCGGGGACTTGACGAAGCCGAGCCAGTCGCGGGAGGGTCCGGCACCGGCCGCCTTGGAGGTGAAGACCTCGACCAGGTCGCCGTTGTCCAGGGTCGATTCCAGCGGCACGAGCCGGCCGTTGACGCGTGCCCCTATGGTGCGGTGGCCGACCTCGGTGTGGACGGCGTACGCGAAGTCGACCGGGGTGGCGCCGGCCGGGAGCGCTATGACGTCGCCCTTGGGCGTGAAGACGAAGACCTCGTTGCGGGACAGGTCGAAGCGCAGCGACTCCAGGAACTCGCCGGGGTCCTCGGTCTCCTTCTGCCAGTCCAGCAACTGCCGCAGCCACGCCATGTCGTTGATGGCGTCCTTGTCCTTGGCGGAGCTCTTCGGCGCGTCGGTGCGCACCTTCGAGGCGCCGGCCACGGCCTCCTGCTTGTACTTCCAGTGCGCGGCGATGCCGTACTCGGCGCGGCGGTGCATGTCGAAGGTGCGGATCTGCAGCTCGACCGGCTTGCCGTTGGGGCCGATGACCGTCGTGTGCAGCGACTGGTACATGTTGAACTTGGGCATCGCGATGTAGTCCTTGAACCGGCCGGGGACCGGGTTCCATCGCGCGTGCACGGTGCCGAGGGCGGCGTAGCAGTCGCGGACCGTGTCGACGAGGACGCGGATGCCCACCAGGTCGTAGATCTCCGCGAAGTCGCGGCCGCGGACGATCATCTTCTGGTAGACGCTGTAGTAGTGCTTGGGGCGGCCGGTGACGGTCGCCTTGATGCGCGCGGCGCGCAGGTCGGCCTGGACCTCGTCGGTCACGATCGCGAGGTACTCGTCGCGCTTGGGGGCGCGCTCGGCGACGAGGCGGACGATCTCGTCGTACATCTTCGGGTAGAGGATCGCGAAGGCGAGGTCCTCCAGCTCCCACTTGATGGTGTTCATGCCCAGCCGGTGGGCGAGCGGGGCGTAGATCTCCAGCGTCTCGCGGGCCTTCTTCTCCTGCTTCTCCCGCTTGAGATAGCGCATGGTGCGCATGTTGTGCAGGCGGTCGGCGAGCTTGATGACCAGGACACGGGGGTCCTTGGCCATGGCGACGACCATCTTGCGCACGGTCTCGGCCTGCGCGGCCTCGCCGAACTTGACCTTGTCCAGCTTGGTGACGCCGTCGACGAGCAGGGCGACGGTGTCGCCGAAGTCGCGGCGCAGCTGGTCGAGGCCGTACTCGGTGTCCTCGACGGTGTCGTGCAGCAGCCCCGCCATCAGGGTGGCCGGGTCCATGCCGAGCTCGGCGAGGATGGTGGTGACGGCGAGCGGGTGTGTGATGTACGGGTCGCCGCTCTTGCGCTTCTGGCCGCGGTGCCAGCGCTCGGCGACCTGGTAGGCGCGCTCGATCTGGCGCAGGGTCGAGTTCTCGATCTTCGGATCGTTGCTGCGCACTATCCGCAGCAGCGGCTCGAGCACCGGGTTGTACGGGTTGGCGCGCTGTACGCCGAGGCGGGCGAGGCGGGCGCGGACGCGGTTCGAGGAGCCGGAGCGGCCGGGCTGGCCTGCGGAGGGGCGCACGACGGGCTGCGCCGGCTTGGGACGCGCGGCCTCACCCGTCTTGCCTACGGGGGCCGACTGGGCGTGCTCGGCCGTCCCACGGTTGTCGCTCTTCGCGTGCTGCGCGGGCTTCGCCGCGGGCGCCGAGGCGGACTCGGGCTTGGCGGCGGTCAGTGGCTGGGCCTCGTCTGGCAAGAGGACTCCTCGTGCGCGATCCGGGTCCCCCGGTCAGGCTCCGGAGCCCCCATGGTAGCGATCCACGGCCACAGGATCCCCTCCAGCCCGATCGAAGGACCGTTTACGGTACAAACACACAACCCGGACACATGATTCCGGTACCCGCACTCCAGGGCGCAACCCCGGAAAACAGAGAAGCCCGGGGCGACAGCCCCGGGCTTATCCGTGGAATCAGAGGCGGAGAAGGGACTCCAGTGGGGCCCCCGACAGCGCCGGTTCCAGGCGGGCGCGGCCGCCGAGGAAACCGAGTTCCATCAGCACCGCCACTCCGGCGACCTCCGCGCCCGCCCGCCGGATGAGCTGGATGGACGCCTCCGCCGTACCGCCTGTGGCGAGCACGTCGTCGACGACGAGGACACGGTCCCCGGCGCTCAGGTCCTCGGCGTGGACCTCGATCTCCGCCGAGCCGTACTCCAGGTCGTACGTCTGGCTCAGCGTCGCTCCGGGAAGCTTGCCTGCCTTGCGCACGGGGATGAAGCCGAGCCCCGCGCGGAGCGCGACCGGGGCGCCGAGGATGAAGCCGCGGGCCTCCAGGCCGACGACCTTCGTCGCCCCCTCTCGCGTGCCCACCTCCGCCAGCGCGTCGGTGAGGACGGTGAACGCCGCGGGATCGGCCAGGAGCGGGGTGATGTCCTTGAAGATCACCCCGGGCTCCGGGTAGTCGGCCACGTCACGGATGCGGCTGAGCAGCAGCTCCTGAATGTCGGTCATCGGCGCTTACCCGAGGGCCGGCCGCGGCCACGGCCGCGGGAGACGGACTGGTCGCGCGGACCCACCACGGCATGCGCGGCGTCCTCCTCGTCGTCATCGGCGATGACACCGGCGGGCTCCGCGTCCAGGGACTCGCCCTGCGCAGCCGCCTGCGCCCGCTTGGCGAGGACGCGCTTCTTGAGGGCCTTCATCTGCGGCTCGAGCTCCTTGAGGTCGGCGACGAGCGGCGTGGCGATGAAGATCGAGGAGTACGCACCGGCCGCGAGGCCGACGAACAGCGACAGCGAGATGTCGTTCAGCATGCCCGCGCCGAGCACACCGCCGCCGATGAACAGCAGGCCCGCCACCGGCAGCAGCGCCACCACGGTGGTGTTGATGGACCGGATCAGCGTGCCGTTGATCGAGCGGTTCGCGATCTCGCTGTACGTCCAGCGGGTCTGCCGGGTGATGTCCTTCGTCTGCTCCTTGAGGCTGTCGAAGACGACGACCGTGTCGTAGAGCGAGTAACCGAGGATCGTCAGCAGACCGATCACCGTACCGGGCGTGACCTCGAAGCCCACGAGGGCGTAGACACCGGTGGTGATCGTCAGGTCGTGGATCAGCGCGACGAGCGCGGCCAGGGCCATGCGCCACTCGAACGCGATCGCCAGGTAGATCACGACCAGGATCATGAAGATCGCCAGGCCCTGCCAGGCCTTGTTGGCGATCTGCTCGCCCCAGCTCGGACCGACCAGGTCGGCGTTGATGTGCTCCGGGTTGACCTTGAGGTCCTTGGCCAGGGCTTCCTTGATCTGGTCGGACTTCCCCGTCTCGATGCCGGCGATCTGGATGCGCAGGCTGCCGTCACCGAGCTTCTGCACGATCGACTCCTGGCCGGAGGCGCCGTGGGCGAAGTCCTCGGCCTGGGCCACCGTCGCACTCATGTGCTTCGGCGTGGTGAAGACCGCGCCGCCCTGGAACTCGATGCCCATGTTCAGGCCGCGCACCGCCAGGCCCAGGATGGCCGTGATGGTGATCAGGATCGAGACGCCGTACCAGATCTTGCGGTTCTTGATGAAGTCGTAGCCGACCTCACCATGGTGCAGTCGGGCGCCGAGGTTGCCGAGCTTGGACACCTCACGCCTCCTTCGTCTCGATGGGGGCGGAGGACCGGCGGGTGCGGCGCAGCGGAGGCTTCGCACCCAGGCGCTTGGGGTCCAGACCGGACCAGGTGTGACCGCTGGCGAAGAACTTGTGGCGGGCGAGGATCGTCATCAGCGGCTTGGTGAACAGGAAGATGACGACCACGTCGAGCAGCGTGGTCAGACCGAGCGTGAACGCGAAGCCCTGCACCTTGCCGACGGTCACGATGAACAGCACGGCGGCGGCCAGGAACGACACGAAGTCCGAGACGAGGACCGTGCGCCGGGCCCGCGGCCAGCCGCGCTCCACGGCGGGGCGCAGCGAGCGGCCCTCGCGGATCTCGTCCCTTATGCGTTCGAAGAACACGATGAACGAGTCCGCGGTGATACCGATCGCGACGATCGCACCGCACACGGCCGGCAGGTTCAGCGCGAAGCCGATGGTCGGGCCGAGCAGCGACATGAGCGCGTAGGTGAGGACCGCGGAGATCATCAGGGAGGCGATGGCGATCATCGCCAGCCCGCGGTAGTAGACCACCAGGTAGATCACGACCAGGGCGAGGCCGATGGCGCCCGCGATCAGGCCGGCGTGCAGCTGCTCACCGCCGAGCGCGGCGGTGACGGTGGTGACGCTGTCCTCCTTGAAGGTCAGCGGCAGCGCGCCGTAGGACAGCATGTTGGAGAGGCTCTGCGCGCTCTCCTGGGTGAAGTGGCCGGAGATCTCCGCGCTGCCGCCGGTCAGCGCCTCGTGGACGTACGGGTCGGAGACGACGTCGCCGTCCAGGACGATGGCGAACTGGTTCTGCGGCGAGGGGTTCTGGGCCAGCTTGCCGGTGATGTCGGCGAACTTCGTGGCGCCCTTGGAGGTGAACTCCATGGTCACGATCCAGCCGGAGCCGTTCTGCGTGTTGAAGACGGCGTCCGCCTTCTTCACGTCGGTGCCGTCCACCGCGGCGGGGCCGAGCAGGTACTTCTGCCACTGGCCCTGCGAGTTCTTGCCGCAGGCGACCGTCGACTCGGCGGGCAGCGCGCCCTTGCCCGCGGTGACGCGCACGGACTGCTTGCTGCAGTCCAGGGCGGCGTACTCGGCCTGGAGCTTGCTGTTCGCGTCACCGGAGGCGCCGCTCGGGGACGGGCTGGCGGCGGCCGGGGCCGACGCGCTCGTCGAGGCGGCCGGGGATCCGCCGGCGGACGGGGTGGCGTCCGCCGTCAGGCCGCCGGTGACCGGGCGGCCCTGCTGGGTCTCGGAGGCCGAGGGGCTCGGGGAGCCGGAGGGGGTCGCCTCGCCGGTGGACTTGTCGGTCGCCTTGTGGGAGGTGCTCGGCGACGGCTCGGCCGGGGCGGCGCCGGAGATATCGGTGGCGAGTACCGGACGGAAGTACAGCTTCGCGGTGGTGCCGACCTGCTCCCGCGCCTGCTTGGAGTTGGTGCCCTTGGGGATGTTGACAATGATGTTGTCATTCCCCTGGGTCTGAACCTCGGCTTCCGAGACACCGAGACCGTTGACACGCCGTTCCATGATGTTGACGGCCGTGTCCATGTTGGCCTTGTTGATCGCGGATTCCTGACCGCGCTCCGGAACCGCCCGGAGCGTGATGCTCGTACCGCCCGCCAGGTCGATGCCCAGGCGCGGAGCGGTGTTGCCCGTGAGGAACATGCCTCCCGTGAGCGCCACGATGGCGATCAGAATGAGGGCCAGCGAGCGCCCCGGCTTGCTCTGGGCGCTCGCACTGCGTCCCTTTTTGGATACAGCCACCTTTTAGTTACTCCCTCTCGGGCCGTCCCGTGCCGGGTGGGCTCGGCTACGGCCATCACATGGTGTCGGAATCCCGCGTGAAGTCGACGCGACCCAGGGCACGCGCAGGTGGTGCCGCGCGCCCTGGGTGGTGACTACTTCGCCTCGGAGTCGCCCTCGGTCTTCTTCGGCTCGTCCTCGGCCTTCGCCTCGGCGGCGTCCGCCGGCTCCTCGGCCGCGTCCTTCTTGCCGAGGTCGACGGCCTTGTCGTCGGAGGCGTCGGCGGGCTCGTCGGTACCGGTGAGGGAGGAGGCGTCGTCGGGGACGAGGTCGGCGTCGGACTTCAGGTCGTGCTCGATGCCGTGGACGATGCGGTTGTACTCGTCGTCCGTCAGGACGGTCGCGATCGCGTTCTTGGCGAACAGCAGGTCGACGCCCGGGCCCGCGTCGAGGAGGACCGTGTCGTCGTTGACCTCCTTGACCGTGGCGTACATGCCCCCGATGGTGCGGACACCACTACCGGGCTGCATCTGGTCGCGCATGTCCGCGGCCTGCTGCTGCTTCTTCTTGGCCGACCGGGTCATCAGGAACATGGCCCCGATGAGCACGATGAACGGGAGGAGGGTCACGAGACTCACGGGTCGGAACTTCCTTCACACGACCGCGATGGGGAGCGGCCTGATTGGTTGGGGGTATGTGTACTGCCTACAAAGGCGGCATCGGCGGAGTCTAGGCGAGTCCGCATGCATGAACAACGCTCAGCATGACACCTGGGTTCCTCCCCGGGCCAATACCGCAGCCCTCACGCCCCGAACAGGCCCTGTTGTCCGTTTCCCGCAGCTTGCGTGCCGGGCGGGGTCAGGCCGAGGTGTGCCCAGGCCGCGGGCGTGGCGACACGGCCGCGCGGAGTGCGGGCGAGCAGGCCCTCGCGGACGAGGAAGGGCTCGGCGACCTCCTCGACGGTCTCGCGCTCCTCCCCCACGGCGACCGCGAGCGTCGACACACCGACCGGGCCGCCGCCGAACAGCTTCAGCAGGGCCTCGAGGACCGCCCGGTCGAGCCGGTCCAGGCCTCGGGCGTCGACCTCGTAGACGGCCAGGGCCGCGGCGGCGATCTCGCGCGTGATGGTCCCGTCGGCCTTGACCTGCGCGTAGTCGCGGACGCGGCGCAGCAGGCGGTTGGCGATGCGCGGGGTGCCCCGGGAGCGGCCGGCGATCTCGGCGGCTCCGTCGCCCTCGATCCGGACGTCCAGGAGGTTCGCCGAGCGGTGGACGACGCGCTCCAGCTCCGCGGGCCCGTAGAACTCCATGTGGGCGGTGAAGCCGAAGCGGTCGCGCAGCGGGGGCGGCAGCAGTCCGGCGCGTGTCGTGGCGCCGACGAGGGTGAAGGGGGGCAGTTCGAGCGGGATGGCGGTGGCGCCGGGGCCCTTGCCGACGATCACGTCGACGCGGAAGTCCTCCATCGCCATGTAGAGCATCTCCTCGGCGGGCCTCGACATGCGGTGGATCTCGTCGAGGAAGAGCACCTCGCCCTCCTGGAGGGAGGACAGGATGGCCGCGAGGTCGCCTGCGTGCTGGATGGCGGGGCCCGAGGTGATGCGGATGGGGGCGCCCATCTCGGCCGCGATGATCATGGACAGGGTGGTCTTGCCCAGGCCGGGCGCGCCGGACAGCAGCACGTGGTCGGCGGTGGCGCCACGCGCCCGGGCGGCGCGCAGCACGAGGTCGAGCTGTTCGCGGACCTTCTCCTGGCCGATGAACTCGCCCAGGTCCTTGGGGCGCAGCGCGGCCTCGACGGCCTGGTCCTCACCGTCGGCGGCGGAGCCCACCAGCCGCTCCGCCGCGGGGCCGGCGGCGGGCGTGTCGGTCGTGTCGTCCCAGTTCACTCGCGTACTCCTGGCTCAGCGGGCTCGGTTCAGGGTCTGCAGGGCCGCCTTGAGCAACTGGCCCACCTGGGGCGTGCCCCCGGCGGCCTCGGCCTGGGGTGCCACGGCGGTCACCGCCTCGTCGGCCTCGCGGGTGGCGTATCCGAGGCCGATCAGGGCCGCGTGCAGCTGGTCGCGCCAGCCCTGGGTGACCGGGGTGCCGACGGCGGGTGCGCCGACGGGCTCGCCGAGCCGGTCCTTGAGCTCGAGGAGGAGCTTCTGGGCGCCCTTCTTGCCGATGCCCGGTACGGCGGTGAGGGCCTTCTCGTCGCCGGTGGCGACGGCGCGGCGCAGCGCGTCGGGCGTGTGCACGGCCAGCATCGACTGGGCGAGCCGCGGTCCCACGCCGCTGGCGGTCTGGAGCAGTTCGAAGACCTGGCGCTCGTCGTCGTCCGCGAAGCCGTACAGGGTCAGCGAGTCCTCCCGTACGACGAGGGAGGTGGCGAGCCTGGCCTGCTGGCCGAGGCGGAGGGTGGACAGCGTGTTCGGGGTGCACTGCACGGCCATGCCGACGCCGCCGACCTCGATCACCGCGGCGTCGGGGGCGAGGGCTGCGACCGTGCCGCTGACGAAGGCGATCATGCCGTACGGCCTTTCGTTGTCGTCGGGTGTCCGGCCGCGTGCGCGGCGACGGCCTGCTGGAGCCGGTTCTGGGCGGGGGCGCGCCAGATGTGGCAGATGGCCAGGGCGAGGGCGTCGGCGGCGTCGGCCGGTTTGGGGGGCGCGGCGAGCCGCAGCAGCCGGGTGACCATGGCGCCGACCTGCGCCTTGTCGGCGCGGCCGCTGCCGGTGACGGCGGCCTTGACCTCGCTGGGGGTGTGCAGGGCGACCGGGATGCCGCGGCGGGCGGCGCAGAGCATCGCCACGGCGCTGGCCTGGGCGGTGCCCATCACCGTGCGCACGTTGTGCTGGCTGAACACGCGCTCCACCGCCACGTATTCGGGGCGGTGCTCGTCCAGCCAGCGCTCTATCCCCTGTTCGACGGCGACCAGACGATGGCTCAGGTCGGCGTCCGCCGGGGTGCGGACGACTCCGGCGCCGAGCATCGTCAGCGGCCGGCCCGCGACCCCCTCGACGACACCGACGCCGCAGCGGGTCAGTCCGGGGTCGACTCCCAGTACGCGCACGCGTGTCCCTCCCCTCGTGACGTGGTCGTGGTCATGGCGGCGATCTTTGAGTGATCTTTGCCTGACGTCAGGCTATCCGCTGCCACCGACAACGACGGCGGGTGCCACCGGCAACGACGGCGGGCCGGCGGGAATCTCTCCCCACCGGCCCGTCCAAGCACGCGATCCGCGGCGGTCCTACGCCTCGACCTTTTCCATGATCTCGTCGCTGACGTCGAAGTTGGCGAAGACGTTCTGCACGTCGTCGCTGTCCTCGAGCGCGTCGATCAGCTTGAAGATCTTCCGGGCGCCCTCCTCGTCCAGCTCCACCTGCATGGTGGGGACGAAGTTGGCGTCGGCGGAGTCGTAGTCGATGCCGGCCTCCTGGAGGGCGGTGCGGACCGCCACCAGGTCGGTGGCCTCGCTGAGCACCTCGAAGGACTCGCCGAGGTCGTTGACCTCCTCGGCGCCCGCGTCCAGGACGGCCGTCAGGACGTCGTCCTCCGACAGTTCGCCCTTGGGCACGATCACGACGCCCTTGCGGTGGAACAGGTACGACACCGAGCCCGGGTCGGCCATGGAGCCGCCGTTGCGGGTCATGGCGACACGCACGTCGGAGGCGGCACGGTTGCGGTTGTCGGTGAGGCACTCGATGAGCACCGCGACACCGTTCGGCCCGTAACCCTCGTACATGATCGTCTCGTAGTCGGCGCCGCCGGCCTCGAGACCACCGCCGCGCTTGATGGCCGAGTCGATGTTCTTGTTGGGCACCGACTGCTTCTTGGCCTTCTGCACGGCGTCGTAGAGCGTCGGGTTGCCGTCCAGGTCGACGCCGCCCATGCGAGCCGCGACCTCGATGTTCTTGATCAGCTTCGCGAAGAGCTTGCCGCGCTTGGCATCGATGACGGCCTTCTTGTGCTTCGTCGTGGCCCATTTAGAGTGGCCGGACATCTGCCTGTCTCCTTCGCGTAACCCGTCTGCGTAACGAACGCAGGAATCCTACAAGGACTCGGGTGTCCGGTTCGCGCGCACCATGTCGACGAACAGGGCGTGCACACGGTGGTCGCCGGTCAGCTCCGGGTGGAACGACGTGGCCAGGGCGTTGCCCTGGCGGACCGCGACGATGTGGCCGTCGTGCTCGGCGAGCACCTCGGCCCCGGCGCCGACGGACTCGACCCAGGGGGCGCGGATGAAGACGCCCTCCACCGGATCGCCCGGGACGCCCTTGACCTCGACGGAGGCCTCGAAGGACTCGTTCTGCCGTCCGAAGGCGTTGCGGCGCACGATCATGTCGATCCCGCCGACGGTCTGCTGGCCCGAGCGCGGGTCGAGGATCTTGTCGGCGAGCATGATCATGCCGGCGCAGGTGCCGTAGACGGGCATGCCGTCACGCACGCGCGCGCGGAGCGGGTCCATCACTTCGAAGAGGACGGCCAGCTTGGAGATGGTGGTGGACTCGCCGCCGGGGAGGACGAGGCCGTCGACCTCGGCGAGCTCTTCGGGGCGCCGCACCGGCCTGGCCACGGCGTCCGCCGCGGCCAGGGCGATGAGGTGCTCCCGTACATCGCCCTGGAGTGCCAGGACGCCGATGACAGGAGTGTTCATGGGGTTCTTTTACCTGCGGGCCTGTGCTTACCAGCCGCGGTTGGCGTACCGCTCGGTCTCGGGGAGGGTGTCGCAGTTGATGCCGACCATGGCCTCGCCGAGGTTGCGGGACGCCTCCGCGATGATCTTCGGGTCGTCGTAGAAGGTGGTGGCCTTCACGATGGCGGCGGCACGCTTGGCCGGGTCGCCGGACTTGAAGATGCCGGAGCCGACGAAGACGCCCTCGGCGCCGAGCTGGCGCATCAGGGCGGCGTCGGCGGGGGTGGCCACACCACCGGCGGAGAACAGCACGACCGGGAGCTTGCCCAGCTCGGCGACCTCCTTGACCAGCTCGTACGGGGCGCGCAGCTCCTTGGCGGCGGCGTACAGCTCGTGGTTGTCGAAGCCGCGCAGCCTGGCGATCTCGTTCTTGATCTGGCGCAGGTGGCGGACGGCCTCGACGACGTTGCCGGTGCCGGCCTCGCCCTTGGAGCGGATCATCGCCGCGCCCTCGGCGATCCGGCGCAGGGCCTCGCCGAGGTTGGTGGCGCCGCAGACGAAGGGGGTGGTGAAGGCCCACTTGTCGGAGTGGTTGACCTCGTCGGCCGGGGTGAGGACCTCGGACTCGTCGATGTAGTCGACGCCGAGCGACTGAAGGACCTGGGCCTCGACGAAGTGGCCGATGCGGGACTTGGCCATGACCGGGATGGAGACGGCCTCGATGATGCCCTCGATCATGTCCGGGTCGGACATGCGGGCCACGCCGCCGTCCTTGCGGATGTCGGCGGGGACACGCTCCAGGGCCATGACCGCGACGGCGCCCGCGTCCTCGGCGATCTTCGCCTGCTCCGGCGTGACGACGTCCATGATCACGCCGCCCTTGAGCTGCTCGGCCATGCCGCGCTTCACACGGGCGGTACCGGTCTCGGGGGTCCGGGCGGAGTCGGGAATCGTGGTGGACACGGGTGACCTCACTTGGTGAGAAGAGGGTGTGGTGCGCCACCGAGGAAACGGGATTGGACCAGTCCACGGCAAGGGCCAATGGAGACCCGGTGGATCCTTTTCGCCCGGCACCGCCCGAAAGCGGGTCACTCGTTCCCGGTCAGACGGCCCGCTCCGCGAGGGCCGCCGGGGGCTCGTCGTCCATCTCGAAGGCCATCGGGAACGGGGCGTGCCCGGCCAGCCGGAACCACCGCACCTTGCGGTGCTCGCGCAGCCGGCGGGCGGCTCCCACCGCGTCGTTGTGGAAGCGGCGGGCCATCGGCACCCGGCGCACGCCCTCGGACAGCTCGCGCGCCGCCTCCTCTCCCCCGGGCGCCTCGCGCACCGCCTCGACCTGCGGGAGTTCGGCGAACACGGCCCGCAGGGCCTGGCTCAACTCGCTCTCCGCGACCTCCCGTTGGTCCTCCTCCGCCTGCCGGGCGGCGTGCGCCGCCTCGTACAGCACGATGGAGGCGGCCGGGTCGAGGACACCGGAGGTGGCCACTTCCTGCGCCACCGACGCCCGACGCAGCAACTGCGCGTCCAGCGCGGCCCGCGCGGCGTCGATACGGGCGTGCAGCCGGTCGAGCCGCCCCGCCGTCCAGCTCAGGTACAGCCCGACGGCCACGAGCGCGACGACAATCCAGATGAGCGTTACGGTCACGGGCGGCAAGGCTACCGGGACTCCCCGCCCGGGCGGCCGGGGATTCGCGCACCGGGTGGATCGGCGGGAGTGGGATCAGTCACGGGCCAGGCCCAGGCGGGCCCGCAGCCCCGACGTGCGTTCGTCGGCGGCGACGGCCGCCGCGCCGGCGGTGACCGTCTCGTAGACGGAGAGGATGTCGGCGCCGACGGTCGACCAGTCGAAGCGGCGCACATGGGTGCTGCCGCGTTCGCGCAGCTCCGCCCGGCGGGACGGGTCGGACAGCAGGCGCACGGCGGCTTCGGCGAGCGCGTCGGCGTCCTCGTTGGCGAAGAGTTCACCGGCCTTGCCCTGGTCCAGGACCTGGGCGAAGGCGTCCAGGTCGGAGGCGAGGACGGGGGCCCCGGCCGACATGGCCTCGACCAGGATGATGCCGAAGCTCTCCCCGCCGGTGTTGGGGGCCACGTACACGTCGACGCTGCGCAGCAGCCGCGCCTTGTCCGCGTCGCTGACCATCCCGAGGAACTCCACGCGCGAGCGCAGTTCCCTCGGCAGCTCCGCCACCGCCTGTTCCTCGTCCCCACGGCCCGCGACCAGCAGACGGGCCCCCGGGCGGGCGGCGAGGATCGCGGGCAGCGCCCTCATCAGCACGGGCAGGCCCTTGCGGGGCTCGTCGATGCGGCCGATGAAGCCGATCGTGTCCCCCTGCCACTCCGGCTTGGGCTCGGCACGGGCGAAGAAGTCGACGTCGACGCCGTTGGGGATCACCACCGCGTCGCCGCCGAGGTGCTCGACGAGGGTGCGGCGGGCGTACTCGCTCACCGCGATCCGCGCGCTGATCTTCTCCAGGGCCGCCTGGAGGATGGCGTACGCGGCGATCATCGCCCGCGACCGGGGGTTGGAGGTGTGGAAGGTGGCGACGATCGGGCCCTGCGCCGCCCAGCAGCTCAGCAGGCCCAGCGACGGCGAGGTCGGCTCGTGGATGTGGATCACGTCGAACCGGCCCTCGTGCAGCCAGCGCCGCACCCGGGCCGCCGACAGGAAGCCGAAGTTCAGCCGGGCCACCGAGCCGTTGTACGGCACCGGGACAGCACGGCCGGCCGAGACGACGTACGGCGGCAGCGGGGTGTCGTCGTCGGCGGGGGCGAGGACGGACACCTCGTGGCCGAGGCCGATGAAGTACTCCGCCAGGTCCCGGATGTGGAACTGGACGCCACCGGGCACGTCCCACGAGTAGGGGCAGACGATGCCGATCCTCACGCCGTCGCCTTCCCCGAAGCCGCGGGACCCCGCCCGGGATCCAGGTCCGCGAGCCACAAGCGCTGCAGCATGTGCCAGTCCTCCGGATGCTCGGCGATCCCCGTGGCGAAGGCGTCGGCCAGCGCCTGTGTCATGGCAGACGTCCTCTCGGCCCGCGTACCTGTCCCGGGCACGTCGACCGGGGGATGGACCCGGCCCCGCATGACGGGCGAGTCGTCGTACCACAGGGTGACCGGCAGCAGCAGCGCGCCCGTCTGCTGGGCGAGGAGGGCCGGTCCCGCGGGCATCCGGGCGCTCTCGCCGAAGAACGTCACCTCCACCCCGGAGGAGGACAGATCACGGTCGGCGACCAGGCAGACCAGGCCGCCGTCGCGCAGCCGCCGGGCCAGCGTGCCGAACGCGGAGCCGCCGCTGTGCGGCAGGACCTCCATGCCGAGGCCCTCGCGGTAGGCGACGAACCGGTCGTAGAGCGTCTCCGGCTTCAGCCGCTCGGCGACCGTCGTGAACGGTGTGTCCAGCGCGGTGGTGACCCAGGCGCCGGCCAGGTCCCAGTTGGCCAGGTGCGGCAGGGCGAGGACGACGCCCTTGCCGGCCGCGAGGCCGTCCGTCAGGTGGTGCACGTCCTTGGGGTCGAAGCCCGCCCTGATCCGCTCGGCGCTCCAGGCCGGCAGCCGGAAGGACTCCATCCAGTAGCGCAGGTACGAGCGCATGCCCGCCCGCGACAGCTCGGCGAGGCGCTCGGGGGTCGCGTCGGGCACCACGCGCGCGTAGTTGCCCTCCAGCCGCCGCACACCCTTGCCCCGCCGCTTCCAGGCGAGGTCCGCGACCGTACGGCCGAGCCGCACGGCGACCGGTTCGGGGAGCTTCTTCACGGTGCCCCAGCCGAGGCCGTACAGCCCGTCGGTGAGACGCTCCCGGACGGTCATTTCGCCGCCCCGCTGCCCTGCTCGTGCCGGCCCGCGGCGGCCTCCGCCTCGGCCGATTCCCGGCGCACCGTGACGACCCGCTGGATCAGCGTGACCAGGCTGCCCGCCGCGACGATCCACAGGGCGATCGGCAGCAGGTACTGGATGCCCGGCACCCCGAACTTGTGCAGGCCCGCGAACCCGGCCGCGACCAGCGAGATCACCAGCCGCTCGGCCCGCTCCACCAGCCCGTTGACGGCCACCGGCAGACCGATCGACTCGCCCCGGGCCTTCGTGTACGACACCACCTGGCCGCTGGCCAGGCAGAAGATCGACACCGCGCACAGCACGTTGTCGTCGCCGTGGCCCGCGTACCACAGGGCGAACCCGCCGAAGATCGCACTGTCGGCGACCCGGTCGAGGGTGGAGTCCAGGAAGGCGCCCCAGCGGCTGGAGCGGCCCAGCTGGCGGGCCATGTTGCCGTCGACCAGGTCGGAGAACACGAACAGCGTGATCACGACCGTGCCCCAGAAGAACTCGCCCCGCGGGTAGAAGACCAGCGCCCCCGCGACCACTCCGGCGGTCCCGATGAGCGTGACCGTGTCCGGGCTCACGCCCCGGCGGATGAGAAACGCGGCGAACGGTGTGAGGACACGCGTGAAGAATGCACGCGCGTACTTGTTCAGCATGGCCTTCCCGAGGGTCGGTGTCACCGGGCGGCCCCTGCTGGCCACCGGCTGGCCCATCGTAGCCACGCACGCGCGTGCGTGGCGGCCGGGCGCCCGACCTCCGCGAGCACCGGCCGCCGGCCGCGCGCAAGCGCTGCCCGACGGCGGGATCGAGTCCCTCGTATGGACGCGACGTGACGGGAGTGGAAAGCTCGAAGGACCGCGGGCGTCGCAGGAGCCGCCAGTGCACGCGGTGCCGCGTGTCCGCGCCCACAGTGACCTCACCCTCAACGGGAGGCAGGATCATGGGCGACAAGACGCAGACCCACCCCGGAGCCGCCGGCAGGGCAGTGGCGGCCGACCATCCCGCATCCGTACGCAATGTGGTGCTGGTCGGCCACTCCGGATCGGGCAAGACGACCCTGGTGGAGGCTCTCGCGCTGACCGCGGGAGCGGTGAACCGAGCCGGCCGCGTGGAGGACGGCGGCAGCATCTCGGACTACGACGACATCGAGCACCGGCAGCAGCGCTCGGTGCAGCTCTCCCTGGTGCCCGTCGAATGGGACGGCATCAAGATCAATCTGCTCGACACCCCCGGCTACGCCGACTTCGTCGGCGAGCTCAGGGCCGGTCTGCGCGCCGCGGACGCGGCCCTTTTCGTCGTCTCGGCCTCCGACGGCGTGGACGGTTCCACCCGCATGGTCTGGGAGGAGTGCGCCGCCGTCGGCATGCCCCGCGCCATCGTGATCACTCACCTGGAAGCCGCACGCGCGGACTTCGAGGAGATGACACGGGTGTGCGCGGAGGCGTTCGGGGCGGACGACCCCGACGCCGTACTGCCGCTCTACCTGCCGCTGCGCGGCTCGCAGGGGCCCGACGGGCACGCATCCGTGACCGGCCTGGTCGGACTGCTGACGAAGAAACTGTTCGACTACTCCTCCGGCGAGCGCAAGGAGTCCGAGCCCGGCGACGACCAGCTGCCGCAACTGGAGGAGGCCCGCAACCGGCTGATCGAGGGCATCATCGCCGAGAGCGAGGACGAGACCCTCATGGACCGCTACCTCGGCGGTGAGCAGGTCGACGTCAAGACGCTCATCGAGGACCTCGAACGCGCCGTCGCACGCGGGGCGTTCTTCCCCGTCCTGGCCGCCGCGCCCGCAGCCGAGGGAGCCAAGCAGGGCATCGGCACCGTGGAACTCCTGGAGCTGATCACCCGCGGCTTCCCCACCCCGCTGGAACACGAGGCGCCCACCGTCACCACCGTCGACGGCGGCCCGCGCGAACTGCGGCCCTGCGACCCGGACGGGCCGCTCGTCGCCGAGGTCGTCAAGACCTCCTCCGACCCCTACGTCGGCCGCGTCTCCCTGGTCCGCGTCTTCTCCGGCACCCTGCGCCCCGACGAGACCGTGCACGTCTCCGGCCACGGCCTGGCCGACCGCGGGCACGAGGACCACGATGTCGACGAGCGGGTCGGCGCCCTCTCCACCCCCTTCGGCAAGCAGCAGCGCCCGGTGACGCACGTCATCGCCGGCGACCTCGCGTGCGTGGCCAAACTCGGCCGCGCCGAGACCGGCGACACGCTCTCCGCCAAGGACGACCCGCTGCTCATGGAGCCCTGGCAGATGCCCGACCCGCTGCTCCCCCTGGCCATCCAGGCCCACAGCAAACCGGACGAGGACAAGCTCTCCCAGGGCCTGGCCCGGCTGGTCGCGGAGGACCCGACGATGCGCCTGGAGCAGAACCAGGACACCCACCAGGTGGTGCTCTGGTGCCTGGGCGAGGCCCACGCCGACGTCGCCCTGGAACGGCTGCGCAGCCGCTACGGCGTCCAGGTCGACGTCGTACCCCACCGGGTCTCGCTGCGGGAGACGTTCGCGGACCGCTCCGCCGGACGCGGACGGCACGTCAAACAGTCCGGCGGACACGGCCAGTACGCCATCTGCGAGATCGAGGTGGAACCGCTGCCCGGCGGCTCGGGCATCGAGTTCGTCGACAAGGTCGTCGGCGGAGCCGTGCCGCGGCAGTTCATCCCCTCGGTGGAGAAGGGCGTACGGACCCAGGCCGCCAAGGGCGTCGCCGCCGGCCACCCGCTGATCGACGTACGGGTCACCCTGCTCGACGGCAAGGCCCACTCGGTGGACTCCTCCGACGCGGCCTTCCAGACAGCGGGCGCGCTCGCACTGCGGGAGGCCGCCACCGACGCGCGGATCCACCTGCTGGAGCCGGTGGCAGAGGTGACCGTGCTGGTCGGCGACGACTACGTGGGCCCCGTGATGAGCGACCTGTCCGGACGGCGCGGCCGGGTCCTCGGCACCGAACAGGTCGGCAACGGCCGCACCCTGATCCGCGCCGAGGTGCCCGAGATCGAGATCGGCCGGTACGCGATCGACCTGCGCTCCCTGTCCCACGGCACGGCCCGCTTCGACCGCCGGTACGTGCGGCACGAGCCGATGCCGCCCCAGGTGGCCGACCGCGTACGCCAACAGGAGCGCGAAGCCTCATAGTCGGCGCACCCGGCGCACAACCGGTGCACTGGAACGCATGGTTGCGGAAAGGTGGACGGCTCCGGCCGTCCACCTGTCCACGCGCGCCGCTGCCGATACCCTGATGACCTGATCAACAGGTGTGCGGGGCAGGGAAGCCGGGAAGGCCGCAGATGCAGGAGCGGCGGCAATGGGGGCGGAAGTGACGGACGGATTCGATTTCAGTCCCGGGGCACAGGTGCCCCTGTCCGGCACGGCCGGACAGACGGCGGCGACCAACTCGCTCGCCGCGGCCGCGTACCGGGACGACGAAGTGACCAAGATCCTGGACGCGGACAACGAATGGCACCAGTCCAAGGTCAGCCTCCCGCGCCCGTGGGCGAAGATCTTCCGCCCCCGGTTCGGCGAGGCCTTCTCCCGCGCGGTGATCGACCGCATGCTGGGCGCCGGACGCGCACCGCTCATCCAGTCGTTCGGCCTCGAACCCCAGGTCGTCGTGGAGCACTGCCTCGCGGCCCACCGCATCCGCCGCGACCGCGACAACTGGCTGACGGCCGTGACCGTGCTGTGCGGGCTGCTCTTCCTGCCCGGCCTCTTCGTATGGCTGCTGGTGTTCACCCTGCGCGCCAACGTCAGCAAACGGGAGGACAAACGCGCCGGCGCCCTCGCCAACACCCTGCTGGTCGCCGTCGCCGCACTCGCCGTGCTCTTCCTGGTCAAGATGCCCTTCAGCGACTTCTGGGCGTGGTACGCACGCGCGGCCGTCGTCATGCCCGTGATCGGCTGGTTCTGGGCCAAGCAGATCTGCGAACGCTCCGCGCGCGAACTGCGCGAGCGCTGGTCGGGCCTGCTGAGCGGCGGCGGCGTGGGCGCCAAGATCCCCGAAGCCGTACCGGGCAACCCCGGCGACGCGGCCGAACAGGTCCGCAAGGAACTCGCCCGGCTCAGCGCCGAACAACGCTCCAACTCGGTCTTCTACGCAGGGCCCAAGGGCATACTCGGCATGGGCACGCGCTGGGGAAGCTGGCAGCTGGCCGAGGAACTCGTCTCCGCCGAACCGGGCAAGGAGTTCCACCCCTTCCGCAGCTGGGACGTCATCACCGCGATCCAGGGCGGCCTGGCCATGCTCGAACGCACCTCCATCAACACCGGCGGCTTCCCCAAGCCGACCGTCACCCACTGGGTCGTCACCCCCATCGGGGAGAACGCCAAGGAGGTCTCCCGGCCGAGCGGCACCGACGTCGAGACGTACACCGTCAAGACCCACGCCATACAGGACATCTGCAACAAGCAGCAGTTCGGCAGCGGCGACCGCCACTACCTCGGCGTGCAGTGGACCCTCTGGGACGGCCACCTCGTGATCACCATGCTGGTCACCGTGACCGTGCTGCACGACACCCTGCGCATCGAGGTCACCGGCCACGCCCTCGGACCGGTCAACCCCCTGTTCAACCAGAAGCCTGCGGCCAGGGAGAAAACGGTCCAGAAGGCGCTCCGCTTCTGGGAGACCCGCACGGTGAAACTGCCCCTGATCGACGCCGACGAGGTCGTACGGCTCGCCGCCCGCGCGCCCCTGTCCTGGTACCCGCCCCTGCTGAAGTGGCTCGGCGGCAGCCTCACCCTGCCCGAACCGTTCGGCCTGCGGCACGCCTGGGCCGACCAGCCCTGGCGGCACCGCTTCATGGCCGACGACGCGCTGCGCGCCGCCACCCCGGTCCTGCGGGTGGTGCACGCCGCCGCGCTCAAGGTCCTCAAGGAGAACGGCGTGAACGTCGAGAAGTTCGGCTCCCGCTCCTCGGTCCTCAGCGGCGCCGTCCAGGACGCGTCACCGAGGAAGGCCGACTCGTACGACGCGTGAGGCGCGGCCCGCCGAGCGGGCTACGCCGGCCAGGCCTCCGCGAGCATCTTGCGGGTGTCGGCGAGGAGCTGCGGCAGCACCTTCGTGTGGCCGATCACGGGCAGAAAATTGGTGTCGCCGCCCCAGCGGGGGACGACGTGCTGGTGCAAGTGGGCGGCGATACCGGCGCCGGCGACCGTGCCCTGGTTCATGCCCAGGTTGAAACCATGGGCCCCGGAGGCGCCGCGCAACGCCGTCATGGCCTGCTTGGTGAGCTCCGCGAGTTCCGCGGTCTCCGCTTCCGTCAGGTCGGTGTAGTCGGCGACATGGCGGTAGGGCACGACCATGAGGTGGCCGCCGTTGTACGGGTAGAGGTTGAGCACCGCGTACACGTGTTCACCGCGCCGCACGACCAGGCCGTCCTCGTCGGACTTGGCCGGGATCGAGCAGAAGGGGCAGCCGTCGCCGGCATCCGGGCCGCTCGGCTTGTTCTCGCCCTGGATGTAGGCCATCCGGTGGGGCGTCCACAGACGCTGGAACGCGTCGGGCGTTCCCACTCCCAGCTGCTGTTCCGGCTCACTCGTCATGGGTGCAGCATATGGCGACGCTCTGAGGGAACGGGAAAGGCCCCCGGGATCTACCCCGGGGGCCGACCCCCGCGCAGGCGGGGAGCGACAGCACCGTCGTGTGTCCGATGACCGGTATGAACGGACCACCCCCGCGTCGGCGGGGAGCAACTACACCTGTACGCGGCGCTCCACCACGTCAACGATCTTCGCCAGCGCCTCGTCACGCGGAATGCCGTTCTCCTGCGAACCGTCGCGGTAGCGGAACGACACCGTGCCCGCGTTCATGTCGTCGTCACCGACGATGATCATGAACGGCACTTTCGCGCGCTGGGCGTTGCGGATCTTCTTCTGCATGCGGTCCGACGAGGAGTCCACCTCGACCCGCAGGCCTTTCTTCTTCGCGTCCGCGGCGAACTTCTGGAGGTACTCCACGTGCGCGTCGCCCACCGGGATGCCGACCGCCTGCACGGGTGCCAGCCAGGCCGGGAACGCACCCGCGTAGTGCTCCAGCAGCACCGCGAAGAACCGCTCGATGCTGCCGAAGAGCGCGCGGTGGATCATGACCGGGCGCTGCTTGGAGCCGTCCGCGGCCGTGTACTCCAGGTCGAAGCGCTCGGGCAGGTTGAAGTCGAGCTGGACCGTCGACATCTGCCACGTACGGCCGATCGCGTCCTTGACCTGGACGGAGATCTTGGGGCCGTAGAACGCCGCGCCGCCCGGGTCCGGAACGAGCTGGAGGCCCTGCTTCTCGCCGACCTGGCGCAGGGTCTCGGTGGCCTCCTCCCAGACCTCGTCGCTGCCGACGTACTTCTCCGGATCCTTGGTGGAGAGCTCCAGGTAGAAGTCGGTCAGGCCGTAGTCGCGCAGCAGGTTCAGCACGAAGGTGAGCGTCTTGTCGAGCTCGTCGGCCATCTGCTCGCGGGTGCAGTAGATGTGCGCGTCGTCCTGGGTGAAGCCGCGGGCACGGGTCAGGCCGTGCACGACGCCCGACTTCTCGTACCGGTACACGGTCCCGAACTCGAAGAGCCGCAGCGGCAGTTCACGGTAGGACCGGCCGCGCGCGTCGAAGATCAGGTTGTGCATCGGGCAGTTCATGGGCTTGAGGTAGTAGTCCACGCCCTCGTCGAGCTGCATGGGCGGGTACATGCCGTCGGCGTACCAGTCCAGGTGGCCCGAGGTCTCGAAGAGCTTCCCCTTCGTCGCGTGCGGGGTGTAGACGAACTCGTAACCGGCCTCCTCGTGCTTGCGCCGCGAGTAGTCCTCCATGACCCGGCGGATGATGCCGCCCTTGGGGTGGAAGACGGCGAGGCCGGAGCCGATCTGCTCGGGGATGGAGAACAGGTCCAGCTCGCTGCCCAGCTTGCGGTGGTCGCGCTTCTCGGCCTCGGCGAGGAATTCGAGGTGCGCCTTCAGCTCGTCCTTGGACGGCCAGGCGGTGCCGTAGATGCGCTGGAGCTGCTTGTTCTTCTCGTTGCCGCGCCAGTACGCCGAGGCGTTGCGCATCAGCTTGAACGCGGGGATCAGCCGGGTGGAGGGCAGGTGGGGACCGCGGCAGAGGTCCTTCCAGCACAGCTCACCGGTCTTGGCGTCCAGGTTGTCGTAGATCGTCAGCTCGCCGGCGCCGACCTCGACGTCCGCGCCGTCGTCGTGCGACGCGGAGCCCTTGAGGCCGATCAGCTCCAGCTTGTACGGCTCGTCGGCCAGCTCCTCGCGGGCGGCCTCGTCGCTGACGACGCGGCGGGAGAACTTCTGGCCCCGCTTCTGGATCTCCTGCATCTTCTTCTCGATGGCCTTGAGGTCATCGGGGTGGAAGGGCTTCTCGACGTCGAAGTCGTAGTAGAAGCCGTCCCTGACGGGCGGGCCGATGCCCAGCTTGGCCTCGGGGAAGAGCTCCTGCACGGCCTGCGCCATGACGTGGGCGGTGGAGTGGCGCAGGATGTTGAGGCCGTCCTCGGAGGAGATCTCGACGCCCTCGACGGTCTCGCCGTCCTTGATCTCGTGGGCGAGATCCTTGAGTTCCCCGCCGACGCGCACGGCCACGATCGAGCGCTCGCCGGCGAAGAGGTCGGCGGCCGTGGTGCCCGTCGTCACCGTGCGCTCTTCCCGCTCGGAATCGCGTTGGATGATCACACGGACGTCTGACACCGGTCTCTCCTGACTGCAGGTGGGGTGCGGCGCCATACCTGGAGCGCGCGCATGACTGGGATCGTACCGACCCCGGGCCTTCTACCGCGAAACGATTACGCACGGTCCACGATCGGTCGCGGACATGCCCGTCAGTCGCGGTCGTCCCCGCCGCACATCTCCTCGAAGTAGTCGAGATCCTCCTGCAGAGACTTCAGCAGCCGGTCGCGCTCCTCGTCGTCCACCTCCACGGGCACGACGCCGGAGGCGCCGGTGAGCCGGCGGAAGCCGCCGCGGCTCTCCAGCCGCCCGAGCACCCGCACGGGCAGTCCGACGAGGTGGGCGTGCCCGGCGACTCGGTAGTCCTCCTCGTCCAGGGTCACGCGCACGTACGGCACTTCGGCGCCCGCGAGCACCCGAAGCCGCACGGTGCCCTCGCCGCGCGGGTGCGCTCTGCGCATCCGCACCACGGTGCCGGTGATCCGGGTGAGCACCGACGGTTCGGCGCGCAGATAGCGGGCGCCGGCCTCGCGCAGTACGGGCAGGTCGCCCGGCGAGAACTCGACGGCCTCGGCGGCGGCCGCGCAGTCCTCGGGCACACCCGCCGCGGGCGCCCACTCCACGGCGACGCGCGCGCCCTCGGTGCCGCGGACGAGGGCGACGACGGCCTCGGTGAGTTCACGGCTGGCGCCCGCGCGGACGGCACCGTCGAAGGCGTCCATGGCGCCGGTGGCCCGCCGGTAGTCGACGGCCTCGCGGACGGCGTACAGGGCCTGGTGGAGGCGGACGGCAAGAGGCCTGCCGGGGTCGACGGGAACGAAGGCGGTCAGGCCGCGGCCGTCGGCGGCTGAGCCGACGAGAACGTGGTCCAGGGAGGTGGCGGCCGAGCGCCGGTGGCGGGCGCCGTGGTAGCCGGCACGCGCACGTGTGGCGAGCGCGGCGGCGAGCAGCATCTGGCGGGCGGCGCCGCGCAGCCGTTCCTCGTCGGTCCAGCCGGCGGCGTCGGCCGGGCCCTCGGGCACGTCCCGCCACCAGCGGATCTCGTCGCTGGGAAGGGTGAGGGCAATCAGTACCTCGCGCGCGGAGGGCGTGCCGCTGCGGGCGAGGGCGTCAAGGGCCTCGCCGAGCAGGTCGTCGCTGTCGGGGAGGGCGCGGTTCTCGGGTACCAGCAGGCTGGTGCCGGTGCCGCCGGGCCCGGGTGGGGTCCAGCGGCCGTAGCGGCCGACGGCGCCGCCACGGCGCTGCCAGCCGTGCCGGTGGAGCAGGGTCCCGAGGACGGCGGGGTCGACGTCGGAGGGGGCGGGGAGACGGCCGCGGTGGGCGTCGGCGGGGTACGGCCGTACCGGTCGCAGGGGCTCGTCGAGGGGGCGGTGCGTCATGGTCTGCCTCCCGTTCCGACCCGCGTCATGATCTCGCACAGGGCCCGGTCGTCGAAGATGCGCGAGGTCGGGATCCGCACGGTGGTGCGGTGCCGGCCGGTGAGGGGGTGGCCGGCGAGGTTGACCCAGTAGCAGCAGTGCCGGAGGTCGAGCCGGTCGTGGCCGGCGCGCAGCCACTGGTCCTGCGACCGGGGCACGATCATCACGACGAGGATCTTGTGCACCGTGACCGGGGTGCGGGCGAGCTTGGCCAGGTGGGCGTTGTCGAGCGTGAAGGAGAAGAACCGGCCCGGGGGGTTGGGCGGTAGCTGGTAGGTGCACTTCAGCTGCACCTTGATGGTCACCTCGTCGTCGACGGTGTGTCCGGGGGCGCTGTGGCTGACGTGCCAGTCGATGCCGTTGTCGGGAAAGGGCTGGGACAGTGAGCAGCCGGCCGCCGCGGCGACCGCGTGCAGATAGCCCACCTGGAGTGTCTCCATGCAGGCGGTGGTGGCGAGTGTGCCCCGTGGGGCGCTCGCGCGCTCGGGCAGCAGCCCGCCCCGCTCGGGCTGTGCCATCACCATGGCGACCAACAGCCTTCCGTGCTTGGTGTATCCCCGCTGCGGACCCGTGAACTGCAAAGACCCGCACTCCTGTTGTCTCCTTCCGGCGTACGGCGCAAACAGCCCGGGTATCACCAAACGGGCAGCGGGCGGACGCGGCGGACGACGCGTCAGCTGCCCTCGTGGACCGAGGAGTTGTTGGCCTATGACGAGCTGGTACGAGGGGCCTCTGGCCGCCTTCGACACGGAGACGACGGGCGTCGACGTGGAGACCGACCGCATCGTGTCGGCCGCCCTCGTCGTCCAGGACGCCCCGGGCTTCCGGCCGCGGGTGCACCGCTGGCTGGTGAACCCGGGCGTGCCGGTGCCGGAGGCGGCGAGGGCGGTGCACGGGCTGACCGACGAGCATCTCCAGCTGAACGGGCGCTGGCCGGCGCCGGTGATGTACGAGATGGCCGAGGAACTGGCGGAGCAGGCCGCGTTGGGCCGCCCGCTGGTGGTGATGAACGCGCCGTTCGATCTGACGCTGCTGGACAGGGAGTTGCGCCGCCATCGGGCCTCGTCGCTGGAGCGCTGGTTCGAGGCGTCGCCGCTGCGGGTGCTGGATCCGCGGGTGCTGGACAAGCATCTCGACCGCTACCGCAAGGGCAGGCGCACGCTCACCGACCTGTGCGCGCATTACGACGTGGCTCTTCAGGACGCGCACGACGCGGCGGCGGACGCCCTGGCCGCGCTGGAGGTGGTCCGCTCGCTGGGCCGTCGCTTCGCGGCCCGCCTCGAGCGGCTGACCCCGGCGGAACTGCATACGCTGCAGACGGGTTGGCACGCGGCTCAGGCCCGCGGCCTGCAGGCGTGGTTCGCGCGCAGTGGGACGGAGGAGACGGTGGACCCGTCGTGGCCGCTGCGTCCGGAACTGCCGGCGGCGGCCGCCTGAGGATGAGAAAAGGCCGGTCCGCGTGTGCGGACCGGCCTTACCCGGTGGGCGATACTGGGTTCGAACCAGTGACCTCTTCGGTGTGAACGAAGCGCTCTCCCACTGAGCTAATCGCCCGGGAACGCACTGAACCATACAGGCCCGCGGGGTGTTCGTTCAAACCGCTTCCAGGCGGGCGGCCAGTCCGCGCCGGCCTGCCCGCATCATCAGCCGGTGGTTCGCGCGGAAGAGGGGCCGGCCGGGCACGGCGAACCGTCTGAGCAGCGGTTTGCGGACGTCGACGACCTGGTCGTAGACGGCGAGGGTGCCGGTGCCGTGCGCGGTGAGCGTCCAGCGCGCCCAGCCGTCGACGTCCCCGGTGAGCACGGCCTCCAGGACTCCGGCGGCCGGGTCCCGGCGCACCTCGCGTGCGGTGAAGGTCAGGTCGTAGGGCAGGAGGGAGCGGATCCGGACGACGCCGGCCGTCGGGCCGGTGCGGGTCACCTCGCGCACCTGCCGCCACCAGCTCGGGTAGTCCTCGATCCGTTCCAGCGCCCGGTAGACGGCGTCGGCCGGCGCGGGGAGGGTCCACCGGGTGCGGAAGCGGTAGTGGGTCCAGTCCATGGGACGAGTGTGACGTGAACGGCGGCCGGTCCGGACCTCTCCTTCCGTACCCGTGAAGAAAGGTGACGGTGTTTTGGAAATAGGTCCGTGGATTTCCGCCGGAGACCGCTTCCGGAACTTCTCCCGGAATGGGGGACGGTCCTGGAAGTCGGCCTTACTCCTTGATCCTCGAATACTTCATCAGGAAGAACGGGTCGGGCCGGTCCACTTCTACGGCGCGTTCGCCGGCGCTCCGCTCACAGGTAACGGATCGTCACCGCGCCCTCCCCTGCCCCGCGCATACGACGGCGGCCCGTCCGCTTGATCGCAGACGGGCCGCCGGTTCCGGGTGGGCGATACTGGGTTCGAACCAGTGACCTCTTCGGTGTGAACGAAGCGCTCTCCCACTGAGCTAATCGCCCGGGCACAGGGAGAACATTACCGCATGTCAGGGGTGCCCGGGACCATGGTCCGGCGAGCGCCCGGCCCGCGTGTGCCGAGCTCAGCGGCCTCAGCGGCCGACGGCCCTCCAGGGCGGCACCGTGCCGAACCTCCACAGGTACACCCCGGCCAGCGCGGCGACGATCACCAGGCCGATCACGGTCAGCGCGATGTTGCGGCGGCGCACTCTGGGGTCGAGCGCCTGCTGGGCCGCCTCGGTGACCTTGCGCTTGGTCCAGCGCAGCGCGAGCTGGGCCCAGACGAACTCGGTGGCCCAGATCGCCATGCCGCCGAAGATCACCAGCCAGCCGGGGCCGGGCAGCGGGAGCATGACGATCCCGGCGATCACGACCAGGAGTCCGGCGACGAAGATCGCGGCCTGCCAGCTCAGGAGCAGCACGCGGTGTGACCGGACGAACGCGGGAGCCCGCGAGCCCAGCCCCCGCCGGTCACGCCCCTCGTCCGCCTCCGCCTCGGCCTTCGCTCGTCCGGGCGCCTTGGCGGGGCGGTCCGGTTCGTCACTCCGCGTATTCATACGCTGCCACCGTACCGGACGAGAATCCGGTCACCGCAATGGGCGTACCGTACGAAGACACCCTCGGCCGGAAGAGTTACGTAAAGCCAAGCAAAACACTCAGAGGGGTTTACAACGGCACCGTAGGTGGCATGTCGATTTCGCCGACGTGCGAATCCCCGAGCGCACACTGAGCGAAAGGCCCTGGCGCTTATGAACACCACGGTCAGCTGCGAGCTGCACCTGCGCCTCGTTGTATCGAGCGAGTCCTCTCTGCCTGTCCCCGCAGGCCTGCGGTACGACACGGCCGACCCCTACGCCGTGCACGCCACCTTCCACACCGGAGCCGAGGAGACCGTCGAGTGGGTGTTCGCCCGCGACCTCCTCGCCGAGGGTCTTCACCGGCCCACGGGCACCGGAGACGTCCGTGTCTGGCCGTCCCGCAGCCATGGCCAGGGCGTCGTGTGCATCGCCCTGAGCTCTCCGGAGGGCGAGGCCCTGCTCGAGGCCCCGGCGCGGGCCCTGGAGTCCTTCCTGAAGCGAACGGACGCAGCCGTGCCCCCGGGCACGGAACACCGGCATTTCGATCTGGATCAGGAGCTGTCGCACATCCTCGCGGAGAGTTAGGCCCGTCGAGGCCCTTCAAGCTGCCCGTTGCCGTCCACTCGGGGAGACGGCTCGGGCCAGGACAACCGCATACGCGAGCACACCGGTACCGGTCTCCCGCGGGGGCCGGTGCCGGTGTGCGCGCGTGGCCGCGGCTGCGTCGTGCGCTGCTCGGGGGCGCGTGGAGCCACTACCATCGGCCTGCATCGGCGGGCGTGTGCCCGATGCCCAGGCCAGGGAGCGAAACGTGCTGATCACCCACGACACCCGGTGCGCGCTGGACACCGTGGTGGATCTGGTGAACACCGCACCGGAGGACGAAGCGGCGCCGGACGGGCTGGCGGACGTCGCGGCGCTCGGGGAATTCGTCCGCAATCACAGGATGAGCGACGTGGGGGTGCTGTCCGAGTTCGATCTCTCCGCGGTGCGCAGGATCCGTGGCCGGTTCGCGGGGATCTTCGCGGCCTCCGACTGCCGGACCGCGGCGGGCATGATCAACGAGCTGGTGGCCGCCGCGGGCACCACGCCCCGGCTGACGGACCACGACGGGTACGACTGGCACGTCCACTACTTCGCGCCCGGCGCCTCCGTGGCCGACCACCTGGCCGCCGACTGCGGAATGGCGCTGGCGTTCTTCGTGGTGGCCGGGGAGCGGGAGCGGCTGCGGCGCTGCGAGGCTCCCGACTGCCGGCGTGCCTTCGTCGATCTGTCCCGTAACCGCTCGCGGCGGTACTGCGACAGCCGTACGTGCGGCAATCGCCTGCATGTGGCCGCCTACCGGGCTCGCCGCAAGGAGGCGGCCGGCTGAGCGGAGAGCCGGACGACGGACCGGCCGGGGCCGTCGGTCACCGGGCCACCGTCGATGGTTGTCGTGGTCCCCGGCGGGTGGCGCCGGGGACCCACGCGTACGGCTCACAGCAACAGCAGGTCGTGCAACGAAGCCATGAGCAGCAGACACCCGATCACCGCAAGGAAGATCATCAGCGGCGGCTGGGAAAGGGCGAAGAGACATCCGCGCGGCTCGTCCTGAGGGGGCGCGGACTCTCTCTGTGTCGTGTCCACCATCTCGGGGCGATGATGACGCAGCCGCCGAGCGGTACGCGATCAACACACCAGGAATGTGCGGGAGTCAGCCGTACTCCGTGATCTTCGGTCCGCTTCGGCGCGGACCGTGATCACTTGCGCGTCCACCCGTGATCACCGTCAGATGCCGTGCTTCTTCAGGATCGCCTCGATGTCGCTGAAGTCGTCGTCGCCCCCGGACGCCGCCCGCTTCGCGGCGGGCCTGCCGGCCGGGCGGGCGGCCTGTCCCGGTCCCAGCGAGGGCGCCGACGCCGCCGGGGCCACCGCGCTCCGCTCCGCGCCCCGGGCCGCCTCCTTGCGCTCCTTGCGTGTGCCGCCGCGGCGGCGCTCCACCGCCCGGGTCGACGCGAAGAGCAGCCAGGCGGCGCCGAGCAGGCCGAAGCCCGCCCAGGCGGTCGGGCTGAAGGCGGTGCCGGCGAGCCAGCCGACGACGCCGGTCATCGCCAGGGCGACCGGGATCAGGGAGTAGGCGGCGACACGGGCCGCGGCGAGGAAGCGCCGCCGGTAGGCCGTCACCGCGGCGATGCCCAGGCCGGCCGCGGAAACGGCGGAACATACGGTCTCGGCAATCATCCGGTCCTCCAGGCGGGCTCACCGGTCGGGGGGTTCGTCCCTTCCATCCTGCACCGCCCACCCGTGGGGAAGCCATGTTCCGAGCGGACTTCAGGGTGATCTCCGGGTCGTCTCCTCCGCTGGTCCCGGTGGGGCCACCACGTGTGATCCCGGTTGGGCCGCCCGCTTCGGGCCTGGAAGACTGTCCGCATGAGCGACTCCTCCTCCGCGCACGCCCCTGTCCCGGTTCTCGACGTCTGGTGCGAGCTGCAGTGCCCCGACTGCCGTACCGCGCTCGACGACCTGCGTGCCCTGCGCGCCCGGTACGGGGACCGGCTGGAGCTGCGGCTGCGGCACTTCCCGCTGGAGAAGCACCCGCACTCCTTCGCCGCCGCGCAGGCCGCGGAGGAGGCCGCCGAGCAGGGGCAGGGGTGGCCGTACGTGGAGGCGGTGCTGGGCCGGGTCGAGCGGCTGGCCCGCGAGGGCGAGCCCGTCCTGATCGAGGTGGCCCGTGAACTGGGCCTGGACGACGAGGAGTTCGACACCGCGCTGATCGACGGCCGGCACATCCTGATCGTCGACGCCGACCACGCCGAGGGCAAGGCGATCGGCGTGACCGGCACGCCGACGTACGTGGTGGGGGGCGAGCTCCTGGACGGCGGCAAGAGCCAGGAGGGGCTGCGCGAGCGCATCGAGGAGATCGTGGACCGGCTGCTGGCCGAGGCCGGGCAGGGGAGCTGACCGGCCCGTCCGTCCCCCGCTCCACGGGACGCCGAAGCGGTGTCTCAGAGCAGTTCCTTGTAGACGGCGCGCACCACGGGCCGGTAGCCGAGGGACTCGTACAGCCGCTCGGCCGGGGTGTTGCCCGCGAAGACGTTGAGGCCCAGGACGTGCCGGCCGGCGGCCAGTGCCTGGGCCTCGGCCAGCAGCATCAGGGAGCGGCCGTGGCCCCGGCCGCGGAAGCGCGCGTCGGCCTCGACGTCGTAGACGAAGGCCCGTTCCTCGGTGACCGCCACCCACAGGGTGCCGACCGGGGTGCCCTCGTGTTCCAGGACGCTGATCAGCATGCCCGGGGTGTCGGGGCCCTGGGGCAGCAGCCGGGCGTGGTCGTCCTCCGACTTGGCCCACGCCTCGTCGGCGGGCACTCCGCGGTCGGTCCAGCTCCGCGCGTAGGCGGCCTTGCCGTGTTCGAGCCAGGTCCCGTACTCGGCCGGGGTCATGGGCCTGCCCCGGCTGCCGGCGGGCAGTTCGGGGGCGTCGGCGCCGAGCTGCTTCTCCATGCCGCGGTTGCGTTCGACGTAGCCGAGCGCCGTGGCCAGCCGGACCGCGGCCTCGTCGTCGGCGGGCACGGAGGCCTCCATCCGCTTGCAGCCCCAGCCGCGTGCCACCTCCTCGGCGGCGAGCGCGGCCACCGTGCCCCGGCCCCGGCCGCGGTCCGGCTCGTCGATGTGCAGGCCGAGGACCCTGGCGACGGAGGGCCCGAAGACGGGGTGCGTGGCGAGGTGTATCGCGCCGACCGGGCGGCTGTTCACACACACCTGGTAGCGGCGTGAACGGGTGCCGTCGGCGTTCTGCTGCAGCGGCTCGGTCGGCCGCAGGGTCGTGGTCATCAGGGTTGTTCTACCCGCTGCGAGGCGGTGTGGCAGCCGATTATGTGCCGCCTCCGGGTCGGGGCGCTCCGTTGCCGGCTCCAGGGCGGCCCTAGGGGTCCAGGCGGTGGGTCGCGTGTTCGTCGAAGATCCGCATGGCCTTGGCGGTCACCGGGCCCGGGGCGCCGGGCAGTTCGCGGTCGTCGACGCGGTGGACGGCCTGGATGTCGCGCAGGGTGGAGGTGAGGAAGACCTCCTCGGCCCGGCTCAGGACGTCCAGCGGCAGGTCGGTCTCCTTCGCGCCCGTCCACTCGATCGTGAGGGCGCGTGTGATACCGGCGAGGCAGCCGGAGGCGAGCGGCGGGGTGTGGATCTCCCCGTCGAGGACGACGAAGACGTTGGAGCCGGTGCCCTCGCAGAGCCGTTCCACGGTGTTGCCGAACAGGGCCTCGGTGGCGCCGTGTTGGTGGGCGCGGGCGAGCGCGACGACGTTCTCGGCGTACGAGGTGGTCTTCAGGCCGGTGAGCGCGCCGCGCTCGTTGCGGGTCCAGGGCACCGTGACGACGGCGGTGGAGTCGGCGCGGCGGGTGGTCTCGCCGAGGGCGACCAGCAGGGTCGGACCCCGGTCGCCGCGGTCGGAGCCGAGGGGGCCGTGGCCTCCGGTGTAGGTGATGCGCAGCCGGCCCAGCGGCATCGGATTGGCTTCCAGCACGGCGGCGCAGGCGCGGCGCACCTCGTCGTGGTCGGGGTCGGGCAGGCCGAGGCCGCGGGCGGACCGGGTGAGCCGGTCCAGGTGGCGGGTGAGCGCGAACGGCCTTCCGTCGACCGCCTTCACCGTCTCGAAGATGCCGTCGCCCACGGTCAGTCCGTGGTCGAACGCGGAGACACGGGCGGACTCGAGGTCCCGCAGCGCTCCGTCGAGCCAAAGCTTCACTGGTCCTACCTCAGTCCCTCTCCACTTTCCTCATACGTGCCCGACGCTACCGCGAGCAGCCGGGCCGCCTTGAGCTCGGTCTCCCGCCACTCGCCCTCGGGGTCCGAGTCCCAGGTGATCCCGGCGCCGGCGCCGAAACGCAGGACGGGCGCGCCGTAGGCGCGGTCGATCCAGAAGGTGCGTATGCCGACGGCCAGCTCGCCCGTCCCGCGGTCGGCGTCGACCCAGCCGATGCCGCCGCAGTAGGGGCCGCGGGGGGCGGTCTCCAGGGCGTCGATGATCCGCAGGGCGCTCGACTTGGGGGCTCCGGTGATCGAGCCGGCCGGGAAGGCGGCGTCGAGCAGCTCGGGCCAGCCCGCGCCGTCGCACAGTTCGCCGCGGACCGTGGAGACCAGGTGGACCAGTCCGGGGTGCTTCTCGACGACGCAGAGGTCGGGGACGGTGACGCTGCCGGTGGCGCAGACGCGGCCGATGTCGTTGCGGACCAGGTCCACGATCATCACGTTCTCGGCGTAGTCCTTGGCCAGGAGTTCCGCCTCGGTGCGGGCGGTGCCCTTGATCGGGCCGGACTCGACCGTCCGGCCGTCGCGGCGCAGGAACAGCTCGGGGGACGCGGTGGCGATCTCCACCCCGTGCCCGGGCAGGCGAATCGTTCCGGCATACGGGGCCGGGTTGCCGCGGGCCAGTACGGCGGTCAGGGCGTCCACGTCGGCGTCGGGGGCCACCGGCGCGCCGAGGACGCGGCAGAGGTTCACCTGGTAGACCTCGCCGGCCGCGATGTGCTCGCGGATACGGCGAACGCCCGCCGTGTACGCGGTGCGGTCGAGGGAAGAGGTCCAGTCGCCGGCCGCCGGGCCGCGCCACCGGTCCGGGACGGGGGCGGGTACGGCCTCCTCCCGTACGTCACGGAAGCGGGCGCAGGTCAGCCGGCCCTCGTAGTCCGCGGCGACGGCCCAGAAACCGCTGGAGTCCAGGGCCGCGGGATCGCTGGTGACATCGGTCAGGCCGGTGGCGACACGGTCGCCGAAACGGGCAAGAGGTGGCAGGTCGAGCACGCCGTCGAGTCTAGGGCGGGCGCCGCTCCGGGCCGTCCGGGCGTGTCGTTCCGGGCCCCCGGCCGGGTCGCCGAGCGGACGCAGCGCAGCACGCTGCGCAAACGCGTTTTTGTGCTGGCCCGGGAATCCGCTAGAGTTCAACACGTCGCCGGGCCGCGCAAGCGGAACGAAACGACAGGCGGACGTAGCTCAGTTGGTAGAGCGCAACCTTGCCAAGGTTGAGGTCGCGAGTTCGAGCCTCGTCGTCCGCTCGTAGGAAGAGGGGACCTCCCGGGTCCTCCGTACTCCTGGTGGAGTGGCCGAGAGGCGAGGCAACGGCCTGCAAAGCCGTCTACACGGGTTCAAATCCCGTCTCCACCTCCAAGGACGATTAGCTCAGCGGGAGAGCGCTTCCCTGACACGGAAGAGGTCACTGGTTCAATCCCAGTATCGTCCACTGGATCTGCCGAAGATCCTCACCCGCGCGATTAGCTCAGCGGGAGAGCGCTTCCCTGACACGGAAGAGGTCACTGGTTCAATCCCAGTATCGCGCACAGGGCCCGTGGTCCCTATCCACGATGTTGGTCCCGAGGACGATTAGCTCAGCGGGAGAGCGCTTCCCTGACACGGAAGAGGTCACTGGTTCAATCCCAGTATCGTCCACACACCGGAAACCCCCGGCCGTCGCGTACGGCCGGGGGTTTCCTCGTTCCGGATGCCGGCGGCCGGGCCGCCCGGGAACAAAGCAATGCCGGCGCAGCTCCCCAGCTGCGCCGGCATTCTGCCGTCCGCCGCACCCCCGTCCCCACGGGGTTTCATGGGTGGGATGTCCCCGCCCGGACCGCTCTTCCGGGCCTGGGGTCGCCGCTCAGCGCCCCAGCATCACACCCACGGACGACGCCTGTGTGGCCACTGTGTTCCAGCCGTCGAAGACGAGCAGAAGCAGGGCCGCCAGGGGAAGGGCCATCAGCGTCGCCACCAGGGGGTGGCGGCGGCCCGTACGACGGGGGCGCGTGAGGCGCTCCTGGGTGCGGAGCAATGTCCGCGGTGCCGTCAGGGCCATGGTCCCTCTCCTGACCGTCTCGGTTGTCGTTGGCAGCGGCGGGTGCTTGACCTCGGGGGACGAGTGCCGCACCCGCCGCTCGACCTCAAATCTAGTTGCCCGGCGCATCCGGGACGTCATGCCCTCGTACCGATTGGGAGGCCTCCCGGAGGATGAGCCGTGAGCTGGGGACTACTCCGCTGGGTGGAGACGTGACTCCGGGCCTAGGGGTCTTCCCGGAGGGGTCGTCAGCGGCACCGCCGCCCTCACCGGACCGCCGGACGAGCGCCACCCGCTTTGCGTGACTTCGCTCACCTCGGCCGCTCCCCGGCGCGGGACCCGCTCCCCCCGTCGGCGGGGGCCGTCCGCCACCCGTACCCACCGCCTCCAGGGACCGGTCCAACCTCCTTCCGCCGACGGGGGGTTGGGACCTCGGAAGACCCCAAGGAGGGTCCTTCGGCGGTGCGTTGACCGGGCGTCAAATCCGGTGTCCCGCGCGGACAATCGATCGGGTCGAGAGGGCGCGGCCTCTGCGCGCGAGCGGTCCCGGATACGTAAGCTGAGGCTCGTCACAGGGACCGGGCAGCGGGGATGAACATGGCGATGATGCGCCTGAGGCGCGAGGACCCGCGCGTCGTCGGCTCGTTCAGGCTTCACCGACGGCTCGGCGCGGGCGGGATGGGCGTGGTCTACCTGGGCTCCGACCGGAAGGGCCAGCGAGTGGCGCTGAAGGTCATCCGGCCGGACCTGGCGGAGGATCAGGAGTTCCGCTCGCGGTTCGCGCGCGAGGTCTCGGCGGCGCGGCGGATCCGGGGCGGGTGCACGGCGCGGCTGGTGGCCGCGGACCTGGAGGCGGACCGGCCGTGGTTCGCCACGCAGTACGTGCCCGGGCCCTCATTGCACGACAAGGTGGCCGAAGAGGGCGCCCTGAGCGCGGCGGAGGCCGCGGCGGTCGGGGCCGCGCTGTCCGAGGGGCTGGTCGCCGTGCACGAGGCCGGGGTGGTGCACCGGGACCTCAAACCCTCCAACATCCTGCTGTCCCCCAAGGGGCCGCGGATCATCGACTTCGGCATCGCGTGGGCCACCGGTGCCTCCACGCTCACGCACGTGGGCACCGCGGTCGGCTCCCCGGGCTTCCTCGCCCCGGAACAGGTGCGCGGCGCTGCCGTCACCCCGGCCACCGACGTGTTCGCGCTGGGGGCGACGCTCGCGTACGCCTCCACGGGCGACTCGCCGTTCGGGCACGGCAGTTCCGAGGTGATGCTGTACCGCGTGGTGCACGAGGAGCCGCAGCTGAACGGGGTGCCGGACGCGCTCGCTCCGCTGGTCCGGGCGTGTCTGGCGAAGGACCCCGAGGAACGGCCCAGCACGCTGCAGTTGTCGCTGCGGCTGAAGGAGATCGCCGCGCGCGAGGCACAGGACCTGGGTGAGGCGCGGGCGCCCGCGCCGCGTGCCGCGGAGGCGGACCGGTCGACCGGTCCCCTGGTCGACAGCCACCCGGGGCGGCAGCGCCCCGGTCACACCGAGCAGGGGCGGGCCCGGCGGCGCCCGCCCGGCTCCTCCCCGGGCACTCCCGTCCCTCCGTCTCGGGGCGGCGCGTCGTCCCGCACGGGCGGCAAGTCCCGGGGCGGCGGTCCGCGCCCGGCGCCGCCGTCCCGGGGCGGTTCACGCTCGGGCACGGGCAGCCGTCCGGTACGGCGCGACGGCACCGGGCGGACGGGCCCGCGGGGCACGTCGAGCGGCCTGCGGCCCGCCAACCCGCGGCTGCTGCGGCAGCGTCTGGTCGTGTTCGTGGTGGTGACGCTCCTGGTCGCCCTCGGCATCGCGGCAGCACAGGGCTGCCAGGGACCCCCGCGGGGGCTGGGCGGCGACGGCGGCCGGGACCAGCGACCCGCACACGCGCGGGCGGCGGAGTCGCCCCCGCCGGGGCGCACGTAGGCGGCGGGAGCCGCCGGGGCGGCCGGACGACGGCCCCCGCTCGTCGGGCCGGACCTACTGCTGGGGGCGGCCTGTTGCCACCGCGTAGAAGGCGACCGCGGCCGCGGCGCCCACGTTCAGGGAGTCGACGCCGTGCGACATGGGGATGCGGACCCACTCGTCGGCGGCCTTCAAAGCCCGGGGGGACAGGCCGGCGCCCTCCGCGCCGAGCATCAGGGCGACCCGGTCCATGCGGTGCGGGGCGGCCTCGTCCAGCGTCTTGGCCCGGTCGTCGGGGGTGAGGGCGAGCAACGTGAAACCGGCCTCGCGCACCGGCTCCAGGCCGCCCGGCCAGGTGTCGAGACGGGCGTACGGCACGGAGAAGACCGCGCCCATGGAGACCTTCACGCTGCGGCGGTAGAGCGGGTCGGCGCAGTCCGGGGAGAGCAGGACGGCGTCCATGCCGAGGGCGGCGGCGGAACGGAAGATGGCGCCGATGTTGGTGTGGTCGTTGACGGACTCCATGACCGCGACCCGGCGGGCCGTCCGCAGCACCTCCGTCGCGGTGGGCAGCGGCTTGCGCTGCATGGAGGCGAGGGCGCCGCGGTGGACGTGGTAGCCGGTGACCCGTTCGGCGAGCTCCGGGCTCACCACGTAAACGGGTGCGGCGAGTTCGTCGATGACGTCACGCATGGCGTCGACCCACTTCGCCGACAGCAGCATCGAGCGCGTCTCGTACCCGGCGTCCCCGGCCCGGCGGATGACCTTCTCGCCCTCGGCGATGAAGAGGCCCTCGGCGGGCTCGCGCCTGCGGCGCAGCTCGACGTCGGTGAGGTCCGTGTAGTCGTGCAGGCGCGGGTCGTCGGGGTCCTCGACGGTGATGAGTTCGGCCACGGATGTCACTGCCTTGTCCTGGTGATGGGGCGGGCTGACGGGGTCACGTGTCGGTTCGCGGGCCCACCGCGACGACCTCGCCGATGATGATGACGGCCGGCGGCCTGACGTCCTGCGCGCGTACGGTCTCGGCGACCGTCGCGAGCGTGGCGTCGACCCGGCGCTGGGCGGCCGTCGTGCCCTCCTGGACCAGGGCCACCGGGGTGTCGGGGGACTTGCCGTGGGCCACGAGCGTCTCGGCGATCCGGCCGATCTTGTCGACGCCCATCAGGACGACGAGCGTGCCGGTGAGCGCGGCCAGGGACGGCCAGTCGACCAGGGAACGCTCGTCGTCGGGTGCCACGTGCCCGCTGACCACGGTGAACTCGTGGGCGACCCCGCGGTGGGTGACCGGGATGCCGGCCGCGCCCGGGACCGAGATGGAGCTGGAGATGCCCGGGACGACCGTGCAGGGAACGCCGGCCTCGGCGAGTGCCTGGACCTCCTCCATGCCCCGGCCGAAGACGTACGGGTCGCCGCCCTTGAGCCGGACCACGGACTTGCCCTGCTTGGCGTGCTCGACGAGGGCCTGGTTGATCGCCTCCTGGGCCATGAAGCGGCCGTAGGGGATCTTCGCGGCGTCGATCACCTCGACGTGCGGCGGGAGTTCGGCGAGAAGGTCGCGCGGGCCCAGCCGGTCGGCTATGACGACGTCGGCCTCGGCGAGCAGCCGGCGGCCGCGGACCGTGATCAGGTCCGGGTCGCCGGGGCCGCCGCCGACCAGTGCGACGCCGGGGGTGCGGGTGCGGTGGTGCGGGGCGACGAGCGTGCCGTCGCGCAGGCCCTCCACGACCGCGTCGCGGATGGCCGCGGTGTGCCGGGGGTCGCGGCCGCGCGCGCTGGTGGTGAGCACCGCGACGGTGACGCCCTCGCTGTGGCCGGTGGCCGGGGTCCAGGCGGTCGCGGCGTCGGCGTCGTCGGAGCGGACGCACCACACGCGCAGGCGCTCCGCCTCGGCCGAGGCGCGCGTGTTGGCGTCGTGGTCGCCGGTGGCGATCAGGGCGTACCAGGCGTCGGCGAGGTCGCCGTCCTCGTAGGGCCGCCGCTTCCAGGCGATCTCGCCGGCGTCCGCCATCGCCTCCACGGAGGGGGTCGCCTCGGGCGACACGAGGACGATGTCCGCGCCCGCCGCGACGAGCGCCGGGAGGCGGCGCTGGGCGACCTGCCCGCCGCCGAGGACGACCACACGGCGGCCGGTCAGGCGGAGGCCTACGGGGTAGGCGGGGTGTTCGGCCATGGGGCGAGCTCCTCTTGCGGCGGCGGTGCGGTAGCCCTGACGTGCGGATTTTACGCGGTCGGGTGGTGCGGCGGACCGGGCGTCCGGTGGTTGGGCTGCCGGACCGGGGGGTGGGACGTGGGCCGCGGCTACCGGACCGGCATGGCCGGGTGCGGGACGTGGCCCGTGGACACAGCCTCGGCAGGGCCGAGTGCGGGCCCGGGGCACCACCCCGGCACGGCCGCGGGTCCGGTACGGGACCCCACCACGGCACGGCCGGGTACTGGTCACGCGTACCGCCCCGACACGGCCGGGTACGGGCCCACGGGCACCATCGCGGCAGGGCCGGGTGCGGCGGTGGGCAGCGCCCCGGCGCGGTGGTGGTCGGACCGTGGGTGCGTCCGTTCACCACCGTGCCGCGCGGTCGCGGAATCGTGGATTCCGCGTGGGCTACTTCTCCGTGACTCCGGCCGAGTCGAACGTCGCCACCTCGTGCATCGCCCGGGCCGTGCTCTGCACCAGCGGCAGGGCGAGCAGCGCGCCCGTGCCCTCGCCGAGGCGCAGGTCGAGGTCGACCAGGGGGCGCAGACCGAGCTTGTTGAGGGCGGCGACGTGGCCCGGTTCGGCGCTGCGGTGGCCGGCGATGCAGGCCGCCAGCACCTCGGGGGCGATGGCGCGGGCCACCAGGGCGGCGGCTCCGGCGCTGACGCCGTCCAGGATGACCGGCGTGCGCAGGGAGGCGCCGCCCAGCAGCAGACCGACCATGGCCGCGTGCTCGAAGCCGCCGATCGCGGCGAGTACGCCGATGGGGTCGGCCGGGTCCGGCTGGTGCAGTTCCAGCACGCGGCGGACCACGTCGGTCTTGCGGGCCAGGGTCTCGTCGTTGATGCCCGTGCCCCGGCCGGTGACCTCGGCGGGCTCGGCGCCCGTGAAGACGGAGATGAGGGCGGCGGACGCCGTGGTGTTGGCGATGCCCATCTCACCGGTGAGGAGCGCCTTGTTCCCGGCCGCCACCAGGTCGCGGGCGGTCTCGATGCCCACCTCGATGGCCTGTTTGGCCTCCTCGCGGGTCATCGCGGGACCGGCGCTCATGTCGGAGGTACCGGCGCGGACCTTGCGGGGCACCAGCCCAGGCGTGGCCGGGAGGTCGGCGGCGACACCCACGTCGACGACGCAGACCTCGGCGCCCACCTGGGCGGCGAAGGCGTTGCAGACCGCTCCCCCGCCGAGGAAGTTGGCCACCATCTGGGCGGTGACCTCCTGCGGCCAGGGGGTGACGCCCTGGGCGTGCACGCCGTGGTCGCCGGCGAAGACCGCGACGGCCGCGGGCTCGGGGATCGGCGGCGGGCACTGGCGGGACAGGCCGCAGAGCTGCGCGGAGATGATCTCCAGCATGCCGAGCGCGCCGGCCGGCTTGGTCATCCGCTTCTGCCGCTCCCAGGCCTCGCCGAGCGCCTTGGCGTCCAGCGGGCGGATCTGCGCGACGGTCTCGGCGAGCAGGTCGTGCGGGTCCTCGCCCGGCAGGGCGCGACGGCCGTACGTCTCCTCGTGCACGACCCAGGACAGCGGGCGGCGCTTGGACCAGCCCGCCTGCATCAGCTCGGGCTCGTCCGGGAACTCGTCGACGTAGCCCACGCACAGGTAGGCGACGACCTCCAGGTGCTCGGGCAGGCCGAGCACGCGGACCATCTCGCGCTCGTCGAAGAAGCTGACCCAGCCGACGCCGAGGCCCTCGGCGCGGGCCGCGAGCCAGAGGTTCTCGACCGCGAGCGCGGAGGAGTACGGCGCCATCTGCGGCTGGGTGTGGCGGCCCAGGGTGTGCCGGCCGCCGCGGGTCGGGTCGGCGGTGACGACGATGTTCACGGGAGTCTCGAGGATGGCCTCGATCTTCATTTCCTTGAACTGCTTCGCCCGGCCCTTGGGCAGCGACTTGGCGTACGCGTCGCGCTGGCGCACCGCCAGCTCGTGCATCGCCTGGCGGGTTTCGGCGGAGCGGATGACGACGAAGTCCCAGGGCTGCGAGTGGCCCACGGACGGTGCCGTGTGGGCGGCCTCCAGGACGCGCCGCAGCACCTCGTGCGGGATGGGGTCGGGGCGGAAGCCGTTGCGGATGTCGCGGCGCTCGCGCATCACCCTGAGCACGGCCTCGCGCTCGGCCTCGTCGTAGCCGGGCGCGGCCGGGCCGGTGGGCCTCGGTGCCTCCGCCTCCTCGGCCGCGTTCTCCTCCCGGATCTCCTCCGGGTCGGAGCCGTGGGTGTCCAGGTCGTCCGCGTGCTGGACGGCCTCGGGCGCGGGCTCCTCGCCGGACGCGGCGGGGGCGTCGCCGTCGCGCGGCGCGGGGACCGTGACGACGGGCTCCTCGGGGGCGAGCTGGTCCGCCGGGACGGCGATGGGGTGTGGCGGGGTCGGGGCCAGGTGCGGCGCGGTGGGCACCGACCCCTCGACGGGCACGAACTCTCCGAGAGTCTGGCCGGGTCGGGGCTGAAGCGGGACGCCGGGGTGAAGGTGCGCGCCCTCGGTGTGCTCGCCCGGGGCCGGGTCCGCGGGCGTCGTCGCGTCCGGCTCGGCGGGCTGGGGCCCGGCCGTCTCGGGGGCGACGGCCGGGACGGCGGCGTCGACGGGCCGGGGAGCGTCCGCGTCCTGGGCAGCGGCGTCCGCGATGTGATCCGCGGCAGGGACGGCGGCAGCGTCGGCCACGACCTGAGGGCCGGCCTCCGCGGCCGCGGGCGCCTCCGGCTGCTCCGTGACGGGGACGGGCGTGGCGGTGGCCTCGGCGGGGGCCGCCGGGACGGGCGTGGCGTCGGGAGCGTCGGCTGCCTGAGCAGGCGACTGGGGGGCCTCGGCCGGTCCGCCTGCCGCCACGGGGACGTCGGCGGTGTCGCCCGTGTTTGCCGGCGCCTGCACGGCCTCGGCCGGCGCGGTCTGCTCGGCGGCGGCTTCCAGGGCGTGGACGGGCGCGGGCTCGGCCTGCGCGCCCTCGGGGCCGGTTCCGGTCGTGTGCGTCGTCTCGGCGGCGGCCACGGCGTGGGCGGGTCCACCCGCCGACGCCGTCTCGGCAGCGCCTCCGGGAGCCTCGCCGTTCTGGGGCACCTGCACGCCCTCCGCCACCTGCGCGGCGTCCGGAGCGTGCGCGGGCTCGGCGGCGGCGCCCGGCGCCATCCCGGCCACCGGAACAGGGACACCGGCAACGACGCCTGCGCCCTCGGGCCCCGGTCCGGCCTCGGGCATCTGCCCACCGTCCGGCACCTGGCCCGCGTCCGGGGCGACCGCGGCAACGGCAGCCTCCGGCCCGGACTCCCCGGCCGGCACCTGACCCGCATCCGCGACAACCCCTGCGACGGCGCCCTCGGGCAGGGCTGACCCGCCCTCAGGCACAGCGACACCGGCGCCCTCCGGCTGCGGCACCTGAGCCGCACCCGCGACAACCCCGGCCACGGCGCCCTCGGGCAGGGCTGACCCGCCCTCAGGCACAGCGACACCGGCGCCCTCCGGCTGCGGCACCTGAGCCGCACCCGCGACAACCCCGGCCACAGCGCCCTCGGGCAGGGACGACCCGCCCTCAGGCACAGCGACACCGGCACCCTCCGGCTGCGGCACCTGAGCCGCACCCGCGACAACCCCGGCCACAGCGCCCTCGGGCAGGGACGACCCACCGTCAGGCATGGCGACACCGGCACCCTCCGACTCCGGCACCGCACTCGGCACCTGACCCGCGGGAACACCCCCGGCCACGGCACCCACGGGCAGGGCTGACCCACCCTCAGGCGCACCGGCGTCCTCCAGCTGCGGTCTCGCCTCCGGCGTCGGACCACCGGTCGGGACCTGGCCGGTCGGCACGCTCAGGCCGTCCGCGGGAGCGTGGCTCGTGTCCGGGACGTACGGGGCCGCGCCGACCGGCTGCGGTCCCTGGCCCGGGGCGACCGGAGAGGCCACCGCGGTCGGCTGGGCGCCCCAGGGCGCGGCGCCCTGCGGGGCCATTTCGCGCGCCTGCGGGACGTCGAGGTACTCGGGGCCTGCCGCGGGGGGGCCGGGCCGGCGGAGCGGCGCGTCCGCGGGGCCGCGGTCGGCCAGGGAGCGGACCGGGCTCGCGGAGGCGTCGGGAATCGGCGGGCCGAGGTGCAGTGGCCGGCGCGGGGGCACGGCCGCGGGGATCCCGGCCGGCGGCGTGGCCGTCGGGTCGGGGTGCCGAACGCCGCCGAGGTCGACGGAGCCGGTGTCGCGGCCGGCCGTCTCGTGCGGGCCCGGCTGGTGGACGGCTTCGAGGACCGGCTCCGGGGCGGGCGGGGACACTTCGTTGCCCCATGCTCCGTGGGAGCCCGGCAGCAGCAGGTCTTCGTCCCTGGCGGGAGCCTCGGAGAGGTAGGCGTACGCACCGTGCGCGGGAACGCCCGGCTGTTCCACCATGCCTGCGCTCTCCGGCAGTCCCTCGCCCGGGACCTGGCCGGTGTCGGTCATGCGTACCCCTCGCCCATCAGTTTCGTGCTCCTACGACCAGCTCACCCGGAACGGCGCACCGACCGCCCCCAGTGAAGAACGAGCGTCCGCGCCGTGCGGCACGAACAACCCGCCCGGAAAAGGCGACAAAGCCATTGAGTGGCATTCTCGCGGTCGTCCGGCCGCCGTGACAGCGTGATCCGCGACGGGCCGCTGTGGACTGCGCCACGTCGCGCGTTCTCCGGGTCTGCCGTACCACACCCGCCCTGAATCGGGTGGGTTTTCCGGACATTGACGAACGAACTTCCGGACCACCCGGTGCGGTACAACAATCCGCCAGCCTACCGCGCGCGGTAGGACAATCCGATCACGGGGCACGCTCGGGCAGTACGGCGCTGAGCAGGAACACGACGCTGCGCTCCGTCTCGTTCCAGGCGCGGGTGTCGAGCGCGACCGACTGGAGCAGGGCGCAGTCGACCCGGTATCCGTGCTCGGTGAGGTCGCGGCCGATGAGTTCGGCGGCGTCCCGGGTCGCGGCGTGGGCGACGATCCGCTGCGGCCGCCGGTCGGCGACCGCGGAGACCACGGCCGCTCCCCCGCCGCCGACGCGGACGACGTCCGGTTCGGGCAGGTTCTCCAGGATGTGCGGGGCGGTGCCGTGCACCACCTGCGTCCGGACGCCGAAGCGGTGTGCGGCCGACTCGGTGCGGGCGCAGGCCCGCGAATCCCGGTCGACCGCGATGACGGCGGCGCCGCCGCGCGCGGCCTCGGTGGCGAAGGCGCCGCTGCCGCAGCCGATGTCCCACACCAGGTCGCCGACGCGCGGTCCGAGGTGGGCGAGTTGGGCGGCCCGGAGCAGATCGGTCTCCCCCTCGCCGAGTCCGCCGCCGTAGGCCTCGGCGGGCTGGGTCCAGCCGCGCGGCCCGTGGCCGGCGTCGTCCCCGGCGATCCAGCCGCCGCCCTCGGCGCCACTGGGGCCGCCGATGACGATGACGACGTTGGGGTCGCGCCAGGTGTGGTCGGCGGCCTTGTCGGAGGTGACGACGGTGACCTGTTCGCGTTCGGTGCCGAGTTCCTCGCAGATGACGAAGGTGCGGTGGACCCCGTCGAGGAGCAGGCCGAGTTCGGCGGGTCCGGCGCCGGGGGCGGTGAGTACGGCGACCTTGGCGTGGGCGCGGCACACGTTCACCGCGCGTCGCAGGGTGCGCTTGTGCGCGACGACCACTTGGGCGTCGTCCCAGGGCATTCCGGCGCGGGCGAAGGCGGCGGCCACGGACGAGACGCCGGGGACGACTTCGACCTCCAGGCCGAACTCGGGTGCGCGCAGGGTCCGTACGACTCCGAAGAAGCCGGGGTCGCCGTCGGCGAACACCACCGCGGTGCCGCGGTGGGCGGCGATACGGCGGGCGGCGAGGGCGACACTGCCGAGGCGGATGCGCTCGGCGGTGCGTGGTACTTCGGGCAGCGCCAGGTGGTGCGCCGCGCCTGCCACGAGGGTGGCGGCGCCCAGGGCGCCGCGTGCCGCGTCGGTCAGCGGCGAACCGTCCCAGCCGATCACCGTGACCCGGTCGGCCATCGTCGTCAGTCTCCAGGATTGCGCAGGTCGTCGGGGTACGGACGCCCGAGAGCGTGTTCCGCGAGCGTACCCGGTGGAGCTGCCGGACGCGCGGCGGGGCGGGGCGGGTGCGCCCTCGGGTCCGGACGGCTCAGTTCCATTCCGGGAAGGAGGTGTAGCCGCCGGACTCGGCGAACTGCTCGCCGGCGCCCTCCAGGTCCTCCGGCAGCAGGCTCCACACGATGAAGTCGGTGCGCAGGTCGGTCCAGGTGCCGTCCTCGGTGCGGACGTGCGCTATGCAGGCGTTGCGCAGGACGCCCTCGCTGATGCAGCCGATCTTCTGGGCGACCTGCTGGGAGGCGGTGTTGTCGGCGGCCGTGCGCAGCTCGATGCGTTCGAACTTCTGGTCCCCGAAGAGCCATTGCGCGGTCGCGAGCGCGGCCTCGGCGGCGTATCCCTCGCCGCGTGCCCAGGGCGCGACGATGTACGACAGCTCCGCGGACCGCACGTGCCAGTCGGCCTTGGTCAGCTGGACGACGCCGACCAGCCGCTGGGTGAGGAACTCGGTGACGGCGAGGTCGAGACCCCGGCCCGCGGTGCGCTCGGCGGGGGCGTACTCGGTGATCCAGGCGCGGGCGCCGTCCTCGCTGAAGGGCTGGGGGACGTCGGTCCAGGCCGCGACCTGCTCGTCGTTCATCATCGCGGCCAGTGCGGGTACGTCGTCCTCCTCGAGGGGACGCAGCACCAACCGCTCCGTGCTGATGGAGATGTTGGGGAAGGTGCTGTTCATGCGCCGCTCCGTAACCTTCGGAAGAACCGTCAGGGCCTGCTGAACTGCCCAGCATGCAGCATGAAAGCACCGAACCGCACTACGGGGTCCTCCCCCAGCGCCGGAACGGCGTGGGGGTGCCCCCACCCGGTGAGGGCGCGGACCCCGTGCGTCGTGCGGGTGACGGTCGCGCGGATCAGAACGCGGGGACGACCGCGCCGTCGTACTTGTCCTCGATGAACTTCTTCACCTCGGGCGAGGTGAGGAGCTGGGCGAGCTTCTCGACCCGCGGGTCGTTCTCGTTGCCCTTCTTCACGGCGAGGAAGTTGGCGTACGGGTTGCCCTTGGCGGACTCGGCCGCGATGGCGTCCTTGGCCGGGCTGAGCTTGGCCTCGAGCGCGTAGTTGCCGTTGATCACCGCGGCGTCGACGTCACCGAGGGAGCGCGGCAGCTGGGCCGCCTCCAGCTCCTTGAACTGGAGGTTCTTCGGGTTGGAGGCGATGTCCTTGGGGGTCGCGTCGTATCCGGCGCCGGCCTTCAGCTTGATGACGCCGTTGGCCTCCAGCAGCTTCAGGGCGCGGGCCTCGTTGGTGGTGTCGTTGGGCAGCGCGACGGTGGCGCCCTTCTTCAGGTCGTCCAGCTTCTTGACGCTCTGCGAGTAGACACCGAGCGGCTCCAGGTGCACCGTGCCGCCGGGGACCGGCACGATGTCGGTGCCGTTCTTCTTGTTGAAGTCGTCGAGGTACGGCTTGTGCTGGAAGTAGTTGGCGTCGACCTGGCCCTGCTGGACCGCCGTGTTGGGGGTCACGTAGTCCGTGAACTCCTTGACCTCCAGCTTCAGGCCGGCCTTCTTCGCCAGGTGGTCCTTGACGTAGGCGAGGATCTCGCCCTGCGGGGTGGGGGTGGCGGCGACGGTCAGCGTGGCGTTCGCGTCGGCCTTGGAGGAACCGGAGTCCGAGCCGGAGCCGCAGGCGGTGAGCCCGAGGGTGAGGGCTCCTGCGGCGAGGACAGCGGCGGTGATCTTGGTGGCGTTACGCACGAAAAGTGCCTTTCCTTTGGTGGTGCGATCCCGGATAGGGGGATGCGGCCCCGGACACGGGGAGATGGGAGGAGAAAGCTTCAGGCGGCCTTGCCGACGCCGGCGGCCGCGGGTTCGCCGGCCTTGAGCAGCCGCAGCCTCGGCCCGGGGCCGGAGCGGCCGGAACGGCGGTGCAGGGCGCGGGCGGCGGCGTCGCCGGCGAACTGGATGGCCGAGATGACCACGGCGAGGATGGCCACGGTGATCCACATGAGCTGGGTCTCGAAGCGCATGTAGCCGTACCGGATGGCGATGTCGCCGAGGCCGCCGGCGCCGACCGTGCCGGCCATCGCGGAGTAGCCGATGAGCGCGACGATCGTGGTGGTGGTCGAGGAGATCAGCGAGGGCAGGGACTCGGGGACGAGGACCTTGCGGACGATGGTCCAGGTGTTGCCGCCCATCGACTGGACGGCCTCGACCAGGCCGCCGTCCACTTCGCGGACGGACGTCTCGACGAGCCGGGCGAAGAAGGGGATGGCGCCGATGGCCAGCGGCACGATGGCGGCCTCACGCCCGATCGTGGTGCCGGTGACGAAGCGGGTGAAGCCCATCAGGGCCACCATCAGGATGATGAACGGCATCGAGCGGGCGATGTTCACGACCTGCCCGATCACCTTGTTGGCGACCACGTTCTGGAGCAGCCCGCCGCGGTCGGTGAGGACCAGCAGGACGCCGAGGGGCAGTCCGCCGACGACGGCGATGAGCGTGGACCAGCCGACCATGTAGAGGGTGTCCCAACTGGCCTGGGACAGCAGGGGCTGCATTTCGTACCAGGTCACTTGGCACCATCCTTCACCAGCTCCGGCCGGACGGCCGGGGTGTGGTCGACGACGTCGATCTGCAGGCCCTGTTCGCGCAGGAAGCCGATGGGCACCACGTTGTCCTCGTAGCGGCCGGGCAGTTCGATGCGCATCCGGCCGACCTGGAGGCCGCCGACCGTGTCGATGGCGGCGCCGAGGATCGAGATGTCGATGTTGTACGTGCGGGACAGCTGCGAGATGACGGGCTGGGTGGCGCTCTCGCCGTGGAAGGTGACGTCGATGACGGTCCGGTCGTCGGCGGAGGCCTCGCCGCCGACCGGGAAGAGCGCGGCGGCCAGTTCGGAGCCCGGGGTGGCGAGGAGTTCGGTCACCGTGCCCGACTCGACGATGCGGCCGTTCTCCATGAGCGCCGCCGAGTCGCAGACGGACTTCACGACGTCCATCTCGTGCGTGATGAGCAGGACGGTCAGGCCGAGTTGCCGGTTCAGGTCGCGCAGCAGCTGGAGCACGGAGCGGGTGGTCTCCGGGTCGAGGGCGCTGGTGGCCTCGTCGGACAGCAGCACCTTGGGGTCGCCGGCGAGGGCGCGGGCGATGCCGACGCGCTGCTTCTGGCCGCCGGAGAGCTGCGCGGGGTAGGCGCGCGCCTTGTCGGCGAGGCCGACGAGGTCGAGGAGTTCGAGCGCCCTGCGGGAACGTTCCTTCCCGGACGTGCCGAGGATCTCCAGGGGTAGTTCGACGTTGTCCTGGACGGTGCGCGAGGACAGCAGGTTGAAGTGCTGGAAGACCATGCCGATCCGGCTGCGCGCCCGCCGCAGCTCCTTGCCCGCCCGGTGGCCGCGGCCGGCCAGGGCGGTGAGGTCCTGCCCGGCGACGGTGACCGTGCCGGAGGTGGGGCGCTCCAGCAGGTTGACGCAGCGGATGAGCGAGGACTTGCCGGCGCCGGACTGGCCGATGACGCCGTACACCTCGCCCTCGCGGACGTGCAGGTCGACACCGTCGAGCGCGGTGATCTCACGACCGCGCGAGCTGTAGACCTTGGTGAGGCCCGATGTGGTGATCACGTGGGTTTCCGTCACTGTCGTGTGCTCGGCGCGTCGTGGGCGCCGGGCACGGCATTCATGGTCGGGGGCGCCAGAACGCGGCACGACTCTCGCAGAGGTGCTCAAACCGGGAGAAACGTGTGCGCGGGGGCGTGGCTCAGCCGCGGGCGCCGGACGGACCGGACGCGAGCGTGGACATGAGCGGGCTCTCGCTTCGGGGCGCGAGGCTCAGCTGGTGCAGGGGCCCTCTAGAAGGCGCACATTCGACGTACAGGACACATACAACGAGCACCGGGCGGCACAGTCGCCTCGGTCGCAGGGGTGCGGTCGCTCGTCGTGGTCATGCGGTCAGTAAACCAGAGACATGGACTCCGAGGGGCACCGCTGTCCGCATGCTGGACACACGTGGACACCTGGGCGGGACGGCACGGACCTGGGGTTTCGCGCCGATGACCAGCGCGGACAAGGCCTGCGGGTACCCGTCCGAACGGTCGGGGCGGGCAGGGCGCCCACCGCACTGTGGCCAACGCCACGGCGCCGCAGGAGCGGTGTCGTACCGGCGGGCAGTCCGGATGCGCCGGTACGGGCCGGGCGCGGCGGGCCGTTCGCCCCGTAATAGGCTCGGCGGCATGCTTGATGTCCTGACGCTGGTGACCGGCGTCGCCGCGCTGCTGCTCGCCGCCTGGTGCGGCTGGGCGGCCTACCGTGACCAGCCGACGAAGGACTGGCACTTCATCGGGATGGCGGTGGTGTCGCTGCTGGCCCTGGTCCAGCTGGTGATCGGGGTCGTGGCGCTGGCGCGGGGCGAGAAGCCGTCGCAGGGCACGACGATCTTCGTCGCGTATCTGCTGGGAGCCTTCGCGTGCGTCCCGGCGGCCGGGCTCATGTCGCTGACCGAGCGGACGCGCTGGGGTTCGGTGACGGCCGCGGCGGGCGGAGTGGTCCTCGCCGTCCTGGAGGTGCGGCTCTATGACATCTGGGGAAGGTGAGATGAGCGCCGTGGAGGAGAAGCCGGCGGGGCAGCGGCTCATCAGTGGTCCGGGCACCCTGCTGGTCTGGCTGTACGGCGTGATGGTCGTCGGCGCGGTGTCCCGCTCCGTCTACCAGATCGCCACCGAGTTCGACCGGGCCCCGCTCGCCTACTCGCTGTCCGCGGTGGCCGGAGTGGTGTACGGCTTCATCACGTACTCGCTGGTGCGCGGCGGGGAGAAGGCGCGCAGGGCCGCGCTGGCGTGCTGCGTCGCCGAACTCGTGGGCGTGCTGACGGTCGGCACCTGGACGCTGCTCGACCGGTCCGCGTTCCCGGACGCGACCGTGTGGTCGGACTACGGCCGTGGCTACGTCTTCATCCCGGTGCTGCTTCCGCTGTCGGCCCTGTACTGGCTGCGCAAGGCGCGGAAGCAGCAGCCGCAGGCCGCCTGAGCCGGGTCCCGGCCGCCGGCGCTACGCGGTCGCCGCGTAGCTGACGTCAGGCTTCTCCAGGACGATCATCAGTACGCCGTCGGCGCCCTGGGAGGTGCCGACCGCCTGGTACCCCACGCGCCGGTACAGGCGCAGGTTGCCCTCGCTGCGGTGCCCCGTGTGCAGCCGGAACCTGGTGGCGCCGTGCTCCTGGGCCAGCGCGGACTCGGCCGCGCGCAGCAGCCGGGCGCCGATGCCGTGCCCCTGGAGGCGCGGGTGCACGCAGAGCTTGCTGATGAGGGCCGCGCCGCCCTCGGTCACCCGGCCGCTCACCGAGCCGACCACCTCGTCGCCGAGGCGCGCCACGAAGACGCAGTCCGCGGCGAGTTCGTGACGGATCGCGTCGAGGCTCTCGACGAGCGGGGCGATGCGGTAGTTGCCGTACAGCGCGGCCTCGCTCTGGAAGCAGAGGTACTGCAGCCTGAAGATCTGCTCCGCGTCCTGTTCGGCCGCCGCAGAGATGGTCACGCTCATGCCCATGTGCGCATGCCTCCCGCTCACTTGATCGCCGGTCGTTCCCCACTCCTATCCCCGCGCCGCGCGGGCCGCAACCTCCCGTCCGAGCCGCCTTTACGGGGTATCTCGGACAACCGGAATGTTCCAGGACCGGGTTGCCCTGTGAGATACCCAACTCACCGGAAACGACGCGGCCGTCCCGGCGCGGGCTGCCGGGACGGCCGTGGTGCGCCCCGAACGGGGCGGCGGGGTTCAGCGGTTGCCGTGCCGGCCGCTCAGGAAGTCCTCGCGGGCCAGCAGTCCGGTGTCGGCGTTGTCGGTGAAGATGCCGTCGATGCCGGTGGCGAAGTAGGCCTGGAACACGCCGAGGACGTCACCGTAGGCGTCGGCGGCGGTGCCCTTGCGGAACTTCGGCGGCAGGAACGGGTTCTCGTTGCGGACGGTGTAGGGGTGCAGGATCAGACCCGCGGCGTGCGCGTCCCGGACGAGGGTGCTCGGCCTGGTGAGGTTGCCGTCCGCGTCCTTGGGGACGACCAGGTCGACGGTCGGGCCGATGCCCTGCGCGTAGGAGGCGATCTCCTTGAGGCCCTTGGGCGTGACGAGGTCGGCGACCGTGCGCCGGTCGCCCGTCTCGACGAAGTCCCAGGGGCGGCTGCCGGCGTCCGACAGCAGCACGACGAGCGGGTTGCCGACGAGCCGGTTCAGCCGCTGGACGCTGGTCGGCTCGAAGGACTGGAGGATGACCGGGGAGTCCTTCCTGTCCTTGCCGTGCTTGCGCAGCAGCGCGGCGATCCGCTCCTCCAGGTCGAGGCCCAGCTTGCGGAAGTAAGTCGGGTGCTTGGTCTCGGGGTAGATCCACACCTGCCGGCCGCGCTTGCGGGTCTGCTCGTCCTGCCACTTCAGGACCTCTTCGAAGGTGGGAATCTCCCACCGGCCGTTGTAGAGGGTGTTGTGGGGGCGGTTGGCCGGGATGCGCTCGACCGCGCGCAGCCTCTTCAGCTCGGCGAGGGTGAAGTCCTCGGTGAACCAGCCGGTGGTGGGCACCCCGTCGAGGGTCTTGGTGGTCCTGCGGGCGGCGAACTCGGGGTGGTCGGCGACGTCCGTGGTGCCGCCGATCTCCGGCTCGTGCCGGCACACGAGGTGACCGTCCTTCGTCGGTACCAGGTCACCGGCCTCGACGACATGGGCGCCGAGGTCGAGGGCCAGCTCGTAGGAGCCGAAGGTGTGCTCGGGCCGGTAGCCGCCGGCGCCCCGGTGGCCGACGATCGTCGGCACGGGCAGGCTCTTCAGCCCGCCGCCCTTGTAGCCGCCGCCCTCACCCTGGGCGGCTCCGGCCGCGCCGGGCAGTCCGAGGACCGCTCCGCCCGCGCCCAGCACCACGGCCCCGAGCACGGCCCGGCGTCCCGTCCCGCGTCCCTGCTCGTCCGACTCCCGCGTACCCATGACCGCCTCCTGGTCTCGTGTCGTCCGTGCGCGCCGATCGTAGGTGGGCACCGATGACGGACGGGAGACCACGTGGCGAACACCCGCGTGACGCCGGGTGTCGCCGGGTGTCGCCGGAGGCCGCACGGGATACGGGAGGCCGTACGGGACACAACGGGCGCCGTGGGCCGAACGGGTGACGATCCGTCGGCATGTCACGTCCCGTCCCGGGAAGGCGTACTCGGGTGCGGGGGCGCGGTCCCGCGGCGCGGCCGGCCCGCCGGAGGCGGACACGTCGGACATCCGTTCCCTCTCCCGGACGGCGAGCGACCTCCATCACATCGCTCCGTTCGGGTGACCGGGGCGAAACACACCTTCGTCGCAGGTAAACGTATGTCAACAGTGCGTAAGAGCCGGTGAGCCCGATGTGCATTCGGCCCGGGGCCGCGAGTATCGTCCTCACCTGCACAGACTCATGAACAATCCCTCGACATCTCCAGACACCGGAGGGCCCGTTGTCCCGCTTCGTGCTCATCAAGGCAGTGCTCGGTCCGATCATGCGCCTGATGTTCCGCCCCCAGGTGGAGGGCGCGGAGCGTATTCCGGGCGACGGCCCGGTGATCCTCGCCGGCAACCACCTGACCTTCATCGACTCGATGATCCTGCCGCTGGTCTGCGACCGTCAGGTCTGCTTCATCGGCAAGGACGAGTACGTCACCGGGAAGGGCTTCAAGGGCCGGCTGATGGCCTGGTTCTTCACCGGCGTCGGCATGATCCCCGTCGACCGTGACGGCGGCCGGGGCGGGGTGGCCGCACTGATGACCGGTCGCCGGGTCCTGGAGGAGGGCCGGATGTTCGGCATCTACCCCGAGGGCACCCGCTCCCCCGACGGCCGCCTGTACCGGGGCCGCACCGGCATCGCCCGGCTCACCCTGATGACCGGGGCCCCCGTGGTCCCGTTCGCCATGATCGGCACCGACAAGCTCCAGCCGGGCGGCACGGGCCTGCCCCGGCCGGGCCGCGTCACCGTCCGCTTCGGCGAGCCGATGGAGTTCTCCCGGTACGAGGGCATGGACCGGGACCGCTACGTCCTGCGGGCCGTGACCGACTCGGTGATGGCGGAGGTCATGCGCCTGTCCGGGCAGGAGTACGTCGACATCTACGCGACCAAGGCGAAGGCCGCGTAGGCCGTCGCCGGCCGGGCCGGGTTCCGGCGGTGGGCCGCGTTCAGAGCTTCTGGCCCTTCAGGAGGAACCACGCCGCGACCGCCGTCGCCAGCAGTACGGCCGCTCCCGCTCCCGACGCCAGGTGCAGGCCGTGCACGAAGGACTCCCTGGCCGCGTGGAGCAGGGCCTCCGAGGTGCGCGCCGGCAGGCCGGCCGCCGCCTCGACCGCGCCGCCCAGCGACTCGTGGGCGGCCGTCGGCGTGCCCGCCGGGCCGGTGAAGCCGCGGTAGACGCCGGTCACGATGGAGCCCAGCAGCGCGATGCCGAGGGCCGCGCCCAGTTCGTACGCCGTCTCGGAGACCGCCGAGGCGGCGCCCGCCTGCTCCTTGGGCACACTGGACAGGATCACGTCGGCGGTCACCGTGAAGGAGAAGCCGGCGCCGACGCCGACCACCAGCAGGGCCGCGCCCAGCAGCGGGTAGCCGGTGGTCTCCCCGATCGTCGTCAGCACGGCCAGCCCCAGCCCGATGGCGGCCAGCGAGCCGGAGACCACGCTCCGCACCGAGAAGCGCCGGGCCGCCCGCCCGGCGAGCAGCCCGGCCACCACCGCGCCCGCGGCGGCGGGCAGTTCGGCCAGGCCCGCCTCGAACGGACGCCTGCCCTGGACGAGTTGCAGGTACTGGGACAGGAAGAACACCAGGCCGGACATGCCGAGCACGGTCAGCAGGTCGGCGAGGACGGCGCCGGAGAACCCCCGGCTGCGGAAGAGCCGCATGTCAAGGAGCGGCTTCGGCAGCGTGAGCTGGCGGCGGACGAAGCCGTACAGCGCGGCCGCGCCCAGCGCTCCCGTGACCAGGACCGGCCAGGTGAACCCTCCTGCGGCGGCCTCCTTGACCGCGTAGACGACGCCGACGACGCCGGCCAGCGACAGCACGACGCTCACCAGGTCCCACGGGCCCGGGTCGGGGTTGCGGGACTCGGGCAGGGTCCTGATGCCGACCAGGACGAGGACGGCCATCACGGGCAGGTTGATGAGGAAGACCGAGCCCCACCAGAAGTGTTCGAGCAGCAGGCCGCCCACGATCGGGCCGACGGCCGTGCCGCCGGAGGCGGTGGCGCCCCAGATGCCGACGGCGAGGCTGCGCTCGCGCGGGTCGTGGAAGAGGTTGCGGATCAGGGCGAGCGTGGCCGGCATCAGGGTGGCGCCCGCGACGCCGAGCAGCGCCCGGGCCAGGATCATCAGTTCCGGTGTGGCGGCGTAGGCGTTGAGCACGGAGATCGCGCCGAACGCGGTGGCGCCGCCGAGCAGGATGCGCTTGCGGCCGATGCGGTCGCCCAGGCTGCCCATGGAGACGAGCAGACCGGCGATGACGAACGAGTAGACGTCGCCGATCCACAGCAGCTGGGTGCCCGAGGGCCTGAGGTCCTCACTGATGAAGGGGGTCGCGAGACCGAGGACGGTCGCGTCGACGGCCACCAGCAGCACGGCGAGCACGAGGACGGAGAGCGCGAGCCAGCGGCCCGGCCGCTGCTCCACCTCCGCCGCGCGAGCCGGCTGCAGGGTGCTGGTCATGATTCCTCGTTCCGTGATGTGTCCGTGCGCAGTGCGCCGCCGAGCAGCAGCTCGGTGATCATGTGGTGGAAGTCCTTGGGGGCGACCTTGCCGCTCAGCACGACATAGGCGCCGGAGGCGATGAGCCCGAAGAGTGCCTCGGTGAGCCAGGCGGGGGTGAGGTCGATACGGAACTCGCCGTTGAGCTGGCCGCGCCGGAAGACCTCGGAGATGCGCTCGTCGAGCCGGGCCCAGCCCTCGTTCTGCTCCTCGCCCTCGAACAGCTGGTTCTCCGTGTAGAGGAAGGAGAGCAGCCCGGCCGCCGGTTCGATCTCACGGACCAGGCGCCGTACGGCGTCCCCGGCCGGCCCCTCCCCGAGGCGGGCCGCGTCGAGGGCGGCGTCGCACTCGGCGATGCCGAGCGCCTCCAGCGCCCTGACGAGCGAGTCGCGTCCGGCGAACTGGCGGTGCAGCGTCGCCCGGCTGATCCCGGCCGCCTTGGCGACCTCGTCCATGGTGGCGGTGGACTTGTGGGCGAGCAGGGTCGCTGCGCTGCGCAGCACGTGGTCACGATCGACAGCCATGAGACAACATTACCCCACATGAGACATCGATGTCTCACAATAGGCATGCGCGTCTCACCGGTGCCTGCTGGAAGAGGGTGTCGCCGGGGCGCTCAGTGCCAGGGAAGCCGCCCGCGCCGCTCCCAGTAGGCCCGGGGTTCCTCGGGCAGAGCGCCGAGGCGGGCGAGCTGGTCCTCGTCGAGGTCGACGGCCGGAGCGTGCAGGTTGGAGGCGAGCTGGCCCGGCGTGGCGGCGCCGGACAGGACCACACCGGCCCACGGCCGGCGCAGGATCAGGGCGAGGGCGACCGCGTCGCAGCCCAGGCCCGTCTCGCGGGCGACTGCCTTGAGCGGCTCGGGGGCGTTCGACTCGGCGAGCCGCCCGTTGGCCATGCCCTCCTTGACGATCACCGTCAGTCCGGCGTCGTGCGCCTCGGCGAGGGCGGGACCGGCGGAGGTCTCCAGGGCGTTGTACGTCGACTGGACGGTACGGAAGAGCGGGGCGCCGTCGACCGTCACGGCGAGCGCGGCGCGGACGGTGTCGGCCTGTGCGGGTCCGCTGGTGGAGAAGCCGATCGTGAGGCCGCCCGCGGCGGCCTCGGCCAGCCTGGCGTGGAGTTCCTTGTCGGTGAGCGCGGGGCTGTCCGGGGTCAGCGAGTGGATCTGGTGGAGGTCGAGCCGGTCGCCGAGCAGTCCGGCGGTCTCGGCGCGCTGCCGTTCGTAGGTGGCGAGGCTGTGGTCCTTGACCTCGTGCCGGTCGGCGTCGGTGGTCCAGCCGGCGGTGTAGGTGTAGCCCCATTTGCTGCCGACGACGACGTCGTCGGCGTCGGGGCGGGACCTGAGCCAGTCGGCGAGGAACTCCTCGGCACGGCCGTAGGAGCGGGCGGCGTCGACGTAGCGGACGCCCTGCGCGTAGGCGGCGTCCAGGAGTTCACGGGTGCGCTCGCGCAGGGCGTCCACGGTGCGGTCGGCCGGGAGGTCCTTCTCGCGGCCGAGGTTGATGTACCCCGGACGCCCGACGGCGGCCAGCCCCAGACCGATGTGGCACGTGGGGGTCGTGGCCGAGGCCAGTCTGGCGAAGGGCATCGTGGGCTCCGTCCGGTCGCTTCCTTACGGCTGTGGACCAACGTAACCCGCGAGGCCCCCGGAGGCGGGCGGACTACTTCCTGGCGTCCGCCCACTGGTGTTGCGCCGCCACGTCCGCCTTGACCTCGGCGAGCTGCACGGCGACCGCGCTCGGGGCGGTGCCGCCGCGCCCGTTGCGGGAGGCGAGGGCGCCGGGAACGTTGAGGACGCTGCGCACCTCGGGCGTCAGATGGGCGGAGATCTTGGCGAACTGCTCGTCGGTCAGCTCGTCGAGCTCCTTGCCCTCGGCCTCGGCGGCCTTCACGCACTCGCCGGCGACCTCGTGCGCCACGCGGAAGGGCACGCCCTGCTTGACCAGCCACTCGGCGATGTCGGTGGCCAGCGAGAAGCCGGCCGGGGCCAGCTCCTCCATGCGCTCGCGGTGCACGGTGAGGGTGGCCATCATGCCGGTGAAGGCCGGCAGCAGGACCTCCAGCTGGTCGCAGGAGTCGAAGACGGGCTCCTTGTCCTCCTGGAGGTCGCGGTTGTACGCGAGCGGCAGTGCCTTGAGGGTGGCGAGCAGGCCGGTCAGGTTGCCGATCAGCCGGCCGGACTTGCCGCGTGCCAGCTCGGCGATGTCCGGGTTCTTCTTCTGCGGCATGATCGACGAGCCGGTGGAGAAGGCGTCGTGCAGGGTCACGAAGGAGAACTCCTTCGTGTTCCAGATGATGACCTCCTCGGCGATCCGGGAGAGGTTCACACCGATCATCGCGGTGACGAAGGCGAACTCCGCGACGAAGTCCCGGGAGGCGGTGCCGTCGATGGAGTTGCCGGCGCTGCCGCGCTCGAAGCCGAGGTCCCGCGCCACCGCCTCCGGGTCCAGGCCGAGGGAGGAACCGGCCAGGGCGCCGGAGCCGTACGGCGACACGGCCGTGCGCTCGTCCCACTGGCGCAGCCGCTCGGCGTCCCGCGACAGGGACTGGACGTGCGCGAGGACGTGGTGGGCGAACAGGACCGGCTGGGCGTGCTGGAGGTGGGTGCGGCCGGGCATGGCCACGTCCGGGTGGGCCTCGGCCAGGCCGATGAGCGCGTCCTGGAGGTCGGCGATCAGAGCGCCGATGATCCGGGCGTGGTCGCGCAGGTACATCCGGAAGAGGGTGGCGACCTGGTCGTTGCGGGACCGGCCGGCGCGCAGCTTGCCGCCGAGGTCGGCGCCGAGGCGCTCCAGCAGGCCGCGCTCCAGGGCGGTGTGCACGTCCTCGTCGGCGATGGTGCCGGTGAAGGAGCCGTCGGCGACGTCCGCCTCCAGCCGGTCGAGGCCGGCCAGCATGCGCCGCAGTTCGTCGTCGTCGAGCAGCCCGGCCTTGTGCAGCACGCGCGCGTGGGCGCGGGAGCCGGCGATGTCGTAGGGCGCGAGGCGCCAGTCGAAGTGGACGGACGCGGACAGCTTCGCCAGGGCCTCGGCGGGACCGTCGGCGAAACGGCCGCCCCAGAGCCGTACGTCACCGCTGTTGCTGCTCACTTGCGTTGCTCCTCGGAAGTGTCTCTGTGCGACCGCCTCCCCACCCTTGCAGGTGAGGAGGCGGCTGTCAGGGTGATGCGTATGAGGGGACCCCTACGCGCTTACCCGCTCAGACGAGGTCGCGCTTGGCGGCGATCTTCGACGACAGGCTGTAGATGTCGATGAAGCCCTTGGCGGCGGCCTGGTCGAAGGTGTCGCCGGTGTCGTAGGTGGCGAGGTTGAAGTCGTACAGCGACTCCTGGGAGCGCCGGCCGGTGACGACCGCGCGGCCGCCGTGCAGGGTCATGCGGACGTCGCCGGAGACGTGCTGGTTGGCCTCGTTGATGAAGCCGTCCAGGGCGCGCTTGAGCGGGGAGAACCACTGGCCGTCGTAGACCAGTTCGCCCCAGCGCTGCTCGACCTGCCGCTTGTAGCGGGCGAGTTCGCGCTCGACGGTGACGTTCTCCAGCTCCTGGTGGGCGGTGATCAGGGCGATGGCGCCCGGAGCCTCGTACACCTCGCGGGACTTGATGCCGACGAGGCGGTCCTCGACCATGTCGATCCGGCCGATGCCCTGGGCGCCGGCGCGCTCGTTGAGCTGCTGGATGGCCTGGAGGACGGAGACGGGCCTGCCGTCGATGGCGACCGGGACGCCCTCCTTGAAGGTGATGATCACCTCGTCGGCCTCGCGGGCGACGGCCGGGTTCTGGGTGTACTCGTAGATGTCCTCGATCGGCGCGTTCCAGATGTCCTCGAGGAAGCCGGTCTCCACCGCGCGGCCGAAGACGTTCTGGTCGATGGAGTACGGGGACTTCTTGGTGGTCGCGATCGGGAGGTCCTTCTCCTCGCAGAACGCGATGGCCTTGTCCCGGGTCATCGCGTAGTCGCGGACCGGGGCGATGCACTTCAGGCCGGGGGCGAGGGCGACGATGCCGGCCTCGAAGCGGACCTGGTCGTTGCCCTTGCCGGTGCAGCCGTGGGCGACGATGCCGGCGCCGTGCTTGTTGGCGGCGGCGACCAGGTGCTTGACGATCGTCGGCCTCGACAGCGCGGAGACCAGCGGGTAGCGGTCCATGTAGAGGGCGTTGGCCTTGATCGCCGGGAGGCAGTACTCGTCGGCGAACTCGTCCTTGGCGTCGGCGACCTCGGCCTCGACGGCACCGCAGGCGAGCGCGCGCTTGCGGATGACGTCCAGGTCCTCGCCGCCCTGGCCGACGTCGACCGCAACGGCGATGACCTCGGCGCCCGTCTCCTCGGCGATCCAGCCGATGGCGACGGAGGTGTCCAGACCGCCCGAGTAGGCGAGTACGACGCGCTCGGTCACGGGATTCTCCTCACACTGCATTCGCTGACATGCATGAGTATGCAGAACTCTGCATGGTTCGTCAATCTCCGGCGGACGTGTCCTGGCGTCAGGGAGTTTCGAAAGGTGTTTTCAGAATTCCCTCGTCACTCCTTGAACAAGGGCAACCGCTTTCCCGTATCTCTCGTTCGAACGCAGGCGCCGCGTTTGCCACGACCGACATCCCCGACCCGAGTGAGGCACCCCCATGTCCAGGGCTCTTCCGAAGTACGACAAGCGCCGCGTCGCGTTCATCGGCGGCGCGGCCGCAGTGGTGCTCTCCGGCGCGGTCATCGCCGGTTCCGCGCTGGCCGGGGAGACGTCCGGGCAGGGCGGCGCCCAGAACGCCCGGACCCTGGCGAGCCCCGGCACGATCACCTGCCCGGACGTGAGGTCGCAGCTCCCCGCGGTCCCCGCCTCCGCCCAGGCCGAGATCGACCGCAACCTCGCCCTGCTGGACACCCAGATCCAGGAGGCCGACAAGCGCCTGGTCGACACCGTCGGCCAGGGCGGGCCCGACTTCGTGCAGAACGCCATCCTCGGCCCGCTCAAGGACAAGCGCGTGGCCACCATCAACCGGATGGCCACGGCGATCGGCCGTACGGCGGCCAGGCCGCAGGGCCTGGACGCGCTCGCGCCCTGCACCCTGAACCAGGGCGGCGTGACGGGCACCGTCGGCGGCAACGACGGCAACGCGGCGGGCGCGGCGACAGGAAACAACAGCAACACAGGCAACGCCGGTAACACAGGCGGCAACACGGGCAACGCCGGCGCCGGCACGGCGGCGGGAACCATCACCTGCCCGGACGTGAGGTCGCAGCTCCCCGCGGTCCCCGCCTCCGCCCAGGCCGAGATCGACCGCAACCTCGCTCTGCTGGACACCCAGATCCAGGAGGCCGACAAGCGCCTGGTCGACACCGCCGGCCAGGGCGGGCCCGACTTCGTGCAGAACGCCATCCTCGGCCCGCTCAAGGACAAGCGCGTGGCCACCATCAACCGGATCGCCATCTCCATCGGACGTACCGCGGCCAAGCCGCAGGGACTGGACTCCCTGGCCGCCTGCACCCTCACCAAGTGAGGTGACAGGCAGCCGTGGCCGCCCCGAGGAAGCGCCGGCCGGGGCGGCCACGGTGGGGCGAGCGGAGGCCGCAATTCCTTAGACAAGCGAAAGAACTTCCCCCGATAATCGTTGGACATGGGAAAGACGTATGAGCGCATAGACGGCAGGCTGCGTACGTTCATCGAGCAGCAGCCCCTGTTCTTCACCGCGACCGCCCCGCTCTCCGGCGACGGCACGGTCAACCTGTCCCCCAAGGGCCTCACGGGCTCCTTCGCGGTGCTCGACGAGCGCACCGTGGCCTACCTGGACTTCGCCGGGTCCAACGCGGAGACCATCGCCCACCTGCGTGAGAACGGCCGGATCACCCTGATGTGGTGCGCCTTCCAGGGCCCGCCCAGCATCGTGCGCGTCCACGGCCGGGGCGAGCCCGTCTTCCGCGACGACCCGCGCTTCGGCGAACTCCTCACCCGTTTCCCCGACATCGACCCGGCACGGCACGGACTGCGCGCGATCATCGTCGTGCACGCCGAACTCGTACGGGACACCTGCGGGTACGCGGTGCCCTTCATGGCGTACGAGGCGGACCGCGATCTGCACGTCAGGCGCTTCGCGCGCGAGGACGACGCCTCGCTGAGCGACTACTTCACCCGGAAGGAGCACGTGGCCACCAGCCTGGACGGACTGCCCGGGCTGCCGTTGCCGCTGCCGCCGTCTACGGTCTGATCCATGCGCCCCGGTGCCGCCGCGATCCTCGCCGCCCTGTCCCTGCTCTCGCTCGGTGCCGCGCCCGCGGGCGAGGTGCCGCTGCCGGCCCGGCTGCGCGACACCGGCGGCGGCACCCAGCTGATCACCGCTCAGGCGGCCGGCACCGGCGCCACCACGGGCACGGTCACCTGGTGGGACCTGCGCGGCGGGCACTGGGTGCGGGCCGGTTCGGCACCGGCCAGATTCGGCGCGAAGGGCCTCGTCGAGGGGACGGCACGGCGGCAGGACACGAACACGACGCCGACCGGGCTGTACCGCCTGCCGTTCGCCTTCGGGACCGACGCCGCACCGGGCGGGACCCGGCTGCGGTACCGGCGGGTGGGCCCGGACTCCTGGTGGTGCCAGGACAACGACTCACGCTCCTACAACCGGTGGACCCGGCCGCGTCCCGCCGACTGCCGGGCCGCCGCGTCCGAGCACCTGGTGGAGTACCCCACGCAGTACGCGCACGCGCTCGTCGTCGGCTTCAACTACTCCCGTCCGGTGCGCGGCCGGGGAGCGGGGATCTTCCTGCACGCCAACGGGCGCGGGGCGACGGCCGGCTGTGTGTCGGTGCCGCGGGAGGCCATGCGGCGGATCCTGGCGTGGGCGGATCCCGCGCGCCGGCCGCACATCGCGATCGGCACGGCGGGCGGGGCGACCGCGATCAGCCGTTACTGACCCCGCCGCCGTCCGCCGGCAGCCGGACGGTGAAGGCCGTGGAGCCGGGGCGGCTGTCCAGCCCGACACCGCCGCCGTGGGCCTCCGTCACGGCCGCCACGATCGACAGGCCGAGGCCCGCCCCGGCGCCGCCGAAGGAGTCGGTGCGGCGGCGGTCGGCCCGGGTGAAGCGCTCGAAGACACCGGGCTGGACCTCCTCGGGGACGCCGGGCCCGTCGTCGTGCACCCGCAGGACGGCCACGGCGGCTCCCTCCGGGGCCGGCTCACCTCCGGATTCCAGGTCCAGGGACACCGTCACCCCGGTGCCCGCGGGTGTGTGCGCACGCGCGTTGGCCAGCAGGTTGGCCAGCACCTGCTGGAGCCGGTGGGCGTCACCGGTCACCGTCACCGGTTCCTCCGGCAGCTCGAGCGTCCAGCGATGCTCCGGACCCGCCGCCCTGGCGTCCGTCACCGCATCCAGGACCAGGCGGGTCAAATCGACCGGGCGGCGCTCCAGGGGGCGCCCGGCGTCCAGCCGGGCCAGGAGCAGCATCTCGTCGACCATCTCGCCCATGCGAGCGGACTCGGCGGCGATGCGTTCCAGGGCCCGGGTGACCTCGGGCGGCACCGGTCCCGGGTGCAGCAGGGCGAGTTCGGCGTGGCCGCGCACCGTGGCGACCGGGGTGCGCAGCTCGTGGCTGGCGTCGGCGGCGAAGCCGCGCAGCCGTTCCTCACTGGCGTGCCGTTTGGTCAGCGCGTCCTCGACGTGGTGGAGCATCCGGTTGAAGGCGGCGCCGACCCGCCCGACCTCGCTGCGCGGGTCGGCGCGCGGCGCGCGGGGCGGCAGCGCGACCTCGCCGCTGGCGAGCGGCAGCTCGCTGACCCGGGCGGCGGTCTCCGCGACCCTTGTCAGCGGGCGCAGCGACCAGCGCACCCAGAGGGCGCCGGCGACCCCGGCGGCGGCCAGGGCGAGCCCCGAGACAGTCCCGGCGACCAGTTCGAGCCGGTGGACCGCGGCCCGCACCGGCGCCATCGGCAGCCCGGTGACCAGCACGTCGCCGTCCCGGCCCGGCCAGGCCGCCAGCCGGTACTCGCCCAGGTCGGACAGGCGCACGGTGTGTCCGCCGCGGTCCACCGGGAGCGCGGCCAGCGCGCCGCGGTCGGCGGCGGTGAGGGTGACGCCGAAACCGGGGCGGGACCCGGAGGGGACGACGGCGGCGTGGGTCACCGTGCCGCCGAGGAGCCGGGCGCCGAAGGTGCCGGCGGCCTGGCGGCGGGTGTCGCCGCGCTCGTCGCCGTCGTGGTCGGAGGGCTTGGCCGGCGTGGCGGTGCCGTGCTCCAGGCTCTCCGGGAAGCCCGGCCCGGTCTGCTGGAGCTGCTGGTCGATCCGGCCGGTGAGGAAGCCGTTCAGTTCGAGGACCGCGGCCACGCCGACGGCGGCGCAGGCGACGGCCAGCAGCACCACCAGGCCGAAGGTGAGCCGGGCCCGCAGGGTGCGCGGCCGGGGCAGCCGCCGTATCCGCGGTGTCGTTCCGCTCCGTGTCACGGTCACCGTGCCGCCGGCTTCAGGACGTACCCGGCCCCGCGCACCGTGTGGATCATGGGTGCGCGTCCGGCGTCCACCTTCTTGCGCAGATAGGAGATGTACAGCTCCACCACATGGGCCCGGCCGCCGAAGTCGTAGGACCACACACGGTCGAGGATCTGCGCCTTGCTCAGCACCCGGCGCGGGTTGTGCATGAGGAAGCGCAGCAGCTCGAACTCGGTCGGGGACAGTTCGATCAGCTCTCCGGCCCGGGTGACCTCGCGGGCGTCCTCGTCCATGGCCAGGTCGCCCACGGTCAGCCGCGGGCCGTCGGCCGGCTGCCGGGCCATGCCGGCGCGGCGCAGCAGTCCGCGCAGCCGGGCGACCACCTCCTCCAGGCTGAACGGCTTGGTCACGTAGTCGTCGCCGCCCGCGGTGATCCCCGCGATACGGTCCTCCACCGCGTCCCGCGCCGTGAGGAAGAGCACACAGACGTCCGGCTGCACGGTGTGCAGTTCGCGCAGCACGGCGAAACCGTCGGTGTCCGGGAGCATCACGTCGAGCACGACGGCGTCCGGCTGCGCCTCGCGGGCCGCGGCGACGGCCGAGGCCCCGTCGCCCGCGGCGTGCACCTCCCAGCCCTGGTAACGCAGGGCTCCGCACAGCACTTCGGCGAGGTCGGGGTCGTCGTCGACGACGAGGACGCGCACGGGGGTGCCGTCGAGGCGGGTGAGGGCGGGCAGGCCGGGAGGGCTCGGGCGGGAGGTGTCCATGGCCCCTCCAGCATCGCCGGTCACCGGCCCGTGCGGCGAGGGAGGCCCCCTCTGAGTTTCCTGTGAGTGGGGCCACACCGCCCGCGGCTCAGAGCTGCCTCAGAGGTTCGCCCCGCACAGTGGCGTCCTGGACCGGCGAAGGGACGGGAGAGCGGATGACCACGGTGTACGAGCGGCGGGCGGCACCGCCGGTGCCGGTGGCGCGCCGGCGCTCCCCCGCGGGCGCGGTGCTGGCGCTGCTGTGGGCGGGAGCCGCCGCGGTGCTCCTCCTGTGGTGGCAGGACACGGACTCCGTCGTGGGGACGGCGGGCCTGCTGACCGGCGCCGGACGGATCGCCGGCCTGCTGTGCGGGTACGCGTGCGCGGTGCTGGTGGGCCTGATGGCGCGGGTGCCGCTGCTGGAGCGCCGGATCGGCTCGGACCGGGTGGCGCGCTGGCACGCGATGGCCGGCCGCTACACGGTGTGCCTGCTGGTCGTGCACGTGGTGCTGATCCTCGCCGGGTACGCCGCGCAGGACGGCTCCTCCGTCCTGCGCGAGGCGGTCACGGTGGTGCTGGACTACCCGGAGATGCTGAAGGCCGGCGCCGGGACCGTGATCCTGTTCGCGGTCGGTGTCACCTCGGCGCGCGCGGTGCGCCGCCGGACCAGCCACGAGTTCTGGTACTACACGCACCTGCTCACCTACGCCGCCGTGTTCCTGGCCTTCGGCCACCAGGTGGCGCTGGGCTCCGAGTTCACCGGCCACGCCCTGGCCACGGCCTTCTGGTACGCGCTGTACCTGGGCGTCGCGGCCCTGGTGGTGTGGTTCCGGATCCTGGTCCCGGTGCGGCTCAACCTGCGCCACGGGATGCGCGTCGAGGCGGTGCACAAGGAGGCGCCGGGCGTGTACTCCGTCGTCGTGCGCGGCCACCGGCTGGACGAACTGGGCGCGCGGCCGGGCCAGTTCTTCCGCTGGCGGTTCCTCGCCGAGGGCATGGGCTGGACCTCGACGCCGTACTCCCTGTCGGCTCCGCCCCGTCCGGGCCTGCTGCGCATCACGGTGAAGGCCCTCGGCGACCACAGCGCGGCCGTGCCGCTGCTGCGGCCGGGCACCCGGGTGTGGGCGGAGGGTCCCTACGGGGCGATGACCGCCGACCGGCGCACCTCGCACCGGTCCCTGCTGATCGCCGCCGGGGTCGGCATCACGCCGCTGCGCGCCCTGTTCGAGACGCTGCCCGGCGACGTCACCCTGCTGTACCGGGCGCGCACGGCCGAGGACCTGGCCCTGGGCGGCGAGTTGGAGGCGATAGCGCGGTGGCGCGGCGGCCGGGTGCTGTACGCGCTCAACGGCCCGCGCGGCGAACGCCCCCGCCTCACCCCGGAGTCACTGCGCGCGGCCGTCTCCGGCCTGGCCGGCCACGACGTCTACATCTGCGGCCCGCACGCCTTCGCCCGGGACGTGTACGAGGTGCTGCGCGCCGCCGGGGTGCCGGACCGCCGTATCCACCACGAGTCGTTCGAACTGTGAGGCCCCGTTGCACGCGTTGAGGAAGAACCGTCCGCTGCGCCGCGTCGTGCTGGCGGGCGCCGCCACCGTCTCCGGGCTGGTGATGCTGCTGTCGCTCAAGCCGCACACGCCGCCGCGGATCGCCGCGGACCCCGCGCCGGCCCCGTCCGGCGGTTCGAGCTCGTCCGGCGCGGCCGGCGGTACGAGGGCCGTCACCGGTGAGACGGTGCGGACCCGGTGGGGTCCGGTCCAGGTGCGGGTCACGCTCGTCGACGGCCGGATCACCGACGTGACCGCGCTCGCCCGGCCCTCCGGCAACTCCCGGGACCGTGAGATCAGCGGCTACGCCATCCCGCGGCTGCGCGGGGAGGCGCTGACGGCGCAGAGCGCGGACATCGACACCGTCTCGGGGGCGACGTACACCAGTGACGGATACCGCCGCTCGCTCCAGTCCGCGCTGGACACGGCCGGGCGCCGAACCTCGTCCGGACGCTGAACGCGGGGCCGTCGTGGCACGTATTCCAGGGCCAAGGGACCATGCCCCCCTTGATTCCGTCCACGGAGGAACCGTGACCACCACGCTCGCAGGCGGCCGCGCCGCCCGGCGCCAGACGATGCGCCGCATCCGGCCGCGCCGCTCCCCCGCCGTCCTGCTGCTGGCCGCCGTCTGGGCGGGCGCGGCCGGCGTCATCTGGCTGTGGTGGACGAACACCCCGTCCATCGACGGCACCGCCGGGAGGGTACTGAACGCGGGCCGGATCACCGGCCTGCTCGCCGGTTACCTGATGGCGCTGGTCGTGCTCCAGATGGCGCGGGTGCCCGCCCTGGAGCGGCGGGTGGGCTCCGACCGGGTCGCGCGCTGGCACGCCATGACCGGCCGGTACACGCTCTGCCTGGTCCTCGCGCACGTCTTCCTCACCATGTGGGGGTACGCGCTGCTCGGCGGCAAGTCCCTCGGCGACATCGTGGGGCAGACCGTGGAGTCCGTGGAGCAGCTGCCCGACATGGGCAAGGCCGCGATCGGCACCGGTCTGCTGGTGGTCATCGGACTGGTCTCGATCGGCCCGGTGCGCCGCCGGATGCCGTACGACACGTGGTACCACGTGCACCTGTTCACCTACGCCGCGGTGTTCCTGACGTTCTGGCACCAGATCACCACCGGCAACGACTTCGCCGTGGAGCCGGTCGCCAGGACCTCCTGGTACGGCCTGTACGGCGTGGTGACCGCGCTGGTGCTCTGGTACCGGATCATCACCCCGATCCGGCTGAACCTGCGCCACCGCATGCGGGTGGAGGCGGTCATCGAGGAGGCGCCGGGCATCGTGTCGGTGCTGATCGCCGGCCACAAGCTGCACCGGATGGGCGCGGAGGCCGGGCAGTTCTTCCGCTGGCGGTTCCTGGCGCCGGGCATGCGGTTCTCCTCCCACCCGTACTCGCTGTCGGCGGCGCCCCGCCCCGGCCTGCTGCGCATCACCGTCAAGGCGATCGGCGACCACAGCGCCGGGCTGCGCGAACTCACCCCCGGCACCCGGGTGTGGGCGGAGGGACCGTACGGCGCGCTCACCGCGTCCCGGCGCAGCCGCGGCAAGGTGCTGCTGGTGGCGGGCGGGGTGGGCATCACGCCGATGCGGGCGCTGTTCGAGACGCTGCCCGGCGCGGCCGGTGACATCACCCTGCTGTACCGGGCCAACAGCACCCAGGAGCTGGCCCTGTGGGGCGAGTTGGCGAAGATCGCCGACGAGCGCGGCGCCCGGCTGATGTACGCGGTGAACAGCCCGGACGGGGAACGCCCCGACATCTCCGCCGAGTCGCTGCGCCGCAAGATCGCCGACATCGACCGCCACGACGTCTTCATGTGCGGCCCGCCCGGGTTCGCGCAGTCGGTGTACGAGGCACTGCGCGGCGCGGGAGTCCCCGCCCGCCGTATCCATCACGAGTCGTTCGAGATGTGAGCGACGGGCCCGCGGAACGTCCGCGGACACCACAGGACTTACGGGACTCACGGAATTCAGGAGCTCATCGGCGATGAGGAAGAGCCATCCCATCCGACGTGCCGTGCTGGCCGGCGCCGCGACCGTGTCCGGCATCGTGCTGCTGCTGTCACTGAAGCCGGCCTCGGACCCCGCCTCCGCCTCGGCGGCCGGCGCGGCGCCGCAGCAGACCGCGGCGGCCCAGGAGGCACCGCAGGGCGGCAGCGGCGCACAGCGGACGGGCACGCAGTCCGTCACGGGCGACGTGGCCCGGACCGAGTACGGCGACGTGCAGGTACGGCTGACCGTCAGCGACGGCAGGATCACCAAGGCCGAGGCCGTGCGGGCGCCGCAGGGCGGGGTCAGCGGCCAGAAGAGCGAACTGGCCGTGCCCAAGCTCAACCAGGAGGCCGTGACCGCGCAGAGCGCGAACATCGACACCGTCTCCGGAGCCACGTACACCAGCGGCGGCTACAAGAAGTCGCTCCAGTCGGCACTGGACAGGATGACGGCGAGCGGTGCGCCGTCCGGCTCGTCCTCCGGCGCGCCGTCCGGTTCCTCGTCCGGTGCGCCGTCAGGTTCGTCCTCCTCGGGGGCCGCCGGTTCGGGAGCCGCCCAGGCCCGTACCGTCACGGGCGAGACCGCCCAGACCGATTACGGCCCGGTGCAGGTCCGGATCACGGTCACCGACGGCAGGATCACCAAGGCCGAGGCCGTACAGGCACCGCAGGGCGGGCTCAGCGGCCAGAAGAGCGAACTGGCCGTGCCCAAGCTCAACCAGGAGGCCGTGACCGCGCAGAGCGCGAACATCGACACCGTCTCCGGAGCCACGTACACCAGCGGCGGCTACAAGAAGTCGCTCCAGTCGGCACTGGACAAGGCCGGTGGCTGAGGCCGCGTCCGGGCCGGCCGGGAGTCCCGCCGCCGTGCGGCACGCGGAGGAGGTCATGGGGACCGTCTTCTCCTTCGACGTACGCGGCGGCCGGTCCGACGCGGTGGCGGCGGCACTGGACGAGGCGGTCGCCGAACTGCACCGCGCCGACGAGGTGTTCAGCACCTACCGCGACGACAGCCAGCTCTCCCGCCTGGCGCGCGGCGAGCTCACCGTCGCGGAGTGCGACCCCGACGTCGCCGAGGTGCTCGAACTGGGCGCCGAGGCCGAACGCGTCAGCGAGGGCTGGTTCAGCCTGCGCTACGAGGGCAGCCTGGATCCGACCGGGATCGTCAAGGGCTGGGCCGCCGAACGGGCCGCCCGGCGGATCGCGGCGGCGGGGGTGAGCGGGGTCAGCGTCAACGGCGGCGGGGACGTGCAGTTGCTCGGCTCGCCCGAGGCGCACCGGCCGTGGCGCGTGGGTGTCTCGGACCCGCTGCGCCCCGGTGGACTCGCGGCGGTGGTCTCCGCCGCGGGCACCAGCGAGCTGGCGGTGGCGACGTCGGGCACGGCCGAGCGCGGTGCGCACATCGTCGATCCGCGCACCGGCAGGTCGGCGGTCACCGACCTGGTCGCGGTCACCGTGGTCGCCCCTAGCCTGACCTGGGCGGACTGCTGGGCGACGGCCGCGTTCGCCATGGGCTCCCGCGAGGGCCTGGCCTGGCTGGAGTCGCTGCCGGACGTGGAGGCGCTGCTGATCACGGCGGGCGACGAGGTCAGGTGCACGCACGGCCTCGCCGCCCGTCTCGGCTGAGGACCGGCGGGACCCGCGCCGGGCTCACTGGCCGTTCTGGGCCAGCCTCAGCAGGTGGTCCGCCAGCGCCTGTCCCCCCGTGGGGTCCCGGCTGATCAGCAGCAGCGTGTCGTCGCCGGCGATGGTCCCCAGGATGTCGTGCAGCTCGGCCTGGTCGATGGCCGAGGCGAGGAACTGCGCCGCACCCGGAGGCGTGCGCAGGACCACGAGGTTCGCGGAGGCCTCCGCCGAGATCAGCAGCTCCTGCGAGAGCCGCCGCATCCGCTCCTCCTTCACCGACTCCCCCAGCGGTGCGCGCGGAGTGCGGAAACCGCCCTCGCTGGGCACCGCGTAGATGAGGTCGCCGTCGGTGTTGCGGATCTTCACCGCGTTCAGCTCGTCCAGGTCGCGGGAGAGCGTCGCCTGGGTGACGCTCAGTCCGTCGTCGGCCAGCAGCTTCGCCAACTGGCTCTGCGAGCGCACCGGTTGCCGGTTGAGGATGTCCACGATCCGGCGGTGGCGTGCGGTGCGGGTCTGCGGCACCGCCGGCCCGGCCTCGGTCTGACCGTTCTGCGCCTGGCTCATCGTCGTCCCATTCTCCGGATCATCCGTCCCCGTTTGCCACGTCCAGGACGCCGGGCAGCGCTCCGAGGAAGGCGTCCACCTCGTCGTCGCCGAGGTTCAGCGGCGGCATCAGCCGTACGACGTCGGGGGCGGGCGCGTTCACCAGGAATCCGGCCTCCTGAGCCGCCTGCTGCGCCTGGGGGGCGCGCGGCTCGGTGAGCACGATACCCAGCAGCAGGCCCGCGCCCCTGACGTGGGCGACCAGTGGGTGGTCCAGTGACTCGATCCCGTCGCGCAGCTTCTCGCTCTGCCGCTTGACGTTCTCCAGCAGTCCCTCGCCCGCGATCGTGTCGAGGACCGCGAGTCCGGCGGCGCAGGCGACCGGGTTGCCGCCGAAGGTCGTACCGTGCTGACCGGGCCGGAGCAGGTCGGCGGCGCGCCCGAAGGCGACGGTGGCGCCGAGCGGCAGCCCTCCGCCCAGGCCCTTGGCGAGCGTGACGATGTCCGGCAGGACGCCCTCGTGGGCCTGGTACTCGAACCAGTGCCCGGTGCGCCCGATGCCGGTCTGCACCTCGTCGAGGACCAGCAGCGAGCCGGTGGCCGCCGTGATCGCCCTGGCGGCCTTCAGATAGCCGGGCGGGGGCACCACGACCCCGTTCTCGCCCTGGACGGGCTCGATGACGACGAGGGCGGTCTCCTCGGTGACCGCGGCGGCCAGGGCCCGCGCGTCCCCGTAGGGCACGTGGGTGACCTCGCCGGGCAGCGGCAGGAACGGCTCCTGCTTGCCGGGCTGGCCGGTGAGCGCGAGGGCGCCCATCGTGCGGCCGTGGAAGCCGCCCTCGGTGGCGACCATGTGCGGGCGGCCCGTCAGCCGGCCGATCTTGAAGGCGCCCTCGTTGGCCTCGGCGCCGGAGTTGCAGAAGAACACCTTGCCGTCCCGGCCGAAGAGCTGGAGCAGCCGTTCGGCCAGGGCGACGGGCGGTTCGGCGATGAACAGGTTGGAGACGTGGCCGAGAGAGGCGATCTGCCGGCCGACGGCCTCGACGACGGCGGGGTGGGCGTGGCCGAGCGCGTTGACCGCGATGCCGCCGACGAAGTCGACGTACTCCCGGCCGTCGGCGTCCCACAGCCTCGCGCCCTCGCCGCGGACGAGGGCGAGCCGCGGGGTGCCGTAGTTGTTCATGAGCGCGCCCTGCCAGCGCGCGGCCAGTGCCTGGTTGCTCACGTCCTGGTTGCCCTCGTTGCTCACGACTCCCCCTGTTCGTCCGGCACGACCATCGTGCCGATGCCCTCGTCGGTGAAGATCTCCAGCAGGATCGAGTGCTGGACCCGGCCGTCGATGACGCGGGCGGTGGTCACTCCGCCGCGCACCGCGTGCAGGCAGCCCCGCATCTTCGGCACCATCCCGGAGGACAGCTCCGGCAGCAGCTTCTCCAGCTCGCTCGCGGTCAGGCGGCTGATCACCTCGTCGGAGTGCGGCCAGTCCTCGTAGAGGCCCTCGACGTCGGTGAGGACCATGAGGGTCTCGGCGCCCAGTGCCGCAGCGAGTGCCGCAGCCGCCGTATCAGCATTGACGTTGTAGACATGCCCGTCGTCCTCGGAGCGGGCGATCGAGGAGACGACCGGGATACGGCCGTCGGCGAGCAGCGCCTCGATCGCGCCGGTGTCGATACGGGTGATCTCGCCCACCCGCCCGATGTCGACCGGCTCGCCGTCGATCTCCGGGGTGTGCTTGGTGGCGGTGATGGTGTGCGCGTCCTCGCCGGTGAGGCCGACGGCGAACGGCCCGTGCTGGTTGAGCAGGCCCACGAGCTCCCGCTGCACCTGCCCGGCCAGCACCATCCGTACGACGTCCATGGCCTCTTCGGTGGTGACCCGCAGACCCGCCTTGAACTCGCTGACGATGCCGTGCTTGTCCAGTGCCCGGCTGATCTGGGGGCCGCCGCCGTGCACGACGACGGGCCTCAGGCCGGCGTGCCGCAGGAACACGACGTCCTGGGCGAAGGCCGCCTTCAGCTCCTCGTCCACCATGGCGTTGCCGCCGAACTTGATGACGACGGTCTTGCCGTGGTGCCGGGTCAGCCAGGGCAGCGCCTCGATGAGGATCTGCGCCTTCGGAAGCGCGGTGTGCTTGCGAGTGGTTCCGGAGCTCATGAGGAGTAGGCGCTGTTCTCGTGGACGTAGTCGGCGGTGAGGTCGTTGGTCCAGATGGTGGCGGTCTCGGTGCCGGCGGCGAGGTCGGCCACGATGTGGACCTCGCGGTAGCGCATGTCGACCTTCTCGCGGTCCTCGCCGACGCCGCCGTTCTTGCAGACCCAGACGCCGTTGATGGCGACGTTCAGCCGGTCCGGCTCGAAGGCGGCCCCGGTGGTGCCGATGGCGGACAGGACGCGGCCCCAGTTGGGGTCCTCGCCGTGGATGGCGCACTTGAGGAGGTTGTTGCGGGCGATGGAGCGGCCCACCTCCACGGCGTCCTCCTCGGTCGCGGCGCCCACCACCTCGACCTTGATGTCCTTGCTTGCGCCCTCGGCGTCCCGGATCAGCTGCTGCCCGAGGTCGTCGCACACGGCCCGTACGGCCTCCGCGAACTCCTCGTGGTCCGGGCCGACCCCGGAGGCGCCTGAGGCGAGCAGCAGCACGGTGTCGTTGGTGGACATGCAGCCGTCGGAGTCGACCCGGTCGAAGGTGACCCTGGTGGCGGCGCGCAGTGCCTTGTCGAGTGCGTCGGCCTCCAGGTCGGCGTCCGTGGTGAGCACGACGAGCATGGTGGCGAGGCCCGGGGCGAGCATGCCGGCGCCCTTGGCCATGCCGCCGACGGTCCAGCCGTCCTTGGTCACCACGGACGTCTTGTGGACGGTGTCGGTGGTCTTGATGGCGATGGCGGCCTTCTCGCCGCCGTGCTCGGAGAGCCGGGCGGCGGCCGCCTCGACGCCGGGCAGCAGCTTGTCCATGGGCAGCAGGACGCCGATCAGGCCGGTGGAGCAGACGGCGACGTCGATGGCGCCGACGCCGAGCACGTCGGCGGCCTTCTCGGCGGTGGCGTGGGTGTCCTGGAAGCCCTTGGGGCCTGTGCAGGCGTTGGCGCCGCCGGAGTTGAGGACGACCGCGGAGAGCCTGCCGTCCTTGAGGACCTGCTCGGACCACTGCACCGGGGCGGCCTTGACGCGGTTGGAGGTGAAGACGCCCGCGGCGGCGCGGCGGGGCCCGGTGTTGACCACGAGGGCCAGGTCCGGGTTGCCGTTCTCCTTGATCCCGGCGGCGATACCCGCCGCCTGGAACCCCTTGGCTGCCGTGACACTCACGGTGCGACTCCGATCGTGGAAAGTCCGAGGTCCTCGGGAAGCCCGAGGGCGATGTTCATGCTCTGCACCGCGCCGCCCGCGGTGCCCTTGGTCAGGTTGTCGATGGCGCTGATCGCGACGACGCGGTGCGCGGCGGGGTCGTACGCCACCTGGATCTGCACGGCGTTGGAGCCGTACACGGAGGCGGTGGCGGGCCAGCGCCCCTCGGGGAGGAGGTGGACGAAGGGCTCGTCGGCGTAGGCCTTCTCGTACGCGGCGCGCACGGAGTCGGCGGTGACCCCGGGCCGGGCCTTGGCGCTGCACGTGGCGAGGATGCCGCGGGGCATCGGCGCGAGGGTGGGGGTGAAGGACACGATGACGTGCTCCCCCGCCGCCGCGCTGAGGTTCTGGATCATCTCCGGGGTGTGCCGGTGCAGGCCGCCGACCCCGTAGGGGGACATGGACCCCATGACCTCGGAGCCGAGCAGGTGCGGCTTGGCCGCCTTGCCGGCGCCGGAGGTGCCGGAGGCGGCGACGATCACCGCCTCGTTCTCGGCGAGTCCGGCCTCGTAGGCGGGGAAGAGGGCGAGGGAGGCGGCGGTCGGATAGCAGCCGGGCACCGCGATGCGCCGGGCACCGGCCAGCGCGGCGCGGCCACCGGGGAGTTCGGGGAGGCCGTAGGGCCAGGTCCCGGCGTGCGGGGAGCCGTAGAAGCGCTCCCAGTCGGCGGGATCCTTCAGCCGGAAGTCGGCGCCCATGTCGATGACGAGGACATCGGGGCCCAGTTGCTCGGCGACGGCGGCGGACCGGCCGTGCGGCAGGGCGAGGAAGACGACGTCGTGCCCGGCGAGGACCTCGGCGGTGGTCTCCTCCAGGACGCGGTCGGCGAGGGGCAGCAGATGCGGCTGCAGGGCACCGAGCCGCTCTCCGGCGTTGGAGTTCCCGGTCAGGGCGCCGATCTCGGTCTCGGGGTGCGCCAGGAGCAGACGCAGAGCTTCTCCGCCCGCGTACCCACTCGCTCCGGCGACCGCCACACGTACAGCCATGAACCCTCCTCCTCGATGGCATGACTATACGTATTGCTGCACGTTTATGCAACGGAATCGAGGGCGGCCGTCGTACCGTGAGCGGGTGGACATGGGCGAGCGAGCGGCGCGGGGCGGGTTTCTGCCGGTGCCTGACGTGCTGGCGTACCTGGCCGGGACCTGGCGGGTGCGGCGGTCGGTGCGGGATCTGGCGGGCGGCGGGACCGGGGAGTTCACCGGCACGACGGTGTTCGGCGCCCTGGACGGCGGCGGGCTGCTGCACCGGGAGTCCGGCACGTTCGTCTGGCAGGGGGTGGCCCGGCCCGCCGAGCGGACACTGCGCTTCCTGCCCGGGGGCGTGCCGGGCACGGCCGACGTGCGCTTCGCGGACGGGCGGCCCTTCCACGACCTGGACCTGCGCTCCGGGCGGCACCTGGCCGGGCATCCGTGCGCGGCGGATCTCTACCGGGGCGAGTTCACCGTCCGGGACGCCGGGCACTGGCGCACGGTGTGGCGCGTGGGCGGCCCGGCGAAGGACCTGGTGCTGACGACGGACTACGCGCGCGAGGACTGAGACCCCCGTTGACCCAGCGGTCCGTGCCCCGGCGGTGTGTCCGTCAGGGCAGCGCCTCCGCGCAGGCCGTCCGCAGGCGGCGCACGCCCTCGGCGATCTCCGCCGTGCCGCCGACCGCGGCGAAGCTCAACCGCACGTGGGCGGCCGGGGGTTCGGCGCTGAAGTACGGGCGTCCGGGGGTGAGCGCGACACCCGCGCGCAGGGCGGCGGCGGTCACGGCGGCCTCGTCCGCGCCGTCGGGCAGGCGCGGCCACAGGTGGTAGCCGCCGGACGGGACGCAGGGCAGGGCGAGTTCGGGAAGGTGCTGCCGCAGCGCGCCGGCCAGCGCCTCCCGGCGGCTCCTCAACTCCGCGGCGAGCGTGCGCAGATGGCGCGGCCAGGCGGGTGAGCCGACCAGTTCCAGGGCGGCCTCCTGCAACGGCCGGGGCACGAAGAACGTGTCGACGACCTGGATGGCGCGCAGCCGTTCCAGCACCGGGCCGCGCGCGATCAGCGCGCTCACCCGGAAGCTGGGCGCGGTGGCCTTGGTCAGCGAGCCGACGTGCACCACGACCCCGTCCGGGTCGTCGGCGACGAGCGGGGGCGGCAGCGTACCGGCGTCCTCGTGCGCGAGCCGCCGTACGAAGTCGTCCTCGACGACGAAGGCGCCGGCCTCGCGGGCCGTCCGCAGCACCCGTGCGCGCCGGTCGGGGGCGAGGACGGCGCCGGTGGGGTTCTGGAACAGGGGCTGGCAGACGAACACGCGGGCACCGGTGGCCCGGAACGCGTCGGCGAGCAGTTCCGGTCTCACCCCGTCCGCGTCGACGGGCACGGGTACCGGCCGCAGCCCGGAGGACCGGGCGATGGCCAGCATGCCGGGGTAGGTGGGCGACTCGACCAGCACCGGCGCGCCGGGCGGGGCCAGGGCGCGCAGGGCGGTGGTCAGCGCGGACTGGCCGCCCGCGGTGATCAGGACCTCGGCGGCGGTGACCGTCCCACCCGGTCCGCCGATGTCCCGCGCGAACCACTCGCGCAGTTCCGGCAGCCCCTCGAGCGGCGGCCGCCCCCACGCCCCGGGACGGCGGCCGGCCCTTGACAGCGCGGCGGCCATGGCCCGCTCGGGCTGCAACGAGGGGTGCAGATAGCCCCCGTTGAACTCGATCACGCCCGGCGGCGGGGCGGCCAGCGACACCGTGACGCCGGAGGCGTCCACCGTGCGCGGCACGAGATCGGCGGCGCCGTCCGCGCTGAGCGCGACCTCCTGCCAGGAGGTGTCCCCGGCGGGAGCGGCCGCCTCGCGCGCCGCCGCGCGGAAGGCACCGGCGCCGGGACGGGTGACCACCAGGCCCTCGGCCGCCAGTTGCGACAGAGCCCGCGAGACGGTCACCGGACTGACCCGGTACCGCTCGACGAGGGCCCGGCTCGACGGGAGCTTTCCACCGGGTGAGTAGCGGTCCAGCTCCCGTCGCAGCCGTTCTGCGAGTTCGGCGACGCTGCTACGCTGTTGCATGAGAGCACAGAGTAGCGCTACCGCCGCAACACCGATAGCGGTGGACGCCCCGGCCCAGCCGCGCGCCGGCACCCTGCAGGCGGCCCTCGGCGTGGTCGCCTTCTCCCTGACCTTCCCGGCCACCGCCTGGGGCCTCGAGGGCTTCGGACCCTGGTCCCTGGTGGCCGTGCGCAGTGTGCTCGCCGCCGTCCTCGCGGGCGGCTGCCTGCTGGCGCTGCGCGTACCGCCGCCCGCCCGCCGGCACTGGCCCGGCCTCGCGGTCGTGGCCGCCGGAGTGGTCCTCGGCTTCCCGCTGCTCACCACGCTCGCCCTGGAGACCTCCACCACCGCGCACGCCGCCGTCGTCGTGGGCCTGCTGCCGCTCACCACGGCGCTGCTCTCCGCGCTGCGGTTCGGCATCCGCCCCTCGCGCACGTTCTGGGCGGCGGCGCTGGCGGGCGCGGCGGCCGTGGTGGCCTTCACCGTGCAGCAGAGCGGCGGCGCGCTGACCACCGCGGACGGCTACCTGTTCGGCGCCCTGCTGGTGTGCGCCGCCGGCTACACCGAGGGCGGCCGGCTGGCCCGCGTCATGCCGGGCTGGCAGGTCATCGGCTGGGCGCTGGTGCTGTGCCTGCCGCTCACCGTGCCCGCCGCCGCGCTCGCGCTGGCGCACGAGCCCGTGCGGCTGGGCGTCCACAGCGTGGCCGGGCTGCTCTGGGTGGCGGCGGGCTCGCAGTTCCTCGGGCTGGTCGTCTGGTACCGGGGCATGGCCGCCGTCGGCATCCCCAAGGCGAGCCAGTTGCAGCTCGCCCAACCCCTGCTCACACTGGTGTGGTCGGTGCTGCTGCTCGGCGAGCACCTCACAGCGGCCGCCCCCGTGACGGCCGTCGCCGTGCTCGTCTGCATCGCCGTCACCCAGCGGGCGCGCGGCTGAACCGGCGCTCATCCGGTGCCGACCGCACACCGGCCCGGCGCTCACCGGTTCCGGCCGCGCTCCGCACCGTAGACTCGGAAGTCGAGGACCGGACTCGGAAGTCGAGGACCGCCGCTCCCGCACATGGTGAGGAGGCCCCGCAGATGCGCGCAACCGTGGGCGACCAGCTCGTCCAGCACGGCAGGGTGGTCGGCCAGCACGACCAGATCAGCGAAATCGTCGAGGTCATGGGCACGGAGGGCAACCCGCCGTACCGCGTCCGCTTCCCGGACGGGCACGAGGCCGTGATGTCACCCGGCCCCGACTGCCAGGTCCGCCACAGGAAGGACTACGAACACCACTGAGTCAGCGCGGGGGTCGCGCCGGCCTGCGGTAGTGGTCGGCGACGACCCGCGCCATCGCTCCGGACGGGTCGGCCGCGACCTCCTTCGCGGCGAAGAAGACGTGCCCGCGCACTTCCGGGTGCCCGGCCGCGAGGCTGAGATGGCGGGACAGTTCGTCCGGGTCCTGCCAGGCGGCGTCCTGCGTGGGATCGCCGGCCCTGTCGAGTGCCTCGCCCACGTACAGCTGCGTACGGCTGCCCCGCGCCGCCTCGGCCCACCAGGGCAGCAGGACGGCGTAGTCCGCGGTGGTGAAGCCGATGTTCCAGTACAGCTGGGGCACCACGTAGTCGATCCAGCCCTCGGTGACCCACTTGCGCGTGTCCGCGTACAGGTCGTCGTACGCCTGCACGCCGGCCCGGGTGTCCGAGCCGCGCGGGTCGGCGGAGGCGTTGCGCCACACCCCGAACGGGCTGATCCCGAACGGTGTGCCGGGGCGGGCCGCGGCGACGCCCTCGGCAGCCTCGCGGACCAGCCGGTCGATGTTGTCGCGCCGCCAGTCGGCCCGGCTCGCGAAGGAGCCGCCGTACCGCTGGAAGGCGTCGTCGTCGTCGAAGGTCCGGCCCGCCACCGGATAGGGGTAGAAGTAGTCGTCGAAGTGGACGCCGTCCACCGGGTAACTGGACACCGCGTCGAGCATCGCCCGCAGCACGAAGGCCCGGACCTCGGGCAGCCCGGGGTTGTAGTAGAGGCCCCCGCCGTAGCGGACCACCCAGCCGGGATTCCTGCGGGCCGGATGCGCGGCGGCCAGCAGGGACAGGTCGTCGTGCAGGGCGACCCGGTAGGGGTTGAACCAGGCGTGCAGCCGCAGCCCCCGGGCGTGCGCCTCCGCCACCGCCGTGCCCAGCGGATCCCAGCCGGGGTCCCTGCCCTGTGTGCCGGTGAGGTACTGGGACCACGGCTCGTGGGGCGAGGGCCACAGCGCGTCGGCCGCCGGGCGCACCTGGAGGATCACCGTGTTGAGCCGGCGCCGCACGGCCACGTCGAGCAGCGCGGTCAGCTCGCCGCGCTGGCGGGCCACGCTCAGCCCGGGGCGTGAGGGCCAGTCGCGGTTGCGCACGGTCGCCAGCCACATGCCGCGCATCCCGGTGACCGTGGCACGGCCCTGCCCGTCGGTGCCGGTGCCGACCGTCGCGGTGGCCGCGTCACCGGTCACCGCCAGGGTCGACAGCGCCGCCACGGTGAACGACCGCCGTGTCACTCGGGCCATCCGGGCACTCCCCGTACGCCGTGGATCCGCGTGGTCACGGATCGTTCTCCGGGTCAGCATGCACGACCCGGACGACCGATCACGGCCACCACGGGGGTAACGTGCACGATCGGAGCAGGCACCGCACAACGGGCCGCCTGCCACAGCCGTAGGAACTGCGAAAGGGACGATGTGACCGGCATTTCGGGAGACATTGCACGCGTCGGAGTGGTGGGCTGCGGCCAGATGGGTGCGGGCATCGCCGAGGTGTGCGCCCGGGCCGGCCTGGAGGTGAAGGTCGCCGAGACCACCGGCGAGGCCCTGGAGATCGGCCGTACCCGGCTGTTCAACTCCCTGGCCAAGGCGGCCGAGCGCGGCAAGATCAGCGAGGCGGAGCGGGACGCCACGCAGGCCCGGCTGAGCTTCACCACCGACCTCGGAGAGTTCTCCGACCGCGATCTGGTGATCGAGGCCGTGGTGGAGAACGAGCAGGTCAAGACCGAGATCTTCCAGGTCCTGGACCAGGTGGTGACCCGGCCGGACGCGATCCTGGCCTCCAACACCTCCTCCATCCCTCTGGTGAGGCTGGCCGTCGCCACCGCGCGGCCCGACCAGGTGATCGGCATCCACTTCTTCAACCCCGCCCCGGTGCAGCAGCTCGTCGAGCTGATCCCGGCGCTCACCACCTCCGAGGGCACGCTGAGCCGGGCGCAGCTGTTCACCGAGAAGGTGCTCGGCAAGCACGCGATCCGCGCCCAGGACCGCTCGGGCTTCGTGGTGAACGCGCTGCTGATCCCGTACCTGCTCTCGGCGATCCGGATGTTCGAGTCGGGCATCGCCAGCCGCGAGGACATCGACAACGGCATGGAGATGGGCTGTGCCCACCCGATGGGCCCGCTGAGGCTGTCGGACCTGATCGGCCTGGACACGGTGGCCTCGGTCGCCCACTCGATGTACGAGGAGTACAAGGAGCCGCTGTACGCCGCTCCCCCGCTGCTCCAGCGCATGGTGGACGCCGGCCGGCTGGGCCGGAAGTCCGGCTCGGGCTTCTACGCCTACGGCTGACCACGCAGAGCGACGGCCGCGGGCCCGGCACCGAGACGGTGCCGGGCCCGCGGCATTCACACGCCGTGTGCACTCCGGGCCCGCATATGCCGCTCACACACGCTCCCCACGGGACCACCAGGGGAGTTGACTCCTGATGCGCATGCAAGGGATGTGAGACGACTACGGAAAGGAGCGGACCTGTGACCACTGATCCCGAGCATCCCGCCGTTCCCGGAGAACTCGCAGAGTTACGACGGCGGCTGGACGTGGCCTACGCCCGCGTCGAAGGCGGACTGGCGCTGCTCAGCCACCGCACCGAGGAGACCGCCAAGGAGCTGGACGAGGTGAGCACACGGCTCGTCGCACTGGAACACTCGCGCTGGCCGCTGCCCGCGGTCGCCGCCCTCACCGCTCTCGGTTCCCTCGTCGTGGCGGTCTGGCAGTCCCTCGGACGCTAGTGCCGCGACCACCGGCGGTCAGGGCCGGGTGTCCTGGCCCGGCCTGAGGTGGTGCAGGAGCAGTAGCGCGGCCGCCATGTTGGCGGCCGGGACCTCGCCGCGGGCGACCAGGTCGGGTACGAGCTTGAGGGGGACCCACTCCCGGCGATCCGACTCGAAGTCGTCCACGGGGTGTCCGACGTACTCACCCTCGTCCGACCAGTAGATGTGGTGCCGGGCATCGGTGAGTCCGTTGGACGGCTCCACGCTCATGAGGTGGTGCAGAGGTCCCGGCCGCCAGCCGGTCTCCTCCTCCAGTTCCCTGGCCGCGGCGGCCGCGATGTCCTCGCCGTCCTCCACGACACCCGCCGCGAGCTCCCAGCCCCAGCTGTCGGTGATGAAGCGGTGGCGCCACAGGAGGAGGACCTCGGCCGCCTCGTTCACCACCGTGGCCACGGCGACGGGCCGCAGCCGTATCAGGAAGTGGTCGAGATGCCGGCCGTCAGGGAGCTCGACATCCGCGAGGTTGACGGTGAACCAGCGATTTGCGTACACAGTTTGTTCGTTCTGTTTCGTCCATTGCACGGTTCTGCCACCTTCCGTCGGGTCAGTGGCAATATCGCAGCCGGAGCACGCCGGCAGCAGGCGCACGAAGAGCCTCCGGGAGCACCGCGCCGCGGTCACAGCGGTACGCGCAGGGCCCCGTCGATCAGTTCGGCCGCCTCCGCCGTGCCGGCGCAGCCGCTGCGCACCAGGTGCTCGCGCACCGCGCGCAGTCTGTCCCGCAGCCGCTGCGACTCCATTCCGCGGGCCTGCTCGGCCATCCGCACCGCGGTGTCCACCGCCTTGTCGGCGTTGCCCCGGCGCAGTTCGACCGTGCTCAGCATGGCCAGCCGGTGCACCCGGCCACGGTCGTGCGCGGGGTTGTCCACGGCGGCCGCGGCGTGCTCCTCGGCGGCGGCCAGGTCGCCGAGACTGAGCAGGGCCTCCGCCACCTGTACGTTGACCAGGCCGGGCTGGACGTAGCCCGTCTCGTCGGGTTCGTGTCCGCGTCTGATGCGCTCGGCGGCGGACTCCGCGCGCCGGATGCAGGCCAGGGCGCTCGTGCCGTCGCCGAGGTGGGCATAGGCCTTGGCCTGCATCGCGTACAGGTCGGAGGCGAGCGCGGGGGTGATGTGCTGGCCGGCGGTGCGCAACGCGGCCTCGGCGAAGGCGACGGCCTGACGGAACTCCCGCATGAACAGTGACTGGTTGACCAGCAGCGCGATCACATACGCACCAAGTCCGCGGTCCCCGCTGGCCTTGGCGAGCCGGAGCGCCTGGTGGAAGTAGCGCTGGGCCAGACCGTGCGCGTCGGAGTCGTAGGCGCAGATGCCCACGATCGCCACCAACGCCCCGGTGGCGCGGTGCAGTTGGCGGCCGGTGGCGTCGGTGTAGCTGCCGCGCAGCAGCGGGGCGGCCTCGGCGTTGAGGAAGCCCACGACACGGCCGCGGGTCGCGACGCCGCCGGTCTTGCGGTACATCTGCTCGTAGTGCGCGCGGGCGGCGCGCAGCATCTCGATGTCGGAGAGGGTGACCCGGTGCCGGCCACCGCGGGAGACGTCGACGTCCTCGGGCGGGTTCTCCCACTCCCACACCGGCATGACGGCGGGCGTGCCGGTCACGGCGGGGGCTCCGAGGAGGTGCGGGCGCTGCTGCTCGTCGGAGCGCCACAGGGCGGTGGCGCGCTCGACGAACCCGGACAGCGAGGTGGCGTGCGGCGCGGAGGGCTCGCCGGGCACGCCGAGGCCGATGTCGTCCAGCGTGACCGGCCGTCGCAGCCGGCTCGCCAGCACTTCGCAGATCAGGTCGGGCACCTGGCCGCGCGGCCGCTGGCCCTTCAACCACCGGGCCACGGCGGTGTGTTCGTACCGGAGGGCGAGTCCGCGGGCGCGCCCCTCCTGGTTGACGTGCGCTGCCAGGCCCGCGTGCGAGATCCCGGCCTCGTCCAGGATCGCGTCGAGCAGTGTGTTGGGCTGCATGGGTGCCCCCCGGTGGCTCGGTGGCGACAGCGTAGTGCGTTCGCCTTCACACGGGGTGTGAACGGAGCACGCGCATCCGGGCCGTACGCGCGCTGTCGCGCCAAGTCCCCGGCCGGTTGACTGAACCGCCTCCTCCAAGAGGCCGTCCGGGCCGCCGGCTCCCCCTCGAACAGCACGGCGGCCCGGCACGGCGCCGCATCACCACGAGCGGCGCAAGGCCGGCCTGCCGACTGAGGCCGACGCACAAAGGGGCGCGGGGAACTGCGCGACCGGCCACCGACCACCCGCGGCCGGCAACGGACTCACAGTCCCCCGCGCTTGAAACGCGTGAGCGGCTAGCTTCGCAGCTCCGCCCCCGTGCGCTCAGCGGCCAGCGCCACCGCCGCGTCGCGGGCCGCGGACGCCTCGTCCACGGTCAGCGTGCGGTCCGGCGCGCGGAAGCGCAGCGCGTAGGCGAGGGACTTGCGGCCCTCACCGAGCTGCTCGGCGTTCTCGTAGAGGTCGAACAGCCGGATGGACTCGAGGAGTTCACCGGCACCCTCGCGCAGCGCGGCCTCGACGTCGGCGGCCGGGACCGGCCTGTCGACGACGAGGGCGACGTCCTGCGTGGCGACCGGGAACGTGGAGATGCCCGGCGCCCGCGGGGTGTCGTCGCCGGCCTGCTCCAGCACGTCCAGGTTCAGCTCCATCGCGCAGGCGCGCTCGGGCAGGCCGAGCGCCTTGACCACGCGCGGGTGCAGTTCGCCCGCGTGGCCCACGACCCGCTCGGTGCCGTCCACGACGACCGCGAGCTCGGCGCAGCGGCCCGGGTGCCACGGGCCGTACTGGCCCTTGCGGACGACGAGTTCGGCACCAGTCTCACGGGCCACGGTCCGCGCGGCCTCGACCGCGTCGGCCCAGTCGGCCGGGCGGCCCCTGCCCCACCAGCCGGTCTGCTCACGGGCGCCCGCGAGGACCACGGCCACATGGCGCGGCTGTTCGGGCAGCGCCGCGTTCAGCTCGGCGATCTCCTCGTCCGTGGGACGACGGTCGACGGGCGGCTGGGCGGCGACCCGCTGCTCCGCGCGCGGGTGGAAGACCAGGCCGGTCTCGAAGAGGGCGAGGTCGTGGCTGCCGCGGCCGTCGTTGCGGCGCAGCGCGACGAGCAGGCCCGGCAGCAGCGTGGTGCGCAGCGCGGGCTCCTCGTCGTTGAGCGGGTTGACCAGCCGGACCACGCGGCGAGCGGGGTCGCCGGGCTCCAGGCCGAGCTGGTCGAAGACCTGCTCGCCGACGAACGGGTAGGTCGGCGCCTCGACGTAGCCCGCGCCGGCCAGCGCGCGGCCGACCCGGCGGTGCACCCGCTGGCGGTGGGTGAGGCCGCGGGCCGAGGGGAGCCGGGGCAGCGTGGAGGGCAGGTTCTCGTAGCCCTCCAGGCGGATGACCTCTTCGGCCAGGTCGTTGGGGTCCGTCAGGTCGGGCCGCCAGGACGGGACGGTGACGGATAGCTCGTCCTGGCCCTCCACCTGGCAGCCGATCTGCTGGAGCCGGCGGACGACGGCCTCGCGGCCGTAGACGACTCCGGCGACCTTGTCGGGGTGGTCGGCCGGCACGGTGATCGTGCGCGGAGCCGCGGGCGCGGCGACCTCGGTGACACCGGCGTCGGCGGTGCCGCCCGCGAGCAGGACCAGCAGGTCCACCGTGCGCTGGGCCGCGGCGGAGGCGGCCTGCGGGTCGACGCCCCGCTCGAAGCGGCGGGAGGCCTCCGAGGACAGCTTGTGGCGGCGGGCGGTGCGCGCGACGGAGACCTGGTCGAAGTGCGCGGCCTCGATGACGACCTCGGTGGTCGCGTTCTCGGTGTCCGCGTGATCCGCGATCTCGGTGTTGGCGCCGCCCATCACACCGGCGAGGCCGATGGGGCCGCGCTCGTCGGTGATGACCAGGTCCTCGGCGTGCAGCGTGCGCTTGGCGCCGTCGAGGGTCGTGAACTTCTCGCCCTCCTCGGCCCGGCGCACGCCGATCGTGCCCTGGACCAGCTTGCGGTCGTAGGCGTGCAGCGGCTGGCCGAGTTCCAGCATCACGTAGTTGGTGATGTCGACGGCGAGCGAGATGGGGCGCATCCCGGCCTTCTGGAGGCGGCGCTGGAGCCAGATCGGGGAGCGCGCCTCGGGGTCGAGACCGGAGACGGTGCGCGCGGTGAAGCGGTCGCAGCCGTGCGGCTCGTCGATCCGCACGGCGTAGCCGAACGCGTTCGGCGCCGGTACGTCGAGCAGGGCGGGATCGCGCAGCGGCAGGCCGTAGGCGATGGCGGTCTCGCGGGCGACACCGCGCAGGGACAGGCAGTCGCCGCGGTTGGCGGTGACGGCGATGTCGAGGACCTCGTCGACCAGCTCGAGCAGCTCGATGGCGTCCTTGCCGACCTCGGTCTCCGGCGGCAGCACGATGATGCCCTTGGTGCCGTCGTCGCCCATGCCCAGCTCGTCGCTGGAGCAGATCATGCCGTGCGAGGTCTTGCCGTAGGTCTTGCGGGCGGCGATGGAGAAGCCGCCGGGCAGCGTGGCGCCGGGCAGCACCACGACGACCTTGTCGCCGACGGCGAAGTTGCGGGCGCCGCAGACGATCTCCTGCGGCTCGCCGGTCCCGTTGGCCTGCCCGACGTCGACGGTGCAGAAGCGGATCGGCTTCTTGAAGCCCTCCAGCTCCTCGATGGTCAGCACCTGGCCGACGACGAGCGGCCCCTTGAGGTCGGCGCCGAGCTGTTCGACTGTCTCGACCTCCAGGCCGGCCGAAATGAGCTTGGCCTGGACGTCGCGCCCGGTCTCCGTCGCCGGCAGGTCGACGTACTCCCGCAGCCAAGAAAGCGGGATCCGCATCAGATCTCCATCCCGAACGGCCGGGTGAACCGGACGTCACCTTCGACCATGTCTCGCATGTCCTCGACGTTGTGGCGGAACATCGCCATCCGCTCGATGCCGAACCCGAAGGCGAACCCGCTGTACTTCTCCGGGTCGACGCCGCAGGCGGTCAGCACCTTGGGGTTGACCATGCCGCAGCCGCCCAGCTCGATCCAGCCCTCGGAGGAGCAGGTGCGGCAGGGACGGTCGGGGTTGCCCACCGACTCGCCGCGGCAGACGTAGCACACCATGTCCATCTCGGCGGACGGCTCGGTGAAGGGGAAGAAGTTCGGCCGCAGCCGGGTCTTCATGCCCTCGCCGAACAGGGACTGCACCATGTGGTCCAGGGTGCCCTTGAGGTCGGCCATGGTCAGGCCCTCGTCCACGGCGAGCAGCTCGACCTGGTGGAAGACGGGCGTGTGGGTGGCGTCCAGCTCGTCGGTGCGGTAGACGCGGCCGGGGCAGATCACGTAGACCGGCAGCTCGCGTTCGAGCAGGGAGCGGATCTGCACGGGCGAGGTGTGGGTGCGCAGGACGACACCGGACTCGCTGCCGCCGTCGGGGCCCTTCACGAAGAAGGTGTCCTGCTCGCCGCGGGCCGGGTGGTCCGGGCCGATGTTCAGGGCGTCGAAGTTGAACCACTCGGCCTCGGCCTGCGGTCCCTCGGCGACCTCGTAGCCCATGGCCACGAAGACGTCCTCGATGCGCTCCGAGAGCGTGGTCAGCGGGTGGCGGGCGCCGGCCGGTACGCGAGCGTACGGCAGTGTGACGTCGACGTCCTCCTCGACCAGCACGCGGGCGTCACGCTCCGCCTCGAGCTCGCTCTGGCGGCCGGCGAGGGCCTTGTTCACCGCGCCGCGGGCCATGCCCACCCGCTTGCCGGCGTCCGCCTTGGCGTGCGGGGGCAGGGCGCCGATCTCGCGGTTGGCGAGGGAGAGCGGGGAGGCGGGGCCGGTGTGGGCGACCTTTGCCTCGTGGAGCGCGTCGAGGGAGTCCGCGGCGGCGAAGGCGGCGAGCGCCTCGTCCCGCATGCGCTCGATCTCTTCCGGTTTCAACGCCTCGACCTCGACAGGGTCGTACGACTTATTGGGTGCCGACATCTCTTCCCGTGCTTCCGATTGGCTGACTGGAGGTCCCCGACACCGACTCGCACCGACTCGCGGACAGATCGTCACGGTTCTCGGGACACAAAGGTGCCAAAGGCCGAGTCTAACGGGGCCGGGGAAAGCGAATGCGCCCGTGGGGCCTCGGCGGGTGCTCAGAGCAGGTGCGCCGGGGTGCCCACGGGCAAGGTGAATCGGATCTCCGCGCCGCCCCCTCGGGCGCGGCCGACCGCGATGGTGCCGCCGTGCGCCTCGACGATGCCCTTGACGATGTAGAGCCCGAGACCGGTGCCGCCGCGCTTGCTGCCCCGCCAGAAGCGGGTGAAGACACGGTTCATGGACTCCTCCGGGATGCCGGGCCCCTCGTCGCTCACCGTGACCGACGTGGCGGTGTTCCCCGCGTCGTCCCCCTCCCGTGGGGACGGCGCCGGTGTGACATCGATGGTGACGGATCCCTCACCGTGCCGCACGGCATTTTCCACGAGGTTGCTCAGCACCTGGTCGATCTTGTCGGGGTCGGCCCACAGCTCGGGCAGCGGCTTCTCGATCCGCACCAGGAACCGGTCGGCCGGCTGGCCGGCGGCGACGTACGCCTGGACGTGCCGTCCGACGGCGGCGCCCATGTCGACGGGCTGGCGGCGCACCTCGAGCCGGCCGGAGTCGATGCGGGATATGTCGAGCAGTTCGGCGATGAGCCGGGTGACGCGGTCGGCGTCGGCGTCGACAGTCTCCAGCATCAGCCGCTTCTGGTCGTCGGTGAACCGCTCCCACTTGGCGAGCAGGGTCGCCGTGAAGCCCTTGACGGAGGTCAGCGGCGAGCGCAGCTCGTGCGCGACGGTGGCGATCAGCTCGGCGTGACTGCGCTCGGTGCGGCGGCGGGCCTCGGTGTCGCGCAGGGAGACGACGACGCGGCGGACCGGGCCGGTGGGGTGGGCGCGGACGTACTTCACGCAGACGAGGACCTCCCGGCCGCCGTGCAGCAGGAGGTTGCGCTCGGGCTGGCCCACCCGGATGGCCAGGCCTCCGTAGGGGTCCGTGAGCTGCCACCAGCGGCGCCCCTCCAGGTCCTCCAGGGGCAGGGCCTCCTCCAGGGGCTGCCCCAGGGCCTGATCGGCGGGTACGGCGCTGATCCGGGCGGCGGCGGCGTTGAAGCAGATGATCCGCCCGTGCTCGTCGGCGATCACCAGTCCGTCGGGCAGGTCGTCGGGGTCGATGCCGAGGCCGGCGGGATCGTCCTGCCGGGACGCGGGTGGTCGTCTCGCGTCCCGCGCTCCGGGCGCGCGACCGGTGCCGACACTCATCCCCTCACCCCACCTCTCAGCCGGTGCAGCAGGCCCCCGGGCTGGTCACCCTACTGGTTGCGGGTGGTGGAGCGGCATCCTCCGGAGCCGCGCTGCGCACGGGCCGACGCGTACAGACATACGGCGGCGGCGGTCGCGAGGTTCAGGCTCTCGGCCTTTCCGTGGATCGGGACCCGTACGACGGCGTCGGCGAGGGCGCGGGTGTCCTCCGGCAGGCCCCAGGCCTCGTTGCCGAACACCCAGGCGGTGGGGCCGCCCATGGTGCCGTGGTCGAGCTCGTCGTCCAGGTCGTCCTCGCCCGCGCCGTCGGCGGCGAGGATGCGCACCCCGGCGTCCCTGAGCGCGGCGACGGCCCGCTCGACGGGGACGCCGACGGCCACGGGCAGGTGGAACAGGGAGCCGACGGAGGCCCGGACGGCCTTGGGGTTGTAGAGGTCGACGGAGGCGTCCGTGAGGACGACCGCCTCGGCTCCGGCGGCGTCGGCGCAGCGCAGGACGGTGCCGGCGTTTCCGGGGTCGCGCACATGGGCGAGGACGGCGACGAGCTTCGGGCGGGCCGCGACGATGTCCTCGAAGGGGGTGTCGAGGAACCGGCAGACGCCGACGAGTCCCTGCGGGGTGACGGTGGTGGAGATGTCGGCGATGACGTCGTCGGCGGCGAGGTGGATCCGGGCTCCCGCGGCACGGGCCTCGCCCACGATGTCGGCGTACCGTTCGGCGGCCTCGACCGTGGCGAACAGTTCGACGAGGGTGGGCGTGTCGCCGGCCCGGTGCGCCGCCGCCTCCCGAACGGCCTGCGGCCCCTCCGCGAGGAACAGCCGCTCCTTGCCCCGGAAGTTCCGCTTGGCCAGCCGCCGCGCTGCCGAGACGCGGGGCGAGCGGGGGGAGATCAGGTCAGGGGTGGCGGGGGCCATGGAGAGCTTCACCTTCGGTAGGAACGTTCCGCCGCGGCGGCGATCAGCCGGCGGTCCCGGGCGGTGCGGACATGCCTCGGTCACCGCACGGCGCACATACGACGGACCCGCAGGCAGAGCCCACGGGTCCGTATGGATCGCACCGGCCGGGCCGGCGCCGCGTCACGCTGCCTTGGGCGCGTTGACGTCGCTCGGCAGGGCCTTCTGAGCGACCTCGACGAGCGCGGCGAACGCGCCGGCGTCGTTGACGGCCAGCTCGGCCAGGATCTTGCGGTCGACCTCGACGTTCGCGGCCTTCAGACCCTGGATGAAGCGGTTGTACGTGATGCCGTTGGCGCGGGCAGCGGCGTTGATGCGCTGGATCCACAGCTGACGGAAGTCGCCCTTGCGCTTCTTGCGGTCGTTGTAGTTGTAGACCAGCGAGTGGGTGACCTGCTCCTTGGCCTTGCGGTACAGGCGCGAACGCTGACCGCGGTAGCCGGAGGCCTGCTCGAGGATCGCCCGGCGCTTCTTGTGGGCGTTGACTGCCCGCTTGACGCGTGCCACTTGATTAACTCCTTGTAGCGGGGCCGTGGGTGTCCTCACACGGCCCGGAAACGATTGGGTCCCGGTTCTGACGTACGGGGCGCGGGGATCGCGGGGCGATCACGCGCCGCCGTGTCACTTGCCGAGAAGCTTCTTGATCTTCTTGGCGTCGCCCGGGGCCATCTCGGCGTTGCCGGTGAGGCGACGCGTCAGACGGGACGACTTGTGCTCGAGCAGGTGGCGCTTGCCGGCGCGCTCACGGAGCACCTTGCCGGAGCCGGTGACCTTGAAGCGCTTGCTGGCACCGCTGTGCGACTTGTTCTTCGGCATAGCGCCGTTCTCTCCTCGTAGGTGGCGCTCCGATGCCCGGTCGCGAGAACCGGGCACGGTGGAGCGTCGCTGTATCGGTTACGTCCTGGGACCGGGAGGTCCCGGGGGTCACGCCTCGGCGTGCTCCTCGGCCGGCGCCTCGGCGTCCGCGACGTCCGCGGCATCCGCGGCATCCGCGGCATCCGCGGCGTCCGCGGCGTCCGCGGCGTTCTGCGAGCGGCCCGGGTTGGCCTTCGCGTCGGCCTTGCGGGCCTCCTGCGCCTGGCGGGCCTCGGCCATCGCCTCGGTCTTCTTCTTGTGCGGACCGAGAACCATGATCATGTTGCGGCCGTCCTGCTTCGGGTTCGACTCAACGAAGCCGAGGTCCTGGACGTCCTCCGCGAGCCGCTGCAGCAGCCGGTAGCCCAGCTCGGGCCGGGACTGCTCGCGACCACGGAACATGATCGTGATCTTGACCTTGTCGCCCTGCTTGAGGAACCGGACGACGTGACCCTTCTTGGTGTCGTAGTCGTGCGGGTCGATCTTCGGCCGGAGCTTCATCTCCTTGATGACCGTGTGCGCCTGGTTCTTGCGCGCCTCACGGGCCTTCATGGCCGACTCGTACTTGAACTTCCCGTAGTCCATGAGCTTGCAGACGGGCGGACGGGCGTTCGCCGCGACCTCGACCAGGTCCAGGTCGTACTCCTGCGCAAGCTCCAGTGCCTTCGCGAGCGGCACGATGCCGACCTGCTCGCCACTGGGACCGACAAGTCGCACCTCGGGAACGCGAATCCGGTCGTTGATGCGGGGCTCGGCGCTGATGGATCCTCCTCGGTTAGCACCACACGGCGGTCTGGCGGACAGCCGCGTACTCTGTGTTCGACAGACCTAACCGCGCCGAAGCACGAAAAATGCCCCGGACGATCACAGGCGGGGCTCCTCGAACTACCGGAACGACCGCCGCGATGGCCGCGGGGCGCACTTCGGACGGATCACCGCCGCTGGGACGGGACCGTCTGACCGGTGACCCGCCGCCCTGAGGGCGGTCAGGTGGGAGTTCGAAGCCTCCACTTGTGGGCCGGGCCCGTATGCCTTGGCTTTCACCTTGGGCATACACGTCCAGCCGGTCGTCACACAAGGTTAGCAGGATCGATGGGGAAGGGCTAATTCAAGCTGTCCGGGCCTCGCTGCCGGAACGCCCCCGCCCTGCACCTATCGTGTGGGGCATGAGTGAGACCTCCCCCTCCGGCCCCGCCGAGCAGCCCGACTTCGACGCCATGACCCGCGACATCGCGGAGGTGCCGGCGGTCGAGGTGATCGTGACGGTCGCCGTCAACCTGATGAGCGCCGCCGCCGTGAAGCTCGGTCTGACCGAGGAGGGCGACAAGTACAAGGACCTGGACGAGGCGCGCAAGCTGGTCGGCGCGCTCGCGGGCCTGCTGGACGCGAGCGCCACCGAGATCAGCTCCTTCCACGCGGCACCGCTGCGCGACGGCCTGAAGTCGCTGCAGCTGGCCTTCCGCGAGGCCTCCGTCGTCCCGGACGAGCCGGGTCAGGGCCCGGGCGAGAAGTACACCGGGCCGATCTACGGCTGACCGCTCCCGCCGGTCCCCGGATCCTGACTCATCCGGTCACCGCTGCGTCACGCAGCGGATCCCCGCTTCTTCACGTACAAGGGCTCGCCGGGCGGCGTCGCCCCGGCCGGCAGCAGTGCCAGGTCGAGGCCGCGCACCAGGCGGGCCCTCAGTGTCTCGCTGGCGGCGAGCCGCTCGGCGACGGCGCGGGCGGCCTCGGCGGGGGCGGTGGGGACGGACGGGTCGAGCACCAGCGCCAGGGTTCCGTCGGCCCGCCCCCGCCCGAGGTGGGCGCGCAGCACGGCGGGCTCCGCGGCGACGGCCTCCCGCACCGCGGTGACGACGGCCGGGTCGGCCAGCGGGTCGGTCGTCGTACGGCCCTCGGCGAGGGCGAGCAGGGCGGGTCCGGTCAGCTCGAACGGCACCGGGCCTGCCATGTCCAGCACCACCGTGTCCGCCTTCTCGTGCGCGGCGGCCTCCAGGACCTGGTGCAGTCGTACGGCCACGGGCCGGGCGTCCGGCTCCCAGCGGGCCAGGGCGTCGGTGGAGGTGAAGGCGGGCAGGGCGGTGCGGTGCCCGGCCTTGAGGGTGGGGACGGCCATCTCGCTGGTCTTCTCCCGGCGCAGCCCGTTCTCGTCCTCCTCGACCTCGCCGAGGACGGCCACCACGGGCACGAGCAGCCGTGCGCTCCCGAGCGCCTCCAGGACGGGCCCCACGGCGGCGCGGTCCGCGGCCCAGGCGGTGAGCGCCGTGCTGAGCCCGGGGTCGGCGGAGCCGTCGTCGTCGGAGAAGCCGGAGTCGGGAATGTTCTTCATCGCCACGGTGCCGACCCTATCCGGGACGGTGGCCGCTCTCTCAGGGTCCCCTGGCCCATGTGCGGAACGGCTGTCGAGGGACGTTCGGGCCCCGTATCGTCGGCGGCGGCGGACGGGCCGGGTGCGGGGAGGCGGACGGTGGAGACGGTGGGCGGAGGGCCGGTGCCGAGGCCGATGTCGGTGTCGGTGTCGGTGTCGGTGACCGGGAGCGCGACCGTGGCGGTGGCGGTTCGCCACCTCGGCTCCGGGGTGAGCGCCGGGTGCGGCGACGCCGTGTTCGACACGGCGAGCATCGTCAAGGTCGACATCCTGGCGGCCCTGCTGCTGCGGGCCCAGGACACGGGGCGGCGGCTGACCGCGCGGGAGCGGACGTACGCGGCCGCGATGATCGAGAGCAGCTGCAACGACTCGGCGTCGGCGCTGTGGCGGGAGATCGGCGGCGCCGGCGGCCTGAACGCGGCGAACAAGCGGTTCGGACTCACGCGGACCAGCGGCGGCGACGGTCCGCTGTGGGGTCTGACCCGCACCACGGCCGCCGATCAGCTCGCGCTGCTGGAGCAGGTGTTCGGCGCCCGCTCGGAGCTGAGCGGGGCCTCGCGGACGTACGTTCAGGGGCTCATGGGGCGGATCGTCCCGGGCCAGGACTGGGGTGTGTCGGCCGCCGCCGACGGCTCCGGGTGGGCCCTGAAGAACGGCTGGATGCCGCGTGACGCGACCGGTCTGTGGGTCGTCAACAGCATCGGGCGGGTGACGGCCGGCGGCGACGACTACCTGGTGGCCGCCCTGTCCAGCGGCAACCCGACGAAGGAGCAGGGCATCGCCCTGGTGGAGGAGGCGGCCCGGTCGGCGGTGTCGGCGTACGGCCGGAGGGCGTGATCCCCGGCCGTGGCCGGGACACCCGGGTTCTACAGCCGGAAGCCGCTTCCGTCCTCACGGCGGCCGCGCCACAGGACGATCGCCACGACCAGCATCACTCCCCCGGCACCGCCCGCGAGGGGGCCCGCCCAGCCCGAGGCGGCGGCGGACGACTCGGCGGAGTCGGGGCCGGGGCCGAAGTAGCGCTCGCCGTAGGACGCCGCGGTCAGGTCCTCGGGCTTGAGGCGGCCCGCGGCCTCGATGGCGGCGGCGGGGTCGATCATGCCGAAGCCGCGGGAGTCGTCACGGCCGCCGGTGGGGGCGTTGCGGGCCGTGTCCTCCAGGAGCTTCTTGATCTGGGCGGGGGTCAGGCCGGGGTGGGCGGCCTTGACGAGGGCGACGGCGCCGGAGACGAAGGCGGAGGCGGCGCTCGTGCCCCAGCCCTCGTAGTACCGCTGGTCGGGGTCGGCGATGACGACGTCGACGCCGGGCGCGCTGACCGTCGCGTACCAGCGGCGGGTGGAGAAGGAGGCGCGGGTGCCGTAGCGGTCCACGGCGGTCGCGGCGATCACGCCCGGGTAGGCCGCCGGGTAGGAGATGTGGTCGCCCTTCTCGCCGCCGTTGCCGGCCGAGGCGACGACGACGGCGCCCTTGCTCAGCGCGTACTGGACGGCCTCGTCCTCGGCGGGCTCGGGGTGCGCCGAGTCCGAGTCGTCGCCGAGGGAGAGGTTGATGACGTCGGCGCCGTGGTCGGTGGCCCAGCGGATGCCCTCGGCGAGGGCGTTCCCCCGGCTGCTGCGGGCCTTGCCGCGGGCGGAGTCGTCCTCCTCCAGGATCACCCGCACGGGCAGGATCCTGGCCTCGGGGGCGATGCCGAGGACGCCGTCCGCGTTGCCGGGGCCGTGGCCGTGACCGGCGATGATGCCGGCCATGGCGGTGCCGTGGCGGGCCCAGGGCCGGTCGCCGCGCCGCGCGCCGAAGCCGATCATGTCCTTGCCTGGCAGGACGTTGCCGCGCAGATCGGGGTGGTCGTCGTCGACGCCGGTGTCCAGGACGGCGACGGTGATGCCCTTGCCCTGGGTGGTGCGCCAGGCCTCCTGGGTGTGCATGGCCTCGAGGCCCCACTGCTGGGCCCGGATGCTGTCGGCGTGCGCGACGGCGGACGGCACGAGGGCGAGGCAGGCGGCGAGGAACACGCTCGGGACGCCGACCGCGAGCGTCCTGCGCGGCCTGCGGTTCCCGGACGTCACGGCGGCTGTCACGAGGGCTCCTCCGTGGCGGACTTGACGGTCTGGCGCAGGCCCCGTCCGATGCGGTCGGCGAGACCCTGGGCCTCGTTGCCGAGGCCTGCCTGGGCGGCGGCGGTGGTGGCTCCCGACCGTGTCGCGTCGGCGGCGGGCTCCGGGGGGCCGGCGGCGCGGCCGTCGGCCCAGCCGGAGACGGCGTAGACGACCACCGGGGCCTCGGTCAGTACGGAGACGGTCCATGACGCGCGCTGCTTGTCGCCGAAGGCCGCGGCGACGGTGCCCTTGGCGGCGTACGGGCGCGGCACGAGGTCGGTGCGCCGGGCGAGCCCCTCGTTCTCGAAGCGGGCGGCGAGGGAGGTCATGGCGGGGGCGTCGGCCTTGGTGAAGAGCAGGCCCACGGTGGTGACGTAGCTCCGGGTGGCGTCCGTGTAGGTGGCGCGCAGCAGCCGGGCGCAGCCGACGGGGGCGAGGGCCTTGCGCAGCAGCGGGTCGAAGGCGCCCGCGCAGCCGCTGTCCGGGGCCACGGCGACGCGGGTCCAGGTGCGGGCGGCTCCGCCGGGTCCGGCGCCGTGACCGTCCACGGTGGGCGGGAAGAGCTGGTCGACGGGGACGCTGTGCCACATGGCGCCCGCCGTGGCGAAGCCGCCCGCCGCACCGGGCTTCCCCGGCTCCCCGGTGAGCCAGCTTCCGGTCACGGCGCCGCCGGTGAGCCCGAGCCCCAGCACCATGCAGGCGGCGGCGACGGCGACCCGCGGCCGTATCAGCGCACCGGTCGCCCGGGTCCTCCGGTCGTACGCCTCCGGCTCCCCGAACCCCATGCCGAGTCCCGTCGCCGGCGCCATGGCCGCGCTCCAGGACAGCGCCGGGTCGGGTACGGGAGCGGTACCCGTGGCACGCGGGGGTGTCGCGGCAGGGGCGCTCAGGTAGGCAGCGGTCGGTCGCGCCCGGCTCGTGCCAGCCGCCCCGCCGAGCGGCGAGGCACCGAAGGCGGCGTCCGGCCGGGGGTCACGTGCGGACGGAGGCGTCGTGGGGCGGGGCGGTGCGCTCGGCGCCGGGTGCTGGGCGGGGACGGGGCGCAGACGCCTGGTCGTCTCCGACACGCTCTCGACGGGCACGCCGCTGCCGCGTGCCGCCGTCGAGGGGCGATGTCCTGGACGCGGGGGTATGTTCCCGTCTTCACGCCGGCCGGGGATCGCCTGCTCACCGGGGAAGCGAGTGGTGGCCCTCCCGGCCCCGGCGCCCGCGCTCCCTGACGCGTCGTCGGCAGAGCCCCGCCCACCCGAAGGGCCGGGCCCGGGCGTCGTCGACGCGCCCGCGGAACGACCCGCGACGCCGCCGCGGGTGTCGGCGGGCGCCCCGGGGACGGTGGCGCGGCTTCCCCCGGCGGGGTCGGACGTCCTGGGCCCGGTGCCCGGTCGCGTCTGGTTGCCGACCGTGGGCGGTGCGTCCGGGAAGCGGGCCGAGGCGGCGGGAGGGGGCAGTGTCGCGGGGGGCGGTTTCGCAGTGGGCGTGGTGCTGCGGCGGGAGGGGGGACGGAAGTCCGGGAAACGGGGGCGGGAGTCGGTGGCGGCCTGGGCGCCGTCGGCGCCGGGGCCGGTGCGAGGCGGCGGGAAGCCGGTGCCGTACTCCGCCCGGTCGTTCGTGTCCGGACCAGCCGCTCCTCCCCCTGCCGCAACAGGAGAGGAGCCCCCCGTGCCCGAAGCGCCGGAACCCGCCGAAGCCCCGCGCGGGGGAGCGTTCAGGCTCGAAGCCGTGGGACCCGTCGACGCACCCCGCGCCTGCGCGGACGTACCGCCGCCAAGCGTCGGCCGTGTCGCGCCCGCGTTGGGCGTGGGCTCGTTGGGCGGGCCGTCGGTGGCGGGGGCCGGCGCGTCCGGGTCGCCGTCGCCGCCCGTGGGCCCGACGGGTTGTGGGGGGACGGGGGCGTGGCGCGCTTCCGTGCTCATGCACCCCCCGTTTCCTCGTGCCCGTGCCGTTTCACCGGGCACGGTCGTCCTCGTCGCCCCGCCCGGCGCGGACTCGTCGTCACCGGACACGCATACCCGTACGAGCGAACCGCCATCCCGGCTCAACGCTGCGGCCGGAATCACTTCCTGGTTCCGCCGTGCGTGCGCGTCACTCTACGGGCTGCCCCGGCCCCGGCGGGAACCAGTCCGCGAGGCCAGGGGGATCTGCCCGGAACATCCCCCTACCCTGCGGTAATCAGGTCTGGCAGGCTGCGTCCATGACTCCGCGCGCCGCCGACCGGGCCCGTTACGACCGGGCCGCCGCCCAACTCGACGCCCCTGTCGCGATCGTGGACCTGGACGCCTTCGACGCCAACGCGGAGGACCTCGTCCGCCGGGCCGGCGGCAAGCCGGTCCGGGTCGCCAGCAAGTCCGTGCGCTGCCGGGCCCTGCTCGAACGCGCCCTGGCGAAGGACGGCTTCGCGGGCATCATGTCGTTCACGCTCGCCGAGTCCCTGTGGCTGGCCCGCTCCGGCTTCGACGACGTGCTGCTCGCCTACCCGTCCGCCGACCGCGCCGCCTACGCCGAACTCGCCGCCGACCCCCAACTCGCCCGCGCCGTCACGGTGACGGTGGACGACCCCGCGCAACTGGACCTGATCGACGCCGCGCGCGGGGGCGGAGGCGAAGTCGTGCGGGTCTGCCTGGAGTTGGACACCTCACTGCGGCTGCTCGGCGGGCGCGTACGGGTCGGCGCGCGCCGCTCCCCGCTGCACTCCCCCGCCCAGGTCGCCGACATGGCCCGTGCGGTGGCCCGCCGCCCGGGGTTCGCGCTCGCGGGGATCATGGCCTACGAGGGCCATGTGGCGGGCGTGGGCGACGCGGTCGCGGGACGGCCACTGCGCTCGCGCGCGATCCGGCTGATGCAGGCCGCGGCACGCGGGGAACTCGCCGAGCGGCGTGCCGCCGTGGTGCGGGCGGTCCGGGCCGTGGCGCCGGACCTGGAGTTCGTGAACGGCGGCGGCACCGGCAGTGTGCAGCACACGGCGGCGGAGGACGCGGTGACCGAGATCGCCGCGGGCTCCGGGCTGTACGTCCCGCGGCTCTTCGACAACTACACGTCGTTCCGGGGCCGTCCGGCGGCGCTGTTCGCCCTGCCCGTCGTCCGGCGCCCGGGGGTCGGGGTCGTCACGGTCCTGGGCGGCGGCTACCCGGCCTCCGGCGCGCCCGGCGCGGACCGGCTCCCGGTGCCGTACCTGCCCGAGGGGCTGCGCTACGACCCTCAGGAGGGAGCGGGCGAGGTGCAGACGCCGCTGCTCGGCTCCCCCGCCGACGACCTGCTGATCGGCGACAAGGTGTGGTTCCGGCACGCCAAGGCGGGCGAGTTGTGCGAACGGTTCGACACGCTGCACCTCGTCGAGGGCGATCGTGTGACGGCTGCCGTGCCGACGTACCGGGGCGAGGGGCACACCTTCCTGTAGCCCGGGCCTCAAGGGGCGGCGGCGTCGACCCGCGCCCGTGGGCGGTTGCCCGGGCACGCCGGTGGCCGGTCCGGACCGTGCCGTCCGGCCGGCGTTCCGGGTGGGACGGGCTCACCTCACGTCCGCGTCAAGGACAGCAGCTCGCGGGCCGGGCCCGCCGGCCGGTGGCCGGTGGGCCAGACTGCTCGCAGGTCGCGTTCGAGGGTCACGCCGTCGACGGGGACGGGGACGAGGCGGCGCAGGGACAGTTCCTCGCCCACCGCGAGTTCGCTGAGCACCGCCGGGCCCGCTCCGCTGACCGCGGACGCCTTCACCGCCGTCGTGGAGGACAGCTCGATCAGCGGGCGGGCCAGGCCGCCGAGCGCCGCGTCCAGAACCTGCCGGGTGCCGGAGCCCTTCTCGCGCAGGATCAGCGGCGTGGTGGCCAGCTCCTCCGCGGACAGCGGGCGCCGCCGCCGGGCCCACGGGTGGGCCGGGGCGGTCACCACGAGCAGGCGGTCGTGGCCGATCACGACGGAGTCGAGACCGGACGGCACCGACACTCCCTCCACGAAGCCGAGGTCCGCCCCGCCCCCCAGCAGCCGCTCCGCCACCACCGCCGAGTTCCCGGCGAGCAGGGACACCGCGGTGTCCGGCCGCCGGGCGCGCAGCGCGATCAGCCAGCCCGGCAGCAGGTACTCCGCGATCGTCATGCTCGCCGCCACCCGCAGCCGCGAGTCCCGCCGGTCCCGCAGCGCCTGCGCGCCCGCGTCGAAGGCCTCCGCCGCCTCCACGACGCGCCGCGCCCAGTCGGTGACCAGGGCCCCGGCGTCCGTCAGCCGCGATCCGCGCGGCGAGCGGTCCACCAGCGCCACGCCGAGCTGCCGCTCCATGGAGCGGATCCGGCTGCTCGCCGCCGGCTGGGTGATGCCCAGCTCCCGCGCCGCCCCGCCGAGGCTCCCCAGCCGCGCCACCGCCAGCAGCAGTTCCAGCGCGCCCAGGTCGGGCACCCGGTGCGCCAGCGAGGTCCCCGGCCGCCGGCCCGCGCCGGCCCCTCCGTTCGCCTCGCCCCTCTGGGTGCTCTCGGTGCTCCTCATAAAGCCAGCTTATGTCGTGATAGACACAAACCCCCTGGTGGGAGCGTATGGACCGGGAAAACCTTGAGTCATGGTCACCGCAGCCCACTCCCTGCCCCGGCAGGCCGCACCCCGGCCCCGTGTTCCCGCCGTCCGTCATCTGGGCCCCAACTGGTACGCCTCCGTCATGGGCACCGCCGCCGTCGGCACGGCGGGCGCCGCGCTGCCGCCGCACATCCCCGGACTGCGAACGGTGTGCGCCGCTGTGTGGGCCCTCTCGCTCGTGTGGCTCATGGTCCTGCTGACCGCGCGCTCCCTGCACTGGATCCACCACCGCGACCAGGCCCGCGCCCATCTGCTGGACGCGGCGGCCGCGCCGTTCTACGGCTGTCTGTCCATGGCGCTGCTGGCGGTCGGCGGCGGCGCCCTGTCCGTCGGGCGGGACTGGATCGGCGTTCCCGCCGCGGTGGCCCTGGACACCGTGCTGTTCACCGCCGGTACGGCCGTCGGGCTCACGGCCGCCGTCGCCGTGCCGTACCTGATGGTCGTGCACCACCGGATCGAGCCGCACCAGGCGACGCCCGTGTGGCTGCTGCCGCTGGTCGCGCCCATGGTGTCCGCCGCCCTGGGGCCCGCCCTCGTGCCGCACCTGCCGGCCGGGCAGGCGCGGGCGACCCTGCTCCTGGCGTGTGTGGCGATGTTCGGGCTCAGCCTGCTCGCCACCCTGATCGTCCTGCCGGTGATCTTCGGCCGGCTGGTCACGGCGGGCCCGCTGCCGCTCGCGCTGACCCCGACACTGTTCCTGGTCCTCGGCCCGCTCGGGCAGTCCACGACCGCCGTCGGCGCGTTCGCGGACATGGCCCCCGGTGTCGTGCCGGCCCCGTACGCCGGCGGCTTCGGCGTGCTCGCCGTCCTGTACGGCGTCCCGGTGATGGGGTTCGCGCTGATGTGGTTCGCCCTCGCCGCCGCCCAGGTGGTGCGCGCCGCCCGCCAGGGCATGGGCTTCGCGATGACCTGGTGGTCGTTCACCTTCCCGGTGGGCACCTGCGTGACCGGCGCCGCGGCCCTCGCCCGGCACACCCACCTCGCCGCCTACAGCGGCCTCGCGGTCGCCCTGTACGCCGTCCTGGTGACGGCCTGGGCCGCCGCGGGCGTGCACACCGCCCGCGGGCTGGTCAGCGGCGCGCTGCTCGCAGCGCCTCGCCCAGTACCCGCGGAGCCCGCGCCAGCGACGGCCCGTACCACGTCAGGTGCCGCCCGCTGACCAGTGCGCAGGGCAGTCCGGGGAAGGCCTCGGGACCGTCGTCGGCGGTGAACCGGTACGGCTCGTCCGGCAGGACGACGACGTCCGGGGCCGCCGCGCGCAACTCCTCCAGCGGGACGCGCGGATAGCGTTCGGCGTGCCCGGCGTGGAGGTGGTCGACGCCCAGGCGGGCCAGGACGTCACCCGCGAAGGTGTCCCGGCCCAGCACCATCCAGGGCCGCCGCCAGATCGGTACGACGGCCGTCGTACGGCGCGGTGGCACGGGCGGCGAAGCCCAGGCGGCCTCGGCCTCGTCCAGCCACCGGGGGCGGGCGGTCCCGCCGCACGCGCGTAGCACCCGGGCCAGTTCGCAGAAGGCCTGCGGCAGGTCCCTGATCTCGGTCACCAGGACGTCCAGGCCCGCCGCGCGCAGGGCGTCGAGGTCGGGCTTGCGGTTCTCCTCCTCGTTGGCGATCACGAGGTCGGGGGCGAGGGCGGCGATCCGGTCCACCTTGGGGTTCTTGGTGCCGCCGACCCGGGCGACGTCGAGGTCCGCCGGATGCGTGCACCAGTCGGTGGCGCCGACGAGCACGCCGGGCAGGGACACGGCCACCGCCTCGGTGAGCGAGGGGACCAGCGAGACGACCCGCATCAGCGCGACCGGTCCTGTACCGCCTCGATGTGCTCGGCGACCGCGACCACGATCACCCGGGTGTCGGGCACGGTCGCCCGCCAGCGGTGGCGGACCCCGCCGGTGAGGTACATCGTGTCGCCGCGCACCAGCCGGTAGGCCCGGCCCTCCGCCTCGATCTCCACCGCTCCGTCGGCGACGTACATCAACTCGTCGTTGCGGTGCTGGAATTCGCGGCCGGCGTCGTGGTCGCCGGTGAACTCCGAGGCGTGGAGCTGGTGGTGGCCGCGCACCAGGGAGCGCACCCGGGGTTCGGGTTCCAGCTCGGTGACCTCGGCGCGTACGACGTCCACGCTGCACGCCGGGTCGGCCGCCGCGAGCAGTTCCACGGCGGTGGTGCGCAGGGCGTCGGCGACCTTCTCAAGGGAGGTCTGGCTTGGCCGGGCCCGGTCGTTCTCGATCTGGCTCAGGAAGGGGACCGACAGACCGCTGCGGTCGGCGACCACGGCGAGGGTGAGCCCCAGCGCGCGGCGGCGCCGCCGGACGGCCGCGCCCACCCGGAGGGGCCGCTCTTTGTTGTCGCCCATCGCTCCGGCTCCCTCCTTCGCTCGTCGGTCCGCTGTTCGTGGGGCCGCTGCCCGCGGGCCCGGTTCCGGGCGCACTCCTTCTGATGAGTTCTCTGCACCCTACGCATGTCCGGCAAACAGTTTCCTGTCGCCCGTCACATGCCTGTAAGGATCGCGCGGGTCCGGGGTGCGTGGGGGTGGCTCCGCACGGTTGGCCGGAATCCTCCTGTGGACAAGCGTGCGGGGCGGGCCCGTCCCGCGCATCGCGGGCGATGCGGGGCGGCCCGCCCCTTCGGCGGTGTCCGGAGCGGAGGCTACTGCGGGGTCATCCGCGCCGGGACGTCGGGGTGCTGCTTCAGCCAGGCGGCGACGGCCTCGTCCTCGTGGCCCTGACCGCGCTGGTTGATCTCGCTCTCCAGGCTGCCGAGCTCGTCCTCGCTCATCCTGAAGTTCTTGATCCACTTGGTGAGCTGCGGGTACTGCTCGGGGAACTTGGCGCTGGAGATGGTGCGCACGGTGTTGCCCTCGCCGAAGAGCTTCTTGTCGTCGGCGAGCTTGGTGAGGTCGTAGCGGCTGTACGCCCAGTGCGGCGACCACAGCACCACGGCCACGGGCTGCTTCCTGGCGTACGCGCGCTTGAGCTCGGCGAGCATGGCGGGCGTGGAGCCGTCGACGACCTTGTACTCCTTGTCCAGGCCGTAGCCGGGCAGGACCTTGGTCTTCAGCAGGTCCATCTCGCCGGTGCCCGGCTCGATGCCGATGATCTTCCCGCCGAAGGTGGACGCCTTGCCCTTGAGGTCCTCCAGGGACTTCACGTCCTTGACGTAGGAGGGCACGGCGATCTCCAGGGAGGTCGGCTCGTACCAGGTGCCGAGGTCCTTGAGTCTGTCCTTGCTCTTGTCCCAGTAGTTCTTCTGGGCGTAGGGCAGCCAGGCGTCGAAGTTGAGGTCGATGTCGCCGCCGGCGAGGCCCGTGTAGACCGGGCCCACGTCCATCTGCTTCATGTTCATCCGGTAGCCGCGGCGCTCCAGGACGTTCTTCCACAGGTGGGTGACGGCGATGTCCTCGTCCCACGGGAACCAGGCGACGTTCAGGGTGCGCCTGGCCTCGGCCGGCTTGGCGTCGGAGCCCCCGGGCAGCGGGGCGAGCTTGTCGACGACGCCCGGGTTGTCCTTCAGCCAGGCGCGCACGGCGTCCTGCTGGCGGCCCTTGCCCGCCTTGTTGATCTCGGCCTCGAGGCTGGTGAGCTGCTTCTCGGTCAGCTTGAAGTTCTTCAGCCAGTCGCCGACGACCGGGTCCTCGTTGGCGAAGCCCTTGCGGGCCAGCGTGTGCACGCCGTCGCCCTTGCCCCAGGAGCCCTTGGGGTCCTTCAGCTTCTTCAGGTCGTAGTCGCTGTACGCCCAGTGCGGCGACCAGAGCGTGACGACGATCGGTTCCTTCTTGCTGTAGGCGCGCTTGAGCTCGGCCAGCATGGCGGGCGTGGAGCTGTCGACGACCTTGTATTCCTTGTCGAGGCCGTAGTCCTTGAGGACCTTGCTCTTGAGCAGGCCCATCATGCCGGCGCTGGACTCGATGCCGGTGATCTTCCCGCCGAAGGTGGACGCCTTGCCCTTGAGGTCCTCGAGCGAGTTCACGTCCTTCATGTACGAGGGGACGGTCAGCTCGAGGGACGTCGGCCCGTACCAGGAGCCGAGGTCGTCGAGCTCGCTGCCGTACTTCTTCCAGTACTGGGCGTGGGTCGTCGGCAGCCAGGAGTCCGTCTCGAAGTCGACGTTGCCCTGGGCGAGCGCGGTGTAGAGCGGTCCGGCGTCGAACTGGCGGGCGTCGACCTGGTAGCCGCGCTGTTCGAGGACCTCCTTCCACAGGAAGGTGGAGGCGACGCCCTCGTCCCACGGGATGTATCCGATGGTGATCTTCTTGCCGCGGCCGACGTCGCTGCCGTCACCGGCGGCCGTCGTGCTGCCGCCGCCGGCGAAGAGGCCCATGCCGCCCGCGACCAGGGCGAGGACCACCACGCCGATCACGGCGATCTGCGGCTGCGGCCGGTAGGACCAGATCTTCAGGCCCTTGGCGGCCCGCGCCTTGGCGGCGGCACGCCGGCCGAGCGGCGAGACCTCGGTGCCCAGGGCGCTGGTCATGCGGTCGAGGTAGATCGCGAGGATCACGATGGCGATGCCGGACTCGGAGCCGAGGCCGACGTTGAGCTGGCCGATGGCCTCGTTGACGTCGCCGCCGAGGCCGCCGGTGCCGACCATGCCGGCGATCGCGGCCATGGACAGACCGAGCATGATCACCTGGTTGACGCCGGCCATCACGGTGGGCAGCGCCAGCGGGAGCTGGACGCGCAGCAGCGTGTTGCGAGGCGTGGTGCCGAACGCCTCGGCCGCCTCCACCAGTTCCTTGTCGACCTGGCGGATGCCCAGCTCCGTCATGCGGACGCCGGGCGCGAGGGCGAAGATCAGGGTGGCGACGATGCCCGCGGAGGCGCCGGTGCCGAAGAACAGGATGGCCGGGATGAGGTAGATCATCGCGGGCAGGGTCTGCATGAAGTCCAGGACCGGCCGGACGACGGCGCTGACCCGGTCCGAGCGGGCCGCCCAGATGCCGACCGGCACCGAGACGACCAGCGCGATGATCGTGGCGACGAGGACCAGTGACAGGGTCACCATCGCGTCCGACCACAGTTCCATGGAGTCGATGAACGCGAACCCCACGAAGGTGAGCACTCCGGCGAGGGAGCCGCGCAGCCACCAGGCGAGCACGGCGAAGATGCCCGCGAGCAGCAGCGGCTGCGGCGCCTGGAGGACGGCGTTGATGCCGTCGTAGGTGCCGGTGAAGACGGCCTTGAAGAAGTCGAAGAGCCAGGACATGTGGCCGAGCAGCCAGTCGACCGCGGAGTTGACCCAGTCGCCGAGCGGGATCCTAGGCACGGGCCACCGCCTTGTCGCCGCCCTTGTCCCGCGGCGCGTCGCAGCTCACCTGGCTGCTCTGCTCGTCGCCCAGGAAGCCGACGAGCCGCCGGCGCGGGACGATGCCGACGAGGTCGTGGTCCTCGTCCAGCACGGCGACCGGGTGGGGCACGCGGGCGCTGATCGCGCACAGCTCGGTGAACGGGGTGTGCGGGGTCGCGGTGTCGCAGCCGCAGTCCGCCTCGTCACCGCGCACGTCCCGGTCCATGACCGACTCCGCGGTCAGCACCCGGGACCGGTCGACGTCCTGGGTGAAGGAGGCGACGTAGTCGTCGGCGGGGCGCAGCAGGATGTCCTCGGCGGTGCCGGTCTGCACGATGCGGCCGTCGCGCATGACGGCGATCCGGTCACCCAGGCGCATGGCCTCGTTGAGGTCGTGCGTGATGAAGACAATCGTCTTCTTGAGCGTCTTCTGGAGCTGGAGAAGCTGGTCCTGCATGTCGCGCCGGATCAGCGGGTCCAGGGCGCTGAAGGACTCGTCCATCAGCAGCAGGTCGGCGTCGGTGGCCAGGGCGCGGGCCAGGCCCACCCGCTGCTGCATGCCGCCGGAGAGCTCGTCGGGCCAGGAGGACTCCCAGCCGGCCAGACCGCACAGGGCGAGCGCCTCGTCGGCGCGGCGTTCGCGCTCGGCGCGGGGCACGCCCTGCACTTCCAGACCGTAGGCGGCGTTCTCGCGGACGCTGCGGTGCGGGAAGAGCGCGAAGTGCTGGAAGACCATGCTGATCTTCCTGGAGCGGACCTCGCGCAGCTCGCGGTCGCTGAGCGCGGTCAGGTCCTGGCCGTCGAAACTGACGGTGCCCGCGGTCGGCTCCAGCAGCCCGTTCAGCATCCGCAGGAGCGTGGACTTGCCGGATCCGGACAGGCCCATGACGACGAAGATCTGGCCGGGATCGACGCTGAACGAGGCGTCGATGACGGCGGCGGTGGTGCCGCCGGCGCGCAGATCCTCGCGGTCGGCACCCTGCCGTAGCTTTTCCACTGCCTCGTCCGGTCGTCGGCCGAACACCTTGAACAGGTGCTGGGCCTGAAGTCTTGAAGACACGCGTACCTCTTGTCTCGGGGCCAGGGACAGGACGCAGAGGGCCGCTAACAGTTGAAGAAAGCAACCAACTTCGATCCGAGGCGCGCCTGCCCAGACCCTTTTGGCTCAAACCAAACGTGGTCTGGTTCACAATGCCCTCGCCTCACGGCCACCAGGAATCCACGGTTTCCGCCGTCGGGTGACTTGTCGGTGCCGTACGGCATGATGCGGGACGTGACCGGACGACTGATGCTCCTCGACACCGCCTCCCTGTACTTCCGCGCCTATTTCGGCGTCCCGGAGTCGATCAGGGCCCCGGACGGCACGCCGGTGAACGCCGTGCGCGGGCTGCTCGACTTCATCGACCGGCTGGTCAAGGACCACCGGCCCGACCTCCTGGTGGCGTGCATGGACGCGGACTGGCGTCCGGCCTGGCGGGTGGAGCTGATCCCCTCCTACAAGGCGCACCGGGTGGCCGTGGAGCGCACCGGCGGCCCGGACGAGGAGGAGGTGCCGGACACGCTGTCCCCGCAGGTCCCGGTGATCGAGTCGGTCCTGGACGCGGTGGGCATCGCCCGGGTGGGCGTGGCGGGGTACGAGGCGGACGACGTGATCGGCACGTTCACCGCGCGGGCGAGCGGCCCGGTCGACATCGTCACCGGCGACCGGGACCTGTACCAGCTGGTGGACGACGCCCGCATGATCCGGGTGCTGTACCCGGTCAAGGGCGTCGGCACGCTTCAGGCCACCGACGAGGCGGCGCTGCGGGAGAAGTATGGGGTCGACGGCCCGGGGTACGCGGATCTGGCGCTGCTGCGCGGCGATCCGAGCGACGGGCTGCCGGGCGTGCCCGGCATCGGTGAGAAGACGGCGGCCAGGCTGCTCGCCGAGTTCGGCGACCTGGCCGGGATCATGGCGGCCGTCGACGACCCGAAGGCGAAGCTCACGCCGTCGCAGCGCAGGCGGCTCGACGAGGCGCGGCCGTATCTCGCGGTGGCGCCGAAGGTCGTGCGCGTCGCCGCCGACGTCCCCCTGCCGGACGTGGACACGGCGCTGCCGCGCGCCCCGCGCGATCCGGCGGCGCTCGAGGAGCTGGCGGCCCGCTGGGGCCTGGGAGGTTCACTTCAGCGGCTGCTCACCACGCTGGGGGCGTGACGGCCGCGGCGACGCCCGCCCGCCGCTCCCCGTAAGGGAGAGGTACTCACCGGGGAGAGGTGCTAACTTAGGTAAACCTAAGCAAGGGGAACTGGGAGGCCGTCATGGCAGAACGTCCGGCGCGCAAGCAGCGCAGGACCCACTCCGCGCAGGTCGTCCGGACCGAACGGCTGACCCCGCACATGCAGCGCGTGGTGCTCGGCGGGGACGGCCTGGCCGACTTCTCGGCGGACAGCTGCACGGACCACTACGTCAAGCTTCTGTTCCCGCCCGACGGCGTCTCCTGTCCCGAGCCCTTCGACCTCCAGCGGATCCGCGAGGAGCTGCCGCGCGAGCAGTGGCCGGTGACCCGGACGTACACGGTGCGCGCCTGGAACCCCGGCCACCGCGAGCTGACCCTGGACTTCGTCATCCACGGCGACGAGGGGCTGGCCGGCCCCTGGGCGCTGCTGGCGCGACCGGGCGAGACCGTGCACTTCCTGGGTCCCGGCGGCGCCTACGCCCCGGACGCGAGCGCCGACTGGCATCTGCTGGCCGGTGACGAGAGCGCCCTGCCGGCGATCGCGCGCTCACTGGAGGCACTGCCCGAGGGCGCGACGGCCCACGCCTTCATCGAGGTCGCCGGCCCCGAGGAGGAGCAGAAGATCGACTCCGACGTGGAGGTGGTCTGGCTGCACCGCGGCGAGCGGCCGGTCGGCCGGGCGCTGGTGGAGGCCGTACGGGCGCTGCCGTTCCCCGAGGGCCGGGTGCACGCGTTCGTGCACGGCGAGGCCGGGTTCGTGAAGGAGCTGCGCCGGCTGCTGCGGGTCGAGCACTCCGTTCCCCGCGAGAGCCTGTCGATCTCCGGGTACTGGCGGCTCGGCCATGACGAGGACGGCTGGCAGGCCTCCAAGCGGGACTGGAACGCCCGGGTCGAGGCGGAGCAGGAGGGCGCGGCGCCGGCCGCGTGAGCCACGCACGAAGCGGCGGCGGTACCGGGTCGGTACCGCCGCCGCTTTCGCGTGGCTCAGACCGACCGCTGGTAGGAGTGGAACGTCCGTATGGACAGCCACACCGCGGCCACCGCGAGGGCCAGCAGCGCGCCGCCCCGGCTTCCCACGACGCTCCAGTCGGGATGCGCGGACATCGCGGAACGGCCCGCCACCATCGCCCAGTTGAGCGGGTTGAAGTCGGCGATGTGGCGCATCCAGCCGGGCATCTGTGCGGGGGCCATGAAGGCAGAGGACAGGAACGTCAGCGGCAGCAGCAGGGAGGTGTTGATGCCGATGATGGACTCCCGCTCCTGCACCAGCATGCCGAGCGCGTTGGACAGCGCCCCGAAGACCGTGCCGAGCAGCACCGAGGCGAGCACCAGGATCAGGACGCCGCCGACGCCGCCGGGGTAGTCGGCCCCGCCCAGCAGGCCGAGCAGCACGATGACGACCGACTGAAGGGCGGTGACGAGGCCGTTGTGGACCACGTTGCCGTTCATCAGGGCGGCCCGGCTGACCGGTGTGGTCAGGAACCGGTTGAGGGTGCCGCGCTGGATCTCCTCCAACATGCCCATGCCGGCCCACATGTTGGAGCTGAGCGCGCTCATCACGACCACGCCCGGTACCAAGTAGTCCAGGTATGAGGTGGTGCCGAAGCCGCCGAGTTCGACGACCTTCCTGAAGAGGTTGCCGAACAGGAACAGCCAGATCACGGGCTGGATCAGGGTGATGACCGCGTAGGCGGGCTGGCGCGCGAACACCATCATCTGACGCTGGGTCATGTACCAGGTCTGGGAGATCGCGGTGCTCATCGGGCACCTCCGGCGAGGGCGAGGGCCTCGGCGCCGGCGGCTCGGCTCTCGGCCTCCGCCTCGGCGTAACGGCGGCCCGCGTAACGGAGGTAGACGTCGTCGAGGGAGGGGCGGGCCACGGTCGCCGCGGTCACGGTGACTCCGGCGCGCTCCAGGCCCGCGAGAAGCGCGGGGATCGCGGCGGCTCCGTCGTCGGCGCGGGCGCTGATCCGGCGCCCGTCGATCAGCACCTCGTGCACGCCGGGCAGGGAGCCCAAGGTGCCGGCGAGCAGCGTGCGCCCGGCCTCGCCGACCGCCTCCCGCAGTTCCATGTGGACCGCGTCGCCGCGCAGTTCGCCCTTGAGGGAGTCCGGGGTGCCCTCGACGACGACCCGGCCGCGGTCGACGATGGCGATGCGCTCGGCGAGCCGGTCGGCCTCCTCCAGGTAGTGCGTGGTGAGCAGGATGGTCAGTCCCTCCTCGCCTGCCAGGCGGCCGATCTCGTCCCACATCGCCGTACGGGCCTCCGGGTCGAGGCCGGTGGTGGGCTCGTCGAGGAAGAGGACCTCGGGCCGATGCACCAGTCCGAGAGCGACGTCCAGGCGCCGCCGCATACCGCCGGAGTAGCCCTTGACCGGGCGGCGGGCGGCGTCGGCGAGGCTGAACCGCTCCAGCAGTTCGTCGGCCCGCCGGTCGAGGCCGGCGCCCTTCAGACCGTAGAGCCTGCCCTGGAGCCGGAGGTTCTCACGGCCGGTGGCGACCGGGTCGGCGCCGGAGTTCTGCGCGACCACGCCGATGGCGCGCCGCACCCGGTCCGGGTGGCGCAGCACGTCGTGGCCGGCCACGGTCGCCTCGCCGGCGTCGGGGCGGGCCAGGGTGGTGAGGATCTTGACGGTGGTGGACTTGCCGGCGCCGTTCGGGCCGAGGAGGCCGAAGACGGTGCCCGGCTCGACGGTGATGTCCATGCCGTTGAGGGCGGTGACGTCGCCGGAATAGGTCTTGATCAGTCCGCGCGCCTCGACGGCGGGTGCCCGGGTGGGACTCATGGCGGAGCTCTCCTGGATGAGTGGTGCGTGGATGGGTGGCGAAGATCGCCGAATGATCCACGTGAGAGCGCCGGGCTATCCTGAGTGTGCCGCACCTCGATCGCCCGGAGAAGCCTCACGGTGGATTCGGCTTCGGGGTTCGAGACCCCGGCGGGACTGCTGCAACAGCCCTGCCGGGGTCTGTCTCATGGCGAGTTCACTTCTGGTAGTGGCGTTCCTCGGCTTCCTTGAACTCCGCGGGGATCTCCCCCGTCTCATGGAACCGGCGCCAGCCCTCGACGCCCGGCAGCGAGCCCTCGCGGATCTCGCGGGCGAAGCCGCGGACCCACTCCGTCTCCGCCTCGGCCATGTGCTGGTGGTACTCGACCTCTATGAGGAACAGGCGCGGCAGCGTCTCGTAGAGCTTGTCCAGCACCGCCCGTCCGCTCGCCACCCGCATTTCCAGGGCGGTCAGCCGTTCCTCCAGCAGCCGCACGACGTCGTCCGGGGGCAGCGCCCCCAGCAGCGAGAGCGCGGTCTCGAAGATCGGGTACTCCTTGGCCGGCACGGCGACGAGGTCCGACAGCCACCGGGTCATCTCCTCACGGCCGGACCCGGTGAGCGCGTAGATCGTGCGCTCGGGTCGGTTGCCCCGGCGCTCGACGTCGACCACCTCGACGAAGCCGCGCTCCTCCAGGTTCTGCACGACCGTGTAGAGCGAGCCGTAGTTGATCTTTGTGCTGGCGTCCTTGCCCTGACGGCGCAGGGTCTGCGCGATCTCGTAGGGGTGCATCGGTTTCTGCCAGAGCGTGGTCATCACGGTCAGCGCGAGCGGATTGCTCAGCCTTCTGCGCCCGCCGGCCATCACCGTCACCTCGCTTCCGAATATCCGGCCACGAACATATCGCGTCTCCGCGCGCACGTCAACGTACGCGATATATCGTGGTCCCGGTGGCGACATTCCAGCGTCAGCCCCCCGGAGGCGGGCGGGCGGATGCATGCTCCTGCCCACCGGCCGGGCGGTCGGCGCACCGGTTTCCCGGGGCCGTGGGCGGCCTCGTAGGCTTTCGGTCGATGCGACGCAAGACCCGTACCCCGCCCTCTCCCCTGCCGCAGCGCCGCGGGGTGGACCCGGTGCGGATACGGCTGCCCGCCGCCGGGTCCTGGGCCACCGTGCGGGCGTATCTGGTGGAGCGGTTGTCGGGGGCCGGGCCCGGGGTGGTCGGGGCCATGGTCGACGCGGGCCTGGTAGTCGGGTCCGACGGACGGGCGGTGGCGACGGACGCGCCGTACGAGCCCGGCATGTACGTGTGGTTCCACCGGAAGCTGCCCGAGGAGGTGCCGGTGCCCTTCCCGCTCCGGGTCGTGCACCGTGACGAGCACCTCGTCGTCGTCGACAAGCCGCACTTCCTCGCCACCACCCCGCGGGGTTCACACGTCGCCGAGACGGCCCTGGCACGGCTGCGCCGGGAGCTGGGCATCCCCGCGCTGAGCGCCGCGCACCGCCTGGACCGGCTCACCGCCGGGCTGGTGCTGTTCACGGTGCGGCCCGAGGAACGCGGCGCCTACCAGGCGCTGTTCCGTGACCGGCTGGTGCGCAAGGAGTACGAGGCGGTGGCGCCGTACGATCCGGCACTGACCCTGCCGCGGACCGTGCGCAGCCGGATCGTGAAGGAGCGCGGGGTCCAGGCCGCCCGCGAGGTGGCGGGCGACCCGAACGCCGTCACGCGCGTGGAGCTCGCCGAGCACCGCCCGGACGGGCTCGGGCGGTACCGGCTGGTGCCCGCCACCGGGCAGACGCACCAGCTGCGGGTGCACATGAACGCACTGGGTGTACCGATCCTGGGCGACCCCCTCTACCCGGTGGTGACCGACCCCGTGCCCGCCGGTGACTTCCGGCGCCCGCTGCAACTGCTGGCGCGGACACTGGAGTTCACGGACCCGGTCACGGGGGCGGAGCACCGGTTCACCAGCGGGCGGGTGCTTCGGGCCTGGTCCGACCTCGCGGGGTGGGCGGGTCGTCAGTAACCGCGCCACCAGCGCAGGAGGCGCTGCCAGGCACCCTGGGGGCGGGCCGCGCCGGCGGCCGGTGCGAGGTGCGGGTCCTCGACGGCCGGTGCGACACCCGGCTCCACGGCGGCCGACGGGTCCGGCACCGCCGAGCCCGTGGCCGACGGCTCGGGCGACCGCTCCGGCCGCCGCCCCGCTGTCGCGCTGCCGATCTCCCACTCCGGGCGCGACGGCTCAACCGGGTGCGGGGTGTGGCTCGGCTTGGATCGCTCGTCCTGCTGCGGCCGCGGCGTGAACCGCACCGGCAGCTCCAGCAGATGGCGGGAGGCGATCGACTCCGTCCAGCGCAGTTCCGTCTCCTCACAGTCGAGCCGGACGTCCGGCAGCCGGGTCAGCAGCATGTCGACGCCGACGTCGGCGATGGCACGCCCGACGTCCTGGCCGGGGCACTCGTGCGGGCCGCCGCCGAAGGCGAGGTGGGAGCGGTTGCCCTGCATGTCCGCCGTCGGACCGGGCCGCACCCGGGGATCGGCGTTGCCCGGCGCGATGCCCAGCAGCAGCCCGTCACCCCGGCGGATGCGCCGGCCACCGAGTTCCGTCTCCTGCTTGGCGAAGTAGCCGAAGATGGTGCTGAACGGCGGCTCGTCCCACAGGGACTGCTCGACCGCCTCCGGCACGGTCATCTGACCGCCGTTGAGCTGGGCCCGGAAACCGGGCTCGGTCAGAACCCGGCGCACGGTGTTGGCCAGCAGGTTGGCGCTGGCCTCGTAGGTGCCGATGAGTACGACGCGCAGATGCTGGCCGACCTCCTCGTCGGTCAGGCCCGCCGGCTGGTCGATGAGGTGGCTGGTGAGGTCGTCCTCGGGCCGGGACCGGCGGCGGACGGTGAGCCGAAGCAGGCAGTCCATGATGTACTCGTTGCTGGCGATCGCGGTCTCGGTGCCCTTGAGCATGTCGCGGGCGGCCTGCACGATCCGGTCGTTGTACTCCTCCGGCATGCCGAGGACCTGGCACATCACCGCCATGGGCAGATGCTCGGTGAACCGGGCGACGAGGTCGGCGCGGCCCGTCTCGCAGAACCGGTTGACCAGGCGCTGGGTGGCGCGGCCGATGTGGCGGCGCAGGGCACGGAAGTCGATGAACTCCAGGGCGCCCTGCACGGCGCCGCGCAGCCGCCTGAGCTCCTCGCCCTCGGCGTGCGCGCAGATCGGCTGCCAGGCGATGTGCGGCATGAGCGGATGGTCGGGCTTGACCGTGCCGTCCCCGAGCGGCGTCCAGATACGGCTGTCCTTCGTGAACTGCGAGGGGCTGCTCACCATGTGCAGGTTCTCGGCATGGCCGAGGACCACCCACATCGGCACGTCGTCGTGGAGCAGTACGGGCGCCACCGGGCCGTACTGCTCGCGGAGTTGCTCGTAGAGGACTCTCAGGTCCCGCGCCTCGTGGAGCCGGTGCAGTCCTCCGGGCCCGGTGCCGTGCGCGGGGCAGCCGGGCGGCGGGGCGGGGGCGAGGTCGTCCGGACCGGTCGGGGAATCGTGTTCAGGCGTCACGGCGGTCGCTTTCGGGGAACGGAGGAGGTGTGGGTGCGCGGACGGGCCGTCCGGCGCGGATCAGACGGTCGAGCCGGTCACGGCGAGGGAGTGCAGGAAGCGTGTCAGCGTCAACAGCACGTCACGGCTGGAGGAACGGCGCCGCGCGTCACACTCGACGATCGGGATCTCCTCGGGCAGGTCGAGCGCGGCACGCAGCTCCGGGACCGGGTGGCGGGGGGCGTCCGGAAAGGAGTTGACGGCCACGACGAAGGGCACGCCGCGCTCCTCCAGACGGCCCATGACGTCGAAGCTGACCTCCAGCCGGCGGGTGTCGGCCAGCACCACCGCGCCGAGCGCGCCCTCGAACAGCCCGTTCCACAGGAACCAGAAGCGCTGCTGGCCGGGGGTGCCGAAGAGATAGAGCACCAGGTGGTCGCTGACGGTGATCCGGCCGAAGTCCATCGCCACGGTGGTGGCCGTCTTGGACTCCGAGCCGTAGTCGTCGTCGACGCCGATACCGGCCTGCGTCATCGTCTCCTCGGTGGTCAGCGGCCTGATCTCGCTGACCGAGCCCACCATGGTCGTCTTGCCGACCCCGAAGCCGCCGACGATCACGATCTTCGCCGCTGTCCGGACCGTGTGCGGCAGATGGTCCTCAATACGCGGGCCGGGGAGGGCGTCAGAGCCTTTGAAGTCCATGCATCACCGCTTCGAGGAGGTGTCGGTCGGGGACCGCCCGGCGGACGATCGGCGCGCGGGCCTGCACACGGCCGGCCGCGAGCAGCTCGGTGATCAGCGCCGTCGTCGCGCTGAACGGCAGGCCGAGGTAGGCCGACAGCTCGGCCACGGACAGCGGGGCGGCGCACAGCCGCACCAGCGCCACCTGCTCCGGGGTGGCGGACGGCGGCGGCTCGGCGCGCGCCACGATCAGGGTCACCAGGTCGACGGCCGCGCGGGCGCCGTCCTCGCCCGCCCCGGCGACCACGTACAGCCGCTCGGGGTTCTTCTCCTCGCCCTGCCCGGCGGATTCGGGGGGCGGCGGGGGCGGTTCGTGCCCGGGGGAACGCCTCTGGCGCCGCGGAGGGCTCATACGGTCTGCCCGCCCCGCCGCGGCGGACTGGTCAGGTGGGCGCCGATGCGGACCACGAGGTCGCGCATGCGGGCGCTCATGAGTCCGGGTTCGGTGCGGATGTCGGCGAGCACCGCGAGATAGGCGTTGGCACCGGCGGACATGAGGTAGAAGTAGCCGCCGTCGATCTCGATGACGACCAGCTTCATCCGGCCGTCGCTGCCCGGGATCTCCACGGCGACGGCGGACGCGAGGCTCTGGAGTCCGGCGCAGGCCGCGGCGACCCGGTCGGCGGCGTCGCCGTCGCCGCCGTAGCGGGCGATGCGCAGGCCGTCGGCCGAGAGGACCACGATCATCCCGATGCCGGGCACGCTGTCGTGGAGCTCCTTGAGCATCCAGTCGAAGTTGGCTCGCTGCTGGATCACTTGAGGTCCCCCTCGTCGTCGGCCCGGACGTCGGCCTCGGCACGGGCCGGCTCCTCGATCAGGTGGAGATACGCGGTCGGTTCCCGGGTGAACGCGGTCGGGTCCGGACCCGGGTTGTCCTTCTTCAGCCCGTCCCAGAACGCCTCGACCCACAGGCCCGGTTCGGGGTCCTTCCTGCTGGGCGCGGTCCCGGGTCCGGACGCGGCCCGCACCGCCCCGCTCTCCCGCTCGGCCCGCTCGGCGGCGGCCTGCTCGGCGACACGCCGGCCCAGCGGGGCCCTGGCCCGGCTGCGGCGCTGCGGCAGACCGCCCGCCGTCCACTCGGTGACCTCGGGGACATCGTCGTCCGCCGGAAGGACCGCGGCGGGGACGCGGGGGCTGGTGGGGCGGCGTCTCTTCGGGGCGCGCTCGGGGCCCGCCACCGCGTCCTCCCCCGGACGCGGCACGGAGGTGGCGCCGATGCCGTGGGCGAGCCCCGGAGCGGGTTCGGTGGTCGTCATCTCGCCGGGCACCACGAGGACCGCGCGGACACCGCCGTACGCGGAGGCCCGCAGGGAGACCTGCATCCGGTGCTTCGCGCACAGCCGTCCCACGACCGCGAGGCCCAGGCGGGGGGTGTCACTGAGGTCCAGCGGATCGACGCCGGCCCTGGCCGCCTCGAGCAGCCGCTCGATCCGGGCGCGTGTCTCCTCGTTCAGGCTGACGCCGCCGTCCTCGATCTCGATGGCGACGCCGGTCTGCACCTCCACGGCCGTGACGTGCACCTTGGTCTGCGGCGGCGAGTAGCGGGTGGCGTTGTCGAGGAGTTCGGCCGCGGCGTGGATGACGGGCTCGACGTCGACGCCCTTGATGTTGACCTTGGCGATGGAGTGCAGCTCGATCCGCCGGTATTCCAGGATCCGGGACATGGCACCGCGCAGCACGCTGTAGAGCGTGACCGGGTTGGGCCACTGGCGGCCGGGGCGGCCGCCGCCGATGACGGAGACGGAGTCGGCCAGCCGGCCGATCAGCGCGGTGCCGTGGTCGATGCGCAGCAGGTCGTCGAAGACCTCGGGGCTGCGGCCGTGGTCCTCCTCCATCTCCCTGAGTTCCCTGGCCTGTTGGTGCACGATCGCCTGGACGCGCCGGGCGATGCTGACGAAGGCGCGCTGGGTGGAGTCGCGGATGTTCTCCTCGTCGTCCACGATCTTGAGGATCATGCGCACCACCGCGCGCTGCGACTGAGGGATCCCGCGCCACTCGGGGTGTCCGTCGACGATGTCGCGCATCACCTCGGCGGGTGTGTGGTTGCCGCGCAGGTGGTCGATGGCGGCGGGCAGGACGTCGGAGGCGAGACGGTGGATCTCCCGGTCGTGGGCGGCCAGGCGCCCCTCCAGGTCCGCGGTGCGCCGGGCGTACTGGGCCCGCTCGTCCCGGATGACGCGCCCGCGGCGCACCGCCTCGGCGCCCGTGGTGAGCACCAGCAGGGTGGCGACGGCGCCGCAGCAGGCAACGGCGAGGCGGGCCGGGTCCGGCACCAGGGCGACGGCGGCCCCGGTGGCCGCCGCCATCACCAGTGCGGGCAGCAACAGCACGCGCGCGTAGGGAAGTTCACGGCCACCGGGGGGCGATTGAACACTCACCATGTAAGCCCTCTGAGGAGAATCGGCTGGGTTCGGGCAGCTTCCAGTGGGGGTAAGTCATGAAATCGACGCGGATTTCGGCGCGTTCGAGGACGCTTGGGAGCAAGCTCGCGAACAACCTCAACTCACTGCGCCGCGGGCGAGCATAATCCGGTCGGATCATCGCCATGTCATATTCAGCAAGGGCCTGAAACGGGGCGCACGACGGGAGTACGCTCGGGATATTTGCACGCCCCGACACGATTCGAACACGCACCGTGACGCGGTACGGGCATACGAAAACCACATGGCCCCGGCAGCACTCGCCGGGGCCATGTGGTTCGATGCGATCGTCCGGCTCCGCCTACCCGACCGAGGAGTAGGCCACGACGCCCCGGAGCAGCCCGTCCACCGCCTTGCGCGCGTTCCTGGCCACCAAGGAGCCCTCCATCGGCGCCGCCGCGGAGATCTGGCCCAGCACGTCGATCACCTGCTTGCACCAGCGCACGAAGTCGCCCGCCGGCATCTCCACCTCGCGCAGCACCTCGTCCAGGCCCTTGCCGGAGGCCCACATGTACGCGGCCCAGGCGAAACCGAGGTCGGGCTCACGCTGGCCGACCCCCTCGGTCTGGTTGATGCGGAAGTCCTCCTCCAGCGCGTCGAGGCGGCCCCAGATCCGCACCATCTCGCCGAGCGCCGCCTTCGCCTTCCCCGAGGGCAGCTTGGGCGCCGTCGCGTCGTCGCTGACCCGCGCCTCGTACACCAACGCCGAGACGCAGGCGGCGAGTTCGGCCGGCCCCAGCCCCTCCCAGACCCCCTCGCGCAGGCATTCGCTGGCCAGCAGGTCGAGTTCGCCGTACAGCCGGGCCAGCCGCTTGCCGTGCTCGGTGACCTCGTCGCCGCGCAGGTAGTCGAGCTCCGTCAGCAGCGCGACGATCCGGTCGAAGGTGCGCGCGATGGTGTTCGTACGCCCCTCGATGCGGTGCTCCAGATGCCTGGTGTCGCGCATCAGCCGGTGGTAGCGCTCGGCCCAGCGGGCGTGGTCCTCGCGGTCGTCGCACCCGTGGCAGGGGTGGGCGCGCAGCGCGGTGCGCAGCCGGGCGATCTCGCGGTCGTCGGCTGCCTGGGAGCGCTGCTTGCGGTGCCGCTCCGCCGAGATGTGCCCGGCCTTGGTGCGCAGCGCGGAGGCGAGGTCGCGGCGGGACTGCGGGGAGCGCGGGTTGAACGACTTCGGGATCCGCATCCGCTCCAGCGGCTCCACGGGCACCGGGAAGTCGATGGCCGCCAGCCGCTTGACCTGACGCTCGGCGGTCAGCACCAGCGGGCGCGGGCCGTCGTGGTACTCCAGGCCGCGGTGGCCGTTGGAGCGGCCCGCGGGCAGGCCCGGGTCCAGCACCAGCGCCAGGCCCGCGAACTTGCCGGTGGGGACGTGGATGACGTCGCCCGGCTTGAGCTTCTCCAGGGCGACGGCGGCCTCGGCACGCCGCTGGGCCGCGCCCTGCCGGGACAACTCGGTCTCACGGTCCTTCAGTTCCCGGCGCAGCCGCGCGTACTCCGTGAAGTCGCCGAGGTGGCAGGTCATGGAGGCCTTGTAGCCCTCGAGGCCCTCCTCGTTGCGCTGCACCTGCCGGGAGATACCGACGACCGACCTGTCCGCCTGGAACTGCGCGAAGGAGGTCTCCAGCAGCTCGCGCGAGCGGTGCCGGCCGAACTGGTCCACCAGGTTGACCGCCATGTTGTACGACGGCCTGAAGCTGGAGCGCAGCGGATAGGTGCGGGTGCCGGCCAGACCCGCCAGGTGCTCGGGGTTCATACCGCGCTGCCACAGCACCACCGCGTGGCCCTCGACGTCGATGCCGCGGCGGCCGGCGCGGCCGGTGAGCTGGGTGTACTCGCCGGGGGTGATGTCGGCGTGCTGCTCGCCGTTCCACTTCACGAGCTTTTCCAGGACCACCGAGCGGGCCGGCATGTTGATGCCGAGGGCGAGGGTCTCGGTGGCGAAGACCGCCTTGACCAGGCCCTGCACGAACAGTTCCTCGACGACCTCCTTGAAGGTCGGCAGCATGCCCGCGTGGTGGGCGGCGATACCGCGCTCCAGGCCCTCCAGCCACTCGTAGTAGCCGAGGACGTGCAGGTCCTCGGCCGGGATGGCGGCGGTGCGCTCCTCGACCAGGGCGCGGACCCGCTCGCGCGCCTCCTCGTCGTTGAGTCTGAGGCCCGCGTACAGGCACTGCTGGACGGCGGCCTCGCAGGCGGCGCGGCTGAAGATGAAGGTGATCGCGGGCAGCAGGCCCTCGGCGTCGAGGCGCTCGATGACCTCGGGGCGGCTCGGGGTCCAGATCCGGGACCGCTGTCTGCGTTCCCGCTCGCGGTCGGCCTCGCGCATCGCACGGCCGCGCCGGCGGTCCTGGAACGAGGGGCGGCTGGCCTCCATCCGGGCCATGCGCGTGAGGTCGGGGTTGACCGCCCTCCGCCGGCTCTCACCCTCCTCGAACAGGTCGTACATCCGGCGCCCGGCCAGCACGTGCTGGAACAGCGGCACGGGCCGGTGCTCGGAGACGATCACCTCGGTGTCGCCGCGGACGGTGTCCAGCCAGTCGCCGAACTCCTCGGCGTTGGACACGGTCGCCGACAGGGACACCAGGGTCACCGACTCCGGCAGGTGGATGATCACTTCCTCCCACACGGCGCCGCGGAAGCGGTCGGAGAGGTAGTGCACCTCGTCCATGACCACGTAGCCGAGACCGAGCAGGGTCTGGGATCCCGCGTACAGCATGTTCCGCAGCACCTCGGTGGTCATCACGACCACCGGGGCTTCGGAGTTGAGGCTGTTGTCGCCGGTCAGGAGGCCGACCTTGCCGCTGCCGTAGCGACGGCACAGGTCGGCGTACTTCTGGTTCGACAGCGCCTTGATCGGCGTCGTGTAGAAGCACTTCCGGCCCTGCTGGAGGGCGAGGTGGACGGCGAACTCGCCCACGATCGTCTTGCCGGAGCCCGTGGGCGCGGCGACCAGTACGCCCTTGCCCGCCTCGAGCGCCTGGCAGGACTCGATCTGGAACGGGTCGAGGCCGAAGTCGTACATCTCGCGGAATCCCGCGAGCGCGGTGGCCTGCTCGGCAGCTCGCCTGCGCGCTGCCGCGTACCGCTCGGCCGGTGAAAGGTCCTCTGTCATCGTGCTTTCGAGCGTACCGGGCCGCACCGACAACAGGACGATCATTATCCCGATCGTCCCCGGGCGCGGAAAAGGCCGGCCGCTCGCGGTGCGAGCGGCCGGCCGGGGAATCCGCGGTAATGATCAGGTCACGTCGTCGTACCCGTTGACCCGGTCCGTTTCGGTCTGCTCGGGCAGGGCGCGGCGGGTGGTGACGGGTTCGACCTCGCCGATCTCCTCGGGTGTGAGGTCGAGTTCGGAGGCCTCGTCGTCCGACGGTCCCAGCGCGGCCAGCCGGTCCTTGCGCCGGTCATTGATCAAGGAGATGGCCACCGCGACGAAGTACAGTGCGCAGATCGGTGCGGCCAGCGCCAGCATCGTCAGCGGGTCGGGGCTCGGCATGGCGACCGCCGCGAAGGCCGTGATGCCGACGACCATGCCCCGCCACCAGCCGAGCATGCGCTTCCCGGACAGGATGCCGGTGAGGTTGAGCATGACGAGCAGGAGCGGCATCTCGAACGAGAGCCCGAAGACGACCACCATGCGCGTGATCAGGTTGAGCAGGTCATCCAGCGGCAGCAGGTTGTCGACACCGCTGGGGGTGAAGTCGATCAGCACCCTGGCGGTGGTGGGCAGCACGTGGTAGGCGAAGTAGGCGCCCCCGAGGAAGAGCGGGAAGCCGGCGGCGACGAACACGTAGCCGTACTTCTTCTCGTGCTTGTGCAGCCCCGGGGCGACGAACGCCCACAGCTGATAGAGCCAGACCGGCGAGGCCAGCACCACGCCCGTCATCAACGACACCTTCAGCGCCAGCGTGAACGGCTTCAGCAGGCCGTTGATCGTGAGGTGCGCGCAGGCGCCGTTCTTCTCCGACTTGGCCAAGTCGAGGAAGGACTGCCCACACCCCACCGAGTCCAGCACCGGCTTGGTGATGAAGTTGACGATGTCCTTGTAGAAGAAGGCGGCGACGATCGTCACGACCAGGATCGCCAGGACACCTTTGCCGAGCCGGTTGCGCAGCTCACGGAGGTGATCCGCGAGCGACATCCGCCCCTCGGGGTCCTTCTCCTTCTTGCGGGCAGACTTCAGCAACCCACACCCTCATCTCGTGCAGCGGACCGGAAGGCCTCCGGTCGTCCGGTCAGCGCTGAGTCGTGTCCGTCGGCTCGTTGACCGGGCGAGAGCTGGTCGTGTCACCGGGCGCGGCCTGAATCGTGCGCTGGGCCGGGGACTGCTGCTCCTCACCGGCCGGAGTCGCCGAGCCGGCCGCAGGGGTCGACTTCTCGTCCTTCATCGCCTTGGCCTCGCTCTTGAGGATGCGCGCGGACTTGCCGAGCGAGCGCGCCATGTCCGGAAGCTTCTTCGAGCCGAACACCAGGACGATCACCAGAACCAGGAGCACCAGATGCCACGGCTCAAATGCGCCACGGAACATAAAGTCTTCACCTTCTCACTGAGGCGGGGTGGCGGACATGTCCGACCACTCGGACAGGTGTCCGGCCATCGTGCCGGCTAGCAATCTTAACGCCCGGGGGTGAACGCTGAGCGATCCCCGCGCGTACTCCTGCTCGGGCGGCCCATGCCTCTTATGCGGGCCATGACCAGCAGCGTACCCGGCCACAGGGGCAGGACGGCAGGGCGTGACGATCAAAAACCCACAGCGCTCGGAACTTCCGGGACTTTCCCGGCGGAACTCACCTCGTTTCCACCGACCGGGCGGCGCTCAGGCTCGCCCGCTCCAGGTCCTCGGCGGCCCGGTTGATGCGCCGCGCCGACTCCGTGACCTGACGGCCCAGGCGCTGCGCCTCGACGAAGACCCGGACGGCGAGCACCGCGAGCACGGCCATTCCCACGAACCCCACAGCCACCGCGGCCATCGCCCACACCATGACGCCGAGCCTAGAGGGCCGAGTGCAGGCGCAGGGTGCTGACCCCGCCGCCGGAGAGCAGTTCCACGATCCGCTCGCCGGCCGGCTTGCGGACCGCGGTGCCGCAGTCGGGGCAGGTGAAGGAGTAGAAGGTCGTGCGGCTGCTGGCGCCGATCACCAGGCGCAGCGCGCTCGCGGTGAGCTCGAACCTGCCCCGGCAGTCGGGGCAGCCCGCCCGGAAGACCACCGGAGTCACGCTCCGCATTCCGGCGAACGCCGCCGCCACCGACATCTCGCGCACCCCAGCCGTCGCCGACTCGCTCAAAGCCCCTGCTCCTGCCTGTCGTACCGACCGTCGTGAACCACGTCCGCACCCCGGGGCTCCCCTGCCGCCACGGCGTCCGCGGGAGTCCCGGCACCGTCGTACGCCGACTCGTAGGCCGCCAGGGCCTCACGGGCCGCCTGCCGGGCGCTGTCGGCCAGCTCCCGCGGGGCGACGATCCGGCCGTCGCGGCCCAGACGCAGCGCCAGCCGTCGCAGCGACGCCGGATCCGGGGTGCGCAGAGTGATACGCAGCCCGCCGTCGGGAAGCTCATCGGCGCTGTCGTGCGGGTAGTACTCGGCGACCCAGCGGCCCCCGGGACCGACCTCGACGACCACCTCCGGGTCCTCCGCGGCCGGCTGCACCAGGGCCTGGGACAGGTCACGCAGCTCCATCTCGGGCGGCGCCGAGGGCTCGTCGAGGATCTTGATCTCGGCGACCCGGTCGAGCCGGAAGGTGCGCCGCGCCTCGGAGCGGCGGCACCAGGCCTCCACATAGGTGTGCCCGACGCTGACCAGGCGAATGGGGTCGATCTCGCGCTCGGTGACCTCGTCGCGGGCGGGCGAGTAGTAGCGGATCCACAGCCGGCGGCGCTCGGAGATCGCCCGGTCCACGTCGGCGAAGACCCCGCCCTCGGACTCGAAGGTCACCGACAGCCGGGAGCTGGCCCCGGCGGCCTCGCCCGCCGCGGCCTCGACCTTGGCCGTGGCGCGCAGCAGCGCCTGCCGATCGCTCTCCCGCAGTCCGGGCAGCGTGGCGACCGCGCGGGCCGCCACCAGCAGCGCGGTCGCCTCGTCGGCGGCCAGCCGCAGCGGCTCGGCCGCCTCCGCGCCGAGCGCGGCCGGGTTGTGCCACCAGATGCGCTCGCCGTCGGTGTCGATGTCGAGCAGGTCGCCGCCGCGGAAACTCGTACCGCACATGGGCAGTACGTCGAGGTCGGAGACCAGCTCGTCCTCGGTGATGCCGAACGCGCGCGCCACGTCCTCGATCCGGGCGCCGGGGCGCTCCCTGAGGTACGTCACCAGGGAGAGCATCCGCCGGGTCTGGTCGATGGCGCTCGTGGGCCTGACCGGTTTGCCTGCCACAGTGTCGCTCCGCTCCCCCTCAGTCCCTGGCCACGGCACGCAGCCGGTCCAGCACGTCCGCCCGCAGCTCGGCCGGCTCCACGACCACCACGTCCGGCCCGAACTCCACCAGCCAGGCGTCCAGCCCGTGCCCGTACGGGATGTCCAACTCGTCCCAGCCGTCCCCGAGTTCCCGCACGGCGGTGGCCTTCGCCCGAAGGGGGTAGCCGGCGTCCGCGCGCAGCCGGATCCGCGCGGAGCGGTCGGCGCTCTCGCCCGCCCAGCTCGCCACGGTCTCGCGAACGGTGACGACGTCCGGGACAGGCGCGGTGAAGCCGCTGCCCCGGGAGCGGACCCGGCCGGTGATCCTGGAGAGCCGGAAGACCCGCTCGGCGCCGCGGTCGCGGTCGAAGCCGGCCAGGTACCAGTGGCCGCGCCAGCACTCCAGCGCCCACGGCTCGACATGCCGGGTGCCTGGCTGGGCGGCGTTGGCCTTGCGGTAGTCGAAGACGACCGGCCGGCGGTCGCGGCAGGCCAGCATCAGCGGCTCGAAGGCGGCCTCGTGCACCGGGATACGGGGCTCCAGCGCACTGTGCGTCTCGTAGGGGTCGACGTCCTCGGGCAGTCCGGCCGCGCGCAGCTTCTGCAGGGCGCCGCTGGCCGCCCCGGCCAGCCGGGCCTGCTGCCAGACCTTGGCGGCCAGACCGAGCGCCGCGGCCTCCTCGGCGTCCAGGGTGATGGGCGGCAGCCGGTTGCTGTCCCGGCGGGCCAGATAGCCGACCTCCCCGTCCAGGCTCTCGACGGTCTCGATGACCAGCCCGAGCTCACGCAGGTCGTCCTTGTCCCGCTCGAACATGCGGTTGAAGGAGTCGTCGGACGCGGCGGCGCCCTTCTCCGCCGGGGAGCCGGCGCCCTTGTCGCGGCCGGAGGCCACGCCTCTGTCCCGGCCGGAAGCCTCGACATAGGCCTCGATGGACTCCCGCAGCTCGCGCTTGCTCAGCGGCCGCCGCGTCCCGAGCAGGCACAGCGCCAGGTTCATCAGCCGCTCGGCCTTGGCAATGGCCATCGACGCCCTTCACCTTCCCTATGGTCCTTACGACCGATGACCGTACCGCTCCGCGGCGTACGGACAAAAGCCGAGGCCCACGCCCGAACAGGCATGGGCCCCGGATGATCGGATCCCGCGCGGATCCGGTGCGGGACGATCAGACCGCGACCAGGTCGCAGACGAAGATCAGCGTCTCGCCGGGCTTGATCCGGCCACCCGCGCCGCGGTCGCCGTAGGCCAGGTGCGCCGGGATGGTCAGCTGGCGGCGCCCGCCGACCTTCATGCCCTGAACACCCTGGTCCCAGCCGGCTATGACCTGGCCGACACCGAGCTGGAAACGGAGCGGCGTACCGCGGTTCCAGGACGCGTCGAACTCCTCACCGGTGGAGAAGGCCACGCCGACGTAGTGGACGGAGACGGTGTCGCCCGCCTTGGCCACCGGTCCGTCGCCCTCCCAGATCTCCTTGATCTCGAGGTCCGCCGGGGGCTCGCCGCCCGGGAAGTCGATCTCGGGCTTCTCGATGCTCACGTGCTTCTCCTGCTCATCTACAACAAGACAACCTGAACAGTCTTGCATCCCCGCCGGGTGCGCCCGCGCCGGGAGACCGCCGCGCGGTGCTACATCGCCGCCAGGATGTCCACCGTGAAGACCAGCACGGAGTCCTTCTTGATGCCGCTGTTGGGGGGCGGGTTGTCGCCGTAGCCCAGGGCCGGCGGGACGACGACCAGGACCCGGCTGCCGACCTTCTTGCCGGCCAGTCCCTCGGCCCAGCCCTTGACGACCTGCTGGAGGGAGAACGAGGTCAGCGAGTCGCGCTTGTACGTCGAGTCGAACTCCTTGCCGTCCGCCCACAGCACGCCCTTGTACTGGACGAGCACGGTGTTCTCCGGCTTGACCACGGGGCCGTCGCCCTCGATCACGTAGTCGGCCACGAGCTTCGTGGGCGCGGCCTTCTTGGGCACGGTGATGGACGGAGCGGCGCCGTCGGTGTTGGTGCCGACCTTGGGCAGGTCCGCGTTGTCCTGGGCGACCGTCCTGCCCTTGGCCGAGCTCTTGGAGTTGAACGTGTCCTGGAGGTCGACGACGAACACCAGCGTGTCGGTGCCCTTGATCCCGGCCTGGGCGTTGCCCTGCGTGCCGTATCCCCAGGTGGGCGGCACGGAGAACAGGACGCGGCTGCCCACCTTCTTACCGGCGAGGGCATAGCGCCAGCCGTCGATGATCGTGCCCTGGGCGAGCTGGATGACCAGGGGGGCCTTGCGGTCGTAGGAGTTGTCGAAGAGCTTGGCCGTGTCCCAGATCTGGCCCAGGTAGTGCGCCTGGACGTAGTCGTTCTCCGCGATGGTGCGGCCGCCGCCCGCGATCACGGTCTTGACGGCGATGTCCTTCGAGGGGGCACCACTGCCCTTGGCGACGGTCGGCTTCTCGCCGAACTTCGTGCCCGCGGTGATCTCCGGCAGCGGCCCGGAGACGATCTTCGGCGACGGAGCGGCGGACGGCTCGGAGGGGGACGGCGTCGCGCTCTCGCTGGCCTTGCTCGAAGCGGTCTTGTCGTTGCCGCAGGCGGCCAGGGTGACAAGTCCCGCGGGTACGGAAAGAAGAAGTGAGCGTCGGCGCACGGTGGGGGCCTCGTAATCGGTCGATCTTCTGATGGCGTGCGCGCAACTCTACGGTGTGAGCGGGGCGCCGTACGGGGAACGTACGGCGCCCGTGTGGCGTTCCGGGGCCCTCGAACCGGCATCCGCGTTTCGCCGGGCTCACATTCCGGCGATCAGCTTCTCCACCCGGTCGTCCACCGAACGGAACGGGTCCTTGCACAACACCGTCCGCTGGGCCTGGTCGTTGAGCTTGAGGTGCACCCAGTCGACGGTGAAGTCCCTGCGCTGTTCCTGCGCCCGCCGGATGAAGTCGCCGCGCAGCCGTGCCCGAGTGGTCTGCGGGGGCACCGACTTGCCCTCGAAGATCTTCAAGTCGTTGCAGATCCGGGTGGCTTGGCCCTTCTTCTCCAGCAGGTAGTACAGGCCACGACGGCGGTGGATGTCGTGGTAGGCGAGGTCTATCTGGGCGACCCGCGGATGCGACATGGTCATGTTGTGCTTGGCCCGGTACCGCTCGATGAGCTGGTACTTCATCACCCAGTCGATCTCGGTGCCGATGCGGTCGAGGTCCTCGGTCTCGATCGCGTCCAGCGTGCGGCCCCACAGCTCCAGCACGCGCTCCACCGTGCCGGTGCGGATGCCGCGCCGCTCGCAGAAGTCCACGGCCTTCTCGTAGTACTCGCGCTGCACCTCCAGCGCGGAGGCCTCGCGGCCGCTGGCCAGGCGCACCTTGCGGCGGCCCGTGATGTCGTGGCTGACCTCGCGGATCGCCCGGATCGGGTTCTCCAGGGTCAGGTCGCGCATCACCGTGCCCGCCTCGATCATGCGCAGCACCAGGTCGGTCGCGCCCACCTTGAGCAGCATCGTCGTCTCGGACATGTTGGAGTCACCGACGATGACGTGCAGCCGGCGGTAGCGCTCCGCGTCCGCGTGCGGCTCGTCGCGGGTGTTGATGATGGGCCGCGAACGGGTGGTCGCCGAGGAGACGCCCTCCCAGATGTGCTCGGCCCGCTGGCTCACGCAGTACACCGCCCCGCGCGGGGTCTGCAGGACCTTGCCCGCCCCGCAGAGGAGCTGCCTGGTGACCAGGAACGGGATGAGGATGTCCGCGAGGCGGGAGAACTCTCCGTGCCGTGCCACCAGATAGTTCTCGTGGCAGCCGTAGGAGTTGCCCGCCGAATCGGTGTTGTTCTTGAAGAGGTAGACGTCGCCCGCGATTCCCTCCTCGTGCAGGCGTCGTTCCGCGTCCACCAGGAGTCCTTCGAGAATGCGCTCGCCGGCCTTGTCGTGGGTGACCAGTTCGATCACATTGTCACACTCGGGTGTCGCGTATTCCGGGTGTGACCCCACATCGAGATAGAGCCGGGCGCCGTTTCGCAGAAAGACATTGCTGCTGCGGCCCCATGACACGACACGGCGGAAGAGGTACCGCGCCACCTCGTCAGGCGACAGGCGGCGCTGTCCCCTGAACGTGCACGTGACGCCGTACTCGTTCTCCAGCCCGAAAATGCGGCGGTCCATGACTGAACATTACGCCCGATCCTCTGCGCTCAAACGAGGTTCGGCAGCACGATTTGGATCATTTTCCGATGAAGCGGCAACCACCGCCCCTGCGGCGGGAGCTGTGAGGACCCGCCCGGTGAGCAGCAACACCAGCAACGACACGGCCCCGGCGACGCCCGGCACCGCGAAGCCCCACAGCGCGCCGCCCTCCTGGACCACCGGGCCGGCGACACCCGTTCCGACGGACGCGCCCACGGTGAACGTCGTCACCAGCCAGGAGAAAGCCTCCGTCACGGTGCCGGCCGGAGCGTGCCGGTCCACGATGATGAACGCGCAGGCGATGCACGGCGCCAGGAACACCCCGGACAGCACCGTCAGCGCCACCATCGGCACCGCTCCGGGCATCAGCATCAGCGGCAGGTAACACACCGCCAGCAGACCGACCAGCAGCCGCAGTCGCCGTTCGGGCGCGCCCGCCCACTGGCGGGCGCCGTAGACGGTGCCGCCGACCAGCGCGCCCAGCCCCAGGGCGGCCATCAGCCAGCCGTACACCGCGTCACCACCGTGGTCGTCGGCATAGGGCACCGCAGCCACCGTGATGGAGCCCATGGCGACACCGACGAAGAGGAACGCGCCGAGCAGGGCCAGTAGACCGGGCGAGCGCAGCGCTCCCAGCCAGTGCGCCTCCCGCGGCTCCGAACGCCAGGCCCGCGAAGGGGGCGAGACGACCACGGACAGCGCGCCCAGCACCCCGATGCCGTTCAGCACCACCAACGCCGCCGGCGCCGACCACAGCGAGACGCAGAGGGTCACGAGCAACGGGCCGACGGTGAACATCACTTCCTGTGCCACGGCGTCCATCGCGTACGCGCTGTGGACCTGGTCGTTCCTGCGCAGCACCGAGGGCCACAGGGCCCGCAGACCGCCCTCCAGCGGCGGCGTGAAGAGCCCGGCCGCGGCCACGGAGGCGTACGCCAGGGCGGCCGGCTGCGTGCCGGTCAGGGCGAAGGCCGTCATCGCCAGGGCCGAGGCGAGCGCGGCGGGCAACTGGACGCGGGGCTGCCCGTACAGGTCCACCAGGCGCCCGAGCACGGGCTGGCCCACCGCGTTGGCCACGCCGTACACCGCCGCCAGCGCTCCCGCGAGACTGTACGTGCCGCCCTCCGCCCGGACGAACAGCACGATGGCGATCGCCGCGGTGGCGTTGGGCAGCCGCCCCACGAGCGTGCCGGTCAGCAGCCGGGCGGCGTGCCTCGCTTTGAGGATCTCCAGGTATCCCCCGAACCCCACAGCCATCGCCCCGCCTTCCGCCGGTTCGCCCGAGGTGCTGGAGCAACCTCCGGTGTTACGTATAACGTACTCGGTCATACGTACCATGTGCGCTGTTCACCAGTCCAGACGAAGGAGCGTCCCCGCGGTGGCCCGAAGCAGCACGCGCCCCACCAGCCGTGACGTCGCGCACGCCGCCGGGGTGTCCCAGGCCGCCGTCTCCCTGGTCCTCGGCGACAAGTGGCGCGGCCGCGTGTCGCAGGCGACCGCCGAACGGGTGCGCCGGGCGGCCGAGGAACTCGGCTACCGGCCCAACCTCGCCGCCCGCAACCTGCGCCTGGGCCGCACCCGGACCGTTCTCCTGGTCGTCCCCGTGCTGACCACCGAGTTCTTCGCCGGCGTCTACACCGGCGCCGCCCGCGTCGCCGCCGAGCACGGCTTCGGCGTCGTGCTCTACCCCTCCCCCGAGGGCATCGGCCCGGCGCGCAACCCCTTCGCCTCGGCCCAGGCCGCGCTGGACGGCGTGATCGCCTCCTCCATGGCCGCCGACGCGCTGACGGCGATCCGCGGCGACCAGCTTCCGCTGGTCATGCTGGACAGCGACCCCGCGGGCAGCCTGGGCGCCGCGACCGTCAACCTGGACATCGCCGACGGCGTACGCCAGATCGCCGACCATCTGCTCGGGCTCGGCCACCGGCGCTTCCTGCACCTCGCGGCGGACGTCGCCTCCTGGACCTTCGAGGTGCGGGCGAGGGAACTCGGCGCCCGGCTGGGCGCGGTGCCCGGCACCTCCGTGCGCACCGCCCGCGCCCCCATCTCCATCGAGGACGCCAGGGCCGCCACCGAGGCCGCCCTGAGCGCCCCCGGGCCCCGGCCCACCGCGCTGGTCTGCGACGACGACAAGCTCGCCGCCGGCGCGTACAAGGCCCTGCGCCGCCTCGGCCTGCGCGTGCCCGACGACGTCTCCGTCACCGGCGTCGACGACCTCGCCCTCGCCACCGCCATCGACCCCGAGCTCACCACCGTGCGGCTGGACGCCGAACTGTTCGGCGAACGGGGCATGCACGCCCTGCTGGCCGTCCTGGAGGGCCGCGCTCCGGACGGCGGGGACATCCCGGTGGAGCTCGTGGTACGGGGCTCCACGGCGCCGCCCAGCCCCTCCTGAAGCCGTCCAGCCCCCTGAAACGCCCGGGCGCCCCGGCCCACTGGAGGGCCGGGGCACCCGGGAACGGGACTACGGAGGTCGGGACTACTTCTCCTCGGAGCCGTCCTCGTCGGCGCTCTCCGCCTCGGTCGCCGCGCCGTCGGCCTCCAGCAGGCGGGCCAGCTGACGGCCCACGATGCGCTTGAACTTGCGCTTCTGCGGACGCGTACGGTCCAGCACCGCCACCTCCAGGCGCTCGGCGGGGATCTCCCGCTCGCTGCCGTTGGTGTCGCGGGACAGGGCCTGCACGGCCAGCTTCAGCGCCTCGGCCAGGGACATGCCGTCCCGGTGGCGCTGGTCCAGGTAGCCGCTGATCTGCTCGGCGTTGCCGCCGACCGCGACCGAGCCGTGCTCGTCCACGATCGAGCCGTCGTGCGGCAGCCGGTAGATCTGGTCGCCGTCCGGGGTCTCCCCCACCTCGGCGACCACCAGCTCCACCTCGTACGGCTTCTCCGCGGCGCTGGAGAAGATCGTGCCCAGCGTCTGGGCGTAGACGTTCGCCAGGCCGCGGGCGGTCACGTCGTCCCGGTCGTAGGTGTAACCGCGCAGGTCGGCATAGCGGACGCCGCCGATGCGCAGGTTCTCGTACTCGTTGTACTTGCCGGCCGCCGCGAATGCGATCCGGTCGTAGATCTCGCTGAACTTGTGCAGCGCGCGGGACGGATTCTCACCGACGAACACGATTCCGTCGGCGTACTGCAGCACGACCAGGCTGCGGCCACGGGCGATGCCCTTGCGGGCGTACTCCGCCCGGTCGGCCATGGCCTGCTGAGGTGAGACATAGAACGGCGTCGACACCGGTTATCCGTCCCTTTCTGTAGAAGTCACTGGATCACCCCGGACAAGAAGAACCGGCGCCGGGCTACAGCAGCGCGGCCCGAGGGCCGTCCGGCTGCTCCAGGCGCCGCTGGAGCACCGAGCGGGCGATCTCGGAGCACTCGTCCTCGGTGAGCCGGCGGAATCCGTCCTCGGTGATCACGGTGACGATCGGATAGATCCGGCGGGCGACATCGGGACCACCGGTCGCCGAGTCGTCGTCTGCCGCGTCGTACAGGGCCTGGACCACCAGCGTCGTGGTCTCGGCCTCGGTCAGGTCATCCCGGTAGAGCTTCTTCATCGCGCCGCGCGCGAAGATCGAGCCGGAGCCCGTGGCCGCGTAGCCGCACTCCTCGGAACGGCCGCCCGTCACGTCGTAGGAGAAGATCCGGCCCCTGTCGCGGTCCACGTCGTACCCCGCGAAGAGCGGGACCACGGCCAGCCCCTGCATGGCCATGCCCAGGTTGGAGCGGATCATGGTCGACAGCCGGTTCGCCTTGCCCTCGAGGGAGAGCTGCGTTCCCTCGACCTTCTCGAAGTGCTCCAGCTCCAGCTGGAACAGCTTCACCATCTCCACCGCCAGACCCGCGGTGCCGGCGATGCCGACCGCCGAGTACTCGTCGGCCGGGAACACCTTCTCGACGTCCCGCTGCGCGATCATGTTCCCCATGGTGGCGCGCCGGTCACCGGCCAGGACGACGCCGCCGGGGAAGGCCACCGCCACGATGGTGGTCCCGTGCGGCGCCTCGATCACCCCCTGGGTCGGCGGCAGCTGCCGCTTGCCCGGAAGCATCTCCGGCTGGTGCTCGGCGAGAAAGTCCATGAACGACGAGGACCCGGGCGTCAGGAAGGCGGCCGGCAGACGCCCGGTGCTACGAGTGTTGGCTTCCACACGTTTCCTTCCAGGTGGTCGGCAGCTCGGTCCACCGCTTCGGGATCGTCCCTCAACTGGCCGAGGCCGGAGTTGCAGTTGATGCACATTACGCCACGGACCCTACCCGTCCCGCGGGGGTGATCCACATGAAGAACGCTAGCCCTGAGGCGGTTCGCCGGAGCCTGACACCGGGCGCCCGCGCGACGGCCGGCGCCCGGAAACGAAGGCCGCGCGCGGCGCGGTCCCACCGCACCGCACGCAGCTCCTCGTCAACCGGCTCGTCCGTCACCGCCACCGCTTCTCAGGCGCTCACTGACCGCCCTTTTGCACGAAGGAGCGCACGAAGTCCTCGGCGTTCTCCTCCAGGACGTCGTCGATCTCGTCGAGAACGGAGTCCACGTCGTCGCTCAGCTTCTCGTGGCGTTCCTTGAGGTCGTCCGCGGCCTGCGCGTCCTGGGACTGCTCCTCGACCTCCTCGGTGGAACGCGTGGCCTTCTGCTGCCCGCCGCCGGTGTCCTTCGTTGCCATAACCCTCACCCCGCTCAGTTCGCCCGACATGGTCGGCATTACGGCCGATCGGTGATGTTCCGACCCTACAAGCCGGGTCCGACATCGGCCCCGCACTTTCTCCAACGTACGAGGGCCACCTCGATGATTCCCGGCACCGGGGATTTCCACCCTGCGCGGGCGGCCCGGTCCAAGATCCGCTCAGCCGCCGGAAAGCACCCTGACCAGGTCTTCGGCGGTACGGCAGCGGTCGAGGAGCTCCTTGACGTGATTACGCGTTCCGCGAAGCGGTTCCAGGGTTGGGACGCGCTGCAGCGAGTCCCGGCCCGGCAGATCGAAGATCACCGAGTCCCAGGAGGCCGCGGCGACGTCGTCGGCGTACTGCTCCAGGCAGCGGCCGCGGAAGTACGCGCGCGTGTCCTCCGGCGGCTTCCTGCGGGCCCGGTCCACCTCGGTCTCGTCCAGCAGGCGCTTGATGCGTCCGCGGGCCACCAGGCGGTTGTACAGGCCCTTGTCGGGGCGTACGTCCGCGTACTGGAGGTCGACGAGGTGGAGGCGGGCGGCGTCCCAGTCGAGGCCGTCACGTCGCCGGTAGCCCTCCATGAGCTCCCGCTTGGCGACCCAGTCCAGCTCGCCGGCCAGGCTCATCGGATCGTTCTCCAGCCGGTTGAGGGTGTCCTCCCAGCGGGACAGCACGTCCTTGGTCTGCTCGTCGGCGTCCGCGCCGAACCGCTCCTCCACGTACTTGCGCGACAGCTCGTAGTACTCCATCTGGAGCTGCACCGCGGTGAGCGTCCGGCCGCTGCGCAGCGTGATCAGACGCTTGAGGCCCGGGTCGTGCGAGACCTGGTGGAGCGTGCGGACGGGCTGGTCGACGGCCAGGTCAACGGCGATGAAGCCGTCCTCGATCATGGACAGGACCAGGGCGGTCGTGCCCAGCTTGAGGTAGGTGGAGATCTCCGAGAGGTTGGCGTCGCCAATGATCACGTGCAGGCGGCGGTACTTCTCCGCGTCGGCGTGCGGCTCGTCGCGCGTGTTGATGATCGGCCGCTTGAGCGTGGTCTCCAGGCCGACCTCGACCTCGAAGTAGTCCGCGCGCTGGCTGAGCTGGAAGCCGTGTTCGTGGCCGTCCTGGCCGATGCCGACGCGTCCCGCGCCCGTGACGACCTGGCGGGAGACGAAGAAGGGCGTGAGGTGGCGCACGATGTCCGAGAACGCGGTCTCCCGCTTCATCAGGTAGTTCTCGTGCGTGCCGTAGGAGGCGCCCTTGTTGTCGGTGTTGTTCTTGTAGAGGTGGATCGGCTGGGCGCCGGGCAGCTGGGCCGCCCGCTCCGCCGCCTCGGCCATGATCCGTTCGCCGGCCTTGTCCCACAGGACGGCGTCGCGCGGGTTGGTGACCTCGGGCGCGCTGTACTCGGGGTGGGCGTGGTCGACGTAGAGCCGTGCGCCATTGGTGAGGATGACGTTGGCCAGGCCGATGTCCTCGTCGGTGAGCTGGCTGGCGTCGGCCGCCTCGCGGGCGAGGTCGAAGCCCCGGGCGTCCCGAAGCGGATTCTCCTCCTCGAAGTCCCAGCGGGCCCGGCGGGCCCGGTGCATGGCCGCCGCGTAGGCGTTGACGATCTGGGATGAGGTGAGCATGGCATTGGCATTGGGGTGGCCGGGGACGGAGATCCCGTACTCCGTCTCGATGCCCATTACTCGCCGTACGGTCATGCGGCCCTCCTTGCCCGGCGGCGCCCTCGGTCGTGGGCGGCGCTCAAGTACCGCTCGTGCCCGGGTGCCTGTGCGGTGCCCGTCCCCGCACTGCGCGACCCGGCGGTACGAAAGAGCCTAGAACGCCTTTGCGCTGGTGGGGAGATCATTTGCGTCATTGCCTGCTCCATGCGGTGGCCCCGGAAACAGCCGACTGCGGGTACCCCCTGGAGGGCACCCGCAGCCACCCTGCTTTTACAGGTACTGCCCGGTATTCGCCACCGTGTCGATGGAGCGTCCGGTGTCCGCGCCCTGCTTTCCGGTGATGAGGGTGCGGATGTAGACGATCCGCTCGCCCTTCTTTCCGGAGATCCGGGCCCAGTCGTCCGGGTTGGTGGTGTTCGGCAGGTCCTCGTTCTCCTTGAACTCGTCCACGCATGCCTGGAGCAGGTGGGAGACGCGGAGGCCCTTCTGGTTCTTCTCGAGGAAGTCCTTGATCGCCATCTTCTTGGCGCGGCCCACGATGTTCTCGATCATGGCGCCGGAATTGAAGTCCTTGAAATACAGGACTTCCTTGTCGCCGTTGGCGTAGGTGACCTCCAGGAAGCGGTTCTCCTCGGTTTCGGCGTACATGTGTTCCACCGCGGTCTGGATCATGCCCTGGACCGTGGAGTCCTTGTCGCCCGCGTGTTCCGCGACGTCCTCCGCGTGCAGCGGGAGGCGCTCGGTGAGGTACTTCCCGAAGATGTCCTTCGCCGCCTCGGCGTCCGGACGCTCGATCTTGATCTTCACATCGAGGCGGCCGGGCCGCAGGATGGCGGGGTCGATCATGTCCTCGCGGTTGGAGGCGCCGATCACGACCACGTTCTGCAGGCCTTCCACACCGTCGATCTCGGCGAGCAGCTGGGGGACGATGGTGTTCTCCACGTCCGAGCTGACACCGGAGCCGCGGGTGCGGAAGAGGGACTCCATCTCGTCGAAGAAGACGATCACGGGGGTGCCCTCGCCGGCCTTCTCCCGGGCACGCTGGAAGACCAGGCGGATCTGCCGCTCGGTCTCGCCGACGTACTTGTTCAGCAGCTCCGGGCCCTTGATGTTGAGGAAGAAGCTCTTGCCCGCAGCCTGTCCGGTGACCTCGGCGACCTTCTTGGCGAGCGAGTTCGCGACGGCCTTGGCGATGAGCGTCTTGCCGCATCCGGGAGGCCCGTAGAGCAGGACGCCCTTCGGCGGGCGCAGCTCGTGCTCCTTGAACAGGTCCGGGTAGAGGTACGGCAGCTCCACGGCGTCACGGATGGCCTCGATCTGGTTGCCGAGGCCGCCGATCTGCTCGTAGCCGATGTCGGGCACCTCTTCGAGGACGAGTTCCTCGACCTCGCTCTTGGGCACGACCTCGTAGACGTAGCCGGACCTGGGTTCGAGCAGGAGCGCGTCGCCGGGGCGGATGGTGACGTCCAGCAGCGGCTCGGCGAGCCGTACCACCCGCTCCTCGTCGGTGTGCCCGAGCACCAGGGCCCGCTCGCCGTCCTCGAGGATCTCCTTGAGGGTGACGATGTCGCCGACGCGCTCGAACTCCATGGCCTCGACCACGTTGAGCGCTTCGTTGAGCATCAGTTCCTGGCCGCGCCTGAGCTCGTCGAGCTCGACGCTGGGGCTGACGTTCACCCGGAGCTTGCGGCCACCGGTGAAGATGTCGGCGGTGCCGTCCTCGTTGGCCTGCAGGAAGACTCCGAAGCCGGCCGGCGGCTGGGCGAGCCGGTCGACCTCTTCCTTGAGGGCCACGATCTGGTCGCGGGCCTCGCGGAGCGTGTTCGCAAGCCGTTCGTTCTGCGCGGAGACGCCGGCCAGGTTGGTCTGCAACTCGACGATCCGCTCTTCGAGAATCCTCGTGTGACGCGGAGAGTCGGCGAGCTTGCGGCGCAGGACGGCGATCTCCTGCTCAAGGTAGGCGATCTGCCCGGCCGGGTCGTCGGACCCGCGTCCCGGGCGGATGCCGCGGTTCATGTCGTCGTCGTGGGCTGCCACGGTCCTCACCTCCTCCAAGGGGAGCTGGACGCTTCCAGACCCTACCTGGGTGGGTGTCGATTGAAACCCCTAGATCACAAAGACTGTCGGGGTGTGTCCGATCTTCACCCTTGCGCTCTCCCTCACGCCAGGGGAATACCCACCGAACATGATTGGAAAGCGGGCAGAGGTAGGGTCGACATGTTCAACACCCGTCAGAGCTGGCCGGATTCCCGTACGGCTCGACGTGATACGGCAGGAGAGATGACCGTGCAGCAGCAGACCTCGAACGGTGGCGAGGCCCTGGAGGTCTGGATCGACCAGGACCTGTGTACCGGCGACGGCATCTGCGCACAGTACGCGCCCGAGGTGTTCGAGCTGGACATCGACGGTCTGGCCTATGTGAAGGGCCCGGAGGACGAGCTCCTTCAGGAGGCCGGAGCGGCAACGCCCGTGCCGCTTCCGCTCCTCACGGACGTGGTGGACTCGGCCAAGGAGTGCCCGGGCGAGTGCATCCATGTACGCCGCGTCGCGGACCGGGTCGAGGTGTACGGACCTGACGCGGAGTGACAACCTCGGCGCGAGGCGTCACCATTGTCTGTTTTCTCACATTTTCAGTGACTGTGGTCCGGGACGCGGTCAGATACCGCGCGCCCCGGCGTCCGTGGAGCGGACGAACGCGCCGTTCTGCCACCGCCACTTCACGTCGTCCTTGAGGTCGGGGCAGCAATTGGGCACGTCCGGCGAGGAGTAGCCGAGCAGGGTGGCGGTCACCGCGCCGTCACGGACGGCGAAGTCCGTGACCGAATACCGGTCCTTGGCCTCGACGAGGGTGGCGACCACGCGCGGCTCGGCGGCGCCGACGGCCTGGGTGAGGACGTAGACGGCGTCGGGCGGGGTGCCCATGGCGGCGTCGCAGTGCACGACGGCCACGGTCTCCGGCCGGCCGTCCCCGTCGAGGTCCCCGGAGGCCTTCTTCGCCACCACGGCCCGCACCGGGCCGCAGTCGATCGGGAAGGTCACGCCGGTGGTGCCCGGGGCGGCCGCGGCGGCGGGTGCGGAGTGCGTGCGGGGGCCCTGCGGCTGGGCGGCCGTGGCCGCGCCGGGCTGCACGAGCGAGGAGAGAGCGACCACACCGGCGACCGCGGTGGCGGTGGCCATCCAGTGGATGGGGCGGGTGTGCGTGTGGGCCAGTTCCGGAACGGCGGACTGCTGCACTAGGAGCATCTCCTGCGAGGGCTGTGCCGGTGGGGGTGGCCAGCATCGTGCCACACGTCACAGTGCGGGGGAACGGCGGGGTGGGGATCAACGCGAGGGCGCCGTGGTGGAGTTCCCGGTGGTCGTCGGGAACTCCACCACGGCGCCCGTGTGTTGCGCGTGGTGGCGGGCCGCGTCAGCGGGTGGCGCCGCCGTCGGCGTTGGGGCCCTCGTAGTCCTCACCGTAGGCGCCCTTGGCGGGGCGGCGGCGGCGCATGGGCGGCTCGACGCCGTCCGCGAGCCGGCGGGCGGTGAGCAGGAAGCCGGTGTGGCCGATCATGCGGTGGTCCGGGCGGACGGCCAGGCCCTCGATGTGCCAGTTGCGGATCATCGTCTCCCAGGCGGTCGGCTCGTTGAAGCAGCCGATCTCGCGGATGGACTCCACGGTCCGGGCGAGCTGGGTGGTGGTCGCGACGTAGCAGCACAGGATGCCGCCGGGGACGAGTGCCTTGGAGACGGACTCCAGGCACTCCCAGGGGGCGAGCATGTCGAGGATGACGCGGTCGACGTCGGCGTCGGACAGGTTGTCCTGGAGGTCTCCGACGGTGAGCTGCCAGGCGGGGTGCGGACCGCCGAAGTAGCGCTCCACGTTCGCCTGGGCGATCTCCGCGAAGTCGGCGCGGCGCTCGTAGCTGTGCAGCATGCCCTGGTCGCCGATCGCCCGCAGCAGGAAGCTGCTCAGCGAGCCGGAGCCGACGCCGGCCTCCACGACGCGTGCGCCGGGGAAGATGTCGGCGAAGGCGAGGATCTGCCCCGCGTCCTTCGGGTATACGACAGCTGCCCCGCGGGGCATGGACAGGACGTAGTCGGGGAGCAGGGGGCGCAGCGCGAGGTAGGCGACGTTGCCGGTGGTGCGGACAACGCTGCCCTCGGGTGCGCCGATCAGTTCGTCGTGCGGGAAGGAACCTTTGTGGGTGTGGAAGTTCTTCCCGGCCTCGAGCGTGAACGTGTAGTGGCGGCCCTTGGGGTCGGTCAGCTGTACCTGGTCCCCGACCTTGAAGGGCCCGCGGCGGCGGGCGGCACCGGTCGGTTCGGACATGTGACCAGCCTACCGGTCCCCGACGGGCCCTCCGACCACGCGGAGGGGCCCGCCGGGAGCCCTACGCGGAGGGCGACGGGCGGGCCATGGCCTTGACGAAGGCGCGCTCCACGTCGGACGCGGACAGCACACCGTAGATCTCGCCGCTGTTCTCCACCACGAGGTACTCGGTGGCCGGGGCGGCGCGCAGCGCGTCCAGGAGGTCCTCGCCGGCGAGTTCGGCGGAGACGCGCATGCCGTCGGTGAGCTCCTGGGCGAGTTCGCTGGCGTAGACCCAGGGGCGGCGGTGCTCGGGTACGCCGACGATGGCGGACTCGCGGACGAGGGAGAGCGGCTCGCCGTGGCCGTCGACGACGACCAGGGCGCGGGCGCCGGACGCGTTGGCGCGGCGCAGCGCCTCGGCCAGGGAGGTGTTGGTCTCGACCGGGACGGCGCGGCGGGTGAGGGCGCGGGCGCGCAGCTCGGGGAGGTGTTCGCGCAGCCGGGCCATGCGCAGGCTGTTGCCGGCGCCGGTCCAGATGATCGCGGCCAGGATGGCTGCGAGCAGGGCGTTGGTGACGGTGCCCACGCCGACGCTGTCCTCGGCGGGGGCGCCGAGGGCGCCGGACTGGGTGACCAGGGGCAGTCCGACCAGCACGGCGACGGCGAGCGCGCGGCCGACCCAGGCGGCGGCGACGGTGCCGCTCATCGGTCTGCCGGTGATCTTCCAGACGACGGCGCGCAGCATGCGTCCGCCGTCGAGGGGCAGTCCGGGCAGCAGGTTGAAGGCGGCGACGATGAGGTTGGAGATCATCAGTCCGGCCAGCAGGACACCGACGACCGTGCCGCGTTCGACGGGCCGCAGGGCGGCGTAGAAGACGCCGGCGAGGATCAAAGAGAGCAGCGGGCCGACGAAGGCGAGGACGAACTCGCGGCCGGGGGTCTCGGCCTCCTTCTCGATCTCGGAGACGCCGCCGAAGAACTGGAGCTGGATGCGGCGGACCGGGAGCTTGAAGCGGAGGGCGGCGATGGTGTGGGCGAGTTCGTGGACGAGGACGGAGCCGTAGAAGGCGACCGCGAAGAAGAGGGCTACGAGGTAGCGGGCGGCGCCGAGCTCGGGCAGCACCCGGTCGAGCTGCCCGCCGAACACCCAGGTGATGAGCGCGGCCACGAGGAACCAGCTGGGCGCCACGTAGACGGGCACGCCGAAGGGCCGCCCCATGAGGAGCCCGCCTCTGGGCTCGCTGGGGCGCCGCGGCGGCTCCTGCCCGGCCCCGGAACGGGCCGGAGCGCGGTCGGGGTGGGTCTCGGGGCGGTCGCGGTCGCCGGGCGCGGGGGCCGGGCTCTCGGCACGGGCGCCGGATTCACGTCCGGCGGCCGGGTCACCGCTGTGGGCGTAACCGCGCTCGGGATGGGCGCCGTGGTGGGCGTCGCCGGCGGCGGACGGCTGCGGGGCGTCGCCGGTGGCCGACGACTCCTGCGGGGCCTCGTGGGTGGCGGGAGGCTGCCGCGGGACGTCGCGGCCGGCCGACGGGTCCTTTGAGGCATCGCCGGTGCCGGACGGCTCCTGCGGGACGTCGGCGGTCGCCTGCGGCTGCTGGGGGGCGTCGGCGGAGCGTTTCGGCTCGTCCGTCCCCTCTGCCTCCTGCGTCTCCCTCGTCGGCTCTTCCGGGTCGCCCTCCGCTCCGGTGACGGGGGTGCCGGTCAACGGGGACGGCTCGGGCGGGGCCGCGTCGGCCGGCTCGGTGCCCGGGCCCATGGAGTCGGGGGCCGGGTCGACCGGGCCCGTGCGGCGCTCTGCCGACTCGTCCTTGCCGGAACGCGGCTGTCCGCTCCCGCCGCTCACGTCCACGGTGTCCCCTCGTTCGAAGCAGTCTCCCGTGCCTGACGGCCGGAAGGTCTCGGGTCGATGGTATGCGGCCGTGACGATCGCTCATGCCCGGCACCCCAAGTGTTTTCCCCTCTTCGCGCACAACATGACCGTCCCCGGGTCACTGTCAGTGGCGGGCCGTAGGGTCTGGGGCATGGAGACGAGCACGGAGGGCGAGCCCGGCACCCCGCACAACGCCGTCGGACCGGCCCCCTCACGCAACAACGCGCCAGGGGCCGCGCAGGAGCGCCCGGCCGCACCGGCCCCGGCGGTCCCCGCGCAGGCGCCCGCCGCCGATCTCGTGACCGCGGACAGCGGTGGAACAGAGGCGCGCACGACAGCCGCCGGCCGCCCCGTCGCCGGCGGCGCGGCGACGGGCTCGGTGCCGGACGGGGACGAGCCGGGCGCGGCGGGTGGACACGGGACGGACGCGACGTCGAGCGGGCGGGCTGTCGTGCCGCCCAGGTCCTTGTCTCCCTCTCGGGCCGGGGACTTCATGCAGTGTCCGCTGCTGTACCGGTTCCGGGTGATCGACCGGTTGCCGGAGAAGCCGAGTGAGGCGGCGACGAGGGGCACGCTGGTGCACGCCGTGCTGGAGCGGCTCTTCGACGCGCCCGCCGTGGAGCGGACCGCGCCGCGGGCCAAGGCGCTGGTCCCGGGCCAGTGGCAGCGGCTGCGCGAGGCGCGGCCCGAGCTGGTGGAGCTGTTCGCCGACGACGCCGACGGCGAGCGGCTGGCCCGCTGGCTGGCGGAGGCGGAGCGGCTGGTGGAGCGCTGGTTCACGCTGGAGGACCCGACCCGTCTCGAACCGGCCGAGCGGGAGCTGTTCGTCGAGGCGGAGCTGGACTCGGGGCTGACGCTGCGCGGCATCATCGACCGGGTGGACGTGGCGCCCACGGGCGAGGTGCGGATTGTCGACTACAAGACGGGCAAGGCGCCGCGCCCCGAGTACGCCGAGGGCGCGCTGTTCCAGATGAAGTTCTACGCCCTGGTGGTGTGGCGGCTGAAGAAGGTCATCCCGCGGCGGCTGCAACTGGTGTACCTGGGCAGCGGCGACGTACTGACCTACGACCCGGTCCCCGCCGACCTGGAGCGGGTGGAGCGCAAGCTGCTGGCTCTGTGGGAGGCGATCCGGCTGGCCACCGAGACCGGCGACTGGCGGCCGCGCCCCACCAAGCTGTGCGGCTGGTGCGACCACCGGGCCCACTGCCCGGAGTTCGGCGGCACTCCCCCGCCCTATCCGCTGCCGGTGAGGGCGGAGGAATCCGGCAGCACGGCGCAGGGCAGAATGGGGCCGGACTAGCGAAGGAGACTCACGTGGCCATCCGCGTCCTATTGGTCGACGACCAGCCGCTGCTGCGCACCGGGTTCCGGATGATCCTGGAGGCCGAGCAGGACATCGCGGTCGTGGGCGAGGCCGGAGACGGCCTGCAGGCCCTGGACCAGGTGCGGGCCCTTCAGCCCGATGTGGTGCTGATGGACATCCGCATGCCGCGGATGGACGGCGTGGAGGCGACCCGGCAGATCACAGGACCGGAGCGGAACGGTCCGGCGAAGGTGCTGGTGCTGACCACCTTCGACCTCGACGAGTACGTGGTGGAGGCGCTGCGCGCCGGCGCGAGCGGCTTCCTGCTCAAGGACGCGCCGGCCAACGAGCTGGTGCAGGCGATCCGGGTGGTCGCGGCCGGCGAGGCGATGCTCGCGCCGAGCATCACACGCCGGCTGCTGGACAAGTACGCCACGCACCTGCCCTCCGGCGAGGAGCAGGTGCCGGACACGCTGCACACCCTCACCGACCGTGAGGTGGAGGTGCTGAAGCTGGTGGCGCGCGGCCTGTCCAACGCCGAGATCGCCGCCGATCTGTTCGTCAGCGAGACGACGGTCAAGACGCATGTCGGGCACGTACTGACGAAGCTGGGGCTGCGCGACCGCGTGCAGGCCGCGGTGTACGCGTACGAGAGCGGACTGGTACGCCCCGGCGCGCAGTAGCGGGCGGCCCCGCGGACCGACTCGACGACGAAGGGCGCCCCTTCCCGGAAGACCGGGAAGGGGCGCCCTTCGTCGTGGACGTGCTCGCGGATCAGCCGCTCACACCGCGGCCGAGCTCCCACAGCTGGAGCGTCGCCGAGGAGTTGAGGGCGTACGCGGTGCCCGTGATGTTGTCGCGGGAGGCGACGTACTGCTTGCCCTGCCACAGCGGGATCAGCGGGACGTCGCTGGCGACGAGGTCCTGAATGGTCGTCAGGCTGGTGGACGCGGAGAGCCGGTCGGCCTGGCGACGGGACTGCGGGATCAGGGTGTTGCGGATGTCGCTGTTGGCGTACGGGATGTTGAGGGTGTTGCCCTTGTCGAGGAACGGCGCCAGGTAGTTGTCGGCGTCGGGGAAGTCCGGGAACCAGCCCATGCCGAAGACGTCGTAGTCACCCTTCTTCTCCGCCGGGCGGAAGCGGTCCCAGGGGGTGCCCTGGATGTCGACGTCGAACAGGCCGCTGTCGTTGAGCTGCTTGCGAAGGACCTCGAATTCCTTCTTGGTGGCCGAACCGTAGTGGTCCGTCGTGTAGTGCAGCGTCAGCTTCACCGGGGTGGTGATTCCGGCCTTCTCCAGCAGCGAACCGGCCTTGGTCACGTTCGGGTCGCCGTACCGGTTGAAGAAGGAGTTGGAGTGGCCGGTGATGGTGGCCGGGACCATCGAGTACAGCGGCTCGGCCTGGGTGCCGTAGACCTCGGAGACGAGTTCGCTGCGGTTGATGACCTGGGCCATGGCCTCACGCACGGCCTTGGTCTTCACCGTCGCGGCGTCGGTGTTGAAGGCCAGGTAGCGGATCTCAAGGCCGGCCGTCTCGACGATGCCGACCTTGCTGTCCTTGTTGGCGGCCGACAGCGTGCGGATCTGCTCGGGCGACATGGAGCGGGTCATGACGTCGATGTCGCCCTTCTCCAGAGCGGCGCCCATCGCGTCGGCGTCCGGGAAGGAGCGGATCTGCACCTTGTCGTTGTTGAGCTTCAACGTCCCCTGGTAATTGGGGTTCTTGGTGAAGACCGCGTCGACCATCTCGCCGCTCTTGACGTTGGCCTTCATGGTGTACGGACCGGAGCCGTCCACGGCGAAGCCGTCGCGCAGCTTGGTCTTGTCGTAGTCCTTGGGGTTGATGATGCCCGCGACGGGCGTCGACAACTTGTACGGGAAGATGGCGTCGGCCGTGTTGAGGTGGAAGATGACCTCACGGTCGCCCTGGGTCTCCACGGTGTCCACGGTGGACAGCAGTCCGGACACACCGCTGTCGGCGTTGATGGAGATGGCGCGGTCGATGGAGAACTTCACGTCGGCCGCGGTGATGGGCTCGCCGCTCGAGAACTTCAGGCCCTCGCGCAGCGTGCAGGCGTAGCGCTCGTTGCCGCTGTCCGTGAAGCCGCACTTCTCGGCCGCCTCGGGAACGGGGTCGCCGTCACCCTTGGGCTGGACCATCAGCGTCTGCACGGTCTGGCGCAGGATGTTCCAGGTGCCGACGTCGTAGGCGTACGCCGGATCGATGGGCGCCGGGGCCTCCTCGTCAGCGGTGAACCGGTCCGTGGTGCCGACGACGATCGCGTCGCCGCTCTTGCCGCCGCTGTCGGAACCGCCGCACGCGGCGAGTACCGGCGCGAGCAGACCGACCACGGCCGGCAGCACCAAAGTCTTGCGGTTCATGCTCGAGTTTCTCCAGAGCTGTCATGTCTGTGTATCCGGCATGCAGGATGTCGCGACGGATCACAGGGGCAGGGTCGATGTTCTCGCGATGAGATTAGTCCTCCTTCGCAGGACCGTTCGCGTTCACCGGAGTTGAGTTCCCATCACGCTGCGGAACCGGGTGCGGACGGACCGGAAACCCGTCACCGGAAGGATTCGTGCAGCGTCCCACCAAACGGGACACAAGGACACGCGCGCGGCGCCCGAAAGGAGGCGGACAGCACGCTACGGGCCCCTTGTCGACCCCTTGGCGAGTGGGGAACGTCACACCCACATGTAGGGAGACGAGTACCGGAATTCGGCCATACGGCGAGCTGCGAATTCGTTCGGACATCCGCGAAGGTGTTTTTCCCGCGCGACGCGGCACGCTGGGTGAACGGTTAGCGCATTTCTGTCATCAGGCCGCGCAGAAATGACAGGTCCACGTCCTCGAGGCTGGGGACGACGGTCCGCCGGAAGGCCGGGGGGATGGGGGCGACCGAGGGGACGGCGACGACCCGGCAGCCTGCGGCTTCCGCGGCGGCGACGCCGGTGGCGGTGTCCTCGATGACGGCGCACCGGGCCGGGTCCGCGCCGAGTCCGGCGGCGGCCAGCAGGTAGGGGTCGGGGTGCGGCTTGGTGCGCAGGACCTCGTCGCCCGCCACGGAGAGGGCGAAGTGGTGGGGGCCGAGCGTGGTCAGGACGCGGTCGATGATGCGGCGGTGCGAGGCGGAGACCAGGGCGGTCGGGATCCGCTGCTCGGACAGTTCGGCCAGCAGCCGTGCGGCGCCCGGCATCAGGGGCAGCGCGCCGTCGATACGGGCCTCGAAGCCCTGGTTGAGCAGGGTGGTGATCTCGGCGAGGGTGACGGAGGCGCCGGTGGCCTCGATGAGGAAGCCCGCGCTGCGGGTCATGGGGCCGCCGACGACGACATGTCTCCAGGACTCGTCGAGCGTGTGTCCGAGGGCGGCGAATACCTCCACCTCGACGTCCCACCAGAAGCCCTCGGTGTCCACCAGGGTTCCGTCCATGTCCAGGAGCACGGCCTGCAGGGCCGAGCCTTCGGCCATACGGGTTCCGAGCGCCGGTACCGTGCTGGTCATCCGCGCATACCTCCTCTAGGGGACGATCAGGCCGGTTCCCACACGGGGAACCGGCCTGCGATGGACCGATAAGTGTACGACGCCCACAACGGAAACGCGCGCACGAACCGCCCGCGGCTCAGGTCCGCGGGGCCGCCCGGGGACCAGGACGGACCCGGGTCAGCGGGCGTTGAAGTACTTGGCTTCCGGGTGGTGGATGACGATGGCGTCGGTGGACTGCTCGGGGTGGAGCTGGAACTCCTCGGAGAGGTGGACGCCGATGCGTTCGGGACGCAGGAGATCGGCGATCTTGGCGCGGTCCTCCAGATCGGGGCAGGCTCCGTAGCCGAGGGAGAAGCGGGCGCCCCGGTACTTCAGGGCGAACATGTCCTCCATGTCGGCCGGGTCCTCACCGCCGAAGCCCAGCTCGGCACGCACGCGGGCGTGCCAGTACTCGGCGAGCGCCTCGGCCAGCTGCACGGACAGCCCGTGCAGCTCCAGGTAGTCGCGGTAGGAGTCGGCGGCGAACAGCCGCGCGGTCTCCTCGCCGATCCGGGAGCCGACGGTGACCACCTGGAAGCCGACCACGTCCTGCTCCCCCGACTCCTCCGGGCGGAAGAAGTCCGCCAGGCACAGCCGGCGGCCGCGCCGCTGGCGGGGGAAGGTGAAGCGGGTGCGCTCGTTGCCCCGCTCGTCCAGGATGATCAGATCGTCGTCCTTGGACACGCAGGGGAAATAGCCGTAGACCACCGCGGCCTCCAGCAGGCTGTCCGTCTGGAGCCGCTCCAGCAGGCCGCGCAGCCGGGGCCGGCCCTCGGTCTCGACGAGTTCCTCGTAGGTGGGCCCGGCGCCGGTGCGGGCCTGCTTCAGCCCCCACTGGCCCTTGAACAGGGCGCCCTCGTCCAGCCAGGACGCGTACTCCTTGAGCTGGATGCCCTTGATCACCCGGGTACCGCGGAACGGCGGCTCGGGGACCGGGTTGTCGGTGGCCACGTCGGAGCGGACGTGCCCCTCCTCCGGGCGCTGCTCCTCCACGGCCTGGGCGGTGGCGGTCCGTACCCGCCGCTGCCTGAGTTCGGGCAGCTTCGCGCCGGGCACGCCCCGCTTGACCCCGATCAGGGCGTCCATCAGGCGCAGGCCCTCGAACGCGTCACGGGCGTAGCGGACCTCCCCGTCGTACAGCTCGTACAGGTCCTGCTCGACGTAGGCGCGGGTCAGGGCGGCGCCGCCGAGGATGACCGGGTAGCCGGTCGCCAGGCCGCGGGCGTTCAGCTCCTCCAGGTTCTCCTTCATGATCACCGTGGACTTCACCAGCAGCCCGGACATGCCGATCACGTCGGCCCTGTGCTCCTCGGCGGCCTCCAGGATCGCCGAGACGGGCTGCTTGATGCCCAGGTTGACCACGTTGTAGCCGTTGTTGGACAGGATGATGTCGACGAGGTTCTTGCCGATGTCGTGCACATCGCCGCGTACGGTCGCCAGCACGATCGTGCCCTTGCCCGCCTCGTCGGTCTTCTCCATGTGCGGCTCCAGGTGGGCGACCGCGGTCTTCATCACCTCGGCCGACTGGAGCACGAACGGCAGCTGCATCTGGCCGGAGCCGAACAGCTCACCGACCACCTTCATGCCGTCCAGCAGGGTGTCGTTGACGATGTCCAGGGCCCTGCGCGTGCTCAGGGCCTCGTCGAGGTCCCGCTCCAGGCCGTTCTTCTCACCGTCGATGATCCGCCGCTTGAGCCGCTCCTCCAGCGGCAGCGCGGCCAGTTCCTCGGCCTTGCCCGCCTTCAGCGACTTCGCCGTGGCGCCCTCGAAGAGCTGCATGAGCTTCTGCAGCGGGTCGTAGCCCTCGCGGCGTCGGTCGTGGATCAGGTCGAGCGCGGTGGTGACCTGCTCCTCGTCGAAGCGGGCGATCGGCAGGATCTTGCTCGCGTGCACGATCGCCGAGTCCAGGCCCGCCTTGACGCACTCGTCCAGGAACACGCTGTTCAGCAGGATCCGCGCGGCCGGGTTCAGGCCGAAGGAGATGTTCGAGAGGCCCAGCGTGGTCTGCACGTCCGGGTGCCGCCGCTTCAGCTCCCTGATGCCCTCGATGGTGGCCACACCGTCGCCCCGGGACTCCTCCTGACCGGTGCAGATGGTGAAGGTCAGGCAGTCGACGAGAATGTCCTCCTCGCGGATGCCCCAGTTGCCGGTCAGGTCCTCGATCAGCCGCTCGGCGATCTCCACCTTCTTCTCGGCGGTGCGGGCCTGGCCCTCCTCGTCGATGGTCAGCGCGATCAGCGCCGCCCCGTGCTCCCGCGCCAGGGCCGTCACCCGCGCGAACCGCGAGTCGGGCCCGTCGCCGTCCTCGTAGTTCACCGAGTTGATCACCGCGCGGCCGCCGAGCTGCTCCAGCCCGGCCCGGATCACGTCGACCTCGGTGGAGTCCAGCACGATCGGCAGCGTCGAGGCCGTGGCGAACCGGCCCGCCAGCTCGCGCATGTCCGCGACCCCGTCCCGGCCGACGTAGTCCACGCACAGGTCCAGCATGTGCGCGCCCTCGCGGATCTGGTCGCGGGCCAGCTCCACGCAGTCGTCCCAGCGGCCCTCGAGCATGGCCTCGCGGAACTTCTTCGAACCGTTGGCGTTCGTCCGCTCGCCGATCGCCAGGTAGGAGGTGTCCTGCCGGAAGGGCACCGTCTGGTACAGGGAGGCCGCTCCCGGCTCCGGACGCGGGCTGCGCTCGACCGGGGACAGGTCACGCACCCGCTCGACCACCTGGCGCAGGTGCTCCGGTGTGGTGCCGCAGCAGCCGCCGACCAGGGACAGTCCGTAGTCGCGCACGAAGTGCCCCTGCGCGTCGGCCAGTTCCGGCGCCGTCAGCGGGTAGTGCGCGCCGTCCTTGGTGAGCACGGGGAGGCCGGCGTTCGGCATGCACGACAGCGGGATGCGCGCGTGCCGGGACAGGTAGCGCAGGTGCTCACTCATCTCGGCGGGGCCGGTCGCGCAGTTCAGGCCGATCATGTCGACGCCCAGCGGTTCCAGCGCCGTCAGCGCGGCGCCGATCTCCGAGCCCAGCAGCATGGTGCCGGTCGTCTCCACCGTGACCGACACGATCAGCGGGACCTCGTACCCGGCGGTCTCCATCGCGCGGCGGGCCGCGATGACGGAGGCCTTGGTCTGGAGCAGGTCCTGGGTGGTCTCCACGAGCAGCGCGTCCGCGCCCCCGGCGAGCAGGCCCTCGGCGTTCTGCCGGTAGGCGTCGCGGATGGCGGCGAAGGTGGTGTGGCCCAGTGTCGGCAGCTTCGTGCCCGGGCCCATGGAGCCCAGCACCCAGCGCGGGCGGCCGTCCACGGCGGTGCACGCGTCCGCCGCCTCGCGGGCGATACGGGCACCCGCCTCGGACAGCTCGGCGACCCGCTCGGGGATGTCGTACTCGCCCAGGGCGGTCAGGTTGGCCCCGAACGTGTTGGTCTCCACGCAGTCCACGCCGACCTCGAAGTAGGCGGAGTGGACCGAACGGACGATGTCGGGACGGGTGACGTTCAGGACCTCGTTGCAGCCCTCCAGCTGCTGGAAGTCCTCCATCGAGGGCTCCTGGGCCTGGAGCATGGTGCCCATCGCTCCGTCGGCGACCACCACACGGGTGGCGAGTGCCTCACGCAGGGCGGACGCGCGGGTCCGGCTGTCGGCGGAAGGGGTCGGCGGCAACGCGGCCATGAAGGGGCTCCCTCGGTGTGCGACGGCTGTCGGCTTTGCGCCTTGCCGTGAAGCGAGCAGGGCTCACTCCGGGCGAGGCGCACGCCGCCAGGGTAGCCGGGACCGGCCCCTGGCGGACGCGGCGTCCACCAAGCGGACGAGGATGGCGGCCGGAAGACCCCCGGGGGCCCGGTCGCGCACCAGGTGCCGGCCGGGCATTGGCGGGGGATCGGCACGGACCGGTAGTGTTCGGCATTGCCGAACGGGCGCTACGGCCACAGTCGCGGCGTCGGCGGTCGAAGGGGACGGAGGCAGGACGGCGATGGCACGGAACATCCAGTCGCTCGAGCGGGCGGCCGCGATGCTGCGGTTGCTGGCGGGCGGTGAGCGGCGGCTGGGCCTGTCGGACATCGCCTCCTCACTGGGCCTCGCCAAGGGCACCGCCCACGGCATCCTGCGCACCCTCCAGCACGAGGGCTTCGTCGAACAGGACGAGGCCTCCGGGCGCTACCAGCTCGGCGCGGAGCTGCTGCGCCTGGGCACCACCTATCTCGACGTGCACGAACTGCGGGCGCGTGCCCTGGTGTGGACGGACGATCTGGCCCGGTCCAGTGGGGAGAGCGTCTACCTGGGAGTGCTCCACCAGCACGGCGTGCTGATCGTGCACCACGTCTTCCGCCCGGACGACAGCCGGCAGGTGCTGGAGATCGGCGCGATGCAGCCGCTGCACTGCACGGCTCTGGGCAAGGTGCTGGCGGCGTACGACCCGGTGGCGCACAGCGAGGCGGTCGAGGCCGACCGCAAGGCGTTCACGGACCGGACCGTGTGCGGGATCGACGGCTTCGAGCACATCCTCGACGTCACGCGCGCGCGTGGTTACGCCGCCGACGTGGAGGAGACCTGGGAGGGCGTCGCCTCCATCGCCGCCCCCATCCACGACCGGCGGCGCATGCCGGTCGGCGCGGTCGGCATCACCGGTGCCGTGGAGCGCGTCTGCCGTGACGGCGAACTGCGCCACGACCTGGTGGCAGCGGTACGCGACTGCGCCCGCGCGGTCTCCCGGGACCTGGGCGCGGGCCGCTTCTGAGCCGTCCGGACCGCGGGCTTCTGCGCGTGGGCCGCTCCCGACCCGGCCGAGCTGCAGGCCTCTACGCGGGGGCCGTTTCTGACCCGGCCGGGCCCCAGGCCTCTCCGCGCGGGCCGCTCCTGACCGACCGGGCCCCAGGCCTCTCCGCGCAGGCCGCTCCTGACCCGGCCGAGGCCGTCGGCGTTCGCGCGCGGGCCGTTTGTGACCGGGCCGCACCGCGGGCCTCTGCGCGCCAGCCGCTTCCGAACCGGCCGAAGCCGCCGGCGTCCGCGCGCGGACCTCTGCCTGCCGTACGACGAGGCCGGTGCGCCGCCGGGCACACCGGCCTTTGCCGTGCCCGCACGGCGGGGACCGAAGCCCTCGCGGCGGGCCGCCGCGCCCGCACGGCGGGAGCCACCGCCCCAGCAGCTCCCGCCGGGCGCGGTCCGCCGACGGTCGGAACGCACCGGCCCGGCGGATGTGACGGACGGTAGTGATCGTGGTTCGGATGGTGAGAGGCCTTGACGGTTGGGAAACGTGGGGCGAGACTCCCGTCCAACGGTCGGCATTGTCGAACAGCTTGCGGCAATACGCGCTAGGGTGTGACAACGCCATGGGCCGGCATCGCCCTCACCCACGAGGGCGCGAGCCCCCGGCAGGAGGGACCCGGGGTTTCGGCCACCTCTGGACGAAGGACAAAGGAGTCGCGGGTGTCCAGCTCCGACATCTTCATCGGCGAGACCATCGGTACCGCCGTACTCATCCTGCTCGGCGGCGGCGTCTGCGCCGCGGTGACGCTGAAGGGTTCCAAGGCCCGCAACACCGGCTGGCTCGCCATCGCCTTCGGGTGGGGGTTCGCCGTGATGACGGCCGTGTACATCTCGGGCCCGCTCTCCGGCGCCCACCTCAACCCGGCCGTGACCGTCGCCCTGGCCATCAAGAACAGCGACTGGACTGACGTTCCGACCTACCTCGGCGGCCAGATGCTCGGCGCCATGATCGGCGCGGCCCTGGTCTGGGTCGCCTACTACGGTCAGTTCCACGCCCACCTCACCGACCGGGAGATCGTCGGCGGCCCCGGCGCCCAGACCACCGCCGCCAAGGCGGTCGAGGCCCAGGAGAAGGGCGCGGGCCCCGTCCTCGGCATCTTCTCCACCGGCCCCGAGATCCGGCACGCCGTGCAGAACCTCGCCACGGAGATCGTCGGCACCGTCGTGCTGATCCTCGCCGTCCTCACCCAGGGCCTGAACGACCAGGGCAACGGCCTCGGTGTCCTCGGCGGTCTGATCACCGCCCTCGTCGTCGTCTCCATCGGCCTCTCCCTCGGCGGTCCCACGGGCTACGCCATCAACCCGGCCCGCGACCTCGGCCCGCGCATCGTCCACGCCCTGCTGCCCCTGCCCAACAAGGGCGGCTCCGACTGGGGCTACGCCTGGATCCCGGTGGTCGGCCCGCTCATCGGCGGCGCCGTCGGCGCGGGCATCTACAACGCCGCCTTCGCCTGACGGGCACCGCGCCGCACCGGAACGCCGTCCTCCCGCCCCATCGACCACGGACCACAGGAGCAGACAAGTGACCGACGCCCACACCGCCGGCCTCGCATCCCACGGCGAAGGGCCCTTCATCGCCGCCATCGACCAGGGCACCACCTCGAGCCGCTGCATCGTCTTCGACCGGGACGGCCGGATCGTCTCCGTCGACCAGAAGGAACACGAACAGATCTTCCCCAGGCCGGGCTGGGTCGAACACGACGCCACCGAGATCTGGACCAACGTTCAGGAGGTCGTCGCCGGAGCCATCGCGAAGGCCGGCATCACCCGCGACGACATCAAGGCCATCGGCATCACCAACCAGCGCGAGACCACCGTGCTCTGGGACCGGAACACCGGCGAGCCCGTCCACAACGCCATCGTCTGGCAGGACACCCGCACCGACGCCCTGTGCAAGGAGCTGGGCCGCAACGTCGGCCAGGACCGCTTCCGGCGCGAGACCGGCCTCCCCCTCGCCTCCTACTTCGCCGGCCCCAAGGCCCGCTGGCTGCTCGACAACGTCGAGGGCCTGCGCGAGCGCGCCGAGGCGGGCGATCTGCTCTTCGGCACCATGGACACCTGGGTCATCTGGAACCTCACCGGCGGCACGGACGGCGGCAGGCACGTCACCGACGTCACCAACGCGTCCCGGACCCTCCTGATGAACCTGCACACCATGGAGTGGGACCAGAAGATCGCCGAGTCGATCGGCGTACCCACGCGGATCCTGCCCGAGATCCGCTCCTCGGCCGAGGTCTACGGCGAGATCAAGGGCGGCAGGCTGGGCGACCTGCTCGGCGGCATCCCGGTCGCCTCCGCGCTCGGCGACCAGCAGGCGGCCCTGTTCGGCCAGACCTGCTTCGCCGAGGGCGAGACCAAGTCGACGTACGGCACCGGCACCTTCATGGTGATGAACACCGGCGACAAGATCATCAACTCCTACAGCGGACTGCTGACCACCGTCGGCTACCGGATCGGCGACGACAAGCCGGTCTACGCCCTGGAGGGCTCGATCGCCGTCACCGGCTCCCTGGTGCAGTGGATGCGCGACCAGATGGGCCTGATCTCCACCGCCGCCGAGATCGAGACGCTCGCGCTCTCGGTCGAGGACAACGGCGGCGCCTACTTCGTCCCGGCCTTCTCCGGCCTGTTCGCCCCGTACTGGCGCTCCGACGCGCGCGGTGTCATCGCCGGCCTGACCCGGTACGTGACCAAGGCGCACCTCGCGCGCGCCGTCCTGGAGGCGACCGCCTGGCAGACGCGGGAGATCGCGGACGCCATGACCAAGGACTCCGGAGTCGAGCTGACGGCGCTGAAGGTCGACGGCGGCATGACCTCCAACAACCTGCTGATGCAGACACTCTCGGACTTCCTCGACGCACCCGTGGTGCGCCCGATGGTCGCCGAGACCACCTGCCTCGGCGCCGCCTACGCCGCCGGTCTGGCCGTCGGCTTCTGGAGCAGCACCGAGGATCTGCGCGCCAACTGGCGCCGGGCCGCCGAGTGGACGCCCCGCATGGACGCGGACATCCGCGACCGCGAGTACAAGAACTGGCTCAAGGCCGTCGAGCGGACCATGGGCTGGCTCGACGACGAGAGCTGACGAGAGCCGACGAGGAGCAAGAACAAGCGATGACCGGTCAGTCCACCCTGCAGTCCGTGCCCGCCCTGGGGACGGTGCCCTCCTTCGGCCCGAACCCGAGCCGTGCCGAGACCCGGGAACAGCTCTCGAAGGCCGCCTACGACCTCCTTGTGATCGGCGGCGGCATCCTGGGCATCTCCACCGCCTGGCACGCCGCGCAGTCCGGTCTCAGGGTGGCCCTGGTCGACGCCGGCGACTTCGCCGGCGCCACCTCCTCCGCCTCCTCCAAGCTGCTCCACGGAGGCCTGCGCTACCTGCAGACCGGCGCGGTGCGGCTGGTGGCGGAGAACCACTTCGAGCGCCGTGCGGTCTCCCGCCGGGTGGCCCCCCACCTGGCGAACCCGCTCACCTTCTACCTGCCCGTGTACAAGGGCGGGCCGCACGGCGCGGCGAAGCTCGGGGCGGGCGTGTTCGCCTACTCCGCGCTGTCCGCCTTCGGCGACGGCGTCGGCCACCTGCTCAGTCCGGCGAAGGCCGCGCAGGACGTGCCGGAGCTGCGCACCGAGAACCTCAGGGCCGTGGCCGTCTACGGCGACGACCAGATGAACGACGCGCGCATGGCCCTGATGACGGTCCGCGCGGCCGTCGAGTCGGGCACGGTCGTCCTCAACCACGCCGAGGTGACCGGCCTGCGCCTCACCCGGGGCCGGGTCACCGGCGCCGAGCTGAGGGACCGGCTGTCCGGCGAGGAGTTCGGGGTGAACGCCCGTCTGGTGCTGAACGCGACCGGACCGTGGGTCGACCATCTGCGCCGCATGGAGGACCGAAACGCGGCGCCGTCCATCCGCCTGTCCAAGGGCGCGCACCTGGTGCTGAGGCGCACCTCCCCGTGGAAGGCCGCGCTGGCCACTCCGATCGACAAGTACCGCATCACGTTCGCCCTCCCCTGGGAGGACATGCTGCTGCTCGGCACGACCGACGAGGAGTACGAGGGCGACCCGGCCGACGTCGCGGTCGACGACAAGGACGTCGCCCAGATACTCGACGAGGCCGCGTTCTCCGTCCGCGACCAGCAGCTCGACCGCGACCTGATCACGTACGCCTTCGCCGGGCTGCGGGTGCTGCCGGGCGGCCCCGGGGGCACCGCCAGGGCCAGGCGCGAGACGGTGGTGACCGAGGGCCGGGGCGGCATGCTGTCCGTGGCGGGCGGCAAGTGGACCACCTTCCGGCACATCGGCCGCACCGTGATGAGGAAGCTGGAGTCGCTGCCGGGCGCCCCGCTGGGCGAGGGCCCCGAACCGGTCTCCTCGCTGCCGAGGAAGCTGCCGCTGCCGGGCATCGCCAACCCGCGCGCGGTCGCCCACCGGCTCCTGGTGGACCGTCCGGCGCCCGGCCCGCGCATGGCCGCCGACACCGCCAGGCACCTGGCCACGCACTACGGTTCGCTGGCCTTCGACATCGCCCGGCTGGCCAACGAGAACCCGGAACTGGGCGAGCGCGTCCACCCGGACGCCCCGGAGATCTGGGCGCAGGTCGTCTGGGCCCGCGACCACGAGTGGGCCCGGACGGCGGACGACGTGCTGCGCCGGCGTACGACACTGACGATCCGCGGCCTGGCCACGGACGAGGTGCGGGCGAAGGTGCGGGACCTCCTCGACGGGAGGTGACCCGGCCTGGCCACCATGGGGTGTTCGAAGGACTCGGACGGGGCAGTGATCCGTTCACTCCCCCGTGCAAGGGGGCTGCGGACGCCCCCGCCGAACGCCGTAAGGTTGGTGGGTCAGGCGAGGGCACGTCGGAAGGAGGCGCTGGGTGATCGAGCTCGAGGGGGTTCCCGAGCTGATCGACCCGGTCATGGTGGCCGCGTTCGAGGGCTGGAACGATGCCGGCGACGCCGCCTCCACCGCGGTCGCGCATCTGGAGAGGGAGTGGAAGGGCGAGGTCTTCGCGGCACTGGACGCCGAGGACTACTACGACTTCCAGGTCAACCGTCCCACCGTGTTCATGGACGGCGGCGTGCGCAAGATCACCTGGCCGACGACCAGGTTGTCGGTGGTGCGCGTCGGCGGGGACAAGCCACGCGACCTGGTGCTGGTCCGCGGCATCGAACCGTCCATGCGCTGGCGCTCGTTCTGCAACGAGCTGCTCGGCTTCGCGCACGAACTGGGCGTGGAGCTGGTCGTCATCCTGGGCGCGCTGCTCGGCGACACCCCGCACACGCGTCCGGTCCCGATCAGCGGGACCACGTCGGATGCGGATCTGGCCCGCCGCATGGACCTGGAGGAGACCAAGTACGAGGGGCCGACGGGCATCGTCGGAATCCTCCAGGAGGCCTGCACGCACGCGGGTGTCCCGGCCGTGTCGCTGTGGGCGGCGGTCCCGCACTACGTGTCCCAGCCGCCGAACCCGAAGGCGACGCTTGCCCTCCTGAACCGTCTGGAGGACCTGCTCGACCTGCGCATTCCGCTGGGTGAGCTGCCGGAGGACGCGCGTGCCTGGCAGGTGGGCGTGGACCAGCTCGCCGCCGAGGACAGCGAGGTCGCGGAGTACGTCCAGACGCTGGAGGAGGCCCGCGACACCGCCGAGCTGCCCGAGGCGTCGGGCGAGGCGATCGCCCGTGAGTTCGAGCGGTATCTGCGCCGCCGGGACGGCGGCGGCCCATCGCCGGGCGGCCACGCCACGGCGGACGGCGGCGACGGCGGCTCGTATCTGCGGGACGGCTCCGGTGGCCGGTCCCGGCCGCCGCGACCGCCGAAGGCGGAGTCGGACGAGGGCGACGCCGGGAACGACTCGTCGGAGGAGTGAACGGATCAGGGGCGGTGCGCTTGGTGCGCACCGCCCCTGATGCCGTGTCGGGCCGTCCGGGTCAGACAGCCACGCCCAGCAGGGCGTCCACGGCGCGCGAGACGAGGCCGGGGGCGCCGGTGTCCTCTCCGCCACGCTCGTGCTGGAGGGCCGCCCAGCGGTCGACCGCGGCGAGAGCCGCCGGGGCGTTCAGATCGTCGGCGAGGGCGTCGCGGATCTCCTCGACCAGCGCGTCCGCGGACGGGCCGTCGGGCCGGGAGACGGCCGAGCGCCAGCGGTCCAGACGCTCGACGGCGTCCCGGAGCACCTGGTCGGTCCACTCCCAGTCGGAGCGGTAGTGGTGGGCGAGGAGCGCGAGGCGGATCGCGGCGGGGTCGACGCCGTCGCGCCTGAGCTTCGACACGAAGACCAGGTTGCCCCTGGACTTCGACATCTTCTCGCCGTCGAGGGCGACCATGCCGGCGTGGACGTACGCCTTGGCCATGGGGAACTCGCCGGTGAGCACCTGGGCGTGCGAGGCGCCCATCTCATGGTGCGGGAAGGCGAGGTCGGAGCCGCCGCCCTGCACATCGAAGCTCATGCCGAGGTGGTCAAGGGCGATGGCGACGCACTCGATGTGCCAGCCGGGCCGGCCGTGGCCGAGGGAGCCGCCGTCCCAGCTCGGCTCGCCGTCGCGGGCGGCCATCCACAGCATCGGGTCGAGCGGGTTCTTCTTGCCGGGGCGGTCCGGGTCGCCGCCGCGCTCGGCGGACAGCAGCCGCATGGCCGCCGCGTCCAGGCGGGAGACCTCGCCGAAGTGGGGGTCGGACTCGACGGAGAAGTAGACGTCGCCCTCGAGTTCGTAGGCCGCACCCAGGTCGCGCAGTCTCTCGACCAGCGGGACGATGCCGGGTATGGCCTCCACGGCGCCGATGTAGTGCCGGGGCGGCAGCATCCGCAGGGCCGTCATGTCCTCGCGGAACAGCGCGGTCTCCTGCTCGGCCAGCTCCACCCAGTCGACGTCGTCGCGCTGCGCCCGCTCCAGCAGGGGATCGTCGACGTCGGTCACGTTCTGGACGTAGTGCACCTGCCGCTTGGTGTCGAGCCACACGCGCTGCACGAGGTCGAACGCGTTGTAGGTCGCCGCGTGCCCCATGTGGGTGGCGTCGTACGGCGTGATGCCGCAGACATAGATACGGGCGACGGGGCCGGGGTCGAGAGTGACCAGACCACCGGTCGCGGTGTCGTGGATCCTGAGGTCGCGGCCCTCACCAGGCAGGGCGGGGACTTCGGAAGCGGGCCAGGCATGCATGTCATGAGCGTAACCGGACCGCGGTCCCGTCTTCGAACCGGACCACCCCGAAAGGTGGTCGGCCCATCCGCTCTCGGCCAGTCCCCCTCTGCTTTCAGACAGGCGGCCACGGGATCGCCGGCCAGTCCCCGGCCGGCTCCGGGTGGGCGCCTGAGGTGAGCAGTGCGGTCACCCGTGCCCGGGTCGCGTCGAGTTCGGCCGGGGTGATCAGGGCAGCCAGCCGGGCCGCGAGCGCGGCGCCGTCGCGCAGGGCGTCCCGCAGCATCTCGAGGACGGCCAGGACCTCCGGCGGCAGGGGGTCGCCCGCCCAGCCCCACAGCAGGGTGCGCAGCTTGTTCTCGATGTTGAAGGTGACGCCGTGGTCGATGCCGTAGAGGTGCCCGTCGGTGGTCGGCAGCAGATGGCCGCCCTTGCGGTCGGCGTTGTTGATCACCGCGTCAAGGACGGCAAGACGGCGCAGCCGCTCGTCGTCGGCGTGCACCAGCAGGGCCGTACGCCCCTCGCCGACCTCGGCGAAGCCGATCGCCTTCCACCCCGGGCCGGGTTCCTCGGCGTCCAGCAGCGCGAGCAGCTCGGCCTCGGGGGTCGCCTCGATCCACAGCTGGACCATGCCCTCGCCGTACGGGCCGTCGCGCAGCACGGTGGGCGGCACCAGGGACCAGCCGGTCGCCTCGGAGACCTCGTACGCCGCCACCTCGCGCGCGGCGAGGGTGCCGTCGGGGAAGTCCCACAGCGGCCGCTCACCGGCGACCGGCTTGTACACGCAGGACGCCTCACGGCCGTCCAGGGCGACCGTGCAGAACAGTGCCGCGTTGGAGGCCTCGCGGATGCGGCCGCGCACGGTCAGCTCACCGTGGGCGAGCAGTTCGGCGGCCTCGGCGCCGGGCGTCACGCGCCGCGGCGGTATCCGTTCTGGCGCGGACATACGTGTCCTTCCGGGTCGAGCGGGAGACTGCACAGCGGGCACGGCGGCCGCCCGGCGTTGACGACGTCGAGGGCACGCTTGGCGAAGGCCCTCGCCTGCGCGCCGGTGAGCCGGACCCGCAGCATCGGGGGGCCGTTCTCCTCGTCCTGGAGCAGCCGCTCCTCGGCCTCGGCGAGGTCCTCCTCGGACTCCGCGTCGAGCTCGACGAGGGCCTGCGCCTCGACAATCATGCGCTGTTCCTCGCCGTCCCAGGCGAGCGCCATGGTGCCCACCCGGAACTCCTCCTCGACGGGAGTGTCCAGCGGGTCGCTGTCGGCGATCTCGGTGGGCGCCACGGCGGGCACGGAGGCGCTGCCGCCGCTGCGGCGCAGCACCTCGTCCAGCAGTTCGTCCATGCGCTCGGCGAGCGCGGCGACCTGGGTCTTCTCCAGGGCCACGCTGGTCACCCGGGGGCCCGCGGCGGCCTGGAGGAAGAACGTACGGCGCCCGGGCAGCCCGACCGTGCCGGCCACGAAGCGGTCCGGGGGGTCGTAGAGGAACACCTGACGGGACACGTCCTGTCTCCATGGGAATCGTGAGTACGTCTGAATGGGGAAGTCGAGGGCGACCGCTTCACCCTACTGCGGCCGACGATCACGGTGCGCCCGCGCCGCCCCCGACCGGTGCGTCGCCGCCTTCCTGCTCCTCGCGCGGCGCCAGGGACGCGAAGTCCCCGGTGTCGCCGAGCCGCACCAGGAAGGGCCGCAACCGGGTGTAGCGGATCGCGGTGACGGAACAGGGTTCGACGGAGATCCTCTGGAAGAGGTCCAGATGAAGTCCGAGCGCCTCCGCGACGAGGGACTTGATGATGTCACCGTGGGAGCACATGAGGTAGACGGCGTCGGCGCCGTGGTCGCGCTCCACGCGCGCGTTCCACTCGCGCACCGCCTCGGCGGCGCGGGTCTGCATCGCGCGCATGGACTCGCCGCCGGGGAACGCGGCGGCCGAGGGGTGCGCCTGCACCACCTCCATCAGCGGCTCGTCCTTGAGTTCGGCGAGCTTGCGGCCGGACCAGTCGCCGTAGTCGCACTCGCCGATCCGCTCGTCCGTGTGCTCGGTCAGTTCCGGCCGGGAGTCCAGCAGCGGTCCCACGGTCTCCCGGCAGCGCTGGAGCGGGCTGGTGACGACTTCGGCGATCGGCAGTCCGTCGAGCCGCCCCGGCAGCGCCGCGGCCTGTGCGGTGCCGCGTTCGTCCAGGGCGACCCCGGGGGTCCAGCCGGCGAGCAGCCCGGCGGTGTTGGCGGTGGAGCGTCCGTGCCTGACGAGGATCAGCGTGGGCATGCGGCCAGGGTAGGCGTACGGACGCTTCGGGTGGTGACCGGACGAAGGGAGAACACACTCTGTGATCGTCGACTGCGCCGTCTATCGCGACGGCCACCGCACATCGGGGTCCGGCGGCCTCTTTGGTGCCCTGGCCGCGGCACGGGCCGCCGGGGGTTTCGTGTGGGTGGGGCTGCACGAGCCGAGCGAGGAGGAGTTCGGCCTGGTCAGCGAGGAGTTCTCGCTGCATCCCCTGGCGGTCGAGGACGCGCTGAAGGCACATCAGCGGCCCAAGCTGGAGGTCTACGAGGACTCGCTGTTCGTGGTGCTCAAGCCCGTGGAGTACGAGCCGCGTGGCGACGCCGTCTCCACCGGCGAGATCATGATCTTCCTGGGCGACTCGTTCGTGGTGACGGTCCGCCATGGCGAGGGCGACGGGCCGGCCGCCGTGCGGCACCGTCTCGAACAGGAGCCGGAGATGCTCGGCCACGGCCCGACCGCCGTGCTGTACGCGATCGCCGACACCACCGTCGACCACTACCTGGACGTGGCCGCCGAGCTCCAGGCGGGCCTGGAGGAGCTGGAGGCGGAGGTCTTCTCGCCGGACGGGGGCTCGCGGAACTCCGCCTCACGGATCTACGCCTTCAAGCGCCGGGTCACGGAGTTCCGGCGGGCGACGGGCCCGTTGGCGCTGCCGATGTCCCGCCTGGGCGGCACCGGCACGGGTCTGTTCAACCCTGCGGTGCCGTTCGTGGACGACCGGGCGCGGCCCTTCTTCCGGGACGTCAGTGACCATCTGAGCCGGGTCAACGACTCGGTGGAGAGCCTGGACCGGCTGGTCTCGGACGTCCTGTCGGCGCACCTCGCGCAGACCGGCGTCCAGCAGAACGACGACATGCGGAAGATCTCCGCGTGGGCGGCCATGGCCGCGGTGCCCACGATGATCGCCGGCATCTACGGCATGAACTTCACGCACATGCCCGAGCTGCGCCGGCTCTGGTCCTACCCGGCCGTGATCCTGCTGATGGCCCTTCTGGAGATGCTGCTGTACCGGCTGTTCAAGCGACGGGGCTGGCTGTAGGGCCCACCGGCCGCTCGGAGACGCACACGGCGTGGACGCCGGACACGCGGAGCATCTGGCCGGGCGGAACAAGGCCGGGCGCGGGCGTAACCGGGCGGCGGCCGGCGCGTTGTTCTCCGTGACGGCCGTGGCGGGGAAGACCCCCGAGCCCCCACCACGGCCGCGAAAAGCTCCCGGACGTGCCGCCCGCTCTTGTCGCGGCGGGCGGTCACGCCAGCCCGGAGCGCTCCAGGGCCTCGGTGCCGGCCCGGAGCGAGGCGAGCCGCTCCTCCAGCGTGAACCCCGCGGGGGCGAGGGTCAGCGTGGTCACCCCGGCCGCCGCGTAGGCCTTCATGCGGTCCGCGATCCTGTCGACGGAGCCGAGCAGCGTGGTCTGGTCGATGAGCTGCTGCGGTACGGCGGCCGCGGCGCCCTGCTTGTCGCCGGACAGGTACTTGTCCTGGATCTCGGCGGCCTCCTTCTCGTAGCCCATGCGGCGGGCGAGCTGGTTGTAGAAGTTCTGCTTGCGGCTGCCCATCCCGCCCACATACAGCGCGGTGTAGGGGCGGAAGGTGTCGGCGAGGCGGGACACGTCCTTGTCGTCGCCGACGGCCAGCGGCAGGGTCGGGCAGACGTCGAAGCCGTCCAGGGTCAGGCCGGCCTTCTCCCGGCCCGCGCGCAGGTGCTTGACGGCGGTCTCCTCCAGATGGTCGGCGGAGGGGAAGATGAGCAGCGCGCCGTCGGCGATCTCGCCGGTCTGCTCCAGGTTCTTTGGGCCGATGGCGGCGATGTAGAGCGGGATGTGCTCACGCTGCGGGTGCACGGTCAGCTTGATCGGCTTGCCGGGGCCGCCCGGCAGCGGCAGCGTCCAGTGCTCGCCGTCGTACGTCAGCCGCTCCCGCGTCATCGCCCTGCGGACGATCTCGACGTACTCGCGGGTGCGGGCCAGCGGCTTGTCGAACTTCACGCCGTACCAGCCCTCGGACACCTGCGGTCCCGACACGCCGAGGCCGAGCCGGAAGCGGCCGCCGGACAGCGAGTCCAGCGTGGCGGCCGTCATCGCCGTCATCGCGGGCTGCCGGGCGGGGATCTGGAAGATGGCCGAGCCCACGTCGATGCGCTCGGTCTGTGCGGCGACCCAGGTGAGCACGGTGGCCGCGTCCGAGCCGTAGGCCTCGGCGGCCCAGCACACGGCGTATCCGAGCCGGTCCGCCTCCTGCGCCACGGCCAGGTTGTCCGCGTCCATGCCGGCACCCCAGTAGCCGAGGTTGATCCCGAGCTGCATGCCGTTCCCCTTACCCATCAGTAACGTCCGTTGTGCGGGGAACACTAGCGCGGCGCCGCGGCCCACGGCAGTGCACGACCTGCGGTACGGCGGGTTCGCGGCGCCTGCCAGGAGGGCGGAAACCGGGTTGTCCACAGGTCACCCACGTGTCGGCCGTGGCCAGTAATCTCGCGACCATGGAGCAGAGGCATCTCGGCCGTACGGGCCTTCGCGTGTCCCGCATCGGCCTCGGCACCCTCACCTGGGGCCGGGACACCGACGAGCACGACGCCGCGGACATGCTGAAGGTGTTCTGGGAGGCGGGCGGCACCCTCGTCGACACGGCGGACGTCTACGGCGACGGACAGGCCGAGTATCTGCTCGGGCGGCTCATGGAAGGTCTCGTTCCCCGCCGTGACCTGGTCCTCTCGACCAAGGCCGGCAGCGTGCCGGACCCGGACCGGCGCTTCGACGGCTCCCGCGGCCATCTGCTGGCGGCGCTGGACGCCTCCCTCGCCCGCCTCGGCACGGACTACGTCGACGTTTGGCACGTCCACGCCTTCGACCCGCACACGCCGCTGGAGGAGACCCTGCACGCGGTCGACCTCGCCGTCGGCAGCGGCCGGGTGCGCTACGCGGGCGTCTCCAACTTCTGCGGCTGGCAACTGGCCAAGGCGGCGACCTGGCAGCTCGCGGCGCCCGGCGCCCGGACGCGGCTGGCGAGCACGCAGATGGAGTACTCGCTGCTGCAACGCGGCGTGGAGCGCGAGGTGCTGCCCGCCGCGCTGGACCTGGGCGTCGGTCTGCTGCCGTCCTCACCGCTGGGCCGAGGCGTGCTGACCGGCAAGTACCGCAACGCGACACCGCCGGACTCGCGGGGCGCCTCGGAGCACCTGGCGCCGTTCGTCGAGCCGTACCTGGACGACACCGCGGGCCGCATCGTGGACGCGGTGTCCACGGCGGCGGACGGGCTGGCGGTGACCCCGCTCGAGGTGGCCCTCGCCTGGATCAGGGACCGGCCCGGCGTGGCCGCGCCGATCGTCGGCACCCGCAACGCGCAGCAGCTCACGGCCGTGCTGTCAGTGGAGGCGCTTAGTCTTCCTGACGAGATCTGCCGGGCCCTCGACGACGTGTCGGAGCCCGTGCACCGTTATCCCGATCACGACTGGAGCACGCTGTGAGCACGGAGCCGGAGACCACGGAACAGACCGGGCCTGGCACCCCGGACCCCGGGGCGGACAACGGCCAGCGCCACGACGGCCCGGTCGTGGAGGGCGGTACGCCGGGGGGCGGTGCGGAGGCCGACGCGGGCGGCGGCACGCCGGAAGCCGGGGGGACGGACGCCGCTCCGGACTCGGACAGCGGCCCGGAGGGCAACGCGGGCGACGGCGGCTTGGCGGACGACGGGCAGTCGGATGCCGAGACGGACGAGCGGTCCGGCGCGGAGGAGGCCGAGCGGGCAGGCGCGGAGGACGGACGGCCCGGCACGGAGGCGAACGGGCGGGCAGGCGCGGAGGACGGGCGGGCCGACACGTCGGCGGACGGCACGGACGGCTCACACGCGCGGGTCGAGCGGCAACGGATCGAGCAGCGGAAGGCCGAGCGGAAGGGTCCGATCGAGAGCGGCGGCAGGCTCAGCGGCACCGCGGCCGACCTGCTGGCCGCCGTGCGCGCCGTGGAGAGCGGCGAGAAGCCCGCGGCCACCGTCTTCGCCGAGCCCGAGCCCGCACCGCGCCGCCCGGCCCCCGAACCGGCACGGCGGCCGATGACCGAAGCCCCCGAGCCCACCGGCGAACCCGCCGCTCCGGAGCCTCGGACCGTCGAGGCGGTGGGCCGGGTGCTGGCCCGGGGCGGCGCCCCGGAGACGCTCGCGCCGCAGGTCGCCGCGGCTCTCGGCGAGGGCGCGGAGGAGCGGCTGCACGAGGACCCCTGGCAGTTGCTGCACGTCACCGGCGTGCGACCGGAGCAGGCCGACGGATTCGCGCGCGCCCTGCTCGGCGCGGAGTGCGGCCCGGACGACGAGCGCCGCGGCCGGGCCTTCACCGTGTGGCTGCTGGAGCAGGCCGCCCTCGCCGGGCACACGGCCCTGGAGGCCCCGGCGCTGACCGCCGCCCTGGCCCAGCGGGCGGTGCCCGATCCCGAGGCGGCCCTGAACGCCACGCTGGCGGAGGGCGAGGCCCTGGCGTTCCAGGACGCCCTGGAGGACGCCCCGGCCGCCGAGGAGGCGGACGAGGACGGCGAGCGCCCGGTGCGCGTGCTCGTCGGCCTGGAGCGGTACGCGCTCGCCGAGGAGAGCCTGGCCGACGGACTCGCCCACCTGATCAACTCCACGCCGAAGGAAGGCGGTTCGGCCCCGGACTGGGAGCGGGCCGCCGCCTCCGCCCAGGGCTCGGCCGCCGAGTTGCTCCGCGCCGCTGCCGGGCACTGCCTGGTGCTGCACACCGGCGGGGAGGCGTCCCGCGTGGAGCCCGCGCGGCTGCTGGGCGAGGCACGGCGCCTCGGACTGCGCACCTGGGCCGCCGCCCACAGCCCACTCGGCCGGGACGGCTTCGGGCAGCTCCTCCGGCGGCTCCCGCAAGCACAGGAGTCGCAGGCACCCGCTGAGGCGTCCGCGCCCCCCGTCGCCACGGTGGCCGGACTGCTGTCCGGCGCCGAGGGCCCCGGCCGGGACGAGGACGGCTCCCTCGCCCTCGACCTCCTCGTCGTGCTCGACGCGCCCCAGCTGGACGTCGAGACGGCGGCCCTGCTGGTCGAATCGCTGCCGGACGGGGCGCGGCTGGTGCTGGCCGGGGATCCGACTGTGCTGTGGTCCGTGGGACCGGGACGGGTGTTCGCGGATCTGCTGGCGGCGCGGGTGTGCCCGCAGATCGCCTCGCGCGTGCCGGACCCGGGCCCGCTGGGCGAGCTGGTCTCCGGCATCGGCGTGGGCGAGCTGAACCAGGTGGCGGCGCCCGGCAAGGAGGTCGTGATCGTCCCGGTGCGGGACGCGGGCGAGGCCGTGCACCGGACCGTGCAGCTCGTCGCGGACTCGGTGCCGCGGGCGATCGGCATCCCGGCCGAGCAGACCGTGGTGATCACCCCCGGTCACGGCGGCGCGGCCGGCACGCGCGCGCTGAACGCGGCGCTGAAGGAGCGGCTCAACCCGGGGCCCGGCCGCTTCGGCGGTTTCGACCCCGGCGACCGGGTCGCCTACTCCCCCGCCCCGGGCCGTACGCTGCCCGGTCATGTGGTGAAGGCCGACGCCGAGGGGCTGCACCTGTCCTGTTCGGGTGCCCTCGTGGTGGTCCCGAAGGAGCGGGTGGAGACTCGTCTGCGGCACGGGTGGGCGCTGACCGCGCATCAGGCGGTGGGCGGCCGGTGGCCGGCGGTGGTCGTGGTGCTGCCCGGCGACGCGGCACAGGCGCTCAGCCGCCCGTGGGTCTGCACGGCGTTCAGCAGGGCCGCCCGGCATCTGTCCGTGGTGCACGGCGTGGAGCAGGCGCTCCCGCGGGCCGTTGCCGAGGTCCCGGCCAAGCCCCGTACGACCCGTCTGCCCGCCCTGCTCCAGCCTCCGGCGCAGGACCCCGGGGCCCAGGAGGGGACGGCCGGCTGACCGCCCGGAACACACGACTCGGCCGCCGCGGAACCACCCGGCGCGCGGCCCGGCCCACCGGCGCGCGGCCGGGCGGAACGGCCGGCCGCCGGTCCGCCGACGGCCTCAGCGGTCGTTCGCGTCCAGCGGTTCCAGGTCCTCGTCGTCGAGGGGCGCGTTGAAGTCGTCCTCGTCGAGGTCCTCGTCCTCATCCTCTTCGAGGTCGTCGTCGAGGGGCGCGTTGAAGTCGTCCTCTTCGTCGAAGACCGCGCTGACGTCGAAGCGGCACACGACCCGTTCCGGATCGACGTGCTCGAAGGGGGCGTCCAGCCAGTCGCCCGGGTCGGCGGGCTCGTCCGCGGCGGTGACCCACAGTGTGGAGTCGCCCTCCTCCAGGCCGAACTCCTTGTGCCGGGAGGCGATCTCGTCCGGTTCGAACTCGCCGAACAGGATGCCGATGGCCCCGTGCACCGTGCCGGAGGCGCCCTCGGCGGTGCCCAGGACGGCGTCGGAGTCCGCGGCCTCCACCCGCTGGGCCTGCGCCAGCAGCCGCTGCGGCTCGGCCACGGCGTAGTCGCGGCGGATCAGCACGCTGATCGCGTTCGGTTCCTCGGGGCCCGTGTACGGCGGCAGCGAGTCGTCACCGGGGATCTCGAAGGGCGTGACCTCGTCGTAGCGGTCGTAGAGCAGCTCGTCGTACGCCTCCGCGGCCGCGGCCAGCTGGTTGAACGCCTCGTAGACGGCCGGGTCCTCGTCCCCCGACCGGCGTTCGACCGCGGCCAGGTGGCGGTCGAGCGCGGTCTTGACCGCCTCGGCGGCGGCGCGTACCTCGGCAGCGGTGGGCTGCGCAGCATCAGACATAGTGCAGACGCTATCCGTACCGGGCCCCAGCCCGCACAATAGATGCGATGCCGGAATACGAATTTGTCGACGTGCATGTCCCGCGCGGGGTGTCCCGCAAGGAGACGGCACGTCTGCTGACGGACCACGCCGAGTACGGACACTGGGAGTTGCACCGTCTGAGCCTGCTGCGCGACGGCAGCCGCAGGGTGCGGTTGCGCCGGCGGATCATCCGCCAGGTGCGCGCCACGTGGTGAGCTGAGGCGGCCCGAGCCACGGCGGGCCCCGCTCGACGCGAGGCCCGCCTTGTCATGCGCACAGCCGTCAGGCCGCCTGACACTCGGCCGTCGCCGGACTACCTGGCCGAGGCCCGTGCCCTGCGGTACAGCACGGCACCCGCGAGCAGCGCGCCCGCGCCCACCGGCAGGACGGTGCCCATCGGCAGTTCGCTGCCGGTCTGGGCGAGTTGCGCCCTGTCGGCCACGGTGACTGAATGCGCGGCCGGGTGGTTCACCCGCGTCGAGCCACCGGGGGTGCCGCTGCCGCCACCCGCGGAGGGAGGCGTGGAGGGCGTACCAGGCGTCTCGGGAGTGCCCGGAGTGCCGGGGTTTCCAGGAGTTCCCGGAGTGTCCGGCGTTCCCGGAGTGCCGGGGTTCCCGGGCGTCCCCGGGTTCCCGGGGTGGCTCGGGTGACCGGGGTGTCCCGGGTGGCTCGGGTGTCCCGGGTGGCTCGGGTGACCGGGGTGGCCCGGGTGCCTCGGCGTGCCGGGCGGGACCTCCCGGTCGCCGCCGGGAGGCGTGGTGTGGCTCCCGCCGCCGTTGGCGCAGTGGTTGCCCAGGGCCGGGTTGGCCACGCCGATCACGTCGACACTGTTGCCGCAGACGTTGACGGGCACGTCGACCGGCACCTGCACCGTGTTGCCGGAGCCGACGCCCGGCGAGCCGCTGGTGCGCCCCTCAGCGTGGGAGCCGCCGTTGTTCCCGCCCGCGTGGCTGCCGCCCTGCTGGACGCAGGTGTTGCCCGCCGCCGGGTTGAGCAGCCCGACGACGTTGATCGTGTTGCCGCAGACGTTCACCGGCACGTGCACCGGCACCTGCACCGTGTTGCCGGACAGCACGCCCGGTGAGCCGGACGCGGCGCCGGACGCGCCCGCGTCGGCATGGGCGTAACCGCTCGCCGCGGCGATCACACCGGTGGCCGCGGCCACCGTCATCAGGCCCTTGCGGGTGACCTGTCGCATGTTGCTGAATCCCTGCCTTCGACCTTCTCGAACCTTCCGGAACGCGCGGCCGCACCCGTCGGAGTTCCGACGTCGGGACCGCGCCTGCAAACCGGTCGGCCCCGGAGCGCATGGCGGGCGCTCCGGGGCCGACGGGTTCAGACCCCCCACGGAGTCGATGGAGTCAGACCCTCACGGGGCGGGGCACAACGTCAGTGGTTGACGCAGGTGTTGCCGAAGGCGGGGTTCAGCAGCCCGATCACCGAGATCGTGTTGCCGCACACGTTCACCGGCACGTGAACGGGCACCTGGATGACGTTGCCGGAAAGGACACCCGGGGACTGCACGGCAGCACCCTGGGCGCCCGAGTCGGCGGCGGCCATCCCGGCACCCGCGAGAACCAGTCCACCGGTGGCGACCGCGGCAGCGACGACCTTCTTGATCATTATTCCTCCTCGTTGGCAAAAGCGATCTCATGTTGCTGATCGCATCACCTGTAACGAGGAGGAACTAATCGGGATACGAGCTTATGGTCGCATTCACCCGTCCCGGTCATTCCCGCACGCGTGGTCGAATACCGGGGTCAAGCCGGTGATGACAGACCGGGTGGATCGCAGGACACGCCTCAGGACGCGTCTCAGGACGCGTCGATGAACCGGTCGAGCACGCGCACCCCGAACTTCAGGCCGTCCACCGGCACCCGCTCGTCCACGCCGTGGAACATGCCCGCGAAGTCCAGCTCCGGCGGCAGCTTCAGCGGCGCGAAGCCGAAGCCCCGGATGCCCAGGTCGTCGAAGGACTTGGCGTCGGTACCGCCGGAGAGCATGTACGGGATGGCCTTCGCGGCCGGGTCCTCGGCCAGCAGCGCGGACTGCATCGCCTCCACCAGGGCCCCGTCGAAGGTGGTCTCCACGGCCTTGTCGGCGTGCAGGTCCTCGCGCTTGACCTTCGGTCCCAGGATCCGGTCCAGGTCCGCGAGGAACTCCTCCTCGAAGCCGGGCAGGAACCGTCCGTCGACGTGCGCGGTCGCCTCGCCCGGGATGACGTTGACCTTGTAACCGGCGCCCAGCTGCGTGGGGTTGGCGGTGTTGCTCAGGGTCGCGCCGATGAGCTTGGCGATGCCGCCGAGCTTGGCGATGGTGCCGTCCATGTCCTCCGGGTCGAGCTCGGTGCCGAGCGCGTCGCCCAGTTCGTCCAGGAAGGCGCGGGTGGTCTTGGTCACCCGCACCGGGAACCTGTGCCGCCCGAGCCGTGCCACGGCCTCCGACAGCTCGGTGATCGCGTTGTCCCGGTGGATCATCGAGCCGTGCCCCGCGGTGCCGGCCACGGTCAGCTTCATCCAGTGCATGCCCTTCTCGGCCGTCTGGATCAGGTACAGCCGCCGCTGCTCGCTGACGGTGAAGGAGAACCCGCCGACCTCGCTGATCGCCTCGGTGACCCCCTCGAACAGGTCCCGGTGCCGGTCCACCAGGTACCGGGCGCCGTACGTGCCGCCCGCCTCCTCGTCGGCGAGGAAGGCGAGCACGATGTCCCGCGGAGGCCTGCGCCCGCTGCGCAGCCGGTCGCGCACGACCGCCAGCGTCATCGCGTCCATGTCCTTCATGTCGACCGCGCCGCGGCCCCACACGCACCCGTCCGCGACCTCGCCGGAGAAGGGGTGGTGGGTCCAGTCGTCGGCGTTGGCCGGTACGACGTCGGTGTGGCCGTGGATCAGCAGCGCGGGCCGGGAGGGGTCCTCGCCCTCGATACGGGCCACCGTGGAGGCCCTGCCCGGGTGCGACTCGAAGATCTTCGGCTCCAGGCCCACCTCGGCGAGCTTCTCGGCGACGTACTCGGCCGCCGCGCGCTCACCCGGCCCCGAGTGGTCGCCGTAGTTGCTGGTGTCGATCTGGATCAGCTCGCGGCAGAGGTCCACGACCTCGTCCTCGCCGGTGACGCCCCTGGCCGTGCCCGTCTCGCTCACGCTGCTTCCTCCCGCTGTGTGCTGGTGGCCACCCCGTGTGCCGGTGGTCCACTCATCCTCCCCCTCCCCCGCGCCAACCCCAAGAGAGCCTCCCGCCCCGGCCCGCGCCCGCGCGGCCTGGGGGCAGGGCAGGTGATCGGACCTGCCCGAAAGCCTGGTAATGTTTCCTTCGTCGCCGCGGGAAGACCCGCACGACAGACACCTCGTCCGGGTGGCGGAATGGCAGACGCGCTAGCTTGAGGTGCTAGTGCCCTTTATCGGGCGTGGGGGTTCAAGTCCCCCCTCGGACACCACCAGAAGACGGTGTCGACCGCTTGTCGGTCGACACCGTTTTTGGCGTTCCCACCGCGCCCGCGCACCGCGCCGGCACACACCGCGTACCGGCCCCGGGCTACACGTGCGCGGCCGCCAGGTGGTCCGTGAACCAGTCCCGGGCCAGTTCGGTCACCGTCTCCAGGGCGCCGGGCTCCTCGAAGAGGTGGGTGGCGCCGGGAACGACGCTGAGGCGGCTCTCGCAGCGCAGACGGGCCTGCGCCTCGCGGTTGAGGCCGAGGACCAGGTCGTCGGCACCGCCCACGATCAGCAGCGTGGGAGCGGTCACGTCCGGCAGGCGCGGCCCGGCGAGGTCGGGACGGCCGCCGCGGGAGACCACGGCGGCGATGTCCGCGCCGGGTTCCGCCGCGGCCCGGAGGGCGGCGGCCGCGCCGGTGCTGGCGCCGAAGTAGCCGACCGCCTGCCGCTCGGTGCCGGGCCGGCCGCGCAGCCAGTCGGTGGCGGCGGTGAGCCGGGCGGCCAGCAGCGCGGTGTCGAACACGTTGGCCCGCTCCTCCGCCTCCTCCTCGGTGAGCAGGTCGAACAGGAGGGTGCCGAGTCCGGCGCGGTTCAGGCCCTCGGCGACGAACCGGTTCCGCGGGCTGTGCCGTCCGCTGCCGCTGCCGTGGGCGAAGACCACGACGCCGACGGCACCGGGGGGCACGGTCAGGTGGCCGCCGAGCCGCACGGAGCCGGCCGCCACCTCCACCTCGCGGTCGACGGGGACCCCGCGGGAGCGGGCCGCCGCCCGGTGGAGGCAGGCGACGACGTCCTCGTCGTCGAGCTGGGCGAAGTCGGCGTAGAACTGGCCGACCGCGAAGAAGTCCGGCGGGGTGTCCAGGCAGACCAGCTCGTCCGCCTCGCCGCCGAGCCGGTACGTCCAGTCCGGCGGTGCGACGGGGACCGCCAGCACGGTCCGCGCGGCCCCGCGGGCGCGTACCGTCCGGCAGGCCGCGCGTGCGGTCGAGCCGGTGGCCACCCCGTCGTCGACGACCACGACGGTCCGGCCCGCGACGGCGGCGGGCGGCCGTTCGCCCCGGTAGCGCGCGGCACGCCGGTCGAGTTCGCGGCGTTCGCGTTCCTCGACGCGCGCGAGCTCCCCGGGTGTGACGCGCGCCTCGCGCAGCACGTCCTCGCCGAGGACGCGTACGCCGTCCTCGCCGATCGCCCCCATGCCCAGCTCCGGATGGGAGGGGACGCCCAGCTTCCGCACCAGGCACACGTCCAGCGGTGCGCCGAGGGCGTCCGCGACGGCCTCGGCCACGGGGACGCCGCCCCTGGGCAGGCCGAGCACCACGACGTCCTGGCCGGTGAGGTGGTCCAGGCGGGCGGCCAGCCGCCGTCCCGCGTCGATACGGTCCGTGAAGAGCACCGTGCGGCTCCTTCACTCCCTGGAGGTCCACAGGGGAGCGGGAGGCGTGGCCTCGGGCGCTCCCACCGCGTCGATGTCGCCCGCGGCGGCGCGCAGCAGCTCGCGGCCGAGTGCGATCAGCGCGCGGCCGGCCGCGAGTTCGTCGCCGATCTCGGGCACGGCCCTGTCGTACGGATTGCGGCGGGCCTCCGCGCGGGTCTCCATGACGTTGTCGCCGGTGTCCAGGACGATCCGGGCGGTGGTGTCCGGGTCGTGTTCCGAAAGGTACAGACTGAGCCGCCACTCCTTGACGGACGGAGGCCGGCTGCCGACGGGTCGAGTCATCGTCCGTGTCTCCTCAACTCCGGTGGGAGGCAAGGCCACGGCGTCGAGGCGACGAGCGACCCGGCGTAGCCTCCGTGCTTCCACTGTGCCTCCCTCGCGCCCGTGCCGCACGGGCGCGAGGGAGCGGAGGGCGTACGGGCAGGGGACGAACCGGGGCAGCGGCCGTACCGGCGGCGGGCGGGTGCGCCGCCGCGGGCAGAATGGGGGGCATGACCACGCGTTCCTGCCCGTGCGGGCTGCCCGAGCCGTACGAGAGCTGCTGCGGCCGCTATCACGGCGGTGCGGCCGCCGCGCCGACCGCCGAGGCGCTGATGCGGTCGCGGTACTGCGCCTTCGTGCGGCGGGACGCGGGATATCTGCTGCGGACCTGGCACCCGCGGACCCGGCCGGCGCGGCTCGACCTCGATCCCGGGATGCGCTGGACGGGGCTGGAGATCCTCGGCACGACGGACGGATCGGCCTTCCACGGCACCGGGACGGTGACGTTCCGGGCGTCCTACCGCGGCGGCTCGCTGCTCGAACGCAGCCGGTTCGAGCGGGTCGACGGGGCGTGGGTGTACGTGGACGGGGACTTCCCCGAGCAGTGAGGCGAGCGCCGGGCTACGGCGCCAGGACGTCCAGTTCCTGGAGGGCTCCCGTGGTGATCTCGCGGGTCAGCCGCTCGGCGAGGTCCTCGTCGCGGGCCCGGACCGCCTCGGCGAGCTGGACGTGGAGGGTGACGGCCGCGGGGTCGGGCTCCTCGAACATGACCTCGTGGTGGGTGCGGCCCGCCAGGACCTCGGCGACCACGTCGCCGAGACGGGCGAACATCTCGTTCCCGGAGGCGCCGAGGATCACCCGGTGGAAGGCGATGTCGTGGACCAGGTACGCCTGAAGCCGGTTGTGGCCGCGTGAGTTGGCCACCATGCCGAGGGCGCACTCGGTGAGTTCGGCGCACTGCTCGGGGGTGGCGAGCCGGGCGGCCAGGCCCGCGGCGACCGGTTCGACGGCGGAGCGCAGCACGGTCAGCGAGCGCAGTTGCCGGGGCCGGTCGGCGCCGGCCAGGCGCCAGCGGATGACCTGCGGGTCGTAGACGTTCCACTCGGTCCGGGGGAGGACGGTCACGCCGACGCGGCGGCGTGAGGCGACCAGGTGCATGGACTCCAGGACGCGCACCGCCTCGCGCATCACGGAGCGTGATACGTCGAAGCGCTGTGCGAGTTCGTCGGTACGCAGCACGCTGCCCGGCGGGTACTCGCCCGCGGTGATGGCGGGGCCGAGGGTGTCCAGTACGCGGCCGTGCAGCCCTCGGCCCGGTGTGCTCATGCACTCAGCGTACGGGGCGGATCACGATCCCAAAAAGTCAGACTTATATGTCACACACCCTTGAATTAGTCGTACCTATAGGTTTCAGTGTGGCGGACGCCGGATGTCGGCGTCCCATGTCGAGGAAGACAGCGAGGCAGTGATGCGTACCCCCCACGTCGTCGTGGTGATGGGCGTCGCCGGCACGGGCAAGACCACGATCGGTCCCCTGCTCGCCGCCCGGCTCGGCGTTCCGTACGCCGAGGGCGACGACTTCCACCCGCGGGCCAACATCGACAGGATGACGGCCGGGATCCCGCTCCGCGACGAGGACCGGTGGCCGTGGCTGGATGCCATCGGTGCCTGGGCGCACGGGCGGGCGGGGCTCGGCGGGGTGGTGAGCAGCTCGGCGCTGAAGCGGTCGTACCGCGACCGGCTGCGGGCCGCGGCTCCCGGCGTCGTCTTCGTGCACCTGACGGGCGACCGGAAGCTGATCGAGGACCGGATGGCGCAGCGTCAGGGGCACTTCATGCCGACGGCGCTGCTGGACTCCCAGTTCGCCACGCTGGAGCCGCTCCAGCGGGACGAGCGGGGCGTCGACGTCGACGTCTCCGGGTCGCCCGAGGAGATCACCGCACGCGCCTTGTCCGCGCTGGACGGCCTCGACAGCTCTTCGCAGTCCGCCGAGGAGCAGCGGCCCTGAGCCGCGGAGCCTCACCCCCACGCTCGCCGACTGCGGCACACCTCTCCCCACCGTCCCTCTTCACCAGCAAGGGAACACCGTGACCAGACTCAGCGTCGAGATGCTGGCAGCGGACGCGCCCCCGCCGATCACCTCGGCCGGCCATGCCCAGCTCGGCATCGCCGCACTCGTGGGCATCGCCGTCATCGTCCTGCTCATCACCCGGTTCAAGCTGCACGCCTTCCTGTCCCTGACCATCGGAACACTGGTGCTCGGCGCGGTCGCCGGGGCACCGCTCGACAAGGCGATCGCCAGCTTCACCGCCGGCCTGGGCTCCACCGTCGCCGGCGTGGGCGTGCTGATCGCCCTCGGCGCGATCCTCGGCAAGCTGCTCGCCGACTCCGGCGGCGCCGACCAGGTCGTCGACACGATCCTGGCGAAGGCCAGGGGCTGGGCGATGCCGTGGGCGATGGTGCTGATCGCGTCCGTGATCGGTCTGCCGCTGTTCTTCGAGGTCGGCATCGTGCTGCTGATCCCGGTCGTGCTGATGGTGGCCAAGCGCGGCAACTACTCCCTGATGCGCATCGGTGTGCCGGCGCTGGCCGGTCTGTCCGTGATGCACGGCCTGATCCCGCCGCACCCCGGCCCGCTGGTCGCCATCGACGCCGTCAAGGCCAACCTGGGCGTGACGCTGGCGCTGGGCATCCTCGTCGCCATACCCACGGTGGTCATAGCCGGTCCGCTGTTCGCCAAGGTCGCGGCCCGCTGGGTGGACGTTCCCGTCCCTGAGCGGATGCTGCCCCAGCGCCCGTCGGAGGAGCTCCAGCGGCGTCCGGGCTTCGGCGCCACGCTGGCCACGGTGCTGCTCCCGGTGGTGCTGATGCTGGCCAAGGCCCTGGTCGACATCGTCGTGGACGACCCGGCGAACATGACCCAGCGTGTCTTCGACGTCATCGGCTCCCCGATGATCGCGCTGCTCGCCGCCGTGCTCCTCGGCGTCTTCACGCTGGGGATGCCGGCCGGGTTCAGCAAGGAGCGGATCTCCTCGACCGTCGAGAAGGGCCTCATGCCCATCGCCGGCATCCTGCTGATCGTGGGCGCGGGCGGCGGCTTCAAGCAGACGCTGATCGACGCCGGTGTGGGCCAGATGGTCCTGGACATCTCCAAGGACTGGTCGATCCCGGCGCTGCTCCTCGGCTGGCTGATCGCGGTGGCGATCCGGCTCGCGACCGGTTCGGCGACCGTGGCGACCATCTCGGCGGCCGGTCTGGCCGCCCCGCTCGCGGCCGACATGTCGAGCACCCACGCCGCTCTGCTGGTGCTGGCCATCGGTGCCGGCTCGCTGTTCTTCAGCCATGTCAACGACGCCGGGTTCTGGCTGGTGAAGGAGTACTTCGGGCTGAGCGTCGGCCAGACGATCAAGAGCTGGTCGGTCATGGAGACGATCATCTCGGTGGTGGCGGGCGCCCTGGTGCTGCTGCTGTCCCTGGTGATCTAGGTTCTTTCGTTTGGATCAGGCCGGATCAGGGAGCGGGGTCTGGTGCTGGGGGCACCTCCCACGCCGTTCAGGCAGTGGGGGAGCATCGCAAGGCGGAGGAGGGCGGCAGGGCGGAGCCCTGCCAACCGACGACAACGCCGCTGGGGGTGCCCCCTGCTCGAAGAGCTTGGGGGAGCGGTGCCAGGCCCCGCGAGCCCGGCATGATCCAAACGAGAGGCCCTAGGGATACGCGGTCGGGCGGCGGCCGTGACCGGGGCACCACCCGGTCACGGCCGCCGCTTCCGTTCGTGCCCGCGCCGCCGGCTCTCGGGCCCGCGCGGTGGCTCTACGGCCGCCACAGCGGGTGCTGCTCGTCCGCCCACGCGCGGGTCACCAGGCCGGTGCGCAGGCCTCGGCGTGCCTCCGGGTCGCCGAGGGCCATGCCGATGTGGCCGGCCAGGACGACGCCGACGGTCAGGGCGAGCCAGTCGTGCACGAAGGTGGCGCTGGTGCGCCAGGCCACCGGGGTGAGGTGGGTGAACCACATCATCAGTCCCGTGCCGAGCATGACCAGGCCGGCCCCGGCGATCCAGGCGGCGTAGATCTTCTGGCCGGCGTTGAACTTTCCGGCCGGGCGGGAGGCGGGCCGGCGGTCGCGGCGCAGGGCGGCGCGCAACCAGACCCGGTCGTGCCGGCCGAAGCGGTTGAGGAAGCGCAGGTCGGCGCGGAAGGCGCGGGAGGCCAGGCCCAGCAGGACCGGTACGGGCAGGGCGAGGCCCGCGCACTCGTGGACGCGGACGACCAGTTCGCGCCGGCCGACCAGCTCGGCGAGCTGGGGGATGTACAGGCAGGCCGCCGTGACCACGCACACGCCCATGAGCGCGGCCGTGGTCCGGTGCACCCACCGCTCGGCCCGGGTGAAGCGGCGGACACGGGTGCCGGGCGGGGCCGGGGCGTCAGCTCGTAGGGACATCGCTGCGTCCGTTCGAACGGCCGACCCAGGCGTCGACGTCGTAGCCGAGGTTCTCCCAGTAGCCGGGCTCGACGCGGTCGGTGACGGTGATGCCGGAGAGCCACTTGGCCGACTTGTAGAAGTACATGGGGGCCACGTACAGGCGGACCGGCCCGCCGTGCGCGTGGGCCAGGTCCTTGCCCTGCATGCGCAGCGCGACGAGCACGTCGGGGCGGCGGGCCTGGGCGAGGGTGAGGCTCTCGGTGTAGGTGCCGTCGAAGCAGGTGAAGCGGACGGCCCGGGCGCCCGCCCGCACTCCGGCCGCGTCGAGCAGCCGGGAGAGCCGTACGCCCTCGAAGGGGGTGCCGGGCACCCGCCAGCCGGTGACGCACTGGACGTCGCGGACCAGCCGGGTCCGGGGCAGGGCCCTGAGGTCGTCCAGCGTGTAGGTGGCGGGGTGGTCGACGAGGCCGTCGACGGTGAGGCGGTAGTCCGTGGCGTCCTTGTGCGGGACGGAGGCGGCGACCGAGTAGTAGCGGAAGCCGCCGCCGTTCGGCAGCAGGCCGGTCAGACCGGTGGGGTCCTTGCCGGACACCGCGCCGAGCAGGCCCTCCATGCCGCGTTGGAGTGTGGGCGCGGTGGCCACGCCGAGGGCGCCGAGGCCGAGGGTGGCGAGGAAGACGCGGCGGCCGACGGGGCGGCCCTCCTCCTCTGGCCGCCCCTCGTCCTGGGGGAGTTCGGGGTTCACGTCTTCATTCGAACACCCGCGCCCCGGGCGGGCCAGGGATCGCGAGTGCTCGTCAGACTTCCGTCATTGTTTTTTCCGTACCCGGGGTTTCCGTACCCGGGCCTAGGACGCCGTCTCAGCCGCCTCCGCCGCCTCAGCGGTCTCCGCCGCCTCGGCCGCCTTCTCCAGCTGGAAGGCCTCGTTGCCCAGGCCGATGCGGGCGTGCGCCTCCGGCCGGCGGGAGCGCAGTACGGCTCCCTGGACCAGGCCGACGACGAGGGCGAGGCCGATGATGCCGGGCAGCACCCGGCTCAGCAGCGAGCCGGGGCCGGCGTCGACCAGGACGTCGAAGTCCTTGACCGTGTAGGTGGCGATCACCAGCAGGGCCAGGCCGGCCACGGCGGAGGTGACCAGCCGCCAGGCCTGCGCGGCCGCGGCGCCGCGCCGTACGAAGAAGACGATCACCGACACGCTGGCCGCCGCCATCAGCACGATGACGCCGAGCGCGCCGAGGTTGCCGAACCAGGTGAACAGGTGCAGCACGGGCGCGGTCGGGTCGCCGGTCGGCTTGTCGTCGGTGACGGCGAAGGCGATCACGATGACCAGCGAGACGACGGTCTGCGAGAGGGATCCGGTCGCGGGCGCGCCGCTGGAGCTGGAGGTGCGTCCGAAGGCGGCCGGGAGCAGGCCCTCGCGGCCCATGGCGAAGGCGTACCGGGCGACGACGTTGTGGAAGCTCAGCATGGCCGCGAACATCCCGGTGACGAACAGGACGTGCAGGACGTCGGTGAAGGTGCCGCCGAGCCGCGATTCGGTCAGGGTGAACAGCAGTCCGGCGCTCTCCTTCTGGGACGTGCCGATGATCGCCGCGGGGCCGGTGGCGATGGTGAGTGCCCAACTGCTGATCGCGAAGAAGACGGCGACGCCGGCGACGGCGAGGAACATCACGCGCGGGACCAGGACGTGCGGGCGGCTGGTCTCCTCGGCGTACACCGGGGCCTGCTCGAAGCCGAGGAAGGCGGCGATGCAGAAGCACAGCGCGGTGCCGATGCCGGCGCCGGCGAGCGTGTCCGGGTTGAAGGCGTGCAGGGACAGGCCCTCCTTGGCCGGGTCGGCGATCGCGGCCACGTCGAAGATCACGACGAGTACGACCTCGATGACCAGCAGGACGCCGAGCACGCGCGCGTTGACGTCGATCTTCAGCCAGCCGAGCGCGCCGACGACGCCGGCGGCCACGAGCGCGGGGATCCACCAGGCGACGGTGAGGTCGGCGTAGGTGGCGAACAGGTTGGAGACCTCGAAGCCGAAGATCCCGTAGATGCCGGCCTGGAGCGCGTTGTAGGCGACGAGGGCGACGAGCGCCGCGCCGGCGCCCGCCGTGCCGCCGAGGCCCCGGGAGATGTACGCGTAGAAGGCGCCCGCGTTGTGGACGTGGCGACTCATCTCCGCGTAACCGAAGCTGAAGAGGATCAGTACGGTGCCGAGCAGCACGAAGAGCAGCGGCTGCCCGACGATCCCCATCACCGCGAATGTAGTGGGCATGACACCCGCGACCACCATGAGCGGGGCGGTCGCGGCGAGCACGGAGAGCAGCAGACCCCCCGTGCCGAGGCGGTCGGCGCGCAGGGCGCGCTCCTGCCCCTTGAAGGTGCTGATGCCGCCACCGTCGGCGGTGGATCTGTTCGTGCTCGAACTGCCCGTCGTCATCGGGGGTTCGTCCTTTCGGGCGTCGGGGTCGTGGTGCGTACGGGGTTGCTGGGCACTACACCGCACCGAGCGCGGCGGCGCGCGCGATGCGGAAGGCGGTGTACGGATCTCGGTCGGGGTACGCCCACGGCGCCTGGGCGGGATGGTCGCCGATGCGGTGGAACAGGGCGGCGGCCTCGGCACCCCGGCCCTCGCAGTGCTTGGCGTGGGCGAGGAAGTTCAGATCGACCAGGCGACGCGGATGGTCCTCCTGCTCCCACTCCAGCCACCAGTCGAAGGCGGCCTTCATCACCTGCCGGGCCCTGCGGCCCGTCCAGTGCCCGGAGGCGGCCGGGTCGGCCTGCGCGTGTCCCGCGCCGGCCAGGACGCGGTAGCGCTCGGCGTGCGCGACCACCGGGAGCATGGCGAGGGGCGAGTCGGCGGGCGCCTGCTCGGCGGCCCAGTTGGCGAAGTCGTAGACCTCGTGCAGCGGGTCGGGGCCGGCGTCGGCGTGCCGCTCGGCCAGCTGGGCCACCATCAGGTGGTGGGCGTGGTGGTGGTCGGGATGGCGTTGGCGGATCCTGTCGAAGAGGCGGACGACCTCCTCCTCGTCGCCGAGGCCCCGCTCCAGCAGGAGCAGGCCGAGCCAGGGCGTGGGGTCGGCGGGCGCCAGCCCGGCCGCCGTCCGGCATGCCTCGCGGGCCCGGTCGGGCTTCTCCCTGCCGGAGAGGGCGCCCTGCACCAGGGACATACCGAGGAGGACGGAGGCGTCGGCGGACTCGGGCTCGGCGAGCAGCCAGTCACGGGTCCAGGCCGCGGTGTGGGACTCCTCCGCGAGGACGGTGACACGGTGGCCGCGGCGGTCCCAGTCGTCCTTGGTGCGCACCAGCAGCGAGCGCACCGCCTGCCACCTTCCCTGCGCCAACGCCGCGCGCGCCTCGCGGAGTTCCGTGTCGTCGAGCGCGGTGTCGAAGGCCTGGGCGGCGCGCTTGCGGCCGCGTCCGAGGGGAGGCGGGGGTGGGGACACCGCGGAACTTCCTCACGCGCTCTTTGTTTTCGTGGCCCGGCGCACGCCCCGGGAGCGGCCCCCGTTCGGCTCACCGGCCTCGGCTTGCTCGTCGGTCATCGGCTTGCCATCGGCTGATCACGGACAGCAAACCCCCAGCCAACGCACCCCGTCAAGGGTCAGCCGTGCGTTACACGCGTCAACTGCCGCTGCCCAGGCGCCACTTGCGAAGAGGGCGGGTCACCGGGTCGTGGCGGCGGTCCCTCCGGCGGGAGGGTCACTCCTGTGGCCTACGCGACGGCGCGGCGGTCGCCGCCGGTCCCGGCACGGCCAGTGGCCACGCCGGCGCCCCCGGCCGCGGGGCGTCGTGACCGCGCGATCCGCCCGAATCCGGGCCATCCCGGCGGCGGACCGGGTCCCGGAACGCTACAGTCGGCCACTACGCACCCCGTGGCCCGGCCGGATGATCGAGGTACGCAGCGTGTCGGTTCTGGTTGTGATTCTCGCCGTGAGCGCGGCCTGCTGTCTGGGCTTCGGTTTCGTGCTCCAGCAGAACGCGGCCCAGCGGGCACCGCTCCGCGACTTCCTCTCGCCCCGGCTGCTGCTGGACCTGATGCGGGTACCGCGCTGGCTGGGCGGTCTGGGGCTGATGATCGGCGGCATGGTGCTGGGCGCCCTCGCCCTTGGCCGGGGCGAGATCTCGCTGGTGGAACCGCTGCTGGCCACGAACCTGCTGTTCGCCCTCGCGCTGTCCCGACGGCAGACCAGACAGCCCCTGGGCGGCCAGGGCTGGGCGGGGCTCGCGCTGCTGGCCGGTGGCGTGACCGCGTTCATCGTGGCGGGCCGGCCGCACGCGGGCAGCGCCGTCACCGACCCGCTGCGGCACTGGCTGATCATCGGCGTGATGGTGGGCCTGGCCCTGCTGCTGACGGCCTACGCCAAGCGCTCCCGGCTGAGCTGGGGACCGGTCCTGCTGGCGGTGGCCGCCGGGCTGCTGTACGGCGTGCAGGACGCGCTGACCCGGGTGAGCGGGCAGCGGTTCTCGGCGGGCGGCTGGACGGAGCTGTTCACCGGCTGGCAGCCGTACGGCCTGCTGGTGATCGGCGTCGCCGGGCTGATCCTGGTGCAGAGCGCGTTCGAGACGGCGCCGCTGCGCATGTCCCTGCCGGCGCTGACCGCGGCCGAGCCGCTGGCCGGGATCGCCTGCGGGGTGGGCTTCCTCGGCGACCGGCTGCGCACCGACACCGGGGCGCTGGCCTGGGAGGCCTCGGGGCTCGCGGCGATCGTGACGGGCATCGTCCTGCTCGGCATGCACCCGGCGATGCCGTGCGGCGCGGTACCGGAACAGAAACGCGACCTGCAGCCACGCTGAGTCCCGCGCCGCGCCGCCGGCGACGGCGGCCTGCTTGGATGGCCGTATGAGCGCTGCTGACGAGATCCTCGACGTCGTCGACGAGCACGACCGCGTCGTCGGGCAGTCCCCGCGCGGCCGGGTGTACGCCGATGGGCTGCGCCACCGCTGTGTCTTCGTGCAGGCCCGGGACGCGGAGGGCCGCCTCTTCGTCCACCGGCGCACCTCCACCAAGCTGGTCTTCCCCTCGCTCCACGACATGTTCGTCGGCGGGGTGGTCGGCGCGGGCGAGTCCTACGACGACGCGGCCCTGCGCGAGGCCGAGGAGGAACTCGGCGTGACGGGGCTGCCCCGCCCCGAGTACCTCTTCAAGTTCCTGTACGACGACGGCGCGGGCCGTACCTGGTGGTCGGCGGTCTACCAGGTGCGCTGCGAGCTGCCGGTGAGCCCGCAGGCCGAGGAGGTCGCCTGGTACGACTTCCTCCCCGAGGACGAGGTGGAACGCCGCCTGGACGAGTGGCAGTGGGTACCGGACGGGCTGGCCGCCTACGAGCGCCTGAAGGGGCACCGGTCACCGGGGTGAACCGGTGGCGCCGCGCGGATCGGCTAGGGCCTTTCGTTTGGATCAGGCCGGATCAGGGAGCGGGGTCTGGTGCTGGGGGCACCTCCCACGCCGTTCAGGCAGTGGGGGAGCGTCGCAAGGCGGAGGAGGGCGGCAGGGCGGAGCCCTGCCAACCGACGACAACGCCGCGAGGCGTGGTGCCAGGGCCCGCGAGCCCGGCCTGATCCAAACGAAAGGTCCTAGGGCCGCAGTGCCCGCAGCAGCAGGTCGGCCAGATGGTCGGCGAGCTGCTGGGGGCCGAGCGGGCCGTCGGGGCGGTACCAGGTCGACAGGTGGTGGACGGAGCCGAAGTGGTAGTCGACCACCAGGTCGGCCGGTGTCGCCGTGGAGAAGACGCCGGCCCGCTGGCCCTCCTCGATGAGCGCGCGGAAGCGTTCGTGGTAGCGCCGGCGCTCGGCGCGCACCTGCTTGTTCTTCTCCGGGCCGAGATGGTGCATCGAGCGGAAGAAGATCATGGCGTCGTCGAGGTTCTCGATGGTGGTGACCACCACGTCCGCCGCCGCGTCCCGCAGCCTCTTCTCGACCGGTTCGTCGGCGTCCGCGAAGGCGTCGAGGCGCTCCTGCTGGACGCGCAGCACGCGCGCGTACACCTCGTGCAGGAGGTCGTCCTTGGAGCCGAAGTAGTGGTACAGCGCCCCTTTGGTGACGCCGGCCGCCTCGACGATCTCCTGCACCGAGGTGCGGTCGTAGCCCTGTTCGGCGAAGAGCCGGGTGGCGGCGGCCAGGAGCCGCTGCGGCACCGGCGTGCCTCCTGAGTCCGTCGTCCTGGGCACCTGCCGCCACCTGCCTTCCGTGTTCCTGCTCGCTTACTGCCTGGGGGAACGCGGTTCCCGACGGAGGATCTTCCCATTTGCCGCCCCTGGCGCGTCCGGCAGGATCCCGGTCGGCCCCGGTCGCCCCCGTTCCCCGGGTGTCAGCCGGTCTCCTCCCAGGTCCGCTGCATGTGGTTCATGCTGGTCAGCCAGCGGTCCGGGTCGGCGGCCCGGGCCCGGTAGAACTTGGCGACCTCGGGGTGCGGCAGGATCAGGAAGCGGTCCTCGGCGATGCCCTGGAGCAGGGCATCGGCCACGTCCTCCGGTTCGATCGCGGTGGGCCGGAGCACCAGGTCGCCGGCGCTGCCGGTGGCGGCCAGCATGTCGGTGCGCACGCCCTGCGGGCAGATCGCGTGCACCTTGATCCCGCGGTGGCGGTAGGTCAGCGACAGCCACTCGGCGAAGGCGTACGCGCCGTGCTTGGTGACGCTGTAGGGGGCGGCGCCGATCATGGTGAGCAGCCCGGCCGCGGACACGGTGGAGACGAACCGGCCGCTGCCGCGTTCCAGCCAGCCGGGGAGCAGCGTCTCGGCGGCGCGGACGTGGGCCATGACATTGACGTCCCAGGCGTGCGCCCACACCTCCTCGCCCGCCGCCTCGGAACCGCCCGCGCCGAGGCCCGCGTTGGCGCAGTAGACGTCGACCGTGCCGCCGAGCGCGTCGCGGGCCGCGGCGACGACCTCGGAGGCGTCGCCCGAAAGGGCGGTGCCGCCGATCTCCGCGGCGACGGCCGCCGCCCGGTCGGCGTCGAGGTCGTTGACGACGACGCGGGCGCCCTCGGCGGCGAACCGGCGGGCCAGCGCGGCGCCGATCCCGCCGCCGGCTCCGGTGACCACCACTCCCGCACCCTGCACGGCTTGCACCATCGGTCTCCTTCGGCCTGGCTGTGGCATGACACGGAACGGCTCCGCCGCTCCAGACTAACCAGTCGGTATGTGGTGCTGGAAGACATGTTCCGCAGGAGGCGCCGTCCGCTTCGTTCCCTGGGGGACGGGCGCACGCTAGCGTGCGTGAACATGACACCCGCAGCGATCACGGAGGTCACTGTATGAAGCTGTCCAGACGGAGCCTGCTCGCCACCACCGCCGCCGCCGCGGCCTCCGGAGCCGTGGCGGCCCCGGCCCAGGCCGCCCCCGGGGGCAACCGCCCGCTGCGCACCGGTTTCGAGCGCCTGGACGCCGAGGGCTACGCCTCGCTGCGCGGGCAGCGGGTCGGGGTGGTCACCAACCCGACCGGCGTCACCCGGGACGTGCGGCACATCGTGGACGTGATGCACGCCGACCGCCGGGTGAACCTGGTGGCCGTCTTCGGCCCCGAGCACGGCTTCCGCGGCACCGCGCAGGCAGGCGGCTCGGAGGGCCGCTACGACGACCCGGCCACCGGGCTGCCGGTGTACGACACGTACCTCAAGAGCGGGCAGCCGCTCGCCGACGTCTTCACGGCCTCGGGCGTGGACACGGTGGTCTTCGACATCCAGGACGCGGGCGCCCGCTTCTACACCTACATCTGGACGCTGTACGACTGCATGGAGGCCGCGGCCCTCGCCGGCAAGCGGTTCGTGGTGCTCGACCGGCCCAACCCGGTGAGCGGCCGGGAGGCGCTCGGTCCGGTGCTGCGCCCCGAGTTCGCGACCTTCGTGGGACGGCAGCCGATCGCGCAGGCGCACGGTATGACCGTCGCCGAGCTGGCCCGGCTGTTCAACGGCGAGTTCCTGACCACGCCGGTCCCGCTGGAGACCGTCCTGATGACCGGCTGGCGACGCTCGGACTTCTACGACGCCTCCGGGCTGCCCTGGGTGCCGCCGAGTCCGAACATGCCGACCCCCGACACCGCCCTGGTCTACTCCGGGACGTGTCTGTTCGAGGGCACCAACCTGTCGGAGGGCCGGGGCACCACCCGCCCCTTCGAGTTGCTCGGCGCGGAGGGCGTCGACGGGCGCTGGGCGGCCGCGGCCGGCGCGCTGCACCTGCCGGGGGTGCACTTCCGGGAGGCCTACTTCGCGCCCACCTTCTCCAAGTTCCAGGACAGGACCGTCGGCGGCGTGCAGATCCATGTGCACAACCGGGACGCCTTCGATCCGGTGCGGACCGGGATCGGTCTGCTCGTGACCGCCAAGCGGGTCTGGAGCGGCTTCGCCTGGCGCTCGGACAACTGGATCGACAAGCTCACCGGCTCCACCCGGGTGCGCACGATGATCGACGCCGGGGCGGACACCGACGAGGTGGTGGCGGCCTGGCGGCAGGAGCTGGCCGCGTTCCGGAGGATCCGGAAGCAGTACCTCCTCTACTGAGGTGCCGTGCCCCCTGGCCCCTCTCCCCCGTTGGCAGGACGATGCCCGACACATCGCTGAGCCTTTGGGGACGAGGGGGCCGGTCATGGCGGATCCGGACATCGGTGTGGCGCCCTACTGGGAGCTGACCTTCGACGCCGACGGGGACGTGGACGGCGCCGAGCGGGACCGGCTGCTCGCCGGAGCCGGACGGCGGGCGGTGCGCGACCTGATCGTCTTCGCGCACGGCTGGAACAACGACCGTTCGGGCGCGACCCGGCTCTACGGCCGCTTCTTCGCGCCGATCCCACGGCTCGCCCCGGCGGCCGGGATCGGGTACGTCGGGGTGGTGTGGCCCTCGATGCGGTTCTGCGACGAGCCCATCCCCGACTTCCCCCGCTCCACCGCCGCCGGACCGGTGCCGTCGACGGCACTCGACAAGGACACCCGCAAGGCACTGCGGGACACCTTCCCCGGGCGGGCAGAGGTGGTCGACGCGCTCGCGCGGATGCTGGACGGCCCCGCGCGGGAGCCGGCCGCGCTGGAGGAGTTCGGACGGCTCCTGGGGCGGCTGACGGAGGACGTGTCGCCGGGGCCGGCTGCCCGGTTCGCGGCGGACACCGTGACGGAGGGCGTGCCGCAGCGCGAGCCGGCGATGTTCGCACGGCCCGCGGCGGAGGTCTGCGCCGAGTTCGCCGGCGCCCTCGCCGGACTCCAGGACCCGGGCGGGCAGCGGTCGTTCACGCTGCCGAACCCGTGGAACGGCGCCAAGGAACTGCTGCGGCAGGCGACGTACTACACGATGAAGCGGCGCGCGGGCGTCGTCGGTGAGCGGGGGCTCGGCCCGGTGCTCGGGCGGCTCGCGCAGTCGGCGCCCGGGGTGCGGGTCCATCTGGTGGGGCACAGCTTCGGCGGGCGGCTGGTGTCGTTCGCGCTGGGCGGGCTGCCCGAGGGCGCACGGACGGTGAAGTCCGTGACGCTGCTCCAAGGCGCCTTCTCGCACTACGCGTTCACGTCCCGGCTGCCCGGCGATCCGCGCGCGGGCGGGGTGCTGCGGGGCCGGGAGCGCCGTGTCGACGGCCCTCTGGTGTGCTGCCACTCCCGCTTCGACACGGCCCTCGGCACGCTGTATCCGCTGGCCTCGCGGATGGCGGACGACGACCGGTCGGTGCTCGGCGTCGACGTGGGCGCCCTGCTCGGGCCCGCCTGGGGCGCGATGGGGCACGACGGAGTGCGGGCGGTGCCCGGCACGCGCGCGTGCAGCCTCACCGCAGCGCTGGCCGGGCCGTTCCCGGTGTCGGGATGCGTCAACGTGGACGTGTCCGAGGTGGTCAGGCGCGGCGGCCCGCCGGCCGGCGCGCACAGCGACATCCTGCACCCGGAACTGGCGCGGGTGGTGCTGGCGGCGGGCCGCGTCCACTGACACCGGCCCGCCGCCTGGCTCGGACCCCGCGTTCGCGAGGCCCTACCGGTGGCCGGTGTACTCCACGACCTGCTGGAAAGTCGGGCGGTTCTGCCAGCTGATCCTGCCGTGCTTGATGCCGCCCAGGGCACGCTGGACGATCGAGTCGGCACACCACTGGTCGCCCGCGGAGCACTCGTCGTCGCCGGGGTAGACCTGGGCCGCCTTCGCTCCCGCCGCCTGCTTCAGCGTGCTGATCAGGGTGTCGCGGCAGGCGCTCGGAGTGCCGCCGCCACAGAACGTCCGGCCCAGCGGACCTTGCACCGACTCGCCGAGCACCGCCCGGATGTCCTTGTCGACATAGCTCCACCAGCCGTACTGGAAGGCGCTTCCGGCGTGGGAGCCGGTCGGGCCGTGTCCGGCCGACGGTGACTCGTCGACCGGCAGATTGGCGGTGAAGGCGCCGTAGAGGTCGCTGCCGAGCCCCGGTTCGAACTCGGCCTTCACCAGCAGCGGCCACCAGGCGTCCAGGATCCTGATGGCCTCGGCGTTGGCGTACGCCTTGGAGCCGGCCGAGGTCACGGTGCGCTTCGCTCCCGCGGCCAGCCATGCCTGGAGCTTGCCCACCGCCGCCGCGGCCGTGGAGTCGGTCACAGGCGAGCTGTTGATCACCTTCAGCAGGTTCGGCAGCACGTCCTCGGCCCTGAGGTCGGTCACGGCCGCGTCCGCCATCGCCTTCACCAGCGAGGCGCGCGTCACGCCGCCGGCCGCGACCAGTTTGCTCACCCGGTCCTCCAGCAGGTCGCCGCGGTGCACGGAGCCGTTGCCCCAGGCGGCCGCGGAGTAGTCGAGGGCCTGCTTGTTGTTCCAGGAGATGTAGTAGTCCTGGTCGGCGGAGGCGGGGTGGGCGGAGGGCGGTGTGTAGTCCGCGGTGTTGGCCGCCGGGTCCCAGTTGCGCCACTCGTACGCCGGCTGTGCCCACACCGGGAACTCGGCGTCGACGCCGTTCGCCCGCACCGGGTTGTCGCCGCTGTTGTAGTACGCGGTGTGCCGGGAGTCGGCGTAGAACCAGTTGAACGTGTAGTTGATGTGCTGCGCGGCCTTCTGGAAGTCCTCCGGGCCCTTCACGAAGTCGGGGTCGTTGAGCATCTGGAAGCCGACGATCGAGTCGGCCTCGTGCAGGTAGGAGGAGCGCAGGGTGGTGTAGGCGACCTTCCTGCCGCCGACGGTGGCGCGGTACTCGACGGGGCCGTACTTCGTGCGCCACACGCGCATGGTGTAGGAGCCGGCCGCCGTTCCGTCGGCGACGGTGGGCTTCCAGGAGTTGGGCTGCTCGACCTTGTCCATGGCCGTGCAGGTGCCGCGGTACAGGTAGTGGAAGTCGTCCTGGCACAGTTCGACGGCGTAGGTGTCGACGATGTCCTGGCCGGAGGTCGTGGCACTCCACGAGTAGTCCTGGCCGCGGCCGAGTTCGACGTACATGCTCAGCCCGGCGAAGGAGGCGCCGCGGGCACTGATGCCCGGACCCTGGATCTCCTGGAGCATCAGCAACTGGGGCGCGAAGTAGCCGGTCTGCGGACCGAAGACGGCGACCGGGTGGCCGCTCGCGGTGTGCTCGCCGCCGACCACGAGGGCGTTGGACATGCCGCGCCGGGCGGAGGACAGGGCGCTCTTCGCGGCCGAGGAGGTGGCACCCCGCGCCGTCTTGGCCGTGGCACTGCCCGTGCGGTCGTACACCAGGGGTTCCTGGGCCACCGAGCCGGCGTCGGGCAGCGCCCGGCCCCTGGGGTCGTCGGGCTTCGTCGCGTACGGGTAGCTCCTGCCGTCGTGGACGGTCAGGGCGGCCTCGGGGTCGTTGCGCTCGCGGAAGGACTCCCAGATCCTGGTGCCCTCCGCGACTCCGAACTTGGACTGGGCGGCCAGCAGGGACAGCGCGTTGTTCACCTCGCCGCCGCCGCCCGAGCCGAACAGGGCGCCGACCACGGAGCCCAGCGCGACCATGTCGGTGACCTTGAAGTGGGCGATGGTACCGGCGTTGGTGATCGAGTCCTTGTGGCCGGTCAGGACGTACTCGCCCGGGAAGTAGCGGCCGGAGTCGGAGGCGTCGATGTAGGCGTTGATGCCGTCGAGGTAGGCGTTCACGTCGGCGAGCGCCTGCTGCCCGCGGGCGCCGTTGCCGGCCACGGCGCGGTCGATCTGCGCCTGGAGGTCGGCCTCGGTGTACGGGGCGTTGCGCCAGAACTCCTGCTCCAGGCCCTGGTTGGCGGCCGCGCCGCCGGCGAAGGAGGTCAGCTGCCCGCGGCCGACATGCCGGAACACATCCATGAGCCACAGCCGGTCCTGGGCGGCGGCGTACCCGGCGCCGAACTCGGTGCCGTAACGGGTGGTGCCCGTGATGTGGGGTACACCGGTCTTCTTGTCGCGGACGATCGTCACGTCGGCGCGGCCCGCCGGCTTCTCGGTGGACGCGATCTGTCCGGAGGGGACGCCGAACGAGGCGTCGTTGAAGAAGGAGTTGATCTTCGCGTCGGTGAGCGCCGGGTAGCCCGTGGCCAGGTTCGCGTACGGGCCGAGCTGGTCCTCGGCGTGGTCGGGCTGGATGCCGAGGGCCTGGTTGAGGAGGACCTGGGCGAGGGTGGCGTTGCCGTTCTCGCCGGGCGGCAGGATGTCGGAGCACTGACCGCCGCAGTAGTCGTTCGCGGCCGCGGCGGTCGCGGCGGCGGCGCCGGCCGGGGTTCCGGCCGCCGCCGCTTGAGAAAAGGGTGACAAAAGACCGGCAATGAGAACGCATACCGAGGCGGTCTTCAGGAACCCGGGGAATGTGCGGGGAGTTCTCAGTCTGTCGAGCGCGTTGTGTGGGGTGCGCCGTGGCATGGCAACTCCTCCCGAGGGGTGGTGCCGGACGTTACCGCCGGTATCCCCCCAGGGGGAAGATGAACGTGCGTCACTTTTCGGCGCCACCCCGTGAAGGTCAACCAGGGCGGCGTTATGGCGGGCATCGGAAAACGGATGGAGCCGGATGGGACGTCGGCACGTCTATCCGGCGGAGCCGTCGTGACGGCTCCGCACGAAGACGCCGCAGTGACCGAAGTGCGGATGCAGGTGTGACGGAGGTGCAGGGCGATGGCCGGTTTCCGGAGTCTGGCGAGACAGGTGAGGGACCCGCGGTGCGATCTGGCGCTGCGGCGTTACTCGCTGCGCAAGTGCCTCGAGCGGTTCGCTCCCTATGGGCACAGGGCGACCTGGGACCATCTGTGCTCGCGGGCCGGGTTCGGTCCCGAGGACAGGTCCCCCGATCCGGTGCGGCTCGTGGCCGCACTGGACGAACTGGAAGAAGCGCGTTCGGTGTGGCTCGACTACGAGGCCGGGTTCGCCAGGCGCCGCAAGCAGGAGAAGCACGACGGGCTGCGCAGGCCGGGCAGCGTGGACGACTGGCACCGGATGACCTGGGGCGGATTCGGGGTCGCCTGGTGCGACGACCCGCGGGTGCACCCGCGCGAACCGCTGGCCGAGGTGCTGCGCCGGCTGATCGCCGCGCTGGAGCGCGAACCGGGCGCGTCGTGCCCGGTGTGCGGCGGTGAGCGGCTCGGCTGGTCCCACGACCTGGATCACGAGCCGTCGTCCGGGCCGGTCTGCGCGAACTGCGGGATACTGGTCCCGCTGCCCGTTCTCGGCCCCGAGGCCCTGGCGTACGCCAGGCGGGGGCGGCTGTTGATGTCCGCGTGACCACGACGGCAGGCGCTTGAGGCAAGGTGCGCCGGTCCCGCCGGGCGGCTGACGGGGATGCCTCGGAACCCGCCCGCCCGGCGGCCGGAGAGACTGCCGGCCGCCGGCACCGTACGGATCGGCGCGCCTCGCGGGGCGTCGGACCGGCGTATCCCGTGGGGCAGTGCGAGGAATCCGGCGCGGCGATGGCCGCTTCGGCGCGAGGGGCCTACGCGCGGCCGGGGCTGCTCCCCCGCTCCGCCATGAGGCGCGAGCCCGTCAGGCGTTCGCCGAAGACATCGTCCGGGTTGGACAGCACGCAGGTGTCCAGGGACAGGCAGCCGCAGCCGATGCAGTCGGTGAGGTGGTCGCGCAGCCGGTTGAGCTGCCTGATGCGCTCGTCGAGCTCGGAGCGCCAGGCCTCCGAGAGGCGGGCCCAGTCCTCCCGCGTGGGCGTGCGCTCCTCCGGGAGCCGGGCGAGCGCCTCGCGGATCGTGGCGAGCGGGATGCCCACGCGCTGCGCCGCCCGGACGAAGGCGACCCGGCGCAGCGTGTCGCGGGAGTAGCGGCGCTGGTTGCCCGATGTGCGGCGGCTGCTGATCAGGCCCTTGGACTCGTAGAAGTGCAGAGCGGAGACGGCGGCGCCGCTGCGCGCCGCCACCTGGCCGACGCTCAGCTCGTGGATCTTCTCGGGAATCTGGGGCACCTCTCAGAGCCTACCCACCGCGCCACCCGCCCGGTCCGTTGACAGCGGCCCCTCACCCGACCATGCTAAGCAGTTGCTTAGACTTCATCCGCGAGGCGGGAGGCCGGACACATGGCGGAGCCGAGGATCTTCACGTCCCCCGACGAACTCAGGGCCGCGGTGGGCGAGCCGCTCGGGTACACCGAATGGCTGGAGATCGACCAGAAGCGGATCGACCTCTTCGCCGACGCGACCGGCGACCACCAGTGGATCCACGTGGATCCGGAGAAGGCCGCCGCGGGCCCCTTCGGCACCACCATCGCCCACGGCTATCTGTCCCTGTCGCTGCTCCCGGTCTTCGGGCCGCAGCTGATCGAGGTGCGGGGCGTGCGGATGGGCGTCAACTACGGCACCAACAAGGTCCGTTTCCCCGCCCCCGTCCCGGTCGGCTCGCGGCTGCGGGCCACCGCCGTGATCACCGGCGTGGACGAGGTACCGGGCGGGGCGCAGGTGACCGTCGCCTTCACCGTGGAACGCGAGGGCGGCGACAAGCCGGTGTGCGTGGCCGAGTCGGTGGTGCGGTACTACCTCTAGTCCCTCTCGGGACGGGGCTGTCCGGCCCCGACCATCCGCAGCACGAGGTCGGCGTACAGTGCGCCGACCTCCTCGGGCGTGCGGGGGCCGTCGACGTTGAACCAGCGGGCGACGTCGATGCACAGGGAGAGCACGGCCAGCGTGGTGCCGCGCACGTCCAGCACGTCGAACTCGCCCGAGGCGACGCCGTCCTCGATGATCCCGCGCACCTCGGCGTCGACCTGGCGGCGCAGGGCGAGGATCTCCGCACGGGCGTCCGGGCCGAGCGAGTCCAGCTCGTACTGCACGACACGGGCCGTGGTGCGCCCGCCCGCGTGCCAGCGCACGAAGGAGCTCACGGCGTCGGCGAGCCGCTCCGTCGCGTTGCCCTCGCGCCGGGCGGCCGTGCGCAGGATCTCCAGTGCCTTCTCGTGGCCGATCCGGCTGATGCGGTGGAGCAGTTCTTCCTTGGTCCGGTAGTGGATGTAGAGGGCGGCCGGGCTCATTCCGGCCCGGCCCGCGATGTCACGGGTCGTCGTCGCGTGGTAGCCGCGTTCGGCGAAGGCCTCCACGGCGGCCACGAGCAGCCGCCGGGCCGCGTCCGGGGTGACCTCGCCCCACGGCTGCGGGTCGCCGCCGGCCGTCTCCTCCGCCGTAGTCATCGCTCGCTCGCCCTCTTTCGCGTCAGGGGGTCCACCATACCGCCGAGGGTGAGCGCTCGCTTAGCCTTCTGGCCAGTGGTGTGCGGAGGCCCGGGGCGTCACAGCTTCTCGAACGGATCATGTTCGGAGAGCAGCTTTTCCAGCCGGGCCTGGTCGACCCGGCTGACGATCCGCCCGGCCTCCTGGCGGTCCCTGATCACCTTGGCCAGGGTGAAGGCGGAGGTGACAAGGTACAGGACGGCGATGGCGAGGAAGGCGCGCACCCAGGCGTCGGCGTTCAGTCTGAAGATGCCGATGGTGGTGGCCGCCATGGCGATGGCGAACGAGGCGACCGACTGGCCGTAGAAGGCCGCCGTGTTCTGCTGCTTGACCGGTGTGTCACTCATGGCGACCAGCGTCGGCCCACGGGCCCACCGCCGCATCCGTCGGAATACTCAGCTCGCATACTCAGAACTCCGGGCGGCGCCGGACTCTTGATTGCGCACCGCTGGGAACACGCCGCCAGCCCGCCCTGGCCGTCCGAAATCCGCCAGCCTCGCCCTGCCCTGCCCGCCTAGCCTCAGGAAACATGATGAACGTCTCCCCGTCCCGCGCGGCCGCCGCGGCCGCCACGGTCACCGTGGTGCTCTGGGCCTCCGCCTTCGTCTCCATCCGCAGCGCGGGAGCCGCGTACTCGCCGGGCGCGCTCGCCCTCGGCCGGCTGCTGGCCGGGGCCCTGACGCTGGGCGCGATCTGCCTGGTGCGGCGGGAGGGGTGGCCGCCGCGGGCGGCCTGGCGCGGGATCGCGATATCCGGGCTGCTGTGGTTCGGCTTCTACATGGTGGCCCTGAACTGGGGCGAGCAGCAGGTCGACGCCGGTACCGCGGCCCTGGTGGTCAATGTCGGCCCGCTGCTGATCGCGCTGCTCGGGGCGCGGCTGCTGGGTGATCCGATGCCGCCGCGCCTGCTGGCGGGCATGGCGGTGTCGTTCGCGGGCGCGGTGACCGTGGGCCTGTCGATGTCGGGCGGGGGCGGCTCCTCGGTGTTCGGCGTGGTGCTGTGCCTGTTGGCGGCGGTCGCGTACGCCTCCGGGGTCGTCGCCCAGAAGCCGGCGCTGGGCCGGGCGAGCGCGTTGCAGGTGACGACGTTCGGGTGCCTGGTCGGCGCGGTCGTCTGCCTCCCCTTCACCGGCCAACTGCTCCACGAGGCCGCCCGTGCCCCGCTGCCTGCCACGCTCAACATGGTCTACCTGGGTGTGTTCCCGACCGCGCTCGCCTTCACGACCTGGGCCTACGCGCTGTCCCGCACGACCGCGAGCCGGATGGGCGCGACGACGTACGCCGTACCCGCCCTGGTCGTGCTGATGTCGTGGCTGGCGCTGGGTGAGGTGCCGGGGACGGTGACCCTGGTGGGCGGGGCCCTGTGCCTGGCCGGAGTGGCGGTCTCCCGCTCCCGCCCGCCCCGCCGGACCTCCCGTACGGCGCGCGAGGAGCCCCGTCCGGAACGCGTGCCCTGATCCGGGCGTGAGCCGTGGGTCTCAGAACACCACCAGCGCCCGGCCGCCCTTGCCGGCCAGCATGTTCTCGAAGGCGGCGGGGATGTCGTCCAGGGAGATCCGGTCGGTGACCAGAGCGGTCAGGTCCAGCCGGCCGGTGCGGACGTGCTCGGCGAGCACGGGCAGGTCCCTGGCCGGGTCCGCGTTGCCGTAGACGCAGCCGGTCAGGGTGCGGCCCCAGTGGAACAGTTCCAGCGCGTTGAAGGTGACCTGCTCGTCCTTGCCGCCGATGCCCACGACCGTGGTGCGGCCGCCGCGGCGGGTGGACTCCCAGGCGGCCCGGATGGTGACCGCGCGCCCCACGCACTCCACGGCGGCGTCGACGCCCTGTTTCCCGGTGAGGGCGCGGATCTCGCGGGGTGTGTCCGCCGTGGCCGGGAGGAAGTCCGTGGCGCCCGCCCGGCGGGCGAGTTCCTCCTTCTCCCGGGAGACGTCCACGGCGACGATCCTCTCGGCGCCCGCGATCCGGGCGGCCTGGAGGGTGGCGAGCCCCACCCCGCCGGCGCCGAACACCGCGACCGTCTCGCCGGGGCGCACCTTCGCCGCGTGGTGGACGGCGCCGTAGCCGGTGAGGACGGCGCAGCCGAGGAGCGCGGCGTCGGTGAGCGGAACGCCGTCCGGGAGGGGCAGCACGCAGGAGGCGGCGACCACCGTCTCCTCGGCGAAGGCGGCGACGTTCAGGCCGGGGTGCAGTTCGGTGCCGTCGGCGGTGCGGGCGTGGACGTCGGCGGCGCCGTTCATCGCGTTGGCGCACAGCCAGACCTCGCCGAGCGAGCAGGCGTGGCATGTCCCGCAGGAGGGGGCCCAGTTGAGCACCACCGCGTCGCCGGGCGCAACCCGGGTGACGCCCTCGCCGACCGCGACGACGGTTCCCGCGCCCTCGTGCCCGAGGACGGCGGGCACCGGAACCCGCAGGGTGCCGTTGGTCAGCGACAGATCGGAGTGGCAGACCCCGGCGGCGGCGAGCCGCACCCGGACCCGGCCCGGCCCGGGCTCCGGCAGCTCGATCCCGGTGACCTCCAGCGGAGACCCGACGGCGGGCAGAACGGCGGCACGTACGGCCATGGGGCGTGACTCCCTTAGAACTGGAGGGACTTGGTCTGGAGGTACTCGGTGAGTCCGTGTGTGCCGAGTTCGCGGCCCACGCCGGACTGCTTGTAGCCGCCAAAGGGGGCGAGGGGGTTGAAGCGGCCGCCGTTGATGTCGACCTGGCCGGTGTCCATGCGGCGGGCGAAGGCCACCGCCTCCGTCTCCTCGGCCGCCCAGACGGCGCCGGCGAGGCCGTAGACCGTGCCGTTGGCGATGCGCAGGGCGTCCTCCTCGTCGTCGTAACGGAGGATGGTGAGGACCGGGCCGAAGATCTCCTCCTGGGCGACGGTCATGCCGGGGGTGACGTCGGCGAGGACGGTGGGGCTGACGAAGTAGCCCCGTTCGCGCGGGGACTCGGGGCCGCCCGCGACGAGGCGGGCGCCCTCGGCGACGCCCTGCTCGATGTAACCGCGCACACGCGCCCGCTGCTCGGCGTTCACCACGGGGCCGATGCGCTCGCCGTACTTGGCGGCGGCCGTCGCGGCCAGTTCGACCGCCTCCTCGTACCGGTCGCGGTGGACCAGCATGCGGGTCCAGGCGCTGCACGTCTGGCCGGAGTTGGACATGACGTTGGCGACGCCGACGTTCACCGCCCTGGCGAGGTCGGCGCCCGGCAGGATGACGTTGGCGGACTTGCCGCCCAGTTCCAGGGCGACCTTCTTGACGGCGCCGCCCGCGATCGCGCCGATCCGCCTGCCGACGGCGGTGGAGCCGGTGAAGGAGACCAGGTCCACGTCCGGGTGCTCGGCGAGGGCCTGTCCGGCGACCGGGCCGGCCCCGGTGACCAGGTTGAACACGCCCGCCGGGAACCCGGCCTCGTCGATCGCCCCGGCGAACAGCCGGGCGGTGAGCGGGGTGTCCTCGGCGGGCTTGAGGACGACGGTGCAGCCGGCGGCCAGCGCGGGTGCGGCCTTGGCGACGATCTGGTGCAGCGGGTAGTTCCAGGGGGTGATCGCCCCGACCACGCCGACGGGCTCGTGGAACACGGTGGAGTTGCCGGCCTTCTCCTCGAAGGCGTACGTCGCCGCGAGCTCGGCGTAGAAGCCGGCGACCGCGATCGGCATGCCCACGTGGACCGTACGGGAGAAGGCGAGCGGCGAGCCGAGTTCGGCGGTGACGGTCTCGGCGATCTCCTCCTCGCGGGCCGCCAGCACGTCCCGGAGGGCGCCCAGCCGGGCGGCCCGCTCGGCGGGCGCTGTCGCGGACCAGCCGGGCAGGGCGGCGCGGGCCGCGCGTACGGCCGCGTCGACGTCCTCGGCGGTGCCCGCGGGCACGGTGCCGATCACCTGCTCGTCGGACGGATTCGCCACCTCGATGACGTCGCGGCCCGCGGCGGGACGCCAGGCGCCGTCGATGTACATGCCGTCGTGTGCCTTCATCGTGCTCCTCCGGGGCGGGGGCCGTCGTCGGTCTCGTCCGCGTGATCACTGTCGCGGGCAAGCTGGTGACGGTCCATAAACTAGCGTCCCGACAGGCAACGTTCGCCCCGCCGGGGCGCCTCACTCCTCCAGGTCGGGCAGGCGGTCCGGGGCCGGGCAGATGCGCTCGCCGCGCTGGTCGAAGACGAACAGGCGGGCGAGGTCGACCAGGAGCGGCACCTGCATGCCGTGCCGCAGTTCGATGTCCGGCGTGGTCCGCACGACGAGGTCGCCGGGCAGGCGCGGGTCGGGCGCGGCGACCGGATCCGGCTCGGGGCCTGAGGGGTGGTCCAGCACCACCACGGGGCCCGCGCGCAGGCCGCCCGCCCGGCCCCGCAGCCGGTTCAGGACCGTGCCCTCGCGCCGGCGCCGCCGGGTCGGGCGCCGGGTGGGACGCGGGGCCTCCAGGTCCGGTACGACGGCGGGGCGGGAGCCGGTGTTGAAGTGGACGAGGACCTCGTGGCCCTGGAACTCCATGTGCTCCACCAGCCCGGTGATCGCCACCTCCCCGGGTCGGGCGGCGGGCGCGGGGACTCCCGGTCGCCGGGAGGAGGCCGAGAACTTGGGGGCGATCCGGACGGCCTCCGAACGCAGCCCCACGATCACCTCCCGGCCCTGCTGCACGCGCAGCAACTGGTGGTCCAGGGACAGGGGTTCGGGCAGGCGCAGGAACTGCTTGCCCAGGCTGATGGTCATGGCGCCGTCGAGCGGGGCGCGGATCAGGCCGCGCAGCAGGTTGATGCGCGGGGTGCCGATGAAGGCGGCCACGAAGACGTTGCGGGGCAGGGCGTAGACCGCGCGCGGGGTGTCCACCTGCTGGAGGACGCCGCCGCGCAGGACGGCGACCCGGTCGCCCAGGGACATCGCCTCGGACTGGTCGTGGGTGACGTAGACCGTGGTGACGCCCAACTCCCGGGTCAGCTTGGATATCTCGGCGCGCAGGTGGTTGCGGAGCTTGGCGTCGAGGTTGGACAGCGGCTCGTCCATCAGGAAGGCGGAGGGGTGCCGGGAGATCGCGCGGCCCATGGCGACGCGCTGGCGTTCGCCGCCGGAGAGCTGGCTGGGGAAGCGGTCCATGAGGTCCTCGATGCCCAGCATCCGGGCGGTGGCGTCGACACGGCGGGCGGGGTCCGTGCCGGGCGACTCGATGCGCAGCGGGAAGCCGATGTTGTCCCGGCTGGTCATGTTCGGATAGAGCGCGAAGTTCTGGAAGACCATCGCCATGTCCCGTCCGGAGGGCGGCAGTTCGTTGCCGTACTCGCCGTCGAGCAGCAACTGCCCCTCGGTGATCTCCTCCAGTCCGGCGATCATCCTGAGCACGGTGGACTTCCCGCAGCCGGACGGCCCGAGCAGCACCAGGAACTCGCCGGGCGCGATGTCGAGGGAGAGGCGGTCCACCACGCGGACGCCCTTGGCGTAGGTCTTGCTCACGTCGTGCAGAGAGATGGCGCGTGTCATGAGGCATTCCCCCGGGACTCACCAGAGCACTGAGGCTCCGCGGGTCGAACGCCTCGTGCGGGTCGTACGGGGCGTATGAGTCACGGAAGTTAACGGACGGTGCGCGCCGGGGGGAAGAGACCGGGCAGGATCGGAAGCCGGCGTCCGCCAGACGAGACGGCGGACGATCATGTTCAAGGGCGGGCGGCCGGTCGTGGGCCACCCGCCCGCCGCGCCGCGCGGTGTCAGGTCGTCGACGTCAGGTGGGCGAAGACGACGACGTTGCTGGAGTAGCCGGCTCTGTGGGTGTAGAGGCCGCCGCAGGTGATCACGCGGAGTTCGGGGCGGCGGGACGTGGCGTACACCTCCTTGTCCGGGAAGCGGGCCTTGTCGAAGACCCGTACCTTGTCGACGGTGTAGACGGCGGTGCGGCCGTCCTGGCGCCGGACCTCGATGCGGTGGCCCGGACCGAGCTGGCCGAGTCCGGCGAAAACGGCTGCGCCGGTCCTGGTGTCGCGGTGCCCGACCGCGACCGCCGTGCCGGGCTCCCCGGGTGTGGGGCCGCCGTCGTACCAGCCGACGAGCTTGGGCTTGTCGACCGGTGGCGTCTTCAGCTCCCGGTCGCCGTCGAGGCCGACCCGGATGATCGGCGCGTCGACGCCGAGGGAGGGGATGCGCAGGGTGGTCGCGGGAGAGCGGGGCAGCGGCGAGGGCCGGCGCGGGGAGGGAGAACCGGGCCGTGGCGAGGGGGACTTGCCGCGGGCCGGGCCGTCGCCGTTCGCTCCGTCCGTGCCGCCACCGCCGCGGTGTGTGCCGCTGCCGCCGGCCCTGCCGCCGTTCGCCCCGTCGCCGGCCGCGCCGTCGCCGTCCGCGCCGGAAGGGCCCGGGTGGGCCGGGGCCACCGCGCCCGGCCCTGCGGCTCGCTCCGGCGCGGTGCCGTCGTGCTGTCCACCGCACCGGTTCCCGGCCGTGACCAGGACGACCGCGAGCACAGTCGTCCTGGCCAGGCGGTAGGCGCGGGTCCGGTACCAGGGCCTGCGTCTGCGCCTACGCGGCGCCATGCGGGCGCCGGCGGACCAGCCGCGTGTACACGACCCCACTGACCACGACCAGCCCCACGGCCGCGGCCCCGGTCACCGGCGAGAACGCCGCGACCGAGGAGGCGAGGCCGCCGCCGCCCGCCTGGACACCGCCCCGTGGGCCGCCGCGGTCGTCGCGGACCGGGCCCGACACCTCGTTGCCGCGCCCGTGATCCTCGTGACCGCGGCCCCGGTCGTCGCGGCCGCGGCCCTGGTCCTCGATCTGGCGGCCGGGACCCTGCGCCCCTTCGCGCCGGCCGTTGTCACCGCGGCAGTTGACGCGGAAGATCTTCTCCTTGGAGGTACCGTCGATGGTCCAGGAGAGCTTGTACTGCCCGTCGGCGAGCCCCAGCGGCTCGGTGTGGCCGGCGCCGGCGCCCAGGGCGACGGCGCCGGTGACGGTGGCACTGTTGGGCAGCGGTGGCTGCGCGTGGATGGTGTAGGTCACGTTGGGCAGGACGTCGAAGTTGACGGCGTCCAGGTAGAACCGGCAGGCGACGGGGTCGTCCTTCGAGACGCCGAAGGGCACGCCCACCCTGTGGATCTTGATGTCGCCGGCTTCCCCCTGGGCCATGGCGGACGGCGCCACCAGCCACGTGGCACCGGCCGCGGTCAGGGCCGTCAGACCGACGGCGACGGCACGGGAGCCGAAGGTGCGTGGGATTGTCAGGGTGGGCATGTGCGTTCCTCCGAGTCAGACGATTTTCATACAAATCGCTCTTTCGACTGACTGTCTTTCATATGCGCTCGCGTCACGAGGCGACCCGCACCCGACGCGCCGTCAGCTTTCGCCCGGCCGGAGCAACCGTGTTCCGCCCCTCCCCGCCGGACACCTCACGGCATGGGGGAAACGGCCTCAGTCCAGCGCCCGCGCCAGGTGGGCGCGCAGCATCCGCCGCATCTCCTCGATGATCCGCTCGTCGCCCTGCGCGTCGACGCGGAAGGCGAGTTGGACCAGGGTGTCGGCGGTCTCGACGGCGATCAGGAAGGTGCGGCGGAGGTCGTCGTCCGGCACGCGGCCCAGGTGGCCGGCCAGAAGCTCGGTGAGCCGGTCGGCGACGCGGTGGTTGGGTTCGGCGCGGCGGACGCCGACGGGGATCTGGTTGCCGAAGTCGACGAGGGAGAACCCGGGGGCGGTCCGCTTCATGGCCAGGTACTCGTCGAGGACGGTGTCCATGGCGGCACTCCATCCGCCGTTCCCCGCCTTCCCCGCCTTCCGTGCCTTCTTCAGCCGCCCGGCGACGCGCTCGGTGTACCGGTCGAGGTTGCGCTGGGCCAGCGCGTCCGCCATCGCCCGCTTGTTGCCGAAGAAGCGGTAGACCGAGCCGATGGGCACACCGGCGCGCGCCGCGACGGCCCGCGTGGTCAGCGCGTCGTAGCCGACCTCGTCGAGGAGGTCGGCGCAGGCGTCGAGGATCCTGGTCAGCCGTTCGGCACTGCGCCGCTGGACGGGCGTGCGGCGAAGCGGGGCGGGGTGGGACACGGCTTCATCATGCCTTCCCCCGGCGGGCGGGTGAAGCGCGCCTCCCGGCAGCCCCGCTACGGCCTCGCGGACACGGCCGGGGACGACCCGCCCTGGTCCTGCGGCGCGGCCGTGATGTCGGCCGTGGACTGGACCGGGTCGCCGGCCACCGCCCAGACCGTGCCGTCGTCGGCGAGGAGGCGGACGGTGACGTGATGGGTGCCGTGGGGCACGAGCCCGCCGGAGAGGCGGTACTCCGGGGCGCGCAGGCGGACGACGAGCCGGCCGTCCACCAGCAGTTGGGCGAGGCCGCGCCCGGAGGTCGCGCGGGCCGGCGTGCCGGCCGGGGAGAAGTGGAAGCGGCGCACGGCCAGCCGTACGTTCCAGTCGCCGCCGGAGCCCGGGCGCACCTCGACACGGACCTCGGGAGCGGTCTTCCGGTCCACCTCGCGGTAGCGCCGGCCCTCCTCGTCGGTGTGGTCGAGCAGCTTGCCCACGGGCTCGGGCGGCCTCTCGTCCCCCTGCCCGTGCCCAGCCTTCCGTCCACAGCCCGCCGGCCCGGCGAAGAGCAGGGCCGAGGCCGCGAGCGCAGCGAGTGATCCCCGCGTCCACGACGACATGACGGGGAGCGTAGAGCAGCGGCCCGACCCGGCGGATCCCCCGGAAGTCGGGTTCCGTCCTCCGCCCGGAGTAGGGGGTCTTGCGCCCCGGAAAACGCAATCCTACGGTGTTCCATAGGAATCAGGTTGCAAGGGAGCGATCATGAGCGGGGACGCACGCAGGACCGCCGAGAAACTGACCTACCTCTCCGGGTTCGGCAACGAGCACGGTTCCGAGGCGGTTCCGGGCGCGCTGCCCGACGGCCGCAACTCCCCGCAGCGCGCCCCGCTCGGGCTGTACGCAGAGCAGCTCAGCGGTACTGCGTTCACCGAGCCGAGGGCCCACAACCGCCGCTCGTGGCTGTACCGGATCCGCCCGTCGGCCGCCCACCCGGCGTTCACCCGGACCGGCAACGGCACGATCCGTACGGCGCCGTTCACCGAGACGGTGCCCGACCCGAACCGGCTGCGCTGGAACCCGCTGCCGGAGCCCGCCCGCGGCACGGACTTCCTCGCCGGCCTGTGGACCCTGGGCGGCAACGGCGACGCGACCCAGCGCACCGGCGTGGCCGTGCACCTCTACCACGCCGACTCCTCGATGGAGCGCGTCTTCAGCGACGCGGACGGCGAGCTGCTGATCGTGCCGGAGCGTGGCGGGCTGCTGCTGCGCACCGAGTTCGGGCTGCTGCAGGCGGAGCCGGGCGACGTGGCGCTCATCCCGCGCGGGGTGCGCTTCCGGGTGGAGCTGCTCGACGCCACCGCCCGCGGCTACGTCTGCGAGAACTACGGCGCCCCCTTCCGCCTCCCCGACCTCGGCCCCATCGGCGCCAACGGGCTGGCCAACGCCCGGGACTTCCGCGCGCCGGTCGCCGCCTACGAGGACACCGAGGGCCCGGTGGAGGTGGTGAACAAGTTCTGCGGCAACCTGTGGACCGCCACCTACGACCACTCCCCGCTCAACGTGGTGGCATGGCACGGCAACCTGGTGCCGTACGTCTACGACCTGCGCCGCTTCAACGTGATCGGCACGATCTCGTACGACCACCCGGACCCGTCGATCTTCACGGTGCTGACCTCGCCCTCCGACACCCCGGGTCTGGCCGGCGTGGACTTCGTCGTCTTCGCGCCGCGCTGGCTGGTCGGCGAGGACACCTTCCGGCCGCCGTACTTCCACCGGAACGTGATGAGCGAGTACATGGGCCTGATCGAGGGCGCCTACGACGCCAAGGCGGAGGGCTTCGTGCCGGGCGGCGGCTCGCTGCACAACATGATGTCGGCGCACGGCCCGGACCGGGAGACCTTCGACAGGGCGAGCGCGGCGGAGCTGAAGCCGCAGAAGGTGGACGACGGGCTGGCGTTCATGTTCGAGACGCGCTGGCCGCTCACGCTCACCCCGCACGCGGCCGGGGCCGAGCAGCTTCAGCGGCGGTACGACGACGTATGGAAGGGGCTGGAGCGGAACTTCCGCCCCTAGGGCCCTTCGTTCGGATCATGCCGGGCTCGCGGGCCCTGATCCGGCCTGATCCAAACGAGAGACCCTTGCCTTGATCGATTACCTACCGGTACGGATGACCCGTGACCTCCTTCGCTCCGGATTCGATCGTGCTGAACCGCAAGCTGCCGCTGTGGTACCAGGTGTCGCAGTCGCTGCGCGCCTCGATCCTCGGCCGCTCACCCCAGGACCCGCTGCGCCTGCCCACCGAGGAACAACTGGCGGGGCACTACGGGGTGAGTGTGCTGACGATGCGTCAGGCTCTGAAGGAGCTGGAGGACGAGGGGCTGATCACCCGGCACCGGCGGCGCGGCACGTTCATCGAGCCCGGTGCCCGGCGGGGCGCCCCGGTGCGGCTGCTGGGCTCGGTGGACGCCATCGTGGCCCAGCAGTCCGGCATGACCACCGAGTTGCTGGCCCACGGCACGGAGCCGGTGCCCGCCGAACTCGCCGAGTTCTTCCCCGGTCTGGACGAGGTGGCGGCGTACCACCGGCTGCGCGGCGACGAGAAGACGGGTGAGCCGACCAACCACGCCCGCAACTACGTCCGTCCGGAGCTGGCCCGCCGGATGGCGCCGGAGGATCTGGTGCGGTGGCCGATGACCAAGGTGCTGCGGGACGTGGCGGGCGCGGACATCAGCCGGATCACGGACACCGTCGAGGCCCGGCTGGCCGATCCGGAGACGGCGCGGCTGCTGCGCGTCCCGCTGCTCAGCCCGATCCTGCACTACACCGGGATCACCTACGACACGGCGGGGCGGCCGCTGGACGTGGCGGTGATCCACTACCGGGGGGACCGTTTCTCCTTCTCGGTCACCCTCGACGCAACCTGACCCGGCCGCCCGGGACAGGTCGTACGATGCCCGGCGTGACGCACCACGACGCTCCGCCGCTGGCCGACCTCATGCCGTGGTCCGTCGCACCGCCGCGGCTGGGCCGGGGGTGGCCGGTGGCCCCCGACGCGGGCTCGCTCAAAGCCCGTTGGGAGGCCCTGCTGAAGGCCCGGGGCCCCGGCCGGGAGGCCCTGTTCGAGCCGACGCGCTCGCGCACGCCGTACACGGCCGTCGGGCAGCTGCCGGGCCGGTCCGGCGGCACCGAGAGGCTGATCCGCGCCTCCGGGCCCTGTCCGGAGCCGGCCCGTGTGCTCGTGGCGCCCTTCGACGAGCAGTGGCTGATCCCCGACCACCGTCTGATCGACGCGGCCCGGCCCGAGTTGTGGCGGGTGGCGGACGCGCGTCAGGTCTTCGTGGCGGAGACCGCCGCCGCGTCCGGCACCGGACCGCCCCTGCTGGCGACGTCCCTGCTCCCCCTCCTGCGCCCGGGCCGCGTCCGGCCCCTGTACCGCCGTCCGGCGGCCGCGGAACCGAACCTGGCGCCCGGCCTGCTGGACCACCTCACCGCCCGTCTCGGGCACCGCCCCGCCCCGGAGGACGTCCTCGCCTGGACGCTCGCGGCGGCCCGCCCCGGCCCTGACGGCCCGGTGGTCCCGCTCACCGGGGACGCCGGGGTCTGGGCGGCCGGAGTGGAACTGGGCCGCAGGACGCTGTGGCTGATGCGCCGCGACGGCGAGCGCCCCAAACTTCCCGGCGGCCGCCGCCCCTACGTCCGTGCCCCGCTGCCCGCACGCCCGCTGACCCTGAGCTACGACCGCGACGAGGAGACCCTGCACCTCGACGAGGGCCGCGTCTCCCCCGTCCCGCCGCAGGCCTGGGACTTCGAGGCCGGCTCGGAGCGGGTCCTGGAGCAGTGGTTCGCCGCCAGGACCGCCCAGGGCGAACCGGGCACCCTCGCGGCCGTCCGGCCCGCGACCTGGCCGCAGGCGTGGACGTCCGAGCTGCTGGAGCTGATCACGGTCCTCGCCCTGCTGGCGGAACTCCGGCCGCTGCGCGAGGCGTTGACGGTGACGGCGCCGATCACCGCGACCGGCCTGCGCGCCGCGGGAATCCTGCCGGTACCGGCTGCGGCCCGCCGCCCGGCCTCGGTCCTCGATCACCGCGAGGAGGGCCCGGAGGGTCAGTTCGCCCTGCTCTGAGGGGCTGCCTCAGCCGCGCGGCGCGAACCCGTCCCTTGCCGGGGGGGACGTAGTTGTACAGGGCCATGACGGCGCCCGGCTGGAGGGCGCGGGCATCGCCTGCGTGTGTCCGAGGGACGTGTACCGGCGGCCCGGGAGCGGTGGCGGGAGGTGGGGACGCCGGTCGGCCGCTCAGGGCGCCGCTGCCGCCGATCACGCTGCCGGGCGGGACCGGGCCGGGCACGGGGAAGTACCCGCGCTCGGACAGCACACTGGGGCGCCGCGTGCCGCGGGAATGACGGACGGCGGGATCGCGGCGCCGCGCCGGGACGGCGTGATGGTCTGAACGCGGGTCGGACGAGCCGGCTTGGCGGCCGCCGACCGGGACTCAGCGCGCGCCGAACAGCGAGCGGCGCAGCCGGCGCAGCGGTGCGAACAGCGACACGCGGTGGACCCGGGCGCGCCTGCCCGTGCGGTCGTGCGGACCACGTGCGGTCAGCTCGCGCATCAGCGACGTCGCCTCGGCCGTCTCCCGCTGCGGCACGGCTGGGCCGGCCAGCACCGACAGATGGCGGTCGAGACGCGAGCTGGTCGCGCTGCTCCCGCAAGTGATCGCAGGGATCCTGGCCCTGCTGCGCACTGTTATCTGCTCCATGTCACTCCCCACCCGTACGAGTCCACCCGGCCCGGGCAGGGTAACCCTATCGCCCCGTTGGGGCACTCGTGTATCGCGGTGCCAGGATTCACCTTCCCTGGAGGGGTGTTGACGATTACTCTCCGAATCCGACAGATTTCAAGGCGAGTTGAACAATTGGTTGCGTAGTGGGCTGAGGTGACCCCCCGTCGGGCTCCACTGTCACGGCCAGTGATGCAGCCGACCGGGTGAGACCCACGACGACCAGGGGCGCGTCATCCGCGAACAGGCCGAGGGAGCGCGGTGGCGCGCCGGGGCGCATGACCCACAGTTGGCGCACTCGGCCGCTGGGCGGGTCCGCGTACCCGCCCAGGGTCACCACGGCCCGTCCCCGGGAGGCGGAAGCGATCACTCCTATACTGCGGCCCTGCGCGTCCAGGCTGGTGGCGGCCCGTGTGTCCGGTGCGGCGAGGACGTGGTCGATCTCACGTGCGCGGTTTTGCTGGGCCGCCAGTTCATCCTGGGTCCGGTTCGCCTGGACGGCGAAGAGCGCCGCCACGACGAGGGCCGCGGCGGCCGTCACCGTGGCGAACGGCACGAACAGGGGGCGCGGCCGGGGCGCACGGGTGCGCGTGGGCGGCGGCCGGGTGCCCCAGACGTGCGGCGGCAGTTGGGGCGTGCGCTCCCGCGCCGGCGCGGGGTCCTGAGGGATGTCGCGCACCGCGGCCAGCACCCGCTCGCGCAGCGCGGCGGGCGCCGGTACAGCGGTGGACCGGGCCAGACGCACCGCGTCCTCGGCCAGGGCCCGCACCTGGGTGGCGCACGCGGGGCAGTTCCGCAGGTGCTTCTCGAAGCGGACCCGTTCGGCCGGTTCCAGCGCGTTGAGGGCGTAGGGCGCTGCGAGGGAGTGCGGGTCCTCGCGTCGCAGCAGGCGGTCGAGCAGGCTCATGCGGCACATCCCAGGCATTCACGCAGCCGGATGAGCCCGTCGCGCATCCGCGTCTTGACCGTGCCCAGCGGCAGGGACAGCCGCTCGGCCACTTCACGGTACGTATAGCCGTCGTAGTAGGCGAGGGTGACGGACTGGCGTTGCCGGGCGGTGAGGCGGTCCAGGCAGCGCCGTACCCACTCGCGTTCCAGGCCTGCCTCGACCTCCTCGGCGACGTGGTCGAAGGCGGGCGACGCGGCGCGCGCGGCCTCGCGCTGCTCCCGCTCGCCCGCGGCGCGGGCGCTGCGCACCCGGTCGACGGCGCGGCGGTGGGCGAGGGTGAGCACCCAGGACAGGGCGCTGCCCCGTCCGGGGTCGAACCTCGGGGCGGAGCGCCACAGTTCGAGCAGCACCTCCTGCGCGACCTCCTCGGACTGGGCGGGGTCGCGCACCACGCGCCGCACCAGGCCGTAGATGGGCCCGGACACCAGCCCGTACAGCTCCTCGAACGCGTTGTGGTCGCCCCCCGCCACGAGCACCAGAAGCTCGTCCGCCTCCACCCGCCGTCCCCTCTCCGCCGGCCGCAGTGGGCCCGTCCTCGCGCACGCGGGGCGTGCTGCGTGCGCGCCCCTCTGAAGAGGTACGGATCGGCGGGCCGAAAACGCGGGTCGGACCGGAAGAAAAGAAATCCGGTGACGGACCCATCCGGACCGGCCCGGTCTCCGAATCCCCATGCGACAGGCAAGTCGGCACTGAGGACGGATCGGCATGACAAGTTTCCCCAGTCTCCCCAGGCGCGGCGGGGGCGCCCCCAGGCGTTCGGCTCCCGGGGAGGGACGCAGAGGCCTCGCCTCTCTCCTCTGCGGCGCGCTGGCCGCCGGAAGTCTCGCGGCCGCCGGCACGGCCGTGCTCGAACCCGGGCGGGCCGCGGCCTCCAGCCACCGGGAGGCGCCGCTCATCTCGGGCACACCGCAGTACGACAACACGGACCTGTACGCGTTCGTCAGTCCGGACAAGCCCGACACGACGACCATCGTGGCGAACTGGATACCGTTCGAGGAGCCGGCCGGGGGTCCGAACTTCTACACGTTCGCGGACGACGCCCAGTACGACCTGCACATCGACAACGACGGTGACGCGCAGAGCGACCTGATCTTCCGGTACACGTTCAGGACGCACGTCAAGAACAAGAACACGTTCCTCTACAACACGGGTCCGGTGCACAGCCTGGACGACCCGAACCTGAACGTGACCCAGACCTACGACGTCGACCTGATCAAGTTCCGCCACCACAGGCAGGTGTCCAGGACACGGCTGGCGGACGCTGTGCCGGTGGCACCGTCGAACGTCGGCAAGGCGTCGATGCCGGACTACGGCGAACTGCGCAAGCAGGCCGTCCACCGGACGGCGGCGGGCGCGGCGACGTTCGCCGGACAGGCCGACGACCCGTTCTTCGCGGACCTGCGCGTCTTCGACCTGCTGTACGGCGGTGACCTCTCCGAGGTCGGCAACGACACGCTCGCCGGCTACAACGTCAATACGATCGCCCTCCAGGTGCCGAACGACCTGATCCGCCAGTCGGCCGGGCAGCCGGTTGTGGGCATCTGGTCGACGACGCAGCGCAAGAACGCCCGCGGCGCCTTCACGCAGGTCTCGCGCCTGGGCAACCCGCTCGTCAACGAGGTCGTCAACCCGCAGAAGGACAAGGACACGTTCAACGCGTCCTCGCCGGACGGCGACGCGCAGTTCCTGGGGAACGTCACCCATCCCGAGCTGCCGAAGCTCATCGAGCAGATCTACGACATCAAGGCGCCCGCCGAGCCGCGCGACGATCTCGTGGAGGTGTTCCTCAAGGGCGTGAAGGACCTCAACCAGCCGCCGTACGTGAGGCCTTCGGAGCAGCTGCGGCTGAACACCTCGATCGCGCCGAGCCCGCACCCGAAGCGTCTTGGCGTCCTCGACGGCGACACCGCGGGCTTCCCGAACGGCCGCCGGCTCAGCGACGACGTGGTCGACGCCGCGCTCCTGGTGATGGAGGGCGCGCTGCTCGGCGCCAAGAACGACCTGAGCGACGGGGTCGACGCGAACGACAGGGAGTTCGAGAACTCCTTCCCGTACGTGGCCGAGCCGGCGTCCGGTTCGCAGGCACGGGCCGCCGCGGGCACGAGCGCGGACGTGCGCAGCGGGCTGGCCGACGCGTTGCGGCCCAAGGGCGGCTCCGGCGACACGATGCTGATGGCCGGTTCGGCGGCCGCGGGAGCGGCCGGAGTCCTGCTGCTCGGCACGGGCCTGTCCTGGTGGCGCCGCCGCTCGCAGCGCGCGTACTGACCCACACCCCCACCGACCGGCGCGGTCCGCGTTCCACCCATCCCCCACGACGCGGGCCGCGCCGCCCACCCCACGGCCGTACCTCGGACACGGCCCGAACCACTGAGGCGACCAAGGAGAGGGCATGGCCCGGCGCGACGACCCCACCCCTTCGAACGACGAACACGCCACGGGCCCGACGCCGCCCCCGGAACCCCGACCCCCGGAGCACGACCGTGTCCCGGCGGCCCCGCCGAGGGAGGACCACCGCGAACACCCGCACGAGGACACCCCCACGGCCCCGGCGGAGCCCGGAGCCGAAGACCCGCGGGACGACGCCCCCGCCACCCCCGCCGAGCGCGAGGCCGAAGGTTCGCAGGACGGCACCACCGCCGCGCGGGAACGCGGGGCCGAAGACCCCCACGGCAACACCGTCACCGCTCCGGCACCCCTGGACGGGCGCGGCGGCGGGAAGGGGCGTCGGCGGCGGTGGGGGCCGATGGCCGGCATGGTGGTGCTGCTGGCCGTGGTCATGACCGGGAGCGCTCTGGCCGTGGGGGCGGCGCGGGACGGCCGTGGGGCGGCCGGCCACGCGGCCGGTGCGCCGGAACCGCTCGTCGGCGGAAGTCGCGGCGCCGACGTCGCATCCCTTCAGGCGCATCTCCGGGCGCAGCCCAAGGACCACGGCGGATGGGCCGCCCTCGGGCTCGCCTACGTCGAGGAGGCGCGGACCAAGGGCGACCCCGCGCGGTACCCGCAGGCCGAGAAGGCGCTGGCACGGTCGCTGGAGCTGGCGCCCAAAAACGAACAGGCCCTCGCCGGCCGCGCCGCCCTCGCCGCCGCCCGGCACGACTTCGCCGGCGCCCTGGCCCACGCGGACCGGGCCCTGAAGCAGAACCCCTACAGCGAACGCGCCCTGTGCTCCCGTATCGACGCCCTCGTGGAACTCGGCCGGTACGACGAGGCGTCCGAGGCCGCCGACACCGCCGACGCCCGGCGCCCGGGCGTACCGGTCTTCACGCGCTACGCCTACGTGCGCGAACTGCGCGGCGACGTCACCACCGCCCGCCGCGTCCTCGAGCAGGCGCTCGCCTCCGCCACCGCCCGCGGCGACATCGCCTACGTCGCCACCCAGCTCGGCCAACTCGCCTGGAACCAGGGTGAGTACAAGGAAGCCCTCGGCCACTACGCGCGGGCCCTGGCCGCCGACGACGGCTACCTGCCCGCTCTGGAGGGCCGCGCCCGCGCCCGGGCGGCGAGCGGTGACCGCGCCGACGCCGTCAGGGACCTGGAGGACGTCGTCTCCCGCTACCCGCTGCCCGGTCCGCTCGTCGAACTCGGGGAGCTGTACGAGACCCGCGCCGCCACCGGGGACCGGGCGGAGGCGGAGAACCAGTACGCCCTCGTCGACGCCTGGATCGCGCTCGCCCGCGCGGGCGGCGTCAACGCGGACCTCGACACCGCGCTCGCGGCGGCCGACCACGGCGACACCGGGGCGGCGCTGCGCGCGGCCCGTGCCGAGTGGGCCCGCCGGCACACCGTGCACACCGCGGACGCGCTCGCCTGGGCGCTGTACCGGAACGGCCGCGCCCAGGAGGCCCTCACCCACGCCCGGCAGGCCACGGCCACCGGCTACCGCAACGCCGCGCTCCTCTACCACCGCGGCATGATCGAGCGCGCCACCGGCCACGACGACGACGCCCGCACCCACCTGACCGCCGCCCTGCGGCTGAACCCGGGCTTCTCGCCGCTGGGAGCCCGTGCCGCACGTACGGCCCTGAAGTCCCTGGAGGCAGCACGGTGAAGCACCTCCGTACGCTCCGCGCCGCCGCGGCCGCCCTCACCGCGGCCTGCGCGCTCGTCCTCGTCCCGGCCGGCGCCGCGAGCGCCCACCCGCTCGGGAACTTCACCGTCAACCGCTACGACGGACTGGTCGCCTCCCCCGGCGCGCTCCGCGTGGAACACGTCGAGGACCTCGCCGAGATCCCGGCGACCCAGGCCAAGCCGGACATCGAGCGGACCGGCCTCGCCGCGTGGGCCCGGCAGCGGTGCGAGAAGGCCGCGCGGGACAGCGCCGTCACCGTCGACGGACGCGGGGTCGCGCTCACCGCGCACAGCAGCCACGCGCGCGTGCGCCCCGGCCAGGCGGGGCTCGACACCCTCCGGGTGGAGTGCGGGCTGAGCGCGCCGCTGCCCGAGGACGCCACCGTCGCCGTCGGCTTCCGGGGCGCGGAGGCGGCGTCCGGGCCCGGCTGGCGGGAGATCACGGCACGCGGCGACCGGATGACGCTCACCGCGTCCGACGTGCCGACGACCTCCGTGTCGCATGAACTGACCGGCTATCCGGCGCAGTTGTTGTCCTCCCCCGCCGACACCGCCGCCGCGTCCCTGCGGGTGCGGCCGGGCGGCCCCGCGCTCGCCGACGACCGGCGCGACGCGCCCGCCGCCTCCGTGCTGCCCCGCGGCGCCGACCGCTGGACGCGGGCCCTGGACGACCTGGTCGCCCGGCACGACCTCACCCTCGGCTTCGCCGCCCTCGCCCTGGCCGTCGCGGTCGGGCTCGGCGCCCTGCACGCTCTGGCCCCCGGCCACGGCAAGACCGTGATGGCGGCGATGGCTGCGGCGCGGGGCGGCCGGGCCCGTATGCGGGACGTGCTGCCGCTGGCCGCCTCGGTGACCGTCACGCACACTCTTGGCGTGGTCGCCCTCGGGCTGCTGGTCGCCGCCGGTTCCGCGGCCGCGCCGTCGGTGATCGCCTGGCTGGGCATCGCGAGCGGCGTCCTGGTCACCCTGGGGGGCGCCGCCCTCGTACGCCGCGCCTGGCGCCACCGCGACCACGGGCACAGCCACGGGCATGGGCATGGGCATGGGCACAGTCATGGACACGGGCACACCCACAGCCACGATCACGACCACGGCCTGGAACACACCCACGGCGGCCACACCCACACCCACCCCGCCGTCCCCACGCTCCGCGGCACCCTGCTCCTGGGTTTCGCCGGCGGGCTCGTGCCCAGTCCGTCGGCCGTGGTGGTCCTGGTGGGCGCGGCGGCGATGGGGCAGGCCTGGTTCGGGCTGCTGCTCGTGGTGGCGTACGGCGTCGGGCTCGCCCTGACCCTCACCGCGGCCGGGTTCGCCGTGGTCAGGCTGGGCAGCGGGATGAACCGGCTGCTGGACGGGCGGCCCCGCTGGACCGCGGGCCCGGCGGCGGCTCTGGTGCGCAGGTCCGCGCCGCTCGGGTCGGCCTGCGTGGTCGTCGCGCTGGGAGCCGGGCTGATGCTCAAGGGGGCGGCGGCGGCGCTGGGCTGAGCCGTCGTCGTCCGGGGGTCCCGGAACGGATCGGCCCGAATCGGAGACCCCTGCGGGCGGGAGTCTCCGCTTCGGGCCGGGAAGACGGCCTGGTGGTGACGGTGGGTCAGGCGGCCTTGGTGAACACCGGGAGGTAGCCGCCGGAGTGGCCGGCCGCCGTCGGGTGGTACGACTCGCCGATGCTGAGCCAGTTGACGCTGTGCAGCCAGGAACTGCCGGAGCAGATCTCGTGGCCGGTGAAGGTGGTGCGGACGTCGCCGAAGACGAAGCCGTGGTTCGCGGCGATCTTGGCGGTGGCGGCGTCGATGTAGTCGGCGGCGCCGTTGATGGCGGAGCGCTTGGCCTCGCTGAGGCCCAGGCAGAGCTGTCCGAGCAGGTAGAAGCGGGGGTAGCCGATGACGACCACGCGCGCGTTGGGGGCCTTGGCGCTGATCGTCGAGTAGAGGTTGTTCAGCTTGCCGGGCAGCGTCGAGTCGACGTACGCCCTGGCGGTGTTGATCCGCGAGATGCAGTCGTTGTCGGACTGCAGCACACAGGTCGTCATGACGTCGGAGAATCCCGCGTCGTTGCCGCCGACGGTGATCGAGACGAGGGCGGTGGCGGAGTTGAGCGAGCCGAGCTGGTTGGCCAGCACGTCGTCGGTCCTGGCGCCCGAGCAGGCGTTGAACGAGAACGAGGACGGGGAGTGGGCGGCGTTCCACAGGTAGGGGTACGCGTTCGTACTGCGGTTGCAACTGCCGCTGGAGCTGATGTAGCTGCCGGCGCCCACACCGGAGGAGTAGGAGTCGCCGAGGGCCACATACGGCCCGGTCGCCGCCAGTTGGGACGCCTGCGCCGTCGTCGCCCCGGTCAGGGCGAGGGCGAGGGTCAGGAGGAGAGAGCCGACATAGGCGGAAATTCGGGAACTTCGTCTCATGGAACCTCCCTTTAGCAGGATCTCTGCCGTAACCGTGGTAGCAGCTACGCGTGTTGACAGGAAGTGTCCATGCCAAAACTTTCCAACGATCAACGAAATCCGCTGTGGCACAAGTGGGTTGGGAGGTATGGAACCGGACGCTCAAGAGGGGCGCGCGGGCGCGCGTGAACCCGTACGGCCGCCTCCGCGTCTTGACGCGGCAGCGGGGCTGCGCGACATTGAAGCCCGGCATCCGGCGCTTCGGGGGGCAAAGTCGCCAATGCAGACCATACGCATCAAGTCAGTTGCGACACCGGGCACACAGCGGGCGCGGCCGGGTCCGGGGAGGGACCTGACACCGCTGCTCGCGGGCGCCGCGACGACGGCCGGGGGGACCGGCGCGCTGCTCGCGCTCACCGGCTCCGGCTCTCCACTGCGCGGCCCGCTGACGCTGTTCTTCCTGCTCGCGGCGCCGGCCGCGGCCATCGCCGCCGCGCTGCGCGGGCTGGATCCTTTCGGCCGCGCCCTCGCCTCGGTCGCGGGCGCGGTCGCCCTCGACATGCTGGTCGCCCAGGGGATGCTCGCCGTGCACCGGTGGTCCGTCGGCGGCGGACTGCTGGCCGTCACCGCGTTCTGCTCCCTCGTTCTCCTGCTGGTTCTGGTGCGGCGCGGGCGCGGCCGTACGGCGAGAAGACAGGGCTCCTGACGTGGACATCAGCGTGTACCGCCCCGGCGAGCTGACGGCCGCCGACCGGGCGGCGTGGACCGCGATGCAGTCCAAGGCTCATCTGCACGGCGCGGAGGAGCTGGCGAACCCCTTCCTGTCCCCCGAGTTCGCGCTCGCGGTGGGCCGGTGCAGACGCGGCGTGCGGATCGCGGTGATCCGCGAGGACGGCGAGCCCGCCGCGTTCTTCCCGTTCCAGAGATCGGCCACCGGCGTCGGCCGGGCCGTCGGGCTCGGCGTCTCCGACTGCCAGGGCCTGGTCCACCGGCCCGGCTTCACCTGGGACGCCCGTGAGCTGCTGCGGGCCTGCTCGCTGGCCGTCTGGGAGTTCGACCACCTGGTGGCGGGCCAGGAGCCGTTCGAGGCGGGAGCCTCCGGCACCTTCCCGTCCCCGGTCATGGACATCGACCAGGGGTACGACACCTATCTGCGCGAACTGCGGGACCGTTCCCCGAAGTTCACCCGGACCACGCTCGCCAAGGACCGGAAGCTGGGCCGCGACGCGGGCCCGGTGCGCTACGTCCACGACGAGCGCGACCCCGCCGCACTGCGCCGGCTGATGGCCTGGAAGTCCGCCCAGTACCGGCGGACCGGGCGCAGCGACCGCTTCGCCTCCGAGTGGATCAACCGCCTGGTCACGCGGCTCTTCCACACCCGCTCGGACCCCTTCGCGGGCATTCTGTCGGTGCTGTACGCGGACGGCCGGCCGGTCGCCGCCCACTTCGGACTGCGCACCGAACGAGTGCTGGCCTGCTGGTTCCCGGCCTACGACCCGGCGTACGCGAAGTTCTCCCCGGGACTGGTCCTGCATCTGCGCATGGCCGAGGCGGCTGCCGCCGACGGCATCGCGTACCTGGATCTCGGCCGGGGCCAGAAGGAGTACAAGGACTCCCTGAAGACACGCGAACTCAACGTGTCCGAGGGGTGGGTGACACGACGTCACCCGGTGGCGGTCGGACACCGGGCGCGCCGCGCCCCGGTCCGGGCGCTGCGCAACGCGGTGCTGTCGCGGCCGGAGCTGTTCGAGCCCGCGGACCGGGCTCTGAAGCGCATCGGACAAATCCGCTCCAGGCACTGAACAGCACGCACAGGGTCGCGTTACGACAAAACCAACAAAAACGTGAGACCTGGTTCCAGGTCTTGCCATACTGGTGCAATCGTCAATACCGTCGTACATCTCACCCGCATCGGACCGTCTGCAAGCGGCTCAAGGGGAGGGCTCAGGGGCCGGGACGTTCTGGCGCGGAGCGCGGTAGGGGGGTGCCGTGCTCGGTGACCGCAGGTGTGACCGAGCCGTGCCGCGCGACCGGCTGCCGTTCCGCGGCACGCCGGACAGCTTTGCCAGCTCACCCGGCGTGTCCGACAGAACCGTTCCGGCGCGCCCCGGGTGATCAACCCCCCTTTCGAACCGGATACACAGCCGGGCCGCCCGAGGTGTGGGCGGTCCGCCGGACGAGAGGGAAGACCAGTCATGAGTTCCGTTCTGCGCTCGCCTTCGTCGGAACAGGATCCGACGCTCGCCGCGGAATACCGGCCCATCTCCTCGCACTTGGCCATCACCCCGCCGGTGAGCGTGGTGATCCCCGCCATGAACGAGGCGGAGAACCTGCCCTACGTCTTCAAGACGCTTCCGGACTGGATCCACGAAGTGGTTCTCGTGGACGGCAACTCCACCGACGACACCGTCGAGGTGGCACGGGAACTGTGGCCCGAGGTGAAGGTCGTCGGGCAGCGCGGCAAGGGCAAGGGGGATGCCCTGATCACCGGCTTCGAGGAGTGCACCGGCGACATCATCGTGATGGTCGACGCGGACGGATCGGCCGACGGCGGCGAGATCGTCTCCTACGTTTCCGCCCTGGTCTCGGGCGCGGACTTCGCCAAGGGCTCCCGGTTCGCCAACGGCGGCGGCACCGACGACATGACCTTCATCCGCAAGCTCGGCAACTGGGCCCTGTGCACCGTGGTCAACCAGAAGTTCGGCGCCCGCTACACCGATCTGTGCTATGGGTACAACGCGTTCTGGCGGCACTGCCTGGACAAGATCGAGCTGGACTGCACCGGCTTCGAGGTCGAGACGCTGATGAACATCAGAGTGGTCAAGGCCGGGCTGAAGGTGCAGGAGATCCCCAGCCACGAGTACCTGCGCATCCACGGCATGAGCAATCTGCGTGCCGTGCGGGACGGGCTGCGGGTGCTGAAGGTGATCCTCGGGGAGCGCTCCAACCGGCGCGAACTGCGCCGCGAGGCGCGCCGGATCCGCCGGTCGCCGATGCTCGACGCGGTGCGGGGAGAGGCGTCTTGAGCGGTCTCGGCATCTCCGTCGTGATCTGCGTCTACACCGAGGACCGCTGGGAGGACATCCTCGCGGCGGTCTCCTCGGTGCGGGCGCAGTCCCGGCCGGCCCTGGAGATCCTCCTGGTGGTGGACCACAACCCGGCACTGCTGGCGAGGCTGGCCGAGGAGTACGCGGAGGACCTGGGCGGCGGCGAGGTGCGGGTGCTCGCCAACGCCGGTCCGCGCGGCCTGTCCGCCGGCCGCAACACGGGTATCGCCGCCTCCCGCGGCGAGGTCGTCGCCTTCCTCGACGACGACGCCGTGGCCGAGCGGGACTGGCTGCGGCACTTCGCCGAGGGGTACGCGGACCCGCGCGTGATGGCGATCGGCGGCCGGACGGTCCCGGTCTGGGCGTCGGGCCGCCGGCCGGCCTGGTTCCCCGAGGAGTTCGACTGGGTGGTGGGCTGCACCTACCGCGGCCTGCCGCCGGGCCGGGTCCGGGTGCGCAACGTGCTCGGCGGCAACGCCTCCTTCCGGCGCACGGCGTTCGACGCGGCGGGCGGCTTCGCCACGGGGATCGGCCGCGACGGCGACAAGCGGCCCCTGGGCTGCGAGGAGACGGAGCTGTGCATCCGGCTCACCCGGGCCCGGCCCGACGCGGTCCTCCTGATCGACGACCGGGCGGTCATCCACCACCGGGTGCCCGAGGCACGCCAGCACTTCCGCTACTTCCGCACCCGCGTCTACGCCGAGGGCCTGTCGAAGGCGCTGGTCGCGCGGAGCGTCGGCGCTGCCAAGGGCCTCGAGTCCGAGCGCCGCTACACCACCCGGGTGCTGCCCGCCGGTCTGGCCCGCGGGCTGCGGGACGCCCTGCTGGCCCGCCCGGGCGCCGCGGGCCGCGCCGGCGCGATCGTCGCCGGCGTACTCACCGCCGCGAGCGGCTACGCCGTCGGCACCGCCAGGGCGCGGCGGACCGGCACGACGTTCTCGGTGTCCGGGATCGAAGGGGCCGCCCAGACCCCGCCCGGCGGAAGGACCGCGCCGGCCCCGCCCGGCGGGACGGCCGGGCGGAACGAGGAGGGATCTTCCGTATGAACGGCCGTGCCGGCGTGCCCCCCGTGCCCGTGCTCATGTACCACGCGGTCTCGGCGGAGCCCAACGAGGCCACCCGGGAACTGTCCGTGACGCCGGAGGCGTTCGGGGAGCAGATGGCCGTGCTCAAGGACCGCGGCTTCCAGCCGGTCACCACGGCCCGGCTGGCAGGGCACTGGCGTGGCACCGGCCTGCCCCCACTGCCCGCGAACCCCGTCCTGATCACCTTCGACGACGGCTACGAGGGCGTGCACCGCTACGCCCTGCCGACGCTGGACCACTACGGCTTCCCCGCCACGCTGTTCGTCTCCACCGGCTGGATCCGCGGCGCCCACGACACCGGAGGCGGCCTGGACACCATGCTCGACTGGGACCAGGTGCGCGAACTCGCCGCCGGCGGGGTCGAGATCGGCGGGCACAGCCACACCCATCCGCAGCTCGACCAGCTCGACGACGACACCCTGTGGTCGGAACTGATCCGCTGCAAGGAGGTCGTCGCCGCCGAACTCGGCTCCGTGCCGGCCTCGTTCGCCTACCCCTACGGCTACTCCAGCCACCGGGTGCGGACCCTGGTGCGGGCCGCCGGCTTCACCCAGGCCCTCGCCGTCGGCAACGACCTCGCCCGCCGGCGTCAGGGCCCGTACGCCCTGCGGCGGCTCACCGTGCGCCGCAGTACGACCACCGAGGAGTTCGAGCGGATCGTCCAGGGCCGCGCGATCACCCGCAACTTCGCCAGGGACCGCGCCCTCACCAAGGGCTACGCCATGGTCCGCAGAGCCCGACAGGTCCGCCGGAAGGCCATCCGTACCCGTGTCTGACACGACCACCACCACCGAGGCATCGGCCACCGGGCCGGAGGCGCCCGAGCAGCCGGGGCGCCGTCTGCGACTGCCCGGACGGGGCCGGTCCCCCGGCGGCAACCCGCTGTTCCGCAACGCCTACGCGCTGATGCTCAACACCGGGATCTCCGCGGTGCTGGGCCTCGGCTACTGGCTGGTCGCCGCCCGCTACTACTCCGACGACGCCGTCGGCCAGGGCTCGGCCGCCATCGCCGCCATGAAGCTCCTCGCCGGACTGACCGCGGTCACCCTCACCGGCGCCCTGGCCCGCTTCATCCCTATCTCCGGCCGTGCCACACGGCATCTCATCGCCCGCACGTACATGGGCAGTTCGGTGATCGTGGCGTGCGCGGCCGGGGTGTTCCTGCTCACCCTCGACGTGTGGGGACCGTCGTACCGCTTCCTGCACGGACTCGCCCACGGTCTCGGTTTCGTCGTCGCCGTCATGGCCTGGAACCTGCTCACCCTCCAGGACGGGGTGCTGACCGGACTGCGCAGCGCGCCCTGGGTCCCGGTGGGCAACACCGCGTTCTCGGCGGTGAAACTGGCCCTGCTGGTGGGACTGGCCGCCGCGATCCCGACGACCGGCGTCTTCGTCTCCTGGGTCGCCGCGATCGCCTTCTCCATCGTGCCGCTGGGCTGGCTGGTGTTCCGGCGCCTGGTGCCCCGGCACGTACGGGCCACCGAGGACCACGCCCGGCCGCCGACGGCGAAGGAGCTCGGGCGGTTCCTGGCGGGCGACTACACCGGCTCCCTGTTCTCCCTCGCGGTCGTCTACCTGGTGCCGGTGATCATCGCCGCGCAGGTCAGCTCCGCCGACAACGCGTACTTCTACATCACCACCACGATCGGCGGCACGGTCAACCTGCTCGCCATCAACATGGGCGCCTCGCTGACCGTCGAGGGGTCGCACGACCCGGCCCGGCTGGCCGCCAACACCCGTGCCGCGCTGAAGCGGATGGCCCGCATCATGCTGCCCATCTGCGGGCTGCTGTTCCTGCTGGCCCCGTACATCCTGCACGTCTTCGGCGAGGGCTACGCCAACGCCGCCACCCCGCTGCTGCGCTGGTTCGCCGTCGGCGCGCTGCTGCGGGTCGTGATGGAGACGTACTTCGCGGTGCTGCGCGCCCAGAGCCGTACCGCCGGACTGGCCTGGCTCCAGGGCCTGTTGTGCGCGCTGGTGCTCGGTCTGACGCTGCTGCTGCTCCCCCGGATGGGGCTGACCGGCGCCGGCGTCGCGGAGATCTCCAGCCTCGCCGTGATCGTCGCGATCGCCGCGCCGAAGCTGTACCGGACCGTCAGGGCCGGGCCCGCCGTGGGCGTCCCCGACGACACGGCACCCGACGGGGACCTCGCCGATCTGGGGGCGCGCGAGGCCCCCGCCCGGACCACGCCGCACCGGACGCCCGCCTGGGCGCTGGAGTCCGACACCCTCGCCCTGGGTATCCAGGCCGACTTCGACCACGTGGAGCGCCGCCCGGACGTACGGCCCGGACCGGGCACCCCGCCCGCCGGCACCACCGCCAACGCCCCCGGCCGGCCGCCGGCCGGACCGCACGGGCCGCAGGCCCTGGGGCTGCCCGTCCAGGAGCTGGGACCGGCCGGCGGACCGGAGGTGGACGCCCCGTTCGGGACGGAGGAGCGTGCCGTCGTACCGGACGGGACACACACCACCGGCGATTCGGCCGACGTACCGGAGGCGGCCTCCGCGGCCGTGGACCGGTCCGTCGTAGAGGCGGCGGCCCCGGAGGAAGAGGCCTCGGCGGAGGAGTCCCTTCCCGCCCGGGGCGGCGGCCCCGGCCCCTCCTGGCGGGAGCGGCTCGTCCCCACCCGGGCCGGTGTCCTGCTCGGCTGCCTGCTGATCACCGCGCTGCTGCTGTACTGGGTGCCCGCGCTGCGCCTGGGCGACTCCGACCTGGACCGGATGGGCGGCCTGGGCCTGATCTCGGTGCTGCCGCTGCCGACCCTGGCCGGCGCGGCGCTGCTGACCGGGGTGTTCGCCGCGCTGCTGTGGCTGCGCCGCGAGCACCGGACGCTGCTGCTGGTCACCCTGGTCGCCACCGTCGTCTCCCTGCACGCGCTGCCCGCGGTGATCGAGAGCGCGCCGCGCTTCGCCACCGCCTGGCAGCACCTCGGTTTCATCGACTTCATCGACCGCACCGGTTCGGCCGTGCCGGACCTGGACGCGCGGTGGAGCTGGCCCGGGTTCTTCGCGGTGGCCGCCTTCGTCGCCCGCGCCTGCGGTCTGAGCGACTTCACCGAGGTCATCCGCTGGTGGCCGCTGACCGTCCAACTGCTCTACCTGCCCCCCATGTTCCTGCTCACCCGTTCGCTGCGGGCGAGCTGGCGGGCCAGATGGACCGGTGTGTGGATCTTCGTGCTCAGCGGCTGGGTGGGCCAGGACTACTTCTCCCCGCAGGGCTTCACCTATCTGCTGTACCTGGCGTTCGTGGCGATCCTCCTCGTCTGGTTCCGGGCGCCGCGGATGCTGTGGACCACGGCGCGGCCGGGCGAGGCGGAGGTGGAACCGGCCGACCGGCGACAGCGGGCGGTGCTGCTTCTGGTGGTGATCGGCCTGTTCGCCGCGAGCGTCCCGGCGCACCAGCTCACCCCGTTCGTGATGCTGGGTGTGCTGGCCGTGCTGGTCCTGGTCCGCAGGTCCGAACTGCGCGGCCTGCCCGTGCTGTTCGCGGTGATGGCGGCCTTCTGGCTGGGTTTCATGGCCGAGCCGTACTGGTCGGGGCACTTCGACGAGCTGTTCGGCGGGGTCGGCGGGGTCGGCAGCAATGTCTCGACGTCCGTCTCGGGCCGCATCCAGGGCGGCGACTCGACCCACCAACTGGTGCTGTACGCACGCGTGCTGCTGGCCGGTTCCGTGATGGCAGCCGCCTGCTGGGGCTGGTGGCGGCGGCGCGAGCACAAGTACCGGGAGCGGTCGCTGCTGGTGCTCAGCTTCGTGCCGTTCCTCGGCTTCGGCATGCAGTCCTACGGCGGCGAGATGGCGCTGCGGGTCTTCATGTTCGCGCTGCCCGGGGCCGCGCTGCTCGCCGCGCTCGCGCTCTTCCCGCGCACCGGCGCCACCGCGGAGGAACGGGACAAGGACCGGGTGAGCCTCGCGCCGCTGGCCGCGCTGATGGCGGGCCTGCTGCTGATGGGCGGCTTCCTGGTCGCCCGGTGGGGCAACGAGACCTTCGAGCGGATCCGGCCCGGCGAGGTCGCGGCCATGGACTACGTGTACGCCCACGACCGGCCGACGGTGCGGCTGCTGTGGCTGAGCAACGACCCGGCCACCAACGTCACTCCGGCCATGCCGTGGGGCGCGCGGGACATGGAGCGCGTCGACTACGTGCCCACCCTGGCGCCGGCCGACCCGGTGCTGGTCTCCGGGCTGGTCGAGTCGCTGAAGGACGCGGGTCCCAACGCGTACCTGATGATCAACCGCAGCCAGGTGACGTATCTGCGGATGGACGTGGGCTACTCGGCCGCCTGGGAGTCGCGGCTCGTGCGCAACCTCGACGACCGGCGCGAGCTGAGGAAGGTTCTCGCCAACGACGACGTGACCCTGTACGAGCTGCGCGAGCGGCCCGGCGGTCCCGTGCCCGAGCCGCATCCGGGTCCGATCGGGCCGAAGGTGACGTGGACGCCGTGGTCGGTGGCCGGCGGACTCGCGGCGCTGGCGCTGACGGTGATGCTGACGGCCCGGGAGCTCGTCCGGGTCGCGATGCGGCCCAGTGTGCGCCGGCTGCGGTGGCTCCGGAGCAGCTTCTGGTTCTCGCTGCCGCTGCTTGCGGTGCTGTTCGCATCGCTGGTGCAGCGGTTCCTGACACTGGGAGGCGGCTGAGCACGCGTCGGGTGGAGCGGCTGCGGCGACCTACCGCTGCAGCCACTTCACCTCGTACGCCTTCAGGTCGAAGCGCCTGCCGTCGACCTGCGCGCTGATCGTGCGGTTCAGGGTGTTGACCACCAGGACCGTCCGGTCGTCGGCCAGGACGCGCACGTTGGGCACGTCGTCGGGGGCGACGGACACCGTCCTGTACCCGGTGCCCGGCGGGAACGCCCGGCCGAAGCGGGAGACCAGGTCGTGCATGGGCAGCGCCCGGCCGCCGCCGGAGGAGCCGGTCGGGGTCCACAGGCAGCCGGGGCAGGCGCCCGTGCGGTTCTCCGGGTTCCAGTAGAAGCCGGTGGAGGCACCGCCCTTGGCCATGGCGATCAGGCCGGCGGCCTGTACGGCGACGCGGTGCGGCTCGGACCACTCCTTGCGGTCGTCGTTGCGGTCGGCGGGCTCGACGTAGTACTCGGCCCACCACAGCGGCAGTCCGCCCGTCTGCCGCCGTACCCAGCGGCCGACGTCCGTGAGCTTGTCGGTGGCGTGGAACTCGTCGGGCAGCAGGTCGTCGTCCTTGGTGTAGCTGGAGCCGTCCACGACGACGAAGTCGGCGCCCGCCTTGTGCCGGTTCCAGTAGGCGAAGGCGTCCAGGACCCGCTGGTCCATGGCTCCCCAAGGGCCGCGCAGGACGGTGGAGGCGTCCTGGTGCCGTGGGTCGACGCTGTCCATGACCAGGTACGGTCCGCCCACCATGATCTTGGGGTCGACCTGCTTGAGCGCCTTGTGGACCAGGTTGTAGAGGTCGGTGTAGCCCTCGTAGTCCCAGCGGCCCCCGGCGTTGTTCCAGAAACCCTTGAACTCGTTCCAGACGATGAAGTGGCGTACGTCCGGGTAGCGCCTGGCGACGGTCGCGGCGAGGGCCGCGTAGTCCTTGTAGTGGTCGCGGTCGGGGGCGGTCTCCAGGGCCTTCTGGCTCCAGTCGGTGTTGTCCGCGCCGGCCCGGCCGCCCTTCATCCAGTCGGGTGCACAGCACAGCGTGATCACCGGGGTGCCGCCCGAGGCGCGGACGAAGTCGATCCGCCGGTCCAGCGCCTCGAAGTCGTAACGCCCCTTGACCGGCTCGGGGTTGTCGGCGCCCCAGCCCATGATCGCCTGGTTCTGCGGCAGGCCGCCGTCCTTCGACAGCAGCGCCTCGACCCGGCCGGTCGCGGCCGCGCCGCCCTCGTCTGCGCTGAACTGGGTGTGGGTGAAGCCCCAGCCGACGTCCGGCACGTCCGCGTTGCGCGGGGTGGCCGGTGTGCCGTGCACCCTGTCGCCGTCGCGTGTGGTGCCCTCGGTGCTCGCGCCGCCTGGCAGCGTGCTGATCAGGGCCACGAGCAGGGCCACCGCCGTCGCTCCCACGCCGAGCAGCGCGGTGAGCCGCCACCGACCCGCCCCCATATTCCCCCCATGACGTGTCATCAAGGACCACAGTACGGGCGGAAATCATCCGCGGGACAGGGGTGCGGCAGGCTCGGCCCACGACGGGCTCCGTCCGGGCGCCGGCACAGGACGCGCGGGGGAAACCGGGTGCGCACGGCGCCCGCGTGACAGATCATGGCGGCATGTCCGCGAACCCACACGACGCTCTGCCGATCCGGCTCACCGTCGACGACTCCGACTCGCCGTCCGACGTCGTCGACGCGCTGTTCCTCGGCCGCTTCGCGACGGGCGAGCAGCCGTACTCGCACGCGGTGAACATCGACCGCGTGCGTACCGGCGCCACCCTGCTGCCCGAGGACGCCCGGGTGCTGCGCGCGGCCCGCGACGACGACCGCAGCGCGACCCTCGCCGAGGGCGAGGGCTGGACGCTGCTGATCTCCCGGTGGAACCGGGGCGCCGACGTCACGGTCACCGCGACCAGCGCCGAGCTGGCCGCGAAGAAGCTGGAGGAGGCGACGGACGGCGCCGCGGACGAGCCGGAGCCGCAGCCGGAGAACGTGACGATGGGCTTCTGGTACGTCTCGCCCCGGCGCGGTCCGCACCGCACCACCCGGCAGATCTCGGCGGGCACCTGGGACGACGTCCGGGCGAACTACACCGCCCCGGTCGCGGACGCCATGGACCGGCTGATGAAGACGACCCCCGAGGACATCGCGGGCCGGCTGCTCCTGCTGCACGGCCCGCCCGGCACGGGCAAGACCTCGGCGCTGCGGACCCTGGCCAGGTCCTGGCGCGACTGGTGCCAGGTGGACTGCGTCCTGGACCCGGAGCGGCTGTTCAGCGACGTCGGCTACCTCATGGACATCGCCATCGGCGAGGAGGACACGGCGGGCAAGGGACGCTGGCGGCTGCTCCTGCTGGAGGACTGCGACGAGCTGATCCGCGGCGAGGCCAAGCACACCGCGGGCCAGGCGCTGTCCCGGCTGCTGAACCTCACCGACGGCCTGCTCGGCCAGGGGCGCAACGTGCTGGTGGGGGTGACGACCAATGAGGACCTGGAGCGCCTGCACCCGGCCGTGGTCCGTCCGGGCCGGTGCCTGGCCCGCATCGAGGTGGGCCGGCTGACCCGCCGGGAGGCAGTGAGTTGGCTGGGCACCGAGGAAGGGGTGGGCCGCGACGGAGCGACCCTCGCCGAGCTGTACGCGCTGCGGCGGGGCACGTCACCGACGGCACTGCCGGAGCCGCGCGAGGGGGCCGACGCGGGTCTGTACCTGTGACGGGTCTCTGCGGGCCGGCGCCGGTGCTTTGATGGGCGTATGACCCTGTTCGTCGGGACATCGGGCTGGCAGTACAAGGACTGGCGGGGCGTGCTGTACCCACCGGGGTGCCCCGCACGGCTGTGGCTGGAGGAGTACGCCGCCGCCTTCGCCACCCTGGAGGTCAACAACGCCTTCTACCGGCTGCCCGCGCGGGAGACCTTCGAGAACTGGCGGGAGCGGGTCCCGGCGGACTTCCTGGTCGCGGTGAAGGCGAGCCGGTTCCTCACCCACATCAAGCGGCTGAAGGACCCCGAGGAGCCGGTGCACCGCCTGATGACGCACGCGGCGGGCCTCGGCGACCGGCTGGGCCCGGTGCTGCTCCAGCTCCCGCCGACCCTGCGCGCGGATCCGGGGCTGCTCGACGCCTGCCTGGCGTGCTTCCCGTCCGGCACCCGGGTCGCGGTCGAGCCGCGCCACGATTCGTGGTGGACACCGCGGGTGCGCGAGGTCCTGCGGGCCCGGGGCGCCGCCCTGTGCTGGGCCGACGCCTACGCCCGCCCGGTCACGCCGCTGTGGCGGACGGCCGGCTGGGGGTACGTCCGCTTCCACGTGGGCCGCGCCCGGGCCTGGCCGCACTACGGCCGGCGGTCGCTGGAGACATGGGTCGACCGGATCGCCACCACCTGGCCGGGCGAGCGGGACGTGTACGCCTACTTCAACAACGACCCGACGGGGGCGGCGGTCCAGGACGCGGTGGTGTTCGCGCGGGCGGGCAGGAGCGCGGGGCTGGCGGTGACCCGCACCCCGGCGCTCACCGGTGACCGGCAGAAGGTCCCGCCGCGCCGGTGACGCCGCGGCCGCCGCTCCGAGAAGGCCTACCGCTCCCCGTAGGCCGATCGCAGGGCGTCCCGCACGGCGGCGAGCGCGTCGTCCTCGGTGAGCCCGAGCCGCCGCACCCGTTCGGCGTACGCCTGCGCGGCGGCCGCGGCCTCCCGCGCCGCCGCCGAGTCCGCGGCGGCGACGAACGTGCCGTTGCGCCCCCGCGTCTCGATCACGCCGTCCGCCTCCAGTGCCCTGTAGGCCTTGGCGACCGTGTTCGCAGCGAGCCCGAGCGACTCGGCCAGCCCGCGCACCGTGGGCAGCCGGTGGCCCACCGGCAGCACCCCCGACCGCGCCTGCTCGGAGATCTGCGCCCGCACCTGCTCGTAGGGAGGCGCCCCGTCCTCGATGTGGATCTTCAAGGTCACGGGGTGATTGTCCCGCACGCGTACGCGTGGACCCAACGGAAAATGGGAGGCGCCCCGCCGGTCCCCGCCGTAGCGTGCCCCACCATGACCGTGATGATCCGGGAGCTGCGCCCCGACGCGCCGGCCGACCTCAAGGGCTTCGCCCGCGTCCGGCACCTCGCGATGCCGTACATACTCGTCACCCCCGACTCGCTCGTCCACGACCTCACCCACCTGCACCCCGACGCCCACTACCGGCCCCTGGTGGCCGTGGCGGACGGCGAGGTGATCGGCACCGCGCAGGTGCACCTGTCCCACGAGAGCACCGAGCCCGGCCAGGGCAACATCAACGTGTACGTGCATCCCGGGCACACCCGCCGCGGCGTCGGCACACTGCTGGTGCGGGCCGCCGAAGAACACCTGGCGAAACACGGGGCGGCCCGGCTGTACTCCTGGGTCCTGGACGAGCCGGGCAACCGCGCCTTCGCCCGGTCGCACGGCTACCGCCCCAGCCGCTCCGCCTACTTCCTGCGTCTGGACCTGGCTAACGGCACGCTCCCCCCGCTCCAGGACCCGCCCCCGGGCGTGGAGCTTCGCCGGGCCTCGGACTACGCCGACGACCCTCGTCCCCTGTTCGAGCTGGACGCGGAGACGACCTCGGACGAGCCGGGCGACGTGGACTTCGAGTTCACCGACTACGAGGCCTGGCTGGAGCAGACCTGGCGGCACCCGCTGCTCGATCCGGAGCTGACCTCGGTTGCGGTGGTCGACGGCCGGCCCGCGGCCTTCACCGCGGCCCGTACCGACGGCGGCACCCGCTACAGCACCGGCATGACGGGCACCGCCCGCGCCTTCCGCGGCCGGGGCCTGGCCAAGCTCGCCAAGAACGACTCACTGCACCGCGCCCGCGCCGCCGGGTACACGGACGCCTTCACGGGCAACGACACCGGCAACGCGCCGATGATCGCGGTCAACGAGTGGTTCGGGTACGAGGTCTGCGCGACGGAGGTGCGCCATGTCCGCGAACTCGGCTGAGACCGGCGGCCGCCCGCAGGCACCGGCGGAGGTGGACGTCGTCCTCGTCAAGGGCGGCCGCGTCAAGATCCGCTACCGGGGTGTGCTCGTGTCCGACGACGGCACGCGCGTCACCGTCCGGGCCGGGTGGGCGGGCGAGGGCGTCCGCGACTTCGGCTTCGTGCGCTTCGAGCCGGGCGACGTCTTCACCGAGCACTACTGGCGCGACCGCTGGTACTCCGTGAAGGAGGTCCGAGCCGCCGGGGGCGCGCTGAAGGGCTGGTACTGCGACGTCACCCGCCCCGCCACCCGCTCCGGCACGGACCTCGTCGTCGAGGACCTCGACCTGGACCTGTGGCGCTCCGCCGACGGCACGGACGTACGGCGACTGGACGAGGACGAGTTCGAGGCGAGCGGTCTGGCGCGCACCGACCCCGGGGCCGCGGCCGCCGCCCTGGCCGCCCTCGACGAACTGGAGGGTCTGGCCCGCGAGGGCGGCTTCGAGTCGCTGCTGGCCTGACTCCCGCAGCGGGCGGCGCCCGCTCAGTCCGAGGCCACCACCGCGTACCGCTCGTCGTCCACCTCCCCGCCCCACAGCCGCGCGTCGGCCGACAGTGACTCGAGGTGGATGTGGGAGGCGAGTGGCCTAAGAAGCATGGTCAGCCGGTCCGGGGGTATGCCGACGGGGGTGAGCGTGCCCCAGACACCCTCGATCAGGACGAGCCGGCCGTCCGGCCGCAGCAGCCCCTGCCAGTGCCGCAGCGCGCGGGCGGGGTCGGGCAGCGTCCACAGGACGTGCCGGACCAGGACGGCGTCGAAGCGCTGCCCGTCCACCGGCGGGTCCGCGGCGTCACCGACCAGGAACACCGCGTCGCGGCCGGCGAGCTTCGCGCGGGCCCGCTCCACCATCGCCGGGGACAGGTCCACGCCCGTCACCCGGTGGCCCTGCTCGGCCGCGAGGAGCGACAGGCTGCCGGTGCCGCAGCCGAGGTCGAGGATCTCGGCGGGGCGCCCGGGCAGCCAGCCGCGCAGCCGTTCGGCCCAGGCGGCACGCACCCCCGGGTCGCGCAGCCCGTGATCCGGTTCCTCGTCGAAGACGGCGGCCTGGGCGTCCCAGTCCACCCCGGCCCGGGCCGCGCCGTCGCCGCCGTCGGTTGTCGTATGCCCACTCATGCACCCCAGAGTGACACCGGCCACTGACATCGGAATCGTGACAGCCGCCACAGACAGAACCGCACCGATGAGCAACTCTCGCCCGAAAGGTCCTACCTCCGTACGAAGACGGATGCGGTAGGCCTCTAAGGAGGCAGTCATGCGCCGAGTGACAGTGCAGAAGCCCCTGAGGAAGACGGAGACCCGCCGCGTCCGCGAGGAGGCCGACGAGCGTCCCGCCGGGCGGCCCGAGGTCCGCAAGGACATCGCGCGCACCTGGTGGCCGGAGTCATGACCGGCGGCCGGGCCCTGAGACGCGCCGACCTGAGCGCAGTCTCAGCGCTGCCTTAACGCGAGCATAAGGATCTCCCCGCACCGCCTCCGACCGGCGTTTTCGCGGTGCGTTGCGGCTAGCTTCTGATCACCCCCACGGGATTCGTCCCGACCGTGTGTCAGAACTGTCGCCCCGAGGAGTTTCCTGATGCCCGCACGCCGCACGGCCGCCGCCTCCGCCGTTCTCGGACTGGCCCCGCTGGCCCTGACCGCGCTCGCCGCGGCGCCCGCGTCCGCGCACGGCTCCATGGGGGACCCGGTCAGCCGGGTGGCCCAGTGCTACGCGGAGGGTCCGGAGAACCCGAAGTCGGCCGCTTGCAAGGCGGCCGTCGCGGCCGGCGGCACCCAGGCGCTGTACGACTGGAACGGCATCCGGATCGGCGACGCGGGCGGCCGGCACCGGGAGCTGATCCCGGACGGCAGGCTGTGCAGCGCCGGCGACGACGAGTTCAAGGGCCTGGACCTGCCCCGCGCGGACTGGCCCGCGACGGACGTGCGCGGCGGCGCGTACACCTTCAAGTACCGCGTGACCGCCCCGCACAAGGGCACCTTCGCGGTCTACCTCACCAAGCCCGGCTACGACCCGGCCAAGCCCCTGGCCTGGGACGACCTCGACCTGTCGCATCCCGTCGCGACGGCCACCGACCCGGCCGCCGCGGACGGCTTCTACACCTTCTCCGGCACGCTGCCCGAGCGTTCGGGCAGGCACCTGCTGTACGCGGTGTGGCAGCGCTCGGACAGCCCGGAGGCGTTCTACTCCTGCTCGGACGTCACCTTCGGCGGCGGGAGCGGCGGCGCGTCCGGTGGCTCCGCCCCGGCACCGGCCGCCTCCGCGCCGACCGAGCGGCAGATCGAGGACGGGGCCGTCAAGTCGTCGGTCGAGCACCACGGCCACGGGGACGACGACCCCCGGACCACGACGGACCCGGTGGCGCCCGCGTCGGCGGACCCGGCCGCGAGCCCGGCGTCGGACACGGTGACGGACCCGGCCGTGCGGTCGGCCGGTGACACGGACGAGGACGCGACGGCCGACCGTGCCGCGCAGGCCGCCGCCGACGAGCCGAACCGGCCGCAGGCCGCCGGCAGCCCGGTGAACCTGGCCGAGACCGGCGGCGACGGCCGCACCCCGTATCTCGCGGTCGCCGGCGCGGCCGCCCTGGCGCTCGGCTCGGCGGCCCTGTTCGCCTCGGTCCGTCGGCGCGCCGCGGCAGGCGGCGGGCGGGGCCGCTGACGCGGCCCGTCGAACGCGGGGCCTGTCCGGCGGCTCAGGCCGGGCAGGCCCCGAGGCACGTCAGCTGAAGACCGACGCGCAGGTGGTGGCGGTGGCGTGCGCCGGGTCGAGCGCGTTGGCCACCTCGTGGAAGGCGATGCGGTCGATCGTGCCGATCGCCACGTGCTCGGACAGGTCGACCGCGCACAGGTCCTGCAACAGGACGTTGCGCACGTCGGAGCCGGTCAGGTACTGGGTCCGCCACGGCGTGACCACCTCGTCGTACTTGGTGGCGATGACCGTGTAGTGCACTCCGGGCACGGTGTCGCCGCCCTCGTTGAGCTTGGTAAGGAGGGCGGACCCGGTGATCTGGTCGGCGAGACCGGGGGTGGCGGCCTTGAGCAGGTCGCTCGCGCCCGGGAAGTAGGGCAGGAGGTTGGTGAGACCGCTGAGGGTGGTGCCGTGGTTGTCGGGTGCGATGCCGACGAGGGCGTTCACCTTGGCGGCCCCGCCGAGGAACTTCAGGTAGTAGCGGGGCATCATCCCGCCCTGCGAGTGGCCGACGAGGTCTGCCTTGGCGGCGCCGGTCGCGGCGAGCACCTTGTCGACGAAGGCGGACAGCTGCTCGGCCGACTTGTCGATGGGGCCGAGGCCGTAGAAGAGCGGGACGCCCGGCAACTGGCCGTAGTCGAGGGAGAAGACGCAGTACCCGCGGTCCTTCAGGTACGGCGCGAGGGACAGCCAGTTGTCGACGGAGTTGCCGAAGGTGCCGTGGACGAGGACGACGGGGCGGGGGTGGGCGGCGGAGGGCTTGCAGCTGTAGTTGTTCCAGCCGCTGCTCGGAGCACTGGCCGCGTGCGCGGTGACGGTGGGGGCGGTGGCGAGGGCTGCGGCCAGCAGCAGGGCGGCCAGTGGTCTGAGGGCGCGCTTGAAGGGCAGCATCGAGTGATCTCCTTGCGGCTCAAGGGAGGTACGACGGCACTACGCCCTGTGATCCGGATCACGGGATGCTGTTCACTCGTCAAGTTACGGACGAGTAGCCCACGTGTGAAGTTACGCGCCAGTAAAAACTTCAACCGGTAACCAGAAGCCGTGATAACGATCCTGACGAACCGTCATCACAGCCAAGAGGAACGGGAGTCACGCGGCCAGCGTGCCCGGCATCACCGCCCGCGGCCCGAACCGGGCTCGCGCGCGGTCCGCGACCTCCTCGATACGGCGGATCTTCTCGTCGACGGGGTCGAAGGCGAGCTGGTGGGAGGCCTGTTCGGCGGATCCGAGGCCCTCGGCGCGCAGGGCGAGCGCACGGACCCGGGCGCGCTGGAGGCCCAGCGCCTCGTACAGGGCGTACGCGGCGCCGGTCAACGCGGCCGAGTGCGCGGTCGGTTCGGTCAGCGTGCGGCTGCGGGTGGTGCTGGACCTTTCGGCGTAGCGCACGGTGAGTGTCAGGGTGCGGCAGACCTTGCCCAGGGAGCGCAGCCGGGAGCCCAGTTCACCCGCGGCCGACAGCAGCGCCCTGCGGTGCCGGTCGGGGTCCAGTTCGTCCCGGTCGAAGGGGCGTTCCTCCGCGAGGATGGGGGTCCCCCCTGCTCGAGCGCAGCCGAGAGCTTGGGGGAGGGAGACGGCGTTCGGTACCACCCGGCCGCGGTCGACACCGTTCGCCTTCTCGTGCAGTTCACGGCCGGCCTTCGCGCCGACCAGGCGCTGGAGGGTCGACAGGGGCGCGGCGGCGACCCGGCCGAGGGTGTCGAGGCCGTACTCGTCCAGGGTGCGGGCCGTCGCCGCGCCGACTCCGGGCAGCGCGGTGACGGGCCGCTCGGCCAGGAACCCCGCCACGGCGTCCGGTTCGCCGGGCACCGTGCGCGTGAGTCCGGGCCGGGCGCCCTGCAGGGCCATGCGGGCCAGCATCGGGCCCGGTCCGGCGCCGATCACGCAGTCCACGCCGTGCAGCGCGAGGGCGCGGACCCGGATCACCGACGCCAGTTCGACCGCGTCGCGCCCGAAGTACCGTTCGGCGCCCCGCAGATCGGCCAGCGCCCCGTCCGGGGGCAGCGCCTCGACGACCGGGGTGAACTCCTCGAGGAGCCCGAGCAGCCCCGGCAGGGCGGCCTCGTACATCGGCGGCAGCTGGAAACGTACGCAGAGAACCGTCATCCCGCACTCCCTGGACTCTGGTGCCACAACTTCCTTCCACCCGGCGGGCCTTCGCCCGCAGGGCGCAGATCGGCCCAGGGGTGCATCTCGTACCCCGTGGACATGCGGATCGTCCGGCCGCGCGCGGGGGCGCCGTCGCCGGGCCGCTCCAATGCCGGTTCGGCCAGGCGCGCCGCCACTTCGTCGAGTCCGCCCTCGGCGCGCAGTTCGGCGAGTTCGGCCAGGTTCCAGGCGGCGGCGCCCACCACGCTGACGCTGCGCGGGCCGCGCCGCTGCACCACGCCGCGCACCAGCAGCAGCCAGGAGTGGAAGACGGTGTGCGCGCAGGCGTCGTGGGAGTCGTCGAAGAAGGCGAGGTCGACCAGTCCGGTGCCGTCGTCCAGCGTGGTGAAGACGACCCGTTTGCCGGACCGGATCGGCGGGGTCTGGGTGGCCGCCTTGGCGCCCGCGACCAGTACCGTCTCACCGTGCCGGGCCTCGCGCAGCCGGCGTGCCGGGATCACGCCCAGTTCGTCGAGGAACGTCCGGTGGTCGTCCATCAGGTTCCGCGAGACGTCCATGGACAGCACACCCAGCTCGGCGCTGAGCCGTTCGGCGTCGGACAGGTCGGGGAGGCCGGCCGCGGCCGTCTTCCTCCCTCCTGCCAGGGGCAGTTGGCCGCCGCCCGCGCCGCCCGCGCCGCGGGCGCCGCGGTGCAGCTCGGTCAGGTGCAGTTGCAGGTCGCGGCGGTTGGCGCCGAACGCGTCCAGCGCGCCCACCTGGGCGAGCCGGGCGGCGATCGGGCGGCTGGGCCGGGCCCGCTCCCAGAAGTCGAGCAGCGAGGCGTAGGGCTGTCCGTCCGCGATGCGCGCCGCCTCGGCCTCGCTGATGCCGTGCACGTCGGAGAGGGCGAGCCGGAGTCCCCACATACCGGAGGAACCGGGCTTCGACTCAGACACCAGTTCGATACGGTGGGCGACGCCCGACCGGTTCACGTCCAGCGGCAGGATCGGCACCCCGCGCCGCCGCGCGTCCGCCAGCAGCAGCCGCTTCGGGTACATCCCGGGGTCGTGCGTGAGCAGCCCGGCGTAGAAGGCGGCCGGGTGATGGGCCTTCAGCCACGCCGACTGGTACGTCGGCACGGCGAAGGCGACCGCGTGCGCCTTGCAGAAGCCGTAGGAGCCGAATGCCTCGATCACCTCCCAGGTGCGGTGAATCGTTTCCGCGTCGTATCCCTCGGCCGCCGCGTGCTGCGCGAACCACACCTTGATCCGCCCCTGCGACTCCGGGTCGGACAGCCCGCGCCGCACCCTGTCCGCCTCGTCGCGTCCGCAGCCGGTCATGAGGTGCAGGATGTGGATGATCTGCTCGTGGAAGACAACGACCCCGTACGTCTCCTCCAGCGGTTCCTCGAGGTCGGGATGCGGATAGCGCACCGGCGCCCGCCCGTGCCGTGCCTCGATGAACGGCCGCACCATGTCGGCGGCGACCGGGCCGGGCCGGAACAGGGAGATGTCGACGACCAGGTCGTGGAACGTGGCCGGCTGGAGCCGGCCGACCAGGTCGCGCTGGCCCGGGGACTCGATCTGGAAGCAGCCGAGGGTCTCGGCGGAGCGGATGAGCCGGTACGTCGCCGGGTCGCCGTCCGGCAGGGAGTCGAGGTCGACCCGCTCCCCCGTGGTCCGCGCCACCTCCGCGACCGCGTGCGCCATCGCCGACTGCATCCGCACGCCCAGCACGTCCAGCTTGAGCAGCCCGAGGTCCTCCACGTCGTCCTTGTCGAACTGGGACATGGGGAAGCCCTCGCCGCTGGTGGGCACGACCGGTGTACGGGACGGCAGGGAGGCGTCGGAGAGCAGGACCCCGCAGGGGTGCATGGCGACCCCGCGCGGCAGGGCGTCCAGTGCCTCGACCAGCTCCCACAGCCTGCCGTACCGGTCCCGCTCCCCCGCCAGCGCCCTGAGTTCGGGCAGCTCGTCGAGCGCCGCGCGGGCGTCGCGGGCGCGGATGTGCGGGAAGGACTTGGCGATGCGGTCGATGTCGGCGGGGTCCATGGACAGGGCGGCCCCGACATCGCGCACGGCGTGCCGTACGCGGTACGTCTCCGGCATGGCGACGGTCGCCACCCGCTCGGTGCCGAACCGGCCGATGATCCGGCGGTAGACCTCCAGCCGGCGCGCGGACTCCACGTCGATGTCGATGTCGGGCAGGGCCGTGCGCCGCTTGGACAGGAAGCGCTCCATCAGCAGCCCGTGCTCGACCGGGTCGGCGTGGGCGATGCCGAGGAGATGGTTGACGAGGGAGCCGGCGCCGGAGCCGCGGGCGGCGACCCGGATACCCATCTCCCGTACGTCGTCGACGACTTGAGCGACGGTGAGGAAGTAGGTGGCGAAGCCGTGGTGGGCGATGATGTCCAGCTCCCGGTGCATCCGCTCCCAGTAGTCCCGGCGGCCCGCGTAGCCGTGCAGCACCATGCCCGCCGCCGCCCGGGAGGCGAGTACGCGCTGGGCGGTGCGGCGGCCGGCGCCGACGAGGTGCGGCTCGGGAAAGCGGACGGTGCCCAGGCCGAGGTCGTCCTCGGGGTCGACCAGGCACTCGGCGGCCGTGGTCCGGGTCTGCTCCAGCAGGCGGTGGGCGGCCCCGGGGCGGAATCCGGCGGCCTCCACGATCCGCTCGGCCGCGCGCAGCATGGCGTCCGGTTCCTTCAGCCAGGCCTCGCCGGAGTCCAGCTCCTTGGCCGGGTCGATGGGGACGAGCCGGCGGGCGGCGTCCAGCACGTCGGCGACCGGGCCCTGCCCCGGGTCGGCGTACCGGACGGCGTTGCTGAGCACGGGCCGGATCCGCTGCTCGGCGGCGAAGCCGACGGTGCGGGCGGCCAGGCGCAGCGAGCCGGGTCCGGTGCCCGCACGGCCGTGCCAGACGGCCTCCAGGCGCAGGGCGTCGCCGTAGGTCTCACGCCAGGGCACGAGGAGTTTCGCGGCCCGGTCGGGGCGGCCGGCGGCGAGGGCGCGGCCGATGTCGGAATCGGGGCCGAGCAGGACGGTCAGGCCGTCGGCGTGGTCGCCGGGCCAGGGCAGCAGCGGGGTTCCCGGAGACGGGGACGCCCCCTGTGCGCGCGGGGCGGTGGGGCCGGCGTGGGCGGCGGTGACCAGGTGGCACAGATCGGCCCAGCCGCGGGCGCCGGCGCGGGCGAGGAAGGTGACGCGGGGAGCCGACTCGTCGACGAAGGCGCCTCCGCGCACGGGGGCACGGCGCCGGTCCCGGCGTACGGGGTCCATGGTCTCCACCGCCAGCTCCACGCCGAACAGCGGGCGGACGCCCGCCGCCGCGCAGGCCTTGGCGAAGCGGACCGAGCCGGCCAGGGTGTCGCGGTCGGTGAGCGCGAGCGCGTCCATGCCCCGTTCCGCGGCGCGCTCGGCCAGCCGCTCCGGGTGCGAGGCGCCGTAGCGCAGGGAGAACCCGGAGGCGGTGTGCAGATGCGTGAAGTCCGGCATCCGCACCTCCCGCACTCGTGAGCGTCACCGCTCTCGAACATCCGTTCCCATCTCTCCCACCCCCACCATAAACCAATTTCCGAACGTGTGTGCGACATCCGTTCGAGCGTCTCCCACCTGCGCAAACACCCGGCGGTCACGCGAGAGCCCCGCCCTCGGGAGGGCGGGGCTCTCACCGGTCGCGGGGAGGCCGGGGCCGGGATCAGCCGATCCGGGCGCCGGTCGCCGAGAGGGCCTCGGTGACCGGCTGGAAGAAGGTCACACCGCCCGAGGCGCAGTCGCCGCTGCCGCCGGAGGTGAGACCGATCGCGGTGTCGCCGTCGAACAGGGAGCCGCCGCTGTCACCGGGCTCGGCGCACACATCGGTCTGGATCAGACCGCTGACCGTGCCCTCGGCGTAGTTCACGGTGGCGTTCAGACCGGTGACCGTGCCGCTGTGCACCTGGCTCGTCGAACCGCTGCGGGTCACCTTCTCGCCGACGGTCGCGTCGCCCGCCCTGGTGATCGTCTGCGTCGAGCCGTTGTAGAGGTTCACCGCACTCGGGTGGCCGACGCTCGCGGTGTACCGGACCAGACCGAAGTCGTCGCCCGGGAAGCTGGACCGCTCGTTCTGGCCGATCACCGTGCCGCCGGCGTCCGACCAGGTGGAGATCGCCTCCGTGCAGTGGCCCGCGGTGAGGAAGTAGGGCTGGCCGTCCTTGACCACGTTGAAGCCGAGCGAGCAGCGGCCGCCGGAGCCGGTGATCGCGTCACCGCCCGCGACGAAGGGCTTGAACTCCCCGTTCGAACGCCTGAGTTCGGCCTTGGCGCCGAGTCCGTCGACGACCTTGCCCAGCCTGGACCACTCGGACCCGGAGACCGTGCTGTCGGCGGTGACGACGACCTTGTTGGTCACGGGGTCCGTCGCCCACGAGGTGCCGGGGATGGCCGCGTCCTTCTCCAGCGTGGTGCGGGCGCCGGTCAGTTCGGCGAGGGAGTTCCGTACGACTCTCGCCTTGGCGCCCGCCCGCTCGACGGTCTCGGCGGTGCTCGCGTCGAGCACGTTCACCACAAGGCTCTTCGTCGTGGCGTCGTAGTACGTGCCCGCGGCGTCGGCGCCGAGGTCCCGCACGAGCGTCGAGGCGAGCTTTCCGGCCGCCGCGGACGAAAGGGTCCGGACCTCGGGGGCCTTGGCGGGTTCACTGGCGTTCGCACTCTGGAAGGTGAATCCCGCGACGAGCAGGGCGGCGACGCCCGCTCCCGCCACGGCCGCACGGCGTCCGGGTATGCGTCGATGCTTCAACTGACGTCCTCCTGTGGGGGGTCGGCCCGGCGGGTTGTGGGGACCCGGCGAGCCGGAAGGCGGTTGAACGGCGCCCACTATTCCGATGCCCCCAGAGGCACACAAGGCCGAGTTCTGGACGTGTGTACGTCAACCGGCGTACTCCCCCTGTGTATCGGCCCGCGCGCCGAGATCACCATGGGAGCGTTCACGCAACATTCACAGCGCAAACACCAGAGGCGGGTGACCGGCGCCGTTCCACCAGGCCTGGTCCCGGCCCGAATTCGGCCCTCAGGGCGGGCGATCCACGAGGGGCGCCGAGCGTCGCTGACCCGCGCCCGGCGTATCGCGCGCGCACAACGGCGAGCCCCCGCACGCCGGTCGCGTACGGGGGCTCTGCGCTGTCGGGCGCCGGGCCGCGCACATCGCGGCCCGGCACAGGGGGAGGTCAGCCGATGTGGACCCCGTACGCGCTCAGCGCGGCGGTGACCGGCTGGAAGAAGGTCGTGCCGCCGGAGGTGCAGTTGCCGCTGCCGCCGGAGGTCAGACCGTAGGCGATACCGCTGTTGGAGTACAGCGAGCCGCCGGAGTCACCGGGCTCGGCGCAGACCGTGGTCTGGATGAGGCCGTTGACGATCTCGCCGTTGCCGTAGTTGACCGTCGCGTTGAGGGCCGTGACCTTGCCGCTGTGGATGCCGGTCGTCGAGCCGCGCCGGTAGACGGTGGTGCCCACGGACGGCGTGGCCGCGCTGGTGATGTTCACGCTGCCCACGGCGCTCGGGTGGGCCACCGAGGTGTTGGTGTAGCGCACGATGCCGTAGTCGTGGCCGGGGAAGGAGGAGCCGGCCGTGGTGCCGAGCGTGGTCGAGTGACCGGAGTTCGACCACCAGGTACCCGCGCCGTCGGTGCAGTGACCGGCGGTCAGGAAGTAGGAGTTGCCGCTGTTGTCCTTGACGTTGAAGCCCAGCGAGCAGCGCCAGCTACTCGCATAGATGGCGTCGCCGCCGGAGATGAGCTTGTTGAACTTCCCGGAGGCGTGCTTGATGGTCAGGGCAGCGGAGTTGGTCCCCGCCTGCCGCTGGATCCGGGCGATGTCGGCCTGGGAGACCGTGCTGTCGACGGTGACGACGACCCGGTTGGTCTTGCTGTCGACAGTCCAGGCGGTGCCCGGGATGTCGGCCTTGAGCACGGAGTCGCTCGCGGTGGTGAGCTGCGCCGCACTGAAGGTGGTGGGAGTGTCGGACGCGCTCGCGTTGGGGACTGCGAACGCGGCTGCGGCCACGAAACCGGAGGCGATGGCGATCAGCCGGGTCCGTCTCGTCATGCCGCCGAGGGGAGTGGTGCGCTTGATCCTCACTTGTCGTTCCTCCACAAAGGAAGTCGGGGGCCCGCGTGGGGTCGGGGCCCGTGAGGCGCAGTCAGCGGACGACTGTTCGGATTCCGAACATGCCGTGCCCCTGACAAGCGCTGTGGGGGAGTATTCGGCCGAACGACCGGTCGGCGCAAGGGCGCCTTTCGGCCGTGCGGCCATGCGCGATTCGAGTGAACCAAGAGTGATCAGGGCCAATTGACGTGTCGTCGGCAACGGGAGGACGGCCTCGGGCCGGACCGCGTTTCCCGGCCGCGGTCACGACGTCGTGGCCGCCGCGCCCCATATGGCCTCGCGGTGCCGTCCGAACCGGCACTCGCCCAGGTCGGCCCGAGCGGCCGGCACCGGCCGGACGTCGCCGGCGGCGTGCCGCACCCGGCCGCCGAAGGGCCGCTCGCCGAGGGCCGGTTCGTCCGCTCCGGCAGCGGCGGCCGCGACCGTCGCGCCCTTCGCCGTCCAGGCTCGCGGGGTGTCCGGAACTCGACGTTCCGGATGGCCCCCGAGCCCGCTCGCGCCGATCGGCGCGAGCGGGTCACGAAGCGCCGACGCCGCCTTCATGCGGTGCCGGCGCCCCTGCTTCCACTGATCGGGCAGGTCCATCATGAGATGAGCCCTTCCATGCGCGGCCCGGCGGCCAAACCCCGCCGCCGCCCACCGCACGGACCCGAAGCCCGGGCCCGAAGCCCGTCACGGTCGGCAGCGGCCGCGATCAGCAGTCACAGCACGAGCAGTCACAGCAATCGCAGCCGTCACAGCAGCAGTCGCAGCCGTCGCAGCACGAGCCGCAGTCGCACCAGCCCGAACGCTTCCTGCCCGACCACGGACCCTCGAACTCGTCGGCGCAGCACACCTTGCAGGTGCAGCACAGCCCGACGGCCATCACGCACCCGGCCCAGAACCCGCGCCCACCGGGCCGCGGCGGCTCACCGCCCCCGGCGTAGGGGTGGCTCGGACGGTTCAAATCGTGCGGGGCCTGCGGGGCGTGCGGCCCCTGCGGTGGGCCGAAGGCCCCCTCGGGCGCGTGCCCGCAGGACTCGGTGCCGAAGGCGCGGTCGACCGAACGCCTGAGTTCGTGCACGAGCAGCCGGTGGGCGAGCCGCCCGTCGCCGAACTCCACCTCGCTCAGGGCGAGCCGGATGCCGTGCACCGCGTCGTCGGCGAGCCGGCGCGCCTCGACGAGCGGGGTTCCGGTGGCGGTGAGCGGGTTCCAGGCGCCGGTCGCGGCGTCGGCCGCGCGGTCCTCCACGGCGTCCAGCAGATGTGCGAGCCGCCCGAACAGGCGCCCGGCCTCGGCGAGCGGAGCGGCGTTGCCCGGCCGCCCGGCGAGGACCGCGGTGTGCGCGAAGGCCGCTGCGGTCGCGGTCTCGGTCGGTTCGGTGACGGTGAGGATCGGCGTGCCGGGGCCGGCGAGCGCCTCGACGCCGGCCTGCCGGTCCACCGCGTCCAGGAGGACGGCGGTGTCGAATCCGACGCCGGCTCCCGTACGGGCGCCCGCCCGGCTCCAGTTGTCGGCGACCCGGCGCGCGGCGAGCGCCACCGGCCGGCGCGCCAGCAGTCCGTCACCGTCGGCGACGTGGTCGCGCACCTTGGCCGAGGCCAGGACCAGCGAGACGGCCGCGGCGAGTCGAGGCCCCTCCCCCAGGGCGACGGACGCGGTGCGCATCCCGCGCAGCGGACACGGCCCGGCGGTGCGCCGCAGACCGCCGGCCCGGCTCTCCCGGTGCGCCTGAGCCTCCGTCAGGACCGAGACGAGCAGCCCGTCGTAGTTCGTCACGATCCTCGCGAACTGCCCGTGGTCACCGCGCAGGGCCAGGCACAGTCCGCACAAGTGGGCTGTCCACTCGGCGCCGAGCTTCTCCCCGAGCCGGTGGCGGCAGGGCCTGACGATTCCGAACACGACCATCCCCCTTGGTGTGCAGAGCGTTGAGTCGCGGCATCGTATCGACCCCTTCGTTCACCCGTACGCCCCGTCCGTCACCCATGTGCGGAGAACAATCATATTTCACTCTCAGTCAGCAGTCGTGTAGGTCGGAACCCTTGGGGCACACGGGCTCTCGACGTATTAGCCGTGCACCAGTACCGTCACAAACCCCCCGTGCGGCGTGCGTTCACTTGGCGCGTTGTCAGCATCATGGATGACCATAGGGATGCGGAATGCAGGAAAGACCGCTGTGAGAGGAGGCGTCCATGGGATCGGTACGCAAGGCGAGTGCGTGGCTCGGCCTCGTCGACGACAACGATGACGAGCGCTACTACGACGACGACTACACGGAGGGGACCGAGGACGGGGACGCCTGGGTCACCGATCCCCGGGTGAAGGTGGCGACGGACACGGCACAGGACAGGGGCCGCCGGATCGGCACGGTGACCCCGGACAGCTTCCGGGACGCCCGTGCCATCGGCGAGCTGTTCCGGGAGGGCGTGCCCGTCATCATGAACCTGACGGCCATGGAGGCCTCCGACGCCAAGCGCGTGGTCGACTTCGCGGCCGGGCTCGTCTTCGGTCTGCGCGGCTCCATCGACCGCGTGTCCACGCGGGTGTTCCTGCTGTCCCCCGCCGACACCGAGATCGTCAACGGGGATCCCGCGGTGCACCGTTCGGACGGTTTCTTCAACCAGAGCTGAGGCAGGGCCGTACACCGGCCCTGCCCCGTCCGGGGCTCACCGGAAGGCGTCGAGCCCGGTGAGCGCCTTGCCCAGCACGAGCTGGTGCATCTCGACGGTGCCCTCGTAGGTGAGCACCGACTCGAGGTTGGTCGCGTGCCGCATCACGGGATATTCCAGGGAGATCCCGTTGGCGCCGAGAATCGTCCGCGCCGTACGGCAGATCTCGATCGCCTCGCGCACGTTGTTGAGCTTGCCGAAGCTGACCTGCTCGGGACGCAGGCGGCCGGCGTCCATGCGCCGCCCCAGGTGGTGGGCGAGCAGAATCCCCTTGTGCAGTTCGACCGCCATGTCGGCGAGCTTGGCCTGGGTGAGCTGGAAGCCGCCGATGGGCCTGCCGAACTGCTCGCGCGAGACCGCGTAGTCGAGGGCGGCCTCGAAGCTGGAGCGGGCCGCGCCCATGGCGCCCCAGACGATGCCGTAACGGGCGTGCGACAGACAGCCGAGCGGTCCGCGCAGCCCGGTGACCTCCGGCAGTACGGCGTCGGCGGGCAGCCTCACGTCGTCCAGGACCAGCTCGCTGGTGACGCTCGCCCGCAGCGACCACTTGTGCTTGATCTCCGGGGCGGAGAACCCGGGCGTGCCGGCCGGTACCAGGAAGCCGCGGATGCCGTCCTCGGTCCGGGCCCAGACGACGGCGACACCGGCCACGGAGCCGTTGGTGATCCACATCTTGCGGCCGTTGAGGATCCAGTCGGTGCCGTCGCGCTTGGCGTGGGTGCGCATGGCGGCGGGGTCGGAGCCGTGGTCGGGCTCGGTGAGCCCGAAGCAGCCGATCACCTCGCCGGCTGCCATGGAGGGCAGCCACCGCTGCTTCTGTTCCTCGCTTCCGAACCGGTGGATGGCGTACATGGCGAGCGAGCCCTGCACCGAGACCAGGGACCGGATGCCGGAGTCGGCGGCCTCCAGCTCCAGGCAGGCGAGCCCGTACTGGACGGCGGTGGCACCGGCGCAGCCGTACCCGGTCAGGGACATGCCGAGGGCGCCGATGCTCCCGAGCTCGCGGGACAGTTCCCGGATGACGGGCAGTTCGCCCTTCTCGTACCACTCGGCGACATGCGGCAGAACGCGGTCGGCCGCCCACTGCCGCATGGTGTCGCGGACGGCGAGGTCCTCCGGCTCCAGCAGGTCGTCGAGCCCGAGCGGGTCGGCGGGATCGAACGAGGGCAACGAAGACAACGGAGACTGCGAGGACATGAGGACCCCTCCGGCGACGGCAACTGAAACTAGCAGCGCTAGCTGTGCGACTCCGGCCCGACGTTACGACGCGGGACCGCCCACGTCCAGCCTGCTCCTCCGCCCGCCGCGGCAGCGCCGCGGGAGAGGAAGGGCGCTCACGCCGAGACGCGGGGCCGCTCGGCCTCCCGCTGCGCGGGCAGTTCGACCGGCGGCTCCTCGCAGTGCATCACCCGCGGCAGCCGCAGCGCCATCACCGCACCCAGCAGCAACAGCCCCGCACTCACCAGCAGCGTCACATGCAGCCCGTGCACGAAGGCGTCCCGGGCCGCCCGCCGCAGCGCGGCCCCGACCGGCCCGCCGAGCTGGTCGGCGACCCCGTAGGCCTCCCCCAGCGAGTTCGCCGCCGCGCCGGACGCCTTCGCGGGCACCCCCGGCACATCGGCGAGCCCGGGCGCGTAGGCCGCGTTCATCACCGTGCCCAGCAGGGCGATGCCCATCCCCGCGCCCAGCTGGTACGACGTCTCCCCGATCGCCGCCGCGCCGCCCGCCTGCTCGGCCGGCGACTCGCTCAGCATCGACTCGTACGCCCCGAAAAGCGTCGTCTCCAGGCCGAAGCCGAGCAGCGCGAAGCCGGCGAGGAGCAGCCCCGGGTTGTCCCGGCCGCCCATCATCGTGAGCAGCACCACCGCGGCGGCGGTCACGCAGAACCCGAAGCACACCATCCGCCGCGGCCCGAACCTCCGCAGCATCCGCGCCCCGGCCAGTCCGGCCGCCATCGCGGCGAACGTCAGCGGCAGCAGCCGCAGCCCCGTGGCGAGCGGCGAGAGGCCGAGGACCAGTTGCAGGTACTGCGCCGCGATCAGTTCGAGCCCGACCAGCGCCAGCATGGCCAGCACGATGCAGCCCACCGACGTGCTGAACGCCGGGCGCGCGAACATCCTGAGGTCCACCAGCGGATGGGTCCGCCGCCGCTGCCGTCGTACGAACGTCACCAGCAGCGCCGCGCCGACCACCAGCGGCCCCACGGTGAGCACGCTCAGGGCCGTCTCACCGCCACCGAGCCGCTTCACGCCCAGCACCACACCGAACAGTCCGGCCGCCGCCAGCAACGCGCCGACGATGTCCCAGGGCCCGTCACGGTCGCCGGTCGACTCGGGCAGCAGCAGCCGGCCCACCGGCAGACTGACCAGCATCAGCGGGATGTTGACGAGGAAGACCGATCCCCACCAGAAGTGTTCGAGCAGGAAGCCGCCGAGCAGCGGCCCGACCGCCGCGCCCACCGCGGCGACCGCGCTCCAGATCCCGATCGCCAGCGCGCGCTCGCGCCGGTCCGGGAAGACCTGCCGCAGGAGCGACAGCGTGGCCGGCATGATCATTGCGCCGCCGACGCCGAGCAGCGCCCGCGCGAAGATCAGCATCTGGGGGGTGGGGGCGAAGGCCGCCACGGCGGAGGCGATGCCGAAGAGGGCGTAGCCCAGCAGCAGGATCCGTCTGCGGCCCACCCGGTCGCCCAGGGTGCCGAACAGGATCAGCAGCGAGGCGCAGACGAGGGGATAGGTGTCGACGATCCAGAGCAGTTCGATGGCGCCGGGCCTGAGGTCCTCGGTGACCGCGGGCACCGCCACGTGCAGCACGGTCGCGTCCACCGCCACCAGCAGCAGGCTGACGCAGAGGACGACCAGGACGACCCAGCGGTTGGCACCGGCCCCGGCCGCCCGGCGGCGGAGCCGGTCGGTGGCCGCGGTCGTCCCGGACATGTACGTACCTCCCAGATGAACCCTCGCGTTCGACGGTCCGCGGGACGGGGACTCCCCGCGGCTCGGCCGGAGCGGAGCGGTGGCCCCCGACCTGCGCGTCGACGTGCGAGTGACACGTCAGCGTACGCTCATTCGCCCGGATGGCGCGTGGCCCACCTCTCAGAGCACGCGCCCAACCCGTGTGGCGTACGCCACTCCGCTTGTCCGTCGGCCCTCCCTGCGTGCCTGGTGAGCGGCCTGTGAGCGTGCCCCGGTGGCGGCTCCGGTTTCCGGCAGCGCCGATAATCGAGTCCGTGAGCGATCTTGCGACGCACGTGGCGGGTGTACGTGCCGGGGCCCTGCGGCGGGCCGCCCCGGCTCTCCTCGGGTACGCCGCCGTGCGCACGCTGGGCCTGATCACCCTGGCGCTGTGGAGCGCCGAGCACGGCAAGAGCTGGTACACACTGCTGACCGCCCGCTGGGACTCGCTCTGGTACACCGGGGTGGCCGGAGGCGGCTACGGCTACGAGATACGCCTGCCGAACGGTGACGTGCACTCGAATCTGGCCTTCTTCCCGCTGCTGCCCTGGCTGGAACGGCTGCTCGCCGCGGTGAGCCCGCTGTCGTACGCCGACGCGGGCTTCGCCGTCAGCCTGTTCGCCTCGCTCGCCGCGGCCTGGGGGATCTTCGCGGTGGCCGATCACGTGTACGGCCGCGAGGCCGGCGTCGCCGCGGCACTGCTGTGGGCGGTGCTGCCGGTCGGGATCGTGCAGTCGATGGCCTACAGCGAGTCGCTGTTCACGGCGCTCGCCGCCTGGGCACTGTACGCGGTGCTCACCGGCCGCTGGGTGACCGCGGGTGCGCTGGCACTGCTGGCGGGGCTGACCCGGCCGGTGGGTCTCGCGGTGGTCGCCGCGGTGTGGACGGCCGCGCTTGCCTCGTTCGTGGGAGACCGGAGCGCGACGGCGGCGGACGGCGCACGGGACACGCTTCGCTCCCCGGCCGTCGCCGGGCACGCCACCGCCCGCCGTCTGCTCGGCATGGCGCTCGCCCCGCTCGGCGCCGCCGGATACGTCCTGTGGGTCGGCCACCGCACCGGCAAGGGCCCCTTCGGCTATCTCGACGTCCAGGCCGGCTGGCGCAACGGCTTCGACGGCGGGTACGCCTTCGCCCGCTTCGTCGCCGACAAGTTCACGTCCTTCCCTTCGGCCCTCGCCGGGATCGCGCTGATCGCCGGGGTCGCCGCGGTGATCCGGCTGTACGTCGTCGGCGTACGGCAGCGGCAACCGCTCGCGCTGCTGGTGTACTCGGGAGTGGTGACCGCGCTCGCCCTGTGCGCGTCGAGCTATTTCGGCTCCAAGCCGCGTCTGCTGCTGCCCGCCTTCCCGCTGCTGCTGCCGCTGGCGTCGGCGCTCGCCCGGACGCGCGTCGCCCGGGCGGCGCTGATCGTGGGCGCCGTCGCGGTGGCCTCGGCGGTCTACGGGGCGTTCTGGCTGAACGGCTCCGGTCCTCCGTGACCGGGTCCGTCCTGCCGAGGGCGCGCGGAATTTCATCCCGGTGTTCGGTCGACGCATCAACGCATTCATAAGCGCCGCATAAGCATTCGCCGGAATGATCAAAGGAAATGCGGGACGGGTTCGTTCGTGATTGCGGATTCCGTGGATATAAAGCCCCGTTGAGAGCAATCCCACATCACGTGGTCATCACAAATCACGTGCGTCGTCAGGGAACACACCTCACTCGCTGTAACGTCGATTGGGTGCGTACCGAACGAACCCTCACCCGCCTGGACCGGGTGTTCGCCAGGCTGGACCGTGAGCCGCAACGGCCGGCGCACATCGACATGCCGCGAATGAGCCGCCACCGGTTCGTGCTCCTCTCGGCGACCCTGGCCTTCTACCTGGCGATCGTCTGGGCCGTGATCACCACCTCGTGGCTGGTCCGGCTCGACTGGCAGGTCATGTTCTTCCGGCCGTACCAGCAGTGGCCGCAGATCCACGCGTTCCTCGACTACTACGTGGTGCTCGGCCAGCGCGGCCCCACCGCCGTGATGGTGTGCGCGTGGCTGGGCTGGCGCTCCTGGCGGCAGCACACACTGCGCCCGCTGCTGACCCTCGCCGCCTCGCTGCTGCTGCTCAACGCCACGGTCGGCGCCGCGAAGATCGGCATGGGGCGTCTGGGACCGCACTACGCGACCGTCATCGGCTCCAACGAGATGGGCCTGGGCGGCGATATATTCCCCAGCGGCCACACCGCCAACGCCGTCGTGACCTGGGGCATCCTGGCCTATCTGGCCTCCACCCCGAGGGCGCGCCGCTGGCTGTCGGCACTGTCCGCGGTGACGGCGCTCGGCGTCGGCCTGACCACGGTCTACCTGGGTACGCACTGGCTGAGCGACGTGCTCCTCGGCTGGGCCGCGGGGCTGCTGATCCTGCTGGCGCTGCCGTGGTTCGAGCCGCTGATCGCCCGGACCGAGGTCGCCCTGTTCGACCTGCGCGACCGCTGGCGCGCCCGTCGCGGCCGCCGGGCACCGGTGCCCGCGCCCGCCGCACCGGTCGGCGCCCCCGTCGTGCTCACCCCGCGTGCCCCGGCCGCGGACGAGTCCCCGGCGGCCCACGAGACGGTCGGCGCGGGACACGCGTCCCGGACGCCGGCCCACCTCGCCCAGGGCCGGCACACGGGCCGCTCGGAGCGCACCCCGGTCACCCCGGCCGGCAGCCGCAGACCGCCGCACGCCGAGCGCGTCACGCGCAACACGGCCTCGGCGGCCCGCCCCCTGACGGGCAGTTGACGAAGGACCGCCGTGGGGGCTGCGAGCGCCCGCGGCCGTTCAGCCCTTCCAGGCCCGTGCCACGCGGCCGTCCCTGACCTCGAAGTTCAGCCGCCCGAACCGGTACTCCATGGTGATGATCGCGCCCGGCGGCAGTGACCGCACCGTGCTCCAGCCCCGTTCGCGCGCGAGCCGTTCGGCCTGTCCGGCCTCGAGGCCGACGTAGGCGTCGGGGTTGTCCTGGGGTTCCGCGGGCGGAGTGGGATTCGGTGCCATACCGCCACGCTAGGTGCCGGACCGCCTCGGGGAAAGCCCGCCCCGTGCACACGGGTCACTTCGATGGCTCCAGTCCCTCCTGTCACGCTTCTGTCACAGGTCCCCACGTCCGAAGCGGTCTCGCTGCGTCACACGTACGGGCGGTTCAGCCCGTCTTCCGCAGTCGTACGCACACAATTTCCGGCAGCCGGTGCAGCACCGGGAAAAGCCCCGCCGAATGCGCCGGAAGAAGCGTTCCCCGACCTCCCCTGGACTGCCGCACATTCGGAATCCGCGGCCGCACCGGGGAGCCGGCACGGCACAGGAATTCGGCGCTTCCGCTGCCGAAGCCGGTGCCCCGCCGGACTGCGGAAGGCCCCGCCCGGTCGGTGGACCGGACGGGGCCTGGTGCCCGTGGTGCGAGCCGGAGCGACTCAGATCTCGAGGCGCTGGCCGGGCACGATCAGATCGGGATCGTCGCCGATGACGGACCTGTTGACGGCGTACAGCCGCTGCCAGGTGGTTCCGTGCCGGGCGGCGATGCCGCTCAGCGTGTCTCCCGCGCGAACGATGTGCTCGCCGCGGGAGGCACCGCGGTTGGTGTGGCCCGCCTCGCGTGCCGGCGCCGTCGACGGCCGCCGCGGCGGAACCGCGTTCCGTGTCCTTGACCGGTCGCCCTCCTGGACCGGCTTGTTCACCGACTTCCGTGTGCTGTGCGCCGATCCGGTGGTCGCGGTCCTTTCCGTACCCGATCCGGCCGCGGGTGCGCCGCCGTACGCCCCGGCCCTGGCCGAGCAGACCGGCCACGCCCCCCAGCCCTGGGCCTGCTGGACCCTGGTGGCGACGGCGATCTGCTGGTCCCTGGAGGCCTGGTCGGCGGTGGGCGCGTAGGCCGTGCCTCCGTAGGCGCGCCAGGTGCCGGCGGCGAACTGGAGCCCGCCGTAGTAGCCGTTGCCGGTGTTGATGTGCCAGTTGCCGCCGCTCTCGCACTGGGCGATGCGGTCCCACACGCCGCCGTCCGCCGCGTGGGCGTTGCCGGTGGCTGCCAGCAGCCCGAGCGGGGCGAGCAGCGCCGCCCCGGCGAGAGCCGCCGTCGTCCGTGCCCTGCGGGCGTTGTCGCGCATGGTGTCGTGGCTCTTATCGGCACATTCGGACATGTGGATCCCTCTCGAAACACCCGGGGCCCCCCAGGCCGGGCACGCCCGCCGCGCATGGACGCGGTCGGCGCGCTCGCCCCGTCCGCCGCACGAGGCCGGGCCGAGTCGTACTCGGCCCGGTGCGGTCGGCGGACGTTCCCGAGCGGTGCTCGTTGCACACGGCTGAGGAATGTAGGGAGCGGGCGGAGTCCGGAGCAACCAACGGCCCGTTCTGCCAGGCCAGTTCACGGTTACCGGTGGTAGCGGAAATTTTCGGCCACCCACTTAATTCGCTGATTTCCTGATTTTTCGACCACCGGCACCGGCGATCTGTGACTCACTTCACCCATCCAACCCCCTTGAACTTGGGGGGAGTTGACCGTGAGTGCCGGATTCCGCACCGCGTGTCACCCTCCGCACGGGATGGTTCGATTCCGTTCGCCGGAGGGCGTGACTCCCGCCACAGATCGCCCGTTGTCTTCTTCATGAGCCGGGTCCCTCCCGGTTCATGGGCCGGGAGCCACCCGGCTCCGCCACGTACCGCATCCCGAGGGAGCCACCCGTGCCGCGCATGCTCGACGTCAGTGACGCCGTACGCGCCGAGATCGGCGACGAAGAGGCCGACCGGCTGCTCGCCGGACAGAACGCCCCGGGCAGTTACGACTGCACCTCCTGCCGCACTCCCGGCGACTCCGAACTGGAGCGCACCAGCACCGTCCTGTTCGTCGGGGACGAGACCGCCGTCCTCGCCTTCGCCCACGCCACCTGCCTGCCCTCGCAGGTCGTCCAGGTCACCGAGGACCAGCTGCGGGGTGCGGTCCGCTCCATCCACTCGGACACGAACCCCTCCGGCAGGGTGCCGGAGCAGGCCCCGCCCCAGTGGTCCACGGCCCAGCAGGCCGCGCCCCAGATGGCGGCGCCGGAGCAGGCCGTGCTCGGGGTGACCAGCGGACTCGTCCTGATCACCGGGGAGTTGCACCCCGCCCTGGTCGTCGAGCCGACCGCGCCCATCGTGCGTCCGGGCTCGCTGGGCACCGGCGACGAGTTCCTGCCGCTGCTCGTCGAGCAGGGCTACGTCCCGGTGACCGAACTCGCCGCTGTGCCGCCGGTGCTGCACGGCTGGTCGGTGCTGCTCGCCATGGGGCAGCTGCACGCGGTCCTCCAGCCCCAGGCGGGCGGCGGCCAGCCGGTGGCCTGGTGGCAGGCGCACCAGCCGCTCCAGGTCACCGACGGCTGGCGGGCGGCCGCCAACAAGCACCAGCAGGTGATCATGTTCGCCGCGCCGGTCGGGTCCATCGGCCGCCAGCCGCGGGAGGACCTGCTGCGGGACGCGCTGGACAAGGCCGCGGCGAGCGGGCGGCTGGTCGCGGCGACCCTGCCGCTCGCGGGGACCTAGGGGCTCTCGTTTGGATCATGCCGGGCTCGCGGGGCCTGGCACCGCTCCCCCCAAGCTCTTCGAGCAGGGGGCACCCCCAGCGGCGTTGTCGTCGGTTGGCAGGGCTCCGCCCTGCCGCCCTCCTCCGCCTTGCGAGGCACGGCACCAGACCCCGCTCCCTGATCCGGCCTGAGCCGAACGAAAGACCCTAGCCGCATCCCTTCCGATTCGGGGTCGTTTGGAGATACGTGCACGCATATGACGTTCCCCGCCGCCAGTCCTACCCGCCGATCCCTTCCCCGAGCTCTCGACTGCGCTCGGGCAGGGAGGTACCACCGGCGCGGGCGCCTCAGGATCATCACGGCGGCAACTCGGCCACGCCGATCTACGACGCGCTCTACGCCGAGTTCGTCAAGTCCTACCGGACCCTGCCGGGCGACCGCAGCGGCGAGGAGGATCTGGGCTTCGTAGCGTTCGGGAACCTGCCGCACGACACGGGCTCCACCGTGTACGGCGCCTACAGCCTGGGGGCCTACGGCACCCGCCATGTCACGGGCCGGCAGCAGGCGCAGTGGCAGCGGGTCGGGACGATCGGCCGGCAGGACACCGGGATGCACCACGTCCCGGCGGCCCTGCCGCCCGCACGGCGCGGCGGAATCTGATCCGCCGACGGCGAAGGGGCGGCCCCTGTCCAGGGGCCGCCCCTTCGCCGTCACCGCTACTTCTTCTTCGCGCCGCGCTTCTCGCGCACCCGCACCGAGATGTGGATCGGCGTGCCCTCGAAGCCGAACTCCTCGCGCAGCCGTCGCTCGATGAACCGCCGGTAGCCCGCCTCGATGAACCCGGAGGCGAACAGCACGAACCGCGGCGGCTTGGTGCCGGCCTGGGTGCCGAACAGGATGCGCGGCTGCTTGCCGCCCCGGATCGGGTGCGGGTGGGCGGCGACCAGCTCGCCGAGGAAGGCGTTCAGACGGCCGGTCGGCACCCGGGTCTCCCAGCCGGCCAGCGCCGCCTCGATCGCCGGGACCAGCTTCTCCACGTGCCGCCCGGTCTGGGCCGAGACGTTGACACGCGGGGCCCACGCGATCTGCGCGAGTTCGGTCTCGATCTCCCGCTCCAGGTAGTAGCGGCGCTCCTCGTCGAGGGTGTCCCACTTGTTGTAGGCGATGACGAGCGCGCGGCCCGCCTCCACTGCCATGGTGATGATCCGCTGGTCCTGCACCGAGATGGACTCGGAGGCGTCGATCAGGATGACGGCGACCTCGGCCTTCTCGACGGCGGCCGCGGTGCGCAGCGAGGCGTAGTAGTCGGCGCCCTGCTGGAGGTGGACACGCTTGCGGATGCCGGCGGTATCGACGAACTTCCAGGTCTTCCCGCCCAGTTCGATCAGCTCGTCGACCGGGTCGCGGGTGGTGCCGGCCAGTTCGTTGACGACGACGCGCTCCTCGCCCGCCACCTTGTTCAGCAGCGAGGACTTGCCGACGTTCGGGCGGCCGATCAGGGCCACCCGGCGCGGGCCGCCGATGCCGCCCCCGCCGAACGTCTCACGCGGCGCCTCGGGGAGCGCCTCCAGGACGCGGTCCAGCATGTCGCCGGTGCCGCGGCCGTGCAGGGCCGAGACCGGGTGCGGCTCGCCGAGGCCGAGCGACCACAGGTACGTGGCGTCCGCCTCGCCGCTCTGGCCGTCGACCTTGTTGGCGCACAGCACAACCGGCTTGCCCGCCTTGCGCAGGAGCCGCACGACGGCCTCGTCGGTGTCGGTGGCGCCGACCTTGGCGTCGACGACGAACACCACGGCGTCGGCGGCCTCGATGGCGTACTCGGCCTGCGCGGCCACGGAGGCGTCGATGCCGAGGACGTCCTGCTCCCAGCCGCCGGTGTCGACGACCTTGAAGCGGCGGCCCGCCCACTCGGCCTCGTAGGTGACGCGGTCGCGGGTGACGCCCGGCTTGTCCTCGACGACCGCCTCGCGGCGGCCGATGATGCGGTTCACCAGAGTCGACTTGCCGACATTGGGGCGGCCGACGACGGCGAGGACGGGCAGCGGGCCGTGTCCGGCGGCCTCGATGGCGCCCTCGACGTCCTCGACGTCGAAGCCCTCTACCGCGGCGAGCTCCATGAACTCCGCGTACTCGGCGTCGCCGAGCGCCCCGTGCTCGTACTCGTGCTCTGCCGAGCCGTCGGGCTGGATGTCGTCGTTCATGAAGTCCGTACCTCGTCGTTCATCGTGGTGATCGGTGAACCACCGCCGGTTCGCGGTGCTCCACTACTCAAGTGTCGCCCTGGCGCCCGGTCAGGCGCCTGGCGTTTTCCAGGTGGCCGGTGAGCTGCTTCTGGATGCGCTCGGTGGCCTCGTCCAGGGCCCGGCGCGTACGCCGCCCGCCGTCGTCGCCCGCTTCGAAGGGTTCGCCGAAGACTACGTCGACCCGGTGACGCAGCGGAGGCAGACCCTTTATCAACCGTCCGCGCTGTTCGGAACTTCCCAGCACGGCCACCGGGACGATCGGGGCGCCGCTGCGGACCGCGAAGTAGGCGAGCCCGGCCCGCAGCGAGGCGAAGTCGCCGTCGCCCCGGGTGCCTTCGGGGAAGATCCCGAGGACGCCGCCCTGCTTCAGGACACCGAGCGCCCGCGTGATCGCCGAACGGTCCGCGGAGTGCCGGTCCACCTGGAGCTGGCCGATGCCGGTCAGGAAGGAACCGAGCGGGCCGACGAACGCCTCCTTCTTGATCAGGAAGTGCACCGGCCGGGGTGCCACGCCCATGACCATCGGGCCGTCGACGTTGTGCGCGTGGTTGACCGCGAGGATCACCGGGCCGGTGGCGGGCACCTTCCAGGCACCCAGCACGCGCGGGCGCCACAGCCCGTACATCAGCCCGACGCCGATGCGCCGGCCGACGTCGGCGCCGCGCTCCGACGGAGGGCCCGCCGCGGGCTCCGGCGGACGGCTCACTTCGCCGCCCGCTTCTCCTCGACGAGGGTGACCACGCACTCGACGACCTGCGCCAGCGTCAGCTCGGTGGTGTCCACCTCGACCGCGTCGCCGGCCTTGGCCAGCGGGGAGGTCTTGCGGCTGGAGTCGGCCGCGTCCCGCTTGACCAGGGCCTCGCGGGTGGCGTGGACGTCGACGCCCTTGAGCTCGCCGCTGCGCCGGGCGGCGCGGGCCTCGGGGGAGGCGGTGAGGAAGATCTTCAGGTCGGCGTCGGGCAGCACGGTGGTGCCGATGTCGCGGCCCTCGACGACGATCCCCGTCTCGGCGGACGTGGCCAGCGAGCGCTGGAGCTCGGTGATCCGGGTCCGCACCTCCGGCACGGCGCTGACCGCGCTGACCTTGGAGGTGACCTCCTGGGTGCGGATCGGGCCGGCCACGTCCACGCCGTCGACGGTGATCGTCGGGTGGGCGGGGTCGGTGCCGGAGACGATCTCGGGCTTGCCGGCCACCGCGGCGATCGCGGTGGGGTCCTCTATGTCGATCCCGTTGGTCACCATCCACCAGGTGATCGCCCGGTACTGGGCGCCGGTGTCCAGGTAGCTCAGGCCGAGCTGCGTGGCCACGGCCTTCGATGTGCTCGACTTGCCCGTGCCGGAGGGGCCGTCGATGGCAACGATCACGGGCAGGGCGGTCCGGGCGGCGCCGATTTCCACAGCGGGGCACCTTCCTGGTGAAGGGTGGTGGGTGGTGTGCGGGACGCGAGGGCGCCCCGCACAAGGTTACTGGCTTCCCGGACGCCCTCTTACTGGCGGATGGACCAGCCCCGCTCCCTCAGGGCCGAGGTGAGGACCGGTGCCGCCTTCGGCTCGACCATGAGCTGCACCAGACCGGCCTGCTGCCCGGTGGCGTGCTCGATGCGCACGTCCTCGATGTTGACCCCGGCCAGCCCCGCGTCCGCGAAGATGCGGGCCAGCTGCCCGGGCTGGTCGTCGATGAGGACCGCGACGACCTCGTACACCCGCGGCGCGGACCCGTGCTTGCCGGGGACCCGGACCTGGCCGGCGTTGCCCCGCCGCAGCACGTCCTCGATACCGGTGGCGCCCTCGCGGCGCTTGGCCTCGTCGGAGGACTGGAGGGCGCGCAGGGCCTGCACGGCCTCCTCCAGGTCGACGGAGATGTCGGAGAGCAGGTCGGCGACCGGTCCCGGGTTGGCGGAGAGGATGTCGATCCACATCCGCGGGTCGGAGGCCGCGATCCGGGTCACGTCCCTGATGCCCTGCCCGCACAGCCGTACGGCCGCCTCCTCCGCGTTCTTCAGACGCGCGGCGACCAGGCTGGAGACCAGGTGGGGCATGTGGGAGACGAGGGCCACGGCACGGTCGTGGGCGTCGGCGTCCATGACGACCGGGACCGCCCGGCAGTGCGAGACGAGCTCCAGGGCGAGGTTGAGGACCTCGGTGTCGGTGTCCCGGGTGGGGGTGAGCACCCAGGGGCGGCCCTCGAAGAGGTCGGCGGTCGCCGCCAGCGGACCCGACTTCTCGCGGCCCGACATGGGGTGCGTGCCGATGTAGCCGGACAGGTCCAGGCCCATCGACTCCAGCTCGCGGCGCGGGCCGCCCTTGACGCTGGCCACGTCCAGGTAGCCGCGGGCCGCGCCCCGGCGCATGGCGCCCGCAAGCACTCCCGCCACGTGCGCGGGCGGCGCGGCGACCACGGCGAGGTCGACCGGGCCGTCGGGGGCCGCGTCCGTGCCGGCGCCGAGCGCCGCCGCCGTGCGGGCCTGCTCCGGGTCGTGGTCGACGAGGTGCACGACCACCCCGCGCCGGGCGAGGGCCAGGGCGGCGGAGGTGCCGATCAGCCCGGTGCCGATGACGAGTGCGTTTCTCACTGGGCGATGTCCTTGCGCAGGGCGGCCGCGGCGCCGAGGTAGACGTGCGCGATCTCGGCGCGCGGCCGGTCGGACTCGATGTGCGCGAGGACGCGGACCACGCGGGGCATGGCTCCCGCGATGTCCAGTTCCTGGGCGCAGATCAGCGGTACGTCGACGATGCCGAGCTTGCGGGCCGCGGCGGCCGGGAAGTCGCTGTGCAGGTCGGGGGTGGCCGTGAACCAGACGCTGATCAGGTCGTCGGCGCTCAGGCCGTTCCGCTCAAGGACGGCGGTGAGCAGCGCCCCCACCTGCTCGTCCATGTGGCCGGCCTCGTCCCGTTCGAGTTGGACGGCTCCCCGGACCGCTCGTACCGCCACGGCGCTGCTCCTTGCTGAGGTGAATCGGGTCTCGGGCATCCAGCCTAGTCAGACCGCGTGGGGCGGGTGGGCGGCGCCCGCCCGCTGAGACAACAAGTGAAACGGGTGGTTTATCGCGTACTGCCCCGATTTGCTTCGACTTCATGGTGTTCGATGCGAAAATGCTGCTGCTCCGCTCGGAGCTCTTCCCCTCCCCCGGAACCCCCGGAGTGATGAAACATGACCCAGAGCTCTACGCGGCGCACGGTGCTCGCCACGAGTGCGGCGGCGCTCGTGGCGGCGGGCTGCGGCAAGACCGGCAGCAGCAACTCGGAGGCGTCACCCGCCTCCGAGGCCACCTCTCCCCCGGAGACGGCCTCCCCCACGGGGGCGTCGCCCACCTCGGAGACGTCCCACCCGGCGGCGACCTCCCCGGCCACGGAGGGGACCGCCGCCGGGCGTGAGCTGACGAGCACGGCCGACATCCCGGTGGGCGGGGGCAAGGTCTTCGCGCAGCAGAAGGTCGTGGTCACCCAGCCGGAGAAGGGCGAGTTCAAGGCCTTCTCGGCGATCTGCACCCACCAGGGCTGCACGGTGAACAGGGTGGCCGACGGCACCATCGACTGCCCCTGCCACGGCAGCAGGTTCCGCGTCACCGACGGCTCGGTGGCCCACGGCCCGGCCGTCAGACCGCTCCCCGTCAAGCAGATCAAGATCGAGGGGAACTCCGTCCGCCTGCTTTGAGGATCCGCGGCCCCGGGGTCGTGTTCACCGCGCCCGCTCCCCGCGGAGCCCGATCACCGACGCGTGGCGGACTCTCTGCGCCGTGTCCGCCACGCGTCGGCCTGCCGGGGAGACGGCTGAGCCGTCCGGGGCCCGGAGGGCTCGGACGGCTCGGACGTCCTGACGAGGTCTAGAGGTCGACCTCGTTCATCAGCATGCCGACCTCGGTGTTCGACAGGCGGCGCAGCCAGCCGGACTTCTGGTCGCCCAGGGTGATGGGTCCGAAGCCGGTGCGGACCAGCTTGTCGACCGGGAAACCCGCCTCCGCGAGCATGCGGCGGACGATGTGCTTGCGGCCCTCGTGGAGGGTGACCTCCACGAGGTAGTTCTTGCCGGTCTGCTCGACCACCCGGAAGTGGTCCGCGCGCGCGTAGCCGTCCTCCAGCTGGATGCCGTCCTTGAGCTGCTTGCCCAGGTCCCGCGGGATGGGGCCGACGATGTGCGCGAGATAGGTCTTGCGCACGCCGTACTTCGGGTGGGTCAGCCGGTGCGCCAGCTCGCCGTGGTTGGTGAGCAGGATCACGCCCTCGGTCTCGGTGTCGAGCCGGCCCACGTGGAAGAGGCGCGTCTCGCGGTTGGTGACGTAGTCACCGAGGCACTGGCGGCCCTCCGGGTCCTCCATGGTGGAGACCACACCGGCGGGCTTGTTCAGCGAGAAGAACTGGTACGACTGCGTGGCCACGGTCAGCCCGTCGACCTTGACCTCGTCCTTCTCCGGGTCGACCCGGCGGCCCTGCTCCAGGACGATCTCGCCGTTGACCTCGACCCGGGCCTGCTCGATCAGCTCCTCGCAGGCGCGCCGCGAACCGTACCCGGCACGGGCGAGCACCTTCTGCAGCCGCTCGCCCTCCTGCTCGGCGCCCGGGAAGGTCTTCGGCAGCTTGACGTCCTTCTTGCCGGCGTACCGGTCGCGGTTGCGCTCCTCCATCCGCGTCTCGTACTCGCGGGAGCGGGCCGGAGCCGTACGGCCGCCCTGCTGGGGCTGCTTGGGGCCGCCCTTGACACCGCCGCGCGCGGATCCGCCGCGCCCTGCCTTCGGGCCGTCCTTCGTCGCGCCGGGGCCGACGTCGTAGCGGCGCTCCTCGGGTCGGGGCTTGCGGGGGCGGCCCTGCCCCTGCCGCTCGTCCCTGTTGTCGCCGGCACCGCGGTGGTTGCCGCGCCCGCCGTTCCTGCCGCTGCCGCTGCTTCGCATCAAAGTTCCGTCGTCGTGTTCGTCGTGTGGTCGCCGTCTGCGCCCGGCGCGTCATCGGGAGCGTCCGGGTCGAACGACGGTACGCCCTCCTGGGTCTCGGCCTCGATCGCCTCCGCCTCCGGGAGGAAGGGCGCGAGCTCCGGGAGTTCGTCCAGACCGCGCAGGCCCATCCGCTCCAGGAAGTAGTTCGTCGTCCTGTACAGGATCGCACCTGTTTCGGGTTCCGCGCCCGCCTCCTCGACCAGACCTCGCTGAAGCAGGGTCCGCATGACGCCGTCGCAGTTGACTCCGCGGACGGCCGAGACCCGGCTGCGGCTGACCGGCTGGCGGTAGGCGACCACGGCGAGGGTCTCCAGGGCGGCCTGGGTGAGCCGGGCCTGCTGGCCGTCCAGGACGAAGCCCTCGACGGCGGCCGCGTACTCGGGGCGGGTGTAGAAACGCCAGCCGCCGGCGATCAGCCGCAGCTCGAAGCCGCGCCCCTGGACGGTGTACTCGTCGGCCAGTTCGCGCAACGCGTCCGCGATCTGCCGGCGGGGCCGCTGGAGGATCTTCGCCAGGTGCTCCTCGGTCGCGGGCTCGTCCACGACCATGAGGACGGCCTCCAGGGCGGCCTTCAGGTCGAGGCCGGCGACGGTGGACGGGCCCGCGGACGGTTCGGTGGTCTCCTCGCTCACGCCTTCATCTCCTCCTTGGGCTCCATGGGCTCCTCGGACTTCTCGGGCACCTCGGGCGGACGGTCGAACTCGTCCGTCACGGTGGGCGTCTCGTCCCCGTCACCGCCGGTCCAGCGCACGGTCAGCTCGCCGAGCGCGGTCTCCTGGTCCAGGGCCACGGCCTTCTCGCGGTACAGCTCGAGCAGGGCGAGGAAGCGGGCCACGACGGTGAGTGTGTCGTCGGTGTCCGCCACCAGCTCACGGAAGCCGGCCTCACCGAGCTCCCGCAGCCGGGCGATCACGATCCCGGCCTGCTCCTGCACACTGACCAGCGGCGCGTGGATGTGGTCGACGTACACCTGCGGCTTGGGCTTGGGCTGCATCGCCTTGACGGCGAGTTCGGCGAAGCGGGCCGCGCCGATGCCGATGACGACCTCGGGCAGCAGTTCGGCGTGGTGGGGTTCCAGTCCCACGGTGCGGGGGTGGCGACGGCCCTCGTCGTCCAGCCGGCGGCTGAAGATGTCGGCGATCTGCTTGTACGCGCGGTACTGGAGCAGCCGTGCGAACAGCAGGTCCCGGGCCTCCAGCAGGGCGAGGTCGGCCTCGTCCTCCACCTCGGCGGCGGGCAGCAGCCGGGCCGCCTTGAGGTCGAGCAGGGTGGCGGCCACGACCAGGAACTCGGTCGTCTGGTCCAGGTCCCAGTCGGGTCCCATGGCCCGGATGTGCGCCATGAACTCGTCGGTGACCTTGGACAGGGCCACCTCGGTGACATCGAGCTTGTGCTTCGAGATCAGCTGCAGCAGCAGGTCGAACGGCCCCTCGAAGTTGACCAGCCGGACCGTGAACACCCCGTCGCCGGCCTCCGGCGTGGGCTCGGCGGGCAGCTCGGTTGACGGCCCCGCCGGGGCGCCTCCGGGGAGTTCCGCCGGGGGCTCGGGAGGCTCCTCGGCAGCCCCGGGTGCGGGCATGGGCTCCGCGGGCGCGGCCGGCGGTTCGGGACGCTCGTCCTGGGGCGCCGGCGGTGGGTGGGCCGGGGAGTCGCTTGCCGTTCCCGGGCCGCGGCCCAGGGCGCGCCGTCGGCCGGTGGGGGTGGGAGCGTCGTTCGAGGTCATGGCCGTCGCAGGCTACCGCCTACGGCCCGCTCGGACGGCTAACGTCCGCGCAGCCGCCGTACCAGGATGCTTGCCTCGCCCCGGGACTCCAGGTCGGCCAGCACCACGGCGACCGCCTCGCGGACGATGCGCCCTCGGTCCACGGCGAGTCCGTGCTCGCCGCGGAGCACCAGACGGGCGTGTTCGAGGTCCATGAGCTCCTCGGCGGACACGTACACGGTGATCTTCTCGTCGTGCCGTTCGCGGCCGCTCGGCCGGCGTGCCGCGCTGCGGCCCCGCTTGCGCGACTGCTCGGCCGCAGGGGCAGAACCTTCCTGCGGCGCCGCCGAACGCCGAGCGGGGCGCTCCGCGGTCGTGGACCGGCTGCGGGACTCGCCCGTGTCCGTCGGCCCCGCCTCCACCGCCACGTGCTCCGCGCCCTCGCCGTCGCCGCCCTGCGCGGGCACCGACTGCGGCGCATCCTCGGCCGCGGCGGTCGGATCGCTCTCCCCCGCGGGGGCGGGCACCCGGGCCTCGCCGCCTGCCTGGCGTCGGGGAGTGGACGGCTGGAGCGCCATTCCCCCTGTCGTACGGAACAGTTCGTCGGCCCCCGGCAGACTCACTCGGCGTGACACCGGGCGAGCACCTCCCTGGCGAGCTGGCGGTAGGCGGCCGCACCTACGGAGTTGGAGGCGTACGTGGTGATCGGCTCACCGGCGACCGTGGTCTCCGGGAAGCGGACCGTGCGTCCGATGACCGTGTGGTACACGTGGTCGTCGAACGCCTCGACGACACGTGCCAGCACCTCGCGGCTGTGCACGGTGCGCGAGTCGTACATCGTGGCCAGGATCCCGTCGAGCTCCAGCTCCGGGTTGAGGCGCTCCTGGACCTTCTCGATGGTCTCGGTCAGCAGGGCCACACCGCGCAGCGCGAAGAACTCGCACTCCAGCGGCACGATCACCTTGTGCGCGGCCGTGAGGGCGTTGACGGTGAGCAGGCCGAGCGAGGGCTGGCAGTCGATGACGATGTAGTCGTAGTCGTCCATCAGCGGCTTCAGGGCTCGCTGGAGCGTCGACTCGCGCGCGACCTCGCTCACCAGCTGGACCTCGGCGGCCGACAGGTCGATGTTGCTGGGCAGCAGGTCCATGTTGGGGACCGCCGTCTTCAGCAGGACCTCGTCCGCGGACATGCCCCGCTCCATGAGCAGGTTGTAGACGGTGAGGTCGAGCTCCATGGGGTTGACGCCGAGACCCACCGACAGCGCGCCCTGCGGGTCGAAGTCCACGAGCAGGACACGGCGGCCGTACTCCGCGAGCGCGGCACCCAGGTTGATGGTCGACGTGGTCTTGCCGACGCCGCCCTTCTGGTTGCACATCGCGATGATCTTCGCGGGGCCGTGGTCGGTCAGCGGACCCGGGATCGGGAAGTACGGCAGCGGGCGTCCGGTCGGGCCGATGCGCTCACGGCGCTGGCGGGCCGCGTCGGGCGCGAGCGTGGCCGCGTACTCGGGATCGGGCTCGTACTCGGCGTCGGGGTCGTAGAAGTGCCCGTCGGGCAGTTCGTCGTAGTCGGCGAAGTGGTTGTGGGGCGCGCCACTTCCGTCGCCGGCCATGGCGTTCACGTGATGGCCATCCATGCTTGGGGGTGCTGGCTGAGTCACTCCTGTTGTCCGGTGACTCTGGTGGGCTGCGAAGGTGCGCACAGCGACGGAGCCGACAGCCTCGAGCCGCGTGGGGCCCTGGCCCGGCGCAGGCATTCCTGGTTGACCACCCCCGGGAGAAAATGTCGACTCATTCACAAGTCGTCTTACCTCCTTGGTGACCAGGGGACTTCTAGACAGGTCAGCGTGGCACCATGCCGACGTTTGGCGACTCTATGGCGTGTCGGCGGTCCGCAGCAACACAATCCGCCGGACCCGGCCCGATGTGTCGGTAATGGAACATCCCTCTGTCAAGGGCGTACGAGCGTCGCACGGCAGGTTTCACCGGTGCGTGAATCGGTCGAATGGTTGCGTTCGAGGCGAGTTGACCGAGTGCGGCGAAGTGACCATACACACATCCGGCCGGACCTTGTGGGACAAGGTCCGGCCGGCCGTGCGAGGTTGACGACACGAGTTGACGTATCGCCTTTCATGCCTTGGCGACTTGGCGACCCGCTCAGCCGAGCAGGGACTCCAGCGCGACGTGCTCCAGGCCGTGGGCCTCCGCGACCTCGCGGTAAACGACCTTGCCCTCGTGGGTGTTGAGGCCCTTGGCCAGCGCCGCGTCACGGCGCAGCGCCTCCACCCAGCCGCGGTTGGCGACTTCGACGATGTACGGCAGCGTGGCGTTGGTCAGCGCGTAGGTCGAGGTGTTGGGCACCGCGCCCGGCATGTTGGCGACGCAGTAGAACACCGACTCGTGGACCTTGAAGGTCGGCTCGGCGTGCGTGGTCGGGTGGGAGTCCTCGAAGCAGCCGCCCTGGTCGATCGCGATGTCGACAAGGACACTTCCGGCCTTCATCCGGGACACCAGCTCGTTGCTGACCAGCTTCGGGGCCTTGGCGCCCGGGACGAGCACGGCGCCGACGACGAGGTCGGCCTCGACGCAGGCCTTCTCCAGCTCGAAGGCGTTGGAGACGACGGTCTTGATCTTCGTGCCGAAGATCCTGTCCGCCTCCTTGAGCTTGTTGATGTCCTTGTCCAGGAGCGTCACGTGGAAGCCCAGACCGATGGCGATCTGCGCGGCGTTCCAGCCGGAGACGCCACCGCCGATGATGACGGCCTCGCCGGCCGGCACGCCCGGGACGCCGCCCGGCAGCACACCGCGGCCGCCCGCGGCGCGCATCAGGTGGTAGGCGCCGACCTGCGGCGCGAGGCGGCCCGCGACCTCGGACATCGGGGCGAGCAGCGGCAGCGCGCGGCTGGGGAGCTCGACGGTCTCGTAGGCGATCGCCGTGGTGCCCGACTCCAGCAGGGCGTCCGTGCACTCCTTGGAGGCGGCCAGGTGCAGGTAGGTGAAGAGGATCTGGTCCTTGCGGAGGCGGTGGTACTCCTCGGCGATGGGCTCCTTGACCTTCAGCACCATGTCGGCGGCGGCCCAGACCTCGTCCGCGGTCTCGAGGATCCGGGCACCGGCGGCCACGTACTCCTCGTCCGGGATCGAGGAGCCGACACCCGCGTTCCGCTCGACGACGACCTGGTGGCCGTTGCGCACGAGCTCGTGCACGCCTGCGGGGGTGATGGCCACCCGGAACTCGTTGTTCTTGACTTCGCGGGGGATGCCGACCTTCACGTCGATCACGGTCCTTGGCTCAGAGAATGTGGGGCAATTGCAGACGTACCCCGGCATGCGAAGGCATACCAGGCGACACCGCAGGAGAACGAGCGGCAGCACCAGTCTAATGAAGGCTTTCCCTCTGTCTAGCCTTTCATTGCATCAATCTTCAGTGGATGCACTGCGGATTTCGCAGGCATTGGCGCCTTCTTCCGTCAATGGGCCCTCCGGACCCCCGTCCTCGGCCGCAGGGACCTCTTCGACTTCGGCGTCGAGCAGGCGCCGGGCCGCCCGGCGGTGCAGGGCCGCCGTGGTCGCGTCGCCCAGCCGCTCCAGGGTGTCGGCGAGCCGCAGCTGGAGCGCCGCCTGGAGCCGTACGTCCTCGGCGCGGCGGGCCCACTCGACCGCCTCCTGGCAGGTGCGCAGGCAGTCCTCGGGCCGCCCGGCGTACTCCTGGACACGCGCCAGCTCGCTCAACGCCCGCGCGTGGGCGGCGACATCGCCGGACTTCCGGTGCACGGCGGCGGCCGCCCGCCAGTTGCGAAGCGCCTCGCCGTAGCGGCCCGTGTAGGTGTGCGCGGTGGCGATGCGGCCGTAGAGGCGGGCGGCGTCCTCGCGCTCCGCACGTGCCAGCCGCTGCGCCAGGGCCCGGCCGAACCAGTCGGCGGCCCGGTCGTAGTCCCCGAGCTCCTGGTGGGAGCTGCCTACGGATTCCATGGCGCGGCTGATCGCGTACGGGTCCTCGGCCTCCCGTCCGGCATCCAGCGCGGCCCGGTAGCGGGCCAGTGCCCCCGCCGTACGCCCGGTGCGGGCGTCCAGGTCGGCGAGGTTCAGCAGGGCGGCGGCCTTCTCCCGGGGCAGCCCGCGCCGCTCGGCCACGTCCATGACGAGCCGGTGGACGCCGTAGAGGTCGGCGGCCGCGGCCTGGGTGCCGATGTGCGCCACCATGGCCCGCACGAGCTGGGACATCAGACGGCGGGCCAGGGTGTCCAGCTCGCCGTCGGCGACGGCGAGCCGGGCCGCGGCGAGCAGGGCGGGCCTGCGGGCGCGCAGCCACCTCTCGGCGGCCCGCGGCGTGGCGAAGCGCAGCCCGGAAGGCAGGCTCTTGAGCTTCTCCCTGGTCTCGGGGCTGTCGGTCTCGGTGATCGCCCGGCAGGACTGGAGCAGCCGCACGGTCCGTTCCAGCATCCTGGCGCGGGCGAGCCGCAGCTCGGCGGGGCGGTCCTGGCGCTCGGCGAGCTCAGCCAGCAGCGGGTGCAGGCAGCCGGGGACCTCGTAGCACGGCATCGAAGAGGGGACGGCGCGCAGCAACCCGAGGTCGGCGAAGTCGTCGAGGAGACCGCGGGCGGCCTCGACCGAGCAGCCGGCGAGCGCCGAGGCGGTCTGCGGGTCGACGTCACCGGCCGGGGCGAGGGAGAGCAGCCGCAGCAGCCGGGCGGCCGTGCCGGACAGGGTGCCGTGCACGAACCGCAGCACCCGGCCGAGGACGGAGCCGTCGTCGGGGTCGGCGCGCAGCTGCTTGGTGAGATCGGCGACGGCCGCCTGGGGATGGGCGGCGAGCCAGCCGCCGGCCAGCGTCAGCGCGGCGGGCTGGCCCTGGCAGACCTCGACCAGGCTCTCGGCGGCCCGCGGGTCGACGGTGATGCGCACCGGGTCGATGCGCTGTGCCAGCAGTTCCACACCGGACTTGGTGTCCAGGCCGCCCAGGGTGCACGGGCGAACGTCGGCGATCCCGGTGAGCGGGCCCCGGGAGACGGCGACGAGGAGGCAGTCGGCGTTCTCCGGCAGCAGCGCGTCGACCTGGTCCGCGCCGGCCGCGTCGTCCAGCAGGAGCAGTGCCCGGCGCTCGGCGAGCGCGGTGCGCAGGGCCTCGGTCAGGTCGTCCTCGGCGGCGCCGGGCGGGGTCGGCAGATCGAGGGCGGTGAGCAGGTCGCGGGCGAGGACCTCGACTGCCACGGGGGTGCCGTCGGGCTCGGTGAGCCTGGCGCGCAGCACACCACCGGGGTAACGCTGCGCGACCTGCTCCACCAGTTCCTCGGCGAGTGCCGTACGGCCGGATCCGGGCCTGCCCGCGATCAGCAGGACGCGTGCGCGGGGCGCCTTGCGGCCGGTCAGGGTGTCGAGGCCGGTCCGCTCGATGTCGGCGCGCAGCTCCTTCAACTCCCGCTTACGGCCCAGGAAAAGACTCTTCGCGGCCGCGGGGAACGAATCCCCGCCGGACAGGCCCACGCCGCCTGCGTCCACCGCCTGATCCGTCACGGGCCACACTCCCGTCCCACCGCACGTGCAAGCCCGCCGGGACTCCGGTCCGGGCGCTTCCAGAGCCTAGTTCACGCTCTGCGACGTACCGTGCGGAGCACGACGGACACGTCGCCCGATCGGATCAGGCGATGGTCACACCGCGAGGTTCGACGGCGCGCTCAGGACGCGAAGGGGCGCGCCGGCCAGGGCGCCTCGGCCGGGCGCAGCGCGTCCAGCCCGTCCCCCTGGCGTGCGGCGACCAGCGACAGGACCCCCACCGCCAGGCAGGTGTTGTGCAGTTCGCCCGCGAGCACGCCCCGCACCAGTTCGTCCACCGGCATCCGCGCGTGCTCCATGTCGGTCTCCTCGTGCTCCGCCGCGAAGCGCTCGCCGACCGCCTCGGACAGGCCCCGGGCGAGGAAGATCCGCACGGACTCGTCGGAGCCGCCGGGCGAGGTGTAGACGTCGGTCAGCACCCGCCAGTCCTCGGCCTTGACGTGGGCCTCCTCGTACAGCTCGCGCTGGGCGGCGTGCAGCGGGTTCTCGCCGGGCACGTCGAGCAGGCCCGCCGGGATCTCCCACAGCCGCTGCCGCACCGGGTGGCGGTACTGGCGGATCAGCAGCACCCGGTCCTCCTCGTCGAGGGCGAGGACGGCCACGGAGCCCGGGTGCACCTGGTAGTCGCGGGTGACCACGGAACCGTCCGGCATGACCACGTCGTCGGTGCGGACGGAGGTCTTGCCGCCGACGAACGGGGTGCCGGTGGCCCGGATCTCCCACTCCTCCGGGATGTCCTTGATCGTCATGCCCTGCCCTTTCCGACGTGCGCAAACAGAACGGGGGTGCGCGCCTTCGACGGCACGCACCCCCGCAACCGTACAACCGGGCGTGCTACTTGGAGATCTTCCGCTCGACGGCGGCCTTCACCAGGCCGGCGAACAGCGGGTGCGGGCGCGTGGGGCGCGAGCGCAGCTCCGGGTGCGCCTGGGTGGCGACCAGGTAGGGGTGGACGTCGCGCGGGTACTCCACGTACTCGACGAGCTTGCCGTCCGGGGAGGTGCCGGAGAAGACGATGCCCGCCTTCTTCTCCAGCTCCGCGCGGTAGGCGTTGTTCACCTCGTAGCGGTGGCGGTGGCGCTCCTCGACGTACTCCTTGCCGTCGTGGACCTCGCGCACGATCGAGCCCTCGGCCAGCTTGGCCGGGTACATGCCGAGCCGCATGGTGCCGCCCATGTCGCCCTCGCCGGCCACGATGTCGAGCTGCTCGGCCATGGTGGAGATCACCGGGTGGCCGGTGGCCGGGTCGAACTCGGTGGAGTTGGCGTCCGCGATGCCGGCCAGGTTGCGGGCGGCCTCGACCACGATGCACTGCAGTCCCAGGCACAGGCCCAGCAGCGGGATGCCGTTCTCGCGGGCGTAGCGGATGGCACCGACCTTGCCGAGCACGCCGCGGTCGCCGAAGCCGCCCGGGATGCAGATGCCGTCGACGTCGGCGAGCTGCTGCTCGGCGCCGGCCGCGGTCTTGCAGTCGTCGGAGGTGACCCACTTGATCTTGACCCGGGCCTTGTTGGCGAAGCCGCCGGCGCGCAGCGCCTCGGTCACCGACAGATAGGCGTCGGGCAGGTCGATGTACTTGCCCACCAGGGCCAGGGTGATCTCGTGGTCGGGGTTGTGGACGCGGTCCAGCAGGTCGTCCCAGGTCGTCCAGTCCACGTCGCGGAAGGGCAGGTCCAGCTTGCGCACGACGTAGGCGTCCAGGCCCTCGGCGTGCACGACCTTCGGGATGTCGTAGATCGACCGGGCGTCGGGGCAGGCGACCACGGCCGCCTCGTCGACGTCGCACATCAGGGAGATCTTGCGCTTGATCGCGGTGGGGACCTCACGGTCGCAGCGCAGCACGATCGCGTCCGGCTGGATGCCGATGTTGCGCAGCGCGGCGACCGAGTGCTGGGTCGGCTTGGTCTTCAGCTCACCGGAGGGGCCGATGTAGGGCAGCAGCGAGATGTGCACGACGAAGACGTTGTCCCGGCCGACCTCGTGGCGGACCTGGCGGACGGTCTCCAGGAACGGCAGCGACTCGATGTCGCCGACCGTGCCGCCGACCTCGGTGATGACGACGTCCACCTCGTCGGTGGCCATGCGCCGGATGCGGTGCTTGATCTCGTTGGTGATGTGCGGGATGACCTGCACCGTGTCGCCCAGGTACTCGCCGCGCCGCTCCTTGGCGATGACCGTGGAGTACACCTGGCCGGTGGTGACGTTGGCCGAGCCGTCCAGGTCCCGGTCGAGGAAACGCTCGTAGTGGCCGATGTCCAGGTCGGTCTCGGCGCCGTCGTTGGTGACGAACACCTCACCGTGCTGGAAGGGGTTCATCGTGCCCGGGTCCACGTTCAGGTACGGGTCGAGCTTCTGCATCACGACGCGCAGGCCGCGGGCCTTGAGCAGCATTCCGAGGCTCGAGGCGGTGAGGCCCTTGCCGAGCGAGGAGGCGACACCCCCGGTGACGAAGATGTGCTTGGTCGTCGTAGATTTCGGCGGCATGGCCAAGAGGGGGCTCCCGTGGTCGCGGTTGGTCGTGCGGTACGGCTGGCCGGTCCGGGGAACCCGGATGTTCCGGCTGAGGTGCCGTCGCTGCGGTTCGGGGGTTTCGAGCCCACCGGTCCACGGGCTACCAGGGTATCAGCGCCTGACGGGCATGGCTCCCGGCCACGCTCCGCGCACGCTCGGACACGTGCGCATACCACTCACAGGTCCCTCACGCATGGCTCACTCGTTCGGCGCACCCGGGTTGCCCGGAGCGGCACGCAGATCATCTACGTGCGTCGTATCCTGCTCGGACACTCGCTGAGGAGCCCGGCCGGCAACACGGCACCACCCCCGTCCGTATGACCCGGAACAACTAGAGCTCGTCAGTTCGTTGAGCAAGGGTTGTCGTTCTGCCCCCGCGGCGGACCGGCGGTTCCCCCACCGCTCGACGACGCTTTACAACCACCCCTTGACCGCACTAAGCGACAGCCCCTTCGTGGGGTGTGACGTGGCCGTTCGACTGGAGTTGCACGTGGCCGGGCGCATCGAAGACTACGCACTCATCGGAGACATGCAGACCGCTGCCCTGGTCTGCCGGGACGGGACAGTCGACTGGCTGTGCCTGCCCCGCTTCGATTCCCATGCCATCTTCGCCGGCCTGCTGGGTACCGAGGAACACGGTTTCTGGCGGATCGGCCCGGCGTTCGCGGACGGCACCCAGCCGCCCACCGCGGCCCGGCGCAGCTACCGCGGCGACTCGCTGATCCTCGAATCCGAGTGGGACACCCCGCGCGGCACCGTCCGCGTGACCGATTTCATGCCCCCGCGCGACGGGGCCCCGCAGGTGATCCGCATCGTGGAGGGCGTCAGCGGCCGGGTGCCGATGCGCTCGACGCTGCGCATGCGCTTCTCCTACGGCCGGATCGTGCCGTGGGTGCACCGGCACGAGGGCCGCACGGTGGCGGTGGCGGGGCCGGACTCCGTGTGGTTCGACACATCGGCGAAGACCTACGGCGAGTCGCTGACCACGTACGCGGACTTCACGGTCGCTCCCGGTGACCGGATCGCGTTCACGATCTCCTGGCAGGCCTCGCACAAGGAGCCGCCGCCGCTGCCGGAGCCGGAGCAGTCGCTGGAGGCGACCGATGAGTTCTGGCGCGAGTGGGTCGGGCACTGTACGTACCACGGCCCCTACCGCGAGGCCGTGATCCGCAGCCTGATCACGCTCAAGGCGCTGACCTACGCCCCGACCGGCGGCATCGTCGCGGCGCCCACCACCTCCCTGCCCGAGGACATCGGCGGCGTACGCAACTGGGACTACCGCTACACCTGGCTGCGGGACGCGGCGATCACCCTGTCCTCGCTGCTGCGCACCGGCTACCGCGAGGAGGCCCGCGCCTGGCGCGAATGGCTGCTGCGGGCCGTCGCCGGCGACCCCGACAACCTCCAGATCATGTACGGCATCGCCGGCGAGCGCGAACTCGGCGAGGCGGAGCTGGACTGGCTGCCCGGCTACGAGAACTCCGCTCCGGTCCGGGTGGGCAACGGCGCCGCGCACCAGCTCCAGCTGGACGTCTACGGCGAGGTCACCGAGGCGCTGCACCTGGCCCACATGACGGGCCTGGCCCGCAACGACTACGCCTCCCTGCTCCAGCTCAAGCTGATCCAGTACCTGGAGAAGCACTGGCAGGAGCCGGACGAGGGCATCTGGGAGGTGCGCGGGCCGCGCCGCCACTTCGTGCACTCCAAGGTCATGGCGTGGGTCGCCGTCGACCGCACCATCAAGCTCATCGAGTCCGGGGAGGCCGACGGCCCCCTGGAGCGCTGGAAGGTGCTGCGCGACGACATCCACCGCGAGGTGTGCGAGAAGGGCTACGACAAGGAGCGCAACACCTTCACGCAGTCCTACGGCTCGCGGGAGCTGGACGCGTCCCTGCTGCTCATCCCGCAGATGGGCTTCCTGCCGCCGGACGACAAGCGGGTCATCGGCACCATCGAGGCGATCCAGCGCGAGCTGTCCACCACGGACGGGTTCATCCTGCGCTACCCCACCGACGGCGACCACGCGGGCGTCGACGGCCTGCCCGGCGACGAGGGCGCCTTCCTCGCCTGCTCCTTCTGGATGGCCGACGACCTGGCGATGATCGGCCGCGTGGACGAGGCCCGCAAGCTCTTCGACAAGCTCCTGTCGCTCCGCAACGACCTGGGCCTCCTCGCCGAGGAGTGGGACCCACGCCGCAAGCGCCAGGTGGGCAACTTCCCCCAGGCCTTCAGCCATGTGCCGCTGATCGACACGGCCCTGCGCCTGACGGCGAGCGGCGCCTACGGCGGCTGACCGGGAGCCGGGCGGGCGAGCGCGTCCGCCCGGCGGTCGTCCCAGCTCACAGTGGCCGGGGCGGGCCGGCCACCCGGCGCTGCCGCCGTGCCGCGGGCAGAGGTAGCGTCCGCTTCATGGACCGCAGATTCGACACCGAGGGCACCGGCATCACCGTCCGGCGCGCCCTCGAACTGCCCGGCCTCCGCAGCGGCCTCCCCGAGGTCCTCGCCGGCGCCGACAAGCTGACCCGCACCGTCCGCTGGGTGCACGCCGGCGAGGTCCCCAACATCGCCTCCCTCCTCAAGGGCGGCGAGCTGCTGCTGACCACCGGCTACGGCCTCGGCACCCGCCCCGCGGACCAGCGGGTCTTCGTACGCACCCTCGCCGACCGCGGCATCGCGGCCCTGGTGGTGGAGCTGGGCCCGCGCTTCACCCGCCTGCCCGCCGCCCTCGTCGAGACCGCGCGGACCGCGGGTCTCCCCCTCGTCCAGCTGCACCGCGAGGTGCCGTTCGTGGCGGTCACCGAGGAGATCCACACGGAGATCATCAACGGTCACTACGCGCTGCTCCAGCGGGCCGAGGAGGTGCACCTGCGCTGCACCCAGGCACTGCTCGGCGGCGGCGGGGTGCCTCAGGTGCTCGGCATCCTGGCCGACTTCGGCGGCAACCCGGTGTTCCTGGAGACCCCGGACGGGCAGTTGCTGTACGCGGCCGGCTCCGGCCCCGAGGGCGCCGATCCGCTCCAGGTGTGGGAGGGGCTGCGCGGCCAGCGCAAGGACGCGGCCCCGCCGGCCGGTTCGGTCGTCGTGGACGTGCCCGGCGGCGGTCCCGGCACCGGCTCGGTGCGCGCCCGGCTGGTGCTGCTGCCGGTCCGCTCGCCGCTGGCCCCGGTGCACCGCATGGCCGCCGAGCGGGCGGCGGGACTGCTGGCCGTGGTGCTGATGCAGGCCCGCCAGGATGAGGAGCTGGCGGCGCGTGGCCGCGGCGACTTCCTGACCGACCTCGCCGAGGGGCGCATCGCCGCCGAGGACGCCCCCGCGCAGGCCCGGGTCCTCGGTTTCAAGCCGGGCGGCAGCCCGCTGCTGCCCGTGGTGATGCGGCTCGGTGACGCGCTCGCGTCCACCGGGGGCACCGCCCGGCCGAGCGCGGGCAGTGGCGGCGGGGGCTGGGCGGCGCTGGCCCGCGCGGTCGCCGAGGAGCTGGCCTCGGTGGGCGTGCCGGTGCTGCTGGGCGTGCGGCCGGTCGAGGGCCGGGTGCCGCTCCTTGTCGGGCTGCGCTCGGAGGCGGAGCGGACCACCGTCGCGGACCGGGTCGCGGCGGCGCTGCGGGCGGGTGTGGAACGGGCCGGGATGCGGCGGCCGGACGGGCAGCCGGAGGTGGTGGTCGTCGGGATGGCCGGCGGCTGGGCGGCCGCCTCTGCGGGCCTGCGGCACGCGGCTGAGGCGGCGACTGCGGCGCAGGGGCTGCCGGACCGGCCCTGGTACGACGCCCGCCGCCTCGACATCGACCTGCTGCTGTGGCGGCTGCGCGACCATCCCGACCTGGCGGCCTTCGTGGACCGTGCGATCGGCCCGCTGCGCGACCACGACCGGCGCTCGAAGCCGCCGTTGCTGCCCACCCTCCAGACCTATCTGGCGCACGCGGGCCGCAAGGCTGAGACCGCACGCGAACTGCACCTGAACCGGCAGACGCTCTACAACCGCCTCGCCCGGATCGGGGAGTTGCTGGGCACCGACCTCGACGACCCGCAGACGGTCCTGGCCCTCAGCCTGGCCCTGCGGGCCCGCCGGCACGTGCCCTGAGCGTCAGGCCAGCGGCCGGGGCCGGGTCAACTCGTCGTAGACGCTGAGCACCTGGGCGACCGTTTCGTCCTCGGTGGGCCAGGTGGCGGCCTGCCGGGTGCCCAGGTCCCGCAGTTCCTCGCGGCGTTCGGGGTCGCCGAGCAGCCGTATGACGGCTCCGGCGAACGCCTCCGGGTCCTGGTCCGGTACCAGTTCGGCCGCGTCGCCCACGAGTTCGGGGATGCCGCCGGTCCGCGCCGCGACGAGCGGCACCCGCGCGTGCAGCGCCTCCTGGGCCAGGACGGAACGGGCCTCCCAGCTCCTCGGCAGCAGCGCCACGTCGGCGGCGGCGAGCAACTCACCGACGTCGTCGCGCCGTCCGAGCAGCCGCACCGGCAGCCCCTCGTCCTCGATCCGCCGCTGGAGCTCCGTACGCGACGGCCCCTCCCCCGCGACGACGAGCAGCGGCACGGGTTCCAGCAGGCGCCAGGCGCGGGCCGCGTCCAGCAGCAGCTCATGGCCGCGGCCCGGATCCAGAGACGCGACGGAGATAAGCAACGGCCGGTCGGTGGCGCCGAGTTCGGCGCGCACCTTGGCGCGGGGACGGTCCGGGTGCTCGTATCCGCCGGCCGGCCGGGGCACCGCGACCGCGGCGAGCCGGGCGTCCCGCGCGCCCCGGCCGCGGGCCCGGTCGACGAGTTCGGAGGTGGTGCCGAGCACGACGGTGGCGGCCCTGACCACGCGGCGCTCCAGCAGCCGCAGCAGATGGGCGCGGGCCCCTTCGGCGGGCTGGTGGTTGTGCCAGGTGACCACGAGGGGCGTGCCGCGGCCGCTGAGCGCCAGCACCGCGCGGAAGGAGGCGTGCAGCCCGTGCGCGTGCACCAGGTCGGCGTCCGCGCAGACCGTGCGCAGCGCGGCCACGGACACCGGGTCGCTGCTGCGCGGCACGTGCACGTGCTGGGCGCCGACGCCGGAGAACGCGTAGGCGCGGTCGGCGTCCGCGGGGGCGCACACCGTCACCCGCACGCCCCGGGCGACCAGCCCCGCCGCCAGCGACCGCACGTGCGCGCTGCTGCCGGCGCTGCCTCCGCCCAGCACCTGCACGGTGCGCAGCGTCGACTGACCGTGCGATACGTGGCTGATCACGGGGCTCACGCGGCCGGGGCTCCTGGTTCGGCGTCGGACGGGTACGGGAAAGTGAAGTTACGGGGAAACGTACAGAAGGTATCGAGTCGAGGTGCTCGACCGCGCGCCCCGCTCGGCGCAGGGCTCCCGTTCCAAGGATGCCAGCACGTACGGGTGTTCCTGTCCCGCCGGAGTGTCGGAAGTGTGCGAGAGCAGGCGGCAGCCAAGGACCACGTCACTCACACGAGTGAATTTGACGGGTGTTCGCCCTGTCTCCGTAGACGGCCGCGACCACCACCGCCGCGGCGTGGGCGACCAGTCCGGCGCGCCCGTTGGACGCGACGACCGCGGTGCCGAGGACCGCGCCCAGGGCGTGCGCCCCCGTGTCACCGAGCATCATTCGCTCTCCGAGGTCCTCGGGGAGCACGGCCGCGGCGGCCCCCGTGGTGACGGCGGCCAGCTCCGCGCCCGGTCCGCCGCGCAGCAGCCCGGGCGCCCCGAGCGCGAGCGCCGCGGCGGCGGCCCGGCCGGGCCGCACGTCCAGGAGGTTGACGGCGTGCGCGGCCCCGGCGATCACGACCCCGGCCAGGAACCTGTCCAGCGGCCGCTGCTTCAGCAGCGCCCCGGCGGCCAGTCCGGCCGCCGAGATCCCGAACAGCTTGACCGCCCCGCTGGTCACCTCACCGCCCCGCAGTGCGGCGAGGTGCGCCCGGAACCCGCGCCGCCCGTCACCCGCGCCGGCGACGTCGTCGTAGGCGCCGCAGACCCCGGCCGCGAGCACCGCGAGACCGGCCGCGGGCCGCACCCGCGCGGCCGCGGCAGCGGCCGCCACAGCCACCGCGGGCCCCGGGTACAGCCCGACGGTGCGCCCCGCGTGGTTCCGCCGCTCCCAGAGCGCGCGGCCGCCGGGCGCGAGGGCCCGCAGGCCGGCGGTACCGGCCCGGGCGAGTGAGGCGGCCAGCGCGAACGAGGTGGCGGTCCGGGAGATCATCCCGCCACCTTACGCACTCCTACAGGTCCGCCCGGGCCGCTGCGAGCAGTTCCTCGGCGTGCGCCCGCGCCGTCTGCGAGTCCTCCTGGCCGGCCAGCATCCGGGACAGCTCCCGGACCCGGTCCTCGCCCTCCAGCACCTTCACACCGGACCGGGTCACCGAGCCGTCGTTGGTCTTCTCCACCAGCAACTGCCGGTCGGCGAAGGCGGCGACCTGGGGCAGGTGGGTGACCACGACGACCTGGGCGCTCCTGGCCAGCCGGGCCAGGCGCCGGCCGATCTCCACGGCCGCCTTGCCGCCGACGCCCGCGTCGACCTCGTCGAACAGATACGTCGGCACCGGATCCGTCCCGGCGAAGACGACCTCGACGGCCAGCATCACGCGCGACAGCTCACCGCCGGAGGCACCCTTGGCGATCGGCCGTGGCGGAGCGCCGGGGTGCGGGGCGAGGAGCAGTTCGACCTCGTCGGCACCGGCCGGCCCGCAGGCGACGGTTCGGCCGCCGACCTCGACGCCCTCGGGGTCCTCCGTCTGCCGGATGTCGAACGACACGCGCGCGTGCGGCATGGCCAGCGAGGCCAGCTCGGCCGTCACGGCGGCGGCGAACCGCTCCGCGGCCTCCGTCCGGGCGTCGGTCAGCGCCTGGGCCAGGCCGCCCAGTTCGGCGCGCAGCGCGTCCCGCTCGGCGGTCAGCTCCCCGAGCCGCTCGTCGTCGCCGTCCAGCTCGGTGAGCCGCGCGGCGCTCTGTTCGGCCCAGGTGAGCACGGCGCTGACGTCCTCGCCGTACTTGCGGGTCAGCGCGCCGAGCGCGGCCCGCCGCTCCTCGACCGCCGCCAGCCGTAGCGGATCGGCGTCCAGGTTGTCGGCGTACCCCGCCAGCTCCCCGGCCACGTCACCGAGCAGGATGCCGATCTCGCCGATGCGGTCGGCGAGCGCGGCCAGCGCCGGATCGTGCGACCGGACGGCCTCCAGGGCCCGCTGGGCGCCCGCGACGAGCGTGGTCGCGTCGATGCCCTCGGGGTCCTCCGGATCGCCCGCGAGAGCGGCGTGCGCGGCCGACGCGGCCGACGACAGCGCCTCGGCGTGGCCGAGCCGCTCCGCCTCCTCGGCCAGCTCGGTGTCCTCCCCGGCCCGCGGTTCGACCCCGGCGATCTCGTCGAGGCCGTAGCGCAGCATGTCGGCCTCCTGGGCCCGCTCACGCGCACGGGTGGTGATCTCGTCCAGCTCGGCGGTGACGGCTCGGAGCCGGCGGTAGGCCCCGGCGTACTTGGCGAGCGGCGCGGCGACGGCGTCGCCCGCGTACCGGTCGAGGGCCTGCCGTTGCCGGGACAGCTTGAGCAGTCCCTGCTGGTCGGTCTGCCCGTGCACGGCCACCAGCTCGTCGGCGAGTTCGGCGAGCAGCCCCACCGGCACGCTCCGCCCGCCCACGTGCGCCCGGGAGCGGCCCTCGGCCGAGACGGTACGGCTGATCAGCAGCGCACCGTCGTCGAGCTCGGCACCGGCCTCCTCGGCCCGTACGGCGGCGGAGGCGTCCGCGGGTACGGTGACCCGCCCCTCCACGACCGCCTTCCCGGCGCCGATCCGCACCAGCGCGGGATCCGCGCGTCCGCCCAGCAGCAGTCCCAGACTGGTGACGACCATGGTCTTGCCCGCACCGGTCTCACCGGTGACGGCGGTGAACCCCGGCGACAGCTCGACGACCGCGTCGTCAATCACTCCGAGTGACCGTATCCGCATCTCCTCCAACACGAGCACGACCATACGAGGTTTTGGTGGCGCCGTGCGACGCCACCCCACCCTTGGAGGGAACGGTCCCGCCCACCCGTGTCCCGGGCCGGCGGGCCCAGTGCGTGCGCGGCCGGTGCGGTGCGCGGCTAGTGCGGTGCCCCGCGCCACCCCGAGACCGGCAGCGCGAACTTGGCGACCAGGCGGTCCGTGAACGAGGCGTGGTGCAGGCGGGCCAGGCGGACCGGTACCGCTCCGCGGCGCACCTCCACGCGCGCGCCGGGCGGCAGTTCGACCGTGCGCCGCCCGTCGCACCACAGCACGCCCGGCGGGACGTGCGGCAGCACCTCGACGGCCAGGACGGAGTCGGGCGACGTCACCAGGGGCTTGGCGAACAGCGCGTGCGCGGAGATCGGCACCATCAGCAGCGCCTCGACCTCCGGCCACACCACGGGCCCGCCGGCGGAGAACGCGTACGCCGTGGAGCCGGTGGGGGTGGCGCAGACGATGCCGTCGCAGCCGAACCCGGTCACCGGGCGCCCGTCGATCTCCAGCACGATCTCCAGCATCCGCTCGGCGGACACCTTCTGCACGGCCGCCTCGTTCAGCGCCCAGTCGGTGTGCACGATGTCCCCGTTGCGGTGCACGACCACGTCGACGGTCATGCGCTCCTCGACCTCGTACGCCTTGCTGACCACCCGGTCGACGACCTTGTCGAGGTCGTCCCGCTCGGCCTCGGCGAGGAACCCGACCCGCCCGAGGTTGACCCCGAGCATCGGCACGCCCGAGGCGCGGGCGAACTCCGCGCCGCGCAGCAGCGTGCCGTCACCGCCCAGCACGATGAGCAGTTCGCACCCGTCGAGGGACTGCGGGGTGGCCTCCTTGACCAGCTCCACCTCGTCCGGCAGGGGCAGGTCGCGTGCCTCCGCCTCCAGGACGCGTACGCCGATGCCGGACAACAGCAGCCCCTTGACCACGAGTTCGGCACTGCGGATGGCGGCCGGCCGACCGGTGTGGGCCAGCAGGAAAACGGTTCGAGCTTGGGTCTGTGTCAACGCGGCCCCTCCGCCACTGCACGGTCAACATCGGCCGGGTCCAGGGCGGGCGCCCCGGCACGCAGCCACAGAAAGTATTCGACGTTCCCGGACGGCCCGGGCAGCGGACTGGCGGTGACGCCTTCGGCCCCCAGCCCCAGTTCCCAGGCCTTTTCCGCCACCGTCCGCACGGCCTCCGCCCGCAGCTCCGGACTCCGTACGACACCCCCGCTGCCCAGTCGTTCCTTCCCCACCTCGAACTGCGGCTTGACCATCATCACCAGGTCGGCGTCCGGCTTCGCGCACCGCACCAGGGCGGGCAGCACCAGGCCGAGCGGGATGAAGGACAGATCCCCCACGACAAGATCCACAGGCTCCCCATCGATCGCTTCGAGCGTCAACTCGCGTACGTTCGTACGGTCCTTGACGGTGACGCGTTCATCGCTCTGCAAAGACCAGGCGAGTTGTCCGTATCCGACGTCGACGGCGACGACGTGTGCGGCGCCCGCGCGCAGCAGCACGTCGGTGAAGCCTCCGGTGGACGCGCCGGCGTCCAGGGCCCGCCGCCCCTCGACGGCCAGTCCGCGCGGCATGAACGCCTTCAGCGCACCGGCCAGCTTGTGCCCGCCGCGGGAGACGTAGTCGGGGTCGCTGTCGTCGTCGGCGACGACGATGGGGGCGGCGGTCTCCACCTGGGTGGCGGACTTGGTCGCGACGGTCTTGCCGACGGTGACCCGCCCGGCGGCGATCAGCTGGCCGGCGTGCTCGCGCGAGCGGGCGAGCTTCCGGCGGACCAGCTCCGCGTCGAGACGGCGGCGTGCGACTCCTGCCACGTTCGGTTCAGCTCCTGTGTCGGTACGGCGGTGACTGCGCGGGGGGCGCCGGAGGTCCCGGACGGGCGTCGAGCGCGGTGAGCGCGTCTCGCAGCCCCCCGTGTACATCCTCGTACACCTGAAGGTGTCCGTCCGTGGCGAGGTGGTCGGCGTCACCGAGCCGCTCCAGGGCCGCGTCGACGCGGGCGTCGCCGGTGGGTGTGCGGGGCACGAGCAGCGGGGCGGGGGCGGCGGGGCCGTGCTCGCCGATCACGTCGCCGGGCCCGGGGGCCTCGCTTTCGGGGGCCGGCGCCTCCTCCCGGACCTCCGTCCCGGTCACAGAGTCGCTCATGCCCAGACGCTACCGCGAAGCACTGGGGTAACGTCGGTGGTGATGGCAACGATCGAGGAGTGCCGCAGCGCACTCGAAAGACTCTCCGACAACATGGCGAAGGCGGAGGGGGGCGTCCGCGACGCGGCGGCCCTCGACCGCTCGGTGAGCTGCCACATCAAGGATCTCGACGTGAGCTTCCTGGGCCGCCTCGTCGACGGCCGGATAGAGGTCCGGGAAACCGTTCAGGGGCCGCCGCCGAAGAAGGCCGAGATCCGGCTCGCCATGACCGGCGACGACCTGATCGCGCTGGTCGGCGGGGAGCTGGCGTTCGCCAAGGCCTGGGGGTCGGGGCGAGTGAAGCTCCAGGCGGGCGTGCTGGACCTGGTGCGGCTCACGAAGCTTCTTTAGCGGCCGGTCCCGCGGCCATGTGGTGGGCCGCCACGCGCGCGCGTGCGGCACGCGCCGCCGGCACCACCAGTGGCGTGCCGGTCTCCGGGTCGTCGATGACCTGGCAGCGCAGCCCGAACACCTCCTCCACCAGGTCGGCGGTGACGATGTCGCTCGGCGCGCCCTGGGCGACGACCCGGCCGCCGCGCAGGGCGACGAGGTGGGTGGCGTAGCGGGCGGCGTGGTTGAGGTCGTGCAGCACGGCGACGAGGGTGCGCCCCTGCTCCTCGTGGAGTTCGGCGCACAGGTCGAGGACGTCGATCTGGTGCTGGATGTCCAGGTACGTCGTGGGCTCGTCGAGCAGCAGCAGCGGTGTCTGCTGGGCCAGTGCCATGGCGATCCACACGCGCTGCCGCTGGCCGCCCGAAAGCTCGTCGACGTACCGCTCGGCGAGCCGGCCGACGCCAGTGCGCTCCATGGACTCGCGCACGACCCGCTCGTCCTCGGCGGACCACTGGCGCAGGATTCCCTGGTGCGGGTAGCGGCCGCGGCCCACGAGGTCGGCGACGGTGATCCCGTCGGGCGCGATCGAGGACTGCGGCAGCAGCCCGAGCGTCCGGGCGACCTGCTTGGCCGGCATCGACTGGATGACCTGCCCGTCGAGCAGCACCCGGCCCCGGCTGGGCCTGAGCATCCGCGACAGCGCCCGCAGCAACGTGGACTTGCCGCACGCGTTGGGCCCGACGATCACCGTGAAGGAGTTGTCGGGTATCTCGACCGACAGTTGCTCGGCGATGACGCGCTGGTCGTAGGCGAGGGTGACGTTGTCGGCGGACAGGCGGTTCACGGTGCTCCTTCGGTTGCTCACTGCGTTGCTGCGGGCGCTCATATCCGTCCGGCCCTGCGCTCGGCGACCAGCAGCCACAGCAGGTAGACCCCGCCGAGCACGCCGGTGACCACGCCGACCGGCAGCTGGTCGGCGCCGAAGGCCCGCTGGGCGGTCAGGTCGGCGGTGACCAGCAGGGCGGCGCCCATGCACAGGGAGGGCAGCAGGTTGGGGCCGGGGGAGCTGGTCAGGCGGCGGGCGAGTTGCGGCGCGGTGAGGGCCACGAAGCTCACGGGCCCGGCGGCCGCGGTGGCGGCCGCGACCAGCAGGACGGCACAGCCCATCAGCAGCAGCCGTACGCGTTCGACGCGCACCCCGAGGGCGGAGGAGACGTCGTCGCCCATCTCCAGCATGCGCAGGCCGCGCGCGTTGGCGAGGACGACCGGGAGGAGCACGGCGCACAGGAGGGCCAGCGGTCCGACCTGGGTCCAGTCGCGCCCGTCCAGCGAGCCGGTCATCCAGACCACCGCGCGGGCCGCGTCCACGAAGTCGGCCTTGGTGATCAGATAGCCGTTGACGGCGGTGACCACCGCGGAGACGCCGATGCCGACCAGGACCAGCCGGTACCCGTGCACGCCCTGCTTCCAGGCCAGCAGGTAGATGGCCGCGCCGGTGACCAGGCCGCCCACGAGCGCGCCGAGGGTGACGGCGGTGGCGCTGCCCGAGAACAGGACGATGACGGTGAGCGCGCCGGCGGCCGAGCCCTGCGAGAGGCCGAGCACGTCCGGGCTGCCCAGCGGATTGCGGGAGACGGACTGGAACAGCGCGCCGCCGACGCCGAGGCAGCCGCCGACCAGGAGCCCGACGAGGACGCGTGGCAGCCGCAGTTCGCGGACGATGAACTCCTGCCCCTGACTGCCCTGCCCGACGAGCGCCCTCAGCACGTCGGAGGCCGGGATCGGGAAGTCGCCGGTGCCGATCAGCACGACGCTCGCCGTGAGCGCGGCCAGCACCAGCAGGGCGACGACCGCGCACGTGCGGACGTCGAGGCGCAGGGACAGCCCGCCGGGGGTGCGCAGGGCCCGTGCGGGGCGGGGGGTGCGGGTGGTCTTCACAGCTGGGCCGTCCTCCGCCGCCGTACGAGCAGGATGAACACCGGGCCGCCGATGATCGCGGTGACGACCCCGACCTGGAGCTCGGCGGGCCGGGCGACGACCCGCCCCACGACGTCGGCGCCGAGCAGCAGCACGGGCGACAGGACCGTGGCGTAGGGCAGGATCCAGCGCAGGTCGGGTCCGGTGAAGGAGCGCACGACGTGCGGGACCATCAGGCCGACGAAGACGATCGGCCCGCAGCTGGCGGTGGCCGCCCCGCACAGCACGGTCGCGGCGAGCATGGCGAGCGCCCGGGTGCGGTTCAGGTCGGTGCCCAGGGCGCGGGCGGTGTCGTCGCCCATGGCCATGGCGTTGAGCGGCCGGGCCAGCAACAGGGCGACGGCCGTGCCGACCGCGAAGAACGGGAGCACCTGGGTGACGGTCGCCGTCGTGGCGGAGGCGAGCGAGCCCACGGTCCAGAACCGCATCCTGCCCAGCGCCGCCCCGTCCATGATCATCACGGCCTGGACGTAGCCGTACAGCGCGGCGCCGATCGCGGTGCCGGCGAGCGCGAGGCGTACGGGTGTGGCGCCCCGGCTGCCGCCGAGGAACCACACCAGGGCGCCCACGGCCGCGGCACCGAAGAAGGCGAACCAGACGTAGCCGCTGAGGCTCGTCACGCCCAGGAAGGTGATGGCGGTGACGACGGCGGCGGACGCGCCCGCGTTGATGCCGAGGATGCCCGGGTCGGCCAGCGGATTGCGGGTCAGTGCCTGGAGCACGGCCCCGGACAGCCCGAGCGCCGATCCGGCGAGCAGACCGAGGACCGTACGGGACAGCCGCTCGCCGACCACGACGTCGCCGTACGTCCCCGAGTTCTGGAACAGGCCGTGCCAGACCTGGGCCGGGGACAGCTCCTTCGCTCCGATCGCGATGCTCGCCAGTGCGACGAGCAGCAGTATCGCGACGGAGACGAGGAGCCCCGCGGCTCGCACGCCTCGGCGGGTCGGGGGCGCGGCGGCCGCCGCGCGCTCTTCTGGGGGACTGTCGACCAACACGAGGTTAGGTTAGCCTACCCTCTGCGCCGGATTGACGATTCCCCGCGTTCCACCGGTTCACCGGATTCACAGCCCCAGTCGGGCCAGCGCCTTCCCCCCGTCCAGCTCGCACCCGCTGTCGCCGCCGGCCGTCCACGCCGCCGCGCACAGGGCACGGAGCCCGTCCAGTCCCTCCCCCTCACCGCTCAGTCCGAGAGCGGTGTCCGCAGTCGCCGTCCACCCGCCGCACCGGAAACCGTCACCCTCCCGAGTGATTTCCGGCTGCCCGGTGAGCAGCCCCCGCAGATCCGCGTCGACATACGTCGGCCGGTGCCGAGGGGGCGCGGCGAGCAGTTGCGCGCCGTCGGTCACCCCGGTCAGGACGAGCAGAGAGTCGACCCCGCCGTTGAACGCGCCCTCGATGTCCGTGTCCAGCCGGTCGCCCACCACCAGCGGCCGCTCCGCGCCGGTGCGCAGGACCGTCTCGCGGTGCATGGGCGGCAGCGGCTTGCCCGCCACCTGCGGCTCCGCGCCCGTGGCGATCCGGACGACCTCGACCGCCGCGCCGTTGCCCGGACCGATCCCGCGGGCGCCCGGAATCGTCAGATCGGTGTTGGAGGCGAACCAGGGCACCCCGCGCGCGATCGCGTAGCACGCCTCCGCGAAACGCCCCCACGGCAGGTCCGGACCGCCGTAGCCCTGCACCACCGCGGCCGGGTCGTCGTCGGCCGACTCCACCGGCTCAAGACCCCGCTCGCGCAGCGCCGTGCGCAGCCCCTCACCGCCGATCACCAGCACCCGCGCACCCTGCGGCACCTGGTCCGCGATCAGCCGGGCCACGGCCTGCGCGGAGGTGACCACGTCGGACGCCTCAGCCCGTATGCCCAGCTCGGTGAGGTGCGCGGCCACCGCGGCCGGGGTGCGCAGGGCGTTGTTGGTGACGTACGCCAGATGCATCCCGCCCGCGCGGGCGGTGCCCAGCGAGTCGACCGCGTGCGCGATCGCGTGGCCGCCCGCGTAGACCACTCCGTCCAGGTCGAGCAGGGCCGTGTCGTACGCCTCGCTCAGGGCCTGTGCACTGCCCTCGGGCCTCGTCCTGACGCCCTGCCTCATTCCGCATCTCTCCTCATGACACCCGTTTTCCCCGATCATCCCCTACGCCACTGACACACGTACGATGCCGGGATGAACACAGCAGGTCCCCCACCGGCGACAACACGCCCGGGCCTCGAACTCACCCCGTTCCACGGCCTGCGCTACGACCCCGACCGGGTCGGCAGCCTGGCCGCCGTGACGTCCCCGCCGTACGACGTCGTCGTGCGGCCCGACGGCCTGCACCACCTCCAGTCGGCCGATCCGTACAACATCGTTCGGCTGATTCTGCCGCAGGCCTCAAGCCCCAGCGCCCGCAACAAGCAGGCGGCGGAAACCCTGCGCCGCTGGCTCTCCGAGGGCGTCCTCGTCCCCGACCCGGAACCGGCGCTGTACGTCTACGAGCAGTGCGACGGCGACGGCCTGCTGCAACGCGGACTGATCGGCGCGCTGCGCGTGTCGGAGCCGGCGGAGGGCGTGGTGCTGCCGCACGAGGACGTCATGCCGCACGTGGTCGCCGACCGCGCCGCCCTGATGCGCGCGACCAGCGCCAATCTCGAACCGCTGCTGCTCACCTACCGCGGCGACGGCTCGACCGCCGCCACCACGATGATCATCGAGCGGGTCGCCGAACGGCCGCCGCTGCTGTCGACGACCACCGAGGACGGCTTCGGCCACCGCCTGTGGGCGATCACCGACCCCGCCGACCTCGCGCGCGTGCAGGAGGACCTGGCCCGGCACCAGGCCCTGATCGCCGACGGGCATCACCGCTGGGCGACCTACCGCCGGCTGCGCGCGGAGCACCCCTCCCCCAGCGCCTGGGACTACGGTCTGGTCCTCCTGGTCGACACGGCCCGCTACCCGCTCCGGGTACGCGCCATCCACCGTCTGCTGCACGGCCTGCCGGTCGCCGACGCGCTGTCCGCCCTGGACGGCCTGTTCCGCGTACGGCGGCTGGACCTGCCCCTGACGGAAGCCCTGGAGGCGCTCGCGGACGCGGCCTGCGAGGGCAACGCCTACCTGTTCGCCGGCGACGGCTCCTTCCACCTCGTGGACCGCCCGGACCCGGCCCTGCTGGCCCGCACGGTCCCGGCGGAACACCCCGCCGCCTGGCGCACCCTCGACGCGACCGTCCTGCACGCCACGCTCCTCGAGCACGTCTGGCACATCCCCGAGGACTCCCCGGCCCACATCGCCTACATCCACGACACGGTCGCGACCGTGGAGAAGGCCGAACGCGACGGCGGCACGGCCGTCCTGATGCACCCGGTCCGCGAGGAGGTCGTCCGCGACCTGGCCCGCCAGGGGGTCACGATGCCCCGCAAGTCGACGTCGTTCGGCCCCAAGCCGGCGTCGGGACTGGTGCTGAGGGCACTGGACCTCTGAGACGGCGAAGGGCGGGCCCCGGTGATCGGGGCCCGCCCTCTGTTTCAGTAACGGCCGGTGTCAGTGACGGCCGGCGTGTCCGTCAGTCCTTGTCGGACGTGTCGGCGTCGGACGTGGCGGCGTCGGACGTGGCGGCGTCGGACGTGGCGGCGTCGCCACTCTCGCCCTTGACCTCGTTCTGGCCGTTCTCGCTGCTCTCGCCGTCCTCGCCGTCCTCGCCGTTCTCGTCGAGGGCGTCGGTAAACTCCACGCCGTCCAGCTCGGCCAGTCGGTCGGAGGCGTCGGTGCTGCCGTCCCGGTCGGCCTCGACGGCCTTGGCGAACCACTCCCGTGCCTCGGGCTCCCGGCCGACGGCGAGCAGCGCGTCGGCGTAGGCGTACCGCAGGCGCGCGGTCCACGGCTGGACCGAGCCGGAGGCCAGCTCGGGGCTCTGGAGCGTCACGATGGCCGCTTCCAGCTGACCCAAGTCGCGCCGGGCACCGGCCGCGACGAGCCGCATCTCCACCTGTCCGGCCTTGTCGAGCTTGTGCACCTCCGGTGCCCCGGCCATGTCCAGCGTCTTCTCGGGCCGCCCGAGACCGCGCTCGCAGTCGGCCATGAGGGGCCACAGTTCCACGTTCCCGGTCATCCGCCGGGCGGCACGGAACTCGGCGAGCGCCTCGCTGTACTTCTGGCTCGCGTACGCGGCGAACCCGGCCGCCTCCCGTACGGCGGCGACACGGGACGCCAGCCGCAGGGCCACCCTGGAGTAGCCGTAGGCGCCCTCCGGGTCCTCGTCGATGAGCCGGGCGACCATCACCAGGTTCCTGGCGACGTCCTCGGCGAGCGTCTTGGGCAGGCTCTGCAGCTCCTGCCGGACGTCCTTGTCGATCTCGTCGCCTGTGACGTCCTCGGGGATCGGCAGCCGCTTGATCGGCTCACGGTCCCGGTCCCGGTCGTCGCGGAAGCGCCCGCTACCGCGGCGGTCGTCGCCGCGCCGGTCGTCACCGCGGCGGTCGTCACGGCCCCGGAAACCACCCGGGCGCCCGCCCCGGTCGTCACGCCGGTCGTCACGCCGCGGACCGCGCCCACCACGGTCGTCACGGCCGCGGAAGCCGCCACGGTCGCCGCGGTCGTCACGGCGGGGACCACGGTCGAAGTCACGCCGGTCGTCACGGCGCTCGCCGCGGTCGCTGTCACGGCGGTCGTCGCGGCGGTAGGTGGGGCGGTCGCCGTCGCGGCGGAAGCCGCGGTCGCGGTCGTCACGCCGGCCGAAGCCACCGCGGTCGCCATCCCGCCGATCGTCACGGCGGTCATCGCGGCGGTCGTCACGTCGGTAGGTGGGACGGTCGCCGTCGCGGCGGAAGCCGCCGCGGTCCCCGCGCTCGGGCCTGTCGCCACGCTCGGGCCTGTCATCACGACGGAACCCACCACGGTCGTCACGGCGCCCGTGACCACGGTCGTCGTCGCGCCGGAAACCGCCACGATCCCCGCGCTCGGGCCTGTCGTCACGACGGAACCCGCCACGGTCGTCACGGCGGTCGCCGCGGTCGTCACGACGGGGACCACGGTCGAAGTCACGCCGGTCGTCACGGCGCTCGCCGCGGTCGCCGTCACGGCGGTCATCGCGGCGGTCATCGCGGCGGTCATCGCGGCGGTCGTCGCGGCGGTCGTCGCGGCGGTAGGTGGGGCGGTAGGTGGGGCGGTCGCCGTCGCGGCGGAAGCCGCGGTCGCGGTCGTCACGCCGGCCGAAGCCACTGCGGTCGCCATCCCGCCGATCGTCACGGCGGTCATCGCGTCGGTCGTCACGTCGGTAGGTGGGACGGTCGCCGTCGCGGCGGAAGCCGCCGCGGTCCCCGCGCTCGGGCCTGTCGCCACGCTCGGGCCTGTCATCACGACGGAACCCACCACGGTCGTCACGACGTCCGTGACCACGGTCGTCGTCACGACGGCCGAAGCCGCTGCGGTCGTTGCTACTGCGTGGTCCTCCGCGGTACCCGCCACGGTCACCGCGGTCACCACCGTCCCGGCGGCGCTGATCGCGCTCCGGACGCTCGTCGGGAGAGTTGGTGGACATCGGTGACTCCTGTCTTGTGTACGGAAATGCAAAAGGACCCCTGGTCCCAGCTGAACGCTGGTGACCAGGGGTCCTTCCAAAGATTGTTCGGCGGCGTCCTACTCTCCCACAGGGTCCCCCCTGCAGTACCATCGGCGCTGTGAGGCTTAGCTTCCGGGTTCGGAATGTAACCGGGCGTTTCCCTCACGCTATGACCACCGAAACCCTAATGGTTTCGAGCGAACAAGCACACTCTTCTGTTGTGGTTCAGCTCAAAGCCGGCAACTGTTCGTTGCCTCAGAACTAACACAGTGGACGCGAGCAACTGAGGTCAAGCCCTCGGCCTATTAGTACCGGTCACCTCCA
>NZ_NNBK01000037.1 GCF_002803075.1 Streptomyces sp. CB01373 | reverse complement strand
CCGTACGACTCGCTCAGGGACCAAATGCCGTGGTACGGGCCTGGGCCGCCGTCTCCGACGGTCATCAGGAACCCTCGGTAGTCCCTGGGAAGCGTGACCCCGTACTGCCGCTCGAAGGACCGAACCTCCGCCTCGGACAGCACACTCCTCGGCCGAGTATCGGACAGCCGGTCCATCCCGTTCCTACCTCTCGCATCTGGCAGCCCCAGTTCCACCGTCGCCGCGAGCATAAGACTTTCCAACCGGCCAGGCTCCATGCGGTCGAATCTCACTTTGAAACGATCAGTTAGAGGGCCAGCAGGTGAAGACCCCTGGTACGGGGTATCCCGCCGATCCGATCTCGCCGTGGCCCACGTCGGCGACGGCCTGCCAAGCTCCACGCCGGCAACGGATACGACTACGACTACGACTTCCTGCGACGGTGGCTCCGCAGCCGGAACATCGTCCCGCGCATCGCGTGCAAGGGGATCGAGTCCTCGCACCGGCTGGGCCGCCACCGATGGACCGTGGAGCGGACGGTGGCCTGGCCGGCCGGGTGCCGTCGCCTTCACCGTCGTCACGAGCGCAAGGCTGAACACTTCCTTGCTTTCGCCGGGATAGCCGCGACTCTGATCTGCTACCGCCGGCTCTCGGCTTGAGGCGATGCTCAGGTATTGGCACCTCGAGCCGTCACCTGCCAGCGATCGATCACCTCGCGGTCTCGGACGACCAGCAGCTCATCGGCGAGATTCACCGGCGTACATATGTGGTTGGGGACGACAGCGACGAGCGCCCCAAGGCGTGGTCCCCGCACCCCTTCCGGAAGCCGGACAACGGCGTGGTGCTCCCACAGCCCTGTGATGGTTCCCTGCGGGAACTGGGGCAGGTAGCCGTGGCCCGTCACCCAAGGCGACCGGTCGGTGCCGAGGACCTTGTTACCGACATCAAGCACAAAGCGGTCAGGGGCGGGAACGCTGATCACCGTCGCCGCGGCGACCAGCGCCAGATCCTCCACACCGCATGTGCCGATGCCCAGCTTCACGGCGGCCGCCTTCATCGCGGCCCACTCCGTCGGGTAGTTGGGGGCGGACCTCCGCGACCATACGCACCGCACGCTCACGAAGCTCGGCAGGTAAGGGGACGGACGGGCCATGACTCGATCCTCTCAGGGAATCGAGCCTCCATCAGACCCGGAGCGCTCCACTTTTCTCACCGATGGTCAAGCACGCGTGGCCTGGTTGCGGTAGCCGTCCCACGCCTGTGAAACCGGCAGCCAGACCCAGGCGGCGGGGTTCCGTGCTTGAGTACGAGTACTCATGTTCGCCAGGACGCCGGCTGACAGGCTCTGCGATATGACGAGTGGCAGAAGGGCGCTGACGGCCCTGCATCTCTTCCTGGTCTGGGCGACGATGGCGGCCGTGGCGCCGGCGCTCGGTTTCGGGCTGGTGATATCGGCCTGGGGTGGTGGGGCCGGTGCGACGGTGCCGGTCCTCGCGTTGGGTGTACCGCTGATGGTGGGCTTGCTGACCACGGCGGGCATACCGGTGCGGACCGTGGTGCCGCTGTGCGGCTCCGTGTCGCAGCGGCTGGGCTGGGCGGTACTGGTCTTCGTCCTCGGTACGCTCGGCATCCTTGCAGGTCTGGCCGCCTATGGCGAAAACGTTGACCTCGGAAGCGCCAGTACCCGGATCGTGCTGACGGGGGTGCCGTACGCCGTGGCCGCGGCGTTCTTCGTGCCGAGCCGGTGGGTGCGGCTGGGGGCGCTGGCCGTACTGGCGGCTGGGGTGGCCTATGGAGGCTTCGTCGGCCCGGCGCAGTCGCAGCAGCGCCAGAACGAGGCGGAGGTCGCGCGGTACCGGGAGCATCCGGAGCTGCTGTACCTGGGCGCTGCTCCGCCGGGCATGCAGGTGTCCCATGCCGAGGTCGGCCGGGCCTCCTTCGGCGTCGACTACCGCCCCGTCCGGGAAGGCTACGAGTTGGGGTACGTCGTCCTCACGGTGCGCCCGCCGCTCACGCCGACTCCCCGATGCCCAGAGCCTGCGGAGAAGGGCATGAGCTGCACAGTAGACGCGCACGGTGAGATGCTCACGGTCCGCGACTTCCCCGGAGGCGGCCGCGCCATCACCCTCACCCGCCGCCACCGGAACGCGGAGGCCGAAGTCACCAGCCAGACCCTGGACGGACCCGGGCTACGCCATCTCCTGAACTCTCTGCACCCACTGTCGGACACAGAGCTGGAGAAGCTGATACGGGAAAAGAAGATCGAGCACAGAATCTGAAAGAGCGTCTTGTCCGGGGTTCAGGTGTCACGGCAGTTCGGGGTGCTCTCATGGGTGAGGCGTCGGCTCATGAGGTCGATCACCGCGACGTGGATTATGGCTTCGGAGCGGCGTGGGTGGCTTTCTCGTCGCGGGCGAGGCGGCGGTGGTGCATGAGCCAGCCAAGGTCCGCTCGACCACCCAGCGCCGGGGAATCCCCCTTGAATCCTCTGACTCCGGGCTCGCGTTGGACTCCTTCGCGTCGATACAGAGGCGGCGCCGTGTTCGATGGCTTGGTGCAGTAGCCGGTGTCGACCCATGCCTCACGTGAGGGCTCGTGGCGGCAATGAGGCCCTCACCGAGCACGTCCGCTCCCTCGCGACCATGCTCACCGAGCGCCTGCCAGACTGGCTCGACGCCGTCCGGAAGGACGACCTGCCCAGCCTTCGTACCCTCGCCGCAGGCATCGGCCGCGACCGCGATGCCGACATCGCCGGCTTAACCTTGCCCTGGAACTCGGGTGTCGTGGAAGGGCACGCGGCCGCGCGGGCTTCAGGCTGTTGGGCAAGCGGGTACTACTCGCCTGAGCCGGCTGGCCGACGATGCTGCCGATGCGTTCCTTCACGAGTTCGGGGGGCTGACCGTGAGCATCAGTGAGCCTTTTCCAACCTCACGCTGAACCTGGCGAGGTTCAGCGTGAGGACGGCTTTGACCAGGTCTGTGATCTGGTTGGTGCTGCATCGTGGCTTGCGCAGGAGGCGCCAGGACGCACGGTCGTGGGATGTGCCATCCTCAGCGTGTCTTCAGGCCACGGTCTTCGAGTTCGTCCGCGCACTCCTCTGGTACCCAGACAGCCTTCGCGGTGGCTCTGCCCTTCAAGGGCTCTTCCTGCCGCTCCCGCTCCGCCTCGGCGCGGGCTTGTTCGATGTCGTCGGCGATCGCCTTGCAGTCGACGACGTACGTGTCCGTCGGTACCGGCTCCTCGGAGGGAGATTCCGGCGTGTCCGTGTACGTCCCGGCGTTGAGGGCGGAGGTGGCGGCGATGCAGGCCAGACACAGCCCCGCCCAGACGGCGATGATCCACCGGCGGGCGCTCAAGAGCCGACCATTCCAACGGCGAGGCCGACGACAGTGAGCACGGCGAAGGTGAGCATCGCAGTGCGCGAGACCTTCATCGAAGCTCCTTCCTCAAAGGGGCCGGTACAGCGAGCTTCTGCCAACCTGCCGACTCTTCATTGGTCCTGGTCACGCCCAACAGCAGAGCTCCTGATAGACGGGTTCACGACCACGATCCCCCATGCTCACCAGGAGCTTCGCGTGCTTGTCTACCCGTCGGCGATCGGTCTGTCCAACACGCACCTGCGCTGTCTCACCCGTCAACCTACCGCCCACCGCCGGGAGATCGGCTCGCGCTGGCGGCGCCTGGCGCCGGGAAGCCAGGCCCTCCTGGTTCTGGCCCATCTGCGCTGCGGCGACACCTACGCACGGCTCGCTGCCGGGTTCGGCATCGGGATCGCCACCGCCTACCGCTACATCACCGAGGCCGTCGGCCTCCTGGCCGACCTCGCCCCTACACTCGCCGAGGCAGTCCGGACGGCCTCGATGAAGGCGTTCGTCCTGCTCGACGGCACGCTGCTGCCCATGAGCATCCTGCGTGTGGCCGCACAGTTCGACGGCAGCCTGGGCCCGACTGGTTGGGGCTTGCCACGCAGATTCCGGCTGGCATAGGCGCGAACGTTGCCGTAGCCGTCCGGGTAGCCGCGCTCCTTGATCTCCTCCCACAATTTCCATGCGTTGGTGCAGCCTTCCTGCCATCGCCGGTCGAGGTAGGGCATGTATGCATCGAGCTTGGTGGGTCGGCTTTGCCACTCGCCGGTAAACAGTTGGGGGAGGACCTCGCCGTCAACCGGTCATCTGGCAGGTCTGTCAGTTACGGGTCCAGCCCCCGGGGCCGATCCAGACGGTCTGCTTGTTGCGCGTCGGGACAACGTCGTAGCGCGCCACGGCCTGGTAGTAGCCGCCGATGCGCCGCTTGCAGAGGAGGTTGCCGATGATGGTGTTCCGCTGGCCGAGCGCCACCTTCCCGTAGACCAGGTCATCGCCCATGTCCCAGTTGGTGCTCCAGTAGTTCGTATAGGCCTGGATCCCCTTGACAGTGGCGTTCGGGCAGTTACCGAGCCACTTCGGGAAGGAGATGTACACCCAGCCGTAGCTTGCTGCCTGCGCAGTTCCCTGAGTTGAGGCTACTCCGCTGATGGCCAGCCCGAAGACCGACAGCGCCACGGAGAGCTTCTTGAGCCTCGTCTTGAGCACGTACCCACCCCATCTTGTCTTTGCCCGTCATCCAGGAACCGCGAACCGGGCAGATCACGACCCCCGAAGCCTGATCATGTGAGCCTGTGCGGCCGATGAGGGAAGGACGCAGAATTCAATGACGTTTCCTGACAATAGGTTCTAATCACACTCGCATCAGCAGGTTTCTCTCGTTGGTTGCGTCCTGGGAAGTGGTGTACGGGCTCCCACCTGATCCGGGCGTTTGGTCCGGCGTC
>NZ_NNBK01000036.1 GCF_002803075.1 Streptomyces sp. CB01373 | reverse complement strand
GAGGCCCTTTCTGTTTGTGTGACCACCTGCCGGACAGCCCGCTTCATGAAAGCGCGAGGCTCATGATGTTGTCCTTGCCGTGGCCGCTGTCAAACGATTTACTCCTCAGACAGCCACCCACGACCAGCGCGAGTACCCAGAGAACCGGTCACACCAGCCCTTTGACCTGCGAATTCAAGTTGGCGGAGGCTCTACGTACACCGGTTCAGGGTATCCCGGTCATGAGCCTCGCACACCTCGCCATCTCCAGCGGTCCTGCCCCACGGTTATCCGGAAAGGGGGCATCAGCTCACGAACCGCCCCCTGGCCGGAAGGGAATTACAAATACGACTTATCGACAGGTTGGGCCGGAAGTGAATTGCGACACAATTGACCACCAGTCCGGCCCGATCACCCGAATTCGCCGACGCGCCTGGAACTTCGGCTTCCTTTTGCTCGTCTCCCTATCGAGAGGGGGATCCCATGACTGAGGATCTGACGATCGGCGAGCAGATCGTGCTGCTCGCACTGGACGAAGAGGCCGGCACCCTGCGCGAAGCGCCGCTGCGGGTGTCTCTGGCGGTTTCGGCGGCCGCCTTGCTGGAGCTGAGCTTTTCCGGGCACCTGACGGAGCGTGACGGCGCACTCGTCGTTGCTGGAGCGTCGACGCCGGCGGATCCGGCGGCCGTGGCCATGGCCGAGCACATGCAGAGCCATCCCGAGGAGACGCCCCGGGAGTGGCTGCTGGCCGTACGCGAGCAGGCACTCGACACGGCGTACAAGGGGCTGTCGGGGAAGAGGTTGGTGCGGGAGCACGGACGACGGGTCCTCGGCGCCTTCGGATCGGTGAAGTACCCGGTCACGAACCTGTCGGAACTCGGGGCGCTGCGAGGACGGTTGGTGGCCGTCCTCACTCAGGGTCAGGACCCCGACGAGCGCACGGCGGCGCTGATCGCCGTACTGCACCATGCGGGCCTCCAGGCGGTCCTGCTGCAGGGCTCCGGGGCGGAGGCACCCGAGGGCCGTCTGACCGCGATCGCCGAGGGGCAAGGCACGGCCGCGGAACTCGGAGACGCGATCCGCACCACGGTCGCCGCTCTCACCGCGGTGATCGCCTCGTCCGCTCTGTAGGGAAGGCGTCGGCGGACCCGCCGGCCGGGTCCGCCGACTGGGTCCGCCCACCGGACAAGACGACTATTCGCTCCTCGGCTTTACTGTTTGGCAGCTGTGATGAAGTAATGTTCGAATGGTGCCCATGGGGGAAATGGCCTTAACCGTATTAGGCATATCGAGTTTCGATGAATCCGTGTACATACCCCTTTTACGGGAAACGGAATTAGGGGTTTCCGGCCTGTGCGTGGTCCTCGGCTGTGACGACGAGGACATCCGCGCCTCGCTGCGAAGACTCGCCGACCGGGGCATGGTCCGCTTAGCCTCGATCTTGCGTGAGGGTCCGTCGACGGCGTCGGCGGGCCTTTTCGCTTTCCGGGACGGGTGGTGAGCAGGCCGGTGGCCCGACTGTCGCGTCAGGTGGGCGCCGGGTTCCACTGCCCGGGGTCGGGTGGTGCTGTCGTCGGGACGGGAAGTCTTCTGGTCAGCCCGGGTTGGGCAGGAGGGCAAGTCGCTCGAGGGCGCCTGCGATCTCACCTGCCCAGGGCCAGTGTTGGGTGAGGCGGAGGATGCGGCGTCGGCCGGTGGTGACGAGCTGTCCGGCGGTGGAGAACAGGCGAAACCGCAGCCGGCGGGGTTCCCAGAGCCGGGCTTGGCCGGTCAGGGCGAGCATGGGCATCCAGGCCAGCAGGTCGAGTGCGATCTGGACGATCTCCAGCCAGACCTTGTTCTGCGCGGTGTGGTGCAGGGGCAGGTTGCGCAGGCCGGTGGAACGGGCGGCCCGGATCTGGTCCTCCGCGCGGGCCCGCAGTCGGTGACGGAGCTCGAGTTCGGCGATCGGCCGGTCAGGGGTGTTGGTTGCGAAGCAGGTGATCCGCATGCCGTCCGCGTCGGTGATCCTCAACTGGGCCCCGGGATGGGGTCGTTCCTTGCGGACGATCAGCCGCATGCCCTTCGGCCAGCCGTCCAGCGGCTTGCCCGTGAGTTCGGCGACCCAGGCCCCGTCGCGGACCGTGCCGTCGGTCTCGACGGCCGGGGTCCAGGCCGTGGCCGGGATCTTCAGCACGTGCTGGTGAATGGTGTCGGTGATCACCATGCCGACCGAGTAGGACAGCCATCGGCCTCGCTTCGCGAGCCAGGACACGAAGTCGTGGGTGCCGCCGGCGGAGTCCGTGCGGATGAGCGTCTGCCGCCCGCGCCGGTACTTCTTCGGCAGCTGGGCCAGGGCCAGTTGGGCGGTGGTGATGTGGTCGGCGGCCGTGTTCGAGCCCGCGTTCCCCGGTCTGAGGAGGGCCGCGACGGGTTCGCCGGTTCCGCCCGGGCCGTGGTCGACGAAGGCTGTCAGGGGGTGGTGGCCGTAGGTCTTCTTCCAGGTCGCGGCCGCACCTTCTTTGTCGGAGTGCGCGATCACGAGGACGCCGTCGAGGTCGACCGTGATCTGTCCGTCGGTGTCCGGGGCATTCCTGCCCGCCAGCGACCAGGCCCGGTTGCGGACTTCGGACCGTGCGGACCGGATGGCCTGGAGGGCTTTCTCGCCGGAGGTGGCGAGGGTGTCGATCAGGCGGGAGACGGTCGGGTCGGAGGCGACCGGGCCGAAGACGGCCGGCTCGCACCGCAGCATCGCGACGTCCCCGAGGCAGTCTCCGCCGAGTGCGACCGCCAGGGCGACGTCCAGGAGGATCTTGCCGGGATCGTGGACGGCCCGCGGCTTGCGCCACGGAGTCAGAGCTACGGATATGGCCCGGTCAAGGCCCGTCTTGCGGACTGTTTCGACGAGCAGGACCGACCCGGCCTGGGAGACGACCTGACGGCCGTCACCCTGAACACGGACACGGGGATAGGACCCGATAGGGTACTTCACCTGGAAAGTGCCTCCGGCTGGAGCGGGAACAAGGACCTCAGCAATCCTCATTCTCGCAGGTCAGAGGCACTTTCTGCTTTCCTGACCGCTTGTCGGACAACCCGCTTCATGAAAGCCCGAGGCTAGAAACATGTGACGCCCTCCGTGTCTTCCGGAACTACCGGACTCGGAGGCCGCCTCAGACTGCACTGGGCGGCATCCTTGCCTTGGGCGCGCTACCCACAGCGGCGGCAAGACAACTGACCCTGGGTCGGCGGTGGTGCCATCAGGGGCCTGTTGCTGGTCCGTACCCCCGCCATCTTCGGCGGCACCCCTTTGCACGCGACGGTCGCAGTGCTGGTGAGCGGGGTGATGGTGGAGTGCAGCCGGTTCGGCGCGCCCACCCTCGGCATTCTGGCCGGGATTGTCGTTGGAGTCTCCTTGCGGCTCGCCGCGCTCACCTTGGGCTGGAGGCTGCCGGGCAGCGGCGACTGGCGTCCGGGGGGCGTTGCGCGGCCGAGGGTCCTGACCCCGATGCCCGATCGGAAGACTCACGCTGAAGCACGTAAAGGGGCATCCATGCCCCCAAGGATTCCGTGGACGCCGCCCTGGCAAGGCTCGGTGACATTCGGTGCGAACTGGCGGACTTGACGTTGTCCGCGCCGGTGACCACGCGTTTGCCGCCCGGCTTGCCGGCTCGTGCCAGGCAACGTACGGAGTGGCGGGCCGAGCGCGCTCCGGCTGGCTCTGAAATCATCTTCACGGGCGGGCTGAATCCAACAGTCGCCGGCCATACCGGGCAGGCTGTCGGATTGGCTCAGGACAGCTCGATGGCGGAATGTGCTTTCGCGGCGGTAGGGAGAGGCGGGTTTTCGCCGACCGACGGCGCCGTCGCCGGCGAGCGCATCCAGCGGGTCCTGCAGGGCCGGGCCGATGCCAGTGGCCGCAGCCTGGCGGACGTCACCGCCGACGCCCTGAGCATCCAGTCCCTCAAACGCTTCACCGACCCCGACGACATCGCCGCACTGGCCCTCTTCCTCGCCTCAGACAGCGCCAAGTCCATCACTGGACAGACCATCCCCATCGACGGCGGCTCGCAGGCCGCGCAGTGAGAAGCCGTGATCCTATGGCGGGGTGGAGGCCGCGGAGCGAGGTGATCCAGCCGCGCAGCTGAAGGCCCCGCAGCGTAGCTGTCCGGTGCCTTACCGCACAGGGTGACCGAGCTCCGCCCATGCTCGATCCGTTTGTGGTCAGCTGTCGGGCGTCGTGCGGCCGCGTAGCCTCCAGCCGGACCGTCAGGGACACTCGTTGCGTGCGTTCAGGCTGATGTTGAGAAAGGTGAGACCGGCGTTGGCCGCGCTGCGGGCGGCCCGGCTCATGTGGGCCGCGTAGTCCTGCTCGGTGAGGGCTGCCGGTGCGCGGGTCATGGTGCCGCCTTGCGGTTTCGCTGTGCCCTGCGTGGTCGGAGTGGGCGGCGACGTCGAAGAAAGCGTGCGGGGAGGCGCCGGCGAAAGGGACACCGAGCAGGACGCCCACATAGGCGGCCAGCTCGGCGGTCGCCGCGCTCAGGTAGTCGCCGGGGATGAAGTAGAACAGCGCCGGGAGCATCAGCAGGACGGGACCGCCGTGCGCAGGGTCGTTGGCGAACAGTTCGATCGTGACGACGGAGACCGCCGTCGACACCGTCAGCGGAAGGAACCGGTGCCGCGGCCGGCACAACTGTGGTGGCGATCTCGTACCAGGTGGGCTGCATCAACGGTGCGAAACCCAGCGCGAACAGCACGATGCCGAGGAACTTCAGCCACCACGGGTACGGCGTAGGTGCCGCCTCGATCTCCGTCAGCCTGCGGTCGGCCTCCGCGATTCCGGTCCGGCCTGTCCGCACTTCGGCGAGGAACGGTTTGAGCGCGGCGACCTGGTCGAGGCGGAAGACCTCCGGGAACCGTGCTCGATGACGGTGCGGGTACTGCCGTCCGCCGCGGTGACCGTGAGCGCCGCCGCCTCCGGCACCAGCAGCAGGGACGCGACGCCGCCGAAGGCGCGGGCACTGTCAACCACGGCTCGCTCGATGAGATGGGCGCCCTCGCCGGACGAGCGCAGCAACAGGCCGGCCAGCCGGGCCAGGAACGCCGTGAGATCGTCGATATCCGCGACCGATCGCTGCTCCACGTCCGCCTCCTCGCCCGGGGCCAGGAGTTCCTGCCTACACAAGCGGCCGCCTGGGCACACTTCGGGCGGCACGATCCCTGTCATGGGTGAGGGATCGAAAGCCCGCCCGTGTGCCGAGATGCTCCCACAGGCCGCAGACGAAGGCCGTCGAAGGATCAACTCGCCCGAGAGCCCGGGGCATTAGATTGCGATCCGAAGACCATTCCGACCGCCGGCAGGGTGGTCTCGGCCGGGGAGGCTTGTTGGGGCGCACGAGGTCAGGCGAGACGTCAGTCAGTCGACGAGCCAGAACCACCGCAGTGCCACGGCGTCGCATCCTCACTGACAGTGATGGCTCGGTCGAATGCTGGAGGTGATTTCGGCGCCGCGTCATCCGGCGTCCGGCGATCTCGCGGTAGGTCGCGGTCGGGCAGTTACTCGGTCAGGTCTCTGGTGCTTCCCGGTGTGCACCGTCCACGGTGAGGCGGATCCGCGTTAGGGCATCGGCGATTTCCAAGGTGTCCTCGTCGTCGGGACCGCAGACCACGCTGACGCTCGGGAACTCCGCATGGTGACATTCGCCGCCCAGCACGCCGCCAGCAACCCAGAGTGGGCAGATCAGGCCCAGTACCGCGTTGACTGCCTGCGTGGCCGCTGCGGACCACGTCCGTGGAGCTGGAAGGGAATCATGTAGTCCGCGTCGGCTGAGGCGGCCGGCGATCTCGCGCGTCCACTCCAGGGGACGCATGCCGGTAATCCCGGTCACCCAGGCCAGAGCTGCCGACTTGGCCGGGGCGGCGCGCTCTCCGCCGGCCTTCGTCTGAGCCGCTATGCAGGCCAGGGCGACTTGGGCGTAGGTCCGACGCGCGCCCCTGGCCGACGCTTGGGGTTTCGGCGAGCTGCCGCCCCTGGTACGCAAGCGGTCTGGCCTATCTCAAATTGCACAGCGGAGAACGAGGAGCGTAATGACTGACAGGCTGCCCCTTTGGCCCGTATCCATGAAGGGCTACGGTGCTGCCTCCTCAACAGCCCGAGATCTGGTGGATCGTGAGGAAAGCATCATGCGCCGGCGAGCCTCCACATGATTCTGGCTCTCTGGGACATCGACCGCACGCTCCTCTACACCGGCGACACCGACCGGCTGGTCTATCGGAGGAAGTAGTGGGCCGGTCTGCCGAGTGTTTGCCGGCTTGGGTCCGTGGCACCGTGGTGGAGAACGCACCGCAGAAGGAGGCCTGGCCGGCGATGAGTCCCGCCAAGAGGAAGCATTTCGCGGCCAGCTGCCCGGCCCTCGGCGCCACACTCACCGTGAGGAAACAGCTACCGCCGGCCGCGTACACCAGGAGGTTCACCCGTTCCTGGCCGGTACGGCGGCCAGGGCCCGTCGGGGAGCGGAGCCCTTTACGTCGCCGGGAGCCGAGTTCGCGGGGCGCGGGGCTGACTCGGACTGCGGCTCCGTGCCCCTGCCGTCGGTGAACGGCGGCCGTACCCGGCCTGTACGCCGGGCCCGGGTTTACGACCCGTTGCGCGGAGGTGAGCAGCCCATCAGCGTCATCTGACCGCGTCCCGGTCCCGCCACCCAGCCCAAGAACGTTGCGGCCGCCCGCCCCGTGCAAGTATTACTGCCGGTTGAGATTCCGGAGCCGTTCGATGGACCTCTGAAGAGCGCCGAAGGCGCGATCCGCGTCCTGCGGGGTGACACGGGCGGCAGGCAGGATGCCATTACGCGCGTTACGAATGCGGGCGTACGTGTCGAAGCTGACGAGAACCTGCCAGATCGCTGAATCCCGGGACTCGGAAGGGGACGAAGAAGTAGGTTCCTGGGGCGACATCGTGAGACTCCATCGGGACGGCAGCTGCTGGTTCGGACCACGACGGGTCCATCGCCGACCAGACTTCCCGGCACACCATCCGCCCGACAGAGCAAGGCGAACTGCCGCCACACTACCTGTAGCAACACCAGCACGACACGCAGATGGACTACTCAACGCAGAACCGATGAGGCGGCCCAGTCTGGGCGGCAGAGGGACCGGGATCTGATCGATGGTCAGGTAAGCGCCGGCGGTCCTCGGCCTGGGCGCGCAGACGGTGGCGGAGCTCCAGCTCGGCGATCGGCCGGCTTGTGGTGTTCGTGGCGAAACAGGTGAGGCGCGCCGTCCGATTGGGTCAGCCGTCGAGGACGTCACCGGCGAGTTCGGCGACCCAGGTGCGGCCCCGAGGGTCGAGGAACTGCTGGAAGTAGGGGCCGCGCAGGGTACTTTGCGGGCCACCGGCACATTTAGGACGACGGGGCTGTCGATCATCTCGTGGCTGACCAGTTGTTCGGTCAGGCGCTCAAGGGCGGCCGGGGCCGCGCAGCAGTGTGATCGCGCCGCTCCTGCTGTTTCCCGTGCTCTTCCTGTCCGGGGTGTTGCCCGCCCAAGGGACTGCCCACCTGGCTGAGCGTGATGACCCGGATCAACCCGCTCGCCTGCGCCGTCGATCCGCTGCGCCACCAGGTCTTCGCCGCTCAGTACATGCCCCACGCAGCCCGGGCCCGCTTCCCCGCCGGAGCCATGATCTTCGGATACCTGCCGCCGCTCGCCGCGGAGCTGCTCATCGTCGGCGCCTGCGCGGGTTTTGGAGGACCGGAGTATGCCCGCGGTCAGACCCAGTTCGCCCTTGCTCCGGCGCGCAGCGAGCCTTCTCGGGCGCCTGGGAGTAAGAAGTCATCTCATTTGGTGAGTCGGCGGTAGTAGATGAGGGTGCAGGCGATGCTGGTGAAGGCGAGGAAGTGGTCGGCCTTGCGTTCGTAGCGGCGGTGGAGTCGTCGGCAGCCGGCGAGCCAGGACATGGTGCGTTCGATGGTCCACCGGTGCCCTCCGAGCCGCTGCGAGGTCTCGACGCCTTTGCGGACGATGCGGTGCCGGATGCCTCGCTGGGACAGCCATTTCCGCAGGTGGCGGTAGTCGTAGCCCTTGTCGGCGTGGAGCTTGCCGGGCCTGCGCCGGCGGGGCCCCCGGCGGGAGCGGATGGGCGGTATGCCCTTCACGAGCGGGATCAGGGCTTGGCTGTCGTGGACGTTGGCGCCCGAGATTCCGACGGACAGGGGCAGACCCGTCCGCTCGGTGATCAGGTGGATCTTCGAGCCGTACTTGCCCCGGTCGACAGACATCCCACGCGGTTAGCGCGTCAAGCGGCCTGGGCGGGAAGCGCAGTCGGCGGCGGGCTGGGGAAGGCCTTCGCCTCGTCGTAGAGCTGGTGGTGCTGGAGGCAGAAGTAGAGCATCCCCATGAATCGGTTGAACAGGTTGCGCTGCGCGGCGATGTGCCGATCGCCAGCCTTCCGCCGCCGGTCGTAGTGGGCTCTGGCGCCGGGCGATTTCGTCAGGGAGGAGAAGGACCAGACGTAGCCGACTGCGGCCAGCCTCTGATTCTTGACCTTGCGGCTCAGGACTACGCAGCTCTTGCCGCTGGCTCTGGTGACAGGTGCGCTGCCCGCGTACGCCTTCAGCGATCCGGCACTCGCGAACCGGGTCCGGTCGTCGCCGATCTCGGCCAGGATCCGGGCTCCGGATAAGGAGCCCAGGCCCGGGAAGCTGGTGTAGATCGGCGCGTCGGGGTGCGCGTCGAAGGCCTCGACGCAGGCGGCTTCGAGTTCGTCGGCATTGGTGCACGCGATGTCCAGCTGTCGCAGCAGCGCGAGGGTCTGCCGGCCGAACGCGGCTTCGACCTGGGGAAGGTGGTGCATGTAGTCGCGGTGGAAGATCTCGTAGAGCCGGTCGGCCTCGGCTTCGATGCCGCGGACGCGGCCGGCGCGTTTGAGTAGGGACCGCAGATGGCGGCGCGTGAGCTGGGCGGCCTTCGTGGGCGTCGGGGCGGCCGCCAGGATGGTGCGGGCCTCGATGGCACACAGGCCGAAGCGGTGCCCGGCGAACGCAGCCAGGATCGCCGGGTAGAACTCGCGCAGCTGCGAGCGGAGCTTGTTCTGGGCCTGGCCCTTGTCCCAGACCGCGTCCTGCTGGGCGCGCGCCAAGACGGCGATGGCCTGGGCAAGCTCCGAGTCCGCAGGCAGGGACCGGTGCACGTCCCGGTCGACTCGCAGGATGTTGGCCAGGGCCGCGGCGTCCACCGCGTCGGACTTTCGGCGTGCGACGCTGTGGCGGTCCCGGTAGCGGGCGACGGCGAGCGGGTTGATCGCGTAGACCGGCCGTCCGGTGGCCCGCAGCTCGGCGATCAGCAGGCCGCGGGACGTCTCGATGGCGACGGGGATCCGCTGGTCCTCAAGGTCGCCGTGTTCGGCGAGCAGCGTGATGAGCTGGGCGAATCCGGCCGCATCGTCACTGATCCGCGCTTTGGCGAGCTGCTTTCCGCCGGTGTCGACGATGGCGACGTCATGGTGGTCTTCGGCCCAGTCCACTCCGCAGAACGCTGGCGGCGGTAACTCGGCTGTCTCCATCCCTACCTCCTCAACCTGATGCTTTTATGCAGGTCAGAGCCTTCGCAGGGTGCGCGTGCTCCCTAATGGAAGTGCTCAGGGCACAACATCCCACTAGCCGTTCGCAACCCCAGCGGGCCGCATGGCCCTCGGTCTTCGGCAGAGCTGGAACGCTCGCGACGTTGGAGAGGTGATCCACACGGTCGGCTCAGGTCGCAACCAGCGAACCGGATCCAACTGACAAGGCACAGGCGGAGTTGAGCAGTTGCCCTCGGATACGCGCGTTGTGGCTGACGAGGCACAGATACGGGCCTGTCTGTGGCAAGAGCTGACCGCCCGGATAACAGGAAGACCTCGCACCCGTGCCCCTGAAGCGAGCCCCGCAGCCTGTCGAAAGAGCTCACGGCTCCCGATTCGGATGGCGATGCCCCGCTTCGGTGCCCATTAGGATTCGGACCTGCCAGGTCCCCCTTTTCAGGGCCCGCATGTTCACCGAGTCGATCGCGCACCGGGACCAGTCCAGATCGCCGCGGGCTCCGAGTTCGTCGAGGACCAGGCGGTGCAGCTTGGCCCAGCCCCGGGCCTTGGCCAGCACTTCACGGTCACCGTGTCGGCGTCGGCCGCCGCCCTGCGGCCGCGATGGCGCCTCCGGCACCACTCGCTGGAACAGCTCCCACAACTCGTCCGGCACCAGCCGCTCAACAATCCCCGCCACGACCAACAGCCCACTGGGCCAAATGAGATGACGTCTAAGCGTCCGGCCGGGTCACCGGGGCGCCAGGGGCCGACCGGGCAGATGGTGTCCCACCGAGTGGTGTAACAGCGATCTCTGCATAGCCCCTGGCCATGGGGCGGC
>NZ_NNBK01000035.1 GCF_002803075.1 Streptomyces sp. CB01373 | reverse complement strand
CGGCCTTGGCACAACCCACCCAACGACCAGAAACCACCAAAGTCACCGGTATTGGCCCTAGCCCTCCGCCGAGGGCTTCCTGATCGGCCCCGGTCCGCGTGCACACGCAGCGACACGCAGACCGGGCGCCATGACACCCCGGCCGGTCTTCCCCGCCGCCGGGTGACAGCGGGTCGGACGTCGAGCTCAGACGTCGATGTCGAAGAAGAAGAGCTGCACCAGGCGGTGGGTGCCGTGCTCCCCCGCGAAGTGCTCGTACGACGTGGCCGAGTGCATGAGTTTCGCGTCCCAGATCACCAACCGGTTGTACTGCCCGGAGATCGACTCGATCAGCTCCCAGTTGTCCTCGTGCTCGAGGTTGTACGGGTCGTAGACGACCGAGCGTGCGGCCTCGACGGCCTCGGAGCTGCCGAGGCGCGCCGCCTCCAGCGGGTGGGTGGGCGCACGCCGGCAGCCGTGGATCCTGTCGCGCCAGAAACTGGTGCCGGCACCGGCCGGCGGGTTCGGGTTGAGGTAGATCGCGGCGGCGTAGCTCTGCGCGTCGTGGTGCCAGACCAGCGGGTCGTCGTGCGCGGTCTGCTGGAAGACGCCGTTGGCGTTGTGGCCGAGCCACTCGGTGACCGGAGTGCCGAGCAGCCGCGAGAACTCCTCGCGCAGGCCGGGCCAGAGGAACCGGTGGTCGCTGCGCAGACCTTTGAAGTACTGCGAGTCGGCGTGGTATCCGACGCTGAGCGCGATCTTGCGCACCTCGTCCGGGTCGTCGAGGAAGTCGTCCACGGAGAGCAGGTGCGGTGGGGTGGGAGTGAACAGCCGCTTGGCGGCCGGCTTGCGCTGAGCGTCCTCAAGGGTGTCGGCGGGGACCACGATCGGTAGCTGCGCCTGGCCACTGGAGATCAGGTAACCACCGTCACCGTGATCCTCCAGCACGACGGCGCCCTCACCGCCGAAGTAGACCTGCTCCCCCGGGTTGAATGGCATGGTCACACTTCCTTCGCCGTACACTGACTGACGCTCGAAGATTACGGGGCAGTTCCTGGCAAATGCCGTTTTTCGCCGCAGAATTACCCATATCGGCGCAAGCGTCGGTCGGATCGCGTCGACCTTCCTGCCGGCCGCGGCCTGCCCGCTTCCTGCGTACATTCGAGTGGTCTGCACGCCCTGCATGCCTGCCAGATGACGACGTTGTCAATACGGCCTCGTAACGTCGGCGGAAATACGGCCGGTTGAGATCAGCCGCATCCGTCCGCCCCTCCTCACTCCGTACGCCCCGCTCCGACATCGAGCCATGCAGGGAAGAGCAGATGACGTCGACCGCGACACCCAGGTTCTCCGTCTTCACCCCCAGCCACCGGCCCCGTTTCCTCGATGAGTGTCTCGCGTCGCTGCAGGCGCAGACCTGTCCGGACTGGGAGTGGATCGTCCTGCTCAACAACGGTGCCCGGTGGCGGCCCGAGCGCCCCGACGACCGGGTCCGCGTGGAGATCGCGGACGACGTCAAGGGGGTCGGAGCGACGAAGCGCCGAGCCTGTGAACTGGCCCGGGGCGAGATCCTCGTGGAGCTCGACCACGACGACCTGCTGTCGAAGGCGTGTCTGGCAGAGCTCGGCAAGGCGTTCGACTCCCACCCCGAGGCCGTCTTCGTCTACAGCAACACCGCGCAGATCACCGAGAACGGCAAGCGGGACAACGATCGCTTCGACGCGAGGTTCGGTTGGGAGTACGAGGAGGTGAGGGTCGACGGCCGCAAGTACTTGCAGGCCATCTCCCTGGCGCCGACCCCGCACAACGTCGCCTACATCTGGTACGCGCCCAACCATGTGCGGGCGTTCCGCAGGGAGAGCTACGAGAAGGCCGGCGGGTACGACCCCGCCCGTACGGTCCTGGACGACCAGGACCTGATGTGCCGGCTGTTCCACGTCGGCGACTTCCACCACATCAACCGCTGTCTGTATCTCCAGCGGGTGCACTCGGCGAACACCCAGCGCGATCCTGAGATCAACGCACACATCCAGAGCGAGACGGTCACCTTGTACGACAAGTACATCGAGGCCAACGCCCTTGCCTGGACCCGGCGGCGCGGGTTGCAGGCGCTGGACTTCCAACCGGGCGACCGCAGGCCGCCCGGCTACGTGGGCGTGGGCCGGGCCCCGGGGAAGAACGTGGACATCGTCGCGTCCCTGCCGGGGAAGCTCGACCTGGCCGACGGCTCCGTCGGCCTGATGCGGGCGGTGGACTTCCTCCCGCACGTGCCCTCGAAGGTGGCGCTGATCAACGAGCTGTACCGGCTGCTGGCACCCGGCGGCATGCTCCTCACCCTGACGCCCAGCTCCGACGGCCGCGGCGCGTACCAGGACCCGTCGCACGTCGCCCACTACAACGAGAACTCGTTCTGGTACTACACCGACGAGCAGTACCGGTCCATGGTTCCCGAACTCGAGGCCCGGTTCCAGTCCTCCCGGCTGGTCACCTACTTCCCGACCGAGTGGCACTCGAAGAACAACATCTCCTACGTGGTCGCCAACCTGATCGCGATGAAGGAGGGCGCCGCCCGGTGCGGCGGACTGCTGCTGGTCTAGGCGGCGTCCGACAAATGCCCGCGGAACAGCAGGCGCCCGGTGGACCATGTGGTTCCACCGGGCGCCTTCGACATCCTGGGGGCCTGACTCCTGCCGCATCAGACCCCGGCGAGTTCCCCTGAGCGCGGGTGGCGTCGCGCGAACTCGAGGTTCTCCCTCACACGCTCACGCTGCTCGGAGGGCAACTTGTCACTTGCCAGCAGGCGTTCACAGCATTCCTCCGATTCCTCGTACTCTCCCGACCAGTAGGCGGATACCGCGAGTTCGTCGAGCGCGCGCCACTCGTACCAGTCGGACTCGACGAACAGGTGGTCGTCGCCCGGATACGAGAGGCGTGCGGCCTTTCGCGCGAAGAGGTGGGCGAGCGGCCAGCGCTGCCCGTTGAGACGGCACCAGCGCGCGAGTTCGCCGAGCGGTTCGGCGCGTTGGGGGCGGCTCTCGTACGCACCGAGGTAGCGGTCCATCACCTCGGCCGGCGGCCGCCGCAGCTCTTCGGCGAGCTGCGCCGCGAACAGGCGGGAGCAGAAGACCTCCTCGCCCCAGCCGCCCATGCCCGCCCGGCGGTCATAGGCTTCGATCGCCTTCTCGAACTCACCGGCGCTGCGCCAGCTCTGGGCCAGGTAGAACACATAACGCTGGTTACCGGGCTCCTTGATCAGGCCCTGCTGGAGGATCTCCGCGTCTCTCAGGTACTTCTCCCGCGGGCTCTTGTCCCTGCTGCGTCCCCCTCCGCCCACGATGGCGATGGTGGCGCCTTCCAGATTCCCGAGGGTGTACCGCGATCCGCAGTCGAGGTACTCGTGCAGGACGCCGACGTAGCGCCACGGCAACCGGGTCGAGACCAGCGCGCGGCGCCGGTACCTGTACTGCCCGCCGTTGATGCCGATCCGGTAGGCGTCGAGCGTCAGCTCCGGCATTCGAGAGCCGGGCGGCATCTCCATCACGTCGTCGGCGTCCACGAAGAGCAGGTAGTCCGCGGCGGCGCGGGCGAGTTCGATCGCCTCGGTACGGCTGCCGTCGAACCCCTTCCAGGGCCGTTCATGCAGTTCGCCGGGCAGATCGCTGTAGACGTCGCGGATGATGTCCTGCGTGCCGTCGGTGGAGCCGGTGTCCACGATGACCCATGTGTCGATCAAGGGCCGTACGGATTCGAGACAGCGCCGGATCACCGGGGCCTCGTCCTTGACGATCATGTTCAGACAGACCGTTGACTTCACGGGTGCCATCCAATCCAGCTGCTCGAAGGCACGCAAAGAGGCTGGGCCGACGCGATCACGGCGGCTCGTGCATTCGAGTGGTCTGAACGGTCCGGGCGCCTGCCGGACGGCCGCACCATCGGGGCCGCCTCGTAACGTCGGTGCCGACCAGCTGTGACAGGCCAACTCCATCCGTCCGCCACCCTCCACGAAAAGTGACACAGTGAAACGTACGAGATTGTGGGCAGGACTCGCCGCGGCCGCGACGGTTGCCACCGGGGTGACCGTCTGGGCGGTTCACTCCCCCTCGGCCGGGCCGTCGGAATCCAGGGCCGGTTCAGTGGCCGGCAACGCCAAGTCGTCGGACGCGCTTCTGCGGTCCGCCCTTCAACGCCAGGTCAACCAGGATCCCCTGGGGGCCGCCCAGGACTACCGGCGCGTTCTGGAAATGGACCCCAGGAACAAGAAGGCCTGGTATGGCCTCGGGCTCATCGATCAGCAGTACGGCAGGATGGCGGACGCCCGGGCAGACTTCGAGAAGGCTCTCGACATCGATCCGCACTTCATGTCCGCGCTCTACAGCGAGGCGTACCTGCTGAGATCGAGTGACCCCGACCGGGCCATCGAGCTCCTCAGGCGTGCCGCTGCCACCGATCCGAAGGCGACATCGATCCATCTGCAACTCGGCCGGCTCCTCGCGGAGAAGGGCCGCAAGGACGAGGCGGGCGACGCGTTCCGTCGTGCGGTCGCGGTCGATCACAAGCTCCTCTCCCAAGTACCGGAAGAGTTCCGGGACGCCGCGGACCAGTGACTGCCCGGCCACTCGACAGGCGCCCGGCGGACCCCAGAGGTTCCGCCGGGCGCCTGCTATGTGCGCCGGGTGATCGTTCGCGCCGCCGCGGCCGGGGCGGCGAGCCCGGGTGCGTTCGACGCTGCACGGCCGGCGAGTGGCGCTGACGCCGATCTCCTTGATGCCGCGGCTCCGGCGCCGGGGTCTCCCGCCGGTGCCAAAGCCGCGGGCGCAACACGGACGGTGCCCCGGGGCCGAGGCCTCGGGGCACCGTCATTCACTTCCGGATGAAGCGGACGGCCTGTACTGCACAGCCGTTCGCCCGGGGTGGTTACGTCGGGTGGACGCAGACCACGTAGGCGGTGATGTCCTCCGGGTTGTCGGAGGTGGTGGTGGCCTGCCAGCCGGTGGGCGGGGTGGTGCCCACGGGGAAGGTCTCGATGAGGTCGCCGTTCGCGGCCAGGGCACCGCCACCGGTGGCGAAGTCACCCGTGTGGCAGGTCGCGGTCACCGAGTGCCTGCCGAGCTGGCTCACGACGTAGGTGGTGCCGACCGTGCCCTGGGAACCCTGGTTGCCCTGGTTACCCTGCGCGCCCTGGTTGCCCTGGTGACCCTGGTTGCCCTGGTTGCCCTGCGGACCCTGGTTGCCCTGGAAGCCCTGCGGACCCTGCTCACCCTGGAAGCCCTGGTTGCCCTGGTGACCCTGGAAGCCCTGGAAGCCCTGCGGACCCTGCTCACCCTGGAAGCCCTGGTTGCCCTGGTGGCCCTGGAAGCCCTGGTTGCCCTGCGGACCCTGGTTGCCCTGGAAGCCCTGCGGACCCTGCTCACCCTGGAAGCCCTGGTTGCCCTGGTGACCCTGGAAGCCCTGGAAGCCCTGCGGACCCTGCTCACCCTGGAAACCCTGGTTGCCCTGGTGACCCTGGAAGCCCTGCGGACCCTGGTTGCCCTGGAAACCCTGGTTGCCCTGGTGGCCCTGCGGGCCCTGGTTGCCCTGGAACCCCTGGAAGCCCATCTCACCCTGGTTGCCCTGCGCACCCTGGTGACCCTGGTTCCCCTGCGGGCCCTGGTTGCCCTGGTTGCCCTGGTGGCCCTGCGGACCCTGCTCACCCTGGTTGCCCTGCGCACCCTGGTGACCCTGCGAACCCTGGTTGCCCTGGAAACCCTGGAAACCCATCTCACCCTGGTTGCCCTGCGCACCCTGGTGACCCTGCGGACCCTGCTCACCCTGGTTGCCCTGCGCACCCTGGTGACCCTGGAAGCCCATCTCACCCTGGTTGCCCTGCGCACCCTGGTGACCCTGGTTCCCCTGCGGACCCTGCTTACCCTGTGGGCCCTGCGGACCCTGCTTGCCCTGCGGGCCCTGCGGACCCTGGTGACCCTGGTGACCCTTCTTGCCTTGCGGGCCCTGCGGACCCTGCGGACCCTGCGGGCCTTGCTTGCCCTGCGGGCCCTGCGGACCTCGCTTGCCTTCCTTGCCAGGCTTGCCTTCGCGGCCCTGCTTGCCCTGCGGACCCTGGGGGCCTTGCGGGCCCTGGGGTCCCCTGGCGCCCTGGTGACCTCGAGGGCCCTGGCCTCCGCCGCGGTGACCGCTGTCTTCGCTCAGAGCGCCGCCCGGATCGGGCATCGCCCTGACGTTGCTGACGCTGGACCTCTGGATCGCATCGGCGATGGCTGCCGTGTTCGGAACAACGTTGAGCGCGACAGCGAGCGCCCCCGTCGAGACCAGTGCGGCGGACTTAAGACGCGAACGTCGAATTGTTCTTCGGTTCAAGAGAACTTCCCCGGGATCTTGAAGGGACCAAAGGGCATACGCATGCGCGGACGCGCTTTCTCCATGCCCGTCACGTCGCACCTGGCCACGGACAAGGAAAATGTTGACTCACCGCGACCGAATTATTACAACTTGATTCCGTGTCACGGCGAGGATCACCCGTCCGGCCTCAATTCCGCAGCTGCGGCGCATATCCCTCGGAACACAGATGGACGACGGTGGAGTTGCGTCCGGAACCGCACCACCGACAGGTCGCGTCAGGGCACCATGGAACCTGTCCGATGCGCTCCGTCGCCCCTCGGGGGCGCGAGGACGGGCCGGAAGTCCTCAAGGAGGCCCAGCAGGTAGTGGCCGTATCCGCTCTTGAGCAGCGGCTGGGCCAGCTCGCGGAGCCCGTCGTCGTCGATCAGGCCGGCCCGCCAGACCGCCTCCTCCAGACAGCCGACCTTGAGGCCCTGCCGGTCCTCGATGACCCGGACGAACTCCGCGGCCTGGACCATGGAGATGAAGGTCCCGGTGTCGAGCCACGCCGTGCCCCGGTCGAGCCGGGTGACGTGCAGGGCGCCGGCCTCCAGGTAGCGGCGGTTGAGATCCGTGATCTCCAACTCGCCCCTGGCGCTGGGACGCAGGGCGCGGGCGAGTTCCACGACGTGGTTGTCGTAGAAGTAGAGTCCGGGCACCGCGTACCGGGACTTGGGCAGCGCCGGTTTCTCCTCGATGGACAGAGCGCGGCCCAGTTCGTCGAACTCCACCACTCCGTAGGCCGAGGGGTTGGCCACCTGATAGGCGAAAACCTTTCCGCCCGTCAGTCCGTCGTGGCCGGCCAGCTGTGTTCCGAGTCCGGTGCCGTGGAAGATGTTGTCGCCCAGAATGAGGGCGACCGGGCCTTCCCCGATGAAGTCGGCGCCCAGCAGGAAAGCCTGGGCAATACCCTCCGGGTGTTCCTGTGCCACGTATTCCAGCCGAAGGCCGAGTTTCCCGCCGTCCCCGAGCAACCGGCGGAAGTGATACTGATCTTCGGGGGTCGTGACGATCAGAATCTCCCGGATTCCGGCCATCACGAGTGTGGAAAGCGGGTAGTAGACCATCGGTTTGTCGAATACGGGAAGCAGTTGCTTCGACACCGAGCGGGTCAATGGCCATAGTCGCGAGCCGGTTCCCCCGGCCAACAGGATTCCGCGCATGGCATCACCATAGGCGAGTTGCCCCGAAATGCGGCTTTTCCACACGGCTTCGCGTGACTTGTCGCCCGGAACAACAGGCGCACCCGGAGTCATTCACCGTCCCGCACACCGAAGAGGCCGGGTGCGCACGCCGTTGTGCGCACCCGGCCTCTCGGGTTCGTCGCCGCGGCCGGCCGGGGCGACGTTGCAGGTCAGGGCAGGTCGGTCAGCCGGCCGCGGAGCTTTGAAGGGGACCGAGTCAGCCCAGGCGCTCGACGAGCGCGCGGTACTGGTCCCACAGCTCCTTGGGCGTGTGGTCGCCGAAGGTGTTCAGGTGCTCGGGGACCAGCCCGGCCTCCTCACGCCATACGTCCTTGTCGACCGTGAGCAGGAACTCCAGGTCGGACTCGGACAGTTCGAGGCCGTCCGTGTCCAGGGCCGCCTTGGTCGGCAGGACGCCGATCGGGGTCTCGACGCCCTCGGCGGTGCCGTCCAGGCGCTCCACGATCCACTTCAGGACGCGGCTGTTCTCGCCGAAGCCGGGCCAGACGAACTTGCCCTCGTCGTTCTTGCGGAACCAGTTGACGTAGTAGATCTTCGGCAGCTTGGACTGGTCGCCGTCACGCTGCTCGGCGGCCTTGCCGACCTTGATCCAGTGGCCCATGTAGTCGCCCATGTTGTAGCCGCAGAACGGCAGCATGGCGAACGGGTCGCGGCGCAGCTCGCCGACCTTGCCCTCGGCGGCGGCCGTCTTCTCGGAGGCGACGTTGGCGCCGAGGAAGACGCCGTGGTTCCAGTCGAACGACTCCGTCACCAGCGGCACCGCGGAGGCGCGGCGGCCGCCGAACAGGATCGCCGAGATCGGCACGCCCTTGGGGTCCTCCCACTCCGGTGCGATGATCGGACATTGCGCGGCGGGCGTGGTGAAGCGGGCGTTGGGGTGGGCGGCGGGCGTCCCGGACGCGGGGGTCCAGGAGTTGCCCTTCCAGTCGGTGAGGTGCGCCGGGGTCTCCTCCGTCATGCCCTCCCACCACACGTCGCCGTCGTCGGTCAGGGCGACGTTGGTGAAGACCGAGTTGCCCCACAGCGTCTTCATGGCGTTGGCGTTTGTGTGCTCGCCGGTGCCGGGCGCGACCCCGAAGAAACCGGCCTCGGGGTTGATCGCGTGCAGCCGGCCGTCCTCGCCGAACCGCATCCACGCGATGTCGTCACCGATGGTCTCGACGGTCCAGCCGGAGATCGTGGGCTCCAGCATGGCGAGGTTGGTCTTGCCGCAGGCGCTCGGGAAGGCGGCCGCTACGTACTTGGCCTCACCGGTGGGCGGGGTGAGCTTGAGGATCAGCATGTGCTCGGCCAGCCAGCCCTCGTCGCGCGCCATGACGGAGGCGATGCGCAGGGCGTAGCACTTCTTGCCGAGCAGCGCGTTGCCGCCGTAGCCCGAGCCGTAGGACCAGATCTCGCGGGCCTCGGGGAAGTGCGAGATGTACTTGGTGGAGTTGCACGGCCACGGGACGTCCGCCTGGCCCGGCTCCAGCGGGGCGCCCAGGGTGTGGACGGCCTTGACGAAGAAGCCGTCGTCGCCGAGCTCGTCCAGCACCGGCTGTCCCATGCGGGTCATGGTGCGCATGGACACCGCGACGTAGGCGGAGTCGGTGATCTCGACGCCGGTCGCGGACAGCGGCGAGCCCAGCGGGCCCATGCAGAACGGGACGACGTACATCGTCCGGCCCTTCATCGAGCCGCGGAATATTCCTCCCTTGCCGTCGGCCCCCTGGAAGATCTCCCGCATCTCGGCGGGCGCCTTCCAGTGGTTGGTCGGGCCGGCGTCCTGCTCCTTCTCGGAACAGATGAACGTCCGGTCCTCCACGCGGGCCACGTCGGACGGGTCCGAGGCCGCGTAGTAGGAGTTGGGGCGCTTGATCGGGTCGAGTTTCCGGAAGGTGCCCTTCTGGACGAGCTCCCCGCACAGGCGCTCGTACTCGGCCTCGGATCCGTCACACCAGACCACGCTGTCCGGCTGCGTCAGTTCGGCGATCTCATTGACCCACGAGATCAGTTCCTTGTGGTGGGTGGGGATGACGGGGGGAGCCGCGATGTCGCGCGCCACGATCGCTCCTAAATGAGGGGTTTTTTGTCTTGTCGCCCCGTGGGGGCTGCGACCCGGACGCTTCGTAGCCGCTCATCCGGTGCCGACCGCACTCATTTGATCATCCGACGAGAGCGCCCATCTGTCCAGGGGGCGTCACAGGTGAGCGACGTGAGTAATGCCACGATTCCCGCGATTCTTTGCGTCCACGTTGGGTTCGACTGAAGGTCTTTTTGCGTTCGGGCCGGTCTTCGGCGCTCACGGTCCGGGTCCGACACGCGACCTACCGTCCCGTCGGTACGATGCGCGCATGACTGCGTCCGCCTCCGACGCGCCCCTGGACACGCCGGCCGCCGGCCGCGGTCCCGTCGCGCCCACCCTGCCGCACCCGGTCAAGCCGAAGCTGCGCGGCTGGCTGCATCTGGGCATGTTCCCGGCCGTACTCGTCGCGGGGCTCGCACTCACCGCGCTGGCCGGCTCCGCCCGCGGGCGGATCGCCTGCGGGATCTACGCCCTCACCGCCTGCCTGCTCTTCGGCGTCAGCGCCCTGTACCACCGGGGCAACTGGGGGCCGCGCATGGGCGGCGTGCTGCGCCGGCTCGATCACGCCAACATCTTCCTGATCATCGCGGGCACGTACACGCCGCTCACCCTGCTCCTCCTGCCCGGCGCCAAGGGGCAGTGGCTGCTGTGGGGCATATGGGGCGCGGCGGCCGCCGGCATCGCCTTCCGCGTCTTCTGGGTCGGCGCCCCGCGCTGGCTCTACACCCCCTGCTACATCGCGATGGGCTGGGCGGCCGTGTTCTTCCTGCCGGACTTCCTGCGCACCGGCGGCATCGCCGTCCTGATCCTGGTCGTCGTCGGCGGACTCCTCTACAGCGCGGGCGGCGTGGTCTACGGCATCAAGCGGCCGAACCCGTCGCCAAGCTGGTTCGGCTTCCACGAGGTCTTCCACTCGTTCACGCTGGCCGCCTTCGTGGTGCACTACGTGGGCATCTCGCTGGTCGCGTACCAGCACGTGTAACCCGCCACCCCCTCCCCCACCCGGCCACGGCTCGTACGAGCCGTGGCCGTTTCCGTGCGCCCGAAAGCCCTCCGAGGAACCCCGGAGCGCATTCGACAGTGAATCACGATTGACAGGCATTATATTTTGCGAGCTACTGTCATTTCATGGCTACTCTCACCCAAGCTGAAGACGTGCGACGCGATCCCCGCCGCTGGTGGGCCCTCTCGGCCCTGGTCGCGAGCATGCTGGTGCTCGGCTTCGACATGACAATCCTCAACGTGGCGCTGCCGACCATGGCGAAGGAGCTCGGCGCCTCGACCGGGCAGCAGCAGTGGATGGCGGACGCGTACGTCGTCGTCTTCGCCGCGCTGATGCTCCCCGCCGGGCTCCTCGGCGACCGGTTCGGACGACGGCTGATGCTGATCGCCGGGCTCGCGGTCTTCCTCGCCGGTTCCGTGGTGGGCGCCCTGACCGGCGACGTCGGCGGAGTGATCGCCGCCCGTGCGGTCATGGGTGTCGGCGCGGCCCTCGTCATGCCGCTCGCGCTGTCCGTGCTGCCCTCGCTGTTCGGGCCCGAGGAGCGCGCCAAGGCGGTCGGCGTCATCTCGGCGGCCTCCGCGCTCGGCCTGCCGCTCGGCCCGATCATCGGCGGCTGGCTGCTGAACCACTTCTGGTGGGGCTCGGTCTTCCTCATCAACGTGCCCATGGCCGGCCTCGGTGTCGCGGCCTGCCTCCTGTTGCTCCCCGAGACCCGCGATCCGGCCTCGCCGAAGGTCGGCGCGCTGTCCGCGGCACTCACCGCAACCGGTCTCGGCGTGCTCGTCTACGCGATCATCGAGGCGCCCGGCCGCGGCTGGGGCGACCCGCTGGTGCTCGCCGCGTTCACGGCGGCCGCCGTCCTCCTGGCCGGGCTCGTCCTGCGCGAACGCCGCGAGGCCCGCCCCATGCTCGACATGACGCTGCTCGCCCGGCGAGGCTTCCTGTTCAACACGATCGCCGCGACCCTCGTGATGTTCGTGCTGAGCGGCCTGATGTTCGTGCTGCCGCCCTACCTCCAGGCCGTGCTCGGCCACGACGCGCTCGGCACCGGGGTGCGCCTGCTGCCCATGATGGGCGGGCTGCTGGTCGCCGCGAAGGGCGCGCAGCCGGTCGTCGCCCGGTTCGGACCGCGGGCCGTGGTCACCGCGGGCCTGGTGGTGCTCGCCTTCGCCGCGCTGCTGGGCAGCCGTACGACGGTGGACTCCGGCTACGGCTTCACCGCGCTGTGGCTGTCGATCGCCGGTCTCGGCTTCGGCTTCTCCGTCGTCCCGGCCATGGACGGGGCGCTGGCCGCCCTGCCCGCCGACCGGGCGGGCAGCGGCTCCGGCCTGCTGATGACGCTGCGCCAGGTCGGCGGCGCGGTCGGCATCGCCCTGCTCGGCAGCCTCCTGGCGAGCGCCTTCCGGCAACGGCTGGACGTCACCGGGCTGCCCGCCGGCACCGCGCACACCGCCGAACGGTCCGTGGTCGCGGCACACCTCGTCGCCGAGAGGACGGGCTCGGCGCACCTGGCGGCCTCCGCGAACGGCGCGTACGTGCACGGCATGGGCCTGGTGCTGCTGGTGGGCGGCATCGCCTCGGTGGTGGCGGCGCTGCTGGCGGCCGCGTTCCTGCCGGGCGGCGCCCGCGGCGCCGTGGAGGCCGAGCCGGGGGAGGACCCGGCCATGGCCCGGTCCTGACCCGATGCCGGACAATGACCTTCATGACGGCCGCACGTACCAGCACCCCAGCCGACCGCCCCCCGATGGGACTGAGGGAACGCAAGAAGCTCAAGACCCGGCAGGCGATCCGTACGGCGACGTACGCGCTGATCGAGGAGCAGGGGTACGACGCCACGACGATCGAGCAGATCGCCGACCGCGCCGAGGTGTCGCCGTCGACCGTCTTCCGGTACTTCCCGACCAAGGAGGACATCGTCCTCACGGACGAGTACGACGAGATCATGCTGGCGGAGTTGCGGGCCCGGCCCGTCGACGAGCCGTGGATGGACTCCCTCCGGCATGTGATGCACAGGGCCCTCGCGCTGGGAATGAGCGACGAGCCCGAGGTGTCCCGGCTGCGCGCCCGGCTGGGCGTCGAGGTTCCCGCGGTTCGCGCCCGGATGATGGAGAGCATGTCGGAAGCCGGCCTGCTCATCCGCCAGGCCATCGCGGCCCGCACCGGCCTGGACCCGGACAGCCTGGAGGTGCGGGTCTTCGCCATGTCCCTCATGGGCGGGCTGATGGAAGTCTCCCTGTACTGGGCCGAGAACGGGTGCGAGGGCGAGCTGAGCGACCTCATGGACCAAGCCATGGACGTCCTGGAACACGGACTCCCCACCGTAAATCCGTGAGCCCGCGGCCCACCGCCCGTGCCATCCTGTCCGGGTGAACGGTCCCGAGATCCACGTCGGGTTCGACCCCGGCCTGCACCTGTTCGTCCCGCACCACCGGCGCCGCGACGCCACCGCGGTCGTCACGGACGGCGTCTCGACGCTCGGCCACGTCGTGGAGTCCCTGGGCGTGCCGCTCACCGAGGTCGGCGCGCTGGTGGTGGACGGCCGCGAGGTGCCGGTGTCGTACGTGCCGCGGGCGGACGAGACGGTCCAGGTCTGCGCCGTCGCACGCCCCCAGCAGGTCCCCGGCGCTCCCCTGCGCTTCCTCCTCGACGTGCACCTGGGCACCCTCGCCCGCCGGCTGCGCCTGCTGGGCGTCGACACCGCCTACGAGTCCACCGACATCGGCGACCCGGCGCTCGCCGCCCGGTCGGCCGCCGAGAAGCGGGTCATGCTCAGCCGCGACCGGGGCCTGCTGCGCCGCCGTGAACTGTGGGCCGGCGCCTACGTCTACAGCACCCGCCCCGAGGACCAGCTCCAGGACGTCCTCGACCGCTTCCGCCCCGAGCTGCGCCCCTGGACCCGCTGCACCGCCTGCAACGGACTGGTGCGGGAGGCCACGAAGGACGAGGTCGCCGACCAGCTCGAACACGGCACGCACCGCACGTACGACGTCTTCGCCCGCTGCCTCGACTGCGGCCGCGCCTATTGGAAGGGCGCCCACCACGACCAGTTGGAGGCCATCGTGGAGCGCGCCCTGGCCGGGTACGCCGACCGGAGCTGACGTCCGGGGCCGGCGCCCCTTCGGAGTGAGCGTGCGGTGCCCTGCTCAGCCGCCGAGCGCGGTGCGCAGGCGGTCCGGGTCGGTCGTGGGGGCGTCGCAGGTGAAGTCGCGGCAGACGTAGGCGGTCGGCTCGCCGTGGACGAGAGGGCGGTCGGCGAGCAGCGGGAACTCCTCGCTGTCCGGAGTGCCGTACGCGACGACCGCGCCGGGGGCGGTGCCCAGAAGTGCCGTACGGTGCAGGGCCCTTGCCGCCGCGTCGTCGAGGGACGGGCCGACGACCGCGACCTCGCGCGGGCCGTCCAGCAAGGCCTCGGCGACGGCGAGACCCCAGCCGGTGAAGCGCGGAACGCGCGGGCCGAGCGCGCCCACCACGCCCAACGCCCGCTCGGCGGCGGTGCGGTGGGTCTCGGAACCCGTGTGGGCGGCGTAGCCGAGCAGGGCGCCGGCGGCCGCCGACCAGCCGGAGGGGGTGGCGTTGTCGGTGGGGTCCTGGGGCCGGCGGATCAACTGCTCGGCATCGGCGGCCGTGTCGTACAGGGCGCCCGTCTCCGGGTCGGCGAACCGGGTGAGCACATGTCCGAGGAGCAGCCCGGCGAACTCCAGCCAGACGCCCTCGCCGGTGACGGAGGCCAGGGCGAGGAAACCCTCGGCGACGTCGGCGTAGTCCTCCAGCACCCCGGCGTTCGCTCCGGCCCGGCCGTCCTTGCTGGTACGGCGCAGCGCGGCGTGCTCGTCCATGTGCAGCCGGACCAGCAGATCGGCGGCGCCGACCGCGGCCTCGACCAGGTCCGGGCGGTCGAAGTAGGCCCCGGTCTCGGCGAGGGCGGCGATCGCCAGCCCGTTCCAGGCGGCGACGACCTTGTCGTCCCGGCCGGGTGCCGGACGCTCGGCCCGCTTCGCCAGCAGCCGGCGCCGCACGGACTCGACCCGGTCGGCATCGAACACGCCCTCCTGCACGGGGAGTTGCAGAACGGAGGCGCCCTGTTCGAAGGTGCCCTCCTCGGTCACGCCGAAGCAGCGGGCGGCGAGTTCGGCGTCCTCGGCGCCGAGTGCCTCCCTCAGCTGCTCGGGGGTCCACACGTAGTAGGCGCCCTCGACGTGCCGGCCCGTGCCGCCCTCCCGTCTCCCACCACCGCCCTTCTGAGGACGCGCTTCGCGCGGCACCTCTTCTTCGCTGTCGGCGTCCAGGGCCGAGGCGAACCCGCCTTCGGCGGTGCGCAGTTCGCGCACCATGAAGTCGGCGGTCGCGAGGGCCACCCTGCGGGCGAAGTCGGAGCCGGTGGCCCGCCACAGGTGGGCGTAGACCCGGCACAGCAGGGCGTTGTCGTACAGCATCTTCTCGAAGTGGGGAACCAAAGGTCCACCACCCCTCGGCGTGAGTACGTACCGGTGGAATCCGCCTCCCACCTGGTCGTACAGGCTCGAACGAGCCATCGCGCCGCACAGCCCTTCTGCCATTTCCAGCGCCGCCACGGACCCGGCCCGTGCGTGGTGACGCAACAGGAACTCGATCGCCATCGACGGCGGGAACTTGGTGTCTCCCTTGAACCAGGAGCTCGCGGGATCGATATCCCGGGTCAGTTGGAGGAGGGCCAGGGCCTGGGTCTCCTCGGTGGGCGCCCTGACATCCCCGGTGCTCAACTCCCGCCCGGCAAGGTCCCGGGTGATCTTCCCCGCGACTTCTCCCACCTCGTCCCGTCGGCTTGTCCAGGCGCCGTGCACGCCTTCAAGCACCTGCCGGAAGGACGGCATGCCATGGCGAGCCTCGGGCGGGAAATAGGTGCCGAAGTAGAAGGGCTCCCCCTCGGGCGTCATGAACACGGACATGGGCCAGCCACCCTGCCCTGTGGCGGCCTGCACGGCCTCCATATAGACGGCGTCGACGTCGGGTCGCTCTTCACGGTCCACCTTGACGGACACGAAGTGCTCGTTCATGTACGCAGCGTTGTCGTCGTCCTCGAACGACTCGTGCGCCATGACGTGACACCAATGGCAGGCGCTGTAGCCGACGCTCAAGAACATGGGAACATCGCGCCGCCGGGCTTCTTCAAACGCGTCGGCCCCCCATGGCCACCAGTCAACGGGGTTGTCCGCGTGCTGGAGGAGGTACGGGGACGTGGCCTGCGCGAGTCGGTTGGGCATACCCCCATCCTTGCGCAACCGTCTCGGCCACGCCCATGCGCCACAGGGACAGCACACAAACGGGGCGGAGGGTTATCGGCTCAGTGCTCGCGGGACGAGCCCCTCAACCTGGGCATCCACGGGCAGCGCCCTCTCGCGGGCGCGGCAGCCGATGGGCCGGTACTCGAAGACCTGGTCGGGATCGGCGACGCGTTCCAGGGTGTGGCCCTCACCGCCAGCCTGACCTCCGGGCTTGCGGCCACTGGGCCGACACGACGCTTGACCAGACCCACGGACGGACGAAAGAGCCGATCGCGCCCAAGCCACACAGAGACATGAGCCGTCACGTGGCGGCATCCCAGTCGGCGAACGTCTCGGCGATAGCGCGGGGAATGTGCTCCATGAGTTCGTCCGGGGTTCCGACGAGTGCGGCCATCTCGTCTTACACGGAGTCGGTGGAGGGGCATCCGGATTACCTCTCATAGGCGGTTTCTTCAGTTCTATATCCTCACTTCGTCACCGCATGGAAACGCGGCATCCGCACTGCCTCAGCACGATCATGCAGGGCATGTAAACGCCCTCACTCAGTGACTGGTGAGTAGATTGCCTATCGGAGAAGAGGACAAGGGGCCTCAGAACCTGGCCGCACACTTCGGACTCACTTCTTGGTGATTGTGTCCTTCTTCGACAGCCAGTCGAACTCGAGCCGTTCCAAGATCGGGGTGTGGTCCCCCTGTCGTGCGGCGGGCTTGATCGTGATCCCCTTCTTTCCAAGGACGCACTTCAGGAGCATCCGCTTGTCCGTCATGTCAGCCGCTTCCCATGCCTCACGCAGGTTGTCGACCTGAGTGAGGGGCGAGAGGTCTGCCTCCGCGTCCAACGCCTCAAGGGCCGCAGCGGTGCTCTCGATAACGGTGCGCTGTCCTTCGCTCAGCTCCTCGAAGCGCTCTTCGTCCATCTTCCCGTACACGTAGAAGTCGTCTTCGAGCTTCTTCACACGTCGCTGGGCGGCCTCAAGGGCCTTCTGAGCCTCTTCCTTCTTCGTCTGCGTTTCGGGGTCCGCGAAGGCGAGCCACCGGCGGGCTATCTCGATGATCACCGGGTCACCCGGCTCAAGGGCCGTGATGTGGTGGATCCAAGCCTGTCCAACCGCGTGGTCGATGCGGTCGGCGAGGGTCACCACTCCCTCGCAGATCGACTTGCCCCGGGTCTGCCGGACCTCGCACCGGTAGCGTCCGCCACGGTGGCTCATCGAGCCACCACACGGTTCAAGCTCCCCAGTGCCGTTCTTGTCCCGCATCCGCCCGCAGCGATAGCTCCCCGTCCCGAGGTACTTCGCTTCCGGCTTCCCCTTCGCCCACCGTTCATCGGTCCGTTCGGCGATGAGGGCCTTGATCTTGAACCACTCGCCCGGTGTTACAACCCCTCGGCCGCACATAACGACTTCACCCTTCTCGTTGCGCAGGGGCTCGCCATACCCCTCCCAACTGTCCAAAGGATTACCGTGCTCGTCCGTCTTGCGTCGCCGGACCGGGACCATACCCGCGAAGAGCGGGGACTGAGCCAGCTTGCTCACGGCCGTGGGCGACCAGGTGGCACCGCTCCGGGTCCGGTACCCCTCCCTATTGAGCTGGTGAGCCGTGTCCTTCGTCGTCTTCTTTTCGAGCAAGAGGTCCGCCAGCCTGCGAGCCGTATCGTACTCGTCGGAATGGGGTTGGACCTTGCCGCTTCCGGGCGCACTGTAGAGCCCGAACGGGGGCCTGCCCGTTCCCCTCCGGGTCACGTCCGCTGGAGTGGTGTATCGACGGCCACTCGGTGATCTCGTTTGAGGCTATGC
>NZ_NNBK01000034.1 GCF_002803075.1 Streptomyces sp. CB01373 | reverse complement strand
TCGGATCCCAGGACATGTCCACGATCTGAGCGGGCTTACGCCCCGCCCGACGCGCCTCGGTAGTGGTCATGTGACTTACTGCCCCTCACTGTTCGGGTTCCGGGGGTCGGTGTACGGCTCCAGCTCGTCGGGCCGGAAGTAGTGGAAGCGGCCGTACCAGGCGTGCAGTTCGGCCGCGGGGTCGTCGTCGAGGGTGACGGCGAGGTGCACGCTGCCGTCCACGTCGTGGAAGACCGCGGCCACGCGTGCGGTCCGCCCGGCCAGGAACATGTCCTGGGCGTCGGCGCCCCGGCCCCGGGGACGCAGCAGGACACGGCTGCCGCTTCCCAGGGGCACGCCGTCGACGAGCACCGTCTCCGTGGTGGGGGAGAGGCCGTCGTCACCGCCCTCCTGCCACCAGGCGGGCCGGTCCGCGCCGGGGCCCCCGGTGGCGGCACGCCCGGCGGGGGCCAGCGAGCGGATGGCGCCGTGCAGCCGGGACAGGACCTCCGGCGGCATGTTGTCCACCCGGTCCAGGATCTCGGCGGCGCGCGGATCGGTGGCGCGGGCCTCGCGCTTCTCCTCGTCGGTCAGGAGCATCGTCCGCAGCGTCAGGATCTCGTCGATCTCCGCCGCGTCGTGCAGGTCGCCCGGGCTCTCGGGCGCGACCTGCGGACGGTCGGGCAGGATGATCGGCGCGGACAGCAGCACGGGGCCGGTGTCGCCGTCCGACGGCCGCGCGGGGTGCGCGGCGCCGGTGCCGGCGTCCGGGGCGGGCGGTGCGCCGCCGAGGACGGGGAAGGTGAACGCGTTGCGGCAGCCGCGGACGTGCTCCAGCAGGTCCGCGGGCGGGTCGGTCAGCGAGACGAACTCCACGCCCGTACCGCCGATGAGGGTGTGCGTGGCGATGAGCGCCTGGCGCAGTGCCGTGTCCCGCGGGGCCCGCGGGTCCGCCGCGTGCCCGGTGTTCTCGGTGCGCACGCGCAGCCGGACCAGGCCGTCCGCGAGCCGCTCGGCCGTGAGCGTGGTGTCCGCCCGGATCTCCACGCGCCGCCGTACGATCCGCCCGGCGCCCCCGGGCAGCGGCTCGCTCTCCTCACCGGCCGCCGCTCCCACGGGGGCGGTGTGGTCCCGCCGCAGCAGGTCCTCCAGCGGTACGACGAGGCCGCTCTCGCGCGGCACCGCCTCGTCGAAGGTCAGATGGGTCGCGCCGTCGCCGGTCCGCAGCGACTCGACGGGACGGTTCGCGCCGTCCGGGCCGGTCTCCTCCACCTGCTTGTGCTGCGCCTGGAGGTAACGCACCCGGATCCGCAGGACGGCGTCGGGCGCGTGGACCCGCAGCAGGCACTCGGTCCGCTGGTACCAGGAGTCGGCGGAGCCGGACACGCCGACCGTGACGGGCCCGTCGTGCTCCACCCAGTTCCGCGGCGCCAGCACCCCGAACTGCCACCGGACGCGGTTCTTGGGGGAGGAGCGTCGGTACGGATAGAGGAGGTAGCCCTCGTAGAGGACGGCGTCGGCGACCGCGCCCACCTGCTCGAAGGGCCGCTCGCCGGAGCCCACCGGCACGGCGCCGTCGCCGCCCACGGCACCCTCGACCACAGCATCCGGCATCTGGCTCTCCTCCGACTCGCAGGTTCGCCATGCCTTCCACCACCCACCCACCCCTCACGCGCCCTCTCCCCCTCCTGCCCAGCGCTGTTGGGCCGTCCGGGGGAGCGGCGGCGGTCGCCCGGGGGTTCGCTCAGCCCGGCAGGCGCGGCACGCGCAGGGCCAGCAGTGCCACGTCGTCGTCGTAGCCGTCCTGGTGGCCGAGCAGCGCGTCGCACAGCGCGTCCAGCGGGTCGGAGGCCAGGGCGGCGGCATGGTCCGCCAGGTCCCGCAGGCCGGCGTCGATGTCCCGGTCTCGGCGTTCGATCAGGCCGTCGGTGAACAGCAGCAGGGTGCTCTCCGGGGGCAGCGGGTGCCGGTGGTCGGGACGCGGCAGGCCCGGCTGCACGCCTACCGGGATACCGTGCGCGTCCGGCGCGAGCCACTGGGCCGTGCCTTCGGCGGTGATCAGCAGCGGGGGCGGGTGCCCGGCGTTGGTCCAGCTCAGAACGTACCCGGCGGCCGGATCACGCTCGATGCGGGCCAGGACCAGGGTGGCGGCCGGCGGCTCGTCGACCGCGGTGAGCGCCCGGTCGAGCCGGTCCACGATCAGGCTGGGCGGCCCGCACCGGTCGAAGGCCAGGGCCCGCAGCATGTTGCGGATCTGCCCCATCAGGGGCGCCGCCTCCACGTCGTGCCCGGTCACGTCACCGACGACGACGAGGACCGCCCCGTCGGGCAGTCCGAGGGCGTCGTACCAGTCACCGCCGAGGTGGGGAAGCTCGGACGCCGGCTCGTAGCGGGCCTCCACGAGCAGCGGGGACAGGTCGGGCAGCACCGGCAGCAGACGGCGCTGGAACTGCTCGGCGGACCGCTTGAGCAGCCCGTACAGGCGGGAGTTCTCGATGCTGACGCTCGCGGCGCTGGCCAGCGCGGTCAGCAGGGCCTCGTCGGCGTCGGCGAACGGCGTGCCGTCCTCCTTGTCCGCCAGGTAGAGGTTGCCGTACACGGTGTCGCGCACGCTCAGCGGGACGCCGAGCAGCGTGGTCATGACCGGGTGGCCCTCCGGGAAGCCGACCGAGCGGGGGTCGGCGGCGATGTCGTCGACGCGGAGCGGCTTGGGATCCTCGATCAGGCGGCCCAGCAGCCCATGGCTCTGTGGCAGCCCGGACTCGGCCAGGAGCCGCTCGGCGTCGGCGGCGCCGACGGTGATCAGGTCGATGATCTCCCCGCCCTCGCTGAGCACGCCGAGGGCGCCGTAGCGCGCGGCGACGAGGTCGGTGCCCGCCCGCACCAGATGCCGCAGCACGGTGCGGGTGTCCATGTCGGCGCTGATGGCCACGACCGCGTCCAGCAGGCAGTGCAGCCTGCGCCGGTCCAGGCTGAGCTGCCGGATCTGGGCGCTCAGCTCCTCGACGGCCTCGCCACCGCGCGTCCGGCCGCCTTCCGGGGCCGCGCCGGTCCCGTGGCCGGCCGCCTCTTCAGGCTCCGGTCGCCGTGGATCGTCCGACATGAGGCACCTCCCGGCAGGGCCGGTGCTCGGCGGTGCTCGTGCTCACTCACCGTACGGGCCCTCCGCACGGCCACCTTACGCCGAGCGGGGAGGCGGCGGCCTCCTCCCGCCCGCCACGAGCCGGGGAGGGAAAGCCCGAAGGCGGCGGCGCACCGGCGTACGCTACGGAACTGCCCAGCTCAGGTCCCCTCGTGAGGAAGAGTCACCGTGATGCAGAAGATCTCCCTCGACGCCCTCGCCCGCGAGCATCTCGGACGCGCCGAGTCGTCCTCGGCCGGCCGCAGCGCGGAGACCGTCTACGGCGGTCACGAACACGTGCTGCGCCAGACCCTGATCACGCTGCGTGCCGGCACGGCCCTCGCCGAGCACGACAACCCCGGTGAGGCGACCGTGCTGGTGCTGCGCGGGCGCGTGGTGCTGCGCAGCGGCGACACGTCGTGGGAGGGCATGGCGGGGGACCTGCTCATCGTGCCGCAGTCCCGGCACAGCCTGGAGGCCGTCGAGGACGCCGCGGCCCTGCTGACGGTCACCAAGGCGCCCTGACCAGCCAATTCTCCGTGTCCCTCCGCCGCAAGCGATGGGCGGAGGGACACGCCCGGCACTGCTCCGAGGTCTGATCCCCGCTCCCTCGTCCGCCGCACGTATGGCTCGCGGCCGCTCCGGGTACCCGAACGGCGCCCGCGACGAGATGAGGAGCGCGCGATGGCTCCCGCGAAGCAGAGGACGGCGGCGTCCGCCGGCGGCGGACGACGGGCGTCGGCACGTGCCAGCAAGCGGTACGACGCGATGCCCGAACTCGACGGCGAACCCGATCTGCTCGGCCAGTACCTGCGTCAGATCGGCGCCACACCGCTGCTCGACGCGGAGGGCGAGGTGCGCCTCGCCCTCCGCATCGAAGCCGGTCTGCAGGCCACCGAGGAACTGAACCAGGCCGACGAGGGCGGCCGTGAACTCACGCCGGAGCGGCGGCGGGAACTGGAGGCCGCCCTGCGGGACGGCCAGGAGGCCAAGGACCACATGGTGCGGGCCAACCTCCGGCTCGTCGTGGCCATGGCCAAACGGCACGCACACCGCGGGCTGCCACTGCTCGACGTCATCCAGGAGGGCAACCTGGGGCTCATCCGGGCCGTGGAGAAGTTCGACCACACCAAGGGGTTCAAGTTCTCCACCTACGCCACCTGGTGGATCCGCCAGGCGATGGAACGCGGCCTCGCCACGCACGCGCGTTCCGTGCGGCTGCCGATGCATGTCGTGGAGCAGCTGCAGAAGCTCGCCAAGATCGAGCGCAAGCTGCAGCTACGCCTCGAACACGAGCCGACCGTCGAGGAGGTCGCAGGCGAGAGCGGCCTCGCCGAGGACAAGGTCGTCTGGCTGCGCCGCGTCGGCCGGCAGGTGATCAGCCTGGACATGCCGGTGGACGACACCGGGGAGACGGTGGTCGGCGACCTCATCCCCGACACGGAGGTGCTGCAGGCCCCCGAGGTCGCCGAGTACCAGGCGCTGGCCGAGGAACTCCGGGAGGCCGTCGACACCCTGGCACCGCGCGAGGCCCTCATCCTCAGCCTGCGGTACGGCCTGCACGACGGGCACCAGCGCACCCTGCACGAGGTCGCCCAGCACGTGGGCCTGACCCGGGAGCGCGTACGCCAGCTGGAGAAACAGTCACTGGCCCAGCTCAGGGAACAGGAGCCGGGCGAACGGCTCCTGTCGTGGGCGAGCTGAGGCGCCCGGGCGGAACAGTGCGCCCGGCACGATCGCCGGGCGCACGGTTCCACTCCGGCCGCCGCGACGCGCGGCGGCGGCCGTCACCAGCGGTACCAGCGGCCCCTGCGGCCGCCGGCGCCCTCGGACCGTGCCACGAAACCGAGCAGCCACAGCACGAGCACGATGACCGCGATCCACCACAGCGCCTTCAGGGCGAACCCGGCGCCGAAGAGGATCAGGGCGAGCAGGAGAACGAGCAGCAAGGGAACCATGTATATCCACCTCCGGACCTTCGAATGCCCGGCCTGCGCGCGAACACACCCTGGGAAATGCGGTGTTTCCGCACGTGAAGCAGGGGAACTCGTTGATGCTGCCCGCGAGTCGGCCAGTGCGGCCGGACGGGGGCGGACAGAGGACGGCTTCCGGTGTCGAGCCGGAGCCCGCCCGGGTGCGCGGATCTCCGGAGGCAGAGGTGACGGTGCGTCGTATCGGCCTGGTCGTCCACGGCGGGCGCGGTGAGGCCGCGGCTGCCGCCCGCATCGTGCGCGAGTGGTGCGACGAGCACGGCGTGGGGTGCGCGGACATCGACGTGTGGCACGACGGAGGGCGGCGCAGCGCCCGGGAGGAGATCGAGGCCGCGGGCGATCCGGACCTCCTCGTCACCCTGGGCGGTGACGGCACGTTCCTGCGCGGTGCCCGGCTGGCCGCCGTGAACGACGCCCTGGTCCTGGGCGTCGACCTCGGCCGGGTGGGTTTCCTCACGGAGGTGCCGGTCACGGTCGTGCGCGCCGCGCTGGACGCCGTCCTCGCGGAGCGCCTCACCGTGGAGAACCGGATGATGCTCAACCTGCGCGCCTCGCGCCGCCTGGAGGTGCCGGCCGACATCGAGGAGCTGATGCGCTACGGCCGCCGTCCGCTCCTGCCGCCACCGCGGGTGCGCGCCGACTGCCAGGCCGGCGGTGACTGGGGCATCCCGCTGAACGTCACCGCGCTGAACGACGTCGTGCTGGAGAAGCTGGCCCGGGACCGGCAGGTGTCCGTCGGCGTCTACCTCGCGGGCCGCCTCCTGGCGTCCTATTCGGCCGACGCGCTGCTGGTCGCCACCCCGACGGGCTCCACGGCCTACAGCTTCGCCGCCGGGGGGCCGGTCGTCTCGCCCCGCGCGGACGCCCTCGTCTTCACGCCGGTCGCCCCGCACATGGTCTTCAACCGCTCGGTCGTGGCGGCGCCGGACGAACCGATCGGCCTGCGCGTCCTGGAACGCTCGGGCCAGGCCGCCGTCACCATCGACGGACAGTTGCGCGGTGTGCTCGACCCCGGCGACTGGATCGGCGTCTACGCCGCGTCGCGCCGGCTGCGGGCCGTCCGCCTCGGTCCCATGGACTTCTACGGCCGTCTGCGGGAGCGCATGAACCTCACCGACGCCCCGGCCGCGGTCGCCGACGGCACCCCGGCCCCCCTGTGGCCGGTGACGTCGCCGCGACCGGCCGACCTCGCCCACCTGGCCCTGCCGGCCCGCCCCGGTGAGGTCTCATGGGTCCCGTGAATCCGCGGTGGACCGTCCCGGCCGCCGCTCAGGGGTGGGGCTCCGTGGGGAGGCGGTGGGCGGCGAGGGCGGCGAGGTCGTCGTCGAGGTGTCCGTCGCTGTAGTCGAGCAGATCCGCGTGCAGGCGCTCCAGCAGCGCGCCCGGCGGAAGGCCGGTCCAGGGCCGGACCCGCTCGGCGAGCGGGTAGAAGGCGCCGGCGGAATCGCGGGTCTCGGTGACGCCGTCGGTGTACAGAAGCAACGTGTCGCCCGGCCGGAAGGGCACGACGTCCACCCGGTACCCGTTGCCGAGCAGGCCGCCGAGGTTGATGGGCGGCGAGGGCTCGGTCGGTTCCAGCTCGCCGACGCGGCCGCCGCTGACCAGCAGCGGAGACGGGTGGCCGCAGTTGACGAGGCGTACGACGTGCTCGTCGTCGGGGATCTCCGCGAACACCGCCGTCACGAAGCGCTCGGCCGCCTCGGTGCCGGGAAGCTGCTCGGCGTAGCGGCTCATGCTGCGCTCCATGCGCCGGGCCAGACCGGCCAGGTCGGGCTCGTCGGGCGCGGCCTCGCGGAAGGCTCCGAGCACCGTCGCGGCCGTCTCCACGGCGACCAAACCCTTGCCGCGGACGTCGCCGACGAGCAGCCGCACCCCGTGCGCCGTCGGCACCGCCTCGTACAGGTCGCCGCCGATCTGCGCCTCGGCCGCAGCGGAGAGGTACAGGGTCTCGATGGAGACCTGGCCGAGCCGGTGGGGGACCGGGCGCAGTAGGACGCGCTGCGCGGTCTCGGCCACGGAACGCACCGTGGCCAGGGTGTACTCCCGGCGCGCACGGTGCCAGGCGAGGATCGTGCCGAGGATGCCCACCAGGAACGTGCAGATGTAGTTGGCCACGTAGTGGCGGTCCCAGAGATTGCCCACGGTGCGGCCCGCGCAGCAGGGGGTCCCGGCCAGGACGCCCTCCAGGACGATGGCGAACACCGTGACGGCGGCGACCACGCGGGGGCCGTACCCGAAGGCGGCCACCAGCGGCAGGGCGGTGAGCACGAAGCTCACGGGCCACAGCGCCGGGGTGACCGGTTCGACGGCGAGGACCACCACGACGTAGAAGACCGGCAGCCAGCGCAGCCACAGGGGCTGGGCCGGCAGATGCGACCGCTTGTCCGGCTCGCGGGGGTGGCGGTCCTCGCGGAAAGACTCAGGCGGCCTGTTCACAGGTACTCCCGGCGGGCTTGATCAAGAGCACCAGCCTCCTGTGCCGTACCGTCACCGCCTCGGCATTGCTCCAGGCAAGGGCATGTCAGCGAGGCAGACACCCCCCAGCGTACGGGCACGACCGGGGCGCCGCGCGAGACGCGCCCCGGTCGTGCGTGAGGTGGCCCGGCCCGGTCAGGACGCCGTGCAGGCTCCGAGCGTCGGTGTGGAGTTGTTGCCGTTCTTCGCCGCGGTGAAGCCGAAGCTGGTCGAGGCGCCCGCCGCGAGACTGCCGTTGTAGGAGGCGGCGCGCACGGTCATGACGTTGCCGCTGCTGTCCCAGCTGGGGGTGCCGTTCCACAGGCTGGCGACCTTCTGCGGCGGGGCGAAGGTGAGCGACACGGTCCAGCCGTTGATCGGGGCGGAGCCCGCCTTCACGGTGACCTCACCGTTGTAGCCGTCGTTCCAGTCCGAGGTCCTGGCGAAGGAGACCGTGCAGGTGGCGTTGCCACCGGGGTTGCCGCCGCCGGGGTTGCCGCCGTCCCCGCCCCCGGTGCTCGAGCCGCCGAGCGCGGCGAGGGCCGCGTCGTACGCGGGCTTCTTGCCGTAGTTGGAGTCGAACAGCAGGGGAGTGCCGCTGCTGCGCCACGAGTACTTGTCGGTGACCCCCCAGACGGTGAGGCCCGTGCAGCGGGTCACCGCGAGGCAGGCCTTGACGACGTTCGAGTAGTTGTTGGCCTGAGCGGTGCCGGAGCCCTCGATGTCGAGCTCGGTGATCTGCACGTCCACCCCGAGGTCGGCGAAGCGCTGCAGATTGGCCTGGTAGTCGGACGGGACGGGGGAGGCGCTGTTGAAGTGGGACTGGAAGCCCACGCAGTCGATCGGCACACCACGGGACTTGAAGTCCTTGACCATGGCGTAGACCGCGTTGCTCTTCGCGTTGACGCCGTCGGTGTTGTAGTCGTTGTAGCAGAGCTTGGCGTTCGGGTCGACGCTGCGGGCCGTGCGGAAGGCCTCCTCGATGAAGCCGCTGCCGAGCTTGTCCGCGAACGGAGAGCTGCGCAGGGCTCCGCTGGAGCCGTCCTGGTACGCCTCGTTGACCACGTCCCAGGCGTAGATCTTGCCCTTGTAGTGCTGCATGACCTGGGTGATGTGGTTGTTCATCGCCGAGCGCAGGTCGGTGGCGCCCAGGCCCGAGACCCAGGAGGGGAGCTGGGAGTGCCACACCAGCGTGTGCCCGCGGACCTTCATGTTCTGGCTCTGCGCGTGGCTGACGATCTGGTCGGCGTTGCCGAAGGTGAAGGTGTTGCGGGAGCCCTCGGTGGCGTCCCACTTCATCTCGTTCTCGGGCGTGACCTGGTTGAACTCACGGTCGAGCGTGCCGGCGTAGGCCGACTCGCCGAGGTGGTTCGCGGCGACGGCGGTACCGAAGTAACGGCCCTTTCCGGCCGCGGCGGACCCCAGCGAGTCGGCGGCCGCCGCGGTGTGCGACAGGGCCGTGACGGTGGAAGCGGCGAGCAGGACGGCCGTGAACGCCTGCGCCGCCCGTCTGGGCATGGGCATGCCATCTCCATTCTCGAAAGTTTCGCTGCCAAGCTCGAATGTGACGCGCAGGTTACGAACAGATCGGGGGTCGGTCAACGGTTCGCGCACGATGGGCTGCGGGATGGCTGAAGCTTGACCTCCCGCTATTCCTTTGGGAGTTACGGGTGGCTCCAGTGGTTGACGCGGCGGTGCGACGCCTCTAGCGTGACGCGGCGCCTTCCCGAAATCGACGCGAAAGTTTCGAAACAAAGGATGCCGACATGCCCCGAACCCGAAGAAGGCCCGGACTTCGCACCTTGCTGACGGCACTGCTCGCGGGTGTGACACCCCTGCTCGCGGCTCTCCTGCTCGCCGCGCCGAGCGCCCACGCCGCCTCGCTGACGGAGGTGACCGGATTCGGCGCGAACCCGAGCAACCTGCGCATGTACGTGTACCGCCCGGACAGCGCCCCGGCCCGGCCGGCGGTGCTCGTGGCCGTGCACTACTGCACCGGGTCCGGGCCCGCGTTCTACTCGGGCACCGAGTTCGCCTCGCTCGCCGACCGGTACGGCTTCCTCGTCGTCTACCCCTCGGCCACGCGCAGCGGCGGCTGCTTCGACGTGTCCTCGCCGCAGGCCCTCAAGCGCGGCGGCGGGAGCGACCCGGTCGGCATCATGTCGATGGTCACCTACGCCCAGCAGCACTACGGGGCCGACCCGGCGCGCGTCTTCGTCGCCGGCGCCTCCTCGGGGGCGATGATGACCAACGTCCTGCTCGGCGACTACCCCGACGTCTTCAAGGCCGGCGCCGCCTTCATGGGCGTGCCCTTCGGCTGCTTCGCCACCACCGACGGCTCCGAGTGGAACAGCGCCTGCGCCAACGGCACCGTGATCAGGACACCGCAGCAGTGGGGCGACCTGGCCCGCGGAGCCTACCCGGGCTACACCGGCCCCCGGCCGCGCATGCAGGTGTGGCACGGCACCGAGGACACCACCCTGCGCTACCCGAACTTCGGTGAAGAGATCAAGCAGTGGACCGACGTCCTGGGCGTGAGCCAGACCCCCGCCTTCACCGACCACCCGCAGTCCACCTGGACCCGTACGCGCTACGGCGGCACCGGCACCCAGGCGCCGGTGGAGGCCATCAGCATCCAGGGGACCGGCCACACCCTGCCGACCTCGGGCATGGCCGCCCGCGCCATCTCCTTCTTCGGGCTGGACTCCACGACCACACCGCCGCCGACCGACCCGCCCACCACACCGCCGGCGGGCGCCTGCCGGGTGGCTTACACGACCAGTGCCTGGAACACCGGGCTCACCGCGAACATCACGGTGACCAACACCGGTACCGCGCCGATCGACGGATGGGCGCTGGCCTTCACCCTGCCGGCCGGCCAGACCATCACCTCCGGCTGGAACGCCACCTACTCCCCGGCGAGCGGCGTCGTCACCGCCCGCAACGTCTCCTACAACTCGGCCCTGGCCCCCGGAGCCTCGACCACCCTGGGCTTCCAGGCCAACCACACCGGGAACACCGGCAGCCCGGCGTCCTTCACCCTCAACGGGGCCGCCTGCCAGGTGAGCTGAGCGGCCACGCGGACGCGCCCCGCCACCCCCACGAAAGCGGTCGTCGGGGCGGTCGGGGCGCGGGGCCGGACTCGGCGGCTCTCGCCGGGGCCGTGGGTTCCGTGGGGCCTCAGAGGGAGGGGCCGGCGTCCTCGGGGCGGATCCGGCCCCGCCAGGCCCCCGTCTCGCCTCCGTGCTCCTCGATGTACTGCTTGAAGCGCTTCATGTCCCCCTTGACGCGCCGGTCGACCACGCCCAGCATGTCCCCGGCCGTCTCCACGGTGCCGCTGGGCTCGACCTCCATGACCAGTTCCACCCGGGTGTGCGTGTCGTCGACACGCTCGAAGCGGACCGAGCCCTTCTGCCGGGTGTCACCGGTGGTGCTGCGCCACGTGATGCGCTCGTCGGGCAGCTGGTCGACGATCTCGGTGTCGAACTCCCGCCGCACACCGCCGATCCTCGTGGTCCAGCGGTTGTGGCTGTCGTCGAGCTGCCTGACCTCCTCGACGCCCTCCATGAACCTCGGGAACTCCTCGAACTGCGTCCACTGGTTGTAGGCGGCGTGGACGGGGACGTCGACCTCCACTGTCTCCTTGACCGTGCTCATCTGCGCCTCCTGTCTCGCGGACCGGCGGCGGGACGGGTGTCCCGCCGCGGAACAGCAGAGGCGACGGGTACCCGCATGAGCCCGGTTCACGACCCGTTCGGCGCGGGTCAGCCGAGCTGCCCGGTGCGGGCGGACCGCCACAGGTCGACGCCGCCGTCGGTGGCGTGCTTGTCGATCTCGGCCAGCTCCTCGGCGCTGAAGTCCATGCGGTCGAGGGCGGCCACGTTCTGCTCGAGCTGCTCCACCCGGGAGGCGCCGATCACCAGGGAGGTGACCCGCTCGTCGCGCAGCGCCCAGGCCAGCGCCATCTGGGCGAGGGTCTGCCCGCGGCGGGCCGCCATGTCGTTCAGGGCGCGCAGCCTGCGCAGCATGTCCTCGGAGAGCCAGGCGGTGTCGAAGGAGGTGCCCTGCGCGGCGCGCGAGTCCTCCGGCACGCCGTCCAGATACCGCCCGGTCAGCAGCCCCTGGGCCAGGGCCGTGAAACCGATGACGCCGAAGCCCTCCTCCTCCGCGGTGTCGAGCAGCCCCTCGTTCTCGATCCAGCGGTTGACCATGCTGTACGAGGGCTGGTGGATGAGCAGCGGGGTGCCCAGTTCGCGCAGGATGGCGGCGGCCTGGCGGCTGCGCTCGGCGTCGTAGGAGGAGATGCCGACGTACAGGGCCTTGCCCTGGCGGACGGCGGTGTCCAGGGCGCCCATCGTCTCCTCCAGCGGCGTGCTCGCGTCCAGCCGGTGGGAGTAGAAGATGTCGACGTAGTCCAGGCCCATGCGCTTGAGCGACTGGTCGAGCGAGGCGAGCAGGTACTTGCGGGAACCGCCGCCCTGGCCGTACGGGCCGGGCCACATGTCCCAGCCCGCCTTGGTGGAGATCACCATCTCGTCCCGGTACGGCGCGAGGTCCTGCTTCATCAGACGCCCGAAGTTGATCTCCGCCGAGCCGTAGGGCGGGCCGTAGTTGTTCGCCAGGTCGTGATGGGTGATGCCCAGGTCGAAGGCGCGCAGGGCGATCTCGCGCTGGGTCTCGAAGGATCGGTCGTCGCCGAAGTTGTGCCAGTAGCCCAGCGAGAGGACGGGCAGGTCGAGCCCTGACTGTCCGGTACGGCGGTAGCGCATGGTGCCGTGGTAACGCTCAGCATCCGCGACGTAGGTCATCGGGAGGTCTCCGGGTGGTGCGATGAGGGGGGCGTCTCCCCGGGATCGGGGGGATGCCCCCACCTTGCTCCAGCATGATCCTGAAGTCCAACCGCTTCGTTCCATCGGACTCAGCGCCGGTGCTTCTGAATCGGGCGTACGGGGACGCCTCAGGAGTCGCGCGGCGGCGCGGTGAGGTGCTCGCCGAGCTGCTCGACGAGTTCGCTCATGGTGTGCCCGACGAGCCCGGCGTCCGCGTCCTCGGTGGTGATCACCGCCAGATGCGCGCCCTCGCCGGCCTCGACGATGAACAGCACCCCTCCGTAGAACTCGGTCATCGCCGAGCGGACCCCGCCGGTGCCGTCGCCGAACTCGACGGACGCGCCGTGCGACAGGGACTGGATACCGGCGGCGATCGCGGCGAGCTGGTCGGCCTGGTCGGGGGTGAGCTCCGGGGTGCGGCACAGCTTCAGTCCGTCACGGGACAGCACGAGCGCGTGCCGCGCGCCCGGGGTCCGCTCCAGCAGCCCCTCCAGGAGCCAGGTGAGCTTGTCGTCGGCGGTGGTCTGGCCGGTCATGAGGTGGTGTCGCCTTCCTGGGGCAGAGCCTGGCACTCGCCAGTTGCACGTGTTGTCAACTGCCGGTCACTATACGAAACTTGGTGATCATCTTGGCAAGCCCCGGGACGGATCTCCCTGGTGGAACCGGTCAGCTGGGGGCCTGGGCCTGCACCATGCGGCCGAAGCGGTGAGCGGTCGGCGCGGCGGGGACGCGCCGGATCGCGATCAGCGCCACGTCGTCGTCGAGGCGCCCGCCGGTGTGGCCGAGCAGGTCACGCTGGACGTGGTGGAGCAGGGACTCCGGGGAGCCGTCGGTCCACTGGGCCGTCCGCTCGACGAGCGGATAGAAGACACCGCGGCCGTCACGGGCCTCGACGGCCCCGTCGGTGTAGAGCAGCAGGGTGTCGCCGAGGTCGAAGGGCAGTACGTCGACCACGGAGCCGTTCGGGTCGGTCAGGCCCACCCCGAGCGGCGGGGCGGGGCTGAGGTCCGGCATCGTCACCGATCGGTCCGGTCTCAGCAGCAGCGGGGCCACATGGCCGCAACTGGTCAGCCGCACGATCGGTTCGTCGTCCGGGATCTCGATCAGCAGGGCGGTGACGAAGCGCTCCCCGGCCTCTTCCTCCGGTTCGAAGTCGGACAGATAGCGGGTGATGCTCCGCTCCAGGGAGGCGGCGAGCGAGGGCAGGGCGGCGTGGTGGTGGGCGGCCTCGCGGAAGGCGCCGAGCAGCAGGGCCGCCTCGCCGATGGCGGGGAGCCCCTTGCCGCGTACGTCGCCGATCATCACCCGGGCACCGTTCGGGGTGCGGGCGGCCGCGTAGAGATCGCCGCCGATCGACGCCTCGTCCTCGGCGGCCAGATAGAGGGAGGCGAGCTGAAGCGGGCCGAGCCGGGTCGGCAGGGGCCACAGCAGCACCCGCTGGGCGGCTTCGGCGACCGACCGGACCTGGGCCAGCTCGCGCGCGCGGCGGTCGCGGACCGCGCACAGGGCCACGACCAGCAGGGAGAGCACCGCCAGGGCGATCATCTGCACGAACACTTCCCGGGACGGCAGGATGCCCAGCCGCCAGCCCGCGAACCCCTGGGCCGCCACCGCGGCGGCGCCGATGACCCCGGTGAACCACGGTCCCTCGAACCAGGCGGTGATCGCGGGAGCTATCACCAGCAGCGGCCCGAGCACAATGTCGGACGGGGCCACGATGTCGGACACGGTGATGAGGACGATGAGCGTGACCGGGATCAGCAACAGTATGTGGCCCGACTGCTGCCCCTGGGCCCGGTCCGCGAAACGCCCCTGCCAGGAACTCACGCCTACCACAGTGCACCGCTGCGGCAGGGCGTGCGAGCGCAGTCACCCGGTTCACCGGCCGGGTACGGCACCCCGTCCGGCCGTCGCGGGCCCGCCCCGCCGCCGTACGGCCCGGCGGCCGGCGCGCGAGGACACAGGCCCCGGAGTGTCCCTGGCGCTGGGCGCCTGTTCGGGTGGCACGCGCCGCCCGGCACCGAGCGGCCACGCACGGCTCGCCCGGAGCGAGGGCCGCCCGACGCGGACCCGGCGCGGCGGTCGCGCCGGTGACCGGGCGGGCCGGCGGTCTCGGGGGCCGGCTGCGGTATGGACGGAAGCCGTGTCGGTTCGTTCACCATGCCATCGCGTCCAGAAGTGCCTCCGGGTCCGGCTCCGGGCGGCCGTCCAGGCTCAGTTCCGCCCAGATCACCTTGCCGTGCGGCACGTAGCGCGTGCCCCACCGGTCCGCGAAATGAGAGACCAGGAACAGGCCCCGGCCGCCCTCGTCGGTGGTCGCCGCCCGCCTGAGGTGCGGCGAGGTGCTGCTGCCGTCCGACACCTCGCAGATCAGCGTGCGCCCGAGCAGGATCCTGACCCGCAGCGGTTCGGCGCCGTAGCGGATGGCGTTGGTCAGCAGCTCGCTGAGCACCAGCTCCGTGGCGAAGCAGGAATCCTCCAGCCCCCAGTCGTGCAGCCGACGGGCGACCTCCCCGCGTACCCGGGAGACCGCCTCCACGTCGAACGGCACGTCCCAGACCGCCACCCGCGAGGGATCGAGCAGCCGTGTCCGGGCGACGAGCAGGGCCACGTCGTCGCTCGGGTGGTCCGGCAGCATCACCTCCATCAGCGCCTGGCAGGTCCCCTCCGGCGTCAGGTCCGCGGGCGCGACGGTCTTGGCGAGCACGGACAGCCCCTCGTCGACGTCCCGCCCGCGGTCCTCGACCAGGCCGTCGGTGAACAGCACGAGCCGGCTTCCCTCGGGCAGGCTCAGCTCACCCGACTCGAACGGATGCCCGCCCACCCCCAACGGCGGCGCCAGGGGAAGATCAGGGAAGGTCACCCGCCCCACGGGGTCGACCACGGCCGGTACGACGTGCCCCGCGCGGGAGATGGCGCAGTGCCCGCCCACCGGGTCGTAGATGGCGTACAGACAGGTGGCTCCCGTGACCGCGGACACCTCGCCGTCCGCGCTCGCCGTCTGGGTGTCAAGACGCGTCACCATCTCGTCCAGATGACCCAGCAGCTCGTCGGGAGGCAGGTCCAGGGACGAGAAGTTCAGCACCGCCGTGCGCAGCCGCCCCATCGTCACCGCCGCGTGCAGCCCGTGCCCCACGACGTCGCCGACCACCAGCGCCACCCGGAAACCGGGCAGCGGGATGACGTCGAACCAGTCACCTCCCACACCGGACTGGGCCGGCCGGTACCGCCACGCCACCTCGAGCGCGTCCTGGTCGGGCAGGTCCCGGGGGAGCAGACTGCGCTGAAGCGTCACCGCCATCGCGTGCTCGCGGGAGTAGCGGCGCGCGTTGTCGATCGCCACCGCCGCCCGGGCCACCAGTTCCTCGGTGACCGCGACGTCCTCCTCCTCGAACCGGGGCGAGCCGGCACCCCTCCAGAAGTTGACCATGCCGAGGAGCACACCCCGCGCCCTCAGGGGCACGGTGATCAGCGAATGGATGCCGTGCTCGAGCACCCGGACCGCGCCCTGGGGATCCCGGGACCGCCAGTCCTGTGCGTGGTACAGGTCCGGCACCAGCACCGCCTTGCCGCGTTGCAGCGCCGCCCCCATCGACGTGTCGGCCACCACGAACTGGATGAGGTCGCCCACCGGCTGGAGCGGGCTGCGCGCGTCCGCGTCGTGCAGCGCGGTCCGGCGCATCCGGTGCATCGCCCCGTTGGGCTCCTCTCCCTGCAGCACCGACTCCAGCAGCTCCACGGTGACGATGTCCGCCACCCGCGGGACCGCCACCTCGGCGAGTTCCTGCGCGGTGCGCCGTACGTCCAGCGTCGTGCCGATCCGCACCCCGGCGTCGTACAGCAGCGTCAGGCGTTCCCGGGCCAGCTCCGCCCGGCCCGACAGGGCCCGCAGCTCGGTGGTGTCGCGGAAGCTGGCCACCAGGCCCGGCGCGGTGCCGTACGGGGTGGTGCGCCGGGTGTTGACCGCCAGCAGCCGGTCCCCGGCCGGGAACACCGCGTCGGACGCGACCTCGCCGGACTTCAGCAGCCGCGTCATCTCCGGTCCCAGGCCCAGCTCCGTGACGTGCCGCTGGTCTGCGTCAGGAGGGAGGTCGAGGAGCCGCTGCGCCTCGTCGTTGGCGAGCAGCACCCGACCGTCGGCGTCGGTGATCAGTACACCCTCGCGCACCGCGTGCAGCACGGCGTCGTGGTGCTCGTACATGCGGGTCATCTCGGCGGCGCCGAGACCACGGGTCTGGCGGCGCAGCCGCCGGGTGACGAGGAAGGTGCCTCCGGTCGCGAGCACCACGGCCAGCGCCGCCGCGTCCAGCACCATCGGGATCTGCTGGTCAAGGAGGTGCCCCAGGGTCTGGTACTCGATCCCCGCGGTGACGATGCCGATCACGTGCCGGCCGGCGCCCTCCACGGGCACCACCGCGCGTACGGAGTCCTCCGGGCTTCCGTGGAACGTCTCGGTGAAGGTCTTGCCCGCGATGGCGCGGCCGATCGCCTGGGCCGGAGTGCCGATCAGCCGCGGCTCCGGGTCGGTGAGCCGCACGCCGTGGTTGTTCAGCACGGAGATGTAGTCGACGCCGGAACTCAGCTGCGCCTTCTCCGCCGGGATCTTCAGCAGCGCCGACGGATCGGGCGACTGGAGGGCCACCGCCGTACCGGGTGCCTGGGCGAACGCCTCCGCGACGGCCAGGGAGCGCGCCTTGGCGATGTTCTCCCCGTCGTACCGCCGCTGGAGCACCACGGCGGTGGCGGCCGCGGCGACGAGCACCAGGACGACGATCACCTGCAGCAGGAAGACCTGCGCGGCCACCGTGCCGGGCCGCCAGGACGGTGGGAAACGGAACCCGGTGGCGCTCCGGGCCGTCCAGGTCACCGGCCCGCCGCGTGCCTCAGCGTCCGCCCGACGCTCACCGAAAGGTGGTTGCGCTGCGCTTCGGGGCTGGCGGGAACGACCGACCATGTTGTCAGTTCTAACACCGTGGTTCCCTGCCGGGCGACCGGTATGTCTGCTCCATTCCTATATGGATCGGTCAAGTCCTGCGGAGATCGATGGTTTTGCCCGGATATCACTGGGGAGGGGCTGTTCCGCCCAGATCGTCTTGCCGGAGCCGGTGTACCGGGTGCCCCAGCGCTGGGCGAGCTGGGCGACCAGGAACAGACCCCGTCCGCCCTCGTCCGTGCTGCGCGCGCGCCGCAGGTGCGGGGAGGTGTGGCCGCCGTCCGAGACCTCGCAGATCAGGGAGCTCTCGTGGATGAGCCGCAGAGCGATCGGCCCGCGGGCGTGCCGGATGGCGTTGGTGACCAGTTCGCTGACGATCAGCTCGGTGGTGAAGGCCAGCTCGTCGAGGCCCCACTGGGACAGCCGGTCGCTGACGTCGTCGCGCACGACGCGCACGGCCGACGGGTCGGCGGGCACGTCCCAGGACGTCACGCGGTCGGGGCTGAGGACGCGTGTGCGGGCGACGAGGAAGGCGACGTCGTCACGCGGCCGGTCGGCCAGCAGGGCGCGGACCATGACGTCGCAGATCTCCTCCAGCGGCCGGTCGGGGTGGGCCAGGGCGAAGCACAGCCGCTCGATCCCGACGTCGACGTCCTGTTCCGCCGCCTGGATCAGCCCGTCGGTGTAGAGGGCGACGACGCTGCCCTCCTCCAGCGGGATCTCGGCCGACTCGAACGGCAGGCCGCCGAGGCCCAGGGGCGGGCCGGCGGGAATGTCGGGGAACTCCACGGGCTCGGTCAGGTGCGCGACGGCCGGGCTGGGGTGTCCCGCGCGGGCCACGACCATCGTCCGGGCGATGGGGTCGTAGATGGCGTACACACAGGTCGCGCCGGCCGCCGCCGGGCCCTCGGCGGCCGCCTCCGCCTCGTCCGACAGGCGCATCACCAGGTCGTTGACGTGCGCCAGCAGCTCGTCCGGGGACTGGTCCAGGTCGGCCAGCGTCTGCACGGCGGCGCGCAGCCGGCCCATGCTGGCCGCGGCGTGCAGGCCGTGTCCGATGACGTCGCCCACCACCAGCGCGACGCGGGCGCCGGAGAGCGGGATGACGTCGTACCAGTCCCCGCCCACCCCCGACTCCGCGTCGGCGGGGAGATAGCGGTGGGCGACCTCGACGGCGTTGTGCCGGGGCAGGTTGGGCGGCAGCAGGCTGGTCTGGAGGGTGAGCGCGGCCTCGTGCTCGCGGGCGTAGCGCCGGGCGTTGTCCACGCACACGGCGGCCCGTGCCACCAGGTCCTCGATCAGGAGCTGGTCGTCCTCGGTGAAGGGATCCGGGTTCTCCCAGCGCAGCAGGGTCACCACGCCCATCGTGACGCCGCGGGCCCGGAGCGGCAGCACCAGGTGCGTGTGCACGCCGAACCGGTTGATCCCGGTCCACCGCACCGGGTCGTCGGGCAGCCAGGGCGTCCCCGGGCCGAGGGCCTCGCGGCTGGGCTCCCCGGTGGCCAGACACCGGTTCTGCAGCGACCCGGACGGGTAGCGGATGGGTTCGCCGACCTCGGCGATCACCTCGGGCAGGTCCGGCCGGATCGACAGATGGGCCGCCCGGCGCAGCGTGATGGGGCCGTCCGGGGAGCGGGTGGGCGGCCCCTCTCCGGCGGTCGCCACGTCCAGGAGGTCGATGGCCACGAAGTCGGCGAGTTGCGGGACGGCGACCTCCGCGAGCTCCTGGACCGTCCGGCCCAGGTCCAGTGTGGTGCCGATGTGATCGGCGGCGGCGTTCAGCAGCACCAGCCGCTCGCGGGTGGGATCGGGGGCGGTGACGTTCCGGGCGGCGTAGCAGATACCGAGCGTTCCGCCCGCCGCGTCGTGCAGAGGGAAGAAGGAGCGCGGCCGGGAACGCTCACGGCCGGCCCGCCCCGGCCTGCCGCGCCGGGGCGCCGTGTGGGCCACGGTCACCTGACGCTGCCCGGAGACCATCCCGCGTCGTGCATGCCGCGTCACAACAGCCGAGCCCCGTCCCATTCGGGCACCGGCCGGGGTGGTGCTGGAAGGGGTGGTGGGGGCGGCGGCACCGGTCGGGGCGGCGCTGGAGGGGGAGGAGCCGGCCGGGGCGGCGCCCGCCGGGGTGGCGCCGGGAGCGGCGGGGCCGGGGGCGCCGGAACCGGCCGGGACGGTGGGGGCGGGAGGGGCGCCGGTTGCCTCGGAGCCGGCCGGGGTGGCGCGGGTCGCGTCGGCGCCGGTAGGGGCAGGGCCGGTGGGAGCGGTGCCGGTCGGGGCGGTGCCGGCCGGGCCGGCGCCGGGAGTGACGGGGCCGGTCGCGCCGGATCCGGTAGGGACCGCGCTGGGCGTGGTGGGGCCGGTCGCGCCGGCGTCGGCAGGGGCGGGGCCCATGGGACGGGTGGCGGCCGGGGCGGCCGCGGCCAGGAGCAGCCAGTCGCGGCGGTCGCCGGCGGTGAGCAGCGGGCACACCCGCACGGCGAGCCGCACCGCGCGGCCCACGCGGTCGTGGACCGTGAGCAGCGCGTCCCCTGCATGACCGCTCCGGCACAGCCGGGACATCGCGGCCGTCGGATCGCGGCCGCGCAGCAACGCCCGCGCGGGATGCCGTACGACCTCGGCGGCGGAGTAGCCGAGCAGGTCCTGGGCTCCCAGGCTCCAGTAGGTGATCAGCCCGTCGGCGTCGACGACCGCCACCGCCGTGGTCGTGCTGAACGGATCGCCCGGACTCGTACCGCTCGCGCCGTTGATGCCCATGCCTTCATCCTCATCCACGGGCAGGACCCTCACCAGCCAGGACCTACACCGGCCATGCTGCCATCGGGGCCGGTGCACCGCTGCCCGGGAAACGGGCGGCGTGGGGAGGCGTGAGGCGCGGGTTCGAGCTAGGCCCCCGCGCCCAGTGCCTTCAGCGACTCGTCGGTCAGCCGGTACACCGTCCACTCGTCCTGCGGGCGTGCGCCAAGGGCCTCGTAGAAGCCGATCGCCGGCCGGTTCCAGTTCAGGACCGACCACTCGAGGCGCTCGTACCCGCGCTCGACGCACACCCGGGCCAGTTCCGTCAGCAGGGCCCGGCCGTATCCGCCGCCGCGGGCCTCCGGGCGGACGTAGAGGTCCTCCAGGTAGATGCCGTGCACGCCCCGCCAGGTGGAGAAGTTGAGGAACCACAGGGCGAAGCCCACCACCTCGCCGTCCGCGTCCTGCGCGATGTGCGCGAACGCCGCGGGGCGCTCGCCGAACAGTGCCTCGGCGAGCTGCTCCGGCGTCGCCCGTACCTCGTCCAAGGCCTTCTCGTAATCGGCCAGTTCGCAGATCAGGGCGTGGATGACGGGGACGTCGGCGGGGGTCGCGGTGCGAATCATGGGCGCAGTCTCACACACCGCGCCCCGCCGTCGAAAAGCAGGTGCGGATCAGACCGCGGGCGCCGGGTAGGTCGGGTACTCCACCCCGGAGACGTACTGGACGACTCGGATGACCTGGCAGGAGTAGCCGAACTCGTTGTCGTACCACAGGTAGAGGATCGCGTTGTCGCCCTCGACCTTGGTGGCGCCGGCGTCGACGATCGAGGCGTGGCGCGAGCCGATGAAGTCGCTGGAGACCGCGTCGGGGGCGCTGGTGAAGTCGATCTGGCGCTTGAGCGGCGAGGTCAGCGACACGTCGCGCAGGTAGTCCAGGACCTCCTCGCGGCTGGTCTCGCGCGCCAGCTGCAGGTTGAGGATGGCGATCGAGACGTCCGGAACCGGCACGCGGATCGAGCTGCCGGTGATCTTCGCCGTGAGGTCGGGCAGTGCCTTGGCCACGGCGGAGGCGGCGCCGGTCTCGGTGATGACCATGTTGAGCGGCGCGGAGCGGCCCCGGCGGTCGGCCTTGTGGTAGTTGTCCAGCAGGTTCTGGTCGTTGGTGAACGAGTGGACGGTCTCCACGTGGCCGCGCAGCACGCCGTACTCGTCGTCCATCGCCTTCAGCGGCGGGACGATCGCGTTGGTGGTGCAGGAGGCGCAGGACAGGATCTGCTCGTCCGGCTTGATGGTGTCGTGGTTGACGCCGTGGACGATGTTGGGGACGTCGCCCTTGCCCGGCGCGGTCAGCACGACCTTGTCGATGCCGGGGCGCAGGTGCCTGGACAGGCCCTCGCGGTCGCGCCACTTGCCGGTGTTGTCGATGAGGATGGCGTCCTTGATGCCGTACGCCGTGTAGTCCACCGACGCCGGGTCGTCGGCGTGGATCACCTTGATCTCGTTGCCGTTGGCGATGATCGCGCTGTTCGCCTCGTCGACGGTGATCGTGCCCTGGAACTGGCCGTGGATGGAGTCGCGGCGCAGCAGCGAGGCGCGCTTCACGAGGTCCTCGGAGGCCGGGCCGCCGCTCCCGCGGACGACGATGGCGCGCAGCCGCAGACCGTTGCCGGAGCCGGCCTTCTCGATGAGCAGGCGGGCCACGAGCCGGCCGATGCGGCCGAAGCCGTAGAGGACGACGTCGCGTCCCTCGCGGCTCTCGATCTTGTCGGCACCGGTGGCGCCGGCGACGGCCTCGGCGGTGAACTCCTCCACCGACAGGCCGCGGGCGTCCTCGCGGTACGTCGCGGCCAGCATGCCGATGTCTATCTGGGACGGCCCGAGATCGAGCGTCGTCAGGGCCCGCAGGAAGGGGAGCGTCTCGGTGACGGACAGCTCCGCACCGGCGATCTGGCGGGCGAACCGGTGGGTCTTGAGGATGCTCACCACCGACTTGTTCACCAGGGAGCGGCTGTGGAGGAGGACGGTGACGTCCCGCTCCCGGTGCAGCTTCCCGATCATCGGGATCATCGACTCCGCGATCTCTTCGCGGTGCTTCCAGTTGGTGAACGAGTCGTCGTTGACAGTCACAGATCTATCTTTCGAGCTAGGCGGCGCTCATATGCTAACCCCACGGGTTGTTGATCATGACAGTGGGCCGTACCCGCTGTCGTGCGGGGTACGGCCCACGGCCGGAAAGCCTCTGTGACCAGGTCCCTTCGGTGTGTATGGGGTACGGGTCGGGCGCGCGCCCGGCGTCATCGTCACCGGCGCCTGCGGCGGGTCATTCCGACGGTGAGCCCCATGGTGGCGAGCCCCAGCAGGGCCGTGATCGCGCCCACCCAGGCGTTGTTCCAGATGATGCCCGCCCGGGAACCGTGGGCCGCGGTCACGACCCAGGGGGAGATGATCAGCCACACGCCGAGCGGGGCGACGATCCATGCCAGGCGGAACATGCGCTCGGGGGCCAGGGTGAGGCCGAGACCGACCAGGGCGACGGTGATGCCGATGATCAGGTTGTTGACGGCGAGACTCGGCTGGGCGGCGAAGTGCACCACCCACGGGGAAATCGCGGCGTAGACACCGGCCAGGACGATCATTCCCTCGATGACGATCGCCCGGTTGCTGGCGGCCGTCCGTTCGAGGCGTTCTCGCATCTCGGCGATCTCCGGGTGCGAGCTCATGCCGGTGGAGTGCTGCGGATACGACATCGCTGCCGTCTCCTCTCCATGAGATTGCCAGTGTGGAGTCCTCCTACAGAACCAAATTCCCCCTTATGTCGCGTTTATATCTACTTGCCCCCACCTGTGTGGTGAGTTGCGTCACAGTGCGGGCCCTCGGTGGTGAGTACGGAACGGTCCGTCCGCGGGAAGCGCGGAGCCGTCTGCCAATCTTGTCGGGCGTGCGTCAAGAAAACGCCGATGACGTGCGCGAACCAGGGGACAGGGGAGGGCGAGTGACGGGGCCAGAGGTACCCGACGACGAATATCTGACGGGGTACGTGCAGATCCTGGCCGACGTCTGTGCCACCGGACGCCGTCTGACCCGGGACGAGCTGGACCTGCTGCGCGCCCACGGGGAACGGGCGGCGGAGGACGGCCACGGACTGCGCCGTCTCGTCCGCCGGCACCTCGCCGAGGCGAGGGCCTTCGCGCCCGCGCTGGCGTCCGCCGGCGTCGAACAGGTGCTCACCGCGGTGGAGCAGGCCGTCGACGCGTTCGCCGAGGGCCACGACCGCGCGCAGAAGCTCGCCATGCGCAAGGAGGAGGCCGCCCGCCGGGAGTTCATCGACGACCTGCTCTACGGCCGCAGCGACCTCGGGCGCCTGGGCGAACGCGCGGAACGCTACGGGCTGCTCTTCTCCCGAGCCCACGCGGTGGCCGTGGCCCAGGGCGGGGATCCCGTCGACGACACACACCCGGCCGCCCGGTACGTCGAGAGCGAGGTGGTCGCCCGGTTCGGTGACCGGCGCATCCTGCTCACCACCAAGGACGGCCGGCTCATCTGCATCGCCCCGGGCGACCACGACGACGTCCTGGCGTTCTTCGCCAAGCAGGCGTACGCCTCCACCGAGGGCGGCCGGGTCGCGATCGGGCGCCCCCACCCGGGTGCCGGGGGAGTGGTCCACTCCTACGAGGAGGCCCTCAACGCGCTGGAACTCGCCGACCGGCTCGATCTCCAGGATCCCGTCCTGCGGGCCGCCGACCTCCTGGTCTACCCGGTTCTGACCCGCGACCGGCAGGCCATGGCCGACCTGGTCCGCGACATGCTCGGACCGCTGACGGCCGCCCGCGGCGGCGCCCAGCCGCTCCTGGACACGCTGACCGCCTACTTCGAGGCCGGCTGCACGGCCGCGGAAGCGGCCCGCCGCCTCAACCTCAGCGTGCGCGCCTTCACCTACCGCCTGGAGCGCATCCACAAGCTGACCGGAGCCGACCCGTCCGACCCCGTGCACCGCTACACGCTCCAGACCGCCGTGATCGGCGCGCGCCTCCTCGGCTGGCCCACCGCCGAGCTCTGACCGCGGCCGGCGGAGGAACGGTGGCCGCGCGAGGCGGCATGGTTTCCCGGCCCTGACCGAGGGCGCCGGTGCCGCCGCCCTTGGCCAGGGCGGTGGCGCCTCGCGCTCGACCCGTGTGGCGGTGGCGCCTCGCACCTGGTGCTCGACCCGCGCGGCGGTGGCGCACTGCACCCGGTCCGTGTGGCGGTGGCGCCTCGCACGTGGCGCTCGACCCGCGTGGCGGTGGCGCACTGCACCCGGTCCGTGTGGCGGTGGCGCAGCAGCTCGGTCCGTGCGGCGGTGGCGCACCTCGCTCGGTCCGGGCGACGGCGTTGTCATGCCCGGGTCCGGTTCGATGCGTCCCGGCCGCTTGGCGGCGGCGCTGTTCACTCCACTGACCGTCACAACGAGCGGTGTTCCCCGACCGGTGTGAGCCTGGTCAGGGATTCGGTGGGTGCGTCGCGCCGCCGTGGCCCGGAGGACCGCGCGTCCTCCCCGGCCGGTCCGGCCGGTACCGCGACGTCCGTCCCGGCATGCCGCGGCCCTCGGGCCGCCGGCTGCGACCGACTCCGCCACCGACTCCGCCACCGACTCCATGGGAGGCCGACGACATGACGACCCAAGGCGGCACCGCTGCAGTCAGCCGGGAGCCCGCGACGCCCGAGGAACGCCCGGGTGTCGACGAGATCACCATCCTCTGGATCTCCGAGGGCATGAGCTGCGACGGCGACACCGTCTCGCTGACCGCGGCCGACCAGCCCTCCATCGAGGACGTGGTGCTGGGGCTGATCCCCGGTCTGCCGAAGGTGAACCTGGTCAACAAGGTGCTCTCGCCGAGCCTGGGCGGCGAGGACTTCCTCGCCCCCTACCGGGCCGCGGCACGCGGTGAGCTGACCCCGTTCATCCTGGTCATCGAGGGCTCGATCCCGAACCAGCGGATCATCGAGGGGGACGGCTACTGGACCTCGTTCGGCAACGACCCCGACACCGGGGAACCGCAGACGCTGAACTGGTGGATCGACCAACTCGCCCCCCGCGCCTGGGCGGTGGTGGCGGCCGGCACCTGCGCCACCTACGGCGGCATCCACGCGATGGCGGGCAACCCGACGGGCTGCATGGGGCTGGCCGACTACCTGGGCTGGGACTTCAAGGCGGAGAGCGGCCTGCCGGTGGTCAACGTGCCCGGCTGCCCGATCCAGCCGGAGAACTTCATGGAGACCCTGATCTGGGTGCTCTACCACGCGGCGGGAACGGCACCGCCGCCGCCGCTGGACCACATGCTGCGCCCGCAGTGGCTGTTCGGCAAGACGGTCCACGAGGGCTGCGACCGGGGCTCGTACTACGAGCAGGCGAGCTTCGCCACGGACTACAACTCGCCCAAGTGCCTGGTGAAGACCGGGTGCTGGGGGCCGGTCGTGAACTGCAACGTGCCCAAGCGGGGCTGGATGGCGGGCATCGGCGGATGCCCGAACGTCGGCGGCATCTGCATCGGCTGCACCATGCCGGGCTTCCCCGACGCGTTCATGCCGTTCATGGATGAGCCCCCCGGAGGAACCCTGTCGTCGATGCTGGTCAAGCCCTACGGGGCGGTCATCCGGCGACTGCGCGGCCTGACGAACGACATGGTGAACCACGAGCCCAAGTGGCGCCACAACAAACGCAAACTGACCAGCGGTTTCGACCCGCGCTGGCGTCCCTGAAGGAACGAGGTCCAGACCGAGATGACGACCACCGAGGCGCGTCGGGCGGGGCGTAAGCCCGCTCAGATCGTGGACATGTCCTGGGATCCGA
>NZ_NNBK01000033.1 GCF_002803075.1 Streptomyces sp. CB01373 | reverse complement strand
GGTTACAAGGCGATGGATGCGCGCGAGGCGCTCAAGGTCAAGATCACCTTCTAGCCGCGGGTCGCTGCGCGCCGCCTGCCGGCGGCGGGCAGTACATCGCTGCCGCCCGCAGCGTCGACGAGCAGGTCACACCCCTCGCAATCGTCATAAAGCGAGGGGTTCGGACGTGCTCAGAGGCCTTTCGCCATGTCGACGATCGTGGAACCCGGGCGGGGTCCGCCGCGCCGGTAGGGCCGGTCCTCGCTGCCGGCGTTGCGGAAGTCCAGGAGGGTGGAGAGGAAGAAGCCGGCGATCTCGGCAACGGGTGAAACGAGGTTTCACCCGTTGCCGAGACCCGATACAAAACCGGACAAGGAAAGGTGGCGCCGCACTTCTCGCCGAGAACGCGCACTCTGTACGCGTGCAGGAAGACGAAGCTGGCGTAGCCGAGACGCTGACAGATGCTGACACCGCCAGCCTGCTCGGGCCCCTGAACGTCCTGTCAAATAAGGGCCGCCGTCAGGCCAACCACTGCACCGTCGCTCAACGCCGTCAAGGCCACGGGGGCGAGTCGCCCCCGGGAGGGTGGGCGCGATAGAAACCGTGTCATGAGGTTGCAGAAGGCATGGCCGGCCGTGATGGCTGTCCTGGGCGCGGTCGGGCTGGCGGGGCTGCTGGCGCTGATGTTCACTCCGTTGAGCCGGAGCCTGGCATGCTGGCTGGCCGGGCGGGACTGGTCGTCCATGGACGCCGCGGCCCGGTCTGCGGCAGTGGGCCAGGTCCGGCTGGCCGTGGTGCAGGCCGTTGCGGGCGTCGGTGCCGGCATCGCCTTGATCTACACCGCCCGGTCCTACCGGCTGAGCCGTCGCGGGCAGGTGACGGACCGTTTCACGAAGGCGCTGGAGCGACTGAGTTCGGATGAACCGTACGTGTGCATCGGGGGTGTTCTGGCGCTGGAACAGATCGTCCAGGATGCTCCTGAACAGGGATGGCATGCCGCGCGGGTGCTGAATGCGTTCGTGCAGCACCATACGCAGCCTGCCGGTGCGCCCGGTGGTCTGGCATCGGTACAGCTTCCGGAGGAACCCGACGAGATGGTTCAGGAAGCCCTGAGGGCGCTCACCACACCTGGTTCACGGCGTCGAAAGGGCTCCTGGCCGCCGGTCGATCTCGCGGGGCGTCATCTCGCGAAGGCCTGTCTGCTGGAGGCTGACCTGCGAGGGGCTCTCCTCAAGGGAGCGGCGCTCAGGGGCGCCGTTCTGTGTCGGGCGCGGCTCGACGGTGCGGACCTGACGGATGCCGATCTGGTGCGGGCGGACTTGTCCGATGCGCGGGGATTGACGGTCGAGCAGGTGCTTGCGGCCCGCGCTCTGCGCGACTGTGTGCTGCCGGAGCCTGTGCGCAGTGATCCCACGGTCGTGGAGCGTGTCGGCCGGGGTGAGTGATGTCGGTGGCTTCTGCGGGGCTGTGTATCAGGCTTCCAGAGCCCAGTCCGCGACGTGTTCGGGTAGCCGGTCCAGGACGTGTGTGCGGGTGGTCAGTTCCCGCAGGTTCTGCCAGAAGCGTCGTCTGAGGTGCTGTGGTGTCATGCCGAGGAGGGGGGCGAGCCGTTGTTCGAGCCGGTCGATGTGGCCGGGGCGCGATGCACCGGTGGTGCGCCGGCTGGCCGGGAAATCGGTCTCCGGCAGCAGGCGTGTCAGGGGCAGAGAGGTCAGGATGTCGTCGGGCATCGCGGCGTTGACGGAGAAGTAGGCCCCCAGGTCGATGGCATGTTGCCGCTCGGTGGGGCTGCCGAGGAACCAGTGCAGGATCATTCCGGGATGCGGCTGGTCAGTCAGCAGGTCGAGGAGGGGGCCGGTGCGTCCGGTGCTGTGCAGCGACAGCAGAACGGGCTGGTCGTGTGCGGCCCGGAGAATCTGGGCGAGTACGGTGCGCTGCTGCTCGAGGTTGCCTCGGCGGTCGAGGCCGATTTCCCCGACAAGGCAGCTGTGCTGCAAGGAGGCACGAAACTTCTTCAGGTCGAAGGCATCAAGCGCTTCGGGAACGCCGGGGTGCGCGCCTGATCCCCACACCAGGCGCGCGTCACGGCGCCGGCACGCGCGGTGCGCTTCGGCGGGGGTGCGAGTGACGGCGAAGACGACGGCTCCATGGAGGGCGTCGATCTGCGCGGGGGTCACATCGGGTGCGATGTGGGCGTGGCAGTCGAGCGGTGGCAGTTCTTCAGGGAAGAGAGACATGGTTCAGCTCCTGAAGGCCTCGCTGGCACATGTTCACGACGGCGTCGAGGTCGGTGTCGGGGGGAAAGTCGCCGACGGCAAGGATGTCGGTGTCGTCGATGCCGCGGGCGATGGCCTGGCGTACGTCGTGGATGTCTTTGCGGCGGCGGTCCAGCAGGAGCTGGCGCGCGGGGCCGGTGAGATGGCCGACGAGGTAGAGGGTGGGGTCGCGGCGGGGGCCTTGAGTGAACGCCCCCCGGCGCACCAGGCACGCCAGGCAGAGGCCGCAGTTGAGGGTGGGGTCTCCGCCGGGGTACCAGTTCCCGTCGAGTTTGCTGCACGAGAGGGTTGCCGCCCCTGCTTGCAGCAGCGGCTGGCCCGCTCGGTCGCAGGCTCGTGCGAGGAGCTGTCCCTTGGTGAGGTAGGCGTACGGGTTGGTCACCGTGACGGGCACGTCCAGGCTCGCCAGGAGCTCGTTGATGCGGGCGAACGTACCGGGGTGGGTCGAGCGGGTGGACAGGGCGCCGCCCCGGGCTGCGGTCAGGGGTGGGTTGATGCTGGTGAAGCCGTTCTCGGGGACGGTCACGCGCGGACTGGCGGCGCCGGCGGCGACCGCCGAGGCCAGGGCGGCGAACAGCAGGCTGCGGCTGCGTGAGGAGCGTTCCCGGGCGGTGCGGGTCTGGTGGAATTTCACGCTGAGGTGGCGTAGTGGCTGCTGTGCACGGTCGCTGAGCCAGGCGCTGGTCTGGTGCTGCGCGTGGCGGATGACGGTGCTGCCGTCGTAGTGGCTGAGGTGGATACGGGCTGCCGTGTCACCGAGATGGTCAGCGGCGCCGCACAGGGAATCGAGGCCGCCGCTGAGGAGCATCACGTCGTCGGCGGCGGGCACGGGTGCCGGGCGGTGGTCACCGGGGTCGGCGGATACTGCGTGCAGGTGCCAGGCGTCGCCGGTGAGCCAGGCGAGCAATTCTTCGGCGAGCCGGCCGGACGTAGCGTTCCAGGGGGCGGGGTCGATGGTGTGGACGGTGAGGTCGATGGTGCGGGCGAAGGTGGTGGGGCGGCTGGTGCTGCGGTCGGCGAGGTAGGCGGAGGCAGCCATGCGAACGAGGTCGGCGGCTGCGGCCGGTGCGGGTCCCAGGAGGTCGAGGTCCCAGCCGAGTGTGCCGGTGACGGTCGGGGTGGGGCTGTGGGCTCGGGTGCGGGGCCAGTGCAGGGCGGTGGCGGAGGGTTCATGCTGCTGTCCGTCGTGCGGCAGTACTTCGTAGGCGATCGTCATAAGCGTCCTGCGCGCAGAATGCGCAGTGCCTCCCTCGTCACTGTCGCGGCTGTGGCGGTGAATTCCTTGACGGTCATGCGTCGTGTGTCGGGCACAGAGATGTGGCGTACTCGGCGTTGGAGCCAGGACCGCAGCCAGCCCTGTTTGCGGACGGCCTCCTCGGGGGTGAGGTTGTCGCTGGCTTTTTGGGACTGGAGCTCGACCAGGCCGAGTTCGTAGATCCATTCGGCGACCAGGCCGCGCAGGCTGTCTTCCGGCGTGGGCGGCTCAGCGGCGAGGAGGACGTCTTTGACGTGCTTGACGGTGGCTCTGCGCAGGGCCGCTTCATCGGGGTGGCCGGCGTCGCCGAGGACGGCCTGCAGGATGCGGGAGATCTGGGTGCGCCGTGGCAGGCTGCTCAGCTCGGTGAAGTCCAGGCCGAGTTCACGCAGTTGCGCGGCGTCGCCGTTACGCAGTGCGTAGGCTCCCGCGAGGGCTGCGGCACCGCGAGAGGAGCCTTTGAGTACCTGGCGCTGCGATCCGCCGCCGATACGGCCCCCCGGGCCTGCCGCGCCCCCGGCTCCTCCTCCCCCGCCGCCACCGCCGCTGCCGCGGGCAGGGGCTATCAGGGCGGAGAGCGGATAGCCGCCGGCGGGCACCGTGCCGTGGTCCGCGTCGTCCTTGTTCAGCGCGGTCGCCAGCGCCTGCACGACGTCGTCGAGGAGTTGCTGCTGGCCGTCCGGCAGATCCGGGGTGTCCGCGGGTCCCGTTCCGGTGCCGGGCAGGGCGTCGAAAGCGTCATGGGCCGCGCTCCACTCCGCGGAGCCGCTGCCTCCGTATGCGCCTGACGTCCCCATCAGCGGCCCTCCCGTTCCAGCTTGGCCGCTTCCTTCACCATCGGGGCGATGTCCGTCGCATCAGCCAGGCGTGCCGCCAGGTCGTGCAGTTCCTCGCTGTCACTGTCGGCGATGTCCATGACGGAGCCGGGGGTGAGGTTGCCGCGCATGTCCCAGAGGCCGTCGGCGATGCGGCGGCGCAGGTCCTCGGTGGCCTTCGCGATGTATAGGAGGGACTCCACGAGCGGCTCACTCTCCTGTTCCCGGCGGCCGCGCTCCAACAGGGCTTCGACGACGGCCTGCTGCTCCGTGACCGGTCGTGCCGTCACCTCCTGCTGCGCGCTGCGCCGGTGCGGCTCGGCCTGCCCGGCGAGATGGGAGACCCAGGTGACCTGTTCCTGGGTGAGGGACGCGGCCGCGGTGAGGCTCACGAGAGAGGCGGCCAGGCTGAGGTAGGGGCCGATCGGGGCCGTGGTGAGGTCGGGTTCGGAGGCGGCCCAGTGCCTGCTCGCCTCGCTGACCTGGTCCGGTCTGTCGTCACGTTCCCTCTTCCCCCAGGCCTGCCAGTGCTCAAGGAGTTCACTTCGTTGGGCGTCCTGGAGTTTGACGAGGGTCTCGAAGTCCTTGCCGGGGCTGTCTTCCAGCAGCATGAGCTTGACGATCACGGAGGGGTCGATGCTGATGCCCTGGCTCTCGGCGATCCGGGTCCGCAGGGCGAACGCGTTGAGGAAGCGTTTGATGCTGCGCGGGCTTCCGGACCGGTCGGCCGACAGACCGGTGGCCAGTCGGCTGGCCAGAGCGAGCGAGGCCCCGTCGGGCTGCCACGGAAGATTCTGCAGGTCCGCCAGGACCGGCGACTGCCCCGCGGCCCGCCGCTGCTGCGCATGCTCGACCAGCCGTGTGTAGTGCTCCGGCGAGCACTGGTGGGCCGAGAGCAGCAGCGTGATGAAGGTGGCTGCCTCGTCGGCGCCGATCCGCGGCAGCGACAGGGGCACCTGGACGATCTTCTCCAGGTAGCGATGGGCGAACCGCTCCCCCCGGCCCGTGGCGTCCAGACTGGCCGCGATCGACTCGCGCACCATGTCCTGGTCCGCCGCCAGGACGAACGCGACCTTCTCGACGGACAGGAACAGCTTGATGGCCTCCAGCGTGGCCATCACCGCGTCGGGCAGACAGCGGTCCAGATCGTCGACCAGCACGATCAGACGCTTGAGCTGTGTCAGGTCCTTGAGTAGGCGGGCGAACCCCTCCCGGAAGCCCGCCAGGCTCCTGGGATCGCTCTTCGACCGGGGCGTGAGGGCCTTGACCAAGTCCTCGGACTGGGCGACCAGAGATCCCCTCGACATACTGACCGCAACACGTGACCAGCTCACGCGCTCAAGAAGCTCATTGATCTTCTCCGGCAGGCCGTCCTGCGCCCCGTAGGCCGACAGGAGATCCTGCAGGACCTCACCGATCACACTGCCGCGCACATCGAACTGGTCGTCGAACTCCCAGGGATCGAGACGGATCACCCGATAACCGTCCCGCCCGTCCAGTTCCTTGTGCAGGAGCCGTAGAACCGTCGACTTACCGCCGCCCCAGGGCGCGGCGACCCCGATCGTCACCGGGTCCAGATACGGGATCTCGAGCGTGGTCACCACAGTGTCGACGATGGATGCGAAGCCCAGCAGGTCCACACCCGTGGGGTTGTCGTCCCACAGTCTCATTTCGCTCATCACACGCCCCCAGCCCGCTGCAGTGCTCCGCCGACGCCGCGCGCACATCGCAATCGGTGATCGGGCGGCCCGGCCAACCGGCCGGACAGGCCGCCGCACGTACCGCCGGCCCCGGGCCATCAACGCCCCAGCGTCACCCCGGGCGCGGACACCCCGACCGCATCCCGCGACGACTCCCCTTCGGCCGTCATACTTACCACAACAGCAGCAATGGCCACAGCATCTGACATGCTGCAACACACGCCTTTCCCTGTCACAGGATCACTCCGCATCCTCCCGGCGCCGACACGATAAGCGAAAGCGGCTCACCAAACGCCCCCTCAGTCGACTCGACGCCCTTGCGGGCAATGCGCACGCCGATGCGCTTGCCGCGTAACCATTTACGCAGGTGTGGGACGTCGAAGGCTTTGTCGGCGTGGAAGCGTTGAGGTTTGAAGTGGCGGCCGCGGTGGGGGTCGTGTCTCGTTTGGTGACCGGCCACCATCGGCTTCAGCGTTTTTGCTGTCGTGGACGTTGGCGGCCGAGACGCCGACGACGAGGGGCAGTGCGTTCGCGTCCGACAGGACGTGCATCTTGGAACCCGGAAACGGATCGTCGTCGGCGACGGAGACGGCGACAGCGGCGAGGACCAGGAGGAGCGGCAGCTGAAGCTGGGTGCTTGGATCAGCAACCAGCGGAGCAGGGCCGCGACGCTGACGCCGGAACGGGTGGAACAGCTCTCCGCCATCGGAATGCGATGGTCGTGACGATCTGGTTGGTAGGCCTCAGAATTCGACGACTGGGTCTATGTCCTTAAAGCCGTGGCGCTTTACCTCTCTAACAATTTTGTTGAGTTGGTCGAGCGTTAAACTCCACTCTTCACGCTCAAAAAGACGCAGGTCAACCGCATTGATTCCGTACAGCTTTTCCAGTCGGCGATATATTACATTCCTGTCTTTAGTTTCGAGTTTACCCAGCATCCATGTACGGAGGTGTTCCGACCGCTTGCGAAGGGAGACTTTCTTGAGTCTGTCGATTTCGCTACTGATCGACAGTCGCGACCTCCAGGAGTAGGATGTCGAATTTCCACCATTGCCTCGCAGGGTGGAATTTAATACTGCTCCGGCCGCGCTCTTCTCGGTTGGGTCGGCAGTGCGTAGGAGATCCATCCACTGCAGCACCTCGCCGTACGTAGTAACTCCGCATGCCTGCAGGTAATTACGGAGGAAGAACGCTGACACTGGCCTCGCTCCCGAAAGTACTGCCGCTACTGTGGAATGCGAGTAGGGCATGAGGATGGCCAGCTGGCGAAGCGAAAGAGACCGGTAGGCGCGGAGGGACTGCAAAGCAATCCGAAGATCCAATGCCGTCTCTGCTCGGTGCGTGGGAAGAATCATCCCTGTCCTGTCCCAGCGCTCCCATATTCTCGGCCATGACGCTCTACGTCTCTGTTCAGGGTCCAGGTTCAGCGATTCAACAGACTCATCGCTTACAAACTCCTTGGGTCTTGTTGCTCGTCTCACATTCTCCCAACGCCTACGCCATGATTTCGGATCGTTTCCGCAGGCCTCCACGTAAGCCTCGGTTACACGCCATGATGGCATTTCGTGCCCTCCCGCTGCTTTTGAAAGCGAAGCTGTGGAGATCCCCGCTCTGCTCGCCATCTCTGCGAGGGTTGGATTACCTGCTTGTTCCCTAAGGGAACGCAGCGCTGCGGCGAATTCCACGATGAAGGTGTCGACCTGCTCGGTCGGCAGTTCTTTGGCGTGCCGTCCCATCGATGCTCTCCTGTGAAAAGACCCGGGGGCCAGCCTCGCAAGGAGGCTGGCCCATCGGAAATGATCAAGCAAGATCGCGGCGCAGTTTCGCTGCGATCAGGCCTGCTCCTCCCACGGTGGTGACGGCCACATGGGGAGCCCAGCCAGAGAGAATGAGCACGATGATCGCTAGGACGATGACCACCATGAGCCAGACCGCCGTAGCGGCGAGGACGACCGCCTCATTGGGAAGGTGGCGGTCTCCGATGAACGGCAGGTTGACTTTGAACGTCATGGTACGTGACATGGGTGTGGACACCTCAGTCTCTTGAGGGAGCGCTCAACTGCGCTTCCTTGACCCGAACTTGATGGAACGCCAGGCCTCGGTTGGCGCCAAGGTGTGCTGGCGCCCTCATGCTGACCCACCCGCTCGGACGATGTCCATTCCGTTGTGAACGGTTCCTGAACAAACAAGAGCCTTTTTTCAAGCTCCTGTACACGTGGGCTAGCGTCTATGTACTTAACAATCTCAGCTCTCATGGGTTGTGTCGCAGGTCAGTGGGGACTGAAGCACTGCTTATTTAAGAACTGTCTCGTTTGGCTGGCTGGGGGCGGCACCTTCGGTGCAGTGTCAACCAACAATCGATGACATGCTGAGCGGAAGTCCCTTGAGGGCTGACCTTCGTTGGGCACCTCAGTCTTGACCCGGACTTCTGCGCCTACGGCGAAGGTGGACGCGGCCTGTTGGCGCAGGACGCGCAAAGAGTGGGGCTTGTCAGTCGCCGTGGTGGCCGACAAGCCCCTTCTGTTTCCGCTGTCCCGGGACCCCCGCCCGCACAGGACACCCGACCACGCGGACGAGCGCGGCGGCGTGCTCGCAGCGCGGGTCACGGATGCAACCTTCGCCTCGCTGATACGGCTGCGGTAGTGGTCCGGGGTCTCCATGGTGGTGTGGTGGCTGAGCCGAGCCCGGCGGCTCAGCCACCCGCGACGCGTCTGAAGCGCGGGCGAACTTCCCTTGCTCGTTAGATGCTTATGCGAGCACGCCAGTCCGCGGGCAGGTGCGGGAGTCGGGAACATCGCGGCGGTCGCCCGCAAAGATCGGCAACGGCCGCCTCAATGATCCGGACGACGGTCAGCGGAGTGTCCGGCTTCAGCGGCAGGACCACTACACGATCCCAGTCCCTCTTTCGGTTGAGATCAACAAGCTGATGCTCACCGGCAACACGCCGCCATACGGCGCGCGGATGAGCACGTGCGGCGGATCCGATGTAATCGATCGTGAAGGTACCCGCCGGTCGCTGCGTGGCGATCAGCGGAACGTAGACACAGCGCGAGGCGTTGATGTGACGCAGCGCAGAGATCGGATGCGCTACGGGATCATGCTGGAGTCGCCACTTGCCAGCGCGGTCGCTCATTGCCTGCCACAGAGCGGGGGTCAGCACTGTGCGGCTCATCCGGCGTCCTTGCTGGCGAGGATCAGTTCGTCCGGGTTCTCGCCGTCTTCACCATCGTCATGGTCGGCTGCCGCTGCATGGTTCCCGTCCTCGATCATCTCCTGCACCTGTACGAGCTGGCTCTCCTGGTCCCGGGCATTGCGCACGATGGTGTCGATGCGGCCGGCGATTGCCTTCTGGTCGTGCTGGCCGGCTCCCCGGACATCGAGAGCGAGTTCGTTGAGCCGGTTTCTCTGGGAGACGTCGAAAAGGTGGCCTTCCCGCTGCAGACCTTCGAGCTTTCCGACCTCACTGCTGAGGGCGGGGAGTAGCTTCACCGCCTCGTCGAGTGCCTCGGTCACCCGTTCGTCAGCCGTGAGAGGCCTTTCCTGCTGCCTGGGCTCGGCCGAGGCCTGGCGGTCCTTGGCCCGGCGGGTCAATGCCTGGGTGGAGAACTGGTCCAGGAAGTTGTCGGGCACGAGTTGCGGCACGTCGATCATGCGATAGCGCACGGTGCCGTCTGGGTCCTCGATCAGCTTGCTGTCGCCGGTCAATGCTGCGCGTACCGAGCGGGGTGCAACGGGAGTGCCGTCCTCGTTCAAAGCACCAATCTTGTTGGCCGACCAGTTTCGCCAGTCTGCGTCCGTAGGCGCCTCCGGGGTAAGGCCGCCGACGGTGCTGGGCTCAGGGTCTTTCAGCAGGAGCTGATCCTTAAGAAGCGCCCGCATGTAGGACGGTCCGCACGGAACGAACTCGAGGGTCGATTCAGTCCCCGGGGCTGTGCGTACCAGCCGCCCGCGGAGAGCCTGGTACGCCTTGACGCTGGCGAAGCCGCGTGCCTGCTGGGCAGATCCGATGTCGACGATCTGCATCTCGTTGCGGCCGGCCGCTGTGGCGGCCAGGACCTGGAACAGTGCCGTCTCGGTGCGAGTGGCCTTCCCCGTACACACGAGCTCCACCAGCTCGTCCGTGTTGCCGTTCCAGGAGCGCAGTGGGTTCTCGAAGACCTCCTTGGCTTCGATCTGCTCGAATGCCCGCCGGTTGACAGGAGTCTCCCCGAAGGTCCACTCGCGCAGGAGCGACAAGCGACGCTCGTCCAGGCGGTCGTTGTACAGTCCGCCCTGCGGCCTCGACTTGAGGACCCGCCCGATGATCGCTCTCTCTGGTCCGTCACCGAAGACAAGCATCACGGCGGCGGCAACACGGCCCTGCCAGGTCGTCGGCAGACCGAGTTCCGCAAGTGCATCCAACGGCTCACCGCTACACACCGCGTCCAGCAAGGGGACGGACCACGTCACGTCGGCAGGTCCGGACGCGGCGGCCGACGTCTCGAACTTGCCCTCTTCGATTGCCTGCCGAAGTGCTGCGTAGGTGTCGTCGGCCACGAGTCTCTCTGCTTCGGCGGGCGGGTGTCCCAAGCGTTCGGGCCCGTGGAAGTGCTTCTGAATATTGCGGAACAGGGCGGGCCCGTCCAGCCGGACGTCACGTCCGCGCGGGTCGGTCACCCGGTAGGCAAGCCGAACCGGCATGACGCTGGCGTGCAGCAACTCGCGCGCTTCATCTGGTAGATCATCGACAAAGTCGAGGCCGGAAACGGCTGTCTTGACCTTGCCCAGTTGCACGCTCACCGCCTCGGTGACGCCGACCACTGCGGAGGGGTCCTTCTCTGTCCCGTCAAAGACGTCCGAGCGACGGGGCTTCAGCAGAGGCAGAGCGGCCAGCTTGCCGTCCGGGTCGACGCGGCTGTCACACACGGCCTTGCGACTGGCCGCGTCCGCTGGCGCCAGGGTACTGACAGCCCACGTCCAGTCCGGCTCGCCGTCGTCACCCAACGGGGCGAAGACTGTCTGCAGCCACAGGCCGCCGTCCTCCACCCCATCGCTGAGTACCGCATCGCGAAGTGGATCCCAGCCGCGCTCACGCTGCCGCGACTCCCGTACCTTCTGCGAAGCCGTTCGAAGCTCGTTGAGGAGCCCTTCAGCCGTCACGTAGGTGTGCGTGACGCCCACCACGGGGACGCCGTGCCCGTCCAGGAGGGGGTGACTCCGTGACACAGGTCGGAGGTCATCCGGAACATCGCGCAGTGAACGTCCCTGCCGGGTGCGGTAGTTCATGAGCTGCTGAACGGTGGTCACCGTCGGCATCAGCAGGTCGAGGCAGTACACCCGATACTCACCGAGCCGCATGGGCCGGACCCGGTCGCGATAGCGGCCGGTCTTGGGGCTGTAGCTGGGAAGCGTTCGGTCCACTTCCGCCCAGTTCAGAATGAACCGGATCCAGTCCAGATGGTCTGGATGGAGATGGACGGCGCCGGCATCGATCAGTTTTCTAACCTTGTTGACCCGGGTCTTCGCCTTCTTGGCGTCAGCGACACTCCATCCGTGCACGGCGATCAGCGTTGGATCGCCATCGTCGACGTCCTCGGAGTGTCCATCGTCAAACAGTGCATCGGCCACGTCGGTGGCTCTCCTTCGAGGTAGGACGGACGGTACGGCGGCCCTTGGCCGTCGCATCCGCCTCCCGTGGTTGCACCACCTCGCTCGCAATGCTGGTTGGTCAGTCAGGAAGGGGAGTCATGCTGCCCCTCCTGCTGCCCTGGCCCACCGCCCACGGACTTCCCGGCCACATCGCGGCCTTCCGTGTTCGGGGCCCACCGCCACTTCAAGTGAGAACGGCTCCACAAGGAGTACGCAGTCACTCTAGAGACCAGCACTGACATCCCGAGGCCAGAACGGAAAAACAAACGAAGCCCCGATGTTTGGTGACCGCTGGAGGCAGCGTTCCCGTGCTGCACAAGCTGATCGGCTGACCGGCGGTGGGGCCGGGCTGGTCTGTCTGCCGGCCCCACCGCCATGGCTTCTGGATCAGGTGCTCACTTCGGAGTCTGGGCCCTTACGGGCGGATGGGGTCTGCGGTCACGGCTTCCTTGACGTAGGAGGGCAGCACCAGGCTGGTGCGCAGGGCCTCCGCGACCACGGCGTGCAGGTCGTCGCCCTCGACGCCAGCCGGGGCGGCGTTGCGGATCCGGGTCCATGCCTGCGTCGCCCGCACCGCGAGCGCGAGGATCGTATCAGGGGAGACAAGGTAGAGATGGGACTCCGCGGCGGGAACGGCCAGGTCGCTCACCATCCCTCGGGGGGAGACGACGAGGCTGATGCTGTCGCGCGGCGCCTCGTCGACCTGCTCGTCGCTGGCGAGCTGACGGAGCTGGCTGTTCGACTGCCTGATGTACTTCAGGCTGATGCCTCCTTCGGACTTCTGCTCGCTCTTGGCCTCGACCGTGAGCCACCAAGATGGCCACAGCCACGCCGCGTCCGTGCGTCCCTGACCTGTCGGCTTGAACGAGCGGGCCCCCAGCAGTTCCCCGAGGGAGACCAGCCCCGCCTCGTACTTCACGGAGTATTGCTCGCGCAGGTTAGCCAGCATCTCGTTCGCGAACATGTCGAACTTGGCGGCCGTCTTTAGCTTCGCGGACGACCGGTAGGCCACGGCCACGGCTGCTACGGCCTCGGTGTCCAGGGTGCCGAGTTCTGGCGCGTCCACCGCGTGCCCCTCGATCTCCCGCAGCCACGTGGTGCCGAAGGCGGCCTTGCGGGCCCGCTCCAGCAGTTGCTCAGCCCGCGCTGCCGCGCCCGGGGCGTCTGCTGCCAGCCGGGCCCAGACTGATCCGAGGTAGGCCCACATCGCCTGATAGGGGCGCAGCTCTCTGCTGGTCAGGAGATCGAGGACTTGCACCGCGCTGCGGGAGGCGGTGTCCCAGTCCTCTTGCCAGGCGGCCTGCCAGGCGTTGACCTCATGTTCGGCGCTTGCGGCCAACATGCCCACGTAGGCAGGGGCTTGTTTGGCGCATTCGGAGCGGCGCTCGACGATGTCCGGCTCGGCGTCCTGCTGCCACATCTGGTCACGATCGAGGGCGCTGCGTGCTAGAGCGACGAGATCGGACGGGGGTACTTCACTGTTGTCGCGGCCGAAGGCAATCTCGGCCTGGAGCTCGGGCGGCAGTCCATCGCGGACGTCGAGGCGGGAGAGGAAGCGCTGGAGTTCGCGTCCAGTGACGATGACAAGTGCGAAGTCTCGGGGTCCGCGGGTGCAGCGGCCAGCGCCCTGGATGACGCGGGTGCGGACCCGCTCCAGGGCCACGCGGCCGGCGCGCAGTCGGGACTGAAGGAACTGGTCCTGGAGGTGAAGGGCGTCGGGGAGGTCGTGCATCAGGATGATGTTGCACGACTCGTCGGGGAGGTCCATACCGTCGAACCGGCTTGGGGCGAGCAGCATGCCCCGGTCGGCGGTCTTGAACGGTTGGAGGCCATCCAGGGTGTCGCCGGGTCGGAATCGTTCGGCCTGTGGCACCCCCAAGGTGTCGGCGATCATCGTGGCCGACTTCCCGTCGGGTGTTAGCACCACGCATTTACCGCGCAGGCCGATCAACCCGCCGACCAGGCCGCCCTTGTCCGCTGGATTGGCCGACGCCTCAGCAGGACCGGTTTGCGCGGCTGGCTGGCTGGTGTCGGCCAAGTGCAGACCGCCGGGGCCGAAGGGGTCGTTGGTCGACTCCGCCAGATCGGGGAAGACGAAGAAGCGTCGGCCGCTGCCGATGCTCTCCCACTCTGGGGGCGCCGCGATCCGAGTGATCGTCGGGCGGCCGAAGGCCCGCTCCAGTTCGCCGCCTTCACCGAGGGTCGCCGAGAGGTAGATCCGCTGCTGCGGGCCCATGAACGGGGTGTGGGCGAAGGTCGGCGGGATCATCGGCCGGATGTACCAGCCCTGCGGGCTGACGTAGAACAGGCAGGCACGCAGCTGCGAGCGGACCATCTTGAACCGGTGCCAGGCTTTGCCGGACAGGGTCGACAGGACCCTGTCCAGCTCGACGGCGTGCTTGGCGACGGTCGGCACCGGCACAAGCCGTACTTCCGTGCCGCCGTACGGGTCGGTCAGCCGGGACACCAGGTGCGGGTCAAGGTCGTCGCCGAACGCGTCCAACAGCGAGGTGAACTGGCTGGCGGAGGCCGGGATGTTCACTGCCCAGGCATCCGCAACGAAGCCTTCGGCGGCGTGCGCGTCGTCGAACAGCAAGCTCTGGGCGTCCGGAAAAGCCGGGTTGGTGTTGAACACGTGGCTGTAGACGGTCACGGCCACAACCTCGGCGCCCTCGTAGCGGGCCAGTGCCCGGCCGTCGAAGTCGGGACGCGAGCCGATGAACAGGGCGGCGGGGACGCCTTGGGCTTGGGCGGCCTCCCAGACCTGGTGAGCGAGCTGCTTGGTCGGGCAGGCGTAGACCGAGCGGTGCTTGTAGTAGCGCCGCCTCCAGTCAGCGATCAGCAGGCCAACCAAGGTTTTGCCGGAGCCGGTCGGGAGCTCCAGGGCGACGTCCGACTTGTTCAAGAGTGAGGGCGAGGCATAGGAACGCAGGATGTCTGCCTGGTGCGACCACAGAGCGCCGTGGCTGGTGGTCGTTCGCGGAAGTACTCCGAACAGTGCCTCCGGCGTCGGCGGCGCCGTCACCTGCTTCGTCCGCTGCCGGAACCGGACCGGCTGCTTGCCGTCGTCCACGCTGCCCCCTCAACGCCGGCTGGCCGACGCACACCTACTGCTCGACACAGTGATCGTAGTCCCGTATCCATCGGCCACTGGCGAAACGTACCGACCGATCAGAGCAATCAGTCGGACGCCCTCCTGAGGATGTGCCGCTGAGCGCAAGGGCAGCCATCTGTAGCACTCAATGGCCAACCGAGGCGCTCAGTCACAGTGCCACCCTTGTGGGTGATGACAGGCGGGCGGTTCGGCAAGACGCTCAGCAGAAAGCTCGAAAATCACCGCCCACTTCAGGGTCCGGTCGCGCAGCGCGGCCGTACCGCAACGGTCTCGCAGCCCCATCCTGCGGCGGGCTTTCCCGACCTGCGCCCGCGTCCGTACGTGGAGCGCCGCCAGGTCCTCCTGGACGTGCTCGGCGACGCCGGTCCGTCGATCGTACCGGTGTGGTCGACCACCGACCTGGACGAGGGCCTGCTCTGGTACGCGGCACTCGAAGGAACAGGCGTATAGGGGATCGTGGCGAAGCCACTGCGAGGGGCCTACAAGGCGGGCCGGGTCTGGGCGAAGATCAGGCACGCGGACACAGTCGACGCGGCCGGGGTCGGGTTCACCGGCAGCGCCCGGCACCCGAAGGCGCTCGCCGTACGGCTGCCCGACGGACGGGTGACGCTATCCCAACGGCTGACCACAGCGCTGTCTTCGATCGTGGCCCCGCGCCTGGTTCCCCAGGCCGGGCGGGCGTTCACGAAGGCCGGCGACTCCTACACGCCCGCCGTCGGCGACGTGGTGGTGGAGGTCGTGGCGGGCACGACCCGGCACGCCGTCGTCACCGTGGCCCGGCTGCGCTGACCGGTGACCATGTGGCAGCTGGGAAACTCTGAGCGGGCGGCGAGAGAGACACACTATGGGCGCCCGGAAGACACCACTCCGCCGTCTGTCGGCTCCGGGAAGGAGTCAAGGACGCGGCTGGAACGGGGCGGTGCGGGATCCGGTCGAGGCCGGCCGTCCACCGGCCAGACGACGTCCTGTTCAAGATCGAGCGCGCCACGTCGCCTTTCGCCCGAGCGGCTGTCGCACACTCAAGATCGTGCTCCTCCCTCATCCGCGTTGCCGGGAGCGGCCGTGTCGTGCAGGCGGCTGGCGTCGTGGATTCCCCTTCCGTACGCGAGGGTCCAGTGCAGGTCCCCCGAGTCTGGGCAGGCCTGCCATGACCTGAGCAGCCCGGTTGCTGCCAGTTGGTCAAGCAGGGTGGGCAGTTCCGCGAGCGGGACGCCACAGGCGCGCGCCATCTGGTCGAGCTCGCTCAGTCCGCTGCCGGCGCGCAGGTCGGCGTGCGCCGCGAGGTAGGCGCTGGCCAGTTGCGGCAGCGGTCCGATTGCCCTTGCTGTCGAGGAGGAGCTGACGCGCAGTGCCCAGTCCGCGGCACGCATCCGGTCGGGGCGGGCCGGTGCTTGGCCAAGCAGCGCGGCGTCAAGTAGTTCGGCAACAACCTCGTTGGCCGCGGTCGCGGGGATGATGCGCAGCCATCGCGCGTGCTCCAGCTCGCGCCATGGGTCCTGGACGGCGTTGAGGCGGAGGCTGCACAGCACGCCGTTGGGCAGCCGGACGTGCATTCTGGTGTTCACGCGGAGCGCGCACTGCAGCGCGAGCAAGCGCGCGGCTGCCGAAGTGCCCGCTGGAAGGGCAGCGGCCAGGTAGCTGAGGATTTCACGTACCCGGGTCTGTTCGCCGGGCCCCTTGGGGCGGCGTCTGTGCCGCCGGGCGGTTGTCGGGTGCAGCGGTAGGCGGGCAAGGACGGTGTCGGGCACTACGGCGGCCTGTGCTGTCGCTGCGGCACAGGCGCTGCAGGCGTCGGCGAGCCGCCATAGTCGTCCGCCGTGTTCGCGTGCGAGGAGGAGGCGGATGGGGCCAGCGCAGCCGCGGTGGCGGGGATGCCAGTGGCAGCCGCGTTCATGACATTGACAGATCCGTAGGTACGAGGGGAGAAGGTTGCCGCGTGCGTGCCGTGCGAGGTGGGCGAGGGCGGCCGCGCGTGCGGAGGCTGCGGTGATCTGCCCGCTGCCGTGCGGGCATTGCTGGCATACGAGAGCAAGCCCGCCGGCGTGCGAGCGCAGTTCCACGGTCCAGGTGCGTGGTGTCGTCGGACATGCTGGGCGCAGCCTCATGGGCGCGTGTTCCTCCTTGTCGATTCCGCGCCGATCCCGGTCTTGGGTATGGGGACGGCCGCCCACCGTAGTGCAGACCTCTGCCCTCTCGCGCGTGCCGCCACCTGGGAAAATAGGGCAGAGGTATGCACTGGCAGTGCAGGGGTCTGCACCGTCGGATGGGCGGGTGACGATCTTGCCGCCCGATCCGGACCTCACTGCGCTGCGGTTCGAACTCGCGCGCCTGCGGGCCGCGCGCGGGTGGAGCTATGACGAGCTTGCCTCCCGCAGCGGCCTGGCCAGACGCACCGTCATCGAGATCGAGCAGGGCCGCACCATCGGCACGCTGAAGACCTGGCACGCCCTCGCCCACGCCCTGAACACCCCGCTCGACGAGCTCTTCAGCACCCTGTGCCGCGGGCACGACCTGCCCGGCCCGGCCCAGGACTGACTCCCCGCCCGAGCGCCTGTCGCAGATCACCCGAACCGGCGAGACCCTCTCGAACGCGCAATCAAGCGTTCGCACCCCAGTCTCACCGGATGGGGCTGACCGGGCGATCCGGCAGAGCTGCTGCCGCGGATCCGGCGTGTTGGCTGGCAGGTTCGCCCGCATGCGCTCCACACCTCCTCCGGCCCGGCGCTGGGACGGAAGCCTCCTCGTCCACCACGTGCGCCGTTCCCTGCACGTCTCCCCAGACGGCGTCAGCCGGCTGCTGCGCTGCGGCCAGGGCGACCGGTGCCGCGAGTGCGGCAACCGGATCGAGTGGTACCACCGCGGCGCTCAGCGGCCCGTCCGCCTTCATCCGCACGAACTTCCGGCCGCCCGGGTGCCCGCCGTCTGCCGCTGGCATGTCAGTTCCGGTGTTGCCTACCCGGGAGGAGATGGCAGTAGCTGGTGCCGTCTGCCGCACGCTGTCGTCTGTCCCGCCCGCGACACTCCCCCGCCCCCTCCCGAGCTGACCGGGCTGCGCCGGTCGCTGGCCGTAAACACCCGCCGTCTAATCGACGCCGGCGCCTTCGCCCCTTGCCCGGCCTCCCCGGACAGCCCGGCACCCCAACGGAAGAACTCGACAGTCTGCCGCCCGGCCCGTCCCGTCGTGCAGCTGCTGTACGTGCGCTACCTCGCCGCCCGCCCGGTGGACGAGATCCAGTGCATCGCCCAGACCCGGCGCCGTCACCGCTGCACCAGCACTCTGCTCTCCCCCGAGACCCCGGCCGGCACCTGGAGGCTGGTCCCGGCCACCGCGACGAGCGGGCAGCTGGCCCTGCCCTCCGCGGTTATGGCCATCTACGACCTCAGCGCCATCCCGTACGCCGAGCAGCTGCGCTGGCGCGCCCAGCGCTGCCCGCAGCACGCCGCCATCCCCACGGCCGCCGACCTGGCGGTGACCGACTGGGAGCCCTTCGACCCCCTGCGCCACCACGAGCACATCCACAACCGCCTTCCCACCCACACCCGACACCCAGGCCCCACCGGCAGGGCCCATGAGGCAGCCCGCCCATGACGCCCTTCCACGCCCTCGAGCTCACCCTGCCCAGGCCCGCCACCAACCGAGCTCCGGCACGCCCGAGCATGCGTCCGGCCGGCCGCGAACGCGGACCGTAACCGGCTGATAGCAGTGCAGAGCGCGCAGCCTGGGCGGTGCCCTGCACGTGCTACGGCACCAACGGGGCACGCGACTGCCGATCGGCATCCTGACCACGCACCACCCCAACCGGCACGGCCGGGTTCTGCTCAACATCGTTCTCGGCCCCTTGAGCAGGTGCGGTCCTTCGCCGGGCCGCAGCAGATCTGGAGAGCGGCCGCAGGATGTGCTCGGCCGGTACATGGCCGCGGACCGTGCCCGGCATGAGCAGGAACGCGCCCGGCGCCCGGAGAGCCGGCTCGCGAGCCTGCTCACCCACCCCACCATCGAAGAAGTCCTGGTCTGCGCGGCCCGAATCCTGCACAGCCGGCATCACCACTGCGTCCCGGCAGCGCTGCGAGCCCATCCCGGACGCTGCACCTTGCCGGGACGGCAGCCCACACCGCAGACCTCACTCATCATCCCTTTCCCCTTCCGATGTTTTTCTTCTCTTTCGCGGAGTTTTTGTTGCACACACCCACCGACGAACAGGCGCACGCTGCCGACGCTTTTCGGGCCGGTCACCATCTCGTCCTGCAGGCCGGCGCCGGGACAGGGAAGACCAGCACCCTCGGCCTCCTCACGGCCGGAACCCACCGCCGCGGCCGCTACCTCGCCTTCAACAAGAACATCGCCCAGGACGCCGCCGGCCGCTTCCCCCGCACGGTGCTGTGCAAGACCGCTCACGCCACAGCCTTCGCCGCCGTCGGTCACCGCTACTGCCGCCGGCTCAACAGCCCCGCCAGCCCGCGTGGAAGACCGGCCAGGCGCTCGGCATCACGCGTCCGGTCCGCATCGGTGCTCACGAGATCGGCCCCCGCGCGCTCTCCCACACCGTGCTGCGCACCGTCACTCGCTACTGCTACTCCGCCGACCGCACCCTGACCGGCCACCATGTGCCACGACTGCGTGGCCTGGACACACCCGGCGACCATGCCCGACTTGCCGACGAGGTCATGCCGTTCGCGACCAAAGCCTGGGCCGACCTGCACAACCCCGACCAGGGCGTGGTCCGTTTCGAACACGACCACTACCTCAAAATGTGGGCCCTCACCGCACCCACCATCGAAGCGGACTTCCTCTTCCTCGACGAGGCCCAGGACACCAACCCGGTCCTCGAGGAGGTCTTCGCCGCCCAGCGCGACCACGCACAGCTCGTCATGGTCGGCGACTCCGCCCAGGCCATCTACGGCTGGCGCGGCGCCCGGGACGTGATGACCAGCTTCGACGCCACCCCTCTCACCCTGACCCGCTCCTTCCGATTCGGCACCCTGATCGCCGAAGAGGCCAACCGGTGGCTCACCCTCGCCGACGCCCCCATCCGCCTGACCGGCAGCGACACCATCCCCACCGACATCGGCAGCCTCGACCGGCCGGACGCGGTGCTGTGCCGCACCAACATCGGCACCATGGCCGAAGTCATGCGCCTGCTCGCCGCCGGCCACCGCGTCGCCCTCACCCGCGGAGGACAGCAGCTGGCCGCGCTCGCCCTCGCGGCCCGCGACCTCAAAGACGGCCGCCGCACCTCCCACCCCGAACTCGTGCTCTTCGCCTCCTGGGGCGAACTGCAGGACTACGCCGCCCACGACCCCGCAGGACGCGACCTCCAGCCCTTCGTCGACCTCGTCGACACCCACGGACCCGACGCCATCCTCACCGCCGTCGACCAGCTCACCGACGAACAGCACGCCGACGTCACCGTCTCCACCGCCCACACCGCCAAGGGCCGCGAATGGCCCACCGTCAAAATCGCCGACGACTTCCCCCGCCCAAGGACACCGACCAGCACGACGCCCAAGGCCAGCCCATTCCCGAACCCGTCAGCGACACCGATGCCCGCCTCGCCTACGTCGCCGTCACCCGCGCCCGCCACCACCTCGACCTCGGCGGCCTCTCATGGATCAACACCCACCCCGCCCCGCACCGAGCGCCAGCTGAAACCCGCGCAACGGCTAGCGTCATGACCTGCGCGGGTTAACGCCCGGCACCCCGCCGAGCAGCAGGCCCACCGGCCAAAGGAGGCCACCACGATGACATTCACGGCCGCGGAACGAGAAGCGATCGCCGCCCACTCCGCCGCTCTCGGCCTGTCCGCCGATGAGTACATCCGTCAGACCGCAGCCGACCGGGCCCTGTCCTGGCAGCGCGAGCGGGAAACCTTCCACGCAATGGCGCAGCGACGCGGCTGCACCGCCGACGAGCTGGTGCAGCGCGGAACCCTCACCGACAACAGCCACTAACCAGCCCGCACCCAGAGCCCCCGGGGACAGCCGCCACGCGAGAGGTGCGGCTCGTCCGACAAGGCCACTGCCGGTGGCCGACCCGACTGTTCGGCCCGGTTCGCGTGCTCCGCCTTGCCCTCCGGCAGAAGGTACTGCTGACTGCCGCCCGGATCACACGAGTAAGATTCTCTATCGATAGAGCTGGCCTCGCAGGTCAGCAAGGGGGCATCCCCACGTAAGTAGGGGTCTATCCACGGCCGCACCACCGGCGGCGTCACCACCTGGTTGTTCCCCACGCGGGTGGGGTTCGCCCTCAACGAACGCGGCCAACCAGCTGCTGAGGCAGTAAGCGGGCGCCGGTCGAGTACGGCTTCGTGGACCGAGACGGGGCTCCGGAGCAACCGGCCCGTGTGGTGCGTTGGCTGGGCGGGCTGGTGATTGTTCGACCCCTCCGGGAGTGTGGATGTGCCAGCCGCTCCCCCGCGTTGTGGATGACCGGGCGTTGGAGTATCACGGATGGCTGCCGGTGCCGCACCGCCAGCTCTGGTGACGGTGCGGATGCGCTCAGACGCCGGGGCGGCGCTTCAGTCGGTGTGACGTTGGGTGGGGTCGAGGCGGCTGAGGATGGCGCGCATGAGGTCCCGGCTGTAGGGAGGGAGCGGTGCGGCCGCGCCGTGTGGAGTGGGCGGGTTCGTCGGATCCGTGCTACCGGCTCCCTTCGTGCCGGGGCCGCCGTGCTGTTCCCGGAGCAGGTAGGTGATTTTGGCCCACTGGCGGAAGTTGCCGTGGCAGGCGACGTCGTCGATCCACAGCAGTTCGTCGGTGGGTACGTCCGCCCACAGCGGGTGGTATTCGGGGATGACGGTGAGGACTTCGGCCGGGGTGAGGGGCTTGTAGCGCTGCCAGACGAGGATGCGGGAGTCCAGAGCCGGACGGTTCTTGATCTTCTGGTAGCAGGTTTCGGCTCCGACCAGAACGACGGCGAGGCGTGTGTCCTCGTCGTCCCAGAGCTCGCGGATGAATTCGAAGGCCCGGGTGTCCAGCCACTGGGCTTCGTCTACGACCAGGACGCGCGGGGTTTCCGACAGGGCTTCCTTGAGGATGGTTTCGCAGCGGGTGCTGTTGAGGGGGGCCTCGCCGGGCAGGTCGAGTTTTTTGTACAGGGCGGCGCGCAGGGCCTGGATTTTGGCGGAGCCGACTTTGATGCGCAGGGTGGTGTGGGGGGCTAGGTCGTCGAGGTGGCTGTTGACGGCGAAGGTCTTGCCCAGGCCGACGCCACCGTGGACGCACATGATGGCGCCCTTGCCGGCGTCGGCGTTGAGGGTAGTGACAAGGTTGGCGTAGGTCTCTGCGCTGGCCTGGGTCAGCATGGCGCGGGCGCCGGGTAGGCCCATGTAGTGGTAGTTCGAGCCGGCGGTCGGCTGGTTCTCGGGCGTGGTCGTCGGGTGGGTCACTCGGTGTCCTGGGGTTTGACGCCGGGCCGGGGCTTGGTCCAGCGGGCGGAGTCGGGCTGGGGCCGGTTGAGGAGGTCGGGCCGGGCCTCGGCGTGCAGGTGACCTTCCGGTGTTTGCAACTGGCGTAGCTGGGCGGCTGCCTGGCTGGCGGTGAGCCGGTTGAGGGGTTCGGGCGCGGCGGCGACGCTGGTGGCGGCGTAGCGGGGTGTGGCGTTTTTGCGTGCTCGGCGGGCTTTGGCGGCGTAGCGGTCTGCTTCGCGTCGGCGGGCGTTGTGCAGTGCGCGGGCTTGGCGGGGGCTCATTTCGTCGCTGCGGAAGGCGGGGCCACGGTAGGTGAGGGTGTCGGCGTCGTAGAGTTCGACGCGGTGGTAGTGGTGGGGTTCGTGGCGCAGGCGGACCATCTCGCCGGCGCTTGAGTGGCCGTGCATCCAGTCGCCGACGTAGTAGGCGCTTTTCCAGCGGACGCCCTTGCTGGTGATCTTCCGGGGTGGGCCGGCGTCGGTGAGGGTGTAGGTGTGCAGGTCGGCGGGGTCGAGGGTGTCGATGGGGGTGAGGTCGGCGTGCCAGGCTTGGGCGGGGGTGCGCCGGTGGAGGCGGGCGATGGTGTGGTCGTTGTTCCACCAGTCCACCCAGTCGAGGACGACGGTGATGAAGGTTTCGTAGTCGAGGAGGTCGTTAAGGGCCCATAAGGGCTGGCCGCGGCGGTCGCGGCGGCTTCGGGGGGTGTGGGCGTAGCCGGGCAGTCCTTTGAACAGCATGTGCTTGGCGGCGCCGTTGATGGCTTCGACGGTGCCTTTGAGGTGGGGGCTGTAGGGCGGCAGGACGATCAGTTCGGTGCCGAACTTTTTGAACGCCTCGTCCACGCACCTGCCCAGAAAGTCGCGGCCGCGGTCGGTGCGGATCTTGCGGGGGATGCCGCCGAAGGGCCGGTGGTGATCCGTGCAGAGGATGGCGTCGCGGGCGGCGGCCAGGATGGCGTCCTGGCTGGGCTGGTGGGGGGTGATGGCCAGCCCGCAGATGACGGCGGTGGTGTGGTCGATGAACCAGGTGATCCAGGGTTTGCTGCGGCGGCCGTCGACGTTGACGAAGACGCTGGCTTCGACATGGTCGGTCTCCCAGACGTCGTTGCGGTTGCCGTGTGGGCGCAGGGCGTGCACGTCGTGTCGGCGGCGGGCTGCTTCGCCTCCTCTGAGGGCGGCACGCTGGCCGGGCGTGAGTTCCCGGTCTACGGCGCGGTAGAAGGTTGCCTGGGATACACGGGGCGGGTTGCCAAAGATGCCGTCGGCGACGAGTTCGCGGTAGGTGGCTGCGGCGTTGCCGTGCCAGCGGGCCAGGGCTTCGTGCATGGCCGGGGTGAGGGTGAAGTGGCGGCGTCCTTGGGGGGTGTAGGTGCCGTTGTGGGTGGTGGCGTTGTCCATCCAGCGGCGCACCGTGCGCCAGTGGACGTTGAACCCGGCGGCGACGGTACGCACGTCGTAGTGGGTCAGGCGTTCGCTATTACGCAGGCGCAGTAGGCGGCGTACGGCGGCGGCGCGCAGGGAGGTGGTGTCGTAGGGGCCGTCGGGTGGTGGTGTGGCGGGCACGCGTCGGGGTCTTTCTTGGGGTGGCGCACGTCGGGGCGCGGGTGGGTCAGGCGGGGGCGAGGGTGAGCAGGCCGGCGCCGTAGGGCTTGCCGCGGCCGATGCCGGTGAGCAGGGCGTGGCTGAGTTGATCGGGGTCGGTGATGGTGGCCAGGCCGTCGAAGCGGGTCAGTGCGTGCATGGGGCCGGGAGAGTGGGCTTGTTCGCCGGGCTTGTCGGCGCGGCGGCGTGTGCGGGGGAAGCGGGCGGGGGTGATGTCGGTGGTGGCCAGGGTGAGGCCGGCTTGGTGGGCACGGCGCTGCCACCAGGCCAGAGCGTCGTCGCCGTAGAGCGCGACGATTTTCCGGCCGTGCTTGTTGTCGACGGGGTGGTGGTCGTCCAGGACGCGGCGGGCGGCGCTGGCGTTGGCGGTGATGCGGTAGCGCACCGCTCGGCCGGGGGTCAGGGCCTGGAACATGGAGTGCAGGGGTCGGGTTTCGGCGGCGCCGTAGTGGTGGGGCAGGCGGGTGAGGTCGGGCGGCTGGTGGGACTGGACGAGCAGGGTGGGTGGGGTGCCTTCGGCGGCGTCTTCCAGGCGGAAGAGCATGCCGGCCTGCTGCCGGGGGTTTTCGCCGAGGTCGTCGGGGGCCAGGAGCATCACGGTCTTGTGCAGGCTGACGGCGTCGGCCAGGTCACGGCGGGCGGCCGGGCTGCGGTGGTTGAGGCGGATCCGGGTCAGTGTCGCTGTGGTGGCGAGGGTGGCGGTTGGGGTGCTGGTCACGGAGTGGTGTCCTGGTGGATGTAGGCGGTCAGTTCGGTGAGCGCGGGTGGTGGGGCGTACAGGGTGGCGGGCAGGGGTTCGGTGGTGCGCCAGACGTGACGGGTGTCGTGCAGGCGTTGGGTGGGGGTGAAGTCGGCGGGTACGTCGGCGACTTCACGGTGGGAAGGGGCGGCGGGCACGTGTTCGGGCTGTCGTTCCCAGATGAAGTCCACGGGCACGATGGCCTGTTCAGGGTGCGGCGGTGCGGCCAGGCTGAGCGGAATGCGGTGACGGAGTTCAGCGACGGGGTCGGGGTGCAGGCCGCGCAGGAAGAGGGGTTCGTCGGGGATGCAGGCGCGTCGGCCCAGGTAAGGTCCGAAGGCGGGCTGTTCGAGTCGCTGGATGAGGTGTTCCAGGAGCGGATCGGGGCCTTGCACAGCGAGAGTGAAGACGGCGTCGGCGAGGTAGACGCGCCGGCTGATGAGAGTGGACTTGTTCTGGGCGCGATAGTCGCCGGCGCTGGTGCGCAGGCCTTGTTTGTGGGGGCGGCCGCCGCCAACGGTGTGGTAGTCGGTGTGGCGTATGCCGGGCCGGTCGATGCGGACGGTGAACGCCAGTCCCGTGTAGGGGCTTTTGCCGGTGTCCGGGTCGGGGGCGAGGGCGTCTTCGCGGGAGCGCCCTTCCGCGGCGGCGAACAGGCCGATGAGGGCGGAGCGGGTGGGGAAGGCGAGGGTGTCGCGGTAGTGGAAGGCGGCGTGTTCCCCGAAGGACATCAGCGGGGCGGCGAGGCGTAGAAGGATGCCGTTCATGCGGCCGCCCGTGCCGGGGAGGGCTGGGCGGCGGCCTGGGTGAGGGCGCCGGTCAGGTCGTCGAAGCTGGCGTGTGCGGTGCCGAGGTGGTCGACGGGTGCGCCGTGCGCGGTGGCGTAGCCGGAGCCAATCAGGCGGCGGGTGCCCAGCAGCCGGTTCAGGGCGCCGGCGTGCTGGGACAGGGCCTGGACGGCGGGGGTGGTGTAGCCGCCGCCTGGGGCGCTTTTGACGGGCTGTTCGAAGGCGGCGGCGAAGGAGACGGGGCGGCGGTCGCGTACCGCGTAGTGCACCAGGTAGGGGTAGGTGTGCGGGGCGGTGGCCGTCTTCTTCGCGCCGGGCATGACGTCGATGAAGGCCTCGGCGAACAGTTCCAGCAGGTGCAGGGCCTGGTCGTGGTCGCCGTTCAGGTTGCGGGTCAGTTCGGTGAGGTTGACGGTGGCGTAGCGGTAGAGCAGGCCGGTGGTGAAGAAGCTGGTCTGCAGGTGTGCGCTGCCCGCCTCGTGGGGCAGTGACCAGTCCTCTACCGCGGTGAAGTAGTCGGGTTGCTGGCTGCTTGGGTGGACGGAGAAGGCGTGCGCCATCTGCACGGCGCCGTCGACCTGGGCGCCGGGTACCTCGGCGAGCATGCGGCCGAAGAGGTTGATGGTGGCCGTGCGCCGGCGGATGAGAGTGGCGACGGTGGGCGTGGGCAGGACGGCCTCCGTCTTCTCCTTCTTTGCCTTCCCGCGGGCGCTCTTGGCCTCGGCTTGCGCCTCCTGTGCCTTCTCCGCCTTCTCCTTGGCAAGGGCCTCTTCCATCTGCGGGCGGTGTTCGGCGCACAGGTCGGTGAGGTCGTCGAGCACGGTGCGCGGCAGGTAGAGGGTGACCGAGGTGATGCCTCCTTGTTTTTCCTCGGTCTTCAGTCCCTCCCTGGTGGCCGAGCGCACGATCTGGGCGCCGGCGAAGGCCGCCAGGTCCGCCGGCCAGCCGGCCTCGCGCAGGGCGTCGGCGACGCGCAGGGGCAGCATGCGGGTGCGGGCGGCGTGCTCGTCGAGGTCGGCCTCCAGCCGCAGGCGGATGGCCCGCTTCCAGGACTGCGAGGACACCATGGCGCGTACGGCGCCGCCCAGTTGCAGCGTTTTGGGCAGGTCGTCCTCTCCCCGGTTCAGCACGGAGGCGGGCAGCGGGTGCAGGGCGTGGAAGTCGACGTAGCGGGCGGGTGCGTAGGCGGCCATGTCAGTGCTCCTTCGAGGACAGGGTGTGCAGGGTGAGGAAGTAGTTCTCGCGCCAGCGGGCGGCGGTCTCCATCTGGTCGTGGTCCCACCAGGCCAGGTCCTCGAGGAGGACGGCGAAGTCGAGGCGGGCGGCGCCGCGGCTGTGCAGGTGGCTGGTTAGTGACCACAGCCTGGGGTGCAGCAGCGAGGTGTCGAGTTTGGTGAGGGTTTTGATGCGGTTGGTCATGGTGGCTTCCTTGAAGCCGTACCGGGCCACGGCGATGGCGAGGTGGGTGCCGAGGTCGGGGCGTCTGCGCCAGGGCCGGGCGGCCTGGTCGGGCTGTGGTGCGGGGGCCGGTACCGGCGGTGGTGGGGCATCGGTGGTGGCCGGTGCGGTGATGGCGGCGCGGGCGGTGTGGTCCAGGCTGGGGGTGACCAGCTCTGGCTGGTAGAGGCTGTTTTCGTGGGGCAGGTCTCGGTCCTGGGCGATGAGTCCGGCCACGGTGTAGTGGGCGCGGTGTGCTCCGAAGCCGGCGATGTGCCGGGTGAGGTGCTCTGGCATCCGGGGGCACTCTGCGACGGGGCGCCCGAATCCTGAGTTGAGGTCGGCGCGGATGCTGTTGACGGCGCACAGGGTGATGACCTGGTGGACGAAGTCGTCGTAGTGGGCGCGTCGTTGCGCGGTGGTGAAAGACATGGGTGCGAAGGCCTTGGGTGGGACGGCAGCGGGACGGCGAAGGGAGCAGAGGTTCGGAAGGCGGCGTCAGTGGCTGTGGCGGCGCAGCTGAGCCAGGGCGAGGGCGATGGCCTCGGCGGCACGGAAGTGCTGGGTGATGGCCGGGCGGGTGGCGGCGCGGAGCGCGTGAATGGCGTCGGCGGCGAAGGCCGCTCGTGCGGCGCGGGTGGGGTCGTCGAGAAGGGTCCGGAAGGTGGTCTCGGCGCGGGGCCAGTACAGGGTGCGGGCGCTGTGGGTCCAGGGCGGCAGGCGCCTCGGCGGCCGCCCGGCCTTGTCGCCGGACGGCGAGGTGACCTGGCTCCAGGCAGTCTTGGAAACGTGGTCGAGGTGCTCGCCGATCTCCTCGGCGGCTTTGCGGCATTCGGTGACGCGCTCGGCCGCGGCCGGGTCGTGTTCCTGCATCCAGGGCCAGATCGGCGGGGTCAGGGCCGTGTACCAGGTGCGGTTGAGGGTCTTGTCGTCCTGGTCGAAGCCGTAGACGCGTACTCGCAAGGCGGCCCGCAGGTCGGCAGGCAGGTCGTTGAGCGTGGTGAAGGCGTCGGGGCGCTGGACCGTGTAGCTCTTGCGGCCTGTGCCGGTTTTTCCTTTGCTGTCGTCCTCGTCACCCGCCAGCAGCAGGGCGTCCAGGTCCCGCCACAGGGCCCGGTCGGTGTCCGCAGGGCGCGGCCTGTGGCGCTTGGTGACGGGCTGATCAGCATGGACATGATGGATGAGGTAGGGGTCGAGAGCGGGGAGCTTTTTCTGGGTGGCCCAGGTCAGGTAGGCGTCGGTCACCTGACGGCCGTCGGGTGCGGGGATGAGGAGGACGGCATGCCTGGAGCGGCCGGTCAGTAGTCGCCCCGGGGAGGACACCGGTGGTAGGGCGGCATCGGGGTCGGGGCCGTCGTCGGGGTCCGGGTCCGGGTCGGGCAGCGGTTCCTCCCATGGGCAGCGGTCCTGGGCGTCCGGCCACAGCCGGGACGGTTTGGGCACGCCGGCCAGGAGGGTTTCGTACAGGGTGCGGCCCAGGGGGTGGAAGGAGAGCGTCGAGCGCAGCGGTCCGGCTTTGGCTCGTCCGAGGGAGCGGCCGCCCACGGTACGCACGGAGCACTGGCCGGCCGCACCGTAGTAGTGGTGGATGAGCAGGTGCCACAGGGCCTGGTCGCTGGGCACGGGCTGGGGGTCGGTGTCGGTGTGGGGGCTGAGCCAGGCCAGGTTGTTTCCCTCTGGGCGTCCGAAGACCAGCTTGTTGACGCCGGCGCGTTTCGCGCATTGTGTGGCCAGCCGTGGGTCTTGCAGGAACGGCCGCACCGGATGGAACAGATCCCAGATGTGGCGGTCGAAGTAGGCGTGGACGGCGCCCGGGTCGAACCCGCTGGGGCTTTTCAGCAGGTCACGGCGGCGTTGTGCCCATTGTCGTGCGGTCATCCGCCCGTCTGCCTGCGCGTCCAGGCCGCTGACTCGCGCGGCCATCGCAACGAGCAGGCGCAGGGCGGCGGATGCCGCTGGCGGCAGTGGCAGCGCCAGGTCCTTGATGAGGTGGGCGTGCAGCAGGACATCCCGCCATCCCAGGTATTCCTGACGCCCGTTCAGGAACAAGACGGGAATGCAGGGCTCTTGATCAGTCGCATAATGCGGGGCAGGCACACGGGCTCCATTGCCGGGTGTGAAGAAAGAGGGGACTTCTGTGGAGAGTTGCCTGCCGGAATCAGGAGCCCGCCTGGGTCGGGATGCCGTGAGTGCATGCCAAGGGTCAAGGAGAGGAGGCAGGCCGCACGGTCGTGGGCCGGGTCAAGCCACGCCGACGGGCGAGTGCCGCACGGGAACACCAGGGGTGCGGTGCACACAGCGCAGCAGGCGCGACATACCGGACTCGAACGTTCGTCCAGCTTCGCGATTCCATATTAGCCACACCCCGGCCACCTTCGAACCACATCGTTTACGCCGCAATTACCGGCCAGTTTGCTTTTTCGACTTGGCGTCATTTCCCGGATACGGAGCGGATCTATTCGCGGTTCTGGCTTGAAATACACCCTTCTTTTTCGCCTCCCGGACGGGCGCAAGCGACCGTCTTAAGAGCACAAGGGGTGCGACGCGGCACCGTCTCCAGGGCGTGCGGGCCCTGTCCGAGCGCCTGTCGTATTGGGCAGATTCGCGAGGTGGCGGTGGCCCGCTGGACAGACGCCGGCTCGACAGCGCTCGCTCGGTCGTCGTGCAGCGTTGCGCGGTCTGCGATCCGCAGTCACAGGGCGTGTGAAGTGCTCGGGGCAAGGCGGCGGCCACAGGCGTGTGGGCGACAACGGCTCAGGCCTCGGTGTGGACGAGCCCCAAGGTGGCGTCGAGGCGCAGGCTGTGCCGTCCGAAACGCACCGGCCGTGCAGGGTCTTCGGCATCCTGCGGCAGCAGGACGAGGCCGGCGAGGAGAGCGTGCGTGCGCCAGGAGTCGGGGACCTGGTTGCGGCGGCCGCGGTCGGCGACCCAGGCGGCGGGCACGGGCAGGGTGTGCTGAAGGATCCTGCGGGTCTGGACGGTGGTCGGTTTGCGGTGGCGGGGCAGCGGCTGGGTGCCGGCTGCGTCCAGAGTGATACGGCCGCCCGGGGTGCGGTAGACGGGCAGGAGGCGGCGGGGCATGACACCCAGGCGGGTGGCGGCCTGGCTGGCGTGCAGGTTCTGGCGGTGCAGGTCGGACAGCGAGAGGGTGTCGTGGCAGGCCGGGACAGTGTGCAGGGCGCTGTGGTGTTCCTCGGTTCGCTGCCGGGCCTGGTGGAGGGTGTCGCTGCGCTGCAGGGCCGCATCGGCCTGGGTGAGGTCGTCGGTGTCGCCGTGCACGCTCTCCACCAGGCGCTGCACGTCGTCGGGCAGGGTGAGCGGGTGATCGGGCCGGCGGGCGAGGTAGGCGGCGGCGGCGCGCGGCAGGAACGGGGAGTCCAGACCGCGCCAGGCGGGCGGCAGCAGGAGGTGGCCGCGGTGGTCGGTGGGCTGAAGGACGTTCAGGCGGGGGCGGTTCTGCTGGCGCATCCAGTCGGGCCGTTTGATGTGGTCGAAGCGCCACAGCCGGCCCAGTCGTTGCAGGAGGGTGTGCAGGGCGGCCAGGTCGCTGACCATGACATCGACGTCGATGTCGAGGCTCATGTCCAGCAGGCTGGTGGTGACAACCACCAGGCGCTGGGGGCGCTCACCGGTGCGGGACAGCGCGGTGCGGACGCGTCGGGTGAGAGTCTCGTTCTGATGGCCGGGCAGGCGGGCGTGCGCCAGGAGCAGTTGACGGCCGGGGCCACCGTCCGGCCAGTCCAGGGCCGTGTGCAGGTGTGCGTAGGTGGCCTGGGCGTCGGCCACGGTGGCGCAGTACACGGCCGCACAGCCACCGGCCTCGGCGACGGGTGCGATCTCCCGGGTGATGCGCTCCAGGCGGGTCTCCCGGACGGGAGCATCTTCGGGATCGGTGCAGGAGGAGTGGCGCACCAAGTGAAGGCGGATGTCCGCGCGGCGGCGGTTGCGAGCGGCGTGGGCGGCGGCCGCGGCGGGGGCGATGCGGGTCAGGGAGGCGTCCGAGGCCGCGGCATAGAGCCAGCCGGGATAGGCAGGACGGCAGTCCAGATGGGCCGTGTAGGGGTGGGGGTGGCCAGCGCCGTCGAGATAGCTGCGGATGAGTTCGCTGCTCACCTGCCCCGGCAGGGTCGCGGACAACAGCACCACCGGGCAGCCTACAGCGCCCAGCCAGTGCAGCAGCTGCCCCAGCATCTGCCGCATGAACGGGGGCAGGGCGTGGACCTCGTCGACGATGACGGTCCGCCCCGAGATGGCCAGCATGCGCAGGGCGCTGAAGCGGACCGGCAGCGCAGCCATGAGGGCCTGGTCGTGGGTGGCGACGGTGAACTGAGCCAGCAGAGCCCTGTCCCAGCCGCGCAGCCAGCCGTCCGGCACCGTCACCCGCTCCTCGGGCCGCTCCCCCGCCGGTGTGTCGGCGTCGTCTTCGCCGGGCCAAAAGGCGTCGCAGGTCGACGGCTCATGCGCGGCGAGACGGTGGTCGGTGTAGGCGGTGTTGAGGTAGCTGTGGCTGTGAACCAGGGAGACCGGGGCATGCTCGGGCCGGTGGGCGGCCACGTAGGCCTCGAGGACATCGTAGGCGGCGTTGGTGGTGGCCATGGTCGGCAGCAGCCACAGGATTCCGGCCGTGTCCCCGGAGGCGTTGAAGATACGCGCGGCTTCCAGGGCGGTGACGGTCTTACCGCCGCCGGTGGCATCGGTGACCACCAGGATCCCCGGCCCCTTCTCCCCCACCGCGGGTGCGAGTTGCTCCATCACCGAGGCCTGCAGGGCATTCGGGGCCTCCAGGCCGCCATGCGCTCGGGTGAAGGATGTGTACGACAGGGGGATGCGGGTCAGACCGGACTGCTCGAGCAGGCCGGGGGCGTCCCGGACGGCCTGCGCGTAGTGCTCGCCAGCACCGAAGGCGGGCGCCTGGGCCTTGGGCAGCCAGTAGTGGCGCTGGCTGGCCAGCCGGTCCGCGATGATGCCGACTCCGGTGATCAGTACGGCCGCCGGCACCGACACATCGGTCGGCACCGTGGTGGCGCCGGTCAGGTGGCGCACCAGCGCGAAGTAGCGGCGGCGCAGATCTTGCCAAGCGAGCCCGCCCAGCGTGAGGTTGACCCGGGAGGCCTTGGCCGCACCGTCGATGTCGACCTGCAGGAACCGGCCGTGGTGTCCGCCCAGGATCTGCGCCACCAGCACTCCGGGGCTGTCGGATGTGTCCACCGGGTAGCCGGCCTCCGCCAGCAGCTGCAAAACACTGTGCATGGACACCCGCTCGTGCGGCATATGCCGCCAATCGCCAGTGTCCGCCCGCAGGGCGTCGCTGACCCGGGCCCAGGGATGCGCCTCCCGCTCCTGGAACGAAGACAGCTTGCCCAAGTCATGAAGCCCGGCAATAAACATCACCAAACAGCGCGCCTCCGCAGGCGTCACCCCCAGCCCAGCTGCGATCAAACGCCGCTGGCCGCGGGTCAGATACCGGTCCCAGACCACCCCGGCGACCGCCGCGACATCCAGAAGATGAAACAGCAGCGGATACACCGCAAGCTGCCCACGGTCGAACTTCCCCCACGGCGTCAGATCGATCCCGCCAAACCGGGCATCCTCCCGCACTCCTACGGCCAACTCCCGCCCGCCTCAACTTTCCCATGCGTCAGAGCTGTTGACGCTCATCCTGCCGCACGCGGAACATCTCCCGGTGCCGACGTCTCCCGCAGCGGAGGTGTAGTCTGCGGTCCGGGTCTCGCGGATTTTCTCCCCTTGGGAGGGTGCACCCCTGCTGGTCACCACGGGCCTCACAGACCTTATGCCTCCCCACCTGGCATGGGGGTCGTGCCGGAATCTTCGGATGCATCAGCACGCACCGCGAGGTCTCCCTACACGCGTAGGGGCCTGCCCTGCGTGAGGGCTTCGGCAAGGTCGGCGTGGAGGTCTTCCCCATACGCGTGGGGGTCTGTCCGCCATGAGCAGCATCACCAGTACAGCTAGGAGGCGCTCCCCCACGCGCGCGGGGGTCCGTCTCGGCGACCGAATGACAGTAGGGCAATCCCCCTGTTTCTCCCCACCCCCGTGGGGGTCTGTCAACCTTGCCCCGTTCGACAACGATCGTCTTGGGATGCTCCTCATACGCGTGGGGGCCTGTCCAGGGTGACGCCTCCCCGGTCGTCCAGCCGTGCCACCTCCCCCACGCGCGTGGGGGTCTGTCGTGGCGGCGCAAGTTGGACGGTCTGACGGGCTCGGCCTTCCAGGTGCCAGGCCCTTCACCCGGCCACAAGGCGATCCCGAAGTCGCCTACCGACCGAGCGGTTCAAACTCACCCACCACGGGCGACTGCCCCCCGGCACACGGCCCTCATCAGCACAGCCGACCATGTAAAGTGAGCAAAAAACAGCCCGCTGATCTTCAAACCCGCAGGCCACGAAGGGTCTTCCCCACACGCGTGGGGGTCTTCCCCCTGCACTGGGCGCATCGGATGCTCCAGCCCGGTCTTCCCCACACGCGTGGGGGTCTTCCCGAGGACCTGACCCCCTCGGAGGTCTTCCCCGCACGCGTGGGGGTCTTCCGCGCGCCGAGGAAGACGGGCGCACGACGCTGATGTCTTCCCCACACGCGTGGGGGTCTGTCGACCCTGGCCGTCAACACCTGCCTGCGCAAGCCGCTCTCCCCACAGACCTGGGGGTCTGCCGCGGATTCCGCGATCGGTCACGGCATGCCATCGGTGGCCCCTCAGGCGTAAAGTCCGTCCCTCGTACCCCAACCGCGGGATGCGCAGGATCGGTACTCCCCACACGCGTGGGGGTCTGTCTCCGTTTATGCGGACGTTCTCAACCGCCAGCCCGTTTTCCCCACCCACGTGGGAGCCGTTCTACCCACTGGACGTACGCCCGCTCGGTCCCGGCCCGTGGGCTCGTCCCGGCCCTCAGTGGGACGACGGTGATAGCCCTGTAATGCCCGGTCACAGGCGCTCGGGTTCATTCGCCCCCAGCGACTGTCCTTGGTGATCAAACTTCTTGGCTAACGCGCACGGCTCTCACTCAGCAAGGCCAAAGCACAAAACCACAGGTCAAATGGCCACTCTTATGGCTTTCTTAGTTCAGTGCGCTGGGGATTCTCACTCGATGTCACCAAGACTTCTCACTCGATGTCACCACTTCTGCGCTCTGACCAGGAGAGATGCATGACACCAAGATGAGAACTTCTGACGACATCAAAATGAGAAGTCGCAGCGGAGGTGAGGGCTCCCAGCCGTTGGGCCGGCCCGGCCGTGGTAGCCGGGGCGAAGCGCTGTCGGCGCAGCGTCTCGGCGGCTTTCACCTCCGCGCGCAGACGTCGGGCACGCTCCGCTCGGGCTGTCCGCAGGGCCTCGAGTTGCTCGGGGGTGGCCGCGTCCGCGAGGTGCGCGGACCCGAGATACTTGCCGCTCGCGTCACAGATGTCGATCTCGTGATCGTGGTGCGGCATGTAGCGCACTGTGACGGTACGGCCGGCCTGGCCGGTCATCCAGGGGGCGATGTAGGTGCGCCCGCGCCACCGCACACCGTGGCTGGTCAGCTTCCGCGGGCGGCCGTCGTCCTCCAGAGTGAACGTCCACAGGTCGGCGGCGGGGACGTCCGTGACGGGAGTCCGATCGGCCTGCCATGCCTCAAGCGGCGTACGGCCGGACAGCGCCTTGGGACGGTGCTCGGTGTTCCACCAGTGTGTCCAGGCCAGCACCTCCGCTGTGAAGTCCTGAAACGACATGACACCGGAGGTCTCCGGCCTGCGGCCCGCGGCTTTACTTCGCCGGCCGGAGCGGGGCTTCGTGGGGGTGAGGGTGTAGCCGGGCAAAGCGGCGAACAGCATCCGGTCGACGGCCCGGTTGAGGTTTTCCACCGTGCCCTTGAGATGGGGGCTGTAGGCGGGCAGGTCCTTCACCGTCACGCCCATCGTGCCGAACGCGGCGGTGACGGCGGTGGACAGGAAGTCCTTGCCCCGGTCCACCCGCACCTGCTCCGGTGTCCCTCCCGCGGGGCCGTAGGGCTCCTCACGCAGCACAGCGGCGCGCAGCGCGGCCAGCACGGAGGCACGGGAAGGAACGCCAGGAGTGACCGCAGTGCCGGTGATCACTTTGGTGGCGGTGTCGATGAACCACGTCACCCACGGGCGCACCAGGTCACCGTCCGCATCGACCAGCAGAGGCGCCTGGACATGATCGGCCTCCCATACGTAATTGCGCCAGGAGGCCGCCCGTTTACCAAAGACGTCATGCGCGCGGGCCGCGTCCGGCCCCGCGGCAAGACCGGCCCGCTCCCCCGCGGTGAGATCACGACGCACCGCACGCAGGAACGTCGACAGCGATGGCACCGGGTCCAGCAACGGCACCGCAGCTGGCGGAGCGCCCGCGGGAGAAGCCACGGATTCAGACGCCGCCGTCAGCTGACCGTCATCGCCGCCGGTCTGGGCCCGGGCCACCAACTGACGGTGGACCGCAGAAGCGTTGCCGTGCCAGTACGCCAGCAGCACCCGGATCTCCCTGGTGATCTCGAACCGGTCACCCCTGCGTTCCCCAGGGCGCAGCGCGGCCTGAGGCGACCGGGAGACCTCAGCCAGCCACCGCCACACCGTCCGCTCCGACACGCCCAGACACTCCCCGGCCAGACGCACATGCTCCCGCGACAGCCGCCGCTCGGCGCGCAGCGCCAGCAGACGACGCACCGCCGGCGCCCGCAACGCCGTCAACGACTCCTCCCCCAAAACACCGGCCGGATCGTCCGGCGGCGCCAGCGGCTGTCCGTCCATGCCATGCCCCTTCGTTCTCATCCGCTTCCGTGGAGCCCGTCTTCGTTCACCTCGACGGGACAGGTGAAGGCCCTCATGCACGAGCCTTTCGAGCAGCCCGGACCGTCACGGGTAGGGGCCAAGACGCGCGCAGGCCTGCTCGATCAGCTCCGGGTCCACACGCCTTGCGGGGCCGCGCTCGCGGGCCGCGTAGACATGCGACGTGATCTTCGCCCACGTGCGGAAATTGCCGCGCGCCATCTGCTCGTCCGCCCGCGCAAGGTCCTCCGGGGCCGCCTGCGCCCACACGGGATGGAACAGGGTCAGCGTCTGCGGCACTTGAGACGGCTCAAGCCGGCCGACCTGATGCCAGGTCAACACCCGCGAGCGCAGAGCCGAAGCACGGGCGAGAGCCCGCTCGCTTCCCGCCCCACACAGAACCAGCGCCGCCGCACAGCCCGGCGCGTCCCACAACTGCCGCAGGTAATCCAACAGTGGCGGCGTCAGCCGCTGGGCGTCATCGATAAACAGCACACCCGGCTCGGCCAGTGCCCGCGTCAGAGCCTGGCTGGCCGGCCCAGCCCGATGTGGCAGCGCCCCCAACGGCAGCCCGAGCGCTTCACACAGCGAGGCCCGCATCTGCGGCAGACCGGGCGCCACGCCGGCCACCGCCCTCCACACCGGCACCCGGCCGGGCAGAAGATGCAACGCCTGCTCGACGGCGACCGTCTTCCCCAGGCCCGTATCCCCGTACACACAGCACATCCCGCGTGCCGCGACCGTATGCCCCACAGCCTCCGCCACAGCGGCCACCTGCCGTGTGGACACCAGCCGGGCCCCCGGCACATACAACCGCACACCGCCGCCCCGCACCCCCGCACTCGCGGCGTGCTCCGGCACCGGCACGTCGGCGGGCGGCCCGTCGACAACAAGCGGACCACCCGCCCCGTCCACGAGCCCCAAATCCGCCAGCGCCCGGTCATACCGGCTCGGCTCCAGCCCCACCCTGGCCCCAGCCGGACGAGCTACTTCAAGAACCCGGCCCGCCCCCAGATCCCGCTTGATCACCCGGTGCAACGTCGGCAGCGAGGGCACACACTGCGCACCCCACCCCTCCAACACCCCCTCTTCCTGGGCCCGAAGCATCCTGCGTCGCAACTCCGCGACGTTCCCGCCCGCCTCCGCGAGGACCTCCCACAAGGCGTCACTCAGCGAAAACCCGTCCTGCCGCGGCCGCGCCTCGACGTGGCCCCGGCGCCCATCGGCCAGCCAACGCCACACCGTCCGCTCCGACACACCCGCCAGCTCCGCCGCGATCCGCACATGCAGCGCAGTCAGCGTCCCGTCCCCGTCCACCGCAAGAAGCCGCCGTACCACTACACCCCGCGCCAACGGCACACCCCCCGTCGGCGCAGACCCAGCCGACCCCGCCTCGGCCCCACCCGCCGAAACCCCCTGAACCGTCATACGGGCCAGCCCACCCGACCCCGCCAACCCCTCACATAGGAACGGCGAAAGCCATGACATCCAGCAACCAACCTGCTAGCCACACCACAACAGCCGCTTAGTCACCCCATGACAGCGACCACAACCCCGCCCCACACCTGCTACCAGGACATCCACATCACGAGCCCGCTGACGCCCACCCACTGCCACCCCACTGCCCACTCACACCGGGGCAGGAACACATCATGCTTGCGCGCCGCCCGCTCACCTCAGGGCGGTTGCAAGTTCCGGGATCGCGTAGATCGTCCGCGTCCAGCGGGAGTCAAGGCTCATCTTGGTGCCCGGAGGCTGCAACCGCCCAGTTTGTCCATGTCGGTAGGCTGACCGGCGGCCCTGCACGGATGTGCAGGGCCGCCGACTGGCCGTTGATGGATTGGAGATTCTTATGTCGCTGCGGGCTCCGACCAGTCCCCCCGTGCTGGTTGTGACGGTGATTTCCTCCGTAGCGATGCCGGGAGTGGCTGTGTTCCACGGCCTCCCTATTCCCTCCCGACTCGTGCTTGCTGCTCTCGGGTTTCTGGCCTGGATATCTCTGTTCAAGATCCTGAAGAATGCGTGGGGTGACCGAATACCTTTCCGTGGCCAACCTGAGCCGTCCGGTTGGGCGTGGGTTGTCTTCACAGCGTCCTTCTACGCGCATGGACTCGTGTTGGGTCTCGCCTGGCGGGAGTGCGGCGACACAGAGACAGGGCTCATGGTCGCCCATGTGATGGTCAGCGCGACCTTGGTGGCGATCGTCAGTGTGGCGAGCAGGCGTGCGCTGTTCAGAGCGACGGACGGCTGTTCGACTGTGTGGCCCGTGCTAGGGATGTTCGGCATTGTCCTCGCCCTGCTCTGGCCCGCCATGGCGGTCTGGCACTTCCTGGCGGGGCCGGCCGGGCAGGCTTGCGAACTGGATGCCGCTCCCTCCTGGTGGCCGGCCCTGTTGCCGATCGGATGACCGAACCGTCGATCCGTTCACCGGAAACCGGTATGCGTTCGGCGGTGGCAACCCAACCCCATCAACCGGACTCTCGCAGCAACGCATACAGCGGATCTCTCAGATCAAGTACCCGGGAGGCGCCCAGGGGCTGGGCGTCTACAGCTACAACTCGCGCGGTGACATCGAATCCGTGACCACGGCGGCAGGCGACACCAAGGCCACATACGGCTACACCGCCTACCAGGGCGACTTCAATCCCGGTAGGAGCGGGCTGTCGGTGATGCCCCAGATCCAGACGGCGTGTTCGGGTGCATCCCGGATCGCTCGGGTGGTCTTGGCGATGTTGTCCGCTCCCAGCAGCCGCAGCCTGCCGATGGCCAGGTTCCGCAAAGCGGCCATCGCCCGCGGCGCGCTGCCGGTGTGGACGGTGGAGGCATCCTCGGCGAACACCACATCCCTGACGTAGTGGCTGGAATTTTCGATTCCCCAGTGCCCGCGCACGTATCTGCCCAGGTCAGCAGGGCTGGCCTGGTGGGTGTCGAGGCTGGTGACGGCGTAGACCGTCTCCCGGGTCTGCCGCTTGCCGCTCTCCTGGCGGCGCCGGTGGATGCGCAAGGCCAGTCGCGCTTTTGGGAAGGCGATCCCGCCCAGGTTCGCCGCGATGGCCATGGTCTTGACCGAGCGGGACTCCCGCCGACCGTGACCGGTTTCGGAGACGGTGTGCGCTACGGACACCTGCTCCCATGGCAGGGCCTTGACCTGGGCCGACGCGGTCGGCTGGTTTCCCTTGATCACTGCGATGTAGTGGGCTTTCTTCTCCTGCACCAGCCAGCGCACCTGGTCCTTGACGCTGTGTAGGGCATCGAAGGTGACCACGGCGCCGGCCAGATCGAGTGGTTCCAGCAACGGGCGGAAGGCGGCCGTCTCGTTGGTCTTGGCCCCCACCTCCCGCTGGGCCAGGGTGACGGTGGGGGCGTGGGTCACGGCGGACAGCAGGTGCCGGTGGCGCTGGCCTCGGTGCGCGGAGCCGGACAGCGCCTTGCCGTCCACCGCGATCGCCGGCCGCGGCGCCGAGCCGGTGCCGTCGGCATCGATGTGGTCGCGTGCGGCCAGGTAGGCGCCGATCACGGCGTCCAGGGCATCGCCGTCGAGGGCGGCCAGGAGCCGGGTGAGGGTGGCGTGGGACGGGGCGCGGCGACGTCCGGGCAGGTGGCGGCGGATGCCGAGTTGTTCCAGCACCGTAGTGGTGGCGCGCTGTCCCCACTCGGTGATCTCGGTGACGGTCCGGGCGCCGGAGACGACTGCGCAGGCGCAGATCAGCAGCAAGCCGACCAGGGGATACCACCGGCCTCGACGCGAACGCGGGTCGGGTACGCGCTGGAGGTGGACGCGCAGGCGGCCGGTGTCGCGCTGGTGGAGGGGGCCCAGTTTCGCCAGGACGGCAGGGATCGGGGAGGATGGAGCGGCAGGCACGAGACCTCGATGTGATCAGCTCAGCTGGCATAGACACCCTGATGATCACCGTCTCGTGCCTGTGCTGTTGCCACGTCAACTCCCGCTGGACGCGGACGATCTACGCGATCCCGGAACTTGCAACCGCCCTGCGCTCACCTCCCGCAAGTCCGGCCCGCTCCCTCGGCGTCAGATCACGGCGGATCGCCCGGTGCAGCGTCGTCAGCGACGGTGCGTCCGCGGGCGGAGACTGCCGAGCCGCACGGGCCGTCAGCTCACGATGCACCGCCCGCACGTTCCCCTTCCACAACGCCAGCAGTCCACGGACCTCGGGCGTGATCGTGAACCTCGCGTCGGCCCGGGAGCGTGCGCCGGGGTAGGCGGCTGCGGTCTCATCGCTTTCAGCGGCGGCCAGCCAGCGCCACACCGTGCGCTCCGAGACCTCCAGCGCGTCCGCAGCCACCCGCACATGGCCTGCTGCCTGCGTATGCGCCCGAGTTGAACCCGGTAGAAGGCGTGTGGTCACAGTGCAAGCGCAGTCTGGCCAACCTCGCCGCTGGTACGGTCGACCGGCCGGAAACCTGGTCCGTAACTGACTCAAAAGCCTGCAATACCAGCCCCCGGTCCTGGACGGCTTCATGGCCGAAACCGTATTCTAAGTCGACTCACCACCGTCTTGACCGCAAAACGCCGAAGTCAGTATTCGGCACCTGCGAGGTCGGGTGCGTCCCGCCTTCTGCAAATTGCCTATCAGTGTGCCAGTGCCACGCCTGGCTGACAGCCAGGGTTGATCATGGCCGCACCTGTCGATTTAATAGGGCGCCATGACCTACGACAGGTTCTTCCGCCCCAGCCGCCGCTCCCTGCTCACATGGAGCGGTGCCAGTGCGCTTACTGCCGCGACCGTATCCCTCGGCACCGAGACAGCCTCAGCCGCCGCTTTTCCCGCGCCAGGCTCCGCCCTGTTGGCGCCCTCCCCTCGACTTGACCTGAACAGTGCGTCAGACAACTGGATACGCGCAAAGCCTACCAAGGATGCCACCATCATCCAGTCGTTCGACTACGACAACGCCAACAGACACATATATCTTGCACAGGTGACGCAGGGAGGTCTGAAACTTACCGGCGAGTCCGCCCCAGTAAGCAGTGCAGACCGCAATCTGAACGGCGACCTGACCATAACCAAGTGGGACATGTCTGGCAATATTCTCGGCTACATGTATCTGCGCGGCTTCGGACATGGAATGAGTTTCGGCGTCGAACCGGTCGGCGGCACAGCTTATCTGTGGACGGAAGTCGACGCCGTTGCGCTAAGTGACGGCACCAGTCGCGGCATTCGCCTAGCTCGCTTCCCGTTCACCAACGGCCAGGTACTCGACTCCACCTCTTCCACCCTTGCCAAGTACACGCCCGTCCCAGGCTCCACGGTCAACACCGCCAGCATTGACCCAATCTACGGTCGACTCGTCGTCCGCTACCGCGACACGGATGGCGTTAAGAAGTACCAGGTGCACGACCTTGACCTGGCGCGCCTCAATATCTGGAGCAAGCCGCTCGCGAGCATCAGTGAGCCCGACATCACCGCGGTCCCCGGATGGCCCCTCACTACCTACGGCCACCCGTCCCTCCAGGGCTACGTTGCCGTCGGCCGATACCTCTACATGCTGCACGGCAATGCCTACGGTACGACCGAGAACATCAATGGCCAAAATGTGGTGATCTCCCAGCCCAATATCGGCAACACGTTCATCACCTCTGTGGACCTCGCCACAGGCGCCCTCTACCCTGCCCCGCCCTCTCCCTTTAATGGCAACGTCAATCCCCTCTACACCGCAGCTGCGTACACACTGGACTACCGTGAACCCGAAGGCATCGGAGTCTACGTTCCGGACCTCACCCAACCCGGCGTATTCAGTATCGGCATGGGATTCGCTTCAGGCCCAAGCGGCGCACGCTTGGCAACCATCTACGGCAAGGCAAGGCTCATTCAACCCTCGTAATACGCACAGGAACGGACCAGGGGGTCTGTCGGGGCCTCGGTCAGGTCTACAAAAAGGACGTCTCTGTCCCGTAATCGGTGGTAGCGCCAGGGACCCGGGGAGAGTCGCGTTGGTCGCGTGCCCAGCGCCGGTACGGGCCTGAAGTCCGTGACGTCCTTGCCGGCTTCGTGGGCCTCGGCCTGGCCGTCGCCCCTATCCTGCTGCTCGTCTGGCTCTACCACGCCCTCGGCGCCGGCTTGGTGCTCGGCGTCGTCCTGGTGGCGGCCGCCGCGACCGCGGGCCTGCGTGTGCGCCGGACGGTCGTCCGCCGGCGCGGCGGCCACTACTCCCCGGCCGAACTCGCCCGGCTCGATGACCAGGGCCTGGCGCTGGCAACCGGGCGAATGCTGCGGCGCGACGGCTGGCGAGTGGTCGACCTGACCGCTCGCCAGGGGCGGCCGCGCCTGTACGCGCGGGACCTCCGAGGTCGCGAACTCGACGTGGCGTTTCGGCCCGCGGCGACGGCTGCGGCAGACAATGACGAGGACACGAGCGGGCCCGCTCCCCTACCGGAGGCGGGCCGCCCCAGCATCAACCGCCTGATCCGGGTCGTCGTCCACCTCGGCACCTTCAGCCGCACGGCCGTGCTCTGGGGTTCCCGCCAAGGCGGCGTCCACCTCCTCGACGGCCGCCAGCTGCAGCGCTGGGCCTCCGGCGCGGCCCTGGACGATCTGGGCCTTCTCGGCTACGCCGGCCGGTCCTTGATCGCGGCGCGATCGGGGAACCCACGAGGCTGACGCGCCGCGGCGGCGACCTCCGCCTGGTCCTTGACGTCCAGCCGGTCGAGGGGCCCGCCTCGGTCCGCCTCGACCGTGAACACGCCCCGGCGCGCGCGTCCCCGGCTCCGGTTCCCCAGCGGGGCTTTCCCACGACGGCCCAGGTAACAGAGAGCCTTTTCCACCCTCACTCTGAGATGGTCAGATGAAGGGTGAGGACGGCCTGGACGAGGCTGGTAATCCGGGTGGTCGAGCACCGCAGTTTACGGAGGAGCCGCCAGGATTTGAGGGTGGCGACGGCCTGCTCGACCGGAGCCCGGATCTTTGCGTGGGGACCGGTTCACCGCCTTCTGGCCTACGGAGAGGGCCTCCCACCGTCCCCAGTACGGGATGCGGACCGTGCCGTCGGCACCCCGGTATCCCTTGTCTCCCCAGCACTTGATATCGGCCTGGGCGAGGGCGTCGACGATGCCGTGTTCGCGGGCCGCGCGGAAGCGCACGCGGGTTTCTGGCCAGGGTGTCGCGCTGTCGTGTCCGGGGTAGCCGACACCCCCGCAAAGAGGTCGGGAGTCGGGCGCTGGCCACCCGCCCGTACGCCTCGTAGCGCTCACGGCCGTCCTCGCCGTCCACCAGCTCATTGGCGAGCTCCTGCTTGGTCCAGCGTGCGAGATTCTCGCCCGGATCGTAGCGCCACCTCCTGAGGATCATGGCAATGATCTCCGCCTTGGAGTGGTAGCGCATCAGAGCGTCCCTCCGCTGGAAGAGCTCGTTGGCGAGCTCAACTTCGGCTGCGGGAGTTGGCGTGATGTTGGCGCGGATGAACTCTGGATCCTCGTCCGCGTCGGAGATCATGATGCTCGCGTGCGGTGCGAAGGCGACGATCTGACCTGGATACTCAGCCTGCGCCTGGGCGGTTTCACGCACCCAGTTGAGGACTTCGTGGTAGCTGAGGCGTGTTGCCCTGCTCGTGTGCGGTGCGCTGGAGTTCGCGGGCGCGCTGCTGCTCAGTAGTGCGTTTGGTCATGGACGGGTCCTCTCGGCACCGGGTCCTCACCCCCACACGGCAACCCCGGCTCGATGGATCGTCAAGGTGCGCATCAAGCAGTCCGTCGATCCCGCAAGACCTTCCACGAGGAGCTCGCCGTCCAGGACCAGGCCGGTCGGGAGCTGCTCAACGGCCGCCGCGACCAGATCGGGAAACGCGCGACCGCACTTCTCATTTGGCGGATTCATTCGCGCCTCCGGGGCGAAAAATCGCTAATGCCAGTCGGCAGCGTGATCTAACCTCGATCTTTCTTGACGGGCCGCCGACGGGGTCGGTGGTCCGTTTCGTTGTCGATGGCTGATGCTGGGCAGGCCGAGGTCCCAAGTGTCGTCTCGGGTGGACGCCGGGGTTCCACTGCTCCGGACTGGAACGTTCTCTAGGGCCAGGAGAAGCGCTGGTCAGCCGGGGTTGGGCAGGAGTGCGAGCCGTTCGAGAGCGGTGGTGATTTCGAACGTCCAGGGCCAGTGGGCGGCGAGGCGGAGGATCCGGCGCCGGCCGATGGTGGCGAGCTGTCCGGCGGCGGAGAACAGGCGGAACCGCAGCCGGCGGGGCTCCCAGAGCCTGGCCTTGCCGGTCAGGGCGAGCAGGGGCATCCAAGCCAGCAGGTCGAGTGCGATCTGGACGATCTCCAGCCAGACCTTGTTCTGCGCGGTGTCGTGCAGGGGCAGGTTCCGCAGGCCGGTCGCCCGGGCGGCCCGGATCCGGTCCTCCGCGCGGGCCCGCAGCCGGTGACGGAGCTCGAGTTCGGCGATCGGACGGTCGGCGGTGTTGGTTGCGAAGCAGGTGATCCGCATGCCGTCCGCGTCGGTGATCCTCAACTGGGCCCCGGGATGGGGTCGTTCCTTGCGGACGATCAGCCGCATGCCCTTTGGCCAGCCGTCGATCAGGTCCCCGGTGAGTTCGGCGAGCCAGGCCCCGTCACAGACCTCGCCGTCCGACTCGACGGCCGGAGTCCAGGCCGAGGCCGGGACCCGGAGAACGTAC
>NZ_NNBK01000032.1 GCF_002803075.1 Streptomyces sp. CB01373 | reverse complement strand
GATCTACCCCACGACCGAAGATCCTCCCAACGCGGTTACACCACTACAGGGGGCATGACCTGCGGAATCGCGACCGCGCACGCGGCACAGGCGTCGGCGCTGCCAGGTCCGGCCCCAGTCTGCCCGGATCAGTACCAGTTGCTCTGAGCCTCGCTCTCGCGCGGGCCTGGAGCCAGGAGCTTCGCGGGGCCACCGCGGAGATGGAAGGCGAGCGGCTCCGCGGCATCGTGTCCACCGCTTTCCCCTACCTGCGCGAAGCAGGGGAGGACCGCAGAGCGGGCCAGATCGAGCGGCCTGAACGGGACGTAGCTCAAGTCGGTCGGAGTGTCAGTGGTCGCCGCCATACTCAGAAGATGTGCAACTGACTTTCAGGCGCATGTCCAGGAGTCCTCGACCGAGTAGGAACGAATTGACACCCGAGAGCGACGCGGTGCCTGACCGCGACCCCTACCTTCTGGCGCAGATACGAGAGGCCTTCGGGCGCGTGGTCTACAGCCACAAGACCCATGAGAAACAGGCGGACATCTGCTTCACCAAGCACCGGTGGCAGCAGGGCGTCCTCATTGCTCTCACCGCGATCAGCTCGGGCACCTTCCTTGCTGCGGTGGTCGGCCTGCTCGGCAACGCAGTGCTGACGAGTCTCGCGACCTCTTCTATCGCGCTCCTGGTCAGCTGGATGAGCCTTGGGACGAAGACCTTCAAGTTCGAGGAGGAGTCCGATGCCCACCGCGGCATCGCCTCTCGGCTGTGGGACGTCCGGGAGTCCTATATCTCCCTCATCGCCGACCTGATGTCCGGCACTGTCTCCGTCGCGGAGGGCCGAGAGCGGCGGGACGAGCTGCAGCGGGCCGCGCGCGACGCGTACGCCGACGCGCCTAGGACGAGCAGCAGGGCGTTCGCGCGCGCCCAGGGCGGGCTGCAGAACAACGAGGAGATGACGTTCACCTCGCGCGAGATCGACCTCTTCCTCCCGGAGGCGCTCCGGATCGGCGAAGGCGAGGCATGAAGATGAAGACCTCAGAGATCTTCGAAACGCTGCTCGAAAACCTAAAGGTCGGAGACACGGCCACGACGGTCGCCTCGCGCCGGGATGAGATCACGAAGGCGCTCAACAAGGACTTCCGCGACAAGGACGGCTGCACCGACTACAAGCTGATGGTCGGATCGTTCGGCCGGCACACCGCGATCAAGGGCGTGTCCGACCTCGACATGATCTTCATCCTGCCGCCCGGGATCCGGTCGAGCTACGACGGGGACACCGGCCCGCGGAGGATTCTCGAGAGGGTTCGCGACGACCTTAAGGCGCGGTACAAGAACACGGAGATCCGCGTCGACCAGTGCGTCGTCCGAGTGCGGTTCGCGTCCAACGCCTTCAAGTTTGAGGTCCAGCCTGCGTTCGAGAACGCCGACGGCAGCTTCGACTACCCGGACACGAAGGCTGAGGGCTGGAAGGTCACCAAGCCGCGCGAGGAGATCGCCGCGACCAAGGAGTGCAACGACCGCACCTCGACGAACATGCGCCACCTCGCCCGGATGGCACGGGCCTGGAAGAACGCGAACGGCGTAAACATGGGCGGCCTGCTCATCGACACCCTCGTCTACAACTTCTTCGACCAGACCGACGACTACGACGCAGCGGGCACAGGCTCGTTCGACCTCATGGCCCGCGACTTCTTCGAATTCCTCAAGGATCAGTCAGAGCAGGAGTACTACCTGGCGCTGGGCAGCCGACAGCGGGTCCACGTCAAGGCGCAGTTCCAGCCGAAGGCCAAGAAGGCGTACAACCGATGCCTCGAGGCGATCGCGGACGAAGGCAAGACGTCCGCCAACAAGAAGTGGCGCGAGGTCTTCGGCACGTCGGTGCCGCTGGCGAAGAGCGCGAGCGAGTCGTCCCGGTCGTTCAGGGACACCGAGGAGTTCATCGAGGATGAGTTCCCGGTCGACGTGTCCGAGACTGTGTCCATCGACTGCGAGGTCACGCAGGCCGGATGGCGTCCGACCTGGCTTCGCGCGATGCGTCGCGGCGGGATCCTGCTAAAGGCCGACAAAAACTTGAGGTTCGTGGTCACCAGTTGCTCGGTCGGGGAGCCCTACACGCTGAAGTGGAAGGTGCTCAATCGTGGTCCGGAAGCCGAGCGGCGGGACGCGATCCGCGGCCAGATCGTCGACTCGAGCAAGCGGGGAGTCCGCATCGAGCACTCGGACTTCAAAGGCGAGCACGTCGTCGAGTGCTACGTAGTCAAGGACGGGGTCGTCGTCGCTCGGGACCGGATCGACGTGCCGATCGGCAACACGAGCGTGAAGAGGGCGAACGCCTTGTAGAAGACCGATCCTCGAAGCGTGGCGAGGCCCCGACGACTCTGCCGGGGGCTCGTCGCATCAGACGCATCCGCCCCCCAGGGTTGAAGTATGGGCAGCTCTCTCGCTGTCATGTCCGAGTGCCTGCTCAACGCGGAGCTGGCTTCCGCGAAAGCGGTAGGCTGCCCGCCGCCCGGCTGAGCTGCGTTCCGGGGATCCCGGCAGGTCCGCTCAGTGGATCGTCGATCTGCTCAGCGACGAAGCAGATGCCGCGGAAGAGGAGTTTCGGCGGGTTTGGGACCTCGGCTGAAGCTGGTTTTCCGTCGGACGCTTCCGGAGAATGGTGCCGTGGAACGGCGGATCGACTTCTGGCGAGAGCGGCAGATGTTCTGTGGGCGCTGCGATCATGGGTGGCGTGTCGATTTGGACTGGATCGATCGGTGGGAGCAGGCGACGGAAACCTGCCCCGGCTGCGGCATGACCTGCGAGCACGAGGATTCGCCTCGGGTGACGCTCGACTCCTGCGACCCGGCACTCGACGGCGACAGGGTCGCGCAGTTTTTCTGGTACCACGCCAGTACGCAGGCGCACTGGCCGACGCGGGACTTCGACCCGTCAGCCGTCTTGACTCCCGAGATGCGCAGGAGGATGGGCGGAGAGCAGCGGGTTTCCGCGTGGGTCGCGAGCCAGCGGGCGAAGGCCCTCCACGTCGGCACGTACGAGGCCGCTGTCCACAACATGCTGCGTCGGATCCGTGACCAGGCCGACCAGCGCAGCCAGTTCAATCTGTATCAGGTCCGTCTGAAGCCATCCGTTGTGGTGCGGGAGGGGTGGCTCGTCGACCCCGCAAACTTCGTCGGCGACGTCGTGCTCGACGAGGTCTGCCCGCCCGGCGTCGACGTCGCCCGCTACCTGAATTACCACGAGGATCCGGGAGGGCTCTCGCTCGCACTGGGGAGGAACGCGATCGCCAGCGTTCAGCGGATCGCGGTTCCGCTCCCCGACACCCGGGATGGCGGCTGGGTGCGCGATGCCGTCGCGGCTCTTGAAGGCGTGAGCGACACCGCCGCCCCGGCGACCGGCAAGCTGGCCCTCCGCATGCGGCCGCCATCGGCGCGCGCCGTCCTGGGCCGACAGCTCGGTGCGTCCCTGGCTGACAGACTGCCGGTCAATCTCCGGAACCAGTTCAGGTCGGCCGCGGCGTTCGCGGAAGGAGAGGATCCAGAGCGCTGGGCGCGACGGACCAGCGGCCTGTTCGATCTGATCGACGATCCGACTTCCGTGCTGGCTGCGCTCGACCAGCAAGATCCCCGGGAGGTCTGAGAACGGCCTGTCCCGCTTCTGTGGGGCAGGAAGCCCTGAGGTCGCTGCCGGTCTTTCAGGTGGGCGCCGCCCTGAGTGGGGAGAGCGTGAGCAGCTCAAACGCCGCGGAGCGTCATGCTGACCGCGGAGTCGATGACGGCTTGGGAAAGTCGCTTCCATCCGATTTCGTTATCCCGGTCTAGTGCCGCCGTGTCGAGACCATCGAGGCCATCGTAGATTTCGCGAATCGCGGCGTGCTCCCCGGCGCGCACCGCTTCCAGGAGGCGCAACGTCTGCATCTTGAAGGGCATGCACGTCACCCTCGCCTGGAGACTGAGCTGTTCGGCCAATCATGCCTGACGTGATGCTGACGAGAATGGACAGCACTTGATGGCTCTCAGGGGCAGGTGGTGCGTCGGCTTCGCCGACCAGGACCATGAGTGAGGCGCGGCACTCAGGCACGCCGGAGGCGACGGACAGCTCCACACGCAGCCCTACATCGTGCAGGGTCCTGGCGATCACCTGCGGATGCATGGGCCGCTCGACCGAATACGCGTGGATGGATTGAAGGGATTCCAGGGCATCGTTCCATCGGTTTTGATACACCAGGACCTCGGTGAGGAACCCTCTCAGCTCAAGGCGCTGGGGGCCGCGCAGACCGTCGTCCTTAAGCAGCGTTCGGCAGCATTGCTCGACTTCCTCGTCGGTCATGAGCCCGGTCGTGAGGGTGTCATTGATCTGGCCGATCTCGCGCTGAATGCGCGCGGACGGAATGGTCGGCATCCGTTGGCTCAGCGAGTCGAGATCGGCGGCGAGGGCTTGCACCTCTGGCTCCGGGGTGCCATGGCCAGTGTGACTGCGGAGCACTGTCAGGCAGTTGGCGATGGCCAAGGACGCGTCCTCGGGCGGGGAGTCGGCCAGTTGGAAGGCGAGGTCTCGGGCGCGCTGTAGATGGTGCAGCCATATTGCCGGCGCTTCTAGGTACCCTGTCGCGCTTTCCGGCGGACCGATCCGGCGGCAACACGACCCAGCTCTCACCGGGCGCGATCAAGATGAGATGGCACGGCCTCGCGTCCGTCCGGATGGGGCAGGGCGCCGGCGGACCGGTAGGCGAGCCAAAACCCTCGGCCGGGACTCGAAATTGTGTTCGGGGATCGTCGCAAGGGCGAGAAGCGGGAACGATCCAGATCCGGATGTATCCGGCCTCTTGCCTGCCGTTTTCCCTCCCCGAGGCAGCCTGGCCTATCCCGTCATCGGCTCGGGCCGAGTCCCGTTGTCAGTGGTGGCCTCTACGGTTCCTTGTGGCCGGCGCGGAATGCCCATGCGCGGCTGTGCGGGCATGAGTGCCGATCGAGTGGGGCGTCCATTTTCGCTGTTGGCGGGAAATGCGGTCGTACTTGCTGGGGTAGTGAGAGGGCAGGATGTATGGAGTTGGACTACGACCGCCTGGTCGCCCTGCGGAAGCAGAGCGCTGCTTGGCGGCTGCTGAAGGCCGACAATGCGGCACTGATGTTGAGCTTCTTCAACAAGGTGTTCGTCGAGCAGGGAGCGCGCTCGATTGCCGGTGCGGAGCTTGTCGAACGTCTGGACGATGAGTTGTTCGCCCTCAATGACCGGCTCGGGCAGGGCACGTTTCCCAAGTCCGCGAAGGCGTATCTGGATGTCTGGTCGGCACCGGGGAACGGCTGGCTGCGCAAGTATTACCCGGCGGATTCGGACGAGCCGCACTACGACGCCACGGCCGCGGTCGAGAAGGCGATCGCGTGGGTCCGGTCGCTGGAAGAGCGTTCGTTCGTCGGTACGGAGTCGCGCCTGAATACGATCTTCGATCTGCTGCGGCAGATGACGTTCGGCACCGAAACGGACCCCGAGGCGCGACTGGCCGAGCTCTCCCGGCGACGGCATGAAATCGACCAGGAAATCGAGCGTGTTGAGGCCGGCGAGGTAGACGTTCTGGACAGCGCGGCCCTGCGGGACCGCTACCAGCAGGTGACAACGACGGCGCATGGGCTGCTGGCCGACTTCCGCGAGGTTGAGGCGAACTTCCGGGACTTGGACCGGGACCTGCGGAGCAAGATCGCCGCGTGGGACGGGGCCAAGGGCGAACTCCTGGATGAGGTGCTGAGCAGCCGCGAGAGCATCGCTGAGTCGGACCAGGGACGGACCTTCCAGGCGTTCTACGACTTCCTGCTCGCCCCGAGCCGTCAGGACGAACTCAAGACGCTGCTGGCCGAGGTTGAGGCCATGGAAGCCATCGACGAGCCTGACCCGCGCATGCGTCGCATGCCCCGGGACTGGCTGGAGGCCGCCGAACGCACCCAGGCCACGGTGCGGCAGCTGTCGGATCAGCTCCGCCGATTCCTGGACGACCAGGTGCGCTCGGAAGACCGCCGTGTCCTGGAACTGGTGCGCGCGATCGAGACGCAGGCCCTGGCCCTGCGCGACGTGCCGGGCGTGAATCTGGTCGCCGAGATCGATGCGGCAGCCCCGGCCATCGCCCTGCCGATGGAGCGGCCCTTGTATACGCCGGTGGTCAAGGCGCCGATCGACAGTACCGGCATCGAGGCGGGGGACGATGAGTTCACCGCCGACGCCTTGTTCGAGGCGGTGTATGTGGATCCCGCCCGGCTCACGGCCGCGGTGCACCACACCCTGGGCTTGCGCACGCAGGTGTCCTTGGCCGAGACGCTGCGCGAGCACCCTCTGGAGCAGGGGCTTGCCGAACTGGTCGCCTACTTCGCGCTACCGGACGACGGGTTCACCACCGTGTTCGACGACGACCGCCAAGAAGAGATCACGTGGATCGGCGAGGACGACGTCCAGCAGGTCGCCACCGTGCCCGTGGTCACCTTTGCTCGCACCAGCCCCGGCATCGCCTGGGTATCCAGCCCGAAGGAGGGGCGATGACCACACCTGCCACCCCCACCCCGCAGCAGCCGTACGCCCTCTCGCTGCCGGTCAACCAGCTACTCAAGGGCCCGGTCTTCCGCGACCAGCACGAGCGGGCCTGGGACGCGCTGCTGCACCACAGTGCCGGCGTGAAGGACTACGTCGACGTCATGGGGCTGCGCGTGGTGATCGACGAGATGGAGGGCTACGCCTTCCTCCAGTCGAAACCCGACGACGAGGACGATGACCGCGATCCCCGCATGGCGCCGCCGCGGCTGATGCCCCGCCGCTCGCTGTCCTACCCCGTCAGTCTGCTGGTCGTGCTGCTGCGCAAGAGGCTTGCCGAGTTCGACGCGGGCGCCGACGGCACCCGCCTGATGATCACCCGGGACGAGATCGTCGAGATGATCCGGATGTTTCTCCCGGCCGGCAGCAACGAGGCACGTCTGGTCGACCAGATCGACGGCCACATCAACAAGGTGGTGGACCTACAGTTCCTGCGCCGCGCTCGCGGGCAGGAGCAGCTGTTCGAGGTGCAGCGGATCATCAAAGCCTTCGTCGACGGGCAGTGGCTCGCCGACTTCGACACGAACCTGGCCCAGTACGCCGCCACCCACACCCCCCAGGAGAAGTAGCAATGATCCCCGCCCAGCCCGGCCCCGCCGACACGAGTGCCTCCACCGACCTGGCTGCGGCAGGCTTCCGACTGGAGCGTATGGAGGTCTACAACTGGGGCACGTTCGACAAGCACGTGTGGTCGTTCGGTCTCGGCGGCGCCAACGCCCTGCTGACCGGTGACATCGGTTCCGGCAAGTCCACCCTGGTGGATGCGATCACCACGCTGTTCATGCCCGCCCGCAAGATCGCCTACAACAAGGCAGCCGGTGCGGAGAGCGGCGAGCGCAGCCTGCGCTCCTACGTGCTGGGCCACTACAAGTCCGAACGCAACGAGACCACCGGGACGACCAAGCCAGTAGCGCTGCGAAAGCCGGGCAGCTACTCCGTCATCTTGGGCGTGTTCACGAACCCGGCGATGGCTGCGACCGTCACGCTGGGGCAGGTGTTCTGGCTGGCCGACGGGAACGCCACCAGCCCCGAGCGGCTGTTCCTCGTCGCCGACCGGACGCTGTCCGTCGCCGGGGACTTCGCCGACTTCGGCACCGAGGTGCGGGCGCTGAAGAAGCGTCTCGAAGCGGGCGATGTCCGCGTCCACAAGACGTTCCCGCCATACAGCAAGGATTTCCGGCGCCGGATGGGCATCGAGTCCGAACAGGCGCTGGAGCTCTTCCATCAGACGGTGTCGATGAAGTCGGTGGGCAGCCTGGACGAGTTCGTGCGCAGTCACATGCTCGAACCGTTCGATGCGGCGGCGATGACGGACAACATCGTGAGCCACTTCGACGCTCTGACTACTACCTACAACTCCGTTCAGCGGGCCCGTGCCCAGATCGAGGCCCTCACCCCGCTGCTTGAGGACTGCGACGCCTATGAGGGCCTGGCCGCACGCATCGAGGAGGCCGACGGCCAGCAGGCCGCCTTGCGGTACTTCATCGCCCAGCGCACGTCGGCGCTGCACGAAGCCCAGCGCGCCGAGGCGGAGCGGATGCTCGCCCGCCTGGAGGGCGAGAAGAAGACCGCGAAGGACGAGCTGGAGCGGCTGCGGGACCAGGAACGCCGGTGGGAACTGCAGCGTGAGGGCCTGGGCGGCGGGCGCCTGGGCGAACTGGAGCGCCAGATCGAGGAGACGGAGCAGCAGCGCGCCGCTCAGGAGAAGCGTGCCCGCCAGCACGCAACCCTGCTGGAGCAGGCAGAGCTTGCCCCGGTCACCGATCAGGCGCAGTTCACCGACCGCCTTGAGGAGGTTGCCCGGGCCCAGCACGACGTCGCCGGGACGACACAGGAGACGCGCACGGCCCTGGAGACGCTCGCAGTCGAGGCCGCACAGCTGAAGCAGCGGGCCGAGGACCTGAACGCAGACCTGATCAGTCTGCGCTCGCGCCGCAGCAACATCCCCCGCAAGCAGCTGGAGGTACGCGCTCGCCTGAGCCGCGAACTCGGCATTGAGGACAGTGCTCTGCCCTTCGCCGGCGAACTCATTCAGGTCCGAGACGAGGAACAGGCGTGGGCCGGAGCCGCCGAGCGGCTGCTGCGCGGCTTCGCCGTGTCCCTCCTGGTCCCCGGCGATCAGTACGCTCGCGTCTCCGACTGGATCAACGACCACCACCTGGGGACGAAGCTGGTCTACTTCCGCGTCCCGGAGAAGCTCCCGCCGCGGCGCCTGCCCACCGGTGCGTCCATGGCGCTGTTCACCAAGCTCGAAGTGCGCGAGGACTCGCCGTTCGCTCCGTGGCTGGCCGGCGAGCTCGAACGCCGTGCCTCCCACGCCTGCGTGCCGACGATGGAGGACTTCCGGCACGCCGAACTAGCTATCACCGCACAGGGGTTGATCAAGGGGACGCGGGGCCGCCACGAGAAGAACGACACCACCCGCATCGACGACCGCAGCACGTATGTGCTCGGCTGGACGAACCAGGCGAAGATTGATGCCCTCCTGGATCAGGCGGGACGAGTCCATGGCGCCCAGCGCGAGATGGACGAGAAGAGACGCACGTTGGGGGCCGCCTACGAGGACGCCATCAGCCGTGACAAGGTCCTCGACCGGCTGACGGCGATGGTGGACTACAGCGAGATCGACTGGCCGTCCGCGGTACGGCGCATCACCGAGCTGACCGCGGAGAAGCAGCGCCTGCAAGCCGCCTCCAACGACCTGGACGAACTCACCCGCCGCCTCACCGAGACCGCAGACGAAATCGCCGAACAGGGAGCCGCCTACGAGAAGGCCAGCCAGAGCTGGGGACGGGTCGACGGCGAGCGCGACGCCGCTGAACGCGCCCGCGACGAGGCCCGCGCGGTACTCGACGAACCGGCCGCCGGCGCTGCACAGGCGCACTTTCCGGCCCTCGAACAGCGCTTGAACACCGCCCGCCTGGCGTGCCGGACCGCGCAGGAGTGCGCGCAGACGGAAACCCGGCTGCGCGAGGAGATGACGGCGCACAAGCACCGCTGGGCCAAGGAGCAGACCCGCCTCGCCCAGACGATCGCCGCCCAGATGAGCTCCTTCCGCACCACCTATCAGGTCGAGACCAGCGAACTCGACGCCTCGGTTGCCTCCGCCCCTGGCTACCGTGCCCTGCACCAGCAGCTCGTTGCCGACGACCTGCCGCGCTTCCAGGACCAGTTCCGCACCTACTTGAAGACCAACGTGATCCGCGAAATCGCCGGATTCCACGCGCAGTTGAACATCTGGGCCGACGAGATCGGCGACCGCATCAACACCATCAACGAGTCGCTGGCCGGCATTGACTACAACCCGGGCCGCTACATCATGCTCAAGCCCGAGCAGACGCCCAACACCGAGATCCGCGAGTTCACCGCGGAACTGCGCGCCTGTACCGACGACGTCCTATCCGGCGACGACTCCGACCTGTACTCCGAGGAGAAGTTCCACCAGGTCCAGCACCTAATCGAACGCTTCAAGGGCCGCGAAGGCCACGCGGACAGCGACCGCGGCTGGACCAAGCGCGTCACCGACGTGCGGTACTGGTTCGTCTTCAGCGCCAGCGAACGACGCCGCGAGGACGACTCCGAGTACGAGGTGTACTCCGACTCCGGCGGCAAGTCCGGCGGACAGAAGGAGAAGCTCGCGTACACCATCCTGGCCGCCTCTCTCGCCTACCAGTTCAAGCTCGACACCACCCACAGCAGAAGCCGTACCTTCCGCTTCGTGGTCATCGACGAAGCCTTCGGGCGCGGCTCGGAGGAATCCGCCCGCTTCGCCCTGGACCTCTTCAAACGTCTGGGCCTGCAACTCCTTATCGTCACCCCACTGCAGAAGATCCACGTCATCGAGCCCTACGTGTCCGCCGTCGGCTTCGTCGACAACCCCAGCGGACACCATTCCCGCCTACGCACCCTGACCATCGCCCAATACCGCCAAGAACGCCTCGCCCACACCCTGGCCAGCCTGCAGCCCGCCGCCGGACAGGGAGACTGAGATGACGACGCATCAAAACCTCAACTGGACTACGCCGCAGGCCGTCCTCGAACGCCTCCGCAAACGCTGGAACACGGGTACCTACCTCACCCAACTCGCCAACGGGGCACCCTGGGAACCCGTCGAGATTCCCCTGCGCGGCCCGAAAGCCGGCGACATCACCCGCCACTACGACGACGTCCTCGCCTGGACCGAATCGTGGGCGCCCAGCGCACACCGGCACCTGCGCATCGAATACCGCCGGCTCGGCGGACGCCTGGCCGGCGTGAACTACATCCCCGACCGCGTCTGGGTCGACGACCGCGACGACCTCTGGCGCATACTCGGCGTCACCCCCACGGTCGCCCGCTACCAAGCCCTGCTGGCCTCCACCCAGGAAAGGCTGCCCGCTCTCATCGACTGGATGGTTGCCCACCCCATGCAGGTCCTCCAGCGGGAGGCCGACTGGCATCGCCTGGAGGGCACGATCCGCTGGATCACCGACTACCGTGGCCCAGCCGTCTACCTACGCCAGCTCGACGTACCTGGGGTGGACACCAAGTTCATCGAACGCCACCGCGCTATCCTGACCACCCTGCTCGAACAGTGCCTTCCCGACGACCGCATCGACGCCGAGGCCGCGCGCACTGACTTCGCCGCCCGCTTCCGTTTCCTGCGCAAGCCCGCCTACCTGCGATTTCGGCTGCTCGGCGGCGAGTCGCTGGGGGGCTTCAGCGAACTCACGATCCGCGCGGATGAGTTCACCGCGCCGCCGCCCGGCATCACGACCGTGTTCGTCATCGAGAACGAAACCACCTACCTCGCTTTCCCCGACCAGCCCCACAGCATCGTGATCCACGGCGGCGGCTACGCCGTCACCCAACTGTCCGCCCTGACCTGGCTGCACGATGTACGCCTTGTGTACTGGGGCGACCTGGACACTCACGGTTTCACCATCCTCGACCGGCTGCATCGGGCCTTCCCGCACACGCAGTCCATCCTGATGGACCGGAGCACTCTCTTGGAGCACCGCGGCCAATGGGTGAAGGAGGACGCCCCCACCCACCAGCCTCTCGGCACGCTCACCCCGGACGAAGCCGACGTCTACGCCAGCCTCGCGGACGGCGAGTTCGGCCCCAACGTGCGACTCGAACAAGAACGCGTGCGCTACCACCTGCTCGAAGTCGCCCTCAACGACCTGCGCCAAGGGCCGCGGTGACTAACCCTCGTGCCTGGCCGGCAGTCGGAGACCGGGAACTGCGGCGTCGCTGCCGTTCTGTCGCGCCCCGGGGTGCAGGCGCGGCGTCGGAGCCGAGCGGTTCGATCTGCAGACCAAATACCCAGAGCGGCATGGGCCCCACGACCGATGGGCTGCGCGGCAATCGCCGCTGGGACTACATGGGTTGAGGCAACCCCTTTTTCGGAACAGACGTTCGAAACGAATGATGCTCCGGCGGGGGGTCCTGCGTAGACGGGGGCCTGATACGACGACGCCCCGCCGGCTTGCTGCGGCGGGGCGTCGTCGTGCAGCCAGCGCGCTACGCGCGGCCGATGCGACCTCTCGATGCCTTTTCGGGAGCCATGGGCCCGGGCTGACCGGGGCGCAGTGGTGCTGACTAGCCGGGTGCCGATTCGCTGCGCCAGGTGCTTGGTGGGCGCCAGCCCGGGGCGGTGCAGGCATCGGACCGTGGCGCATCGAGCACACACCTGGGCACCAACTTCTCCGCCGTGCTGCCGACTACTGACCGGGTGCCCGCGCGGCGGGGCCCTCCAGCCAGTGCCTGATGCGCCGGGACCACTCCTGAATCTCGAACGCAGCCCGCGACCGTTCGTCTCCGTACTGGTCCAGCACGGCGAAGCTCGCGTCAACCACACTCAGGGCGTCGTCGTGACGTCCTTCGTCGCCGAGCAGGACGGCGAAATTGATCAGGCTCATGGCGTGGTCCGTCCAGACGCGCCGCGCCTCCTCCGGAGGCAGGGCACCGTAGATCTGGGTAGCCTCGGCGACGGCCGTCCGAGCCTCGCCCTGCCGTCCCAGGTCGCCCAGGCGGCTGCCCAGGTTCGTGAGACTCCTCGCCAGATCGCCCCCAACCGCCGGCTCACCCAGCTCGGCCCTTCTGCGCCCGATGAGAACAGCCTCCTCGATAGCCTGGAGTGCCTCACGGTACCGACCTGCCTCCGCCAAGCGGTTGGACTGGTTGTTCAGGGTCATGGCGTGGCCCGCGCCGAAGAAGCCGAAGTCCCGGCGACTCAGCTCCCGGTACAGCGTCTCCGCTTCTGCGACCGCGTCGAGACTCTCCCGCGCCCGGCCGGCTTCGCCCAGTCGCACGGAAAGATTACTGAGGGCCTCGGCGAGACCAGACGAGAAGGGGACGGGGGCGGAGTTACCCCCTACCGACAGCAGCTCTCGGTACACCTCCACGCTCTCCAGGGCCGCAGCGAGCGACTCCTCCCGCTGCCCCACGGAGGCCAGTTGGTTCGAGAACGTCAGGAGAAGACGGGCGAATTCCAGCCCGTAGGTGCCGATGTCCCGCCCCGCCAGATCCCGAACCCGCCGGACGTCCTCAGCGACGACCTCCTTCGACGCTCGGTCGGCCGTCGGGCCTCCGGACGCAAGGGCGAACGCCTCGGCCAGGGTAGCGGCGGAGGGTCTGCGGGCGGGATCACGCTCCAAGCAACGCCAAAGAGTCCGCAGGAGCACCGGGCCGATCCTGGGGTTGGTCAGGGGACCATGTCGCGAGTTGTCGTCCCTGGGGTCGCTCCACCGTCCCGAGAGGAAGGCCAGCAGCAGCGCACCGACGGCGTACACATCGCTCTGCGGCGTGAGCGACCGCTCGTCGTCGTCCGCCTCCAGGTAGGTGTCGCTGAGGGGCAGCACGTCGCGGTGAGCACTGTCGACTCCGTCGATCGTCGCGGTCGCCCAACCGACCAGCCGGACGTCGCGGTCGGTCACGAGAACGGCCAGGGGTGAGAGCGAGCCGTGCACGAGCCCCCGAGAGTGGGCGAAGGCAACGGCCTCCGTCAGGCCCAGCCCGATCCGCAAGAAAAGCTCCTCCGGGACCATTCCACCGTGTTCGTCGAGGACGGCGCGCAGGTTCGGTGCGGGCGGTGAGGACGGGGCGTCTGTGCGGCCGTGGACGCAGCTCGCCGCGACCCACGGCAGCTCCCCTGTGGTGGGCGCCGCCACACCGAGGAGTGCGGGGGCATGCGTGCCCTGCATCCGCGTCAGGCACTCGGCTTCCGTCCGGACGAGGTCCCGCGCGGTTCCCGGGTCGCGGGTATGCAGCATGACCGGCGCCCGGACCGTGGCGACGGTGCCGTCATCGTCCTCGGCCAGGTACATCGTCAGGTGAGGCCACCCGTGGGCACTGCGTGCACGGAGCCGGAATCGACCGAGCCGTACCGGGTCCTCCGGCAGGAGCTCCACCCAGCCGGCTGGCAGGGTCTCGCCCGGCGCGTCGTCGTACGCCTCATCAGTCCCGGCGGCTGCGGAGTCCCGGGGCTCGGTGGAATCCCCGGTCTCGCCCTCGGGGACACGGGTTTTCGGCATGGGCGCCACTGGCCTTGCGTCGGCGGACGGGATGCCGAGCCGCGATAGTGCCTGCTCCCGTAGCCAGCCGAAGGAGCGCCCGGTGTCGTCGATGACGGCCGCGCCGTCCGGGTGCCCGACCCACGCCGGGAAGACCGGGGCGCGGCCGACGGCGGCCTCAATGCGCTGCGTCACAGCCTCGGCGGTGCGCAGCAATTCCCTAGGGGAGACGGCGCTGAGGAGAACGCGCCGGGCGCCGTCTGTGAAGTCGTACCGCCGGTGGTGCGGCAGCCGGTCCGCACCGTCGGCGTCGAGCTCGTGCATCAAGCCCCCTAGGAACACCTCCATGAGGTGTCCGATGTCTGTCGGCGGCCCGAGGGCGGCCTGCACCAGGCGCATCACGGGCGGCGTGACGGGGGCGACGGCCGCCACGTGGGCCGCGAGCCGATACGCCTCGGCGGACGCGGCCTCCCTGAAGCGGAGTACCGCTTCGGCGGCGTCGCCGTCCCGGGCGTCGGCGACGGTCCGGCTGGAGCCGGGACGGCCGGCGTCCCACAGCGGGAGGAGCGCTGTGCCGCCGGGTGAGGCGACGAGCCACGCCCAGTCGGCGACGGCCGCAGGGGTCGGCGCGAGGACCGGGACGGGTACGGAGTCGAAGCGGACCAGGTCCGGCGGCAGGTCAGGGTCGGTGACGTGCCAGGCGCGGGTGGGGCCGCCGCGGCGATGGGTGGTGACCTGCCAGCGCCGTGCGCCGATGCCGGTGCTCGCCCAGAGCCGGGACGGCAGTGCCTGGACGATCGCGATGGGACCGCAACGTCCCCAGCGGTCCGTCACCCGGCGCATCCCGCCGTCCCGCCAGGCTTCGCCCACACCGTCGCTGACGACCAGGACGAGGGTGTTGCCGGTTAGGTCGCACAGGACCTTCGGCGATAAGAGCCGGCCGCGGTGGCGGTAGGGGGTGGTCCGCAGAGACGGAGTGTCGCTGCGCGTGTCGAGTCCGTACACACGCACGTCTCGGAAGGCCCCAGCACGTTCCATCAGTGCCCGGACGTCGGCGGCGAGCCGCTGCCAGAGGACCATGGAGACGCCGTCGTCAACCACGAGGGCCAGGGACAGCCAGCGGGTGCGCACCGCACGGGCGACGGTCTCGGGCACGCCCGTCTCAGCGATGGCAGCGACGGTTCGTGTGACGTCGAGTTCCTGCTGGCGCCGGTCGGGGAAGCGCTGCCGCAGCGGCCGGAGGGACTTGCCGAGCCGGAGCTGCCCGGCGCCGAGGATGCTGCTGTCCGGGGCGCGGACTGCGAACGCCGGTGACAGGCCCGCGAGCGCTGGCGCGTCTTCGGTGGGACTGGCCTGCGCCGAGGCCAGAAGCGGGCGCGCGGACCGCTTCTTCGTGGACTCCGCAGCGGTCGGCTCTGGTGCGGGCTCCGCGGCCTCCGGCGCCGCCACCGTCGACCCCTCGTGGTGGGGCTCGCCGTGCCGCTCCGAGCTCGCAGCGGCCACGCCGATGGAGCGCACCAGGGGCCCGGAGTCCCGAGGCAGCTTCCCGGCGAGCCACATGGCGTCCAGGAGTTCCTCCAGAGAGAGCTCCACCCCGCTCTCGGCCAGGACCTTCGTCACGCGCGAGATCACGGCGTCACACGGCTCCGCCGAGGCGGTGCAGGACGCCCTGGAGGAGGGAAGCCGCGTCGAGGTTCACGCCACCCTTGCGGAGGAAGACTGCGTTCAGCAGCTGATCGGTGGCCAGTTCGCCCTCGGCACGGCGTTCGAGGAACTCCCGCAGCAGGTCGTCGGTGTCGTCCAGGGCGTCGGGACCGAGGTGCGCGGCGACGATCTCCCGAAGCCGCCGCTCGTTGGGCTCGGGGAGATCGAGGCGAACGCAGCGCCGCAGGAAGGCGGGCGGGAATTCCCGTTCGCCGTTACTGGTGATGACTACAACCGGGAACTCACGGCAGCGGACGCGGCCGCGCGTGACCGGGGCGGTCTCATCCAGGTCGTCGGTTCGAACGTGTACCGGTGCGTGGCTCGCGGGCAGCCGGGTGAGTTCGGAGATGGCGAACTCACCCTCCTCGAAGACGGTCAGCAGGTCGTTGGGTAGATCGACGTCACCCTTGTCCAGCTCGTCGATGAGCAGCACGCGGGGGCGCTCCCGGGGCACAAGCGCGTTGCCCAAAGGGCCGAGCCGGATGTACTGGCCGATGTCCGGTTCGGTGCCGTCCGCGTCGCGCCGCAGGGTCGCCTCGCGCAGCCGGCCGACGGCGTCATAGAGGTAAAGGGCATCCTGAAGAGTTGAGCGGCTGTTCACCGGCCACTGCAGGACACGGCCGAGCGCGAGTTCGTGAGCGATGGCGTGGGCCAACGAGGACTTGCCCGTGCCGGGCTGCCCGGTCACCAGGAGGGGTCGGCGCAGGTGGAGTGCCGCGTTCACCACCTCCACCTCGTCGGGGCCGATGAGGTAGGGCCGCGGGTACGGAACCCTGTCACCGGTCACGGTCTCCTGCCGGTCGAACCGGCGCCACGGGGGTGCAGCGGGGAACGGTACCTCACGGCGCTCGCCGTCTCCGCGGAACAGCCACCAGTCGTCGCCTCCGCCGTCGGAGGATGAAAGCCGAGGGCTTGTACCGGCCAGGGGCTCTGAGGTGGTCATGACGCGTGCGATCCTCTCCAAGGGTCACTCAGTTGAAGCGACTCAGTCTGCGGGAGACGACCTTCCGGTTCCCACACGAGGGAGGGCCGTGCCCGCCGCTCCGCCGGGCAAGCCGCCGAGTCGCTCCGGAAGCCCCGGACCCGCTCGGGAAGTCCCTCCAGGTCGCCGGCGGGAGCCAGGATCTCCAGTCTCCCTGCGTCCTCGTAGCCAATGGCCTCACGGTCCCACAGCACGACCGGGACGCCCAGGACGAGACATTTCAGCAACCAGGACCGACGCTCGTTGGCGGGGCCGTGGAGAACCACCCGCGCGGTATCACGATGCTCAGTCTTCAGCAGATTCACGAGCTGCCTGGCGTCGCCGGACGTCCGGCCGGTGACGAGCACCGACGCGCGTCCGTTCTTCCACCGGCGCTCCTGGTCGCCTTCGCGTTCCGGCCTCTGGTCACTGAGTTCCGGGCAGCTCAGGGAGACGCGGTATTCCGCTCCGATCGGCCACGCCGGAAGAATGTCGTCGAGCGCTCCGGGCTCCCATTCGTCGACGGCCAAGTCGAGCCCCGCCCGGTCGACCACGACGGTCACCCACGGCACATGGTCGCCTTGCCCCGGCTCCTGGGCCGCGGCGAAGACCGCCTCGCTCAGGGTGCTCGCCGCCTCCCGCGGGGTCTTGGGCTCCGACTCCGCCTCCTTGAGCACGCGGTACGAACCGTCGTCGCGGACGAGCAGAATCCGGACCCGGTACCGGTCGTCTCCCGCGGCGGGGTCGTGTGCCAACTCCATCACGACCCGCGACACCGGCGACGCTGCGCGCTTCGCCCACTGGGCGGCGTCCGCACGCCGCTCGGCCAAGGCCCCGGCGTGGATACCGAGCCGCCGGGCGGTCTTCCCCGACCACGCGCGCAGGTCGTCGCCCAGCCCGTCGCCCGCGGCCGCCGCCACGTACTCGACGAGCCGCAGTAGCGCCGGCACCGGCGGGGCATCCTCGGGACCGCTCACACCGTCGGACAGATCCTCCAAGCCCTCGACCACGCCGCAGACATCGTCCGCGCTGAGCTGCGGACGGGTGAGGATCTCCGGAAGTACGACGTACCGCAGCGCCTCACCGGCTGTTCGGGGCAGCAGCGCCGGCTGCTTCTCGCAGAGCCGGCGCAGCAGGCCGATCAGGGCGTCGTACTCGTTCACGGAGAGCAGCGACCCGCAGTCGAGTCCCCTGGCCCACGAGAACAGACGAGTCAGCGCGGTGCGGGCCGTCCCCTGCGCGCTGCTCGCGAGGGCTTCGCCGAGAGACGCGAGCGCTCGGGGATGGGCCATGAGGAGCGCCACGAGGTCGGCAGCAGTGGGCTCATACCCCTGGGCCTCGTAGCCCAGTTCGCGCGCCAGGGCCCGGGCGTGGTCGACACGGACGCCGGGGTGCGAGAACAACGGCGCAAGCAGCGTCTCCAGTTCGCGCTCAGCGGGCGTGCGCTCGGCGGCGGGCCCGGCCTCGGGCAGGGACGCGCCGATCGCACTCAGCTCGGGAGACCGACCGGTTTGCTCCTCGACGTGGGACACGAAGCCGCCGTCCCCGGCGAAGGAGGACACCGGCAGGGCGATCAGCCGACGGGCTCCGTAGGCGTGGTCCTCCTCGGTCACGACGCCGACGAGGTGGCCGCCGCAGAAGATCGCCGTGCCCGAGGCCCCGCCCCAGGCGTTCCCGCCGTCGGTACGGGCGGTGGGGGCCGGTCCCTGGTCGAGGACGTAGCGGTCCTTGCCTCCAGAGAGGACCGGCAGCACACCGCGCAGGTGCTCCGGGGCCCGGGTCTCCCCTTTGGCGGCCCAGGGATAGCCGAGGCCCTCGTACGGCAACAGCGCGGTGCCCGCTGGGCAACCCCAGCGGACGGAGCCGGGCGGATCGATCTTGCGGTCGATGCGCAGCAGTGCGACGTCCAGCCCGTCCGGGTGGGCCCAGAGCAGCTCCGCGTCCGCGCGCGTCGTCTCGCCGTCGAGGTGGTGGCCTACGCGTACGGTGATGACCGGCCACAGCGTTCCCGTGTCGCGGTCCTCCAGCACATGGCGGGCGGTCAGTACGAGCCGCGGGGCGATCAGATAGCCGGAGCCGACGGTGAGGCGCCCCTCACCGGTGCCCCCGCTGCGGATCAGAGCCAGTCTGCGGCGATCCACGTCACTCCTCGTCCAGCGACCCGAACTCGTCGTCGCCGATCTCGGGGCGCGCGCCTCCGAGGGCCCGGTCCTTGACCGACAGCTTCAGCACCAGCTTGTGGGTACGGACGGTGGTTTGCTCGCCCCCCGCGCCGACGACAACTACGCCGAAGGAAAGCTTGCCGTCCCCTTTGGCGGACTTACGCAGCTCCAGCTGCAGCTCCAGCTCGGCCTCCTCGACGCCGAAGGCGAACTGCTGGTTGATGCCAAGCTGCTGCGCCTCGTACAGCTCTTGGCGCAGCTCCTCGATGGCTGCGGCCAGTCCGATAGTCGACACCTTCGCCCCGCCCCCGGTTCAAGACAATGAGAAAAACAGTAGGTCGCCGGTACGGTACAACGCTCGCGAGACACCACAAACCTCGGTCATGGACAATGACTCGGTGGAAGGAACCGTCCACCGCATGCCACCGCGCGAGAAGAAGTCCACCGAGCAGGAGGAAACTTGAGCGCCTCCACCCCCGAGGAGATCCAGGCGATCCTCTGGAAGGCAGCCGACAAGCTGCGCGGCTCCGTCGACTCCGCCCAGTACAAGGAGTTCATACTCGGGCTGATCTTCCTAAAGTTCGTCTCCGACGCGTTCGACGAGCACCGGAACAAGCTCGCCAAGGAGCTTGCCGAGGACGGCCTCTCGGACGACCGAATCGGCGTCTTCCTGGAGGACCGCGACGAGTACACCGGCGCCCACGTCTTCTGGGTACCGGAGACCGCCCGTTGGCCCTGGATCGCCGCGAACGCTAAGAGGCAGGGTGTGGGCAAGCTCCTCGACGAGGCGATGGACACGGTCATGCGGGAGAACGCCTCTCTGGCGGGCGTTCTCCCCAAGGTCTTCAACCGCGATGACGCCAGCCAACAGCGCGTGGCCGAACTCTTCGACCTCATCACCGACGCGCGCTTCGGCAGCACCGAGGACAAGCCGGCCCAGGTCGTGCTGAGCGACGTGTACGAGTACTTCCTCAACAACTTCGCGCGCGCGGAGGGCAAGAAGGGTGGCGAGTTCTACACCCCTCAATCAGTGGTCCGGCTGATCGTGGAGATTCTGGAGCCGTACAACGGGCGCGTGTACGACCCGGCGTGCGGCACAGGCGGCATGCTCGTCCAGGCGAGCAAGTTCATCGAGGCACACGGGGGCCGCGGCCACAAGGCCGACATCGCGGTCTACGGCCAAGAGGTCAACGAGCGCACCTGGCGCCTGGCCAAGATGAACCTCGCCATCCACGGCATCGACGCCAACCTGGCCGCCCGTTGGGGCGATACCTTGGCCGACGACAAGCACCCGGACCTCAAGGCCGACTTCGTGATGGCCAACCCGCCGTTCAACATGAGGGACTGGGCGCGGGACGAGAGCGACGTCCGTTGGCAGTACGGGGTTCCTCCGAGGAACAACGCCAACTTCGCGTGGCTCCAGCACGCCGTCTCGAAACTGTCCGACCGCGGGACGGCCGCCGTCGTCCTCGCCAACGGCTCACACTCCTCGCCCAGAGTCGAGGCTGAGATCCGCCAGGCGATGGTGGAAGCTGACCTGGTCGCCTGCATGGTTGCATTGCCGCCCCAACTCTTCCGGACGACCCAGATCCCGGCCTGCCTGTGGTTCCTGACCAAAGACAAGTCCCCCCAGGGCGCGAAACGCCTGGACGACCGGCGCGGCACAACCCTTTTCATCGACGCCCGCGGAATGGGCGAGATGGTTGACCGGACCGAGCGGAATCTGACAGAAGCCGACCTCGCAAAAATCGCTGGCACCTACCACGCCTGGCGAGGCACGGCATCAGCGCAGGAAGCAAACCTGGCCTACCAAGACGAGTCCGGCTTCTGCTTCTCGGCGGATGTGGCGACTGTGCGCGAGCATGAGTACGCGCTGGCCCCGGCACGTTATGTCGGCGTGGGCCTGCCAGCCGCCGTGGAGCCGCAAGCGGTCCCGCGGAGCGGTCCCGCGGCCCTGATGAAGGACCTGTACGCAATCTTCGACTGAGAACCGCCAGCGAGAGCCCCCGGCTGGGCGGGGTGCCTGAGGCGCGTAAAGCGAGAACGCTGGGCACACGCCGTCTGGCCCCACACGCTCGTCACGACTGCACTACGCCACCTGGGACGGCCGCGCCCCTCTACGGTGCTGTCCTGCCCACGACGGCACCGTGGAACCTGTCATTGGTCGGGACCCGGAACATAGGCACGAGCACAGGCTGCCGCCGACAGGGCCGTTGGATAAACGCGGCCGTGCGCGCATCGGCCCGCGAAGGGAGGGAAAGCGCGCACGGTAGCGGACCGTATGGCGCACCTTGACGGGGTCATGGTGCGCTTCAGCCCCGTCAAGGGCGCTTGGGGAAGCCGGGGAAGTTCTCGACCTCGGTTGTGGTGGTGAGCGCACCGCCGACGAAGATGGCACTGCCGAAGAGGAGCGGCTTGAACTCTGGCGCGGGCGGTGTAGAGGGCGGCGGTGAATCCGGCGCGGCCGGAGTCGATGACGATGACCTCGCGTATGCCGGTGTCGGTCACTGAGGTCACGCGACGACGTGACCCCCCCCACAACGAGGAGCGGTGGGATTGCGCGGGTACCACCGCTCCTCTGCCCATATCTGGCAACCTTGCAGGTCGCTGAACTATCTGGGAGGGGACCCCGCTGTGACCGAAGTGCTGCCTAGCTTCGACAACGCCGGCGACGACGACGCCGACGCCGACCGCGAAGCTGTCGAACAGGAGCGGGCCAAACTGCGGGAGTTTGTCGCAGGGCTGAGCGCGGACGACATCAAGTCGGGCGGCTGGTTTACGAAACTCTGCACCCAGGCGCTGCGGTCGTACGCCGAGAAGGCCACCTGGGAGTATTTCCAGCAGAAGTACAAGGGCGTGCCCGCGGACGGCATAGTCGGGCAGCAGATCAAGCTCGCGGTAAAGAACGCCATGATTGAAGGCGGGATCACCTCCAGCCTTTACAACGGGACGATCGCTGCCACCATCGGGTCGTTGGGTGGCGCCAGCCCTGCCACTGTTCCGGCCGGTGTCTTCACCTTTATGGTTGACCTGACGTACATTACCCAGCTGCAGATGCGCCTGGCCTACGACATCGCGGTGATCTACCGGATTCCCCTGGACGTGGACGATCCCGAAGACACGATGAAACTCGTCCGGGTGGCACTCGGTATAAAGGCCGGAGAAGCCGCCCGCGTCAGCCTGAAGTTCGTACCCGGCCTGGTCCGGCAAGTCCTCAAGAAGTACTACTCCGGTGCGGTCCTTGCCGCCGCGAAAAGCCTTCCGTTCGTCGGGAAACACCTCCTGCAACGCAATATCATCAAGTTCGGCATCCCCGGCGTTGGCATCCCCTTGACCATCCTCGTGAACCGCTACACGACCTTGGCCGCAGGACGCTATGCCAAATCCGTGTTTCGTGACGAGGCAGAGGTAATTGAACTCGCCGACACTTTGATCCGACGTACGCAGCACCCGAGGCTGATGCTGTGGGTCGCGTGGCTCGTCATCAACGCGGACGGCGAGATCACTGATGCCGAGCGCCTGCTGTTCCAGCGGCTGACGCGGCTTGCCTGGGAACGGCATCAGGTCGATGACGAGCAACTCGCCAACGTCGTCAACATTGACCCGGGCGAGGTATGGCACCGCATCGATGCCGAGCCTGGGGATCTCAGTGACGTTGTCTACGCCGCCGAACGGGTCGCCGCCGTTGACGGGGATCTCAACACACACGAGAGGGCGGTCATCGCCGAGCTACGGGATCGCTGCCAGCGACGCTAAACCCGTGGTGCGCAGACCCCACACGAAGGCCGAGGTCTGCCAAACGGCGGGGTCGCTGCCGGGGCGGCACCACCGGTTGTCCGGAGCGGCTGGCATCGCGCGAGGTGGATACCGCGGTGACGGCCGCCCTCGCGTTGACGTCCTGGTCCCGGCTATGCCGGGAGCCAGCCGGAGTTCATGCGCACCTAGCCCGATCCAAACGATCACGCGCATAAAGCGGATGGCGTCTGAAGTCAGAAAGCCAGGATGTTCATTCGCCTGCCGGGTGAGTCGACGGACGTCCATCCTGGGGGCATGACGCAGTTCGCGCCTACCCGGCGCCACAGAGCACACAGAGGATCACGACACTCGCGCGACGCGACATCTTCGACTACCTGTGCGGTGAGGGCGGCCCCTGGTGGGGAATGCTCGACGAGGTCGACTTTTTGGGATCCCTGTACGACCTCGACAGGCTGGCGTCGACGGACTCCCGGTTCACGGCGGCACCTGAAGACATTTTCCAGTACCGGATCAACAACCCACTCGACTGGTCTGACGACTGGGTCTTCGAATACCCCCAGTTTCAACTCCTCGATGGCCCTGACGAGGTTCTGCTCGCCTTCCTAGCGCGGTTCGTGCATCCCGAGGTGCAGCCCGACGTTGACCACTCATCCCAAGGGGTCGCGAAGCTGAACCGCCTCCTCGGGCCGGGCGGCTGGACCCTCCGCCCCTTCAAGTTCATATCGGGGCGGCCGGTCTACGGATCAGCCCCCGCACCGGACACCGGCCCGCTAGTCTCACTGCCGCTCGATGACGACGACACCGGCAAACTCGACCTCGTCCTCGGCCAGAACTACAGCCTCCTCGACCGCGACGGCGAGGAAGTCGCCCGAGACCTGCTCCGCCGGACTGTACTGACGCTGCGCCGCGACGGCGGCTTCTACCACCCCATTCCCGGTGACGGATGGACGGACGCCACGTCCGAGGCAGTCCTCACCGTGCCTTCTGTCCTCCTGCCTGCATTCACGGAGGCCGTCATCAACGCGGTCTGGCAACGACTGGAAGCCGTACTCACCCGTCTCCAGCACGAAGACGTCCAGTCCCTCGTGGTCGAAGGCGACATGGGGCCGCTGCCGGCCGTCTCACCGGACTGGAGGAACCAGACGGCCGAGCCCGATCTCCCTGTCCTGTCGCCTGGTTCAGTGGCCCGTCAACAGGAATGTGACGTATTTCCGGACACCGAGGTTGCGTCGGGTCTCCGTCCGTGCGGTGCTGAGTTCGCCCTTCACTCTCGCTCGTTCCGCCTCGGCGCCGCTCAGCTGCTTCTGGCGTTGCAACAGGTCAGCACGCCTGCGCTGGGTCTCCATAGCGCGCTGCTGTCGGTCGGCCGTGAGCCGCTGCCGTTCGTCGGTGATCTGCTTTTGGAGGACGTCCCTGTCCTGCTGGGCCTTGCTCTCCGCCTGCTTTACCTCCTGGTCGTACTGCGCCCGCAGCGTGGCGATCTCTGCGCGGATCCTCGTCAGGGCGGGCCCGGGCAGCTTGGCGGGTGCGGAGGCCCTGGCCCGTTGCTCCAGGGACCGCCGCCATGCGTCGAGGGCACTCGCCCGCGCTTCGCCCACGCCGGACACGCGGACGTGGTGGCCGCCTGGGCGGACGAAGTAGGCGACACGGCTCCCGGAACCCTGGCTCTGGGAGTAGGACACCCCCGTGAAGTCGGCCGCCGTGCGGATACCGGCCTGCACCAGAGCCCCGACCGTCTTGGCGCCCATGTTCGGCAGTGACCGCGCTTCCTGGATCGAGGTGGCGCGCAGCTTCGCCTCGACGTGCTGGCGCACCGCGGGTTCCAGCGCGGCGGCGATCATGCTCTGCTCTCTGGCGGGCAGTTCCGCCTTGCGCTTGCCGGACTGGTCGGTGCGGCGGTTCAGGTCCATAGTGATGCGGGCCAGTCCGTCGCGCAGGTCGGTCTGGAGGGTCTGGATGCGCTTGTCGGTGGCCGCGCCGTCCTTGGCCGTGGCGGCGTCCAGCTTCTGGATCTCCTGCTCCAGCCGCCGGTGGGCGCCGGCCGGATCCTTGAGTTCGCGGGCCCGGCGACGTAGTCCCCGGACCCGTTGGCGGGCGGTGCGGTACTCCGGCCTGAGCCGCCGGCCTACGCCGATCATGGCGGCCGAGGCGAGTAGGGCGGCCCCCTGCGCGGCAGGCAGGTAGCCCTCCGGCTGTCCGACAGTGACCGCGAGCACGGCGGGGGCGGCGGTGCTCAGTACGGCGGTGGCCGCGGCCGCCAGGTCGCGAGGGCAGCGCTCGGTGAAGCCGGCGGAGGCGGGGGCCGGCGCGCTAGTCGGCACCGCTCTGGCGGGGGCGGACGCCACGCGATCCACCAGCCAGGCTGGGATGCCACCGGAAGGTGCATTTGCCGGGGCGGCGGCACCCGTCGTACCGCTGGTCGCCGTCGGAGCCGCGGCGCCGCCCTTTCGCTTGCGGGGTGGGGCGGGGAGCGTGAGGGCGGCGGCGGTCAGGCGGGGCAGCCCGGAGCAGGGTTGCCCGAGGAAGCTCTGGACGCGGGCGGCCTCCGTGCGGACGCGTTGGTCGGAGTGGCCGAGGAGCAGGGGCCAGGCCAGGGAGGTCGCCGGGTCCTTGAAGTCGGGCTCGGAGAGGATCAGGTACTCGCCCTGGGTGTCGTGGAGCTGGGTCCACAGGCCGGGGTCGGTGGCGACGGCGATTAGGGAGAGGTGGATGAGCCAGGCCGAGAAGCGGTCCATGGTCGGCCCGAAGTCGGCGGCGCTGCGCTGCGGCGACTGGTAGTTGCGGTGGCCGTTCTCCGTCGCCGCCTCGCCCTTGAGGGCGGGGACGTACATGCCGTCGTAGTCGACGAGCCGGAGGGTGTTGTCGTCCGCCACGAGGATGTTGCCGTGCTGCAGGTCGCCGTGGGCGATGCCGTGGTCCTCCAGGTCGCCCGCCAGCGCGAGGAAGCGGTCGGCTAGGGCGAGGACGGCAGCCGAGTCGTGGCGGTGGCGGTCGATCCATGACATGAGGTCGGTGCCCTGCACCCACGCCATCCGCACCACCGGGAACCAGTCGCCGAGAGCCAGCACGCCCTGCTCCAAGAACTCGAAGCGCACAGGCCACGGCTGGGAGAGGCCACTGGTGTCGAGGGCGCGCAGGGCAGCGCTGATCGCGGTGTAACGGACGCCGATGGCGGAGGTGTCTCGGGTGAAGCACTTGAGCGCGTAGCGCTGCCCGTCCCGCGTGGTGACGGAGAAGACGCTGGCGAAGTTGCCAGAGATCGCCTTGGGTCCGAGGATGGGGCTCTGCTGGACGGTTCCCTGCTGGAGATCGGGATCGCGGAAGCAGAGTTCGGGGTGCTGCAGGGCCTCCGCGTAGTTCGCGCCCGTGGGGAACTTCCGGACCGCACCGGTTCCGGTGGCTTGGCGACCGCCGCGGGACACAGCCATCACGCCTCCGTTCTCACCCGGATCCGGATCAGGGTCACGTCGTCGTTGCGCATGAGCCCGCGCGCCCGCTGGTCCTCCACCCACTCCGTGAAGGGCTCATCGCCCACCTCGGCAAGCGTGGCCAGCACGGTGCCCGGTGCCCGGTGCCCGTGGTGCGGGGACAGCAGCCAGGCCGCGAGCGCGTCGCTGGCCAGCAGCACCTCGTCGCCCGGCGCCAGGGTGCCGTGGGCGAGCCGCAGCCGCTGGGCCACCAGGGCCGTGTCGTGGTTACGGCTGCCGAGGAGCTGGGGGGTGATGCCGAAGCCCTCGACGTCCTCGACGGGGAAGGCCCGCCGGACGACACCGTCCCGCAGGTGGAACAGGCAGCTGTCGCCCAGGGCGAAGGCGTGCCAGGACCAATCGGCCGTACCGTCACCGGACACGGTGGCTCGGACCTCCGCCCCCAGGACGGTCGCGAACGCGCCCTTCTCCAGGCCGGGTTGTTCGTACCAGGTGATGGGCCGGCCACGGGCGTCGCGCTCCGCCCGGTACCACTCGAGGTACGCCTCCCAGCGAGGCGCGGACCGTTCCATGAGGTCGACGACGAACGTGTCCACGTCGTCCCACCAGTCGCGGCCGAGGGACATCGACTCGACGGCGTCCGCGACGAGACGCTCTGCCCAGGCGCCCGCGAGCAGGCTTTCCGAGGCGCCGTCGGACACCGCCGCGTACAGTGGGAGGACGGTACGGCCCTGGTCGTCGGCCCGTGCGTCCCCGACCCAGGACCGCCCGGCGTCCTCGCACTCCTTGAGCGTGTTGCCCGCCTTGGGCACCCGCAGCAGCTGGCATTCCGGCAGGGCCGAAACGTCCTCCATGGTCAGCGCAGCTCCGTCTCGGTGGTCAGCGCAGCTCGGTGGCGCGGGTGCCGATGTCCAGGAACTCCACGATGGAGGTGATGTCCGCGTTGTAGACGAAGCCCCGGGTGGTCTCGCTGATGCGGTGCCCCTGCGAGGCCGCGTAGGAGCGCATGTGGCTGGGCAGCACGCTGGACATCTGGAACAGCAGCCGGGCGTACGTGTCCGGCAGCCCCTCCTCGCTGTCCGGGAAGGTGACCGGTGTGCCGCCGCTGCCGGACACGTGGAGGTTGAACAGGAGGACCGCGCCATCCGCGGTGGCGTGCGAGGCCAGCGCGATGGCGGCGCTGGTGGGGTCGCCATCGGTGGACTCGCCGTCGGTGAGGTTGAGCACGATCGGCGGGAAGCCGCTCGGGTGGGCCTCGACCCAGTTCGCGACGAGGCTGTCAGCGTAGCCGAGGGCGCGTGTCATGGGCGTGCCGCCGTTGGTCACCGGGTCCATCCAGACCGGGAACTGCACCGAGGTCTCGACCAGGCCGCCGGCGCCGTCCGGCACCTTCTTGGTACGGCTCTCCACCCGCGCCGGGTTGTTGGCGACCTCGCTCAGCGGAACGAGGTCGCGCCCGGCCAGCGCCCCCTGGAACGCGGAGCCCACGTGATTGTGTCCGTACCCGATCACGGCCACGTGGAAGTAGTCCCGTACGCCTTCCTCTTTGGCACACTTGACGGACAGTTCGGTCAGCAGCCGGTTGATCGCGTCGGAGACGACCTCGGCCCTCTGCTGCGCGACCTCACCGGCGCCCATGGGATCGCTCATGGAGGCGGACTGGTCCACGAGGAAGATGAAGCAACCCGGATTGGTTCGGCTGATCTCTGCGGTGTACGGCACTGCGCCCCCCTTGCTGTGAAGGGGATCACCATATCGAATGACCAGTGCTTTCACACTGCCTTCACAGTCTTGGTGCCGAAGGTGATCGACACTCACATGCCGTTCCACCGGCCGCCGGCATGAGCCCCCGACGGTCTGCTCGACGACGTTTGGATCCACGTGCTGCTCGGAGTCGTGAAGGAGGTTTTCGATGTCTCCGGAATCGAGGCTAGTGCCTTCACCCAGGGCAGATTCCCATCAGGGCAGATTCCCGTGATCAATGACATGCGAGGCAGTCTGCTGGTTACGTCTCGTGTGGCCACTGGGGCTGCGCGGCGCTCGGAGTGATGAACACCGCAAGGCAGCGGAACTCGCCACTTGAACCCTCCAGTTGGGTGTACTGACGCCAGGCGAGCGTGTAGGCGCCGCGCAGCACTCGGGTGTTGTCCGGGAAGGAACCGCCGGCCCACAGCAAGGTGCCGCTCAGTTCGCGCCCGTGGTGGATGCGGAACTCCTCGTCCCTGGTGGGCATCCTGTGTTGCCTGGGGCGCCACAGGGCCGCCTCGTTTGTGATGAGCAGGGCCAGCCCGTTCTGGTCCTCGCGGTCGCAGAAGCGTTCCAGCCTTGCTACGTCCCGCAGGAAGTCCCTACGTGCGACGTCCGGGGCGTTGTGTCCGCGCAAGGCGTACTCCTCGGGAGGCGTCCCTGTAGTACCCGACCATTGTCGGGTTACGTACTTGAACTCGATTGCCGTACGGCTCGCCGGCCCCAGGCACAGGAGGTCCAGGTACTCCGAGGCGTTGCTTCCGCGCACCGGGATCTCGAGACGGCACCTCACCTCCGGTGCGACCTCGCCTACGGCGAGGGCGAAACTGTGCTGGAGATCGGCCTCGGAGTGGAACACCGGCCGCCGCGCGCGTAGACACTTCAGGACTTCGTCCAGCGTGGCGCTACCCGCGATCGTCTCCAGAGTGGGGGGCGGGGGTGTTGACATCGGCGTGGCCATGACGCCATTGAAGACTGTGCGGCCTGCCCATGTCAGCTGACAGTCGACTACCGTCGACAGGACCTCGGCCACATCGCTGGACGCCGAAGCGCTCATGATCCGGCGAACTCATCTTCAAAGGGGGCCGATACCGAGGATGCCGTCGGGCGGCAGCGATCTCCTAAAGAAGGTTCGTACGACGGAACCCGGGCTTGCTCGACTACTGGTGCAGCGGCGGCGTGCATCATGACCAACGGTTATCGAGTCGCGCCTCGGGAGCACGTTCCGCACGCGGTACGGCCTCCTCTGAGGCTGGTCAGGGTGAGGGTGATGGCCGTGCTGCACCTGCAGCGGCAGCGCCACCGGTCGGTGGTCTTCCCCGGATAGGGCTCCAACGGCTCGAACCCGGCGGCGCGTGCCTCCGCGGCGGCTGTCGCGGGATCGGTTCGGCCACCGGATCGGGGGCACTTCTTGCAGCCGGTGGTGCCCGACCGGATGGAGGACAGGCGCGTCGCTACTTCGTTTCCACAGGAACAGCGGCAGCGCCAATGGTCCGTGGTGCGGCCGGGGTACGGCTCCAGCGGCTCGAACCCGGCCGCTCGCACTTCGGCGGACGCACGCTCGTCGGTTGCCGAGTTGAGGGCACAGAACCGGCAGCCCTTCGAACCGCTGTTGACGTTGGAGTAGGTGGGGCTGGTTTCGCGACCGCATGTGGTGCAGCGGCACCGCCACGGCGTTTGGCTGCCCGGATAGGGTTCCAGCGGTTCGAGTCCGGCGGTGCGCATGGTTTCTCGGGCCTTCGGCGCGTTCGTGGCGGCGCGTTTCGCCTGGGTCTCCTTTGCCCGGCAGACGCGACAGCGCTGGCCCGCGTTACGGACGGCGTTGAACGTAGGACGCCCCTCGTGCCCGCAGGTCGTGCAGCGCGAGGGCCAAGTCGCGTTGGTGCGGCCGGGATATGGCACGAGTGGCTCGTATCCGCAAGCCCGCATCTCAGCGGCTGCGGCCTCCGCGTCGATGAGGACCGCAGCACGTGGTCGGCCGCCAACTCGGGGCGCATAGGGTTTTTCTGCGCTCCGTGTTTCCTCATCGACCATGGCCCAGACCTCGGCCGCCGTGATGCGGGCTGCGGAGCAGGTCTCGGTCCAGCCGTTCGGCATGACGTCGCTCGTGAGGAAAGGAACGAGTCCGGCCTGACGCAGGCGGCCCAGCACGGCCTGCTCGACGTCGTAGGCGGCTGCGCCGGTGGTGTATTCACGGGCCTGATGCAGTTGCCAACCCTGGCGTTCGTGTTGGATGAGGCGAGAGGTGTAGCCGGTGCAGGCGCCGATCCCGATCTTGACGGCTTTCCACTCCTGGTGGGTGATCACGTAGACCTTCGACGGTCCTGCCAGGTCGATGCCGTGGGTGGCACAGAACTTGCATCCTCCACCAGCACGGATTTTCATGAGCGTCGGGGAGACCTCGTTGCCGCAGGTTGTGCAACGGCACCGCCACGCAGTCACCGAGGTGGCATAGGGCTCCAGCGGCTCCAGCCCGGCCGCGCGCATGGCAGCCACCGCGCTGTCTGGGTCGGTCTTTCTACCCGCTGCCGCCCTCACGTCGGCGCAGTGCCGACAGCCGCCTTGGCCCGCCAGAATGCCGCCCAGACTCGGTGACGTCTCTCGCCCACAGCCGTTGCAGAGACACCGCCACGCCTTGTCACGACGCCCGGCGTACGGTTCGAGCGGTTCCAGGTCGGCAGCACGCATGAGGGCCTCGGCTTCGTCCGCGGGCCAGCGGCGTCGGCCACCCGGGGAGGGAGGGCAGTACGGGCATGCCCGAAGGCCGCGCCTGAGGTTACTCAACCTGATCTCGACGTCTCGGCCGCACGCGACGTGGCGGCAGTGCCACAGCCCGCTCGGTCCCGGGTAGGACTCCAGCGGCTCGAGGTCGAAGTCCTTCGCCTCAATTGCGGCCCGGTCGCCGTCCGTGCGGGGCAGTTCGCGGCGACGCGACCATGCCCGGTTGATGCCCTGCCCGGCGTTCTTGCGCCCGCATGGGCCGCAGCCCCCTTGTCCGCCCTTGACCGACCCATGAGTGGGTGTCCCGATCGTGCCGCAGGTTGTGCAGCGGCACCGCCAGGGGATGTCGGTCCCGGGATATGGCTCCAACGGTTCCAGACCCGCCGACCTCATGAGCGCGGCGGCCTGGTCCGGATCGACCGGCGCGTTCGGCGCGCACCATCGGCACGGTCCCCCTCCGCGTTTGATGTACGAGTAGCGCGGCTTGACCTCCCGACCGCACGGCACGTGCCGGCAGCGCCAAGGGGGTGTCGCCCCGGGATACGGCTCCAGCGGTTCCAGGCCGGCCGAGCGCATCAACTCCACCGCCTCCTCCGGAGGAATCGATGCCGTGCCTGAGCAGTACCCGCAGCCGCCCTGCCGGCCCGCGGCAATGTTGCCCAGCCGCGGTGACACTTCTCTCCCGCACGCTTCATGGCGGCAGCGCCAGGGCTTATCACTTCCTGGATAAAGCTCCAGTGGTTCGAGCCCGGCATCCCGCAGAATCAGCACCGGATCGCGTGGATCCTTCCGCGGACGTCCCGTCGCCACCCGGCCTCCTTCTGAAGTGCCCGCTTCCGGGGTGAGGATCGCACGCGGCACTGACAACGGCCTTGTTCACGTCAGGAGCTTGCGGCGGGCTTCATCGCGGGCTCTCCTTGCCCGGCCCTTTCCGGGCTGTCCTCTTCGTGGTCTTCGGCAGCTCGTACATCGGCAGGCCGCTCCCGCCGCGAGGAGCCTTCACTCGCGATACGGACTCGTTCAGGGCGACCATCAGGTCCAAGAGCTCTCCCAGTGCTGCCGACGGTTCGGCGCTGCTTACGGGTATCGACGAATCGCTGCTCAAGCATGACCCTTGCCCGGCGGCCGTCCATGCCTCAGCCCTCGAGGAGATCACCCTGGGGGAGGATTCCCGGCATGTAGCCCCTGGCAGGGGACAGATCCCGCCAGTCGAGGTCCCCCTCCTCCACGGAGACCACTCGCCAGTCGTCCCCCTCGTTCATGCTGCGGAACGCCTCGTGCAGGAAGTCGGGGAGCACCTCGCTGTCCCGACGGCCCGGGCGGCGCCGGTCCTCAGGAACCGTCCAGTCTGCCGCGAAAAGAGTGCCGTCGATGTAGAGCGTGCGCTCCTGGCGAGGCCGGTGGCGGGCGAGCAGGCCCAGGATGTCGTCGCGAAGGCCCGCGACTTCGTTGCGTCGAGCCGCCCGTTCCACACGCTGCAGCACCGGCGCCAAGACCCCGAGCGTCACGCCGAGCGCCGCGAAGCCAGCCACGACGTAGTCGCCCAGAATGAGTGGTTCCTGATGGGCGAAGGCGTCCAGGAACGGCGTGTAGTAGGCCAGCACATGTAGGTCCGGGTCGACGGGAAGGTCTACGGCGCGAGGGTCGGCTGTGTCCGGGTCGATCGCCGTCAGACGCATGGGGCTATGGGGGGAGGAGAAGTGCACCGCGCTCGCGTATGCGATCTTCGGCACTTCGCCCTTAATGGTCTTGACTGTCCTCTTCTGTTCCTCCATGGCTTCGCGCAGTTTCTTCGTCAGCGGGCCTGAGCGGCCCTTGGCTTCCGCGACGACATAACCGCCGACGGTCCGCTCTCCGAAGAAGTCCGCCCGGCTCCGGCCGGGGGCGAAGGTGAGGTTGTAGGCGGAGGCGTAGCGGGCGACGTGCATGAAGAACCGGACGGATAGCTGCCTCTCGGCGAAGATCTGGCACATGGCCTGCCCCAGGGTGTAGGACAGCATGCCCTTCTCGGAGGGGTCGAGTTCGCGGGCGAGGTCGGTACGTGTGATGCGACGGATCGGATCATCGCTCCAGTTGAGATAGGCGGGCAGGACCGCCACCCTGTGGCACCACTCGTACGCCGATGACCTCCCGTGCTTGGTTTGGTCGTACGGGGCCCTGCCCGTGATGAACAACGCGCGCGCCAAGTCTTGCGGCAGGACTGGCAGATCCTGCTTGACGGGGACTCCGGTACTGGCTGGGAAGAGCGTGGCATCGGTGCGCACGTGCGCGGGGCCATTGAAGAACATCGTCGCCGCTTTCCGGGTTCAGGGCCGTCATACACCGACCGTGAGGATCGTCGTACCGGCATCTCTCTATCACCCTGGTCCGCAGTCCGCCCCGGCATCAGCGGAGACGGAAGCGATCCCCCGGGAACCCTGGCTCGCCGCATGGCTCCGGCCACGCCAGGCGCCTGTGTCCGCGTGCCGCCCTGATGGCGACGGGCGCGTCGGACCGCGCCGGCCATCAGTCACCGAAGCGACCCACGACAGCCGTATGTTGCTGGAAAGTGAGCGTCGGCGTGGGCCACCACATCATCCGGATCTGTGAGCGACAAGGCGTCCCTGTCCTCGCCGACCGCGCCTATACCGGCGCCGGCCCTCCACGTCGCCGCCGGCCTCAAACGACCACCCGGGGGCGAACTCACCCGACGTTGCGCTACCGCGGTCCTCCAGCGAAGACGGCGGTGTCCGAGTCCCGATCCGGGAACCGGAGGCCAGTTGTAGGCTCCCGCCATGCCGATCTTTGAATACCGGGGCGAAGCCGCGAACTTGAAGGTGCTAGCACGGGAAATAGAGGCGGATCAGCACCTCGCCGGAAAGTGCTCTCTCGCCCTCACGCCCCTGCAGCAGAACAGGCGCGACTCCTTACGCCACGCCCACTGGGCGGAGATCTCCATCTCCGTCGCCGCCGGACTGGCCACGAACACCCTGTATGACGCCTTGAAGGCATTGGTCGAGCGGGCGCGTGACCGGGGGCCAGTGGAGGAGGCGCCTCCTCGACCGGAAGACGACGACCAGGGTGCGGACGGCTCGGAAGGGGTGAACCGGTGACCGTCCACTCTCCACGTCTGCGGAACTCGAGCGGCGCCGAGTTGAATCTGCGCAGCCAGATCCTCTTCCAGGATCAGACCCGCACGCGCACCAGCGATCTTGTGACGGCGGTCGGCTCCTGGCACAAGACCTACGTCCACGAGAGCAGCCACTGGGCGCGATATCACGGATCCACTGTCGGCATTCTTCTGAGCCTGCTGCGGCGCACGAGGGACCAGTTGGCCGCGTACACGATCTCTCACCTGCCCCGGCAAGACGTGGAGCATCTCCACGAGGACCGGAGCAGCGGACTCCCCTTTTTCTCCTTCGAGTGCTACCCCAAGCACGCCCAAGGGGAACTGAAATACAGCGAATTGGATTGGCTCAACTTCTACTTCGCCTACTACCTCCTCTTGGACCCGGAGGGTCTGACGGAGTTTGACACCGGCACCTGGGACATGCGGGCGGCAATGGAGCACGCCCTGGAAGACATGTGGCGCCAGGGTGCGGGCATGGAGATGGTCGAGTGTCCCGATGACGTACGCGTCGGCATCGACGGGCCCCTGAAGCTCGTGCACACCTCCGAGGGCCCGCTCACCACTCGCGTCCTCTTCGAGTGCGCGGCGGTGCTCGACGAACTCTTCCAGTTCGAGGGCGCCTTCATACGGAAAGCTGACCCGGCGCTGCGCGAGTTCTTGCTCGAGGTGCTGAACGGCGAGTACGGGATGCCGTGTCGCCTGGCACGTGCTCTCGCAGGGCGCACCCTCGGCGGAAGTACCGTCCTGGCCCTCATCGACTTCGCACTGAACCCTGTGGTGCCGGGCTTGAACTCCGACGACCCGTCCGTCGACTGGAAAGAGCTCTACCCTCCCTACCGGTTCGTGACGGCAGCCAAGGCGATGACGGGCTGGGAGACGGACCTGGAGTTCCAGTATCCGAGCCACGAGGCGACGGTCCACTTCCAGCACGTGCTGGCCAAGCGCAGTGGGCTCCGGATGGGAAGCGTGGCTTCCCGTCTATCCGACCTCTCGACCCTCCGGGAAGCCGCCACGGCCCCCATGCACCTGTCCGCGCGTACGCCTGCCGTGTCCCTCATGTGCGCTTCACGTCTGCTTGCCCTGCGGGAAAGAGACGTCTGTTCGATCTCGCACTACGGCGTCAATTTCCTGGGCGAGAGAGCGACCAGGTTCATCAAGCCCGACCGGGACATGCAGTGGCTGTTCCCGGTGTTCCAGGTGAGTCAAGGTGAGTACCGGTGGCCGGCGGAGCACGTGGGCCTCGATGAGGCGACGGACCTACTGATAGGTGCCGCGGTGGCGTCGGCGTACGACGACATCCTGCACGGCGTCGGCCCTCTCGCTCACGACCACCTTCCCCGCAGCCTCTTCGACGACGTCGGACAAGTCGAAGCGCTGAACCAGGTCCTCAAGGACTCGACGGGACTGGACATGGGCTGGCATCGGACCTGATGCGGACCCATTCACCGCTCCTGGCGCAACGCCTTCGCTGAGCACCGGTCACGCTGTGCGCCTCGTACATGGCCATCCCTCACCCGGTCCGTCGGCCTATGAGGTGGTGGCCGCATGGGTGCCGTATCTCGAACATTCGGGAGTGAATTTAGATCGATAGGTGACCGAAACTGAATCAAATGCGACCGCTGTGCATTTAGAGAATTATGGTGACAAGATGCGGCCCCAGATCCTGAGGGGGTGACGGCATCTCATGGGGCTTGTGGCTTCCTTTGCTGTGTGTTCCCGCCGGACGTCCCAGGGTGTGTACGAGCGCAGCAAGGAGCCGCGATGACCCAGCCCAGTGATCCGCGTGCCATCCCAGGCCCGCGAGACGGCTCCGCCGAACCACACGGGACCGTAGTCCCGGTGCCGCCTCGGCTCACCAAGGCGGCCATCCGCAACTTCCGGCTGCTCCGCAGAACCGAGCTTTCCTTCACGGACAAGGTGACACTGTGCGTCGGCCGCAACAACACGGGAAAGACCTCGCTGGCAAAACTGTTCGAATTCTTCGTGGCGAGGAAGAAGGCCGCGCTGCGCATCGAGGACTTCTCCGCCGACTGCTACGAGGAGTTCCTCGCCGCCCATCGCCTCTTCGCCTCGGGCGAGGCGGAGCAGGCGCGCGACACGGTTCCGGCAGTCACCCTCACCCTCCACATCTCCTACGACAAGGACTGCGGCCAGTACGGACCCCTGGCCCCCTTCGTGGTGGACCTCGACCCCGACTGCTCCGAGGTGGTGATCAGGTTCGCCTTCGCGTTGGGGGACGGTGCCCTGAAGGAGTTCTTCGGCGGCGTGCCGGTGGGGCCGGATGCCACGGCCACGCTTGAGCAGCTGGGCAGAGGCATCCCGAAGCACTTCGAGATGTCGGTGATGGCGGTCGACCCGACCGATGAGGCGAACGTCCGACCGGTCGACCTCGCGGACGTGCGCACCCTGGTGAGGGTGGACTTCGTCGAGGCGCAGCGAGGGCTGGACGACGAGAGCGACGGGCATGCCGCACCAATCGGAGCGGTCTTCGAGCAACTGCTGACCGCAGCGGAGAAGAGCCAGAACGCGACGTGGCTGGAGGAGCTCGCCGCGAACATCGACAGGACACTCGTGGACACCTCCGGCAGTCTCGACAGCAGCCTCCAGAAGGTCCGCGAACGGGTGGCGCCGACGTTGAAGGCATTCGGCTATCCGGGTCTGGCCAACCAGGAGTTCGTCACGGCCGCCCGGCTGGACTCCAAGAGGCTGCTCAGGAACTTCGCGCGCATTCACTATCCGGGAGTGGCCGGTGTGCGGTTCCCGGAGTCGTACAACGGCCTCGGTACGCGGAACTTGGTGATGATTCTGCTCAGGCTCTTCACCTGCTACCGCGACCACACGGCGACCTCTCCGGAGCCGGGGATCCATCTCGTCTTCCTGGAGGAACCGGAGGCCCATCTGCATCCGCAGATGCAGGAGGCGTTCATCCAGCGACTCACGTACTCCGTCAATCTGTTCCCCCGGATCGACGCGCAGATGAGAGCGACGATGCCCGGGCAAAAGGGAGCGGTCGAGGAGAGCAGCACCGCAATCGACAGCAGCCCCCGGTGGAACGCTCAGTTCGTGGTGACCACCCACTCGGCACACGTGGCCAACCGGGGACACTTCTCCGACATCCGGTACTTCCGGAAGGAGGAGGACACCGTGGAGAGCGGAAGCGAGCCGGGGCCGGCCCGCACCTTCATCAAGGACCTGTCCCAGGTGACCGGCGACGAGAGGTTCCTCCGCAAGTACCTGACCCTCACCCGGGCCGACCTCTACTTCGCGGACAAGGCCATCCTCGTCGAGGGCGCCAGCGAGCGTATCTTCGTCCCGGCTGCGGAGGAGAAGCTGGCGGCGAGGAGGCCCGGAGAGACGCCCCAGCACCAGTACGTGACCTTGATGGAGGTCGGCGGGGCGCATGCCCACAGGTTCTATCCGCTGCTGAAGGTCCTCGGGATCCCAGCCCTGATCATCACGGATCTTGATCCCGTCGACGACAGGGAGCCCGAGATCCGCAAATGCCTGGTGTCCGAATCCGGACGCACGTCCAACCAGTCCATCAGGGCGTGGTCCCCCGAGATGGCCGACATCACGGTGGCCGAGCTGCTGCAGCGGGCCGAGACGGACCCGCCGATCGCCGGCGGCAGCATGTGCCTCGCCTACCAGGTGCCGGAGGAGCCCGGCGGTCCGTGCGGCCGCACTTTCGAGGACGCCTTCGCGCTGGCCAACCGGGGCCTGTTCGGTATCCCCACGGGTGCCGCTCCCGCCGAGGAACTGGAACAACAGGCCCGTAGCAGCGTGGAGACCAGGCGCAGCAAGGTCGACTTCGCCCTCGACCACGTCCTCGGAGACCACGACTGGCAGGTCCCGAAGTACATCAGGCGCGGCCTTGAGTGGCTCATGGCACAGGACGGGACGGCGACGAAGGTGGACGTCCAGTGACGACCGAGGCGGAAGACGTCACGCACACGATCCTGACGGCTCTCCAGGCGGGCCGTCACTTCAAGGTGGAGGCCGGTGCCGGTGCGGGCAAGACCAGCTCACTGATCGAGGCGCTCCAGAGCATCCTGGCTGACCGCCCCCGCTACCTCCCGCGGCCCCACCAGCGCATCGCCTGCGTCACCTACACCAATGTGGCCCGCGACGAGATCATCAGCCGTACCGACCGCAGCCCGTACGTGTTCGCCGAAACCATCCATGGTTTCCTGTGGCCGCTGCTCTCCCCTCTCCGCAAGCACCTGTTGCGCCACATCGTCGAGCTGGACATCATGCTGTCGAAGATGGAGGGCCACACCTCACTGGACGGCTACACGGTCGAGTACAGCACCGGCTTCCAGAAAGTGGACCACGACAGCCGTCGGGTGCAGCTGGGTCACAATGATCTGCCCGTCCTCGCGAGGGCGTTTTTCGCCCGTCCCAAGTTCCGGGCCCTGGCCGCCGACCGGTTCCCGATCGTCTTCGTGGACGAGTACCAGGACACCCCCGCCGGTCTGGCGGAGGCCATGCTGGGCACGCCGGGCGATGAGGCCACCGCGCGCGGCCCCCTCTGCGGCTTCTTCGGGGACCATTGGCAGCAGATCTACGACAACGCGTGCGGGGCACTCGAGGACGCCCGCCCAACACCGGTCTTCAGACGGCGCAATCGGCGCTCGCAGCGCGCCGTCGTGAACCTCCTGAACACGATGCGTCCCGAACTGACGCAGACCACGGCGTCAGGAGTTGGCGAGGGCACCGTCGCCGTCTATCACACCAACGAATGGGCCGGGACGAGGCTCACCCACCACCGGAAGGGTCAGCTCGGCTGGGACGCGGCCCACGCGGCCCGGAAATGGGTACTGGACGACGTCCGCGACCGGTTATGGAGCACCGGGGCATCCGGTCACGATGCCCAGGCGCGGGCGGAGGAGCCCAGCACGAAGATCCTCATGCTCACGCACGAGACGATCGCCGGCGAACTGGGATATCAGAAGCTCCACGGGGCCTTTCGGCGCAACGATTCCTACGTGAGGAAGGAGGACCACGCCATGGCCTTCTTCATGGACACGCTGGAACCGGCCCTGCTCCACTACCGGAACAAGCGCTACGGCGCGATGTTCGACGCACTCGACCCCCGTGGCCGCCCACCCATCAACTCGTCGGCCGACAAGCAGGAATGGATGGCGTTCCTGACGAAACTGGGGGAGGCCCGCAAGACGGGCACGGTCGGCGACGTCCTCGACCTCTGTCTTGAGCAGCAGCTCTTCGACGGCCTGGGGAAGGTGCGCGAGCGTCACCGGAAGGCCGTGTCACCATCCGGCACCGACCCGCAGGCTGTGAGTGACGACAAGGCCGAAGCCCGGGCGGTGGCGCGGTCGAAGGAGTACCAACAACTGCGCCAGGTGCCGTACGCGGAGTTGCTGGCGTTGAACGAGCACCTCGGCGGCGGCACGCCCTTCGCCACACAACACGGAGTCAAGGGACTGGAGTTCAACCGGGTCCTCGCCGTGGTCAGCAAGGGACACTCCCGCTTCCAGATCCCCGAGATGCTGGCTAACTTCTCCCGGCGCGACGAACTGATGGACAAGGAACTGGAGGCGTTTATCAGGGCCCGCAACCTCTTCTACGTGGCATGCTCACGGGCCAGAGAGCATCTGGCCATCCTCTTCACCACGAAACTTGAGCCCGCTGCACTGGACACCCTTCGGGAGTGGGTCGGCGAGTCGCGGATCACGTCGCTGCGGTTCGACGGGGATACGGTGGTGGGTGGCGAGTGAGGGACGAGGCAGGCCGGACGGATCCCCGGGCCAACCCCGACATGAAGTTTCCCCGTGATGCTGGACACTCGATGCTTACGCCGTGAGGGCGTGTCCTTGTTCGTGTCGCTGTCGGATCTCCAGCGGGGTGAGGTAGCCCCAGCCCGGATGTTTGCGCAGTCGCCGCCGGTTGTAGAAGCTCTCGATGAAGGCGAAGATCTCCGCTCGGGCACTCGGCCGGTCCGGCCAGCAGCGAGTGCCGATCTCGCCCTTCAAGAGCGCGAAGAACGACTCGGCTGCGGCGTTGTCGAAACACGACCCCGTGCGGCCCACGCTCTGCCGCAGCCCCAACCGGCTTATTTCGCACCGGAGTTCGTCCGAGGTGTATTCGTTGCCGCGGTCCGAATGCACGATACAGCCGGGCTGGAGCCGACCACGTCCGGCAGCCATCTTCAGCGAGTCCACGACCAGGGATGCGCGGTGGTGGTCAGCCATCGAGTAGCCGACGATCTCGCGGGTTGCGAGGTCCAGTCAGGTCGCCAGATACAACCAGCCCTCATCGGTGGGGATGTAGGTGATGTCGCCGACGAGCTTCATCCCCGGCGCTGGTGCGGTGAAGTCGCGGGCGATCAGGTCCGGGGCGGGCACCGCCCTTTTGGCCGGGCGGGTCAGGCTCTTTCGCCCGCGCCGTGTGACGCCGCTGATGCCGCGTTCACGCATGATGTGCGCGATCCGTTTGCGGTTCACGCGGTGCCCGAGCCGACGAGGTGCAGCACGGTGATCTCGTGCGCCAGGACATCGTCCGCGACCTGCCTCGCCCGCCGGGTCTTCTCACCGGCCAGCCATGCGTAGAAGGAGGAGCGGGCCACCTTCAGCAGCCGGCACAGCAGTGCAACATGGTGGGTGGTCTTCTCCGCCTCGATGAACGCGTACACCTCGCTCATCGATCGCTGTCCTTCGCGAAGAAGACCGCCGCTTTTCGCAGCACCTCGATCGTCTCCGCCTGCTCGGCGGCCAGCCTTCGCAGCCGACGCAGCTCTTCACGCTCGGCCGTCGTCAGCTCTTCCGGCACCCCCTGCCCACGGCCAACCGTGTCCTGCTTGACCCAGTTCCGCAGGCCCTCGGCGCTGACCCCGAGCTGCCGGGCCACCTCGGTGACGGTCTTCCCGGAGGAGTGCACGAGAGCGACCGCGTCCCGTTTGATCTCCTCCGTATACCGCCTGCTGCGGTTGCTCTTACTTCCCACCTGGCACTACTTCCTCTGGAACTCACGTCCCAGTCTCCAGGTGTCCACGATCAAGGGGAAGCTTCACAAGCCTCCTTCCCCTGCTCGGTGCCCGGTTGTCCGAAGGGTCATCATCGGGGCGTGAGCCAAATGGCAAGACCGCTACCTGTGGCGGTGGCGAGGGCTGCCACCGCCAAACCCTTGTGGGGGATGCCCTTGCAACCGTCACAGGCGAGGGGCTCGCGCCACCACCAATGCGTTGATGGCCAGTGTCCCGAGGACGGCAACAAGGAGCGTTGTAGCAAGCACCAGTTGGACTCGCTCCGTGACGTTACCCATCCGGAAGTAAGCCTTGCCGCAGCCGAGTTCGAAGTCACTGGCGGGGGTGGCGGCAGGGCCGCTGCCACTCGTGTTCTTGGTCATGGACGCAGGACACCGCGTCTCGGGCGGTACGTCAAATTCCGCAGTTACCGGGGCGTTCAGGTGATCGAAAATGAGTGGGTGTACCGCGACAGCTCGCTCGGTCACGCGTGTCTCTGTCGCCCGGCTGCGGACCTTGGTGACCGTCGAACCGGCGCGACGCCAGCGAATCCGCCGCAACCACCATCCGCTCAGCGGCGCTGGTGGTGGAGCGGCGGACGGCACCAGTAGCGGCAGGTGGTGGGGCCACCGGCTTCACCCCTTGCCCGCGATGTAACCCTCCCGAACTCGCGTCCGGCGGCCTACGCTGACGGGCCAGTGCCGCCGTGATCACCGGGTCGTGAGGAGCGGCGGGAGGAGGGAACAGCAGGACCGGGGGCAGGCTGCCGCCCGTACGCAAGCACCGGGTCAGCGCACCGACGCTACCCGGGAGCGCGTGCCGGGGCCGGGCAGGGCCGCCCGGCAGGGGGAGGGCCATGAACCGCTGGGTCGGCATCGTGTCGCTGCGCGAGACCGCGCCGCCGACACCCGTGCACCGCATCGCGCTCGCCATCGATGCCGCGCGGAACCGGACGTCGTACCAGCTGGCCGGCCAGACGGTGCCGTACGCGCGGATGCGGGCGGCGCTGCGCACGCTCGGTCAGGAACACGCACGCCACCACGAGTGGGAGCGGTACGCGTACTGCGTTGACCTGGCTGGCGACTTCTTCGACGGCGGCCACCCCCCGACCGGACTGCCCTCCTGGCTCACCAACGAACTCCAGAACCTCCTGGACGGCAGGTATGACACATCGCCGACCGGCGGGCGGAGGGCGCAGGCGGGCCCTCGGCGCACCGACTCGCGTCCTGCCCACCAGCGCCCGGTGTCCACCCGCCGGGTCCGGAACACACCCCCCGAAGCCGCCCGCCCGGCCCGCGCGGTCGGCCCCGCCCGCGGCCGGACAGCGTCCGTCGCCCGAGCCGGTCCGGCCCTACTCCCGCGCCGAACGGCGGCTTGACGTCCACGACGTCACGTACCCGGCGCTGTGCGAGCCGCCCGTGTCGCTGGTGGGCACGTACGGGCAAGAGGTCCGCGAGATCGTGGCGAAGGCCGTGCGCGGATGGGACGCCGGCCCCGAAGTCACTGCCTGGCTCGGCCTGGCCGCCGAACACCGCAGTCATCTCTACGAGAGTCACCACATCGACCAGGTCACACCGCACGTGCTCGGTCTGCTCGACCGGCTCGGTGCCACCGCGCTCGACGTGATTCTGCTCGACGCCTACGCGCGATGGGCGACCCCTCGGAAGGTGGGCGAACAGTCGAGCGAACACGCCCGGCGTCGTGCCGCCGCCGGCCTTGCGCTCGGCGCGTGGGCTGCCAAGCAGGGGCTGGTGCGCATGGGCGCGGGGGAGGCGCAGCAGCCCGCCAGGTCCGTCTTCGAAGGAGTGGCCCGACAGATCCTCGGCGTGCTTAGTCTTTGTGGCGAGCACGACATCGCCCAGAGGCTGGTCGCCTCCGTGTGGTCCGACCTCGACCGGCCGTCCGCGGAGACGGGAGCCGATCCCGTCACTCTGGCGCATACGGCTTTCCAGAAGGAAGGACTGACCTACGACTACGACGAGGAGGGCCCGGACCACCGTAAGGTCTTCCGTGCCACTGTCCGCACCGGAACCGGCCGCATGGCGGGAGGCACCGGCCAGTCCAAGAAGGCGGCGCGGGCGGCGGCGGCACGAGCACTGCTCGACGCATACCCAAAGGTGGCTGCGGCGGCGGGCGCCGAGCGGAAGGCGACACCCGCGAACCTGCCTACCGCGTCGCCGCTGCCCTACGCGCAGCCGGGCAACCGACATCGGGATGCCGTGAGCGACCTGGCGGCGATGTTCGAGCTTGGGCATCGCGTGGACGGGCTCCTCGCCCAAGCCCTCACCCATGCCTCCTGGGTCCACGAGAACCAGGCGGCGGCGACCGCCGCCCGCCAGCGCGACAACCACCTCCTCGCCCACCACGGCTCGCACGTGGTGAACCACCTTGCCGCCCACGTCCGCGTCCGCCAGGCCCTCGCGCACGGCCTCACCCCCGACGAGGACGAGGCACTCATCCTCACCACCTCTGACGATGACACCGCCCGGCTCGGTGCAACGCTCCAGCTCGCCGAAGGGCTGCTGACGAGCCGCGGTGAGAGCGGACAGAGCCGCACAGCGGTGTCGGACGCCACCCAGGCGGTCGTCGCCGCGGCCTGGCGCATCCACGGGCCTCGGCTGCTCAGGCGCCGGCCCGCCGTCCTAGACGACTGGCTCTCCGCCTTGGAACACCAGCACGACCCGGTGACCATCCTCGCCACCATGGCCACCACATACGGGATCGACCACGATTACACGTACGACGTCTCGGGGCGGGATCACCTGAAGCGCTTCACCGCCACGATCAGGCTGCGGGACGCTCGAGGCCGTGTGCACCGGTGGACCGAGCGTCTGCCCGGAACCCCCGGGAAGCCGGAGGCGAAGAGGGCGACCGCCGAGGCCGTCCTCGACATCCTCGCCACCCCCGTCAACGGTGCCGTCGACGATCTCCCCGCCCCGGAACGGGACCTGCTCGTCTTCCTCCTGCGCGCCGAACTCGATGGCCTCGGCCAGCCGACGGAAAGGCAGCGCGCCCGCATGCTCGCCCGCGGCGACCTCGGCACCGACCTCCTCACCACCGGCGACACCGAGGCGTTTCTTGCCTGGGCAGAACGCATCCGCCAGCTGCTCGGGCCGGACAGCACAGCCGTACCGGACGCCCTGCGCGAGCTGTACCCGAAGGTCCTCGACGACACCCGACTCGGGCCTGGATCGCTCCTACGCCGTATGGCTGCCGAACCTGGATCAGACGTCGCGAGCGTGGTTCGGCGAAACGCGGCGGACGCCGTACGGCGAGCGCTGAGCAGCGGGCCGCAGGCCGCCTCCGTTCGCGACGTCGTGCAGGACTGGTGGCGCGATCAGGCCCCGGCCACCGGCGTCACGGTCCGCGACGACATGCGTCAGGAGATCTTCCGCCCGCTCCCCATCCACCTCGGCGCGCTGGACGAGACCCTGAAGTGGGGCGGCGAAGCCGCCGAGGCGGCCGATACCCGCATCGACGTCGAGCTGACGGTTCAGGACGGCACGCTGCACGTGTGGCTCGGCCTCGACAAGGTGGACGTCCGGGTGGCTTGCGATGATTTCGCCCGCCTACTGTCGCACGCGCTTCCGTACACCGACTGCCTGGTCGGTGACGACCATGTACTGCTGCGCCTGCACGGCGATCTCGAGACAGATCCACTCCATCCCTTGGCCGCCGCAGGCATGGACGCTTACGCCTCCGGGCCGAAGGACCGGCGACGGCTCATTGAGCAAGTCGCCGACGGGCCTGCGGAAGCACAGGACAAGCAGCCGTATTCGTGAGCCCGCAACCCGAGCCGGGCCACGTTCTTCACTCCGCTTCAGCGTGGCAAGGGCGTGACAGGAATGGCGCTGCAGAGCCCCCGCTGGCTCTGGAAGAAACGGCTGGCCCCTGGGCCCTCACCGAAGGCCCGGCCGACGCCGGGACGGCGAAAACTTGGTATGCGGAGCCGACGGGACCAGGTAACGTCTTGCTCATGTTCTTCCAGACGCCGATTTACGAGTGAGAGCGTGATGGGCCCCTGCTGACGTCCTTCGACGTCGCCGTGCCCGTCCCCCACCGATGAATCCTTAGATCACTTCACAACATTCCGGGAGAACCCGTGAGCAAGAACATCAACAACCCCGTGGGCATGGGCGGCGGCCAGCGCAAGAAGCTGTCCCGCGCCGAACGGCAGAACAACGGTCCTCACCGCAACCTCGACCGCCAGGGTGCCGCCGACCAGAAGGCGGAGCTGGTGCGCAAGATGCGCGAGAAGGCAGGCACTGCCGAGGGCGCCGGGCAGACGGGCGACAACACCGCACAGAGCTGACGCACCGCCACCGTAGGGCGGCACCGCACGGGGCAGGGCCCGGACCGCGACACGTGGTCCGGGCCCTGCTGCCGTACCGGGCGCGGCCTGCCCCGCTCAGCTCTCGGCCGAGCACCCGCGTCTCAGCCGGCCAACCGGGGCAGCCGCAGATTCAGCAGCCCCGTCACCGCCACCACCCCGAGCTTCACCAGCAGCGTCACACCAGCGCGTTCCCCGTGCCCAGCCCGGGCGACACCGCCTCGCTGAGTTGGCCAGCGTCGACGCGCGCCAGCGGGCCTCTTCGAGTCTGAGTCGGGTGCAGTAACTGATCGTTTCAAAGTGAGATTCGACCGCATGGAGCCTGGCCGGTTGGAGAGTCTTATGCTCGCGGCGACGGTGGAACTGGGGCTGCCAGATGCGAGAGGTAGGAACGGGATGGACCGGCTGTCCGATACTCGGCCGAGGAGTGTGCTGTCCGAGGCGGAGGTTCGGTCCTTCGAGCGGCAGTACGGGGTCACGCTTCCCAGGGACTACCGAGGGTTCCTGATGGCCGTCGGAGACGGCGGCCCAGGCCCGTACCACGGCATTTGGTCCCTGAGCGAGTCGTACGG
>NZ_NNBK01000031.1 GCF_002803075.1 Streptomyces sp. CB01373 | reverse complement strand
TGGTCGGGCCAACCAGAGCCACCTCAACCAGCCGGAAAACAACCTAAATCACCGGTATTGGCCCTAGGCCCCCGGGGCCGCGGAGCGGTCAGCCCTCGACGCGGGGCGCGTACGTGCCGAAGCTCCAGATGTTGCCCTCGACGTCCCGGGCCAAGTAGTCCCGGGAGCCGTAGTCCTGGTCGGTCGGGGGCATCAGGATCTCCGCGCTGTGGTCCGCCGCGTGCCGGTGGTGGGCGTCCACGTCGTCCACCACGACGTACACCCCCGCGGGGCCCGCGCCGCGCATCGCCTCGTCGAAGCGGCCGCCGCGGCCCTTCGAGCCCAGCATCACCGCGCCGTTGCCCTGCACCAGCTCGGCGTGGTGCACGAGGCCGTCCTCGCCCTCGTACACCGCCAGTTCCGTGAAGCCGAAGGCCTCCGTCAGCTGCTTGACGGCCGCCTTGGCGTCCGCGTACAGCAGCGTCGGGTAGATGCTCGGGCGTTCGCCGGCCGTGTCCGCCATGCCGATCACTTCCCTGTGAGTCGATGCGCACCGACGAGTGCGGTGCGCCGCCCAGTCTGGCACCGGCCACTGACAGCGCCCCGGCGCGAACACACCCGGAAAAGCGCTTGCCCACCCCCGTTAGAATGTCCCCCATGGCCATTCTCCTCGTGCATTAGACCGCGGGTACGTCCTCAGCCGCCCACCCGCCTCCCTCCCCCGAGCTCTACGAGCAGGGGGCGCCCCAGCCCTGGAGTCTGTCCGTGATCTCCGCCTCCGGCATCGAGCTGCGCGCCGGTGCCCGCGTCCTCATCGAGTCCGCCACCTTCCGCGTCGCCAAGGGCGACCGCATCGGCCTGGTCGGCCGCAACGGCGCCGGCAAGACCACCCTCACCAAGGTGCTGGCCGGCGACGGCATCCCGGCCGCCGGCACCGTCACCCGCTCCGGTGAGGTCGGCTACCTTCCGCAGGACCCCCGCACCGGCGACCTCGACGTGCTCGCCCGCGACCGCGTCCTCTCCGCACGCGGCCTGGACACGCTGATCCGCAAGATGCGCGACAACGAGCAGCGCATCGCCACGGGCAAGGGCTCCACCCGCGAGAAGGCGCTCAAGCAGTACGAGCGCCAGGAGACCGAGTTCCTCACCAAGGGCGGGTACGCCGCCGAGGCCGAGGCCGCCACCATCGCCGCCGCGCTCAACCTGCCCGACCGGGTGCTCGGCCAGCCCCTGCACACCCTCTCCGGCGGTCAGCGCCGCCGGATCGAGCTGGCCCGGATCCTGTTCTCCGACGCCGACACCCTGCTCCTCGACGAGCCCACCAACCACCTCGACGCCGACTCGATCATCTGGCTGCGCGACTACCTGAAGACCTACCGCGGCGGCTTCATCGTCATCTCCCACGACGTCGACCTGGTCGAGACGGTCGTCAACAAGGTGTTCTACCTGGACGCCAACCGCGCCCAGATCGACGTCTACAACATGGGCTGGAAGCTCTACCAGCAGCAGCGCGAGGCCGACGAGAAGCGCCGCAAGCGCGAGCGCGCCAACGCCGAGAAGAAGGCCGCCGCGCTGCACTCGCAGGCCGACAAGATGCGCGCCAAGGCCACCAAGACGGTCGCCGCGCAGAACATGGCCCGCCGCGCGGACAAGCTGCTCAGCGGCCTGGAGGCGGTCCGCCAGTCCGACAAGGTCGCCAAGCTCCGCTTCCCGGAGCCGGCGCCCTGCGGCAGGACGCCGCTGACCGCCGAGGGCCTGTCGAAGTCGTACGGCTCCCTGGAGATCTTCACCGACGTCGACCTGGCCATCGACAAGGGGTCGAGGGTGGTCATCCTCGGGCTCAACGGCGCCGGCAAGACCACTCTGCTGCGGCTGCTCGGCGGCGTCGAGCAGCCCGACACCGGCGAGGTGATCGACGGCCACGGCCTCAAGCTCGGCTACTACGCCCAGGAGCACGAGACCCTGGACCCGGACCGCACGGTGCTGGAGAACATGCGCTCGGCCGCTCCCGACATGGACCTCGTGGAGGTCCGCAAGGTGCTGGGCTCGTTCCTGTTCTCCGGCGACGACGTCGACAAGCCGGCCGGGGTCCTCTCCGGTGGCGAGAAGACCCGCCTGGCACTGGCGACCCTGGTCGTCTCCTCCGCCAACGTCCTGCTGCTCGACGAGCCCACCAACAACCTCGACCCGGCCAGCCGCGAGGAGATCCTCGGCGCGCTGCGTACCTACAAGGGCGCCGTCGTCCTCGTCACGCACGACGAGGGCGCGGTCGAGGCGCTGCAACCGGAGCGCATCATCCTGCTGCCGGACGGCGTCGAGGACCTGTGGGGCGCGGACTACGCGGACCTCGTCGCCCTCGCCTGACCGACAGGCGATCAACGGCGTATGGATCATTCAGCCCATTGGTGATCCACCATCTGTGTGAGATCTCCTCGTATCGAGGTGTGTCCTCCATCGATTTCGCGGCCGAGCCCTTATGTGCCAAGGGCTCGGCCGTCGTGCGTCCCTGACCAGGCACTTCGCGGAAGAACCCGAACGGCGGTACGGGCGCCGAGGCGCGGAATGACGGATTCCGCTTGTGGGGATGTGCTCCTGTCGTCACGGGTGGGTCTCACGGACCTTGCCGAATGGGTGGCCATCGGGCCCCGGAGGGGTGATCATGAGGGGACCAGAGCGCACTTCCCATGAGGAGGCACGGGTGGCCGAGACTCTGAAGAAGGGCAGCCGGGTGACCGGCGCCGCGCGCGACAAGCTCGCGGCAGACCTGAAGAAGAAGTACGACGCCGGTGCGAGCATTCGGGCGTTGGCCGAGGAGACCGGCCGCTCGTATGGCTTTGTTCACCGGATGCTCAGCGAGTCGGGTGTCACGCTCCGTGGGCGTGGCGGGGCGACGCGGGGCAAGAAGGCCCCGTCGGCCTGAAACCGCGGGCGGCCCACGGCTTTCGACGGTGACCACCCGGTCGGTTCTCCGATCGGCCGGGTAGTTACTGTGCAGTCACTTATGATGCCCGCGAGGGCATCCACGATGACCGCACCCGTCGGAGGCGCACCATGGTCCCGCCCGAGCACGACCTCGATCCGGTACTCGACAAGGACGGCGTACGGCTCACCGTCGACGACTCGATCGCCACGGTGACGCTGACCAACCCGGCCAAGCGCAACGCGCAGAGCCCTGCTCTGTGGCGGGCGCTGACCGAGGCCGGTCGGCTGCTGCCGGGCTCCGTCCGCGTCGTGCTGCTGCGCGGTGAGGGCAAGTCCTTCTCCGCGGGGCTCGACCGGCAGGCGTTCACGCCCGAGGGGTTCGACGGCGAGCCGTCGTTCCTCGACCTCGCACGTGGTTCCGACGCCGAGCTGGACGCGACCATCGCCGAGTACCAGGAGGCGTTCACCTGGTGGCGGCGCAACGACATCGTGTCCGTCGCCGCGGTCCAGGGGCACGCCATCGGGGCGGGCTTCCAGCTGGCATTGGCCTGTGATCTGCGCGTCGTCGCCGACGACGTGCAGTTCGCCATGCGCGAGACCAGTCTCGGGCTGGTCCCCGACCTCACCGGCACGCATCCGCTGGTGGGCCTGGTCGGCCAGGCCCGCGCGCTGGAGATCTGCCTCACCGGCCGGTACGTGGGCGCCGCCGAGGCGGTGAACACCGGGCTGGCGAACCTCGCCGTGCCCGCGGACCAGCTCGACGCGACCGCACGGGACCTGGCCGCGGCGCTCCTCGCAGCGCCCCGCGACGCCGTGGTCGAGACCAAGGCGTTGCTGCGCGGTGCCCGGGAACGGTCGTACGAGGAGCAGCGCGCCGCCGAACGCGAGGCGCAGGCCCGGCGGCTGCGGGACCTCGCCGGCACCGGCGACTGACGGCGCCGCCGCACCGGGCGCGCGATCGTTCCCGTCCGCCTACCGTGGTTCGGGACGGCGACCGAAAGGACGTACGGCGATGACCATGGAACAGGACCGGACGAAAACCTCCGAGGGCGAGCGGGAGGTACCGGAGACCACCGCGACCCGCAGGGCACAGGCGACCCGGCGCGGCCTGGGAGACCCCGCCACCCGGGGGCGGACCACCATCGCCGACGGGGTCGTGGAGAAGATCGCCGGGATGGCCGCGCGCGACGTGGTCGGGGTGAGCGCCATGGGCGGCGGGTTCGCGCGGACCTTCGGGGCCGTGCGCGACCGCGTCCCGGGCGGTACGAAGTCCGTGACCCGCGGCGTGAAGGCCGAGGTCGGCGAGGTGCAGACCGCGCTCGACCTGGAGATCGTCGTCGACTACGGCGTGTCGATCATCGACGTGGCGCGGGCGGTCCGGGAGAACGTGATCGCGTCGGTGGAGCGGATGACCGGTCTCGAGGTCGTCGAGGTCAACATCGCCGTCAGCGATGTCCAACTGCCGGAGGAAGAGGAGGAGGAGATCGAGCCGCGCCTCCAGTGACCCACCGGTCACCACGGCGGCGAAGGACCGAGGGCGAGCGGACGACGGCCCGGCGACGGCCGAGGAGTTGAGGAGCGCGCAATGAGCATGGCCGTGGCCGGCATGATCGCCGGTATGGCGCTGGGCTTCGCCGGGTATTTCGGCGGCTTCGGCGCCTTCCTGCTGGTGGCGGCTTTGGGCGCCGTCGGCTTCGTCGTCGGCCGGTTCCTGGAGGGGGACCTGGAACTCGGCGACTTCTTCCGCCCCCGTGACCGCCGGAGGTGACCCCCGGTGAACGGTGGGAACGGCGAGCCGGGCACCGTCCCGGCCGGCCTGCTGCCCGGCGACCGCGGAGCGACGACGATCGCCGACCGTGTCGTCGCCAAGATCGCCGCCCGTGCGGCCCGTGAGGCGCTCGGTGCCCTGCCGCCGGACGCCGCGCCGCCGGACGCCACGGTGGTGGTGCGCCACGACGTCGCCCGCGTCCGGATCGTCCTCGACCTCCCCTACCCCAGCGACATCGGCGCGTGCTGCGGTGCGGTGCGTCGCCAAGTGGTCGAGCGGGTAGGCGCGTTGGTGGGAATACAGGTGCCGGAGGTCACGGTCCTGGTGGAACGGCTGCATCCGGCACCCGCGTACGGCACGGCACAGGGGAGGACGCGATGAGCGAGCCCCAGGGCTCCGAGGGCACCACACAACGCCTGCCGGTCATCGAGAAGGACGACACCCTCGGGTGGCCGGCCGCCCCGGACACCGGCGGCCCCCCGCCCGTCCAGGACGGCGGGGACGGCCGCGGCGGCCGGTTCTGGTCGCCGCGGCGGGTGCCCGCGGGCATCGTCGCCCTGCTGCTCCTGATCGTGGCGGGCGCCTTCCTGTACGACATCGCGGCCGTCCGCGCCGGCCGGCCCGGACTGCGCTGGCGCCGGGAGCTCGCCCGGCAGCTGGCCGAGCGACCGCTGGACGACACCTGGGTGCTGGTCGGCGCGGGTGTCACCGCGCTCCTCGGCCTGTGGCTGCTCGTGCTGGCGGCCACTCCGGGGCTGCGCCACCTGCTGCCCATGCGGCGCACCCATCCCGACGTGCGGGCCGGGCTGCACCGGGACGCCGCCGCGCTGGTGCTGCGCGACCGGGCCATGGAGATCGCCGGCGTGCGGTCGGCGCGCGTGCGGCTGCGCCGCCGCAGGGCCGACGTACGCGTGGTCTCGCACTTCCGGACGCTGGAGGAAGTGCGCGCCGACCTGGACACCGTGCTCACCGAGGCGGTCCGGGGCCTGGGCCTGACCCGGCCGCACGCCTTGACGGTGCGCGTCACGCGGCCCGGACGGAAGGGGTGAGGACGTGCGCGGGATCGTCCACAGGGTGCTGACCGGGCTCGTCGGTCTTGTGCTGCTGGTGGTGGGCGGATCGGTGCTTGCCGTGGGGATGGGCGTACGGCCGCCCTCGTGGTGGATCCACCGCGGCCGGCACGACGTCCTGCTGAGCGCCGCCGAGCGGACGCGGTGGCGGGAGGCCGGCTGGTGGTGGCCCGCCGTTCTCGGCGCCCTGGCCGTCCTGGTGCTGCTGGCCCTGTGGTGGCTGGCCGCGGTGGTGCGCCGGCGGCGGCTCGGCGAGGTGGTCGTCGACACCGGGGACGGCGAGACGGCCCTGCTGCGGGGCCGGGCCCTGGAGAACGTCCTGGCCGCGGACGCCGAGCAGCCCGACGGCGTCGCCGGCGCCCAGGTCCGTCTGACCGGCCGCCGCGGCGCCCCCAGGACCCATGTGCGGCTCCTCCTGGAACCCCATGCGGACCCGGGAGCGGTCCTCGACCACCTCACCGGCCGGGCCCTCGTCCACGCCCGGGACTCCGCCCGTCTCGCGGCGCTTCCGGCGGAGGTGCGGTTGAGGGCGGTGAGGCATCGCGCGGAGCGAGTGAGCTGACCCGGCCCGGTGTGGTGCCGGCTCAGAACCCGTGCCGGGCACCGCCGTCCACCGGCAGCATCACACCGGTGACGTAGGAGGCGGCGGGCGACAGCAGGAACGCGGCCGTACGGCCGAACTCCTCCGGCGTGCCGTACCGGCGCAGCGGCACCCGGGACTCGGCGGCCGTCCGTGTCGCCTGCGGGTCCGCGGACAGCGCGTCCAGCTCGCGCACGCGGTCCGTGTCGATGCGGCCCGGCAGCACACCCACGACCCGGATGCCCCGCGGTCCCAGCTCGTCGGCGAGGGACTTGGCGAACCCGGCCAGGCCGGGCCGCAGCCCGTTGGAGATGGTCAGCCCCGCGATCGGCTCGTACACGGACCCGGAGAGAACGAACCCGACGACCCCGCCCGGTTCCAGCTCGGCCGCCGCCGCGCGGGCGAGCCGCACCGCGCCGAGGAACACCGACTCGAACGCGGCCTGCCACTGCTCGTCGGTGTTGTCGGCGACGAAGCCGGCCGGCGGTCCGCCGACGCTCACGAGCACGCCGTGGAAGCCGCCGAAGTGCTCCCGCGCCGCCGCGATCAGCCGCGCCGGCGCGTCGGCGTCCGCGTTGTCCACGGCCACCCCGACGGCGTTCGGCCCCAGCTCGGCCGCCGCCGCGGCGACCCGCTCGCCGTCCCGCCCGGTGATGACCACCTTCGCGCCGTCGGCGACGAGCTCGCGCGCGGTGGCGTTGCCCAGTCCGCGCGTGGAGCCGGTGACGACGTACACCCGGTCCTTCAGTCCAAGATCCATGGCCCCTATCCTGCCCGGTCGCTCCGGCACGGGGCGAGGCCGACGGGGACGACCGCCGCTACACGGCGGCGGGTTCCGCCTCCGGCGCGGCTTCCTTCGCCGCCGCCTGCGCGCGCTCACGTGCCTCGCGGCGCAGCAGCACCACCCAGCCGACCGGGACGCCCGCCGTGAACAGCCACCACTGGATGGCGTACGCCAGGTGCGGGCCGATGTCGCTGTGCTCCGGGTCGGGCAGCAGTTGCGGGCTGCCGCCCTGCGGCGCGGGCGAGGTCAGCTGGACGTAGCCGCCGAGGACCCGCTTCCCGAGCCGCTCGGCCTGCTGCGTGCTGCTGATCAGCATCACCTGACGGTCGGGCAGGCCCTTGACGTCCTTGATGCCGCTCGCCGCGGTCGTCTCGTCGGGCATCAGCCGGCCGGTGACGGTGATCTCTCCGCGCGGGGGTGCCGGGATCTTCGGGAACTCCGTCTGCGAGGCGTCCGTGGGGACCCAGCCCCGGTTGACCAGGAGGACCCTGCCGTCGTCCAGGACGAAGGGGGTCAGCACGTGGTAGCCGATGTCGCCGTTGTCGTTGGTGCGGCGGCGCACGACCTCCTCGTCCGCGGTGTCGAAGTGCCCCTTGGCGGTGACCCTGTGGTACAGGTCGGCGTGCTTCACGGTGGCGCCGGGCGAGGTCAGCGACTCGGCCGGCACCGGCCGCGCGGCCAGCGACTCGGTGATCACCTGGTTCAGCGCGACCTTGTGCTCATGGCGGTGCAACTGCCAGAAACCCAGCCGGATCATCGTCGGGATCAGCGCGATCGCGAGGATGGTGAGGATCACCCACTGGCGGGTCAACAGGAAGCGGTACACCCCACGACGGTACCTCCGCGGCCGTGGGGTGTTTTCGGCAGGGGTGTCCTCAAACGCGGTCGACGATTCCGACCCTCCCCTCGGCGCGGGCGCAGTGCGCGCCGCAGTACCAGTGCCCCTCGACCTCGACGCCCTGACCGATGATCTGGACACGACAGTGCTCGCAGATCGGTGCCATGCGGTGGATCGCGCAGGCGAAGCAGTCGAAGACGTGCACCGAGTTCTGTGCGTGCACCTCGAAGGTCATTCCGTAGTCATTGCCGCATACTTCACATCTCGCCATGCGCCACAGGGTGAGCCGTGCCCGCGGCGCGGGCGAGCGGACCATGGGCGAGTCGCCCGGTAATCACCCGTACGCCCGTCAGCGGCCCTCCGCCGGTTCCACGTCCCTGAGCAGCTGCCCGAACGCCGCCTCGTCCACCACCGGAGTGCCGTGCTGGCGTGCCTTGACCACCTTCGACGTGCCCGATTCCGGGTCGTTCGTCACCAGCAGGCTGGTCAGCCGGGACAGGCTGGTGGACACGTGCAGTCCGGCCTCGGTGGCCCGGTCCTCCAGCAGTTCGCGGTCGGTGGAGGTGTCCCCGGAGAAGGCCACCCGCATGCCCTGCTTGAGGGGCTTGCCGTCCTCGTACCGACCCGGGTTGGGGTACGGGCACGCGGGCCGCTTGCGTGAGGCGCGCCAACTGGCCGCGCGGTAGCCGCCCGACTGCTGCCGGGGCACCGGCCGGTCCGACCACTCCGTCAGCGGCCGGCACTCCAGCAGCGGCAGCCGCACGCCGCCCGCCGCCGCGGCCCGCAGGCTCGGCCTGAACGCCTCGGCCAGCACGCGCGCGTCGTCCAGCGCGTGGTGCGCCCGCTGCTGCACGACGCCGAAGTGCGCCGCCAGCGACTCCAGCTTGTGGTTGGGCAGGGGCAGGGCCAGCTCCTTGGCGAGCGCGATGGTGCACAGCCGCTGCCGCACCGGCGCCTCGCGCTCCGCGCGCGCGTACTCCCGCGCGATCATCTGCCAGTCGAACACCGCGTTGTGCGCGACGAGCACCCGGTCCGCCAGCCGCGCGGCGAACTCCTCGGCGATCTCCGCGAACAGCGGAGCGCCCTCCAGGGCCTCGCTCGTCAGTCCGTGGATCCACACCGGTCCCGGGTCCCGCTCGGGGTTGACCGTCGTGTACCAGTGGTCCTCGACCTCGCCGCGCGCGTCCAGCCGGTAGACCGCCGCGGAGATGATGCGGTCGTCGCGGGCCAGGCCGGTGGTCTCCACGTCAACGACCGCGTATCCCTTCGGATACGCGGCCGGCCACGGTGTGGGGGGCAACCCTGCGAGCGTGCGGTCTTCGAGCATGGTCACTGAGGATACGGGCCGCGACCGACAGCCTCGCCCACCGGGCGCCCGGCAGAGGCGGCGAACGGCCTCCCGGAGGACCGGGGGTGCGCCTCACGGGACATCAGGAACCGTGCGGGGACAGGACGGACGAACCGTGCGATCCTCCGTCCTGTGACGGAACCAACGCATCACGAGCCGCACGGCAGCGCGCTCGGCGCGCGGCTCAACTGGCTGCGGGCGGCCGTGCTCGGCGCCAACGACGGCATCGTGTCCACCGCGGGACTCGTCGTCGGTGTGGCCGGTGCGACGGACTCCCGTCCGGCACTGCTGACCGCGGGGCTCGCCGGTCTGCTCGCCGGGTCCATGTCGATGGCGGCGGGGGAGTACGTGTCGGTGTCGACCCAGCGGGACTCGGAGATGGCCGCGCTGGCCCTGGAACGAAGGGAGCTGCGCGAGCAGCCCGAGGCGGAGCTGCGGGAGCTGACCGACCTGCTCCAGGCCCGGGGTCTGACGCGTGACGTGGCCAGGGAGGCGGCGGAGCAGCTCACCGAGCGGGACGCGCTGCGGGCACACGCGAGCGTGGAGCTCGGCATCAACCCCGACGAGCTGACCAACCCGTGGCATGCGGCCGGGGCGAGCTTCCTGGCGTTCACGGTCGGCGCGCTGCTCCCCCTGCTGGCGATCGTGCTGCCGCCGGCGGCCTGGCGGTTGGGTGTCACCGTGGTGTCGGTCCTGGCCGCCCTCGTCCTCACCGGCTGGAGCAGCGCCCGCCTGGGAGCGGCCGCGCCCGGCCGGGCGGTGCTGCGGAACGTGGCCGGCGGGGCGCTGGCCATGGCGGTGACCTATGTGGCCGGGACCCTGCTGGGCGCGGTGGGGGCCTGACGCCCCTTCGTCCGACGGGCCGGACGGGTCCGCTCACCAGCGGATCGGCAGCGGCAGCGCCGTCAGCAGCCCCGACACCGCGACGACCGCGCCGAGGACGGCGACCTCGGCGCGCGCGGGGGCGTACGCGGTCAGCGGGTCGGGTGCCCTCCGCAGCCTGATCCGGGCCCACAGGGCGAGCAGGGCGACACCGGCCACGAGGACCACCTTGGCGAGCAGGGTGCGGCCGTACGCCGTCGCCGTCAGCTGATGCAGCACCGTGTCCGCCGGCATCCGGCGCAGTGTGCTGCACACACCCGTCGCGGTCACCCCGGCGAGCGCGGCGGCCGCCACGCGCGCGTAGCGGCCCAGCAGGGCGGCACCCGCCGCGGCCCCGTGCCACAGCCGCAGTGTGCGCAGCGCGTGCAGCAGACCGCCCACCCACAGGGCGCCGCAGACCAGGTGCACGACGGCCAGCGAGGAGCCGGCGAGTGGGGTGCTCTCGGTCCCGGGGTGCGCGCGCAGCGCCTCGGCCACGACCACCGCGGCGAGCGGCCACAGTTGCGTCGCCGGGCGCCGGGAGAGCGCGCACAGGCCGGTGACGAGGAACGCGTTGACCTCCAGCAGGGCCAGTGCCCCGTCGCGGGTCCGGTGCAGGCCGCCCACGTCGATCTGGGCGGGGCTGTGCGGGACCAGGTTGCCGGTGGCCACCACGGAGGCGAGGCCCAGGGCGGCGAGGAAACCGGCGGCGGCCGCGCAGAGGGCCCAGCTGCGAGGACGTCCGGCCGGCGCACCGGGTACGCGGTCGGCCAGCCGGTTCACGAACAACTCGCCGACGGGGACGCAGAGGGCCGCGAACAGCACTGTCCGCAGCACCGCTATGCCGCCGGCTCCAGGTGCCGCCGCCTCACCGGTGCCGTGCAGGACGGCGGACGGGCCGAGCAGGGGTATGAGGGCGGCGAGCGCCACCAGGACGAGGACGGCGGCGGCCCGGACCGTCGCGCCGCGCCGCCCGGTCCCTCGCGCGTCCCCCGTCCCGGCGGCCGGTCGTATGAGCGTCACCCAAGGATCTTCACCAACCACCCCGAAAGGGGCAAGCGCGCACGACCAAGTGGGGGAGCCCGATTCCGCCCGCACCGCCGTGCGCGCTCCGTCCCGGGCGGCTCCCGGGGGCACGTGCCGTCACATGCCCCGTGTCCGCGTGCCGCCCGCTTCGGTCAGGTCCAGATGGGTGCGTCCGTGCCCCAGGGCCCCGGTGGGCGGGGCCAGTTCGTCGGGGCGTCGGTGAAGGCGACGGGTGGACGGGCGTGGCGCAGGCGGCCGAGTCGGCTGGCCGTTTCGTCCAGCCAGGGGCCGGGGCTGTCGTAGGCCGGGCCCCGCACGGTGTCCGTCGCGGGGGCAGGTCCGGTGCCGGGCCGCGTCAGCCAGGATGCCGTGCGGGCCAGGGCCAGTCGTACGACCCGGGTGCCGCCTTCCCGCGTCTGCTCGGTCAGGGCGCGCAGCACCGCCGCCGCCAGAAGGTAGCCCGTGCCGTGGTCCAGGGCCTGCGCGGGCAGGGCCCCGGGCTGCTCCGGCGACCCCTCGGTCGCGGCGATTCCGGTGGCGGCCTGTACGAGGCTGTCGAAGCCCCGGCGTCCGCCCCAGGGTCCGTAGCGGCCCCACGCCGACAACTGCGCCACGACCAGTCCGGGCCGCCGTTCGGCCAGCGCCTCGGGGGAGAGCCCGAACCGGTCCAGGGCGCCGGGCCGGTATCCGGTGACCACGACGTCCGCCTCGGCGAGCAGTTCCTCGAAGAGGGCCCGGTCGACCGCGAGGTCCAGTACCGCCGACCGCTTCCCGAAGCCCGTGTCCGCGTGCAGGCCGGCCTCTTCGGGACGGTCCGGCGCGTCCAGGCGCAGCACGTCCGCGCCCAGCAGGGCGAGCGTGCGGGTGGCGACGGGACCCGCGAGCACCCGGGTCAGGTCCAGGACGCGCAGCCCGGCGGCGGGCAGCAGGGGAGTACTCGCGACGGGCGGCAGTACGCGCGCGTGTGCCTTGTCCAGCCGCTCCCGCTCGACCAGCGGCCGGGCGGCGACGGCGACTCCCTGTTCGTGCGCGGCCCATTCCCCGGGGGTGCGCAGTGCGACGGCGAGGCCTCCGGCCGCGTACACGGCCTCCTCGACCTCGTGCGCGGACCGCTCGGCGAGTACGGAGGCGACCCGGTCCACGTCGTCCGGCACGTCGAGCGCCCGGAGCAACGACTCCCGGTGGTGCGGGTAGTTGGCGTGCGTGCGCACCCAGCCGTCCGCCGTCCGCCAGAACCGCGACAGCGGCGCGAAGGAGACGGGTGCCTTCCCGTCCACCAGCAGACGCCGTTCACTGAGGAACGCCGTGGCCACGGCGCCGTCGTCCATGTGAACCGCCGGCACCGCGGCGAGCCCTGCCCGTTGTGCGCCGAGTTCGGCGGCGGCCAGGGCGCAGGCGGACACGCACGTGCGTGCCAGTTCCCGTACGGGAAGGCGCGCCGGGAGCGCGCCTTCCCGCTGCACGGTGGTGACCCGCGACAGGAGGGCGGGATCGCCGCCCAGCGCGGACCACGCGTAGGTGATGTCAGTCATGACCGCACTATGCGGTGACCGGCCGACATCTCCCGTGTCTACTTGGTCACGGCGTTGAGGGCGTTGACCATGCCCTCGCCGTAGAAGGCGTTCTTGCCCTTGCCGCCCTTGCACTCGGCGTCGATCTTGCCGTCGCCGTTGATGTCGTACGGGGTGGTGCACTCCATCTTGTCGGCACCCTGGGTCAGCAGCGCCTTCACCTGGTTCGGCTTGGCGTCCGGGTGGGTCGACTTGATGAGCGCGGCGACGGCGGCGGCGTGCGGCGACGCCATCGAGGTGCCGGCCATGTAGCCGTACTGGCCGCCCGGCAGGGTGCCGAGGATCCGGCCGTCGACGGCGGGGGCGGCGGGCGTCTGGTAGCGGGTCGAGTCGCCGCCCGGCGCGGTGACGTTGACGACGCCCTGGCCGTAGTTGGAGAACGACGACTTGATGCCCTTGGCGCCGACGGAGGAGACCACGACGGTGCCCGGCAGGTTGGCCGGGATGTCCAGGCACTTCTTCGGGTCGATCACCCGGTCGCCGGGGGTGGTGTCGTTCGGGCTGCCCGGGTCGAGGATGGTCTTCCCGGCCAGGTCCCAGTTGTCGTTGCCGGCGGCCGCGACGTTGACCGTGCCCTTGCCCTCCGCGTACTTCGTGGCCCGCGACACGGCCTCGACCAGAGCCTTCTGGTCGGGGTCGTCGGTGCAGTTGAAGTTCCACGGGTCGGTGTAGTAGCTGTTGTTGGTGACGTCCACGCCGTGCTCGGCGGCCCAGATGAAGCCGCACACCACGGCCTCGGTGTAGAACCAGCCCTGCGGCGTCGACACCTTGATGCCGGACACCTTCACACCCGGGGCGACACCGACCATGCCGACGCCGTTCTTCGCGGCGGCGATCTCACCGGCGACGTGCGTGCCGTGCGAGCTCTCGCCCTTGTTCGGCCGCCAGGCGCCGTCCGCCGTGTTCGGCTTGCCCGACACGCAGTTCACCGAGGCCGCCCGGTTGAAGTTGGCGGCGAGGTCGGGGTGGGTGTCGTCCACACCGGTGTCGATCACGCCGACCGTGACCTTGGAGCTGCCCAGGGTGACCTCGTGGGCCTTGTCCGCCTTGATCATCGGCAGGTCCCACTGGAGGCCCTGGAGCGGCTCCTGGCCGGTGGCGGACGCCTCGGTCGCCGCCGCCAGCTCCGCGCCGGTGAGCACCTCCGGCGCCCACATCTCGGTGGTGGACTGCGGGGACAGCGGAGCGGTCCGGGTGGCGCCGGCCGACTCGACCCCCTTGTCCTTGCGTATCTCCTTGGCGAACCCGGCGTTCGACGAGTGGACGACTATGACGCCGATCTGGTCGTACGCGATGACGACCGAGCCGCCGGCCTTGCCGATCGCCGTCTGAACGGCCGCGGAGCTGTGGCCGGGACGGACGTTGACGACGTAGCTCAGCGCGTCGCCGTCGGCGGCGGCGGAGATGCTCGCAGCGGCCGCCTGCGGACCGGCCTCGGTGGCGGAGGCCACGTTCGGCAGGAAGGCGAGAGCGGAGGCGACGGCCATCCCGAGCGGGATGGTGACGGTACGCCGGTTGAGGCGAACGCTCATGTGAACTCCAGTGTTTCGAACCATTGCGGTGCGGCATGCCCGAGGCATGCGAGGCGTGGGGGGCGCTTGTGGAAGTGACGGACCGTGCCGGTCACTTGATCGCGCGGAGCGCGTTGACGAGGCCGAAGCCGTAGAACCCGTTGCGGTTCTTGTTGCCCTTGCAGAACGAGTCGACGACGCCGTTGCCGTCCGGGTCGTAGGGCTCGACCGGGCACCCCGGGTTGTCCGCCTGGGCCTTGAGAAGGGCCAGCAACTGGGCGGGCTTGGCGTTCGGGTGGGCCGACTTCAGCAGCGCGGCGACACCGGCGACGTGCGGAGCGGCCATCGACGTGCCCTGGAGGTAGCCGTACCGGCCCTCCGGCATGGTCGACAGGATGCGGCCGTTGCCCGACGGGGTGTCCGGGATCTGGTACTTGTCGCCGCCCGGTCCCGCGACGTCGATGACGCCGTCGCCGTAGTTGGAGTAGTACGACTTGAGGGTCTGCACGCCGGTGGCGGCGACCGTCACCACACCCGGCAGCTGCGCCGGCACGTCGAGGCACTTCCTCGGGTCGATCGTGCGGTCGGCCGGGGTCGTGTCGTTCGGGCTGGATGTGTCGAGGATCGACCTGGCGGCCAGGTCGTGGTTGGAGTTGCCCGCGGAGGCCACGCTCAGGGTGCCCTTGCGCTGCGCGTACAGCTGGGCCCGGCCGACCGCGTCCAGGACGGCCTTCTGGTCGGCGTCGTCCTTGCAGTTGTACAGCCACGGGTCCACGTAGTAGCTGTTGTTGGTTATCTGCACGCCGTGGTCGGCGGCGAACACGAAGGCGCAGACCACGCTCTCCGGGTAGAACGTCTCGGTGTCCGGCTCGGCCACCCGTATCCCGGAGACCTTCACACCCGGCGCGACGCCCGCGACGCCCGTCCCGTTGCGGGCGGCGGCTATCTCACCCGCGACATGCGTGCCGTGGTAGTGGTCGGGGCTCGCGGGCCGCCAGGCGCCCGGCGAGGTGTCCGCCTTGCCGCCCACACAACTGGCCGACTGCTTGGCGGAGAAGTTCGGCGCCAGGTTCGGGTGGGTGTCGTCGACACCGGTGTCGATCACGGCGACGGTGACCTTCGGGCTGCCCGGGTTGATCGCGGCGGCCTTGTCGGCGCCGATGGCCCGCAGGTCCCACTGCTCGGCCTCGAGGGGTTCCTGGGCGACCTGGCCCTTCGGGTGCTTCGACGGCTCGGCGGCCTTCTTCAGCCGTGCGACCTCGGCCGCGGAGAGGTACTCCACCGCCCCCTCGTCCGTGGTCTCCGACGCGCGTAGAGGCGCGGTGCGGGTGGCGCCCGCGGAGTCGACCCCGTGGGCCCCGCGGATGGTCCTGCCGAAGTCCGGGTTCGCGGAGCGGACCACGATGACGCCGATCCTGTCGTACGTCGTCACGATGGTGCCGCCGGCCGCGGTGATGGACCGCTGCACCTGGGCGATCGTGTGGCGGTCCGTCCCGGTGTTGACGACATAGGCCATGACCGGCGCGTCCTTCGCCTGCGCCGCCGAGGCCGCGCGAGGTGCCGCCGACGCCGCCGAGGGCAGGAAGCCGAGCGACGCGGTCAGCGACAGCGCGATTGGCGCGGCAAGGGCGAGGCGGCGTCTGGAACGCAGATGAGCCATGGGGTCCCCACATCATCCGGGTACAGGCAGGCAAGGGCCGCAGGTGGGCGGCCCCGCAGGTACATGACGGGTGGTGCAGGGTGAAGCTATCTTGCCGCCTCCCCCACCAGCAATGACTTAGCAATGACTTGTTCAGACCGGTTGCGAAACAACCAACAGGACTTGAACCGGTCACCGCGTGGCGCCGTGGACCTTGGGCGGGGAACCGAAGCACGATCGGGCCCCCGTCCCAACCGCATCCGACACGCGAGGAGACCGACGTGGCCACCGAGACACCGCCACCCTCGAAGACCCAGGCCCCACTCCCGACCACCGAGGAGTTCGTCGCGGTGCGGGACAGCGCGGAGTTCGACGAACTGCGCCGCTCCTACCGATCCTTCGCCTTCCCGCTGACCGTCGCCTTCATCGCCTGGTACCTGCTGTACGTGCTGCTCTCCAACTACGCCGGCGGCTTCATGGGCACCCGGCTGTTCGGGAACATCAACGTCGCCCTCGCCCTGGGCCTCGCCCAGTTCCTCACCACGTTCCTCATCGCCTGGTGGTACGCGCGGCACGCCGCCGCCAAGCTCGACCCCAAGGCCGAAGCCATCAAGTCCCGGATGGAGGGCACCGAATGAGCCCCGCGACCGCACCCGTGCTGACCCTCGCGGCCGGTGAGGCGAGCCAGCACCGGCCGCTGATCATCACCCTGTTCTCGGTGTTCGTCGTCGCGACCCTCGTCATCACCGTCTGGGCCGGCCGGCAGACCAAGGACGCCGCCGACTTCTACGCCGGCGGACGGCAGTTCACCGGCTTCCAGAACGGCCTCGCCGTCTCCGGCGACTACATGTCCGCCGCGTCCTTCCTCGGCATCGCCGGCGCCATCGCGCTGTTCGGCTACGACGGCTTCCTGTACTCCATCGGCTTCCTCGTCGCCTGGCTGGTCGCCCTGCTCCTGGTCGCCGAACCGCTGCGCAACTCCGGCCGGTACACCATGGGCGACGTACTGGCCTACCGGATGCGCCAGCGCCCGGTCCGCACCGCCGCCGGCACCTCCACCATCGTCGTGTCGATCTTCTACCTGCTGGCCCAGATGGCCGGCGCCGGCGTCCTGGTCTCCCTGCTGCTCGGCATCACCAGCGACGGCGGCAAGATCGGCATCGTCGCGCTGGTCGGCGTGCTGATGATCGTCTACGTCACCATCGGCGGCATGAAGGGCACCACCTGGGTGCAGATGGTCAAGGCCGTCCTGCTCATCGTCGGTGCCCTGCTGCTCACCTTCCTGGTCATGCTGAAGTTCAACTTCAACATCTCCGACCTGCTCGGCAAGGCCGCCGCCAACAGCGGCAAGGGCACCGCCTTCCTGGAGCCCGGACTGAAGTACGGCGCCACGGGCACCACCAAGCTCGACTTCCTCTCGCTCGGCATCGCCCTGGTCCTCGGCACCGCCGGTCTGCCGCACATCCTGATCCGCTTCTACACCGTCCCCACGGCCAAGGCCGCCCGCAAGTCGGTGATCTGGGCGATCGGCCTGATCGGCGCCTTCTACCTGATGACCCTCGCGCTCGGCTTCGGCGCCGCCGCGCTCATCAAGCCCGACGAGATCATCGCCTCCAACAAAGCGGGCAACACCGCGGCGCCACTGCTCGCCCTGCACCTCGGCGGCGTCGACTCCAGCTGGGGCGCCATCCTGCTGGCGTCCATCTCCGCCGTCGCCTTCGCCACGATCCTCGCCGTCGTCGCGGGCCTGACCCTGGCCTCGTCGTCCTCCTTCGCCCACGACATCTACGCCAACGTCATCAAGAAGGGCACCGCCTCCGAGAAGCAGGAGCTGACCGCGGCCCGCTGGGCGACCGTCGGCATCGGCGCGGTCTCGATCGTCCTGGGCGCCCTCGCCCGCGACCTGAACGTCGCCGGACTGGTCGCGCTCGCCTTCGCCGTCGCCGCCTCCGCCAACCTGCCCACGATCCTCTACAGCCTGTTCTGGAAGCGGTTCACCACCTCCGGCGCCCTGTGGTCGATCTACGGCGGCCTGGTCAGCGCGGTCGGCCTGGTGCTGTTCTCACCGGTGGTGTCGGGCAAGCCGACGTCGATGTTCCCCGACGTCGACTTCCACTGGTTCCCGCTGGAGAACCCGGGCCTCATCTCCATCCCGGTCGGCTTCCTGCTCGGCGTCGTGGGCACCCTCCTGTCCAAGGAGACGCCGGACGACGGCAAGTACGCCGAACTGGAGGTGCGCTCCATGACGGGCACCGGAGCGCACTGAGCGCCCACCCGTCCAGGCCGGCCGCGTCGTAGGTCCCTACGACGCGGCCGCGCCGTATCTCGTGACTTCCGGCGCTGTCGTTGTCAGTGGTGTCACGTAGGCTCACAAATGACGGGAACTCCGCGTGGTACGCCACATGGACCGAGACGAGGGAGGGGGCCACATGCTCATCGACACCTACGGCCGGGTGGCCACCGACCTGAGGGTCTCGCTGACCGACCGGTGCAACCTGCGCTGCTCGTACTGCATGCCGGAAGAGGGCCTGCAGTGGCTGGCCAAGCCGACCCTGCTCACCGACGACGAGATCGTCCGCCTGATCGACATCGCCGTCACCTCCCTCGGCATCACGGAGGTCCGCTTCACCGGCGGCGAACCCCTGCTGCGCCCCGGCCTGACCGGCATCGTCGAGCGGGTCGCGGCCCTCGCTCCCCGTCCCCAGATGTCCCTCACCACCAACGGCATCGGACTGAAGCGCACCGCGGCCGCCCTGAGGGACGCCGGCCTGGACCGGGTCAACGTCTCCCTGGACACCCTGCGCCCGGACGTCTTCAAGGCGCTCACCCGCCGGGACCGCCACCACGACGTCATAGAGGGCCTCGAAGCCGCCCACGCGGCCGGCCTGACCCCGGTGAAGGTCAACACCGTCCTGATGCGCGACCTGAACGCGGACGAGGCCCCGGACCTCCTGGCCTGGGCGGTGGAGCACGACTACGAGCTCCGCTTCATCGAGCAGATGCCCCTGGACGCCCAGCACGGCTGGAAGCGCGAGGGCATGGTGACCGCGGCCGAGATCCTGACCTCGCTGGGCACCCGCTTCGAACTGACCCCCGAGAGCGTCGGGGAGCGCGGCTCGGCCCCGGCCGAACGCTGGATCGTGGACGGCGGCCCGCACCGCGTCGGCGTGATCGCCTCCGTCACCCGCCCGTTCTGCGCGGCCTGCGACCGCACCCGCCTCACGGCCGACGGCCAGGTCCGCACCTGCCTGTTCGCCACCGAGGAGACGGACCTGCGCGCCGCGCTGCGCTCCGGCGCCCGCGACGAGGAGATCGCCGACATCTGGCGGGTGGCGATGTGGGGCAAGAAGGCGGGAGCGGGCCTCGACGACCCGTCGTTCGTCCAGCCGGAGCGGCCGATGTCGGCGATCGGCGGTTAGGCGCCGCCGTCCGCGCCCTCGTCCGGCGCATCCCACTCGCCGAAGGGGACCACGTCCTTCAGGAAGCCGCGCACACCGAGGAACTGCGACAGGTGCTCCCGGTGCTCCTCGCACGCCAGCCACGTCTTGCGGCGCTCCGGTGTGTGGATCTTCGGGTTGTTCCAGGCCAGCACCCACACGGCGGCCACACGGCAGCCCTTGGCGGAGCAGATCGGGGTTTCGTCGGTCACGGGTTCATCTCACAGCCACGGCACACAAGGCGACGCCGAGCAGCCACGGGGGGAGCTGCCCGGCGTCGGTCTGTCGCTCCGACGGGGGATGCGGAGCGCGTAGGAAGTATGTCACGGGTAACCCACAGCCCGGCACCGGAACAACATGATTGATCTGAGCTTTTCCTGAGCTTCCCGAGAGGCTGCCGTCCGGCCGCCGGGACGGTCCAGGTCAAGCGCTCTCACGCGGCTCGCGCGCGGCCCCGGCAGCGGTGTCACCCGCGGTGTCCTCCGTGGCGGACCCGGCGAAACCGTCGTCGGCGCCCGGCGGCGTGATCATCGGTTTCGGCGGCATGGCGACGAACGTCGACGGCAGTTTGGGCGCGCCCTCCCGACCCGCGTTCGCGATGACGACGGCGATGTAGGGCAGCACGGCCCCGAGCACCAGCGCCACGATCGCCACGTACCGTTCGACGTTCCACAGCGCCACCGCGAGGATCACCGACGCCGTACGGATCGACATCGAGATGACGTACCGGCGCTGCCGGCCGCGCACGTCCTCCTGAAGGCCCGTCCGGGCTCCCGTGATCCGGAACACCTGGGCATTGCCCTCGCCGTGCTCTTTCCGCATCACCCGTCCACCATTCGCCCGTATCGGACAACTCCCCGGCCCGCGTCCGGTCCGTGACCGGTCGGGACAACGGCCCGCACGCACTCCACGTTACGCCGCGTTCCCGGCGCCCACGAGGGCGGGGCCGCCGTTCTGCCTGCGTCAACGGCCCTCGGCCCGCGTCCCCGCGGCCTCCGGCGGCCGCGCCCGGGGTGCGACGCGGCGAAGCCGCCCCGACACTGGGCGTAACGCTCACGTCGAGCGGGACGAGGAGGCAGCCATGGGCTGGTTGTGGGCGATCATCGTGGGACTCGTGCTGGGGCTGATCGCGAAGGCGGTCATCCCGGGCAAGCAGCACAGCCCGCTCTGGCTCACCACGATCTTCGGCATGCTCGGCGCGACCGTCGGCAACGCGGTCGCCCGCACGGTCGGGGTCGCCTCGACCCGCGGCATCGACTGGAGCAGGCACTTCTTCCAGCTCGTGGCGGCGATCATCATCGTCTTCGTCGGCGACATGGCGTACATGGCACTGTGGGGCAACAGGAAGCGGGAAGAGGCCCAGCGGGCCTAGGCTCCGCGCCGTTCCGCGGGACGGCCGAAGGGGCGGGCCACCGGAAAAACCGGGTGGACCGCCCCTTCATGCCTGAGCCGCGTCCGGGCTCAGCCGCTCGTGACCTCGACCGCCGCGAGGTTCTTCTTGCCCCGGCGCAGCACCAGCCAGCGGCCGTGCAGCAGGTCGTCCTTGGCGGGGACCGCGTCCTCGGCGGTGACCTTGACGTTGTTCACGTAGGCGCCGCCCTCCTTCACCGTGCGGCGCGCGGCCGACTTGCTGGGCACCAGGCCGACCTCCGCGAGCAGGTCGACCACCGGGCCGAGCTCGGCGACCTCGGCGCGCGGCACCTCCGACAGCGCCGCCGCCAGGGTCCGCTCGTCCAGCGCGGTCAGCTCGCCCTGCCCGAACAGCGCCTTGGACGCGGCGATCACGGCGGCCGTCTGCCCGGCGCCGTGCACCAGCGTCGTCAGCTCCTCGGCCAGCGCGCGCTGCGCGGCCCGGGCCTGCGGGCGCTCCTCGGTCTGCCGCTCCAGTTCCTCCAGCTCCTCACGGGACTTGAAGGACAGGATGCGCATGTAGCGGGAGATGTCACGGTCGTCCACGTTCAGCCAGAACTGGTAGAACGCGTACGGCGTCGTCATCTCCGCGTCGAGCCAGACCGCGCCGCCCTCGGTCTTGCCGAACTTGGTGCCGTCCGCCTTGGTCATCAGCGGCGTCGCGAGCGCGTGCGCCGCCGCGTCCGGCTCCAGGCGGTGGATCAGGTCGAGGCCCGCCGTGAGGTTGCCCCACTGGTCGCTGCCGCCCTGCTGGAGCGTGCAGCCGTACCTCCGGTAGAGCTGGAGGAAGTCCATGCCCTGGAGGATCTGGTAGCTGAACTCGGTGTAGCTGATGCCCTGGTCGGACTCCAGGCGGCGGGCGACGGAGTCCTTCGTCAGCATCTTGTTGACCCGGAAGTGCTTGCCGATGTCCCGCAGGAACTCGATCGCGGACAGGCCCTGCGTCCAGTCGAGGTTGTTCACCATCACGGCGGCGTTCTCGCCCTCGAAGGACAGGAACGGCTCGATCTGGCCGCGCAGCCGGTCCACCCAGCCGGCCACCGTCTCCGGGTCGTTCAGCGTGCGCTCGGCGGTCGGGCGGGGGTCGCCGATCAGGCCCGTGGCGCCGCCGACCAGCGCCAGCGGCCGGTGTCCGGCCTGCTGGAGCCGGCGCACGGTGAGCACCTGCACCAGGTGCCCCACGTGCAGTGACGGCGCCGTCGGGTCGAAGCCGCAATAGAACGTGACGGGACCGTCCGCGAGCGCCTTGCGCAAGGCGTCCTCGTCGGTGGACAGGGCGAACAGCCCACGCCACTTCAGCTCGTCGACGATGTCCGTCACGGTTCTCGTGTCTCCTAGATGCGGCTCGGTGCGCGCTCGGTGCTCTTCGGGCAGTCGGGTGACAGCCGACTACGAGGTTATACGCCCTGACTGACAGAGCTCATGTTGAATTCCGGGACGCGCAGCGCCGGCATCGCGGCCCGGGTGAAGTAGTCGCTCCACTCCCTGGGCAGCGTCTTCTCGGTCCGCCCGGCCTCCGTCGCCCGGCCCAGCACGTCCACCGGCGACTCGTTGAACCGGAAGTTGTTGACCTCGCCGGTGACCTCGCCGTTCTCCACGAGGTACACACCGTCCCGGGTCAGGCCCGTGAGCAGCAGCGTCGCGGGGTCCACCTCGCGGATGTACCACAGACAGGTGAGCAGCAGCCCCAGCTCGGTGTCCGCGACCATCTCCGCCAGCGAGCGGTCCTCGCCGGCGTCCAGGATCAGGTTCCCGGCCGCCGGCGCGACCGGCAGCCCGGTCAGGGCCGCGCTGTGCCGGGTGGTCAGCAGATGCCTCAGCTCGCCGCCGGCGATCCACTCCGTCGGCGCGACGGGCAGCCCGTTGTCGAACACCGACTGGTCCTCGCCCGAGGAGTGCGCGACCACGAAGGGGGCGCACTCCAGTCCGGGCTCGTGCGGATCGCTGCGCAGGGTCAGCGGCAGCCCGGTCAGCTTCGCCCCGACCCGGGTGCCGCCGCCCGGCTTGGAGAACACCGTGCGCCCCTCGGCGGCGTCCCGGCCCGAGGACGACCACATCTGGTAGATCAGCAGGTCCGCCACCGCCGTCGGCGGCAGCAGCGTCTCGTACCGCCCGGCGGGCAGCTCGATCCGGCGCTCCGCCCAGCCGAGCCGTTCGGCCAGCTCCGCGTCCAGCGCCGCCGGGTCGACGTCCTTGAAGTCCCGCGTGGAGCGCCCGGCCCACGCCGAGCGGGTGCGGTCCGGGGACTTGGCGTTCAGCTCCAGCGTTCCGGCCGGCTGGTCGTGGCGCAGCCGCAGGCCCGTCGACGTGCCCAGGTAGGTCGACACCATCTCGTGGTTGGCGAAGCCGTACAGTTCGCGGCCACCGGCACGCGCGCGTGCGAACGACTCGCCGAGCGCCGGCGCGAAGTCCGCGAAGACCGCGGAGGAGGTCTCGGCGGGCGCGTCGGTGAAGCCGGGGGACTGGGGTACGTCCGTGACCAGCGGCTGGGCGTCCTCGGCGGGCCCGGCCCCGCGTGCGGCGGCCTCCGCGGCCCGCACCAGCGGCTCCAGCTCGTCCTCGGTCACGGCGGTCCTCGACACCACGCCCGAGGCGGTGCCTTCCCGGCCGCCGACGGTCGCGATCACGGTGAGGGTGCGGCCGCGCGTGACACCGTTCGTCGTCAGCGCGTTGCCCGCCCAGCGCAGATTGGCGGTGGACTGCTCGTCGGCGATCACGACGCACCCGTCGGCCCGGGACAGAGCGAGGGCACGCTCGACGACCTCGTGCGGCTTGCTGGTACGCGGGCTCATCGACCGGCCTCCTGCGTGGTGTTGAGACTGTGTTTTCCCGGGGGATAACCCCCGGACCCCCAGCCGGCTCCGGACCTGACGCTCATCGACCGGCCTCCTGCGTGGTGTTGAGGATGTTGACGCCCTTGAAGAGGGCCGACGGGCAGCCGTGGGAGACCGCCGCGATCTGGCCCGGCTGTGCCTTGCCGCAGTTGAAGGCGCCGCCCAGCACGTACGTCTGCGGGCCGCCCACAGCGGCCATGGAGCCCCAGAACTGGGGGGTGATGCCCTGGTAGGCGAAGTCCCGCACCTGCCCGTCGAGGCGGCCGTTGCGGATCCGGTACGCCCGCTGACCGGTGAACTGGAAGTTGTAGCGCTGCATGTCGATCGACCAGGACCGGTCCCCGACGACGTAGATCCCGCGGTCGACGCTCCCGATGAGATCCTCGGTCGACAGCCCCGCCGGGTCCGGCTGGAGCGACACGTTCGCCATGCGCTGCACGGGCACATGGCCCGGGGAGTCGGCGAAGGCGCACCCGTTGGACCGCTCGAACCCGGTCAGCCGCGCGATCCTGCGGTCGAGCTGGTAGCCGACCAACGTGCCGTCCTTGACCAGGTCCCAGGACTGCGCCTCGACGCCCTCGTCGTCGTAGCCGACGGTGGCGAGTCCGTGCTCGGCGGTGCGGTCGCCGGTGACGTTCATCAGCTCGGAGCCGTACGGCAGCTTGCCGAGCTGGTCGAAGGTGGCGAAGGAGGTGCCCGCGTAGGCCGCCTCGTAGCCGAGGGCCCGGTCCAGCTCGGTGGCGTGCCCGATGGACTCGTGGATGGTCAGCCACAGATTGGAGGGGTCGACGACCAGGTCGTAGACGCCCGCGTCTACGCTCGGCGCGCGCATCTTCTCGGCGAGCAGCCCGGGAATCCGCTCCAGCTCGTCCTCCCAGTCCCAGCCGGTGCCGGTGAGGTACTCCCAGCCGCGTCCGACGGGCGGGGCGAGGGTGCGCATCGAGTCGAACTCGCCGCTGGAGTCGTCCACCGACACGGCGGTGAGCTGCGGATGCAGCCGCACCCGCTGCTGCGTGGTCACGGTCCCGGCCGTGTCGGCGTAGAACTTGTTCTCGTGCACGGTCAGCAGCGAGGCGTCGACATGGTCGACCCCGTCGGCGGCGAGCAGCCGCGCGCTCCACTCGGCGAGCAGCGCGGACTTCTCCTGGTCCGGCACGGAGAACGGGTCGATCCCGTACGAGGACACCCAGGTCTTCTCGGCGTGCACCGGCTCGTCCGCCAGCTCAACGCGCTCGTCGGATCCCGCCGCCTTGATGACCTGCGCCGAGAGCTTGGCCATCGCGACCGCCTGCGAAGCGACCTTGGCGGCCGCGTCCGGCGTCAGGTCGACCCCGGAGGCGAACCCCCAGGTCCCGCCGTGCACGACCCGCACCGCGTACCCGAGGTCGGTGGTGTCCGACGAACCGGCGAGCCGGGCGTCCCTGAGCCGCCAGGACGCACTGCGCACCCGCTCGAACCGGAAGTCCGCGTGCTCGGCCCCCAACGAACGCGCGCGTGCCAGGGCGGCGTCGGCGAGGGGACGTAGGGGCAGGGCGAGAAACGACTGATCGACTTCATGGGGCACGGGCGGGCTTCCCTTCGAGGTGCTCTCCTGTGATGGCCGTCGCGGGCAGTGAATCACGTCCCGTGCGCCGTGTTCCTCCGAGTAAGCGCCGCGGTACCGCGGGAAGGGGTGGACCTTTCGGCGCACCTCCCGGCACGGTGGACCGACCAGGACGTACCGACTGTAGGAACCCGACAGGAGCCGGGGAGCGCCACTGTCGGTGCCCGATTGCCCGCCGGCGTGGCCGGACCGATAGGTTTTCGGTGACGCCGCCTGTCATCGAGGTGTTCGGGCGGGTTGTCGGAATGCTTCAGACCGCTATCGAAAGGGTGATCCGTTGAGCCGCTCGGTTCTCGTCACCGGAGGCAACCGGGGCATCGGCCTCGCCATCGCCCGCGCGTTCGCCGAGGCCGGCGACAAGGTCGCCATCACCTACCGTTCGGGGGAGCCGCCGGCCGCCCTCGAGGAACTGGGCTGCCTCGCCGTCAGGTGCGACATCACCGACCCCGAGCAGGTGGAGCAGGCCTACAAGGAGATCGAGGCCGAGCACGGCCCCGTCGAGGTCCTCGTCGCCAACGCCGGCGTCACCAAGGACCAGCTCCTGATGCGCATGTCCGAGGAGGACTTCACCTCGGTCCTCGACACCAACCTCACCGGCACCTTCCGTGTCGTGAAGCGGGCCAACCGCGGCATGCTGCGCGCCAAGAAGGGCCGTGTCGTGCTGATCTCCTCGGTGGTCGGTCTGCTGGGCTCGGCGGGGCAGGCCAACTACGCCGCCTCCAAGGCCGGCCTGGTCGGCTTCGCGCGGTCCCTCGCCCGTGAGCTGGGCTCGCGCAACATCACCTTCAACGTCGTCGCCCCCGGTTTCGTCGACACCGACATGACCCGGGCGCTCTCCGACGAGCAGCGCGAGAACATCATGGGCCAGGTGCCGCTCGGCCGGTACGCGCAGCCCGAGGAGATCGCCGCGGCGGTGCGGTTCCTCGCCTCCGACGACGCCTCGTACATCACTGGAGCCGTCATCCCCGTTGACGGCGGACTGGGAATGGGTCACTGATCACCATGAGCGGAATTCTCGAGGGCAAGCGCGTCCTGATCACCGGTGTGCTGACGGAGGCCTCCATCGCCTTCCACGCGGCCAAGCTGGCCCAGGAGCAGGGCGCCGAGGTCATCCTCACCGCCTTCCCGCGGCCCACGCTGACCGAGCGCATCGCCAAGAAGCTGCCGAAGCCCGCCAAGGTCATCGAGCTCGACGTCACCAACGACGAGCACCTGGGCCGTCTGGCCGACGTCGTCGGCGAGGAGCTCGGCGGCCTCGACGGCGTCGTCCACTCCATCGGCTTCGCGCCGCAGGACGCGCTCGGCGGCAACTTCCTCAACACGCCGTTCGAGTCGGTCGCCACCGCCATGCACGTCTCGGCGTTCTCCCTGAAGTCGCTGACCATGGCCTGCCTGCCGCTGATGCAGAACGGCGGCTCGGTCGTCGGCCTCACCTTCGACGCCCAGTACGCCTGGCCGCAGTACGACTGGATGGGCCCCGCCAAGGCCGCCCTGGAGGCGACCAGCCGCTACATGGCGCGCGACCTCGGCAAGCAGAACATCCGCTGCAACCTCGTCTCCGCCGGCCCGCTCGGCTCCATGGCCGCCAAGTCCATCCCGGGCTTCAGCGAGCTGGCCTCGGTGTGGGACACCCGCGCCCCGCTGGAGTGGGACCTGAAGGACCCCGAGCCGGCCGGCCGCGGCATCGTGGCGCTGCTGAGCGACTGGTTCCCGAAGACCACCGGCGAGATCGTCCACGTCGACGGCGGTCTGCACGCCATCGGCGCGTGACGCTGCCGCTGAGCCTCAGCGACGTGTGAGGGCCCGTACCCCGAGGGGGTGCGGGCCCTCCGCAGTTGCCCGGGGTTGTCCTCCGCGGCCGGTTGGACGGTTCACCCGGTCGGGGCACTCGGCCGGGCAGGCGGCGTGTCGGGTGTGCACGCTGAAAGTCCGCCCTCGCCTCGCGTTCTCCTTCGCAGGACGGCCGAGGAGGTTCCGCTGTGCGTCTGCTCCGCGGCGCGGCCCCGCTGATCGTGGCCGTCGCCCTCGCGCTGTCGCTGCCGTACGGGTCGACGCCTGACACACGCGCGCGTGCCGGTCCGCCCGCGGCGCCGGAGCCGTTCGGCGCCGGCTGCCGCACCACCGTCTCCGGCTCCGAGGTGACCGCGTACTGCCACAACCCGTATCCCGGGACCGACCGCGTCAGCCTGCACGTCGAGTGCGACCACTGGTGGGACATCGGCAGCGACGGCTCCCCGGTGGCCGCGGAACCCGCGCAGACCGTGCGGATGACCGGCCGCTGCTGGAAAGAGGTGCGCTCGGCCTGGGTCACTCACCAGCGGGCGGGGTGAACCGGCCCGGACGGCACAGCAGCGGGTAGCTCGCGGCCTCGGCCGCGGCCGCCTCGGCGTCGCCCGCGCGGATCGCGTCGAGCAGCCGGGTGTGGTCCATGTACGTGTCCGGCGTCAGCGTCGCGCCGATGTCCGCGCGCAGCCAGTCCCGCAGCACCTCGCCCAGATCCGCGTACGTCGCCGTCATCACGTCGTTGTGGGAGGCAGCCACCACCGCCAGATGGAAGGTGGCGTCCGCGGACACGAACGCCTCCGTGTCCCCGGACTCCCAGGCCTCCTCGCGGCGCAGGAACTGCGCGTGGAGCTGCTTGAGGTCCTTGTCGGTGCGCCGCTGGGCGGCCAGCCCGGCCGCGGCCGACTCCAGCGCGGAGCGCAGTTCGGCGATGTGCCGCGGATCGGCCTCGGCGAACCTGCGGTGCATCACGCCCGCCAGCTCGCTGGTCGCCGCGACGTACGTGCCCGAACCCTGGCGGATGTCCAGCAGGCCGTTGTGGGCCAGCGCCCGGACCGCTTCGCGGACCGTGTTGCGGGCCACACCGAGCTGTTCCACCAGTTCCGGCTCCGTCGGAATGCGGGAGCCGACCGGCCACTCGCCCGTGGTGATCTGGCTGCGCAGTGCGGCGATGACCTGTTCGGACAGCGCCGACCGGCGCGGATGGCTCAGTGGCATGGCTCACCTTCGCACGCGGGACCCGGGGGCGGAGTCCCCGGCCGTCGACAACCAATCATCCCATGATTCTATGATGGGTCTCATGCCACGCGAGGAAACGACCCGGACGACGACACCGACGACCGAACGCACCCCGGCCCCGACCGCCGCTTCCCGGTCCGTCCCGGAACCGGAACCGCACGGAGCGCGGGCCTCCGGCGCCACCACGCGCGCGTGGACCACGCGCCTGCTCGTCGTCGGCCTCGTGCTGACCGCGCTGAACCTGCGCCCCGCCATCACCAGCCTCGGCGCGCTCCTGGAGGAGGTCCGCCAGGGGCTCGGCATGAGCGGCAGCGTGGCCGGGCTGCTCACCTCCGTGCCCCCGCTCTGCTTCGCCGTCTTCGGCGTCATGGCCCCCCGGCTGGCCCGCCGCTTCGGACCGGCCGCCGTGGTGTGCTCGGGCATGGTCGCCATCGCCGCCGGACTGGTGATACGGCCCTACGTGGGCAGCACGGCCGCGTTCCTCGCCGCCAGCGCGCTGGCCCTCATGGGCATCGCCGTCAGCAACGTCCTGATGCCGGTCATCGTCAAGCGCTGGTTCCCCGACCGGGTCGGCACCATGACCGGGCTGTACTCGATGGCGCTCGCCCTCGGCACCTCGGCCGCCGCCGCGGTGACCGTGCCGCTGACCGGGGCGCTCGGCGGCAACTGGCGGTCCGGCCTGTCGGTGTGGGCCCTGCTCGCCGCGGCGGCGGTACTGCCGTGGCTGCCGCTGGTACGGGGCGCCCGGTCCGCCGCGCAGGCGCAGGCCCGCACCGACTCCGCGCCCGGGGAACCGCCGCGCGCGCGGGAGGCGCAGGCTCCGACGCTGCGCATCGCCCGGAGCCGCACCGCCTGGGCGCTGGCCGTCTTCTTCGGACTCCAGGCAACCGCCGCCTACATCACCATGGGCTGGATGGCGCAGATCTTCAGGGACGCGGGGGTGCCCGCCGGCAAGGCCGGGCTGCTCCTCGCCGTCACCATGGTGATGGGCGTGCCGCTGGCCTTCGTCATCCCGCGCCTGGCCACCCGGCTGCCCCACCAGGGCCCGATCGTGCTGGTGCTCGGCGTCTGCGGCCTGGCCGGCTACGCCGGTCTCTACCTCGCGCCCGCCGCCGGCTCCTGGGCCTGGGCCCTGCTCCTCGGCATCGCCAACTGCGCCTTCCCGCTCGCGCTCACGATGGTGGGCATGCGGGCCAGGACCGGCCCGGGCGTCGCCCAGCTGTCCGCGTTCGCCCAGAGCACCGGCTACCTGATCTCCATACCGGGTCCGCTGCTCGTGGGCGTGCTGTACCAGAGCAGTGGCGGCTGGGGGCTGCCCATCGCGCTCATGGCCGGCCTGATGGTGCCGCAGATGGTGGTCGGCTACCTGGCGGGCCGCGACCGCACGGTGGAGGACGAGGCGGCGCGCTGAGGCGGCCCCCGGGGGCCGCGTTCCGGACGAAGGGTGCGAGACTGGGGCGCATGCAGCCTGTGCTCGACCCGAACCCCAAGGACGGCCAGCGGAAGATGCTGCTCGTCCTCGGCGCTTTCTTCGCCATCTTCGTGATCATCGCCATCGTCGCGACCCTCGCGGCGCCGTGACCCTCTGCCGCCGCGGCCCCCGCGCCGCGGCGGCCGCAGCTTTCCCCGTGCCGCAGGTGAGTCCTGTGGCGTCCGCCCGCCGGTGAGGCCCGTCCTCAGGGTCGATGGTGGGGTTAACCCCCCATCCCCTAGGGGGTGAGGGTCAGGGGCAAGTGGGTGGATCACCGGATGGGCCGGAGAGCACGGATTCCGTAGCTTCGAGATGTGACCGCGCGAGGCGGTCCGCGGACCTCGGAGACCAGCGGAGGCGATCATGTCGGCCCGTACGCACACCCGGCCCCACCCGGCGACCACGGGCGCCGGCGTCGACTCCCGGCTGCCGTGGTGGGCCCTGGCCCTGCCCGTGCTGGCCTTCGTCGCGCTGCTCCTCCTGATACGCAACCCGGCGGACGCCCAGGCGGTGGGCGGCGACCCCACCATCCCCCAGCTCCTGCGGCACGCCCGGGAACTGCTCGCCCTCTGACCCCCCGCGGGGGCATCCGGTCGCCCCTCCCGCGCAGGTCCTCGTGCCACCCACCCCGCCCGGGAAGCCGCATGTCAACTCCCTGCGCCCCCCAACCTGTTTCATGCGAAGCTGGGACCCATGAGCGTCGCAGAACCCCGCAGGATTGTTCTCTTCCGGCATGCGAAAGCCGACTGGCCGCAGGTGACCGACCACGAACGACCACTCGCCGAGAGGGGCCGCACGGACGCCGCGGTCGCCGGCCGCAGGCTGGCCGGCACCGGTGTCTCCTTCGATCTGGCCCTGTGCTCGACCGCGACCCGAACCCGCGAGACCTGGAAGCTCGCCGTCCACGAGCTGCCGCACCGGCCGAAGACCGTCTACGAGGAGCGGGTCTACGACGCCTCGCCCGGCGAGCTGATCACCGTGCTCAACGAGACGCCGGACGACGCGCGGAATGTGATCCTCATCGGCCACAACCCGGGCATCCAGGGTCTTGCCGAGGTGCTGTCCGGCGCGGCCGAGGGCGACGCCCGCGAGCGGATGAGCCGGCGTGGGTTCCCGGCCGCCGCGTTCGCCGTGGTCTCCTTCGAGGGATCCTGGAAGGCCCTGGAGCCGGGCGTGGCCACGCTGCTCGACTACTGGGCGCCGTCGGAGTAGCCCGACGACGGTGCGGGAGGGGCCGGCGGGACCGCTCAGCCCTCCTCGTGGGCGTCCGCGGCCTCGACCTCCTCGCGGGTGACTCCGAGCAGGTACAGGACGGTGTCGAGGAACGGCACGTTCACCGCCGTGTGCGCCGCCTCCCGCACCACCGGCTTGGCGTTGAAGGCGACTCCGAGGCCGGCCGCGTTCAGCATGTCCAGGTCGTTCGCACCGTCACCGATCGCGACCGTCTGCGACAGCGGGACACCCGCCTCGGCGGCGAACCGGCGCAGCAGCCGCGCCTTGCCCGCCCGGTCGACGATCTCGCCGGTGACCCGGCCGGTCAGCCTGCCGTCGACGATCTCCAGGGTGTTGGCCTGCGCGAAGTCCAGTCCGAGCCGCTCCTTCAGATCGTCCGTGACCTGGGTGAAGCCACCCGAGACGACGCCGACCTGGTAGCCGAGCCGCTTGAGCGTACGGATCAGGGTGCGCGCGCCCGGCGTCAGACGCACCTCGCTGCGCACCTTGTCCACCACGGAGGCGTCCAGCCCCTCCAGCAGCGCCACGCGGGCGTGCAGGGACTGCTCGAAGTCCAGCTCGCCGCGCATCGCCGCCGCCGTCACCTCGGCGACCTTGTCCTCGCAGCCGGCGTGCCCGGCGAACAGTTCGATCACCTCGTCCTGGATGAGCGTGGAGTCCACGTCCATGACGACCAGGCGCTGCGCCCGCCGGTGCAGACCCGCCCCGACGACCGCGACATCGACACCGAGTGCCGCGGCCTCCGTCGCCAGGGCGGTGCGCAGCGGCCCCGTCTCCACGCCGGACACCGCGAACTCCACTGCTGTCACCGGGTACTTGGCCAGCCGGAAGATACGGTCGATGTTGCCGCCGGCCCGGGTGATCCGGGCGGCGATCCGGGCGGTCGCCTCCGCGGTGAGCGGGTGGCCGAGAACGGTGACCAGGGAGCGCCCGAGACCGCGCGGCCGGTTGTCGCCGTGGCCGGAGATGATCTCCGCCTGCATTCTCATCGACTCGGCCCAGCTGTGCACGGTGGCCCGCAGGTCGCCTTCCAGCCCGGCGGGCGGCTGCGTGACGAGCGCGCACAGCACGATGCGGCCACGGGTGACGACCTGCTCGATGTCGACGACGTCGACGGAGTAGGCGGCGAGGGTGTCGAAGAGACCGGCCGTGATGCCCGGCCTGTCCTTCCCGAAGATCTTGACGAGAAGGGTGGGATCGGCAGAGGTCTGCGAAGCGCTCATGGTGCTTCCACCGTATCCGGCACCCAGTGCCCCCTGCCCCTCAGGTCCGCCTGCCGGACAGCGAACAACAGATGTCCACGGGACGACGACCTGGCTGCCACCCGCCACCCGCCACCCGCCACCCGCCACCCGCCACCCGCCACCCGTCGTCGGGCGGTCATTTCTTCGGGGGCCGGGGCGGCCTCGGCGGCAAAGGCGGCGGATCGCCGTCCGGTGCTCCCGGCGACCCCGGCGACCGAGGGGGCCGCGGAGGCCGTCCGGGCGGTCGCGGGGGAGGAAGGGGCTGGGGCTGCACGGGACCGGCCACCGTCGGCGCCCCGTACATGTCGTGCCCCGAAGCAGCCGGCCGGGCCCGCTCACCGCTGCCCGGCGCGGCCGGCTCCGTGCGGTCGGCCGGCCCTCGGTCCTCGGGCGGGCGGGTGTCCTGCGGGGATCGCAGCCCGTCCGGCAGGAGCAAGTACGGGTTGGTGGACGGGTTCGGTGGGCGGTACGGCGCAGCCGGGGCGTAGGGGGTGCCGCCCGCGGGTCCGGGCCGCACCTCGTGGCCCGGGTGTTCCACGGCTGCGGCCGGCCCCGCCTCGCCCCGTGCCAACGGTGCCGCGCGGCTGCCGGCGGCTCCCGCCGCCGTGGCCAGCAGGGCACCCACGGCGCCTGCGCCGGCTCCCCACACGGCGCCGAGCAGCAGGGCCGTGCCCAGGTGGCCGCGCAGTTCCACCCCGGCGCCGAACACGTCGAGGCCGAGGACGGACAAGGACGCATCCGCGGACACCTCCGTCAGCCACGCGAGCAGCGGCAGCGTCAGCGCGGTGGCGATGCCCAGCCGCAGCGCGCACCGTCCCGCGAAGCCGAGAGCGTCACGGCGGACCGGAGCGGCCCCCGCCGGTGTGCGTACCGCCGTCAGTACGCCCGCCAGCAGCATCGCCAGCGCCGCCGCGACACCCAGCAGCCACACCCGGCCGTCCAGGCCGGCCAGCCGGGACAGCGTGACCGGCTGGTCGGAGTGCGCGGTCAGCAGCCTGTCCAGGGGGTCCGGCAGGACCCCGGCCAGTCCGCCCGTCGCCTTGCCGTCCCAGGGGACGAAGAGACCGACCGGGATGCCGAGCCAGACGCCGTTGGGGGTGCCGAGCAGTGCCGCGCCCGCGACGCGCCGGGGGTGGTCGTCGCCGATCGCCGCGTACGCGGCCGCCGCGAGTCCCGCCGCCACGGCGGCCATCAGCACCGTGACGAGCGCCGACACGGCCGGCCGCACCACCCGGTGCACGGCCTCCCAGCCGCGCGGCAGCGGCGTGCGGCGCGATGCGAGCAGCGCGATCAGCAGGACCCCGGCCGACCAGCCGAGCCCGCCCAGCAGGGTCGGCGCCGTGTCGACGGTGAAGCCGACCGCGGCCTTGGCGCCGATGAGCCCGCCGACGCGGTCGGGCAGGAGCCCGCCGATGTCCCCCAGGTCACCGAGCCCGGGAATGCTCACGCCACCGGATCCCGCGCCGCCCGGCAGCCTGCCGAGCCCGAGCGCACCCCCGTCGATCGTGACGACGTCGTGCCCCGCCCAGGCAAGCCCGCCCAGCACCGCCACGAACAGCGCCACCACCGCGCCTGCCCGGGCCAGGAGTTCGGTCGGCGCGATCACAACTCCCGCCGTGCGCAAGGACCGTAGGAAGAGCCACGACAGCAGCAGCGCACCGACCAGGCTCACCCCGAGTGGCGTGATCTGGAGGGCCGTGTGCGCCTCGGCGCCTTTCAGGCCGAACGCGGACACATCGCCGGACGGCGTGACCGAACCACCCGCCCCAAGTGCCACCACCGCGGCGGTCATCGGCCCCAGCGAGCCCGACGCGTCGGCCCGCAGCAGGTGCAGACCGAGCGCGGCCGTGCCCGCCATGCCGGTCAACGCCCAGCTCACGCAGGCGATCGCGGACAGCAGCACGTCGAGCCACGGCAGGCGCGCACCGTGCCTCACGGTCCCGACGCCCATGGCAGCGCTCATGGCAGACCCCCCGATCCGCGGCGCGGCCCGGCCGCCGCGCATGTCCCCCCTCGCGTGAAATACCACTCTGCGGCCGGGTTTCAACCCCGTCGGCGAAAAGGCGGCCGAAGCGGACGTAGACACTCTTCACAAGGCCCGGCTTTCGGTCAGTGGGCTGAGCCTGAAATAGTTCCCCCCGATGTTCGACATCCCTAGACTCCCCGCGACGGGGGCAAATCGGGGGACAACTCAGTGGGGCATGGAGTGCCGGAACTCGTACTGGAAACCAATGGACGGACCTGGACGCTCGACCCGTCCAGGTCCTACGCCCTGGGACGCGATCCACAGGGGGACATCGTGTTCGACGACGCCAGGGTCTCCTGGCGTCACGCCACGGTCAGCTACAACGGCCGCAGTTGGGTCATCGAGGACCACGGCAGCACCAACGGCACGTTCGCGCAGGGCCGTCGGGTCAACCAGCTGGAGCTCGGACCCGGTTCGGCCGTGCATCTCGGGAACGCGACCGACGGGCCCGTGCTGAGCCTCGCCGGCGCCGCGGCCCCGGCGGCGACCCCGCAGGCCCAGCCGCAGCAGCAGCCGTACGCGGCCCAGGGCGCGAACCCCGGCTGGGCGCAGCAGCAGGAACCGCGGCCGCAGACACCGCAGGCCGACTGGCAGCAGCCGGAACCACCGCAGCCGCAGCAGGGCCCGCGGACGCCGTCGATCCCGCAGCAGCAGGGCGGTCCCGGCAGCGCCGCGGGGGCGCCGCCGGCTTACGGCGACCGCAGCCCGACGACCTTCCACCAGTTCTCGCTCGGCCGCGTGATGCGCATCGGCCGCGCCCTGGAGAACGACCTGGTCGTCTCCGACCTCCAGGTCTCCCGCAACCACGCGGAGTTCCACGCCACACCCGACGGCCGCTTCGAGATCCGCGACCTCGGCTCGCACAACGGCACGTACGTCAACGGCCACCCGGTGCCCAAGGGCGGCACGGTGCAGCTCGGCCCGACGGACATCGTCGGCGTCGGCCACTCGGCGTTCCGGATCGTCGGCGACCGGCTCGAGGAGTTCGTCGACACCGGTGAGGTGTCCTTCTCCGCCCGCCACCTGACCGTGACGGTCGACGGCGGCAAGCAGATCCTCAGGGACGTCTCCTTCGGCCTCCCGGAGAAGTCGCTGGTCGGTGTCATCGGCCCGTCCGGTTCCGGCAAGTCGACCCTGCTGAAGGCGCTCACCGGCTACCGGCCCGCCGACCAGGGCGAGGTCCTCTACGACCACCGCAACCTCTACAAGCAGTTCGCCGAGCTGCGCCAGCGCATCGGCCTGGTCCCGCAGGACGACATCCTGCACAAGGAACTGGCCGTGAAGAAGGCTCTGAAGTACGCGGCCAAGCTGCGCTTCCCGGCCGACACCACGGCGGCCGAGCGCGAGGCCCGCATAGACGAGGTGCTGCGCGAGCTGAAGCTGGACGTCCACAAGGACAAGAAGGTCACCTCCCTGTCCGGCGGCCAGCGCAAGCGCGTCTCGGTGGCGCTGGAGCTGCTCACCAAGCCGTCGCTGATCTTCCTGGACGAGCCGACCTCCGGTCTCGACCCGGGCATGGACCGCGACGTCATGCAGCTGCTGCGGGGACTCGCCGACGACGGCCGCACGGTCCTCGTCGTCACCCACTCGGTGGCCGAACTGGCCCTGTGCGACAAGCTGCTGGTGATGGCGCCGGGCGGTGCCGTGGCCTACTTCGGCCCGCCGGAGGAGGCGCTGAACTTCTTCGGCTACGACACCTGGGCCGATGTGTTCTCCGCCTTCGAGAACTACCGCGACTACGACTGGGCCGGCCGCTGGAAGGGCTCGCAGCACTACCAGATGTACGCCGCGGACATCGACGCCGTCGAGCCGCAGTCCGTACACATGCCTCCGCCGGCCATCAAGCCGCCCAAGCCGCAGGGCTGGGGCTCGCAGCTGATGACCCTGATCCGGCGGTACGTGTCGGTGATCGCCTCCGACAAGGGCTTCCTGGCGCTGTCGGTGATCCTGCCGGCGGTGCTCGGCGCGGTCAGCCTGCTCATCGACCACAACCGAGGTCTGCTGGTCAACGAGCAGATCAACCGGACGACGGGGCTGCACGTCCCGAACGGCACGGCGACCACGGTGCTGCTGATCCTCGCGGTCGGCGCCTGTTTCGCGGGCGCCGCGAACTCCGTCCGCGAGCTGATCAAGGAACGGGTCATCTACGAGCGGGAACGCGCCACCGGCCTGTCCCGCTCGGCGTACCTGATGTCCAAGGTGATCGTGCTCGGCGCGGTCACCGTGATCCAGGGACTGATGGTCGGCCTGATCGGCTTCTCCAGCCGCGAGATCCCCGAAAAGGGCCTGATCCTGGGCAGCGCCACGCTGCTCGAGCTGTGCCTGCCGATCATGGCGCTCGGTTTCACCGCGATGATGTTCGGCCTGGTCATCTCCTCGCTGGTGAAGACCGCCGAGAAGACCATGCCGCTGCTGGTGATGTTCGCCATCGTCCAGGTCGTGTTCACCGGCTGTCTGTTCACGCTGAACGGCACCATGGGCGTCAACCAGTTCTCGTACCTGATGCCGTCGCGCTGGGCGGTGGCCGCCGCCGGTACCACGCTGGACTTCAACAACATCGCCCCGAACACCGACGACCCGACCAGCACCGACCCGCTGTGGAACCACACGGCCTCCGCCTGGACCCTCGACATGGTCATGCTGATCGTGCTCGGCGTCGTGTGCGGCTTCCTGGTGGCGCGCTTCCTGCGCCGCCACGAGCCGGAGGTCATGCGCAAGTAACCGCGCCGCGGCACGGCACGAAGGGCGGCACCCCGCAACGGGGTGCCGCCCTTCCGCGTCTCGTCAGAGGTCCGCGCCGGCCTCAGTACGCGCTGTTGACGTTGTCCATCGAGCCGTACCGGTGCGCCGCGTAGTTCGCGGCGGCGGTGATGTTGGCGACCGGGTCGTAGATGTTCCACGACGTGCCGGGGACGTGGTACGTGCGGAAGGTCGGGTCGATGACCTGCAGCAGGCCCTTGGACGGGATGCCGTTGCGGGCGTTGATGTCCCAGTTGTTGATGGCGTTCGGGTTGCCCGAGGACTCCCGCATGATGTTGCGGTGCAGGCCGCTGTAGGAGCCGGGGATGTTGTGCTGCTTCATGACGGCGAGCGCCTGCCGGATCCAGCCGTCCAGGTTGTTGCCGTAGTGGGTGGAGTACGCGACCGTCTGCATCTGCGGGCGCTCGGCGGACCGGCTCGCGGCCTGCTTGGCCTGGTGCGCGGACTTGACCTTCTGGGCGGCCGCGGCCTTGTGCAGGGCGGCGGTCCGGGCCTGCTGCGTCACGACGGCCTGCTTCTTGGCCGCGATGGCCTGGACCTTCACGCTCTCGCCCGCGAGCTGGTCGGTGACGCTGGCCTTCACGCCCTGGATCGGCTGGGTGCCGAGCTGCACCGGGGCGGCGGCGACACTGCTCGTCGTCTCGGCGTGGCCGGGCGCGGCGGAGAGGGCGACGGCGGCCGCTCCGAGGACGGCGACGCCGGCGACGGCGATCTTGCGGGGCTGGGCCAGGGCACGACCGGGAAGGCGGAAGTTTGCGGGCATGGCGAAATAGACCTCTTCGAGTAGCGCGGAGGTCGCTCTCCGGACTGCGGGAGGGGGTCCGTCCCACACAAACGCCGCGAGCGGAAACCCGCGGCGTTGAGCGACGAGAGCAATTCTTAGCTGCCGCAAAATCCGGTGGCAAAGGTGTGACGTACGAAGCCGGATAGTGGAGCGGAACGGACAAAACGGGACAGACTAGAGCGTCTGTGCCGTTCGCGACGGGCCCCTCTGTCTCCTATGTCCGTTCGTACGTGACCTGCGTCCTATGGGTGCCCTCACACCGGGGCGGAGGTTTTCTCACCCGTCGTTGCCACCGCAACGCTCTCGGTGAGCGGATTCCCGGCGACCCGACATGGTGCGCGCCCGCGTCCGGGGACCGTCCCGTACCGGTCGCCGGACCTAGGTCCAGCGGCCTGGGTACGGCCGTCGCGGGGCCGATCCGGACCGTCATCCCCCGCCGGTACCGTGAGGACATGAGTCAAGGCCCCAGGTCAGGTCTCGCCGCGGTGAGTTCCGCGCTGCTGGCCATGAGCAGACACCTCGAGGTGCGCGACGTCCTGAAGACGATCGTCGCCTCGGCCCGTGAACTGCTCGACGCGCGGTACGCCGCCCTCGGCGTACCGGACGACCACGGCGGCTTCGCCCAGTTCGTGGTCGACGGGGTCAGCGAGGAGCAGTGGCGGGCCATCGGCCCGCTCCCGCGCCAGCACGGCATCCTCGCCGCGATGCTGAGCGAGGCCCGGGTGGAGCGCCTCGCGGACCTGCGCGAGGACCCGCGCTTCGAGGGCTGGCCCGCCGCCCATCCCGAGATGTCCGACTTCCTGGGCCTGCCGATCCGCGACGGCGACGAGGTCATCGGCGCCCTGTTCCTGGCGAACAAGAACGGCGTGAGGCACGAGGGCGGCTGCGGCTTCACCGAGGAGGACGAGGAACTGCTCTCGATCCTCGCCCAGCACGCCGCGATCGCCCTCACCAACGCCCGCCTCTACGAACGCAGCCGCGAACTGACCATCGCCGAGGAGCGTTCCCGCCTCGCCCACGAACTGCACGACGCGGTCAGCCAGAAACTGTTCTCCCTGCGCCTGACCGCCCAGGCCGCCACCGCCCTCGTCGACCGCGACCCGGCACGAGCCAAGGGCGAACTGCAGCAGGTGGCCGCGCTCGCCGCCGAGGCCGTCGACGAACTGCGCGCCGCCGTGGTGGAACTGCGCCCCGCCGCCCTCGACGAGGACGGCCTGGTCGCCACCCTCCGCACCCAGATCCAGGTCCTCGACCGCGCCCACAGCGCGCGTGTCACCTTCACCGCCCGCGGCATCCGCGCCCTGCCGGCCGCGCAGGAGGAGGCCGTGCTCCGCGTCGCCCAGGAAGCCCTGCACAACGCGCTGCGGCACGCGCGGGCGGACCATGTTGACGTCACCCTGGACCGCCGCGGCGGCGGCGCCGTCCTGCGGATCACCGACGACGGCACCGGCTTCGACCCGAAGGCGGTGCGCCGCGCGGGCCGCCACCTCGGCCTGGTCTCCATGCGGGACCGGGCGAGCGGGGCCGGCGGACGACTGACGGTGGAATCGGTGCCCGGCAAGGGCACCGCGATCGAGATGGAGGTCCCCGGTGGCTGACCCGATCAAGGTGCTGCTCGTCGACGACCACCAGGTGGTCCGCCGGGGCCTGCGCACCTTCCTGGAGGTGCAGGACGACATCGAGGTCGTGGGCGAGGCGGCGGACGGCGCCGAGGGAGTCGCCCGCGCCGAGGAGCTGAGGCCCGACGTCGTCCTCATGGACGTCAAGATGCCCGTCATGGACGGGGTCGAGGCGCTGCGCCGGCTCCGCGAACTCGACAACCCCGCGCGCGTGCTGATCGTCACCAGCTTCACCGAGCAGCGCACGGTGGTCCCGGCGCTGCGCGCGGGCGCCGCCGGGTACGTCTACAAGGACGTGGACCCCGACGCGCTCGCCGGCGCCATCCGCTCGGTGCGCGCCGGGCACATCCTCCTCCAACCGGAGGTCGCGGGCGCCCTGTTGTCCCAGGAGGAGAGCAACTCCGGCCAGGGCCGGGGGACATCGCTGACGGAGCGGGAGCGGGAAGTGCTCGGTCTGATAGCCGACGGCCGCTCGAACCGCGAGATCGCCCGGGCCCTGGTGCTCTCCGAGAAGACCGTCAAGACCCATGTGTCGAACATCCTGATGAAGCTCGACCTGGCGGACCGCACCCAGGCCGCGCTGTGGGCCGTGCGCCACGGCCTGAGCGGGTGATCCCGCCCGCCGAGGGCAATTCGGAGGGTCCTGCTCCGGACTGAGATTCATACCGTCGTGGGAATGTCCCCCGGATGGCGCAACCTCCGTGCGGCCCGGCCGTTCTCCAGTGCGTGCCGCGGCGCCTGCCGCGGCGATCACCAGGAGGGGGCAGAAGTGAAGAACCTGAAGAAGGCAGCGGCCGTGACGATGGTGGCCGGGGGGCTCGTGGCCGCCGGTGCGTCGATGGCCTCCGCCACCGACGGCGCCTGGGCCGGCGGCGCCGCCAAGGGCTCCCCGGGCGTCGTCTCGGGCAACGTCGTCCAGGCCCCGGTCCACATCCCGGTCAACGCCGTCGGCAACAGCGTGAACGTCATCGGCGTCCTGAACCCCGCCTTCGGCAACCTCGGCCTCAACCGCTGAGGCCGCCGAGCCCGGTGAGGCCCTGAGCCCACCACGGCCGACGGCCTCCCGGCTCCCCCCGGGAGGCCGTTTCGCGGTCCGCGCGCAGCCTGGACGCCCGTCGCGGCCGTCGCGTCAGCGCGCCCCTCTCTCCCGCTCCTCGAGCACCGAGTTGTACGCCGCCACCTGCGCCCGTCGAGCCGTCCGCTCCACCGGCCGCAGCGCGTCCCCACGCGCCGCCATCTCGGACGCGCTCACCGCACCCCCGTGCCCGTTCCCGTACGCCAGCGAGACCAGCAGCGCCACCCGCCGCGCCAGCTCCAGCACCCGCACCGCCCGTGGCGGATATCCCGGCGCCAGAACCTCCGGCCCCCGCTCGGCCCGCGCCCGGTACGCGTCGATCGCCGCCTCCGCCACCGGGCCCGATCCGGCCACGTCCAGCCGCGACAGCACCGACGTCGCCTCCCGCAGCGCCTCCGCGAGCTCCCGCTCGGCCTCGCCCAGCGACGGCACGTCGGCCTGCGGCGCCTCCCGCACCGGCAGCACGTGCCACAGCACCTCGGCGTGCACATCGCCCTCGGGCCCGGCCTCGTGCACCTCGGGCACCAGCCCGAAGGCGGCCCCGTGGCAGAGCACCGCCTCCCCGGCCTCCAGCGCCCGCGCGTTGAACTCCGGCGGCCCGCTCAGCCCCAGCGGATGCCCCGGCGCGGGCAGCGCCACCCGCAGCGCGTCCACCCCGAGCCGGCGCAGCCGCCCCAGCGCCAGCGTGAGCCCGACCGGACCCGACTCACCGGGCAGCCCTTCCACGCGATGGACGGCGTCGTCCCCGACGATGGCGAGCACGGCGTCATCCGGCGAGACATATCCGGACAAGAGGGAGTTTCCCCAAGCGGCGAGGCGTCCAGAGCGCGGTTCCGAGAGCATGCCTCCACCCTAAGGACCGGACCGATGGAACAGCCCGCCCGGCTTGTGGCGTAGATTCGGTGAGGGCTGCGTGCGCCCACCGGCGCGGCGGACCCAGCCACAGGCGTACGCGATGCCGAGACCGGCGGCACACTGCAAGGGGAGACAACGCGCTCATGAGCGATGTTCTGGAGCTTCAGGACGTATCCGTGGTCCGTGAGGGCCGGGCTCTCGTGGACCAGGTCTCCTGGTCGGTCAAGGAGGGGGAGCGCTGGGTCATCCTCGGCCCCAACGGCGCCGGCAAGACCACCCTGCTCAACGTCGCCTCCACCTACCTCTACCCCAGCAGCGGCACCGCCACTGTCCTCGGCGAGACCCTCGGGAAGCCCGGGACCGACGTCTTCGAGCTGCGCCCCCGCGTCGGCGTGGCGGGCATCGCCCTCGCCGAGAAGCTCCCCAAGGGCCAGACCGTCCTCCAGACCGTCCTGACCGCCGCGTACGGCATGACGGCCGGCTGGCAGGAGGAGTACGAGGACATCGACGAGCAGCGCGCCCGCGCCTTCCTCGACCGCCTCGGCATGAGCGACTACCTGGACCGCAAGTTCGGCACCCTCTCCGAGGGCGAGCGCAAGCGCACCCTGATCGCCCGCGCCCTGATGACCGACCCCGAGCTGCTCCTGCTCGACGAGCCCGCCGCCGGTCTCGACCTCGGCGGCCGCGAGGACCTGGTCCGCCGTCTCGGCCGGCTCGCCCGGGACCCGATCGCCCCTTCGATGATCATGGTCACCCACCATGTCGAGGAGATCGCCCCCGGCTTCACCCACGTCCTGATGATCCGCCAGGGCAAGGTCCTCGCCGCAGGCCCGCTGGAGCTCGAACTCACCTCCCGCAACCTGTCCCTGTGCTTCGGCCTCCCGCTCGTCGTCGAACAGGCCGGTGACCGCTGGACCGCCAAGGGACTTCCGCTGTCCTGAACACCGCTCCGCACCCTGTCCGCCGCCACCGCCCCGGCCTAACATGACCATGTGGACAACATCGACGCATGGGTCTGGTGGCTGGTCGGCGCGGCGGCGCTCGGAATCCCGCTCGTGGTCACAGCGATGCCGGAGTTCGGCATGTTCGCGGTGGGCGCGGTCGTGGCCGCGGCCGTCGCGGGCTTCGGCTTCGGCGTCGTCGCCCAGGTGCTCACCTTCGTCGTCGTCTCGGTTGCCCTGATCGCCGTCGTCCGGCCCATCGCGGCCAGGCACCGCCGGCAGCGGCCCGAACTGGCCACGGGGGTGGACGCGTTGAAGGGAAAGCAGGCCGTCGTCCTGGAACGCGTCGACGGCTCCGGCGGCCGTATCAAGCTCGCCGGGGAGATCTGGTCGGCACGCGCGCTCGACACCGACCACGCCTACGAAGTCGGCGAACAGGTCGACGTCGTGGACATCGAGGGCGCCACCGCCGTCGTCATGTGACCTCGCACCAAAGGCGACAACGCAAGTGGACCGAACAGGCCACGAGTTGGGCCACGGTCTGTCAGACTCGACCAGCAAGATCTTCAACAACCGCAAGATCTTCCGAAAGAGCCGAGGCGGAGAAGGGTACGGGCAGCAACGATGGCACCGGTCATCATCGTCCTGATCATCCTGGTGGTGTTGGTCTTCATCGCCCTGATCAAGACGATTCAGGTCATCCCACAGGCGAGCGCCGCCATCGTCGAGCGCTTCGGCCGCTACACACGGACACTGAACGCGGGCCTCAACATCGTCGTCCCGTTCATCGACACCATCCGCAACCGCATCGACCTGCGTGAACAGGTCGTCCCGTTCCCGCCGCAGCCGGTGATCACCCAGGACAACCTGGTCGTGAACATCGACACCGTCATCTACTACCAGGTGACCGACGCCCGGGCCGCCACCTACGAGGTCGCCAGCTACATCCAGGCCATCGAGCAGCTCACCGTCACCACCCTGCGCAACATCATCGGCGGCATGGACCTGGAGCGCACCCTGACCTCCCGCGAGGAGATCAACGCGGCCCTGCGCGGCGTCCTCGACGAGGCCACCGGCAAGTGGGGCATCCGCGTCAACCGCGTCGAGCTCAAGGCCATCGAACCGCCCACCTCCATCCAGGACTCGATGGAGAAGCAGATGCGCGCCGACCGTGACAAGCGCGCCGCGATCCTCCAGGCCGAAGGTGTCCGGCAGTCGGAGATCCTCCGCGCCGAGGGTGAGAAGCAGTCCGCGATCCTGCGCGCCGAGGGTGAGGCCAAGGCCGCCGCCCTGCGTGCCGAGGGCGAGGCCCAGGCCATCCGTACGGTCTTCGAGTCCATCCACGCCGGAGACCCCGACCAGAAGCTGCTCTCCTACCAGTACCTCCAGATGCTCCCGAAGATCGCCGAAGGCGATGCCAACAAGCTCTGGATCGTGCCCAGCGAGATCGGCGACGCCCTCAAGGGCCTGTCCGGAGCCATCGGCGGCTTCGGCCTGGGCGGCGCCCCGAGCGGCGGCAACGCCCCCGCGGCCACCGAACGCCGCGAGAAGCCGTCCATCGACTGACCCGCCCGGTCAGCCACGGCAAGTGGGGCCCGCCATCGTGACAAACCACGAAGGCGGGCCCCACTGCCGTCGAACTAGGCTGCCGACCGGGCCAGCCAGGAGGGAAGCGCCTCGAACTCCTCCTGCCCCAGGGCCAGAAGCATCGCGTCCGCGGGGGTCGGCTCGAACGGCTCCCGCAGCAGCGGCATTCCCGCCTGCTCCGGAGTCCGGTCCGCCTTGCGGTGGTTGTCCTCCGCGCACGAGGCCACCGTGTTCAGCCAGGTGTCCTGCCCGCCCCGCGAGCGCGGCACCACGTGGTCCACGGTCGTCGCGCGCCGCCCGCAGTACGCGCACCGGTGCCGGTCCCGTATCAGCACACCCCGCCTCGACCACGGAGCCTGTCTTCGGAACGGCACCCGCACATACCGGCACAGCCGGATCACCCGGGGCGCGGGGATGTCGACCTGCGCGCCACGCAGCCGCAGCTCCGGATGGGTCTGCTCGACCACGGCCTTCGACTGGAGCACGAGCACGACCGCCCGGTTCAGCGTCACCGTCGACAGCGGCTCGAAGCTCGCGTTCAGCACCAGCGTGTCCCGCATCCCGGCCCACCTCCCAAGAACGCCGGCCCACCCCCTGGCGGGCTGGATCAACTCTGGCCGGGCGCGCCGGGATGGACAACGCAATAAAAATGCCCGCTCCCGGCCACGTTCAAGACCGGAAGCGGGCAAACGTTCAGTGAACGGCGGCCTGCGCGCCGCGCGGCTCAGCCCTCGGCGGGGTTCTCGTACTCACCGATCAGCCGGGCGCGCGCCAGCGTGTGGAAGCGCAGATTGAAGCCCACCACCGCGGGCGAGGCGTCCGAGTCCGGACCGAGCCTGTCCTGGTCCACCGCGTACACCGTGAACACATACCGGTGCGGTCCGTCCCCGGGCGGCGGCGCGGCACCGCCGAAGTCCTTCGTGCCGTAGTCGTTGCGCGCGTGCACCGCGCCCTCGGGCAGCCCCTCGAACTTGCCGCCGCCCGCACCCGCCGGCAGCTCTGTCACCGAGGCCGGGATGTCGAACAGCACCCAGTGCCAGAACCCGCTGCCCGTCGGGGCGTCCGGGTCGTAGCAGGTCACGGCGAAACTCTTCGTCTCCGGAGGGAAACCCGCCCAGCGCAGCTGCGGGGAGGTGTTCCCGCCCGCGTGGACCTGAGCGTCCCCGAGCGTCGCGCCCTCCCGGACGTCGTCGCTCGTGACCGTGAAGGACGGCACGGGCGGATGGAAGTCGTGGGGGAGCGGCCGCCGCTTGTGCTCGGTCACCTCGGTACCTCCTGATCGGTTCCTGGATGATTCCCGATCAATGATCCCACCTGCCTCGACTACGCTCGTGAGCCGTGATCGCGCCCACGTCCCTTACGCCGCTGTCTACTTCACCTACGGCATGTCAAGGCGGTCAGCATGAACGTTGACCTCGCCCACCCTGCTGAGCAAGTCGCCCCCAGGCTGCTCGGTGCCGTCCTCACCCACGAGACCCCCGAGGGAATCGTGAGCATCGCCATCACGGAGACCGAGGCGTACTCCGGTACGGCTGACCCAGCTTCCCATGCCTACCGAGGTCAGACACCCCGTAACGCCGTCATGTTCGGACCCGCAGGACACCTGTACGTCTACCGGTCTCACGGTCTCCACTGGTGCGCCAACGTCGTCACCGGGACGGAGGGCATCGCCTCAGCTGTCCTCATCCGGGCAGGCAGGGTCGTCGAGGGGGAAGACCTGGCACGCAAGCGGCGAGGAGCGAAGGTCGAGAGCCCACGTCTTGCGCGGGGTCCGGGGAACTTCTGCCAGGCGCTCGGTATCACGGCAGAGCACAACGGCACAGACCTGCTGACGGATGCCTCGGTCGTGCTGTCCGAGGGCGAGCCGGTACCCGCTGCGCTCATCCGGGTGGGCCCTCGGGTGGGTGTGAGTAAAGCCCACGACTGGCAGCACCGCTTCTACCTTGCCGGTGATCCAACGGTCTCGGCGTACCGGCTGAGCCCGAGAGCCAAGCCGTCCGCCCGAGCCTGAGCCGCTGCGCGCCTGGCTCGCGGCCCCCTCGGTGAGTCGGCTGGGAAGTCGGGCCCGAAGACGCGTAACCGCTCGCGACCGTGGCGCGTGACACCCCGCGCGTGCACTTCGCCGCCGATGGGCCGATCGGCACGGACACGCAGGCTCCGGTCCCGGCCGGCTGGCCGCGCTGCTGGGCGAGGGCAGCAAGTTGTTGTCCGACCAGAGCCCGCGCAACCGATAGCACGCGCCAAGGTGATGGGCCTTGTGTCGCCTCGTTCCGGTGCCGCCTGCGCCCGCCGCCTCTCGGCCCGCAACGGCCCCGCACCGGAGTGGCCGGCGAGGGCGGCAACGGCGCCGTCCACCCGTGGCGCTTCTGGGCCGCCGACGACCCGACGGAGCCCGTACCGGGCCCATGCGCCGAGGCGCCGTCGAAGCTGACAGCGGGAGTTGACTCGCCCGCGGAAGGTGCGTAATGTAGCCCGAGCCGCTGAACCGGGTACGGCGATCGCCTGCAGCCGGAGCGGCCAATCCACTACCTACCGACAACCCCTTCGACGGGGTCGTCTTCGGTGCGCCCGCGTACCCGAATTCGAACTCGCGGGACTCGATTATGAGTCGCCAGGGAAATCGGCTAACGTAGTGAATGTCGAAAGGCCGACGGGCGTAAGCTCGAAAGCCAAAAGACAAACCCCGCTGACTGGGAGTCAGGTCGAGAAAAGATCTGATAGAGTCGGAACCGCCGGAAAGGGAAACGCGAGAGCGGAAACCTGGAAAGCACCGAGGAAATCGGATCGGAAAAAGATCTGATAGAGTCGGAAACACCGAAGGGAAGCCCGGAGGAAAGCCCGAGAGGGTGAGTACAAAGGAAGCGTCCGTTCCTTGAGAACTCAACAGCGTGCCAAAAATCAACGCCAAATATGTTGATACCCCGTCTCCAGCATCCGCTGGGACGAGGTTCCTTTGAAAAAACACAGCG
>NZ_NNBK01000030.1 GCF_002803075.1 Streptomyces sp. CB01373 | reverse complement strand
CCCGCGGCTAGAAGGTGATCTTGACCTTGAGCGCCTCGCGCGCATCCATCGCCTTGTAACCCTCCGGCACTCCCGCCAGCTCGACCGTCCTGTCGAACACCGGCGACGGGTCGATGACCCCGCCCAGCACGTCCGCCAACAGCGCGGGAATGTAGTGGCGCGCCGGCGCCACCCCGCCCCGCACCGCGACATTGCGGTTGAACATCTGCTGGATGTCCACGCCCGCGCTGCCGCCGTGCGGCACGCCGACGTAGCCGACGGAGCCGCCGTCGCGGGTGATGGAGATCGCGGTGCGCATTGACTCCTCGGTGCCGACCGCCTCCAGGACCGCGTGCGCGCCCGAGCCGCCGGTCAGCTCCTTGACCGCTGCCACGGCCTCCGCACCGCGGGCCGGGACGACGTCGGTCGCGCCGAAGGTGCGCGCGATCGCCGTCCGCGACTCGTGCCGCCCCAGCGCGATGATCCGCTCCGCGCCGAGCCGGCGCGCGGCCAGCACGCCGCACAGGCCGACCGCGCCGTCGCCGACTACGGCGACCGTCGCGCCCGGACGGACGCCCGCGGACATGGCCGCATGGTGCCCGGTGGACATGACGTCGGACAGCGCCAGCACGGCCGTCAGCAGCCGCTCGTCCGAGCGGACCTCCGCGGGCAGCTTGACCAGCGTGCCGTCGGCGAACGGAACCCGGACCGCCTCGCCCTGCCCGCCGTCCGAACCCGGCTCACCCCAGAACCCGCCGTGCGGGCAGGAGGTGTGCAGGCCCTCGACGCAGAACTCGCACACGCCGTCCGACCACACGAACGGCGCAACCACCAGGTCGCCTGGCCGGAAGTCGCGCACCTCGGAGCCGACTTCCTCGACCACGCCCAGGAACTCGTGCCCGATCCGCTGACCCTTCTCCCGGGCGGCCACGCCGCGGTAGGCCCACAGGTCGCTGCCGCACACGCAGGCGAGTACGGTCCGCACCACCGCGTCGGCGGGATGCCGCAGCGCGGCGTCGGGGACCTCCTCGACTCGGACGTCGTTCGGGCCGTGAATGACGGTGGCGCGCATGCGTTCTCTGCTTTCGGTTCTCGCGAAGGGGCCGCCTCGTGAGCAGCCTCCGGATCAGGCGGCGGCCTGGGATCAGGGACGGCCTCGAAGGTGAAGGCCAACCACATTAAGACGCCCGCCGGGGCCACGATATTCCGCGCCGCACCGGGCCGGTCCCGCCTGCGCAGGGTGCGCCACGCGCCTGCCGCGCCCTCACCGGACAGCTCACTTCGAACCCGCTCGCGCCCGAGGCCGCAAGCTGAGTTCAGTCAGTGGAGTAGGTATTGATCCACGAGAGGCCGCCGAGGTCGAGTCGGTGGCGGGCGCGGGCGCGGGCGCGGGCGCGGGTGACGGCGACGTAGGCGAGGCGGGCGTCGGTGTCGTTGACGGGTTCCGGGATGGGGCGTCCTTGCTCGTCGTGCTGGTCGGTGTCCTTTGGTGGGGGGAAGTCGTCGGCGATTTTGACGGTGGTCCATTCGCGGCCTTTGGCGGTGTGGGCGGTGGTGACGGTGACGTCGGCATCGTCCTCGTTGGTGAGTTGGTCGACGGCGGTGAGGATGGCGTCGGGTCCGTGGGTGTCGACGAGGTCGACGAAGGGCTGCAGATCGCGTCCGGCGGGGTCGTGTGCGGCGTAGTCCTGCAGTTCGCCCCAGGAAGGGAAGAGGACGAGTTCGGGGTGGGTGGTGCGGCGGCCGTCCTTGAGGTCGCGGGCCGCGAGGGCCAGCGCGGCCAGCTGCTGTCCTCCGCGGGTGAGCGCGACCCGGTGGCCGGTGGCGAGCAGCCGCATCACTTCGGCCATGGCGCCGATGTTGGTGCGGCACAGCACCGCGTCCGGGCGGGTGAGGCTGCCGACCTCGGTGGGAATGGTCTCGGTGCCGGTCAGGCGGATGGGGGCGTCGGCGAGCGTGAGCCACCGGTTGGCCTCTTCGGCGATCAGGGGGCCGAACCGGAAGGAGCGGGTCAGGGTGAGGGGGGTGGCGTCGAAACCGGTCATCACGTCGCGGGCGCCACGCCAGCCGTAGATGGCCTGGGCGGAGTCGCCGACCATGACGAGCTGGGCATGGTCGCGCTGAGCGGTGAAGACTTCTTCCAGGACCGGGTTGGTGTCCTGGGCCTCGTCGAGGAAGAGGAAGTCGGCTTCGATCGTCGGCTCGGTCAGGGCCCACATTTTCAGGTAGTGGTCGTGTTCGAAACGGACCACGCCCTGGTCGGGGTTGTGCAGGTCGGCCCAGGCCTTGGTGGCGAACGGCATCACCTTGTCGGCGAATTGGGCATGGTCGCCGGGTGTGTCCAGGTCGCGTAGGCGTGGCACATGGTGGGCGGCCAGGGTGCGGTCGGCGGAGTGGCAGTAGCGGGTGACGGTGCGCAGCTCGGTGTGGGAGAGCGCCCGGGGGCTGATCTCGTGAGCGCCGATGCGGACCGGACGGGTGATGCCGAGCGCTTGGCCGGTCTTCCATGCGGGCTGGCGGGGGCTGTTGAGCCGGCGGCAGTAGCGGTGACCGACGGCGGCGAAGGCCGTGGCGTGGGCGGTTTTGCACATCACCGTGGAGGGGAAGCGGGCGGCGGCGTCCTGGGCGATGCTCTTGTTGAAGGCGAGGTAGCGGCCGCGGCGGCGGGTGCCGGCGGCGAGCAGGCCGAGCGTGCTGGTCTTCCCTGTCCCAGCACTGGCCTGCAGGACGAGATGGTGACCGGCCCGGAAAACGTCAGCAGCATGGACCTGTTCGTCGGTGGGCGTATGCAACAAGGGCTCCGCGAAAGAGAAGTGAAGCATCAGGGGGAGTGAGGGCAGCGGCCTTCGCTGCCGTCCCGGCAAAGCGCAGCTTTCACGATGGGCTCACGGCGCTGTCGGCATGCAGCAGTGATACCGACCGGGCAGGGCGCGGGCCGCGCAGACCAGGACTTCTTCGAGAGTGTGGTGGGCGAGCAGGCTCTCGAGCCGGTCCTCCAGGCGCCGAGTGCGTTCCTGCTCACGCCGGGCAAGGTCCGCGGCCACGGACTGGCTGAGCACGTCCTGCGGCCGCTGCCCCAGGACCGCTGCCCTCCGGCGCAGGGCAGCATCGGCCGAGCGGCTGAGAGCGATGTTGAGCAGGACCTGGTTGTGCCGGTCCGGGTAGTGCGTGGTCAGGATGTCGATCGGTAACCGCGTGCCCAGCTGGTGTCGCAGCACGTGCAGGGCACCGCTGGGGCCGCGCGCGCTCTGGACCGCCATCAGTCGGGTACGGTCCGCGTTGGCGGCCAGCCGGACCCTTTCCCGGGCGTGCCGGAGCTCGCTGTGGGTGGCGGGCCTGGTCAGCGTGATCTCGACGGCATGGAACGGCGTCATGGGCGGACTGCCTGATGTGTCCTGGCCGCGGGGTCAGGGCGCCGGGTGGGGGCGGGCAGGCGGTTGTGGATGTGCTCGTGGTGGCGCAGCGGGTCGAAGGGCTCCCAGTCGGCCACCGCCAGGTCGGCGGCCGTGGGGATCGCGGCATGCTGTAGGCAGCGCAGGGCGCGCCACCGCAGCTGCTCGGAGTACGGGACGTTGCTGAGGTCGTAGACCGCCATGACCGCAGTGGGCAGGGCCAGCTGACCGCTCGTCTCGGTGGCTGGAACCAGCCTCCAGACGCCGGCCGGGGCGCCGGGGGAGAGGAGAGTACTGGTGCAGCGGTGGCGGCGCCTGGTCCGGGCGACGCACTGGATCTCGTCCACCGGGCGGGCGGCCAGGTAGCGCACGTACAGCAACTGCACGATGGGCCGGGCCGGGCGGCAGAGCGCCGAGGCTCCTTCCTGGGGTGTCGGGCCGTCCGGAACAGCCGGGGGAGGGGTGAAGGTGCCGGCGTCGATCAGGCGGCGGGTGTTCACGGCTAGAGCCCGGCGCAGCCCGGCCAGCTCGGTAGGGGCCGCGGGTGCCTTCCGGGCGGGACAGACGACGGCATGCGGCAGGCGGCACCAGCTGCTGCCGTCTCCCGCCGGGTAGGCAACGCCGGAGCTGACGTGCCAGCGGCACGCCGCCGGTACCCGGGCGGCCGGCAGCTCGCGGGGATGGAGGCGGACGGCCCGTTGAGTGCCGCGGTGGTACCACTCGATCCGGTTGCCGCACTCGCGGCACCGATCGCTTTGACCGCAGCGCAGCAGCCGACTGACGCCGCCCGGGGTGACCTGCAGGGAGCGGCGCACACGCTGGGCGATCGGACTGCCGTCCCAGTGCCGGGTTGCGGAAGGTGGTGTGGAGCGCATGCGGGCGAACCTGTCAGCCAACACGCCGGATCCACGACAACAGTGCTGACGTGTCGCCCGGTCGGCCTCACGCGGTGCGACTGGCGTGCGAATGTTGATCGTGTGTTCGATGTGGTCTCGCTGGTTCGGGTGGTCTGCAGCAGCCGCCTGTGAGGGGTGTCAGTCCTGGGACGATCCGGGCCGGTCATGCCCGCGGCACAGGGTGCTGAACAGCTCGTCGAACGGGGTCTGCAGGGCGTGGGCGAGAGCGTGCCAGGTCTTCAGCGTGCCGATGGTGCGGCCCTGCTCGATCTCGATGAGAGTGCGCCTGGCCAGGCCACTGCGGGCGGCGAGCTCGTCGTAGCTCCACCCGCGCGCGGCCCGCAGACGCGCGAGCTTCAACCGCAGCGCATCGAGGTCCGGATCGGGCGGAAAGATCGTCACCTGCCCATCCGACGGTGCAGACCCCTGCCCTGTCAGTGCAGACCTCTGCCCTATTTGCCCAGGTGGCATCGACTGCGGCAGGGCAGACCTCTGCACTGCGGTGGGCGGCCGCCCCCACAACCAAGAACGGGATCGGCGCGGAAGCAACGGGAGGAATACGCGCCCATGAGGCTGCGCACAGCATGTCCGGCGACGCCACGCGCCTGGACGGTGGAACTGCGCTCGCACGCCGACGGGCTCGTCCTCGTGTGCCGGCATTGCCCACACGGCAGCACGCGCACCACCGCGGCCGCCGCCCGCTCGGCCGCCCTGGCGCACCTCGCACGGCACGCACGCGGCGACCTCCGCCCCCCGCACCTGCGCATCTGCCAATGCCACGAACGCGGCTGCGCCTGGCACCCCCGCCACCGCGGCTGCGCCAGCCCCATCCGCCTCCTCCTCGCCCGCGAACACGGCGGACGGCTCTGGCGACTCGCCGACGCCTGCACCGCCTGCGCCGCAGCAACGGCACAGGCCGCCGTAGTGCCCGACACCGTCCTCACCCGCGCACCGCTGCAGCCGGAAACCGGCCGACGACACAGACGCCGCCCCAAGGGGCCAGGCGAACAGATCCGGGTACGCGAAATGCTCAGCTACCTGGCCGCGGCGCTTCCCGCAGGCACCTCGGCCGCCGCACGCCTGCTGGCCCTGCAATGCGCCCTCCGCATGAGCACCACCATGGAAGCCAGACTCTCCAAAGGCGTGCTGCGCAGCCTCCGCCTCAACACCACCCCAGGCCCGTGGCGCGAACTGGAACACGCGCGTTGGCTACGCCCACTCCCCGAAAGCACGGCCAACGAGATCGTTGTCGCCCTACTCGACGCCGCAGTGCTTGGCCAAGCCCCAGCCCGCCCCGACCGAATGCGCGCGGCGGACTGGGCACTGCGCGCCTCCACAGCAGGAGCAATCGGCCCGGTGCCGCAACTGATGCATCTCTACCTCGCAGCACACACCGATCCGCACGCCGGCAGCGGCCTGTGCGAGCTCGACCAGATGGCACGCGCCTGCGGTGTCTCACCTGCCGTACTGCCCGGCACCTTGGACCAGCTGGCAGCAACCGGACTGCTGAAATCCTGGCAGGCCTGCCCGGATTCAGAAGACCTGCACTGGACTCTCCACGCCTTGTCGTGATCTGCAGGGCAATCATCCGCCCGGCATTAACAGGCGACTGCATGCACAGCGGTCGAGTACTTCGTGAGGGGGTGTGTCAATTTAACGGGCCCTGTCTCAATTTCGGTGGTGACAGAAAGTTATGACGGCGGCAAAGAGGCCGTCGATCATGAACCCGCAGGTCCGCGCACCGCAGCGGTCGTTCCCTGGAGTCGGCCGATCGGCTCGGTGTCTGTCCGTGAGAGTTCGGCGCGGCAAGCTCAGCGACCCCGATGTGCTGCCATCCGCTTCAAAGCATCGAGGTCAGAGCACCAACCGCACTCTTCGCAAGACGGAGATGCCTAATTCTCACTTTCTGTCACCACCGAAAGTGAGACAGAGCCGTTCGTTTGACAGACCCGGGCCCGGCGGGGCGATGACCGACGAGGTCGGCGTCATTACCGGCGACCTCACCCTCGCCACCTGCCTGTGCCCCGAGGACAGGCCCACATCGCCGTCCAGTACACCGGCGCCGAGGAGTGGTACACCCTCACCGGCAGCCCCGTCCCCCTGCCCCCCCGCCGGACCGAAAGCCCTGCACCACGACCTCCTCGAGCGCATCCGCCAGGGAAACGCCGCACAGGCCGCGCCCTGAGCCGCTGGACCGGCAAGCCCCGGACGCGGCCTGTGCGGCCACCCGCACGAACCCGACCGCGATGCGGCCCGCCGCACCGCTGCACGAGCCGTCCGGCCCGCTGCGGCCCGGTACGAGGAAGCTGAACACGCCTTTGCGCAGTTTTATGGCTCGGGCTGCTGGCGCAGGTCCAGGTAGCAGCGCAGCCGTACGCCTGGCTCGCCCGGCTCGTGGGTTGTGCGGTCCGCCGGTGCAATCGCCCACCGGGTGGCGAGCAGCTCCTGGACGGCGAACGCCGTCTGGTCATCGGCGGCCGCGATCTCCACCACCGCAAGTCCCGGCTCCGCCACATGCGCGTCGTTGATCGGCCTCATACCCGGCACGACGCTCCGGCGCTCGCCGGAGTTCTCCCGTCCGGGCAGCGTCACCCGGACCGGGTACAGCCGGACATGCGTGCTGAGCTCCCGCCGCATATCGCGTGGCCGGACGAGGCCGGAGCAGATCACCCACCTCGACATACGACGACGCCAACGACTCGGCGGCATCCTCCACGAGTACCGACATGCCGCCTGAACTGGGCGAATGAGCTTTTCGGCAGGCGCAACCTCGGGAATCCTCAGGGTTTTCTGCTGTTTATGCAGGTCGGAGCGTTGCCTTGCGATGGTGATCATGTGGGCGGGCGTCCTGTCGGAGACTCCTCCTGATCATGGTGACGGTATCGCTTGTCTTCCAGGGGCCGCCGGGGGCAGGGCTGCGGTCTGGCTGAACTCGCGCCAGATGCGGGGGCGGTCGCTGCTCACGGTCTGGCGGTGGCTGGCCGAGGCATCCCAGAACCCGGCGGCGGCCGCGCACCCCGGAGCCCGCCGTACGACGCGCCTCCTGCAACTGCGCGCCGTCACCGGTATCCACCTGACCCTGGTCTGCCACCGCCCCCACCTTCCCGCTGCCCTGCACCAGGCCCTGCGGACAGCCGACTACGCCACCACTGCCGACTTCCAGGCAGCCCGCCGCCACCACTGCTTGATAAAGCCACCCAAGGTGGCCGTGCCGGTCGCGGCGTACCAGATCAGCGGTGAGTACGCGATGATCGAGGCCGCCACGGAGAAGGGCTGAATCGACCGGTACGCGGCGATCCTGGAGAGCCTGACGGGCATCTGGCGCGGGTGCGCGGATGATCCTGACGTACTGGGCGACGGAGGTCGCCCAGCGGCTCGGCAGCTGAGGCCCGTCAGGGGCCGTGGCCCGCTTCAGGACACCAGGCCCTGACGGTAGGCGTAGACGACTGCCTGGACGCGGTCGCGGAGGTCGAGCTTCGTGAGGATGCGGGAGACGAAGGTCTTGACCGTCTCCCGGCTGATCACGAGGGCCGCGGCGATCTCGTTGTTGGAGAGGCCGTCCGCGATGAGGCGTAGGACCTCCAGTTCGCGGGGAGTCAGCGGGACGTCGGGCCCGCTGTCCTCGATGGGGCGGATCCGGACGGCGTACCGGCCGACGAGCTGGCGTGTCACCTCGGGGTCCAGCAGTGCGGCGCCTGCCGCCACGGTCCGGATTCCGTGTAGCAGTTGGGCCGGTGGCGCGTCCTTGAGGAGGAAGCCGCTCGCGCCGGCGCGGAGCGCCTCGTAGACGTATTCGTCGAGGTTGAACGTCGTCACCACGAGCACTTTGACGGGGTGCGGTACGTCGGCACCGGCCAGGAGGCGGGTGGCCGATATGCCGTCGAGCACCGGCATGCGGATGTCCATCACGACGACGTCCGGGCGGAGTTGTCCGACGAGGTCGACGGCGGTTTGCCCGTCCCCGCACTCGGCCGCGACCTCGAGATCGGGCTGGGCGTCGATGATCGTCGCCAGTCCGGTGCGGATCAGTACCTGGTCGTCGCAGATCAGGACGCGGATGGGGGCGGTCACGACGGGCTCCCGGCGGGTATGTGGGCGCGGACGACGAAGCCGCCGTCCTTCTGTTCCTCCGCGCTGAAGTCGCCGCCGAGGACGTCGACCCGTTCACGGAGACCGGCCAGGCCGCGCCCGCTCCCGGAGAGTCCGGGGGTCTTCGAGCCGGAGCCGTCCGTGCAGACCTCCACGGTGATCTCTCCTGAGCCGTGGCGCACCCGGACGGAAGTGCGTCTTCCGTGGGCGTACTTGAGGGCGTTCGTCAGGGACTCCTGCACCACCCGGTAGGCCACGAGGTCGGCGCTGCCAGTCGACTCGGCCGGTGTGCCCTCTTCGGTGAACTCCACGGGCTGACCGGCCCGCCGTGTCTGTTCGACGAGGGTGAGGAGCCGGCCGGCGGGTGGGGTCCTGGGCTCGGTGCTGTGATCGGGGTTGAGCAGGTCGAGCAGGTGCCGCAGATCCGTGATGGCCCGGCGGCCGGTGTCGGTGACGGCTGTCAGGCTCTGGTCAAGGCGATCGGGGACGGCGGTCAGATAGCGGGCCGCCTCGGCCTGTACGACCATCGCCGTCACGTGGTGGGTCACCACGTCGTGGAGTTCGCGGGCGATGCGGGCGCGTTCGGCGGCGCGAGTGTCCTCGGCGGCGCGGCGGCGGCGCTCGGCCTCCAGGGCGCGGGTGTGACGAACCCATGCCCCGACGCCCCAGGCGAGTGCCACGGCCAGGTAGAACGTCACGAACTCACCGGGCGGTTCGCCGGGGCCGACCCGGTGGAGCGCGACCGCCAGCGGGACGTATGCCACGGAGGCGGCGATCGCGGTTGCCCGCCTGTGGTGTTCCAGGTGGGAGGCCACGCTCAACAGCGTGATGGGCAGCGCGATGCCGGCGAGTGAGTGGTAGCCGCGGAGCTGGTCGAGGGCGAAGCCGATCGACACCACGGCGAAGCAGAGGACGGGCCACCGCCGGCGTCCGGCGAGTGGGAGGCACTGGAGGGCGATCGCTGCGAGGGCCAGGGCGTCGAAAGGGCGGGTCGGCAGGCCGCCGAGCTCCGTGCCGTTGTCGTGGTAGACCAGCGAGGCGGCGAACAGGACCGCTGCGAGCGGGAGGTACCAGACTGTGGCGCCTGCCCGGCGCCACAGTTCCTGGATCCGCGGAAGTCCGATCACTGGGGCAGTGTAGTGGGGGTGGCGGCGATCCGGTCGGCGCGCCGACGGGGCACCAGGTTGCCGCGCTTGTGGGCCAGCCACATGAACCCGATCGTCACCAGTACGCCGAACAGCACCGCGTACACGCTGCCTTCCGGTCCGAAGTCGCCGCCGGTGATCCACGTCGGGCCTGACGTCATGGTGTCCAGCAGTCCCTGTGGGGTGTTGTTGCCGGAGACCTCGGTGCTGAAGATGCCGGCCGCCGCGAAGTTCCAGCCGAAGTGGAGGCCGATCGGCAGCCACAGGGTGCGGGTCGCGGCGTAGGCGGCGGCGAGCATGCCGCCGGCCTCGATCGCGATGGCGAGGGCGCCCCACAGGTCGGCGTTGGGGTTCAAGAGGTGCGAGAGGCCGAACAGCAGTCCGGTCAGCGTCAGTGCGATCCAGGTGCCGGTGCGCTCCTCGATGATCCTGAACAGGACCCCCCGGAAGATCAGTTCCTCCGTCACGGAGGCGGCCGCCATGAATCCGATCAGTCCCACGGCGCCGGAGACTGAGCCTAGGCCGTTGATCTCGTAGTGCGCGTTGACGTAGATTTTCGTGATCACGGCGCCGAACATCGCGACGCCGATCAGCATCCCCCGGCCGATCGCGGCCCCGGCACCCTTACGGGCCACTTCGGTGGCCGGGCGGTGCTCGGTCTTGTTGACCACCCATCCGTAGACGAGTACGGCGAGCACGGAGACCAGGAGTCCCAGAACGAGCTGGAGCCAGGGGTGGTTCTCCACGGCGGCGACCACCTGACTGCCGATCATGGCGACCACCACGACTGCCGACAGCTGCCAGACGAACCTCATGAACGCTCCTCCTTCGGGTCCGCGGCCGGGGTGCCGCAACGCCTCGAACGCTACGGATCCGGCGTCCGCGAATCGTCACCTCACGGTGGACACCTGCGCGTAGCTCGCGTGGGGGACAGGCGCTCCGACGGGCCGTTCGATTTGAGTGTCAGCGCACCTGGCTGCTGGGGAGACCGCCCGCATGTTCGCGCGGGCGTTGTCACGTTGTTGGGTGCGTGACTGTCTGATGGTGTGTCGGGGCGTGGTGGGCCTGCGGCCCGGACCGGTGTTCAGGCCGTGGTGGGCAGGTTGGCAGCGCCGGTGATCTGGTCCCAGATGGCGAAGCGGATGGTCATCTGGTGCGGTAGTTCGAGGCGGTCATCAGGTGGCGGTGAGGTCGGAAGTGCGGTGAGATGCCGCTGAACGCGGCCAGGAACCGTTGTGCGGCACCCACCGATCGGAAGCCTTTCATCGCGCGCTCGTGTTGCCGGGTGGGCTGGTGGCTGTTCTCGGCCCGGTTGTTCAGGCCCTTGTGGGAGCGGTGTTCCACGGAGGGCATGACCTGGCGGTGGGCGGCGCCGTAGGAGCGCAGCTTGTCGGTGACGACCACCCGCGGGACCGCGCGCGTCTTCTTCAGCAGGCAGCGGAAGAACCGCCGGGCCGCGGTGGTGTCCCGCCGGTTCTGCACAAGGATGTCCAGGACGTTGCCGCCGGCGTCGACGGCCCGCCACAGGTACGTCAGCTCACCGTTGATCTTCACGAACACCTCGTCCAGATGCCCTTTATCCCCGGGCCGCGGCCGGCGGCGGCGCAGTCCGTTCGCGTAGCCCTGCCCGAACTTCAGACACCAGCGGCGGACCGTTTCGTGAGAGACGATCACGCCGCGCTGCAGCATCAGCTCCTCCACCTCGCGGAAGCTGAGCGGGAAGCGGAAGTACAGCCACACGCAGTGGGCGATCACTTCCACCGGGTACCGGTGGCCCCTGTACGACGGCGACGCGGACGACACGAGCGAACCCCTCCCCGGCACGACCAACCACAAGATCATCCCAGGCCGATCAGCCAACGTGACAATGCCCTTCGAGAGGCAGCAGCTTCTTGCCGGTCAGTGAACCTTCCCCTTGATCGTGGACACCTGGAGACTGGGACGTGAGGTTCCAGAGGAAGTAGTGCCAGGTGGGAAGTAAGAGCAACCGCAGCAGGCGGTACACGGAGGAGTTCAAACGGGACGCGGTTGCGCTCGTTCGCTCCTCCGGGAAGACCGTCACCGAGGTGGCCCGGGAGATCGCGGTCAACGCCGAGGTACTGCGGAACTGGGTCAAGCAGGACACGATCGACCGTGGGCAGGGGGCGCCGGGAGAGCTGACGACGGCCGAGCGTGAAGAGCTGCGCCGGCTGCGGAGGCCGGCCGCCGAGCAGGCCGAGACGATCGAGGTACTGCGAAAAGCGGCGGTCTTCTTCGCGAAGGAGAGCGATCGATGAGCGATGTGTTCGCATTCATCGAGACGGAGAAGACCACCCATAACGTTGCTCTGTTGTGCCGGCTGCTGAAGGTGGCACGCTCCTCCTTCTACGCGTGGCTGGACGGCGAGAAGACGCGCTCGGCGAGGAAGGCCGCCGATGACGCCCTGGCCCACGAGATCACCGTGCTGCACCTCGCCTCCAAAGCCACCTACGGGGTGCCGCGCATCCACGCCGGGCTGCGCCGGCTCGGACACCGCGTGAACCGCAAACGGATCGAGCGCGTCATGCGTGAACGCGGCATCAGCGGTGTCACCCGGCGCAGGCGCAAGGGCCTGACCCGCCCGGCCAAAAGGGCGGTGCCCGCCCCGGACCTGATCGGCCGCGACTTCACCGCACCGGCGCCGGGGATGAAGCTGGTCGGCGACATCACCTACATCGCCACCGGCGAGGGCTGGCTGTATCTGGCGACCTGGCTGGACCTCGCCACCCGCGAGATCGTCGGCTACTCGATGGCCGACCACCACCGCGCCGGCCTGGTCGTGGACGCGCTGAAGATGGCCGCCGGACTCGGGCAGCTGAAGCCCGGATGCATTGCGCACTCGGACCGCGGCAGTGAATACACCTCCGACGAACTCCGGCGTGAAATAGGCAGGTTGGGACTGCGGCAGATTCATGGGCCGCACCGGCTCATGCTTCGACAACGCCGCCGTCGAGTCCTTCTTCGCACTGCTGAAGGAGGAGATCGGAACCCGCAGCTGGCCCGACCGGCCCAGCGCCCGCGCGGACATCCTCGCTTTCGTCGAGACCTTCTACAACCGACAGCGCCTACGCCGCCATCCACGCTGGGGCTACCTCACCCCGCTGGAGACCCGACAGCGCCTCGAACAAGAACACGCCCTCATGGCGTAAGCATCGAGTGTCCAAGATCAGGGGGAAGCTTCGTGTCCTGCTTGACCCAGTTCTGCAGTCCCTCGGCGTTGACCGCGATCTCCCGGGCCACCTCGGTGACGGTCTTCCCGGAGGAGCGAACGAGCGCAACCGCGTCCCGTTTGAACTCCTCCGTGTACCGCCTGCTGCGGTTGCTCTTACTTCCCACCTGGCACTACTTCCTCTGGAACCTCACGTCCCAGTCTCCAGGTGTCCACGATCAAGGGGAAGGTTCAACCGCTGTACCCCAAGGCCGGGATAGGACGGTCGAGTCAGACGGTCCTCGCCAGATGGCAGGGGTACCCGCCCAGACCCGACAGCGGAGATCTACCAGAAGATCTCTGACTCGGGTCACTAGGCCAGCGGCGGGGGTCCGGGGGGACCGCCGCCGAGGAGGCGGGCGACGGCCTCGGACAGTTCGCGCAGGAGCGGGGTGGACGCGGAGGGCTTGGACAGCCGGAACTCGAACTCCGACTTGCCCTCCTTGCGCTTGATCCGGATGTCCACCTTGGTCTGGAGCCAGGCGACCAGCGAGCCCAGTACGACGGCCGCCGTGACGGCGCTCTCCACGGACATCTGCTCGTCCGCCGGCGGGTCGGCGAGCACCACACCCGCGGGCCCTGCGGTGTCCGGGTCCGCTGCGATACGGGCGAGCAGCCCCCGGGCGACACTCAGCAACCGCTCTTCCGGCAGCCCGGAGACGGCGACGGGGGGCTGCCCGCCGGCCGTCAGCAGCGCCGCGAGCAGGGACTCGGCCTCGTCCATGTCCAGGGGGGCACGGCCGGTGTCGGCCGTGCCGATGTCCTCCGCGATCTCCTGCAGGGACAGCAGTACGGAGCGGTCGGAGAGCAGCCCGACCGTGTGGGCGGCGGACGTGGTCATGGATGCCTCCAGTCGTCGGAACCGTCGCTGAAGAGGGCGAGGGCCGCCCAGTGGTAGGGGTGGGCTTCCCAGGGCGTCCCCGGGGTTTCGAGCATGTTCTTCTGCGCCTGCCAGAAGGCCCGCCACAGCGGTTGGCCGGGATCGGAGCGCAGTTGGCTGTAGAAGTCGACCAGGAAACGCCGTGAGCTGTGCTCATCGACGTTCCACAGGGCCGCGACGACGGTGCCCGCGCCGGCGTACAGCAGGGCTTGGACCAGCCCCTCGACATCTCCGGCGGAGTGCTCGTCGCGCAGGCCCGAGGCACAGGCCCGCAGGGTCAGCAAGCGGGTGGGCAGCACGTTGCGGGCGAGGTCCCGGGCGGTCAGCATGTAATCGAGCCGGGCGATCAGGGACTGTCCCCCAGGCATCTTGCTAGGACGGCGGCCGTGCTGCGCGAGCAGCAGTCCCGAGTCGAGAGGTTCGCGGGTGTCGAAGTACCCGTGGCACGTGATGTGCGCGACGGTGGCCGTGCCGAGTCGGTCAAGGACCGCCTGCCTGGTGGCGTCCTCCCCGGTCAGCGCGGTGGCCGGCCAGCCCGCTGCCTTCAGCAGCCCGGCATCACCCTCCAGCCGTCCGGGTACGGGGTCTTCGCGGGCGGCCACCGAGGCGCAGAAGACCTCCGGCGGTCCCGCCGGCCGGTCCCGCCGCGCCTGGTCACGGGCGGCCGCGTACAGCAGTGCGCTCGCACCGCTCACGTGTGCGACGGCGTGCCGGGCCCCGAGCGGCGGACCCTCCGGGGTGGGCACCGCCGAGAGCGGCAGACCGTGCAGGGGGCCGTCGCTGCAGACGTAGAGCAGGTCACGGCCGGCGGTCAGCGGCAGGAACGCGACCAGCAGCGGCGTCAGTTCGGCCAGGAAGGAGATGTCGCGGCGCCCGGGACGCCGCGGGTGCAGCGGAGCCAGCGGCGGGAAGTCGTGCGGTGAGCCGTCGAAGGTCCGTCGCAGCCGCTGGCCCAGCCCGGTCAGCTGCGATCTCCCCACCGGCACCCGTGTGGCGGTCAGCCGGTCGGCGCCCGGCACGTACGTGAAGACGGTGGTCTCCCGGGCGCCGCAGTGAAAGGACACGTAGGCGATGTGCCCGGCGCCGGGCCGGGAGCGCAGCCAGCGTCGCAGGTCCGCGAACCGGAACGGGCGGCCCCGGCGCAGCCGTACGTAGTCAGGGGCGTGCGCCGCCATGAGGTCGTGGACGCCGGCGAGCCGGGCCGCTGCGGTGCGTTGGTGTCCGGGGTCGGACGCCGGGTCGGTGAGCGCGGCCAGCAACTCCTCTTCCGCGCGCCGCAAGTCCTCGGGGACGCCGTCGGGAGGCGTCATGGGCGCCCGCGCCATGTGCTGGAGGAGGGCTCCCGCCCGGATATCCTCGTGCAGGTCGAACGCCAGCTCGGTGGGCGTGCGGGAGTCGGGCAGCCGCAGGTCCTGTCCGTGGTCGAGCAACAGGTCCGCCAGCCGCCCGTGGACGTGGCGGTAGTCCGTCACCACCGCGTGGTGGTCGGCGGAGGTGCCCGCGATGCCGTCGAGGTCCGCGGCCATCCCCGAGCAGGCCTGCCACAGGACGTCGAAGGCCTCTTGAAGGGTCCCCGGCGGGCCTTCCTGTCTGTGCCACAGCAGGAGGCCGTCGACGAGCTCCCCGGCTGCCATCAGCCGCCACTTGCGCCCCTTGGTGGCGGCGTCAGCGGCGAGTGCGCGCAGGAGCACCACCGCGGACTCGTGACGTCCGCGGCGCTGCAGGAGTCCGCCATAGCCGCGCCGCACGGACCAGGTCAGCAGCCAGTCGTCCCGTTCCTCTGCCAGGAGGGGCGCTGCGAACACCACCGCCGTCTCCAGCAGTTCGTCGTCCCCGGGCAGGACCTCGTGCAGCCGGGTCAGGGTGTCGACGACGCCCTGCCGGGTCGCCTTGGCGGCGAGTGCGCTCCAGAAGCCCTGGGTGTACGCCGTGAGCGCCCGCTCCAGGTCCGCCTCGTCCCGCGCCAGGTCGCCCAACCGGAACCAGGCCGCGGACTGGCTGACGCCGGTCACCTGGAGCTGCTGGAAGACGGCGAGGACGTGCAGGTGGTGGGAGCGCGCGGCGTCCCGGTCCCCGGCTTGGCGCAGTGCCGTCCCCAGGTTGTTGAGGGCCGCGACGAACCATCCCGGGTCGCTCAGCGTCCGCGTGAACGCCACGATCCGGCGGTACTCGGTGAGCGCCTGCCGGTTGCGACCGGACGAACTGTACGAGGCCGCGAGGCTGGTCCATGCCCGGAACTGCCAGGACCCGTCGCCGGAGCGCACGGCGTGGTCGATCGCCCTGCGGTAGGAGATCCGGCCGAGGCGGTGGTCGTAGACGTCCTCGTGGAGGGAGCCGCACAGGATGTGGAAGCGGGTGGCGAAGATCTCCGTGGTCACCGAGTCCGCGAAGACGGACTCCGGCAGCTCCAGGTCCGCCAGGACGTCGAGCGCCTCCCGGGGCCGTCCAGCCCCGCGTAGCCGCTCCGCCAGGTTCGTCCGGACGCTGACGACGGCGAGCGACTCGCGCGGGTCGACGAGTGGCACCCCGGCGGCCTGGTGCGCTGCCTGCAGTGCCAGGTCCAGCTCTCCCCGGTCGAGCAGGTCGGCGACGTCCCGTTCGCGGAGCGACCGTTCCAGGTGTTCCGGGGGCTGCCGGTTACCGGGCCAGGTGCTGCGCCCGTGGCCGGCTTCCCTCCGGGCCTGCGCCTGTGCCATCAGCTCGAACAGGTCGCGACGTTCCCCGACCTCGTCGGCCAGGGCCGCCACCAGCGCTGCCTCGGCAGGGCGCCCGTTCTCCAGCAACCACTGCTCACAGGCGCGGAGTTCATCGATTACGGCGTTCGCGTCGTACGGCTCCCGACCGTACGACTCCAACAGGACCGCTTCCACCTCCTGGGGCGTCTGTGCCGCCAGGAGCCGCTGCGCCACGTCCCGCTCCCGCTCATGCATCCCCGGCCACCCCGGTGATCAGCGCTTCGGCCCCGACGACCCGCAGCATCACGCCGACCTCTTCTCGGTCCTGCGCGGTGGGAGCGGTCTGCACGGCACGCACGCAGTGCCGGCGCGCCTCGGCGAGGTCGCCCCGGTGCCAGAAGAACTGGGTCAGGTGGAAGTGCGCGTAATGGTCACCGTCCCGGTCCGCGGCGAGGGCCTGGGCCGCACGCAGGGCTTCCGCCCGCTCTCCCCGCGAGTCCAGTGCCGCGATCAGCCCGATCCGGTACTCGGTGGCGTCCGGATACTGCCGCAGCCGGTCGCGGATCTCCGCCTCGGCCTCCGGGTCGCCTTCGATGGTACGGCCGATCAGATCCCTGGTGCGGCTCGTGAACGCATCGACGTCCGACTCGAAGGACGGATTCCGGCGGGACAGCTCCCGCAGCCTCGCCAGCACGTCCGAGTGCGGGGCCGTCTCTTCCAGCTTGCGCAGCGCTTCCGTCTGTTCCTCGACCAGCTGGGCCTGGGTGAGCACCAACACGAGGAGCTCCAGCACGGCCGCGTCGGACGGGGCCTCGGCATGCGCGGTGCGGGCCGCGGCGAGCACCTCGTCCACGGTGACGTTGCCGCCCGGGGAAAGCATCACGGTGCGCAGCAGCCCGGTCAGCCGGAGCCGGTCGCCGGCCTCGCCGCAGCCCGCGGCGAGGCGTTCCCGGAGGGCCGCGATCTGGAGTTCCTGCAACCGCAGTGTCTGTGCGGCCCGGCCGCGGGCTCCCTGGAGTTCCCGTGCCCGCGCGTCAATCAGGGCCACCGCCTCCGGGTGGTGGGCGAATGCCTCCCGGGCCCGCCGTAACGCGTCGGCCGCACCCTCGGGCCGGTCACACAGCACGCGTGCGAAGGCCAGGTTGAACCACACTGGGAGCGATGACGGTTGCAGGCGCGTCAGGTCCGCCCACTCCCGGGCCGCCAGTTCCGGTTGACCGCGCAGAGACAAGGCCAGCGCATACCGCCTCAGATGCGCCGGGTCACCCCCGGCGGCCCGCTCGCGGAGCTCCGCCAGCCGCTGCCCGGCCGAGTCCGGGGGCAGGCCGGGGAGCTCCTGCGCCAGCTCGACCTCCCCCGGAGTGTGGTCGATCGCCCAGTTCCATGACACCGACACCCGGCAACCCCCGTCGTCCCCCGCGCACCCGGCCCGCCATGGCGCACGCCTTCCGACGTCCGCCGCAGCAGAACCGAATGTACGTCACCCGGCGCACGGCGGGGTCCCGAATCGGATGGCCGCCAGGCGTTCGGGCGGCGCACCGTTAGTGTGATGCGCCTGAAATGGTGGCTCTTAAGTCTGTAAGCTAATTTCATGGCGTCTCGGGGTCCTCGTGCAGTCGAAGTCGTGCTGTCTGCCGAGGAGCGTGCGGAGCTGGCATGTTGGGCGGGTGGCGCGGTGTCGGCCCGTGTGCCGGGCACGGCAACCCGTGGCGCAAGGGGATGATCGGTGAAGCGGCGATGGCCGCGGCCCGGACCGACACCTTCCTCGGAGCCCGCTACCGCAGACTCGTCAAACACCGGGGACACAAGAAGGCCATCGTCGCGGTGGCCCGGTCCATGCTGGTGATCGTCTGGCACATCATCAACGATCCCGCCGCCCGCTTCGAAGACCTCGGGCCCGACCATCACCAACGCCTGGTCAACCCCGTCCGCAAGACCCAAGCCCTCGTGCGCCAGCTCCAGGCCCTTGGCCACCAGGTCGCCCTCACCCCCATGGAAGCTGTGGGCTGAGCACCACAACCGCTCCAAGCCCGTCCGCCCGGCTGACGCCGAATGGACGCTGCCGCCTGCCCGGCTGATCTGGGATTTTCCGTTCAGAGGGTCTGGCTGGAGTACTAGGCGCTGTTACATCACCGGCCGTTAAACCGCCTGCAGTGGGTTGTCACTGTTTCGAGGTAAGCATCTCGTCTACTTGATGGACGGGAGCCCTTCGGCGGCTAGCTTGCTGGTGGTGGACGGAGTCTCTGGCTCCCCCGCTCGTTGCCCACTCCTCCCTGTCTCCCGGTCGGCGCACCTTTGTGTGCCGGACGCCCTGTCGTGCAAGGAGAAGCTGCATTCGATGACCGTCGACAGCAGTTCGGAAACTCAGACCACGGCCCCGCAGCAGTCCCTGAGTACCGCCGCCGCCCGCAACCTCGCCACGACCACGAAATCCGTCCCGCAGATGCAGGAGATCACCTCTCGGTGGCTGCTGCGGATGCTGCCCTGGGTCGAGACCAAAGGAGGCGCCTACCGGGTCAACCGACGGCTGCGCCATACCGTGGGCGACGGGCGCATCGAGTTCGTGCAGGAGGGCGCCACGGTCCGGGTGATCCCGCGGGAGCTCGGCGAACTGGCCCTGCTGCGCGGCTTCGAGGACACTGACGTCCTGACCGCCCTGGCGGACCGCTGCACACAGCACGACTTTGCGGCAGGCGACGTCCTCGCCGAGCGAGGCAGCCCCGCCGACCGGATCCACCTGATCGCCCACGGCCGTATCAACCAAACCTCCGAGGGAGAGTACGGCGAAGAGACCGCCATCGCGGTCCTCGCCGACGGCGAGCACTTCGGTGCAAGCGCCGCCCTGCTGGACCCCGACGCCCGCCACAACTGCACCTTCACCGCACAAACCGCAGGCACCCTGCTCACGCTCTCACGCACCGACTTCGCCGCCGTTGTGGCCTCCGCGCCTCAGCTGCAGAGCCACGTCGACGGGTACCGCTCCCGCAGCCGGAAGCGGCAGAACAAGCACGGTGAGGCGGAGATCGCACTGTCGGCCGGCCATGTCGGTGAGGTCGACTTGCCCGGCACCTTCGTCGACTACGAGCTGAAGCCCCGCGAGTACGAACTCTCCGTCGCTCAGACCGTTCTGAGGATTCACACCCGGGTCGCCGACCTCTACAACGGGCCGATGAACCAGACGGAGCAGCAACTCAGGCTGACCGCTGAGGCCCTGCGTGAGCGCCAGGAATACGAACTGGTCAACAACCGCGAGTTCGGGCTGCTGCACAACGCCGACTTCAAGCAGCGCATCCAGCCCCGCTCCGGCCCGCCGACCCCGGACGACATGGACGATCTGCTCTGCCGCAGGCGCGGCACCAAACTCTTCCTCGCCCATCCCCGGACCATCGCCGCCATCGCACGCGGCTTCAACGCCTGCGGTCTCTACCCCGACCACGTCGACCTCGGCGGACAGTCGGTCCCCGCTTGGCGTGGCGTCCCCATCCTGCCCTGCAACAAGATCCCGATCAGCAAGGAACAGACCAGTTCCATCATCGCTATGCGTACGGGGGAAGACAGCCAGGGCGTCATCGGTCTGCGGCAGACGGGACTGCCCGACGAGTACGAACCGGGCCTGTCCGTGCGGTTCGCGGGCATCAACGAGCAGGCGATCATCTCCTACCTCGTCACCACCTACTACTCCGCCGCGGTGTTGTTGCCCGACGCTCTTGGCGTGATGGAGAACGTGCAGATCGCTCCCCGGCCGCACTGAAACGCGGGGCCGCGCGGCATGCCCTGCCCCCTTGGGCCGCTCGGACAACGCAACGCCCACCTCACCGCACCAAGGAGCCGTCGATGCCCAATTCCGGGTCCCTCGGACCACCCTCTCACCACTCGCGGCCGACGCCGCCTTCAGCCGTACCGGACGCGGCCGCACATACAGCCGTACCGGACGCCGCCGCAACGACCACCCCGGGTGCTCCGGCCCGGTCGTCCGCCGCCGATTTTTTGGCGGCATTGCATCCGCCCGTCGCGATTCCCGCCCCGTCACCGCCCCCGGCGGCCGCCCCTGCGTACACGCGTGAGGCCACAGCGACGAGTTCAGCGCTGCAGCGGATCCTGCGCGGGCCAACCGGATTGGGCACGAGTGCCCTCTCCCTGACCCGAAGAGATGAACCCCTGTTGCCGGATCCGACGCCCGCGGTGGCAGCGTCGCCCGCCGAGGGACAAGCCGTCCCCGGCCTCTACCACCACCCCGTCCCGGAGCCCGACCCCGTACGAGTCGAGGAGGTGAGCCGCCGGATCAAGCGCTGGGCCGAAGACGAGATCCAGCTCTACCCCGAGGAATGGGAGGGGCAGTTCGACGGCTTCTCCGTGGGCCGCTACATGGTCGGCTGCCATCCCGACGCACCCACGGTCGACCATCTGATGCTCGCCACCCGCCTGATGGTCGCAGAGAACGCCCTGGACGACTGCTACTGTGAGGACCACGGCGGATCACCCGTCGGTCTCGGCGGGCGCATCCTCCTCGCACACACCGCGCTCGACCACCTCCATACCACTGCCGAGTACACGCCGGCATGGCAGAAGTCGCTCACTTCGGACGCCCCGCGTCGGGCCTACCACAGCGCGATGGACTACTTCGTCAGCTTCGCCACGCCCTCCCAGGCCGACCGCTACCGGCACGACATGGCCCGGCTCCACCTGGGCTACCTCGCCGAGGCCGCTTGGGCAGAGACGGATCACATCCCGGAGGCGTGGGAGTACCTGGCAATGCGCCAGTTCAACAACTTCCGGCCATGCCCCACGATCACCGACACAGTCGGCGGCTACGAACTGCCCGCCGACCTGCACGCCCGACCCGACATGCAGCGGGTCATCACCCTCGCGGGCAACGCCACCACCATCGTCAACGACCTCTACTCGTACACCAAGGAACTCAACAGCCCAGGTCGGCACCTGAATCTGCCCGTGGTCATCGCGGAACGCGAGCAGCTCTCCCACCGCGACGCCTATCTGAAGGCCGTCGAGATCCACAACGAGCTGATGCACGCCTTCGAGGCCGCCGCGGCCAACCTCGCCAAAGCCTGCCCCGTGCCCACCGTGCTGCGCTTCCTCAGGGGCGTGGCCGCCTGGGTCGACGGCAACCACGACTGGCACCGCACCAACACCTACCGCTACAGCCTGCCCGACTTCTGGTAAGGAAACGGACCTCTCTGTGACCACTGACATGACCTCCACCGGCACCGCGAAGATCCCGGCCCCGGCGACGCCCTACCAGGGGGACATCGCCCGGTACTGGAACAACGAGGCACGACCGGTCAACCTCTGCCTCGGTGACGTGGACGGGCTCTACCACCACCACTACGGCATCGGCGCCGTGGACCACGACGCACTCGGCGACCCGGCCCACAGCGAGCACGAAAAGAACCTCATCGCGGAGCTGCACCGGCTGGAGTCCGCACAGGCAGAGTTGCTTCTGGACCATCTCGGGCCCATTCAGCCGGGCGACACCCTCGTCGACGCCGGCTGCGGGCGCGGGGGAACCATGGTGATGGCCCACCACCGCTTCGGCTGCAACGTCGAAGGCGTCACGCTGTCCGTGACCCAGGCCGACTTCGGCAACAAGCGCGCACGGGAACTGGGCATCGCAGACCACGTTCGCTCCCGCGTGTGCAACATGCTCGACACACCCTTCGACAAGGGCAGCATTGCCGCCTCGTGGAACAACGAGTCGACCATGTACGTCGACCTGCACGACCTGTTCGCCGAGCACTCCCGCTTCCTGAAGGTGGGCGGCCGGTACGTGACGGTCACCGGCTGCTGGAACCCCCGCTACGGCCAGCCTTCGAAATGGGTCTCCCAGATCAATGCACACTTCGAGTGCAACATCCACTCCCGCCGGGAGTACCTGCGCGCCATGGCCGACAACCGGCTCGTCCCGCAGACCATCGTCGACCTCACCCCCGACACCCTGCCCTACTGGGAGCTCCGAGCCACATCCTCGCTGGTCACCGGGATCGAAGAGGCATTCATCGAATCGTACCGAAACGGCTCCTTCCAGTACGTCCTGATCGCAGCGGACCGCGTGTGAGCCGTGTTCGCGAGTTGGCCGGCCAACGGCGACCCCGGCCCCGCCGCGTGCTCCCGCCCATCTGCGGGCCCGCAGCGGCTGTACTACCGGCGGGGCCGCAGGACATGCCGAAGATCCTTATCGTCGATGCTCGAGCGTCGCCAGAACTGCAGTCATCGCCAGCAGGTTGCGGTCAGCCTCCAACTGGTTGAGCCGCGTCTCCAGGTCGGCGATGCGCTGCGTCCGGTCCAACAGCGCATCGCCCAGGACGTCGCCGCGGACGCTGGACCGCCGGGAGACATGGTCGGCGTCAGCCAGCTGCTGCTCCAGGATCTCCACCGCGTGCTTGGGGGACGATGCGGCGTCTACCGCCGATCCGTACAGGCTCCGTACCAACTCGATGGCCTCGGTGGTGACTGCGGTCCCACGATGCTCGGCCACATCGGTGAAGAGGTCGCTGATTACCTGCCACGGAGGTAACCGGGTGCCGTTCAGGTAGCGCGAGACCGTGCCCGGATCGAGTCTGCGCCGGGCCGCGTACCGACGGACGGACAGGTGAAGGCTCTCGAAGAGCTCGCGCAACGCCTCGGCCAACGCCCGCGAAGCATCGTTGAGGTCGTCTCCCAGAGGTCGCAGTTCACCCATTGCTCTCCTCCTCGACCGTGCTGGCGCCAACGGTGTTTGGCGGCTGGAGGGCGCTGGCGAGCAGAAATACCAGGGCTGACCTCAGTGACAGCAGAGGACGGTCCACCGTGCTCTCCATTCATCCAACCCGCCGCTGTGCGACAGGACTTGTTTCCCATCCGGCCGATTGCGGATGGAGAAACCAGGATGAACGAAGACAGAGGTGTTGCAGTCCACGATCCGAAAGCGGGGCAGTACAGACTGCCTGTTGCGTAGGCGTTGTCGCCGTTCACGGGTCACTCCTGGCTGGTCAAGAGCTTGATAGCTGGCCTGTTGCCAGAGCGTTGCTCTGCAACGCTGCCGATCTTCAGCAGCGCCCACCGTGGAGCAGCTCAGGTCGGCGGACCGAATGCGTGGGCCGGGCCTGATCCGCCGACTGGCCCACCCGGCCGAGCCGAAACGCCCCCCCCGCACCCGCGGACACATCGTCCGTGCATGCGGTACCCGCAAGACCCTCATCGCGCTGCGCGCCGCCGAGAAACCGCAAGCCGCGCACCTGAGCCCCGGCGCCACCAAGGTGTGGGCGCCGCCCCGGATCCAGCAGATGCCCGGAGAGAGCTGCTGCACCGTCGGCAACGCCCTGGACCCGGCACCGGCACCGCACTGAATGGGGTGTCTGGCTCCGGCGAAAAGCTGCTTGCACCTTCCCCGCCGCCTCCGCTGTGGCCTAAGCCGGCCTCGTAGTGGGCCAGGCGCCTACGCTGGTCGAGGTTCTCACTCTGTGCGATTTCGAGAGCCTTGCGAAGTCTCGCAACCTCCTCACGAGAGCCTCTTGCTGCCGCGTGAGGCGGATGCTCAGTGGCCTCAGGCGGCGGAGGCCGAGGAGGCGCCTGGCGGATCGGCATGCGCCGGCCGAGATCGTCCGTGATGGACACAGCCGACCTCCTCAGGCTGAGGAAGCGCGTGCGCTGAACTTACAGGGCGGCCCCTGTCCAGTGCGCGGAGTGCGGGGCCGCCCCGGCCATGCGTCCTGTCAGCGCAAGGCACTACCCGAACGCTAAACCCCAGCCTTCGGCTTCGCCCCTTGCTGTGCATCGGCCGAGTGAGCACCGGCTACGGCCTCCCGCACGCGATACGCCCGACCGGCCGCACCCCCGGCGCCATGTTTCAGCAGCCAGCACGGACCGGGAGCCCTACTGAAGGCCTGCGCAAGCGGCAGCTTGCCCTCGCGTGATCGTGGTCGTGGGCTAGCAAGCTGAAGACGCCGGTTGTGCCTTCAGGGACGACGGTTGTGCGGGATCAGCGGGGTGCTTCGGCTCCGCCGCCGCGACGGACCCGTTCCAGTACCTGCTCATGGAGTGCGGCCATGCCTTCCGGCGGCACCAAGGCGGGGCTGCCGGTGAGGGTGTACCACTCGTCGGCTTCCGTGTACTGGATCGCGATGCCGGCGCGCCCGTCGGGCAGGAGGCTGGTGGCGATGGTGAGGTCGCCGGTGATGACGCCGACCTCGTCGGTCATCGCGCCACCGGGCCCGGCTTTCACCTCGTCGACGAGCCGTTCCTGCTGTGGGTCGTGGTCGCTCATGAGGGACAGGTGCCCAGCATGTCGGTGAGCGTGTTCTTCTCGGCCTCGGTCACCGACAGCTCATACGTCGCCTTCACCGACACCCACGCCCGGGCATAGGTACACCAGTAGGGCTTGGACGGCGGCTGCCACTCGTCCGGGCCCTGGTCGCCCTTGGACCGGTTCGACGCCGCGGAGACGGCCAGCAGCTGCGGGTGCGTCAGGTCGTTCGCGAACGCCTTCCGCTTCTCCTGCGTCCACTCGCTGGCACCGGAGCGCCACGCGTTCGCCAGCGGCACCATGTGGTCGATGTCGAGGTCGGAGGCATTAGTGAACGTCTTGTCGTCGTACGCGCTCGTCCAGCGCCCGGACACCGCCCGGCACTCCTCGTCGCGCTGCACCCCCGTACCGTCCCGCTCCAGCACCGTCTCCCGGGTGTCACACCTTTCACCCTGCTGAGCCCAGTGGGGGAACTTCGCGCGGCTGTAGCCGCTCATCGAGCCGTGCGGCGTCACCTTCAGCCCCGCCAGCTCCGTCCGGGCTTGTTCCGCGGTCGGTAGGCCCGGCAGTGTGCCGGACTCGGCGGCCTCACCGCCTGGAATGTCGGCGGGCGCGGACGGTTTATTGTCTGTCGCCTCGGGTGCCGGCCCTTGTTCGGTAGGTGAGCACGCGGCCAACGCCAGCGCGGCCACGGCCGCCAAACCACTTTTGAGCCACCATTGCTGACGCCCCATGACCTGTCATTTTCCCTTCGCTCGATGGCCGTAGTCGCAGCATACGTGCCCAGGGAGGCTGGCCTGACTACGACAACTCGCCCCTCACCCTGAGGGGTTAGGCGGGCTTGAGGTCGTCTCCTCCCGCCAGTGCGATGGCCCAGCCGACCTGGGCCGTCCCGGCGCCAGCCACCGGCACGAGGTTGTCCGTGGCGGCGACTATGGCAGAGATCCTGCCGGGCAGTCAGGAACCCAACGAGGTCCAGGGCGCGCCGGGCGTCCACTTTGGCCTGTGCGACATCGCTGATGAGCAGCGCCGTCGTGATGGTGGACATGGCTAGCCGTCCAAGGTGAGAGTGAACTCGCCGCCCACCGCGTCGTGCAGATTGTCAGGGTCGGTCGGCGGCTCTGTTCAGCCCGTCATTGATCGCCTGCCCTGTCTCCGCAGCGGTGAGGTAGGGCCGGACGTCATGTGCCTTGGCGCCGTTGTGAACCTGGACGTCGGATACACGGCCTCCGAAGTGCGGGGCCAGTTCTTTGGCGAGAGCTACGACATCCCCTCGGTCCGCGACGTTGGTCCAACGGCTTACGGGAGCCGGCCACCGTCCGTGCCCGTGCGTGGGCTTCGGCAACAAGCGGTCGAAGATCAGCCGCGGTATCGCGAGCGGGGAGCCGAGGGTGACGAGTTTGAGGTCGGGCCAGTCCGGGTGCGCGCACAGCGTCTCGTAGGCCACGACAGTGCCAAGCGAATGGGCCACGATCACTTCCGTGCTCTCGGTCACGGCGGCGGCGAAGCGGTCCCGGATCCGTGCACGCAGCTCCGGCTCGGTGAAGTAGCGGCGTACCTGTCGCAGGCTGTAGATCATCAGCCGCTCGCTCAGTCCAGCGAAGAAGGCCGAGTGACTCAGTGCGTTGAGCGCCCGCTGCACGGTGTCCGGCGTACGCATGCGCGCGGCGGTCTCCGGCCCTGGCACCCGGCTCTCCAGGCGAGCCGATGTTTCCCACCACTGGAAAAGCAGTTCACGCTCCAGGCCCTCCTCGACGTCAGCGGCGTCGAGTTCGGGAATGCCGAGCCCTCGATGACCGGCAGAGCGGAACATGTCGCCGTAGAACGCCATGGCCACCTCGTCCGGGCCGGGCCCCAGCCCACCGGCCAGGGTGACGCCATCACAGAGTGCGGGGTACCAGTCTGCGAGCAGCGTCTGGCTGCCTTTGAATTGCTGGGCTATGCCATGGACGAGGACGACACGAGTCACGATGCGTTCCCCTGTTTCCTGTCGGGTCCTGTCAGATGGATGCCGAGCACGACGGCTCCCATGTAGGTGGCAACGCAGAGTCGGTTGCCTCCCACCGCGACATCCGCGACTCCGCTGCCAATGTCGAGTTCCGCCGACCAAGTGGCGGACTTCATGTCCCACACCCGCACGACACCGTAGCTGTCGGCTGCAATCAGCGCCGGCGCTCCGTTGATGTCCGCCACTCGAAGGGCACGGACTGCGGACGGGAACGGCTCCAACTCGACGCCGACGTCGGTCCCATCCGTCGGATCCCAGAAGTGCAGACGTCCATCGCCGGCGCCCGCCACTACGACATGGCGGCCCAGGTACGCGAAGTCCACGCTGTACGCTCCTCTGCCGTGGCCGCCGATCGGTTCCGACAGCCGCTCACCCGTGCGCAGGTCCCACAGCCGGACGGTTCCGTCACCCGAGGCACTGGCGGCGAGATCGACGTGTCCGACCCGGCCTGCTCGCAAGCCCCACACCTGGGCGGTGTGACCGGTCATCGGCGGACACACCGGCGACTGAGTGCGCAGATCCCAGGCGTGCAGTACATGGTCGTTGTCAGCGGACACTACGAGGGGCCTGCCGTCCAGGGCATACAAGCACGCCCGCCAGGAAGAGCCGGACCGTCGCCCCAGCCTCCGCCGGGGTTCCAGAGCCCACGCCTCCGCCTGCGTCCAGCTGCTGCGGACGACGACGGTTTCGCCATCCACATGGGCGCTGGCCACGTTGAACGCCGTGCTTACGGCCGACGCGATGTGAGCGGCTGTCTGCGATCCGTTGCCCAGCTCATGGAACCGAACCGTTCCGTCGTTGCTTCCGGTGACAACGGTCTTGCCGCCTTCGGGGGAGGGGACGACATTCACCGAGATCAGGGAGTGATCCACACCGCAGAGCGGCTCGCCGATCGGCTGCATGGCGGTCAGGTCCCACGCTCGCACCTCACTCGAGTAGGCGGTGATCGCAGTCGGGCATCCGTCCACCCGCCCCAGTGCTGGGGCCGGGCAGTCCTCCCTACCGCTTAGCCTGACCATGCCGTCCAGCGGTGGTCCCAGGGCGGTACCGGCCTCCAGGTCCCAGACACGCGCCGTGTCGTCGAAGGCAACGGACGCCACCAGGGTGTGCGTGCCGATGCGTGCCAGGTTCCCCGCCATGATGCGGGCCGTGTGACCGAGCAGAGGGCCACTGACAGCGACACGTGTTGCGATGTCGTGCACATATAGACCGTTTCCCTCGCGGGTCGAGAGGACGACCGGACGGTCGTTGTGGAAGGCCACACCGACTGCCCTCGCGTTCGGAGTCAAGTCTTCGATGTTGAAGTGTGCGGTCGGTCCGCTCGGCCGATGCGGTCCCGCGCCGTTCACCTGCCACACGTAGGCGTGGTGGAGCGAGGTGGCGATGGTGATCTCCAGGTGCTGGGCGGTTGAGCGGACCGTCAGGTGGCGTACGGCGCCGATGTGGCCGGACAGCGGGGGAGCCATGAGTGCCCCGGCCCGTACAGACCAGATCCTTACCGTGCCATCCTCACCCCCGCTGACCACGACCGGCTCGTTGGCCAGCACGCCAAGGGCCACGCACTGTACGACGTTGGTGTGGCCCGTCAGCGGCATGCCGAGGGATTCCCCCAGCATTGGGTCCCAGAGTCGTACAGTGCTGTCGGCACCTCCTGTGACAGCCACCAGACGCCCGTCGACGTCACCCATGGCTACGGCGCGCACCTGGCCGCGATGTCCCTCCATGGGCGGGCCGGCCTGCTGACGGGTCCGCAGGTCCCATAGCCGGGCGGTGCCGTCGTCCCCGCCGGTGACCGCCAGTGGACGTCTGCGTACGTCACAGGAAAAGACCGAGAGCACCTGGCCGGAGTGGCCGTCAACCGGCTGATCGCTCGACAGGTCCCAGATGCGTGCGGTGCGGTCGTCGCTGACCGTTACTGCCAGCGACGTGTCCCTCCTGTCGGTGAGGGCGGCCGCGGTGATGTCATTTACGTGCCCGCGTAGTGGCGGCCCGAGTTGACGGAGCGTCCGCAAATCCCATAGCCGGGCGTCACGTACACCTGCGGTCAGGGCCACGGAGCGGCCGTGGAAATCACCGATCACGGCCGAGGCCACACCGCTTTGCGTCAGATAGCGATGAGCTGTCACCTGTTCGCCCATCTGGCGGCGTTCGGCTACATCCCACAGGCTGAGCATGCCGGACTTGTCGCCGACCAGCGCGACCGTACGGCCGTCCAACCGGCCCAGACACACCGCTGTAACCGCTTCTGCCGGGCCGATCAAAGGGCTGCCGTCGATGCGAGCGTCGCCACCGGTCGACAGGTCACTCAGGTCCCAGATGTAGACCGCCTTGTCCTCGCCGCCGGTGACCGCGACCGGATGCCCGTCGAGATCGCCCAGAGCCGCGTCCAGAACAGTGCGCTTGTGTGCGGCAAGATCGCAGCCGAGCTGCTTTCTGGCGACCAGATCCCAGATCCGCGCGGTGCCGTCCTGACTGGCCGTGAGAACGACAGGCCGGCCGTCCAGGGCACCGATCCGCATCGCCTCGATTCGGTTGGTGTGCCCCCGCAGCGGCAGCCCGTACTCCTGACCGGCCGACAGGTCCCAGATCCGCACCGTACCGTCGACGCCGCCGGTAAGAGCGACCGTGTAGTCCTCCATGTCTCCGATGGCGATCGCACTGACGGCGATGCCAACCGGTAACGGCTCGCCGATCTGCTGTTGGGTTGTTAGGTCCCAGATCCGCGCCGTACTGTCCTGACCGCCGGTCACCGCGATGGGTCTCCCGTCGAGATCACCGACGGCCACGCAGGTGACCCCCTTGGTGTGCCCACTGAGTAGCCGGTGCGCACCGCTCGCCGACCACCAGGCCCAGCGCGCGGTCCACGGAAGTTCCACCCCCAGCCGTCCGATGCGTTCCGCGAGTTCGTCGGCCTCGCAGCGCCGCGCCGAGAGTTGCAGATCGGCCGCCCGGCCACCGAGCGGTCGGTCTGCCGTTAGGCGATGCGCTACCTGCTCGTACGTGGTCCGCACGCGCCTGGCGCGTTCACCCTCGATCGAGGCGAGTGCCCGCAACAAGGCGAGTGGTTCACTGGCCAACAGGAACCCCGGGTCCTCGATCAGTTCGATGAGGGTGTCTGCCGCGTCGGCGTGAGTGGCCAGGTGTCGGCGAACGTACGGGGGCGCGGCGAACCAGTCGGGTCGATCGTTGCCGGGCATGGCGGGAACGACAGCCGCGAGGGCGTCGACGATGGTTTTTTGGATCTCGGCAGCCGGTTGGCCGGTGGTGGCGCGCAGATGTTCCGCCAGTGCTTTGTGGTAGAGCCGGTAGACCGAGCGCTGGTCGTCGTCGACGACCTCTGCGACATAGGCCCCGGCGACGTCCAGGAGCCAGGAGACATCCTGTTCCGTGCACTGAGTGCCGGAGAACACGGAGCTGAGCGTGGTCCACACATGCCCCCGGGGAAGGCCCTTGCCCTCGGAAAAGGCGAGTGGGAGCAGCATGCGGCGCACACGCGGCTCGTCCGGTCCGAACCGGGCCAGATAATCATCAAACGCCTCACCCACCTCGCTGGGCAGGGCCCTCTCCCAGCCCGGATGGGAGACGTCCACGACGGAGCAGTCGGATCTCAGCGTGCGGGCCGTGGTCCTGGCGTAGAGATAGACACCGTCCGCTCGGGCCGCCACACCCCTGGCCACGATTTCGGCGAGCTGAGGGGAATCCCGGTAAGGGGTGCGAACCTCCGGTTCCTCCGTCGCCAGCAGCACCTTGGCGACATATCCGGTGACGTCCGCCTCATCGGCGCAGTACTCGGGCAGGTCTAGATCGATGCACGTGAATGTGGGTCCCAGGGGCGTCACCAGTTCACGGCGGGTGCCCACCACCAGGCGGACACCGTGGATCTCCGACATCGGTCGCAGCAGTTCACGGGTAATGCGGCGTGGCTCGCCGTGCCCGCCGGCATCGGCCGCGGTGTCTGACCCCGCCTCGTCGACGGCGTCGACGACGATAACAACCGGTGCTCCCTGGCGGCCCCGGCGGGTGAGTTCCTGGAGCAGAGTCGCCGTGCCGTCCACTTCGACACCGAGAGAGGCTGCGATCCGTTCGACGACCTCCTCCAGTCGCTTGTGACGCGCATGCACGGCGGCCGTCACGCAGCCTTCGGGGATCACGGTGGCAGGATCAACACCCGTCAGGTCGAACCGCGCACGGTACTGGGCGTCCGATAGGGCGACGATTCTGCCCAGCACCGCGGATTTGCCGCACCCGGGGCTTCCTGTGATAACCCGGCCTTTGCCGTCACCGTCCTCGGCTATGAGCCATTCCACTAGTTCGGTCAGCACCCGCACCCGTCCGCTGAAGTAGAGCCCCTGCTCGGACTCGAACTCCACCCCACGCGAGCGGGGGCCGAAGTGCTCGGTCAGATCCCGGGCGGCCACGCGGCGCTGCACTTCTAGGTCGGTACCGACGGGCGGCAACTCTTCGCGGAAGCCGGGGTTGGGCAGGAAGGGCGCCAAGCCGGTCACCAGGCCGCTGGCGAGTTCGGCGCGTTGGCCACGCCCGTCGACGTCCAAGTACTCGTTGATCGCTTTGACGAGTTCGGTGAGGTCCAGGTACTGCTGCCGCTGCCCCGTACGACCGGTCGTGATCTCTACGGACGCGCGCAGGGCGGTCGCGAAGGCGCCGTCTTCGGCGATGTCCTTTCGCCGGGCGGAGGCGAGGAACCACAGTCCGCTGGACGTTCCGGTGCCCCCGTATCGGTAGGCGATGGACTGCAGGGCGACCTCGGCCGCCTCCGCGCTTCCCGCAGCGGCCGCACACGTGTCCAGGATGAGAAGGAGGTGGCGCAGGTCTCCTCGGCACAGGATCCGCACTAGATCCTCGGTGGCGAGGGCAGTGGTGGCCGGATCATCCTCCTGGGAGTCCCAGCACAGAAGATAGTGCCGGTCGCGGTCCTGCACGAGCCCGTGCCCCGCGAAATACACGACCACCACGTCATCACGGGTCAGAGATGTATCCGCCGACCAGTGACGCAGCTTCTGCCGTATCTGATCGGCCCCGTCGTACTCTCCGAGTCCCGGCAGCACCGCCTGGTACCCGAAACCCGTGAAGAGTTCGGTCATCAGGCATACGTCAGCAGGAACGTGACGTAGTTGCTCTTCGTCCGGAAGGTGACAGTACCGGCCGCTGCCCAGCCCTATGAAGAAACGCCGCTCCACTCGCAGCCCCATCCGCTCTGTCCAACTGGCCCACGGATGAACAGTACGAGAAGATCGCAATCCGTATCGGGCCTGGCAACAGCGGGCATTGTCCAACCTAACCTGAGAGTTTGACAGTTGGAGTGACGGACGAGTTGGGTTCCGGCTCACTGACGTTTTCTCAGCGGTGATCACTTCCAGATTCCGTTGAGGACGAGGGCGGCGCGGGCGATGTCGCCGATCAGGCTGGGACTGATGGTGACGTGTTGCAGCGTGCGCCAGCGCTGCTTGAGTTCGGCTGCGGCGCGTTCGCCGAGAGCTCGGATGTCCCTGATCAGGCTGTTGGTGGTCCGCGTGTCGGCGTGCAGGGCCTGTTCGGATCGCCCCTTCGGACGGCGGACCGGGACGAGGATGCCGATCCCGGCGCCGATGTAGCCCTTGTCGGCCAGGGTGGGCAGCCCCTCGGCTGCAGCCTTGTACAGCGCGGGAAAGGCGTGGATGCGGGCGGCCGTGATGTCGGGCGTGGAGCCGGGCTCGACGTCGGAGACCCATAGCGGCGCTCCGTCCGGAGCGGCCAGGAACTGCACGTTGCGGCCGAATGCCTTGTGCTTCTGGCTGAACCAGAGGTCGTTGCCGTTGTCGCGGACCCCGGCGAGGCGGTCTGACTCGATCAGGGTGCCGTCGAGGACCACGTGGGTCATGCCCTGGCGTCGGCAGCGGTCCAGGACTTCGTGCAGGTCCGGGGCCTGGCCTGCGAGGACGTCGATGCCTTCGTGGAGGTAGCGGTAGCCGGTGGCCTGCGAGACGCCGGCGTCCCGGGCCAGACAGTGCACGCAACCGCGCTCGCGGAACCAGCGCAGCATAGGTGACCAACGTGAAGCCTCTGGTGGTTACGGACATGATCTTGTGGTGAGACCTCTCCTACCAGGGGCTTTACGTCTGTCCGCAGCCGGGGGGGCCGGGCCCCAGCTCGTCCGACCTGCTCACGTCGCAGATAGGCCGTGGGCTGGTTTCTGGCCCCCGATAGGCGTCTGTCACCCTGGGGCCGTGCCAGCCCGTAACCGCCGCCTGCCCCGCAGTCTCTCGTGGCCGCTTACCACGTCCGACATCCGCGCTGCTCTCGGCGAGCAGATGGCCGATGCCGTCGACCTGAGCTTTGACGACCGCCCACACGATGACGGGACGCTCTTGCACGTCGAGTGGGTCCCGCCGATCTCCTCCAACTACGGCAACGGCGTCCACCCCGCGTGGTGGAACAGCATGCGGATCGGCGCCGCGCCGCTTCCGGCCACCGAACGGGCCACAGCCCGTCGTGCACTGCAGCAGCACGCCTTGGCCGAACTCGCCGCGTGGATCAGCGCCGCGCGGCGCGCGCCGGAGGGCTGGACCCTGACCCGACGCAGCCGTTCGTGGCGGCTGACCGGAAGCACCACTGCCTACCGCGACGACGGACAGCCATACCGCTGACGAACCACCGCGCAGTCGACTTTCGCTGCGACGGGACGGCTTCGTACAGACCATTTCGCTGAGAAAACCTCAGTGGCTCCTGCCAGCATGCACAGATGACCTCAACTGGCCACCTGCTCACCACCCCTGATGATCAGCCACGTGCCGACCTTCTTGAGCTGGTCGGCGCCATCGAACCGTGGGACGACCTGGAGCGCACCCATCTGGAGGCCGCCACGCAGTGGGTCGCCAGCGGAGCCCCGGTCTATCGGGTGCGCAAGCCGGATGTTCCGGCGATGCATTTGGTGAGCTACTTTGTCGTCCTCGACGACACGTGCGGGCAGATGCTGCTCGTTGCGCACCGCAAGGCGGGCCTGTGGCTGCCGGCCGGAGGACACGTCGAGCCGGGTGAGGATCCGTGGGCTGCGGTGGTCCGTGAATGCCGTGAGGAGCTGGGCATCGAGGCCGTGGCATCGCGGTCATCGGCGAGCGTCCCCTCTTCCTGACCGTCACCCGAACGCGGGGACAGCGTGCGCACACCGACGTCTCGCTCTGGTACCTCCTCGAGGCTGACGCCCACACCATCAGCTCCTACGACCAGGGCGAGTTCAGCGCGATCCGGTGGCTGACCGACGAACAGGTGATCGAGGAGTCGGCCGAACTGCTCGACCCCCACATGCACCGCTTCACCCGCAAGCTGCAGCACGCCCGGACCGGGAAGCACCGCGAGTAGCCTCCCCCCGGCTGTCCACGGTGCTGCACGACCCCGCCACACCGGGGCCGACACCAGCACCGCTCACGTCCGCCGTCCCCATGGGGAGCCGTGCCCGCGACGGTGGGGAATTACGTGACGCTCGAACAGCCGGAAGTGGGGAATTGCGTGACCGTCGACACCAACGTGCTGTCGGACGAGGCCGGGCCGGTGGCGTCGGTGAACTGCGAGGCATGAAGCGGCCCCGGCCCGCGAGAGCGGAGCCGAGGCAGAATCGGAGGCGGGCCGGTCGGGGCGGTAGGCCCGGCGCCCCCCGGGCGCCCGCCGCGGGCGCCCGGGGGGCGAGAGGGGGACGGTCATGGCCGGTGGAAGACCTGAGCGGCCGGGTAGAGGACGGGCGGTGTCTGTTACCTGTAGTAGCTATTTCTGATTCCCGGCCAGCGGGATTGGAGCATGGGGGACGTACTCTGATGCCGTGAAGAGACGGCGCTGGTGGTCTGTGATCAGCTTGTGGGTTGCGTGGTGGGCGGCTATCGCCGCAGCTTTTTGGGTCTTGGGAATGGTTCTCGACCAGCCGACGAGCCTCGCGGGCTGTGCGGCGAGTGCTGTGCTGGTGATTGTCGTAGGCGAAGTCGGTGACCGGCTGCGGCGACGCTTCGTTCATCGTCGGAAGACAGGCTGACGGATCGGCCGGACGGGGCCTACGCGTCAGGAGCCGCGTTCGGCAAGGTGATCGGCAGCCATGAGGTGTGACGCTCACGGGGCAAAGGTCGCGGACAGGATCCGGGTGACCAGGGCGAGGTCGTTGCCACCGCCGGTGGTGGGATTGAAGGAGTACACCAGGCGGCGGCGCAGGTCGCGGGTGGTGAACATGCCGTTCGTGTAGCCGAAGGTAGTGCCGGTCTTGCCCCACACCGTCACGCCGTTGGGCAGAGTCACGCGCATCAGGCCGGCGGCGTAGTAGCGTGCCCTGTCCCGGGTCGTCGGCGGTGCCGCCGAGGTAAGGGACGTCGGGGACGTCGAACAGTTCCGCCTGCTCGGTCGGGGGCAGCAGTCGTCCCCGGAAGAGTGCGGTCAGGAAGCGGTCGAGGTCGGCGGTGGTGGAGATCATGCCGCCGGCGCCGGGATTCTGTTCGGTGATGTCGACCAGCTGCGATCCGCCGTCCGGCCGAGGTACGGCGATGTAGCCGTGGCAGCAGTTGTGCGTCAGCCGTATTCGGTTGTTGATTGCCTGGTCATGCGCTGTGTGCGTGGGCTGGTCTGCTGTCATGAGGTGACCAAGTGGCTGCCGTTTAGTGGCTGGGGCGGGGCAGGTTAGCTGTCGTGGGGGTGGCTGTTCATACCGGGATCTTCGTAGGTCGGTGCTGTCGGCATACCGTGACGGAGATCTGTGGCGTAGCTGTTGTGCGTGCTTATTGATCTTGGTTGTGGCCTGCTGTTGCTCAGCTGTACCGGGCGGTATGCCTGGTCCGCGGGGGAGGGATGCCCGAAGCGGAGATGCCAGCGTTGGATGGCGTGTGGGCTGAGCTGGCCTTTTTGTGCTGCGCAGTGAGCTGGGTGGGGCGCCGGGTTTTGCGCAGTCTGGTTGGCGCGCCTATTGGCACGGTACGCACGGGAGTTGTCGGTTGATGTGCCGGGGCCGGGGCCGGGGCCGGGGCCGGGGGCGGTGAGGGCGTGTGTGGTTCAGCGGGTGGTCAGGCGTTGCCGGAGCAGGCCTCCGCCAGGGACTTCGCCGGCCAAGCCCATAAGGTTCAGCTGTGGCATCAAGCGATTACATCCTCGGTCTTGTCCGTAAAGCACTGGACGAATTTGATGAGCGGCCTCTGGAGGTCTCCGTCCGGCGCGCCATACGTATCGCCAACCTGGTAGGTGAGACGAAGCACGCGATGCGGCTTGCCATGGAAGTCAGGCCCATTACTGGCGACCGCCAGACCAATGCTGAGACATCACGCATGCTCATGGCAGACCCCTCGATCTGGAGCTCCCTCGAAGGCCCGCATGAGGAGGCCATGCGACAGTACCTCGTCGACCGAGCTATTCGAGATGACTCCGGCAACGCTACCGACCAGATCGATTCTCACTCCCTGTCAGAGCTGCAGTTCTGGAACGACGAGTTCGAAGAGTTGAAGCGGAGCGGCGAACGGCTGGACTACAAGAGCGAGCTGGCAACCCGGAGCCGTACGCAACGGATCATCGGGCGGACCCGGCACCTCACGTTCGCACTGCTGTGCTCGTGGGAACGGCGCTTGGGTTACACCAGCATCAACGAGTCCATCTTCGGCGGCTACCGCGTCAAAGTGGACAAGCTCCTGGCCGAAAGCGCTCCCGAGTTCCTGCAGCAGTTCAACGCGGTCTACCGGCGACTCCAGGAGGCAGCTCAGACGGCCCCTGATCGGGATGCAGCGGAGGAACTGTCGCAGGCCATCACGACATGCCGCCGTATCCTCAAAGCTGTCGTCGACCACGTACTGCCGCCGCAGGAGCAGCAGTCGGACACGGGCCACTCCTTGGACGATGCCCATCACCGGAACCGGCTCTTTGAATTCACCAAGCGAGCGATCCAGAGCAAGTCGAACAACAAGCTGGCGGACGTCATGATTGCCGGACTCTACGATCGTTTCGTCGCGGTGGACACGATGACTAACAAGGGCGTCCACGCGGCCGTAGCCTTCGAGACAGCCAACCTGTGTGCGCTGAACACCTACATCGTCTCTGGCGAGATCATCAGCCTGCATGACCTCCCTGACACAGCTTCAGACGTCAGCTGATCGAAAGTAGACGGTCCGCTGGGAGTAAAGGGGGAGCGTCCCAAGATCCCAGGGCCTACACGCACACCAGTGCGATGTCGCAGCTCAGAAACCCTGGGCATCGCACCCCAGTGCGTGTAGGCCCTGGAACAAAGCCGCTGCGGGGTCGGCGGTTGCCCTCCGGCTGGCGCCGGGCTGGACGATGACCAAGTGGTGCGCGGATGAACTCAACCTGTGGCAATCTAGGTCCCGTTGGGGGGATCAACTGATGACCGAATACGTGTGCACGGAGTGCCCTTTCCAGGCTGACGGTCTCGAAGATCTGCAGCGGCACTCACAGGAGACGGGCCACGTCGGCATCTGCAAGAGCGAGGCCGCGCCAACTGGAGGCAAGCGCACCAAGCGTCTGGCGGCAGCTCTGGGCGTGACCTCTACCGCCCTCGGAGCCTCCATCGGCGCGTGCATCTACCTGTACGCCAAGTGGCAGGACGCAGAAGCCGAGATCGCCTACCTAAAGTCACCCAGTGGTGCAGGCCGCAACCTCAAGAACCACGACAAGGGTCGAGACAAGGAGTGAGCTGGGTGGGGGCGAGGCCTGCGCCGCCACTCACCAGCCGTCGGGTGCGCTACCCACCCACGCGATCGGCCGGCCCTCACTGTTGCGGCCCCAGTGCCGTTCCTCCATCGAGGTCCTGAGGTCACTGCGTCCGCTTGCGGGTCTGCTTCACTTCCTGGTCGACGGCCCAGGCGTCGGCGACCGGCCCGAGGTGGCCGAGCTTGTCGGGGTTGATGACCGAGCGGATGGTCTGGATCTGCCCGTCGAGCACGTCGAGGGCGAGGATGTGGAGGACCTTGCCTTCCCGGTCGCGGAAGGCGGCGCCGGGCTGGCCGTTGACCTCGTGCGGCTCGAACGTGACGTCGACCCGCGTCATCAGCGGGTAGACGGTGGCGAGCAGCCTGGCTACGTTCTCGGAGCCGATGACGGCCCTGGCCAGCTGCGGGGCCTTGCCGCCGCCGTCCCCGACGAGCTGGACATCGGCGGACAGCAGTCTCCGCAGACCGTCCACGTCCCCCTGTGACAGTGCCTCGAAGAACCGCTTCGCCAGTTCCTGTCGCTCCTGGTGGTCTGCCTCGAACCGGGGCCGTCCCTCGTTCATGTGGCGACGCGCTCGTACCAGTAACTGACGGCATGCTGCTTCCGAGCGCCCCACCGTCGAGGCGATCTCGTCGAAGCCGAAGGCGAACACCTCCCGTAGCACGAATACCGACCGCTCCAGCGGGCTGAGCCGCTCCAGGAGCAGCAACGCTGCCATCGACACCGAGTCGGCCAGCTCCGCCGTGCGTGCCGGGTCCTCGTACGGATCTCTCAGCAGAGGCTCGGGCAGCCACGGTCCGACGTACTCCTCCCGTCGTACCCGGGCCGAACGCAATACGTCGATAGCGATACGAGTTACTGTCGCCGACAGGAACGCCTTGACTGACACGGGACTTGTCGGCGAGGAGTCGAAGCGCAGCCATGTCTCCTGCACCGCGTCCTCCGCCTCGCCCACGCTGCCCAGAATCCGGTACGCGATCGAGAACAGCAGAGGTCGCAGTTCCTCGAACTCCTCGACCTTGCCCACGCCGTCTCCCTCTTGCAGTCCGTGTGTCTGGCCGGATCAGCGCCAGCGAGACATCCTTCGAAGATCATCTGATTCGTGGGCGGGGTGGGCAACGCTCGCGCACCGTGACCGCGCGCCGCGGCCCACGACCGCCGCCGGGGCCGGGGCCGGCGGCGGTTCAGTGGAACTGCCCGACCTCGTAGTCCCCGGCCGGCTGCCGGGTGATGACGTTCAGCCGGTTCACCGTGTTCATGAACGAGATCAGGATTACCAGCGCGGTGAGCTGCTCCTCGTCGTAGTGCTCGGCGGCCCGTGCCCACACCTCGTCGCTGACGCCGTCGGCCGCGTCCGCAACGCGGGTCCCCTGCTCCGCCAGCTCCAGCGCGGCACGCTCGGCCTCGGTGAAGACCGTGGCCTCCCGCCACGCCGAGACCAGGTTCAGCCGCACCGAGGTCTCGCCCGCGGCGGCAGCCTCCTTGGTGTGCATGTCGAGGCAGACGGCGCAGCCGTTGATCTGGCTCACCCGCAATGCCACGAGTTCCTGCGTGGTGGCCGACAGCGGTGATTCCTTGAGCTCCCGGCCTGCCGACATGAAGTACTTGAGGGCCTTGCCGGCGGTCGGGCTGGCGAAGTAGTTGAGTCGCGCGTCCATCGTGTGCTCCTCCGTGCTCGTCGGTGTCTTCACCCCCCGAGACGAGACGGCCCGCGTCCCTGTGACACGGGAAGGCGTGACCCACGTCTCCTCACTGGCCGGGTTCGGACATGTCACAGGCCGAGTCGCTGTCCCGCCTCCCTTCCGTCCGGCCCCTAACGCCGCCCAGCCCGCCGTACGTCGTGTCCGCCTCTGTGCACCCCGCCGGCGCCGTTCGATGGCGGCCGCACCGCTGCGGCCTCCCGTCCCACGCCGTCGCGGCGCCGCCCTGCGTATCCCGCCGCCCGCCCTGCCGTCTCCGAGCGGTATCGCGTGCGCCGCCCGCCTGGCTGTCTCGCGCAGTCAGTCCCTGTGTGTCCGTCTCGGGTTTCGGGGGCTGTCCTCCATGTCGCTTGGCGCGGGGTGTGGTTCGTGTAGTGGCCGGGGGTGATATGCGGGGGCGCACGGGAGCGCGGGTGGTAGCGAGGGAGGTGGGCTGTCGGTGGGGTCGGCTACCTTCGTGAAAGGTCCCGTGTGGACGGCGCGTTCCCGCCCGGCCTGATGGCTGCGGGCCGGGCGGGAACGGTGTGCTCGCCCCCCGGTTGTTCTGGCACGGGGGCGGGCTCTTCCGGATGGAAGACCGACACCAAAGGGTGCCCGGTGTCCATTGACGTCGGTTGGACGCCCGATTGCAAGGACAACCGGGAACTTCCACTCCAGAGCGAACGGGCCTGCGCGTTTTCCTCCGGTCGACGGTTCGTCCCGGTTCGGGGTGGACTGCTTGGCGACCGGCATTGTTCCGTGAATTCTTGATCACTTGGCGTGACAACTCCCTTTGCCTCCATGCTGGTTGCCCTCCCCGGCGGCGGCGGCGTGGCACCCATCCGTCGCCGGGGCCCGCGGGTCCCCCGGAGATCAGCGGGCGCAGGAAGACCGAAGACGAAGGGATCTTGATGGAACGCAAAGGCATAAGGCTCCTCATCGCGTTCGCCACGGCGATCGTGTTCGCGTGGAGCGTCGTAATGGTCGCACTCGGGCAGGTCGCGGCGATCGCCGTCCTTGCTCCGGTGCTGGGTCTGACGGTCCAGCAGATCGTGCGGGCCATCCGCTCGCAGCCCGGTCCAGTGGCCGGCAGACCGGCGGCCTCTGCGCCGGACAGCGGGGAGGAGGCGCCATGAACCAGTTCGACGACCCATGCGCGGTGCCCGACGAGCCGCCCCTTTCCGGCGAGCCCGGGCCGACTGACGGGTCCGGCACGCCGGCCACGACCGAGAAGGACCGCTCGAAGGATCCTGCCGGTCCTGGCCTGCCAGACCCGCCCGGCCCGCTCTCCGGCGCGGGCGAAGCCGCGCACGCACGGCGCCCTGGACGCCCGGGCCGGCCCCTCGGCCCGATCGCGGCGCACGTCTCCAGCGCGCACCGCGCCTGGCTGGGCCCGGTCCGCGAGGCCTACTTGACCGCCGCGCTGTCCTCCGGCCTGACGATGAGCCGGCTCGGCGAGGCGCTCTACATCTCCAAGCCGAAGATCTCCGAGCTGCTGAGCGGCAAGCTCTACCCCCGCTGGGAACTCCTCTACGACGTCGCCGACGCCCTGGGCGTCTCGGTCTGGCCGCTGTACCGGCTGTGGCGGCAGGCCGCGCTGGAGACGGAGAACAAATCCCGCGCCTGGATTGAGAAGTCCTCCGCCGCCCGCGGGACGATGATGGCCACCCGCGCCACCCCGCCCATGGAGCTCTCCGCGTTCCGCGAGATCACCGAGGGCGGCTACCACCTCTACGCCGGCGTCTTCCTCACCGGGTGCTGCGACGCGGCCCTCGAGGAGACCTACGACCAGCTCTGGCTCTCCTGGGACCGGGCCCTCGCCAGCCACGACACCCGCCGTTACGCCTTCACCGTGCTGCGCACCGCGGTCATGGCCCGCACCCCGCACATCGACGGCCGCCCCGAGTTCAGCGAAGCCGCCTTCGACACGATCGCCCTGCAGACCGTCACCGACGTCGGCGAGGCCGCCGAGCAGGTCGCCGAGTCCATCGCCCTGTTCAAGGCGATGAGCCGACTGCCCGACAACCAGCTTGACGTCATGGTGCTGCGCGTCCTCCACGGCATGACCGACGAGGACGTCTCCCACTTTCTGGGCCTGCCGCTGCCGAGGGTCCGCTCCGACGAGCGCCACGCGATCCGCTTCCTCGAGGACACCCTGTCCCCGCCGCCCCCTGCCGAAGAAGGAGACCAGCCATGACCCGCATCGACGGCATTCTCGCCCGGGCACGCCTCGCTACGGAACGCACCGCTCCCCGCGACATCGTCGACACCCTCTCCTGCCCGTCCGCCCGCTCCCCGCAGTCCCCAGCCGCTGCTCACGACCGGCCTACGGTGTCCGCTCGGCGGCGCGATGCCGAGGAGGCGGCCGAGGACCTGCGGGCCCTGTGCGAGACCCTCGTCTCCCACACCCCCGCCCACGAGGTCGCCAACTTCGTCACCGAGCAGGTCCCCGAACCCTGCAGTGCGCTCGTCCTGGCCTGCGTGCTGCAGCTGACCGACACCGACGACGGCGCACGCTTCTGGTGGCAGTACGCCGCCGGCGCCGGACAGCCGGCCGCCGCCTACTGCCTCTACCTCCACCACCTCGCCGCCGGCGAGGACACCACCGCGAGCTGGTGGCACCAGCAGACCGACGACGTCCAGCCCCCGCCCCCCGCCCCCACACCCAGGCCCGGCGCCGTGGGCGGGTGGGCACCCGCCCTGAACCCCGTCACCAGCACCTCCACCACCACGATCCTGCGCATCCTGCGCCACCTCGCCAAACAGACCGTCCGTGACCGCACCACCGCCGTGACCCGCCTCATGGCCTACATCCCCACCGCCGTCACCGTCGGATACCTACGCGAACCCGACATGGAACTCCCCCTGCCCGGTCATGACTTTGCCCAGCACGTCCGGGACCTCCTCGCCGCAGCGGCCTGCCGACCGGACGTCGCCGACACCCTCCCCGCCCGCACCTCACAAGCCGATCAAGACCTCCACGACCTCCTCCAGCAGGCGGCCAGCCACTGACTCCGCCAGCCCCACGGCAACAGCCGTCGTCCGCGGCACCCCCCTCAAGGGGACACCGCGGACGACGTGCCGGGTTTTGCCGCGCGGGGCGGGAGAGGCCGACTTGATGCTGGTGGATGCGTTGAGACAGCCCCGCGTGCTGGTGCTGGACGAGGCACAGCGCCTTCCGGGGCCGGCGCTGGAGTTTCTGCGCGGGCTGTGGGACCACCCGGACACGGACACGGCACTCGTGCTGGCGGGCGCGGGCAGCGAACGGGCGCTGCGCCGCTCCTCCAGCTCCCCGCCCCGCCGCGCCTTCCTCTGCTGGTGCACCCACCTTCCCAGGGGAAAGGACTTCGTCGTGCTGACCTCGGTCTCGGTGTCGTAGGGCACGGCGTAGAGGCCGGTGATCTCGTTCTCCTTCCGCCAGCGGATCAGGGCCTGGTAGCCCTCCAACCACACGAGTGAGTCCGGCCGGTAGACGCGGGTGCGCAGGAACGCGGCGATCGTTGCGGCGTCCTTCGGAGTGGAGAAGTGGAGCAGGGCCGATTCGGCGGCGGCCTGGGTGTCGTCGTGCTCCTGGTTCTCGCCGTCACCCGCGCCGTCGGCGCCGATGATCCGGCCTTCCTAGTCGCGCTGGACGTGCACCTTGCGCTTGCCATGGGTCAGGGCGCGGGAGGCGAGCTGCTCGACGAGTCATTCATCGTGACTGCGGAGCCCTTGGAGGATCGCTACAAGAGGGCGGAAGCTGGCGGAGGCGACCATGTCGGTGGGGTCCTCGCCGGGCTCCAGGAAGACCGGCACGATGATCCGCGCGACCTTGGTGGAGCCGTCCTTGTTGAGGCGCAGCGCCCGGCCGATGTTCTGCACGATCTCCACCTGGGAGCCGCGGGTGTCCGCGAAGCAGATCGAGTCGACTCCCCGCTCGCCGGTGATGTCGATTATCAAGGGGTATGCGCGGGGTGTGGTGTGTTTGTTTTTGATGGCGGGCTGGTTGTGGGGGTGGCTGCCGCGCGTACCAGGGCGGACATGTGTTGTTGGAGTCGGCTGGTCGGGACCCGCCGGTTCTCCTGGGCTCCTGATGTCTGCTGGAGGGCGTGGGCGATGGCGAGTGGTACGCGGCAGCCGGGTTCGTTTGCTGCTGTGTTGAGGGCTGCTTTGACGGCTGGCGTGGGATTTTCCGGGAGCCCGCGGGCGAGGGAAAAGGCTGCTGCGGTCCGGACTTGGTATTGCGGATCGCCGGTGAGAGCGACCAGCGTTCCCTGGATTACGGGGTCGTTCGTGTGATGGCTGAGGGCGGTCACGAGGTGGGCGGCGGATCGGCGCTGTGAGGCGGAGCCCCGCAGCCAGGTGAGAATGCGGTGGATTGCGGTAGTGCTGTCGACCGCCTTGAGGGCGAGGCCGAGGGTGAAGGCTGCCTGGGTGAGGTCTCCGGCTTGGTCGGTCAGGCCCGGTACGCCCCTGATCGTGGGCAGCCCGGTCTCGAAGGCAGCCCGCAGGCGGGCGGCGGCCGGGGCAGGGAGCTGGTCTGCGCGTGTGGTGAGGGCGCGGACGGCTCCTGCTTTGTGCTCTTGAGCGACTTGGGGGTCGAGCACGATGTTGATGACGGAGCCCCAGCGGGCGTACTCGGGGAAGAAGAAGTTGCACAGTGCCAGGAGGCGCGCCCAGTCCCAGCCGCCGAGTCCCCAGCTGTTTTGGTGAGCGTCGTCGAGTTGCTGCTGGCAGTGAGTCTCGGCCAGGTCGATCACGCGCTGGCCGGCGCTGGGGGAGAGATCCGCCAGTGAACGTACCTCGCCGATGGCGTCGATGTCACCGGCTTCGGTGCGGCGCAGCAGTTCGGCTTCGGCCGTGGAGTCGCCGCTGGCGATCAGCACGCCCAGGAGCGCGGCAGACATGCTCGGGTTGGAATGGCCTGTTGCGGCCGCGCGGAGTTGGTCGGAGAAGGCTGCGACGGCAGAAGGCCTCAGGAACGCAGCGAGTTTGATCAGGTCGGTTTCCGCTGACTCGCCCGGCCGGTCCGGCAGGATTCGCAGGAGCGTGTCTGCTGCTTCCGCGTGGATGGCGTCGGTGGCTGCGGGCAGCACCCGCCAAAGAGCCCTGTGGGCGTAGTGATCGATGGAAAACGTTGGCCGTACGCGTTGCGCGAAGGGTTCGGGGTCTTCGAGCAGGGTCAGACAGTGGCGTCCTGCCTGATCGGCCAGTTCGGTCGGGAGAAGGTCTCCGGCGTACCGGAGAAGGGCCAGTTTCGTGGGCGCGTTGGTGTGGGTCCACGGTGCCGTCACCGAACGCCGTACTGCGGCTTGTACCGGGCTGGCAGGCCCTGCCGCCCATAGGCGTTGTACGGCGATCTCCAGCGTCTTGGTGCAGCCGTGACATCTCAATTCGTCAAGCGCGTCCTCTATGCCGCGGGCGTGAGGGCCGGCTGGAACCTGGCCGGACTGACGGTCCTGCACGCTGAGTTCCGCTGCTGCATCGTTGCGCCATGACGCTTCGTGCTGGATGACTTCGTGCCGGGCATGCTGGGCGAGGGCGGCTGACGCGGGGCCCCGCGTTCCCGCGAGAGAGGCGCTCAGCCATGCGCTGAGCAGACGGTTCTGTGCTTCGTCTGATGGCCAGGTGCCTGGGTCTTCGCACTTTCCCCAGGCGCGGAATGCCTTTTCCTCGTGGTCTTCGAGAGCCCAGGCAACGGTTTGAGAGCGCCACCAGGAGGCGGCGGTGTCGACGGCCGTCATGGTGGCGCCCAGGTCTTTTGCTTCCCGCCCCGAGGTACGGAAGAGGAAGTCGGCAGCCGATGCGCCGATGGCAGCTGCGGTGACATCATCAAGATCAAGTGCGACCGTCCGCTGCGCCCCTGCGGCCAGGCGACGGGACGTGTCGAGGTCTCCTTGCTCACTCAGCACGATGGCTCGGTGCATGAGAGCCCAGGCCTGGTCGATGGGGAGGAGATCCTCTCCCGCCGCCTCCAGGAGGGCTTCTGCTTCCGCCAGCCGTTCGGCTGCGGTGAGGAAGACGGCACCGGTCACGACGCTGGCCGCGATCCGGTGAGCCTGTTCTGGTTTCGGCTTCCGCTCACCGGGAGTTGGCGGCGTGGGGCAGGTGGCTCTTGCGAGGTCGAGGAGCGGCTGGATGTTCGAATCAACCACTGCGTCGTGGTAAGCGGAGAAGAAGCGCCATTCCCACAGGTGGGAGCGGCTGTCGGCTCCGGCCAGATGAGGATTGGAACCCTTCTCGATGTACCACTGCAAATCCTGGATTCGTCCTTGGGTGATCAGGGCGATGGCCTCCTCGGGAGCGAGGGTGCGCTCGAAGCCGGTGTTGCGGTGCGGAGCGATAAGCCGGGGGGTCAGCAAAGCGTGGCGCAGAGCCCGTCCGGGAGCGACTGCCTTGGCTCCCGCAGCGAACGAGGTGCCCTGGAGCACGGGCTGCTGTTTTGCTGAGGCGGCGACCTCCTCCAGCGTGTCACGATTGCTTAGCTCTACCTTCTGGTGGATCGGGACATGGATCTTGAAACCGTTCCCTGTGCTCTGAACCGCTTCTTTCGTCACATGCGCCCAGTACGAGATACGGGTGGCGGCGTCGTGCATGACGAGCAGGTGGGGCAGAGCGTGCTGGACCCAATCCTCGAAGTGTCTGGCGTCGCTTTCCGCGTACCACCATCCGGTGCAGTTGCCCTGCTTGTCACTGGTCGGTGCGTCAAAGTACGAAGGCCCTGACTTGACCTGAGCTGCCATCAGGATAATGCGGTCAAAACGTCGCGCGTCGCGCACCTGCAGGAACAGATCGATGCCGAGGTCATGACGGTCGTTTTCTGCAGGGCCCCAGCCAAGGTCTGTGAAGTCTGCTATGACCCGGGAGACTCCGGCACCGCCGGTCTGTTCCTGCTCGCTGCCACGCATTCCCATTCCGCGGCCTCCTTCTGATAGTCCTGTCGCGCATCGGCAACGACGCCCGTTGCGATGCACTCCCTTGTGAAGAGGGGAAGCAGGCCCCCTGGACGCCCCCGGCCTCAGGCCGGTGATTATCCATAGGGGCACGGGCCTGTGGGGTGTGTTCGGTGTGGTTTCCACCTGGTCGTGTGGCAGCTGTCTGGAACGGACACCGCTCCTCGGTGGGGGCTGGTCTGTTTGGTGGGTGGAACAGACCTATGTCGCTGAGCGTTCGATCTCTCCGTCGACTGGTGTGGAGCGGTGGGTGGTGGCCGACGCACGCACCTTCGAGCTGCATGCCGAGGCGTGCGCGTTCTTGGCGGGGTTGCGCAGCAAGGGCCGCTCGCCGAACACGGAACGGGTCTACGCGGGCCGTCTCGCCCTCTATCTGAACTACTGCGCGGGGCGCCGTATCGAGTGGTGGCGTCCGAGTTTCATGGCGCTGTCCGGGCTGCAGCAGTGGCTGGTCACCACGCCGCTGCCCGCCCGCAGCCGCCGCTCCCCGACTACGGCTGTGCCCCGCTACCGTTCGCAGGGAACGGCGAACGCGGTGATGACGGCGGTCACGGACTTCCTGCGCTTCGGTGCGCTCCACGGCTGGGTCCCCGCGCAGACGGCCGGCTTGTTGTCGGAGCCGAAGTACCTGCGGTTCTTGCCGGCCGGTTACGACGCCGGCGAGCGTGGCCAGTGGCGTCAGGTGCAGGTGTCGGCTTTTCGTTTCCAGGTCAGCGAGCCCGGCTACGAGGACCTGTCCCCGCAGCAGATCCGCCGCATGATCGCGGATACGCCCCGGGCGCGGGACCGTTTTCTCATCGCGCTGCTCGCCGCGACCGGCCTGCGGATCGGGGAGGCCCTGGGCTTGCGCCAGGAGGATCTGTACTTCCTGGCCTCGTCACGCTCGCTGGGCTGCCCGGTGGAGGGCCCGCACCTTCATGTACGGCGCCGCACCGACAACCCGAACCGGGCCGTGGCCAAGTCCAGACACTCCCGCTGCCTCCCCGTCACCCCCGACATCGTCGCCTTCTACACCGACTACCAGCACGAACGGACCCCGGTGGCCGCCGCGGCTGAGACAGGCATGGTGTTCGTGAACCTCTTCCGGCCCCCGCTGGGGCGGGCCATGACCTACCCGAACGCCAAGAACGTCTTCGACCATCTGGCCCGCCGCGCCGGGCACCCGGCTCGCCCGCACATGCTGCGCCACTCCGCGGCCACCCACTGGCTGCGTGAGGGAGTGGACCGGGACGTGGTGCAAAAGCTGCTGGGTCACCAGCACGGCCCACGGCGGCAGCCCCAAGGCGAACTACTACCCGGGCTGGGTCAGCCTGGCCGCCGTTCCGGCCGTCCGCGGCACCTATCCCGTGACCACGCGGGTGGATCGGGGACGCGGCGTTCGACCGCTTCGTCAAGCTCGCCGGCGAAGGCGTGACCACCAACGTGCAACCGGCCCGCCCCGTGCTGGTCGGCCGCCGCCAGGTCCGCTTCGAGGGCGTACCGACCGGCCAGCTCCACCAGGACGGCAGCTTCTACGCGGCGATGCCCATCAACCTCCAGAGCGACCACACCAACGACGACGGCCCCAAGCGGCTGTTCCAGCGCGGACTCGAACTCGACCTTGTGGCCCTGGTACAGGCTGCCGCAGCCTGGGCGGCGGAGACCGGATCGGCCGGCGACCTGATGCTGTCCGCAGCACTCCACCGCTTCGACGACAGCGACAAGCCTGTGCACCTGATCACGTCGGAACACGCCTTCACCCACGGCCCCGCGACGCCGCTCCCAGCAGCTCCTGCACAGACGACCGGCGATCTCGCCGCCATTGTCACCGACCAGCGAGAGGCCGTCGTCGTGGCCTGCGCACTCGTCTCCGACCTCCTGGCCGACATGGGAGCGCACGAGCCTCACGTCCTGACCCCTGAAGGAGAGATCCTGACCGACCGGCTCGAGGGCTTCCGGCACACGCTGCGGTAGACACCCGCCGACTGGCAGCACGAGACCCCAGGCCTCCGAGGCCTGGGCCGGAGGGCAGGGAGTGGCCAGATCGCACTCGCCATGGTGGTCCCGCTCCAGCAACGGCCTCGCCGGAACGGGCCGCGCTGACCGCGGGTGGGCCGGGGCGGGCCGGTCGACCGTTCCCCCACCGCCCCGCTGCCGCACTGCGCTTCGTCGTCTGACGTCTCGTTCGACAGATTGAAAAAAGTTCCGATCGACCGGTACCTGACCGCCCTGCCCTCCATCCTGGACACATGACGTCCAGCGACCCCGCCCCGGCACACGCGCAGCCATCGATCACGACGGTGACGCGGCACGACATCTTCAGCTATCTGCGCGGGATATCGAGCCCCTGGTGGGGGAAACGGGACGAGGTCACGTTCCTGGAGGACCTCTACGACCTGGACCGACCTCCGTCCGAGAACGGCCGGCTCCCGACTGTCCGCGCCGACATCCAACAGCACCGGATTAACAACTACGACCTGGACGACGACTGGATCTTCGAGGACTCTCGGCTGGAGCTCTCCGACGGGCCGGACGAGGTGCTGCTTGCCTTCCTGGCACGAATGGTCCATCCCGAGGTTGCGGCCAGCATCGAGGAGGCGATGAAGCAGGTTGAGGAGCTGAACCGGCTGCTGGCACCGGACGGGTGGGGCCTGCGTTCCTACGAGTTCCTCTCCGGCCGCCCGATCTACACGCCGGTCCGGCTTCCGCCCACGGGCCCGTTGGTCCCGCTGCCGCTGAACGACGACGACACGGGCAAGCTCGACCTGGTCCTCGGGCAGACCTACAGCCTCCTGGACTGCGCCGGCGAGGAGACCGCACGCGACCTGCTGCGCACAGCTGTCCTGACCCTGCGCCGCGACGGCGGCTTCTTCAACCCCGTGCCTGGTGACGGCTGGACGGCGGACACCTACGAGGCGGTCCTGATTGTGGAGCGCGAGCTCCAGCCCACCTGTGCCCCAGAGACGAAGGAGACGATCTGGCGGACACTGGAGACTTTGCTCAGCCAGCTCGGACGCACCGACGTCCAGGACCTCGTGGTCGAAGGCGATACCCGGCCTCTGCCCCACATCCCGCCGGACTGGCGGGACCAAGCCACCGCACCCGCCACCCCCATCGTTCGCGGTCTCCGCCTCCCCTTCACCACCACCGAGTTCGACGTCACCCGCGGGGACTTCGCCAACCTGGAGATCCGTGCCTCGCATGACAACAGCGGGTTCCACTACCTCTACGACACCCGCGCACGCCGGATGATCACCGACTTCGTCCTCGACGACCGGCCCCAGGTGGCCACACTGTGCAGCGTCACCATCATCAAGAAGGGCAGCACCTTCACGCCGAGGATCAAGCTGTGGAAGAAGGACAAGAAGAAGGCCGGGGACGTCTCCGCCACACAGACACTGCCCGAGACCGGGACCACCCGGGCAGTCAAGGCGCTCGTCGACACCGGGGACGTCCACGAGAACTTCTGGAAGGTCATCAACTTCCTCCAGGGCTGCGCCGGGCTGAGCACGCCCGGCGACACCCTCCAACTCGTGGCCGGTGACGAGGCCCAGCTGACCCAGCTGCTGACCGGCCAGGACCGGACGATGGTTCTCGGCGCGGTCAGGACCGCGATCGGCGGCGGGCTCACCGAAGAGGACATCCGGCTGATCAGCAACCGCAGAGAGCAACTCCATAGGTTCGAGCGGCTGCTGAACGATCCGGACTACTTCCAGCAGGAGGAGAGCCGGGCAACGACGCGCGGGGCGGAAGCGGTCTGGCAGGCCTTCTTCGAGGCGAACCAGTGGATCTTCGGCTACGGACTCAACCTCATCGCCTGCGAATCCATCGACGACGGCAAACTGGAACGCATCACCACCGGGGCCGACATCTTCGGCGGAGCCGGAAAGCGCATCGACGCCATCATGCGTTCCAAGGGCCTGATCAGCAGCATGCTCTTCTGCGAAATCAAGACCCACGACACGGAGCTGCTAGCCAAGACCCCGTACCGCGCGGGCGTTTACCAGGCATCGAAAGAACTGGGCGGCGGCGTGGCGCAGGTGCAGAAAACGGTCAGCAAGGCCCAGCAGCTCATCTCCCGCAAGTTCCTCACCCACATCTACGACGACGACGGCACCCCGACCGGCGTCGAACTGTCCACCACCCGACCCCGGCAGGTCGTGGTGATCGGAAGCCTGCGCGAGTTCACCCACAACGGCCGTGTGAACCCGGAGAAGATCAACTCCTTCGAGCTGTACAGGACATCGATCCAGGACGTCGAGATCATCACGTTCGACGAGCTCTACCAGCGGGCGTGCTTCATCGTCGAAGATCGCTGAGACTCCCATCTGCGATGTGCCAGGTTGGTGTCAGTGGGTGGGTGTCAGTGACGGCTTGTCAGGCCGGGGTGTTTCCGCTGGTCGGGTGTTGAGGAAGGGCGAGGTCACTGCCGTGGGGCGGTTTCTGTAGCGGCGCGGCTGTCATGGGGCGGTACACCCCACTCCGCTCCACTGTCTTGGGAACGGCACTTCTGACGCCATCCCCGACCGAGCGTCACTCTGATTGCGACGACTTACCTCTATACCAGGCGCAGTTCTCATTTCGGTGTCGCATGATGCGGCTGGTTAGCGGTGGCGGGGGCGGAACATGGAGTGAGACCCAAGAGCGACACTTGATGAGAATTTCCAGCGCGCTGAGGTGAGCCGTCGCACCTTGGCTTCCGCCAGGACTGGCGCGGGCCGCTCGATAGGGTGACCTTGCCGAGGGACGCCTCGGCCCCCTGTACCCAACCGGTACGGCGCGGGTGGTCTGGGACGAGCTGGGGGTTCGGGTGGCGGACGTTTCGCCCGCGCAGGCGCTGGCCCGAGCGACGGCCGTCGGTGGGCGGCTGGTCGATCTGGTACGACGTGAGCCTCGAGGAGACGATCAGAAATGCCGCTGGGAGCTCGTCGTGACTCTCAGCGGCAGCGCTGAGGACCGGGCGGCCGCCGGGTGGATCGTCGCAGACGAGATCATGCGGGAACGCACCGGCGGGCGTCCACGGTCCTACGGAAAGTGGCGCGAGGCCACGTTGAACGGGGTGAAGCTGACCGGGAAGGATCACGTCCTGGTAGAGCACTTCGCGAAGCCCGTCTTCAAAGCGGCAGCCGCGATGGAGGAGCACAACCATGGGCTGGCCGGGCACGTGGGCGAATGGCTCTGGTTTCTCTTGACCCGCGACCTGCCCCAGGACCCAGCGCGCCCCGTGGAGATCCTCGGACCGCCGAAGGCGGCCGTCAACGACGGAGGCGGCGACGGACTCGTTGTTTACCGGGAGGACGGAACGGCCCGGGGCTTCTCCTTTCGTCTGTGGGAGATGAAGAAGTACACGGGGAAGGCGAACCGGCCGGATGGGGCGATCCACAAGGGCTGGACGCAGCTCAGCACCGAGGGAGCGACCTACCTGGGAATGCTCTCCTGGGGCGACAAGCACCTTGCTGACGACACCCGTGAGTTCGTGGGGAGTCTGGCAGAGCAGTGGGTCGATGAGGAGGAGTCGGCCGGCGGCGGCGTCAGCGTCGCGCTGAACACCACGGCGATCCCGAAGAAGGCCTTCCATCTCGCGCACGAGCACTTCACCACCCACAAGCATCCCGGCGCGATGCAGGGCCTGGTGGTGGCGATCGACGATCTCGAGGGCTTTGCCCATGAGGTGAGGAAGTACGTGTGGACCGCACTCTAGATCCGGCTGTTCTCGCGACTGCCCTCGGTGAACACCGCTCCGGCGGAATCCTGCCCTCGGCGCAGGAATTGCTGGCGGCCATCACCCAACTGGAGATCGCCGCCTTCGGCAGGGACCAGGAGATCCAGGACGACGTGCTGGCGACGGCGTGGCTCCTGCACGGACTGGCCGCGGTCGAGCCTGAGACACCCGGGTTCGACCCGATGCGGACCCGGCAGGCCCTCGCGGTCAGCGCGCACGTGATGGACCTTGCTCTGGCCGACGGGCGACAGTCCCCCTCCGAGCGGTTGAGGATCGCTTTCGCCGCCCAGGCCGGGTACCGCAGGTGCGAGCAAGAGCCCAACGCCACCGCCGTCTACCGCCAGGTCAAGAACCAGGTGAACTTCACCTCCTCGCTCGCGGCGCACATCGACACCCTTGCCCTGGAGGCCGGCGTCGTGTTCCTGGGTTTCGAGCGGTCCGACCTAAACAGGGCCCTGTCCGCATGGCGTCGGCAGTTCGCGGAGCTCCGTGAGCTGATGGACGGCGATCCGCTCGCAGGCACGATGTACGGGCCTGCTGAAGGCGTCGTCGAAGCGGTCCACCTCCTGCGCCTGTTCCTCTCGTTCGGCGATCCGGACCGCCTGCAGGAGGCACAGGACCTGCTGGGCAGCGTGCTCGATGGCCGGGCCGGCCGCAGTGACCCGACCGCCCGCTGGGTCGCGGCCCACCTCCTCGGTCTGAGCGGCGAGATGGCCGCCAGCAGCCCGTACACGCTGCTTCCGGAGGGAACGCCGGATGCGGTTGCCCGGACCTTCACGATGTCCGATCCGCCGGTGATGACCCTGTGGCGCCCGCAACGCCAGTTGCTGAACCTGGAGCGGGGCAACCCGGTCGACCCCGCCACCAGCCGGAGCCTGATCAGCGTGCCCACCAGCGCGGGCAAAACGCTGATGGCCCAGCTGGTGATCTGTTCCCACCTGGCGCAGAAGCCCGGCCGCGTGGTCTATGTATCGCCGATGCGCAGCCTGGGCCGGGAGATGCGAGCCGCCCTGCGGGGCCGGCTGCGGCTGCTGGAACGCAAGCTGGTCGCCGAGCAGCCGGACTTCCCGCTCGCCGACGGCAGCGGCTCCCTCGTCGGAGACGTGGACATCATGACCCCGGAGCGGCTCATGCACATGATCCGCAACAACCCGGGCGCAGCGCTGGACGAGGTCAGCCTCATCGTCGTCGACGAGGCCCACCACCTAGCGCAGGGCCGTCGCGGGTTCGTACTGGAGAGCCTGCTCGCCCTTCTGCGGACCCGCTCCGATACCCGTCTGGTGCTGCTGTCCGCCGCTGTCGGCAACCGGGGTGCCCTGGCGTCGTGGCTGGACCCGGCGCGGCCGCCGGAGGAGGTGTACTTCACCGACGACTGGCGCGGCCCGAGGCGACTGCACGGCCTCATGTACCCGCAGCTGCTCAAGGACCAGGCCGAGCGCACCCCGCGCAAGCCAAGCAAGAACCAGCCCTCCACCACCCGGGCCACTGTGCCGGTGGCCCCCCGGCTCGACATTCGGCCGACCGCCACCAGCGGAACCTTCGGCCTGACCATCCCCAGCGTCGCCACCAGGGCGTACGCCTCCCCCAACTCCTGGCAGTGGAAGGCTGCCACCAAGCTCACGGGCGGTATCGCGGACTACGAGGTGTTCGCCGCCGGCGCAGCCGCCCTGACCCGGGCCGGCAGCGTCCTGATGGTCGTCGCCAGCAAAGTCATCGCCAGGAACGCCGCACGCGCCATGGCCAAGCACCTAGACGTCCGCCCCAAGGCGGCGGCGCTCACCGAGTTCCTCGCCGAGACCCTCGGCGAGCAGCACCCCCTGGTCGACTGCACCCGCCACGGCGTCGCCTTCCACCACGCCGACCTTCCCGACGACGTCCTCCACGCCGTCGAACAAGGACTTCGTGACGGAGACCTGCTAGCCATCGCCAGCACCACCACCCTCACCGACGGCGTCAACCTCCCGGTGCGCACCGTCATCATCAATCACACGGTCGAGGGTGATCCCACACGCGGGAACCAGCACGGCCTCAGTCCCGCGAAACTGCTCAATGCCATCGGCCGGGCCGGCCGGGCCGGGCGCGAGAGCGAGGGGTGGGTGATCCTTACCCGCCCCTACCCGCCCCAGGCCGCGGAGTTCGAGACGCTCACCCCCGACAGCGAGCGGCTCACCGTCACCTCCGAACTGCTCAGCGAAGACGCCCTGCGGTCACTGGCCCATGCCGAGCTGCAGCTGCAGAGCTCGCTCGACGGCCTGTTCGGCGTGATGGGAACCGTCGCGGCCGACTTCGCCGCGTTCGTGTGGCTCGTCCTGCAGACCCACGCCGAGACCCTCCACGCGCCCGGAGACCGGCTGGACCCGGTGCGCTCGCTGCTCGCGATGGAACAGGCCGACGATCCTTCGGTCCCGGCCCGCTGGATGGCGCTCGCGGAGAAGGTCACCGCGGTCTACGACGCCACCGACCCCGTCTCGACCCGCCGGTGGGCCAGCACCGGAACCAGCATCGGATCCGCCCGCTTCCTCGACCAACTCGCTCGACGCCTTGCGGAACAACTCCTCGCCTACGCGGTCCCCGAGGACACCCCAGACCAGATCAGCGCCTTCTTCGGGCCGCCCGAGTGGCCGCTGGAGCGGACCTTGGACTTCCTTGCCGAGCAGGGCGCCTTCAAGGACCTTCTGCTGACGCCCGAGGCCCGCGGGAGCTGGAAGCTGACCAACGAGCAGAGCAAGAGCCTGACATTCGACGTGCCGATCGACAACGCGGTCCAGGACTGGATCTCCGGCACCTCCATTCCGGAACTGGCCCGCACCTGGATGCCCGACAGCATTCCGCCCCATCCCCAGATGCTGGAGCTGACCGTCCAGAGCATCAAGCAGGCATTCGAACACGCGATCAGCTGGACAGCCGGTGCCCTAGTCAACCTCGTCAACACTCACTCCCTGCTGACTCCCACCACCCCCCGCCTGTTCGCACAAACGGCCTGGCACATCCGGCACGGCGTCAGCACCGAGCAGGCCATCACGCTACTGACCTCCGGCATCACCTCCCGCCGCCTGGCCCACGAGATCGGCCGCGCCGCGGCCGAGGCCGGTATCGGCTCCGGCCAGCTCCGCACCTGGGTCGCCGATCAGCAGATCGACGGCTGGGCCACCGCGTATAAGGCGAACACGTACGAGATCGAGGACCTCCTCGACTATGTGAGCAAACCAGCCAACCCGCTCAACGAACTGCTGCGAGGCCGTCCCGTGACGATCCCTGTTGCACGGGTAGGCCCGGGCACCGGAGACGGGCCGGTCACCCTGACCCACCCAGGCAAGAAGCCGACGACCATCAGCGTCAACCGCGACGGCAACCAGATTGCCGTCATCCCCGCCGCCTGGCACCACGCCGTCCTCACCCTGATCGACAGCGGCCTCGACCTCACCCACCACCTTGAGGCTGGGCAACTGGTCACCACCTTGGCCATGGCCAGCCTGTAGGGCGCCCAGGGCTGGCCGGCGCCGGGCGGGTCTGGCCTCCCGGTGATCTTCTGTTGCGGGTCGTCAGCAGGGCGGTAGATAGCTCGATTGGTGTCCAGGCGCTGGAGGATGCCGTCCGCGGCGAGGTGGGCGTGTGGCGTATCCATGGAATGGGGCCGTGGAATACAGGTGGGTGAATCGCTCAGCGACACCGTGCACCACAGGTGTTGCATCGGCTACGGTCGCGTCGACGGCTTCTGAGCTGCGTGGACTCGAACCGCACGCTCGCGGTGCCCCGGAGAAACTGCGGCGACTTCGACTGCTCTGGCGAGGACATCGAGCGGGACTGGGTGGCGCGCACGGGCTGTTGGAGCCACACCGAGCGGGTGCTGCTGACCTACGAGCAGGTGCGCGCCTACGAGCTGCCCGCGACCGAGGGCAAGCGCGGCGATCCGAGGTGGCCTGCCTTCGCCCGCCGCTACGGCTTCGACCTGCCGAACTCCGGCGCCTGGTCCTCGCCGCCGTCGACCCGTACATCGACCGCCGTGCCGAGGACGCGCACGACCTGGTGACCAAGCTGCGCCGGTACTGGGAGTGGGGCCGGCTGCTGCCACGGGACGCGGACAAGCACACCGTAGACCTGGCCCGTTCCCGGCCGGACGCGATCGAGCACGTCGACCACGAGAAGCGGCTGTGGCGGCGGGTCTACCCGCCGCCCGGCCGGGAGGGCCTGGTGCCACTCGCGTTCGTGTTCGCGGACACCACCGAGGCGAAGGTCGCCAACACGGTCGCGGTGCTGGAGGAGGCTGGCCGCCGCTACTGGTCTCCGCGCCGGTACGGGAGCTTCTACCGCGAGGCGATCACGGCGAAGGACTACAGCCAGGCAGTGCCCGTCGTCGTCACCACCCTGGAGCAGCTCCAGGGGCACGGCGCGGACGCGGCGGTGTGGCGGCGGCTGGGGCGGGAGAGCGAGCAGACACTGACGGCCGCGCTCGACAACCCCGACGGCGATGCCTTCTTCCGTGAGCAGGAGGCCCGCGCCGAAGCGGAGGACAAGCGGCGCCGCGTAGCTGAGCGGGAGGCGCAGCGCCCCGTGTGTAAGCGGTGTGGGCAGAAGTTCACCGACCAGCGCTGGGAGGAGACCACCGCACACCGGACGGCCTGGAGTGCCGGGGACGTGTCCGTGTGCGGCACCTGCCACGCCGACGATGTCGCCCGCGAGGAAGCCGCCGCCGAAGCCGCCCGCCTTGAGGCCGCCGCGCCGCCGGAGCCGGAGGACGACCAGAAGCCGTGCCGGGGCCGCAGCCTCGGCCTCACGATCCGCTTCGAACCGATCTCAGCCTGACCTGCGAACTACACGTCATTTTCGTGTCAGACCCGCTCGGGGTGTTCCGCCTGTCCGGGAACGTACGCAGGGTGGCAGCGCATGCCAGCCGGGGAACGATGTCGGTAAGCCGGGTGCGCGAGAAGCGCATGCCCGGTTTGACGGGCGGGGGCTGGAAACGGAGCCTTCACAGGCCACCGTGCCAGTCCCCGCCCCTACTGAAATGTTGGGTCAGGTGGATGTCGACGATGAGTCTGGTCTACGGCCGGTACTTCCGTCGCGGTCAAACAAATGCCGCCTTTTCACGAGGTACCGCATCAGCAAAACCCAGGCAAATCCCAGAAGGAAGGATGAGGATTCCAGGAACGCCGGGCTACGAATGCCGTCTTCAATCCACAAGGCTATATAGACACCAATGGGAATCAACCCGAGAAGGAAGAATATGATCGAGCTGCGTACCAGGACAGGCATTTTGTTCATCGGAGGTTACTCCCGTTATTTCTCGCATCATGCGGGATTGTCCAGGTCTTCATCGCCCGGCCGAACGGCGCATTGCGAGCGACGCGTTGGCCGGGGCCGGGTATGGGCGGCGATGCCTCTTGCGAGGGCAGGTTTGGGCGCTCCCGGTTCCGCCCTGGAGGCCTCAATCTGCCCGTCCCCGCCTGAGGGAGGGGAAGATCGAGGCCGCTGTTCCTGACTACTTCTGCGTTTCAGCAGGCCCACGTGGCCGTTGTGGTGACCGAACAGCCGGCCCCCGTCAGGTCAAAGCTCTTGCCTGATCAGCCCGGGTTGATCTACGGGATGAAGAGCCGTCCGTGGCCGCGGAGGTCGCGAAGTGCAGCTGGAGCATATTAGCACCTCGTCCTGTACGGATAGGCATACCACATGGGCACATAGTTCACTACCTTGGCCGTTCCGAAAATCCCCAGGCACAGCCCTCGATTATAGGCGCTTGTGGCGGTCGCCTGGATCCAGATTCCGATCGTGAGAATGGTCGCCGCCACTGCCGGGGCCCTCCAGGACCATGCGGCGATCGCGCCGTACACGTAGTGCGAGTAATCTTTGATTTTTCTCGTCCAGCTGCGGGTGAACTTCATCCGCACTGAGGTTCCGGCGTGGTACCCATATGTCTGGGTCGAGAAGCGCCAGGACCAGAATTCCCATTTGTGGATGATGATTCTCCCGAAGAAGTAGTAGTAGGTCCTCCAGGTGTGCCACTTTCCGTCGAGGTCAACTTTGTTGACGGGATCGGCGGCTGAGTAGTCGTAGGAGTTTGCATTTCCTCCGTAGACGGGGTCAACCGAGAGGAACCGCCCCAGGGCTGGGTCGTAGAGCCGAACGCCCATGAGTATTGCCCCGGTGAGGGTTTCGCTGGAGCGTTGCTTTTCACCGAGCCATCCGTAGCGGGTGGTGGTGCTGCCTGATACGGGATTGCCGTACTCGTCCTGGCGCAGGACCGTTGGGCTCTTGGTGGTGTCGAGCGGAAGCTGCACACCGACGTCACCGTGGATGTTGGTCAGTTGGAGGACGGCGTGACCGGATGCCGAGGTGACGGCCTCCATGTTGCCCGTCAAGCCTTGGACGTTGCGGGCGATGGTGCCGTTGGAGTCCTCGACAATCCAGGACGGGCTGTCGCTGTCCGAGGCGTAGTGGCTGGTCTTCCGGCCTGTCTGGCTCCAGGTGCCGCCGGTGCCTTGCGTCTCCGTGGTCCAGGAAGCAAGGCGTCCTGCTGCGTCGAGGTCCCAGGTCTGACGTTGGGAGCCATTGGTCTGTCGGTGGACCAGGTCGTTGGCGTAGTAGCCGATCGTGGCGCCACTGCTCTGGGTGGTGGTGCGGCCGAAGGCGTCGTAGGTGATGCCGGTAGCGATGAGCCGGTCGGCGCTGTCGTAGGTGTTGGTGGCGGTTGTGGTGCCGGTGTCGGTGCACGCCGAGCCTGGGGCGCTCGTGCTGGTGGCTAGGGCTGTGCGGTTGGTGTTGTTGTCGAAGATGTACGCCCGGCGGGTGCAGGTATCGTCTGCCGCGGTGTCATCGGTGCGGGTGAGCCGACCGAGCTTGTCGTAGGTGTACTGCTGTTCTGTGGTGTCGCCGGCGGTTCCGGCGTGGTGGACGATCCTGCCGTGCACGGAGTAGTCCACGGTGTCGGCCAGGACGACGGCGTTGTCGGTGTTGCGGGTGTAGATCGCTGAGGTTTCGTCACCTGTTTCGTTGAGGCCGGCGGTGAGGGTGTAGCCGCCGGGCAGGGTCTCGGAGGAGAGCTGGCCGTCGGCACCGTAGGTGGCAGTGAAGGCTCCGGCGACCGAGTCGGTCATGGACGTGGGGAGGCCCCGCGGGTCCTTGGTGGTGTCGTAGGCGTAGGTGGTGGTGGATGGTGCCGAGTCGGTGACCTTGACCAGGCGGTCGAGCAGGTCGTACTCGGTGGTAGTGGTGTTGCCTGAGCCGTCGTTGTAGGAGATCTGGCGGCCCAGTTTGTCGAACGCCGTGGTGATGGTCTGCGCGTTCGCCGACATCGTGGCCACACGACCGGTATTCGCGTCGTAGGTGGTGATGGAGTCGGGCACCGCGGTGCCCACCCCGCCCGTCACGGCTACCTTGGTCACCCGTCCCGCGGTGTCGGTGGACATGGTGGTGGTGCGGGTGACGCCGTTGGCGGTCTCCCTCACCGTGGCCGGCTGCCCCCACCAGTCGTACTCGAACGTCGTGGTGGGCAGTTGGGTCGGATTGGTACCACCGCCGGTGATTGCACCTGCTGGCCCGGTGGAGCAGACCAGGTCCGCCCATTCTGGACGCCCGTTACATGTGCCGGTACCGCTCGGCGACCAGTACGTGGTCACCGTGGCGCCGGCATCGGTGCCGGTCGACTTGGGCAGGGTCGTCTTGATCACCCGTCCTTGAGCGTCATAGGACGTCGTCTTGGTGACGTTCAGCCCGCCCGCATCCTCGACCGTGCTGAGTTGGAGTCCCTTGGCCCAGTCGTAGGTGGTCTTCGTGGCTTCTGCGTCCGCGTCGGACGGATAGCCGGCCACGTGGGCCCCCACGGTGACTGTGGTCGGCATATCGCTGACCTTCGCGGTGCCGTTGGTGGGCCGGCCCTCGTCGTAGGCGGTGACCGTGTGCTCCCGTGCCGCCACTTCGTCGCCAGCCGGCACGTCGGTGCCCCCGGTACCGACCTTGAGCGCGGTCGTCAGAGTCACCAGGTGCAGCGGGCCCAATACTTCCAGTTCCCGCTGGCCATCGCTGCTATAGAGGTAGGTGCTGGACAGCGACTGGGCGCGTTCCGCCGTCGAGGCATTGCTGATGCCCAGGCGTGTGAGCTTGTCCAGGCCTTCGCCGCCTGTGGCCAGGGCCAAGGCATGGTTGCCTGCGGTCAGCTCCCGCACCGTGTTGCCAATGCGGTCGTACTCGGTGGTGGTGATGTGTCCGCCGGGCGATGCGGTGTTGACCTCACGCCCAGAGGCGTCGACGTAGCTGATCTGGGCACGCTGGTAGTCGGTGGCGGTCAGAGTGCGGCCGTCGTGCGAGGCCGGCACAGCGTCGGCGGGGAAGACGGCGGTCGCGTCGGTGGGGACGTCGTTCTGGCCCCACGTCTCCACCTCCGCCGTACCCATGTTGTACGGGGCGGCGGTTCCGGTGAGGGGCACGTCGTAGACCATGTTGGTGGCCACGGTGCCCTCGATGATGTCCGCCGTGCCCTGCCGCAGCCCGGGGCGATATGCCTTGAGCAGCATGCCCTCCCCCGCGGTGGCGGCATTGCCGGCCTTGCCATAAGTGAAGGTCCATGCCAGCTCGCCGGGCGAAGTGAGCTTGGTGACCCGGCCGGCGGTGTCGTAGTCGTAGTTGGTCTTCAGTGACGGAGTGAGCTGCGGGTTCCACGCCTGGCGCAGGCGACCCGAATCGTCGTACGCGTAGGTCTGCACAGCCTTCGACGTCGCAGCCGACGCGCCGGGCTCAGTGGACCACAGGCGGATCTCCTTCACCTGGTCGCTGTAGTTACCGAACGCCGAACTGGTGGCGGTGGTGGAGGTGGCGTAGACGAATTCCAGGGCCCGGCAGCCCTTGGTCGACGGCGTGGCGACGCACGCGTCGGAGGGCACCGCGGAAGTCGAAGCGATCACCGACTTCGGTCGGGCCAAGGTCTGGCTGCCGGAGAGCACCTTCTCCGAGACGACCGTGACAGTGGAGTTGGACGTCGGCCCATACGAGGTGGCGGCCTGCCAGGTGGTTGCGGCAGGATCAACCTTCGCGAGCGTCGTGGTGACACCGCTGACGTCCTTCACTGTGAAGGACCCGGTCAGCGAGCCGGTCAGGGTGAGAGACTCCGATCCCGGCTCCGGCTTCCAGCCGCCCGTGCTGGTGGCCGTGAAGCCAACGCCGGCTCCGCTGGAGTCGAGCAGTTCCACGGACGTGGCCGAGGTCTTTCGGATGCTGCTCCAGTCCGAGCCATTCACATCGGCAGTGATGCCGGAGATCCAGTCGGGGCCGAAGATCGGCGCCTGCCCTTCCATCGTCACGTCGGAGGTGGCGCGACGGGACGACGTGGACCGCGTAACGCTCAGCCCGAGCGCGGAAGCGTCGGCCTCGGTCAGGGTGAGGTCGCCGGTGAGCATGTTCACCTCGCCTGGGCCCACCTCTTGCGTGGGCGCGTCGCCGGCTTCGCGGTCGACAGTGACCGTGACCGGCTGGGAGTAGCCGGTGGTGGTGCCGTCGGTGAATGCCGCCCGCACGTCGATCGGGCCGTCTTCAGCGAAGCTGTTGGTGATGTTCCACACCAGCGCCGGCGGAGCACCGTTGGGTGCAGCCAGCGGCCAGGAGGTCACGGCGGAGCCGTCGGAGTTCTTCCTGACGTCGGCCAGCCGGACGTTCTGCCAGGTGTCGGTCTCTCCGCGCCGGTACTGATACGTCACGCCGGTGTAGGTGGTCTTTCCGGTGGCGGCCAGTGCGACCCGCCGGGCAGGGCGGTCGCCGTCGCCCGGGGTGAGGATCGCGGCGCCGTCGGCGCCGACACCGAAGGTGTACGCGGTCGTGGCGGTGGATAGGTTGCCGCCGGAGTCGACGGTCTTGGCGTACAGGGTGTGCCAGCCATCGCCGGGCTTGATCGCCGCCGTGAGTGGCTTGCCGCCGGTGCCGCTGACCGTGTCGTACACCCGCTTGGGTATCGACGGGTCATCCAGGCCCCAGTAGTAGCCCATCCCGTCGCTGGAGGTGGTGGTGAAGGTGCACACCGCGCCGCTGTCGGACTTCGTCGTCCACGTCTTGGCCGTGTACGGGTCACAGGAGATGCCGGGCGCGGCGGGCGGGGCGGTGTTCAGCGCGAACCTCGTGTACGCGGACCAGGGCCCGTAGTCGGTGCCGTCATAGCCCCGCACGCGGAAGCGCAGGTGGCTGCCCGCGGGGAATGCGGACGCGGAGGGGATGGCCAGCTTGGCCGTCGCGCCGGACGCCACCGAGGCGGAGGTGCCGGTGTGGGTGTAGGTGGTGTCCGGTTTAGCTGGGTCGGCGACGACCTCGAACTGCGCCTTCACGCTGTCCCCATCGGCGTCCGTCACCTTCGCCGACAGCGTCGGCGTCAGCGACGTCACGTACAGCGTGCCGTTGTATGGGTTGGCAAAGCTCGGCGAGATCGCCGCCGACGCGGTGGTGGGGTAGGAGTTGTAGGTCACCACGAGCTTCGGCGCGTAGCCGGCGGTGGTGTAGTTCGCCGACCAGAACCGCCGCCAGTTGGTGAGGTCCTTCTCGTCCGAGCTTCTCAGCTGGATGCCGTTGTTCGCTGCGCCGTTGGCCCAGTCCTGGACCATGCCGGTCAGTGTCCAGTTCGACCAGGCGGCCGGGCAGGAGGTGTTGTAGCCCCAGTGCCCGGTGTTCTCGGCCATGTTGGCCGTGGTGGTCGACGGCTGTACACCCCAGGTCACGGTGTGGGTGTCCAGGGCGGAGGTGACTCGCTTGGCCTGGGTGGTGGCCGTACTGGTGCAACTGGAGGAGTAGTGCGAGTACAGCGACATCTTGGCGCTGGTGATGTGCTTGCCGTTGAAGGCGGAGGTGTTGAATTTCAGGTACGACCGGGCTGTATGACCGCCGCCGTCGTACGTGCCTGACTTCAGCTCCGGCGAGGAGACTTGCGAGTCCGGGTAGTCCGGGTTCTGTACCCAGGTGTCGGTGGTCACCGCGAGCGTCGTGGTCGGATCCACCGTCACCGGATACGTCGCCGTCGTCAGGAAGTCCTGATCCGGGGTCAGGACTAGCGTTTGCGAACCGTCAGCGGCGGTCTCGATTTTCGTGTCCACCCGCTGCTGGTGCGCCGACTCACCCGACACCTCGTCCTTGGACGCATCCCACATCATCGGCGCCGGCGCTTCGGCCACCAGGGCGCCACCGCTGTTCTTCAGCAGCAGGTGCCCCGAGCCGGTCTGGGACAGCTTCAGTCCGTCCAGGTTCAGCGGAATCCGGTAGGACAGGGTGTCGTTGTCGGGCCGCTGGGTGAGCTTGATGTTCTCCGAGAAGCCCTGCGGTAGCGCGGTCACCGACAGGGTCTGGCCACCGCCGAGGCTGTAGGAGGCGGTGTCGTCCTTCACCGACGGGGTGGGGAGTTTGTCCTTCCAGCCCAGCCCGAACGACTCCCTGCCCTTGGCCACCGACACCAGACGGGTGTCACCGCCGTTGGAGACCGTGATATCCGCAGCGGCCGCCTGCGGCTCCAAGGCGTCTCCGGTGTCGGACAGCGAGGTGTCAATGTCCTTCCACACCCCGTCCCGCTGCACCCGCACCGGACCCGCGAACGCCTCCGTCTGAAACCCCCCACTGGGCAGCGCATACGTCGCCGAGTCCGCCGTCCGCGCCGACAGCACCTCGATCTTCCGGTCCTGCAGACGGGCCATCAGCATCGCAGACGCCTCGTCCTGCGCCTCCGCAGGACCCTCCGCCTTCGTCGAATCGGTCGGTGCGGACGACGTGGTGACGGCCAGCTCTGACGCGAACACCAACCCACTGTCCTGCGCAACCAGTGCCGTCTCGGCTGCCATCGTCAACACCACGCCGACGGCTATCTGCCGCAACCGACGTGACCTCTGTGCACGTCTGGAACGTGATCCATCAAGGATCACCGGTCTATGACGCACGATCAACTCTCCCTCGTTCGTAATCAACACAACGAGGTGATCATGACAATACGTAGCGAGGCCGACGCCACTAGTCACCAACATGGGTCAAAGGAAACCCATAGAAAAGTCAAAACTTTGCGAGTTTGCGTGACGGAATGGCGAGTCGACGAACGCCGGGCGGACCGTTCGCCAGCTTCGCCCGTTATGGAAACGTAAAGCAGTGCTCTGCTTCAGTGCGAGACTTTCCCAAAAACTGAAGGAAGAGATGGAGTAACCGTGAAGAACTCGACAAGATCGACTGGTGGCCCTGCTGGCGATCGCCGGCGCGGTGGCCACGCCGGACGACCTCGGGCGAGCCGGCCGCGAACTCACTCTCACCTGCCGGGACATGACCGAGAGCCACAGCCCCTGGCCCGGGTTCTACTACGGCGTGCCCATGCTGGCCTCGCTCGCCGTCGCCACGATCGCGTGCGGCTGGTCGCTGCGGCGGATCGCCACCCGGCCCGGCGACGAACGGTCACGCCGTGACCGCTCACTGGCGATCGTGGCCGCCTGGGGCATCGTCGTCTCCACCTCGCTGCTGGGCACGGCCTCGACGGCCTCGGGCGCCCTGACGAGCATGACGTGCGACGGCACGGCCGGCACCGCCGCAATCGCAATTCTGCTGCCGCTGGCGCTGGTCTCCCTGCTGACCGTGCCGTGGATGCTCTTCACCGTCTGCTCGCCCCGGGCGGCATGGCAGCGCCGGACGGACCGAGCGGCGCACCGGTGAGCGGCGCCGCAGTCCGGATCGACACGACCAGCCCTGTCCCGCCCTACGAACAGATCCGCGCTCAGCTCGCCGACCTGATCGACAGCGGCCGGCTGGCCGAGGGCGAACGGCTGCCGACGGTACGGCAACTGGCCGCGGACCTCGGCCTCGCGGCTGGCACCGTGGCCCGCGCCTACCGCGAACTGGAGGCGGCCTCCCTGATCCGGACCCGGCGCGGCGCGGGGACGCGGGTGGCTCCCCCGCCACCGGGTGCCCACCGCCGCGAGCCACCCGAACTCACGGCGGGGACCAGAGACTTCGTCGCCTGGGCAGCGGCCCTGGGCTTCGAAGAGGACACCGTGTTGGAGGCTGTACGGCGCGCCTTCCGGGAGCAGGAGACGCAACGCGTCCGTACCCGTACGCCGGGCGAGGAAGACGGCAGGAGAACAGGCGGCCGGAACGTGGACGGATTACCGCCAGGACCAGACTCACGGCGCCTCTGACCGTCATGCCACGGCGAGCGGGAAGCCCTGCGCCTCGCATAGCACGTGCAGTGTTCTGGCCTTCTAGGCTGGCGTGGCGAAGGCCTCCTGCAGCGTGGTGGCCATGCTGCCCACCGTGATGCCGCGGGTGCCGGTACCCGGATAGCCAGGTCACGTTGCGCCGGTAGACCGGGCCGACCGGCCCGGCCGCCGCCAGAGGCCCAGGCCCCTGGCCGCTGCTGTTCGGACGTCTTCGCCCGCGTCACCCACGGCGGGGCTGCGCAGCCCAGGCATAGCCCAGCTCGGCCAGGGCGGCCCGCTGTTTCGTATTCAGCCGGTCACGCCTGGCCTTCTGGTTACTCAGAAACACACCCAGCTTGATCGCCGAACCGTCCGGCAGCACCTCAATGTGCGCCCTTCCAACGACGGTTCTACCTTCCCGCTGGATGTACTGGGTAAGGGCTGTCAAGCCGTGCTGGAAGGCTGATGCCTTCCCGGCGCCCTTGGCCGCTGTGACCGGGGCGGGCCGCTCGGCGGGTTTCACGCCCAGTGCTGCCAGCCGCTGCTGTTGCTCTTCGGAGAGTTCCGTCCAACTGCGACGTTGCTGCTGGAGCCACCGTCCGATGTCGTCACCCTCGAAGACGACGCCCGGCGCGATGTCGGGCAGCTGGCCGTCGGCGTCGACCAGGTCCGCCAGGACGCGGTAGTGCCGCTGCCAGTCCAGCGGCCACGGGCAGTCCCAGTCCGGGTCGATCTCCGTCAGCTGCGCCGCGCGCTCCGCCGCCCGCTCAGGGTCCTTGCCCAGGCCGTTCTTCGCGCCCTTCCGGCGGAGGTTGGCCATGTGCTGCCCGACCGGCACCATCGCCTCGCTCTCGCCCCACACCGCGTCCTGGCGCGGCGCGAGGTGGCCGGTGGCCTGCCGGTAGGAGCGGAGCGCGGCGAGCTTGGCCTCCCATGCTTCCTCGCCCGGCTCCCAGAGCATCCCGGCCTCCGGCAAGTCGAGCAGCGTCTTGCGCCGTTCCTCCAGCTCCCCGGCCCGCAGTGCCTTCCTCTGCTGGTGCACCCACCTGCCCAGCGGGAACGCTTTCGTGACGCCGACTTCGATCTCCGTGTCGTACGGGACGGCGTAGACGCCGGTGATCTCGTTCTCCTTCCGCCAGCGGATGAGGGCCTGGTAGCCCTCCAGCCAGACCAGGGACTCGGGCCGGTAGACCCGGGTGCGCAGGAACGCCGCGATCGTGGCGGCGTCGCGCGGGCTGGAGAAGTGGAGCAGGGCCGACTCGGCAGCGCCGGCGGTGCCGCCGGGCTCCTGGTCCTCGCCGTCGCTCTCGCCGCCGGCCCCGACGATTCGCCCGTCCTCGTTACGCTGGACGTGGACCTTGCGCTTGCCGCTGGTGAGCGCGCGGGAGGCGAGCTGCTCGACCAGGCGCTCATCGTGGCTGCGCAGACCCTGGAGCACGGCCACGAGCGGCTTGAAGCTGGCGCTGGCGACCATGTCGGTGGGGTCCTCGCCAGGCTCCAGGAACACCGGCACGATGATCCGCGCGATCTTCGTGCTGCCGTCCTTGTTGAGGCGGAGCGCGCGGCCGATGTTCTGCACGATCTCGACTTGGGAGCCGCGGGTGTCGGCGAAGCAGATGGCTTCCACGCCTCGCTCGCCGGTGATGTCCACGCCCTCTCCGAGTACACGACAACTTGCCAGGAACGCCCGGTGGACGCGTCGGCCCGTGGCGTCGATCCCGTTGGCGAACTGGCGCAGGACCTCGCGGCGTTCGGTGACGAGGTGGTCGCCGCACAGCCACGCCGACCACACCCGGCCCGGCGGAACGTGGCGGCCGGCCTCCAGCTCGTAGAACTCCGCGTCGATGGAGGACTTCGGCAGCTTGTCCGCGGCGGCCAGGTCGTCGTCGGACGCGTCGTTGACGTACAGCTCGGCAGCGGTCTTCGGCAGCTTCTCCGCGAACGCGGCGGCCTCCTCTACTTTCTGGTGGAACGTCATGACCGTACGGAGGTTGTACGCGGCGGCGTGCTCCAGGAGGGCGGTCTGCAGGAGCGCCAGGCGCCGGCCGCGCCGCGCCTCCTCCGACTCCCCGAGAACGGGGGAGGGGTCGCGGATCTCCAGGACGTCGATCTCGAACCCGGCGAGGATCTCCCGCTCGATCGCTTCCGAGAGTCCGAGCTCTGCGAGCCACGCGCCGTAGGTGCCCTTCGGGTCGTCGGCCATGGTCGCGATCTCCGCTTCCTGGCCGCCGGTGCCCTTCTGCGGGCGGGCCGCGGCGAGGATGCGCGGGGTCGCGGTCAGGTAGAGCCGGAAGTCCGCCGGGATCCGCTGGTTGTCGTGGATCGCGGCCCACGGCCGACCAAGATCACCGGCGGTTCCGTGGGCCTCATCAACGATCGCGAGGTCGAAGCCGTCCATGCGCTGGCCGTAGAGCCGGTCTCCGCCCGCCAAGGCGGCCTCCAGCGGCCCGCGGACCTTCCGCTGGCCCTCGGGTGCGTCGATGTCCTCGCGGTCTACGAGGGAGGCGTACGTGGCGAACATGACCACCGGCCCTGACCTGGCCCACAGTGCGAGCTGGATGGGGTTGGTGGTGGTGTGCACCCCGAGCTCGTTCAGGACCGGGTCGTTCTCCAGCGAGCACACTGCGACCATCGGGGCCCGGTGACCGACCAGGCGCCACGCCTGGGCGGTCTGCACGAGCAGGTCCAGGGTCGGCACGGTCACGAGGATCCGGCCGCCGGGGAAGCACTCCAACGCGCTCGCGGCGGCCGTGATCGTTTTGCCGGACCCGGTCGCGGACACGATCGTGCCCCGCGCCCCCTCCGACGGTACAGCTGATCTTGCAGGGAATCCCACCCACTTACGGAAACTCGCTTTCTGGTCTACCTGGTGTTCCCGAAGCTGAATACCCAGCATTCCCGCACTCCTCTTCTGCTTTCTTTTCAATTTGCTTCGGAAATCACTGGGCGGCGTGAAGGGCGAGGACGGACACCGTGCCGTCCTCGCCCACGACGATCCGCTCGGCAAGCTGGGCCAGGACCTGAGAGGGGCGCAGCCCTGCCCGGTCGGCCATCATCCGGATCCGGCAACCGGCCGCGGGGGCAGCCAGACCTCCGCTCGCAGTTCACCCGCTTCCTCATCCGCGCCGCCGACTTGCCGCTGTGTCCCGAAGGCGGCCTGTGCCGCATGAGCACCAGCACGCCGTTCCTCACGCTCGCGATCCCACACTGAGCCCTGAGTGTCCTGTTTCGGCTCGTACACGTTCCAACCGGCTGTAGTCATCAAGTCCCTGACGCGCCGCCACTCAGCCGTGTTTGGCCAGTCAGATGGCAGCCATCCGCTCCCGGTCCATCTCGAACTCGTAGAAGGAACCGTTCCCCCTCAACTGCTCTGCGGTTCCCCGCTCACGACAGCGGCCTCCGCGACCTTTTCCGCAACGGCGGCGACGTCCAGGTCATTCGCCTGACGCCGGATCTGATCCCGCGCCACGTCCTGAGCATTCCACATGCGTTTTCCCTTTTCCGCAGAGCGAGCATCCAGGCTCGCATCGGGTGGGTGGTGGTGTCCCGTGTTCTCGCCAACGGTACATGGTGCATCAACTTGATGCACTCACTACACTGAAGCCCTCACGAACGAGCAACCCCCGCCCCCTGCAGCCAGCCCGGCCCAGGAGCGCAGCGGATGGGCCTCACCAGTCCTGGATCACGCCCCGAGCTGACCTTGGTGCACACTCCGGCTTGCGACGCATGAGTTTGAGTACTCATGCGGGGTGGCTTTCCCGCACGTCACACTGTCCGTGTCATGACAGATCGTCAGGAGGGGCAGGCGTGATGAGCAAGGGCAAGACCGTGGCAGTGGCGATGCTGGCAGCTTTTGGGGCAGTGGGGGCAGGGGCCGCGCCAGCCGCGGCAGCTGGTGGCCTTCTTCCTCACCCCGGGCCTGAAGGTCTGGTGTGGGTGGAGGAGTGGACAGGGGATGGCGGGGTCGCGTCCGGTGGGGCATGGGAGGGGCTGTCGACCGTGCTCACCGTGGCCTGTGAAGGCGGAGGCAGTGTGGTGGTGACGATGGAGTCACAGCAGGTGCGGGTGGCCGAGTTCACGGTGGACTGCCCTGCCGGCAGTGCGGGTGTGGGCTCGGTGACCATGAATGCAGGTGTCGTACAGCCGGGCTCTTTCACGGTGGGCGTTGATGCTTCGGATGAGAGCATCCGCTGGGCTTTGACGGTGACCCAGCCCGAGTAGAGACCAGCCCGCAACACTCCGCCTTTCACCGGCGCCCGGGCCGCAGGCCCGTTGGCCAGTCCCGCGCAGCGGGGCTGGCCCCTTGGTGGCGCGCAGCGCCGCGGGGGGCTGGAGCGCAGCGGAGGCCCCTTCACGGGGGCACAGCCCCCGCCGGCTCCGGGAGCGCAGCGGACGGAGCGTCACCCGGCTTACTGCGCAAGCCGGGCGAGCGGGACGCGCAGCGTCCCGCAGGCGCTCCCGCGGAGCGGGAGCGCAACGCCCGTGCGCAGCACGGGCGTTCGCTTGCACATCGCGCAGCGATGTGGTACCCGCTCCGCGGG
>NZ_NNBK01000003.1 GCF_002803075.1 Streptomyces sp. CB01373 | reverse complement strand
CCGCCCCATGGCCAGGGGCTATGCAGAGATCGCTGTTACACCACTCGGTGGGACACCATCATTCCGCAGGCGGCAACCATCCCGGAGCCCCTGCGTTGTGCGACGGTACGGCCCGCGAGTCACCGGCGACCGGCGCCTCCTATGTGCTGGAAGAGCCCGACGAGGCCAGGCAACCATCTGCGCCGTCAAGTCCCGCTCGCTCCCAATCGCTCGCACTGCAGTCGCAGCATGAACCGAACCGACACCTCCAGAGCAAGATCCGGACCATGTCCGGACCAGCTCCCGACCGAAGACTGCGCCAACTACCGTTTCGCCTGGTCAATGCAGGTGCAGCTGCTGTACCACAAGCAGACGAAGAACCTACGTGTCGGTCCGTCAGCGTGTGCTTGGAGCGGAAGGAACGTCGAGGCTCGCGACTACCAAGTTCGTCGCAGACGACGTGGAACCAGGCCACTCTCACCCCTGCCTCGGCGAGAGCGAAGCGCTGCGGACAGCCTGGCGGGTCAGCTCGGACACCAGCCGGCAGAAGAGCCCCTTCCGCTGCACCCGGATCCACCACTCGACCAGCCTCCGCCCGCCCCGCCCCTGACAGGTGCAGGCCGAGCAAGCGGAACGGCCGGTAAGCGTGTGGGCGCCCGTTTCCCGTTCGCCTGTACGGCCGCCACAGGTGACCTTCGGTGCCGCAAGGTCGATACTGCCGGTAGGAACGCTCCGGCTTCCCCGTGTCCGCCCGTCCGAGTTCATTGATGCCCCGTCAGTAGAGTCAGCGTCAGTACCGCCCCGCTTTCGACCGTCACGGACCGTCAAGATCAACAACAGCCGTCACGTGCCCCGACCAGCAAAGGCGCAGGTCGGAGCCGCACTCGCTAAGATCACTGGGAGGTATCGATGAAAATGCTCATCAATGTCGCCGAGACCGTCGTGGCGGACGCGCTGCGTGGTATGGCGGCGGCCCACCCCGAGCTGACGGTCGACGTGGAGAACCGGGTTGTCGTGCGGCGGGACGCGCCCGTGGCGGGGAAGGTCGCGCTGGTCTCCGGCGGCGGGTCCGGGCATGAGCCGCTGCACGGCGGGTTCGTCGGGCCCGGGATGCTCTCTGCGGCCTGTCCGGGGGAGGTGTTCACCTCGCCGGTGCCGGACCAGATGCTGCGGGCCGCGGCGGCCGTGGACAGCGGAGCGGGCGTCCTGTTCATCGTGAAGAACTACACCGGCGACGTGCTCAACTTCGACATGGCCGCCGAACTCGCCGAGGACGAGGGCATCCAGATCGCGAAGGTGCTGGTCAACGATGACGTGGCGGTGACCGACAGCCTGTACACGGCCGGGCGGCGCGGTACCGGAGCGACCCTGTTCGTGGAGAAGATCGCGGGCGCCGCGGCCGACGAGGGGCAGCCGCTCGAGCGGGTGGAGTCGATCGGCCGGCAGGTCAACGAGAACTCCCGCAGCTTCGGCGTCGCGCTGAGCGCCTGCACCACCCCGGCCAAGGGCAGCCCCACCTTCGACCTGCCCGCCGGTGAGCTGGAGCTCGGCATCGGCATCCACGGCGAGCCGGGCCGGGAGCGGCGGCCGATGATGACCTCGCACGAGATCGCCGACTTCGCGGTGCACGCGATCCTGGAGGACATGAGCCCGCACAACCCCGTACTGCTGCTGGTCAACGGCATGGGCGCGACCCCGCTGCTGGAGCTGTACGGCTTCAACGCGGAGGTGCACCGGGTGCTCGCCGAGCGAGGCGTGCCCGTCGCCCGCACGCTGGTGGGCAACTACGTCACCTCCCTGGACATGGCGGGCGCCTCGGTCACCCTGTGCCAGATCGACGAGGAACTGCTGCGGCTGTGGGACGCGCCGGTGAGCACACCGGGCCTGCGCTGGGGCAGGTGAGCCGGCAAGCGCATCGACCGTACCTACCACGCAAGGGAGATCCAGTGCTCGACGCCGACTTCTTCCGCCGCTGGATGACGGCGACCGCCGTGTCCGTGGCCCGCGAGGCGGAATGGCTCACCGCCCTCGACTCGCCCATCGGGGACGCCGACCACGGCAGCAATCTTCAGCGCGGGTTCACGGCCGTACGGGCCGCGCTGGAGAAGGAGGACCCGCAGACACCTGGCGCGGTCCTGGTGCTCGCCGGGCGGCAGCTGATCTCGACGGTCGGTGGCGCGTCGGGGCCGCTGTACGGGACGCTGCTGCGGCGCACCGGCAAGGCGCTCGGGGACGCCGCCGAGGTGAGCGAGAAGCAACTCGCCGATGCGCTGCGGGCCGGGGTGGACGGGGTCATGACGCTGGGCGGGGCCGCGCCGGGCGACAAGACCATGATCGACGCGCTGGTCCCCGCGGTGGACGCGCTCGGTGACGGCTTCTCGGCTGCCCGCGCCGCCGCCGAAGCGGGCGCCGAGGCCACCACGCCCCTGCTGGCCCGCAAGGGCCGGGCGAGCTATCTGGGCGAGCGCAGCATCGGTCACCAGGACCCGGGGGCCACCTCGTCCGCCCTGCTGATCGCCGCACTTGCCGAATCCGCCGCGGAGGTGGCGTGACATGAGCGGCGAGAAGGCGGTCGGGATCGTACTGGTGTCGCACAGCGCCGAGGTGGCGTCCTCGGTTCTCGAACTGGCGAAGGGACTGGCGGGCGGCGCGGCGGGCGTGCCCGTGGCCGCCGCCGGGGGCCGGGAGGACGGCGGGCTGGGCACCAGTGCCGAACTGGTCGCCGCGGCCGCCGCGGCCGTGGACCGGGGTGCCGGGGTGGCCCTGCTCACCGACCTCGGCAGCGCGGTACTCACGGTGAAGGCGCTGCTCGCCGAGGGTGACGAACTGCCCGAGAACACACGGCTGCTGGACGCCCCGTTCGTCGAGGGCGCGGTCGCCGCGGTGGTCACGGCGGCGGCGGGAGCCGACCTGGACGCCGTGGAGGCGGCGGCCTCGGAGGCGTACGGCTACCGGAAGGTGTGAGGGGAGGCGGGGGCGGGCGGCGCGGTTCGTCCTGCCGCGGCCTCGCCGTCCCGCCGTTCACCACAGGCGGGCGGCGCGGTTCGTCCTACCGCGGCCTCGCCGTCCCGCCGTTCACCACAGGCGGGCGGCGCAGGTCACTCGTCCGCGGGGTCGCCCTCCCCGCCGTCCGCCGCAGGCGGCCGACGCCCCGGGGCGTCCGCCGGCGGCGTCGCCGTGCCGCTGTTCACCAGTCGGCGTGCCAGCCGTTCGCCGGTGGCGACGGCGGCCGCGTGGTCCTCGATGGCGCCGATCCGGGAGTGCTGGAAGACGATGTAGGTCACGCCGGAGCGGACACCGCCGCCGTGGGGGTCGGCGGGGATGCCGAGGCGCCGGGCGGTGGCGTAGGAGGCCTCGCCGATCACCTCGCGCGGCCCGATGTCGCCTACGACCGCGTACTGCACACGGTCCCCGTAGACGACGGCCGCGACCGATCCCCCGCCCACGCCGTGGGCGCGGTGGTCCCAGATGCGGCTGGGGGCGGGCAGGACCACGTACGGCAGCCGTGCGGCGTCCAGGCGGTGGCCGTTGGACTGCTCGTAGGCGGCGGTCGGGGAGAACTGCGGGTCGGTGCTGCGGTTGCAGCGCGCGGTGGGCCGTCCGTCGCAGTCGATGTCCATGTCGGCCTTCCAGAAGACGGCGCCGGGCAGTCCGCACACCGGGACGGTGGCGGGCTGCCCGGCGCCGAGGCGGTAGCGGCCGCGGGAGACCGGCGTGCAGTCACGCACCCTGGCCAGCAGGTCGGCGGCCTGTACACCGTCGTCGCCGTGCGCCGTGGGCTCCCCGCGGGTGCGGTACGCGTACGGCACGGTGGGCGTCGGCAGAGTCGTGAGGGCGAGCAGGGCGGTACTCGCCGCGACGAGCGTCAGCGGCTGGGCACGCACAGTGAGGACCCCTCTCCTCGGGACATGACAGGCATTCACCCCACAGGGGGTGAATCGCGGAGCAATCGGTCGCGCGGCCCACGTTAGGGGAACGGGCGGCGCATGGCCCGCACCGCCCATCGGGCGGCCGGGAGCCCGGGTCCCTACCGGCCCGGCCCCCGGGCCGCCCGTGACGGCGCGGGAGGCAGCGACGACAGCTGCCCGCGCCACGGCGTGAACTCCCCTGTAATGAGAGGGAGTTCAGCCCGGAAGGAACCTCAGCATACGTAACGCCCCGGGACTCCCACCAACCCCGGCCCCCTTGATGCGCTCCGGCTGGCACGCCATATTGGTCCGGACCATTGCCCCGCACCGTGTGCGGGGCCGCCCACGCCGCCACTCATGGGAGGCAGACCCGTGCGACGCGTTCCCGCCCCCGCTTCCCGCCGTCTCCGCGTGCCCGGGCGTGTCGTGGCACTGTGCGGTGCGCTGGTGCTGCTCGCCTCCTGCGGCCGGAGCGCCGCGGACGACGGAGAGGGCGGCCGGCTGCCCGGTGCGCCGACCGGCGTCACCGCCGCCGCGGGAAGCGCGACCAGCGTGCACGTGATGTGGAACGCGCTGCCCGCGGCCCCGCAAATCGCCGGGTACGAGGTGTACCGCGACGCCACGAAGGTGACGGCGGTACCGGCCCGTGAGCGCATGGTGGACGTCACCCGGCTCAGCCCGTCGACCACGTACGTCTTCACCGTCCGGGCGCGTGGCACCGACGGCCGGCTCGGTCCGCGCAGCCGGCCGGTGCGAGCGAGGACACCGGCCGCCGTCGCGGCCGACCACTCGGCTCCCAGCCGCCCGCTCGACGTGCGCGGCCGGGCGGTGGGCAGCCGGGCCGTCCAACTGTCCTGGTCGCGCTCGACGGACGACCGGGGCGTGGTGTCGTACGACGTCCACCAAGGCGGTACGAAGATCCACAGTGTCGGCGGCAGCCAGACCGCCACCGTGGTCACCGGCCTGCGGCCGGGCACGTCCTACGTGTTCACCGTGCGGGCCCGTGACGCGGCCGACAACCTGTCCCCCGCCAGTGCCGCCGTCCGGCTCACCACCGCGCCGGGCTCCGACGACGGGCGGGCCACCGCGCCGTCGTCCTTCCGCGCCGCGACCCACCAGGCGGACGGGGCGTACCACCTCGACCTGAGCTGGGTCCCGCCGCACACCGACGGTGTGGTGACGCAGTACCAGATCCAGTTGGACGGACAGCCGGCCACCTCCCTCGTCTGGGGCGGCACGGCGCCCCGCGAGAAGGCCTCGTACAGCTTCTACCTGGGGCGCGAGGCCGGGGTCGGCCACCGGGTGCGGATCCGGGCGATGCTCCCGGACGGCACCTGGGGCGGCTTCTCACCCGAACGGTCGGTGACGACCGGGAAGCCATGAACTGCCGGCCGGGCGGAAACAGTAGGGATGCCCCGGGCACCCGACCGGGTGTCGGCCGCTCGGGCGGTGCCCACCCGTACGGCCGCGCCCCGCATGCGGGGGGCGTCCGGGAGACGTTGGCTGGCTCCGAGGCAGCACGGGCGATTCCCCTATCTCTGGCGGCACATGGGATGGTCCGCCGACCGTGCCGCCGGAGGACAGACCCATGCGCCACACTCAGCCACCCTCCCGCTCCATAGCCGTCGCCGTGACGGCCACCGCACTCTCACTCGGTCTCTCCACCGGCGCCGCCCACGCCGCCGGGATATCCGTGACCGCCAACGGCTCGACCGTGACCGTGACGACCAGCGTCTGCAGTCAGGTCAACGGCAGTTGGGGCACGGCCTCGCTGCTCTCCGCCGGCCAGACGAGCTTCACCCAAGGACGCCAGGTGGCGCTCACCGGGACGGCCAGTGGCCAGTCCGCCGCCTGGCAGAGCGTGAGCCCGGGCACCTACACCGTGGCCGTCGTCTGCGCGAACAACATCTCGGCGGGCACTCAGTCCATCGCCGTCACCGGCGGCCGCGCCACCGCGACGGCCGCGCCCACGTACCGGCAGCCCGCCGCGCCCACGTACCGGCAGCCGGCCGCACCTACGTACCGGCAACCGGCCGCACCGAACGTCGCACCCACCTTCGCGCCGAACGGCGTGCGCACGTACGCGCCGAACGCCGTGCCCACGGCGGTGCCGACCCGCGGTGTGCTGGGCGGCCTGGGCGGGGGCGTCAAGGACTACGGCACCCTCACGCTCGCGGCCGGCGGGACCCTGGTCGGGGCGGCGGCGGTCGCCACCGGGTGGGTGCTGCGGCGCCGTGCGAAGGCCCACCGGTACTGACGGCCTGTCGCAGCCGCACCACTACCGGCCACCCCTCCCAACCACACCCGTACCGGCCACCCCTCCCAACCACACCCGTACCGACCACCCCTCCGAGCCACACCCGTACCGACCACCCCGCCGGGCCCGACCGACCTCATTCCGGGCCCCGGCCGGGCCATTCGGCTTCGCCGCCGTGCAATTCCGCCTCGCCGCCAAGCGATTCCGGTACGCCGCCGGGCGATCCCTGGTCCCCACCGGGCAATTCCACGCCCCCGCCCGGCAATTCCCCGTCCTGCCCGGACCGTTCCGTCTGTTCGCCGGGCAGTTCGGTGAACTCCTCCAGCGCATGGCGCAGCCACTGCGTCCAGAAGGTCTCCAGGTCGACACCGCCCCGCAGGACCAGATGCCGCAGCCGGTCCTCCGGACTGTCCTTGCCGGGCGGGAAGTCACGCTCCTCGATCTCCCGGTACTCCGCCAACTGCCGCTCGTGCAGCTCCAGATGGCGCTCCAGGTCGACCCGGAGGCCCGCGGTGCCCACCACGGCCGCGGCGCGCAGCCGCAGCAGCAGGGCGTCGCGGTACGGCTTCGGATCCTGGGAGGTGGCGGTCCAGCGGCCCAGCTCCTCGCGGCCCGCGGGCAGCACCTCGTAGTCCTTCTTCTGCCCGCGGGCCGGTTCCTTCGCGGGCAGGCCGCGGATCAGGCCGGCGGCCTCCAGTCGTCCCAGCTCGCGATAGATCTGCTGATGCGTCGCCGACCAGAAGTAGCCGATGGACTTGTCGAAGCGGCGCGTCAGCTCGAGCCCCGACGACGGCTTTTCGAGCAGCGCGGTGAGGATCGCGTGCGGAAGTGACATGGGGATCATCCTAGGGACGGGCCGCCCACACGCCCGGCCCCGCGAGTGCGCCGCCGGTGGTCTCCTACAGGGCCGCCGCCAGTTCCGTGCCCTGTTTGACGGCGCGCTTGGCGTCGAGTTCGGCGGCCTCGTCCGCGCCGCCGATCAGATGCGGGCGGCGCCCGGCGGCGACCAGTTCCTCGTACAGGTCGCGCCGGGGCTCCTGTCCGGTGCACAGCACGATCGTGTCGACCTCCAGGACCGTGCTCGTGCCGTCGACGGTGATGTGCAGGCCCTGGTCGTCGATCCGGTCATAGCGCACGCCGGGCACCATGGTGACCCCGCGGTGCCTGAGTTCGGTGCGGTGGATCCAGCCGGTCGTGGTGCCCAGTCCGGCGCCGACCTTGGTGGTGCTGCGCTGGAGCAGGTGCACCGTGCGCGGCGGCGCGGGCCGCCTCGGCGCGGTGAGTCCGCCGGGCTCGCGCTGGTCCATGTCGACTCCCCAGAGCCGGAAGTACGCCGCAGGGTCCTCGCTCGCCCCGTCACCGCCGTCGGTGAGGTACTCGGCCACGTCGAAGCCGATGCCGCCGGCGCCGAGGATCGCCACCTTCTCGCCGACGGCCGCGCCGTCCCGCAGTACGTCGAGGTACCCGAGGACGCTCGGGTGGCCGACGCCGGGGATGTCGGGGGTGCGCGGAGTGACGCCGGTGGCGACGACGGTCTCGTCGTAGTCCGTGAGGCCGCCGGCGCTCACCCGCGTGTTCAGCCGTACGTCCACGCCGTGCGCGTCGAGTTGGTGGCGGAAGTAGCGCAGCGTCTCGCCGAACTCCTGCTTGCCGGGGACCTTGCGGGCCACGTTGAGCTGTCCGCCGATCTCGTCCGCCGCGTCGAACAGGGTGACCTGGTGGCCGCGTTCGGCGGCCGAGACCGCGCAAGCGAGCCCGGCCGGCCCGGCGCCTACGACGGCGACCCGCTTGCGCCGCCGGGTCGGGGACAGGACCAGTTCGGTCTCGTGGCAGGCGCGCGGGTTGACCAGACAGGAGGTGATCTGTCCGCTGAAGGTGTGGTCGAGGCAGGCCTGGTTGCAGCCGATGCAGGTGTTGATGGCCTCGGGGCGGCCGGCGGCGGCCTTGGCGACGAAGTCGGGGTCGGCGAGCATCGGGCGGGCCACGGACACCATGTCGGCGTACCCGTCGGCGAGCAACTGCTCGGCGACCTCGGGGGTGTTGATGCGGTTGGTGGTGACGAGGGGGACGGAGACCCGGCCCATCAGCCTCTTGGTGGCGAACGCGTAGGCGCCGCGCGGTACGGAGGTGGCGATGGTGGGGATGCGGGCCTCGTGCCAGCCGATGCCGGTGTTGATGAGGGTCGCCCCGGCCGCCTCGACCGCCTTGGCGAGGGTGACGACCTCGTCCAGGGTCGAGCCGTCGGGCACCAGGTCCAGCATCGACAGCCGGTAGATGATGATGAAGTCCTCGCCGACGGCCTCGCGCACCCGGCGCACGATCTCGACCGGGAAGCGCGTCCGGTTCTCGTAGGAGCCGCCCCAGCGGTCGGTGCGGTGGTTGGTCCGCGCGGCGATGAACTCGTTGACCAGGTAGCCCTCGGAGCCCATGATCTCGACGCCGTCGTAGCCGGCCCGGCGGGCGAGGAGGGCGGTGCGGGTGTAGTCGTCGATGGTCCGCTCGACGTCGGCGTCGGTGAGTTCGCGGGGCACGAACCGGCTGATGGGGGCCTTGAGGGGGCTGGGGGCGACCAGGTCGCGGTGGTAGGCGTAGCGGCCGAAGTGCAGGATCTGGAGGGCGATCCGGCCGCCCTCGCGGTGCACCGCGGCGGTGACGGTCGTGTGCTGCTCGGCCTCCTGCTCGGTGGTGAGCTTCGCGCCGCCCTCGTAGGGCCGCCCCTCCTCGTTCGGGGCGATGCCGCCGGTGACGATGAGCGCCACTCCGCCGCGGGCGCGGGCCGCGTAGAACTCCGCCATCCGCTCGAAGCCTCGGTCGGCCTCCTCGAGGCCGACGTGCATCGAGCCCATGAGAACGCGGTTGGGCAGCGTGGTGAAGCCCAGGTCGAGCGGGCGCAGCAGATGCGGGTAACGGCTCATGTCTGTAGTTGTAGAGGACCCCGGGCCGTTTATGCAACTAGTTGCATAAACGGCCCGGGGTCCTCTCGGTGCCCGCCGTCAGCGGTTCTCCAGACGGACGTGGAGTTCGCGCTCCTGGTCACCGGAGGCCATGCTCAGGTCCTCGACGGTGAACAGGGAGCCCAGGGTGGTGCGGAAACGGTCGATCGCCCAGTAGCCGCCCTGCACGTCGGCCGTGACGGACGCGTCGAGCCGGGTGGGCCCGCAGTCCGCCCCGTGCTCCTCGGCCACGTCGAACGTGCCGAGCCACACGGTCGGGCGCACCTCGTGGTAGTCCCGGGGCACGTCGTCCGCGCACCGGTCGGAGGAGAAGCAGGCACACAGCACGTCGAACACGGTCCGGGCGTCTTCCTTGGTGCATCCGCTCAGCTCCACCGAGACGGATTCGGGGTGCTCCGGCTCGCTCGCCATCGCGATCACTCCTCTCGTGGCCTGGGTACCGCACAAAGTTCCCTCCGCGCGGCACTCCACTCGCACAATCCAGCAAAGCACCGTTTTCCGGCGGAACACCACCGCCGCCGGTCTGCTCGCCTTCACCCGGGAGGCACCGGTCCTGCGGCCGGCACGGCGCGAAGGAGCCTTTGCGGTGATCGAGGTGCTCTCGGACGTGCCGCGGACCGGCCGAGTGCGGTCAGTGCCTGGTTCCTGTCACCACGTGGGCGCTGAGGTCTTCCGACACGGCGAGCTGGGCGGTCAGGCCGGCCCGGGTGAAGGCGGCCAGGGCCTGCGGGGTCTGGTGTTCGCTGGTCTCGACCAGGAGGCAGCCGCCGGGCGCGAGCCAGGTGGGGGCCAGGGTGGTGACGCGGCGCAGGATGTCGAGGCCGTCGGGGCCGCCGTCCAGGGCGACCAGCGGCTCGTGGTCGCGGGCCTCGGGCGGCAGCAGGCCGACCTCGCCCGTGGGGACGTAGGGCACATTGGCGGCGAGTATGTCGACGCGGCCCCGCAGACTGCCGGGGAGCGCGTCGAACAGGTCACCCTCGTGCACCGCGCCGCCCCTGGGGACGATGTTGCGCCGGGCGCAGCGCACCGCGGCCGGGTCGATGTCGGCGGCGTGCAGTTCGGCCGGGCCGAGCGCCTCGGCCAGCGCCGCGCCCACCGCGCCCGAGCCGCAGCACAGGTCCACGACGACGGACGCCTCCGGGGACCGGGCCACCGCCTGGTCGACCAGGAACTCGGTACGGCGCCGCGGGACGAAGACGCCCGGTTCCACCGCGATCCGCAGACCGTGGAACCCGGCCCAGCCGAGGACCTGTTCGAGGGGGAGACCGGCGACGCGCCGCTCCACCAGGGCGGCGATCTCCCGTGGTGTGCGGGCGCCGGCGAGGATCAGTTCCGCCTCCTCCTCGGCGAACACGCAGCCGGCGGCGCGCAGCTGGGCGACCACCCCGGCGCGCGGGGGCACAGAAGCGGAAGAGGAAGAAGCGGAGAGGGGAGGAAGTACGGGCATGGAACGCGGGGACCTTTCGGGAGCCGAAGGGCGCTCCCGGCGGTCACCTACCGACGGTGATCCGCGCCGTTACGAAGGGAGAGCACCCGACCTGACACAGCGGTAATGGGTCTCACCTCCTGGGCTTCCTGTGACCGGGACCCTCCGCGGCCGCAGGCCACCCTACCCCAACGCTCGGCCGCCGCCCCCTTCTCCATCGGTCAGTTGTACTATGCAACCCGGAAGAGCAGGGGAGGCATTCGGTGACCGCAGCGACAGAACCGGACGAGCGCGGCGTCACGCGGCGGCCGCCGGCCGGGGAGACGGCCGTGGAGACCATCCACCGCGAGATGACGGTCTTCGCCCGCCGGGCCCGGGCCTCGGCGGGACGCATGCACCCCGAGCTGTCGCTGGTGTCGTACACGCTGCTCGGGCATCTGGAGGAGAGCGGCGGCTGCCGGGCCACCGACCTGGCCGCGCACTACGCGCTGGACAAGTCCACCGTCAGCCGCCAGGTGTCCGCCCTGAAGCGCTCCGGCCTCGTCGAGCGCCGTACCGACCCCGGCGACCACCGGGTCCAGGTGCTCCATCTGACGGCCGCCGGGCGGCGGATCCTCGCCCGGGTCACCGAGAGCCGCCGCGCGGCCTTCCACGAGCGCCTGGCGGGCTGGCCGGAGGACGATCTCGAACGGTTCGCGGGCTATCTCACCCGCTACAACGCCTGGCCCGGCCGGGACCAGGACGACACCTGACGCACCCCGGTCCGCCGTTCGCCGCGTCCGGATCGAACACCTCCGCCGACGGCGGCCCGCACCGAGGCCGTAGCGTGTGGCCCCCACGCTCTCTTCAGTCTCTTCGCGAAGGCGGTTGTTGATGGCCCTGTTCGACCTTCCCCTCGACGAGCTCCGCGAGTACCGCAGTTCGTCCGTCGAGCCCGAGGACTTCGACGCCTTCTGGTCCAAGACGCTCCAGGAGGCCCGCGAGCACGACCTGGACGCCCGGTTCGACCTGGTGGACACGGGACTGGCGACGGTGAAGGTGTACGACGTGACCTTCGCCGGCTTCGGCGGGCACCCGGTCAAGGGCTGGCTGACGCTGCCCGCGCGGGTCGACGCGCCGCTGCCTCTGGTCGTGGAGTTCGTCGGCTACGGCGGCGGGCGCGGCCTGCCGCACGAACATCTGCTGTGGGCGTCGACGGGCCGCGCGCACTTCGTGATGGACACGCGCGGGCAGGGCAGCGCCTGGGGCGGCGGTGGCGGCACTTCCGACCCGGTCGGCGGCACGCCGGCGTACCCCGGCTTCATGACCCGCGGTCTGGACGCGCCGGAGAACTACTACTACCGCCGGGTGTTCACCGACGCGGTGCGGGCGATAGAGGCGGCCCGCGCGCACCCGCTCACGGACGCGGGCCGGACCGCGGCGATCGGCGCGAGCCAGGGCGGCGGCATCACGATCGCGGTGGGAGGTCTGGTGCCGGACCTGGTCGCGATCGCGCCGGACGTGCCGTTCCTGTGCGACTTCCCGCGCGGGACGACGCTGACCGACCGTCACCCGTACCGCGAGATAGGCCTCTACCTGAAGACCCACCGCGGCCGCACCGAGGGCGCCCTGCGCACGCTGTCGTACTTCGACGGCGTGCACTTCGCCGCCCGCGGCCGCGCGCCCGCGCTCTTCTCTGCGGCCCTGGAGGACCAGACCTGCCCGCCCTCCACGGTGTTCGCCGCGTTCAACGCCTGGGCGCACCAGGACAAGCAGATCGAGGTGTACGACTTCAACGACCACGAGGGCGGCGGCCCCTACCAGGAGGCGGCCAAGCTCCGCTGGCTCCGGTCGTACGCCTGACGCCCCGGAACATCCCTGCCATGCCCGCGGGCCCGGCAGCCGCGTGGACGGCTGCCGGGCCCGCGGTGTTCCCGCTCCAGGCATGGGGGCGGGCCACTTGATGTCGACGAGGCCGTCCGCGGTGCCGAGGTAGCCGCTGGACGAACGGTGGTCCGTCTGCCGGACCTGGCGGCGAAACTTTCTCCCACGTCCGCGAGCCGAGTGGTATCGTGGTGTCAGCACTCGTGTACGCCCCGTTGTGGGCGCCGGTGCGGTTCTTCATCAGCTCACCGGGTCGACGCGTCTGTCGCGGTCGACGCGATCTGCTTCTCCTCGCCTTCTCCCTGAGCGGCGCTCCGCCCTCCCGGGCAGCGCGCCGCCGGCCGAGGTGGTGTCTTCCGCCGTCGGAGGCCGTGCTCCGCGCCTCCCCGTCGCGGCTTCCGCTTCCCCCCGCACATCCCGTGCCGTCCGTCCGCGAAAGGACCTCCCCCATATGACCACCACACTCGAACGCCCCGTCGCACCGCGGCAGACGTCCGCGGCCCCCGAGTCCGTCACCGGTGTCCTGGACATCGACGCGACCGGCAAGGGTCATCTGCGCGTCGCGGACCTCCTGCCCACGCCCTCCGACCCGCGCGTCTCCCCCGCGCTGATCCGCCGCCACGGCCTGCGCAAGGGCGACGCCGTCGCAGGCCTGCTCGGGCAGCAGCACGTCGTCACCGAGATCACGGGCATCGGCGGCCGCTCGCCGGACGAGGCCCGGTCCCGGCGCCGCTTCCACGACCTCACTCCGCTGCACCCGCGCGAGCGGCTGCGCCTCGAACACCCCGCCGCCGGGCTCACCGGCCGTGTCGCCGACCTGATCGCGCCCGTCGGCAAGGGGCAGCGCGGCCTCGTCGTGGCACCGCCCAAGACCGGCAAGACCGTGCTGATCCAGCAGATCGCCGCCGCCGTCGCGGGCAACCACCCCGAGTGCCGGCTGATGGTGGTGCTGCTCGACGAACGCCCGGAGGAGGTCACCGACATGCGCCGCCGCGTGCACGGCGAGGTGTACGCCTCCACCTTCGACCGGTCCCCGAAGCAGCACATCGCGCTCGCCGAACTCGTCGTCGAACGGGCCAAGCGGCTCGTCGAGGCCGGTGAGGACGTGGTCGTCCTCCTCGACTCGCTCACCCGGCTGTGCCGGGCCCACAACAACGCGGCCGCGGCGGGCGGCCGCACCCTCAGCGGCGGTGTCGACGCGAGCGCGCTCCTGGGGCCCAAGCGGCTCTTCGGGGCGGCGCGGACGGCCGAGGAGGGCGGCTCGCTCACCATCCTCGCCACCGCGCTGGTGGAGACCGGATCCCGCGCCGACGACTTCTTCTTCGAGGAGCTGAAGAGCACCGGCAACATGGAGCTGCGACTGAGCCGCGAACTCGCCTCCCGCCGCGTCTTCCCGGCCGTCGACCTCGACCCCTCGGGCACCCGACGTGAGGAACTCCTCTTCAGCCCGGCCGAGTTGACGGCGGTTCGCGGTCTGCGCCGGGCCCTGCGCGGCCGCGAGGGCAGGACCGGCGTGGAGACGCTGCTGGAGCGGCTGCGCGACACGCCCGACAACGCCACGTTCCTGCGCCGCGTCCGGCCGACCCTGCCCACCGGCTGAGCCACGGCCGCCGGCCGGGCATCCGACGCACCCTCAGCACCGCGCCCGCTGTGCGCCCGTCGGGGTACGCGCTAGGACATCCGGGTGCTCGCGGACCCCGTTCGGCTCTGGGCAGCGTCCCGCCTGCACCGTTTTGTCCCTACGTTTGCGATATGAAGATCAGATTTTCCAAGCGCACCACCGTATCGGCCTGCGCGCTCTGCGCGGCGAGTCTGCTGGCGGTGACCTCCCCGGTCGCGGTCGCCGGCGCGGCCGCCGGGTCCCGTGGAGCGATAGTGCAGCCGAGGGCGACGGTGCCGCAGCCGGGCCTGCTGGACGACGAGGGCACCCAGGTCCGGCTCCGCGACGGGGCGCCCGATCTTCCGGCCGTCTCCGGGCTGTCCTGGGTGGTGGCCGACGCCGCGTCGGGCGAGGTGCTGGCCGCGCACGACGCGCACCGCAGGCTGCCGCCCGCGAGCACCCTCAAGACGCTGTTCGCCCTGACCGTGATGCCGTCCTTCCCCGCGGGCATCCAGCACACCGTCAGCGCCAAGGAACTGACGGGCATCGGCGAGGGCAGCAGCCTGGTGGGGGTCGTCGAGGGGCACACGTACCAGGTGGCCGACCTGTGGCGCGGGGTGTTCCTCAACTCCGGCAACGACGCCGTGCACGTGCTCGCCGCGCTCAACGGCGGCTGGGAGCAGACAGCCCGGCAGATGGAGGCCAAGGCCCGCTCCCTGGGAGCCCTGGACACCACGGTCGTCTCCCCCGACGGCTACGACGCCGACGGGCAGGACTCCTCGGCGTACGACCTGGCCGTGTTCGGGCGGGCCGGACTGCGCAACCCGGACTTCGCGCGGTACTGCTCCACCGCGCACGCCGCCTTCCCCGGCAACGACGGCACGTTCCAGATCGCCAACACCAACCGCCTGCTGACCGGTGCCAACGGGGTGGAGCCGTATCCGGGTCTGATCGGCATCAAGAACGGCTACACCACCAACGCGGGCAACACGCTCGTCGCCGCGGCCCACCGGGACGGGCGCACCGTCCTGGTGACGTTGATGAACCCTCAGGAGGGCAACGTCTACGAGGAGGCGCGCGCGCTGCTGGACTGGGGATTCGACGCCGCCGGTCACGTCGATCCGGTGGGTTCGCTCGACGCCCTGCGGCCCGTCTCGCACGAGGCGACGGCGGAAGCGAAGTCCGGGACGAAGCCAGGAGCGAAGCCCGGTACGAAGCCGGGAGCGGCGGTCGTCGCGTCCGCCGGTGCGCCTCGCCCGGAGGAGTCGGACTGGCCGGGGGCGGGGGCCATCGCGGGCGCCGCCGGTCTGGGCGCGGGGGCCCTCCTGATCGGCCTGCGGTTCCGGCGCAGGCGCGCCTCGCGCGTCTGACCTGCCGACGACCGGGCACGGTCCGCGGACGTCGGCGTCGCCCCCGGAGGCCGTCGCGGCCCGAACCGCGGCGGACGCCGACCGGACCGGGACGCCGGGCTGCCGTCCGCACCTGACCGGCGCACGATCGGACGACCCGCGCCGGGCGGCCCCTCAGAACACCGACAGTCCGGTGAGGGTCGTGAAGCGGTCCAGGGCCGCCACGCCGGCCACCGAGTTGCCCCGCTCGTCCAGTCCGGGGCTCCACACGCACAGCGAGCACCGGCCCGGTACGACGGCGATGATGCCGCCGCCGACGCCGCTCTTGCCGGGCAGGCCGACGCGGTAGGCGAAGTCACCGGCCGCGTCGTACGTCCCGCAGGTGAGCATGACCGCGTTGACCTGCTTGGCCTGGCTGCTGGCGAGCAGCCGGGAGCCGTCCGCCCTTATACCGTGCCGGGCGAGGAACGTGGTGGCCAGCGCCAGGTCGGCGCAGGAGGCCGCGATCGAGCACTGGCGGAAGTACTGGTCCAGCAGGACCGGCACCGGATTGTCGACGTTCCCGTAGGACGCCATGAAGTGGGCGAGGGCGGCGTTGCGGTCGCCGTGCGCGGTCTCGGAGGCTGCGACCTCCTCGTCGAAGTCCAGCTCCGGGTTGCCGCTCTCGGCGCGCAGGAAGCTCAGCAGCTCGCCCGCCGCGTCGCCGGTGCGGGTCTGGAGCCGGTCGGTGACCACCAGGGCGCCCGCGTTGATGAACGGGTTGCGCGGGATGCCGTTCTCGTACTCCAGCTGCACCAGGGAGTTGAAGGGGTTGCCGGAGGGCTCGCGGCCCACGTGCTCCCACAGTTCGTCGCCCTCGCGCGCCAGGTCGAGGGCGAGCGTGAACACCTTGGTGATGGACTGCGTGGAGAACGGCTCCCGCCAGTCCCCCACCCCGTAGACCGTGCCGTCCAGCTCGGCGACGGCCATGCCGAAGGCGCGGGGGTCCCGGGCCGCGAGCGCCGGGATGTAGTCGGCCGGGCGCCCGCGGCCCGGTGTGTGCCCGATCTCCTCGGCGATGTGCTCGAGGACCGGAAGATAGGTCGGGGACGACGTCATGATCGCCATTGTGCCTCCGGGCCGGTCGCGGTGCTCCACGACGGTGACCACGGCAGGGCGACGGGTCTCGGCCGCCACCCCGTGCTCAGCTGCTGAGGACGCCCGTGCCGAGCAGGCCGAACAGCAGCAGGCCGATCAGGATCCGATAGACGACGAACGCGTTGAAGGAGTGCTTGGCGACGAACTTCAGCAGCCAGGCGATGGAGCCGTAGGCGACGACGAAGGACACCACGGTGCCGACGGCCAGCGGGACGGCGCCCACACTCGCGCCGAGCGCGTCCTTGAGCTCGTAGAGGCCGGCGCCGGTCAGGGCCGGCAGGCCGAGGAAGAACGACAGGCGGGTGGCGGCGACCCGGTCGAGGTCGAGGATGAGCGCGGTCGACATGGTGGCGCCGGAGCGGGAGAAGCCGGGGAAGAGCAGGGCGAGGATCTGCGAGCTGCCCACCAGCATCGCGTCCTTGAAGGAGGTGTCGTCCTCACCGCGCTTGTGCCGGCCCATCTGGTCCGCGCACCACATCACGACACTGCCGGCGATCAGCGAACCGGCGACCACCCACAGGGAGCCGAGCGGCCCTTCGATGAAGGGCTTCGCGGCCAGGCCCACCACGACGATCGGCATGGTCGCGAAGATGACCCACCAGGCGAACTTGTAGTCGTGGTGGTAGCGCTCCTGCTTGTTGGCCAGCCCCCGGAACCAGGCGGACATGATCCGCACGATGTCCTTGAAGAAGTACACCAGCACGGCGGCGATGGCGCCGACCTGGATGACGGCGGAGAACGCGACGACCGACTTGTCGTCGACAGGGATGCCCATGAGTCCCTCGGTGATCTTCAGGTGGCCGGTGGAGGACACGGGCAGGAACTCGGTCACCCCCTCGACGACTCCGAGTACGACGGCCTGACCGACGGAGATGGCGCTCATGGGATCCAGTTCTGAGGATGGTGATCGACAGTGGTGGACACACACTTACGGTGCTGAGTTGACGGTCCGGTGACGGGCAGCGGAATCCGCGGCGACCGTCAGAAGCCGCCGGCGATCCATGCCCCGGCGAAAGCGGCGGCGAGGCCCGCCCCGACGCTGCCGACGACGTTGGCGAAGGCGTAGAAGCCCGCGCCTGCCTCGGTGAGCCGCAGCGTCTCGTAGGAGAAGGTCGAGTAGGTGGTCAGGGCCCCGCACAGTCCGGTGCCCACGAGCAGTTGCAGCCGCGGTCCGGCGACGCCCGCGGCCGCCGCGCCGGTCAGCAGGCCGAGGATCAGGCAGCCGGTGACGTTCACGACGAGGGTGCCCCAGGGGAACACCGAGTCGTGCCGGGACTGCACCGCGCGGTCGGTGAGGTAGCGCAGGGGTGCACCGACCGCGGCCCCGAGAACCACCAGCAGCCAGTTCACGAGGACTTCCCGCCCTCGACGTCCGTGCCGCCGAGTCCGGCCGAGCGGGCGACGTACCGGATGACCTCGCAGTCGTCGAGTATCACCAGCCCCTGGGCGACCAGTTCGTCCAGTTGCGGAAGGAATGCCCGCAACCGCTCCTCGGTGTCCACGATCACCACCGCCACCGGCAGGTCCTCGCTCAACGACAGCAGCCGGGAGGTGTGGATCAGGGAGTTCGCGCCGAACCCCTCCACACCGCGGAAGACGCTGGCGCCCGCGAGGCCCGCCGCATGGGCCCGGTGGACGATCTCCGAGTACAGGGGCCGGTGGTGCCAGGTGTCGTTCTCTCCGATGAAGACGGTCACGCGCAGCGCGCTGCCGGTGAGCCTGGTCATGGCTGCCTCCACTTCAGAACACGGCGGGCCGCCGTCATGGCCAGCCACACCGCCGCGAGGGCCGCGCACGGGGTCGCGGCGAGGTACGCCAGCCCGGTACGGGCATGGCCGGAGTCCACCAGTCGCTGGATGTCGACGGTGTAGGTGGAGAAGGTGGTGAAGCCTCCGAGCACGCCGGTGCCGAAGAAGGGGCGGACCAGGTGGTGGGCGGCCCATACATCGGTGATGACCACCATGAAGACGCCGATCACCGCGCAGCCGGACACGTTGACCCAGAAGATCGCCCAGGGGAAGCCGCCGGCCGGCGTCGGCAGCCACTGCGAGACGGCGTACCGGGCGGTGGCCCCGAGCGCTCCGCCGAGTGCCACCACGGCGACCACCGGTGCCTGTTCCCGCCGGGCTCGCCACCGCGTGGGGCCGTTCCGCTCCCGAAGGTTCCCTTTGTCCGGGACAGTCATGCTCGTACGTCTCCTGCTCGCCCGCGCCCGGACATGCCGGAGCGCTCCTTTGATGCGAGTAGGGACCGTTGGCGGCACCAGTGCCACGGTTTCGGTACGGCGGGCCCCACCGCCGCGCCGCGAATCTCTCGCGGCCGGGCTACAGGCTAACGCGACCGGATCCGCACCGCACACGCCCGGCGGGGTGTGTACGGCGAGCCGGGTGACGCCACCCCGGCAGGCGACCGGCAACCGGTCAGGATCGAAGAAGCGGCACGGCACCCGCCCGTTCTAGCGTGGAACCACCGACGCAGCCGTCGGCCCGTGCCGCCTCCGCCGCGTGCGGAGCCGCGTACGTCCGCATATCGATCCGAACAGCAATCAAGGAGTTCGCCATGACCGCCGGCCTGAAGACGATCATCTACCCCGTGAAGGACCTCGACCGGGCGAAGGCCCTGTTCAGCGCGCTGCTGGAGGTCGAGCCGTACGCCGACGCGCCCTACTACGTCGGGTTCAAGGACGCCGGGCAGGACGTGGGGCTCGACCCGAACGGGCACGCCAAGGGAATGACCGGACCGGTGCCGTACTGGCACGTCGACGACATCAGGGCCCGGCTGGCGGCGCTGGTGGCCGCGGGCGCCGAAGTGCTCCAGGACGTGCAGGACGTGGGCGGCGGCCGGCTGATCGCCTCGGCGAGGGACGCCGACGGCAACCTCATCGGCCTTCTCCAGGACGCCTGAGAGCCGGGCACCGCGGAGGTCGGTGCCACGGAGGTCGGTGCCACGGTGGTGCCTGCCGCGCCCACCGCGGACGGCCGTTCCGGCCGGTCCTCGCGGTGCCGCTCAGCCGTGGGGCCGGGCCAGCAGGCTGCGTACTCCCTCCGAGGTGAGCGTCAGACCGTGCGGCGAACTGGCGTCTATGGTCAGCGACAGGTCGTCGGCCGGCCACTGGGACGCGAGCGCGCCGAGCGGTACCAGGCGGTAGCGGGAGACGTAGGGCAGCAGGTCGGACATCTCCAGTTCGGAGGTGAACACGGGCACCACCGGCGCCCCGCCCGGCTGTTCGAGAACGGGCAGGGCCACCGCCGTGGGGTTGGTGGCGTCCTCCTCGCTCGCGTCGTCGGGCACAGGGACCAGTACGTCGCTGCTCGCGAGCGTCTCCAGTGCCACCGTGTCCTCGGCGTTCTCGGCAAGCACGTCCAGCGCTTGCTGGGCGGGCGTCGGGGTGTTGTCGTTCGCTGGTGTCTGCATGGCGGATTCCCTGGTCGCGGCACTCGAACGGCCCGCCCGGGAGCTGACCGGCCGGGCATGGGCTCTGCACGCGTACCCGAACGCACACGGCACAATCACGAGGTGCCGGTGGATTCCCCGTGCCACCGGCCGGCGGCACGCGGGCGGGCGCCAAGGCGGCCGGTGCCGGTCACGACGGGCCGCGGCGGATCGCGACGGCCGCGGCGTCGTCGCCGAGGCGGCCGTTGGTGTGGGCGAGGAGGTCGTCGTGGAGTCGGCTCAGCACTACCTCCGGCGGGGCGCCGGCCCAGGCGCCGGCCCGGTCGGCGAGGGGGTAGAACTCGCCCCGCGGGCTACGGGCCTCCAGGACGCCGTCGGTGTGCAGGAGCAGTGTGCCGCCGGGCGGGAAGGGGAACGAGGCGACCTCGTAGTCCGCGGCGTCGGACAGTTCCCCCAGACCCAGCGGTGGTGCGACGGCCCGCGCGGTCAGGGGCTCGGCGGTCTCCGCGCCGATGAGCAGCGGGGCGGGGTGGCCGCAGTTGAGGAGGTGCAGCACGGGCTCGCTGTCGGGGATGTCGACGAGCAGGGCGGTGGCGAAGGACTCGTCGGTGTCGAGCATCTGCGCGGTCTGCCACTGCCGGAACTCCCAGCGCATGGCGCCGTCCAGGTGCACGGCCAGGCGCGGCAGCGAGGGCCGGCGGTGGGCGGCCGCGCGGAAGGCGCCGAGCAGCAGTGCGGCATGGCTGATCGCGGGCAGCCCCTTGCCCCGCACGTCGGCGATGAGCAGCCGGGTGCTGTGTCCGGTGCGGGCGGCGGCGTAGAGGTCCCCGCCCATGGTGGCCTCGTCCTGGGCGGCGAGGTACAGGCAGGCGATCCGCAGGGGGCCGCTGCGGACGGGCAGGGGCGGGAAGAGCACGTCCTGGACGGCCCGTGCCACGACCCGGCTCTGCGTCAGCTGGTGCTCGCGCCGGTCACGGAACAGGCAGAACACCACGATCAGACCGGAGACGAGGATCAGCGACGCGATCTCCGCCTGAAGGTTCTGGGTGCCGAGCGTGCCCTGGACGGCGCCGATGGAGAGTTCGGTCCCGACGGCCAGCGCACCGATCAGCGCGGTGAGCCAGGGCCCGGAGAACGCGGCGGTGAACGCGGGAGCCGCGACCAGCAGCGGGCCGAGGTGCACGTCGGGCGGGGTCAGGGCGTCCACGACGCCCACCACAGCGATCAGTACCAGGGGGATGAGGACCAGCACCCGTCCCGATGGTGAACGCCGTAGGTCCATGAGCGACACACGCCATGTTCTCACCCCTGGCCCGGCCGGGCGAGGGCTCTGATCCGCGGCGGGGGCCGGATCGCCGGCACCGGAACGTGGGCCCTCCGCGACGCGCGACGCGCGGACGACCCCGGGGGGCTCACTTCCGAACCCCGGGGTCCGGGTAACCAGCGGGCCGGGGCCGATGCGGGGTCGTCCGGGAGGCCGGGAAGGTGCTCGTCAGCCGGTCGCGGCGGGCGGCGCGGTCGTGCCGCGCACCTCCAGGGCCGGGCTCGTCAGGTCGACGGTCCGGGGCAGGTGCCGGTCGTCGATGCGGTCGAGCAGCCGCTGGGCGGCGCGCCGGCCCACGTCGTGGCTGGCGTTGTCCACGGTGGTCAGCCACAGGTGGCGCAGGCGCGACAGATAGGTGTTGTCGTAGCCGGCCAGGGAGAGGTCGCCAGGGACCCGGAGGCCGCTCTCCTCGGCGGCGGACAGCGCGCCGACGCAGGCCATGTCGTTGACCGCGAACACGGCGGTGGGCCGCCGGGTACGGCTGAGCAGCCGCACGGTGGCCCGGTAGCCGCCTTCCTCGGTGAGGTCGCCCTGCTCGACGACCGCCGTGCCGGCGAGCCCGTGTGCGCGCACGGCGGCCTCGAAGCCGCGGCGGCGCAGGTCGCCGACCGCGCCCTGGCCGGCGATGTGGGCGATGTGCCGGTGGCCGAGGGCGACGAGGTGCTCGGTGGCCAGCCGTGCGCCCCGCTCGTCGTCGCCCGCGACGACGTCCACCCCCGGCAGTTCGGGTTCGCGGGTGCCGGCGACGACGGTGGGCACCCGGCCGGCCGCGACGCGCAGCGCGCGCGGATCCCGCAGGGTGCCGACGGCGACCAGGCCGTCGACGCGCAGTTCGGTGAAGGTGCGGGTGAGGTCCTCGCCCAGGCGCCGGTTCAGGTGGCCGTCGGCGAGCAGCATGTGCAGACCGGCGTCGTGGAGGCGGGAGTTCAGACCGTCCAGGAGTTCCACGAACCAGGGGTTGCGCATGTCGTTCAGGAGCACGCCGACGGTGCGGGTGCGGCGCTCGCTGAGGCTGCGGGCGGCGGCGTTGGGCCGGTAGCCGAGCTCCTCGACCGCGGCGAGGACCGCCTGCCGCTTGTCGGGGCGCACGCTGCCGGAGCCGCGCAGCACCAGTGAGACCAGGGACTTGGACACACCGGCGCGCGCGGCGACGTCACGGATGGTGGGCGGTCGCACGATGTGGACCGTTCCATGAGGGCGGGGCTCTTGTAAAGGGGCAGGAGACGGGTCCGGAAGTGCCTGAAGGGAGCTTCACCCGGTGGCTTGACACCTGCCCGGAGGCGGCCCCATCGTGAGCAACCAGGCTTTGGATCGGTCCAAACAAGGGGCTTTCATGGTGTCTGCGCTCGGCGTGGCCGTCGTCGGATTCGGCTGGATGGGACGGGTGCACACCCAGGCCTACGCCCGCGTGCCCCACCACTTCCCCGGGCTCGCGGTACGTCCGCACCTGGTCGCCGTCGCCGACGAGGTGCCCGGCCGGGCCGAGGAGGCGGCCGAGCGGTACGGCTTCGAATCCGCCACCCGTGACTGGCGGGAGGTCGCCGCCGACCCCCGGGTGGAGGCGGTCAGCATCACCGCCCCGAACTTCCTGCACCGGGAGATCGGCCTCGCCATGGCAGAGGCGGGCAAGCACATCTGGATCGAGAAGCCGGTGGGCCTGAGCGCCGACGACGCCCGCGCGGTGGCCGGCGCCGCGGCCCGGGCCGGGGTGCGGGGCACGGTCGGCTTCAACTACCGCAACGCGCCCGCCGTCGCCGCCGCCCGCGAGATGATCGCGGCCGGTGAGATCGGCACCGTCACCCATGTCCGCATCCGGCTGTTCAGCGACTACGCGGCCCACCCGGAGGGCGCCCTGACCTGGCGCTACGAGCGTGAACGCGGCGGCAGCGGGGTGCTGGGAGACCTGGCCTCGCACGGGGTCGACCTGGCCCGCCACCTGCTCGGCGAGATCGAGTCGCTGTCCGCCGACACCGCCGTGTTCGTGCCGGAACGGGCTCGCCCGACCGGCGCCACCGCGGGACACACCCGGGCGGCGGGCGGCGAACCCGGTCCGGTGGAGAACGACGACTACGTCGACTGCCTGCTGCGTTTCGCCTCCGGCGCGCGCGGTGTCCTGGAGGCCTGCCGGGTCTCCGTGGGCGAGCAGAACAACTACGGCTTCGAGATCCACGGCACCCGGGGCGCGCTCTGGTGGGACTTCCGACGCATGGGCGAACTCGGCGTCAGCCGCGGCACCACGTACCAGGACCAGCCGGTCAGCACGGTCCACGTGGGTCCCGGTCACGGCGAGTACGAGGCCTTCCAGCCGAGTGCGGCCAACGCCATGGGCTACGACGACCTCAAGGTCATCGAGGCGTATCACTTCCTGCGCTCGGTCACGGAGGGCGGGGTCCACGGTGCCACCCTCGACGACGCCGTGGCCGCCGCGGTGGCACTGGACGCGATGGCCCGTTCCGCCGAGGAGCGCGGGTGGGTGAGCCTCGGCTGACCCGCGCCGCCTCACTCCGGCGTCAGGTCCGCGCGCGGGGTGATCGCCCAGTGGTTGGTGCGCAGCACGCGGCCGGCGAACTCCACCTCGCGCTCGCCGACGAACCGGAAGCCGAGCGAGCGGCAGATGCCGTTGGAGGCCGTGTTGGTGGTGGCCGGGAAGGCGTGCACCTATCCCCAGCGGTCCTCGTCCCGCGCCCGTTCCAGCAGGGCGCGGGCCGCGCGGCCGCCGAGGCCGCGCCCCTGGTACCGCGGCAGCACCATCCAGCCGATCTCCGACATCGGGCCGTCGTTGCCGTCATGGGTCCAGATGGTCACCGTCCCGGCCACCTCCTCCGGGGTGCGCGGGTCGGGGACGATCATCTTGATCCAGGCGGTGCCGTCCGCCGCCTGGCGGGCGTCCCGGCGCACCTTGTCCGCCATGCCACCGGCCGGCAGGGGTCCGCCGAGCTCGACCATCATCACCGGGTCGCAGCGCATCCGGACGTACGCGTCCACGTCGTCGTGGGTGACGTCACGCAAGAACACGGGGCCTCCTGACGGAAGGTGGGTGTAGATGCCAAGTATGGGCTGGGTCATGATGGGGCTGCCCGGCCGATCCGGCGCGAGAAACCCGTGCCGGATCGGCTTCCTGTGAACAGCCCGAGGAGAAGCACGCGTTGAACACCGGCGCCCCGGTTCCCGGCAGCTACTACGAACGCATCGACGAGCACCGTTTCAAGCCCACCGAGCATGCCGGTGGCGCCTGGGACGTGCGCGAGCAGCACTTCGGCCCGCTGGGCGGGCTGGTCGTCCACGCGGTCGAGGACCATCTGGCCGCGCGCGGGGGCAGCGCCCTGATACCGGTCCGGATCAGCTACGACATCCTGGGCGCCCCGGCCCTGGACGAGTGCGAGATCGAGGTGGAGACCCTCCGCCCCGGCCGCACCATCGAACTCCTGGAAGCCGTCGTGCGCATCGCCGGGCGCCCGGTGGTCCGGGCCCGGGTCTGGCTGCTGTCGGCCCAGGACACCGCGGCCGTCGCCGGGGGTGCCGGTGACCGGCTCACCCCGCCCGACGGACTCGCGCCCTGGGCGATGAGCGAGTTGTGGCCGGGCGGCTTCATCGCGTCCCTGGACATCCGTCCGCTCGCCCCGCCGGCCCCGGGCCGCACCACCGCCTGGATCTCCACCCCGCTCACCCTGGTCGCCGGCGAGCCCAGCAGCCCGCTCGCCTCCTTCCTCGCTCTCGTCGACACGGCGAACGGCATCGCCGTACGCGAGTCGCCGACCGCGTGGATGTTCCCCAACGTCGACCTGACCGTGCACCTGCACCGCCGCCCGGAGGGCCGCTGGACCGGTCTGGACACCACCGTGGCCTTCGGCCCGGCGGGCGTGGGCCTGACCAGCACGGTCCTGCACGATCTGCACGGTCCGGTCGGGCACGCCCAGCAGATCCTCACCGTGCGCCCCATGCCGGGCGGCTGACCGCGGCGGGGCCTCCTCCCGCACGGCGCGCGCGAACGGCGCGGAGCTGATGTCCTGGTTGCGGGGGTCCGTCGTACCCGCTTTCCGGGAGAGACAGATGAGTACCTACAAAGTCGCGCAGGCCATCGCAGCCGGCGGCCCGTTCGAGATCGTCGAGCGTGAGGCGGCGGAGCCGGGCCGCGGTCGGGTCGCGATCGCCGTGGAGGCGTGCGGAGTCTGCCACAGCGACACCTTCTTCGTGGACGCCGCGCTGCCCGGGATCAGTTTCCCGGTGGTGCCGGGGCACGAGATCGCCGGGCGGATCGAGCAGCTCGGCGAGGGGACGCAGGACCAGGGATGGCAGGTGGGCGACCGGGTGGCGGTGGGCTGGTTCGGCGGCAGCTGCCATCACTGCACCCCGTGCCGGCAGGGCGACTTCATCGTGTGCCCGAACCTCAAGGTGCCGGGCTGGTCGTACGACGGCGGCTTCGCCGAGCGCGTGATCGCGCCGGTCGACGCGCTGGCCCGGATCCCCGAAGCGCTGGCGGCGAGCGATGCCGGGCCGATGGCGTGCGCGGGCGTGACCACGTTCGACGGACTGCGGCGCAGCTCCGCGCGGCCGGGCGATCTGGTGGCCGTGCTCGGCATCGGAGGCCTGGGGCACCTGGGGGTGCAGTACGCGGTGGCCATGGGGTTCGAGACGGTGGCGATCGCCCGCGGGGCCGACAAGGCGGACTTCGCCAAGCGGCTCGGCGCGCACCACTACGTGGACAGTACGACGGACACCCCGGTCGGCGACGCGCTGCAGTCGCTGGGCGGCGCCAAGGTCGTCCTGGCCACGGCCGGCAGTTCCGAGGCGATCGCGGCGACCGTCGACGGGCTGTCGCACCGCGGTGAGCTGGTGGTCATCGGGGCGGCGCCCGAGCCGCTGGGGATCAGTCCGCTCCAGCTGATCACGGCCGCCCGTGTCATCCGCGGCCACCCGTCGGGCACCGCGCAGGACGTGCAGGACACCATGGCCTTCAGCGCCCTGCACGGCATCCGTCCGATGACCGAGACCGTCCCGCTGGACCAGGCCGGCGAGGCCTACGCGAAGATGCTCGCCGGCGCCGCCCGGTTCCGCATGGTGCTCACGACCGGCTGACCAACAGGCCCAGGAGCACGGCCGGTCGGCCCGGCCGCACCGGGATGGTGAGAGCGGCTCGCGTGTCGGGAAGACACGGCCACCTTCACACCATCTCCACCTCCCCGTCACCCCGTTCTCACCTCCTGTGTATGCTCCTGACGCTCCATTGGCTCCACCGAGGGGGGAACCTCATGCGGATACGCTCCGTGCTGGCCGTGGCCGCCGCGGCCGGGACCGTCGCTGTCGTCGGCGCCGCTCCGGCGCAGGCCGCCGAATACTCGTCCGCGCTCAAGGTGAAGGGCGTCCAGTACGACGCGCCCGGGCGGGACTCCAACAACTGCCGCACCGGCAACACCAAGGACGAGTACCTGACGATCAAGAACTACTCGCGCACGGCGACGGTCAACCTCAAGGGTTACGTGGTCAAGGACGCTTCCGGCAACCGGTTCACGTTCCGCGCCAACCACCACCTCGAGCCCGGCGACTACGTGAAGCTGCGCGGCGGCAAGGGCACGGACTCCGACGCCAAGAACGTCGTCTACCGCCAGAACTGCAACTTCCTCTGGAACAACGACAAGGACACCATCTACCTGCTCAAGCCCTCCGGAGCCCGGGCCGACGTCCACTCCTACACCAAGGCCCGCGACGACCGCGACGGCGACGGCTACATCCGCTACCACGGCTGAGCCGGCCCGTCCTCGTACCGGCCCCAGGGGGGACCATGAACCAGCACCACCAGCCGCGACCGCGCGGCAGATCCGGCATTGGTCCGGCGCACCGGCGCTCACTCGCGCGGGCGGCGAGCATCGCCCTGCTCGCCGTGGGCGCCTTCGGCTGCGGACAGTCCGACGGCGAGGCCGCGAAGCCGCAGCCCACCGTGACCGTCACGGCCACGGCCACCGTCACGGCCACCGCGACCGAGACCGTCACACCCGCGCCCACCGCGACGGTCACCGCCACCGAGACCGTCAGGACGCCCGGCCCGACGGTCACCGTCACCAGGACAGCCGCTGCCGCCGGAACCGGCACCACCCGCAGCAGCGGTGGCGGCGGCAGCGCGGTCGGCACCTGCTCGATCCGCTCCAACGCCGGCAACTGCTATCAGGCGGGGCAGTACTGCCGCAACGGCGACCACGGAGCCAGCACCACCACCGCGAACGGCACCCGGATCACGTGCTCGTACCGCTCCAACGTCTGGCGATGGACCTATTCCTGACGATACGTCAGTCAGTACGTCAGTGATGCGGACGCACCCGTCCGGCGAGGGCAGCGACGAGAGGCCCTACGTGTCGCCCTCCTCGGCCGGGCGGGTGCGTCCGGGCTCCGGCAACTCGCCCTGCTGGGCACGCGCGTACAGCACGTCGCCGATGAACAGGTCGTAGACGAGGACACCGACGACCCCGCCGATCAGCGGCCCGACGATCGGGATCCACCAGTAGTGACTGAACGACCCTGCCAGGCTGCCGGGTAGAGCAAGGTCTCCCCATCCCGCGAAGAACGTGAACAGGCGCGGCCCGAAGTCGCGGGCCGGGTTGATGGCGTACCCGGCGTTCGCTCCGAAGGAGATGCCGATGGCGGCCACCACGAAGCCGATGACCAGCGGTCCGAGGTTGGCCTTCACAGCCATGTTGCGCAGGTCGATCACCGCCGCGATCAGCATGACCAGGAAGGCGGTGCCGACGATCTGGTCCACGAGCGGCCCCCAGTAACCGCCGTGGAAGTAGGGCGCCGGGAAGGTCGCGAAAATCGAGAACGTGGCGAGGGTGTGCCCGTGCGTCTTCGGCGGCTTCGACACGCTGTCGAAGGTGTTGATCGCGTCGTGGTAGACGGCGTACACCAGCGCGGCCCCGACGAAGGCGCCCGCCACCTGCGCGATCCAGTACGGCACCACCTTCGCCCAGGGGAACTTGCGGCGCACCGCGAACGCCAGCGTCACGGCGGGGTTGATGTGCGCCCCGCTGACGCCGCCGGCCACATACACGCCGAAGGCCACCGCGAAGGCCCAGCCCCAGCCGATCACCAGCCAGTCGGCGGCGCCGAGGAAGAACGTGGTGGGCCCCGACGTACGACCCGAGCCGGGCAGCGCCGCGACCGTCATCGCCACCGAACCGCATCCGAAGGCGATGAGGACGAGGGTCCCCAGGAACTCCGCCATGCATTCGCCCCCGAGCCCTCCACGGCTCCTGAGCCGTGAAGGTCTCAGCAGGGGCGGGATTTCCACGGCCATATCGGCCCCCTCAACGAACGGTCCGGCGAACGGCCGGGCACGGCCCTGAACAGGGCGGCCTCGCGGGGCCGCCCAGTCCCGGGCGGCCCCGCCTCACAGCCAGTCTGCGCGCCGGTGCGAACCGAGGCCACTCGGCCCGGTGCGGGCCGGCGGCCGCCACGCCCCGGCATGCGGCGCGAGGTGGCGGGCCGCGTCCCTATCCCCCTGGAGAGTGAACCCCCATACGGGTGAGATTACTCATCCCGGCAGTGCGAAGAACCGAGGAAAAGCAGCTTGCCGAACGATCCGGCCGCCTCGGCGCCACCGAATCCGAGTGGCAACCCCGCGGCGACCGAACAAGACTGATCCATGGTTTCGTGATCAGGCGAAAACGCACGGTCCCGGAGACCGGGCACCGCTGGCCGATGGTTTTCGACCTTTCCTTCAGGGAGCTCGCATGGTGGAGAAGTCTGCCGACATCTTGATGCCCGGGCCGGACGAACCCGTGATCGCCGGGCACGCAGGCACCATCCCGGCGGCGACGGAGACAGAAAAGGAACTCGCCGGAATTCTGGCGGACGTCGTACACGCCGAGCACGTCCCGCCCGACAGTCACTTCTTCGACGACCTGGGCGCCAACTCCCTTGTCATGGCGCAGTTCTGCGCACGGGTCCGGAAAAGATCCGATCTGCCGTCGGTGTCCATGAGGGACATCTACCGCAACCCCACGGTCCGCAGCCTGGCGGAAGCTCTCGCGGTCGCCGCTCCGGCCGCCGTCGGCACACCGGCGACGGCGGCCCCGGCGACACCCCCCGCGGGCGGGACGCCGGCACCGGCCGGGGCGGCACCGAGCACGGCGCGCTACGTGCTGTGCGGAGCGGCCCAATTGGCCATTTTCCTCGGGTATTCAGTCGTCGTCGGAATGTTCACGGCCCGGGCGTACGAGTGGGTCGCCTCGGGGACGGGACTCGTCGACATCTATCTGCGGTCATTGCTGTTCGGGACCGGCGGATTCATCCTCCTGTGCGTCTTCCCGGTCGCGGCGAAGTGGATTCTCGTCGGCCGCTGGAAGGCCGGAGAATTCCCGGTGTGGAGTGCGGCCTATCTCCGCTTCTGGATCCTCAAGGTGCTCCTGCACGCGAATCCGATGGTTCTCTTCATCGGAAACCCGGTGTACGTGATGTACCTGCGAGCCCTGGGCGCGCGGATCGGCAGGGACGTCACGATCCTCTCCCACTCCGTGCCGGTCTGCACCGACCTGCTCACCATCGGCGCGGGCACGGTGATCCGCAAGGACACGTTCTTCCTCTGCTACCGCGCGCACGCCGGGCGCATCCAGACCGGCCGGATCGACCTCGGCCGGGACGTCTTCATCGGCGAGAAGTCGGTGCTCGACATCGACACCTCGATGGGCGACGGCTCACAGCTCGGCCACTCCTCCGCCCTGTACCGGGGCCAGCACGTGCCGGCCGGCGAACGCCGGCACGGCTCCCCGGCGCAGCCCACGTCGGTCGACCACATCAGGGTCGAACCGGCCCAATGCGGCACCCTGCGGCGGGCGGCCTTCGGGCTGACCTCCCTGCTCCAGCTCTTCCTGCTGTACCTGCCGCTCGGCGTCGGTGGCGTCTACATACTGTTCTCGCAGGTTCCGGCCCTGCGCGACCGGCTGGAAGCGGGGACGGCCCTGTCCACGATGCCGAAGTTCCTCGCCGACACCCTGGTCGTGTCCGCCGTGCTGTTCTTCGGCGGGCTCGTCGTGGGCCTGGCCGTGCTGTTCACGGTGCCCCGGCTGCTGAGCCTGGCCGTCAAGCCCGACCGGGTCTATCCGCTCTACGGCTTCCAGTACGCGCTGCACCGCACGGTGGCCGGCCTGACGAACATCAAGTTCTTCCCCTGGCTCTGCGGCGACAGCTCCTACATCGTCCCCTACCTGCGCCGGCTCGGATACGACCTGTCCCGGGTGGAGCAGACCGGCTCGAACTTCGGCACCGAGGTGCAGCACGAGACGCCGTTCCTGGTGTCCGTCGGCAGCGGCACGATGGTGGCCGACGGACTCTCCGTCATCAACGCCGAATACTCCAGCACGTCCTTCAAGGTGAGCCGGGCGTCGATCGGCGCGCACAACTTCCTCGGCAACAACATCGCCTATCCGGCGGGGGCCAGGACGGGCGACAACTGCCTGCTCGCGACGAAGGTGATGGTCCCCCTCGACGGCGAACTGCGCGAAGGTGTCGGGCTGCTCGGCTCACCGTCCTTCGAGATCCCCCGTTCGGTGGAGCGCGACACCCGCTTCGACCACCTCAGGACCGGCGACGCCCTGCGCCGCAGCCTCGCCGCGAAGAACCGCTACAACCTCCGCTCCATGGCGCTGTTCCTGCTGCTGCGCTGGGTGCTCGCCGCCATGCTCACGGGACTCGCTCTGGCCTGCGTCGACCTGTACGGCACGCTGGGCCACGTGGTGATCGCCGGGTATCTGGCCCTCACCCTGGCCCTCACGGCCGGCTACTTCATCCTGGTGGAGCGGGTCATCGCCGCCTTCCGCGCCCTGCGCCCCCGCCTGTGCTCCATCTACGACCCGTACTTCTGGTGGCACGAGCGGCTTTGGAAGGTGCCGGACGAATGGCTCGAGGTGTTCAACGGGACCCCGTTCAAGACTCTCGTCTGGCGCCTGATGGGCGTGCGCGTCGGCCGCCGGGTCTTCGACGACGGCTGCTACATCACGGAGCGGACGCTCACCGTCATCGGTGACGACTGCGTGCTGAACGCGGGCAGCAAGATCCAGTGCCACTCCCAGGAGGACGGCACCTTCAAGTCGGACCGCACCACGCTCGGCTCCGACTGCACGCTCGGGATCGGCGCGCACGTGCACTACGGCGTGACGTTGGGCGACGGGGCCGTACTGGCGCCCGATTCCTTCCTCATGAAGGGCGAGGAAGTTCCTGCGAAGGCGGAATGGGGCGGAAACCCCGCCGCGCCGACGGCGAAGTGAGGAAGGGCCAGTCAATGGGAGCGCTCGTGGCAGCGGACAGGGAGTTCTGGAGCGAGGTGCTGACCGCCGGCGGCTTCACCGCTGTTCCGCGGTGGGCAGGCGAGCCGGTGACCGGTGAGGCCGAGCACGAGCAGATCGTGCCGGCCGGGACGGCGCGGGCGGTGCGCGCCCTGGCGGCCGCGCTGGAGGTGCCGCCCGGCGCGGTCCTGCTGGCCGCGCACGCCAAGGTGCTGGCCGTGCTGTCCGGTGAGCCGGACGTGGTGACGGGCCATGTCCCGGGCCCGGACTCCGGCCCGCTGCCCTGCCGGCTGGCCGTCGCGCCGTCGTCCTGGCGCCGGCTGGTGCTCGACGCCCACCGCGCCGCAAGGGACCTGCTCGCGCACCGGGACTTTCCCGTGGACCAGCTGCGCCGGGAGCTGGGGCTCTCCGGACCGCCGTTCGAGGCCGTCTTCGACCCGGCGGACACCGGGGGCGGCGCCCTGCCCGCCGAGGCGGTGCTGCGGGTGGCGTTCGGCGAGCCGGACGGGCTGCTGACGGCACGGCTGCGGTACCGCACGGACGCGCTGGACGCCGGCGCCGCGGCCCGGATCTGCGGCTACCACCTGACCGCGCTGCGTCTGATGGCCGCCGACGTGGACGCCGAGCACACCCGGCAGAGCGTGCTGTCGCCCGAGGAGAGGCGCGACCAGCTGGAGGGGCTGGCCGGGCCGCACCGGGAACTGCCGTCCGCGCGGGCGCACGAACTCTTCGAGGAGCGGGTACGGGCCCACCCCGAGGCGGTGGCAGCGGTGCACGGCGAGCGGTCGTGGACGTACGGGGAGCTGAACGCACGGGCCAACCGGCTGGCCCGGGCCCTGCTGGCGCGCGGTCTGCGCCGGGAGGACGTGGTGGCCGTGGTCACCGAACGCAATCTCGACTGGCTGGCGGCGGTACTGGCGGTGTTCAAGGCCGGCGGTGCCTACCTGCCGATCGAGCCGCACTTCCCGGCCGGGCGGATCGAGGCGACGCTCGCCCGGGCCGGCTGCCGGCTGGTGCTGACCGAGCCGGGCAGCAGCGGCACCCTGGACGAGGCGCGGGCCGCGCTGCCGGCGGGGACCGAGAAGCTGCTGATCGAGACGGCGTACGCGGAGCAGCACGCGGACGGCGACCTCCAAGTGGAGGTCTCCCCCGACCAGTTGGCGTACATCTACTTCACCTCCGGCTCCACCGGTGAGCCCAAGGGAGCGATGTGCGAGCACGCGGGCATGCTCAACCACCTGTACGCCAAGATCGACGACCTGGGGATCGGCCCCGGGCGGGTGGTGGCGCAGACGGCTCCGCAGTGTTTCGACATCTCGCTGTGGCAGTTGCTGGCCGGGCTCCTGGTGGGCGGGCGGACCCTGCTGGTCGAGCAGGACGCCGTCGTGGACGTGGAGCGGTTCCTCGACACGCTCGTGCGCGGCCGGGTCGCCGTGGCGCAGGTCGTGCCCTCCTATCTGGAGGTGGTGGCCTCGTATCTGGAACGCCACCCCCGCGAACTGCCCGACCTCGCCTGCGTGTCGGTGACCGGCGAGGCGCTGAAGCGGGAGCTCGTCCAGCGCTGGTTCGCCCTCCAGCCCGGCATCGGGCTGGTCAACGCCTACGGACTCACCGAGACTTCGGACGACACCAACCACGAGGTCATGGACGCGGTGCCGGAACGGGTGCTGCTGGGACGCCCGGTCAACAACGTGCGCGTCTACGTCGTCGACGAGAACCTCGCACCGGTGCCGCTCGGCGCGCCCGGACTGATCGCCTTCTCCGGCGTGTGTGTGGGACGCGGATACGTCAACGATCCCGAGCGGACCCGTGAGGCCTACCGTGAGGACCCGCACCGGCCGGGCGAGCGGCTGTATCTGGCGGGCGACTGGGGCCGCTGGCACCCCGGCGGGAAGCTGGAGTTCCTCGGCCGCCGGGACAGTCAGGTCAAGATCCGCGGGTTCCGCATCGAGATCGGGGAGATCGAGAACACCCTGCTGCGCGTTCCCGGGGTCCGGGACGGCGCGGTGGTCGTCGCCGAACTCGCGGGCCGCAGCACGCATCTGATCGCCTTCCACTCCGGCCGGCGGCTTCAGCCGGAGGAGTTGCGCGAGGCGCTCGGTGCCGCGCTGCCCGCGTACATGGTCCCGTCGGCCTTCCACTGGCAGGACGCGCTGCCGCTGACCGGCAACGGGAAGATCGACCGCAAGGCGCTGACGGCGCTGGCCGAACGCAGCGCGCCCGCGGCGGAACAGGCCGGTTCCGGGGAGCCCGAGGACGCCCCGCGCACCCCGACCGAGCGGCGGCTGGCGGCCGCGTGGGCGGAACTGCTGGGCCTGCCCGGGCGGACGATCGGCCGGCGGGACCACTTCTTCGACCTCGGCGGAACCTCCCTGTCGGCGGTGAAGCTCACCATCGCCCTGAACCGCGAGGTGTCCCTCAAGGACATCACCCGCCATCCGGTGCTCGCCGAACTCGCCGCGTGCCTCGACGGCACGGCCCGGCAGCGGCCGGGACTGCTCCAGCCGCTGTCGGCGGACGAGACCTCCCCCGCGTGCGCGCTGGTGTGCTTCCCCCACGCGGGCGGCAACGCGGTCAACTTCCAGCCGATGGCGGGCGCCCTGTCCGGAAGCGGCGTCGCCGTCCTCGCGGTGGACCTGCCCGGTCACGACCCGGCCGCCGGCGAGGAGCCGTTCGCACCGCTGGAACAGGTGGTGGAGCGGGTCGCCACGGAGATCGCCGATCGCGGCCTGAAGCAGGTCATGCTGTGGGGCCACTCCTCCGGCACCGCGCCCGCCCTGCTGGCCGCCCAGCGGCTCTCCTCTCTCGGGGTCGAGGTGACACGGGTGTTCCTCGGCGCCCAGTTGCTCGGCACCGCCGCCGAACGACGCGCCGCCGCAGCCGAGTTGACCGAGAGCGGCGACGCCGAGATCGCCGCCCGGATCGGTGCGGACGGCGGCTACCCGGAACTCGGCGAGCTGAACGCGGAGCACGCCGAACGGGTCGGGGCCGCCTACCGGCACGACTGCGTGGCGGCGCAGCGCTGCTTCGCCGACGCCCTGGACAGCCCACCCGCGGTGCGACTGGCCGCGCCGGTCACCGTGGTCGTCGCCGGCGACGACCCGAGCACCGCGGGCTTCCGCGACCACTGGCGGGACTGGGAGCTGCTGGCCGAACAGGTGGAACTGCGGGAACTCACCGACGGCGGCCACTACTTCCCCCGCACCCGCCCGGCCGCCGCGGCGGCGGCCGTACTGGACGCCGCCGGGCTGCTGGCCTCCTCCTGAACACCGTCGAGGCCCGCTCTGTGAGCCTCGCTGGTGACGAACGAAAGGAAACCCAGATGTCGTTCTCATCCCCGGCTTCGGTGCTGGAGGTGGAGATGCGCCCGGGCAGACCGCCCGTCCTGTGCGTCGACACCCCTGCGGACGCGACCGGATGGGCGGCCGAGCACCGCGAGGCGCTGCGGGCACGGGTAGCCGAGCACGGAGCACTGTTCGTGCGCGGCCTGGGACTGGCGGAGGCGGAGCAGATATCCGCCGTCTTCACGGAACTGGCCGGCCCCCTGATGCCGGAGCGGGAGGCCTTCGCCCCTCGCGAGTCCTACGGCCCCGGTCTGTACTCCTCCACCGCCTGGCCCGCCAACCAGCCCATGTGCATGCACCACGAACTGAGTTACGCGCTGAAGGTGCCCGGGCTGATGCTGTTCGCGTGCCCGACCGCGCCCGCCGAGGGCGGGGCGACCGCGGTGGCCGACGCGGAGGCCGTCCTGAACGCGCTGCCCGCCGGGCTGGCCGAGCGCTTCGAGCGCGAGGGCTGGCTGCTCACCCGCAGCTACAACGACGAGATCGGGGCGTCCCTGGCGGAGTCGTTCGGCACCGAGGACCGCGAGACCGTCGAGAACTACTGCCGCGCCCACGCCATCGAGTTCGCCTGGCAGCCCGACGGCGGACTGCGCACCCGGCAGCGGCGCTGCGCCGTGGTGCGGCACCCGGTCACCGGCCGGCGCTGCTGGTTCAACCAGATCGCCTTCCTCAACGAGTGGACGCTGGCCCCGGAGGTGCGCGAGTACCTGGTGGACGAGTACGGCGCGGACGGGCTGCCGTTCAACACCCGCTTCGGCGACGGCGGACCGATCGGCGAGGAGGTGATCCAGCTGCTCAACGAGACCTACGAGGCGCACACCCGCCGCGAGCCCTGGCAGTCCGGCGACCTGCTGCTGGTCGACAACATTCGCACCGCGCACAGCAGAGAGGCCTTCACCGGTGACCGGCAGGTACTCGTCGCCATGGCCGAGCCCCAGCGCCTGGCCGAGTACGGCCCGACCACGAAGGGAAGCCGGCGATGACCTCCGTGACCTCCCCCGCCACCGACCGGGCCGCCTCCAGGACGGCCCCGGTGCCCACCTTCGCCGTGATCTCCGGCGCCCAGGTGCAGCAGGCACTCGAAGGGCGCCAGAAGCAGCTCACCGAACTGGTCGAGGCGACGTACCGGCTGCACGGCTCCGGCAGTACGGTGAACCCGCCGTCGTACTTCCTGCGCTTCACCGACCGCCCCACGTCCCGGATCATCGCGCTGCCGGCCTCCGTCGGCGGTCCGGCGGGCGTGGACGGGCTGAAGTGGATCTCCAGCTTCCCGGACAACGTCGGCGCGGGACTGCCCCGGGCCTCGGCGGTCCTGGTCCTCAACGACCACGACACCGGCTACCCCATCGCCTGCCTGGAGAGCTCCATCATCAGCGCCACCAGGACCGCCGCGTCCGCGGCGCTGGCCGCCGACTGGCTCACCCGCAACCGGCCCCGCCCCACCCGGGTCGGCTTCTTCGGCACCGGTCTGATCGCGCGCTACATCCACACCTTCCTGACGGGGACCGGCTTCGGCTTCGACAGCGTCGGCGTGTACGACCTGTCCGCCGACAGCGCCGCCGGGTTCTGCGGCTATCTGCGCCAGTCCGGCGCGGACGGCGACGCTCCGGAGATCACCGTCCACGAGAGCGCCGAGGATCTGATCCGCTCCAGCGACCTGCTGGTCTTCGCGACGATCGCCGGCGAGCCGCACGTCACCGACCCGGCCTGGTTCACCCACCACCCGGTCGTCCTGCACGTGTCGCTGCGCGACCTCGCCCCGCAGGTGCTGCTCTCGGGGGCCAACTTCGTCGACGACGTCGAGCACTGCCTGAAGGCCGACACCTCGCCGCATCTGACCGAGCAGCTCACCGGCGGCCGGGACTTCCTGAACGGCACCCTCGACGACGTCATGACCGGGCGGGTGGATCCGCCCACCGACCGGCCGGTGATCTTCTCACCGTTCGGACTGGGGGTCCTCGACCTCGCCGTCGGCAAGTACGTCTACGACGAGGTGGCCCGCGCCGGAAACCTGCACGTCATCGACGACTTCTTCCACGAGCTGCGCCGGTACGGCTGAACGTTCCTTCCCCTGCTCAGGCATCAGGAGGCCAGCGTGCCCGTCATATCAGCCCCTCACGCCTTCAACGAAGGCCAACTCTACGTTGATCTCCGGTCGATATTCGGGCGCTCGCTCTACCTGAAGTGCGAGGGCTTCAACTTCGCCGGCTCGATCAAGATGAAGGCCGCGACAGAGATGGTGGAGGCCGCGGAGCGGGACGGCCTCCTGACACCCAGCTCGATCCTCATCGAGTCCTCGTCGGGCAACCTCGGTGTGGCGCTCAGCATGATCGCCGCCAGCAAGGGCTACCGGTTCCTCTGCGTGACGGACTCCCGCTGCAATCTGTCCGCGCGGCTGCTGATGGAGGCGCTGGGCAGCGAGGTGCACGTCATCGCCGACCTGGACGCCAACGGCGGGTTCCTCGGCGCGCGGATCGACTACGTCCGCGCGCTGTGCGCCTCCGACGAGCGGTACGTGTGGCTCAGCCAGTACACCAACCCGAACAACTGGGGGGCCCACTACCGCAAAACCGGGCCGGAGATCGCCCGTCAGTTCCCGCTTCTCGACGTGCTGTTCGTCGGGGCGGGCACCACGGGCACGCTGATGGGCTGCGCCCGCTTCTTCCGCGAGTGGCACCGGCCGGTGCGGATCGTCGCGGTGGACACCGTCGGCTCGGTCGCCTTCGGCGGTCAGCCGGGCCGGCGGATGATCCCCGGGCTGGGGATGAGCATGCGCCCGCCGCTGCTCGACGAGTCCTTCGTCGACGAGGTGATCCGGGTCGAGGAGGCCGACACCATCCGCGCCTGTCACCGGCTGGCCCGGCGCGGCTTCCTCTTCGGCGGTTCCACGGGGACGGTGGTCAGCGGGGCCGTGGAGTGGCTGTCGCGCAACGACGCCCGCGACCTGACCGCCGTGGCCATCGCCCCGGACCTCGGGGAGCGCTACCTCGACACGATCTACCAGACCTCCTGGCTCGAGGACCTGTACGGCGACCTGCTCCTCGGCGACCGGCGCGGCCAGGGGGAACCCGATCCGGAGGAGGTCACCGCGGGATCCGTCGCCGTCGATCCCCGCTCGTCCGCACAGGGCGGGTCACGCGAGCGGTAGCGCCCGCCGCACGGACGGGGACCGCGGGGCGGACGGCCGCCCCGCGGTCCCCGTGCGGAGGCACGCCTGCGGTCAGCTCGCGGCGCCGCGCAGTTCGGACAGCGTGGCCGCGGTCAGCGGCCGGGGCTCGCTGCCGGGGTCGACCAGGACCACCGTGCAGGTGGCGGCGTGAGTCAGGGCCGCGGTGAGACTGCCGTCGGCGAACTGGGCCAGCGGGCCGCGCGGCGAGCGGCCCACCGCCACGGCACGCGCGCCCACCTCGGCGGCGTGCCGGGCCAGGGCGCGGCCGGCCGCCGCGTGGTCGCCGACGCTGCCGAGGATCTGGCCCCGCGCGGCGACACCGTGGGCGGCGAGGCGGTCGAGGTGGGCGGTGACGGTGGCGCGGGCCTGCTCGAAGTCCTCGGCGTCGGCCGCCTGTTCCTCGACGACGACGGTCTGCTGGACGTGCACGACCTCCAGGGGGCTGCCGGAGTCCCGGGCGAGCCGGGCCGCGGCGTCGACGATCACGGCGGCCCCTTCGTGGGCACCGACGGCGACGACCACGGGCGGCGCGCCGGTGGACGGTGCGGGGCCGACGGGCGTGAAAGTCGGCGTGACCAGTGCCCCGGCAGGCAACGTTTGCCCGTCAAGGAGCGGCGTCCGGTGCGTGCTCTGGGGGTACCCCCTGCTCGGAGAGCTTGGGGGAGTGCCGGCCGGAAGTCCTCGTACTGGACGTACTTGGGCTTTCGGCCGGTGCGGCGGGAGTGGGGGTCCCCCCTGCTCGAAGAGCCTGGGGGAGTGCCGGGCGTCGCGACGGGGCGAACGTTGCCTGTTGGGGCACTGGGTCCCCTTCGCCGGTGCGTGTCTCGGCCTGCCGCAGGAGCCGGTGGCCGCAGGCCAGCACGGGAATGGCGAGGAGGAAGGTGGCGGCGCCGAGGTAGAACGGGACGCTCAGGTCGGTGGCGTCGGCGACCTTGCCGGCGACGTAGGGGGCCAGGCCGCCGCCGATGAACCGCAGGAAGCCGTACGCGGAGGAGGCGACGGGCCGCTCGACCGGGGAGACGAGCATGACGGCCTGGGTGGTCAGGGTGTTGTTGATGCCGATGAACGCGCCGCTGACGATGACCGCCACGATGACGACGGTCGGGGTGGCGACACCGGCGGCTATGACGGCCATCACGATGCTCAGGCCGGCCAGGTTGGCGTAGAGCACGGGGGCGGTTCCGTAGCGGGCCTGGAGGCGCGGGGCGAAGAAGACGCTGAAGGCGGCCACGAGCAGTCCCCAGCCGGTGAAGACCAGCCCGAGCTGGTGCGCGTCCAGCTCCATCGGGTACGGCGCGTAGCCGAGCATGGTGAAGAAGCCCCAGTTGTAGAGCAGGGCCATGATGCCCATGGTCAGCAGGCCGCGGTGGCGCAGTGCCTTGAGGGGGGCGAGGGGCGAGGTGCGGCGTTCGGGCTTCGGCAGGTTCGGGACGAAGGCCAGGGTGGCCACGAGGGCGATGGCCATGAGGACGGCGACGCCGAAGAAGGGGCCGCGCCAGCTGATGGCGCCCAGTTCGCCGCCGAGCAGCGGGCCCACGGCGATGCCGAGGCCGAGCGCGGTCTCGTAGAGGATGATCGCGCCGCCGAAGCCGCCGCTGGCCGAGGCGACGATGACGGCCAGCGAGGTGGCGATGAACAGCGCGTTGCCCAGTCCCCAGCCCGCGCGGAAGCCGACGATGCCGTCGATGGAGCCCGACGTCCCGGCCAGGGCGGCGAAGACGACGATGACGGCCAGGCCGGTGACGAGGGTGCGCTTGGCCCCGAAGCGGCTGGAGAACCAGCCGACGATCAGCATCGCGACAGCGGTGACGATCAGGTAGCTGCTGAACAGCAGGGAAACCTGGCTGGGCGAGGCGTGCAGGCTCTGGGCCAGGGCGGGCAGGATCGGGTCGACCAGGCCGATGCCCATGAACGAGATGACGCAGGCGAACGCGACGGCCCAGACGGCCTTGGGTTGTTTGAAAGGACTGGCGGCCTTTCCGTGGCCGGCGGCCTTTGCGTGCGGTGCACTCATGTACGCCTCTCCTGTGAGGTGGGCCGAGGTGGTCGGCGGTGGCGTGGGCGGGTCAGGAGCGCGCCTGGCGGTCCTCGATGACACGGGCCAGGGCCGGCAGCGCGACACGCACCGCGCGCTGTTCGGCCTCGGGCAGTTCCTCGACGAGTTCCTGGAGGGCCCGGGCCCGTTCCGAGCGGCGCTGCCGGAAGACCTCGAGACCGGCGTCGGTGGCCTCCACGAGGACGCCCCGGCCGTCGCTGTGGTCCGCGGTGCGCCGTACCAGGCCCGCCCGCTCCAGCCGGGTCACGAGCTGGGTCATGTTGGGCTGGGACACGCTCTCCGCCCGCGCCAGCTCCGTCAGCCGGTACGGGCCCTCGCGGCCCAGCCGGGACAGCGCCGAGGAGGCGGCCGTGCTCAGTCCGCCGGCGGTCGCGCTGCGGCGCACGTACCGGACCATCTGCTCGACGGCGACCATCAGGTCCTCGGGCGACGCCTCGGGGCCCACTGGGTCCATAACCCACTTATGCATAAGCGCATTATGCACTTAGGTGTAGGACGAAACAAGATTCCGTGATCCCGGGAGGCGCGAACATGTCGAGGCCGGCCGGAGCGGGCCGGCCGGCCTCGATGTCATGATCAGCCGATGCGGGGCGTGATCAGATGTGTTCGGTTGTCGTCATCCTCGATCGAGATCCGCGATCAGACGAGGTCGAACCGGTCGAGGTTCATGACCTTGACCCACGCCGCGACGAAGTCCTGGACGAACTGCTCCTTCGCGTCGTCGCTCGCGTAGACCTCGGCGAGCGCGCGCAGCTCGGAGTTGGACCCGAAGACGAGGTCGGCACGGCTGCCCGTCCACTTGACCTCGCCGGTGGCGGCGTCGCGGCCCTCGAAGGTGCCGGCGTCCTCGGACACCGCGTGCCACGTCGTGCCCAGGTCGAGCAGGTTGACGAAGAAGTCGTTCGTCAGCACGCCGGGCGTCTCGGTGAGCACGCCGAGCGGCGAGCCGTTGTACGTGGCACCCAGGGCGCGCAGACCACCGACGAGGACCGTCGCCTCGGGGGCGCTCAGGGTGAGCAGGTTCGCCCGGTCGAGCAGCAGGTACTCGGCCGGCAGCCGGTTGCCCTTCCCGAGGTGGTTGCGGAACCCGTCGGCGGTGGGCTCGAGCGCGGCGAAGGACTCCGCGTCGGTCTCCTCCTGCGAGGCGTCCACGCGGCCCGGGGTGAAGGGCACCTCGACGGGGAAGCCGGCCTCCGCGGCGGCCCGCTCGACGGCCGCGCCGCCGGCGAGCACGATCAGGTCGGCCAGCGAGACCCGCTTGCCGCCGCCCTGGGCGGCGTTGAAGGACTCCTGGACCTGCTCCAGGGCGCGCAGCACCGTCGCCAGCTCGTCGGGGTCGTTGACCTCCCAGCCGCTCTGCGGCTGGAGCCGGATGCGGGCGCCGTTGGCGCCGCCGCGCTTGTCGCTGCCGCGGAAGGTGGAGGCCGACGCCCAGGCGGTGGACACGAGCTGCGCCGTCGACAGACCCGAGTCGAGGACCTTGGCCTTGAGCTCGGCGGCGTCCGCGGCGTCGATCTGCTCGTAGTCCGCCTCGGGCAGCGGGTCCTGCCAGATCAGCGTCTCGGCGGGGACCTCCGGGCCGAGGTAGCGCACGGCCGGGCCCATGTCGCGGTGGGTCAGCTTGAACCACGCGCGCGCGAAGGCGTCCGCGAACTCCTCCGGGTTCTCCATGAAGCGCCGCGAGATCGGCTCGTAGGCCGGGTCGACCCGCAGGGAGAGGTCCGTCGTCAGCATCGTGGGCGCGTGCCGCCTGGCCGGGTCGTGGGCGTCGGGGACGGTGTCCGCGCCCGCGCCGTCCTTCGGCCGCCACTGGTGGGCGCCGGCCGGGCTCTTGAACAGCTCCCACTCGTAGCCGAACAGGATCTGGAAGAAGCTGTTGTCCCAGGTGGTCGGCGTGTCCGTCCAGATGCCCTCCAGGCCGCTGGTGATCGCGTCGCCGCCCTTGCCGGTGCCGTAGGTGCTGCGCCAGCCCAGGCCCTGCTCCTCCATCGTGGCGCCCTCGGGGGCGGGTCCGACGTGGTCGGCGGGGCCCGCGCCGTGGGTCTTGCCGAAGGTGTGGCCGCCCGCGATCAGGGCGACCGTCTCCTCGTCGTTCATCGCCATCCGGCGGAACGTCTCACGGACGTCGCGGGCCGCGGCGAGCGGGTCCGGGTTGCCGTTGGGACCCTCGGGGTTGACGTAGATCAGGCCCATCTGGACCGCGCCGAGCGGGTTCTCCAGCTCGCGGTCGCCGGTGTAGCGCTCGTCGCCGAGCCAGGTGGTCTCGGGGCCCCAGTAGACGTCCTCCTCGGGCTCCCACACGTCCTCGCGGCCGCCGGCGTAGCCGAAGGTCTTGAAGCCCATCGACTCCAGGGCGACGTTGCCGGCGAGGATCATGAGGTCGGCCCAGGAGAGGTTCCGGCCGTACTTCTTCTTCACCGGCCACAGCAGGCGGCGGGCCTTGTCCAGGTTGCCGTTGTCCGGCCAGCTGTTGAGCGGCGCGAAACGCTGCTGGCCGGCGCCGGCGCCGCCCCGGCCGTCGCTGATCCGGTAGGTGCCGGCGCTGTGCCAGGCCATCCGGATGACGAAGGGGCCGTAGTGGCCGAAGTCCGCGGGCCACCAGTCCTGCGACGTGGTCAGCACCTCGGCGATGTCCCGCTTGACGGCGGGCAGGTCGAGGCTACGGAACGCCTCGGCGTAGTCGAAGTCCGCGCCGAGGGGGTTGGCCACCGCGGGGTTCTTGGCGAGGATCTTCAGGTTCAGGCGGTCCGGCCACCACTGACGGTTCCCGCCGCCCTGGGTGGGGTGCGCCGCACGGCCGTGCGCGACCGGGCAGCCGCCTGTGCCCTCCGTCTTCGCGTCGGTGACGATTGCATCGGGGTTCTCGGACATGGTCTTCCTTCCGGACTGGGCGGATCGCGAGCTCAGGTACTGCCGGAGGTGGAACAGGCGGGGCACAGGCCCCAGTAGATGACCTCGGCCTCGTGGATCGAGAAGCCGTGGTCCTCGGACGCGGTCAGACAGGGGGCGTCGCCCACGGCGCAGTCGACGTCGGCGACGGCACCGCACGAGCGGCACACGACGTGGTGGTGGTTGTCCCCGACGCGCCCCTCGAACCGGGCCGGGCTGCCGGACGGTTCGATACGGCGGACGAGCCCCGCCGCGGTGAGCGCGCGCAGCGCCTCGTAGACGGCCTGCAGGGAGACGTGACCCACGCGTTCGCGCACCCCGGAGGCAATCGCCTCGGCATCGAGGTGATCACCTGCCCGTACGGTTTCGAGCAGTGCCACCCGCGCGGCAGTCACGCGCAGGCCGGCGGCACGCAGCTCACCGGCGGTGGCCTCGGTCCGAGGTCCGGTCATGCGCCGAACCTACGCCGCAAACGCGAACGACTCAAGAAAACGAAGGGTCAAAGTCTTGTCGTGTCTCCGCGGCGGTGACCGCGAGGGGAGGGGGCCTCGGAACCCGCGGTTCCGTGACATCCGTCACGGTCCATCCTGAAACTAAGCGTCCGGCATAGTAGATGCCCCGCCGGAGATATAGGGGATATGTCCGCCTTCGTGCGGACGCCCGTCCCGGCGGGCCCGCCGGCGCGCCACTCCCCCGCCGCCACCCCTCGCCCCGCTCAGTCGAGGGCCTTCTGACAGGGCGCCAGGAATACCGGGGCCGCGGGAGCCGGAAGCAGCACGCCCGCGTTCGCTTTCGCAAGGGTCTCGCGAAAGTACGAGGTGAGGTAGTACCAGGGGCCCTTTGCGCCCTTTGCGGAGCCGTCCCAAGAATGACGACCCCCCACCCCGAGCGAGGTCAACGCATGGGCACGCACCGCAAGCAGCAGCACTACCGGCGCATAGTCGTCGCCGCCGTCGCCGTGGGCGCAGTCGCCGTCCCTTCCACGGCACTGGCCTGCAACGGCAGTCCGTCCGCCCCCGGAGGCAGCCCCTCCCTCGGCGCCGGGAGCCGTCCGGGCGGAGCCGGTGAACTCCGGCCCGGCGGTCACGGCCCATTCCAGCCGGGCGGTTCCGGCTGGGGCCGGCACGGCCACCACAGCTCCCCGACCAGCCCCGATTCACCGGCGTCCCCGGCCGGCCCCGCCGCCCCCGCCCAGCCGAGCGCGCCCGACGCGGGGGCTCCTTCCGAACCGACCGCGTCCAAGGACACCTCCGCCTCGTCCGAGGCCACGGCCCGTGTCGTGGAGCTCGTCAACTCCGAGCGTTCCAAGGTGGGTTGTTCGGCCCTGACCGTGAACGACAAGCTGACCAAGGCCGCCCAGGCGCACAGCGAGGACATGGCGGCCCATCAGAACATGTCGCACACCGGGTCCGACGGGTCCAACCCGGGCGACCGGATCACGCGGGCCGGCTACAGCTGGCAGAGCTACGGCGAGAACGTCGCCTACGGTTACGCCACCCCGGAGCAGGTCATGGCGGGCTGGATGGGCAGCCCCGGCCACAAGGCGAACATCCTCAACTGCTCCTTCAAGGAGATCGGCGTCGGTCTCGCCCAGCCCGGCAACTACTGGACGCAGGAGTTCGGAGCCGGCCGCTGACCCGCGGCGCGGTCCGGCACCCCGGCCGGACCGCGCTCGGGTCATCCGGCGCCTCCTCCGGCCGTCCGCCCGTCCAGCAGGCGCGCGGCCCGTTCGACATGCGGCGGCAGGGTGCGGCGCCGGGCGACGGCGGCCGGCAGCCGGACGGCGGTCTCCTTCAGCGCCCGGCGGGCGCCGGGCCGGCCCAGGGCGGCGGCCAGGGCCAGGGCGGCGCCGGCCGGCGGGGTGCCGAGGCCCGGGGTCCGCGTCAGCGGCCGCTCGGACAGGTGGGAGTCGAGGAAGCCGGCACCAGCGGTCACGAACACCCGATCCCAGGAGAACGGCAGCGTGTCACCAGCCATCAGGCGCTCCTTGGTGCGTACGTCCATGCCCTGGACCGGGGGTGTCGGGCTTCACGCGTTGGGGTGGCGACCCCGGTCGCGATGGGTGGGGAGGAATTCCTGGACCTTGGCCTTGAAGCCCTGGCGGACCACCGCCGCACGGTCCGTGTCGCCCTTGAGGACGGCGGTCGCGGCGGCCTCGATCTGGTCGAGGGTGGCGTGCGGCGGGATGGGCGGTACGGCCGGATCGGTCACGAAGTCCAGCACGCAGGGCCGGTCCGTCGCGAGGGCGGCCTCCCACGCCCCCGTCACCTCGCCGGGCTTCTCTATCCGGATGGCCTCCAGACCGAGCGAGCGGGCGAAGTCGGCGTAGGCGACGTCGGGGATGGACTGCGACGGCAGGAACTGCGGTGCGCCCTCCATGGCGCGCATCTCCCAGGTCACCTGGTTCAGGACCAGGTTGTTGAGGACGGCGACGATCAGTCGCGGATCGGCCCAGTCCCGCCAGTACTTGGCGACGGTGATCAGCTCGGCCATGCCGTTCATCTGCATCGCCCCGTCGCCGACCAGGGCGATCGCCGGCCGGTCGCCGTGCGCGAACTTCGCGCCGATGGCGTACGGCACGCCGGGCCCCATGGTGGCGAGGGTGCCCGACAGCGAACCGCGCATGGCACCGCGCAGCTTGAGGTGGCGGGCGTACCAGTTGGCGGCGGACCCGGAGTCCGCGGCCAGGATGGCGTTGTCGGGGAGCAGGTCGTTCAGCGCGTGGGCGACGTACTCGGGGTTGATGGGGTCGGCCTCGACGGCGGCGCGCCGCCGCATGACCTCCCACCAGTCCGCGGTGTCCTGCTCGATCTTCTGGCGCCAGCCGTGCTCCCGGGCCACCTTGAGCGACGGCAGCAGCCGGCGCAGCGTCACGGCGGCGTCCCCGACCAGATTGACCTCGAAGGGGTAGCGCAGGCCGATCATGTGGGGGTCGATGTCGATCTGCACGGCCCGCGCCTGGCCGAACTCGGGCAGGAACTGCGTGTACGGGAAGCTGGAGCCGACGACCAGGAGCGTGTCGCAGTCCCGCATCATCTCGTACGAGGGCCGGGTGCCCAGCAGCCCGATCGCGCCGGTGACGTAGGGCAGTTCGTCGTCGAGGACGTCCTTGCCCAGCAGTGCCTTGGCGACGCCGGCGCCTAGGTGTTCGGCGACCTGCATGACCTCCTGCCGTGCGCCGCGGGCGCCCTGGCCGACGAGGATCGCGGGCCTCTGCCCGGAGTTGAGGACTTCCGCCGCCCGGGCGAGAGCCTCCTCGGACGGCACCGGCGCGTAGTAGGACATGCCCAGGCTGGACGGCACCATCTTGAAGGCGTGCTCGGGCGGCGAGTAGTCGAGTTCCTGCACGTCGGCGGGGATGATGACGGCCGTCACCGAACGCCGGGCCAGGGAGGTGCGCATGGCGCGGTCGAGCACGTTGGGCAGTTGCTCGGGGACGGTGACCGTCTCGCAGAAGTCGGAGGCGACGTCCTTGTAGAGGGCCGGCAGGTCGACCTCCTGCTGGTAGGAGCCGCCCATGGCGCTGCGGTTGGTCTGGCCGACGACGGCGACCACGGGCACGTGGTCCAGTTTGGCGTCGTACAGGCCGTTGAGCAGGTGGATGGCCCCGGGCCCCGAGGTGGCCGCGCACACGCCCGGTTTGCCGGAGAACTTGACGTAGCCGACCGCTTCGAAGGCGGCCATCTCCTCGTGCCTGGCCTGGATGAACCTCGGCCGGTTGTCGGCCCGGCCCCAGGCGGCGAGCAGGCCGTTGAGCGACGGATGGTCGTAGCCGAACTCGTCGAACAGGACTTTCAGGTCGCGCAGATGGTCCCCCAGGCGGTCGGGCGGGACGGCGGAGTCCTCCCAGCCCTCCCAGGTCTCCCGGCCGTCCGGGGGGCGGGCAGTCACCCCCAGCCCCGCCTCGCGTGCCTTGAGCATCTCCTGTTCGCGCACCGGGTTGTCGGAGAGGGCCACGGCGGGGTCCTTCTCACTGCGGCTCAGCGACCACAGCAGCTCCCGCGCCTGGTCGTCGACGGCCTCCAGTTGGCTGGGATCGCTGTGTTCCAGGAGGCGCGGGACGTCGTCGGCGGCGGTGCAGATGTCGTCGTACCCGAGGACGAGCAGCGACTGGAACGGCGGTACGGGCACGAGGTCGAGCTCGGCGCGCAGCACGGTCACGAGGGTGCCCTCGCTGCCCACCAGGGCCCTGGCGACGTCGAAGCCCTTCTCCGGCAGCAGGGAGTCCAGGTTGTAGCCGGAGACGCGGCGCGGAATGTCCGGGTAGCCGTGCCGCACGTCCGCGAGGTACTCGGTGATGATGCGGTCGAGGCCTGCGTAGATCTCGGCCCTGCGGCCGCCCTCCTCCGCGATCCGCTCCCGCTCGGCCTTCGGGGTGGGCCCCACCCACATCCGTGTGCCGTCGTAGGTGAGGATCTCCAGGCGGCGTACGTTGTCCACGGTCTTGCCGTACGCCTGCGTGGAGGCGCCGCAGGAGTTGTTGCCGATCATTCCGCCCAGCGCACAGTGGGTGTGCGTCGACGGCTTGGGCCCGAACTGGAGTCGGTGGCCGGACAGTTGGCGGTTGAGCTCGTCCAGGACGATCCCCGGCTCCACGACGCAGGTGCGGGCGCCGGGATCGACCGACACGAGCCGGTGGCAGTACTTCGTCCAGTCGACGACCACCGCCGCGTTGGTCGCCTGACCGGCCAGGCTGGTCCCGCCGCCCCGGGACAGGACCGGGGCGCCGAACCGCGCGCACACCTCGACGGCCCGGGCACCGGACTCGATGTCGCGCGGGACGACGACCCCGATCGGGACCTGCCGGTAGGGAGCCGTCGGTGGCGTACGCGCCCCTGCTGCCGGCGTCGAAGCGGACTTCGGCGTCGGTCTCGGCGAGCAGCGCGGCTTCGAGGCCGGCCGCGTTCGACGCGGCCGGCTGCACGGGTGCGGGAGTCACGGTAGGGCAGGGGTCAGCCGGCGAGCCGGCCGCGGAGCAGTTCCTTGCCCATCTCGGCACCCTTGCGACTGTCGGCCTGCGCCTTGCGGAAGAGTTCGACCAGGTCGGCGTCGTGCTCGCGCTCGGCGTCGTCGATGTAGGTCTCCAGACGCAGGGCGTTGCCCAGGCACTCCTCGACGTACCAGAGCAGGTTGTAGTCCTTGTCCAGGGTGCCGGTGACCTTGCCGGTCTCGGTGTTCCTCGCCATCACGCTCTCCTCCACCGTCGGAATCCGTGGGGCCGGATGCGCGGCCAGTGATCGTCACGGTCCGTGGCGCGGTCGCTGGCCGCAGCCGTCCGCCCCTCGATGACGAGGCCCGAGTGCCCAAGAGCGGCAAGGGGTATGCGACCTCCCGGCCACTGGAGGCGGCCGTGTTCGCAAGGCCCCATGGGCAGGCCCTGCGCACGGCCTTGCGCGAGGCACTTCGCCACCGTGGCGCATGAGCTCGCGCGGGGGGCTCGCGGGGGACTTCGGCCCCGCGCGATTCGTACCCAGGGCTGGGGGAACCCGGCCGGACATGATCGGGAGCATGGTGCGTGGTGGCGTCGCCGGTGCCGCCGGAACGACCGTACTGAACGCCGTGACCTACGCCGACATGGCGTGGCGGGGAAGGCCGGCCAGCCAGGTCCCCGCACAGGTGGTGGACAAGCTCGCGGAGGACCTGGGCCATCCGGTCGCCGGACCGGACGACAGCCGGGACAACCGGCTCTCCGGCCTCGGCGCGCTGTCCGGCATCGCCGTGGGCGTCGGCACGGGAACGGCCGTCGCGCTGGCCCGTCGGGCGGGGGTCAGGATGCCCTGGTGGCTGGGAGGTGTGGTCACCGGCGCCCTGGCCATGGCCGCGACGGACGTGCCGATGGCCCGGCTCGGAGTGAGCGACCCGGCTGACTGGCCGGCCGAGGACTGGCTGTCGGACGCGGTGCCGCACCTGCTGTACGGACTGGTCACCCACGGCCTTGTGACGGCCGCGGAACGTCGCCCGTGAGCAGGCCGTCCTGCGTCAGATGAGCGTCACGAACATGATCACGATCACCACCGCCACCACGATGTACAGGACCCGGAAGGACCCGAGCGCACCCTTGCCGGCGGGCTCGCCACCGCCACCGCGCGGGCGGTCCTCCTCGAGGTCGGGGTTCTCCGGACGATCCCGGGTGTAGAAGTAGTCGTCGTCTCCTGCCATGAGCCCATCACTCCTTCACCTTCACCGGGAGGCCTTCCGAGTACCCGGTCCACCGGCCGCCGCACCGGTTCGCCACGGCCGGAAGGCGGTGCTCCGTCCGGCGTAGGCTGGAGGCCTGCCAGGAGGACACCATGGAGTTCGACGTGATCGTGGAGATCCCCCAGGGGTCCCGGAACAAGTACGAGATGGATCACGAACTGCACCGCATCCGGCTGGACCGGCTGCTGTTCACCTCCACCCGGTATCCGGCGGACTACGGCTACATCGACGGCACCCTGGGGCGTGACGGCGACCCGCTGGACGCGCTCGTGCTGACCGGCGAGCCGACGTTCCCCGGCTGCCTCGTCGAGTGCCGGGCGGTGGGCATGTTCGCCATGAAGGACGAGCGCGGCCCCGACGAGAAGATCCTCTGCGTGCCCGCCCACGATCCCCGGTACGCGGGCGTGCAGGACATCGACGACATCTCCCTCTTCGACCGGCTGGAGTTCACCCACTTCTTCGAGGTGTACAAGGACCTGGAACCCGGCAAGTCCGTCGAGGGCTCGCACTGGGAGGGCCGCGAGCAGGCCTACGCGGAGATCGACGCCTCCCGCGCCCGTGCCACCGGCGGGCACACGCCGGTCCACAGCTGACGGGACTGCGGGACCCCATCGCCGGCCGGCGCCCGCGCGCTTGATGTACCGCCGTCAACGCGCGGGCTCATCGCGTCACGGGGCCGGCAATGCGCGACCCCGAAACGATCCGAACCACTCAGTACGGGCCATTGGCGGATAAAAGCACTTTCGCACTGCCTGCTCATGGCATGTTGACCTCCCTACTTCTCCCCCGGAGGCACATGTGCCCAACTCGCCCGGCCCCAGGGACTCGACGCCGGGGTACCCCAGGTGGTCGGACCGTCTGATACGCCAGCTGGATGCCTTCGCGGCCAGGAGGTCAGGGGCCGAGAGGGTGCCCGCCCTGGTGCTCAGCAGACAGGACGGCGGTGATGCCACATGGCCCGCCTTCATGATCCGGGAGTACGAGAGCCGACTGGCACGAGGCCACGGCAACGCGCACTGCCGGGTGCCGCATGCGGTCGTCGACGACGCGATACCGGCCGACGGCTTCCTTCCGACGATCGACCGTGTGGCACGGACGTTCCAGCGCACCATGCCCTCGGGGCGTCTGCGGCTGCGCGCCTTCCACACGTGCCGGGCCGTACTGGAAGCGGAACGCGGCGCGGGAGACGTCCAGGCCGAGCAGCAGCCCATCGTCGAGACCCTCTACGCGGAAATGCTGCAGAGGCGGAGGTCGCTGCGCGCCGGCGCCTACGTGGCGGACTTCCTGGGCCGGCATGCTCTGACCGGCTGGCTCCAAGGACTCGTCGCCGCCGTGATCGTCGACCTTCCCAAGCTGTGTTACCGGTTCCATCTGCGGCACTGGGGCCTGCGCTGGGTGGCAGGCGAATGCAACCGGGGCAGCTTCCTGGACGCCGCGCTCGACTTCTGCCGTGACGGCGAACTGGGTCGCGACGACCAGCGCGTGCGGCGCATCCTGTTGCGCGCGCTCCTGACCGACCTGCGCAGGGCGACCCGGGGCAGGACCTGGCTGAGTCACCTGCGGGACCGGCGCCGGTGGTCCTTCGTCGTTCTCATCCCGGAGATCGACGACCCGAACGGCCCCGGTCGGGCGTTCCTCGGCACCTTCGAGGAACTGGCCGGCGACCACCCGACCAGGCCGCTGCTCGTCCTGGCCGCCTGCGCGGGCCCACCGCCCGACTACGCCATCCCGCTCGACGCCGACCTCGACCGGCCGAACGGCATCGCCGACAAGGTCTGCACCGTCCTCGGCGAAGACAGTGCCGAGCCCGTACGCCTCGTCACGCTGCCGGCCGCGGACGACTCGGACGGTACGGCGAAGTACAAGATCGAGAACGGTCTGGAAGTCATGGCCCGCAAGGACCACCCCCTGGACTGGATCCGTCCGTCGGTCCTGCCCGTCGTGGGCGTGGCGACCGCGGGACTCCTGCTGGCCCCGAGCCACCTCTGGTCCACTCGGGCCGGCGCGCCTGCCTCGTGCCTGACCGTGGGGACCGGTGAGCGAGTGGGTCTCACCGACGGCAAGCAATGCCATCTGGGCGTGCAGGGAGACCGCGGGAATGAACTGCGGGACCTGGAGGACCAGGTCGCCAAGGAGAACGCCCGGATTCCCGACGGGCCGTACCGCACCTTGGTCTTTCTCGCTCCCCTGACTCTGCAGGACGGTGTGTACGACGATCCGCCGCTCGGCCTGCAGATCCTGCGCGGCGTGATCGCCCAGCAGCACAAGCTGAACTCCGGTGTCCGCCAGAACAAGATGCCGATCCGCCTGCTCATCGCCAACACCGGCCAGTACTTCCAGTACGGCGCCTACAACGCCGCGGCGCCGAAGAACCCGGACGTCGCACAGATGATCATCGACCGGCAGCGCACCGACCACATCGCGGCGGTCATCGGCATCACGCAGAGCCGTCCCGAGTCGTTGAAGGCGGTCCAGGAGTTCGACCGTGCCGGGATTCCCGTCATTGCGAGCGGCGTCTCCGGCAGCACCATGGTCGGACCCTACTCCCCGCAGCGCTACTTCCAGATCTCGGCGCCCGACACACGCCTGGGTCCGATCCTCGCGGACTTCATCCGCCACTCCCCCGAGATTCACCGCCTCACCAGCGACAGGCCCCACGCCGTCGTCGTCTACGACCCGACCGACACCTCCTTCAGCACGGACCTGAGGAACGTCTTCGTACGCGCCTACCGTGCGCACGGCGACATCGACGAGATCACCTACAGCGAGAAGCCCGGCGCGACAACGCCGGAGAGCATCGTCACCGACGTGTGCAACAAGGTCACCGCGACCCACGGCATCGTCGTCTACCTGGCACGGTCCGGAGTACTGCCCAGTCTTCTCAACGCCATGCGGAGTGCCGGTGGCGAGTGCCAGCCACCGGCGGGAACGACCATTCCCCTGATCTCGGAAAGCGCCCCCCTCGACTTCCAGCTCCGTCCGGCGGAGACGGCGCGCGCCTACCCGTACATGAATCTCTTCTACGAGACGACGAACGCCCCCACGCGGGACCCCCGGGATCCCTACGCGCAGTTCACCCAGGACTTCGCCGACGTCTTCCACCGCCACAGCGCCGACGCGGACGCGGCCAGCGGATTCGACAGCGTGGGCATCGTCTCCAAGGTCGTCGAGAATCTCCTGCCCGCCTCCCCCGACGTCCAGCCGAACGACATCTACCTGTGGCTCACCGCCCATGGCGTGTCGCAGTACCCCGGCGCGTCGGGCGTGCTGCAACTGGATGCCAGGAACAAGTTCCCACCCGACAAGGCCGTCTACATCCGTGAGATCGCCCAGCCGGGCGGTGCCACGACGACACTGCTCAGCTGCGGAATCCTGCCCGACCGGCAGGACCCCGAGAAGTGGGGCACCCCGCCCGACACCTTCCCCTGCCTCCGCGAGGACAGCCGGTCACCGTCCGGCTGAGGGACCCCCGGCCGTCACCGGGCACGGAGGATGCCGTCGCGCAGACGGGCCAGGAGCATCGTGATCAGGCACGAGGACGTGACGTGGTGGGGCCGTGGCGGCGGCCGCGTACGGCGACGGCCGCGAGCAGCGCGAGGACGACGACGGAGAACCACGTCGTCGCGTCGGACAGGTTCATGGCGCTGCTGGCGGCGCCCAGGCCGACGGGAAGCAGCGCCAGGCCGAAGTAGGAGGCGAGGAACAGACCGGCCAGGGCCTCGCCGCGCCGGGCCGGCGCAGCCGCGTCGGCGACCTGTTCGACGGCGGACTTGAACAGCAGGCCGGCGCCCGCTCCGGCGATGATCCCGGCGAGCAGGAACAGAGGCAGGCTGACGAGGCGGATACCGGCCGGGAGGACGGCCATGCCCACGGCCTGGGCGAGCAGCCCGGCGTACCAGCGTGTGCGGGCGCGGAGCCGGCCGGTGCCCGTCTGGACAGCCGCCGCGGCCGCGAACACCGCGGAGACGACCAGTCCGGCGAGTGCCCGGGACGGGTGGTGCAGGGTGCCGCCGACGAAGCCGGGCACCACCGAGGTGAACAGGCCGAACACGGCCATGGAGGTGAAACCGGCCGCGGCGGGGGCGAGGAATCCGGGGTCGCGGAGGGCGGTCCCGGCCCGCTGCGGGTGGTAGGCGGGCCTGACCGCGGGCTTGGTGACGGTCTCGGGCATCAGCGCGACGGCGGCCGCCCCGGCCACCAGCAGCACGACGAAGACCGCGTACGGCAGCCGGAGCGGCGCACCGAAGTACTGGGCGAGCACTCCCGCGGCGACGGGCCCGAGGCCGAGTCCGCCGATATTGGCCGCGGTCGAAACGATCTCGAACCTCCGTGCCGAGGTGCCGGGCCGGTGGGCGCTGTGCAGCTCCTGGAGGTAGGCGGTGGCGGTCGCCGTCAGCATGCCGACGCCGAGACCGGTGACCAGCCGGGCTGCGAGCAGTACGGGCAGGGCCGTGGCGGACAGGAACAGGACGGCGGCGAGCAGTTCGAGTCCCAGCGCCGCCGCCATGACCTTCTTGCGGCCCAGCCAGTCCGATACGTGCCCGGCGAGCAGCAGGCTGATCAGCACTCCGACCGCGTAGACGGCGAACACGACGGTGACCGTGAACGTGGAGAACCCGTCGTGGGCCTTGTACACGGGATACAGCGGGGTGGGAACGGTGGAGAACGCCATGGCCGTCACGAACACCGCGGCGACCGTCCAGAACCCCGCCCCGTACCGGGCTACGGAGCCCGGGCGCACAGCCCCTCCGGTCCTCTCCTCGGACGCGCGGCCCGTACGCGGACCCGTCGACGTCAGCGGCATCGGAGAACTCCCATCCTCGACGGTGGATTCCGTCGGCGGTGGGGCCGGCCCGGCCCGTCGTTCACCGCCTGCTTGTGCCAACAGGCGAGCGGAGACGTTTTTTCCCCTGCGCGGGGATTGCGCGAAGAGTTTCCAAGAAGATGACTGTCCGTCCAGGAATCCTTGGCGGGCCACGTCGTCAGGCAGCGCCGTGCACCCGATGGCTGAGGTGCAGACCGCTGTGCGGCGCGGCGGTGCGCCGGATGGCGAGGAGGGCGGCGTCGTCGCCGAGAGCGCCGTCGGCGTGGGCGAGAAGATCCTGTTCCACGTGCTGCACCAGGGTCCTGGGGCCGCACCTGGCCCACTGGGCGATCCGTTCCTCCAGCGGGTAGAAGGCCCGACTGCTGTCGCGGGCCTCCACCACACCGTCGGTGTAGAGGAGCAGCGTGTCACCGGGCCGGAACGAGAAGGCGTGCGTGTCGTAGGCGCCCGGCCGCAGCCCCGACATGCCCAGCGGAGGCGCCGGGCGGGGACTCGTCAGCGAGACTACGTGCCCCTGCCTGATCAGGAAGGGCGGCGGGTGCCCGCAGTGGACGACCCGGGCCACGGGGCCGTGCTCGGGGATCTCCAGCAGCAGCGCGGTGATGAAGTGCTCCTGGACTTCCCCGTCGGCTTCCGGGAATTCGGTGAGGTACCGGCAGACACTGCGGTCCAGGGCCTCCGCGAGGGCGGGCAGCGTGGGGTGGTGGTGGGCGGCCTCCTGGAACGCGCCGAGCAGCGTGGCCGCCTCTCCGATCGCGGCCAGCCCTTTCCCCCGTACGTCACCGACGATCACCCGTGTACGGTCACCGGTGCGGGCCACCGCGTACAGGTCACCGCCGATGCACGCCTCCTTCTCGGCCGCCAGATACGAGCAGGCGATGTGCAGGCCGCCGAGATGGTCGGGCAGCGGGCGGAGCAGGGCTCTCTGGGCGGCCTCGGAGACGGACCGCACCTGGGCCAGTTCCGCCTTACGCCGGTCCCGGAAGAAGCACACGACCATGCAGAAGGCGGTGAGGATCGTGAGCGCGATGAGCTGCGAGATGTGGTTGGGGGCGGTCATTCCCCCGTGGAGCATGGCAAGCAGCACCTGCGCCCCCACCGCAAGGGCCCCGATCAGCCCGGTCAGCAGGTAGCCGCCGAACGAGGTGGTGAGGGCGGGGGCCACGACGAGCAGCGGGCCGAGGTGGACGGATTCCGGCGAGTGGATGTCCGCCAGGGTGATCGCGACGATCAGCACCAGCGGAATCGCCACCAAGGCGTGCCGCGACCGCCAAGGCTGCAGCGGCCGGGCGAGGCGCTGCCGGATGTGCATGGTTCCAATGTGCCCCATCCGCGTCGAACAGTTCCCCCCGGAGATCACCGCCATACTGGATAGTCGCGCGATCCGTTGTCCCGTTCATCCCGTGAGTGAGTGAATCGATGAAGATCTCGGAACTCAGCCGACGCAGTGGGGTGACCATCCCCACGATCAAGTACTACCTGCGGGACGGGCTGCTGCCCCCGGGCCACGCGACGGCCGCCAACCAGGCCGTCTACGACGAGGACCACCTGCGTCGGCTCCGGCTGATCCGCACCCTGATCAGCGTGCGGCACCTGTCGGTCAGCGCGACGAAGGAGATCCTGTCGGCGATCACGCACGAGGGCGACCTGCATCAGATCCTCGGGATCGTGATCAACGCCCGTCCCGCCGCGCTCACGGCCGAGGAGGAGCAGTCGCAGCAGCCCGCGCCGCCCGGCGCCGCCGACGCGCTCCGGCTGGTGGCCGAGATGGGGTGGGACGTGGAGGAGAAGACGTCCGCGATCGGGGAGCTGGGCGGCGTGCTGGCCGCCCTCGCCGACCTGGGGGCGGGCATCGACTGGCGGACGCTGCTGCCGTACGCCGAGCTGGTCGACAAGATGTCGAAGCTCGACCTGGAGCAGCTCAACGGCTTGTCCGGCCCGCTGGAGCAGGCCGAACGCGCCGTGGTGGTGACCGTCCTCCTGGAGCCCGCCCTGCTCGCCCTGCGCCGCCTCGCCCAGGAGGACAAGTCCGGGCGCCTGTTCGGAACCACCGCGTGCGGTCAGGAACTAGCGCGGCCGGAGGAGGGCGAGCCGGGCCACCACGGCCCCGGCCGGTCGAGCGACTGACCGGGGGCCCGTCAGGCGGCTGTGCTCACGCCGAGCGGTCTTGGGAGCGGCGGTCCCGCGAGGCGGCGCCCCGCCGCCGGTAGGCGCCCGGGCTGACGCCGAACTCGCGCTTGAAGGCGCGGTTGAAGGCGAACTCGGAGCGGTAGCCCACGCACTCGGCGACGCTCTGGAGCGGTGCGTCGTCGTTGCGGAGGATCCGTCCGGCCGTGGTCATCCGCCACCAGCTCGGTACGTCATCGGCGGGCGCCCGACGAGTTCGGTGAAGCGCCGGGAGAACGCGGCCCGGGACAGGCCGGCCCGCCGGCTCAGCCGCTCGACGGTCCAGGCCGTCGCGGGCTCGGCGTGCATGTGCTGGAGCGCGGAACCGACGGCCGGGTCGGCGAGCGCCGCGGCCCAGCCGCCCGAGCCGCACGGCGCGTGGTCCTGGTACCAGGTCCGCAGGATGTACAGCAGCATGGCGTCGAGCAGCGCCGGAATCGCCGCGTCGGTGCCGGGCCTGCGCTGGTCGAGTTCGTCCCCGAGCAGGTCGACGACGGCGTTGAGCGCGGCGTGCCGGCCCGGTCGAGCTGGTACGAGCCGCACATCAGGACGGTGAGCTCTTCGCCGGCGGTGACGGGGTCGGGCGCCGGTGTCCAGGAGTCGTCCATCTCCCGTGCCAAGTCGACGAGTTCGCTGCCTCCGAGGTCTCCCAAGTCCCCGCTGTGGTAGAGGTCCTCCACGAGCCGGAGTGCCTCCCGGGGGCCGTCGGGACGGGAAAGGCCGACGGCGGCCAGGAGCCGCCGGAGTCGGAGGGGCGTCGTCACCATGTCGCTCCGGGGAAAGGTGAGTTCAGCGCGCAGAGGCCGGGGGCCCGGCGTCGTGACGTTCACGGCCTCATGGAGTCGCCGCGCATACGCCCAAACTGCGCCGATCCCCCGCATATGAGGCTGACCTGTGTGTTCCTCCCGTGTGCCGGCGTCCGCCGGCACCCGCGGCCTCCCTCACCGTCCGTTCCCCGGCGGCCGGCGGTCGTCGGACGGCTCCGGGGGAAGCTGCGGGGCGGCCGGTCCGGAGGGACGATGGACGTGTCGGCCGGAACGGGCCGGACCAGCACGAGAGCCCCGCCGCGGTGGGCGGAAGGAGGGGTGACATGAGTGTCGCCGAATCCGTCCGGACCGACCTCGGACCGGTCGGGGGCTTCCCCTCGCTGCCGGGCGCGCTCCTGGACGTCCTGAATCTCGCCGCGGTGGTCCTGGACACGGACGGGAAGATCATCTGGTGGAGCCCGCAGGCGGAGCAGCTGTTCGGCTACACCGCGGAGGAGGCCCTGGGCCGGGCCGCGCGCCGGCTGCTGGTCGACGGCAAGCACCTGGAGCAGGTGACGGGCCTGTTCGCCAGAGTGAGGGCGCAGGAGGGGGCGGCGGGGGTCTTCCCCGCCCGGCACAAGGACGGCAGCACGCGGCTGATGGAGTGCCACAGCGTGCAGCTCCAGGGAGAGCGCGGTGAGCACTGCAGGCTCGGCGTGATCACGGAGCACGAGATCCTGCAACGCGTGCAACGGGACCTCGCCCTGTCCGCGCAGCTGATCGCCCAGTCCCCGATCGGGCTGGCGGTCCTGGACACCGACCTGCGGTACATCGTGGTCAACCCGGCCCTGGAGCGCATCAACGGAGTTCCTGCCCGGGACCATGTCGGCCGCACCGTCCGCCAGGTCCTCACCTTCCTGGACGCGGACCCCATCGAGTCCGCGATGCGGCAGGTGCTGACCACGGGCACACCGGTACTGGCCCAGGTCGTCGTCACCCCCACCCCTTCCGACCCCGGCCGGGACCACTCGTGGTCGGCCTCGTACTACCGGATGGAGGACGCCGCCGGGCGGGTGCTGGGCCTGGCCGTGTCGCTGGTGGACATCACCGAGCAGCATCTCGCGGCCACCGAGGCCATCGCGGCGCGGCAGCGCCTGGCCCGCATCGCCGACGCCTCCGCGCGCATCGGCACCACCCTCGATCTGGACACCACCGCCGGAGAACTGGCCGAGATGTGCGCGCCGGCCCTGGCGGACCTGGCCGCGGTCGACGTGCTCGACGCCGTTCTGGAGGGCAAGGGCCCCTCCAAGGTGCTTTCCGGCGGCGGCGACCTGCTCTTCCGCGCCCTCGCGGTGGCAGCGGCCTATCCCACACCCGCCACCGGCGCCGCCGACCGCGCCGGCCAGATCGCCCGCTACGGCCCCGACCGCCTGGTCACGCAGTGCGCGGCCTCCGGGCGCCCCCTCCTCGTCCCCCACGTGGACAGCGCGGACCTGGGGCGCATCGCCGCCGACCAGAACGCGGCCACGGTTCTCGCCCGCGCCGGCGTGCACTCCTATCTGGCGGTGCCCATGATCGTGCGCGGCCGGGTGCTCGGCGTCCTGGACCTGGCGCGCGCCCGCAACCCGGTCCCGTTCAACGGCGACGACGTACTCCTGGCCGTCGAACTGGCCGCCCGCGCCGCGGTGTGCATCGACCACGCGCTGTGGTATCAGCAGCAGCGGCAGACCGCCGAGACCCTCCAGCGCAGCCTGCTGCCGCTGCGACCGCCCCACCGGCCCGGCCTGGAGATCGCCTGCCGTTACCGGGCCGCCGGAGCCGCCTACGAGGTCGGCGGCGACTGGTACGACGTCGTCCCGCTGCCCGGCGGAAAGACCGCCCTGGTGATCGGCGACGTCATGGGCAGCGGCATCGACGCCGCCGCCACCATGGGCCAACTGCGCACCGCCACGCGCACCCTGGCCACGCTCGACCTCGACCCCGCCGCCCTCCTCCAGCACCTGGACCGCACCACCTCGGACCTCGATCACCGCTTCGCCACCTGCGTCTACGCCGTGCACGACCCGCACCAATCCCGCTGCCACCTCTCCTCCGCCGGCCATCTGCCGCCGGTCCTGATCCGCCGGGACCGCGCCCCCGCACTGCTGGACCTGCCCACCGGCGCGCCCCTCGGCGTGGGGGGCGTCCCCTTCAGGTCCACCTGCATCGCGCTGTCCCCCGGGGACCGGCTGGCGCTCTACACCGACGGCCTGGTCGAGGTCCGTGACCAGGCCCTCGACACCCGGCTCGAGGCGCTGCTCGACCGGCTTGCCGGTCCCCAGCCCCCGTTGGAGGACACCTGCGATCTGCTGCTGGACGCCTTGCACCACCCCGACTCCCACGACGACGTCGCGCTGCTGATCGCCCGCGTCCGCCAGGCCTGCCCCCAGTGACACGGACCGGCGAATGCCCAGCTCAGGCGGTACAGGGGTGGGGACAACCCCCCCGGTGGGCGGGGGCCCGGCCCCCCACGAGGCCTCCGGCTGACAGGCTGGTGGCGAGGGAACGGCCGCAGCCAGACTCGCCCGCATGACGATTTCCTCCGACGCCCCGGTCACGACCGCACCGGCCGCCGTGCGTGACCGCAGATCCCGCCCCGACGCCGGCAGCGACTTCGCCCGGCTGTCGCAGCGCATCACCGAGGCGGGTCTGCTGCGGCGGCGGCCCGGCTACTACACGGTGCGGCTCGGTCTGGTGATCGGGCTGCTGGCGGCGGGCTGGGCGGCCTTCGTCGCGCTGGGCGACACCTGGTGGCAACTGGCGGTCGCCGCCTTCATGGCCCTGATGTTCGGCCAGGTCGCCCTGGTGGCCCACGACTTGGCGCACCGGCAAGTGTTCCCGAAGCGTCACGCGAGCGCGATCTGGGGCCGGCTCTTCGGCAACCTCGGCATCGGCATGAGCTACGGCTGGTGGATGAACAAGCACACCCGCCACCATGCCAACCCCAACCATGAGGAACTCGACCCCGATGTCGCCCCGGACATCCTGGTGTGGTCCACCGAGCAGGCCCGCAACAGCAACGGCCCGGCCCGCTTCATCGGCGGCCATCAGGCGTTCCTGTTCTTCCCGCTGCTGACGCTGGAGGGCTTCAACCTGCATGTGGCGAGCGTGCGGGCGCTGCGCTCCCCGTCGATGAAGAGCCGCCTGCTGGAGGGCACTCTGCTCTTCCTGCACATGGCGGCCTACCTGTCCGCGCTGTTCCTGGTGCTCTCCCCCGGCAGGGCCGTGGCGTTCCTCGTCCTGCACCAGTGCCTGTTCGGTGTGTATCTCGGCTGCACGTTCGCCCCGAACCACAAGGGCATGCCCACCTTCACCGGCGACGACCGCCCCGACTTCCTGCGCCGCCAGGTGCTCACCTCCCGCAACGTGCGGGGCGGCCGGCTCACCGACGTGATGCTCGGCGGGCTCAACTACCAGATAGAGCACCACCTGTTCCCGAGCATGCCCACCCCTCATCTGCGACGGGCCCAGGTCGTCGTACGCGCGTACTGCGCGGAGATCGACGTGCCGTACCACGAGACGGGCCTGTTCCAGTCCTACCGCGAGGCACTCACCCACCTGCACCGGGTGGGCGAGCCCATCAGGCGTCGGCGCGAGGCGTCCTGACGGCAGGCGAACGGCGCTGCCCGGCCCCCCGCTCGACGCGCGGGGCCGGGCAGCGGTGACGTCCCGTCAGACGCCGAGCAGGTCCACGACGAAGATGAGCGTCGAACCCGGCGGGATCAGCGGGCTGGGCGACTGGTCGCCGTAGGCGAGGTGCGGGGGAATGATGAGCTCGCGTCGGCCGCCGACCCGCATCCCCTCGACACCCTGGTCCCAGCCCTTGATGACCCTGCCGCCCCCCAGCGGGAACCGGAAGGGCTGACCCCGGTTCCAGGAGGCGTCGAACTCTTCTCCGGACGCGAAGGTGACGCCGACGTAGTGGACCTCGACCATGCCGCCGGCCTTCGCCTCGGCTCCGTCCCCGACGACGATGTCCCTGATCTGCAAGTCGTCGGGAGCGTCGCCTCCGGGGAAGTCGACCTCGGGCTTCGTCAGGCTCATCGCAACCTCGTTTCTTTCGGCCGGAGATCTCCGTGCGGACGCACCGGCCATGATCACTCCGTGCAGTTACCCGCATACGCTACAAGGCCGCGGTGCGACGCGGCGGTCGGCGCGGCCCGTCAGGGGTGGACGGACCGCGCCGGGCCGGTCCTACTGCGCCGCCGTGAGCGCCTCCAGGGCACTGGCCTGGGTGCGCCAGTCCGACTGGTTCGGGCCGGTGCCCGCCCAGCGCTGGCCGAGCCGGTTCAGCGGGTCCCGGTCGGTGCGCCACAGGGAGTCGGCCTGCTTGGCGATGTACGCCCGGTAGGCCGCCGAGCCGGTGGCGTCCGCGAGGTCGGCCAGGTGCCGGACGAAGATGCCCTTGAACTGCTTCTGGTTGTCGTCGCACGCGCGGGTGCCGGTGTCGCAGGACTCGGTCAGCACCCCGTCGCGGGTCAGTTCCGGCGCCGACAGCGCGGCGTCGGCGAGGCGCCGGGCGGTGGTCAGGTACCGGCTCTCACCGGTGTCGCGCCAGAGCTGGGTGAAGGCGCCGATGGCCAGTCCCTGGTTGTAACTCCATACGGTCTGGCCGTTGTTGGCGCAGCCCGAGGTCAGTCCGTCGTTGACCAGGCCGGCGGCGTCGATCAGCCCGCTGTTCAGGTACCAGTCGGCCGCCGTACGCGCCCGGCCGCCCCACAGCGTGTCACCGGCGAGCCGTTGGTGCAGTGCCGTCGTCAGCCACAGGTACAGCCCGTTGGTCACCGCGTTCTTGTAGGTGCGCTCCCGGTCCCACCAGACACCGCCGCCGCAGGTGCCCGGGTCCCAGTACTGCTGGACGTAGGACGTGATGGTGACCGCCTCGTCCAGATAGCGCCGCTGATGGGTGTGGTCGTAGGCCGCCACCCAGGCCACCGCCCACCACGCCGCGTCGTCGATCGCCCGGCTGACGAAGTGCCCCTCGACCGGATCCGAACTGCGCCCGCCCGCGGGGAAGACGCCGTTGTTCTGTTCGAAGGTGCGCGCGACGGCCCAGTCGTAGTCGTGCCGCCCGGTGTGCTGGGCGAAGTCGACCAGCGCGGTGATCGCCACCGCCGAGTTCCACCAACTGCTCCGCCACCAGCCCTCGTTGGTCTGGTACGAGGCCATGAGCGCATCGGCCGCCGCGGCGGCCCGGGTGGGCACCGGCCTGGCCCACGCCGTGCAGCTGCCCTCCTGGTGGGCCGCCTCACGGCCGCAGGCGCGGACCGCTCCGCCGTAGAGCAGGCCGCGCGGGTCGCGGGTGGCGAACATGGCCGTCCGGGTGCCCGTCCGCCCGGACGGCACCGAGGTGCGGCCCAGGGAGGAGCCCTCGGGCCAGGTCGCGCCCTCGTCCCAGGAGCGGTCCAGCCAGATCTCGTCGCCCGCGCCGCCGTTGCCGATGACGCCCCAGGCCATGCCGCCTCGCTGGTCCATGTGCAGGCTTATGGCGCGCCCGAACAGGGTCGTCGCCGGCACCGGCTGCTCGTCGCCGGCCGCGGTGGCCGGGTCGGCACCGTCGCAGGAGGTGCCGTCGCAGACCTGCGGGCGGAACCAGTCGGTGCAGGTGACCGCGTTCGCGTCGCCGCAGGCCCGGACCCAGCCGCGCCTGTGTCCCACCGGATCGGTGACGTTGTACATGAGGGTGCGCGTCCCGGTCCAGGTGCCGGGGATGGCGGCCTTGCCCAGCAGTCCGTCCCAGGTGGCGCCCCGGTCCCAGGAGCGGTCCAGCCAGACCGCGTCACCGGTGACGCCGTTGTCGACACTGGCCCAGGCCATGTCGTCGGCCTCGGAGACATGCAGTCGAAGGATCCGGCCGCTGATGTTCCGGTCGGGGACCGGGAAGGTCTCCTGGGCCGCCTTGGCGGGGTCGAGGGTGTCGCAGGCCAGCGCGCACACCGGCGTCGCGGCCCGCGCTTCACAGGGCAGGGCGAGCAGCCCGGACAGGGCCAGCACCAGGGCCACCAGTCCGCAGAGTACGCGGTGTTGACTTACTGACATGTCGGTTCCGTCCTCTTCACGTCGGGGCGGTGGCCGGACTCAGGGGGCCCAGGGCGCCTCGATCGCCCAGGTGGTGTCCTCGGTGAAGGTGGCCGGGTTGTCCCAGGCGTGCGAACCGCCGGCCTGGGCCAGCCACAGTTCGGCGCTGATGTGCCGCAGGTACTGCCCGGGGAAGTTGGACGCCGCCAGCCGGACGCCGCTGCCGCTGCGGACCGGGCACCAGGTCGCGTCCTCCCGGTAGACGGTGTCGCCGCCGCCCTCGCGCCGGACGCGGAAGTCGCGGTGGCGCAGGTACTCGCCCGGGTAGTTGCGGGACTCGAAGGAGTAGCAGAGCCTGTTCGCCAGCCCCGGCGTCACCTTCCAGGTGGCGTCCTGCTTGAGCACCGTCCCGCTGCCCGCGTCCACGGCCTCCGTGTAGCCGAGCCCGTCGTAGTGCCGGACGTAGCGGTTGGTGTAGCCGCTGGTGGTGACGCGGATCGACACGTACTGCCCCACCGGCAGCCCGACCGGCGGGCCCGCCGTGCGGGAGGCCGCGATGAGTGCCTGGTTGGCGGCACGGACGCGGGCCTGGTCGACCTTGACGACCTGCCGGTCGTAGGTCATCAGGCCGTTGGTCTCGTTCTCGACGTCGGTGATCTGCGTGTAGACGGCCGCCGACAGCCCGGCCGCGGGCATGGAGTTCTCCCGCATTCCGTCCAGCAGCCCGACCAGCCGGTTGTTGAGGGCGGCCTGGCTCGGCTGGTCCTCGTAGCCCCAGCCGCCGCCGGGGTACCACTCATGGCCGGAGACCCGGTAGCCGAGGCCGCCGTACTCGCCGAGCACCGAGGCGCGCACCGTTTCGGCGGGGGTGTTGCCGGGGCCGACGTAGTTGTGGTTGTCGATCACGTCGCCGTTGCCGCCGTCCTTGGCCGCGCAGCAGTTGACGCCGCTCATGTTGTCGACCAGGCGGGAGGGGTCGTAGGCCTTGACCATGTCGGCGACGCGGGCCTGGTCGTACTGGCCCCATCCCTCGTTCTGGTCCACCCACTGGATGAGCGCGGGGGAGCTGCGGTGCTGGTCGATGATGGCGCGGTACTCGTTCTCCCACTGGGTGCGGGCCGCGCTGTCCGGGCTCTTGGAGCTGTCCATGGAGGGCATGTCCTGCCACACCAGCAGCCCGAGCCGGTCCGCCCAGTAGAACCAGCGCTGCGGTTCGACCTTGATGTGCTTGCGGACCATGTTGAAGCCGAGGTCCTTGTGTTTCTGGAGGTCGAACCGGAGGGCGTCGTCCGTTGGCGCGGTCTGGATGCCGTCCGGCCAGAAGCCCTGGTCCAGGGTGCCGGTCTGGAAGACGAACCGGCCGTTGAGGACCGGCCGGCGCACACCGTCGACGTCCTTGACGGCGATGGACCGCATACCGGCGTAACTGCCGACCCGGTCGCCGCCGGCGCCGCCGGTCAGCTCGGCGGTGACGTCGTAGAGGAAGGGGTCCTCGGGCGTCCACAGGTGGGCGCCGGACACGGGCACCGCGAACTCGGTGCCGACCGTGCCGGTGGCGCTGCCGACGGGCGTTCCGCCGGAGGAGACGGTGACCTTGACGCCCGCCCCGTCGGCTCCGGCGGCGCGCACGGTCACCCGCAGGGTGTTGTCCTCCAGGCGCGGCACCATGTCGAGCCGCGTGATACGGGCCGCCGCGGTGGGCTCCAGCCAGACGGTCTGCCAGATTCCCGACGAGGCGGTGTAGACGATGCTGTGCCCGGAGTGCGGGGTGACGTCCTGGATTCGCTGCTTGCCGATGGCCTGGCCGCCGGTCTCGGTCGGGTCGTACGCGGAGACGACGATCGTGTTGGTGCCGCCGTTGAGCAGGGGGGTGATGTCGTAGCTGAAGGCGTCGTAGCCGCCGCGGTGGACGGCTCCGGCCTGCTGTCCGTTCACCCGGACGGTGGTCTCCCAGTCGGAGGCGCCGAAGTTGAGCTGGACGCGGCGGCCGCTCCAGCCCGTGGGCACGGTGAAGGTGCGCCGGTACCAGAGCCGGTCGTTCTGGGTGATCTTGCGCTGGATACCGGAGAGCGCGGACTCGGGGACGAAGGGGACGCGGATCTGTTCACCGAAGACGGCGGGCTGTCCGGCGTCGCGGGAGGTGACCGCAAAGTCCCAGATGCCGTTGAGGTTGAGCCAGTCGGGGCGGGTGAGCTGCGGCCGGGGGTATTCCGGCAGCGGGGCGTCGACCGGGACCTGGTTGGTCCAGGGCGTCGTCATCGGCGCGGGTTTGGGGGCCCAGGCCGCGGTGGCGGCACGGCTCGGCGCCGCGCCGTCCACGACGAGCACGGCGGCGGCCACCACCAGAGCCGCGCCGCAGGCCGCCAGGCGCCGCAGGGCCTGCCGCGGGCGGGGGAACGGGAATTTCGAGGGGGTCAGGCGTCTCGCCACGGTTGTCACTCCCGTTGTGTGCTGTGGGGGGTTGATGCGCCAGCGCTGTCCCGTACATGACACTAGAAACGGCAGGTCGCCCCACTCCCGCGCGGCGGCGGAGGCCCGGACTCGCCGGAGGGGTTTCCCTGTCCGGGTCATGAGCCCGAATCCCGCCCGGTGCGGTGCGATGGGGTGCGATGCGGTGCAGGGGGACGTGGGCGGGCACGCTGTGAGAGCGCTCTCAAACGGTAGTGCTGAGCACAGGGGGCGTCAACGGGACTGACAGGCAACGGAGTTGAGGAACAGGCGACGAACATGAACGGACCGGCCCCAGCCGCGCGCGTTGTCGGACATCGGCTTCGGTTCGACCGGCTCGCCGCCGGGGCGGTGTGTCAGCGCGCGGTGACCGAATACGCGGCGAGCGCACGGTTGCCGCGCGGCTTCGCCAGGGCCCGGAGGACGTCGGCCTGACTCAGGACGAGCTGTCGCACCGGCTCGGGCAGCACGGCAAGGCGCTCCTGCGATCCGGCCAGTTCGAGGCATGCCGCGACTTCCCAGTCGCCGTCCTGAAGTTCTCCGGTGTCGACAGGACCGCTGCCGTCGGCCGTCCAGCCGGCCTCGGGCAGGAGCCGCAGCAACGCCTCACGGGAGAAGGGCGTGCGGACGTTGCCCTGGCCGCGCGAGCCCGCGGCCTCGATCTGGCCCTGGATCAGCACGGCGAGCAGGTGGGCCAGCTGCCCGTCGGAGGCCGGCGTCATGTCCCACTCGGTGAACCACAGCCGCCGCGCCCACGGACGCACCCGGACCAGGGTGTCCCGCAGTTGCCCGAGTGAGGCGAAGTACCAGGAGCAGTGTGCGAGCACCACGTGGTCGAAGGCGCCCTCGGGGAAGCCGACCGACGGGTCGAGAACGTCCGTGCCGAAGCGGAAGTCGATGCGCGGCCCGAGGGGGCCCGCCGTGAGCCGGGCCGCCGATTCCCCGAGCGTGACCGGCGCCCCGTAGGAGGGCTCGGCCACGTCGACGGCCACCACGCGCCCTGCAGGTCCGACCGCCTCGGCGAGCACGGCGGTCATGTCTCCCTGCCCGCAGCCCAGTTCGAGAACGGTCGAGCCGGGAGGGATGCGCCAGCCCGCCACCAGCGCGGCACGGTGGCGGGTCTGGGACAACTGGACGTCCGGGCTGTGCTCGGCGGCGGCCATGCCGGCCGCGAGCGAAGGGACTTTGGCGCGGAGATCGGAGTGGTTCACAAGATCCTTGGTGGTACTCGGCAGTGGTACTCGACGGTCGGTGCGCGCCGATCGTACGAGACACCGGGCGGTGGCGCCTCCGAGTTTGCGTGCCCCCGCGACCGCCTCCGTCGAGCACGAGCACGAGCAGCAGTGCGAGAGCCCTGCCGGTTCCTGTCGGACCGCAGGGCTCTCGCGCTGGTGCGTCATCGTGCGACGGTGCTGGGCCCTCAGCCGCCGGCCGGGGCCGCGCCGGCCGTCGCCGCCTGGTCGTCCAGGGTCGCTCCGGGCTTCGCGGCGGTGTCGCCACCGGCCGGGGCGTCGAAGCCCCGCAGCGGTACGTGGCGGATGAACAGGGCGATCAGCAGGCCCACGCAGGCCACCACGGCGCCCCAGGTGAAGACGGAGCTGACACCGTCGGTGACGGCCCGCTGGAACACCTGGCGGGCCGCCTCGGGCAGGCTCTTGAGCACCTCCGGCGTCATCTGCGACACCGAGGCCGAGCCACCGGAGCCCGCCGCCATGCCGCCGTGGGAGACGACGGAGTCGGTGAGGGTGGTGGCGTAGACCGAGCCCAGCAGCGAGACACCCAGGGAGCCGCCCATGTTGCGCAGGAAGGTGGCGGCGCCGGTGGCGGCACCCATGTCCTTCAGCGGGGCGTTGTTCTGCGCGATCAGCATGGTGGTCTGCATCAGGCAGCCCATGCCGGCACCGAGGACGACCATGTACAGCGAGGTGACGGTGCGGGAGGTGCCGGTGTCCATGGTGGCGAACAGGCCGAGACCGACGGCCATCAGGACACTGCCGGCGATCGGCAGGCTGCGGTAGCGGCCGGTGCGGCTGATCACGGCACCGCCGGCCAGCGAGAGTACCATCGAGGAGAGCATCATCGGCATCAGCAGCAGGCCGCTGTTGGTGGCGGAGGAGCCCTGCACGAACTGCTGGAACTGCGGCAGGAAGGTCACTCCGCCGAAGAGGGCGAAGCCGACGATGAAGCTGAGCGCCCCGGCCAGGGAGAAGTTGCGGTTGCCGAAGACAGACAGCGGCATGATCGGCTCAGCGGCACGGCGTTCGACGAGCACGAAGGCGGCGAAGGCCACCACGGTGAGCACCGCCAGGCCGATGATCATCGCCGAGGACCAGTCGTACTCGTTGCCGCCCCAGCTGGTGATCAGGACCAGCGCGGTGATCCAGACGGTGAGCAGGGCGGCCCCGGTCCAGTCGATGCGCACCCGGCCGGTGCCGCGCGGCAGCCTGGCCAGGGTGAACCAGCACACCAGCAGCGCGACCACGCCGAGCGGCAGGTTGACGTAGAAGGCCCAGCGCCAGCTGAGGTGGTCGGTGATGTAACCGCCGGCCAGCGGACCGCCGATCATGGCGACCGGCATCACGGCCATCATCACGCCCTGGTACTTCCCGCGCTCACGCGGCGGCACGATCTCGGCCACCACCGCCATGACGCCCACCATCAGGCCGCCCGCGCCCAGGCCCTGGAGCGCACGGAAGCCGACCAGCTCCCCCATGTTCTGCGACATGCCGCACAGCGCCGAGCCGATGAGGAAGATCACGATGGAGGACAGGAAGGTGATCCGGCGGCCGAGCAGGTCGCCGAGCTTGCCCCATATGGGAGTGGCGGCGGTGGAGGCCAGGATGTAGCCGGTGGTCACCCATGCCAGGTGATTGAGCCCGCCCAGGTCGCCCACGATCGTCGGCAGGGCGGGAGCCACGATCATGTTGTCGAGCATGGCCAGCAGCAGCGCGATGACCAGACCGCTCATCGTCACCATGATCTCGCGGTGGGTGAAGCGGGGCGGTGACTCCTGGTCGGGATGGGCTGCGGTCGACGACATGGGACTGCCTTTCTTGAAAGCTGGAGTTCTGGCAGGTGGCGGGCCGCACGTGGCACACCGCCCCCAGCGCCCGCGAAGACGGACGGTGAACGGGGAGAACCTCGCTCCGGGTGGTGGCCCGATGAGGGCCGAGGAGCGGAGGTGTGCGACAGCGTCGACCGACGAAGGGTCACCTACCGGCCGTTAAGTAAATTACTTGCCGGACGGTAAGCTGGCAAGCGAGATCCCGGGCGACGGCGATCGGTCGGGCGCGGCACAGCAGGAAGAAGGCGGATGGAGATGGCGGGCGCGGGACACCGGCGAGGCAGCGACACCAAGGCCGAGATCCGCAAGGTGGCCCTGGAACTGTTCGCCGCCCAGAGCTACGACGCCACCTCCCTGAGGGAGATCGCCGAGCGCCTGGGCATCACCAAGGCAGCGCTGTACTACCACTTCGACGGCAAGGAAGACATCGTCCGCTCGCTGTTCACCGAACATCTGGCGGCCCTCGACGACCTGGTCGAATGGGCCCGCACGCAGCCTCCCGGCCCACGACTGCGCGCGCAGGTCATCGACCGGATGATCGACCTGATCTCCCAGCAGGGCCTGCAGGCCATCCGGTTCGCCTTCGCCAACCAGCACGTCGTCAAGGAACTGCATCCCGGCCGGGAGAACGTCTTCGAGCGGCTCACCGCCCTCTTCGAAGCCCTCACCGGCCCGGACGCCTCCGTGGAGGAGGCGCTGCGCATCCGCATGGCCCTGTTCAGCGTCAACCTCGCCTTCTTCGCGGCCCAGGGACTGGACGCGACCGACGAGCAGGTCACCGCCGCCGCCCGCGACGTCGCCCATCTGCTGAACCCGCCGGACGCCGCTCCCTTCCCGCCATCGGCCGACCGCGTCGCGGACGCGGATCCCGTCTGATCCCGTCCGATTCCGCCCGCTCCCCCGGGCCGGCCGGCGCCGTACGCCCGCTCGCGTACGGGGGTCAGCTCCGCGCCGGTGCCGACAGGCGGTGCAGGCGCAGGGCGAGCTGGATCTCCAGGGCACGGGCCGGGGTCTGCCAGTCCTGGCCCAGCAGCCGGCCGACGCGCTCCAGGCGCTGGGCCACGGTGTTCACATGGACGTGCAGCGCGTCCTTGGTGCGGGCCGGGCTCATGCCGCGGGCGAAGTACGCCTCCAGCGTGCGTATGAGCTCCGTGCCGCGCCGCTCGTCGTAGGCGACGACCGGGCCGACGGTGCGGTCCACGAAGCCGGCGATGTCCCGGTCGCCGGCCAGCAGCAGGCCGAGGAAGCCGAAGTCCTGGGCGGCGGCGCCGTCGCCGGTGCGGCCCAGCAGCCGCAGGGCGTCGAGACAGCGCCGCCCCTCCTCGTAGGCGGCGGCGACGGACTCGGGGTGGGCGGCGGGGTTCTCGACCGGGGCGGAGGCGCCCACGGTGACCGCCTCGCGCACCGTGGTGCCGAGGTGACGGGCGGTGCGTCGGGCCAGCTGGGTCGCGCTGTCCCCGCGGCGAAGCGGCAGCAGCAGGACCGTGCCGCCGTCGCGGGCGGCGGCCAGTCCGTGCCGGGTCGCGGCCAGGTGGAAGGCCGCCGACCACAGACGGTGGCGGGCGGCGGCCTCCTGCTCGGCGTCGGCGGACGGGGCGCCGAGGCAGGCGGCGAGCACGACGTGTGTGGCGTCGAGGTCGGCGTGCAGCCGGGCGGCGCGCTCGCGCAGCAGCCGGGGATCGCGGTCGCGGGCGTCCAGGAGGTCGTCGAGCAGTTCGCCTCGGACGCGCTGTTCGGCCTCGGCGGCGGACCGCCGGGCGAGCAGCAGCAGCGAGGTGACCATCGCGGCTCGCTCCAGCGTGCGCTGGTCGACGGGGTCGAGGCCGCGGTGGCCGCGCAGCACGAGCGCCCCGAGCAGTTCGCCGCCCGCGGCGACGGCGGCGATCCAGTCCGGGCCGTGCGGCACCGCGTGTCCCTCGGCCCGGGAGGCCTCCAGGGCGTCGGCGGGTGCGGCGGCGGCCTCGGTGAACTCGACGGCGCCGTCGAGCACCTGGGAGACGGCGGCGGCCACGTCGTGCACTCCGCCGCCGCGCAGAACCAGTTCGGCGAGCCGGTCGTGGACGTCCGAGGCGCGCTCGATGACGCCGCTGCGGTCGCGGATGATCTCGTTGGCGCGCTCCAGGCCGGCGAGTGCCGAGCGGGTCTCGGTGAGCAGGTTGGCGCTGTCGATCGCCGCCGCGGCGAGGGCGGCGAAGGAGCCGAGCAGGGCGATCTGCTCCCGTTCGAAGACGCGGGCCCGCCGGTCGGCCGCGAACAGCACGCCGATCACCTGCGGTCCGAGCATGAGCGGCACGCCGAGGATCGCGACCAGGCCCTCGTCCCGCACGCCCGCGTCGATGCTTCCGGTGTGCTGGAAGCGTGCGTCCTTGAAGTAGTCGTCGGTGACGTAGGGGCGGGCCGTCTGCGCGACCAGGCCGCCCAGCCCCTCCCCCATGCCCAGGCGCAGTTGCTGGAAGGCGGCGGCCACCGAGCCCTCGGTGACGCGCATATAGGTGTCGCCGCGTGCGGGGTCGTTGAGGGTGAGGTAGGCGACGTCCGTGCCGAGCAGCGAGCGGGCGCGCTGCACGATGGCCGGGAGCACCGCGTCCAGGTCGCGCAGGCCGGCCAGATCGTGGGCGGTCTCGAACAGCGCCGACAGCTCCGCCTCGCGGCGCCGCCGGCCCTCCAGTTCCGCACGGACGCGCAGGGCGTGCTGTCTGGCCCGTTCGAGCGCGTCGATCCACTCGGCCGGCCGGCCCTCGGCGCGGGCGAGCAGCACGGGCTGTTCGTAGGCGGCGGTGGGCGCGCCCCGGGCCAGCAGCTCGAGAAACGGGGTCTCGGCGCTGCCGGCCGGAATCCTGGCGGCGGGTCGCCGGGCGGACTGCACGTGATCGCTGGACATGCCCACAGGATCACCCATCGGCCGGTTCTCCGCTGGAGCCTGTGGACAACCCGGCCGCGAAGTGGAACCGGGGCGGCCGGTCAGTGGGCCGGGCGGCCGTTCAGTGTGCGGTCCAGCCGCCGTCCAGGACCAGCGAGGTACCGGTGGCGAAGGAGGCCTGTGGGCCGCACAGGTACGCCACGGCCTCGGCGACCTCCTCCGGTTCGAGCAGTCGTTTGACGGCGCTGTCCTTCAACAGGACCTCGGACAGCACGCGTTCCTCGGAGATGCCGTGGGCCCGCGCCTGGTCGGCGACCTGCGCCTCGACCAGGGGCGTGCGCACGTAGCCGGGGTTGACGCAGTTGGAGGTGACGCCGTGCGGGGCGCCTTCGAGGGCGGTGGTCTTGGACAGTCCCTCCAGGCCGTGCTTGGCGGCCACGTAGGCCGACTTGTAGGCGGAGGCGCGCAGGCCGTGCACCGAGGAAATGTTGACGATCCGGCCCCACCCCTGACCGTACATGTGCGGCAGGGCGCCGCGGATGAGCCGGAAGGGCGCCTCCAGCATCACGGTGAGCACGGTGTGGAAGACCTCGGGCGGGAACTCCTCGATGGGGCGCACGAGTTGCAGCCCGGCGTTGTTGACGAGCACATCGGTGCCCGCGGCCGCCCGCTCGGCGGCGTCGAGGTCGGTGAGGTCGAGCACCAGCGGTTCCAGGGAGCCGGCCAGCCCGCCCGCCCGTTCGGCGAGCGCGTCCAGGCCCGGCGCGTCCCGGTCGACGGCTCTGACCCTCGCCCCGGCGGCGGCCAGCCGCAGCGCGCAGGCGCGGCCGATGCCGCCGGCGGCGCCGGTGACGAGCGCGGTGCGGCCGCCGAGGTCGAGCGAGGGGGTGTGCGGAGCGGGGAGCGGCGAGGTCATGGGGTGACCCTAGGCAGGTCGCCCGCCGCACCACATATGGGCACGGCCCATACTTCAGGCCAATTCAATGGGGTCGAACCACGTGGGTGCATCGGACATGGCCTGCTTGATCCGGAACACGCTGAACTCGTCCAGGTCGGGCAGCGAGTCCACCGCGAACCAGCCCACCTCCAGCGACTCGTCGTCGTTGACCCGTGCCTCGCCGCCCACGGCACGGCAGCGGAAGGTGATGTCCATGTACTGGCAGACGTCGCCGTTGCCGTAGGTGACGGGCTCCAGCGCCTGGACGAGGACCACCCGCTCGACGACGCAGTGCACCGCGGTCTCCTCGTGGACCTCCCGCACGGCGCAGGCGGCCGGCTGCTCGCCCGGGTCCGGGATGCCGCCGATCACCGACCACCTGCCGGTGTCGGAGCGGCGGCCCAGCAGCACTCTGCCGTCGTCGTCGAAGACGATGGCGGTGACTCCGGGCAGCCACAGCAACTGGCTGCCGGCCGAGGCCCGGAGCGTACGGATGAAGTCGGGAATGGCCATGGAGCCGACCCTAACGGGCGGGCGCCCGGGGCCTTGGCCCGGTCCGGGGCATCCGGGGGGCGTACGTCCGGCGTACGGTTACACGTGCCGGGCGCGCCACCCGCGCAGTCCGGCGCGCCCCACGAGCCAGGAACGCCACCCGCGCGGTCCAGGGCGCCACACTTTCCGGGCACGCCCCCCGCAGTCCGGCGCTACACGGTCCCGGCGCGTCGCCGACGCAGTCCGGCGCCGACGGCCCAGCCCAGCCCTCCGGCCGCGACCAGTACCAGGGCGATCTCCGGCAGAGTGCCCAGCCGGGTGGCGGGCGTCTCGGAGGAGCGCAGTGGCACCTTCTGGACCAGGTAGCCGGGCACGAACATGCCGGTCTTCTGCGTGATCCGCCCGTCGGGCATGATGATCGCGCTGACGCCGCTGGTCACCGGGACGGTGACGGTGCGGCTGTGCTCGACCGCGCGGATCCGGGACATGGCGAGCTGCTGGTAGGTCATCTCGCTGCGGTCGAAGGTCGCGTTGTTGCTCGGTACGGAGATCATCTGCGCGCCGGACGTGACGGTGTCGCGCACGGCCCAGTCGAAGGCCGCCTCGTAGCAGGTGGCCAGGCCCACCTTCGTGCCGTCGATGGTGAACACACCCGGCCTGGTGCCCCGGCTGAAGTCCTGCCGGACCATCGACGTCCAGTTCTTGTTGATCGCCCCGAGCAGGGGGCGCAGCGGAAGGTACTCGCCGAAGGGCTGGATCTGCCGTTTGTCGTACGTCTGGACGGGGCCCTTGGCCGGATCCCACAGGATCTGCTCGTTGAACAGTTCGCCGCCCCGCTCCACGACGCCGCCGACGGAGACCGGCACCCCGACCTCCTTGGCGGCCATGCTGATCACGGCACTCGCGTCGGGGTTGACGAAGGGGTCGATGTCGGAGGAGTTCTCCGGCCAGAGCACGAAGTCCGGCTTGGGGGCCTTGCCCGCCTTCACCGCCTGGGCCAGCCGCTCCGTCTCACGCGCGTGGTAGTCGAGGACCGCGCGCCGCTGGGCGTTGAACTCCAGGCCCGCCCGGGGCACGTTGCCCTGGATGAGGGCGACGGTCGCCGTGCCGGTCTCGGCCTTGTCGCTCACCAGCGGCCGGGCGGCCACCGCGCCCGCCACCGGGACGGCGACGCTCAGCAGGGCCGCGGCCGCGGCCGGACCCCGTACCGCGTCTCCGCGCCGCCTCCGCACCGCAAGGCGCACGGCCTCGCACAGACCGAAGCCGCACAGGGCGACCGCGAAGCCCAGCACCGGGGTGCCGCCCACCGCGGCCAGCGGCAGGAACACGCCGTCGGCCTGCCCGAAGGCGATCTTGCCCCAGGGGAAGCCGTGGAACGGTACGCGTGCGCGTACCGCCTCGCCTGCGGTCCACAGGGCCGCCGCCCACAGCGGCCAGAGGGGCAGCCGGGACACGGCCGCGACACCCGCTCCCACCAGCCCGACGAAGACCGCCTCGACGGCGGCGAGCGCCAGCCACGGACCGGGGCCGACCTCCACGCCGGTCCACACCAGCAGCGGCAGCAGGAATCCGAGGCCGAAGAGGTAGCCGAGGCCGAGGGCCGCCTTCCAGGTGCGTCCGCGCAGCGCCCCGCCGAAGACCGCGAGGGCGGGCAGGGCCAGCCACCACAGGGGGCGCGGAGGGAAGCTGAGGTAGAGCAGGACGCCGGACAGGGCGGAAGCGGCGGCGGGCACGAGCCGGAGGAGCCTCGCCCTCCGGGGCGCGGGCGCGGTTTGCGGTCGCAGCGGGTCCGACGCGTCGACGGAAGTTGCGGTGACGGTCACTCCGGGAGTGTACGGCCGGTCGTCCTCGCCGTTCCGATCAGGCCGGTCGTCGTCCTCGTGCTGGTCAGGCCGGTCAGGCACGTCCGGAGGACGAGGGGTGCAGGCGGTCCCTGATCACGTGCACCGCCGTCTCGGCGTTGTCGATCGTGATCGTGAACGTATGGCCGTCCCACAGGCGCAGCACGACGCCCTCGCCGCGTCGTACGACGACCGCGGTGCCCTTCTCGGGCCGCCACCGGTAGCCCCAGCCGCCCCAGTGGCGCGGGGTGACATGGGGGGCGAACTCGGCGCCCGCGACATGGGCGAGCGGGATGCGGCGGCGCGGCAGGCCGATGTGCCCGCAGCGCACCTCCAGGCACTCGTGGTCGACCCGCACGGCGACGTGCACGAAGGCGAGGGTGCCGAAGAGGACCAGCAGTCCGGCCGCGATGCAGCCCACGACGGACATCACCAGCGGGGCGACGCCCGAGTTCCAGGCGGAGTCGACGGCCAGCTCGATGCCCAGTGCCATGCAGGCGGCGCCGACGAGCGCCAGCAGCCACTGCATCCGGTTGGTGGCCCGTCCGGTCCACACCTCGGAATGGGAACTGTTCTCGGGGTGGTCCCTCATACCCATGAGGTTACTCAGGTTTCGCTGCGCCGGTAGCGCGTCGCGCAGAGTGACCGGACCGGGCGGCCGTTCTGGACGGACGAGTCCGGTGGCCCGCCCGGGTCAGCGGACGGGGGCGGCCTGCTGGAGGAGGCGGCCCTCCGCGTAGGCCAGGGCCGGGGCGGGCAGGGCGCCCTCCCGTCCGTTCAGCAGCACGGTCACCCGGCCCTCGGTCCCGGCCTCCGGTTCGGGCCGGGCGCCGATCCGGCGCAGCGCCTGGGCGACGACGGCGCCCGCCGAGCCGAGCAGGGCCGGCGGCGGGCCGTCCGGTCGCCGGACCGCGGCCCGGATCCGCTCGGAGACCAGTTCGTAGTGGGTGCAGCCCAGGACGACGGTCGTCACGTCGACGGGGGTGAGTGCGGCGGCCGCGGCGACGGCCTCGTCGATCGCCGTCTGGTCCGCGTGCTCCACGGCCTCGGCGAGGCCCCAGCAGGGCACCTCGGTGACCGGCACGCCGTCGGCGAAGTCGCGGATGAGGTTCCGCTGGTAGGCGCTGCCGGTGGTGGCGGGCGTCGCCCAGATGGCGACGGGCCCGCCGCCGGCCGCGGCCGGTTTGATCGCCGGCACCGTGCCGATGACCGGCAGGTCCGGTTCCAGGGAGGCGCGCAGGGCGGTGAGCGCGTGCACGGTCGCGGTGTTGCAGCCGACGATCAGGGCGTCCGGGCTGTGCGCGGCGGCGGCCTCGGCGACGGCCAGGGCGCGCTCGGTCAGGTTCTCCGGCGTACGCGCGCCCCACGGCATGCCCGCGGGATCCAGGGAGAGCACGAGTTCCGCGTCGGGGCGCAGCCGCCGTACCGCGGCCGCGGCCGCCAGCAGCCCGATTCCGGAGTCCATGAGCGCGATCTTCACCCGGTCACGATAGTCGATCCCCTCGAACCGGCCGCCCGGGTGGGGCAGACTGCGCGGGTGAGCGTGATCGAGTGGAGTGCCGTCGGATCACTCGCCGCCTGGCTGTGGCTGCTGCTCTGCCAGGGCTTCTTCTGGCGTACGGACGTCAGGCTCCCGCCCCGTGAGGACCCGCCGCCCGACGACTGGCCGTCGGTGTGCGTCGTCGTTCCCGCGCGGGACGAGGCCGCCGTCCTGCCGGAGAGCCTGCCCTCCCTGCTCGCCCAGGACTACCCGGGCCGCGCGGAGGTCTTCCTGATCGACGACGGCAGCCGCGACGGCACCGGGGAGCTGGCCCGCGAACTGGCTCGGCGCCACGGCGGGCTGCCGCTGACCGTGGCCTCACCGGGTGAGCCGCCCTCCGGCTGGACGGGCAAGCTGTGGGCGGTACGGCACGGCATCGGCCTGGCACGCGCGCGTGGCCCCGCCTACCTCCTGCTGACGGACGCCGACATCGCCCATGCGCCGGACAGCCTGCGCGAGCTGGTGGCGGCGGCGCGCACCGGCGGCTTCGACCTCGTCTCGCAGATGGCCCGGCTGCGGGCGGAGAGCCGGTGGGAGCGGCTCGTGGTGCCGGCCTTCGTCTATTTCTTCGCGCAGCTGTACCCGTTCCGCCGGATCGGCCGCCGCGGCGCGCGGACGGCGGCGGCCGCGGGCGGTTGTGTGCTGCTGCGCGCCGAGGCCGCCGAGCGGGCGCGGATCCCGGACGCGATCCGGCAGGCGGTGATCGACGACGTGGCCCTCGCCCGGGCCGTCAAGGCGGGCGGCGGCCACATCTGGCTGGGGCTGGCCGAGCGGGTGGACAGTGTGCGCCCCTATCCGCGGCTGCGTGACCTGTGGCGGATGGTCTCGCGCAGCGCCTACGCGCAGCTGCGCCACAACCCGCTGCTGCTGCTCGGCACGGTCGCCGGGCTGGCACTGGTGTACCTGGTGCCGCCGGTGGCCCTGGCCGTGGGCCTGGCGGCGGGCGACGCGGTGACGGCGCTCGCCGGCGGTGCGGCCTGGCTGGTGATGACGGCGACGTACGTCCCGATGCTCCGTCACTACCGGCAGCGGTTGTGGCGCGCTCCCCTGCTGCCGTTCACCGCGTTCCTCTATCTGCTGATGACGGTCGACTCGGCGGTGCAGCACTACCGGGGCCGCGGTGCGGCCTGGAAGGGCCGCACGTACGCGCGTCCGGACGCCGTGCCCGACGAGGGGTGAGCCGACGCCCGTTCACTTGCGGCCGGGGGTCCAGTTCATGCCCCAGCCGTAGGCGCGGTCGATGGTGCGCTGCGGGCTCACCCCGCGTTCGGTCACCAGGTAGCGGGCCTCCCGCTGGACCACGAGGTCGCCGCCGGTGTTGGTGATCAGGGCGAGGGCGCACACCGTCGAGGGCACCGTGCACTCGTCGAGGGAGAAGTCGACGGGGGCGCCGTGCTGCGGCTGGAGGGTGACCGTGGCGTGCAGGTCGGCGAACGAGCGGGCACCCTCGTAGATGGTCACGAAGACGAGGATGCGGCGGAAGTCGCCGCTGCGGTCGAGGTTGATGGTGAGGTTCTCACCGTCGGCGGCGGCGCCGGTGCGGTCGTCGCCGTCGAGGTGGATGTACGGCGGCCGGTGCAGCGCGCCGAAGGCGTTGCCGAGGGCCTGGACGACGCCCTTGCGGCCGTCCGACAGCTCGTAGAGGGCGCACAGGTCGAGGTCGAGGTCCCTGTGCATGGCGGCCGCCCGGCCGCGCTTGCCGCCCCAGCCGGAGAACTGTTTGCGCACCTGCCAGTTGAGGTTCACGCGCATGGCGCCCCCGGTTCCGCCCTGCTTGGCCAGCGACACCGAGGGGGCCGCCTTGGTGAGCGTCACCTTGCTCAGGCGGACCGGGGCGGCGGCGGGCGCGGGCGTGACAGGCGCGGGTGCGGGGGATGCGGGCATCGCGGGCGCGGGAGTGCCGGAGGCCGGCAGGGTGACCGGGGCCGCGGCCGGTGGCGGCAGGGGAACCGGCGGGCCGACCGGCGGCGGGGGCGTGGCCGGGAAGGGGGCCGGCGCGGGTGGCGGCGCCATGACGGGTGCCCGCGGGGCCGGCGCCGGGGGCGGCGGCGTGTGCTGGGGCTCGTCCACGGTGATGCCGAAGTCCGTGGCCAGGCCCTCTAGTCCGCTGCCGTAGCCCTGCCCCACGGCCCGGAACTTCCAGGCGCCCTGGCGGCGGTAGAACTCACCGAGCACGAACGCGGTCTCCACGGTCGCGCCGGTGCTGTCGAACCGCGCGGCCACCGTCCCCCCGGCGGCGTCCCGTACCTCGACGTGGAGGCCGGGCACCTGTCCGAAGGTGCCGCCGTCCGCGGAGGCGGCGAGCACCACCTTCTCGATCGAGGGCTCCACGCGGGCGAGGTCGACGAGCAGGGTGTCGGTCACCTGGTCGCCGAGGGTGTCCTTGCCCTCGTACCGGACCGCGCCGGAGGGGTGGGCCGGCTGGTTGTAGAAGACGAAGTCCGCGTCGGACCGTACCTTTCCGCCCGCCAGCAACAGCGCCGAGACGTCCGCGTCGGGAACGCCCGGACCGCGGCGCCAGCCCACCTCGACGCGCAGGGCGGTGGCGGGCACCGGCGTGTTCGACCCCTTCGGCATGGACATCCTTCGCCCCCATCACGTGTCGGACAGGCCGTGCCCGGCAGTCCGTCGGCTCGCTACCCGACCAACCTAGTCCCGGTCCCGCCGAACTCCCATGGCAAGGACCGGAACACGCTGGCCGACCGCCGGTAACCCGGCCTCAAGATCGGCCCATACACCATTCAGGCATCACCTGATGCCCCTTTTTAGCCAAGTTCGCTCAGATTGGCGACCTCACGTCACCGCCGACACGGAAAACAACCCTCTTATCGGTCTCCCCAACCAGCACATCGTGGGCTTTACTTATGGCCATGACCTCCCCCCGCTCCAGTTATGGCGGCGGCTACTACTCCGCCTCCTTCCCGGACACTCCGATCTACGACTCGCTCGTGGCCGAGCGAGGTACCCCGCAGATCGCTCCCATCCGTGTTCCGGCCCCGTACGACACGGGGAGCCACCTGAGCCCGGGCAGCCAGATGAGCACCGGCAGCCACCTGCCCGCGCTGCCCTCGGCGCTGCCCGCCCTCCCGGCGGCCCCGTCCCAGCCCTCCTACGGCTACCCGCAGGCGGCGCAGCCCGTTCCACCACAGCCGGCGCCCACGGCCTACATCCCGCAACAGGCCTCCGCGCCGCGCGGGTACCCCGGCCCGCAGCAGCCGCAGCCACCGCGCCCGATGGCGAACGGCACCGGCTACGAGGCCATGCGTCCCGCCACCCCGCGGCCCGCCCCGGCGCCCTACCAGGACCCGTACGGGAACCAGCAGTACCGCGGCTACTGATCCGCTCCCCGGCTGTCCGTGCCTCCTGTCAGGATGAGGTCATGGGGAACGCGGAACTGCACGCGCTGCACATCCACCCGGTCAAGGCGCTGCGAGCTGTCACGCTCGCGGAAGCCGTCGTCCAGCCCTGGGGGCTGGCCGGGGACCGGCGCTGGGCGCTGGTCGACGACGGGGGAAAGGTCGTCACGCAACGCCAGCAGCCACACCTCGCGTTGGCCGCCGCCGAGCCCGAGCCCGGCGGCGGTCTGCGTCTTTCCGCGCCCGGACGGGCCCCGGTCACGGTCGCCGTCCCCCGACCGGGCGAGACGGTGACCGTGGACATCTTCGGCGAGAAGGTGGAGGCCGTTCCGGCGGACGAGGCCGCCCACGCCTGGTGCGGCGCACTCGCCGGGGACGGAGTCCGCCTGGTCCACCTGGACGACCCCGCCACGCGCCGGCCCGTCGACCCGGACTACGCCCTGCCGGGCGAGACGGTGAGCTTCGCCGACGCCTTCCCGCTGCTGCTCACCGCGGTCTCCTCCCTGGCCTCCCTCAACTCCCTGATCGCCGAGGGCGATCACGCCGCCGAGGGCCCGCTCCCCATGAACCGCTTCCGGCCCAACGTGGTGGTGGCGGGGACCCCCGCCTGGGCCGAGGACGACTGGACGCGCATCGCGATCGGGGAGGTCGCCTTCCGGGTCGTCAAGATGTGCGGCCGCTGCGTGGTGACCACCACCGACCAGGACACCGGCGTCCGCGGCAAGGAGCCGCTGCGCACCCTCGGCCGCCACCGCCGCTTCGGCGGCGAGCTGATCTTCGGCCAGAACCTGGTGCCCGAGTCCACCGGCACCATCCGGCTCGGCGACCCGGTCACCGTTCTCGAATGACCACCGGCCGCGGTCGGGAACCCGGGAGCGGGGCCCGGTCGTTGGGCTTTCGTGAGAAAGGGATGACATCCACCGGCCCGAGGTGATTTCCCTCTCTTTTCGGCCGACGAGGGGGCGAACGGTTCCGTCCGGAGTTATCACGGACCGGAGTCGTCGCGGAGGGGAAGGGGGGTGCGACAACGGTGCGAGCGATCGCCGGACTCTGGCGCTGGCGGAACAACCCACTGCGGCGCGGGACCGATCTCGCCGAGGCCCGGGTGGCCCTGGTCGCGCTGCTGCTCGTCCTCGTCGCCGCCCCCGTGGTCGGCTGCCTCGTCGGATTCCTCGCCCAGGACGCCCTTCAGCAGTCCGTCCGCGAACAGGGCAGCTCCCGGCACCCGGTGACGGCCACGGTGGTGCAGAGGCTGAACCGGCTCGATCCGGATCCGGAGATCACCACGGGACGGGACCCGCGCAGCCGCGTCCTCGCCGACTGGACGGCCCCGGACGGCACCCGCCGGCACGGCCCGGTCACGACGACCCTGAGATCCCCCCGCCCCGGCGACCACTTCACGCTGTGGACGGACGAGCACGGCCGGACGGTGACCCGCCCCCTGGACTCCACGACGGCCACGGCCCATGCCGTGCTGGCCGGCTGCGGCGCGGGCATGCTGACCGCGCTCCTGGTGGAGGGGATACGCCGGCTGATCGTCTGGCGCCTGGACCGCCGGCGGGACGCGCTCTGGGACCAGGCCTGGGACCGCGCGGGCCCGGACTGGGGGCGTACCGGCACAGGCAGCTGACGGCCTTTGGGCTCTGGTCAACCGAGCGTCCGCGCGCACGCTACGGTGGACCGGCCGACGCACTCGGCATCAACCAACCCGCGTACCACGAGGTGGGGGCTCAGCAGCGCCATGGCACAGGGCACGGTCCAGGTGACGCACACCGGTACATCGCGGTGGCGGCGCCGCACGGGTGAGTACGCATCGCTCGCCGCCGCCCTGGAGGCCGCGGCCGACGGTGACGTGCTCACCGTCGCCCCGGGCACCTACCGGGAGAACCTCGTCGTACAGCGGGCGGTGACCCTGCGCGGCCCCGAGGGCGCCCCGGGCTCGGTGCGCATCGCCCCCACGGAGGGGGTACCGCTGACCGTGCGCGCCTCCGCGGTGGTCCAGGACCTGCACGTCGAGGGCCAGGACTCCACCGCGCCCGCCCTGTTGGTGGAGGAGGGCGCGCCGGAACTCAGGGACGTGCGGATCGTGACCCGGTCCGCGGCCGGCATCGAGGTGCGCGGCGGCGCCCGGCCCACCGTGCGCCGCTGCACGGTCGACAATCCGGCCGGCATCGGGATCGCCGTACTCGACGGCGCCGGCGGGGTGTTCGAGGAGTGCGAGGTGGTCGCCGCCGGGCAGTCGGGCGTGACGGTCCGCGGGGGCGCCCACCCCCGGCTGGAGAACTGCCGTGTCCACCATGTCTCCGGCGCGGGCCTGACCGCGACGGGCGACAACTCCGCCCTGGAGGCGGTGGGTTGCGAGGTCTACGAGGTCCGGGGCAGCGGTGTCCAGATCACCGGCCGCGCCACCGCGCACCTCACCGACTGCGATGTGCACCGCACCGCCGGGGACGGCATCACGCTCGACACCGACGCCGTGCTGACCCTGGCCGACTGCCGCATCCACGACATCCCGGAGAACGCGGTGGACCTGCGTTCCCGCTCCGTGCTCACCCTGACCCGGACCACGGTGCGTCAGTTCGGGCGCAACGGCCTCTCGGTGTGGGACCCGGGCACGCGCGTGGACGCCAACCAGTGCGAGATCTTCGACAGCACCGGCGACTACCCCGCGGTGTGGATCAGCGACGGCGCCACCGCGGTGCTCGACTCCTGCCGGGTGCACGACGTGCCCGACGCGCTGTTCGTGCTGGACCGCGGCTCCCGCGCGGACGTCGTCGACAGCGACCTGTCGCAGGTGCGCAACACGGCGGTGTCGGTGAGCGACGGCGCCACCGCGCAGCTCGACGACTGCCGGATCAAGGACGCGGCCACGGGTGCCTGGTTCCGCGACCACGGCAGCGGCGGCACCCTCAACAACTGCACCCTGGACGACATCCAGACCGGCGTGATCGTCACCAAGGGCGCCGACCCGACCATCGAGCGGTGCACGGTCGCCTCCCCCGCCGAGGCCGGTTTCTACGTCTCCGCCGGGGGGCGCGGCAGTTTCCTGGACTGCCGGGTGACGGGCAGCGGCGGCTACGGCTTCCATGTGATCGACGGCTGTCGTACGACGCTCAGGAAGTGCCGTACGGAGCGATGCGCCCGCGGGGGTTACGAGTTCGCGGACGGCGGGCCGGACGCCGGGAACGGTTCGGGCCCCGTGGTCGAGGACTGCACGAGCGACGAGAGCGGCGGCGTACGCCCGCCGGCTGCCCGGGAGACGGCCGTGCAGACCGCGCTCCCGACCACCGGTCTGCTGGGCGCGATCCCCGGACAGCGCGCCACCGAGCAGGAGCCGCTGGTGGCCGCGGCCGAACCGGAGGCGCCCGCGCGGACGGCGAAGGACGTCCTCGGCGAACTCGACACACTGGTCGGCCTGGACAGCGTCAAGCGGGAGGTGCGCGCCCTGACCGACATGATCGAGGTGGGCAGGCGCCGTCAGCAGGCCGGTCTGAAGGCCGCCTCGGTCAAGCGTCATCTGGTCTTCACCGGCTCCCCCGGCACCGGCAAGACCACGGTCGCCCGGCTGTACGGCGAGATCCTGGCCTCCCTCGGTGTCCTGGAGAAGGGCCATCTGGTGGAGGTGTCCCGCGTCGACCTGGTCGGCGAGCACATCGGCTCCACCGCGATCCGCACCCAGGAGGCCTTCGAACGGGCCCGTGGCGGCGTGCTTTTCATCGACGAGGCGTACGCGCTCTCCCCGGAGGACGCCGGGCGCGACTTCGGCAAGGAGGCCATCGACACGCTGGTGAAGCTGATGGAGGACCAGCGGGACGCGGTGGTGGTGATCGTCGCCGGCTACACGGCGGAGATGGAGCGCTTCCTGTCCGTCAACCCGGGTGTGGCCTCCCGTTTCTCCCGCACCATCACCTTCAGCGACTACGGCCCCGACGAACTGCTGAGGATTGTGGAGCAGCAGGCGGAGGAGCACGAGTACCGGCTGGCCCCGGACACGCCCGAGGCCCTCCTGGCGTACTTCTCCGCGATCCCCAAGGGACCCGCGTTCGGCAACGGCCGTACGGCGCGGCAGACCTTCGAGGCGATGGTGGAGCGGCACGCCGGGCGGGTCGCCCAGCTCGCCGAGCCGAGCACGGACGATCTGACGCTGCTCTACGCCGAGGACCTGCCCGCGCTTCCCTGAGAGGCGGGATCGTCCGGTGGCTCGGGGCCGTTGTGGGCTGTTCCGGCCGGGACGTCGAGCTGCCCGTCGCGGGGTGCCGGCAGGTCCGGGCGCAGCCGGGCGAGCAGCCACCGGCGTTCCTCGTCGAAGGCCGGGTGCGGTACAGGACGTGGGCGACGACGGCGAGGGCGACGACCAGGAGGCCCTGGCCCAGTGCGATGCCGCCGAAGGCGGTGTCGCCCGCCAGCCGGCTGGCCGACTCCCAGCCCGGGCGCGACCATCCGGCGTACACCGCGGTGAGCAGGAGCAGCAGGAGGGCGCCGAGCGGCAGCCGCCGGACGAGGTGGCGGTCCAGCTGCCGGTCGAGCAGGTGCTCGGTGCGGCCGCGGCGGCAGACGACCCAGATCACGGCGGCGGCCCAGACGAGCAGTGCGGTGAGCAGGAGCCGGCCCGCAGTGTCGAGGGCCCCGTCGCCGCCGGGGCCGCGGTCGAGAGCCGCCGTGGGCACGGCGATCGTCGCGGCCACCGTCAGCAGGCCCGCGGCGGTGTGCGCGGCCCGCAGCCGGGCCACCAGGCGGCGCCCGTACCAGAAGCCGGGGCGGCTCAGGGATGCGCTGCCGGTGCCGTCCTCGGGCTCCAGGTCGCGGGAGATCGGCTGGGTGGACTCGTAGGCGCTCCAGGTGCGGTGCGCCAGGTACCACAGGAGCCCGGTGAGCGCGGCGGGCACCAGGGCGGCCAGGGCGAGGCGGCGGCCGGGCGCGCTCCACCAGCCGCCGGCCGCGGGCGACAGGAAGCCCAGCCAGGAGTGCCGTGCGGCACACGCGTGCGTGCCCGCGCACTGCCAGGCCGTGAGGTCGAGGGCGACCTCGCAGGCGGCGGCGACGAACAGCACCGTCAGGGTCAGGCCCGCCAGCCGCACCAGCAGTCCGTACAGGCTCACCACGCGTGGGCGGCCCGGTGCGCCGGGGCGCATCCAGTGGGCGAGGTTGACGACCATGAACGGCAGCAGCAACAGCCACAGGGCGCGGGCGCCGTTGCCGGAGGTGAGGTTGCACCAGACGTACGCCTCGGGCACCGGTGTGCCAGGGCGCTCACGCTGTTCCCGCGGACGGTTCTCGGCGTCGACGTCCTCGGCGCGCCGGAAGACGGCCGCGGTGTCGTCGCCGGTGATCCGCACCGTGCGCGGGGCGTCGAGCATCTTCTCCGGCGTGGTGCCGCCGACGCCGTGGACCAGGAGCTCCAGGGCGCATCCGGTCGGCTCGCCGGGTGCGGTGGGGGCGTCCGGCCCGGCGGTCTCCGGGTGCCGCTGCGCACGTTCCACTGTTCGCACTTCTCCCCTGACGCGTCCGTCGGTCCGTGTCCGTGCGGACACCAGGATCGCCTCACGCGGCACACGGCACACCCCTCGTCACCGAATCTCCCCGATCCGGGTGACGGGAGCCGCGCACGGGGGCGAAGGCGGCATGTGCGCGTGGGTCGGGTGCCGACGCGGTGGGAACCGCCCCATGACAGGATGGGACGTCCACGCCCCGGAGGGCATGACGGTCCTTCTCGTCGCCGGCGGGTGAGCGGGGCGGGTCGGACGGCTTGAGGCGAAAGGAACCGGAGCACACGTGAGTGAGAATCAGAACCTCCTCGCGGAGCAGCGGCGCGCCCTGATCCTGGACGAGGTCCGGCGCCGCGGCGGTGTCCGGGTGAACGAGCTGACCCGGAAGCTCGGCGTGTCCGACATGACGGTGCGCCGCGACCTGGACGCGCTGGCCCGGCAGGGTGTGCTGGAGAAGGTGCACGGCGGCGCGGTCCCGGTGGTCGAGGCCAGTACGCACGAGCCGGGTTTCGAGGCCAAGTCGGGTCTGGAGCTGACGGCCAAGGAGGACATCGCACGGGCGGCGGCCCGGCTGGTCGCGCCGGGCACGGCGATCGCCCTCTCGGGCGGTACGACGACGTACGCGCTGGCCCAGCACCTGCTCGACGTGCCGGATCTGACCGTGGTCACCAACTCGGTCCGGGTCGCCGACGTCTTCCACTCGGCGCAGCGCACCTCCGGTCAGCGGCAGGGCGCGGCGACGGTCGTGCTGACCGGCGGGGTGCGCACGCCGTCCGACTCGCTGGTGGGCCCGGTGGCCGACCAGGCGATCGCCGCGCTCCACTTCGACGTGCTGTTCCTGGGTGTGCACGGGATATCGGCCGAGGCGGGCCTGTCCACGCCGAACCTGGCGGAGGCCGAGACCAACCGGCGTCTTGTGCAGTCGGCACGCCGGGTGGTGGTGGTCGCCGATCACACCAAGTGGGGTGTGGTGGGCCTGAGTTCCTTCGCCGCGCTGGACCGGATCGACACCCTGGTGACGGACGCGGGGCTGCCCGCGGAGGCACGCGCCGAGATCGCGGAGCACCTGCGGCTGGTGGTGGCGGGCGAACCCGAGGACGAGACCGACATCTGAGGGCCCGTCGTCGAGGGCCGCCTCAGCCCGGCCACACCCCGGTCGTCAGGAACGACTCCAGCGTCCGCGTGTACGGGGCGCTGTCGAGGCCCTGTTCGGCCAGCCAGGCGTCGGAGTAGTACTTGTCGAGGTAGCGGTCGCCCGGGTCGCACAGGAGGGTCACCACGCTGCCCCGGCGGCCCTGCTGGAGCATCTCGGCGACGATCTTCAGGGCGCTCCACAGGCCGGTCCCGGTGGAGCCGCCCGCCTTGCGGCCGATGGCCCCCTCCAGGGCGCGTACGGCGGCCACGGCGGCGGCGTCCGGCACCTTCATCATGCGGTCGACGGCCCCGGGCACGAAGCTCGGTTCCATGCGCGGACGCCCGATGCCCTCGATGCGCGAGCCGCTGTCGCAGGTGACGTCCGGATCGCCGGTGGTCCAGCCCTCGAAGAAGCACGAGTTGTCGGGGTCGGCGACGCAGATACGGGTGTCGTACTGCATGTAGTGGACGTAGCGAGCGATGGTCGCGGAGGTGCCGCCGGTGCCCGCGGTGGCGACGATCCACGCCGGCTCCGGGAAGCGCTCCAACTCGAGCTGCCGGAAGATGGATTCGGCGATGTTGTTGTTGCCGCGCCAGTCCGTGGCGCGCTCGGCGTAGGTGAACTGGTCCATGTAGTGGCCTCCGGTCTCGGCCGCGAGGGCGGCGGAGGCCTCGTACATGGTGCGCGGGTCGTCCACGAAGTGGCAGCGCCCGCCGTGGAACTCGATCAGGCGGCACTTCTCCGCGCTGGTCGTGCGCGGCATGACCGCGATGAAAGGCACGCCGATCAGCTTCGCGAAGTACGCCTCCGAGACGGCCGTCGAGCCGCTGGAGGCCTCGATGACCGGGCGGCCCGGGCGGATCCAGCCATTGCACAGGCCGTACAGGAACAGCGACCGCGCCAGCCGGTGCTTGAGGCTGCCGGTCGGGTGCGTCGACTCGTCCTTCAGGTACAGGTCGATGCCCCACGCCTCGGGCAGCGGGAAGCGCAGCAGATGGGTGTCGGCCGAGCGGTTGGCGTCGGCCTGCACCTTGCGGACGGCTTCTTTCAGCCAGTCCCGGTAACCGCCGTCGCTGCGGTCGACGTCGAGGGTGTCGCCGGTCCTGTGCTGCTCGGCAGTGCTCACGGCGGGGCTCCTTACGCTGTGCGCCGACGGCGTCGCGCGCGGCCGGACGCCCTCGATGATAGACACCTTCAACACTCTTCTCACCTGCATAAACGCACCTTTGAGCGGCTCAAGGCGACGCTTGGGAGCGCCTCTCGCCCGAGCTGGCCGACGACAAGGGGGCGCACGGGCCGGGGGGCGCATGCGCGCGAGTGCTCCGGGTGCCGCCCGCGAGCGCTCCCCGCGCACTGGTGCTGCGTGCCGAAGGCGTGCAGACTGCACCGCGGCGGGACAAAGGGCCCGACGGGACACAGCAATCTGGAACGAGCCGGGCCGGCTCGTGAACCGGGCGGAACGGGAGCCGGCGACAGGCACGAAGGCGACACGCACGAAGGGGCGGGGAGATGGCCGAACCGGAGTTCACGGCCACGGGTGTACGGATCGACAAGCGGCTGCGCTCACTCACCCGGGCCGGACGGGTCCGGATCCGAAACGGCAGGCTGGAGCTGCTGACCAGCTACGGCAGCGAGATCGACAGCGCACCGGTGCAGTCGGTGCGCGCGTCCCAGCCCTGGTACGCCCCGGACGACCGGGCGCTGGCCGACCTGGGCGGCAACCGGTACCTGCTGACCCTGGGCGAGCACGACCCCGCACCGGGCGAACCGGGGCCGCCCGCGGCCCGCCGGTTCGTCGAGGCCGTCCGCCGGGCGGCGGGGCGCGGCGGCTGAGCGAGGCGAGTTGCGTGACATCACCCCGTGGGTCACGCTGGTCTCACGTCACTCAGGGTTTACCGGCGATAACGCTGCGAACCAGCCCGCCGGTCAGACAGCAGGCGGCAATGTCACGCAGGCGTCCTGCTGCATCCGAAACGTCGTGTTCTTCCGGACCTCAACGTCGGGGAGTCGCAGCCGTGATCAGTCACCCAAGCAGGCACTGCACGGTGGAGCTCCAAGCCCTGCCGTCGCGGATCGGCCAGGTCCGCAGAATCGTATCGGCGCATCTGCGCTACTGGCATCTTGACGCTCTGATAGACCGAGCCGCGCTCGGTGTGACGGAGCTGTTGACCAACGTTCACCAGCATGCCCGGCCCGACAAGCTGTGCACCGTGGAGCTCGAACTGCTGCTCGAGCGGCTCACGGTGTCCGTGCGCGACCACGACCCGCGTCTTCCCGTGGTGGAGGAGATGGGCGACATCGCGCCGCTGGCCACCGAAGGGCGGGGGCTGGCGATGGTGGCCGCGATGAGCGAGAGCTGGGGCGCGCGGCCGGAGGGCGAGCAGGGGAAGGTCGTCTGGTTCATCCTGCCGACCGCCGCCCCTTCGATCGCGGTGCCGGCCCGGGTGCCGGCGCTCGTGACCGGGGAGCACTCCTCGCGTCGCCTGGCCGAAGCCGCCTCCGCGCTCGACGGCATACGGCCCGTCCGGCCCGTCCACGCCCCGGCCGGATCGGCCGTGGTCGGCTGACCACGTCCACATCCGCATCCCCGCCGTCGCCCGAACGGGCGACAGCGGGGGCGGCGGTGCCGGGACCGTGACGGCTGACGGCCCGCGGACGGCGACCGGACCGCGGGCCGTGACCAGGCTCCGGACCGAGACCGGGATGCGGCCGAGATCGGGACGCGGACCATGACCGCGCCACGGACCGAGACCGGACCGTGGACCGAGACCGGGACGCGGACCGAAACCGGGACGCGGACCGAAACCGGGACGCGGACCGAAACCGGGACGCGGCCGAGACCGGGATGCGGACCGAGACCGCGCCTCAGGCCATAACCGGCCCCCGGACCGAGACCGGGACGCGGCCGTGACCGGACCGCGCACCGAGACCGCGCCACGGGCCGAGACCGGACCGTGGACCGAAACCGGGACGCGGACCGAAACCGGGACGCGGCCGAGACCGGACCGCGCACCGAGACCGGGACGCGGACCGAGACCAGGACACGGACCGAGACCGGAACGCGGACCGAGACCAGGACGCGGACCGAAACCGGAACGCGGACCGAGACCAGGACACGGACCGGGACCAGGACACGGCCGTGACCGGATCGCGGACCCTGACCGGGCCCCGGACCATAAACGCGGCGCGGGCCGGTCATGGTCACGCGGTCGCTGCCCGGTGGTGTGGTCGGAGTCCTGCGGTGGACGTCGGGGCCGGGGGCACGGTGGCACCGGTCCCGGCGCTCACTCGGTGGCGACGGCCCTCAGCACGTCCAGCCGGGCCGGGCGCAGACCGGCGAGCCCGCCCGCCGCGATCCCCACCAGTGCCACGACGAGCAGCTGCATCGGCGGTACTGCGAAGGCGAACGCGGTGCCGCTCTCGCCGTCCGACGCCTTCACCAGGACCCAGCCGAGGAAAGCGCCCAGGGCAAGCCCGCCCGCCGTGCCGAACGCGGCGACCAGGACCGATTCCCAGCGGACCATGGCCCGCAGCTGAGACCGGGTCTGGCCGACGGCCCTGAGCAGACCGAGTTCGCGGGTCCGCTCGTGGATCGCCAGGGTGAGGGTGTTGGCGATGCCGAGGAGCGCGATGAGCACCGCGAGGGCGAGCAGTGCGTAGACCAGCGTCAGCATCATGTCGATCGCGCCCGCCGAGGACCGCGCGTACTCGTCCCGGGTCTGCACCTGCGGGTCGCCGTACCGGGCGGCGACCCGTTCGACGGCCGCCTTGCCCGCCTCCGCGCTCACACCGGACCGGAGGGAGATGGCGACAAGCCCGTCGGAGTCCTGGGTACGGTGCGGGGCCCAGGCGGAGCGGCTGACGACGTAGTCGCCGGCGAGTTCGGACCGGCCGTAGACCGCGCGGACGGTGAACGTCTCCGTGGTGCCGTCGGTGAAGGTGAGCCGTGTCCGGTCCCCCGTCTTCAGGCCCCGCCGCCCGGCCTCGTCACGGGTGATGGCGATGCCGTCGGCGCCCAGGCCGTTCAGGGAGCCGCGCACGGTTCCGAGGTCGAAGGTGCGGGCGAGCGCGGCCGGGTCGGTGACGGTCAGGGCTCGCCCCTCGCCGTCGACCTCGGCGACACCCCGGCCGAGTCCGACGGCCGTGTCCACCTCTGGCAGCCGCTGGATCGCCCCGGCCAGCCGGGTGCTCAGGCCGCTGCCGCCGGCCCCGAAGGAGGGGGTGCTCACGGCGAGGTCGCCCGCGAAGGTCCGGGAGACGGTCTGGTCCATGGTGGCCTTGAGCGAGGCGCCGAAGACCGTGAACAGCGACACCACGGCGACCCCGATCATCAGCGCGCTCGCGGTGGCCGCGGTGCGTTTCGGGTTGCGCAGCGCGTTGCGTCGGGCCAGAGCGCCGGTGACGCCGCGCAGCCGGCCGAGGGGGCTGCCGAGCATGCGTACGGCGGTGGCGGAGGCGACCGGGCCGAGCACCACGAAGGCGGCCAGGGCGAGGACGGCGCCGACTCCGGCCGCCCATATGGACGGGGAGACCAGGACTCCGGCGAGGGTCACCGCGAGGGCCGTCGCGGCGAGGACCGCTCCCGCCACGGCGCGCGGGCGGGAGGCGCCGGAGGTGTCGACGGCCGTCTCGCGCAACGCGGCCATGGGTGCGGTGCGGCCGGCCCGTGCGGCGGGCGTCAGTGCGGAGCCGAGGCAGACCACGACACCGACCACCAGCGGCAGTGCCATCGACAGCGGCCGGACGACCAGGCTGCCCTCCGGGAAGGGGAATCCGATCGCCGGGAACAGTGCCTGGAGCCCGGCGGCGATGCCGATGCCGCCCGCCAGCCCGGCGGCGGACGCGGTCAGCGCGACGGCGCTCGCCTCGACGAGGGTGGCGGCGGTGACCTGACGGCGGGAGGCGCCCAGCGCGCGCAGCAGCGCGTTCTCGCGGGTGCGCTGGGCCACGACGATCGCGAACGTGTTGTGGATGGAGAAGGTCGCCACCAGCAGCGCGACGCCGGAGAACACCAGCAGGAACGTGGTGAAGACGGTCAGGAACTGGCTGGAGACCATGTCGGTGTTCTCCCGCGCGACCTCCTGCCCGGTGAGCGCCTCGACGCCCTTGGGCAGCACGGGAGTCAGCCTCCGCACCAGCTCGGCCTGGCTCACCCCGGGCCCGGCCCGCACCTGGATGCTCGCAGCCTCACCGGGCCGTGCGGTCAGGTACTTCTCGGCGTCGGCCCGGGTCAGCCCGGTGAAGGTCACCTGCGCCATGCCGTCCTCGCCGCCGAAGGTCGCGAGGCCCACGATCGTCACCCTGACCGGGTCGGGGGTGCGCAGGGTCGTGGTGTCGCCGATCCGCAGGCCGCCCTTCTTCGCGGCGCCGCGGTTGACGACGGCCTCGCCCGGCTTCGCGGGGGCGCGCCCCTCGGCGAGCCGGTACGGGTTGAGTTCCGGGTCGGTGATCCAGTTGCCGGCGAGGGTGGGCGGTCCCTGGCCGCCGATGGGCTCGCCGCCGCGGCCGAGGAGCTGGCCCGCGCCCTGGATGTCCGGGGCGGCGGCCGCGACTCCGGGGAGCCGCTCGATGGTCCTCACCAGCCCGGTGTCCACCGGTCGGCGTACGCCCTGGCCCTCGCCGGGCGCGGTGATGACGTCGGCGCTACGGACGACGGCGTCCGTGCCGTCCGTCGCCTTGCCGAACATGGAGTCGAAGCTGGCGCGCAGCGTGTCGCCCATCACCAGGGTCCCGGCCAGGAAGGCGACGCCGAGGAGGACGGCGAGGAAGGTGCCGGCGAAGCGCCGCCTGTGGGCCCGCAGGGAGGAGAGGCTCAGACGGAGGGAGGCGTTCATGAGCGCACCTCGAATGCCTTCATGCGGTCCAGGACCCGGTCGGCGGTCGGGGACTCCATACGGTCGACCAGGCGTCCGTCGGCGAGGAAGAGCACCTCGTCGGCGTGGGCGGCGGCGACCGGGTCGTGGGTGACCATGACGACCGTGCGGTCCATCTGCCGCACCGCGCGACCGAGCAGACCGAGCACCTCCTGGCCCGAGCGTGAGTCGAGGTTGCCGGTGGGCTCGTCGGCGAAGACCACGTCCGGGCGGGCGGCGAACGCGCGGGCCACCGCGACGCGTTGCTGCTGTCCGCCGGAGAGTTCGGCGGGCCGGTGGTGCAGGCGGTCGCGGAGGCCGACGACCTCGACGAGCGCGTCGATCCACTCGGGGTCGCCCCGTCGGCCCGCCAGGTCGAGCGGCAGCGTGATGTTCTCGGCGACGGTCAGGGTCGGCACCAGGTTGAACGCCTGGAAGACGAAGCCGATACGGTCGCGGCGCAGCAGGGTCAGCCGGCGGTCGTCGAGGCCGGCCAGTTCGGTGTCGCCGATGTACGCGCTGCCGGAGGTGAGCGTGTCGAGCCCGGCCGCGCAGTGCATCAGCGTGGATTTGCCGGAGCCCGAGGGGCCCATGATCGCGGTGAAGCGCCCGGCAGGGAAGCCGACGCTCACGCCGTCCAGGGCGCGTACGGCGGTGTCGCCGGCGCCGTGGACCTTCACGGCGTCGACGACCCGCGCGGCCGTCCCGGTGGCGGACGTGGTGGTGGAGGAGGCGGTGGAGGCGGGCGTGGTGGTCACCGGGCACCGCCGTTGCCGGTGCGGCCGAACTGCTCCTCCAGCACCGACAGCCGGCGCCAGTACTCGTCCTCGTCGATCTCGCCGGAGGCGAAGCGCCGGCCGAGGACGGCGAGCGGCGAGTCGGGGGCGGGTCGCCCGTCCGGACCGCGCCAGGGCCCGGTGTCCATGCCACGCCAGGGCGTGCCGTGGCCGCGCCGGGCGGTGCGGCGCAGCAGGGTGACGACGCCGACGGCGACGGCCGCCCAGAACAGCGGGAAGAGGAGGATCCACGGCCCGGGGCCGCCGTCCCGGTTCGCCAGGGTCTGCATCTTGGTTCATCTCCCTCGAGGGGTCTGCCGAGAAAGCCGCGGAGAGTTCTCCGGTGCTGCGTCGACAGTGGCTCGGGGAGGGGCTCCTGGTCGTCGTACGGCCAGCGGCAGTACGGCTACCTCCCGGGGAGTACGGGGGCGTGCGGCGGCTGCTCCGTGCGGCATGCCCCGGCTGATCCGGCGCGGGCGGCGGTCCGGCGGGCGGGGAGACGCGACCTGCCGCGCGGGAAGTACAAGGGCCCGGTGACCGCACGCCCCGGCCACAGGTCGGGGCGCGGGGGGCATCCGGGGCGCGTGGAGGCGCGCGGTCACCAGACGCCGTACGCGGGCCCGCGCCCCCCGTCGCTCCAGGGCGCCGGGGCCGGTTCAGGTCAGGGCTGTCAGTGGGTCGTCGAGGACCGGTTGCCAGGCCAGTTCGGCGGCGCCGACCAGGCTGTTGTGGTCGAGGGTGCAGGAGAGGACCGGGACGACGCCGCTCTGGCCCCACAGGCTGCGGTCGGCGACGACGGCGCGCAGACGGTCGGGGGCGGCGTCGAGCAGGGTGCGGTGCAGTCCGCCGAGGATGATCCGGTCCGGGTTGAGGATGTTCACCAGCCCGGCCAGGCCCAGGCCCAGGCGGTCGACAAGGGTCTCGACGGCCCCGCGGACGGCCGGGTCGTCGTAGTGGTCGCGGACCAGGTCCTCGGCCTGCCGCAGCAGGGACACCTCGGGGCCGGTCTCGCGGCCGGCGGCGGTCAGGAACGCCAGCGGATCCGTCTCGACGTCCAGGCAGCCGCGGCTGCCGCAGTGGCAGGGACGGCCCTCGGGGTTGACGGTGACGTGGCCGACCTCGAGTGCCAGGCCCGAACTGCCCGTGTGCAGCCGCCCGTCCAGGACCAGCGCGCCGCCGACGCCCCGGTGCCCGGTCGCCACGCACAGCAGGTCACGCGCGCCGCGCCCGGCGCCGTGCCGGTGCTCGGCGAGCGCGGCGAGGTTGACGTCGTTGGCGGCGAAGGCCGGTCCGGTGATCCCGGCGGCGCGCACGTACTGCGCGAAGATACGGCGGACCGGCGCTCCGGCGGGCCAGTCCAGATGGAGCGGGTTGAGGGCGAGGCCGTCCGGTTCGGCGACCGCGGACGGCACGGCGAGTCCGGCACCGACGCAGCGCAGGCCGGTCGTGCGCAGGAGTTCGGCGCCGGCCTCGACGACGGAGCCGAGCACTTTCGCGGGGTCGGCGTCGACGGTCCCGCAGCCGGGCGCGGTCGCCACGATGCGGCCGCCGAGGCCCACCAGCGCGGCGCGGAAGCCGTCGGCGTGGACCTGCGCGGCGAGGGCGACGGGCCCGTCCTCTGCGACCGCCAGGCGGTGCGAGGGGCGTCCCTGGGAACCGGCCGCCGCGGCGGGCCGGGCGTCGACCCGGATCAGGCCCAGCGCCTCCAGTTCGGCGGCCACCGCGCCGGCCGTCGCCCGGGTCACCCCCAGCTCGGCGGTGAGGACCGCGCGGGTGGGGGCACGGCCGGTGTGCACGAGCTCCAACGCGGGCCCGAGCGCGCCGCGCCCCCGGTCCAGCCGTGTCCTGGAGGTGCTCCCTTCCCCCGGCGTCCGGGGGTCCGCCTTGCCGCTCATGGGGGTGAGTCTCCCATGATCCGCACATCCGTCGACCAGCGACTCGTCCGGCGGTCCCGGTCAGAAGCCGCTCACCCTGAGGGTGAGGTTCAGCCGTCCGCTCAGCCCCAACTCGGGCGGTGCCGTGCCCGGATGGACGCGCGGCACGCCGTGGTGGGCGAGGCGGGACGGGCCGCCGAACACGAACAGGTCGCCGCTGCGCAGTTCGACGTCGGTCCAGGGCCGGGTGCGGGTCTCGGGGTTGCCGAAGCGGAACACGCACGTGTCGCCGAGGCTCAGCGACACCACGGGCGCGCCGGACTTCTCGTCGCTGTCGCGGTGCATGCCCATGTGCGCGTCGACGCCGTAGAAGTTGATCAGGGCGATGTCGTACGGCGCCGGACCGGCCGCGCCGGGGCCCAGGGCGTCGCTCACGGCGCCGCGGGCCAGCTCGTCCAGCCATGCGGGGAACGGCTTCACCAAGGCGCCGTCGCCGTCGACGACGGTGTCGGCGTAGCCGTACGGGTACCAGTGCCGGCCCAGGCAGACCTGCCGGGCGGTCATCGTGCCGCCGCCGGGCGTGCGCACCGTGCGCAGGCCGGCCGGCGGGCGGGCCCACTCTCGGCAGGCGGCGAGCAACGCGTGCTGCCGGCCCGGATCGAGCCAGTCCGGCAGGTGCACGGCGCCCGGCGCTATCTGCCTGCGGTCGCGCGGGAACAGCTCGGCGTCCATGGTTCCCATCCTGCCGGACGCGGCGTGCGCTGGGGCTCCGCTAGCCTTGACGGGCGATGAACGACCGTATGACCACACCGTGGGGCGAGCTGGAGCTCGCCCGGTTCCCGCAGGACCCGCGTGACCGGCTCCGGGCCTGGGACGCCTCCGACGAGTACCTGCTGGGGCACCTCGACGAGCAGGGCACCGATCTGTCCGGGACCGTCGTGGTCGTCGGCGACCGCTGGGGCGCCCTGGTCACGGCGCTGGCCGCGCACCGGCCGGTGCAGATCACCGACTCCTTCCTCACCCAGGAGGCGACCCGCGCGAACCTCGCCCGGTGCGGTGCGGAGCCCGGCGCGGTGCGCCTGCTGACCACTCAGGATCCGCCGCCCGGCCGGATCGACGTGCTGCTGGTGCGGGTGCCCAAGAGCCTGGCGCTGCTGGAGGACCAGTTGCTGCGCCTGGCGCCCGCGCTGCACGAGGGCACGGTCGTCGTCGGCACCGGGATGGTGAAGGAGATCCACGCCTCCACGCTGGCGCTGTTCGAGCGGATCCTGGGCCCCACCCGGACCTCGCTCGCGCGACGCAAGGCCCGTCTGATCCTCTGTACGCCGGATCCCTCACTGGAGCGGCCCGCGAACCCGTGGCCGCACACCTACACGCTGCCCGGCGGCATCGGCGCCGCCTCCGGGCGGACCGTCGTCAACCACGCGGGCGTCTTCTGCGCCGACCGGCTCGACATCGGCACCCGGTTCTTCCTTGGGCACCTGCCGGAAGCCGGCGATGCCCGCCGGGTGGTGGACCTGGGCTGCGGCAACGGCGTCGTCGGTACGGCGCTGGCGCTGGCGAACCCCGGCGCCGAAGTGCTTTTCACGGACGAGTCGTTCCAGGCCGTCGCCTCCGCGCAGGACACGTACAAGGCGAACGGCGTGCCGGGGCAGGCCGAGTTCAGGGTCGGCGACGCGCTGGCCGGGGTGCCGGCCGGCAGCGTGGACCTGGTGCTGAACAACCCGCCCTTCCACTCGCACCAGGCGACCACGGACGAGACGGCCTGGCGGATGTTCACCGGAGCGCGGCGCGCGCTGCGCCCCGGCGGCGAGCTGTGGGTGATCGGCAACCGCCACCTCGGCTACCACGTCAAGCTGCGCCGGCTGTTCGGCAACAGCCGGCTCGTCGCGAGCGATCCGAAGTTCGTGGTGCTGCGGGCCGTCAAGAGGTAGGAGCGGTACGGCGTGAGCCGATCACGCCGATGAGGCGTTCCACCTCCCCCACCATGGCCTCGCGGCCCACGCTGAGGTACTTGCGGGAGTCGACGGCCTCCGGGTGGGCGGCGAGAAAGTCACGGATCGCGGCGGTCATCGCGATGTTGAGGGCGGTGCCGACGTTGACCTTGGCGATGCCCCCGGTGACGGCGGCGGTCAGTTCGCCGTCGGGGACGCCGGAGGAACCGTGCAGGACGAGCGGCACGTCCAGCGCTCCGGCGAGCCGTTTGATGAGGTCGTGGTCGAGGGCCGCGGTGCGTTCGGTCATGGCGTGGGCGTTGCCGACGGCCACGGCCAGGGCGTCCACCCCGGAGTCGGCGACGAACGCGTGCGCCTCGGCGGGGTCGGTGCGCGCTCCGGGGGCGTGGGCGTCCAGCGGCGGCGCGCCGTTCTTGCCGCCGACCTCGCCCAACTCGGCCTCGATCCATAGCCCTTGGGCGTGTGCCCAGGCCGCGGCGGCGCTGGTCGCGGCGAGGTTCCGCGTGTAGGGCAGCCGGGAGGCGTCGTACATCACGGAGCTGAAGCCGGCGTCGGCCGCCTGGCGCAGCAGGTCGTCGCTCTGCACATGGTCGAGGTGCAACGCGACGGGTACGGTGGCGCGTTCGGCCGCCGTGGCGGCGGCGCGGGCGAGCGGCAGCAGCCGTCCGTAGCGGAACGAGACGGCGTTCTCGCTGACCTGGAGGACGACGGGTGCGCCGGCCGCCTCGGCCCCGGCGACGACGGCCTCGACGTGTTCCAGCGTGATGATGTTGAAGGCGACGACTGCGGAGCGCGCGGCGGCGGCGCGGCCGACCAGCTCGCCGGTGGCTGCAAGCGGCACGGTCTGTCCTTTCCGGTGCTGGATCGGGTGACGGTGCGTCAGGGAGCGAGGATCACCGAGCGGGTGAGGTGGCGGGGCCGGTCCGGGTCGAGGCCGCGAGCGGCGGCGACGGCGACGGCGAGCCGCTGGGCGCGGATCAGTTCGGCGAGTGGATCGAGTCCGCCCTCGATCCACAACCCGCCCGTGGCGCGGACCTGTTCGGCGAGCCCTTCCGGTGCCCGGCCGAGCATCCAGGTGGCCGTGCCGTCCGTGGTGACGCTGATGGGGCCGTGCCGGTACTCCATCGCCGGGTACGCCTCGGTCCAGGACAGCGAGGCCTCGCGCATCTTCAGCCCGGCCTCGTTGGCCAGTCCGACGGTCCAGCCCCGGCCCAGGAAGGTGAACTGCGCGCAGGCGAGGAGTTGTTCGGGCAGGGGGGCGGACAGGGCCGTGCGGGCGTCGACGACCACCTCGTCGGTGTGCAGGCCGAGGTGGGCGCGCAGCAGGGTGAGGGCGGTGGTCGCGAACCGGGTCTGCACCACGGAGCGTTCGTCCGCGAAGTCCAGGACCACGATCTCGTCGGCGGCTTCCATCACGGGGGTGCCGGGGTCGGCGGTGACCGCCGTCGTGCGGGTGCGTCCCTTCAGCTCCCGCAGCACGTCGAGCACTTCGGTGGTGGTGCCGGAGCGGGTGAGGGCGAGGACCCGGTCGTAGGAGCGTTCACAGGGGAACTCCGAGGCGGCGAAGGCGTCGGTCTCCCCCTGCCCGGAGCCCTCGCGCAGCGCGGCGGCGGCCTGGGCCATGAAGTACGACGTGCCGCAGCCGACGATCGCGACCCGCTCCCCCTGCGCGGGCAGTGCCCGGCCGTGGACGGCGACGTCGGCCGCGACGCGGGCCCAGCACTCGGGCTGACTGGTCAGTTCGTCCTCGACATGGCTCACGGCCCCTCCTCCTGCTCGCACCGGATGCGTTTTCCTGCAAGATAGCGCTGAATTTCGAGCACAATCAAGCATCTTGAGGTGGTCCCGGTGCGTTAGGGTCACGAAGGATCGAGGGAACGGAGAAGGCGCATGTCACGCGACGCCCGCTGGAAGGCGCTGCTGGAGCTGCTCGTGGAGCGCGGCCGGCTGGACGTCGAGGACGCGGCGTCCGAACTGGGGGTGTCGGCCGCGACGATCCGGCGGGACTTCGACCAGCTCGCCGAGCAGCAGATGCTGGTCCGCACCCGGGGCGGGGCCGTGGTGCACGGCGTCTCCTACGAGCTGCCGCTGCGGTACAAGACAGCCCGCCACGCCTCCGAGAAGCAGCGCATCGCGAAGGCGGTCGCGGAACTCGTGGCGCCCGGCGAGGCGGTCGGCCTGACCGGCGGCACGACGACCACGGAAGTGGCCCGCGCCCTTGCGGTGCGCGCCGACCTGGCCGCCGGCTCCCCCGCGCTGACCGTGGTGACCAACGCGCTCAACATCGCCAACGAGCTCGCCGTCCGGCCCCAGTTCAAGATCGTGCTGACCGGAGGAGTCGCGCGGCCGCAGTCGTACGAACTCATCGGGCCGCTGGCGGACGGGGTGCTGAGTCAGATCACGCTCGACGTGGCGGTGCTCGGGGTGGTCGGCTTCGATGTCGCGCACGGCGCGGCGGCGCACGACGAGGCCGAGGCCGCCGTCAACCGGCTGCTGTGCGAGCGCGCCGAGCGTGTCGTCGTGGCCGCCGACTCCAGCAAGCTGGGCCGGCGGGCCTTCGCCCGCATCTGCGCCGCCGAGTCGGTGGACACCCTGGTCACGGACACGGCGGCGGGGCCGGAGACGGTGCGCGCGTTCGAGGAGGCGGGACTGCGGGTGCTGACCGTCTGATAGCGCCGGTCCCGCATCCGGATCACAGCCGCACGAAGCCCACGCCTCGGACGTCGTTGCAGCCGCAGGGGGTGGTCCGGCCGTCGTCCGGCGGCCCCTGCTGGGCCTTGAGCGCCACGCTCGTCAGACTCATCAGCAGATCGACGTCGGCCGAGCCGTCGAGGCGGACCGTCACCCACGAGGAGCCCGGCACGACGCGGACCGCGGCGAAGCGCCGCAGGTCGCGCTCCAGGCGGCGGATCGCCCTGACGGTCAGACGGAGGTCGACGTCCCGGCCGGAGTGGAAGTGGGCGATCTCCCCGCCCGCCGAGCTGAGCGCCTGCCCGTTGCCGCAGCTCGGCACCGCCTCCGAGAGGTCCGGCCAGGTTGCCAGCTGGGCGAGAGCGCGCGCGGCGAGCGTCATGGTTCCATCATGGCGTGCTCACCGTACGGCAACGGCCCGGTGAGAAAGCCTTAACCGATCCGTGTCCGAAAGGCCCGGCGCGGCCCTCGGCCGTGCGTTCCACGACGGTCCCACGAGGGCCGTGTCACCGGCCCCGGCCGTCCCTTTCCGGGCTCCCCGCAGGCCTTGGACCGCCTCTGGGGGGGACACTGGCAGTAGGGACCGTCGATGCTCACGAGGGGGTGTCGAAGGTGGCACGTCGTGCGGGAGTGTGGCTGTGGCGCTGGCGGCGCAATCCGCTCAGGCGCACCAGTGACGTGGTCGAGGCGTGGATCCTGCTCGTCGCCTGGGTCCTGGCCGTGGCCGGCGGTGTCCTCGCGGGCGTGCTGACGGCGGGCGCGATGCAGCAGGCCGCGCAGCGGGTCCGCGCCGACACCCACTCGGTGCGGGCCGTGGTGACACAGGAGGCTGCCCGCGGGGCGGTCCGGCCGGTGGGCAGCGTCCTGGGGTGGGGGACGGTCCGCTGGACCGACGCGGACGGCTCGTCGCACACGGGCCGGACCAGGGTCCCGGTCTCCGCGGCACCCGGCGACCACGTCACGGTGTGGACGAACGGGCGGGACATGCCGGCGCCGCCGCCGGCCTCACCTGCCGACATCGCCTTCCAGACGACCCTGGGCGGCCTCTGGGCGGGAACGACCACCGCGGGTGTCGTCATCGGCGGTGCCAAGCTGGCCCGGATCCGGCTCGACCGCCGGCGCTTCGCCCAGTGGGACGAGGAGTGGGCGCGCGTGGACACGCCCTGGGGATGGAAGACCGGCTGACGGCGGGTGGAGGACGGGGGAAGGCCGCCTCGCCCCGGAACTGATCGCCGTACACGTTGAGCCCGAATGACCCGACGGACGGCACGCCGATCCGCCGGGTTCCCGCGATTCAGAGCGAGGGAGTGCCCGTGCCCGGCCACCGTTCCATCACCGACGCGGAGAGGCTCGCGCAGGCCAAGCTCGGCGGCATCCACCTGCGACGGGAGCAGATGGCGGCGGTCGCCGGCATCCACCGGGCCGCCTCCGCGGTCCGCCAGCACCTGGAGAACTCGGTGCTGCGCGGCTCGGACCTGACCTGGACCGCGTTCGTCGTGCTGTGGGTGGTCTGGGTGTGGGGCGAGTCGGAGACCCGGCACGTGGCCGAGGAGGCCGGCATCTCCAAGGGCACCCTGACGGGCGTCTCCCGCACGCTGGAGTCGCGCGGGCTGCTGCGCCGCACCGGGCACCCCACCGACGGCCGGCTCGTCCTGCTGTCGCTCAGCGCCGAGGGCGAGCAGTTCATGAGCCGGGTCTTCCCCGAGTTCAACGAGGAAGAGGCCTTCGTCACCTCGCGGTTGAGCGGCGAGGAGTGCCGGAGTCTGGCGGAGATGCTGCGCCGTGTGGTCCTCCAGGTCGAGGAGCACGGCGAACAACGCCGCCGGTCGCTGCTGGACGGCGCGGATCCGGCGCCCCGCCGCAGCGGGCGCCGCGCCAAGGGCTGACCCCGGCCGTCCCCGCGCCGGCCTGCCTCATCAGGTCATCCGGCCGGGCACCTCCGGGTGTTCGACCCGGCAGACCAGGGCGTCCTTCACGACGTCCGCGACGATCGTGTCACCGGGGTCGGCCGAATCGCTCAGCAGCAGGGAGGCGATGCGGTTGTCGAGTTCGGACTGGATGGTGCGGCGCAGCGGACGGGCGCCGAACTCGGGCTGGTGACCGTGGGCGATCAGCAGCTTCTTCGCGGCGTCGGTGACCTCCAGGTCCAGGCCCTGCGCGCGCACGCGCCGGCGGCTGTGGTCGAGGAGCAGGTCCAGGATCCGGCCGAGGTCGTCCTCGCTGAGGCCGTGGAAGATGATGATGTCGTCGATGCGGTTGAGGAACTCCGGCAGGAACCGTGCGCGCAGATCCTCCATCAACTGGTCCTTGATCGCGGCGACGTTCCCGTGGTGGACGAGGATCCGCTGCGCGCCGATGTTGGAGGTCATGATGACCACGGTGTTGCGGAAGTCGACGGTACGGCCCTGGGCGTCGGTGAGGCGGCCGTCGTCGAGGACCTGGAGCAGGGTGTTGAAGACGTCCGGGTGGGCCTTCTCCACCTCGTCGAAGAGCAGCACGCTGTAGGGCTGGCGGCGCACCTTCTCGGTGAGCTGGCCGGCCTCCTCGTGGCCGACGTAGCCGGGAGGGGCCCCGACGAGCCGGGAGACGGTGTGCTTCTCCTGGAACTCGCTCATGTCGAAGCGGACCATCCGGTCCTCGTCCCCGAACAGCAGCTCGGCGAGCGCCTTGGCCAGTTCGGTCTTGCCGACCCCTGTGGGGCCGAGGAACAGGAAGGAGCCGACGGGCCGGTTGGGGTCGCTCATGCCGGCGTGGCTGCGGCGCACCGCCTGCGCGATCGCGGTCACGGCCTCGTCCTGGCCGACGACCCGTGAGTGCAGTGCGTCCTCCAGCTTCAGCAGCCGCTGCTTCTCGCTCTCGGTGAGCTGGGCGACGGGAATGCCGGTGCGCCGGGACAGCACGTCGGCGATGTCGTCGACGGTCACCTCAAGCACGCCCTCGCGGCGTTCGGCGAGCCCCTCCAGTTCCGTCTCCGCCTCGGCGATCCGGTCCTTGATCTCGGAGGCCCGTTCGAAGGCCTCCGCGGCGACGGCCTGGTCCTTCTCGCGGCGCAGCTTGGCCAGCCGGTCCTCGCGCTCGACGACCTCGGTGGACCGGCCCAGGGACCGCAGGCGCACCCGGGCGCCGGCCTGGTCGAGCAGGTCGATGGCCTTGTCGGGCAGGAACCGGTCGGTGACGTAGCGGTCCGACAGCTCTGCCGCGGCGACGAGGGCGTCGTCGCTGTAGCGGACCTGGTGGTGGGCCTCGTAGGAGTCGCGCAGCCCCTCCAGGATCTGCACGGTCTCCTCGACGCTCGGCTCGGGCACCATGACGGGCTGGAAGCGGCGCTCCAGGGCGGCGTCCTTCTCCACGTACCGCCGGTACTCGTCGAGGGTGGTGGCGCCGACGACGTGCAGCTCACCACGGGCGAGGGCCGGTTTGAGGATGTTGCCCGCGTCCATGGCGCCCTCGCCGGTGGCACCGGCGCCGACGACGGTGTGCAGTTCGTCCAGGAACAGGATCGTCGACTCGGAGGCCGCCTTGACCTCGTCGATGACGTTCTTCAGCCGCTCCTCGAACTGGCCCCGGTACTGGGCGCCCGCCACCAGGCCGGTGAGGTCCAGGGCGACCACGCGCTTGTTCTCCAGGGTCTTCGGCACGTCCTCGTTGACTATGCGCTGGGCCAGCCCCTCGACGATCGCGGTCTTGCCGACGCCGGGCTCGCCGATCAGCACGGGGTTGTTCTTCGTGCGGCGGGAGAGGACCTCGACGGTCTGCTCGATCTCCGCGGCCCGCCCCACCACCGGGTCCAGCTTCGCGGCACGGGCCTCCTCGGTCAGGTCTCGTCCGTACTGGTCCAGGGTCGGGGTGTTGCTCGGGGGTTCGGCGCCGCCGGGTGCCGTGTCGGGGCGGGAGGCGGTGTCGGCGCTGCGGCGCAGCTGGTCCGTCTCGATGCCGTGGGCGCTGAGGGCACGTGCCGCCGCGGCGCCCGGGGTGTCCAGCAGCGCGCCGAGGATGTGCTCGGGGCCGATGTACGACACTCCGGCCGCCCGGGAGTGCTCGTAGGCGCGCAGCAGCACCCGCTTGGCGGCCGGGGTGAGGCCGGGCTGCGCGGAGGGGATGCCGCTCTCGCCGGGCAGCGCCTCGGCGAGGGCCGCGCCGAGGCGGTCCGGGTCGGCTCCGGCCTGGGCGAGCAGGCCGCGGGCCGGCTCCACCTGTGTGCACGCCCAGAGCAGGTGCTCGGTGTCCAGGTCGGAGCTGCCGTCCGCGGCCGCCCGCCCGGTGGCCTGGTTGATCAGCTCGCGCGCGGAGTCGGTCAGCAGCCGTCCGATCGGCACCCGCTGCACCTGCGGGGGCGCCGCGCCCGGCGTCATGCCGAAGAAACGGTTGAGGATCTCGGAGAACGGGTCCGGGCCGCCGAAGGAGGCGCCGAAAGGGGACATCGTCATGATCGCCGTCCGGAACGTGGGCAATGAGTCACCTTCCAGCCCAACCCGCCGAATGGAGTATCGCAACGCGACCTACGCCGGTCCAGTGCAGTTGCCTCCGACGGAGACCGCGGCGCACCCTCCCGCCCGGGCCTGCCGCCGGACCGGCACCCACGCCGAGCGGACGGGCCCGGCACCGGGGCTCCGGCGTGCCCGGGGGGCACGGCGGCTGCCGTGGCGCGGGCACGGTGCGCAGCCGGGCCGCAGGCCCCGCACCCGCCGCCCCACCTCGCCCGGGGGCGACGCCGAGGCCGCTCGCGGCGGCGCCCCGGACACGTTCAGGATGGCCTCCGCATGGACGGCGCCGACGAGCCGCCGCGCGCCGCTGCGGGTGGTCAGCCCAGCCAGCCCGGGCGTACGAGGCCCGATTCGTAGGCCAGGACGACCAGTTGGGCACGGTCGCGGGCGCCGAGTTTGACCATGGTGCGGCTGACGTGGGTCTTGGCGGTCAGGGGGCTGACGACGAGGCGGCGGGCGATCTCCTCGTTGGACAGGCCGATACCGACCAGGGCCATCACCTCGCGTTCGCGTTCGGTGAGCTGAGCGAGGGCGCCGGCGGCGGCCGGTTCCTTGGAGCGGGCGGCGAACTCGGCGATCAGGCGCCGCGTCACGCCGGGAGAGAGCAGGGCGTCGCCGTCGACCACCGCCCGTACCGCGCGCAGGAGTTCGTCGGGTTCCGTGTCCTTGACCAGGAAGCCGGAGGCACCCGAGCGGATCGCCTCGAAGACGTACTCGTCGAGCTCGAAGGTGGTGAGCATGACGACCTTGACGTCCTTCAGCCGCGGCTCGCCGGTGATGCGGCGGGTCGCGGCGAGTCCGTCGAGCAGCGGCATGCGGATGTCCATGAGCACCACGTCGGGGCTCAGCTCGCGCACCTTGCGCAGGGCCTCCTCCCCGTCCGCGGCCTCCCCGGCGACCTCGATGTCCGGCTGGGCGTCGAGCAGCGCCTTGAAGCCCGCCCGTACCAGCGACTGGTCGTCGGCCAGCAGTACCCGTATCACCGGTTCTCCTCCTCGGTCGTCAGGGGCAGTACGGCCAGCACCCGCCAGCCGCCGTCGGGGCGCGCGCCCGCGTCGATGGTGCCGCCGAGCGCGGCGGCCCGCTCCCGCATCCCGGCCAGGCCGTTGCCGCTGCCGCCGGCGTCCGCCCCGGTGGCGGGCCCGTCGTCGTCGACGCGCAGCCGCAGCGCGCGGCGGTCGTGGCCGAGGAGCACGCGCGCGTGCCGCGATCCCGAGTGGCGTACGACGTTGGTGAGCGCCTCCTGAACGATGCGGAAGGCGGCGAGGTCCGTGCCTGGTGGCAGCCGCGGCGGCGCCCCCTGCACCTCGACGGTGAGCCCGGCTGTCGCCGCCTGGTCCACCAGCTCGGACAGCCGGCCGAGGCCCGGCGCCGGAGCACGGGGGGCGTCACCGGGGGTACGCAGGGTGTCGAGCACCTGACGCACCTCCCCCAGCGCCTCCTTGCTGGCCGCCTTGATGGTGGCCAGCGCCGTTCGCGCCTGCTCCGGGTCGGTGTCCAGCAGGGCGAGGCCGACGCCCGCCTGGACGTTGATGACGGAGATGCTGTGCGCGAGGACGTCGTGCAGCTCGCGGGCGATCCGCAGCCGTTCCTCGTCGGCCCGCCGCCGGGATGCCTGGGCGCGCTCGGCGCGTTCCTTGGCCCACTGCTCGCGGCGCACACGGGCCAGCTCCGAGACCGCGACGACGGCCACCACCCAGGTGGCGACGGCCAGTTCCTGTCCCCAGGAGGCGGCGGTGTCCCCGGGCGGGGGCAACCATCGGTACAGCCAGAGCGAGATCAGCGCGTGGGCGGCCCACAGGGTGCCCAGCGCCGTCCACGCGGCCCTGCGGTGCCCGGCGACGACGGCGCTGAAGCAGCTGACCACGACGGCCAGGAAGACGGGTCCGTACGGGTATCCGGCGGCGTAGTAGACGAGGGTGGTCGCGGCCGTGCCGCACACCACGAACGCCGGATACCGCTTGCGCCACAGCAGCATCCCCGAGGTCACGAGCAGCAACGCGAGCCCGAAGGCGTCCAGGGGCTCCCGGTGGCCGTGCTGGTTGTGGGCAGAGAAGTGGGTGCCGACCAGCACGAAGACGGTGAACAGCGCGGTGGAGAGCCACGGCCGATGACGGCCGGGCTCCGCCTCCTCGTCGGCGGCACGGTGCCACCACGGGGGGCCGTGCCGCCACCACTGCGGCGGGCCGCCCCGGCGTACGCGCTGCTCCGTCATGACCGCCACGCTAGACGCCGGCGCCGCCGGGGGCGTCAGCCGAACGAGGTGATCACACGTACTCCCCGGGAAGTACGCCCCCCGGTCCCAGCCCCGCGCGGACTCCCGAGACGCCTTCCCGGCGCGGACTCCCGGAACCCAGCCCCGCGAATCCACGACACGTCGCACCGCGCAGGTTTCCGGCCGGTCCCTGCTGCGGTCAGGCCCTCAGCCCGATTCCGTGCGCGAGTCGCGTCACCGCGTGCCGGAAGAACGGCTCGCGGTCCTCCACGACCCGGTTGAACTGGCCGAACAGCTCGAACCCGACCAGCCCGAAGAGCTGCGCCCACGCGGCGACGAGCGCGGGCCCCACCTCGGGTGGCAGGCCGGGCGCCAGGTCCGCGGTGATCCGCTCGGCCTCGCCCCGCAGCTCGGCGGGGAGCGGCGGCCCGGTCAGCCCGTCCCGTTCATGGGCGTCGCGCACGATGCCGATGAGGACCAGACCGGCGCGGGCCGCGGCCGGGACGGTGGTCATCGGGGCCGTGTAACCGGGCACGGGAGTGCCGTAGATGAGGGCGTACTCGTGCGGGTGCGCGAGCGCCCAGCCGCGGACCGCCTCGCACACTGCGGTCCAGCGCGCCAGGGGCTCGGCGCCGGCCGCCTCCGCGTTCGCCGCCTCCGCGGCCTCGCCCACGGAGTCGTAGGCGTCGATGATGAGCGCGGTCAGCAGGTCGTCCCGGCTCGGGAAGTACCGGTACAGCGCGGAGGAGACCATGCCGAGCGCGCGTGCCACGGCACGCAGCGAGAGTTTCGCGGCGCCCTCGGCCGCGAGCTGTCTGCGGGCCTCGTCCTTGATCGCGGCAGTGATCTCCGTCCTGGCCCGGGCGCGGGCTCCCTGTGCGGTGCTCATGCCGACCAGTGTTCCACGAATCCAGAGCACTGCACACAAAAAAGAGCACTGCTCTTGCTTTGGATCACCGATCCACCCCACACTGTTCAACGAACGAGAGCACTGCTCTCACGAACCGAACCCATGGGGGTCACCATGTCGTCGTCCTCGTCGTCCTCCTCGCCGTACTACCTCGAGGGCAGCCCGACGGCCGTCCGTCTCAACGGCGTCATCGGCTGGCTGGCGCGCCGCGGGCTGAGCCTCGCCGGCTCGGCCGAGCTGACGGTGCGCGGCCGTACGAGCGGCAAGCCGCAGCGCATTCCCGTCAACCCGCACACGTACGAGGGCGCGCAGTACCTCGTCTCGGCGCGCGGCCACTCCCAGTGGGTGCGCAACATGCGCGCGGCGGGCGGCGGGGAACTGCGCGTCGGGCGGAAGGTCCGCGAGTTCACCGCGGTGGAGTTGCCCGACGCCGAGAAGCTCCCGGTCCTGCGGACCTACCTGGAGCGGTGGGGCTGGCAGGTCGACGGGTACTTCAAGGGCGTCACGGCGAAGTCCTCCGACGAGGAGATCACCGCGTCCGCCCCCGACCACCCGGTCTTCCGCATCACGGTCAGGAACTGACCGTCTCCTCGGCGGCGGGCGGGGCCGGCCGCCGGTCCAGCGCCGTCAGGGCGCGGTGGGCCATGGGGTGGGTGCGGACGAGTTCACCGAGTGAGGTCGAACCCTGCGTGATCTCCTTGAACGCCTTCCAGGCGGGCCGGAAGCCGGTCAGGACGGCGTGGAAGATCCCCGGCCGGCGCTCGAACACCGCGAGCATCCGCTTGCCCACGGCCATCTCCACGCCCAGCCCCGCCTTGATGGCGAACGCGTAGTTCAGAGCCTGGCGCCGGGCGTCCACCGCGTCGTGCGCCTCGGCGACGCGCACCGCCCACTCCCCCGCGAGCCGCCCGGACCTGAGCGCGAAGGAAATGCCCTCGCGCGTCCACGGTTCGAGGAGTCCGGCCGCGTCCCCGCACACCAGCACCCGCCCGCGCGAGAGCGGCGAGTCCTCGGCCCGGCAGCGCGTCAGATGCCCCGAGGAGATGCTCGGTTCGAACCCGGCCAGGCCCAGCCGGGCGATGAAGTCCTCCAAGTACCGCTTGGTGGCCGCGCCCTCGCCGCGCGCCGAGATCACCCCGACGGTCAGCGTGTCCGCCTTGGGGAAGACCCAGCCGTAACTGCCCGGCATCGGCCCCCAGTCGATGAGCACCCGCCCGCGCCAGTCCTCGGCGACGGTCTCCGGCACGGGGATCTCCGCCTCCAGGCCGAGGTCCACCTGGTCCATCTTCACCCCGACATGGGCTCCTATCCGGCCGGCGCTGCCGTCGGCGCCGACCACCGCGCGCGCGAGCACCGTCTCACCGCCCTGGAGCACCACGGCGACCGTGCGCCGGTCCGGTACCGCCGAACCGTGCTGCTCGACCCGCGAGACCGCGGCGCCGGTCCGCAGCTCGGCGCCGGCCTTCTGCGCGTGCTCGACCAACTGCTGGTCGAACTCGGGCCGGTTGATCAGGCCGAACATCATCTGCTTGGAGCGGCGGGTGCGGGTGAAGCGGCCGTTGTGGGAGAAGGTCACCGCGTGCACGCGGTCCTTCAGCGGGAGCTCGAAGCCGGGCGGCAGCGAGTCGCGCGAGGGGCCGATGATCCCGCCACCGCACGTCTTGTACCGGGGCAGCTCCGCCTTCTCCAGCAACAGCACACGTCGTCCCGCGACCGCCGCCGCGTAGGCGGCCGAGGCCCCCGCGGGTCCCGCGCCCACCACGACGACGTCCCACACCCGCTGCACGTCGTCCGCCGAAGAGTTGTCGCTGCTCACGATGGTCTACCGCTCCCGATCAAGCCGCCTGCCGCTGCTGTCTCCCGCATCCTACGGCGGCCCCGGCGGTGGGCCGCTGTGGGAGGATCAGCAGCGTACGTGCCCCGTACACAGGGTCGCGCCTACGCTGACACGATCATCCGCAATACAGAAGTGCTCGGAAGTATCTCCCCGATACCCACGAGTCCTCCTTCGCACCTACAAGGAGCGTGCCCATGTCGTCTAATCCGGTCGCGGAGACCGTCGCGTCCCTGATGCCCAGGGCGCGGGCGGAACTCGCCGAGCTGGTGGCCTTCCAATCGGTGGCGGACTTCGACCAGTACCCGAAGAGCGAGAGCGAGGGCGCCGCGAACTGGATCGCCGACACGCTGCGCGCCGAGGGCTTCACGGACGTGGCTCTGCTCGACACTCCGGACGGCACCCAGTCGGTCTACGGCTACCTGCCCGGCCCGGAGGGCGCGAGGACAGTCCTGCTCTACGCCCACTACGACGTGCAGCCGCCGCTGGACGAGGCCGGCTGGACCAGCCCGCCCTTCGAGCTGACCGACCGCGACGGCCGTTGGTACGGGCGTGGCGCCGCCGACTGCAAGGGCGGCCTCATCATGCACCTGCTCGCCCTGCGCGCCCTGAAGGCCGACGGCGGCGTCCCGGTCAACGTCAAGGTGATAGCCGAGGGCTCCGAGGAGCAGGGCACCGGCGGCCTCGAGCGCTACGCCGAGGAGCACCCCGAACTCCTGACCGCCGACACGATCGTGATCGGCGACACCGGCAACTTCCGCGTCGGTCTGCCCACCGTCACCAGCACCCTGCGCGGCATGACCATGGTCCGGATCCAGGTCGACACCCTCGAAGGCAACCTGCACTCGGGCCAGTTCGGCGGCGCCGCCCCGGACGCGCTCGCCGCGCTGATCCGGGTCCTCGACTCGCTGCGCGCCGAGGACGGCTCGACGGCCGTCGACGGCCTGGCCGGCGACTCCGTCTGGGACGGCCTGGCCTACGAGGAGGAGCAGTTCCGCAAGGACGCCAAGGTGCTGGACGGCGTGGAGCTGATCGGCTCCGGCACGGTCGCCGACCGCATCTGGGCCCGCCCCGCCGTCACCGTGCTCGGCATCGACTGCCCGCCGGTCGTCGGCGCCACCCCGTCCGTGCAGGCCGGTGCCCGTGCCCTGGTCAGCCTGCGGGTGCCGCCGGGCGTCGACGCGGGCGAGGCGACCAAGCTGCTCCAGGCCCACCTGGAGGCCCACACCCCGTGGGGCGCCCGGGTGAGCACCGAGCAGATCGGCCAGGGCCAGGCCTTCCGCGCCGACACCACCAGCCCTGCCTACCGGGCGATGGCCGACGCGATGGCCGTCGCCTACCCCGGCCAGGACATGCAGTACGCCGGTCAGGGCGGCTCCATCCCGCTGTGCAACACCCTCGCCGCGCTCTACCCGCAGGCCGAGATCCTGCTGATCGGCCTGAGCGAGCCGGAGGCGCAGATCCACGCCGTGAACGAGAGCGTCTCCCCCGAGGAACTGGAGCGCCTGTCGGTCGCGGAGGCGCTGTTCCTGCGCAACTACGCGGGGAGCTGACCCTCGTTCCGTCCACGGCCCGGGTCCCTCGCCGCACGGCGGGGCCCCGGGCCGCGGACGCACTCGGGTCAGCCCCGCCGTTCATCTCCCGTGCCACGGTGCGCCGTTCGCGAGGCAAAAGGAGCTGACGGGTACCCGGCGTCCGGCTGAGGATGGGATCATGACCATCTCCACCCGCATCGCCGCCCACACCGACATCGCCACCTCGCTCTCCCTCCTCAGCGACGGTGAACTCGCTCAACTCCTGGAGGGCGGCAAGCCGTTCGGTACCGGGATCGGCGGCCGTTCCGCGATCGTCGACGTGGACGGCCACCAGGTCTTCGTCAAGTACGTGCGCCTGACCGACGTCGAACGGCACCCCGACCACCTGCGGTCGACCGCGAACCTCTTCGACCTGCCGCCCTACTTCCACTACGGCATCGGCAGCCCCGGACTCGGGGCGTGGCGGGAACTCGCCGCGCACCGCATGACGACCGACTGGGTTCTCTCCGGCCGCTTCTCCGGCTTCCCCCTGCTGCATCACTGGCGGGCGCTGCCCGACACCCCCGGACCGATGCCGGAGCTGCTGGCCGACGTGGAGCGGACCGTCGCCTACTGGGGCGGCGCCCCGCAGGTGGAGCGCCGCATCGAGGCCCTGCGCACGGCGACCGCGAGCCTGGTCCTCTTCCTGGAGTACGTGCCGTACACCGCGGACGACTGGCTCGCCGCCCGGCTTCACGGCGACGCGGCGGACAGCGCGTGCGAGTTCGTCGAAACCGGTCTGGAGGCCCTCACCGGCTTCCTGCGCGAGCACCGGCTGCTGCATCTGGACGCGCATTTCCACAACATCCTCACCGACGGCACCCAGCTGTACCTCTCCGACTTCGGTCTCGCGCTGAGCGACCGGTTCCGGCTCACCGAGAAGGAGCGCGATTTCTTCGGCCGACACCGCGGCTACGACCGCGCCTACACCGTCACGCATCTGGTGAACTGGCTGGTCAACGCCCTGTACACATACGACCTGAAGGAGCGCCGCGCCTTCGTCCGCGCCTGCGCCGAAGGCGCGCGGCCCGAAGGCGTCCCGTCGGCGGCCGCGGCGATCCTGACCCGTCACGCGCCGGTCGCCGCGCGCCTGAACGCCTTCCACGACCGCCTGCGCAAGGAGAGCAGGCTGACCCCCTATCCGTACGAGGAACTGCGAGGCACCGGCGACAACTCCACGCAGTCCGCGCTGTCGGCGTAGGCACGGGGCGTCAGCCGACCGGCACGCCCGCCTCCAGGTACACCGCCGCGCCGCGTTCGCGGGCCCGCAGTGCCCAGCGCAGCCGGGCGTAGCGGACGGGCGGGAGCAGGTCGGCGGCCTCCCGCTCGGTGACGAAGCGGCAGTCACGCAGCTCGGGTCCGGGCAGCAGCAGGCGCGTGGCCGCAGCCGAGTCCAGGCGGCCGCCGTCGAAGAGGAAGCGCAGACCGCCGAAGGCGGGCGGTGCGGGCGGCTCCCAGTCGACGACGAGGAGCCGGGGCATCTCGTCCAGCCGCACGCCCGTCTCCTCGGCGACCTCGCGCATGCCCGCGCGGGCCGGGGCCTCGCCGGGTTCGACGACACCGCCGGGGAACTCCCAGCCGGGCTTGTAGGTGGGGTCGACGAGCAGCACACGGTCCTGTTCGTCGAACAGGAGCACTCCGGAGGCGACGGTCTCGGCCGTGGGCTCCGGGGTCTGCACGATGTCACAGACGGGCGCGGCACCGTTGCTGACGGCCTCGACGATGCGGACGGCCGTCTCGTGCGGCGTGAGGGCGCTGGTGTCGACGGGGTGGGCGTCGGCGGTGAGCCAGGAGGCCAGGGCGGTCCGGTAGGGCTCGATGTGGTCGTAGGACCACTGGCGGACGCGTATCTCGCCGTCGGGCAGGTCGGGCGGGACCTCCCGATGGGCTATGCGCTCACGCAGGATCGTTTCGGCCGGGGCCAGGAGAACGTGCAGCACAGCGACGCGGCGGGCGGCGAGCCCGCCGAAGATCTCGTCGCGGTACTCCTGGCGCAGCAGGGTCATGGGCACCACGAGGGTCCCGCCCAGCTCGGCGAGCATCGCGGCCGCCGTGTCGATCACCATGCGCCGCCAGATCGGCAGATCCTGGTAGTCGCCGACCTCGGCGAGGTGTTTGGGCGGCAGCAGATGCGTCAGCGCACCGCCGATGACCTCGGGGTCGAAGAGCGTACTGTTCGGGATCAGTTCGATCAGTTCCCGTGCGGTGGTCGTCTTCCCCGCACCGAAAGCACCGTTGATCCAGACGATCACGGGTCCCCCTCTGCTGTCGGCCCCCTGTGGCTTGCCCGCTCCACCCTGCCACGGAAACCAGCCCCAGTTGAGGGCTGCCCACAGGACGGCGCCGGCACCCCCGCTGTGGGGGTGCCGGCGCCGCGCTCGGCCGACGGGCGTCAGCCGTGGTGCTGCCCGGACGCGTCGTCGCCCGTGGTGAGGCCTTCCTCACCGACGACCTGGTCGACGGTGCCCACGATGTCCTTCACGCTCCGGTCGCCGAGCCCGTCGTGGTCGACGGCGTGCGACGGAGAGACGGCGGCCACGACGAAACCGGTGGCCAGGGACGCGAGGGCGAGCATGCTGCGCTTCTTCATGCTCGGTTCAACTGCGCCGGCCGCCCGGGGGTCACGGCCGTGCACCCGACTGGGAGCACTCAGCGGGGTGACCATGCCCGCTCCGGCGGCTGCGCTGCGCCATGCCCCCCTCGCCGGGGTGCCACCTCAACACAACCGAACGCGAGAGTGGGATCTCACCGTCAACTCCCGGAGCTTTTAAGGAATCTGACGTTGCATCAAACAACCGTTTACGACTTCTCTTCCAACAGAGTTGGACACGTCCTACCATAATCGCGCACCGATGACGCGGACATGACGTCATCCCAATTTTCGCGAGTCCGGAGGAGCGTTCTCATGCGTCACCCGCACACGCGCACCGCCCGCCGCACCGTGGTCGGGGCCCTGGCCGCAGGACTGCTGTGCACCACGGGACTCGCAGTCCCCGCCGTCGCCGCACCCGCCCCGGCGGCTTCCGCACGGGACTCCGTCACGCCCACGCGGGCCGACGGACTCGCCCTCACCCCTCCGATGGGCTTCAACAACTGGAACTCCACGAACTGCCGGGCCGAGTTCGACGAGGCCATGGTCAAGGGCATCGCCGACCTCTTCGTCGCCAAGGGCCTGAAGGACGCCGGGTACCAGTACGTCAACCTCGACGACTGCTGGGCCCTGCCCGCCCGTGACGCGAACGGCAAGCTCGTACCCGACCCGGTCAGATTCCCGGGCGGCATCGGAGCCGTCGCCGACTACGTGCACTCCAAGGGACTCAAGCTGGGCATCTACACCAGCGCCGGCACCAAGACGTGCAACAACGCGGGTTTCCCCGGCGCGCTCGGCCACGAGTACAGCGACGCCCAGCAGTTCGCCGACTGGGGCGTGGACTACCTCAAGTACGACAACTGCAACAACCAGGGCGTGGACGCCAGGCTCCGGTACACCACCATGCGGGACGCGCTGAAGGCGACCGGCCGGCCCATCGTGTACAGCATCTGCGAGTGGGGCCAGAACAAACCCTGGGAATGGGCCGCCGACGTCGGGGACTTGTGGCGCACCACCGACGACATCAGCGACAACTGGGGCTCGATGCTGTCGATCCTGAAGCAGAACCTGCCACTCGCCCCGTACGCCGGTCCGGGCCACTGGAACGACCCCGACATGCTGGAGGTCGGCAACGGCGGCATGACGGACACCGAGTACCGCACCCACTTCTCGATGTGGTCCGTGATGGCCGCGCCCCTCCTCATCGGCTCGGACCTGCGCAAGGCGTCCGAGGCGACCCTCGACATCCTGGGCAACCGGGAGGTCGTCGCCGTCGACCAGGACCCGCTGGGCCGGCAGGGCGCCGTCGTCTCCTCCGAGGACGGGCGCTGGGTCGTGGCCAAGGAGATGAAGGACGGCAGCCGCGCCGTCGCCCTCTTCAACGAGACCGGCAGCCCGCAGCGCATCGCCACCACCGCGCGGGCCGTGGGCCTGCCCGGCGCCGCCGCCTACACCCTGCGCGACCTGTGGGAGCACCGCTCGTACAACACCGCGGGCACGATCTCGGCGACCGTTCCGGCCCACGGCACCGTCCTGGTCCGGGTCCAGCCCGACCGCGACTGGGCCGCGAACCCGCCCGCTGTCGAACTCGGCCTGGACGGCAGCCTGTTGCTGGAGTTGGGCCGGCCGGCGACGCTCACCACGACCGTGACCGACCTGGGCCGTACGCCGGCCACGCGGGTCTCCGTGTCCCTGACCGGCCCCGCGGGCTGGACGGTACGGCCCGAGTCCGCGGTGCGGGCCCCGGCCGTACCGACGGGGAAGGCGCTGCGGACCCGCTGGACCGTCACCGCACCGGCCGGAACCCCGACGGGTTCGTACGACCTGACGCTCAGGGCGAGCCATCGCTCCCCCGGCGGCGTGCGCGTCGACAGCGCCCTGACCCTCGCCGCCGGCGTGGTGGTGCGGCCGCCCGCCGGGACGTCGTACCTCAGTGACCTCCCCTGGCTGTCGGCCGCCAACGGCTACGGCCCGGTGGAGCGCGACACCAGCAACGGCGAGAGCGCCGCCGGCGACGGTCATCCGATCACCCTCGGCGGGGTGGTGTACGCCAAGGGGCTCGGCGTCCACGCGGACAGCGCCGTCGAGTTCTACACGGGCGCGACCTGCCGGACCGTCACCGCGGACGTCGGCGTCGACGACGAGAAGGACGGCAGGGGCACGGTGGCGTTCGAGATCTGGGCGGACGGCCGGAAGGCAGCCGCCACCGGAGTGCTCACCAACGCGATGGGTGCCCGGCCGCTGTCGGCGGACGTGACCGGCGCCCAGGTGGTCCGCCTCGTCGTCACGGACGGCGGCGACGGCGTCGACTCCGACCACGCGGACTGGGCGGACGCACGCCTGGTGTGCTGAGCCGCAGTCCCGGAACGGCGGCCGCCGCCTCAGACCCCGGCCGCCGTGACGTCCGTCCGCGCCGTGAGCGCTGCCGCCGCCGCTCCCACCAGGCCGGCGTCCGTGCCGGTCTGGGCGGGGGCGACCGTCAGACGCCGTACGAAGGAGAGGGTGGCGTAGTCGGTCAGGGCCCGGCGCAGCGGGGCGAGGAGCACGTCCCCCGCCTTGGCCACTCCCCCGCCGATCACCGCGATGTCGATCTCGACCAGGGTCGCGGTGGCGGCGATGCCCGCGGCCAGGGCGCGGGCGGCGCGGGCGAAGGAGGCAACGGCGACCGGGTCCCCGGCGCGGGCGGCGGCGGCCACCGCGGCGGCCGAGGTGTCGCCGTCGGGGCCCGGGCGCCAGCCCTGGTCCAGGGCCCGGCGGGCGATGTTCGGGCCGCTCGCGAGGCGTTCCACGCAGCCGCGCGAACCGCACGGGCACGGGTCGCCGTCGAGGTCGACGCTGATGTGGCCGATGTGCCCGGAGTTGCCCGTCGGGCCCGGGTGGAGCCGCCCGTTGAGGACCAGGCCGCCGCCGACCCCCGTGGAGACGACCATGCACAGCGCGTTGTCGTGTCCCCGGGCGGCGCCCTGCCAGTGCTCGGCCGCCGTGATGGCCACGCCGTCGCCGATCAGCTCCACGGGCAGGCCGCCGGTCGCGGCGCGGGCCCGCTCGACCAACGGGTATTCCCGCCAGCCGGGCACGTTGACGGGGCTGACCGTGCCCGCGGAGGCGTCGACCGGGCCCGCGCTGCCGATGCCCAGAGCCGTGGCACGCCCCCACAGCGGCGAGGCGCCCAGCTCGCCGAGCACCTCCTCCACGGCCCGCATCACGGTGTCGCCGTCCTCCTGCGCGGGCGTCGGGCGCTGCGCGCGCACCAGGATGCCGCCGCGGCCGTCCACCAGCGCTCCGGCGATCTTGGTGCCGCCGATGTCCAGTGCGGCCACGAGGTCGGTGTGCATCAGAGTCAGATCTCCCCGTCAACCATGAGAAAACCAAGAGGTGGGCGCGGTCCGGTATCGCCGTGGGGCGGCGCGGGCCGGAGTGTTCGATGGACAGTCTCTCGTGCGTATGACAACGTTGTCCAGGTTCTATGCTCGACGCCACATCCTCATACGAACCCATGGACCGACGCATCCCCGTGGACGCGATTCGTCCCCGTGGACGACAGGACAGGACGCCGCACCGTGCCCGAGACCGCCCGTCGAGCAGACCGCCCCGCAGACCGCCCGGACCGCGCGTCGGCGAATCGCTACGGAAGCCGTCCGACCATGAAGGACGTGGCGGCACGCGCGGGCGTCGGCCTGAAGACCGTCTCCCGCGTGGTCAACGGTGAGCCCGGGGTCACCCCGGACACGGAGCGGCGCGTGCAGGACGCCATCGCGGCCCTGGGCTTCCGCCGCAACGACAGCGCGCGGGTGCTGCGCAAGGGCCGTACGGCGAGCGTGGGGCTGATCCTGGAAGACCTCGCCGACCCGTTCTACGGGCCGCTGAGCCGCTCGGTGGAGGAGGTCGCCCGCGCGCACGGCGCCCTGCTCATCAACGGATCCAGCGCGGAGGACCCGGAGCGCGAGCAGGAACTCGCGCTGGCGCTGTGTGCACGGCGGGTGGACGGGCTGGTCGTGATCCCGGCCGGTGACGACCACCGCTATCTGGAACCCGAGCTCAAGGCGGGCGTCGCGACCGTGTTCGTGGACCGCCCGGCCGGGAACATCGACGCCGATGTCGTGCTGTCGGACAACTTCGGCGGGGCCCGCGACGGTGTCGCCCACCTGATCGCCCACGGCCACCGCCGGATCGGGTTCATCGGCGACATGCCCCGTATCCATACGGCCGCCGAACGCCTGCGCGGCTACCGGGCGGCGATGGAGGACGCGGGCATACCGGTCGAGGACTCCTGGATGTCGCTGGGCGTCACGGACCCGGAGCGGGTGCGCCGGGCCACCGAGACCATGCTGTCCGGGCCCGACCCGGTCACCGCGGTCTTCGCGGGCAACAACCGGGTGACCGTCACCGTGATCCGCGTACTGGCCGAGCAGGCGCGACGGGTCGCCCTCGTCGGCTTCGACGACATCGAACTGGCCGATCTGCTCCAGCCGGGAGTCACCGTCGTCGCCCAGGACTCGGCGGCCCTCGGCCGAACCGCCGCCGAGCGCCTCTTCCGCCAGCTGGACGGCACCCTCCTCGCCCCGGAACGCATCGAACTCCCGACCCGCCTGATCACCCGAGGCTCGGGCGAACTGCCCCCGCCGGCCTGACGCCCGACGCCCGGCGGACGTCCCGCGCCACGCGGGCCGGGTCCGACACGCGGCCGAAGCGCGAGGCGGAAGCAGAGGGGCGTGACCACGGGGGCGGAGCCCCGGGGTCACGCCCCCGCCGGTGTGCCGTGCCGTCCGGCTACTGCGCCGACGCGGTCAGGTCGCCGCGGCGTGGGGCCGCGAAGGACTCGAGGCCGGCGCGGGTCAGGCCGGTTCGCTCGGCGACCTCGGCGGAGTCGAGGGCGCCGCAGTCCAGGCCGCGCAGCAGGTAGCCGCTGAGCGCCTTGGCGGTGGCGGGCTCGTCCATGACGTCGCCGCCGGCGCGGCTGACGTAGCGGGCGAGGCGGGCCGCCGCCTGCTCGAAGCCCTCGCGGTAGAAGGCGAACACGGCCGCGTACCGCGTGGGGATGTGGCCGGGGTGCATGTCCCAGCCCTGGTAGTAGGCGCGGGCCAGGGCACGGCGGGTGAGGCCGAAGTGCAGCCGCCAGGCGTCGTGCACCTTGTCGGCCGGGCCGACCGGCAGGACGTTGGTGGAGCCGTCCGAGACGCGTACGCCCGTGCCCGCGGCGGCGACCTGCATCACGGCCTTGGCGTAGTCGGCGGCCGGGTGGTCGCTGGCCTGGTAGGCGGCGGAGACGCCGAGGCAGGCGCTGTAGTCGAAGGTGCCGTAGTGCAGTCCGGTGGCGCGGCCCTCGGCGGCCTGGATCATCCGGGCGACCGTGGCGGTGCCGTCGGCGGCGAGGATGGACTGGCTGGTCTCGATCTGGATCTCGAAGCCGAGGCGTCCGGGCGCCAGCCCGTGGGCCTTCTCGAAGGCCTCCAGCAGCCGGGCCATGGCGGTGACCTGCTCGGGATAGGTCACCTTCGGCAGGGTCAGGACCAGCCCGCCGGGCAGGCCCCCGGCCTCCATCAGGCCGGTGAGGAAGATGTCGAGGGTGCGGATGCCCCGGTCGCGGACCGCCGCCTCGAAGCACTTCATGCGGATGCCCATGTACGGGGCCGCCTTCCCGTTCCGGTACGCCTCGGCGACCAGCCCGGCCGCGCGGGCGGCCGCCTCGTCCTCTTCCGCGTCGGGCCGGGGGCCGTACCCGTCCTCGAAGTCGATCCGCAGGTCCTCGATCGGCTCCCGCTCCAGCTTGGCGCGGACGCGGTCGTACACGGGAACGGCCAGTTCGTCGCTCAGGCCGAGGACGGCGGCGAAGGAGGCCGCGTCCGGGGCGTGCTCGTCGAGCGCGGCGAGCGCCCGGTCGCCCCAGGAGCGGACGGTGCCGGCCTCGAAGACGTCGCCGGGCACGTAGACGGTGTGAACGGGCTGGCGGGTGCCGGGGTCGCCCGGGTAGAGACGCTCCAGTTCGGCGTCGACCGGCGCGAGGGAGGCGCTGATCTCCTCGCTGACGGCGCCCGCGAGGCTCGTCGCCACGTTCTCCTGCTGGCCCTGACCCATCCCACACCCTCCTGTTTTCCGCTTTCCGGAATCCATAATCCGCAGTACGAAGTTATCCGCGGATCTTCCCGTGGGTCAACACCGTCCTTCTTCCGCGCGACCGCCCACGCCTCTCATCTCATCCTGGCGCGCGGGAGGACGGGATCACCCGCCGGGGCCGAACGGGGTTGCGGCCAGGACGAGCCGAGGCCCCCGCGTCCCACCCGGAGAGGGCAGGACACGGGGGCCTCGGTCGTACGCCTGAGGATCAGCCCTTGCGGGTCTTGATCTCCTCGGTGAGCTGCGGGACGACCTCGAACAGGTCGCCGACGACGCCGTAGTCGACCAGGTCGAAGATCGGGGCCTCGGGGTCCTTGTTGACCGCGACGATCGTCTTCGAGGTCTGCATACCGGCGCGGTGCTGGATCGCGCCGGAGATGCCGTTGGCGATGTAGAGCTGCGGGGACACGGACTTGCCGGTCTGGCCGACCTGGCTGGTGTGCGGGTACCAGCCGGCGTCGACGGCGGCGCGCGAGGCACCCACGGCCGCGCCGAGGGAGTCGGCGAGCGCCTCGATGACCGCGAAGTTCTCCGCGCCGTTCACACCACGGCCGCCGGAGACCACGATCGCGGCCTCGGTCAGCTCGGGGCGGCCCGTCGACTCACGCGGCGTCCGGCCGGTGATCTTCGTGCCGGTCGCCTGGTCCGAGAACGCCACGCTCAGCGCCTCGACCGCACCGGCGGCCGGGGCGGCCTCCACGGCGGCCGAGTTCGGCTTGACGGTGATGACCGCGGTGCCCTTGGAGACACGGGACTTGGTGCTGTACGAGGCGGCGAACACCGACTGGGTGGCCACCGGGCCCTCGTCGCCGGCCTCCAGGTCGACGGCGTCGGTGATGATGCCCGAACCGATGCGCAGCGCCAGACGCGCGGCGATCTCCTTGCCCTCGGTGGAGGACGGCACCAGCACGGCGGCCGGCGAGACGGCCTCGACGGCGGCCTGCAGGGCGTCCACCTTGGGCACGACCAGGTAGTCGGCGTACTCGGGCGCGTCGTGGGTGAGGACCCGCACGGCGCCGTGCTCGGCGAGCGTCGCGGCGGTGTCCGCGGCACCCGCGCCGAGCGCGACGGCGACCGGCTCGCCGATGCGGCGGGCCAGGGTCAGCAGCTCCAGGGTCGGCTTGCGGACGGCACCGCCTGCGTGGTCGACGTAGACGAGGACTTCAGCCATGGGACTTCTTCTCTCCTGCTTGCGAAGTGTGAGGGACGGTCAGCGGAACCAGCGGGCTCAGATGAACTTCTGGCTCGCGAGACGCATCAGATGAACTTGCGCTCCGCGAGGAAGGCGGCGAGCTGCTTGCCGCCCTCGCCCTCGTCCTTGACGATCGTGCCCGCGGTGCGGGCCGGACGCTCCGTCACGGAGTCCACGGCCGTCCAGGCACCCTCCAGGCCGACCTCGTCCTCGTCGATGTCCAGGTCGGACAGATCCCAGGACTGAACCGGCTTCTTCTTGGCCGCCATGATGCCCTTGAAGGACGGGTAACGGGCCTCGCCCGACTGGTCGGTGACGGACACCACCGCGGGCAGCGACGCCTCAAGCTGCTCCGAGGCCGCGTCCCCGTCCCGGCGGCCCTTCACCGTGCCGTCCTCGACCGACACCTCCGACAGCAGCGTCACCTGGGGGACACCCAGACGCTCGGCGAGCAGCGCCGGGACCACGCCCATGGAGCCGTCGGTGGAGGCCATGCCCGAGATCACCAGGTCGTAGCCGGCCTTCTCGATCGCCTTGGCCAGCACCAGTGAAGTACCGATGACGTCCGTGCCGTGCAGGTCGTCGTCCTCGACGTGGACCGCCTTGTCGGCGCCCATCGACAGCGCCTTGCGCAGCGCGTCCTTGGCGTCCTCGGGACCCACCGTCAGAACGGTGACCTCGGCATCGTCGGCGTCCTCCGCGATCCGCAGCGCCTGCTCGACCGCGTACTCGTCCAGCTCGGAGAGCAGACCGTCCACGTCGTCCCGGTCGACGGTCAGGTCATCGGCGAAGTGCCGGTCGCCAGTGGCGTCGGGCACGTACTTCACAGTGACAACGATCCTCAAGCTCACGCCGGCTCTCCTACTGCATCGTCTTCTCTGGGCTGCCTTCCTAGGCAGCATAGGCGCCTGAAGCGGCCGATCCCGGTCAGGGCGACCAGGCGCTCCGAGCGGAATATTACTCGTCAGTACACCCAGTTCATGCCCGCTGAGCAAGCGCTTTGAACTGTGACCTTCGCAACGCAGCGTAACCGGAACCCGACGGCTTCGCAGGAGAGGGGTGAGGTGATCAATCACGCAGCGCGCTGAAGCGGCCCTGGTGGTAGAGAAGCGGACGACCGGCGCCCGCGGGATCGCCCAGGACGACCTCGGCCAGCACGATCCGGTGGTCCCCGGCCGGCACCCGTGTGACGACACGGCACACCAGCCAGGCGAGCACGCCGTCGAGGACGGGGACGCCCTCGGGACCCTCGCGCCACGCCGTCGGCGCGCCGAAGCGGTCGGCGCCGCTGCGCGCGAAGGTGGCGGCCAGTTCCTCCTGGTGCTCACCGAGTATGTGGACGCCGACATGGTCGGTCGCGGCGATGGCCGGCCAGCTGGAACCGCCGGTGCCGATACCGAAGGAGAGCATCGGCGGCTCGGCGGAGACGGAGGTGAGGGACGTGGCGGTGAAGCCGACCGGACCGGCGTCGCCCCGGGCGGTGATCACCGCGACGCCCGCCGCGTGCCGCCGGAAGACGGAGCGCAGCAGTTGTGGGGAGGCGAACTGGACGGTGCCGGAGGCACCCAGGTCGGACGTGGCCGTCATGGAGCCGTCCTTCTGCTGGTCGGACGAGCGGGATCCGCGGCTGCTCAACAGTCCGGACGGCGCGCGCTCGTGGGGCGGGCTGGGTCGACGCGGGGCCGCCCGAGAAGAAGGAGTTCCGAGGGCATGCGGTCAGGCTCACGATAGTTGGCGTGCACAGTCAAGTACGCCCCGGGATCCACGAGCCCTCCCGCCGCCGCGGTCAGAGGCCTCACCACCCCGGACGGCGACCTCACAACGCCTCCCCCAGGGCCGCGATGACGTCCGCCTTGCGCGGCTGTCCGGCCGCCCGCCGCACCACGCGGCCGTCCGCGTCGAGGACGAGTACGGTCGGCGTCCTGAGGATCCCGAGCGCGCGCACGAGGTCGAGCCGGGCCTCGGCGTCGACCTCGACGTGCGCCACCCCGGGGACCACGCCGGCCACCTCGCCGAGGATCCGCCGGGTCGCCCGGCAGGGTGCGCAGAACGCGCTGGAGAACTGCACCAGCGTGGCCCGCGCGCCGAGGTCCTCACCGAGTTCGGCCGACCCGAGCCGTCTGCCCTCGTCCCATCCCGGCACGTTTGTACTCCCGTTCTTCCGCCACGCTCTGCCACACTTTCGCGGACGCCCCCGCGCTCACCGGTACAGCGCGCCCGTTGGGACGGAGATTCCCGGGCGCCCGGGACAGGTTCCCGAAGGGGTTCCAAGGCCTGTGCTGCGTGTCCACGATGGGCCGTCGGGCGGAATCTGAGGGGTGACGTGACGAGGATCTCGCGTTGGACGGGCACGTGGGCTGGCTCCCGCGCCGTTCTTGGGGCACGATCTGCGACAGGCCGTAAACCTACGGCAGCGTAACTTCCGCCGGGAGCCCTTCCCTGGCAGAGAGAAGGGTCCGTCCCGCTCATGGCAGAGCTCGTCTACCGCCCCGTCATCGGTCTCGCCCGCACGATGTTCAAGGCGTGGGACCTCAAGATCGACTGCCAGGGGTCGGAGAACATTCCCACCACGGGCGGCGCCGTGCTGGTGAGCAATCACATCAGCTATCTGGACTTCGTCTTCAACGGGCTCGCGGCGCTCCCGCAGAAGCGCCTGGTGCGTTTCATGGCGAAGGAGTCGGTCTTCCGGCACCGGGTCTCCGGCCCCCTGATGCGCGGCATGAAGCACATCCCGGTGGACCGCGCCAACGGCGAGGCGGCGTACGCACACGCGCTGGACTCGCTGAGGTCCGGTGAGGTGGTCGGGGTGTTCCCGGAGGCGACGATCTCGCAGTCGTTCACGCTGAAGGCCTTCAAGTCGGGTGCGGCACGCCTCGCCCAGGACGCGGGCGTCCCCATGGTCCCGATGGCCGTCTGGGGCACGCAGCGGCTGTGGACCAAGGGGCATCCGCGCAACTTCAAGCGCAGCCACATCCCGATCACGATCAGGGTGGGCGAGGCCATGGAGGCCTCCCGCGAGCTGTACGCGGGCGCCCTCACCCGCCGGTTGCGCGAGCGCGTCCAGGAGCTCCTTGAGGCCGCCCAGCGCGCCTACCCGGTCCGCCCCCGGTCCGCCGACGACACCTGGTGGATGCCCGCCCACCTCGGCGGCACGGCCCCGACCCCGGACCAGCTCCGCACGGCCGGGGCACACTGACCCCCCGGGCGGAGAAACTCAAGGCCTAGGCCGCGGGCGGTCGTACGGTGACCTCGGCGCCCGGGCTGAACTTCTCCAGCAGTTCGGCGAGTTCGGCCGCCGCCGCCTCGACCTCGGCGACCGGCATCGGGGCCAGGCTCTCCAGCAGGAAGATGCCCGACGCGGTCTGCTCGGTGAGGCGGGTGCGCGGGCCCTGGCGCCAGTTCCAGCGGCGGCAGGTCACGCCGGCCTCGTCGCACCACACCACCTCGCCCGCGTCCGGGTGTTCGACGGTCTCCTCGCCGCCCGCGACCGTGACGAAGTCCTCCTCGCCACTGGCACGCACGAGACGCATCCCTCCCTCGATCAGGTCGAGGTCCTCGCCGCCGACGGGGATGAGGTGGGCGATGCTGATGGCGTTGTAGAGGTCGACGAGCAGGTTGATGCGGGGCAGGCCGGCGCCGGTCAGCGCCCGCCGGGCCAGCGCCTCGGCCGAGTTGCGGGTGCGGGAGGGCTTGGAGCCGAACGCCGTGTACGTCTCGCGCCAGGCGGCCATGTGCGGGTCCTCGTGCGGGGCGCGTCCGTCCAGCCGGGCCGCCAGACGGCGCGCGGCGTCGTCGAGGAGCGCCGAGGAGCCTTCGGTGCTCGGTCCGCCGACCAGCCCGCGGGCCTCGACGGCCACGTGGGTGAAGCCGGGCGCGAGTGCGCGTACCTCGTCGGACACGGTGAGCGTCAGTGCCATGTTCTCCCGCCTCGCGGTCAGAGTGCGGCCGGGAGCGTCTTCCACAGCCGCGGCCGGTCCGGAGCGGCCTTGAGGGCGGCCAGCACGGCCGGGTGTGGTTCAGCGTACAGCACCGGATAGTCCAGCTCGTTGGACTTGGAGTCCGGCACGAAGGCCAGACGCTCACCGGCGAGGGAGAAGCGGGCGTCGACGCCCGGCTTGTTGCCGCGCGGGTCCTGCCGGTGCCAGGCTCCGTCGAACCGGACGGCGACCAGTCCGTGCACCACGTGCCCGCCGCCGTCGTCGTCGCGCGTCAGCCGCTGGTAGCACAGCGCCGTCGGGATGTCCTCGGCCCGCAGCAGCGCCGCCAGGGCATGGGCCTTGGCGTAGCAGATGCCAGTGCGCAGACGAAGGACGTCGGAGGCGCGCCAGGTGACGCGCGAGTCGCCCGCGTCCTGCGAGTGGGGGATGCCGTCGCGCACGAATTCGTACGCGGACCGCGCATAGGCATACGAGTCCGCCACCCCCTCGGCGAGCCGGGCAGCCGTTTCGCGGACCATCGGGTGCTCATGGTCGATACCCTCGTCTGCGGCCAAATAGGCAGACAGGTCGGGGGTGTCCTGGATCAGCTCCATGCCCGCAGAGCATAGGAATGCGACCACTCGATCGTCAATGACTTTTCGAGTGATCGCATAACTATGCAGATCGGATCTCTGGCCGATCCGACCGGGCTCCCGGGTCAGTACAGCTAGCGCGCCATCTCCTCCTTCAGCGCGGCCACGAACGCGTCCACGTCGTCCTCGGTGGTGTCGAAGGCGCACATCCAGCGCACGACGCCCTCCGTCTCGTCCCAGAAGTAGAAGCGGAACCGCTTCTGCAGACGCTCGCTCACGTCGTGCGGGAGCTTGGCGAAGACCCCGTTGGCCTGGACCGGGTAGAGGACCTCCACCCCGTGCACGGCGCGCACGCCCTCCGCGAGCCGCTGCGCCATCTCGTTGGCGTGCCGGGCGTTGCGCAGCCACAGGTCCTTGGCGAGCAGCGCCTCCAACTGCACCGACACGAAACGCATCTTGGAGGCGAGCTGCATGCTCATCTTGCGGATGTGCTTCATCTGGCGGACGGCGTCCTGGTTGAGGACGACGACCGCCTCGCCGAACATCGCGCCGTTCTTCGTCCCGCCCAAGGAGAGGATGTCGACGCCGACCGCGTTGGTGAACGTCCCCATCGGCACGTTCAGCGAGGCGGCCGCGTTGGCGATGCGGGAGCCGTCCAGGTGCACCTTCATGCCCCGCGCGTGCGCGTGCTCGCAGATGGCGCGGATCTCGTCGGGCGTGTAGAGGGTGCCGAGTTCGGTGCTCTGGGTGATCGAGACGGCCTGCGGCATCGCCCGGTGCTCGTCCTCCCAGCCGAACGCCTGGCGGTCGATCAGCTCGGGGGTGAGCTTGCCGTCGGGCGTGGGCACGGTGAGCAGCTTCAGGCCGGCCATGCGCTCGGGGGCGCCGCCCTCGTCGACGTTGATGTGCGCGCTCTCCGCGCATATCACCGCGCCCCAGCGGTCGGTGACCGCCTGGAGCGCCACGACGTTGGCGCCGGTCCCGTTGAACACCGGGAACGCCTCCGCCGTGGCGCCGAAGTGGTCGCGGACGATCCGCTGGAGGTTCTCCGTGTAGTCGTCCTCGCCGTACGCGACCTGATGCCCGTCGTTGGCCATGGCCAGGGCGGCGAGCACCTCCGGGTGGACCCCGGCGTAGTTGTCGCTGGCGAACCCGCGGACCTGGGGGTCGTGGTGGCGACGCGCGTCGGTCCTGGGAGGGTTCACGGCTTCTCGGTGAGCCACAGACGTTTTCCGTTCACTTCCGCGGCGGGCTTGCTCCACACGTCGACGATGGCCTCGGCCAGGTCCTTGACGTCCGTGAAACCCGCGAACTTCGCGTTGGGCCGGTCGGCGCGCATCGCGTCGTGCACCAACGCCTTCACCACCAGGATCGCAGCCGCGGACGTCGGCCCTTCGGCGCCCTCGGCCTTTCCCGCCTTGCGGAAGTAGTCGGCCATGGCCAGCGTCCACGCCTCGGAGGCGGCCTTGGCGGCGGAGTAGGCCGCGTTGCCCGCGGTGGGCTTGCTGGCGCCGGCCGCGCTGATCAGGACGTACCGGCCGCGCTCGCTGCGCTGAAGCGCCTCGTGGAAGGCCAGCGAGGTGTGCTGCACGGTGCGGATGAGCAGCAGTTCCAGGAAGTCCCAGTCGTCCAGGACGGTCTTGGTGAAGGTCTCGCTGCCGCGCCAGCCGCCCACGAGGTGGACCAGGCCGTCGACCCGGCCGAAGTCCTTCTCGACGTGCGCGGCCCAGTCACGGGTGGACTGAAGGTCGAGCAGGTCGACGGTGTCCCCGGTGACGCTGGCGCCGCCGGAGCCGTACCGGGCGGCGTCCACGGCCTGCGAGAGCCGCTCCGGGTCGTTGTCCGCGCCGACGACGGTCGCCCCCGCCTCGGCGAGCCTGAGCAGCGCCGCCCGGCCGGCCGGCCCGCCCGCGCCGGCCACCGCGATCACCGCACCGCTGAGAGCCCCGTTCCCCGCCATGTTCCTCGCCTCCTGCACAGTGTTCTCAGTCTCGCGGCCGCTCACGCGGCGGCCCGCTCGGCGCTGTCCGCCGCGACGCTCCTGGCGGAAGTAATGTGCCTGTGTCCTTCAGTTTTCACTTCTTCCTCCACCGAAACGTCGCTCGCGCCGTAAATCTTCATGCACGGCAGAGTCTATCCACCACCCCCTGGGGCCCCTCATACGGGGCGATCTTGCCCAGGGCCGGTGCGTACACACCCTCGAAGCGCGCCCGCTTCCCCAGCCCGGTCCCACGCCCCCCTGCCAGGATGCCTTCGCCCTGCCCCCACTGCTCGCCGAAGCCGGATGTCACGGCAGCGCGTCCCGGAGATGCCGTCGGTCGCCGTGCCCCTCAGGCGCGGGGCCCGATCGGGCGTGATCCGCACACCGCGTGGAGGGCACCGCCCCCCACGAAGGCGGCCAGGGCGGCAGCCCAGGCGGCCTGCTGCATCGGCCACGCCCACACCCGTGACCGCGCGGCCACGCGCTCCGCCGGAGGCCAGGTACACCGCGCCGACGCAGCCGAAGGCAGGCAGCCGGCTCAGCCGGGCGCCGAGCAGTACGGCCGAGGCAGCCGTGACGCCCGTGCACCCCAGAGCGTTGCGGATCATGGTCGGTGGGCCGTAGGAGCGCGCGTCCCCGAGCACGGCCGTCGACAGCAGCGCCGCCGCGACCGCGGTGAGACCCAGCAGATGGGCCAGGCGCCATGGCCACCAGGGATGTACGGCCGTGCGGTCCAGTCGCCGAACGCCGGGTGCAGGCTCGCAGCGATCGCAGCGGCTGCCAGGAGCGGGGCCGGCGCCACGATCGGCACGCGGGGGCCCGGGTCCAGACAGGCGTCCAGGGGGGCGGAAGCAGCCGCCCGATCACATGGCCCGCCACCGCACAGGCCGCCAGGGCCACCGCGACCGCCGGCAGCAGGGCCAGATGCGGCCGGTCCCCCGGGCATAGGGCCAGGTGGCGAGCAGCGCCAGGGCCACCGCGACCGCGTACCCGGCCACTGCTTGGAACACGACCGGCAGGGCCGACGCCAGGAACCGGGCGAGCGGGGCGCGAACGGCCGCCCTCCACAGCTCCTCGGTCCCGCGCCGGCGCTCCCGCCCGCCCTGCCGGCAGCCTGCGGCCGCCGCGAGGGGCGCCACCATCTGCAGACATGAGGAAAGGCCCCCACCGTGCGGTGGGGGCCACTTCCTGGTCGGTTCCCGGGCTCGGGACCTCAGGCGGCTCCGACGATCCCCTTCGTGGAGGCGATCACGTTCTTCAGCTTCTTGGACAGGGCCTCGAAGAACATGCTGAGCGGGAACTCGTCGGGGAGGACGTCGTCCACGAGCTTGCGCGGGGGCTGGGTCAGGTCCAGGGCGTCGGGACCCTTCGCCCACTTGGAGCCAGGGTGCGGGGCGAGGTAGGTGGAGACCAGCTCGTAGCCGGCGAACCAGTGGACCAGCTTGGGGCGGTCGATGCCGTCGCGGTAGAGCTTCTCGATCTCGCCGCACAGCTGGTTGGTGACCTGCGGGGCGCGCTCCCAGTCGATGCTGAGCTTGTTGTCGGTCCAGCGCACCACGTCGTGCTTGTGGAGGTAGGCGAAGAGCAGCTGACCGCCGAGGCCGTCGTAGTTGCGTACGCGCTCGCCGGTGACCGGGAAGCGGAACATGCGGTCGAACAGCACCGCGTACTGCACGTCGCGGGCCTGCGCGACACCGTCGGCCTGGAGCTTCACGGCCTCCTTGAAGGCGGTCAGGTCGCAGCGCAGCTCCTCCAGGCCGTACATCCAGAACGGCTGGCGCTGCTTGATCATGAACGGGTCGAAGGGCAGGTCGCCGTGGCTGTGGGTGCGGTCGTGGACCATGTCCCACAGCACGAAGGCCTCCTCGCAGCGCTTCTGGTCGAGGACCATGGCGGCGATGTCCTCGGGCAGTTCGAGGCTCAGCAGGTCGACGGCGGCGGCGGTGACCCGGCGGAAGCGGGCGGCCTCGCGGTCGCAGAAGATGCCGCCCCAGGAGAACCGTTCCGGCGCTTCGCGCACTGCGATGGTCTCCGGGAAGAGGACGGCGGAGTTGGTGTCGTAGCCGCCCGTGAAGTCCTCGAAGGTGATGCCACAGAACAGCGGGTTGTCGTAGCGGGTGCGCTCCAGCTCGGCCAGCCAGTCCGGCCAGACCATGCGCAGCACGACCGCCTCCAGATTGCGGTCCGGGTTGCCGTTCTGCGTGTACATGGGGAAGACGACCAGGTGCTGGAGGCCGTCCGCGCGATTCGCGGCGGGCTGGAAGGCCAGCAGCGAGTCCAGGAAGTCCGGCACCCCGAAGCCGCCCTCGGCCCAGCGGCGCAGGTCGCGCACGAGCGCCTCGTGGTAGGCGGCGTCGTGCGGCAGCAGCGGGGACAGCTCCTCGACGGCGTCGGTCACACGGCGTACGGCGGCGTCGGCGTCCGCGCGTCCGGGGGCGCCCTCGGCCGTGAAGTCGATCGAGCCGTCCTTCGACTGCCATGGCCGGATTCGCTCCACGGCATCCTTGAGCACGGGCCACGCCGGGTGCTCAACCACCCTGGCCACCGGAGGAACCTTCTCCTCCGCACCCACCTGCACAAGAATTTCCGTCATGTCTCATCCTCCACGGGACAACCTCGCGTAAGGAGACGGTATACATACAGGGTTTCTCCCAGCAAGGGGACCCTCGGGAAATAATTCTGTGCACAGCCATGGTCACCGGCTATTTTCCTGCCGTACACCCGGACGGGGCCAGACCCGGTGGCCCTGTCGAGTGACAGACGCCACGTCGACCCCAGAGCGTTTTCCGGCCGCGGGCGGCCGGGCGGGGGCCGCACGGCCCGGCGGTCAATGTGCGGACGACTCGCCCACGCCGGAGTGACCGTCGTGGCGGATACGGCCCCGTTCCTGCGGGCCGTCACCCCACTGCGCCGTGTACGCGGGGGTCCAACCCGCGTGTGGGCCATTAGGCTGCGGCACTACCGCGCGGACGACGAGGTCCGTCCGCTTCGCGCCGCGCCGAGCCGCCGTCGACGGAAGCGAGTTGAACCTTGAACTTCCTTACCATCGGTCACCGCGGAGTCATGGGCGTCGAGCCCGAGAACACCCTCCGTTCCTTCGTCGCCGCCCAGCAGGCCGGTCTGGACGTCATCGAACTCGATCTGCACCTGAGCAAGGACGGCGCCCTCGTCGTCATGCACGACGACGAGGTGGACCGCACCACCGACGGCAGCGGCGCGATCGCCGACAAGACGCTCGCCGAGCTGCGCTCCCTGGACGCCGGCCGCGGCGAGCGGATCCCGGTCTTCGAGGAGGTCCTCGACGCGGTGCGGACGCCGCTCCAGGCCGAGATCAAGGACGTGGCCGCGGCCCGGGCGCTGGCCGGGGTGCTGCACGAGCGTGACCTGGTCTCCCGGGTCGAGGTGTCCTCGTTCCACGACGAGGCGATCACCGAGATCGCCCGGCTGGTGCCGGGGGTGCGCACCGCGCTCGTGGCCAGCCGCTACGGCGCCGGCGTCGTCGAACGCGCCACCGCCGCCGGCGCCGCGACCGTCTGCCTCAACATCCGCCGGCTCACCCTGGAGATCGTCGAGCAGGCGCGCGAGGCGGACCTGCGGATCATCGGCTGGGTCGTGAACACCCTGGACCACCTGCGTCTGGTCCGCGCCCTGGAGCTGGACGGGGCGACCACCGACTACCCGGAGATCAAGCTCACCGGCCGCTTCACCGCCTGACCCCCTGCACGGACCTCCGGCTCAGGTCACTGGCCGAGTTCCTTGACCAGCAGCTCGAACTCCAGGTCGTCGCGCTGCGGAACGCCGAAGCGCTCGTCGCCGTACGGGAAGGGGGACGTCTTTCCCGTACGGCGGTAGCCGCGGCGCTCGTACCAGGCGATCAGGTCCTCGCGTACGGAGATCACGGTCATGTGCATCTCCCTGACGCCCCACTCCTGTCGGGCCCGGCGCTCGGCCTCCGCGATGACCACCTTGCCCAGGCCCGCGCCCTGCAACGTGGGACTGACCGCGAACATGCCGAAGTAGGCGTGGTCCCCCTTGTGCTCGAGCTGGCAGCAGGCGACCACGCCGCCGTCCCGCTCCACCGTCAGCAGCCGGCTGCCGGGCGACTTGATCACCTCCAGCACGCCCTCGGGGTCGGTGCGCTGCCCCTGGAGGATGTCCGCCTCGGTGGTCCAGCCGGCCCGGCTGGAGTCCCCGCGGTACGCCGACTCGATCAGGCGCACCAGCGTGTCGACATCGGTGTCGCGGGCGTCGCGGAAGGTCAGTCCACCGGCGGCGGTCGTCATGGGGCGTGCCTTTCGGTTCGGGCGCTGTCGGGAGGGGGCGAGCGTCATCCTGCCACTACTGCCGGGGCACCAGTGCTGTGGCCGGAAAGGTTCGCCGGAAAGCTCGCGGCGTCCGGTGCGGTACATCGCAAGGCGGAGCATCGCCCGCGCACTGGATGGACTCGGGCGATGCGACAACGCGGCTGGGGGTCCCCCCTGCTCGAAGAGCTTGGGGGAGCCGCACCGGGCGTCGCGAGCGGTGAACCTTTCCGGTCACAGCACTAGCCTCGGGAGGCATGGTGCACGTACTCAGCAGTCGGACACTGGTCCGGCCCGCGGACCCCGAACGCTCCCGTGTCTTCTACGGCGAGCGGCTGGGCCTCGCCGTCCACCGCGAGTTCGGCACGGGGCCGGAGCGCGGCACCGTCTACTTCCTCGGTGGCGGTTTCCTGGAGCTCTCCGGGCGCTCCGACGACCCGCCGTCCCCCTCCCTGCGGCTGTGGCTCCAGGTCGAGGACGTGGCGGCGGCCCACGAGGAGCTGCGTGCGAAGGGCGTGGAGATCACGCGGGAGCCGGTGCGCGAGCCGTGGGGCCTGATCGAGATGTGGATCGCCGATCCGGACGGCACACCCATCGTCCTCGTCGAGGTGCCGGCCGGGCATCCGCTGCGGTACCGGCCGGGAATCTGAGCCGGATCCGGGGCGCGGGCCGACGCGGGCGGCCGGGCGCCTCCCGCTGGCCCGCGTCGGCGGCCGGAGCTAGCGTGCTGGTGGGTGGGAACGAGCTTCCCGGAGGAAAGCCATGGAGTTCGACAAGCCTGTGGTCGGCGGACCCTGCTGGGCGGAGCTGGGCACCAGCGATCTGGATGCGTCCACGCGGTTCTACACGGAGGTCTTCGGCTGGCGCATGCGCCGCGATCCCAGGCTGGTCTCGGGTGACTACACCCTCGCTCACCTGGGGGACGCGCCGGTCGCCGCGATCACCCCCCTGTACCAGAAGTCGCAGCCGGTCGCGTGGAACGTCTCGTTCGCCGTAGCGGACGCGGACGCCACGGCGAACAAGGTGGTGGAGGCCGGCGGGACAGTGATCCACGGCCCGCGCGACATCTACGACGAGGGCCGCTTCACCGTGGCCCTGGACCCGTCGGGCGCGGCCTTCCAGATGTGGGAACCGCGGGAGTTCTCCGGTGCCGGGGTGTTCAACCGGCCCGGCTCGCTCGGCTGGGTGGAACTGGTCACCCGCAACCCCAAGCGGGCCAGGGACTTCTACACGAGCGTGTTCGGCTGGAGCGTCAACGCCTCGGAGTGGTACACGCAGTGGGGTCTCCACGGCGAGGACTTCGGCGGCGTGACGGCGATGCACGACCGCTTCCCGGCCGATGTGCCGCCGCACTGGCTGCCGTACTTCGCGGTCGAGGACGTCGAGGTGAGCACGGACGTCGCGGTGCGGGCCGGTGCCAAGGCCCTGCTGGAGCCCACCGCGCTCGCGGACGGGCCCCACATCGCGGTGCTGCGGGACCCCCAGGGCGCGACCTTCGGCGTCTACCAGTCCGCCCGGGAGAGCTGACGCGGAGCGAAGGCCGGCTCAGAGACGCAGGGCGCCCCGGCGTCCCTCAAGCCGGCCGAGGAGCTCGCCGAGGAGCGAGGCGAGCCCGTCCCGTTCCTGACTGGCCAGGCCGGACAGGACGGCCCGTTCGTAGGCGAGCTGTTCCGGCAGGATGCCGTCGACGAGGTCGCGTCCGGCGTCCGTGAGGCGGACATGGGCGACCCGGCGGTCGCGGGTGTCGCCGCGGCGCTCCACCAAGCCGCGCTCGGTGAGCTGCTTGAGGCGTTTCGTGACGGCGGCCCCCGAGGAGAACGTCTCGCGGGTCAGTTCGCTCGGGGTGAGCTCGTCCCCGGTCCGCCGCAGCGCCCCGAGCAGGTCGAACTCGGGCCGGCTGAGCCCCGCCCGGCGCAAGGGCGCGTCCTCGGCCTGCTGGAGGAGGGCGGCGCAGCGGTTGATCCGGCCGATGATCTCCATCGGCGCGGTGTCCAGATCGGGGTGGACGGCCCGCCACTGGCGGACCACGCCCGCGACGGTGTCGTCGCCCGGCCCGGTCTCCGCGGGGCGGGTCCGCTCGTGCGCCGCGTCCCCGGTCGCCGCCTCCCCGTGGGCCGGCCCTCCGTTCCTCGCCGTCATGGCCGTACGTCCTCCGTCGTCTCGCCCGTGCTCGCCGGGGCGTGCGGGCCCTGGCGTCGTATCGTCGCGGCGAGCGTACGGTGTGCGGACTGCTCGGTGAGCACGACCCGCTCCTCGGGCAGGGCACGTTGCCACCACTCGCCGGACGCGGCGTCGGCGGTGGCGCGCAGATCGACCAGCGTGGCGGCCAGGTTCCGGCGGGCGGACTCCAGGGCGGCGGGCGCGGGCCGCTCCTCGGCGAGCAGGCGGCCGGCCCGTTCGCTGGCCCGGTCGACGGCGGCCAGGGCGTGCTCGATGCGGTCGCCGGCCCGGCGGTTGGTGACGGCGACGGCGGCCACGAAGCCGACCAGCGCGCCGACGACGGTGTCCACGGCCCGCTCGGTGATCAGCTCGCCCGGCTCGTGGTACCCGGCGAACTCGACGACGAGCAGTGCCAGCGGGGTCACGCAGATGCTGCCGAGCCAGTAGTTGCGGCCCATCAGCGCCTCGGCGCCGAAGTTGAAGGCCATGCAGAGCAGGACGAGGGCCAGGTCGCTCGCGTGCGCGAGCGGGGCGACGGCGGCGAAGACGAGGACGCCGACGAGGTTGCCGACGACTCGCTGGATGCCCCGCTTCCAGGTCAGGGTCATGTTGGCCTGGTACAGGGAGGCGGCGGTGACCAGAGCCCAGTAGGGGCGGCCGACGCCGAGCGCGAGGGAGGCGTAGCCGGCGAGGGCGCAGCCCAGCGCGGTACGCGCCACGATCGGGGTCAGCGGGCCGAGCAGGGTCCACCAGGGCCGGTGCGAGGCGGCGGTCTCGGCGTCCACGCCGAGCAGTTCGTCGGTGTCCGCCGCGGTCTCGCCGGCCTCGGGGACAGGACCGGTCCCGCACAGTTGGCGGGCCCAGGCACGCAGCCGCTCGGGGTCCGCGTCCGCGGGGGCGGCGAGCGCGACCTCGGCGCGTACGACGAGCCGTTCCAGGGCGCGGCGGGGAGCGGTGCGGGCGCCGGTGGACAGCAGCGTCCGCCAGGCCGCGTGGACGGCGGCGGCCGCGGCGGCGCGGCTGCGGGCGTGGCCGTCGCCGGTCCCGGCGGCGGCGTGGACGGCGGCGGCGTTCAGCGCCTGCGCGGTGGCGCGGCGCTCCGGGCCGTGCGGGCGCAGCAGTCCGGGTGCCATGCCGACCAGCCAGGCCCAGGCCGCCGCGGCGAGGGCCAGCGCCAGGTGGGCGGGAACCTGGCCGAGGGTCTGCGGGGCGAACAGGGAGGCGGAGCTGATGAAGGTGAGGACGACGTTGCCGGGCGGTCCGATGCGGGTGGCGTCGCACAGCGCCTTCTGCACGGCGGCCATCAGGGCGCCGACGGTGACGAGCACGACCGGGTCGGCGGTGAGCGAGGCGGTGACCAGGGCGACGGCGAGGCCGCCGATCATGCCGACGACCACCCAGGCCAGGGCGCGGGCCCGGGCGGCGTAGGGGCGGTTGTGCGCGTACAGGGCGCACAGCGAGCCCGCCATCGTGTACATGGCGAGGTCGAGCCGGCCGAGGACGAGCAGGGTGAGGGTCGGCAGGGCGACGGAGACGACGGCGCTCAGGGCGGGCTTGAACCAGATGTCCGAGGGGCGGCCGAGCCGCAGCACGCCGGTGAGTGGAAGATGCCGGGCGATCCGGTTCAGGGGGGTGGGGGGCACACTGCTCATATCGACAACCTTAGCAGGTGTTTTACTTGTAAAGCATATTGCCGGATGACCGCGGGCCGCTCATGACGTGCTGTGCCTCCCCGAACGCGCCCCGTATACCTCCTTGCGCTCGTGTGCGCACCGCGCGCGCCGGGCATCGCTTGACCGACCGGCCGTCCGGCGGCGGCCGCGATCCGTCGAACGGGGAGGTGGGGGGTGCACGGATCGGCTTCGCCCAGCTGGCTGCTGGTCGCGCTGTGCGCGGCGACCGGGGTGTACTGCCTGCTGCGGATGCGCAGCAGCGTCGAGGAGCAGCGCCGTGCCGCGGGCGGTGAGGCGTTCATGGGATTCGGCATGGCGGCCATGGCCGTCCCGGCGGCGGTGTTCACGCCACCGGCGTGGGCCTGGTCGGCCTACGGGGCGCTCTTCGGCGTGACCGCGCTGCGCGCGCTGCGGTCGGCCCGGACGAGCCCGCACCATCGGCACCATCTGGTGGGCACGGTGGCCATGGTCTACATGTCCGTGGTGATGGCCGTCTCGCCCGGCTCCCACCACCACGGCGGGGCGGGAGTCCCACCGCTCACCGGCGCGCTGCTGCTGTACTTCACCGGATACGTCCTGCTGTCCGGCGTCCGGCTGGTCCCCGCCGGGGCGGCGACCGTCAGCGGCACGCCCGGCGGCACGGCCTGGGGCGACCGACCGGAGCTGGCCCGTGCGTGCCGGCTGTCGATGGGGATAGCGATGGTGGCGATGCTGCTGACCATTTGACTGTTCCTCTCCCTGAAGGGGAGGGGATTCCCGCTCAGGCCGCCTCCTGGAGACCGGCACCACGGTGCCGTGGCCTGCGTCACTTCGCCGCGGAGCCGTGCCCCTGGGCTGTCGGCCGCTCATAAAGTGGCTCGCATGATGGTCCCCGCGGTCCTGCTGCTGCTCGGTGCCCTGACCGCCGTCGCCGCCCCCCGGCTGCTCGCCCGGGCCGACTGGCCGGACCGTGAACCGGTGCTCGCGCTGTGGGTGTGGCAGTGCGTGGTCGCCGCGGTCCTGCTGTGCTGCGCGCTGTCGATGACGCTCAGCTCGGCCGCCGCCTGGCAGGCGGTGCGCGGCCATCTGTTCGCCCCGGCTCCGCGTTCCGTGGTGGAGGCCTACGCGCTCGGCACGGCCGCCGCCTGGGCGCCGACGACCGCGGTGGCGCTCGCGTGCGGCGGGGCGTGGAGTGCGGCGATGCTGCTGCGCGAGGTGGTGCGGGCCCGGGCTCGACGCCGACTGCGACGCACTGAACTCCTCGTGCGCGCACCGCTGTTGCCCGGCGAGGAACCCGGCTCCGACCGGCTCGTGGTGCTGGAGGGCGAGCGGCCGGACGCCTGGTGGCTGCACGGCTCGTCGCCCCAACTGGTCATCACCACGGCCGCGTTGCGCCGGCTCAGCGGACGGCAGCTGGACGCTGTCCTCGCGCACGAGCAGGGCCACGCGCGGGCCCGGCACGACTGGCTGCTGCACTGTTCCGGCGCGCTCGCCGGCGGCTTTCCCCAGGTGCCGGTGTTCGCCGCGTTCCGCGACGAGATGCACCGCCTGGTCGAACTCGCCGCCGACGACATGGCCTCACGCCGCTTCGGCCGTCTGACGACCGCCCTCGCCCTGGTGCAACTCAACGAGCACCGCGGCGTGTTCGGCCCCTGCCCGGCCAGCCAGGCGCACATCTCTCAGCGCGTGCACCGCCTCCTCACTCCCCCGAACCGTCTCCCGGCCGCCCGCCGGCTGCGCCTGACGGCCGTCGCCTCGCTCGTGCCGGTGATACCGGTCCTGGTGGCGGTGACACCCGGCTTGAGGGCACTGGGCTAGGAACAGCCCTTCCAAGGCCCAGTGGCCGGGGCACCAGGAGTTGGGCCATGATCGGCCCATGACTGCCGTGCTCTTCGACTTCTCCGGGACCCTCTTCCGCGTCGAGTCCTGCGAATCCTGGCTGAGAGCCGCCCTCGACACGGCGGAACTCACCCTTGGGGAGCAGGAGTTGGCCCGTGCGGCACAAGCGCTGGAGGAGGCCGGGGCACTGCCGGGCGGGGCTTCCCCGCTACGCGTGCCCGACGAGGTGGCCGAGCTGTGGGAGAACCGGGACCGCAGTGCCGAGGAGCACCGGGCCGCCTACACCGCCCTGTCCCGCCAAGTGCCGCTGCCCGACCCCGCGTTGCACGACGCGCTGTACGACCGGCACATGACACCGGCGGCCTGGGCCCCCTACCCGGACGCGGCCGAGGTGCTGCGCACGTTGCGCGAGCGCGGGATCGGCGTGGCCGTCGTGAGCAACATCGGCTGGGACCTGCGCCCGGTGTTCCGCACCCACGGCCTCGACGCGTACGTGGACGCCTATGTGCTGTCGTACGAGCACAGCATCCAGAAGCCGGACCCGCGTCTGTTCGCCCTCGCCTGCGCGGCGCTCGACGCCGACCCGAAGGACGTGCTCATGGTCGGCGACAACCGCCAGGCGGACGGCGGCGCGGCCGCCCTGGGCTGCGGCGTGCACTTCGTGGACCACCTGCCGGTCGCGCGGCGGCCGGACGCGCTGCTGCCCGTCCTCGACTGGCTCCGCCCGACGGACCGAGCCACTCGAACGCACTGAACGACCACGACGCCCGCGGCCCCCGCGGCACCCCCTCGAGGAGCCCGGCACAAAAGAAGCCGTCCGTCTCGGACGATCCCCCGTTTCGCCCGAGACGGACGGCAGCACGACGGGCCCCTGTCCGGGACCGGTCCGCTCGCGTTGAGTATAGTTGGCTGGCAGCCAGTCAACGCAGGAGTCACAGCATGTCCCCGCGAAGCGCCTCGGTCAACGAAGAGTTGCGGCGGCGTTCCCGGGAGCGGCTCCTCCAGGCGGCGGTCGAGCTGGTCGGCGAGCACGGGTACGACGCGACGACGCTCGGCGCCATCACCGACCGCGCGGGGTCGGCACGCGGACTGGTCTCCTACTACTTCCCCGGCAAGCGCCAGCTCGTGCAGTCCGCCGTGCACCGGCTGATGCACCGCACACTCCAGGAGGCGCTGGAGCGGGAACCGCACAGCGAGGACGGCCGGGAGCGGCTGGCGCGGGCCATCGACGCGATCCTGGGTCTGGCCCGGGACCGGCCGGTGCTGATGCGCCAGCACATGGCGGGGATCCTGCACGAGGAGGGCTTCGTGCAGTGCCCCGAGCAGCAGCGCCTCTCCGAGCTGCTGCGGGACACCGTGGCCCGGCGCGGTTCGCGGGACGTCGACGCCGACTACCCGATGCTGCGCGCGCTGCTGATGGGCGCCGTCTACGCCGCGCTGGTGCCCGGGGCACCGATGCCGGTACCGGCACTGCGGGCCGAGCTGTTCGAGCGCTACGGGCTCGACTGGAACCTCGGAACGCCGCCCGGGGCGCAGCCGCCCGGCGGGTCCTGCGACACGGACCTGTCCCGCTTCTTCGCGACCGGCCGGATCCCGGCACCCCCGCAGGAGCGGTAGCCGGCGGTCCGCGTACGGTCCGGGCCGCGACACGCGGGCGGTCCCGCGCCGCCTCCCTCCCCCGGCGGGCCCCTTGGTGCCATGCTGGAGCCATCAGCGATCTCCTGTGATCCGCCTGTGAGCCCCCGGGGTAAGGAGTTCCGCCGTGCTGCGTGTCGCCGTCGTCGGCTCGGGGCCGAGCGGGTGCTACACCGCTCAGGGCCTGGTCCAGCAGGACCCCTCGGTGTGCGTCGACGTCCTCGATCGGCTGCCGTGCCCGTACGGGCTCGTGCGCTACGGCGTGGCGCCGGACCACGAGAAGATCAAGTCCCTGCAGAACAACCTGCGCACGGTCCTTGAGCACGAACGGGTCCGGTTCCTCGGCGGCGTCCAGGTCGGCGGCCCCGGCGGACTGCCCGTCGCACGGCTGCGCGAGCTGTATCACGCGGTGGTGTACTGCGTGGGCGCGGCCACCGACCGCCGTCTGCACATCCCGGGCGAGGACCTGCCGGGCAGCTGGTCGGCGACCGAGTTCGTCTCCTGGTACAGCGCCCACCCCGACTCCGCGGACAGCGGTTTCGTGCGGGACGCGCGGTCGGCCGTCGTCGTCGGCGTGGGCAATGTCGCCGTGGACGTCACGCGCATCCTGGCGCGCGGCCCGGCCGAGCTGAGCCCCACCGACATGCCCGACGGCGCGCTCACCGCGCTCGCCGCGAGCCGGGTCACCGAGATCCACATGGTGGGCCGGCGCGGCCCGTCGCAGGCCCGGTTCACGACCAAGGAGCTGCGCGAGCTGGGCGCCCTGCCGGACACCGACGTCGTCGTCGACCCGGAGGAGCTGGCCCTGGACCCGGCCTGCGCGGACCCCTCTGCGCTGCCCGCCGCCCAGCGCCGCAACGTCGAGGTCCTGCGCGGCTGGGCCGCCACGCCGCCGAGGGGCGGCACCCGCCGGATCCGGCTGCGTTTCTTCCTGCGCCCCGTGGAACTGCTCGCCGACGACGGCCGCGTGGGTGCGGTGCGGCTGGAGCGCACGACGCCGGACGGACACGGCGGCGTCACCGGGACCGGGCAGTACGAGGACATCGCGGCCCAGCTGGTGCTGCGGTCGGTGGGCTACCGCGGGGTGCCGCTGGACGGGCTGCCGTTCGACGCGGGCACCGGCACGGTGCCGCACCGGAACGGGCGCGTGCTGCGGGACGGCGCCGTCGCGCCGGGCGAGTACGTGGCCGGCTGGATCAAGCGGGGCCCTACGGGCGTCATCGGCACCAACCGGCCGTGCGCGAAGGAGACGGTCGCCTCGCTGCTCCAGGACGCGCCAGGACTCCTGGGCAGGCCGGTGCCGGACGACATCTTCCCGGTACTGCGTGCCGAGGGCACCGAGCCCGTGGGGTGGGCGGGCTGGCAGGCCATCGAGCGGGCCGAGGCGGAACTCGGCGCCTCCCTCGGGCGCAGCGTGGTCAAGCTGCCGGACTGGGAGTCCCTGCGCGCGGCGGCCGGCACCACGGTCTCCTAGGTTCTGGGAGCCCGTCCGCGCCGTAACGCGTTCTTCTGTACGGCGACCCGCGACCCCGCGATACGGGAAGACGGTGGCACCGGACCCGGCCCGCGCCCGTGCCCGCGGGAATCCGTGAGCGGGCTCGGTACCCATCCCGCGTGCGTGAGCGGACATGGCCCCGGTCCCGCGTGCGTGAGCGGACGTGGCGCCCCGGTCCCGCCAGGCGCCCTGGCGGGACCGGGGCCGCCGCCCTCATCCGCCGGCCATCAGCTCCCGTACGGCCGCGGGACCGCTCTCCGGCAGCAGCCGTAGGACGGTCTCCTCCAGCCGGGGCAGGAGCCGCTGGCCGGTCAGGGCCAGGGCGATCGCCGCGGCGACGCCGGTCCAGGCCACCGGGCCGAGCGGGGTGCAGCCCAGGGCCCGGCTGACGCCGGGCGTCTGGATCAGGGCGGCGAGGGCGAGCGCGGAGCCCACGGACGTCACCCGGACCAGCGTGCTGCCCCGGCGGTCGAGCAGGGTCTGGGCGAGCTGGGTGCCGACCACGCCGCACAGGGCCATGGTGCTGGAGCGGCGGGCGGTGCCGGGTGTCCAGCGGCCGATCATCCAGGCCGTCGCCGCGCCCAGACAGGTGGTCAGGGCACGGTGGCGGATCTGCCGGATCAGCCCCTCGCCCAGGACGGAGCCCGCCGCGTCCTCCGGTGCCGCCGACCGCGCCTGCTCGGCGTCCTCCTTCGGGGTCACCGCCACGGCCATCGCCGGGAACAGGTCCGTGAACAGGTTCACCATGAGCATCTGCCGGGTGGACAGCGGCGCGGTGCCCGACAGCAGCGTGCCGAACAGGCCGAAGCCGATCTCGCCCGCGTTGCCGCCGATCAGGATGGCGATGGCGTCGGCGACGCTGTGCCACAGGGCGCGGCCCTCGCCGATCGCGTCGATCAGGACCGTGAGGTCGTCGTCGGTCAGGACGATGTCGGCGGCGTTGCGCGCCGCCGCCGAGCCGCGGGCGTTGATGCCCACGCCGATGTCGGCGGCCCGGATCGCCGCGGCGTCGTTGGCTCCGTCACCGACCATGCCGACCACCCGGCCGGCGTCCCGCAGCGCCTCGACGACCTGGAGCTTCTGCTCGGGCGCCACCCGGGCGACCACACCCGCGTCACGCAGCATCCGGGCGCGGGCCGACCTGTCCGCGGCGGCGAGTTCGTCCCCGGTGACCACGGTGGTGTCCTTGGGCCAGCCCAGTTCGGTGGCGATGGCCCGGGCGGTCTGCGGGTGGTCGCCGGTGAGCATGACCGGCCGTACGCCCTCTTCGTACAGCCCGCTCACGAGCGCCATGGACGTGTCGCGCGGCACGTCCGACAGCGCCAGCAGCCCGATGAACTCCAGCCCCTCAAGCATCCGTTCGAGCGCGTCCTCCTCGCTCTCGCGGTCGTCGAGCAGCCGCTGCGCCACGGCCAGCACCCGCAGTCCGTCGCCGGCCAGCGCGTGCGAGGTGTGGGTGGCATGGGCGGGGAGGTCGGGGCAGGCCGGCAGCACCGTCTCGGGGGCGCCCTTGACCACGAGCAGACGGGGGCCTCCCGCGACCCGGCCGACGGCGGCCGCGTATCCGCGGGCGGCCTCGAAGCCGAGATCCTCCAGTTCTACCCAGTCCGGGTCGGGACCGGCCGCGTCGAGGACGGCCTCGTCGGTGGCGTGCACCGGCCGGTCCGAGTCCCCGTTGAGACGCGGACAGGCCCGCGCCGCGGACCGCAGAGTCCGCACGGAGGCCTCGTCGCCCACCACATGGACCTCGCCGTCGGCGTCGGACGCCCGCACCACGCGCAGCCGGTTCTCGGTGAGCGTGCCGGTCTTGTCGAAGCAGATGGTGTCCATCCGGCCCAGCGCCTCCAGCGTGCGCGGGGTGCGCACCAGGACGCCGTGGCGGCTGAGCCGCCGGGCCGCCGCCAGCTGGGCCACGGTGGCGACCAGGGGCAGGCCCTCCGGGACGGCGGCCACGGCGACGGCCACACCGCCGCTGACCGCCTCGCGGACGGAGGTGCCGCGCAGCAGCGCGATACCGGTCAGCACGGCTCCGCCCGCCAGCGTCAGCGGCAGTGCCTTGCGGGTGAGCTCCTGGAGCCTGGCCTGCACGCCCGCTGACGGGGGCGTACGGGCGGCGAGGTGCACGGCGCGGGCGGCCTCGGTGGTGTCACCGGTGTCGACCACGACGGCGCGGGCCTCCCCGGCCACCACGGTCGTGCCCTCGAAGACCATGCAGCTGCGGTCCGCGACCGCGGCGTGCGGGGTCGGGGCGATCTGCTTCTCCACCGGGAGCGACTCCCCGGTCAGCGCGGACTCGTCGACCTCCAGGCCGTCCTCCCACAGCAGCCGGGCGTCGGCGGGCACCACCTCGTCACCCTTCAGCTCGATCACGTCGCCCGGCTTGAGCTTCCCGGCGTCGATGGTCACGGTCGAACCGTCCGGGGCCGAGGAGTCCGGGGAGGCGACACGCGCCTTCCGCTTCTGCTCGGCGATCAGGCCGGACAGGGCACGCTCGGCGCGCAGCCGCTGGAATCCGCCGACCAGGGCGTTCAGGTCGAGCGCGCCGACCACGAGGAGGGCGTCCACCACGGAGCCGAGGATCGCCGAGGCCGCGGAGCCGACGACCAGGACCGGGGTGAGGGGGTCCCGCAGTTCGCCCCGCACGGCCTCCCCCAGCTCGTACGTCCAGCGGACCGGGGCGAGGACCCGACTCCGGACGACGCCGGTGACCGCCTTGCGGGCCTGGGCGGCGGCCCACTGGTACGGGGTGCGGCGGCCGGCCGACTCGTGGTTCAGCCGCTCCTGGGCCTCGTCGGGGTCGAGTTCGTGCCAGTGCACGCGCGGCCGCGGGTGCGGGGCGTGCGCCGCCGCCACGGCGAAGGCGGCACGTGTCCCGGACAGCAGGGCGACGGCCGCGGCGGCGTCGACCGGTGCGTGCCGCAGCCCTGGCAGGAGGGCGCGACGGCCGCGGCCGCCCTTGGACTCGCGGATGGCCACGAGCAGCCCGGACAGCGCGGCGCCGGACCGGGCCAGGGTCTGGGCGCGGTGGCCGGTCGACCGGGCCGCCGGGACGGCCGTCAGCACCCGCCATACATCGGACAGTCCGTGCAGGGCGAGTATGTCCGCGCCCCAGACGACGGCGGCGTCGCCGTCCACGAGGGCGACGGAGAGGTCGCTGCCGCGCAGTCCGGCCAGGATGTCGTGATCGTCGGCGGAGCGCATCCGGGCGACGGTGAGCACCGTGCCCTCCTCGCCACGCAGCCCGTACACCACGTCGTCCAGAGGCCGCCGGGCGTCCACGACCTGGTCGGCGAGGCCGGTGAGGTCCTCCAGGGCGGGATCGTCCACCAGGACCACCCGCAGCCGGGCCCGGCGTGCCGCGTCCAGGACCGGTTCGGCCCAGGGGTCGGCCTCCCCGTCCTCGGTGCGCAGCGCGCTGGAGTGCAGGACGACGGTGCCGACCATCTCCAGTTGCCGCAGCCGCTCCGGCACTCGGACCAGCACGCCGGTCCGGGCGAGCAGGGTGCCGAGCACGGCGTGGAAGATCGCGGGTCCGTAGCGCGCGGCCTTGGGCGAACCGGCGAGCACCGCCTCGGCGGCCTCGGCCCCGTTGCGCTTGACCAGCATGGTCAGCGCCGCGCCCAGCACGCTGCCGGCGGAGGCGTGATTGGCGTACTCCTGGGCCGGTGTGACGCGCAGCGGCGGGCGCGGGGTGTCGTCCGCGGCGACGCTGACGCGGCCGGATGCGCACAACTCGTCGTGCCGCGCGTCGAAGGCGGCCGTGCGGGCCACCGTGTCGGCCAGCTGACCGGCGCGCAGCGCGCCGTCCAGGAGCAGCGAGGTGGGGCTCTGGCCGGTGCCATGGGCGGCGGCGTTCGCGCAGGCGAGCAGGAAGTCCATACGAGACCTGCCCAGCCGGGCGCTCAGTCCGGCCCGGAAGCTCGGGTTCTCCCTCAGCAGCGTCACCGCGGCGGTCACCATGCGCGGCGAGGGCGGCAGACGCAACGCGTAGGAGGTCAGTGCTACGCCGATGCCCACCACGTCGGCGGCCAGCGTGGCCGCGGCCGCCCGCACCCCGGCCGGGTCCCCCGGATGTGTGATCTCCTCCGGATCGTCGCCGTCCAGGACGAGCCCGTGGCGGGCCGCGAGGCCGGCCGCACGCTCCACGACCGCGTCCGCCGACTCCTCCTCCGTCACGGCGATGACCAGCCGCCCGAGGCCCTCGTCCCAGCAGGCGAAGAGCACGTCGGGCCGCTCGGCCAGTTTCGCGGCGATCTGCCGGGCCAGATGCCCCTTCCCGCCCGCGCGCAGCACCTTCTGCGGGTCCAGGGAACGCAGCGACAGGTGCGCCCGTGTTCCGGACCGCCACTGGCGGTCCGTGCCGGGCAGGGCGTTGCGGGCGACACGCGCGACCCGCACGGCGGCGTCGGCGCCGCGTACGCCCGCCCGTGCCGTTCCGGCCACCGCGCCCGCGGCGGCCCCGACCGCCGGCGCGGCCGCCCGGGTGACCAGCCGGGCGGCGGCCGACGGGGTGGTCAGCAGTCCGAACAACATGACGCCCCTTCAGAGGGAGGTGCGGTCGGGCCGCGCCGTCGGGCCTAGGGGGCCGGTGGTCGCCGACTGGCCCTTCGAGGACTTGCCTCGGCCGGCCGCGGACGTCTTGGCCTTCCCCGGCCCGTCGGGCCCGGTGTCCGCGTCGGGTTCCATGTCCGTGTCCGGCGCGGACGCCTGCTTCCCGGGGCCGGCGTCCTGCGCGGCCTCCTGGGCAGCCGTGCCGCGCTTCTTCGCGGGCTTGCGGGCCGCGGTGGCGGTGGTCGTGGCGGTGGCCGACGGCCGCTCCGGAGTCTGTGTCTCCGTCCGTGTCTGTTCCTCGCCGCCCTTGGGCCGTTCGGGGCGGGGCTGGGTGAGCCAGGCCACGGCCGCGCCGGTGAGCGCCACCGGCCACTCCACCACTCCGGCGACACCGAGCAGCCCGGCCCCCGTGTACACCGCGAGCCGCCGCCCGCGCGGCGAGACGGCGCCGACCTTGTCCAGCGCCCCCTGCGCGGCCCGGCCCACCGTCTCGGCGCCGGGCACCCTCCGCAGCACCGAGGCCGCACCGTGCAGCGGCGCCGCTAGGGCGGACGACGACTTCTGCTCAGCCATGGCTCTCCTCGCCTGGGATGAGATCGACTCCTCGTGGCCACCGGGTGCCCACGACCCTGCTGGTCACCCCGCCTCTCCCAGAGAACGCCACGGCCCGCTTCCGCGCCACCGGGCTCCGCCGTCCGCCACGGGCCGCGTTGCGGCCCGCGCGCGGAGCGGCATCCTGCTTCCTCAGCAGGTGCGGGATGCCGGTCGGTGGCGGGTCACCGCCCGCGGCGGACCCGGAGCAATCGCTCCCGGAAACGGCACGGCTCGGGCGCCGCTGCAGCTACGGACGCAGCCGCCGCGCGGAACACCACCCGGCCGAAGGGCCCACAGCCGCGCCGTCCGAAAGGCCGACGTTCGGCAGCGGCACACGCCCTCCGGTAGGGGAACGGCGCCAGCCAGGTCGGCAGGCACCCGCCACACAGGCTGACCGCCCGACTGCCGGGCGGTCCGGGCGGTCGGGCGGTCCGGCAGCCGGGCGGTCCGGGCGGTCCAGCAGCAGTGGTCTGGCAGTGGAGCCGTCCTGCTGCTCCGTCAGCCGGGCGGCTCCACCGGGAGCGGGACGGCACCGGCAAGACCGGCAGGCACTCGCCCCACGGGCCGGCCGCCCGGCAGCCCGTGGGACGGAGCCGTCAGTGGCGGAACAGGGTCGCGGGGATCGCGCCGGCGAGGGCCCCGTAGCCCTGCGGGTTGAGGTGCAGCCAGTCACCGGCGTGGAGGTCGGACCGCAGCCGGCTCGGCCGCGCGGGGTCGCGGACCGCGCGGTCGAAGTCGATCAGCGCGTCGAAGTGCCCGCTCGCCCGGATCCAGGCGTTGACCGCCTGGCGTGACTTCTCCCGCAGGCCCGCCGGGTCGTCGTAGGCGTCGTTGCCGCCGAACGGCAGCAGGGTGGCGCCGTAGACGCGGATGCCCTGGGCATGGGCGCGCACCACGATCTGCTGGTACGCGGCGATCAAATCCTCGGTGACCTGACGCTGGGCGGCCGGGGTGGGGTCGGCGGTGCCGATGTCGTTGACGCCCTCGAAGACGATGAGCCAGGCGACGCCGCTGGTGGAAAGGATGTCGCGGTCCAGGCGGGCGAGGACGTTGGGACCGAGGCCGTCGTTCAGGACGCGGTTGCCCCCGGCGGCCTGGTTCAGGACGGCGAGGTCCGCGGTGGCGGGGCGGGAGCGGAGCCGGTCGTAGAGCTGGTCGGGCCAGCGGTCGTTGGCGTTGGTGGTGGAGCCGCGCCCGTCGGTGAGCGAGTCGCCGAGTACCGCCACGGCCTCGGTCGCGGCCTTGGCCTCCACCTCGACGCCGCTGATCAGATACCAGTGGTCGGCCGGGGTCGCCCCGGACAGGTCCGCGTCCCGGGTGTGATCGCCGTGGACGAAGTACGACGTCGTGCGCGAGCCCGGGTGCGAGGTGAGGGCGAGGGAGGGCTGGCCTTCGGCCAGGTAGGTGGTCACGGTCAGGTTGGACGCGGCGCGCAGGTCGAGGTCCAGCGGGTCGGAGACGGCCTGGGCCCCGACGGGCACGGTGGTCGAGGGCCGCCCGGAGAACGTCACCTTCCGGGTCGTACGCGGCTCGACGGCGCTGACACCGGCCGCGCCGTCGCGCGGCAGCGCCACCGTCACGGCGGTCAGGGGCAGCGGGGTGTCACCGAAGGCGTTGGAGAAGCGCAGCCGGACGCGGTGGCCGCCGGTGGACACGTGCAGCGTCTGCCGCACGGTGGTGTCGACGAGGACGGCGCGGTCGCCGGTGAAGGGCGCAGGCGGCAGGTTGCCGGGCTCGGTGAGCTGCGGCATCGCCGTCCAGGTGTTCACCCAGTGCCGTGCGGTCGCGGCCTGCGGCCGGTCGGCGGCGGTCACCCGGTCCGGACGGTGCACCAGGGCGGTGACTGCCGAGACGGTGAGAACGAGGGCCAGCACCAGAACGCACGCGCCGATCAGGTCGGCGTAGCGCGTACGTGAGCGGCGGGTTGTTCCGGGCGGTGTCACGTGCGTCCTCCGTTGGCTGTGCGGGGGGTGCGATCGGACGGGGTACCCACGGCGGCCCAAGGCGCGCGGGACTGCCCGCGGTGAGACTGCCGCTGGTGCATGGTGGCATGAACACGGCCACCGTGGAAGCGCTCCCACGCCCCTGCCTTCGACACGCCCCGCCTCCACCCGCGAGTGGCTGGATGTGACCTGCGCGAGGCGTTGACTAGAAAGCGCTTGCACTCTACGTTCCGTTCAACAGCGTGACCGGAGGGAGCTACAACAGGCCCTACTGGCCACATTGACGCGCAAATCGTTCCAGATGCTGCACGGCATTCACGTATACGACCTGACGCACTCTCGTATACGCCCCCCACCAGTCCTTCGAAGGGACAGCATCCGTATGCGTACTCGCCCCTCACGTCCCCTCGCGCCCAGGTCGGCGCCGGCTGCGATCGTCGCCGCGGCCGCCACCCTCGTGGTGCTCGCCCTGCCGCAGCAGGCCGTGGCCGCCGAGAGCTCACCGGTCGGTTTCGGCGCCGGCACGACCGGCGGCGGCGGCGCCTCGGCGGTGACCGTCTCGACGCTCAGCGCCTTCAAGTCGGCCGTGACCGGCAACACCGCCAAGGTGATCAAGGTGAACGGCCTCATCACACTGAGCGGTCAGGTCGACGTCGGCTCCAACACCACGGTGCTGGGCGTCGGTTCGGCGTCCGGGTTCACCGGCGGCGGGCTGCGGCTGAAGAACGTCAGCAACGTCGTCGTCCGCAACCTCCAGATCAGCAAGGCGGTCGGGACGGACGCCATCACGGTCCAGGGCTCGACCAAGGTGTGGATCGATCACAACTCCCTGTCCTCCGACCGCGACCACGGCAAGGACTACTACGACGGCCTGGTCGACATCTCGCACGCCTCCGACTACGTCACGGTGTCCTGGAACACCTTCAAGGACCACTACAAGGGCTCGCTGGTCGGCCACAGCGACAGCAACGCGAGCGAGGACACCGGGCATCTGCGGGTGACGTACCACCACAACTGGTTCAACAACGTCAACTCCCGCATTCCGAGTTTGCGTTTCGGCACGGGGCACTTCTACGACAACTACGTCGTGGGCGCCGAGACCGCCGTGCACTCGCGCATGGGCGCCCAGATGCTGGTCGAGAACAACGTCTTCCGCAGCACGTCGGTCGCCGTCACCACCAACCGGGACAGCAAGCAGGACGGTTACGCCAACCTGCGGGGCAACGACCTCGGCGGCGCCTCGACCGAGGTGTCGCAGACCGGCACCTTCACCAGCCCGCCGTACAGCTACTCGGCCGAGGCCGCCTCCGGCGTCGCCTCGTCGGTGACCGCGGGCGCGGGCACCGGGAAGATCTGACCGCCGCCCGCCACAACCCCGACGACACGGCGTCGCCCAACAGCACGGCCATCACCCGACCGCACGGAAGGAACAAGGACATGACCCCCGCAGCACGACTGCGCCCGCGACGGCGCGCGGTGACCGGAGGCCTGGCCGCACTCGGACTCTCGGTTGCCATGCTCCTGACGCAAGGAGCGCCCTCGGCGAGCGCCGCCACCTGGCCCACCGCCAACGGCAGTCAGGCGGTGACCTCCACCATCTCGGTGTCCGGCACCAAGGACTACGGGATGAAGCGCCTGTACGGCAGCGGGGCCCTGGGCACCGGAGGCCAGGAGGAGAACCAGAAGCCGATCCTGGAACTGGCCGCCGGTGCGGTCCTGAAGAACGTCATCATCGGCTCCCCCGCCGCCGACGGCATCCACTGCCTCGGCAGTTGCACGCTGCAGAACGTCTGGTGGGAGGACGTCGGCGAGGACGCCGCGACGTTCCTGGGCTCCGCGTCCTCCAACGTCTACACCGTCTCCGGCGGCGGCGCGAAGGAGGCCACTGACAAGGTCTTCCAGTTCAACGGCGCCGGCACGCTGAACGTGTCGAACTTCGCGGTGCAGAACTTCGGCACCTTCGTGCGCAGTTGCGGCAACTGCAAGACGCAGTACAAGCGGACCATCAACCTCAACACGATCGAGGCCACCTACAAGGGCGGCCGGATCGCCGGCATCAACACCAACTACGGGGACAGCGTCTCGCTGAAGAAGATCACCATCATCGGGGACTCCGGCAAGAAGATCATCCCCTGCCAGAAGTACACGGGGAACAACACGGGCGCCGAGCCGACCAAGGGCGGCACGGACGCCGACGGCACCTACTGCAAGTACGCGGCGTCCGACATCACTTACAAGTGAGCCCGACGCGGTGAGGGGGTGGTCGTGCGCGGTGTGCCCTCAGGCGCCGCGCACGACCGCCGCCGTGCGTCACCGCCGCCTCTCGTTCACCGCCTCGCGTGTCCGAGCATCTCCTCGGTCAACTCCCGTCGGCAGTCGGTGTAGGCGGTGCGCAGCGCCGGGCCCGGCCAGTGCGCGGGCAGCAGGGGCGCGGGCAGCACGGGGTCGGCCAGCAGGTGCCGTACGACGGCCGCGAGGGCGGTGAACCGGTCGGCGGGCCGGTCCGTGCGTGCGACCAGGGCGAGCAGCGCGCGGGCCGTCGCCGCCCAGTCGTCGACCGGCCACAGGCGCGCGGCCAGATCGGCGGCGGGCTCCTCGGGCCGGGCGGTGAAACGCCGGACGGCCGGGGACAGTTCACCGGGCCAGGGGCGGAGCAGGTTGGCGGGGCGCAGCCAGACGCCCTCGCGGAGTTCGGCGAGCCGGAGAGCAGCCAACCGGGCCCGCAGCTCGGCGCGTTCAGCGGGCTCGCGGCCGGTCGCCGTCACGACGACCATCTCCCACTCCCCGTCCCAGGGGCGCGTCTCGGGGTGCACGGCCGCGTCCTGGCGCCGCTGGCGTTCCAGCAGCCGGTCGCTGAGACCGTAGACGGTGTCGGACCGTCGCAGGTCCCCGGCGGCGACCATCCGGCTCAGGGCCGCGCGCAGGGTCGATCCGCCGATCCCGAAGGGTTCGACCGCCCGTACGAGGTCCTTGACCGGCAGTTCGGGCGGGTGCGTACCAAGGAGCAGGCTCAGGACGACCGACCGTGCGGACAGCGGGCGCAGCCCGGCCTCAGCGGGCCCCTGGGAGGCGTTCATGGTCCCGTACTGTACGGACCTTCGACATGTTGCACTCTTGCTGCGACCGCAGACAGAGTGCAACATGGACCGTATGGCCTCGACACTCGCGCAGGAGCAGCAGGAGCAGCAGGAGCAGCAGGAGCAGGAACGACAAGCACGGCGGGCCGGACAGGAGCGGCAGGCGCGGTCGGACGCGGGGGCGCCGTCCGGACCGCTGCCCCTGCCGCTCGGGCAGGGCGCCACGCACACCGTCACCAACCAGGCGCCTCCCCTGGCGCCCTACGACGCGGCCAAAGACGCGGCACTGCTGGAGGGCCTGAGCCGGGAGGGCGCGGGGTGGGCCGAGGCGGACCTGCGGCGGCTCGGGGCGCTGGCCGGGAGCGTCGAGGCTCAGGAGTGGGCCGAGCAGGCCAACCGGCACGAGCCCGTACTGCGCACCCACGACCGTTACGGCAACCGGGTCGACGAGGTCGACTTCCACCCCGCCTGGCACCACCTGATGCGGACGGCGGTCGCCGAGGGCCTGGCCGGCGCGCCCTGGGCGGACGACCGGCCCGGCGCGCATGTGGCCCGCAGCGCCGGTGGTCTGGTGTGGGGGCACACGGACGCCGGTCATGGCTGTCCGACGTCGATGACGTACGCCGCCGTACCCGCCCTGCGCGCCCAGCCGGAGCTGGCGGCCGTGTACGAGCCGCTGCTGACCGCCCGGGTGTACGAGCCCGGACTGCGGGTACCGGCCGAGAAGCAGGGCCTGCTGGCGGGCATGGGGATGACCGAGAAGCAGGGCGGCTCGGACGTACGGACGAACACCACGGCGGCCACGCCGACCGCTGAACCCGGCGTGTACACCCTGCGCGGGCACAAGTGGTTCACGTCGGCGCCCATGTGCGACGTCTTCCTGGTGCTCGCCCAGGCTCCCGGCGGGCTGTCCTGCTTCCTGGTGCCGCGCGTGCTGCCCGACGGCAGTCGCAACACCTTCCGCATCCAGAGACTCAAGGACAAACTGGGCAACCGGTCCAACGCCTCCTCCGAGCCGGAGTTCGACGGGACGGTGGCCTGGCTGGTCGGGCCGGAGGGGCGGGGCGTCAAGACCATCATCGAGATGGTCAACTGCACGCGCCTGGACTGCGTGATGATGTCGGCGGCGCTCATGCGCAAGACCCTGGTCGAGGCGGGCCACCACGTCCGGCACCGCCGCGCCTTCGGTGCGCTGCTCATCGACCAGCCGCTCATGCGGAACGTGCTGGCCGACCTGGCGCTGGAGTCGGAGGCGGCGACGACGCTCACGCTGCGGCTGGCCGGTGCGGCCGACCGGACGGTGGGCGCGGGCGGCAGGGGCGGCGAGGCCGCGTTCCGGAGGATCGCGACCGCGGTCGGCAAGTTCTGGGTCACCAAGCGGGGGCCCGCCTTCACCGCGGAGGCTCTGGAGTGCCTGGGCGGCAACGGTTACGTCGAGGAGTCCGGGATGCCCCGGCACTACCGGGAGGCGCCGCTGCTGTCGATCTGGGAGGGCTCGGGCAACGTCAACGCCCTGGACGTCCTGCGGGCGCTCGGCCGGGAGCCCGGCACCGCGGAGGCGCTGTTCACCGAACTCGACCTGGCCCGGGGCGCCGACGCCCGCCTGGACGCGGCCGTGGCCCGGCTCAGGGCAGGTCTGGGCGAGGCGTCCCCGGCCGGCGCCCGCCGCCTGGTCGAGCTCATGGCCCTGACCCTGCAGGCTTCCCTGCTCGTCCGGCATGCCCCACCCGCCGTCGCCGACGCCTTCTGCGCGACCCGTCTGGGCGGCGACTGGGGCCACTCCTTCGGCACGCTGCCGGACAGCGCGGACGTCGACGCCATTCTGGAACGGGCGCTTCCGGGGTAGGCGGCACGGGCGGCGTGCCGTCTTCGGTCACAGCGTCCCAGTTACCGGGACCCTGCTCCTTCCGGTCACAGCGTCCCGGGTACCGGGGACCTGTTCCTTCTGGTACCCGCGCCCGCTCGTACCGGCACCGCAACCCCGCCGTCTCCTACGCCCGCCCCGGCGGCGCCTTCCGGCTCTCCCCGGCCCGTCCGCGGCGCCGTCCGGCGAGGGCCGTCACCCGACGTTGCGGCTCCACAGGGGGCCGAAGCGGGCCCACTCGGTGTCCCACTGGGCCAGGCGGCGGCGTTCCAGTCCGGCGCGCACGACGTGGCCGATGGCGAGAGGAACGGAGGCGGCGCCCAGTCCCACCAGGCCGCCGGCCATCACGGCCCGCGCGCGGGCCTGGGCAGGCGTGGCCGGCTCCGTCACCAGCCGCCCCCGGGAATCGATCCACACGGTGACCGGGGTACCGGCGGCGCTGCCGGGCCGCACCCGGGCCCAGCCGGTGCGCTCGGTGCCGTCCGGGGCGGTCCAGCGCACCTTTCCCCACACCCGCAGTTTCGAGCCGGTGTCCTCGTCGGTCCCGGGCGACGTGCCGGGCGCCCGCTCGGTGACCCGCGCGACCGTGGACGTCCGCGCGAGGGGTTCCTGGGCCGTGGCCTGCTCCGCGCCCCGGGCCGCCGTCCATCCCGCGAGCACCCCGACGAGAACGCCGAGCACCCAGGTGCCGAGCACGACCCACGCCTCCACCGTGTCGGCGCGGCGTTTGAGCGGATTGCGGCGCCACCGCCACAGCCGCACCTTCGGACCACAGAACGCCATCGACGGCATCCTCCTCACGAGCACACGGACCTGCCGGACCGCCCTCCCATACGGTGAAGGGCCCCCCGATGCTCACGCCGAGTTCCCCGCCCCGGCCCTCCCATGGGTGCCGGAGCCCGGCCGCCCCAGGCTCCCGCAGTGGGCGCGACCGGGCCCCGTATCCCAGCCATGCCGCTGTGACCTGCGACGACGCCGATGCGGTGAGGACTGTCAGTGGCGGGGTGCAGACTGGCCGGTGTCCAGGACAAAGAGGTCCGGACGAAGACCTCGCGGAGGTGATCGGCATGACCGAGGTACTGCTCACCGTGGGCACGCGAAAGGGCCTGTTCATCGGGCGGCGGCGGAACGGCGTCTGGGAATTCGACGAGAGTCCCCACTTCAACGCCCAGGCTGTCTACTCGGTCGCCATCGACGTCCGCGGCCCCGTCCCGCGGCTGCTGGCCGGCGGGGACAGCGCCCACTGGGGCCCGTCGGTGTTCCACTCCGACGACCTCGGCCGCTCCTGGACCGAACCGGCCCGCCCCGCCGTGCGGTTCCCCAAGGACACCGGCGCCTCCCTGGAGCGGGTGTGGCAACTGCACCCGGCCGCCGCCGAGCCCGACGTGGTCTACGCGGGCACGGAACCGGCGGCGCTGTACCGCTCCGAGGACCGCGGCGAGAGCTTCGAGCTGGTCCGCCCGCTGTGGGAGCACCCCACACGGTCGAAGTGGGTACCGGGCGGCGGCGGTGAGGGCCTGCACACCGTGGTGACGGACCGGCGCGATCCGCGGGCGGTCACCGTCGCCGTGTCGACCGCCGGAGTGTTCCGCACGGCCGACGGCGGAGCGAACTGGGCGCCGTCCAACTCCGGGGTGTCCGCCGTGTTCCTGCCGGATCCGAACCCGGAGTTCGGCCAGTGCGTGCACAAGGTCACGCAGGACGCGGAGAACCTCGACCGGCTCTACTTGCAGAACCACTGGGGCGTGTACCGCAGCGACGACAAAGGGGCGCACTGGACGGACATCGGCGAGGGCCTGCCGTCGACGTTCGGCTTCACCGCGGCCGCCCACCCGCACCGCGGCGGCACCGCGTACGTCTTCCCCATCAACGCGGACGCGGACCGGGTGCCCGCCGGCCGCCGCTGCCGTGTGTTCCGCACCGCGGACGCGGGCCGGAGCTGGGAGCCGCTCGCGGCGGGACTGCCTTCGGAGGACCATTACGGCACGGTGCTGCGCGACGCGCTGTGCACCGACGACGCGGACCCGGCCGGCGTCTACTTCGGCAATCGCAACGGCGAGGTGTACGCGTCGGCGGACGACGGCGACAGCTGGCGGCAACTGACCTCGCACCTGCCCGACGTGCTCTGCGTGCGGGCGGCGGTGATCGGTTGAGTGATCCCTGTCGTGGTGCGAACGACAGCGAGAGGTTGGATCATGAACGCACCCATGGATTCCCCAGCGGCCAGGTCCGCAGTTCCGTTACGCCGCATGGCGCTGATGTTGCTTCCGTTCGCCGTCGGCGCGGCCGTCCATGCGATGGTCTTCGCCTTCGTTCGTTCCTCGCTGCCCGACCCCGTGGCCGTTCACTGGGACTTCAAGGGCAACGCCGACGGCACCACCACCTCACCGTTGGGGCTGCTGGGCCTGAGCGAGGGTGTGTTCGCGATGGAAGCAGTCGCCTTCATGGCGGCCTGCCTGCCTGTCCGGTCCGGACGGGGCGTACTCCCCGGCGTGTTCACCCTCGCCTGGGCCACCGCCGGGTTCACCTGCGCCTTCTCGCTCACTTCCCTGCTGGCCCACGCGGGCCACGACCAGTACACCGAGGCCGAATTCCCCACTGCCGCCCATTGGCTGATCGCCGCGGCCGTGACGGCCGCAGCCGGGGGGCTGGGCCACCTGCTCTCCCGCGCCGCCACCGCCCGGGAGTCGCGGTGAACTCCACGTCCGCAGCGCCCGGTCGCGCTGGACCCACGCCGTCGTTCCACGTCGAGGTTGGCGGCCAGGATCCGGGTGAAAGGACATTTACGGCGTCACGCGGGGTTCGCCCACTCTTCGCGCAGCATTCCAAAGAGCACGCGGTCGTAGCGCTCCCCCTCCACCAGCACAGCCGACCGGCGGCGGCCTTCCTCACGGAAGCCCAGCCTGGTGAAGGCACGCATGGCGCGCTCGTTGCCGCTCCAGGTGTCCAGCTCCAGCCGGCTCAAGCAGTAGGCGCCGAACAGGTGGTCCACGAGCAGCCGCAACGCGTCACTGCCGTGGCCGCGGCCCCAGAACTCCCGCTCGCCGATGGTGACTCCCAGCGTGGCCACTCCGGCGTACGGGTCGAGGTCCCGGTAGTCGGCCATGCCTATCACCTTCCCGCCCGCCAGGTCCTCGACCGTGAACACAGCCGACTCCCTCGGGCTCAGCCGCAGCATGGTGTCGAAGCTCAGCCCGATCGCTTCCGCTGTGACGGGACCGAAACACGGGTCACCACCTGTGGCCCAGCGCACCACCTCTGGGTCATTGCGCCACCGGAGATGGTGCTCAGCGTCTTCGGAGGCCAGCGCGCGCAGTCTTACCAGCTTTCCTTCGAACATCGGGTAACCCTAATCGATCACTCAGGAGACCGGCGGGTACTTCCCTGTCCAGCTTGACCAGGAACTTTTGACTTCCGTTGACTCCGCAGCCCGGTGCCGTGCGGAGCCAGTACGAAGACCCGCCAGATCGGGGAGACGGCCGACTGCTGGTCCGCCCGGTGACCCGAACGAAAGCCCCTAGGATGATCGATTCCAAGAGGTCAGTGGTCGTAGGCGGTCAGTGAGCGTAGTACGGGCTGGCTGGTGTGGTCGTTGTGCCAGATCGCGGCCGTCAGCGCGAGGATGCGCTGCATGACGCGGGCGATGACACCGCCCGGTGTGCGGCCTCGGTGCTGTTCGAGGTCAAGCTGGCCCTTGAAGGTCTCGTTGACCGACTCGATGACCTGCCGCAACGGCTTGAACAGGGGTGCCCCGGCCCGCTCCGGCTCGTCCTTGCGGGCCGGCCGCAGCAGCCGGATGTCCTGCTCGGCCAACTGGTGCTCGAAGGCGCGGCCGAAGTAGTGCTTGTCGCCGATCAGCGTCTGCCCGGCCCGGGCGGCGACCAGTTCCGGTTCGGCGGCGAGCAGGTCCAGCAGGGTCTCGCGTTCGTCGGCCTTGGCCCCGGTCAGGGCGAAGGCGATGGGCAGGCCCTGCAGGGTGCACACCAGGTGCAGGCGCAGGCCCCAGAAGAAGCGGCTGTGGCTGGCGCAGTAGCCGTACTCGGCCCATCCGGCCAGGTCGGAGCGCTTGACGGTCTCGCGGGAGCGTCCGCACTCCACCGGCGTGGAGTCCACGATCCACACGTCATCACTCCATACAGAGGTGTCGGTTGCCAGCAGCCGGGTCACCCGCCGCAGCAGCTCGGTGGCCTTGCGTAGGCGCTTGTTGTAGCCGGGCTGCTGGGGCAGGTAGGGGAAGAGGTGCCGCAGGTGGGCGCGGGCGTGGCGAAGCCACTTGGCCTCGGAGGTGAAGCCCAGCATGGCCTGCATCATCGCGAGCGTGACCAGCTCGGCATCGGTCAGTTGCGCGGCGATCCCGACCGACGGACGCCAGGGCGCCAGGTGCGGTGAGTCCTTCAGCAGGTCGTCGGTCTTCACATAGAGTGCGGTGGCGAGGGAGTCCAACTCTGTCTTCACACAATGACGTTGGACTCCCTCCTTCCAACCCCGCGGGTGATTCTCTGGAACGGCTCAGCAGGTGGAGACAGGTGGCCCCTGCGGAATCAGGCGCCCACGGTCCCGTCGACACCTTCACGCAGAAAGTCCGCGTGCCCGTTGTGGCGGCCGTACTCCAGGAGCACGTGCACCATCACCATCCGCAGCGATACCTCCTCGCCCCATCGTGGCTGATACCCGGCCTGGTCCAGGGACTTGGCCTCCCGCTCGATACGGCGCGAGGTCTCCACCTCGGCCTCCCAGGCTACGAACGCCTCGTCTCTGGTCGACGCACTCGCGTCGTACGCCGCCTGGAAGTCGATCTTGTCGGACCAGACCATGGGCGCGTCGTGGTCCTCGAACACTCGACGGAACCAGGCACGCTCCACCTCCGCCATGTGCCGCACCAGACCGAGCAGCGAAAGCGTGGACGGCGGCATCGACTGCTGTCGCAGCTCCTCGTCGGTGAGCCCTTCGCACTTCATGGCGAGGGTGGCGCGGTTGTAGTCGAGGAAAGCCCGCAGCATGTCGCGTTCGCTGCCAAAACTGGGCGGTCCTATGCGGTTGTCGCTGGTCACTGGTTGTGCTCCTCGTCCGTGCCTGCGTTGAGGGCCAGTATCTACTCCCGTCGACTGTCCCAGAGGAGGGCCGTCAACCGGACCTGGTTGTTCCCACGGAGATCGCCGAACACAGGAACCGGAAAGGCTCATTGGACCCCGCAGCCGCAACTACCCCTTGGAATCGATCATCTAGGGAAGCCGCCAGTCCACCGGCTCGGCCCCCTGGCGCTGAAGGAGGTCGTTGGCCCGGCTGAACGGGCGTGAGCCGAAGAAGCCCCGGTCCGCGGACATGGGCGAGGGGTGCGCCGACTCGATCGCCGGATACTCGCCGAGCAGCGGACGCAGATTGCGCGCGTCCCGCCCCCACAGGATCGACACCAGCGGCCGCTCCCGCGCGACGAGGGCGCGGATGGCCTGCTCGGTCACCTCCTCCCAGCCCTTGCCCCGGTGCGCGCCCGGCTTGCGCGGGGCCGTGGTGAGCGCCCTGTTGAGCAGCAGTACGCCCTGCCGGGTCCACGGGGTCAGATCGCCGTTGGAGGGCCTGGGCAGGCCGAGGTCCGAGTTCAGCTCCCGGTAGATGTTCTCCAGGCTGCCCGGCAGCGACCGCACCTCCGGCGCGACCGCGAAGCTCAGGCCGATCGCCATTCCCGGCGTCGGATAGGGATCCTGACCGACGATCAGGACTCTCACGTCGTCGAAGGGTTGCTGGAACGCCCGCAAGACGTTCGCTCCCGCCGGGAGATACGTCCGGCCGGCCGCGACCTCGGCGCGCAGGAAGTCGCCCATGCCCGCGATACGTCCGGCCACCGGTTCCAGGGCCTTCGCCCAGCCGGCCTCTACTAGTTCATGCAACGGTCGTGGTGCCACGCCGTGTCACTCTAGCGGCCCACACCGACAACACCTGCCCTCGGACCGTCCCGTGCGGGCCTCCGCGGGCGCTAGTGTTCCTCCTCGACCAAGGCCATCGAGCCGGCCGGGCGGATCGCGCGGCCGGCCTCCAGGGGGAAGGAGCCCGGTGCCGCCAGTGCCCAAACCGCTCCCTCACTCGGCCGGATTCCTCGCCGTGGACTCGGGCGGCTCCGGACTCCGGGCCGTCGTCGGTGTGCCTGGACGCGGACCGCTGGCCCGAGGGGAGTCCGGTGAGCCGGTGCGCACCGGCGCGCGGGGCATCGACCCCGGGCATCTCATGGAGCAACTGGTGCCCATGGCACGGGCGTTGGCCACCGAGGCCGGCGTGGGGCGGCTGGAGACGGCCGTACTGGGGGCAGCCGGGCTCGCCACCCTGGGCGACGCGCTGCGCGCCGAACTGCCCGGAGCGCTGGCACGGCACCTCGGCGTACGCAGGGTCGCGCTGGTCGCCGACGCGGTCACCGCCTACACCGGCGCCCTGGGGCCCCACCCCGGCGCGGTCGTCGCCGCCGGGACCGGTCTGATCGCGATCGGTACCGATCTCAAAGGCTGGCGGCGGGCGGACGGCTGGGGGCATCTGCTCGGCGACTGCGGCAGCGGAGCGTGGATCGGACGCGCGGGCCTGGAGGCCGCGCTGCGCGCCCACGACGGGCGGGACGGTGGCTCGGCGCGGCTGCTGGCCCGCGCCGAGGAGGCGTTCGGACCGATGGCGGAACTGCCCGGCAGGCTCTACCCGCGCTCCGACCGGGCCGCCGTCCTGGCCTCCTTCGCACCCGAGGTGGCGGCTGCGGCCGACGACCCCGTCGCGGCCGGTGTGCTGCGCGCGGCGGCCCGGCACATGACCGAGTCCGCCGCGGCCGTCTGCCCGCGCTCGGGAGAGCCGCTGCTCGCCCTGACCGGCGGCCTGTTCAAGCTGGGCGACCCACTCCTCGTACCGCTGGAGAAGGAACTCTCCGAGCGGCTCCCGCACGCACGGCAGGTGCGCGCCGAGGGCGACCCGATGCACGGCTGCGTGCGCATCGCGACCGACCTGGCCAGGGACGTCCTCGCCCTTCCGGCTGATGAGAAGTTGCTGTACACGCCTCCCCCACAAGGGGATTGATCCCCCACGTCCACACCTGCCGGACAAATGCCCCAATAGGTGGCGCGAATTGCCGGATCCGGCCCGAGACGGCCGGACCACGCCACGCATCGTTACGTAACCCATCAGACAAAACCGGACGGATACCGCTCACCTGCACCCTCCCCGAACAGGGGAACCTCAGAAGTTAGTAACATGCGGCGCCATGAGCTCCCCCACTGGGCCCGCGCCCGGCCTACCAGTACGAATGCCGCGCCCCCGCCAGCCGGGACGGCACCGCCGCCCCGAGCCGCTGGCGGCGCCCGAGGGCGCACCCGCTCTCGTCCTCGCGGTGCCGGGGACCCCTGGCGACGCCACGCGGGGCCTCGCCGAGGAGGTCGTGAGCATCGCCCGTTCCGAGCTGCCCGGCCTCGACGCCCGGATCGGCTACCTCGACGGTGACGACGCCGACCACCCGACCGTGCAGTCCGTGCTCACCCGCGCGGCCGAGGAGCGGACCGCCCGTTACGAGCAGGCCGTCGCCGCCGGCGCGGACGTCAAGGAGCCCGACGGTCCCGTCGCGGTCGTGGTGCCGCTGCTGGCCGGTCCGGACAACGCGCTGCTGCGCCGGATCCGTCAGGCCGTCATGGACAGCCGGGTCGCCGCCGAGCTGACCGACGTGCTCGGCCCCCACCCTCTGCTCGCCGAGGCGCTGCACGTCCGGCTGTCGGAGGCGGGCCTGGCCCGCGCCGACCGCGCCCGCCTGTTCACCGTGGCGACCGCGGCGGACGGAATCATCCTGGCCTCGGTCGGCGGCGACGAGGCCGTGCAGGCGGCCGGGATCACCGGCATGCTGCTCGCCGCCCGCCTCGCCGTGCCGGTGATGGCGGCCGCTCTCGACCAGGACGGCTCGATCGCCTCCGTCGCCGAGCAGCTGCGGACCTCGGGCTCCCAGCAGCTCGCCCTGGCGCCGTACCTGATCGGCCCGGAGATCGACGCCGAGCTGGTCCAGGCCGCCGCCGAGGAGGCAGGCTGTGCCGCCGCCGAGGCGCTCGGCCCGTACCCGGCGATCGGCAAGCTCGCCCTGGCCGCCTACACGACGGCCCTGGGCATCGCCCCGCAGCAGCCGCAGGGCGCACCGGCCCACTGACCCTCGCAGCCTTCACCCCGTACGTCCTGGGGCCCGCTCCTCGCCATCCGAGGGGCGGGCCCTTCGCCCTGCCGACCGCGCCACCGGCCGGGCCCTCAGGTTCGTCCAGGGTCGTCCCGTGTCATTCGGGCCGTCGGTGCCGCCTGTGTTGTTCGCGTCGTCCGGATCGTTCAGGTCGCTCGTGTCGTGCCGGCGGCCGTGCGGGCGTATGGGCGTTCAGCCGAAGACCACGCAGGACGCCGCCGCCACCGCGACCTTCCCGGCCCTCGCGGGCAGCCCCGTCTCCTCGTCCACGGCGAACCAGGTCACGTCCCCGGAGCGCTCGTTGGCGACGTACAGGAAGCCGTCGGAGAAGGTCAGCGCCCGGGGCCAATGGCCGCCGCACGGTACGCACCCGACCAGCCGCAGCCGCTCCCCGTCCGCCTCGACCGCGAACACGGACAGGACGTCCTCGCCGCGCGTCGCGGTCCACAGGAACCGGCCGTCCGGCGCCACCACGATGCCCGAGGGATAGGCGTCGTGGGCCGGGGCGTCCGGCAGGACCGGGTTCTCGGTCAGGGGCTTGAGCGAGCCCTCGGCGGCGTCCCAGCGGCAGACCGTGACGGTGGGTCTCAGTTCGTTGACGACATAGGCGTACCCGCCGTCCGGGTGGAACGCCATGTGACGGGGCCCGGAGCCGGGCCACAATGCGACCTCCCGGTGCACGACGAGCCGCCCGTCCGCCAGCGTGCACACCCGGACCGAGTCGGTGCCGAGGTCCACACTGACGGCCCAGCGGCCGCTCGGGTCCGGCTGCACCTGGTGGGCGTGCGGACCGCGCTGGCGGCGCTCGTGCGGGCCCGAGCCGGTGTGCCGCAGCACGTCCGAGGCGGCCGGGGCCAGGCGCCCGTCGGCGCGGACGGGAACGGTGCTGACGCTGCCGGAACCGTAGTTGGCCGTCAGGACGTGCCCGTCGAGCAGGCTCAGGTGGGTGGGGCCACTGCCTCCGACGCTCACCGGTGACCCGGTCAGCTCGACCGTCTCGCCCTTCACGCGGTAGGCCGCCACGGCGCCCTCGGCCGTCTCGCTCACCGCGTAGAGCGTGCCGCCGTCGCTGGACAGGGCCAGGTACGAGGGGTCGAGGACGCCGTCGACGCCGCTGAGCACGGTCAGCCCCCCGCCGTCCTCGGACACCGCCGCGGTGACGACCCCTGGGCCTCCCGCCGCCGTGAACGACCCGATGAACGCCCGCCGCCTACCGCCGTGTGCCACCACTGGTCCCCTCTCGGTCGTCCCGTCCGAGCGACGGTAGCAGTCACCCCCGTTCGGTCTAGACCAAGTCGCGGTGTGGCCCGCCTCGTGCCGTTGGCGTCACGGTGCCGTCGGCGTCACGCACCCACCATCGGCGAGCCCGACGGCGCCCGCAGCGGCGTGGCCAGTTCCGCCAGAGCGTGTTCCAGGGCGTGGAGATGGGTGAGGGCGGCTTCCGCGGCCGTCGGCCGGGGATGGGCGGGGGCGGCCCGCGGAACGGTGCGGGCGTCGTCGTCGATGAGGGCCTCCACCGCGCTCTCCACGCGGCGGCACGCGGCGGCCAGCCGCTCGTCGTGGGAGGCCTCCGGATCGGCGGCGACGGCGACGAGGCCGCGGATCTCGCGAGCGCAGTCGTCGAGCAGGGCGAGCACCTGCCGGGCGCGCCGCCGGCGGCCGCGCATCGGGTTCAGCGGGTGCACGAGCGGGGCGACGGAGAGCCGCACCCGGCCGAGCAGCTGCTCCAGTTCGGCGACGCGAGGTGCCGGGTCGGCGCCGATGGTGCCGGCCAGCCGGGCCGCGGCCTCGGCCGTGCACGCGTGGACACAGCGCAGGGCCCGCTGGATCCAGGCGTCCGTGACGGCGTGGGTGGTGACGGGCAGCACGAAGAGCACGGCCAGCCAGGCACCGAGCGCGCCGACGGCCGTCTCCCCGAGCCGCAGGGCGAGCAGCCCGGGCACGAGGACGCCGAGCAGGCCGTAGAGCGCCGTGGCGAGCACCGTGACCCAGAGCATCATCCAGGTGTAGGACACGGCGGCCGTGTAGAAGATGCCGAAGACGCAGACGGCGACCAGGACGGCGGTGGGGAGCGCGGCCCCGTGCAGCGGGACGACGACCAGGGCGGCCAGGCCGATGCCCAGCACCGTGCCGAGGACCCGGCGGAAGCCGCGGACCAGGGTCTCGCCGCGCGAGGCGGTGTTCACGAACACCCACCAGGTGGCGCCGACGGCCCAGTACCAGCGGTCCCCGGACACCAGCTGGCCCACGACGAGCGCGAAGCAGGCGCCCGCGGTCGCCTGCACGGCCTGCCGGGTGGACACCCGGTCCAGTCCGCGGCCGCCCAGGCCGGCGGGAGCGGCCGCGGCGGGCAGCCGGCGCTCGTAGCACCACACGCCGAAGCGCACGACCGCCGCGGTGAGCACGGACAGCAGGACGGCGGCGGACACCTCCGCCAGTTGCCCGGGCCTGGTGTGCAGGAACTGCGCCACGAAGAAGGTCATGAACGCGAACACGCCGAGGCTGTGGCCGCGCGGCCCCCAGCGGCGCGCGTACACGCCCGCGCCGACCACGGCGAGGAAGGCGAGGTCGCGTGCCATCGGGTGGTCGTGGAGCGCGGCCGCGACGGCGAGCACGGGCAGGCCGGCGACCGGCAGCAGCACGGTGGTGACGAGCTGTCCGCGCACCGTGGGGTCGGTGACGGTGAACAGGGCGAGCAGCGCGGCGAGCCCGCCGGTGACGGCACCCGGCAGCGAGTGTCCGGCCAGCCCGCAGACGGCGACCGCCAGGCCGATGCCGAGGACGGCCCTGGCGGCGAAACGCAGCCGTGTCCGCCCCGGGTCCGGAGCCACGAACACCCTCTTCAGCACTGCTTACCGCCCCCTGTGGAAGACACCCGGAACGCCGGTGCGACACCGGCATGAGAAAGGCGCCGCGGGGATCCGCAGCGCCGTCGACGTGTCCATGAGAGCATCCCCGGCGCCCCTGGCTCAAACGAACCCGGCATCACTGAGCCATTGGCACATTCGGACACATCATCAACGCGCTGGCAGCGAGCCAATGGACCACGGACACTGGTCCACTCAGAAGGCTTTCCAGTGAGCCATTGGTACAGTCGGCGTCGATCACCGATCTGGGAGGAGACCCCCGTCGCCATGGCCGTGGACGAACTCGACACCCGCATTCTGCGGCTGCTTCTGGAGCAGCCGCGCACCAGCGTGCGCGAGTGCGCCCGCATCCTGGGTGTCGCGCGGGGCACCCTCCAGGCCCGCCTCGACCGCCTCGAACGGGACGGCGTGATCACCGGTACGGGTCCCGCCCTCTCCCCCGTCGCGCTCGGCCACCCGGTCCTGGCGTTCGTGCACATCGAGGTCACCCAGGGCCATCTGGACGATGTCGGGGAGGCGCTGGCCGCCGTACCGGAGATCGTCGAGGCGTTCTCCATCACCGGCGGAGGCGACCTGCTCACCCGTGTCGTGGCGCGCGACAACGCCCACCTGGAGGACGTCGTCCAGAAGCTCATCAGCCTGCCGGGCGTGGTGCGCACCCGTACGGAGGTGGCGTTGCGCGAGCGGGTCCCGTTCCGGCTGCTGCCGCTGGTGGAGTCGATCGGCCGCGGCGTGCGGGCGTGATGCGGGGGCGAGACTCAAGGGCTGTGGCTGCCCCTGTGGGGTGACTGACCAGGGAGGCTGTGACACAGGGGGGCGACGGCACGGGGCCAGTGACGCAGGGGGCGGCTACGCCCCGCGGCCCGGCCTGCCCCGCCCGCCGCTCCTGCCGCCGCCCGAGCCGCCGGAGCCACCCGAGCCGCCGCGCCGGTTGCGGGCCGCGGGGCCGTCCGCACGGCCGGTCGTCCTGCCGGAGCGGCCCGCGGCCTGGCCCGTACGGCCGCCCGCCTTTCCGCCGGTCGTTCCCCCAGCTTTTCCGCCGGTCTTTCCGCTGGTGGCGGGCTTGCGGCGGGTATCCGCCGCCTCCGCACGCCGGTCCTTGCGCCCCGGCTGCTCCTCGGACGGGGCCTGGGCGCGGCCCCGGGTGCTGTTCACGGTCCGGCCGCGCACGATCCCGATGAAGTGCTCCACCAGGTCGGTGTGCGCCTCCTCCGGCCAGCACAGCGCGATGCCCGACTGCGGGGCGTCGGCGACCGGCCGGTAGGTGAGGTCCCTGCGGTGGTGGAGGCGGGCCAGCGACTGGGGGACGACGAGCAGCCCCACTCCGGCCGCCACCAGTTCGACGGCGTCGGCCGTGGTGGCGGGACGCTCGAAGGCCTCCTCGCCGGGCGGCCGTTCCCAGCCGAGGACATCGTCGAGCGGGTGGAGGACGACCTCGTCGGCCAGGTCCGCCACGGACACCTCGTCCACGGCCGTCACGAGATGGTCCTTGGGGACGATCACCACCGTGGTCTCGGTGTACAGGGGGATCGCGCTGAAGTACGTACGGTCCACGGGCAGGCGTACGAGCCCCGCGTCCGCCGCGCCGCCGCGCAGCACGTCGGCGACCTCGGCGGCCGGAACCTGGAGGAGGGCGAGGGGGACGTCGGGCAGGCGCTCGTTCCAGATGCGCGCCCACTTGGCGGGCGTCGCCCCGGGGACGTACGCGAGCCGGAACGAGGCAGATGCATCCGAGCCGGTCACGCCGCCAGGTTACCCGGCGTGGTCGGCCCTCCCGTCCGCGGTCGATAGTCTGGACACCATGAAGTCGCACCAGACCGCCCAGACGATGAAGCCCGCCACCGCGGCGAAGAAGCTGGGTGTGTACCTCCCCGCCACGCCCGCCGAGTTCCAGGAGGGCGTCGTCTCGCGTGCCGAGCTCAACGAGCTCCAGGCCGATCCGCCCGAGTGGCTGCGGGACCTGCGACGCGACGGCCCCCACCCGCGTCCGGTGGTCGCGGCCAAGCTGGGTGTCTCCATCTCCGGTCTCGCGCGCGGCGGGGTCACCGAGGCGCTGACCACCGAGCAGATCGAGGAGCTGAAGCAGGAGCAGCCCGAGTGGCTGGAGAAGGAGCGCGCCACGCAGGCCGAGGTGCGCAAGGAGACGGCACGCCTGAAGCAGCGCGACGCGGAACGCGCCGAGCAGGACACGGAGTAACCGCCAGGTTACTGATCTGCCCACGGAGCCGGTGGCTGGAAAAATGCGTGGACAGCCTCCCGCCCCGCCCGGCAAAGTGACCGCCCGTGACGAGCAGCGAACTGTGGAGCCGCGAAACCGCCGAACGCTACGACGCCGGGGAGGCCGAGAGGTCCTCGGCCTCCTTCCTCGGACCGACTCTCGACTTCCTCTCCGAACTCGCCGGTGACGGGCGGGCGTTGGAGTTCGCCATCGGGACCGGACGCGTCGGCGTCCCGCTCCGGGAACGCGGAGTGCCCGTGGTGGGCATCGAACTGTCCGAGCACATGGCGGCGGTCCTGCGGCGCAAGATCGACGAGGACAGGCTCCCGGTCGCCCTCGGGGACATGGCCACGACCACCGTCCCCGGCGAGTTCACCCTGGTCTACCTCGTCTACAACACGATCACGAACCTGCTCACCCAGGACGAGCAGGTCGAGTGCTTCCGCAACGCCGCGCGCCATCTGGCGCCCGGCGGCCGGTTCGTCATCGAGCTGGGCGTGCCGCCGCTGCGGTTCCTGCCGCCGGGGCAGGTCGCGGTGCCGTTCGACGTCTCCGACCGGCATCTCGGCTTCGACACCTTCGACCTCGTCGAGCAGATCCTCGTCTCGCACCACTTCAGCCGTGACGGCGAGGACGATGGCCCCTACCGCCGCACCGACTCCCGGCACCGGTACGCGTGGCCGGCGGAACTCGACCTGATGGCGCGGATCGCGGGGCTCGAACTGGACCGGCGCGTCGGCGACTGGGACGGGACGCCGTTCACCGACGACTCCGCGAAGCACATCTCCGTCTGGCGCAAGCCGGCTTGAGCCGTGCCGCCTCCTGTACTCCTCAGAGACTGCCGGCGACGCGGAGAACGTCGCCGGTGTCCAGGCCGACACGCGAGGCCAAGGGGATGGCGTCGTCGAAGGTGACGTCGTCCCCGACAAGGCCGACGGCGGCCAGCGCGGCGGAACCTTGCCGTGGTCGAGCGGCGCAGCCCACTGCTGCCGGCCGAGGCTGAGATAGCGAAGGTCCGCGAGGTCGGCGAGGACGGTCAGGTCGGTTGTCCCGGCGCCCGTGAGGTCGAGACCGTGCAGGTGGGGGACGCTACGCAGCGGCGTGAGGTCGACCGGGGCGGTGGTCTTCAGGTCGAGCGACGCAAGGTGGGGGTGGCCCGCCAGCGGGCTGAGGTCACCGCCGGTGAGGGCGACGCGGAGCGACTCGACCGGCAGGCCGCGCAGGGGCGTCAGGTCGGCGGTGGTGCAGCGGTTGAGGTGCACGCGGCGCAAACCGGGGGCGGCGGTCAGCGGGCCGAGGTCGACGATGCCGGTGGCGTCGTTGACGTGGATGGCCTGGAGGGTGGGCGGGACCTCTTCGGGGATGGCGCCGATGATCTGCTGTGTGCCGCTGTCGCAGCCGGGCCGACGCGGGGATATGTAGTCGGCGTACCCCTCGTAGGACCCCTTCTCCAGCAGTTCCAGGTGCTCTTGGAGCAGAGAGGTGAGGGAGTCGGCGACGTACACGGGCCCTTCGTCGTAGTCGCGGCCCGAGGCGATGACCTGACCGGGCAGCCCGTTGCGGGCGGGGTCCATGTCGACCGCGAGGTAGTTGCCGTCCCGCCGCCGGCGAAGCGGATCCAGCCGGGTTGGCAGATGTGCGGTGTTGTCGATGAGACGGGAGAGCGGTTGGCGCGCATGCGGTAACCGGGCTTGCCGGCGGGGTAGTTGACCATATGGTCGATTCAGGACATGGGGCCCGGAACGGAGCGAGCCGGAGGCCGGCGGGTCCGGTGGGTGAAACGGGGGACATATGCCGAGAGCCGACAGGCGACGTCGCGTCCTTGTGTGGGGCGGGGCCGGCGGAGGAGTGGCCACGGTCGCAGGCCTCGCGCTGCTGTGGCAACCGGGGCAGACGCTGGCCTGGGGGGCCGGTGTGTCAGCGGCTGCCGCGGCCGCGTACCTCAGTCAGGAAGCACCCAGACATCTCCAGGGCACCCTGGCCCGGCGTAGGGCCAGGAGGGAGCTGACAGAGAGTCCCCCACTCGCCGTCACCGCAGAGATCAGGAACCACGACTACGTCACACTCGACCTCGGCGACCGCGTCGTCGACGTCCCGGCCGCCGGGCATACTGTCCGGATCGTCGTGACCTCGATGGGGCCTTCGGCCGTGGTGCTGATGGGAGTGCGTGCGGAGGTCCTGTCCCGCGAAGAGTTCCCGGGGAATCTCACCAGACACGCGGCCGAAGTTCCGGTGCGGCATTTCGAGGCTTCCCTCGACGCCGACCCGCCGGAGGTGCGCGCCTTGGGCGAAAGCGACTTCCCTTACCGAATCGCCGCGGACGAGTCCGAGATCTTCGACCTCCTCGTCAGCACCGAGCGCGCCCTCGTGCAGTGGGTGCTGTGGTTGGACTGGACGTCCGCGGGCCGCCGGGGCAGTACCCGCGTCGACCTCCAGGGTCACGCGTTCCGTACTGCCGGACGTCAGCTGGGCGGTGTCTGATGGCCAAGGCCTGGCGCCGTGCCGGCACTGTCGTCCTGGGCGCGGCACTGCCCGCAGTGGTCGGCGGCGCCGTCCTCGCCGCAACGGGGGTGCACGCATGGGGGCCCTACCTCTCGGTGACCGCCGTATCAGCTCTTTCCGCGCTCGTGGCGATGGTGCGACACCGGCAGCGGCGAGCCGGCCCGGCGACGGACCCCGTCCGCCGGGCGAAGGAACTCCCGGAAACGGAGGGCGCACCCGAACGGGATCCCGGCTCGGTAAAGGCCGTCTACGACATGACACGCCCCATCCGCCCCGTACCCGTACAAGGGCTGCCGGACGACACCCCGTTCGTGGTGCGGGCAGCCGTGCACAGTCAGCTCATGCACATCGCCTCGCCGGGGCTGCTGGGTAACTCCGAGGCGGTCAACATCCCGCTTACCGGGCACAACCTGCTTGTCTCCCTGACCGCCACGGGGGAAGACGAGATCGTTCTGCGGTCACTGCGGGCGGAGGTGACGGACCGTCTGCCCCTGCTGGCCGACGGCTCCTCGTTAGCCCGGTCGCGGATGCCTGACATAGCCATGAGCTCCGACCTGCTGGAGTCCGCCCAGCGCGCGGTCCGGGCATACCGGCGCCTGCTCAGTCCCGATGTCGCGATCTTCCTGGACCGCTCACCCGTCACCGAGCTGGCGGAACTCGGCGCGGATCCCGTTCTGCCGCTGACCGTCGCCCCAGGTGGGAGTGCCACCCTCACCTGCGCACCCGTGACGCAGGACGGGCGGTGGGTGCGGTGGCGGCTGACGGCGGAGATCGATTGTGCGGGGCACATCTGGCGGCCCTGGTGGGAACTCACGGTCACCGCCTCTACGGGCTTCTCACTCTTCAGCCCTCACGCCGCACCGGTGCCCCAGCCCGTGCACAAGCTCTACCCCGACCACTACGACCCAGGGGACCCGGACAGACAGCGGGCCGCCGAATCGACGGCGGAGCGGTTCTTCGACCTGACCGGCCACACCTCGCAGGACGGCGAGGGATTGATGTCGATGCCGTCGCGGCCTGACCCGGACCGGGAGCCGCCCGACGCCGCAGAGGCCATCCGGCGCGCCGCCGGCCTGGCGCGTGCCGGAGACCTTCAGGGTGCCGCCGAGGCCTACCGGGCGGCGGCTGAGGCAGGCAGCGGGCAGGCCGCCTATCTGCTGGGAAGGCTGTCACAGGACCGAGGAGACCACGACGGTGCGGTGCTCTGGTACGAGAAGGCTGCAGCCCGCCGTGTCCCCGCCGCGTACAACAACCTCGGCATGCTCGCCCTGCTGCGCGGCGATATCGACACAGCCGAGCACTGGTACCGCCGGGCGATGGACGTCGGTGACTGGGCGGCGGCTGTGGGTCTTGGCGTCCTGATGTCGCAGCGAGGGGACGAGGCACAGGCCGAGGCACTGTGGCGGCTCGCCGGCAAGCAGGGCGCTCCGAACGCAGATCACAACCTCGCGGTCCTCTACGAACGGCAGGGCAGACTGCTCGAGGCCGAGGAACTGTTCACACGGGCCGCCGAGGCGGGTGACATACAGGCGGCCGTGCACGTCGGCTTCCGCTGCCACGAAACCGGCGATCAAACAGGGGCGAAGCGATGGTGGCGCAAGGCAGCCGACGCGGGCAGTGCGGATGGAACCTTCTATCTGGGGTTGCTGCTCATGGGTGAAGGGCAAGTCGAGGAAGGGGAGCAGTTGTTGGAGCGTGCCGCCGAACGTTTGGGCACGCCGGGACAGGGGGTCACGCGGACGTCGGGGCCCGATGCGGCGAGCACCCACCGAACCGAAGCGACCGCCGCGTCAGGTGAGGTCCACGCCGCGTACCACCTCGGGCTGCTCCACTGGGGGCGGCACGACGTCGAAGCCGCTGTCGTGTGGTTGACCCGTGCCGCGGGGGCCGGCCACCCCGATGCCGTGTTCCGGCTGTGCGACCTGTACCTGAACGTACGAGGGGACCTCGCGGAGTGCCTGCGCTGGGCGTCCTTCGCGCTGGAGCTGGAGGGTGTGACGGTCGGTCAGTTGGAGTCTCTCGCAGCGTGGATGTGCGCGATCGAGGAACAACTGGTCGAAACGGCAGGTGCGTACGAGCCTGACCCGGCGGCTGCCGCGGGAGCCTGCTTCGTGGCGGCCGGGGCATACCGGCGCCTTACCACCCACGATGATGCATACCGTGCGGCATGGGAAGGCAGCGTTCAGCGTCTGGCAGACCTGGCCGAGCGGTCCGGCTCGTGGCAAGCGCAGGTAATGGCTGCGAGTGCCGAGGCTGATTTCCAATAGCAGGAGGAGGTGAACAGGTCGCCTGCGCTGTCGGCCTCGATCACCGCCCGCTCCCCGTTGAGCAGTCACGCTGCGTCTGCACATGTCGAGGACTGTGGCCGGCGGGGCCGTGGGCTCCCGAGCGCCTGCGCTGCCCGCGAAGATCCTGAGGGAGCAGGATATCCGCTGCGGGCGGCGTCGAGGCCAAATGTGCCCAGATGGACGGTGGCCGCCACAACCGGGTTTGGGCTGGGCCCACCGACAGCACCATGATGGGGCCGTTCGAGTGGTCCCGATACGGTGGGAGCAGCAGATGCGGCGAGACGGGAAGACGGCCCCGTCCGATCTCCAGCTGAAGATCGTGCTGCACGGCACGAGACCACCCCTGTGGCGGCGCCTGGTACTGCCGTCCGACACCTCGCTCGGGACGTTGCACGACGCCATCCAGGTCGCCTTCGGATGGCATGGTGGCCATCTGCACCTTTTCACCGACGAGTTCGGCCGGGAGTACGGCGATGCGGCCCGACTCATCGACATCGCTCCCGACGTCGGTCACGGCGTCGGCGACGAGGCCGCCACCGCGCTCGGCGACGTGCTGGCCGCGGAGGGGGCACGGCTGCGTTACGTCTACGACTTCGGCGAGGACTGGGAGCACGGGATCACGCTGGAGAGGACTCTGCCGTGTCCGGTCGGCGCGGAGCGGACGGTGCGCTGCGTCGGCGGGCGTCGCGCCGATGTCCCGGCCGAGGACATCGGCGGCGTGTGGGGGCTGGCCGAGGTGCTGGAATGCCTCGACACCGCGGACGGGGCCGGGGATGGCCCGTACGGTGAGCTTGTCGCCGAGCTGCGGGTGGCGGGTTACGATCCGGCGGCCTTCGACCGGGACGGGATCACCGCGCGGCTGGCCCAGTTGACGCCGGACACGGTGTTCGGCGCGGCGGAGCTGCCGAACGGTGAGCGGGCCGGGCGCGGCGGTGTCCGTCGGCTGACCGCCGAGGACGTGGCGTTGTGCACCTGCGGGCAGTGCCGGGCGGGCGATCCGTTCGATGTCGGAGTCGGCGCACCGGACGGGGATGTGCCTGTGCTGCGCCCGGTGACCCTGGCTCCGCGGGAGGAGCTTCTCGCTGCCGTGCGAGTTGCTCCGCTCTTCGACGCGGCGCTGCGGCTCGCCGCCTGGTGCCGCGAGGGACGGCAGGTCACCGCCGGCCGGGTGCTGCGGCCTGTGCTTGCCCGTGAGGCCGTCGAGGAGCTCCAGCTGTGGAAGCTGGCCGGCGACGACTCGCCGTATGCCGATGCCGTCGCGCGGGCTCGTGCGCTGAAATCGCTGCGCAGCGCCAAGGACGCGGCCGTTCTCGATGATCCGTGGTGGCTCGCCGTGGACGGCGGGATGATCACGATCGGCGGAGGCCGCGCGCGGGGCGGCGCGACAACTGACTTCGCCGACGAGGACCTTCTGGAGTTCTGGGCCACCACAATGGGCGATCTGCTGGAGGAGATCGGTGAGACGGGGGTGCTGGACGGGTGGCACGGTGAGCTGGGCGAGCTGACGGCCGAGATCGCCGGCTCACTGGTCGGGTTGCTGTACGACGCTCCGGACGACACCTGGGTGGATGCCGGCGACCTGCGTGCGAAGTCCCGTGAGGTGGGCGCGAACGGGCCGGAGTTCGAACTCTTCCAGGCGCTGTTCGCGGCGTCCTTCCGGGAGCTCGGGGACGGTCTCGCCCTCTTGGGCGCGGTGGAGTACGAGCCCGGTGACGGCGACGCTTCGCCGGAGTTGGCTCTGCGCACGCTCCTGAACGCCATGGGCGGACAGGAGCTGGGCGGCGGATCGGGAACCTCGTCGGCGGCGTCGGACCGGTCGTGGGACGACCGGCGCGGGGACCGCATGCGACTCACCCCGCTCGGCCGCTACGGGCTACGCGCCCACCTGATGGAGTGCGGTGTGCCCGCGCCGCTGCTCGGTGAGTACGCCGAGGCGGACGCCGCCGCTCTGCTCCAAGGGCTCCTGGGCTACTCGGCCGAGGAGATGCGCCGGGAGGTCGAAGGGTGGCTGGAACACCGCTCTGCGGCGGATGCCGCGGTAGGGCTGCTCGACGCCTGCGCGGGAGACGGCCCCGAGGCCGCGGCGAAGCGAGCCATGGCCCAACTGGTGCTGGGCGACCTCGACGACCCCCGCGCACTGCGCGTGCTGCGCAAGGCAGCGGACTCCGACGTCGAGGGGTGCCGCCAGGTGGCCACCGCGACCCTGGGCGCACACCCCGGGGCAGAAGCGCACGTGGACCCGGCGCGGGCGGAGGAAGCCGGATTGTGGCTGCTCATCGACGGACTGTCGCCGCTCGCCGGTGCTGGGGAGAGCGAGGAGTTGGTCCGCGGCTTCCTGGAAAACTGGAACACGGGACCGGAGGCGCTGGAACAGCGAGTGGACGAGCTGTGGCGAGTGGAACACCCGGCCACCGCCCAAGTGCTCGCCGAACTGGGAGAGGGCCTGCGCGGAGTCGACAGGCGGCTGGCCAAACGCATGCGTACCGCGGCGAACAAGGCCCACTCCCGCCAGTGACAGCAGGGGCGGAACCTGCTGGTGGACGAAGGCGCGGCGAAGACCGCTTGGACGACGGTGAGGCGAAAGAGAGTGGCACGAGTCCTCGTACGGGAGCAGGGCACGGACACGAGAAGCGTGCCGCCGTTGGCCGCACCGGAGTCGGCCGCCTGGGCCCGGAGTCTGCTCGACGGCGGCTGGGCGACGGTGTTCCTCCCCGGCGAGCCTGCCCGCCTCGGCCGTCTGTTGCTCTGGCAGCCCGCCGGGGCGACCGCCGCCGACGGCCTGGCGCCCGTGGGCGTCGAGGCCGAGGCAGCGGAACTGGTACTCCCGCACGGCCGCTCGGTCGGACGGCGGAGGGTGGAGGGTTACGCGCTGCCCGTCGCCCTGGCCGTTGACGTGCTGTCCGGTGCACAGCCGCCGCATCCGTCCGCCGCCGCCTGGCAGGCCGCCTCCCGCTTCGCGCTGCGGCTGCTCGCCGACGGCCGCCTTCACCCGGCCCTCACCCCCGCCGGCTACGACACCTGGCAGGCGGGCCCCTTCACCGCCGCCCAGCGTCAGACTCTCGACGCCCTCGCCTCCGCCTTCCCGCCCCACGCCCACTGCCTGCCCGAGCCGGGCCCGGTCCCGCTGAGGATCGCCGAACCGGCCGCGCTGGTACGCCGGTTCTGCGACGCGGTCGCCGACGAACTGGTCCGTACCCCGGCCGCTCCGCTCGCCATGGGCGCCTTGCCGTACGCCTGGCGTGAGACGCGTGCCGTGCCCGCCCTGCGTGAGTGGGCCGAGGAGACTGCCGCCGCGTTCACCGCCGATGTCAGGGTCTCGCTGCGGGTCGACGTACCCGAGGGGCGACGTCGGCAGTTCCGGGCCGTCCCGCAGTTGCACACCGCGGCGGATCCGGCCCTTGTCATGGAGGCCGCACAGCTGTGGAACGAACCAGCCGAAGTGGAGCGGCTGCTCGGCCCGCGCGCCGAGACCGAGACGCTGCTCGCGCTACGCCGTGGCGCCCGCGTCTGGCCACCGCTCGACCGGCTGCTGAAGGACGCGGCTCCGGAGCAGCTGCGGCTGACCGACGACGAGGCCCTCGACCTGCTGGGCGACGCCACAGAGTCACTGCGCGGGGCCGGTGTCGACGTGCACTGGCCCCGCGAGCTGGTCAAGGCACTCACCGCGACCGCGGAGATCGGGCAACGCACCGCGCCTGGCTCCAGCGCGGCCGGCATGCTCGACGCCGACACCCTCCTCGACTTCCGCTGGCAGCTCTCGCTGGGCAACGACCCGCTCACCGAGGCCGAGATGGACGCCCTCGCCGAGGCGCGCCGCCCCCTCGTCCGGCTGCGCGACCAGTGGGTGGTCGCCGACCCGAAGCTGGTCGCCCGCGCCAGGCGCCGCCGGATGGCACCGCTCACGCCCATCGAGGCACTGGGCGCCGCGCTGACCGGCGAGGTGGAGCGGGACGGGGAGACTCTTCGCTGCGCACCGGTCGGGGCGCTCGCCGACCTCGTCGCCCGCATCCGCGACCCCGAATCCCGCACCCCCGCCGCCCAGCCCGCCGCACTCAAAGCCGCCTTGCGCGACTACCAGAAGCGGGGCCTCGCCTGGCTGGCAGAGATGTGCGAACTCGGCCTCGGCGGCTGCCTCGCCGACGACATGGGCCTGGGCAAGACCATCACCCTGCTCGCTCTGCACCTGCACCGCCAAACCCAACCCGCCACCGCGGGCCCCACGCTCGTCGTCTGCCCCACCTCACTGCTCGGCAACTGGCAGCGCGAGGCAGCCAGGTTCGCACCGTCCACCCCCGTGCGCCGCTACCACGGCGGCGACCGCCACCTGAAGGACCTCGCCGACGACGAGATCGTCCTGGTCACCTACGGCGTCCTGCGCCGCGACCGGGAGACCCTCACCGAGAACACCTGGTCGCTGATCGCCGCCGACGAGGCCCAGCACATCAAGAACCCCTACGCCGTCACCGCCCGCGAACTGCGCGCCCTGCCCGCCCGCGCCCGCGTCGCCCTCACCGGCACCCCCGTGGAGAACAACCTCTCCGAGCTGTGGGCGCTCCTCGACTGGACCACCCCCGGACTCCTCGGCCCGCTCACCGCCTTCCGCGACCGGCACGCCCGCGCGATCGAGTCGGGCGAGGACCCGCAGGCCGCCGAACGGCTGTCCCGGCTCGTCCGCCCGTTCCTGCTGCGCCGCAGGAAGTCCGACCCGGGCATCGCGCCCGAACTGCCCGCCAAGACCGAGACCGACCGCGTCGTGCCGCTGACCGCCGAGCAGGCAAGCCTGTACGAGGCGGTCGTCCGCGAAACCATGGCGAAGATCGCCGAAGCCGAGGGCATCGCCCGCCGCGGCCTGATCCTGAAGCTCCTCACCGCGCTCAAGCAGATCTGCAACCACCCCGCCCAGTTCCTGAAAGAGCACAGCCTGCGCCAGTCCACACCGTTGCACGGCCGCTCCGGCAAACTGGAGCTGCTCGACGAACTGATCGACACCATCACCGCCGAAGGCGAGTCGGTGCTGGTCTTCACCCAGTACAAACAGATGGCGACCCTCCTGGAGAAGCATCTCGCCGAACGAGGCGTCCCCACCCTCTTCCTGCACGGCGGCACCCCCGTCACCGCGCGCGAGGAGATGGTGGACCGCTTCCAGCGCGGCGAGGTGCCGGTGTTCCTGCTCTCCCTGAAGGCCGCGGGCACCGGCCTCAACCTCACACGGGCCACCCATGTCGTGCACTACGACCGCTGGTGGAACCCGGCCGTCGAGGACCAGGCCACCGACCGTGCCTACCGCATCGGCCAGGACAAGCCCGTACAGGTCCACAAACTCCTTGCGGAGGGGACCGTGGAGGACAAGGTGGCGAAGCTTCTCGAATCCAAGCGCGCGCTCGCCGACGCCGTGGTCGGCTCCGGTGAGGCCGCTCTGACCGAACTGTCCGACGCCGATCTCGCTGAACTCGTCGCCCTGGGGAGGCAGTCATGAGCCCCTCGGTCCCCAGCCCGCGCCGCGTGCCCGCCCGCGGCAGGCGGGCCTTCGCCGCGACCTGGTGGGGCCAGGCATGGGTGACGGCCCTGGAGGACTCCACCCTGGACTCGGGGCGCCTGTCCCGCGGACGCACATACGCCCGCCAGGGCATGGTCGGCCCCGTCACCATCGCCCCCGGCCAGGTCGAAGCCGCCGTCCAGGGCAGCAGGCCCCGCCCCTACCGCTCCGCCGTCCACCTGCCCGTCCTCACCGACGCTCAGTGGGACACCCTCCTCGACACCATCGCTGCCCGGGCCGGGCATCTCGCCGCACTCCTCGACGGCGAGATGCCCGCCGAACTCGTCGACGACGCCCGCCACGCCGGCGTCCCACTGCTCCCGCAGCCCACCGAACTCGACCCCGAATGCTCCTGCCCCGACTGGGGCTACCCCTGCAAACACGCCGCCGCGCTCTGCTACGCCATCGCCGCCACCATCGACGCCGACCCCTTCGTGGTGTTCGCCCTGCGCGGCCGCGGCCGCGAGGAAGTCCTCGCCCAGTTGCGCGCCCGCCGTACGGCCACCCAGGCGACGTCCACCCCACCGGCCCCAGCCGGCCTCCCGGCCGCCGACGCCTACGCGGCCTGGGCCGCCCTGGCCGAACACACTCCGTCCCTTCCCGAACTCCCCGAACCGGTCCCCCACACCGCCGCACTGCCCGCCGCCCCGCCACCCGGCACCGGCCTGTCTGCCACGGACCTCGAACGCCTGATGGCGGACACTGCCGCACGCGCCGCCCGGCTGCTCACGGGCGACACCACCAGCCTGCGTCTGAACCAGCACGAGGACGCGGCACGCATCGCCGCGAGCAACTGCGGACCCGAGTGGTTCCACCACCTCATCCAGAACACCGGTGCCAAACCGACCGCGTTCGCCCGCCTCACCCGCGCCTGGCGGTACGGCGGCCCAACCGGCCTCACCGTCGCCGAACACCCTCACACCCCCGACCCGGCGACGATGTCAGCCGGCCGCACCGCCCTGACCGAGGCCCTCACCGACATGACCACCACCCCGGTCACCCTCAGGGCCTGGCGCAACCGCCTCACCCTCACCGACCACCGCATCCAGCTGCGCCTGGGCCCCGACACCCGCTGGTATCCCTACCTCCGGCATGACGACGGCGACTGGTGGCCGGCAGCGCCGGCCGACCCCAACCCCGTCACGGCGCTCACCTCCGTCTGGCAGCGGAGCGAGAGGTGATACATACGACAGACCCGTGAACCGCCGCCTCAGCCCACAAGTTCACGTCCACCAACTTCTCCGTCACCCGGCGTTGTCCCTCACCGGTTCACTTGGTGCGGCCGGACATCGGCCGTACTGTCGTGGCTGCCTCGAATTCAGCCAAGGAACGACAGCGCTGATGCCGTGGTGCCGGACAAGATCGGCGGCCCGAATCTGCGCCCCACGCGCCGTACCACGGTGGCCGGTGGGCCGGGTCGTCGACGCCGAGTCGGCGCTGTGTGTCCGCGGCGGGCGGCTCCGGGGCCCCGGTAGGCGTCCTCGATCCGCGTCAGGTGCGGGGCCGGCGCCGGCCGCGGCGTCGGTCCAGAAGGTGCCGTGCCGGAGCGGCGCGCAGGCAGGCGCCGAGCGCGACGCACACGGCGGCCGTGCCGTACGCCCACGCCTGGAGGGGGAAGCCGGGCAGCGGTCGGCCGCCGAGGTAGAGGACGGTGCCGGCGACGGTGACGGTCAGCCACTCCCAGCGGCCGTCGAGGGCGGCGAGACCGACGACGATCAGTGAGTACCAGGGGTAGTTGGGTGAGACCAGCAGCAAGGCCGTGCCGGTCAGTAGAAGGGCACCGCGCCAGGGGCGGGCCGGGTCGCCGCGCCACCACACGTAGAGGGCCGTCAGTGCGAGCAGCACGATGACGGTCACTTCTGCGGCGGCGTCCGGCAGCAGCAGCCGCAGCAGGGCGAAACGGTGCACGTCCCCGGGTTCGTAGCCCTCCTCCTGGAGGTAGCCCGGCAGGTAGCCCAGGACGCCCGCGCCGGAGGCGATGACGTAGGGCAGGTAGACAAGCACGACTACGGCGAGCACAGCTGACACCACGCGCAGCACTCGCGCCGGGCTGCGTTGCCCGGACAGAGCGCCGGGCAAGGCCAGAACCGGCAGCAGTTTCACGGCGATCGCGGCGCCGAGGAGTGCGCCGCGGCGGGCCCCGGCGGTGGCGGTGCCGAGGGCGAGCACGGTGAGCAGGACGCCGAGGGTGTCGATGTGGGCGTTGTTGACCGCTTCGAACGGGACGGCCGGACACCACCCCCACAGGGCGGTGCGGGCCGGGGCCCGGCGCGGGGCGCCGCGTCGGCGGCCCACGGTGAGCAGGGCGACGGTGGTGCCGAACGCCAGGACGGCGCCGCCTGCTTGGAGTGGCTTGTGGCGGCTGTCAGGTGGTGAGAGGACGTGGACGGCGAAGAACCAGCCCTCGGCGACGGGCGGGTAGATGGTGGGGACGGTGGGGCGGTTGATGCGGACGCACAGACCGCTGTCCGTACGGGTCAGTCCCCAGGCCTGGCAGGAGCCTTTGGTGGGGAACAGCCACTGGTCGCGCAGCTTGGCGAGTTCGGGTGCGGCGGGCGGGTGGGCGTACGGGGAGATCCCGGCGGCTTGGACACGGCCGTCCCAGGCGTAGCGGTACATGTCGTTGCTGGTGCGGGGCGGTGCGGCGAGCGCGGCCAGCGCCACGGCGGCCGCACCGGCCAGGACCAGTCCGGTCGCGGCTCGCACCGGGGCCTTGCGCACGGCCCACACCGCGGCGGCGAACAGCGCCCAGGCGACGGCGTATCCGGTCAGCAGCCGGCCGGGGTTGCTCTGGGTGTCGCCCGCGCGAACAGTGTCGAAGACGACGGCGGTGAGTGCGGCCAGGAGGACCGCGGTGACGATGATGCTGATACGGGCCGAGGGGTGGTTCATGGGTGCGGCAGGCTGACCGGGCGTCGGCTCGGGAGATCGATGCTGCGAGGCGGCGGTGTCACTCATGGGCGTTCGGGCCTTCCCGCAGCCGTGGCGTGCCCGCCGTGACGCCCCGGCTGCGGGCGGTGCAGTTCCACGAACGGGCGGCCCTCGGCCGTCCACCGGCCGGTCAGGATCCAACCCGCGGCCTCGGCTGCACGCAGCAGGGCGGTGGTGCCGACGCGGGCCCAGGGGAAGGGGCGGCCGTGCCGGCCGTGGGCGTCCTCGACCCGGACGGTGAGGCGCTCGTCCACGTCGTGCGGAGCGGCCTCCGCGAGCAGGCGCCCGCCGGGCGGGACCACGGCGCGGAGGCGGACCAGGAGGGCGACCGGGTCGCCGCCGATGCCGGCGTTGCCGTCCATCAACAAGACGGTGCCCCAGCGGCCTTCCCCCGGCAGGCGGTCGAACACGGACCGGCGCACGGCGGCACCCCCGCGCTGTCGGGTACGGGCCACCGCGGACGGGCTGACGTCCACGCCGAGCGCCCGCACGCCCCCGGCAGCCAGCGCCGCCACCAGACGTCCCGGCCCACAGCCGACGTCGAGAACGGGGCCGGTGCAACGGTGCAGAACGCCGGTGTCGGCGGCGTCGGGGGCAGCGCACCAGCGCTCTACGTCCAGCCGCAGCAGTTCCCCTTCTCCTCCGGCGCCGTCGGCATGGGCCGGTGGCGACAGGCGGCGCAGGAAGAGCGGGCCGCGTCCGGTGCGCAGGGCGTCGGCGTAGGGGTGGTCCGTCCACGCCTCGCCCGGTTCCGCCGCACCAGGCCGATCCGAGGGATACGACTGCGCAGGGAGCCGGGCAGGCCACGCCGCCACGGTCTGCGGATGCTGTCGGGCCGCGGTCTGCGTCGTCCACTCGGTGAGGGCAGGGTCCGTACCGCTCGCCCTGCCGCTCACCGACCGGCCTCCGCGTACGAGTTCACCGTGGCGGCGAAACGCGAGCCGGGCGGGCAGCAAGCGGCGACCGCGACGGCGTCGGTGGCGGTGTCCACATCGCGCAGCTCCGGCAGGTCGCTCACGCTCAGCCCCGCCTCGACGAGTCGGCACCGCTGCGTCGACCCGGTGCGGTCGGTGGACATCGGCACGCCCCGTACGAGAGCCGCGGCGCGCGCCGGGTCGGCGAAACCCAGCGCCCAGAACCCACCGTCCGCGGCCGGCCCGAACCAGGCGTCGTGGCCCTCGCATCCGATGTCCCCGAGAAGGTCCGTGGTCAGTTGGGGGGTGTCCATGCCGATCAGGAGGGCCGGTCCGTGGTCGCAGTGGCCGAAGGCGGCCGCGATCCGCTCGTCCAGGCCGCCGGTCTCTTGGGGCACGATGTCGAAGCCGGGCGGCAACCAGGGACCGGGAGCACCGTCGAGAACGAGGACGCGGCGCCGGGCGGGGACCTTGAGCACCGTGTGCAGGGTGTCGGCGAGGGCGGCCTCGGCCAGAGCGGCCGCCTCCTGGGGCGTGTAGGGCGGGATGAGCCGCGTCTTGACCCGCCCCGGCACGGGTTCCTTGGCGATGACCAGCAGCGTGGCCGGCCCTGTGACCGGGAGCCGGGCGCTCATCGCCCGGTTCCCCGGGTGGTCACCGCGGACACCGGGTCGGCGGCGGGACGCTCGGCGAGGACGGCGCGCATGTCCCGTACGGCCTGCCAGGTACCACGCCAGGTGCCGGTGACCTTCGAGCGGCCCGTGCGGGGCCGGTACGGCACATCCGTCTCCTCCACCCGCCAGCCCGCGTCGGCGGCGCGGACCACCATCTGCAGTGGGTAGCCGGAGCGCCGGTCGGTCAGGCCCAGGGCGAGCAGGGACTCGCGGCGGGCGGCGCGCATCGGGCCCAGGTCGTGCAGCCGCAGTCCGGTGCGCCGGCGGATCAGGCGTGCCAGCTCCACATTGGCCAGGCGGGCATGCAGGGGCCAGGCACGGCGCGTGACGGGCCTGCGGCGGCCCAGTACGAGGTCGGCGGAGCCGTCGAGAACGGGCCCGGCGACGGCGGGGAGAAGCGCCGGGTCGAGGGAGGCGTCGCAGTCGCAGAAGCAGACGACGTCGGCCGTGGCGGCGGCAAGGCCCGCGTGGCAGGCGGCGCCGAAGCCGCGGTGCGGCTCGTGGACCACATGCGCCCCGAGGGCGCGGGCGATGTCCGCCGAGCCATCGGTGGAGCCGTTGTCGACGACGATCGCGCGCCAGCCCGAGGGGACGCGGTCCAGCACCCACGGCAGGGCCTCGGCCTCGTCGAGGCAGGGCAGCACCACGTCCACAGGAGCAGGCGTAGAGGGGGATGTCTCGATCACCCCACTCACCCTAGGGGGAGAGAACGGACAAAAAGGATTCAGTGATCTTACGGATCGCTGACGTCCACCGCCGCTCCCGCCGACGGCCGAAAGCCGGTGCGAGACTCGGTGGCGTGAAACGCGTACTCGTCGTGGACGACGACCCCACCGTCTCCGAGGTCGTCGCCGGCTACCTGGACCGGGCGGGCTTCGCCGTCGACGTGGCCGGCGACGGACCCGCCGCCGTGGCGGGCGCCGCCGCCGAGCCACCCGACCTTGTGGTGCTGGACCCGATGCTGCCCGGCATGGACGGGCTTGAGGTCTGCCGCCGCATCCGCGGGGCCGGCCGATGGGAGACGTTCAGCCGGCTCGCAGCGGGGCCGTCGCGAACTCCGTCATTCCGTCCACGAAGGCGACCCGCGGCTTCCAGTCCAGTTCGTCTCGCAGACTGCGTGACGAGGCGGTGATGTGGCGGACGTCGCCGAGCCGGTACTCGCCCGTGACCACCGGCGCCCGCCCGCCGCGCGCCTCGGCCAGGACGGCGGCCGTCTCCCCCACTGTGTGCGGCTCACCGCTGCCGACGTTGTACGCCCGCGCGGTCCCCTCCGGCAGACCGGGCAGACCGTCCAGGGCCGCGAGGTTGGCCCCGGACACGTCCCGTACATGGACGAAGTCCCGCCGCTGGCCGCCGTCCTCGAACACGCGCGGTGCCTCACCGCGCTCCAGCGCGGACCGGAACAGTGACGCGACGCCCGCGTACGGGGTGTCACGCGGCATCCCGGGCCCGTACACGTTGTGATAGCGCAGCGCGGCCACCCGCCCGCCGACGGCGCGCGCCCACGCGCAGGCCAGGTGCTCTTGCGCGAGCTTGGTGGCGGCGTAGACGTTGCGTGGATCAAGCGGGGCGTCCTCGGCCACCAGGCCGGGGGCGAGCGGCTCACCGCACCTCGGGCAGGACGGATCGAAGCGGCCCGCTTCGAGGTCTGCCACCTTGCGCGGCCCCGGCCGTACGACGCCGTGCGACGGGCACTCGTAGCGGCCCTCTCCGTAGACCACCATCGAACTCGCCAGCACCAGACGACGCACCCCGGCCTCGGCCATGCCGGCCAGCAGCACCGCAGTGCCCAGGTCGTTGCAGCCCACGTACGCTGGAGCGTCGCCGAAGTCCTTGCCGAGCCCGACCATCGCCGCCTGATGACAGACGACGTCCACACCCTGGAGGGCCTCGGCCACAGCCGCCGCGTCGCGCACGTCCGCGTGCTTCCAGTCCACCCCGTCGGGGATGGGCGGGGACGTGCGGTGCGCGGCGGGCAACAGCGCATCGAGCACGCGCACGCCGTGCCCGGCGCCGGTGAGGGCGGTGACGACGTGCGAGCCGATGAAGCCCGCGCCTCCGGTGACCAGGATCAACATGCCACCGACCGTACGGCCACGGACCCTCCCGGCGACCGTACGGCGCCGGAACGTCAGGGGTTCGTAAGCCCTCCCGCCGCAGACCGGGCGTCGTCGGGTTGTGAGGCAGCCGGCGCCGGCAAGCCGTGACCCACGGCGAAGCCGAGCATGATCGACACGCCCCGCGGCCAGAGCATGTGGCTGTCGACGAACGACCAGCACGCCGCCGACACCACGGCGGCACCGGGCGGCGCCCGCAGACCGTGCCGCCGTAGAAGAACGGCACAGGTGGCGAGGGCGGCGACCGTCAGCGCGTACACCCCTGCCCGGCCCATCCTGTCGCCGGCCGCAAACAACCGCCCCACCACCCCGTGCACATGGCCGCCCGCGGCCGTCCCGGCGGAGATGCCCGCCACCGGGTCCAGCCCGGTGCAGCAGACGGCGCTGCAGAAGCAGCCCGCCCAGGCAAGTACGGTCAGGGCACCTTCGGCGTCGCGGCCCGGCCTGCCCCACAAGCGGCACCAGCAGTCCAAGGACCAGGAGGAGGACCGGCAGCAGGACGACGTGCACACCGGCCCAGTGAGCGGCCGGCGCCGCCGTCGGACAGTACGGATGCGTCCCCACCACGGCGAGTGTCGTCGTCCGAAGGGTTCGCAGGGCGCTACCGCATGAGCCCGCCCAGCCCGACACGGCCACTTCCGCAGGTGCGTAAGACACCCGTGAGACGGCCCGACGCCAGAGCGTGGACGGGGCCTTGCGAAGGTGGCCGCTGTCGGCTGCGGCGGGTTCTCCGCGCGGCCGGCCGGAGGGCCGTGACCATCGCCACCGCCACCATCGTGAGCAGCCAGTTGCCCGGGTAGTCCAGCGGCAGGACCGAGGAGTTGGCGGGCTTCCCCGGGCGAAGGAGCACCGGCAGGGCGACCGCCGTCAGAGCGCCCGCCACCAGCAGTGCCCCGCGGACCGTCCCACGCACCCCGCCACGGACCAGCACCCACCCGATGAGCAGCACCAGCGGGGCGATCAGTGCGTCGTGCAGTACCACCGCCCCGCCCAGCCAGACCAGGACACCCGGCGGGTCGCGCACGTCCAGCAGCAGGGAGACGCCGACCGGGAGTGCCGGAGCGCTCCGGCAAGAGGGATGTGGTCCGGCCCCTGGCGTCGGAGGCGAGGGCGATCGGAACGGCCCGCGCAGACCGCCCGGTTTGCCGGTCAGGCGCAGGCTCTCGGAGTAGTAGACGGGGCGGGCAATGACGGAGACGGCGTCGTCGTCCAAGGCGCGGCGCAGCGCGGGCAGCAGCTGGTCGGCCTCGACCGCGTAGCCGCGGGCGCCGAAGCTCTCGGCGTAGGCGACCAGGTCCGGGGTGGTGAACCGGGTACGGCTGTGACGGCCGAGTTCGACGTGCAGCGCCGGGGCGGCGACGATGATCGAGCACGCCCGGGCTGCCCCCGGCCTGGCGGCTCCGCTGCGTCAGTGCCGCGAGTAGGGGGCGACCAGCACCGCGGTGGCGACGGCCTGACTCCCTAGTTCCTTTAGGGTCTGGCTCGGCGAGGTGTTCTGGCCGAAGGACGCCGGCAGGGGGTTGCGGAGCGCGTACAGCGTCAGCTGGTACTCGTGCGTGTGACCGGCGGGCGGGCAGGGGCCGTCGTACGTCGCCTCGCCGAAGTCGTTCAGGAGTTCCCGGGCACCGGGCGTCAGGGTGTGCGCCTGCGTTCCCGACGCTGTCGCGGGAAGGCCGACCTGCAGCCAGTGGATCTTCTGGTTCTCCAGGTCGACCATGGACAGAGCGAGTTCGGCGGTACCGGCGGGGACGTTCTCGAACGTAAGCCCCGGGGAGTAGTCGTGGGGGCTGTCACAGGTCATCAGGGGGAGGAACGCGCCTGTCGCGTCGAAACCCTGGCCTCTGCCGAGGGTGAAGGGACCTGTAGGTACCGCCGTCGCCCGGGAGACCGCGGTGGACGGGGCTGACGTTGCTTGGGTGTGCCCGGAGGAAGACGAGCACGCGGCGGTCGTCAGCAGCGCGGCCGCGGCAATCGCGTCTGGGACAAGGAATCGACGCTTCATGCTGGAACCGTATGCCAGGCGGACGCACCTGACCGCCCGTACCGGCTTGCAGCTGCGTGACGTGAGGTTGCCCCGCTGTGCGGCAGGTGCTGATCAGTTGGTCGGAGCAGATTGAAGGGCTGTCAGGTTCGCTCGTTCAGCCGTTGCCTGGACGGCGTTCGGGGCGGTGAGCTGGATACAGCGGTACAGCAGGGCATGCGGGTCACCGCCGATATCGATGTGGGGGTGTCAATGAGCAGGACGGTCTGCCAGCCGCCTCGGCCGGTAGCCGGTCGAACACCGATCGGCACAGTGCGATTCCGCCGAGAGCGATGGTATGGGCCACCGCGCGGGGCGCCACATCGACTCAGGAGTGCCGCGCACAGCCGGCCAGGTCCGCAGCCGATGTCGAGAACGGGGCCGACACAGCGATTGAGTACGGATTCGTCGGCCAGGGTGGGCTGCGTGTACCAGCGATGCACAGGCATCCGGATCCGGCGCCCGTTTCCCAAGCTTGGATACACCGGTCCGTGGCGGGTTCGCAGGGCGAGTGCGTAGGGGGCTCCCCCGGCGCAGGACGCCCCGTCCTCGTCGGTCGTCACGGTGCAGCGTCGCGACCTGGTGCGGGTCGTTCCTCGTCGGCGCGGGCGGCCCGCCGGACGCGGCGGAGCTTGAGAGCGAAGGCCACGGCGGAGGCGGCGAAGAGCACGGCGGTGATGGCCAGCCACCGGCCCAGGTAGACGTCCATGGACAACCGGGTGGCACCCGGGTAGGGGGTCGACAAGGCGAAGATGAGGGGGAACCAGACGAGCAGGAGCACACCGGAGAGAAAGGTCGGTACGCGGAGGTAGTTGATCCACGGTGGTTGTGGCATGCGGGTCGCGCGATGCCGCAGGACAGCGTGGGCCGACTGGTCGGCGAGCGAGTACAGGGGCAGCAGGATCAAGTCATGGAGGATCGCCGCGCCGACGAACCAGATCGCGACCTCGAGCGGGCGGACGGCGAACAGGCGCACCATGGCGTAGCCGGTGATCGCGAACGAGGCGATCAGGACGAGAAGGTGGAGGGGGCCGGAGCCGTACCAGCGGACGAAGCGTGCCATGGTCACGTCCTGAAGGTGAGCCGGTGCACCCACTTGGTGTTGTTCACGCCGGGGTTGGCCGGGACGATGACGCGGGCCGGGTAGCCGTGGTCGAGCGAGAGGTCCGCGCCGTTGACGCGCAGGGCGAGCAGCGATCGAGGGTCGTGGATCTGGTTGCCCCGCAGGACCACCGAGGTGTAGGGGCCGGGCGGTTGGACGGATTCCACCAGGACGCTTGCGGCGGCGGGGAGGCCCGCCAGGGCGGCGAGGTCGGTCAGCCGAAGGCCGCTCCACTGCTGGTTGGGGGTGGACCACCCTTCCACGCAGGCGATCGGCAGTGCGGCGGCATGCTGGGGCATCGCGAGAAGCTGTGCGCGGGTGAGGACGATCGTCGGACCGGGGCCGTGGATCTCCAGCCGCCAGCCGGGGCCGACGTGCGCGGGAGTGACGCCGACGGAAGCTGCCGTCTTGTTGATCTGGAAGCCGTTCGGGCCGCTGCCCGGAGTACGGTTGTGCGGCGCGAGAAGGGCGGTGCTCCGCAGCCAGCCGCCGATGCTCTGTCCTGCGGTGACCACGAGGAGGAGCAGCGATCCGCCCCCCACCATGGCGAGCGCGCCGCGCCGGGTCATCGTCGGCGGCGCGGGAGCGGTCGCAACCAGGCCGTCGGGGTCGGGGGGCTCGGGCCGTGTGTTGGCGAGGTCGGTGCGCAGTTCGGCTGCCAGGCTGCGGGAGCGCAGGGCGCGGGTCATCCGGCCGAGTCTGAGGCACACGTGGACGACGAAGGCGGCGATGAACACCCAGGCGCCGTAGAAGTGCAGGGTGTAGAAGGAGCCGGGGAAAACGTAGAAGAGCTGGATGTTGATGATGCCGGTGACGAATTCGAAGATCACCCCGCCGACCAGCATGAGCAGGGACAACCGCTCCAGTCCGTGGGCGACGGAGCGGACCGGCAGCCACTCGAACAGCTTCGGGATCACTGACCACAACTTGGCCAGCAGTACGGGCACGAGGACCACGCCGAGCGTCACGTGCACGCCCTGGGTCAGCCGGTACAGCCAGTACGGATGGGTGGGCCAGGCGAAGAGGTAGAAGCCCAGCAGACCCTTGCCCGGGGTCTGGTCATTGATACGGCCAAGTCCCGGGTTGTAGGAGGCGTAGGAGAGCATCCCGGTGACGAAGAGCAGCGGGATGCCGATCAGCAGCACCAGTCCGAACACGGACGTCAGCCAGGGCCCGCGGAGGGGACTGCGCCAGAAGCCGGGACGGAACGGTCCCGGGGGCGGAGGAGTCTGCTCGACCCGCCGCACGAGGGCCCGGGTACGAGCGGTCCCCTTGGCGGCCCGCGCCGCCGCGGCAGCGCGAACGCGCTTGAGGCACCCCTGCGTATGACCCTCGTCCGATCTCGGGCGCTGCGGCCCGCCGGAGCCCGGGGCCGGCGGCCGTTCGCCACTGCCCATCGGCTGCCTCCTCTGTCCAGGCCGACCCTCAAAGGGGTGGATCGAACCCCACCGCGCCATCGGTGCCCGTTAAGTCGGCAGCTACAAACTGGCACAGATCGGGTCGGCTTTCCCCGTCTGGCGTGCATGCGGGTGTCCGCCGCCAGCCGAACGGTTGAACCGGCGCTCCGCGCGGCTCGACGTTCGCACGGTGGCCTCATGATGGTGGGGTGCGACGCCTCAAGGCACGCCGCAACGCCTCCGACCGGCCCGGCCGCACCGTGCTGACCAGGGAAGTGTTCTGGTTCGTCGTGATCGGTGTCGCCTCCACGGTGGCCCAGGCCTTGCTGTACTGGGTTCTGCGCCACTGGTCGCCGCCCGTCCTGGCCAACTTCGCCTCCCTTCTTGTCGTCACCGTCCTCAACACGGAGGCCAATCGCCGGCTGACCTTTCGCGGGTCCGCGGTCCCGGCCCCCCAGGCGCATCTGGCCGCGGGTGGCCTGTTCGTCCTGGCGTACCTGGTCACCTCGGGCGCCGTCCTGCTCTTCCGCCACTACCGGCCCGCCGCCTCACCAGCGGCGGAGACCCTGGTGCTCGCACCGGGCTTCGCCCTGGTGACCGTGGTGCGCTTCACCGTCCTTCGGATGGTCGTCTTCAGACGCCGCCGATGATCCCCCTCGCTCCCGATGCGGCCGACGGGCCTGCCCTCACACACCGTCCCGCCGCCGGTCCCCGCCGCCACGCGCCCGCGCCGGGACGGAGTGCACCGGCGAGCACCGTCGCGGGAGCCAGCCCGTACGCAGAGGCCTGGACGCCATGCCACCGCAGTGCGTCCACGACCCACAGCACCGCGCCCGCGACGGCGAGCCACTTCCGTCGGCCACCCATGGCCACGAAGGCCCCGACAAGCAGCGCATACCATACGGACCACGAGCCGTCGGCCGTTCCCGGTTGCGTCCAGGGAAGTGGTGTACGGGTTCGATCTGATCCAGGGGTTTGTTCCGGTGTCGGCATGAGGCCCGCAGTTCCGTCTACGCGCCCCAGGCCTCCATGGTGAAGCGGTTCTCGTCGACCTGGTCATCCAGATCCCACGGACCGTCATGGCCGTAGGTGACGAGTAGCCGGTGTTGAGGCAGTCCACGACGTTGCGGCCGAGCCGATCCACGGCTGCAGCCACCAACCCGTCGTACGGACCCCTACGCGAAGCCAAGGGCCCAGTTTCGGCCGGGTCATCGGGTCGGTGGCGCCCGACACCTCCCAGCCGATGGCCCCGACAGACGCGGCGGCAGTCACGGCCACCCCCAGAATGATCTTGGTCACCCCAGGAAGCTCAGCCGCACCTGACGGTTGGGATTGTCCCTGTTCGTGTCCACCAGGCACACCGACTGCCATGTGCCCAGTTCCAGGCGGCCGCCGAGGACCGGGACGGTCGCGTGGGGCGGCACGATGGCGGGCAGGACGTGGTCGCGGCCGTGGCCGGGGCTGCCGTGGCGGTGCTGCCAGCGGTCGTCGGCGGGCAGCAGGGTGTGCAGGGCGGTGAGGAGGTCGTCGTCGCTGCCCGAGCCGGTCTCGATGATCGCGATGCCGGCGGTGGCGTGCGGCACGAACAGGTTCAGCAGGCCGTCCCGGCCGGCCGCGGTCTCCTGGAGGAAGGCCTCGCAGTCACGGGTGAGGTCGACGACCGTCTCCCGGGAACCGGAGGCCACGTTCAGCACTCGGGTGGTGAAGGCAGGTGACATGTCCTCCATCCTCCTCGATCCCCGGGGAAGAGCGGCGCATCCGGCGCGGTTGGGAGGAACGTGAACACCCTTCGTGAGGTCGACGTGGTCGTCGTGGGCGCCGGTCAGGCGGGTCTGTCCAGCGCCTATCACCTGCGGCGCACCGGCTTCGAGCCGGACCGCGACTTCGTCGTCCTCGACCGCCCCGCGGGTCCGGGCGGTGCCTGGCAGTTCCGGTGGCCGTCGCTGACGTACGGCAAGGTGCACGGTATGCACGCGCTGCCGGGGATGGAGCTGACCGGCGCCGATCCCGCGCGACCGTCGTCGGAGGTCGTCGCCGCGTACTTCGCCGACTACGAACGCGCCTTCGACCTGCGCGTTCGGCGGCCCGTGGAGGTCACCGCGGTCAGGGAGGGACCCGGCGGGCGGCTGCTCGTCGAGACCTCCGACGGCACCTGGGCGACGCGGGCGCTCATCAACGCGACCGGAACCTGGGACCAACCGTTCTGGCCGCGGTACCCGGGTCAGGAGACCTTCCGCGGGCGGCAGTTGCACACCGCGCAGTACGCCGGCCCCGAGGAGTTCACCGGACAGCGCGTGGTCGTGGTGGGCGGCGGCGCGTCCGGCACCCAGCACCTGCTGGAGATCGCCCCGTACGCGGCCGCCACGACCTGGGTGACCCGACGGCCGCCGGTCTTCCGCGACGGCCCGTTCGACGAGGACGCGGGGCGTGCGGCGGTGGCCCTGGTCGAGGAGCGGGTGCGGCAGGGGCTGCCGCCCAGGAGTGTCGTCTCGGTGACGGGACTTCCGCTGAACGACGCCGTCCGGCAGGGGCTGAAGGACGGCGTCCTGGACCGGCGGCCGATGTTCGACCGGATCACCCCCGACGGGGTGTGGTGGGCGGACGGGCAGCAGGTGACAGCCGACGTCATCCTCTGGGCGACCGGGTTCCGGGCCTCGCTGCGCCATCTGACACCGCTCGGGCTGCGCGAACCGGGTGGCGGCATCCGGGTGGACGGCACCCGGGCGGTCGCCGATCCCCGGATCCATCTGGTCGGCTACGGCCCTTCGGCCAGCACGATCGGCGCCAACCGGGCCGGCCGCGCCGCTGTCCGGGACATCAGGCGCCTGCTGGAGGAGGAGCCGGCCGCCGCGGCGTGACCCGTGCGAGCCCCCGCGGCGTGAGCGGCGTCCGCCGCGGCCGGGCACGGCTCACTTCGCGGACTGCGGAGCGCCCCTCAGGCGGGCGTTGAACTCCGCCACATTGCGCTGGTGCTCGGAGTAGTCGGCGGTGAAGCGCGTGTCGCCCGGCTTGACGGTGACGAAGTACAGCCAGTCGCCCTGGGCGGGGTTGGCCACGGCGCGCATGGCCTCCTCGCCCGGATTGTCGATGGGCGTCGGCGGCAGCCCCATGCGCTGGTAGGAGTTGTAGGGGCTGTCCAGCCGGGTGTCCTCCGTGGTCATCCGGACCGTGCTGCGGTTGAGGGCGTAGTTGAGGGTGGAGTCCATCTGCAGCGGCATACCGCGCTCCAGCCGGTTGAAGACGACGCGGGCCACCTTGTTCATGTCGGCCTTCGAGGCGGCCTCGGCCTGGACGATGCTCGCGATGGTGATCGCTTGGTACAGGTTCATGGAGTTGCGCTGAGGCCCGGCGGCGACCGGAGCCGTGTTGAACCTCTTGTTCGCGGTGTCGACCATGTAGGACAGCAGGGACTGCGGGGTGCTCTTCTCGTCCAGGGGATACGTCGCCGGGAAGAGGTAGCCCTCCGGGTTGCCCTCGGCGGAGCTCGGCAGGTCCAGGTGGGCGCCGGGGATCGACTGCTTCGTGGTGCCGGGGGCCAGGGCGAGGGCCTTGTCGATGGCTGCGTAGACCTGGCCGGACCGCCAGCCCTCGGGGATCACCAGCGTGCGGGGGCGTGCCGGGGTGTCGTCGTGGTGGAGCGTCAGCAGCGGCACCGCCACGGCGGTGCCGGCCAGTGCGGACCCGGTCAGGACCAGGACCAGACGTCCCCGGCGTGTCAGTCGGGTCGTTCTCCGTGACGGAGTGTTCCTCTGCATGCGGGCACGGTAACCCCCAAAGGACCGCAAACCCGGCATATCGTCAGCTTGTCGGCTCCAGTTGCGTTGCCGGCTCCAGTTGTGCGTCCCGGCGGACCAGGGCGGCGTAGCGTCCGTCGAGCTCCAGCAGCTCCTGGTGCGTGCCGCGTTCGGCGGGCCGCCCGGAGTCGAGGACCACGATCTGGTCGGCGCCGCGGACGGTGGACAGACGGTGCGCGATGGTCAGGGTCGTCCGGTTGGCGGACAGGGCGTCGATGGCCTCTTGCACGGCGGCCTCCGTACGGGTGTCCAGGGCGCTGGTGGCCTCGTCGAGGATGAGGACCGGCGGGTCGCGCAGGATGGTCCGGGCGATGGCCAGGCGTTGCTTCTCACCGCCGGAGAAGCGGTGGCCGCGCTCGCCGACGACCGTGCCGTAGCCGTCGGGCAGGGCCGCGATGTGGTCATGGATCTGCGCCGCCCGCGCCGCCGCACGCAGTTCCTCGTCGGTGGCGCCCGGCTTGGCGAAGCGCAGGTTCTCGGCGACCGAGGCGTGGAAGAGGTACGTCTCCTGGGAGACGACTCCGACCGCGCGGGCGAGGGTGTCGAAGTCGAGGTCGCGCACGTCGACGCCGTCGATGGTGACGCGTCCGCCCGTGACGTCGTACAGCCGGGGCACCAGGTAGCCGAGCGTGGACTTGCCGGCGCCGGTCGGGCCGACGATCGCGAGGCTGCTGCCCGCGGGCACGGTGACGTCGATGCCCTCCAGGATCGGGCCGCTCTTGTCGTCGTAGCGGAAGTCGACGTCCTCGAAGCGCACCTCGCCCTTCACCTGGTCGAGGTGGACCGGCCGCTCGCGCTCGGTGATGTCGATCGGCAGGTCCAGGTACTCGAAGATGCGCTGGAACAGCGCGAGGGAGGTCTGGATCTGCACGCCGGTGGACAGCAGGCTGACGGTCGGCCGGAACAGGCCCTGCTGGAGCGAGACGAAGGCGACGATCGTACCGATGGACACCTGCGGTCCGCCGAACTGGAGGGCGACACCCGCGGTCCAGTAGATGACGGCGGGCAGGGCGGCCATGACGATCGTGATGACGGCCATGCGCCAGCGCCCGGCCATGTTCGACCTCACCTCGAGGTCGACCAGGCCTTCCGACTCCGCGGCGAAGGACTCGGTCAGCGAGGCCGAGCGGCCCATCGTGCGACCGAGCAGGATGCCGCTGACGGAGAGGGATTCGGTGACCGTGGCGGCGATCGCGGCCATCTGCTTCTGCCGCTGAGTGGTGATCTTCTTGCGCTCGTTGCCGACGCGGCGGCTGATCCACACGAACACCGGGAGCAGCAGCAGTGAGACGACCGTGAGCCGCCAGTCGAGGGCGACCATCGCGACGATCGTGGCGACGACGCTGGTGACATTGGAGACCAGCGAGGTGGCAGTGGACGTGACGGTGGCCTGCATGCCGCCGATGTCGTTGGCGATGCGGGACTGCACCTCGCCGGTGCGGGTCCGGGTGAAGAAGGCCAGGGACATGCGCTGGAGCCGCCCGTAGACGGCGGTGCGCAGATCGTGCATGACGCGCTGGCCGACGGTCGTGGAGATCAGCGTCTGCAGCACGCCGAAGACGCTCGTGAGGACGGCGCTGAGGATCATGCCGAGCGCTAGCAGGCTCAGCAGGCCGGTGCGGCCCTGCGGGATCGCGACGTCGAGGATCTCCTTCAGCAGGAAGGGCGTGGCGACGGAGACCAGCGAGGCGGCTCCCACCAGCAGGCCCACGATCGCCAGACGGCCCCGGTAGGGGCGGAAGAGGCGCAGGATCCTGCGGACCTGCCGCGGCTGCTCCCTGGCGTCGGCCGGTGGGGTCCAGAGGGGTTGATGGTCGGGATGCATGGGCTCCTACGGGTGTGAGTGGGTGCCGGACCGCTGGTGCGACCTGGCGGTGGACATCCGAGCCTAGCTCACTGTTACCTATACTCACAATGAACGAGGTCCTGATATTGTTCCCGCATGACCTCCCCCGACGCCGACGGTCTCCTCGCCGACCAACTGCTGCGGCTCACCCGCCGGCTGCACCGCATCCAGAAGCGGCACCTCGAAGAGCGCGCCCTCGGCATCACGCCGGCCCAGTCGCGGCTGCTGCGTACGCTGGCGCACTTCGGCGAGCCGCCCCGCATGGCGGATCTCGCCAAGTCGCTGGAGGTCGTGCCCCGAGCGGTGACCACACTGGTGGACGGCCTCGAAGCGAACGGCAAGGTGCGCCGGGCCCCCGATCCGGCCAATCGCCGGGTCATCCGCATCGAACTCACCGACGACGGGCGCACGGCCCTGCGAGAGCTGCACCGCGCCCGCCGGGCCGCGGCGGAGGAGATCCTGGCGCCCCTGACGGGCGAGCAGCGCGAGACGCTCGGTGGACTGCTGGATACGCTGGTGGGCACGGTGCCCGCCCAGGGGCGCGGCTGCTGAACCGTACCTTCGGCACGTCGGCGCCGGTCCGCATGCGCTGCGCCAACGCCGGGGCGAGCCCGGCGCGTTGACACCGGTGCGAGCACAATGGGTCGACGCGGGAGAGAGTGCGGGGCGGCTTGCGCGCACGGCGCGGGCTGGAGCACACGCGTCCCTTCGCCTACCGCACGGCCGATGCGGCGGCTACAGCCGCAGATTGGCCTTGTCCCCCATGACGATGACGGGCTTGTCCTTCGGATCGAGCCTGCGGAGCAGGTACTCCATCGCGGACTCCGGAACACTCACGCAGCCCAGCGTGCCGTCACCGTGGTCCAGGTGCAGCCATATGCCGCCACCCTTGCTCTGGCCCAGCGGACGGGTCGGATCGTCCGGGCGGGTGCCACGCAGACGGTTGTAGTCGATGGCGATGACGTAGTCGAAGTCATGCCAGTGCGCTTCCTCCCAGTAGAAGGGGGAGATGAAGGCATCCTCGTCCTGCGTGTACGGAAGCCGGGTGCCCGGGTCGTCGAGGACACCGCCGGCGTCGGAGAGGGTGAACACTCCGACCGGGCTGCGCTCGTCGTTCTCCCGGTGCTCGATCGCCCAGCCGCGCTTGCCGTTGTGGGCCGGCCAACTCATCTGCGGCTCCCACTTGGCGCCATGCTTCTCGTAGAGCACGAGCGTGGAGTCGGGGGAGGTCTTGTCGTCGCCGAAGACCGCCACTATCTGCCGTGCGCCGACGGGTATCCGCTGCCACATGCGGTCCCCGATCCCCGGAACCCGGGACTGCACCACAGGCGGGCTGGGCCGGGCGGTCCCTGTCGGGCCGCCCGGTCTGGGTATGTCGCCGTAATGGTGGACCTGGTCCGGCGTTCCGCCGCACGCGGCCACCGCCGCCAGAAAGAAACCACAGGTCGCCGCAGCGACCATCGCACGCCTTGCACCGCGAGTCTGCATGTCCTCATCTTGACCAGGAGGCACGACGTGATCTAGTCGAGATTGGTCCAAATAGCCTTATCTCCTTACTGTTAGGGCATTGCACTCTTCAACTCCTGGTCAGAGACCCTTGGCGCGAAGGCCGAAGCACGGCAGTTCCGGACATCCGAGATCTCGGCAGCGAAACGACCCATCCCGGGCATCCGAGGCGTCGGCAGCGAAACGGCCAATCCCGAACCCCCGTACGGAAAACCGCTTGCTCTCGACCGCTTCGCGACGCCAGGCTGTCACGGCTCGCCCGCCGCCCTGGGGGCAGCGCTCCGCCACTGACACGAGCCACTGGGACGTCATGCAGATCCAAGACCTTCCGTATCCCGATCCAGGGGTTCCTGACGCACGCTCGGGTCCCCGACTCCTGTGGTGGCTGGGCCGGAACCAGCTGGGCGGTCAGCTGAAGGCACTGGCATGGGGGCTGCTGCACTTCGCCTCCGTCTCCTCCCTGCCGTTCTGCGTCGGCCTCGCCGTCCAGGCGGTCGTCGACCGTTCGGGTGCCGGGCTGGCCCTCGCCGGCGGACTGCTGGCGGTGGCGTGTGCCGGCAACGCGCTCGGCGACACCTACCTGCACCGCGCGGCGGTCACCAACTGGATCACCGCCGCCGCCCGCGTCCAGCAACTGCTCGCCCGCAAGGCCGCCGGGCTGGGCTCCGGACTGACCCGGCGGGTGGCCGCCGGCGAGGTGGTCGCCGTCTCCACGGCCGACGTCGAGAAGATCGGCTGGTTCGTGGAGGCCGTGTCCCGGTTCACCGCGGCGGCCCTCACCATCGTGCTGGTCTGTATCGCCCTGCTCGTCTACCAGCCCGCACTGGGCGTGGTCGTCGCCGTGGGGCTGCCCGCGCTGGCTCTCGCGGTGCTGCCGCTGCTGCCCCGCGCGACCCGGCGCGCCGATGTCCAGCGGGAGAAGGCGGGCCGCGCCACCGAACTGGCCTCGGACACCGTCGCCGGACTGCGGGTGCTGCGCGGCATCGGCGGGGAGGAGCTGTTCCTCGACCGCTACCGGCGCGCCTCACAGGAGGTGCGGCACGCCGCCGTCCGCAGTGCCCGCATGTGGTCCCTGATCGCCGCGATCCAGGTCCTGCTGCCGGGCCTGCTGCTGATCGGGGTCGTCTGCTACGGCGTCCATCTGGCCCGCGCGGGCCGGATCAGCGTGGGCGAACTCGTCACCGTCTACAGCTCCGTCATGGTCCTCACCTATCCGCTCCGGCACTTCGTCGAGATCGCCATGGCGTACTCCTTCTCCCGCCCCTCGGCCACCCGGGCCGCCCGAGTGCTGTCCCTGGAACGGGCCACCGACGGGACCGGGACACGGGCACCCTTCGTGCCGTCAGGTGATCTGCACGACCCGGCGACCGGCCTTCGGGCACCGGCCGGACAGCTCACCGCCGTGGTCTGCGGCGACCCGGACTCGGCAGGCCGCTTGGCGGAACGGCTCGGCGGCCACCCCACCGAGCCGGGCACCTCGGCGCGGCTCGGTGGCATACCGCTGGACGAGTTGCCGCTCGGCTCCGCGCGCACCGCCGTCCTGGTCCAGGACAAGGACCCCGTACTGCTGTCCGGATCGCTGCGCGCGCTGCTCGACGTGCCCGCCTCGGGGAAGGTCACCGCCCGGGAGGCACTCACCGCCGCCCAGTGCGACGACGTGCTGGACGCGCTCGCGCAGTCGTCGCCGGCCGCCGAGGACCCGATGGACGTCCGGATCACCGAGCGCGGCCGGTCCCTCTCCGGCGGCCAGCGCCAGCGCCTGGCTCTGGCCCGGTCACTGATCACCGACCCGGAGGTGCTCGTCCTGGACGAACCGACCTCCGCCGTCGACTCCCACACCGAGGCGCGGATCGCCCAGGGCCTGCGTGACCTGCGGACCGGACGCACCACGGTGGTGTTCACCTCCTCGCCCCTCCTCCTGGACCACGCCGACCGGGTGGTGCTCGTCCACGAGGGCACGGTCGCCGCGGTCGGTGTGCACCGGGACCTGCTGCACACCGAGCCCCGGTACCGCGCGGCGGTGACCCGGGAGACCGACGAGGAACGCGCCGCGCACGGCCTGCTCGACGACGGCGGCAGACTGCGGGCCGCACCGGAACGCCGGCCGGACGACGCGCCGCGCGACGACGAGGCCGCCCCGCGGGAAGCCACTGAAGAGGCCCTGGAAGAGATGGATGAGATGGAGGAGACGGCGTGATCGGCATGGCGCCCCCCGCCTACGACCCGGCGGCCCCGACGACGGCCGACACTCTGCCCGTCGGCTCCGCCTCGACCGTACGGTCCTATGTGACCGAACTGCTGCGCCGGCACCGGCGTGACTTCGTCCTGCTCATCACCGTCAACACCGCTGCCGTGGTGGCCTCCATGGCCGGTCCCTGGCTGCTGGGCGGTCTGGTGGAAGGGGTGTCGGACCGCACCCGCGAACTGCATCTTCCCCTGACCGCAGCGCTGTTCGTCCTCGCGTTGCTCGTCCAGGCGGCGTTCGTACGGGAAGTGCGGCTGCGCGGGGCGATGCTCGGCGAGCGGATGCTGGCCGACCTGCGCGAGGACTTCCTCGTCCGGTCGGTGGGCCTGCCGCCGGGCGTGCTGGAACGGGCGGGCACCGGCGATCTGCTCTCCCGCATCACCACCGACATCGACCGGCTCGCCAACGCGATGCGGGAGGCCGTGCCGCAACTGGCGATCGGGGTCGTATGGGTGGCGCTGCTGCTGGGCGGTCTGATCGTGACCGCACCACCGCTCGGCGCGGCCGTGCTGCTGGCCGTGCCGCTGCTGGTGGTCGGCTGCCGCTGGTACTTCCGGCGGGCGCCGTCCGCCTACCGCTCGGAGGCCGCGGGCTACGCCGCCGTGGCCGCCGCGCTCACCGAGACCGTCGACGCCGGGCGCACCGTGGAGGCACACCGCCTCGGCGAACGCCGCGTCGCCCTGTCGGAACTCCGGATCACCCAGTGGACCGCGTGGGAACGCTACACGCTCTGGCTGCGGTCGGTGCTCTTCCCGGTCATCAACGTCACCCACGTCACCGTGCTCGCCTCGGTGCTCATGGTCGGTGGCGTGTTCGTCCTGCGGGGCTGGATCGGGGTCGGCCAGCTGACGACGGGCGCCCTCATCGCGCAAATGCTCGTCGACCCGGTGGGGCTGATCCTGCGCTGGTACGACGAGTTGCAGGTGGCGCAGGTGTCGCTGGCCCGGCTCGTCGGGGTGCGCGACATCGAGCCGGACGCCGGGGACGACTCCCTGGCCCCCGCCGGCCGTGACGTCGACGCGGACCGGGTGCACTTCGGCTACCGGGAGGGCGTCGACGTACTGCGCGAGGTCTCCCTGAAGGTCGCCCCGGGCACGCGGCTGGCCCTGGTCGGCCCGTCCGGCGCCGGGAAGTCCACGCTGGGCCGCCTGCTCGCCGGGATCTACGCGCCCCGGGACGGCCGGGTCGCGCTCGGCGGCGCCGAACTCTCCCGGATGCCCGCCGAGCGCGTCCGCTCCCATGTCGCCCTCGTCAACCAGGAGCACCACGTCTTCGTGGGCTCCCTGCGCGACAACCTGCTGCTCGCCCGCACGGACGCCGTCGACGCCGAGCTGTGGGCGGCGCTGGGCGCGGTCGACGCGGACGGCTGGGCCCGTGCCCTCGACGACGGTCTGGACACCGAGGTCGGCTCCGGGGGTCTTGCCCTCACCCCGGCCCAGGCCCAGCAGATCGCCCTCGCCCGGCTGGTCCTGGCCGATCCGCACACGCTGGTCCTGGACGAGGCGACCTCGCTGCTCGACCCACGTGCGGCCCGGCACCTGGAGCGGTCCCTGGCCCGCGTCCTGGACGGCCGCACGGTCGTCGCGATCGCCCACCGGCTCCACACGGCCCACGACGCCGACGTCATCGCCGTGGTCGAGAACGGCCGCATCAGCGAGCTGGGCAGCCACGACGAACTCGTCTCGGCGAACGGCGCCTACGCGGCGCTGTGGCGCTCCTGGCACGGGTGACCGCACGAAGGCTCCACCCCCTGGGGCCCGGCGTTCCGCCCATGACACGGACCGCGAGCCGCACCACCGCACGGCATGCGGCGCACGGTCCGTGTCGTTCGCGGTGGCGGATGCGGTGAACGGAGTGGGGACGGGCGCGGTGAGGGGCGCGAGCTCGAGCGCGGCCGACGGGACCGGTTCCACCGCGGTGACCGGTGTGGCCGGCGGGTCCGGCGCAGACGGAGCGGCCGGCTCCAGCCCGGTGACCTGAGCGGCGGTGGAAGCAGCGGCCGGCAGGGTGACAGGCGGGGTCGGGGATCCGGCTCCGTCGCGGTGACCGGCGCGGTGACGAACGCACTCGCCAGGACCGGTGAGGTCGCCGGTGCCGGCCGCGCCCCGGTGACCGGCGCGGTGCCAGGCCCCACGGCCGGGGCGGGGTCGGGACGGGACCGGCGGTGGACAGGGCGTCGGCCGGGCTGCGCGGCCGGTGCCGTTGCGCGGTGCCGAACAGCGGTGGAAGGCTGGAAAGCGGAAACGGCTCGGGGAGCACCCGGGAACCGTTCGGTTCGTGCCGGTGCCTGCTGCGCCCCGTGCACCGGCGGCCGTACATCGGCCGCGGAGAGAACGGGCCCGTCCCCACCACCTGGAGGTACCCGTGGACAGCGCCGACGGATGGGGAGACGACGTCTACCAGCCCGACGACTCCGAGGTCAGGGAGGACACGGGAGTGCTCGACCCGGAGGACACGCTGATGAACGACGGTGTCGACGACCCCTTGGACCGTGGCTGGTCGCCGCCGGAGCGGCCGTGGGCCGTGGAGCACACCGGCGTGACCGCCGAGGAGCGCCACCAGGGCGAAACCCTGGACCAGCGTCTCTCCGAGGAAGTGCCCGAACCGGCCGCCTGGGACGGCGACGACATGGGCGATTGCGAGGACACCGACGGGGAACTCCTGGACAACGAGGTCGGTACCGCCCGCTCCGGCCGTCTCGTCGCCCCCGACGAGGGAGCGCACGAGGACGACGAGAGCGCCCTGGTCGCCACCGACGTGGGCATCGACGGCGCGGCCGCCTCCGCCGAGGAGGCCGCGATGCACGTCGTCGACGAGGAAACCCCTCAGGACTGACCCGGCCGCCCGCGTGCCGTCACCCTCTCCCCGCCGCACGAGGAGCATTCATGCAGCAGGACAAGCACCCCGACTACCACCCCGTCGTCTTCCGGGACCGCGCCGCCGGGTACGCCTTCCTCACCCGGTCCACCGCGAGCAGTGAGCAGACCATCGAATGGGACGACGGCGCGACCTACCCGGTCGTGGACGTGGAGATCTCCTCGGAGAGCCACCCCTTCTACACCGGCAAGGCCCGCACGGTGGACTCGGAGGGCCGGATCGCCCGGTTCGAGCGGCGCTACAGCGGCGGTCAGGCTCCCGGAGGCGACGGAGGCGCCTGACCGGCCACGGGAGGCAGGACGGCCTCCCCGGCCGGGGGCCGGACCGGACGAGCGGGACGGACGGGACCGGGGCCCCGGCGGGACCACCGCACGCCGTCCGCCTCGAGCCCCGCTGAGCGTGTGCCTCAGTTGATGTTCAGCGCGACCACGCAGCCCAGTCCACCGATCACCATGAACGCCGGCATCAGCACCTTGAGCTCGACCCAGTCGCCGGCCCGGAACCGCATCGCCTTCGGCGGCCCGATGGGGTACCAGCGCCTGCGGCCTATGGGTATCGGCCACAGGATGGGGCACCCGGAGACGGTCAGCGCGTCCCCGAGGTCGTGCATCAGCGCTCCCAGCACGATCGGCAGGCCCAGCCACAGGTACTCCTGGCCGGGAGCGGTGAACAGCCAGTCCGAGCCGTTGCCGGGCTGGTCGAGGATGTCCGCCAGGATCCAGGCACTGGTCCCGGCCAGCAGCCAGACCAGGACCGCGCTGCTCGAGCCGCGGGCCGCCCGCCACAGCAGACCCTCGATGGCCAGCACCATGTGCACGAAGAGAATGCCCAGCACCGCCCAGCGGCCCCCGGTGATCGCCAGCACGGAGGTGCCCGCCCCGATCAGCACCGCCCACAGCCAGGTGTGCGTCAGCGTACGGTGCCCGCCGGATCGGCGCGGGTCTCCCTTCATCCGCGTCGCCTTGTAGACGGTGTAGGACAGCTTGTCGACGATCTCGCACAACGCGTGCGAGACAGGTCCGAAGGCCCGCGAGATGGTGGCGGCCTTGTGGTCCAGGTCCGGGGCGAGCGCGGCCCCCGCGCAGATCAGCGCACCGACCAGCAGGACCGGCCAGGGCATCGGGTGCCCCGCCGCCGAGACCGCCGCTCCGACGCCGAGCCAGGCCGCCGCTCCCGACAGTGAGTGTGCTGGTCCCATCATGGCCGTTGCCCGCCCCATTCCTCTTGCGCCGCTGTCCAGTTGACCTGGTGTGCCGATGTACTGCCGGCGACACAGCGTAGCGTTCGTGATCTTCGGTCGGGCATCCGATTCCCGTCTCGGCCGGGGTGCCAGGCAAGATGGGGGCGTGACCCTCATCGATCAGCTCCCGCCGACCGCCGACCCCGACGCCCTGTACGAGGCCTTCGAATCCTGGGCGCAGGAGCGCGGTCTTACGCTCTACCCCCACCAGGAGGAGGCGCTGATCGAGGCGGTCTCCGGAGCCAACGTGATCGTGTCGACGCCCACCGGGTCCGGCAAGAGCATGATCGCCGCCGGCGCTCACTTCGCCGCGCTGGCCCGGGACGAGGTCACCTTCTATACGGCACCGATCAAAGCGCTGGTGTCGGAGAAGTTCTTCGAACTGTGCAAAATGTTCGGCACCGAGAACGTCGGCATGCTCACCGGCGACGCCTCCGTGAACGCCGACGCACCCGTCATCTGCTGCACGGCGGAGGTCCTCGCGTCGATCGCCCTGCGCGACGGCAAGGACGCCGACGTCGGCCAGGTCGTCATGGACGAGTTCCACTTCTACGCGGAGCCCGACCGGGGCTGGGCCTGGCAGATTCCGCTGCTGGAACTGCCGCAGGCGCAGTTCGTCCTGATGTCGGCCACGCTCGGCGACGTCTCCTTCTTCGAGAAGGACCTCACCCGCCGCACCGGGCGCCCCACCGCGGTGGTCCGCTCGGCGACCCGCCCGGTCCCCCTGTCCTACGAGTACCGGCGCACACCGCTGACCGAGACGCTCACCGACCTGCTGCAGACGCGCCAGGCACCGGTGTACATCGTCCACTTCACCCAGGCGCAGGCCGTGGAGCGGGCACAGGCGCTGATGAGCATCAACATGTGCTCGCGCGAGGAGAAGGAGCAGATCGCCGAGCTGATCGGCAACTTCCGCTTCACCACCAAGTTCGGCCGCAACCTCTCCCGCTACGTCCGGCACGGCATCGGCGTCCACCACGCCGGCATGCTGCCCAAGTACCGGCGTCTGGTGGAGAAGCTGGCGCAGGCCGGTCTGCTGAAGGTGATCTGCGGCACGGACACGCTCGGCGTGGGCGTCAATGTGCCGATCCGTACGGTGCTGTTCACCGCGCTGACCAAGTACGACGGCAGCCGGGTACGCACGCTGCGCGCCCGTGAGTTCCACCAGATCGCCGGCCGGGCCGGCCGCGCGGGCTACGACACCGCGGGCTTCGTCTGCGCGCAGGCCCCCGAGCACGTCATCGAGAACGAGAAGGCCCTCGCCAAGGCGGGCGACGACCCGAAGAAGCGCCGCAAGGTCGTCCGCAAGAAGGCACCGGAGGGCTTCGTCGGCTGGGCGGACAGCACCTTCGACAAACTCATCGCCTCGGAGCCCGAGCCGTTGACCTCCCGCTTCCGCGTGACACACACGATGCTGCTGTCGGTGATCGCACGGCCCGGCAATGCATTCGAGGCGATGCGGCGCCTGCTGGAGGACAACCACGAGCCGCGCAAGCAGCAACTGAGGCACATCCGACGGGCGATCGCCATCTACCGCTCGCTGCTGGACGGCGGCATCGTGGAGAAGCTCGACCGGCCGGACGCCGAGGGCCGCATCGTCCGGCTGACCGTCGACCTCCAGCAGGACTTCGCGCTCAACCAGCCGCTGTCCACCTTCGCGCTGGCCGCGTTCGAGCTGCTGGACCCCGAATCGCCGTCCTACGCGCTGGACATGGTGTCCGTCGTGGAGTCCACGCTGGACGACCCGCGGCAGATCCTCGCCGCCCAGCAGAACAAGGCGCGTGGCGAGGCCGTGGCCGCGATGAAGGCGGACGGTGTCGAGTACGAGGAGCGCATGGAGCGTCTCCAGGAGATCACGTACCCCAAGCCGCTGGAGGAACTGCTCTTCCACGCGTACAACACCTACCGCAAGAGCCATCCGTGGGTGGGCGACCACCCGCTGTCGCCGAAGTCCGTGATCCGCGACATGTACGAACGGGCCATGTCCTTCACGGAGTTGGTCTCCTTCTACGAGCTGGCGCGCACCGAGGGCATTGTGCTGCGCTACCTGGCCAGCGCGTTCAAGGCCCTGGAGCACACCGTCCCGGACGACCTGAAGTCCGAGGACCTCCAGGATCTGATCGCCTGGCTCGGCGAGATGGTGCGCCAGGTCGACTCCAGTCTCCTGGACGAGTGGGAGCAGCTGGCCAACCCGGAGGTGATGACCGCGGAGGAGGCCCAGGAGAAGGCCGACCAGGTCAAGCCGGTCACCTCCAACGCGCGCGCGTTCCGAGTCCTGGTCCGCAACGCCATGTTCCGCCGCGCCGAACTCGCCGCCCTCGACCAGGTCGGGGAGCTGGGCGAAATGGACGGCGAGTCCGGGTGGGACGCCGAGACGTGGGGCGAGGCGATGGACAAGTACTGGGACGAGTACGACGACCTCGGTACCGGTCCCGACGCCCGCGGACCCAAGCTGCTGGTGATCAAGGAGGATCCGCAGAACGGGCTGTGGCGGGTGCGGCAGATCTTCGACGACCCCGCCGGCGACCACGACTGGGGCATCAGCGCCGAAGTCGATCTCGCCGCGTCCGACGCCGAGGGCCGCGCGGTCGTCCGTGTGACCGACGTCGGTCAGCTGTGAGCCGACGTCGACCCGTTCTGAACTCAGGAGTCTCCCACCCATGACGAACCCGGCCGAAAGGCTCGTCGACCTGCTCGACCTGGAGCAGATAGAAGTCAACATCTTCCGCGGTCGCAGTCCGCAGGAGTCCCTCCAGAGGGTCTTCGGCGGCCAGGTGGCCGGCCAGGCGCTGGTCGCCGCCGGACGCACGACGGACGGGGAACGGCCGGTCCACTCGCTGCACGCGTACTTCCTGCGCCCGGGCCGGCCGGGTGTGCCGATCGTGTACCAGGTGGAGCGGGTACGGGACGGGCGGTCCTTCACCACCCGCCGGGTCACCGCCGTACAGCAGGGCCGGACGATCTTCAATCTGACCGCCTCCTTCCACAAGCCTGAACAAGGGAGCTTCGAGCACCAGATGCCGGCGGGGCGCGAGATCCCGGAGCCGGAGTCCCTGCCGACGGTCGCGGACGAGATCCGGGAGCATCTGGGCACACTGCCGGAGCAGTTGGAGCGCATGGCACGGCGGCAGCCGTTCGACATCCGGTACGTGGACCGGCTGCGCTGGAGCACCGAGGACGTCAAGGAGGCCGAACCGCGCAGCGCCGTGTGGATGCGCGCGGTGGGACCGCTCGGTGACGACCCGCTCGTGCACACCTGCGCGCTGACCTACGCCAGCGACATGACCTTGCTGGATGCGGTGCGCATCCCGGTCGAGCCGCTCTGGGGGCCGCGCGGCTTCGACATGGCATCACTGGACCACGCCATGTGGTTCCACCGGCCGTTCCGTGCGGACGAGTGGTTCCTGTACGACCAGGAGTCGCCGATCGCGACGGGCGGGCGCGGTCTGGCCCGCGGGCGCATCTTCGACCTTCAGGGGCGCCTGCTCGTGTCGGTCGTCCAGGAAGGCCTGTTCCGCGCGGTGTAGGCGGACACGAGGACCCTCCCCGCAGTGGTCCGTCGGGCGGTCAGGGCCGGCGGGTGCGGCTCAGGTGGCTCTGTGGAAGAGCCTGCCCAGCAGGCCGCGCGCCGGTCGGGAGAGCTCGCCTGGACGGTGTCGTTCGCAGTGCTCGGGCGCGGGCGGACACCGGTGCCGTGCCGAGCGCGGGTGTGCGTCCGCGTGCCGGTGTGCGTCCCGATGTCGGTGCGTGTCCGGATGCCGGTGTGAGTCGTCTTGGTGCGGATGCGGGTCGGGGTGTCGTGAGGCCGGGCGGGGCGCGGGCCGCTGGATGCGCGCCTCCCGCACCGTCCGCTCCAGGTCCGCTCGGAGCAGGCCGATCTCGTCGGGGTCCTGCGCCGTCGTGATCCGCTCGGTGAGGTGGGCGGCCGGCGAGCCGGGTGTGCCATGGGCGGGTGGTGGTGGCCGGAAGCGGCTCAGATGGGAGCGCTCGTAGGGGTCCGTGACGATCTCGGAGATCTGGACCGGGTCGAGCAGCACGGCCAGGGCGCCCGCCCGCTCCCAGTGGTCTCCGGCCTGACCCAGCAGGAAGCCCAAGTACCGTCCGCGCCAGTTGCGGGGGCGCAGGTCCAGGCCGGTGTCCAACTGGCCCCGCAGCGCCTCCGGCAGGGGCCGACTCAGCAGCGGGGCGTTCTTCGCGTCGGCGGCGAACTCGCACAGTTCGTCCGCCAGGTACCGCCAGACCACGGCCCGGTAGCGGTTGAGGTGGAAGGCCACCGGAATCAGGAGGCCCAGCCTGGCCAGACGAGTGAACCGGGCAGCGGTCACCTCCATGATCGCCGAGCCCTCCCTGGTCCCCACGGTCGCCACCCTCTTCCGCAGCGCCTCCGGAAAGCCCTCCTCCCCGCGCAGCCGCTCGACCTCAGAGCGGTCGACCTGCCGGCCGATTCCTTCCTCAGCGGCACGGGTGCGGATGTGGCCGAGGTGCACGGCCAGGTCGAACTCGCTGCGTTTGAGGCTCAGTTCGCGAGCCGCCCGGCTCTGCGAGAAGGGCGCTCGGCCCGTGGTGGCAGCCGGCCGAGCGGTTGACGTGACCTCACGCGTGACAGTGTTGCCGGACATACTGGTCTCCCCCGTGGAGTGTCGGGATCGCGCCGTTTGCGATCACCTGCGAAAACGGTAGCCGGTGACGGGATCGACGGCACGAGCCTGTGGATAACTCCGCGAGGGAACAGCGAAAGGGCAGGTCAGAGGTCTGTCGACGACGGCCGTTCAGGCCGACGGGCGTCCACGACGTCGAGGTGCTCGCCGACCCGGTTGACGAGCAGGGTCATCTCGTAGGCGATTTGACCGATGTCGACCTCCGCTCCGCTGAGGACGCACAGGCAACTGCCCGCGCCGGCGGCGGTGACGAACAGCACCGCGTCGTCGAACTCGACCATCGTCTGGCGCACCCCGCCCGCGCCGAAGTGGCGTCCCGAGCCCTTGGCCAGGCTGTGCAGGCCGGACGAGACGGCCGCGAGATGCTCCGCGTCCTCGCGTCGGAGCCCCGTGCTCGTTCCCGTCACCAGTCCGTCGGTGGACAGTACTAAGGCGTGGTGTACGTGCTCCACGCGTTGGGTCAGATCGTCGAGCAGCCAGCTCAGTGTCTGGTTCTGCGCCATGATGCGGTCTCCCCGTGTGATCTCTTCCCCCCAGACCGGAGGATCTGCCGCCAGCCTTCCCCACCGCCACTGTCCCGGCAAGGAGGATGGGCACCATGGCACAAAAGATGACCGACGAGGAATGGCGGGCTTTCGTCTCTTACGGCACCCGCACCGGCAAGCTGTCGACCGTACGGGCCGATGGGAGCCCTCATGTCGCGCCGATCTGGTTCCTGCTCGACGGCGACGACGTGGTGTTCAACACCGGCAAGGAGACCGTGAAGGGGCGAAATCTGGCCCGTGACGACCGGGTCGCCCTGTGCGTGGACGACGAACGGCCGCCGTTCACGTTCGTGGTGCTGCAGGGCCGCGCCCGGCTCTCGGAGGACCTCGACGAACTCCGCCAGTGGGCCACCCGCATCGGCAGCCGATACACGGGCGAGGATCGCGGCGAGGAGTTCGGAGCCCGCAACGGCGTGCCGGGCGAACTCCTGGTCCGGGTCAGGGTCGACAAGGTGGTGGCGGTGAAGGATCTCGCGGACTGACCCCCACCACCGGCGGGCTCCCGCCCGTCGGTCCGTACGCGGCCGGTCGCCTTCGGCACGTGACGTCGAGGAGCCGGGTGGTGCGTCCCTGCGATCCGCCCGGCGCACGCGACCAGCCGGACGGGGATCCGCCTACCCGGCATCCGTCCGCCCCGGTGGGGGATCATGCGGAACATGAGCGACGACCACACACACGTCCAGGAGTTCTTCACCGCCCGCGCCGCCGACTGGGACAACCGGTTCCCGGACGACGGCCCCGCCTATGCGGCCGCGGTCGCCGAGCTCGGGCTGCGCGAGGGCGACCGCGTCCTCGACGCGGGCTGCGGCACCGGGCGCGCCATGCCTCCGCTGCGCGCGGCCGTGGGCGCTTCGGGCGTCGTCGTCGGCGCCGATCTGACGTGGGCCATGCTGGAGGCCGCCGTAAGGGCCGGGCGGGACCGGGAAGGACTGCTGCTGCTCGCCGATGCGGGCGCGCTGCCACTCGTGTCGGGGTCGTTCGACGCCGTGTTCGCCGCGGGCCTCATCGCTCACCTGCCTCGCCCAGCGGAGAACCTCCGCGAGTTGCGGCGCGTCGTACGCCCCGGCGGCACGCTGGCGCTCTTCCATCCGATCGGCCGTGCGGCGCTCGCCGCGCGTCAGGGCCGGCGGATCACGCCGGACGACCTGCGTGCGGAACCCAACCTCCGCCCGCTGCTCTCCGGTTCGGGATGGCACTTGACGTCCTATGTCGACGAGGACGCCCGTTTCCTGGCCCTGGCCGCACGCGAGGACTGACCGCCGACCGACCGCGCCGGCCCCACGGTCTCCGGGTGAGGGACCGCAGGTCCGAGTGTGCACGGGAGTCGTGACAAGGGCCTTCCCCTCGCACTAGGGTGCGCGCCGTTGGGCGAACCGATGGGGAGGCTGGGATGGCCGGGACGGAAGAGGAGGTCGCCACCGCGGACGACGCTCTGTATGTGCTCACGGCGGTACTGCTGACGCCCGCGCAGTTTCCCAGCGTCCTGGGGGACGACTACCCGGAGGCCTGTGCGGCCCTCGGCCTCGCACCGCTCGCCGACGGGTACGGCCTGGTGCTCGGTCAGGACGGCGACGGGGCGCGGTGGACGGTCGCCGTCGACGACGTGTCGCTGGTCGCCGTGGCCGTCGCGTCCTGGGACTGCGGAATGGAGTACGACCTGTCTCCCGACGAGCGCAGCGTCGTCGCCGCCCTGCCGGGCTGGCCCCTGACCCTCGCCGTGGCGGCTCCCGGCGTGCCCGCGCCGCACGACCCGGACCCGGAGTCCTCCGGCGGGACCGCGCTGTCCCCGCCCGACAGCGGTGCCTGGGGACCGGCCCAGCGTCGTCTGGGCGCCGACGAGATCGCGCTGCAGTGGGCGGTGTGGCGCGAGCAGCTCGACGACGCGGAGTTCCTCGCTCCGGCGGACAGCGCCCGCGCCGGGAAAGGCGACGGTCCGCCGAGCGCGTCGGCCCACGAAAACGGCGGACCGGCGGACGCAGCGGGTGGCAAGCCTTCTCCGAGCCACAGCGGCATCCGGCGCGCGCTGGCGGAGGCACGCGCGTACGTGGACGCGCCTCCGCCGCTGGGCCGGGTCCGGTCGTCCTTCGCGCCCGGCGACGCGCGTACCCTGCGGGCCGACGGTCCGGGCTGGTCGATGGTGGCCCGCACCGACGACATCGCCTTCGTGCTCCTCGACGACGAGCCCGGCGAAGTCCTGCCGATCGGTCGTGGGCCGGAGCTGCCGGGCCTGCTGGAAGCCCTCGACAAGCTGGCAGTACGCCCCCTCTGAGCTCCTGATCTCAGAGGGGCCGACCGCCGGAGTCCGACGCGCTGATGGCGTGGGTTGAGTTCGATGGCCGGACGCCCACGGACCGGATCGTCGGCAGGCCCGCGAACGGCGATGTGGCCGGCTCCTGCGCCCCTGGCAGGAGCGCGCGGGGACGGGAGCACTTCAGCGGCCGAGCTCCTTGCGGGTGACGCGGCGCAGCCGGCGCCGCTGCGAGGGGTCCAGGGCGAGGTATGCGGCGGCCGGGACTCCGAGCACTATCAGGACGGCGACCCACCAGGGCAGCCAGATCAGCAGAATGAGCCCGACCGCCACTCCTCCTGCGGCGATCTTCGCGTTCTTCGACATCTGTCGCCTCCTTCGCGGCCACTGCCGCTCTCTGCTGTGAGAACGGGTCCGCGCCCCCGGCGGTTCCTGACCTCGACCCTGAGACGCCCCTGAGACGCACCCCTACTGGTCGCGCCGGGAACGCCCTCCTCGGCCCCGCGCGAGACCTGGGCCGCTGCGTTCCCAGGACCACCCTGGGCACACACACGCGCATGTGTGCCCAGATGCCGGACGTCCCCGTGTCAGCCGCGTGCCCCCAGCAGGTGGTCCATCGCGAGCTGGTCGAGCCGCTCGAAGGCCATCCCGCGAGCCGCGGCCGCCTCGGCGTCGAAGTCCTCGAAGGCCGAGCGGTCCGCGAGCAGCGCCTCCAGGCCGTCCGCCGCCGTGGGCTGCGCCAGCTCGTCGAGCCGGGAAGCGCGCAGGGCCTCCTGGACCTCCGGGTCGGCCCGGAAGGCGGCCGAACGCTCCTTGAGGATGAGGTAGTTGCGCATGCAGCCGGCGGCCGAGGCCCACACGCCGTCCAGGTCCTCGGTCCGCGGCGGCTTGAAGTCGAAGTGGCGCGGGCCCTCGTAGCCGGCGCTCTCCAGCAGGTCGACCAGCCAGAAGGCGGCGCGCAGGTCACCGGCGCCGAAGCGCAGGTCCTGGTCGTACTTGATGCCGGACTGGCCGTTGAGGTCGATGTGGAAGAGTTTGTCCGCCCACAGCGCCTGGGCGATGCCGTGCGGGAAGTTGAGCCCGGCCATCTGCTCGTGGCCGACCTCGGGGTTGACGCCGTACAGCTCCGGGCGCTCCAAGCGCTCGATGAACGCGAGCGCGTGGCCGACGGTCGGGAGCAGGATGTCGCCGCGCGGCTCGTTCGGCTTGGGCTCGATGGCGAAGCGGATGTCGTAGCCCTGGGAGGTGACGTACTCGCCGAGGAGGTCGAACGCCTCCTTCATGCGGTCCAGCGCGGCCCGCACGTCCTTGGCCGCGCCGGACTCGGCGCCCTCGCGGCCACCCCAGGCCACGTACGTCTTCGCGCCGAGTTCGACGGCCAGGTCGATGTTGCGGATCGTCTTGCGTAGCGCGTAGCGGCGCACGTCGCGGTCGTTGGCCGTGAACGCGCCGTCCTTGAAGACCGGGTGGGTGAAGAGGTTCGTGGTGGCCATCGGCACGGTCATGCCGGTTGCGTCGAGCGCCTGCCGGAAGCGCTTGATGTGCGACTCGCGCTCGGTGTCGGAGGCGCCGAAGGGGATCAGGTCGTCGTCGTGGAAGGTCACGCCGTGTGCGCCGAGTTCGGCCAGGCGCTGCACCGTCTCGACCGGGTCGAGGGCGCGGCGCGTGGCGTCGCCGAACGGGTCCCGTCCCTGCCAGCCGACGGTCCACAGGCCGAAGGTGAACCTGTCCTCGGGGGTGGGCTGGTAGCTCATGCCGCGGCTCCTTGCTCGCTTGCGACTATTTCGTCATGGCGATTTACAAATTAGTATGCCGACGCGTCCCTGGGAAGGGAACAAGGGCCACGACCGGGTCGGCACCCGCGTCGCCGGGCCGTGTACACCAAAAGAACTGCAGGTCAGATCCCGCGAGCCGCGGAAAGAGGGAGAGCCGATGTCAGCAGCCGAGGGTCCGCTCGTCGTCGGTGTGGACTCGTCCACGCAGTCCACCAAGGTGCTCGTCGTCGACGCGGCCACCGGACAGGTCGTGGCGAGCGGGCAGGCGCCGCACACCGTCTCGTCCGGCGACGGCCGCGAGAGCGACCCGCGCCAGTGGTGGGACGCCCTGTGCGCGGCGCTCCAGCAGTGCGGGGAGGCGGCCCACGAGGCGGCCGCCGTGTCGATCGCCGGCCAGCAGCACGGACTCGTGACCCTGGACCCGCAGGGCGTTCCGGTGCGGCCAGCCCTGCTGTGGAACGACGTGCGCTCGGCGCCGCAGGCCCGCCGTCTCGTCGAGGAACTGGGCGGCCCCAAGGCCTGGGCGGAGCGCACGGGCAGCGTGCCGGGGGCCTCCTTCACGGTCACGAAGTGGGCCTGGCTCGCCGAGCACGAGCCGGAGGCGGCGCGGTCGACGGCGGCGGTGCGCCTGCCGCACGACTACCTCACGCAGCACCTGACGGGCGAGGGCACGACGGATCGGGGGGACGCCTCGGGTACGGGCTGGTGGGCGTCCACGACCGAGGCGTACGACGAGGAGACCCTGGCCCATGTGGGGCTCGATCCGGCGCTGCTGCCCCGGGTGGTGCGTCCGGGCGAGGTGGCGGGGACCGTGCGCGACAGCCATGACCTGCCGTTCTCCAAGGGCACACTGGTGGCGGCCGGCACCGGTGACAACGCTGCCGCCGCACTGGGCCTCGGGCTGCGGCCGGGCACACCGGTATTGAGTCTCGGCACCTCCGGCACGGTGTACGCGGTGTCCCGCCACCGGTCGGCCGACCCGACGGGCACGGTGGCCGGTTTCGCCGACGCGCGCGGTGACTGGCTCCCGCTCGCCTGCACCCTCAACTGCACGCTCGCCGTCGACCGGGTCGCCGCTCTGCTCGGCCGGGACCGCGAGGCCGTGGAACCCGGTACGTCCGTCACGCTGCTCCCCTACCTGGACGGCGAACGCACCCCGAACCTGCCGAACGCGTCCGGGCTGCTGCACGGGCTGCGCCACGACACCACGCCCGGACAGTTGCTGCAGGCCGCCTACGACGGCGCCGTGCACGCCCTGCTCGGCGCGCTGGACCTGGTGCTGGACCAGGACGCCGACCGCACCACCCCGCTGCTGCTGATCGGCGGCGGCGCCCGGGGCACGGCCTGGCAGCAGACCGTGCGGCGCCTGTCCGGGCGGCCGGTGCAGATCCCCGAGGCCCGAGAGCTGGTCGCGCTGGGCGCCGCCGCCCAGGCCGCAGGGCTGCTCACCGGCGAGGATCCGGCCGCGGTCGCCCGCCGCTGGCGCACGGCCGACGGCCCGGTGCTCGAGGCGGTGGAGCGCGACGAGGCGACCTTGAACAGGATCTCCGGGGTACTCTCCGATGCGGCACCGCTGCTGGAGCGCGGGACGCGGACCCCCTGACGGACACCGGCGGGCGGACGGCCGTCCGCCCGCACCGCACCGTTCGACGCAGAGCGCCGGCGGACACCGACCAAGGAAGACACCGAGGACGACGGAGGCATGACCGCACCGCTGCACGAGACCCACTCCGCCGGTCCGGGGCGCACGCTGCCCGACACCCAGCAGGGCATGCGCCGTCGCAACCTCGCCCGGGTCATGCACACCGTCCGCGCCGAGGGGCCGCTGTCGCGGGCGGCGGTCGCCTCACGCATCGGACTGACCCGTGCCGCGGTGTCGACCCTCGTCGACGAACTCGTCCGGACCGGACTTCTGGAAGAGCTGGGACCCGAGCGGCCCGGCCGGGTGGGCCGCCCCGGTTCGGCGCTGGCCGTCAGCGGGCACGGCCCCGCCGGGGTCGGCGCGGAGGTCGGGGTCGACCACCTCGCGGCCTGCGTGGTCGACCTGCGCGGCCAGGTGCGGGCGCGGGCGGTACGCCGTGGAACGAACCGGGGCCGCTCCCCCGAACCGGTGGCGAGCGAACTCACCGCGCTGATACGCCAGGTCGTCGCCGAGGCGGAGCGGCAGGACCTGTGGGCCGCGGGACTCTCGGTCGCGGTGCCGGGACTGGTCGCACGGGACGGTCGTACGGTCGTGCGTGCCCCCAACCTCGACTGGAACGACACCGACCTCGGCGCCCTGCTGCCGCCCGGGCTGCCCCTGACGGTGGACAACGAGGCGAACTTCGGCGGACTCGCGGAACTCTGGCTCGGCGAGGACACGCCGCGTGACTTCCTGCATGTGTCGGCGGAGATCGGCATTGGTGCCGCCGTGGTGGTCGACGGGCAGCTGCTGCGCGGGACGCGCGGTTTCGCGGGCGAGCTGGGGCATGTGCCGGTGGAGCCGGAGGGGCCCGCGTGCCCGTGCGGCGGGCGCGGCTGCCTGGAGCAGTACGCGGGAGAGGAAGCCGTGCTGCGGGCGGCCGGCCTGGAGCCGGGCGAAGGGCGGGTCGGGCTGCTGGCGACCCGCGCCGCCGCGGGCGACGAGGAAGTACGGCGGGCCCTGCGGGATGCCGGCAGGGCACTGGGCGTCGCGCTGATCGGGGCCGTCAACCTGCTCGACCCCCGGAGCGTCGTGCTGGGCGGCGCCCTGTCCTCACTCGCGCCGTGGCTCCTGCCTTCCCTGGAGGCGGAGTTGGCTAGCCGGACCGCGGGGGCCGTCTGTCCGGTGTCGGTGTCCCGACTGGGCCCCGAGGGACCGCTGCTGGGAGCCGCGCACGCGGTGGTGCGGTCCGTCCTCGACGACCCGACGGCAGTGGGCGAACGCGCCTGATCTCAGGCTCACTTCACCCGATCGAGTGGCGGAGTTTTCCACAATTCCGCAGGAGTCCACCGAGCCCCGACAGGCTCTTCTGCCCAACCCGCGAGCCCCGTACCGTGATTCACGCGAGGTGCCGTCGTCGAGTCGGATCGCCGGCGGATCTCGGGTGTCGAAGGGGTTCTCATGACGGGGGAAACACCAGCAGTCCCGGACAGGCACGTCAGGTCCACCGGCTCGGCACGTCGCGCGGTTGACGCGTTCCGAATACCCCGGCTCAACCCGGTGAAGTGACTCGCGCCTGACCGCCGTTCGGTCGGTCAGCCGCCGGTCGGCCACCCGGGCCTCCGAGTCCCCGTTGACCGATCCGTGTGACACCGACGCCGCGTGCGTGGCCACGCTCCACGAGGAGCGGCCGTCGGTGAGCGAGACTCGCCGCGGACCGCACGAACTCCTCACCCACCGACCGAACCACGTACCTCCTCATGGACGGTTTAGCGGCCTCCCGCCCCTCCCCGAGACACCGGCACCACTACTCCCCCACACAGAAAGGCCACCACCCATGGACCGGGCACGACCACTCCTCCCCAGCCGACGCCACCTGCTCAAGGGTGCCGCCCTGGCCGTCGTCCCCTACGCCTTACTTCCCCCCACGCGGGTCGACGCGCGGCCCCAGGCAGTCGACTACCCGGAGGCCGAGTGGCAGCCTGCGAGCAGCTCCAACTGCACGGCGTCCAGCCGGCCCACGAGCTACTCGGTGGACCGGGTGGTCATCCACGTCACCCAGGAGACGTACGCCAGCACCCTGGCGATCTTCCAGAATCCGAAGAAGGAGGTGTCCGCGCACTATGTCGTCCGGTCCGCCGACGGACACGTCGCGCAGTGCGTCCGCGAGTCGGACGTCGCCTGGCACGCCGGGAACTGGGACTACAACACCCGCAGCATCGGCATCGAGCACGAGGGCTGGGTGGACAAGCCCGCCTACTTCACCAACGCCCTCTACGAGGAGTCGGCCAGGCTCACCGCGGCGATCTGCGACCGATACCGCATCCCCAAGGACCGCGCGCACATCATCGGGCACTTTGAGGTACCGGGCACGGACCATACCGATCCCGGGCCCGACTGGGACTGGGTGCGCTACATCAGACTCGTGAACTTCGCTTGACGGAGAGCCCGGGCGAAAAGGTTGTCCGGGCGCGCACCGGGAGTGACGATGTCCACAGCCGCATCGCCGTCCAGGGAGGCCGCATTGACCGATCCGTGGGTGGCCCTGGAACCGGGAGCCGACCCTTCCGAGCGTGTTCGCGTCCTGCGCCGGGCGCACGAGACGTTCACCGCGGTGGGCACCGTGCCGCGCCCGGTGCGTCCGGTGGTGGCCGACTCGTGGCGGCGTTCCGCCCGGGCGGGTGTCGGGCCGGACGGCACCGCCAGCGTGGAACTCGGCGACAGTGACCTCGGCACCTACCGGGCGGAGCATCCGCTGGCGCTGGTGATGCCCCTGTTCCGGGAGCTGCTGGGCACGTACGCCACCGACGGGGAGCATCTGCTCGCGGTGTGCGACGCGCACGGCAGGCTGCTGTGGGTGGAGGGGCATCCGGGGACGCGGCGCAAGGCGGACCGGATGAACTTCGTGCCTGGCGCGCGCTGGTCGGAGACCGCGGTCGGGACGAACGCGCCGGGCACGGCGGTCGCGCTGGACCGCCCGGTGCAGGTGTTCGCGGCCGAGCACTTCATCCGGCGCGTCCAGCCCTGGACGTGCGCGGCGGCCCCGGTGCACGATCCGCGCACCGGACAGGTGCTAGGCGCGGTGGACATCACCGGTGGGCACGGGCTCGCGCACCCGCACAGCCTCGGTTTCGTGCGGGCGGTGGCGCGGGCAGCCGAGTCCGAGCTGGCGCTGCTCGCCCCGCGCCGGCCCGCCGCCGGCGCGGCCGAGTTGACCGCCCTCGGCCGGGACGAGGCCCGGCTGGTGGTCGGCGGTCGCGGTGTTCGGCTGAGCCGCCGGCACAGCGAGATCATGGTGCTGCTGGCCCGTCATCCGGAGGGTCTGACCGGGGACCAGTTGCTGTGCGCGCTGTACGAGGACGAGTCGGTGACGCCGGTGACGCTGCGGGCCGAACTGGCCCGGCTGCGTAAGGTGCTCGGTGCGGGGGTGCTCGCCTCGCGACCGTACCGGCTGACCGTTCCGGTCGGCTCGGACGCGGCCGCCGTCCAGCACCGGTTGGAGACAGGGGCGGTCGTGGCGGCCGCCGTGGCCTACTCCGGTCCACTGCTGCCCGGCTCACAGGCTCCGGCGGTGGTGCGGCTGCGGCAGCGTCTCGCCGACGGAATGCGGAGCTCGCTGATCGCCTGTCGCGACCCCGACCTGCTGGCCGACTGGGTGCACGCGCCGTGGGGCGAGGACGACCTGGACGTGTGGCGGGCCCTCGTCGCCGTGCTGCCGACCGCGACGGCCCGGGCCCGGCTCGCCGCGCTCGAGGCGGAGTTGGCGGCGCCGCCCGGCTGACACGGTCCGGTACCCTGCTGACCGCTTCAGGCCCGCCAACGCGCATCGGTGGCCCGTTCCGCAACGTCCTTGCAACGTCGGCCTGTCTAGCCTCGCGCCGAGAGCTGCCCAACGGCGGGCAGCGCTGCTGAGGGAGGCAGACCAGAATGACCCGTTACGCGGCGCCCGGCACCGAGGGCGCGATCGTCTCCTACCAGGCGCGCTACGACCACTTCATCGGCGGCGAGTACGTGCCGCCGGCCCGCGGACAGTACTTCGAGAACCCCTCGCCGGTGAACGGGCAGCCTTTCACGGAGGTCGCGCGCGGAACGGCGGAGGACGTCGAGCGGGCGCTGGACGCGGCGCACGCGGCCGCCCCGGGCTGGGGGCGCGCCTCCGTGACCGAACGCTCCGACATCCTGCTGAAGATCGCCGACCGCATGGAGGCCAACCTCGAATCCCTGGCGGTCGCCGAGAGCTGGGAGAACGGCAAGCCGGTCCGCGAGACGCTGGCGGCCGACATCCCGCTGGCCATCGACCACTTCCGCTACTTCGCGGGCGCGATCAGGGCGCAGGAGGGGTCGCTCGGGGAGATCGACAACGACACGGTGGCGTACCACTTCCACGAGCCGCTCGGGGTGGTCGCGCAGATCATCCCGTGGAACTTCCCGATCCTCATGGCGACCTGGAAGCTGGCGCCCGCGCTCGCCGCGGGCAACGCGGTGGTGCTCAAGCCCGCCGAACAGACCCCTGCCTCGATCCACTACTGGCTGAGCCTCGTCTCCGACCTGCTGCCGCCCGGGGTGCTGAACATCGTCAACGGCTTCGGTGTGGAGGCGGGCAAGCCGCTCGCCTCCAGCCCGCGAGTGGCGAAGGTGGCGTTCACGGGCGAGACGACGACGGGGCGGCTGATCATGCAGTACGCCGCCGAGAACATCAAGCCGGTCACGCTGGAGCTCGGCGGCAAGTCGCCGAACATCTTCTTCGACGACGTCTCGGCGGCGGACGACGACTTCCGCGACAAGGCGCTCGAGGGCTTCACGATGTTCGCGCTCAACCAGGGCGAGGTGTGCACCTGCCCGTCCCGGGCGCTGATCCAGCGCGGTCACTACGCCGAGTTCGTCGAGGCGGCGGTCGCCCGCACGAAGCTCATCACGACGGGCCACCCCCTCGACACGGAGACCATGATCGGGGCTCAGGCCTCGAACGACCAGCTGGAGAAGATCCTCTCCTACCTGGACATCGGGCGGCAGGAGGGCGCGCGTGTCCTGACCGGCGGGGAACGCATCGAGCACGAGGGTGAGTTGAAGGGCGGCTACTACGTACAGCCGACCATCTTCGAGGGCGACAACCGGATGCGGATCTTCCAGGAGGAGATCTTCGGGCCGGTGGTCTCGGTGACGTCCTTCGACGACTTCGACGACGCGATCAAGATCGCGAACGACACGCTGTACGGCCTCGGCGCGGGTGTGTGGACCCGGGACACGGGCACCGCCTACCGCGCGGGCCGCGCCATCCAGGCGGGCCGCGTCTGGACCAACTGCTACCACGCCTACCCCGCGCACTCCGCCTTCGGCGGCTACAAGCAGTCCGGAATCGGCCGCGAGACGCACAAGATGATGCTGGACCACTACCAGCAGACGAAGAACATTCTTTGTTCTTACAGCCCTCAGAAGCTTGGGTTCTTCTAGAGCCTGAAGTCGGTTGCCTGGAGGGCATCGTTGCCCTCCAGGCAACCAGAAACAACAACTACACTCTGTAATCAACTAGGGTCTTCGTGCTACTGTCCGACATCCAGGGGAGTCTCTCCCGGACCAGTCGCGGACCAAACGGCGCTGAAGGACATCACCCTACGAGCCGCCCGCTCATGACCGCCGCGAGTCCATGTTTCTCGTCGGCGGCGCGGACGACCAGGGCAACAAGGTTGGCCTGTTCGGCACACAGCCACGCCTGGGCTGCTGCCCGGGGTCGATCTCAGGCCCTGGCACGTGGGGGTCGAGCTGGAACGCTCGCAGGAAATCCGGGTAGCAGGACTGCAGGGCTTCGTCGGTGCGGCGCAGATACCAGCGGCACAGCCGGTTCAGCGCCTGGCGCCGTTCGGCGGCCCCGTCCTCCTCGACTCCTCGCTCGGCCGCGCCGACCGGGGCTTTTGCGGCCTCGACCTGTGGCGGGCCGCGAAAGCGGGCGGCGCGGATCTGCTGTGGCGGGTCCGCAGCGTCGTGGTGCTGCCGGTCCTGGAAACCCTCGCCGACGGCTCCTACCTGTCGGAGATCGTCGCCGCGCGGGACAACTATCGGCGCGCGGACCCCGAGCGGGTGCGGGTGATCGAGTACACTCTCGGCCCACGTGGTGGTGACGGCACCGTCTACCGGCTGATCACCACCCTCCTCGACCCCGACCAGGCACCGGCCGAGGAGCTTGCCGCCCTCTATGCCCAGCGGTGGGAGATCGGGAACACCCTGGACCACGCGCTGCGGGACCTGATGCACCAGGCCGCCCTCAAGGCCGGCCACGATCCCGACCGGATCTCCTTCACCCGCACTCTTCGCGTCGTCCGCCGGCACGTCACCGGGCAGGCGGCACTTTCCCCCCTCACGACTGGCCCGGTCCATCACCCAGAGCCTGCGTGAGATCACCGAACGACTGCTGCCCGCACGGCGGTTGCGCTCCAACCCCCGCGTGATCAAACGCAAGATGTCCAACTGGGCCCTCAAACGAGCCGAGCACCACAGCCCACCACGGCCAGACACCCCGACGATCCGGCTGGTCGGGCCAACCAGAGCCACTTCAACCAGCCGGAAAACAACCTAAATCACCGGCATTGGGCCTAGTGCTGTGACCGCATAGGTTCGCCGGGTTGATGGTCGTGGCGGTTGGATGTGCGGTGACGTCCGATCCGACTGCTGGAGGTGCGGTGGCCGAGCCTGTCCGTGTGCGCAGACTGACCGACCAGGAGGGGCAGAAGCTGCAGCAGATCGTGCGCCGGGGCAGCACCAGCTCGGTGCGCTACCGGCGGGCGATGATGCTGCTGGCCTCGGCCGGCGGGAACCGGGTGCCGGTGATCGCGAAGCTGGTCCAGGCCGACGAGGACACGGTGCGGGACGTGATCCACCGGTTCAACGAGATCGGCCTGGCCTGCCTGGACCCTCGATGGGCGGGAGGCCGTCCCCGCCGACTCAGCCCTGACGAGGAAGACTTCGTCGCGGCGACGGCCACCACCCGCCCGACCAAGCTCGGCCAGCCCTTCACCCGCTGGTCCCTGCGCAAGCTCGCCGCCTACCTGCGGAAAGTGCACGGCCGGATGACCCTCATCGGCCGCGAGGCGTTACGCGGCCTGCTCGCCCGCCGCGGCATCACCTTCCAGCGAACCAAGACGTGGAAGGAGTCCCCCGACCCCGAACGCGACGCCAAGCTCGACCGGATCGAGGAGGTCCTGGACCGCTTCCCGGACCGGGTCTTCGCGTTCGACGAGTTCGGACCGCTCGGGATCAGGCCCACCGCCGGCTCCGGCTGGGCCGCCCGCAATCGCCCCGACCGGCTGCCGGCCCCCTACCACCGCACCCATGGGGTGCGGTACTTCCACGACTGCTACTCGGTCGGCGACGACCGCCTGTGGGGCGTCAACCGCCGCAGAAAGGGGGCCGCCAACACGCTGGCCGCGCCGAAGTCAATCCGCGCAGCCCGGCCCGACGGCGCCCCCATCTACGTGATCCTGGACAACCTGTCCGCCCACAAGGGCACCGACATCCGCCGCCGGGCGAAGAAGAACAAGGTCGAGCTGTGCTTCACCCCGACCTACGCCTCGTGGGCGAACCCCATCGAGGCCCACTTCGGACCGCTGCGGCAGTTCACCATCGCCAACTCAAACCACCCCAACCACGTGGTCCAGACCCGGGCCCTGCACGCCTGCCTGCGCCGGCGCAACGCCAACGCCCGCCACCGCGACGTCCTGGCCGCCGAACGCAAGGAACGAGCCCGTATCCGAAGCGAGAAGGGCATCCGATGGGGCGGACGACCGCTCAAAGCCGCAGCCTGACGAGAGCAGCACGATCTCCGCAGTCAGAGCACCACGGACGCGTGCAATGCATCAAACATTTCACGAAGCTCGGTGGCATCGATCGGGTCGATTTCCATCTGCAAGTGACAGGCGCCGTCGTCCCCGTTGGGAGTCAGGCGCACGAAGAAGGCGTGGCCACCCTGGACAGGCTCGGCCTTCAGCGTCAGCGGATTGTTGCGGCCGGGAGTCACCGCCGCTGAGAAGCGGCGGCTCGACGGAGTGCGCAGATGGGAGAGCACCCGGGCAGCGAAGTCCTCGATCTCCCCGATGGTGAGGTAGGCGGTGAAGTCAGCTCTCAGCCACGAGCACCAATCGGCGGTCACCCGCCAGTCATCCCCGCCTTCATGAGCCAGCTCCAGCCAAGCATCATCGCTGCCGAGGCGTATCCGCGGTCTTTCCAACGTCCTGCCCTCTCCGCCCTGGAGCCGTGATCCTACAAAAAGCCCCCACCAACCCGGCGAACCTATGCGGTCACAGCACTAGACGCAGCGGTCTGGCCTCGTCGCCGGCCGTCGCGTGCGGCGCTCAGACTGTGTGGTCCCGGGCGGCGATGCGGGTGACCGTGACCGTGACCGTCACAGTGACCGCTACCGGGGCGTCGTGTGCGGCGAGGTAGGAGAGGACAGCGGCCCGTACCTGGTCGTGGACATCCCGGGCAGTGTCCACCACTCTGTGGCCTTCGGTCAGGACGCAGCGCACCTCGATGTGCCATCCCGAGCCGTCGGGCACCCGGTCGATGCGGACACCTGCCTCGGGGGCATGTTGAGCTGCTGTCTCCGGCCAGGCGGGCGAGGCCGCTGCCGCGAGGCGGTGGGCGAGGCGGGGTTGCAGGCCGGCCACGCCGGGAACCGCGAGAGCCGCTGCGGCCGCGACGCCGAGGGGAGGCGGCGTTCCGGTGGCAGCCATCAGACACCACCGCCTGTGGTCTGGCCGGAGCCCGCAGGGCCGAGGGGCAAGGGCGGCTCCAGTACGTCGACCACGATGATGTCGACGGCCGTCACGTCCATCCCCAGGGCTTGTACGGCGGCATCGATGATCGACCCGCGCACTTGATCAACCCTGTCGGGCAGCGGACGGTCGAGGGCGGCGGCCAGGGTCATGGTCACCTGCACGCCGGTGCCACCTGCGGGCACGAGCCGGCAGGATACGGCCCTCGCCCCGGGGACCGTATCCGCAGCATGCCGCAGCACTTTCGCCGCGGCGCTCTCGGCGATCAGCAGATCCAGCATCGTGTCGGCCAGTGGCAGCAACCGTCCCAACCGGACCTCGGCCCTGACGATGCTCATGACGCGGTCAACCAGTGCCTGGAGGCCGGGAGGGTCCTTGGCACGCAGCGCCCGCGTGGCCGCGTTCAGCCTGGCCAGCCCCTCGACGGCCTCGCGGCACTGGGGACATGACATGGTGTGCGGATCCGCAGTCGGCGTCGCGTCCTGTGCCTGTTCCCAGACCTGGCTGAGCAGGCGGCCGCAGGTCAGTACCTCGTCACCTGCGAGCGGAGCCGCGTCATCGATGGCCGGGTGGTCGGGAGGCCCGTCGTCTCCGGGCGGTTCGGAAGGCTGCGCGTGCGGGTCGTCTAGCGCCATGGGGCCATCGCCTCCATCAGGGACCGGCGTGCCCTGTACAGTCTGCCGCGCACCGTTTGCTCACTGGTCTGTGTCACGACAGCGATCTCCTTGTAGGGCAGGCCCTGCAGCTCCCGCAGGATCCAGCAGACACGCTGTCCGGCGTCCAGCTCGCCGAGCGCGCACGTCAGGGCGGCCGTCTCTGCGTCCTCCTCCGCGGCTCGGGCGGGCGAACTCCACTCGTCGCCCGTCGCGGGTTCGGCGACGGCGTCCAGTGGAAGGGGTGGCGGTCGGTGGCGTCGCGAGTTCAGGCAACGGTTGACGGTGATGCGGTACATCCAGGTGGGGAACTCCGCATCGTGGCGGTATTCCGGCAGTCGCCGCCAGGCGCTGACAAAGGCGTCCTGAACGGCCTCCTCAGCGTCCTGGGCGTTACCGAGCATGCAGCAGGCCAGGCCGAGCAGAGGACGGCTGTGCCGCCGGACGAGAAGAGCGAAGGCGTCCTCGTCCCCCTCGGCAGCCCACACAGCCAGCAGCCCATCCGGCAGGTCGCCTCCCAGAGGTGAAGAACCGGTCCGTTCGATCATGCCGCTCCTGCTCCTGGTTCAGCACGAACGCGTACCCACCTCCCTGAATGTGATGCACGTCACATCGAAAGCCTGTGAGAAGTCCGCCGCCCCGCATGTCCAACCTTTCGACGGGCACCACGCCGGTGTCCGACCGACCGATCGAGGCGACCGCCATGACGGACAACATCACCAGCGTCGGGGCGGACCGCCGACCCGACGCGGGCGTGAGCGCGCTGAAGGGCCGTACCGGAGCCGGAGCTCCGGCCGAGACACGGGGGAAGACCACCATCGCGGACGGCGTGGTTGCAAAGATCGCGGGCATGGCCGCCCGCGAGGTACCGGGCATCCACAACCTCGGGGCGGGCATGGCCCGTGCCTTCGGCGCCATGCGGGAGCGCGTCCCCGGCGGAGGCGGCAGCGTCACACAAGGGGTGAAGGTCGAGGTCGGCGAGCGGCAGGCCGCCGTGGACCTGGACGTCGTCGTCGAGTACGGCGTCTCCATCGTCGACGTCGCGGGCTACGTGCGCACCAACGTGATCAGCGCGGTGGAGCGGATGACGGGCCTGGAGGTCGTCGAGGTGAACATCGTCGTCGACGACGTCCACCTTCCCGACGAGGAGGAAGAGTCCGAACCGAACGAGGGCCGCGTGAGGTGATCCGCCGTGACCACCGCCGCGTCCCGGCATAAGCGGCTGATCACGCGGATGACGCTCGCGAGACGGGTGAGTGCATCATGAACACAGCGACCACGGGCCTCGCGGCCGGAATGGCCCTGGGCTTCGCCGGTTACTTCGGCGGCTTCTGGGCATTTCTGCTGGTTCTGGTCCTGGGGGCGGCGGGGCTGATCGTCGGTCTCGTCGCGCAGGGCGACCTCGACCTCCGTGCACGGAGGCGGCGGTGAGGACCCGGCCCGGCTCCCCACCTCCCGGCGAAGGATCCGGCTCATCGGCGCGGGCCGCAGGCCTGCCGCCTCCGGCCGAGCGGGGTGCCACCGTCATCCAGGACAGGGTGGTTGCCCGCATCGCCACCCAGGCCGCACGCACGGCCCAGTCCCGGCGCGTCGCCCTCCCGCCCGACCCGAGCGGATCGGCGGCACCCAGCGCCTCCGCCGAAGTCCGGAGCGGATCGGTGCGCCTGCACCTGACCATAGAGCTGCCCTACCCCACCGACATCCCCCATGTCTGCAAGCGGATCCAGCAGGACGTCGCCGAACGGGTGGCTGAGCTGACCGGCTTGCGGGTGGGAGAGGTCACCCTCACCGTCCGACGTCTGGTGGCCTCCGGCGCGAACCGGGGGCGGGTCCTGTGAGCAGCCACCCGACCCGCACCGCCGGCCCACCACGCAGGAAGGAGGACCGGAATGACACCCGACCCGGCCCCTCCCGCCCGTGACTCCGCGCCACCCCCGCGCCGTGCAGCGGTGCCGCTGACAAAGGAGCCCGAGGAGTCGAGGGAGCCCGCAGAGCCCGGTCCACCCGAACACCACACGCCCCCGCCGAACCCGGCGGCCGACGAACGCGACAGAGGGCACCGGACCCATCGCCCGTGGTCCGCGCGCCGCATTCCGGCCGCGCTGGTCGCCTCGGTGATCCTCGTGGCGGCGGTCGCGGCGCTGGTCGACGTCGTCGCCGTACGGGCGGGACGCCCCGCGGCAGCCTGGCGACGGCACCTGACCGACGCACTGGCCACCCGCCCCGTGGACGACGTGTGGATGCTCACGGGAGCCGCCGTGGCCGCCGCCGTCGGCGTCTGGCTGATCGTCCTGGCCCTCACCCCCGGCCTACGCCACTGGCTGCCCCTGCGCTCCCCCGCGCCCGGGCTGCGCGCCTTCCTGGACCGCGATGGCACCGCCGCTCTGCTGCGCGACGCCGCCATGCGAGTAGCCGGGGTCAGCAAGGCTCGCATCCGTGTACGCCGCCGCCGCGTCAAAGCCCGCGCGGACGTCCGCTTCCGCGACCCTCAACAGGTGAAGGACGACCTCACCGCCGTCCTCGACGAGGAGCGCGACCGGCACGCCCTCGCCCGCCCTCCCCGCATCGTCGTACGGGTGCGGCAACGCACCAACTGACCGGAGAACCCAGACCCGGAGCCACACCATGACGCCGCGACCCGTACTCAACCGCAGCCTCCTGGCCCTCGCCGGACTGATCCTGCTCGGCGGCGGCCTGCTGATCCTCTTCGCCGGGTTCGACGTCTACCGGCGACACAATCTGGTCCCGCCTGTCGGCTGGCCCCTGACCACCCCGGACGACGTCCTGCTCGGTTCCGCCGACCGGGCTCGCTGGAGCAGCCAGGGCTGGTGGTGGTGGCCCGCCGTCATCGCCGCCCTCGCCCTCGTCGCCCTGCTCGCCCTGGGGTGGCTGCTCGCCCAACTGCGCCGACGCCGCCCCGGAGCGCTGTCCGTCGGCGGCACACTCCCGCACGAAGGCGTCGAACTGCGCGACCGAGCGCTCAGCGACGCGATCGCCGCCGAAGCCGGTGCCCTGCCGGGGGTTGAGCATGCGGCCGTACGCATCACTGGCCGGCCTGCCGATCCCCGCACCCGTGTCAGGCTCACCCTCACCCCTCAGAGGGCACCCGGCGCGGTCCTCGATGCCCTCTGCGAAGGCCCGCTCCGAACCGCCCACCGGTCCACTGGCTTCCCTGACATGCCCACCGAGGTCCGCCTACAGGTCGCCCGCCACAAACCACACCGCGCTGAGTAAGGAGGAGACGAACCATTCCCGTGTCCACGCCCTTGTGGTCTTTCGCGGTCCACAGGGGGAACCGGCACTACTCTCCAAGGGAGAAATCGTGATCATCCTGGGCATCATTCTGCTCGTCGTCGGCTTCGTCACCGGGATATCCATCCTGTGGACCATCGGGATCATCCTGGCGGTCGTCGGAGCCATCCTGTGGGTCCTCGGCGCAATGGGGCACGCCGTCGCAGGACGACGCCACTACTGGTGAACCCCGTCCGCGGCGGTCCGGGCTGAAACCTGTCCTGGTCCGACGCCGGACACCCACCGCTGCTCCCCCGCACCTCCGACGCGCGCGCCACCCCCTCACAGAACGCGACATCCTGCAGCACCAGGCTTCGGACGTTCCACCGCACCGAGCACCGAACAGCTCGTCGGAATGGTCACAATCGAGCCGGACTCGGCCCGAGGCGGCACGGAGGTCTGGTACACGTTTCTACCGGAGTGGTGGGGGCGGGGCCTGGGCCGAGAAGCTGTCGCTGCCGCGGTGGAATGGGCTCGAGATCCGACTCTCTCCGGTTGCCGTTGGCGTGTGCTCAGCGCTTTCTGGAAGAGCGGGTGGAGCGGCCCGCTCTTCCAGGAGGAGCGCACCATGGCGCAAGTAAGTCGGGCAACGATCAGCGCTGAGCAGTTCAGCCGAGTGTGTGACGAGGTCAGGAGCACGGCGGCGCCCGAGAAGGATGCTCAGTCCATCCGGGACTGCGCTCTGCGCATCGTGCAGACCCTGGGCCTGGCGCTGTCCACGGATGACCTGAGCAGGCTCCTCACCGAACTCATGGCCCCTAGGGTGGCCACACCCCCGGGGAGCCCTCGGTACACCCGAGAGGCCATCCTGGACATGCCTGACGAACAGCCAGGAGAAAATGAAGGCCCGGTCAGGTAGACCGGGCCGTCGGCTTGATGCCGCTGCGAACGCAGTACGCGGACGATCTACTCAAGCTCGGCCTGCTGGGCGAGGCCCAGCAGCTCTTCGACCCTGAGCGTTAGGCCTGCCCGGCCCGCCTGAAGCGTCTGCCCCCCGGCCGCCGCGGGCGGGCAGCGCAGTCACGACCTGACCGACGCTGACGGAGCACCGACCCTAGGGGCGGCGGACCTCGGCAGCCAGGCCGAGGGCAACCGCGTGAATGTTGCGGCCGCGATCCGGGCGGCCAAGGCCCGTCTCAAAGAGATCACCAACTACATCGAGGACCTGGACGAGTGACTGGCCGCGCTCAAACTGCAGGCCGAAGAGGTGGGGCGATTCTTGAGGAGCGGGCTGCCCCGCGTTGGACGAAGGCAACTTCGCCCTCGGTATCGCCGTTCCTCGCCGCCCGCGACGGCCTCCACCGTCGGCGGGAGCAAGCCCTTCGCCTCATCGACCAGGCGGAAAGCACCGCAAAGCTCCAGGAGGGACTCGCCGAGCGCACCGCCGCGGCGGAGCGGCGCGAGGCGCAGATCGCCCGCTTGAAGGAGAAACTCGCACAGCTCGGTGACGCACGCGGCTGTGGTCCGGTTCGGTCGGTGTTGGGCGACCTTCGCGCACGCTGCCGTGGGGTTGTGCCGTTCATGCCTTTTCGGTGGGCCGAGGCCGGTCTCCGTTCACGCCGGGTGGCATCGTCGTCGACCTCTTGAGCGCGTCGAGGATCGCCATTCCCTGGCCGACGATCCCCGATGCCACCTCGCTGACCCCCGTCGCGCCGTTCAGGACGGTGAGGGTGGCGCCCGAGAGACCGCGTGCCGCAGCGTCTGCGAGGGCGGGCAGGTTTTCCACGACACGGTTGGCCGCGATCAGTTCCTGGTTTCCGTCCCTGAGAGAGGCGGCGCGGGCGTTGTTGGCGTCGGCCTGTGCCTGCGCGATGGTCCGCTCGGTGTAGGCGGCGCCGTCCGCTTCGAACTTGGCCTGATCGCGGTGGGCTTCGGCGAGGGTGCGCTGACGGTAGGCCTCCGCGTCGGCGGGGCGCCGCACCTCCGCTTCCAGCCGCTGCGCAGCTAGTTCTGCCTGGCGCCGGGCCAGGGCGGTCTGCTCCTCTGTGACCTCCTGGGTGGCCCTCGCCTGGGCGAGCGGGCCGGCTTGCGCGGCGCGGGCGTTGGACTGCTCGGTCTCGGCGAGGAAGCCCGCACGCTTGATGGCGGTGTCCCGTTCGTACTCGGCTTTCAGCGCCGCGGCCTGCTGTTCGCGTTCGGCGGCTTCCTGGTCGGCCTTGGCCTGCGCGATGCGTGCCTGACTGGCGACGGCGGCGGCGTGCGGGGCGGCCAGGTTGTCGATGTACCCGGAGACGTCCTCGATCTCCTGTATCTGCAAGGCGTCGACGACGATGCCCAGCTTCTCCATCTCGGTGTGGCTCGCTTCCTTGACCTCCTGCGCGACGCGATCACGTTCGCGGATGATCTGTTCGACCGTCAGCCCGCCGATGATGGAGCGCAGGTGTCCGGCGAAGATCCGGCCCACGAGTTCCTCCATGGCGTTCTGTTCCGCCAGGAAACGGCGGGCCGCGTTGGCTATGGACGCGGGGTCGTCACCCACTTTGAACACTGCGACGGCGCGGGCCCTGAGGCGAATGCCCTGCTGGGTCACGCAGTCCTCGGTGATCTCGGCCTCGCGCAGCGCGAGGGACAGCAAGCGGGCCTTCTGTTTGACGGGGAAGACGAAGCTTCCGTGTCCGGTGACGATCCGGAATTGCGTGTCCTCCACCCGGCGTTTCGACCCGGAAATAAGCATTGCCTGGTCGGGGGCGGGAACGTGCCAGAAAAGCATGGAATTCTCCTGTCGGGGTCGTGATTCACCGGAAACGTGATTCACGGGTCGGGAAATTGCTCCACGACCACGGAGCGGGCCGAGGTGCGGTCCACGACAATGACGCGCTCATGCTTGGGTATGGGATGCCGCGACCACGCGGCGAATGCCTCGGTCCCGCCGCGTACCGCCACGAGCACTTCCCCCGGCCCGTCCGGAGGGATGGACACGGTCACCCGGCCGATCGCCCCCACAGGGCTCTGGTCTTCGTCGTCTTCTCGGTCGGTCATCCGGTCCCTCCTGCGGCCCGGCCGTCCCTACGGCTTCGCGTTGCAGGTCAGGGCCCGCACCGCCCTCGTACTCCCAAGATGTCGTACGCGTCCTGTACGGCGGTCAGCAACCGTGGTTCACGGACCGGATCTCCCGCTTGACGCCACTACACGCCGTCCGGTCGTCGCTTGTCCGTGCAGCGTGGCACCAAGGCCCAGATCAGGCGGTGGTACGGCCGTCTCCCATGCACAGCGCCCGGTTGTTTCCACGGGATGCGGGCGTATGGAAAAGGTCGTTCATGGCGCAAACCTTCATCCGGGCGCTACGTGCGGGCACCCTGCCTCTTGTTCCACGACGACCACGCCAACATGGCACTGACGTGCGGAATGCCCTCGATGTTTCCAGCGTACTACCGGCGAAAGGGGCCACCCGTGGGACGGCCGGCCCCTTTCGCCGGGGAAAACTGGCGGGTCGCTCCGAAAGGGGCGGCCATGGCCCTGTCCGGCACCACCGCCCCAGAAAACGACACGCCACACGGCCCACCCCTTTGAACGCAGGTCGTGGAAGGCAGGGCTGCGGGCGCGGGAGCAGCACTCCCGCGCCGCGGCACGTGCCGCGGATTCACCTCGACGGAGACAGTCGCACACGACGGACCGGCATGTCATCACCGCTTGAGGAGCGCTGATCAACCACACTGCGCGGCGTGACGGATACACACGGTAGTCGAGGCGGGGAGTCAACGGGGCCGCCCGGACCTGCCGCGCAACTGGCCGAACTGGACGAGGAACAGCTGCGCGTCCTGCGCCGGGTGGGCCGTGCCTGGGGCCAGGTGTCGGCGTCTCCCGAGACTTGGCGTCGCGCCCTGCCCGTCGACCCCGACCTGGGCGCGTTCCCCCCGGCGGCACAGCTCCGGCCGGCCCGGTTCGGGCGCCTGGTTCCCCTTTCGCCCTTGGGGGCGTCTTCGCCGGGCGAGCAGGTCGACACAGAGGAACCGCCCAGTGGTCGGCTGGGTCGTGCCGAGGAGTGGGCGCGGCGACTCGTCCTGGGGGTGCCGCTGAGGAGTTCCGCCCTGGTGTCCGAGCGGATGCGCAAGCTCGTGGCTCTGCCCGTGCTGTCGGCCGACGCGCTCTCCTCGGTCGCCTACGGGCCCGAGGCCATGCTCGCGGTCCTCGTGCTCGCGGGAACGGCCGGACTGGCGTACTCGTTCCCGGTCTCCGGCGCGATCGTGTTCCTCATGCTGGCGGTCGGGCTGTCGTACCGTCAGACCATCCGCGCCTACCCGCATGGCGGCGGCTCGTACATCGTGGCCGGCGACAACCTCGGACAGGTGGCCGGTCTGGTGGCCGCGGCGGGACTGATGACCGACTACGTCCTCACCGTCGCGGTGTCGATCGCCTCGGGCGTGGCGGCCATCACCTCGGCGATCCCGTCACTGGCCCCCGACACCGTGCCCATCGGCGTCGGGGTGATCGTGGTTCTCCTCGCCGGAAACCTGCGTGGCATCCGGCAGGCGGGCGCCCTCTTCGCCGCCCCCACCTACGCCTTCATCATCGCCATGTTCGCCCTCATCGTCTCGGGACTCGTCCACGCGGCAGGTCAGGACTTCCGGCCGCGTCCCGCCCCGGCGGTCACGGTCACCGAGAGCGCGGGACTCTTCCTGATCATGCGGGCGTTCTCGTCCGGCGCCACGGCGATGACCGGTATCGAGGCCATCTCCAACGCGGTACCGGCGTTCCAGCCCGTGGAGTGGCGCCAGGCCCGTACGACGCTCACCTGGATGGTGGGACTGCTCATCGCCATGTTCGCCGGCATCGTCGTCCTGACCCATCTCGCCGGCGTGGTGCCCAGTACCCGGGAGACGGTGCTCTCCCAACTGGCCCACCTCGGCTTCGGCTCCGGGTGGATGTACGTCTTCGTCCAGGCCGCCACCGCGGCCGTCCTCCTCCTCGCCGCGAACACGGCGTACAACGACTTCCCCCGCGTCCTGTCCCTCCTGGCCCGCGACGACTACGCGCCCCGGGTCTTCATGCGGCTGGGCGACCGGCTGGCCTACAGCAACGGAATCATCCTGCTCTCGGTGGCCGCCACCCTGGTCTACGTGGCGTTCGACGGGCAGACGGCGGCCCTGATCCCGTTGTACGCGGTCGGTGTCTTCCTCGCCTTCACACTTTCCCAGGCAGGCATGGTCGTGCACTGGTGGCGGCTGCGCGACCGGCACTGGCGCAAGAGCCTGCTCCTGAACGCCCTGGGCGGCCTCCTGTCGGCCGTCGTCTTCGTCACCGCGGGCATCAGCAAGTTCACGTCGGGTGCGTGGGTGGCGATCGTCGCCGTCGGACTGTTCCTGCTCGTGACGCTGCGGATCCGGCACCACTACGCCACCGTCCGGGCACGCCTGCGCCTGCGCCCGCACACCGTCGAACTGCCCGCGCACACCCCCGTGGGGCCGGGTACGGAGCCCGCCGTGCCGTACGCGGCCCCCGCCCCGCGACGGCACGCGGCGCGGCCGGAGACGAACGGGGAGAACGAGGAACTGCCCGGGGAGATCCGCCACCTCACCGTCGTCGCCCTCGCGACGCTCGACCTCGCGGGGATGCGGGCCCTCGCCTACGCGGCCTCTCTCCGCCAGCCCGTGCTCGCCCTCCACATCAGCCTCACCCCTCAGGAAGCCGAACGGGTACGCGCCTACTGGACGTTGTGGGGCGACCACCTCCCGCTGGAGATCGTGGTCTCCCCCTACCGGGCGACCGTGGCACCTCTCGTCCACTACATCGAGGCCCTGCACCGGCAGCACCCCGACCTCACCCTCACGGTGATCCTCCCCGAGATCATCACCCGGCACCGGCGCCACCAACTCCTCCACAGCCGCACCGCCCCACGCCTGCGCCGCGCCCTGCGATCCCTCCCCAAAATCGTCATCACCACCGTGCCCTTCCACGTGTAGCGCTCCTGCACGGACCCGAAAATCCCTTACGTGTCTCAGCAGCCCGTCAAGAGGTCCCGGCTGTCACCCGTCCCCCCAGGCCAACTGGCCGACTCGCCAACCAAGTTGGAAGAGGATCACGGCCTGGGATTGGGAACCGTCACAACTTCGGACCGCTTCGCTGATTCGGCCTCGTGACCTCCGAAGTGGCCCTCGGCCGCGGAGACCGGATCATGTGCCTCACCGACGGACTGATCGAGGAGAACGAAGTCGAACGTACGGCGCAGGAGGTCCGGGCGGTGGTCCGCTCCCTTGCGACGCTCCCGCCGGTCGAGTGGCGCGGCACCGGTTGACCGGGGATTCGAGCCGACCGTGCGCGTACGTCGGGCAGCGGCGGATGATGGGAGTACGACCGAACACGCGGAGCTGATCATGACGGGTTGGCGTGTCAGGGACTACTCCCAGGACGACCTCGAGGCGGTGGTCCGCGTCGATGCGCAGAGCGGCACGACCGAAGAGCCGCCTCTCTTCCCGCTCTCGGACGCCGTGACGGCCCTCCAGGCCCTCCACCCGGCCGTGGTGGCCACGGCGGACGACGTGCTGATCGGCGCCGCGGTGAGCAGGGTGGAGGGCGACCGGGCTTGGATTCTGCGCATCTGCATGGCGCCCGGCTGGCGGCAGCGCGGGCTCGGCAGTGCCCTCATCACGGCCCTCGAGCAACGGCTCTTCGCCGACGGTGTCCGAGCGGTGCACGCCGTCCTGCCGGAGGGTGAGACGGGTGCCGCCGCTCTGCGGAACTGCGACTTCGCTGCCCGCTCGGGGCTGGTCTACTTCGAAAAGCGCGGGCCGGTGACCCCGCGGTCGGCCGGCACGCTGTCCTCGCTCGGAGCGGAGCTGCCGCCCGGGGGACTTTGGCAGAAGGTCGCGGGCATGCAGCGGGAGAAACAGCTCATCGAGCGGCGCCTGGTCCTGCCGCTGGCCCATCCCGGACTGGCCGCCCAGCACGGAGTGGAGCCGCCGCGAGCGGTGATGCTGTTCGGTCCGCCCGGGACCGGCAAAAGCACCTTCGCGCACGCGATCGCCAGCCGCCTGACATGGCCCTTCCTCGAACTGTTCCCCGCACGTCTGGCCGCCGAGTACGGCCTGGCGACCGGGCTGAACCGGCGCTTCGACGAGATCGCCCGGCTTGAGCACGTCCTGGTCTTCATCGACGAGGTCGAGGAGGTCGCCGGTGAACGCGGCGGCGCGGACGCGACCGCGGTCGGCGTCGTGAACGAACTGCTCAAGGCGATCGTCCGGTTCCGAAGTCAGGACGGGCGGCTGCTCGTCTGCGCCACGAACAACGTGACCACGCTCGACTCCGCGTTCCTGCGGCACGGCCGCTTCGACTACGTGCTACCGATCGGCCCTCCCGACCACACCGCCAGGACGGCCTTGTGGGAAAGCTACCTGGCCCGAGCGGGCGCGGACGCCGACAGCGCGGCACTAGCGTCCGCCAGCGAGGGATTCACCCCCGCCGACATCGCCCACGCGGCGCGCACCGTCTCCCAGGCCCAGTTCGAGCGCACCTTCGACACCGGAACCCGGACCGCTCCCACCACTGCCGACTACCTGGACACGATCCGCGACACCAAGCCCACGGTCAGCACCGCCATGGCACAGGAGTTCGCCCACCAGACGGAGAGGTTCGCCCGCATCTAGTGCCGCGGCAGGTGACGTTCGCCCCCTGGGTGACGCCCTCGTGCGTGTATGTGGCAACGAGGTGTCAGGTCGGCGGATGCGGCGTGTCGCTGGCGGTGTCGATGAGGATCTGTTCGGGCCCGGCGACGCTGTCGGCCCGGAGGGCCCTGGCCATCCGGCGCGTGCCGCGTCGGGCGGCGTGTCCGGTGGGACCACCAGCGAGGGAGAAATGGTCCCGATCGCCTCGGGTGCTGAGGACGGTGTCGTCACCGACCGGTAAGGAGTCGATATGCACGACTCGGTCGTCGACCAGCAGCCGGGTCGGCAGTCCCTCCCAGACACCGGCGTCCAGACCAAAACGGGTGACAAATCCGAGATGCTCGGCCAACACAGTGATCAGCGAAGGAAGGGAAGCTCGGAACCGACTCAGCCGCGCTCTTCCTCTTCTGTCTCCATCTGTTGGATTCCCTGGTGCGTCAGCGTGACCATCGCGGGTGTATTGCCCCTCGCCCAGTCGACGACGACCCAGCCTTCGCCCGCCAAATACGTACAGGCGGCAGCAAGATCCTGCTCAGGGATACCGAGGTCGTTGCGGAGCTTCGCCCCGTCGACACCCAGGAGGCGATTGCCCACGGTGGCTTGGTACAGAGCCCGCATGACCTTCTCGCGGTGCGTCTTCCGCTCGCGCAGTGTCGCCATGACGTTCCGTCCTCTTCCACTACCTGCCGGTGTGCGCGGTGTGGCCTCGGCGGCAGCGAAACAGACTGAGCGCGAGGCGGCGTGTCGGTGGGTGTGACGCGTCGGCGTCACACCCACCGCCCCCAGTCGGGCCAAGGCCGATGTCATCCGCGTTCTCCGTCGTGTCGAGGCGTGTCGGCGGTCCCGTCTGCCGCCGGCCGGCGGTGCCTCCGGGTCCGGCGGCCGATCCCCGGCAGGGCATCGCTGTAGCGGAAAGCAGTGATCCGTTCGTTGTGCTGAGCGTTGAGCCGGTGGATCAGAGCGACTCCGACGGCGATCACAAGGAGCAACACAGCCACGGCGATGACGGTCATGGCACTCTCACCTCCCCCGGCCGGAGGAGGACGGACGCCTCGCCCGGCCCACGTGCCGGGCCAGGGGCGACGGTGGCGCTGCCCCGCCATCGTTCTCCCACGTTTCTTCCCGGCTTCGGGCGTCGATACCGTCGCCGGTCGCGACCTCGTCCGCCATCAGCTCGCCGGGAGTACGAAGGCCGCCCACGGTAGCCGCGGCAGCCAGCAGCCGGGCGGCGGAAGCCGCACCGGTTTCCGGCGGAATCACCAACAGGTCCCAGCGGCCGACGGTGTAGGAAAGGAGGATCAGTTTGTGCGGATCCTGCTCGTCGGTGAACCATCCCACGCGCACGGTGTGCCCTGCGACGGGCACCTTGCGCGGGATGACGGGCCAGTGCGCCGGGTTCACCGTGACCCGCGTGATCCGGCCCCACAAGCTGTCCAGTGCGGCTGCCAGGGGCGGCAGCTCACGGGTAAGGTCACGCGAGCGGGGCCACCACGCGCCGTCCAGCCAGCCCGGAGCCCGGCTTGCCGGTGTCAGGGACAGGCGGGCCGGCGGCGAGGGTGGGCGCTCACTCGACATCGTACGGTCGATGATCACAGTCATGGCGCGGACCTGCCCCCCGGGCTCGTCTGCGACAGCCCGGCGTTATTGATCACCGGGAACGACACCCGCATGGGAATCCGTGTGCGAGGAACTCCCGGCCTTGTCACTCTACTCCGCTCTCTGGCTCAAGAATGTGCGCATGACCAGGTATTTTCTCGCCTTCGACGGTCGCGCCCGCCCCAGTGAACGGTGGCCAACCTCGCCGGAAGGCCGCCGATGCCTGTCGAGTCGCGGGCGTCGGGCAACGTCGACCAAGCGGGCCAGTACGCAGCGGACGCGAGCTGGCCTTCGCCTCGTGGTCGCCCAAGGCCACCGAGGTGTGGCAGGAGGGGCTGCGCATCCCGGCCGTCAAACTGGTCGACGGCGGTGAACTGCGTGAGGACGTAATCGAGATGATCCTCACGGCGTCGCGCCTTCCGGACGGGGTGGGCCTCGACATCCGGGCGAAGCTTCGTCGTCTCAGACACGTCTCACGGACGGCGCGGGCCCCCGGGACTACGCAGCCCTGAGCTGCAACTTTGCTCACAGTCTGGACCGGCTGGACACTTCTGGACGGTCTCTACAACCTGTGCCATGTCGTACCGCAGGACTCGCACGCCAACACCACAGATCACGGACCAAGATCCGGACCAGGCGCGGACCAACTCGGCTCAGCACCAGACGATTCCATCCTCTGCCGCAGGTCAGAGGCGACGGTGAGCGTGTACCACCAGCGGACGAAGAACCTTTTGGTGTCGTACTCGCCGAAGAAGCTCGGCTTCTTCTAGGCACAGAAAAAGGGCGCCTGACCAGGGCATATACCCGTCAGGCGCCCTTCTCGGCGCACACCTGAGCAGCAGGGCTTCGACGTAGTCGGCGGGCGTCCGTTTCGCGACCACTTGCGGTGAAGGGAGCGCGAGCGGACGGTTCCTGTCTCATGTCCATTGCGCCTCGGTGGCCTGCGTCTCCGCGCACCGTCGGGCGGAGCCGGCCGACGGTGCCGGGAGATGACCCCTGCGTGGCTGAAGAGACAGGTGCAGATGCGGACGACGCTCGTGCATGGGATGAGCGGCTGGGCTGGGCGTTCGGGCTGATAGCAGATGATCCGGCTACGAGGAGTGCGGCACGCGCTGGCCGTCGTCCTCGACCTGACCGCGTGCGCGGTGGCGGACCGACAGCCCACCCCGCGCTATGGCGACCTGACGCAACCTCGCGGTCGGCACCCTGCGACTGAACGGCGCGAAGAACATCGCCTCCGGCCATCACCGCAATGCGCGTGACGCCCGCCGACCCCTCACGCTCCTCGGCCTCGCCTGAGCACGAAGTGGACGTCACTCGACTACGCCGAAGCCCTGAGGGCTGTCTCGCGAGGCCATCGAGTTGAACGGCGTTCGGCGTTCGTGAGTTGTTTTCCGACGCCTTCCTGGGCCGCTAAGGGGTCGACCGGGTCCGGCGCATGCGTTCTCGGCGTTCCCTCAGGGCGAGACCGAGAGGTAACGCCGCCTCAGATGGTCGGGGTGTTGTCAACAATCGGCCTGTGAACCTCAACGACCGGCTTCCACCCCGCGGAGAACTCGATGAAGTCCGCACGGGTGGGGTAGGTGTCGATCGCGCGACGGTCACGCTTGGGGCTGTCGCCCCCCTTGCGCCCCCGGGGAATCTGCTCCTCGAAGATGTCGACCTTCACGTCGGGAACCTCCTTGAGGCCCTGGCGCCAGATCTGCACGATGTCGGCGCCGAACGCCTGCCGAGCCGCAGCGTAAAGGGCCGTGAGGGCCCCCTTGTCTCCACCAGGGACGAAAAGTGCCAGGTCCAGCACGACACCGGCGGACTGGAGGACCTCGATGGTCACCGAGCCGTTCTCGTCGGCCAAGTAGATTCCGGCTTCATTCTCGTCGTCGGGAAGGCAGGAGACCTCTTCCTGGAATACGGTTCTCGCCGTAATCGAGCCGCCCTCGAAATCCTCACCGGACTTGGTCAGAAAAGCAGGGACATAGCAGTCGGGAAGCTTGAGTTCTGCCGTGTCGGCGGAAACGAAGAGCCTGTCCTTCACGCCGAGCTTCGTCACCTCTTCCAGCGAGAGGCGGCGAGCGGCGATCTTCTCCGTGTTCACGATTTCCCTTTCAGGTTGCACTGTCCCTCGGAACAAAGACGCTACCACGAAACCCTGAGGTCAACTGCCCAGTAATCTTTGGGTAAATGGCCCCTGATGACCTGCACGGGAGGATACCGAAGCGAGTGCCACTCGGTCGGGAACACGCATCCGCCAGGCAGTGTCCCTCGTCATGGCGTTGGGGATCAACTGGCGGTTGCATTTCGGTGCGTTGGGTAGCACGGAGGAACCAAAAGAGAGTTTACGGCAGATATCACCCATATCGCCTTCGGGGAGCTGGCGGCGAGGTAAGGCGATCCATTCGTCGTGCATCTCGAAGAGCGCAGCGGAAATCAACCGGATGGTCCGACAACGCAACAACGGAGACCCCACCGGCAGCATCTGGATGGAGCGCGAACCGGAAGTCGCGTACTACCGCACCCTCTTCGTTCAGGACTTCGGCGTAGTCGGCTGACGCCCGGTTGCTGACGTCTCGTCATGTTGGGCGGGGCTCGGTACACAGCAGGCAGGGACGTCCGCGATCATGGAGTTCTCTACGCTCTGTGACCTTGGACTGCCCGTGCCTGCCGACGCATCATCTCTGATCTCCCCTGCCTTTGATCAGCTCAGACCGCATCCGGAAGTGTCCGGGAGCGATCTTCCGGATCTGCTGGAACGCCTCGCACAGGTCCCGGACCCGCGGGATCCGCGGGGAGTACGGCACCCTCTCGTGACGCTCCTGGCAATCGACGCGGACGCCCTGGACCGGGCGGTCGGAGCCTGGCTCGCGGACCGGCAGACCAGGGGACAAGGGCTGCGAGGGCTCGCGGTCGACGGGAAGTCGCTGCGGGGTGCGGCCCGCGCGAAGGGACGGAAGATCCACCTCCTGGCCGCCTGCGACCACGTGAACGCACTGGTCCTGGCCCAGATGGACGTCGGTGAGAAGACCAAAGAGATCACCCGCTTCCGGCCTCTGCTCGACACCCTCGCGGATCTGGCCGGCACAGTCGTCACCAGCGACGCGATGCACACCCAGCATGACCACGCCGTCCACCTGCTCGACCGGCAGGCCCACTGCATCGTGATCGCCAAGCGCAACACGAAGAAGCTCCGTCGGCAGCTCAAGTCCCTTCCCTGGACGCAGACCCCACTGCAGGACAGGACCCGTGCGACCGGTCACGGCCGCCAGGAGATCCGCCGGCTGAAGGTGTGCACGGTCAACAACCCGCTCTTCCCCGGCGCCCGCCAGGCCGTCCAGATCGTCCGCCGCCGCGTCCACCGCAAGACCGGGAAGATCAGCCTCAAGACCGTCTACGCGGTCACCAGCCTCACCGCCGAGCAGGCCGGCCCGGTTCAGCTCGCCCGACTGAATCCGAGGGCACTGGACCGTCGAAGCCCTGCACCACGTCAGGGACGTCACCTTCGCCGAGGACGCCTCCCAGCTGCGGACCGGAAACACCCCCAGAGCGATGGCCACCTGCAGAAACCTCGCGATCGGAGCTCTCCGCCCGACCGGCGCCCGCGACATCGCCTCCGGCCTCCGACGGGCAGCCCGAGACCAAACCCGGCCCCTTGCCCTTCTCGGCCTCACATGATCAAAACGGACGACAGCAAACTACGCCGAAGCCCTGGGGCGGAGGGGGACTCAGGGCTTCGGTGTAGTCAGATGCGTCTGTTCCGCGTTGGTTTCCCGTGTGCGGGGACGGCCTCCTGCCCGGTCTCGTGGGCGAGGACGCCACGCGACACCCCGTACGCCGGTGTCGCCTCCTTCTCACCGGCAGCGGCGAACCGCACACCGTCGGCGCGATGGCACGGGCGCCGGCCGCCGCGTACGGCGGCCCCGAGCCGGTCGTCACCGGCGAGTACCGGCTCGGGGACGTACGGCACATCACCGCGGACTCGTCGCGGCTGCGGGCCGGGCTGGAAGCCGGAGGTCGGTTTCGAGGAAGGCATGACGGAGTTCGCGCGGGCCGGGATGCGCGGGGCATAGGCGCGAGCGTCGGTCTGCCAGCGGTCGTGGGCGATGAGCGACCGTGGGACCGGTGTGCCGGTCCAATGGGTTGTGCCTGATCGCTGCGACCACCGCGAAGATGCGCTGAGCGACCCGGATCGCGACACCGTCGAGGATCCGCCCACCCTGCTGTTTTGTCATGTTTCCCGGGACGTTTACTTTATCTCGCTCGTTCTGGTCAGGTCGGAGGTCAGGGCGCTGACCGGCCACGAGTGCGCGGGCCACGCCGTGACGTGAGACGAGCCAGTCTCCGCAGCCGTTGGCGAGCGCGGCGTGGGTCAGCGGGCGGTGGCGGGGACAGGTCAAGTTCAGGTGAAGGGGGACGAGTTCCGTTCCCCGTGAAGCTCGCCGGGTTCGTCATGAGCGCACAGGTTTCCCGTGACAGTGCACCCGACGTCCCGTCAGCCGTCCGCCAGAGTCGACGGAGGCCGCGACTCCCTCAACGTATCGGAACCGGCAGCAGGTCCGGCTGTCACACTCAGCCGGTCTCGGAGACGGGCAGCGTCTCGATGAGTCCTGCGGCCATCGCGCGCAGCAGCAGTGTGAGATGGGCCGGGAAATCGAGCGCGAGATGCCCCCATGCGGGAACCTGCTCATACAGCTCGGCGAGGACCGGCGTGGGATGGGCGGCCTGCCAGAGCCCGCCGGCCAGCGGGAGCGTCGCGCCGACCAGCGCCTGCAACTGGCCGTGCGACATCACGCTCGCGCGGTCCAGCGCCTCGACGATCCGGTCGTGCGCCGCGAACGCCTGAGTCTTGTAGCGGCGGGCGCGCTCGATGTCCACGTCACCCTCCAGGCTCATCGTGGCGTGGGTGAGGAGGTCGCAGAACACGGGCAGTGATGCGATCGTCTCGGCCAGCAGGCTCGACACATCGGACGGACCGAGGCCGGTCTGTGCCGAGAGTCGCGAGCTGATCGTGTCGCACCAGCGGGTCCAGCCGCGCTCCGCGAGTTCCAGCAGCAGCTCTTCCTTGCTCGCGTAGTAGCGCCGCACGCCGGTGCGGTGAAGGCCGGCGCGCTCGGTCACCCCCGCGACGGTCACGAACCGCACTCCACCGAGTTCGAGCGCGAGCTCCTCCGCGGCGTCGAGCAGGTCCTTGGAACGCTGCGCCTTGTCCTCCGTCGATCTCGCCCTCTCCCGCACCCCACAACGGTAACGCATGGCGTGTTGCGTTACGCGTGCTACCGTCGGAACATAACGCATCACGAGGTGCGCTAAGTCTGTGAGAGGAACGCCATGAAGGCTGTGCAAGCCATCCGGTACGGAGATCCGAGCGTTCTCGAAGTGGTGGAGCTGCCCGATCCCACGCCAGGCCCGGGCGAGATCGCCATCGACGTCACCCACGCCGCCGTCGGCCTGATCGATCTGTTCTTCCGCGAGGGCCGCTTCAAGGACCAGCCGGGGATGCCGCAGCCGCCCTTCGTCCCCGGTCTCGAAGTCACCGGAACGGTGCGCGCTCTCGGCGAGGGGGTCACCGGATTCACGGTCGGTGAGAGAGTCGTCTCGATGTCCAACGGCGGCACCGGCGGTTACGCCTCCGTCTTCATCGGACGTGCGGCTCTCGCCGTGTCCCTTGAGGGCTACGACATCGATCCCGCTCTCGCGGTATCGGTCGTGCCGAATGCCGCGATGGCCCACGTCGCGCTGACGCGCGTGGCCCAACTGGCCGAGGGCGAGAGCGTCCTGATCCATGGGGCGCTCGGCGGCTTCTCCGCGGCGTTTCCCGGCATGGCCAAGCAGTTGGGGGCCGGTCGGGTGGTCGGCACGGTCCGCGCAAGCAAGCTCCAGGCCGCCGCGGCCACGAAGCTCCCGTATGACGAGATCATCGACTCGGCCGAGCTGGCAGCGGTCGGCGAGGAACTCTTCGACGTCGTCATCGACCCCGTCGGCGGAGAGCTGCGCGACAGAAGACTCGATGTGATGCGCTCCGGCGGCCGGCTCATCGCCTCCGGCAACGCGAGTGGGGACTGGGGCCACTCGGTCGAGACCAGCCGGCTCTGGTTCAAAAGCGTCGCGGTCATGGGCTTCAACGCCGGCGCCTACCTGCCCACGCACCCGGACACCGTGAAGCCCGCACTCGAAGCGGCCGTCCAAGTCGTCGCCGCCGGACTCGGCCGGACCGAGGTCGACGTGCTCCCGTTCAGTCAGGCGGTCACCGCCCACGAGCGGATGACAAGCCGTTCCCTCAACGGACGCATCGCCTTGACACCAGCCGAGCCGACCTAATTGGTAGGCATTGAGCGCCGTCACAAGGACCCCGACCGCGAGCCCCGCCCCCGCCGACGGGCGACCTACACTCGCCCGCACGGGCTCCGGCACCTGTTCGCCGCCTACGACCTGGGCAAAGACAAGCTCTACGGCCACATCAAGCCGAGGAAGAACCGGACGAGCTTCCTGGAGTTCTGTCGTGATCTGGGCCCTCTACGGTGGTCCCGGTCCTCTACTTCTTCTTCCGCAGGCCCTGCTGCGACCCCTCGCGCCCAAACCCGCCGAGGCAGAGCCCGCCGCCTGATCCCAAGCACACCCGACGCCAGGGCCCGCACATGTCGTGTGCGGGCCCTGGCGTCGGACGGGTCGTACTCGTTGCCTGGTACCGGGTGCCGTTCCTTCCGACCACGGTGTCCCGTCTGCTCTTCTTCAGTCCGCTTCCAGCCGCATGACGACATCTCAGGTGACGATCGGTGCGGATCCCCGCTCGGCCAGGATGTCCAGCAGGTCGGGGCGGATCACGACGGCGCAGCCGGTCGTCCGCGGCCACGGCAGGCGGTAGGCGCTCCGCTCGTACTCGGTGCGCCAGCACATGAGCCGCAGGGCCGGACCGCGGTCGTCCTCCAGTGTCAGCAGGGCTCCGGGTGTCAGGCGCAGCGCGGCAGGCAGCCACGTGGCGGGTGTCAGTGCGAAGCCGGGCAGACCCCAGGCCTTGGTCGGCGTCTGCGGCGGCGGTCATGGCGCGGTCGAGGCCGAGGAGCGGGATCCCCGGCGGGGCATCAGCGGCGGGGTGCTGCCCCGGCGGTCGGGTCCACTCCTCGATGTCTCCGTCCGAGAAGGGGGTGGCGCCGCTGTCCTGGTTCCCGTAATCCGTCACTTCCGGGCCTGAGAAGCTCACGACGGTCAGGCCGGTCGTCCGGGTGTGCGGTGACAGGAACTTGCGTTCCTCCGCGGAAGCGAGGATGTGCCAGCCCGGGAGGGTCTTGTCCGGTGAGGGCGGCGGCTTGCGTCAGTGGCCGTGTGGAGATGGTCTCGGCGGTTGTTCCGATCAGCGGAGTGTCCTGGCTGGCCGGGTCGTCCGGGCCGGGTGGCAGAGGAAGGTCGGGGCGTGGCCGGCGTGCCTCTTCGAAGGCCAGCGGAATGCGGGGGCCGTCTGTCAGTACGGTGGCCAGCTGGTCCTCCCAAGCTGCCGGATCGCTCAGGCCCAGGCCCTGCGAGAGCCTGTGCGCGCGGCTACCCGACGCCACCGTTTGAATCGCCTCTTCGATGGTCTCCTCGATGGCGAGGTAGGCGTCCGGCAGCTCGCCCTCGTCGGCGCTGAGGTTGGCGCGGGACTGGGCCTTGTTCCTCTCGATGGTGTGTTCAGTGTCAACCTCGCGGCGAACCCTGGCGAGGACCGCTCGGATCAGCCCGGGCTGCAGTTGCTCGGCTTCATTCAGCCGCGCGCCAGCCACCTCTGCCCCCATCCCCGTCACGACGGGGTCTCTCGGGCTGTCTCCCTGCGCGGCGGAGGTCCACAGGCGGCCCGCCGGGGTCAGCCCGGCCGGGTGCGACGCTCCCATCGACACGCTGGCCGCATCGGTGAGCAGCCGGCGGGCGAGGGCGCGGACGGTGAGCAGCGGTCCTCGGGCCAGTGCCTCGAGCACGTCCTGGCAGTGGTCCACGACAGGTTGGGCTTGCGGCCCCTGTTTCTGGAGGAGGCACAGCAGCCACATCAGGGACGCCGGATCGGAGAGTTGCTCCAGTGCGAGGGCCATGGCAGGTGCCGTGGCTTCGGGGCGCAGTGTGGCCAGAGATCGCGTCGCAACCATCGCTCGGCGTTCGCCTTCCCGGTCCGCGTGTGCGACTGCGGCCAGTGCCGCGGTCGCGAAGGCGTGGTCGAGATCGCCGGGTACGGGGGTTCCGTTGTCGTTGTCGGGGGCGCGGTAGGGGTGCTGGGGTCCTCGCTGTCGTGGACGCGTGGTGCTCTGCTCTCGATGACCGTTGCGGCTTCGTCCCAGAGGGCGAAGGCCAGGCCGAGGGAGTCGTTCGGGGGCAGGCCGAAGGCTTGCTGGGCGAAGGCGAAGATCAGTGCCTGGGCGATGCCGTGGGTCCCGTACCGGCCGGCGCTCACCGCTGCTTCGGCCTCTTCGGTGATGACGCGGTGGGTGAGGGTGCGATCGAGTTGCGCAGCCGTACGAAGGGCGTCGAGGGCTGTCTCGCCTCCGAAGTTCAGCCATCCGCCTTGTCCACGGGTGCGTACCCAGGTCGGCCTCGTCGGTCTGTCCTCGGGTGGCGAGGTTGAGCAGGCCGTCGCCGACGAGGTCTCTCATCTGTTCGAGGGTGTGTTGTGGTGCGCCGGCCTCGTACGGGCTCAGGTGCCATGCGCGGAGTACTCGGATCAGGCCGACCGGTTCGGAGGGCGCGGGCGACGGGTCGGCAGGTGAGGTCGGGGCCGTGGCCGACTGCGCGGGGATGGGTGCGCTGCGGCGGGGCTGGGACTCGTCGGTGACCGATGGTTCGGGCAGGCGCGTGAGCTGCGGGGCGCCGACGCGTTCGGCGACGGCGTTGAGTTCCGCGACAAGCTGCGCGTCGGCCAGCCTGGTCCCGTCGCTGGAGGAGTCGCGGTTCGCTTGCCGCTCGTCGGCCCTGCTCAGTGCGATGCGCAGCAGTTGTGGAACGCCGTCGGGCGTGGAGGGGCCGATTGTCCGGGCGAGCCGGTCCAGAAGTGCGGCGTCGGCTTGGAGGAGCGGGGTGTCCAAGGTGATGCGGAGCACGGTTGCCACGACCGGATCGGCGGTGCCGTTCCACGCGCGCCAGAGGTCTTCTCGGGCGCGCGTGGAGGATGGTGTTCGGGCCGTTGCAGTCGCTGAGCAAGCCGGTGGCTGCGAGATCGGCAAGGGCCGCGGGGTCTGCCCCGGCCAGGACGTTCCACCACCGCGGGCGGGCAGCGTTGGTCTCCTTGCCCTCGGTGTGAAGGACAAGGCGTTCGCACAATGGCTGGATTCGCGCCACCCGCGCCCGCCCCCGGGCCGGGTCCGCGGTGACCAGGGCGGGCAGCGGATCCAGGAGTTCATGGACGGTGATGTCCTTGCGCCAGCCGTAGGCCACCAGCTGTGACCGCGTGGCCGGCCCCGCCAGCCGCCGCACATGCCCCCGGGCAGCGGCTCGGCCAGGCGCCCCGCCTCACTCAGGAGGTGTACAGCGACTGCAATCTGGTCACCTGGCCCTTCCCGTCGAAGCTGAGGTCGTACCCCAGCCCCGAGCGGGAGGAGCTCGGCTCGGCCATCAGCCGGTTGACGAACTCGGTCTGGGAGTAGGGGTAGGGGGCGGAGTTGTCGCCCAGCGGGACCGATAGCAGCACCCGGGCGTCCGTGGCCATGAGCACCGTGGTGTAGGGCCCTTCACCGGGGATGATCAGCCACGCCTCGTGCGGGTCTGTGACGGCCACCTTCCGGGCCGTCCGCACTGACAGGTAGGTCCGTCCGCCGCTGATCCAGCCCTCGCGTATCTGCATGAACTGCTTGGTACCGGCCCAGCGTGTCGTGCCGGCCGGGGCGGTGTCGTCGCCGGGCGCGGTTGTCGCGGTGGGTGGGGTCGTCGCAGTAGCCGGGACCTTCGTGGTGAGCGGGGTCGGCACGGCGGCGTGTCCGGACGCCGACGCTGAAGCCGTCACCGATGTTGCCGGGGCAGGAACCTCCGCCTGCCCTTCGCCTGCCTTGCCGGTGCACGCGGTCAGGGCAAGAGCGGTCAAGGCGAGAGCGGTCAGGGGAAGGGCGCCGGTTCGGCGGCGAGAAGTGAGCATGGCAAGGTCCCATCGGATCAGATGCAGTCGGGATACATGAGCTCTACGCCCTGGCCCGGCTCTGGGTTGCACCTCGATGCCGCGAATGCGGCGACGGCCTCACTCGGCGGGCCGGTCGGCCTCCCGCAAGGACTCCACCCGGCCCTCGCTGTTGTAGTCGATCGCGAACACCCACCGCGGCCCGGCAGCCAGTCGGCTCACCAACTGGTCCAACTGCATATCCGCAGGGGACCCGCCGGAGAGCCGCCGTGCTTCCACCAGCGTCCACCGCGGCAGGGTCAGCGTGTGCACCACACCCGTGGGCACCGCGGTCCCCCTGACGGTACGGAGCTGCTCGACGGTGACCCGCACCATGTCGCCCTGCGCCACCGCGCCGTACACGTAGCCCAGTTCACTGGCGTACTCCTCGCCGTGTGCGGGCGACGGCGGCACGAAGCCTGAAACGGTCGGCGCCGGGGCGATCGCGGCCGGCTCCGGCACCCGGGCGGCTCGGAACAGCGACAGACCGCCCACCACCACAGCGGCGGCCAGCAGCGCGCCGCCGAACGCCACAGCCGCCCGTCGGCGGCGCATACGCTGCTCACCACGGGCCCGCACCCGGTGCGCGGCAAGCGGCATCACCTGCTGCCGGCCCGACTCGGCGAGCCCGGCCAGGTTTCGCTCCAGACACCGCTCCAGTTCCGTCCTGTCAGCCATGCCTCACCTCCGGCAGCCGGGTCGTCCGCAGCTCTAGGTCCGTATCGGCCAGCAGACGTGCCAGCGCCGCCCGTCCGCGGCTCAGGTGCGCCTTGACCGTGCCGACGGGGCAACCGGTCTCGGCAGCCACCTGCTCCACCGGCAGATCACACAGATGATGCAGCACCACGGCCCGCCGCTGCGCCTCGGGGATCCGCCGCAGTGCCTGGACCAGCAGCACGTGGTGTGGTTCCGGCGGCGGTACGGCGGCGGGCGGACCCTGCCGCCGGGCGAAGGCCAGCGCGGTGCGCGCCCGCCGCCACCGGCTGACCGCCAGCCGCCAGGCCACCGTGCGCACCCACGCTTCGGGGGCACCGTTCAGGTCCAACTCGGCCCAGCGTTCCCAGGCCCGGGCGAAGGCCTCCTGCACCACGTCCTGAGACTCAGCCAGGTCACCTGTCATCGCGTACAACTGGCCGACGAGCCGACCGACGCTCGCGGTGTAGAAGGCGTCAAAATCACGCTCGTCCACACCGCGCCCCGGCACATTCTGTGGTGGTGGTCGCATACCCCTTCTCACGCTGAACGGTGGCTGCGCGGCTCCAATGGAGTTTCCCCGTGATCCTGGACGACGGCCAGACAGACAACTCGATGCACGACCCTGCCTGATCCACCCCAGCCGGTACAGCCATCCAGCATCGCCAGTTCCCTCAATCGCGCGACTGGTGAGCTCGCGTAACCAACTGGCGCCGGATGCCTCCTCGCCGCCCTGGGCGCGACGACCGCGCTGGTTGTCTGGGCATCGCGGGCCGCGTTCAGTATCGACGGAGGCTTCGAGGGCCATGCCCGTGATCTGAGTGTGCTCTTCGTCGATCTGCCGCTCATCGTGCTCGGCGGCGCTCTGGTCCCACTCTTCGCTTGGGCGCTGACCACGCGATGGGTGCACCGTCCCTGGGCTGCGGTGCTCTCAGCTGTGGCCGCACTCACGCTCGGGATATGGGGGCTCACCGAGTGGTGGACCCCTCGCCAGCATCCGGACCCTGGTTACGGACCCGGGATCTGACTCGGGCGCCGTCCGGCGGGGTGAGTGTGGGCATGGCACAGACACTGGCAGGGTGAGGCCGAGTCCCTTGTCCATCTCTCTCGGTCACGGTGTTGTGGTCACCGGGGGGGGTATCGGCTCCATGTCCCGCCAGTCTCCTTGAGAAGCCGGGTGGTGGTGTTGTCGTGATAGGCAAAGAGCATCCGCGACGACGGGCGCAGGCAACTTGAGGAGTTGCTGCCGGAGGGCGGCGCCGCGGTGGGTGCGGCCGGGACCCGTCTCGCTCAGGAGCGCGGACAGGTGGTCCGGGCGGAACGGCTACCCCGTCCGACGGCTGGGGAAGAGCCGACCGGATGCCGGGTTGGTGGCATTGTTCATGTTGTCGCGGTTCGCGATGTGCTCCAGCAGCAGGGCGGAGACAGACTCGGGAACAGGCGAGGCCGGTTCCCCGAGCCGTAGCAGCGCGGTGTCGCCGCCGCGGATCACATCGTCCAGGCCCAGGGCCATGCGGTAGGCGAGGAAACGGAAGTTGTACTGCTGGCAGCCGATCCGCATGCCCCGTTCGGAAGGCTTGGCCGCCGAGTTGTTGTCGGTGCCGAACAACGGGCGGACCTCAGGTGAACCACTCGTCCGTGTGCGGAGGTTGACCGACCGGGAGGGGTCAGCGGCTGCAGCACATCGTGCGCCCGGGGCAGACCAGTTGGGTTCGGTGCCAGCGCGCGATGATGCTGCTGGCCTCGGGCGGCGGGAACCGGGTGCCGGTGGTCGCCACCCAGTTGGTGCAGGCCGACGAGGACACCGTCCGGGACGTGATCCACCGGTTCAACGAGATCGTACTCGTCCGGTCGCGCATGTAGCCGAAGAGATGGGGATTTCCCGGGCAACGGCGTCGAAGTGGGTCAACCGGCACCAGCCGTACACCGACTCGTCGACACCGGTCTCGCACCATGGCTCGCCACGAACGCCGGGCTCAGGAAGCGTTATCGACCTCGGCGACGTTGTCGCCCCTGGCCGCTTCGTCCCGTCCCATGCCAAGGAAGCGCCGGATGGTTTCGACCGGCATGTCGAGTCCCTCGGACGCGGACTCTTCGTCGCCGAAGACCTGCACTGCCTCAGTAACCGCCACGGCCAGTTCGACCTCTGCCTTGCGGACCTTGGCCTCGGCCTTGTCCACGGTGTCGACCACCGCCAGCTGACGGCGCTGCCTCTCCTGAAGTCTCTGCTTACGGGAAGGGTTTTTGTCAAGGTTCTGCACAGTCATGACCAAGATCATAAACAGTCGGGGGCACGTCCATGAAATCGGCAACTCACCTGCGTCAGCGGGGCGTTCGCGGCGCGCCGGCTCAGCCCAGGCGCCCCGTGAAGCTGTCCCTCAGCAGAGGTGCGGTGTCGGGGCATTGTCGCGCTGCCGGCGGATGCCTGTCGATGAGGCTTCAAAGCGTGCTGGTGGGGTGGTTTCGGTCCCTGTTCAGGCCGGTGTGGGCAGGGCGCGATCAGGCGTCTCGCCAGTACGCCGCTCGCGTGGGTCAGTGGCATCGCCTGGTCGTCGAACACGGCGTGATCGACGACAACGATGAGCTCCTGATCAACGTCGTCGAGCACGGCTGCCGGTCCCACTGGTGCGGTCACTGGACGCGTGTAGGCCTTGCCGAGCAGTGGGACCTGGCCGGGGTGCTCGGCCGGCGCCGCGGGCGGCCTGAGTTCGCCGCCATGTCGCTGGACGGCGAGAGCGTGCTGGGCGCGACCAGCGACGAGTACGAGGTCTGGCTGATCGCCGTCGACCGCTGCCACGCGTGGGTCGAGTCCTGGGCCCAGGACCGCGCCCAGGAAACCCTGCAGGAGCGCGAGTCCGGGTGGCATGCCGTACTGCGTTGGAAGACCGCGCCACAGCTCCTCCGGTCGGGGAACTCGCCCGTTCCTTCGCCGAACGGCACGACTTCGACCGCGGCTACGGTCCCGCGATGAACCGCCTGCTGCGCCTGGTCCGCCAGGGCGGCAACTGGCGCGAACTCGCGGCCGGACTGTTCGACGGGCAGGGCTCCTGGGGCAACGGGGCGGCGATGCGCGTCGCCCCGCTCGGCGCCCGCTTCCCAGGCGACCCGGAACGCGCGGCCCGGCAGGCCGCCATGTCCGCCGAGGTGACCCACACCCACCCCGAGGCCGTCGCCGGGGCCGTCGCGGTCGCCGTCGCCGCCAGCCGCGCCGCGTACCGCCGCACCGAACCCGTGACCGGCACGGACCTGCTCGCCACCGTCTTGGACCTTGTCCCGGCCGGCCGGGTACGCAACGGCATCGTCGAGGCCCGTACGCTCCTGGAGCAGCCTTACGTCGAACTCGCCGCCCATAGCCTCGGCAACGGACGCCAGGTCAGCGCCGTCGACACGGTCCCCTTCACCCTCTGGTGCGCCGCCCGGAACCTGACCGATTACGCGGCTGCCCTGTGGGCCACTGCCTCGGCCGGTGGAGACGTCGACACCACCTGCGCGATCGTCGGCGGCATCGTCGCCTCCCGCGTCGGCACCGAAGGCATCCCCGCCCCCTGGCGCCACCGCACAGAGACCCTGCCCGATTGGCTACAGGGACGCCAGTCCTGAAACACCGCACCGCCACGGTGGCCGACAGCCACCCCTGCCCCTCCTGCGGCCACCTCGTCCGCGACGAACCCCAGGCACTCGGGCTCGAAGTCACGTTCCATGAACACTCAGCAGCCACCCGTCGCGACGGCGACCCCCGTGCCCCACCGGCCGGAGACGGGGGGACGCCGCGCCGTGTCCAGTGCTGTCGCCCCGTTGGGTGGCCGCTCGCCCCAGCCCTCGTACCAGGACCCGTCGTGCTCAACGTCGAGCAGGGCCTCGGCGACGCGCTCGACGACGCGTGGCCTTCGCCACAATTTGCCCATTTCGGGACGGATGAATGCGCATATGTAGTTGTAAAGCTAGTTGCACTCCTCGGACAACCAGCTCCAGGGATTCGAAGAACAGTGACATGGGAGAAGCGCTTGATCACCGCACGTAAACGACGCACCGGACAGGTCGCCACGGCCGGCGTACTCGGCGGCGTGCTCGCACTCACGGCCCTCGGCGGTACCAGTAACGCTGCCACCAGCGGCAACGCCGCCGGGGATCACCCGAAATCGCAGACGCGGGAGGATCAGGCGGTCGCCCAGGATGCTTCCGAAGCCCGAGTGAAGATCACGCCTGCACAGGGTGCCCACCGCGTCGGGATCAGCGACCCCGTCAAGGTCACCGTCAGCGATGGCAAGCTCACCAAGGTCACCATGACCTCCGTCGCGACCGGCGCCGAGATCCCGGGCACCCTGTCCGCGGACGGCACGTCCTGGACGCCGAACGGCAGGCTGGAGCGGGCCACCAAGTATCAGGTCGCCGCAGATGCCGAGGACGCCAAGGGGCGCTCCACCACCGGAAACGCCACGATCACCACGGTCTCCCCGGCCAACGGCTTCATCGGGCATCTCTCTCCCGAGGACGGCTCGACCGTCGGCGTGGGCATGCCGGTGTCAGTCAACTTCGACAAGGCGATCAGCAACAAGGCCGCCGTACAGTCGAAGATCCAGGTCAGCTCCAGCAGCGGCCAGCAAGTCGTCGGTCACTGGTTCAACAACGACCGTCTGGACTTCCGCCCCAGGAACTACTGGAAGCCCGGCTCCACCGTCACCGTCAAGCTCAAACACCACGGCGTCCAGAAGACGATCACATTCAAGATCGGCCGGAGCCAGATCAGCACCGTGGACGCCAGGACGAAGCAGATGACCGTCGTACGGGACGGCAAGACGATCAGGACCATCCCGATCTCGTCCGGCAGCCCCGATCACCCGACGTACAACGGTCAGATGGTCATCTCAGAGAAGTTCAAGCAGATCCGCATGAACGGTGCGACCGTCGGCCTCACGAAGAAGGACGGCAAGCCGGCGTACGACATCGCGGACGTACCGCACGCCATGCGCCTGTCGGCCTCGGGCACCTTCATCCACGGCAACTACTGGGGTGCCGACTCGATCTTCGGCAAGGTCAACACCAGTCACGGCTGCGTGGGCCTCAAGGACGTCAAGGGCGGCAGCGACGGCGAGCAGCCGGCCGCGTGGTTCTTCGACAACTCGATGATCGGTGACGTCGTGATCGTCAAGAACTCCGATGACACGAGCGTGCTGGCCCCGGACAACGGCCTCGGCGACTGGAACATGCCGTGGAGCCAGTGGGTCGCGGGCAGCACGACCAGCTGACGCCACCTCGACCACACCTCGACCTCTCGGTCTCAGCCGCCGCGCCGCACCCGGGCCGCCTTCCGGGCCTCCGCGAGCTTGCGGGCCTCGCTGCTCTTGCGGGACGGCCTGCCGCCGGAACCGCCCGTCGCGTCCTTGGTGCTGCCCAGGCCGCGGAACGGGGCGTTGTGGTTCTTGGGGCCCGGTACGGCCGGCCCGCCGTCGAGAGGCTTTCCGGAGGGGGCCTTGGCGCCGGTGATCCGGCTCAGCTCCGCCTCCCCGGACCGCACTTTGGTGACCTTGGGGGCGACGTCGGCGTCCGCCATGACCTGGCTCGTCTCGCGGCGCTGTCCTGACAGGACGAGTGTCACGACGGTGCCGGAGCGGCCGGCCCGGGCCGTGCGGCCCGCGCGGTGCAGATAGTCCTTCGGGTCGGTGGCCGGGTCGACGTTGACCACGAGGTCGAGGTCGTCGACGTGCAGGCCGCGTGCGGCGACGTTCGTCGCCACCAGCGCGGTGACCTGCCCGTTCTTGAACTGGGCCAGGGTCCGGGTGCGCTGCGGCTGGGACTTCCCGCTGTGCAGGGCGGCGGCGGCCACGCCGTTGGCCCGCAGATGCCTCGTGATCTGGTCGACGCCGTGCTTGGTGTCCAGGAACAGCAGGACGCGGCCGTCCCGGGCGGCGATCTCCGTGGTCACGGCGTACCGGTCCGGGCCGTGCACGATGAGGACGTGGTGCTCGATCGCGGAGACCGCGCTGGACGAAGGGTCCACGGAGTGGACGGCGGGGTTCCGCAGGTAGTGCTGCACCAACTGGTCGACGTCGCGGTCGAGGGTGGCGGAGAACAGCATCCGCTGCCCGTCGGGACGCACCTGGTCCAGGATCTCGGTGACCTGCGGCAGGAACCCCATGTCACACATCTGGTCGGCCTCGTCCAGGATCGCGATACGCACCCGTCCCAGTCGGCAGCCCTTGCGCTCGATGAGGTCGTGCAGCCGGCCGGGCGTGGCGACGACGACCTCGGCGCCGTCCCGCAGCTCGGCGGCCTGCCGTCCGATGGACACTCCGCCCACCACGGTCGCGAGCCGCAGCCGCAGCGCCTCGGCGTACGGGGTGAGCTCCTCACCGACCTGCTGCGCCAGCTCCCTGGTGGGCACCAGTACCAGCGCCAGCGGCTCTTTCGGCTGCGCGCGCCGCCCGGCCGTCCGGGCGAGCATCCCCAGGCCGAAGGCGAGCGTCTTGCCGGATCCTGTGCGGCCCCGGCCCAGGACGTCCCGTCCCGCGAGCGCGTTCGGCAGCGCCGCCGCCTGGATGGGGAAGGGCACAGTCACACCGTGCTCATCGAGCGCCCGCAGAATCTCGGCCGGCAATCCCAGCTGCGCGAAGGACGCCGCCGTGGGCACTGCCGAAGTGGCGCCCTCCGCCTCGGACACATCGTCCTGCTGCCGGACATCGGCACGTGCTGATTCGCTCACAGAGAGCCTTCCTCCGAAGGGACCGTACCGAGGAAGGCGCGGCAGGGACGCGGCCACCAGCCGGAGACACCGAACGGAGCACCGGCACAGCGACACTGCAAACGCGCAACGTTAGCACGTCGAACGCCGCCCGCGTCTCCCGTGGTCGCGCCGCCCGGCCGAGGAACGACAGCCGGACCTGCCTGTGCGGACGGAGTGACGGCCGTCTGCGAGACGCTTCAGCGCTCCTTCACAGCGCGCAGCAGCGTGACGGCGAGCCAGGGTCCTCCGTACCAGTAGCCCGGCCCCAGTGGGCGCAGAGTGCTGCCCCGGCCGAGGTGTGCGGCGTACTTCCGGGCCGCGAACCAGAAGTCGGCGATGAATAGTTGCCCGCCCGGACGCAGCACCCGCATGGCCTCGTCCAGCGCGCGGCGCTGGCCTTCGGACGACGAAATATTGTGGATCGCCAGCGCGCTGGTCACCACGTCGAAGGAGTCGTCCGCGAAGGGAAGCGCGGTCATGTCGGCCGTGTGCACGTCCACCCGGTCCGCCACTCCGGCCGCGGCGGCGTTCGCGAGGGTGGTCTCGGGACGGTTGCCGCTCTGGTCCGTTCCGGACCAGAGGTCCGCGCCGACGGCGCGTCCGTCGGGCAGCCGCCCGGCCGCCGCGATCAGCACCGTGCCACGACCGCAGCCGAGGTCCAGCAGGAGCTCGTCGCCCTTCAGGCCGGCGCGATCCAATTCGCGCTCCCAGATGCCCACCTTGCCGCGCAGCGTGGTGTGCAGATAGACGCCGGTGCCGGCGAGCAGCACCGCACCCGCGGTCGCCGTGGCGGTCCGTCCTCGCCGCCACCGCCCGGAGGCCAGGCAGCAGGCCGTCCCCGCAGCGCCGAGCAACGCGGGGAAGGACGGGGCGTCCACGCCGTACCGGGGGCGCGGAGGCCGGGCCAGTCTGTCGTCTTTCGCGTTCCTGAACATGCTGCTCGCCGTGGTTTTCATGGCCGCAGTGTCACTGGCACGGGCGTCCCACGTCTTGAAGAAATGTTCCCCTTCGCGGTCGTCGACGGCGTCCGGTGCCGCAACTCCCTGGACACTGGTGCCGCGTCACGCCTTGGTGAGGTACGCGGGGGCGGCCCACGCCGTTCCGTCGACCGCGAGCCAGGGCGCAGCGGCGACGGCCGTGGGCGTCACCCCGGCGAAGGCCCTGACATCCCGATGGAGGTGCGACTGGTCCGCGTAGCCGGCCTCCGCGGCCACCTGCGCGGCGCTGCATCCCGTGGCGAGACGGTGGGCGGCATCGTCGAAACGGACGAGTTGCGCGGCGCGCTTCGGGTTGAGGCCGATCTGGGACCGGAATCGGGACCACAACCGTTTACGGCTCCATCCGGCCTCGGCTGCCAGCCGCTCGACCCGAACCCCTCCTCGGTGCGCCACGAGCTGCCCCCAGGCGAACGCGACCTCCGGGTCGACCCGTGGCCCCGCCTCGACCCGTCGGGCCAGCGTGGCCTCGGCGATCGCGAACCGCTCCGGCCACGACCCCGCGAGACGCAACCGCTCCTGGGTGCGCTCGGCCTCACGACCCCACAGGTCGCGCAGCGGGACGACCGTGCCGTCCAACTCCGCGGAGCCGCCCAGTGCGGCATGGGCCACCAGCGGCGACAGCCGCAGTTGCATGCACTCGATCCCGCGGCCGCGGCCGTGCACGCCGCTGGGCGCGAGCCCGACGACGACGCTCCCCTCGTGCCGCCCGCCGCCGTCTTCGACGGCGAGCGGACCGCCGCCCAGGTCGACCGCCACCGTGACGGCCGGGTAGGGCACCACGCTTAGATCGACGGGGTCTGCGGTACGGGCGCGGAAGCCGGCCATGCTGACTCCTGGCAGCAGAACGGGCCGCGTCGGGGTGGCGATGTCCCACACCGCCGCAGCGCCGGGAGCCGACTCAGCGGACCGCATACGGCCAGAGTACGCACAGGCTTCGCGACATTCGTCCAAGACCCCTGCCCGTGGCCGCGACGACACTGCCGATCCAGGCCAGTGCCCCGGACCCGAAAGGACCGCTGGAGATGACCTCTCCGATCGACCCCTTCACCACGGCCGTCGAACTCGCCGCGGCCGTCCGCCGCAAGGAGGTGAGCCCGGTCGAGGTGGCCGACTGCTACCTGCGCCGGATGGACGAGCTCGACCCCCGGCTGAACGCCTTCTGCCACCGGGCCGACGACGACGTCCGCAAAGCCGCGGCCGATGCGGCGGACGTGGTGGCACGGGCCGCCTCGCCCGACGATCTCCCGCCGTTCCACGGCGTCCCACTGCCGGTCAAGGACCTCCTCGATGTGGCGGGTTGGCCCACCACGTACGGCTCCGCCGGTGCCGACCGGACACCGGCCGCGGCGTCGGACCCGGTCGTGCGGCGGTTCGTGGACGCGGGGTTCGTGCTGCTCGGCAAGACCACCACCTCCGAGTTCGGGGCGCTGCCCTTCACCGAGAGCGAGGCCCTGGGCATCTCGCGCAACCCGTGGGACCCGGACCGCACGCCGGGCGGCTCTTCCAGCGGTGCGGGCGCCGCCGTCGCTGCCGGGATGGCGCCCATCGCGCACGCCGAGGACGGCGGCGGTTCGATACGCATCCCGGCCTCGTGCAACGGCCTTGTCGGCCTGAAACCCACCCGCGGTCTGGTCGCCCGTGCGACCGTCGCCGGGGAGGGCCTTGCCACCAGCGGCGTGATCACCCGCTCGGTCGCGGACACCGCGGCCGCCCTCGACGTGCTCGTGCGCCACGACCCGGCCGCATGGTGGTCGCCCCCCACCCCGCGCGAGTCCTTCGCCGCCGCGACGGCGGCGGACGCGCGGGCCGGACTGCGCATCGGGGTGCTCACCGACTCCCCCGTCGCGGGCATCGACGTGGACCCGGCCTGCACGGCGGCCGTGGACCTCACGCTGCGCACACTCGAATCGGCCGGCCACCGCATCGTCGACGCCCGCCTTCCGCTGCCCTCGACGGACGAGTTCGTCGGGGCGTTCACGACGCTGTGGAACGTAGGCGGCGCGGGGATCCCGCTCCCGGATCCGCACCGTATCGAGCCCCACAACCGCGCCCTGCGTGACGCGGCACGATCGACCGACTCCTGGGCCTACGCGGAAGCGGTGACGAAGACTCAGCAGTTGTCGCGGCGCGTCGTAGAAGGCTTCATCGCCGGCTTCGACCTCCTGATCACGCCCACGATGGCTTGCCTCCCGCCACCGATCGGCGCCTGGCGGGCGGGCACGGAGGACGATCCGCCGGGGGCCCTGCGGAACAGCTACCCGATGGGGGTGTTCACCTCGCTGTTCAACGTGACCGGCCAACCGGCGATCTCCCTGCCCGTCCACCACGACCTCGCCACCGGACTCCCCGTCGGCGTCCAGATCGTCGCCGCACCCTGGCGGGAGGACCTCCTGCTCCAGGTGGGCCATCTGCTCGAACAGGCACTCCTGTGGAACGATCGCCACCCGCCCCTCAGCTGACCGAATGAGACCGCAGCCGCCCCTTGCCGTGCTGCAGGGCGGACGGCAAAGGCAGCTCCGTCGCCCGTCGAAGGCCGACGGAGTTGCCGGTCCCGCCCGTCCGTCCGAGTCCCATCGCCGGCACGAGCCGGGCCTGCGGCTGTACTGTGTCCGCGGTCGCAGGTCAGGCACCTGATACGCCGTCACCGACCATGGAGAGTGGATCGACAACGGCGTCGAACGTTTTTTCGTCGACGTGGCCGCTTGCCAGGGCGGCCTCTTTCAGGGTCTGACTGTTGGCGAGCGCGGACTCGGCGATGTGTGCAGCGTTCTGGTAGCCGATGACGGGGCTCAGCGCAGTGACCAGCATGAGGCTCTCGTTCACGTATTGCGCGATTTTCGCTCGGTTCAGCTCGGTGCCATCGACGGAGAACGTCCGGAACTTCTCCATCCCGTCGGCAAGGATGCGCGCGGAGTGCAGGAAGTTGTTGATGATCAACGGGCGCATCGCGTTCAGTTCGAAGTTGCCCTGACTTCCGGCGAACGCCACCGCGGAGTCGTTGCCGAGCACCTGGATCGCGATCATGACGATGGCTTCGCACTGGGTCGGGTTGACTTTGCCGGGCATGATCGAGGAGCCCGGTTCGTTCTGGGGAAGCAGTAGCTCGGCGAAGCCTGTGCGGGGGCCTGATGCCAGCCATCGCATGTCGTTGGCGATCTTCATCACGGCAACGGCCAGTCCACGCAGTGCTCCGTGTGCGCGCACCATGGGGTCCAGTGACCCCTGCGCCATGAACTTGTTCTCGGCGGTGACGAACGGCTTGCCGGTCAGTTCGGCGATCCGCGCCGCGACGTCACGGCTGAAGTTCTTCGGCGCGTTCAGCCCTGTTCCGACGGCGGTACCGCCCAGGGCCAGTTCGAGTAGCCCCTTGCGGCTGTGCTCGACCTCATCGATGCAGGCGCGCACTTGGGCGCCGTAGCCCGACCACTCCTGTCCCACGGTCAGTGGCACGGCGTCTTCGAGGTGCGTGCGGCCGATCTTCACGACCGTGTTCCACTCCCCGGCCTTCGCCTCAAGGACCGCGGCAAGGTCTCGGGCCTGAGGGAGGAGACGGTCATCGATTTCCTGCACCGCGGCGATGTGCATCGCGGACGGGAAGCTGTCGTTGCTGGACTGCCCCATGTTGACGTCGTCGTTCGGGCCCACCGGCTTCTGGCTCCCGAGCGTGCCGCCGAGCAACTGCGACGCACGGTTGGAGATGACTTCGTTGACGTTCATGTTGCTCTGGGTGCCCGAGCCCGTCTGCCAGACGAAGAGGGGAAAGTGCTCGTCGAGCTCCCCCTCGATGACTTCCTCCGCGGCCCGCACGATGGCCTGTTTCTTCCAGTCGGGCAGCCGGTCGGCGGCGGCGTTCACAAGCGCTGCCGCCTTCTTCACGTAGCCGTAGGCGTGGTAGACCTCCTTGGGCATCCGGTCGCCACCGATGGAGAAGTGGATCAGCGACCGTTGTGTCTGCGCTCCCCAGTAGCGGTCTGCCGGCACCTCGACCGTGCCCATGCTGTCGAACTCTTCGCGCTGTCCGTCGGCCTGGATCCCGATCGGCACTTCCCGCATCTCGGGGACCGACTGTTCGCCGCCCCGGCTCACTTCGCGTGCTCCGCATCGCTCATGGGATAGACCGGCTGCCACATCGCGTCCTGCACCGCTTGAACGAGGTTTTCGTGCGTCTTCGTCGCGACACCGTCCCGTGCCGCGGCGCGGGCGACGGAGACGGCGACTGTGGCCGAGGACGCCCTCAGGTTCGCGACCGGCGGCAGGAGCGAGGCCCCCGGCCGGGACACATCGACCTGGCCGGCCACGGCTTCGGCAGCGGCGAGCAGCATGCCGTCCGTCACGTGCCGGGCACCCGAAACGATCGTGCCGAGGCCGAGTCCGGGGTAGAGGAGCGCGTTGTTGGCCTGTCCGATCTCGTACGAGACGCCGCTGTACTCCACCGGTCCGACCGGAATGCCGACGGCCATCAGTGCTCTGCCCTCCGACCAGATCATCGCGTCGGAAGGCATGACCTCGATGCGACTCGTCGGATTGGACAGCGGCAGGAGGATCGGGCGGTCCACTCCCCCGGCCAGCGCGCGCACGATGTCCTCGGTGAAGGCGTTGTGGACGGTCGACGTGCCGATGAGGATGGTGGGTTCGACATGCTTGATGGTGGTCGACAGGTCGATCTCACCGTCCGCCCACGCGCTCACCTCGGACTTCGGCCTTGCGTACGCCTGCTGATAGTCAGGCAGACCGGCCATGTCGTCGGTCACGAGGCCGTGGACGTCGATGAGCCAGATGTCGCTCTTGGCCTGTGCGGGTGTGGCACCGTCACGCACCATCGCCGCGTGGATCTGGTCGGCCATGCCGGTACCGGCGGTTCCCGCGCCGAAGACCACCAGTCGCTGCTCGGTCCAGCGCTTCCCGGTGACCTTCAGGGCAGAGAACACCGACGCCATGACGATCGCCCCGGTGCCCTGCATGTCGTCATTGAAGATCCGGTATTTGTCCGCGTTCTCCACCAGGATCCGCCGGGCGTTCGACGGCCCGAAGTCCTCGAAGTGCAGCAGCGCGTTCGGGAACAACTCGGACACGGTCCGGAGATAGAGGGCGATGAAGTCGTCGTACCGCTCACCCGTCACCCGTGTATGCCGATTGCCCAGGTAGGGCGGGCTGTTGAGCAACTGCTCGTTGTCTGTCCCGACATCGAGGTTCACCGCGATGACCCGGTTCGGATCGATTCCGGCTGCGGCCGTGTAAACAGCGAGCTTTCCGATGGAAATGTCCGTCCCGTTGACGCCCCAGTCCCCGATTCCCAAAATCTCCTGAGCATCCGAGACAACGATCAGGTCGACGTCGTCCGCACTAAGGGCGAGCGACTCGAATGAGGCTTTCACGTCCTGGGGACGGTCGATCGACAGGTACACCGCGCGTGAGTCGCGGTAGTCCACGGACCATTGCTGGATCGCGTCACCCACGGTCGGGTCGTACACGACAGGCAGCAGCTCGTCGAGGTGGTCGGCCAGCAGTTTGAAGTACAGGATCTGGTTCCGGTCGTGAATCTCATTGAGGTAGATGTACTTTTGCAGATCGGACGATTTCTGCATGAGCTGTCCGTAGGCCCGGTCGGCCTGGTCCTCGAGGGTCTCGACGGCCGCCGGCAGCCGCCCGGTGATCCCGAGCCTGGCCCGCTCCTCCAGTGTGTAAGCGGTGCCGCGGTTTCGGTAACGGTCCTGCAGGACAGTCGGTTTGACAGGCATGGATGCTCCCTCAAGGGGATCAGGTCGAGACGAGAGTCTCGGGCTGCATCTCGTAGGAGTGCTGAATGGCCTGATGCCGCGTCCCGAGCCCATCCGTGACCTTGCGCTCCCAGGGGACCTGCTGGAGGTGCTTGGTCTCTTCGATCATCGACGCGGGCTCCAGATTGCGAAAACGGTCGACCTCGCCGGCAGCGACAGCGGTCAACGTCGCATAGACCGCTTCAGGATCGAACTGCGCTCGGGGGAAGGCGAGCCTGGAGTAGTCGAAGAGCCGCTGCGAGGGGTCGTCCTCCCAGCTCTCCCAGGTCTGGAACATGCGGTCGTTGAAGCCGGTCAGGAACGGCCCCGGGTTGACCGTCGCGACCTCGACGTTGTGCTCCTGCAACTCGTAGGCCATGGTTTCGGCGATCGCCTCGACCGCATGCTTGGAAGCGGAGTAGATGCCGGTGAACGGGTTGACGTTCAGGCCCTCTCGAGACGAGACCCAGACGATTCTGCCGGCGCCGCGCTCGACCATCTGCTTGGCGATCCCCTGAGTGAGGAGCAGCGGGCCGGTGACGTTGACCTCGAACTGGTGCCGGATGTTCGATGCGGGAATGTCGACCGTGGAGCCGCCTTCTCCGACTCCTGCGTTGTTCACCAGGATCTCCACACCCCAGTTGAGAGCCTTGCGACGATCGCCGTCGTTGGTGACATCAAGCTTCTCGACCTGCAGGCTCAACCCTCGCTCAGCCGCTTGCCGCTTCATCGTCTGCACCTGGGCATAGATCTCAACCGCGGCAATCACGTCGAAGCCCTTTTCGGCCAAGCGCATGGCGGCTTCATGACCGAAGCCGGTACCTGCTCCGGTGATGAGCACCTTCTTCAGCTCACGATTCGCCATGTGGATCTTCCCTTCGATCCCTTCTTTCCAACCATCGAACTTTCCAACCATCGAACCCGGAGCGCCAGATTCATTTCACGGGTAGTCGGCCGAGGCACGCCACAGAAAGCCGCCTTTGCGGAAATAAGTTCCCTTCGCGGCAGCAGACTGGCCGCTGAAGTCGAGCCACCTGGAGACTGCGCTCCGCTCTCGATGCCACGGTGCCACACACTCCGCCGACCCGCGATCCGACCACGACCTGGCCGGACTCGCATTCCAGCCCGGAAAATCGATACACGAGGCGGGCGCCGCTTGCCGATTCCGAATCATCCAGCACGGCGTCGGATGCGCGACAAGCAGAGACACGCGAAGATGTTGATCCGCGGCATACGGCGGAAAGGGGACCATCGCGACTTCCGCGTCGGAGACCCCCTCCCGGTTCGCGTCGCCGACCTCACACGGCAATCGCGGCGATGGCCGACGCCTTCCGCACGATCCTCACCGTTCTCAGTCTCCGAACAGGCCACACGCACCTTGCACGCCGAGGAAGTGGAAGCACATGACCGTCTCCGGAATCCTGACATCGGGCAAGGGCAGACTGGCCCTTGGCGTCGCGGTCCTCTCCGCCCTGACCGTGATGCCGACCGGCTCCGCACACGATCTCGGCGGGGCCCCGACGGGCCAGAAGCCAACCGTGGTGCTGGTACACGGAGCATTCGCCGACGGGTCCAGCTGGAACGCGGTGGCGCAGCGCCTGCAGCAGGACGGCTACCAGGTCATCGCCCCGCCCAACACGCTGCGCGGCATACCCCAGGACTCGACATACCTGAACAGCCTCCTGAAGACCGTCAAAGGGCCAATCGTCCTCGTCGGACACTCCTATGCCGGCGAAGTGATCTCACAGGCGGCCGCCGGCGTCGACAACGTCAAGGCACTCGTGTACGTCAACGCGATCATGCCGGACAAGGGAGAGTCCTTCGCCGGCCTCTCCGGCAAGTTCCCGGCAGCCCCGATCAGCAAGGCCTTCAAGCAGGTCCCGTTCCGCAACGGCGACGGCACCACGGGCACAGACGTGTACATCCAGCCCGCCAAACTCCACGCCACCTTCGCCCAGGACCTCTCCCAGCAGCAGGCGTCCGTCATGGCCTCGACACAGCGCCCGATCGCACTGTCGGCCTTCACGGACAAGCTCACCGAAGCGGCCTGGCGTGACAAGCCCGTCTACGTGCTCATCGGCAGACAGGACCGGGCCATCAACCCCAGCCTCGAGCGGTACGAGGCCAAGCGCGCACACGCACGCAAGACGGTGGAGATCGATTCCTCACACGTGTCCCTGATCTCCCACCCCCAAGCCGTCACCGATCTCATCCTCAGCGCGGCCCGCGGCGCCGGCCACCAGTAGACGCACAGGCACGACCTCGCACAGCCGCGGGTTGCGGTTGCAGCCACGGCTCCGAAACAACGGGACGTCACTCCAATACCGCGCCGAAGTCCCCCGTTTGGATGCCATCGCCTGGCCCGTTCGGTCTACCGCGTGAACGCTGAGATGCCGTAGGCCCCTATCGAGAGCGAGGTCAACATGAGAGTGCCGGCGATACGCGGCTCACTGCTCCGAAGCAGAGCGCTGCACGTGGCGACGGCAGGGTGCGCGGTCACCGCCGTGTCCGCGCTGACCACAGTCCCGATGGCAGCGAACGGCGGTGCGAACGCCGACAAGCCGACCGTCGTCCTGATCCACGGCGCCTTCGCGGACAGCTCCAGCTGGAACGGGGTGATCGAGCGGCTGCAGCGCCGCGGTTACACCGTGATGGCCCCGGCGAACCCGCTGCGCGGCCTGTACAGCGATTCCGCGTACATCGCCTCCTTCCTGAAGACGATCAAAGGCCCGATCGTCCTGGCCGGTCACTCCTACGGCGGTGCCGTCATCAGTACGGCCGCAGCGGGAAACCCCCAGGTGAAATCCCTGATCTACATCAACGCCCTGATGCCCGACGTCGGTGAGAGCGGTATGTCGCTGTCCGCCCGCTTCCCCAGCGCCCTGGGCACCGCCACGATCTCCGTGCCGTATCGGAAGGCCGGCGCCAGCGGCACCGACCTGTACCTCAAGCGGGACAAGGTCCACTCGGTCTTCGCCAACTGCCTGCCGGAGAGCCAGGCGAACCTGCTGGGTGTCACGCAGCGCCCGGCGGCCACGACCGCGTTCTCCGAGACCGCCAAGGTGGCGGCCTGGAAGGAGATTCCGTCCTGGGCCCTGGTGGGACGGCAGGACATGACCGTCAGCCCCCAGCAGGAGCGCTTCGAGGCCAAACGGGCCCACTCCCACACGCAGGAGATCGACTCCTGCCACGTGTCCCTCATCGCCCGCCCTGACGCCGTGGCCGACCTGATCCTCCAGGGCGCCACCGCGGCTGCGGGCGGCTCCTGACATCGACGCAGCCGCCGAGCAGCCGGCCGCTGGCGGCTTCGCCGTCACCGACGAGCTGCTCGCCGGCTCTCTCCGCGTTCCACCATGACGGCCTCCTGGCCGCTCGTGTCGGCCGGTCCGGATCGTCCGCGGCTGCCGTCACAGGCTCAGCAGCAGGTCCCGGACCGCGGCGGGCTGGGACAGGAAAGGGTGGTGGCCGGCGTCGAGCTCGACGACGCTGCCGGCCCGGCGGGCGAACTCGCGCTGCAGCCGCGGCCGGGTGCCCCGGTCCTGAGCGCAGACGAGGTACGTCGAGGGCAACTGCTGCCATGCGGACGCCCCGACCGGCTGCCAGGTCACCCGCACGCTCTGCCGGGCGACGTGGTCCGCCGCCTGCGCCTGCACCTCGGCGTCGCAGTCCTGCAGGAACGTGTCCACGAGCAGCTCAGGGCGGACCCAGAACGTACCGGCGTCGGGGTCGACGTCGAGGAACGGGGCGGGTCTGCCGTCCCCGAACTCCGACAGGCTCTGCCCGACCTCGGGCAGGTAGCTGGAGACCAGCAGCAGGTGGCGCACCGACCCGATTCCCGCAGCGGCTTCCGCGGTGACGACACCGCCGTAGCTGTGGGCGACCACGACGGTCGGCTCGTCACCGGCCTGCAGCACCTGCCGCACCGCGGCAACATCCTCGGGCAGCCCCGGACCGCCGGCGCCGCCGGGCAGGCCCGCCTCGCCGCAGCTCGGCAGCGCCGGGGCCACGCTCGGCACCCCCCGCTCCTGGAGCAGTTCGGCGGCGCGGTGCCACCACCACGCCCCGTCCCGCACGCACGCCCCGTGTACGAACACGACTCTCATCGCCACCTCCACGTCGGCCACTCCCGGGAAGAACAGACCTGCGATCACAGGCTGCCACCGGCGTCGGGGACGGTGGCGCACGTCGTCGCGGGGGTGCACGTGCCGCACAGGTTTCAGTCCTGCGCGCGGAGCCTCGTACAAGCTGATCTCGACCGGCCTGCTCACCGGACGGCAGCTCTGGGCCGTTCCCGTGGGTGCGACGCCGCGGTGATCGGGCCTCCCCGTGCGAGGTGCTGACGGCGTGCCGGGGCGGAAGGGGTTCCGGCCGGCGCGCCGTCCGCGCTGGTGGTTTCGCGGGCCGTCAGCAGGCGATGGGGGCGGAGCCGACGGCCACGTCGTCGAACCAGATCGTGTCGTCGCCCGTCCCGTAGCTCTCCCAGCCCAGGCGCAGGGCTGTGGGCCGGGGCGGGGTGGTGCGGGCAAGCCACTGCTGGTCGATGTCCTGGGTGGGGACGCCGTCCGCGTGCAGGCCCGGGATCTGTTCGTCGCCGAGCCAGGTGTCGAGCTTGGGCGCCGTCGTGTCGATCGCGAAGCGCAGGCACTGCCAACTCCCGGTCGGCAGCGGCCTGCTCTGTGCCACGCCCGCCGGGCTCTGCGCGGGCAGGGTGGCGTCGTCGGTCTCCCGGTTCCACTGGAGGGCGCCGTTCTGGCCGCCGACGCGCAGCGCCCGGCCGCCCTGGGAGCTGTCGGGCATGGAGACGAAGGTGACATGGGCCGCGGGGAGCGCGGTGGTGTGCCGCACCCACATGCGCACATACATGACCGGCCCCACCGACGACAGGTTCGCGGTGGAGGCGACGAAGGCGTGGTTGCAGTAACCGGCCCTGCCGTCGATCCGCAGCGACCTACTGCCGCTGTGCGCGACCGAGGTGTCGACGGTCGCGGTTCCGGTGCCCTGGCAGTCGGACGCGGTGAACTGCCAGGCGCCGGAGGGAGTGGTGCCGGTCTGGTCCTCGAAGCCCGAGCAGACCACGGCGCTGCCGCAGCCGGTGGAGGGCGGCGGGGTCGTGGGCGGCGGGGTGCTCGGCGGTGGTGTGGTCGGCGGCGGGGTGGTGCCGGTTTTGCCGCAGGCCACACCGTTGAGGGCGAAGTCGGTCGGGGCGGGGTTGGCCGAGCTCCAGGTGCCCTGGACACCGAACTCGGCGGAGCCGCCGGTGGCCAGCGAGCCGTTCCAGTCCGCGTTGACGGCGACGACGGAGGCGCCGGTCTGGGTGACGGTCGCGTTCCATGCCGATGTCACCCGCTGACCGTCGGCATGGGTCCAGGTCAGACGCCAGCCGTTGACCGCCGGGCCGAGATTGGTGACCTTGACCTGGGCCGTGTAGCCGCCGGCCCACTGGTTCACGGTGTAGTCGACGCGGCAGCCGGCCTCCGCGGCGCTGGTGGGTGTCGCGATGAATCCGGACACCAGCAGGGCGACGGCCCCGGCAGCCGCGAGGGCCGCCGTCAAGGGCCGGCGCAGTAATCGCAAGGGGGAGGTGCGCACGTATGCCTCCGAGGGAAGGATGTGCGAGATATGGGAGCGCTCCCATTCATGACAGCGACCGGGGGCGCACCCTGTCAATGCATGGGACGGCCAAGCCCGGCCGCGACCCACCGCCACTCTGTGAAGCTGATCACCGCCGACCCGGTTTTGATTGAAGCTTGAACTTTTAAGGCATAGTGTCGGTGCCGCAAGTCGATCCCCCGGGATCCACCACCCATTGTGAGGAAGTCCCCCCATGTCGCTCGCTCTTGACCCCGCCGCCCAGGACCTTCTCTTCCGTGAGGCCCGCACCGCGAACACCTTCACCGACGAACCGGTGTCCGAGGAGCAGGTCCAGGCGATCTACGACCTGGTCAAGTACGGCCCGACGTCCATGAACCAGTCGCCGCTGCGCATCACCCTGGTCCGCTCCGCCGAGGCCCGTGAGCGTCTCGTCCAGCACATGGCGGAGGGCAACCAGGCGAAGACCGCCACCGCCCCCCTGGTCGCGATCCTCTCCGCGGACAACGAGTTCCACGAGGAACTGCCCCACCTCTTCCCGCACTTCCCCCAGGCCAAGGACGCCTTCTTCGGCGACCGCGGGGTGCGGGAGGGCCAGGCTTCCCTCAACGCCGCCCTCCAGGCCGCGTACTTCATCATCGGCGTCCGGGCCGCGGGCCTCGCCGCCGGTCCGATGACCGGCCTGGACTTCGAGGGCGTCCGCAAGGAGTTCCTGGACGACGACCACACCCCGCTGATGGTCGTCAACATCGGCAAGCCGGGCGAGGACGCCTGGTACCCGCGCTCCCCGCGTCTGGAGTTCGACCAGGTCGTCACCACGGTCTGAGCCGGCTCGGCGACGGGGATCCGGACATCGCGGCGCGGAAGCCCGCGCCGCGAACAGGACCCCGCCATCGCAAAGTGCCCATGCCTTCGGACAGGGCCGGCCCGGACCTGTGGTCCGGGCCGGCCCTGGCGACCACGCAGAAGCCCTGCCCCGTCCGCAAGGACTACTTGCCGGTTCCGCCGAGGTGAGCCGCCCATGGGTAGTAGACGTAGTCGAATGCTGCCGGCGCCCCGGTGATCCTGCTTCCGAGCCATACGTCGTTCGTCAGCTGGATGCCGGAGAACATCGGATCCATCTCGTCGTGCAGCTTCCGCTCCATCCGCAGCACCAGCTTGGAGCGGGCGCTGTCGTCCTTCGTGCCGATCGCCTCGGCGTAGAGCCCGTCGATGCCGCTGTAGCCGGACTGGTTGAAGGTGCCGCCGGTCACCGCGGTGAGGCCCAGCCAGTCGAGCGGGTTCGGGATGTTCGGCCAGAACTGCGTGTATAGCAGGTCGGTGTTGCCACGTGTCGCCGGGTCGTACAGGTAGTTCGAGTAGCCGGTCGCGGGAACGACGTCGAGCTTGAAGTTCAAGCCGATCTTGTCGGCCGCGTCCTTGACCCCGAGGCCAAGCTGCTGCGTCTCCGCCTGCTGCGGAACCACGAGGCTGATCTGCTTCGATTTCACGTCGGCCGGAACGCCGGCGAGCAGCTTCTTCGCCTCGTCGATCCGCGCGGAGCCATCGGTCCCGACCGAGTCGGCGTACGAGGTCAGATCGTCCTTGGCGAAGCCGTACACGGCCGGCACGGTCTGCAGCGAAGCAGGGGCCCCCTCACCGGCGTACACCTGGCTGCCGATGCCCTTCCAGTCGATGGCCATCCGGAGCGCCCTGCGCACGTCGGCGTTGCCCAGCGCACCCTTGTGGTTCGCGACCACGAGCGTGACGGCCAGGGGCGCGGCGCCCGAGTAGAGCTTGCCCGCAGACGACGCCCTCAGTTGTGCCAGCCCGGCGGTCGGCGGACCGTACGTTCCGTCGATCTGGCCCGAGAGCAGGCCGGAGGTGATCGCGGAGTCGTCGGTCAGGAAGGTGAAGTCGATGTTCTTCACCTTCAGGGGCAGCGACTTGTTCCAGTAGCCGTCGTAGCGGCTCACGCCGACCGACTGGCCCCGCGTCCACTTGTCGAACCTGTAGGGGCCGGTGCACATCACACCGACGCCCGGTGTACCGGCCTTCTTGCCGTTCTGCTCGTAGAACTTCTTCTCGACGACGACACCGGCGAAGCTCGCCAGCTCGTCGTTGAAGAGGTAGTCGGGCTTCTTGAGCCTGACGGTGACTTCGCCGGCGCCCGTCTTCGTGATCGAGGCGACGTTCGAGTACAGGTAGCCGTAGAAGCTCGACTTGTCCGTCATGTTGTGCCGCATGCTCCACACGACGTCGTCGGCGGTCATCGGCGAGCCGTCCCAGAAGGTGACGTCGCCGCGCAGCTTGTAGACCCAGGTCGTCGGGTCGGGGTTCGCGTACGACGTGGCCAGATTGGGCTTGATCCGGAAGTCGGGTGTCTGGGCGAGCAGGGTCTCGCACATGTTCGAGTTGATCATGTTCGGCGTGTAGTCGGCCGACTGGAAGGGGTCGATGGTCTGAGGCTCGCCCTGGAAGACGTTCCAGGTGATCCTGTCGACCGAGCCGGAACCCGCGGGCGTGAACGTCGTCAGCGCGTCGGAGGACCCGGCCGCTCCGGTGCCGGTGCTGCCTCCGGAGCAGCCGGCCAGCACGAGGGTGGCTGCTGCGGCGACGGCGAGCGCGGTCGCCCGTCTGCGTGGGCGGGGTGAATACATCGCGGTGCTCCTGGTCAGTGTCGGGCTGTGACGGCTTCGGGGTCCCATCCGCTGCGGGGGACGCTGTCGCGCAACAGGCGCGTGTAGGGGTCTTGAGGGTTGTCGAGCACGGCGGCGGTGGGTCCTTGCTCGACGACGGCGCCGTGACGCATGACGATCGTGTCGTCGGTCACCTGGCGGATGACGGCGAGATCGTGGCTGATGAACAGGTAGCTCACGCCGCGTTCCTGCCGGATGTCCGAGAGCAGGTTGAGGATCTGTGCCTGGATGGAAACGTCCAGGGCCGACACGGCCTCGTCGAGGATGAGGACGTCCGGATCGGCGGCGAGCGCGCGAGCGATGGCGACGCGCTGGCGCTGCCCTCCCGAGAGCGACCTCGGCAGTGCCGCGAGCTGCCGGTCGTCGAGCCCGACGAGCTCGGCGAGTTCACTCACGCGCTTCCTGGTCTCGTCGCGGCCGAGCCGGAAATGAACGCCGACGACCTCCGCGAGGCAGTCGCCGACGCGCTGACGGCGGTCGAGTGAGGTGTAGGGGTCCTGGAAGACGATCTGGATGTCCCGGCCCCGCTCACGGCGGCTCCGTGCGGAGCGCGCCGGGTGCGTGCGGTCCTCGCCCCGGAACATGATGCGACCGCCGGAGGGACGCTCCAGGCCGATGATCATCCGCGCCGTGGTCGTCTTGCCGGAGCCGGATTCGCCGACGATGCCGAGGGCTCCGCCCGGGGCCAGGGCGAAGCTCACGTCGGCGACCGCCGTCGCCTCGGCACACCCGCGTCCGAACGTCTTGGTCAGGTGCTCGACCACGAGCAGCGGTTCCGTCATCGCTGGACCTCCTCGTTCGAAGGGGAGTCGACGTGCTGCTGCGGCACCATCTCGCCGCGCAGGCCGGGCATCCGGACGCACCGGGTCTGCGACGGACCGATCTGCAGCAGGGGCGGCACTCCCGCCCGGCACCGCTCCTGCGCGAAGCGACAGCGCGGCGCGAACGCACAGCCGTCCGGCGCCTCGTAGGCGGTGGTCGGATGACCGCTGATCGCGGGCAGCCGCTCGACGCGCCGGCCGATCTCGGGTCGTGCCCTTACCAGTGCGGCGGTGTAGGGGTGGAGCGGGTCCTGGTGCAACCGCACCGACGCCTGGCGCTCCATGACCTGGCCTGCGTACAGCACGATCGTCTCGTCGCACACGGCACCGGCGAGTTCCAGGTCGTGGGTGATGAAGAGCATCGCCATGCCGTACTCGCGCTGCATGCGCCGGAGAATCGCCATCACCTCCGCCTGGGTGGTGACATCGAGCGCGGTCGTCGGTTCGTCGGCGAGGACGAGCCGAGGCCGCGCGGCGACCGCGGCCGCGATCATCACCCGTTGCAGCAGGCCGCCGGAGAGCTCGTGGGGGAACTGCCGCAGCCGGCGCTCCGGGTCCCCGATCCCGACCTCGGCGAGCAGTTCCTGTGCGCGCTTGCGCGCAGCGGGCTTGGGCATCCGGTCGTTGGTGCGCATCGCCTCGGTGAGGAAGTCGCCGATCGTGCGTACGGGGTTCGTGTGGGCCCGGGCGTCCTGGAAGATCATCGCGACGTCCTTCGCCCGGTAGGACCGCAGGGCGTCGGTGCGGAGGTCGAACACCTCGGCGCCGTCGAAGCGGACACCGCCCCGGACGTCGGCGCCGTCGGGGAGCAGGCGTGCGATGGTGCGTACCGTCATGGACTTGCCCGAACCGGACTCGCCGACCAGGCCGAGCGTGCTGCCTCGGTCGAGTGAGAACGAGACATCGCGCAGCACGGTGCGCGACTCGTCCGCGACGGGCAGCCGGACCGTCAGCCCGTCGACTTCGAGAAGTGCCTTCACGAGCGTGCCTCCCAGCGCTCCGTGAGCCGGTCGCCGAGCGTGTTCACGGCGCCGACGGTGATGACGACGAGGACGCCGGCGAACAGCGCCTCCTGCGGGTGCTGTTGCAGCACACCGGCCATGCCGGTGCCGACCATCGCGCCCCAGTCCGACGTCGGCGGCTGCACCCCGAGGCCGATGAACGAGAGGCCGGCGAGGTCCATCAGGGCGAAACCGAAGGCGAGTGTGGCGTTGGCGACGATCAGCCCGCCCACGTTGGGCAGGATGTGCCGCAACGCGATCCGCGATCCGTGCACGCCCTGAACCCGCAGTGCCGCGATGTAGGGCAGTGAGCGCTCGCGCAGCGCCGCGCTCCGCACGATCCGTGCGATGTAGGGGATGTAGGCGATGGACAGCGCCACAACGGCGGCCTTCAGGCCGGATCCGAATAGGGCGGTCGCCAGGATCGCCAGCAGCAGACCGGGGAAGGCGAACACGGCGTCGACGACGCGCACCACCATCTGGTCGAACCAACCGCCGAACCACACGGCCGCGAGCGCGAGGACCGTGCCGAGGAGCGTCGAGATCACCACGACGAGGAACGGCCCGATCAGCGCGGTCCGGGAGCCGTGGACGAGGCGCGAGAGAAGGTCCCGCCCGCTTGCGTCGGTTCCCAGCAGGTGCGCGCCGCTCGAGCCCTGGTACGCACCGGAGAGGTTGACGGCGTTCGGGTCCTGCGGTGCGAGGAGGGGCGCGAGGACGGCGAAGCAGACGACGACTCCGAGGAGGGCGATCGCCACCCACCCGGACATGCCGATGGCTCTCGTACGACGCGTCGTACTCCGGCCGGCCCTTCGAACTCCGATACGTCGCACCGGTGCTGTCGTGCTCATGAGTCCTTCTTCCCGATCGACACGCGCGGGTCGAGCAGGGTGTAGGCGATGTCGATGAGGGTGTTCAGCACGATGAAGGCCGCGACGTACATCAGGCAGATCGCCTGTACGACGGGGAAGTCCTTCTGCTGCACCGAACTCACGAGGAACTGGCCGAGCCCGCCGAGTTGGAAGACCTGTTCCACGACGACGCTGCCCGCGATCAGGCCGGCGATCGTGAGACCCGCGGCGGTGAGCACCGGCATGGCGGCGTTGCGCATCACGTGTCTGCGTACGACTGCCCCGCGGGGCAGTCCGCGGCTGATCGCCGTCTGCACGTGATCGGCCGTCAGCTCCTGCCGGATCGCGGTCCGGGCGAGTCGCGCGACGAACGCGACGGACGCGAGCGCGAGCGCGACCGACGGAAGAACCATGTGGTAGACCTCGTCGAGACCCCCACGGCCGGCGCCGAACACCGGGAACCATTCCAGGTTGACGGCGAACACGATGATCAGCACGACCGCTCCGACGAAGGTCGGCACCGCCATGACGGCCGTCGCGCCGGCCATGGCGGACCGTGACAGCCGGCCGGGCCTGAGGCCGGCGAGAGTGCCGATGGCCAGCCCGAGCACCAGGACGATCGCCGCGGCCATGAGGACGAGAAGCGTGGTCACGAGGGCGCGGCTTCCGACCAGCGACGACACCGGTTGGTTGTAGATGATCGAGGTTCCGAAGTCGCCGTGCGCCACGCCGCCCAGCCACCTCAGGTACTGCTGCCAGAGGGGGTCGTCGAGGTGATACTCGGCCTTGATCGAGGCGATTGCCTCGGGAGACATGGTGCGGCCGTGCGTGAGATAGGTGAGCGGGCTGCCCGGCGCGGCGTAGAGCGCTCCGAAGACGACCAGGCTCGCGATGAACAAGGTCACCGCCAACCCCGCGGCGCGGGCGGCGATGAACCGCGGCACCACCCCGGCGGGCCGCCGCTTCGCCTTCGCCTGTCCTGATGGCACTGGCGCCGTCATGGTCGCGTGGCTCATCGGTTCACCCCTTGCCGCGCGTCGTGGACCACGCGACCACCGACGACTGTCCTCAGCACTCGCGTGTCGAGCAGTTCCTCGAGCGGCCGGGTGAAGATGTCCCGGTCGAGAACGATGAAGTCGGCGTACAGCCCCTCGGCGAGGCGGCCGTGAAGGTGCTCGGAGCGGCTCGCCCAGGCGGCGTCCCGTGTGGCGTGCACGATCGCGTCCGCCAGCGGCAGGGCGTAGCGCGCGACGTTGGCGGGCAGCGACGGGTCGAGTGCCGAACGCCGTGTCGCCGCGATGAACATGTTGGGCAGCGGCGCATGCGGCGACGTGGGGGAATCGGTGCCGAGCACGAGTGTGGCCCCGGCATCGGTCATCTCGGGCCACGGGAAGCCGCGGTCGACCCGCTCGTCGCCGAGCACTCGTCGCCAGTTCTCCTGGATGGCGGGGTCGGCGTGCACGGGCTGCATGCTGGCCGTGATGCCGAGTGCCGCCAGCCGGTCGATGTCCGCGGGATCGACGACTTCGAGGTGTTCGACGCGGTGGCGGCGGTTTCGGGGGCCGTTGAGAGCGACGGCGTGCTCGACGGCGCCGATCGCGACCCGGATCGCCTCGTCACCGATGGCGTGCATGGCGACCTGCAGGCCGGCCGCGTCCGCGGCGGCCACCACCGGGGCGAGTTCGGCGAGGCTCCAGATCGGATCGGCGTTCGTGCCGTTCACGTAGGGCTTGCCGAGGGATGCGGTGCACCCGTCGACGGTTCCGTCGACCATGACCTTGATGCCGGTCACGCGCAGGAACGGGGTCGACCGGTGGGTGGCGAGTTCGAGGGCGCGCTCGACCTGGGCGAGGTTCCCGCCCTTGCCGCCGGTGGGCTGGACGCGCCAGAACGCGGCGATGCGAGTGGTCAGCGTGCCCGCCTCATCGGCACGGCGCATGGCCTCGTAGTCGTCTTCGCCCAGCGCCATCTCGGTCGAACCGACGATGCCGGACTCGGCGTAGGCGCCGAGGACGACCGCCAGGGCCTCGTCACGGTCGGAGTCACTGGCGAAGCCGTCGAGTACCGGCCACACGAGGTGGTGCATCGCGGTCTCGTCGACCAGACCGGTGGCCGCGCCCCGCTCGTCCCGGTGAATCGTTCCTCCGGGTGGTGACGCCGTGGTGTCGTCGATGCCGGCTTCGGCGAGGGCGGCCGAGTTCAGCCAGATCGAGTGGAAGTCGTAGGCCTGCGCGTAGACGGGCCGGTCGGCGACGACGGCGTCGAGCATGTCCCGGTCGGGCATGCCGCCCGGGATGTCACCGTGTTTCCAGCCGGTGGCGAGCACTCGGGGTGCGCCGGGGTTCTCCCGCGTCCATGTCCGGATGCGCCGCTGGATCTCCTGCACCGTGTTGGCGCCCCAGAGATCGACCTGGGCCGCCGCCTCGCCGGTACCGACCACGTGGGCGTGGCCGTCGACGAATCCGGGGAGGACGGTCGCGCCGTCGAGGTCGTGGATCAGGGCATCCGGTCCGGCCACGCGCGCTGCGGTGGCCCCGTCGCCGACGTAGGCGAGCCGGTCGCCCACCACCACGAGGGACTCGGCCCAGGCGCGTTGGCCGGAGGTGAAGATCCGGGCGTTGCGGTAGAGATGAGCGGGCATTTTCGCGTCCTTGTCCATCGGGCTCCTCAGAACCGGTCGAGACCCTCACGGGCCGCGGCGTCGGGGTTGCCTGCCCTGTACTCGAGGGCAAAGCCGGGAAGGTCGAGGGAGGCCGTGAGCAATGTGCTCCACTGCTCGTGGCCCGGCTGGGAGTCGTCGGCGTGGACGCACACCACCGCTGCGGCGCCGTCGCCGCCGCAGAAGGCGGCCGCGCGCTCCGGCGCGGACCGGCCGGTCATGTCGCCGCGCACGGCGCGCGCGTGGTGGTACCGCTCGACCGACACCGATTCCGGAGTGCTGGTGTCACCGCCGGCCAGGCCGGGATCGAGAAAGTGGTTCGTGTGGATGACCCAGCCGTCGGTGCCGGGTCGCACCACGGCGGATCCGGACGGTGACATCTCGATGGACGCCGCTGCGGCGTGGCCGTCCCGGCAGGTCGCGACGGTCAGCACGGTCGACGCGCTCACGGTGGCGGAGGCCACGATGTCGCGGGCCTCCGCCACCGTTGTCGCCTCCTCGAGGACGCGACGCGCGACAGCGTGGACGGGCACGCCGCCGGTGGCGTTGTCGGAACGGTGGTGCAGGATGTTGAAATGCAGGCCGAGACCGGCGTCGTTCACCCCGATCTTCGCGGCCGTGCCGAACTCGGTGAAGAGCTTCACCCGGCGTTGCCCTCCGGTGACGAGCGACAGCAGAAGACCGTCCGGTGTGAGCGAGTCGTGCCAGTCCCACGTCTGGATCGTCTCGGGTGGGCCGCCGGAGGGCGGTGCGTGCACGGCGGTCGTGCACTCGCCCTTCCCGGGCGCGGCGGCGAGTACTTCGGTCCGTACGCCGACCGCGGCCACCTGCCACGGTTCGAGTCCTGACGCCTCGGCGATTCCGTCGGACTCCTCGACGAGGCCCGGGTACCAGTCGCGCAGGGCGTCGTGGCTGTGGGCGACGATGTCGCGGACGGTGGTTTCCGGGATGCCCAGAACCTTGAAGTGCGCCAGGTAGCGGGCGCTGACGTCACGTACCTGGTCCGCGTGTCGCGTGCCGATCTCGCGTCCGCGGGCGCGGGGGTCGGTGGTGGTCGTGAGCAGTGTGTGCAGCTTCATGGTGTCGCTGTCCGGCCTTTTGGCTTGTGAGGCCCGTCACGGTGAGGGGCGGGCGACACGCTAGGCAGGTAAAACGTTTAATACAATGGCGTTGCGCATGTCACTCTCTGCTTCGAAGAGCAGCGGAAAGCGCGGACCAGGGAGGTCGTCGTGGCTCGATCGAAGGGCGTCACCATTCGCGATGTCGCCCAGCGTGCGGGTGTCTCGGTCGCGGCGGTCTCGATGGCGCTCAATGACACCGGGACGCTGAGCGCGGCCACGCGACTGCGCGTCCGGGCCGTCGCCGAGGAGATGGAGTACCAGGCCGACGCCCTCGCGCGCGGCCTGCGACGTTCGTCGGTCGGGGCGATCGGGCTCGTCATGCGTTCGCTGGACGCGCTGGGTGAGTACGCGCCGCGGGGTGTCGATGTGTTCACCCGCTACATCGGCGCCGCCTCGGCGCAGGCGATGGACCGCGGACTCAGTCTGATGCTCGTGCCCGACCCGACCAGGCGGCCGACACCACCACTCGCGCTGTCGCTCGACGGCTACATCGTGACGATGCCTCATGTGGACGACCCGGTGATCGCTCTCCTCGAACGGCGTGGGATCCCGTACGTCACGCTGGGACGCGATCCCAGCCGCCCGGATTTCACCGACTGGGCCACCGAGGACGACGGCTCGAGCTTCCGACGCGTCTACGAGCACTTCGCCGCGTCCGGGGCCCGGTCGATCGTGCTGTTGCGCGGAACCGACCCCAACGCGTGGAACATCGACAGCGAGGCGACGTACCGCGCCTGGTGTGAAAGCGCCGGGATCACGCCACGCGTCTACATGTCGGCCGAGCGCGCCGGCGAGCAGGGCGGCGAGGACATCGCGCACGCGATCGTGGACGACGGGATCCCCGATGCGATCCTGTGCCACACCGGTCGTCAGGCGGCCGGAGTGCTCGCGGGCCTGACGGCTCGCGGCGTCGCTGTACCCGATCGGACGATGCTTGCCGCGGCTTCCGACTCCGAGCACACCCGGCACAGCCGGCCCGCCATCTCGGCGGTCGAACTCCACGCCGGGGAGACGACGTTGGCGCTGCTCGACCTGCTCCAGGCGCGGATCGCGGGCGAGCCGAGCGCGGGTCCGGTCCTGACGACCGCCCGGTTCCGGGTCCGCGCGTCCTCGCGCCGCACCGGCACGAACGCCTGACGGCCCCGGCCCTTCCGCCGTACGAAGTCCGCGGGGCCTCCCACCCTGGCCGGGCCGCGCAGGGGCCCTGCCCGATGTCCCGTCAGGGAATGCGGGCCACGGCCGCGTAGATGCCGCTCTCCTCCGACGGGGGCGGTTCCTGGTCGGCGCCGTACCACTCGGTGGCGGTGACCAGGCCGGGCGGCGCCAGTTCCAGTCCGTCGAAGAAGCGGGCCACCTCCTCCCGGGTACGGAAGCTGAGGCGGATGCCGCCCTTGGCGTACTGGGCGATCACCTGCTCCGCCAACTCGGGGAAGATGTCGATCGCGGCGTGCGAGAGGACCAGGTGGCTGCCGGACGGAAGGGCCTCGACCAGGCCCTTGACGACGCCGTGGGCGTTCTGGTCGTCGCGGATGAAGTGCATCAGGGCGATCAGCGACAGGGCCATCGGCCGGTCGAAGTCCAGCACTTGACGGGCGTGCCGCACTATCTGGTCCGGCTCGCGCACATCGGCCTGGATGTAGTCCGTGACGCCCTCGGGGCAGCTCACCAGCAGGGCCTCGGCGTGCCGCAGCACGATCGGGTCGTTGTCGGCGTAGACGATCCGGGCGGTGGGCACCGTGCGTTGCACGATCTGGTGGAGGTTCGGCTCGGTGGGTATGCCGGTGCCGATGTCCAGGAACTGGTCGACGCCCTCGGCGGCGAGGTAGGCCGCCGCCCGGTGCATGAACGCGCGGTTCTGCCGCGCCGCGTCCCGCGCTTCGGGCGGCAGCGTCTCGCCGACCGCCTCGTCGACCGGGTAGTTGTCCTTACCGCCGAGCAGCCAGTCGTAGACCCGCGCGGGGTGGGCCCGGCTGGTGTCGATGCGATGAGGCCGCGAGTGGTCCGTGGTCATGGCAGACTCCGTCGTCCGGGAGGTGGGGCTCCGCCGCCTTTTGATCATCGTACGCGGTCGTGATCCGGGCCATGTGCCGAACCGGACAGCGACGAAGTGCCTTCCTGCAGCCCTGAACGCGCGTTTCCCGCAAAGCAGTTGACTCACCGTCCTTGCAGGCCGGCCTCACTCGGCGTGATGCTTGAGCCCTCTCATGTCAGGGGCTCCGGCGGTGCGGTCCCGGGCCGGGTGTGCCGATGCCCCGTGTTTCCGCCACCATGCCCCGCTCCCCGGCCTTACTCTGGTCGGCACCATCAGGGAACCGCGCCGGCTGTCTGGAGGTAACGGGGTGAACGGGCGCAGTCCGGAACGGGTCCGCAACGAGTTGGTCGTCTCCATCGTGGACGTGTTGCAGGGTTCGGCCACGGTGAACCAGGCGAGCAGCCGTGAGATCTGGCGGGAGATGCTCGCGGCCGAGCTGGCCTCCCCCGTGGAGCCGTTCGGCGGGGACCGGCTGCGGCCCTGGCTGCTGCAGATCGTCATGGCGTGCACCGAGGTCGGCGACGGCCTCGCCTGCCTGGTGCGTTCGCTGGAGTACGTGGAACAGCAGTCGACGACGATCGCCACTCTGTGGCCGCTGGTGGACGAGTGGGAGGCCGTCGACTTCTTCAACCACGCCGATCTGCGTCCGTTGCGGCCCGTCCTGCTGTCGCTGAGCTCCCCGGACCTCGCGACCATGGCGCGTCGCGCGAGCCGGTCCCGCGTGCAGGAACTGCCCTCCTGGTGCCGGACGGGGTGGCAGGTCTTCCTGCGGCTGGCGGGAGAGAACTCCCCGAACGGTGAACTCCCGCCCAGCATGGCCTTCCTCGCGCTCTGTGCCGACCGGCTGGTGGCGGACAGCCAGGCCGACGCCGCAGAGGTGCTGCGCCGCTTCACTCGCAGCCAGGCCCACACCCTGCGGCTGGACGGCGCCCTGGCGGACTGGCAGCACTCGGAGTTCCCACAGGCCGCGCCCTCGCTCGTCCCCGCCTATCTGATGATCCAGTTCGAGCCGGACCGGATCGAGGCGGACCGCTTCTACCTGTCGCACTGGCGCCAGTCCGACCCGGAGGGCTGGCACCCCGTACCCGGCCAGCCCGTCCACCTGCGCCGGGAGGAACTCCCCGGCGCGGTGGAGAAGCTGGTGGAGGAGGTCGAGGAGAGATGGGCCGACCTGCGGCAGCCGGTCCTCCTGGAGTTCATCCTGCCGTGGGAACTGCTGAACGAGCCCGTCGAGTGGTGGTCGAAGGAGTCCCGCTCCGACTCCCCCACACCGCTGGCGCTGGACTACCCGGTGGTGGTGCGCAGCCTCGAGCGCTTGCAGCGGACCGCGTGGCACCGGACCTGGCACAACAAGTGGCGGCAGCTTCGGGAGCGCCCCGCGGACAGCCATCCGCACTGGAGCCGTCCGGGACAGGACTCGACCTACTTCTTCCATCTGGAGCGTGAGTTGAAGGAGGACCGGCACGCGGTCTGCCTGGTGCTCAGCGAGCCGCCCGGCGACGACTCGGGTACCGGCCGGCGGGAGGTCCTGGCCGGGTTGCGGGCCGGCGTACCCGCGATGGTCTGGCATCGCAGCGACTGCTCGGACCCGTCGTTCCAGGACGCCATCGGCGAAATACTGCAGGACCGGGGGCTCGGCAGTCTTGCGGAACGCATCGGAAAGTGGCGCAAAGAGGCCCTGGCGCTCGGACCCGAGGTCTGGGACCAGCATGTGGGCCGCCACCTGGCCATTCTGCTGGACGACCCCGAGCGCAAGCCGGGGCCGGCCGGGCCGGCGTAGCGGCCGTGCCCCCGCGGGCCGGGGCACAGGCCGAGGTGATCTGGCGGCGTTCACCGGCGCGGGGCGGTATTGCGACGGTCTTGCGCAGGGGGTTGACGGGGTGCCACGCTGGTGGTCGGGACGCCCCCTGCGGGCGCCCCGCGTACCGCACACCACCGGGGGCGCGTTCCCGAAAACCGGCTTGCGATCCCTCCCGTCATCCCCCTGGTGGACACCCGTCTTGCACCACGCGCAGACGACTGCCAGGCTTGGCAACGTGGCTGTCACGCATGCCCGCGGACTGCGGGACTCCTCTGCCGTCCTTCCTCCGTGCTCGGGCAGCTCCGGACGCTCCGAGGGCGCTTATGCAGCATGACGACGGCCCACGACCCGTAGCGGCGCCCGCGTCTGACGAGGCGTCGTTCGAGGGCGTGCTGCACGCCCTGAGCGGACTGGAGGCGCCGGACCCGGCCGACCGCCCCGCCGTCCTGCTCGTCGTCGACGACCACGTGAGCATGCGCGTCTGGGAGGAGACGATCGGCCGGCTGGCCGACGGGCTCGCCCGTCAGGAGCGGCTGGGCCGGATCACCACCGCGCGGCTGCTGAGTTCGGACGACACCGAGCCGGCCCGGATCCGGCTGGACCACCTGCCTCCCGCCACCACCCGGCACCGGGTGGTGCTGGTGCTGACCGACGGCCTCGCCGCGGGATGGCGGGCGGGCGCGGTGCTGCCGCTGCTGCGGGAACTCGGCCGGTCCGAACCGCTCGCCGTGCTGCATCTGCTGCCGCAGCGGCTGTGGTTCCGCACGGGTCTGGACGTGCACCGCATGCGCCTGAGCGCCACACATCCCTGGGCGCCGAACGACTCCTTGCGGTGGGAGCTGCGCACCTCCCCGCTCGAACCCGTCGAAGACGCCGGCGCCCGGGCCGGCGTGGTGCCGGTGCCCGTCCTGGAGGCGACCGAGCGATCCCTGTCCTGCTGGGTCGACCTGGTGGCCGGACGCGGGTCCGGGGAGAAGGAGATGTCCGGCGTCCGGGCCCGTGACTGGAAACGGCGGCCGGACGCCGCGCGGGCGTTGCCCTGGCTCCATGGCGTCCCCGACCCCGACAGCGGCGTCCCCGCCCGGGAGCGCGTCTCGGACTTCCGCGCCGCCGCCTCGCCCACCGCCTTCGCGCTCGCCACCCGGCTGGCGGCGGCGCCGCTGACGCTGCCGGTGATGACGGCGTTGACCGCGTCCGTGCCGGGCGCCGGGCCCGCCCACCTCACCGAGCTGCTGATGAGCGGACTCGTGCGGCCGGCGAGCGGGGACGCCGAGCGCGCCGCCGACGTGGCCTTCTCCTTCGGTCCGGACAACCGCCAGGAGTTATTGGCGCTGTCCCGTCGCCGTGACACCGTCCGGGTGCTGCACGACGTACGGGCGCTGATCGCACCGGAGGACACCGAGCCGGTCCGGCCGGGCGACGGCGACCCGCCCGAGACGGACCATGTCCCGCGGGTGACCCCGCACAACGTCGCCTTCCTGCGCATCGAACTGGCCGCGTTGCGCGCCCTGTCCGGACGCTTCCTGCCACAAGCCGAGCGGCTCGCCCGCGCGCTGCGCGAGTACGACCGCGAGAACACCGTGAGCCTGCGCAAAGGCGCGGGCCCCCGCCCCGGGCGCACCGTCCCTCGCGCGCAAGACACAACTGCAGAAGGAGCCACGGCCATGTCCACCACGCAGCAGGAACCCGCGGTGGAGAGCGGGCGTCCGACGCAGCCGCGCGTCTGGGGCAACATCCCCCCGCGCAACCCGTACTTCACCGGCCGCGTGGATCTTCTGGAGCGGCTGAGCGAACGCCTGCGGGAGGGTTCGACGACGACCGTGCTGCCGGAGGCCATCCACGGCATGGGCGGCGTCGGCAAGACCCAGCTGGCCATCGAGTACGCCTACCGGCACCAGTCCGAGTACGACATCGTCTGGTGGATCCCCGCCGAGCGCCCCGGCCAGATCGGCCAGGCCCTCGTCGAACTCGCCCAGCGGCTCGGCATCGTCACCACTTCCGAGGCCAACATCGCCGGACCCGCGGTGCGCGAGGCGCTGCGCGAGGGGCGCCCCTACTCCCGCTGGCTGCTGATCTTCGACAACGCCGACAGTCCCGAGCGGGTCCGCGACTACTTCCCGACCGGGGGCAGCGGCACCATCCTCATCACCTCGCGCAACCGCCGCTGGAGCGTGGTCGGCCCCTCCCTCGAAGTCGACGTCTTCACCCGGGAGGAGAGCAAGGAGCTGCTGCGCCGCTCCGGTCCCGACGATCTCGCCGACGCCGACGCGGACCTCCTCGCCGACGCCCTCGGCGACCTCCCGCTCGCCCTGGAACAGGCCGCGGCCTGGCGGGCGGAGACCGGGATGCCGGTGTCGGAGTACCTCCGGCTGTTCGAGCACAAGCGCAGCGAGCTCCTCGAGGTGTCCCCGCCGCCGGACTACCAACTGCCGGTCGCCGCCGCGTGGAACGTCTCCCTCGACCACCTGGAGACCCGCAGCCTCACCGCCCTGCGCCTGCTCCAGCTCTGCTCCTACTTCGCGCCGGACCCCATCTCCCGCTCCATCTTCTCGGGCCTGGGCGGGTCCACGATCGACCCCGAGCTGGACAGGGCCCTCAACGACCCGATGCGGCTGGCCCGCGCCATCCGGGAGATCAACCGTTACTCCCTCGCCCGTATCGACCACCGGACCAACTCGATCGAGATGCACCGCCTGGTGCAGGCCGTGCTCATCAACCGGATGTCCCCCGGGGAACAGAAGCGCATGCGCGACGGCGCCCACACCCTGCTCGCCGCCGCCGATCCGAAGGGACCCAACCAATCGGCCAACTGGCCGCGCTACGCCGAGCTCTACGGCCATGTCATCGCCTCCGGCGCGGTCGAGTCCGACCAGCCGTGGGTCCGCCAGCTCGTGCGGAACATCGCCAGATACCTCTGGTACTGGGGAGACCACAAGGTCGCCCGCGAGTTCACCGAACAGGTCTGGGAGACCTGGGAGCAGCTGTTCGGCGAGGAGGACCAACAGACCCTCCTGGTGGGGTGGTGGCTCGGCTTCCTCTACCTGAAGGCGGGCCGGTACGACGACGCGTCGCGGATCGCCGCCCAGCTCAAGGACGTATACGCCCGCACGGCGCCCCCGGACCGCGAGGACACCCGGGAGGACGCGCTGGAGACGATGAACCTGGAGGCGGCGGTACGCCGCGTCCAGGGAGACTTCGCCACCGGCACCCAACTGGACCAGACGGCCTACGACCGGGCCCGCCGCGCCTTCGGCGAGGACGACCCCGTCACGCTGACCACCGCCCACAACCTGGGGGTGAGCCTGCGGCTCGTCGGCCAGTTCCAGCGCGCGCTGGAACTGGACCGGCGCACGCACGCGCTGAAGACCCGGCTGTTCGGCCGTGATCACCAGCAGTCGCTGATGACCGAGGCGAGCATCGCCATCGACGTCCGTGAGACCGGTGACTACGTCGGCGCGCGGTCCCTGCAGCAGGCGGTCGTCGACGGCTACCGGAGCCTCTTCGGGCCCCGCAACCCCACGACTCTCCAGACTCTCCGACAGCTCGGCGAGTCCTGCCGTAAGGAGGGCGACCACGCCACGGCGCTCGAGCTGGCGCGCGAGGCGTTCACGCAGTTCACCCGTCGCTACGGCGACACCCACCCGGAGTCCCTGACGGCCGCGCTCACCCTGGCGGTGGCGTTGCGGCACAACGGCGAGCTGGAGGCGGCCCGCGACCGCGGAGAGCGGGCGTGCGAGCGGTTCCGCCGGCTCTTCAGGAGCGACCATCCGCACGTTCTGGCGGCCGACATCGACCTGGCGGTGACCTACCGGCTGCTGGGCCGGGTCGAGGAGGCCAAGGAGCAGGACGAGCAGGCGCTCCGGTCGCTGATCGAGCGCCTGGGAGAGAGCCATCCGATCACGCTGGCCTGCGCCATCAACCTGGCGAGCGATCTGAGCGCGCTGGGGCGGACGCACGACGCACGCGAACTCGGCACGAAGACAGCGGCGTTGTGCTCGGCGAAGCTGGGCGAGGACCACCCCACCACGCTGGTGTGCCGGGCCAACCTCGCCCTGGACCTGATCGCCGTCGGCCGGGAGGCGGAGGGCGAGGCACTGCACGCGGAGGTCGTGAGCCGTATGGAGCGCGTCCTGAACGAACCCCGTCAGGCCGGTCCCCACCCTGCGACGCTCCACGTACGGTCCCGGGAGCGGGCCAACTGCGACATCGATCCGATGCCGCTGTGAGGTGACGGGCCCGCGGACCGAAGTGCCGCCGTTCCTGCCGGGAGGGGCGGCACTGGCGCGACCGGTCGGCCCGGCAGTCTCCGGTCAGTGCGCCGCGAACGGGGGTGAGCCGAGCCACGTGGCCAGATGGACGGGGTCGGGTGGGGTGCCGGTGGTACGGAGCAGGGCTTCGTGCGTCGCGCGGGCCCGTTCGGGGTGGTGGCAGAGCAGGCGGGCCGCGACCGGGTGTGTGTCCGAGGCGGCAAGGGCCCGGCCGAGGCCCGCCCAGGTGCCGGCCCGTCCGGGCTCCACGGCCAGGTCTGCCACGTACGCCTGACGGGCCGCGGCGGCGTCGCCGGCCGCCAACAGGGCGTCACCTGGCCGTGCTCCGGTGACTCGTGCGGCGGCCTCTTCGGGCCCTGCGGAGTGCCGGTCGTCGTCCGCGCCGCCGAGGCGGTGGCGGACGAGTATCGCCAGACAGTCCAGCCATCGCGCGGAGGGGTCGGGCACCAGCTCCGGCTCGGCCGCGAGGGCGCCGGGCGGTCCGCTCTCGCCGGCCAGCCAGGCCCGTACGGCCTCGTCCACGGCCGCCGGGGCGGGCCGCAGATGATGGGCCCGCCAGCGCGTGACATGGTCGGCGACGCAGAGCCGGGCCGACGCCAGGTCGTCCTCGGGCACAGGCTCGACGAGCCACTGCGCGCAGCGGTCGCGGAGCGTGTCCAGCAGGGTGGTGCCGAGCGGGGTGAGACGTGGATGGCGGTGGATCTGTTCCATCGCCGTGGACACGTGGGCCCGCCACAGCGCGAACTCGAAGTGTGCCGTGGCGGTCCGTGCGTCGGTGGCACGGCGGTGGGCACGCCAGAAACGGGTGATGCCGATGAAGGCGTAGATGCCCTGAAGGAGCCCTTCGATCGGACGGGGGTCGTCCCGCCAAGGCGCGTACCACAGCTCCGTACCGCTGTCGGCATCCCCGGTCACGAGAGGTGTCAGATGCAGCAGACCGCCCAGCTTGGTGTGCTGGAACTCGTGCACGAGCGTGACGGCCAGTTGGACGGCGTCGTCCGGCTCCGAGGCCTCGATGCCGCCGAACGCGTCCCCTGACGACACGCTACGTGGCCGAAACCTTTCCCTTGCCGGGGTGGGACTCAGAGAGAACACGCCCCGCCGCATCGCGGCGGCCGTCTCGGGCTGGTCGCGCAGCAGCACCTTCCAGGACCGCTCCAGCGTCTGCCGCCACCGCGCCGCGGCCTCCTCGGGCAGCGGGCTCGGCTCGGTCGGCCGCGGATACGTCCGGTACGGGTCGACGTCGTCCAGGGCGACTTCCAGCCGCAGTCCGGCCGGGCCGACCGCAATCCGGCGTACCGGATGCCACCCGGGTCCCGCCGAGCCCGGCGGCAGCGGTACGGCGACCGTGTGCCCCGGCGACCGGACCACGGCATGTCCGGCTTCGGCCCGCACGGTGGCCGTCGTCCACGGCTCGGCCGAGGGCAGTTCGGCGCAGCCCAGGGTGGGCAGGGGAACCCTGCCGTACCGGACCGGTACCTCGATGCTGAAGTCGAGCTCCGCGCGTAGCGCGGCCGAGGCGGCCAGGGCACGGACATGGCCGAGCACCACCGCGAGCGGCGGCTCGTCCTGCTCCGCGGTTCCGGCGCGCAGCCGGCGCAGCGCGGTGGCCAGCCACATTCCGGTCTGCGGATACATGAGCAGCTCGTCGACGACGGCGGGGGTACGGCGCTGAGCGGCACTGAGCAGATCCCACGCAGGACCCAGGTCCGCGGCGTCGTCGAGCATCCGTAAGAGCAGCAGCCGGCGGCTGCGTTCGGCCGCTGTCAGGAGGTCCACGGTCGCCGGTCCGCCCTCGCCGCGGGCCAGTTCGGCGAGGCTGCCGGGCGGGACACGATGATGCGGCAGCAGCGGCTCAGCGGGCATGGGCGGCCCCGTCGTCAGCGGAGACGCCCCTTGCCGCCGTCTCCTCCTTCTCCGAAGCCGGCGACGCTGGCCAGTGGGTGATCGATCCCGTGCTGCAGTTCCTGAAGCGACATGGCGAGAAATCGACTGTCAATGGAGCGCAGTGCTTCAAGAGACACCCCCGCGAGATCGACAAGACTGGACTCGACGGTGGCCGCAGACGACTCCATGACGGCCAAACCCCTTCCCCCCGGTGGCAAGTACGGATGCGGGCTGCTCACATCCCCCTGATAATCGCCCGCCGCAGCCTGGATGAAACACCACATCCGCGCGGTGCCGCCATATCGGGTCAGCCTTCGTCATCGCCACCGCGATGGCGCCGGGACAACTCCACCGCCTCCTTGTCGAGGCGGGCCACCCCGGCGGAGTCACCCTCCATCAGCCTTACCGCTTCCATGAGTTGGTCCAACGTGCCGCGGTAGCGAAGACAGGTGCGCAGGATCCCGAACACGTCCGGACGCAGCGCCGGTGAGCGGGGGCTCATGGCCGCGATCACCGGATCGATGCTGCCCAGCACCAGCGCCAGGGTGGTGCGCTCGCTCACCGCGGGCAGTGCGGTCAACGCGCCGACCAATCCGTCGAGTTCCCGCAGCGGCAGGTCGTCCGGCAGGTGCGCCAGGCTGCCGGGGCCCGCGGGGCCGGCCGGGCGGGCGGCCGGCTCGGGCGGTGACGTGGGCAGCCCGGCGTACCGGTGCAGCAGGGCGAGGTCGGCACCGGGCAGCAGCTCGTACCAGCGGTCCGCGCGGACGGCGGCGAGGCGGCCCAGGCCGTCCGAGCGGTGGTGGGCGCTGACCAGTCCGATGAGTGTGCCGGCGTGCCACACCGCCGCGCCGGACATGCCCTCCCAGGGGGAGCGGTCGGGTTCGGGGTCCGACCGCGGTGGGGTGACCGCGAGTTCCAGGGTCCCCTCGCGGCGGTTGGACAGCACCGAGATCACCCCGGTGGCGTGGCAGGAGTCGCGGTACTGGGAGGGTGAGCCGTCGTCGAGCCGGCGCATCCGGTCCTCGCGCAGCTTGAACCGCGGGAAGCCCAGCGCGCTGCACGGCAGCAGTTCGTCCGTGTCGGGTACGGCACCGTAGGCGGGCGGCTCGGTCACGGCCGCGTGGACGCCGGGCGGCACGGGGCCGGTGAGCTCCAGCAGTGCCACGTCGGCCTTCTCGGAGGCCAGCACCACGTGCGCGGGCGCGGTCCACTCGTCGGGGCGGTCGGCTTCGAAACGCACGTGGACCCGGGGGCGCTCCGCCTCGGCGGCGCGGACGACGTGCGCGGCGGTGAGGACGTGTGAGGGGCCGACACGGTAGCCGGAACCCCGCCGTCCGCTGCCACGCCCCTCGGGCCGTCGCACCAGCACCTCCGCCACGCGTACCGGATCCAGTCCCCGACGCGTCCGGGTCACCGCGCTCAGCGCTCGCCCTCGGCCTCGCCGCCGCCGACCCACGGCGCGCGTCCGCCACCGCTGCGCGTGCGCGGGTCGAGTGTCAGCTTCACCCGGTGCGTGACGCTGTCCGCCAGTCGGCCGTCCGCGCCGGTCTCCACCACCCAGAAGCGGATCTTCCCGCCCGCCGTGGCGGACCGTTCCACGACGACGGCCGCCTCCAGCTCCACGGGCCCCACCTCGAAGTACAGGTCCTCCCCCTGCGCCGCGGTACGGGCCGCGGTGAGCTCGCGGCGCAACTCCTCAATCAGTTCGGCGAGTTCAATCACGTCCGCTCTTTACCCGGAGGGTCCATCCTTCACTCGATCCGGGTGGATTCCGCCTTTCCGGAGCCGTGTGACACCACGGATGCATTAGGGTCGTGCCGCGGCCTGAAAAGTGTTGAAACTGTGAAGCAGTGGCATACATCAGGCATTCTTCGCATCACTTCACTTTCACTGTCATGGGGACGGCGTCATGGAGAAGACCGGAGTCGAGTCGGAGCTGATCGACCTCAGCGGCGTCCCGTTGGACATCTGGCCGGACCTGGAGCTGCCGTCCGCCGAGGGCTCCATGCGGCGCCTGCTCAGCCGTATCGACGACCCGGCCGGCAGCCTCGGCGGCTACAACCCGCAGCGCGACGAATAGGCACCTTCCATGCACCAGACGGCCCCACCCCACGTCCTGTCACCGCGGTCGTTCGACCAACTGCTGGGCGGCGGGGGAGGCCCCGAGACGGTGGACGTCCTGCGCGAGACCGAGCGAAGCTGGCGGCTGCTCGTCGTACGGGCCCTGCTGGACGCGGCCGCGACGGCACCGGCCGGTCCCCTGCCTCCGCTGGACGAGGGCTGGCGCCTGTTGTCGCGAGCCTGGTCCGCGGCTGCGCGGGAGGTGGAGCGACTGCTCTCGTATCCGGCCGTCGGTATGTGGTCGGCGCACACGCTGCGTCGGCTGCGGGGCACCGCCGGCCATGACGCGCCCCTGTGGGCGGAGACGGGGCACCTGCACGCACTCGCCGCGAGCGCGGCGATCCACGCCGGCCTGGAGTTCCGCACCGACGTCCCGGTCCGGTACGGCTGGGCCGTCCTGCCCGCGCTCGGGGCCATGCGGGTGCCCGGCGGCCCGGACTGGACCGTGGCCGAGGTGTCCGCCCGCGACGGGGACGTGCGGATCGCGGGCCGTCGGCTGGGCGGACCGGGCTGGCACGCTGCGGCCGAGCTGCGCGCCGACGGGTGCACGCTGCTCCTGGACGACATCGACCCTTATCGCGCCCTGCGCACACCGGGCGTTCCCGAGCCGCTCGACTCCGCCGCCCAGTGGCAGGAACTGTTCGGCTCGGCCTGGGAGATCCTGCGCGCCACCGATCCGGACGCGGCTCGGGCGCTGGCGGATGGACTGGTGTCCGTGGTCCCCCGCCCACGCTCCGAGCGGTTCCGGCCGCACAGTGCCTCCTCCGGCGACGCCTTCGGCACGGCGGTGGTGTCGGTTCCCGACGACGGCGAGCAGTTCGCCTCGACGCTGGTGCACGAGTTCCAGCACAACAAGCTCAGCGCGTTCATGCACCTGTTCACCCTGTACGAGGACCCGGGCGCCCGGCTGTACTACGCCCCCTGGCGGGACGACCCCCGGCCGCTGGGCGGCCTGCTCCAAGGGGTGTACGCGTTCTTCGGAGTCACCGCCTTCTGGCGGCGGCGCGACCATCCGCTCGGGCGGTTCGAGTACGCGCTGTGGCGAGCCCAGACGGCGCACGCGCTCCACACGATCAGCCGGTCGGACGGGCTCACCGACCTGGGGCGGCGTCTGCTGGCCGAGCTCGCGGGGCGGCTGGAGCCGTGGCTCGCGGAACCGGTGGACGCGCGGACCCGCGTCGCGGCCGACCTCGCGATCGCGGACCACCGCGCGACCTGGCGGGCGTACCACCTGCGCCCCGACCCGGGTGCGGTGCGGGCCCACGCGGCGGCCTGGCCCCACCAGGCCCGGTCCGTGGCGCGGCGCCACGAGCCGGTGCTCGTCGCGGGGCGGCCGGTGCGGGGCTTCGACACGCGGGCGGTGCTGCTGCGGTGGCTGCTGGCGGACCCGGCGGGGTTCGAGCGGCTGCGGGACGACCCCGGCGCCACGGTGAGCGGTGCGCGGCCCGAGGACATCGACCTCGTCACGGGCCGTACGGCCGAGGCGCTGCGCGCCTGCCACGCGCGCATCGTCCGTGGCGAGGGCGACCCCGAGTCCTGGGTGGGGCTGGGCCTCGCCGCCCGGGCCGAAGGGGACCCGGCCGGTGAGGGACTGCTCGCCCACCCGGAGCTGGCCGCGGCCCTGTACGCCGAACTCGACGGCCGCGCCGACCCACTGGAGCTGGGCCGCGTGCTTGCGTCCGGCGCGTCGATGACGGTGGCGTAGCGGCGGCGCTCGATTTCCCGCCTGTCGGCGTGGGACTGGGGCCGCTGGGCCCCAACTGCCGATTTGGGTCCTGGTATGGGCCTCTGAGCCCTGTCAGTGGGCCCGGGGGGCGTCGCTACGGTTCGGTTCCCCGGCGGGTGCACGGCCCGGCCGCTGGTGACCCGATCGAGCAAGCCACGACGAGGTGACGTGTGAACCGCAGCGAGCGGATACGCCGAGGAGTACGCACGAGCACGGGGCAGACGGCAGTCGAGTACCTGGCCATACTGGGGCTCGTCACCCTCGTGGTCGGCGCGATCGTCGGCGCCGTGATCGGGGGCGACATCTCCAGCTCCGCACACCGGCAGATCTGCCGGGTCGTGGGGACGGCCGGCGGCGACTGCGGCGAGGACAACGATGTCAGCGACGGCGACGGGCAGTCCGGAACCGGCGAGCCCGTCCAGCCTGCCGCCGCACCCGGTGACGACACCGGTAGGCCCGGGAGCGAAACCCACGACAAGCCTGACGGCGGCAAGGGGAACGCGCTTCCCGATCTGTGCTTCGAGCCGAAGGAACGGGCATCGAAGTCGTCGGTCTCCGTCCCGGGCAACGGTCCCGTCAGCACGGCGGCCGCCTGGGGCTACTCCTGGCTGGTCAACTTCGTCATCGACAAGGTCAACAACGAGAAGAACAAGGAGAAGCGGGTCCAGGAGGCGCTCGCGGACCTCGCCTACTGCCTCCCCGACTACAACATCGTCATCGCGCAGCCGCACGAGGGCAATCTGCAGCAGATGGACGGTGCGGCGCTGATCGAGACCGTCAGCATCAGCGGCACGACGTACCGCGTCTACGCGTTCAAGACCGGCAAGTTCACCTGGGCGGACGACGCCGACCTCGGGTGGAAGAACCGCGGGTTCTACGGCGTGTTCGACGTCAGCGAGGACCGCCGCACCGTCACGTTCCAGGAGCCGCCCCGTCCCAAGCGGAAGGAGGGCTGGAAGCCCGGCGACGAGGGCTGCGAGATCGAGGGGGAGGAACTGCCCGACCGGAACCGGTACTACAACACTTACTCCCCGCTGGACAACGCGGCGTCGGCTCAGGCCGTCCGGATGCTCGTGAACGACATGCGCCGCTGCTACCCCGACTACAACGTGGTCGCGATGCACTCGGAGCAGTCGTCGCACTGGGTCGAGGAACCGGATTCGTTCGTCCATCACGGCAGGTACCGGCTGAACTCGCCCGAGTACCACGGCGACGAGAAGGGGGACGACATCGCCTCGGGCCGGGCCGTGTTCGATGTCTACGTCTTCGACAAGGGCACGTTCAGCAATGACGGCGACGGCGGCTACACCAACTGGGCCTTCTACGGCGACTTCACCCGCGACGGCTCGAAGGTGAGCTTCGAGCAGCCGGAACCCGCCGACCTGGACGCCGATTCCATCCCCACCGGATCGAGCGCGGTCAACTTCAACGACGGGTCGCCGAAGTACACGGACGGCGGGCCGTACCCCGGTACCGACTACTCCGGCAAGGTGCCGGGCGACAGCGCCGAGTTGATCCATTCGCTGATCGACGAGTACAGCCGCAGCTTTCCCGGCACGAACATCATCGCGGTGAAGTCGTTCAACGACCTCTCCTTCTCGGGAGTGTCCGGCCTTGAACACCTTGCGGTGGTGCACGGTGTCGACGTGTTCTCCATCGACGAGGGAACCATCTCCAACAACGGTGACGGCGGCTGGCAGAACTGGGGCTTCGCCGGCACCTTCGAACGCGCGGAGGACTCGAAGGAGGTGAGCTTCAGCAGCCACTGAGGGGAAGCCGTCGTGGCCCGCCCGTCAGAGGGCCTTGCAAGCGTGCTCTGGCGCCGCGTGGACGGTGATGGTGCACAGTCTCCTGGTTGCACGCGTGAGGGCGACATACAGGTCACGCTCGCCGCTGGGGCGGCCCGTGACGATCTCCTCCGGGCCGATGACGACGCACGCGTCGAACTCCAGGCCGCGGGCCTCGGAAGCCGGCACGAGGCGTGCCCACTGGGCGACACCTGCGGATGCCATCTCCTTGACCCGGTCGTCCGCGCAGATCACGGCGAGCAGTTCGCCCGGGTGCGCTGCGGCCTGCGCCCGGACTTCCTCGGCCACCGTGGTGGCGAGCGTGGGCGGACATGCGGTGAGGCTGCGGGGCGGCTCGCCGTGGCGGATCGATCGGCTCGGCTTCTGGCCGGGGGCGATCCGCGCGAGAAGGTCGTGGGTCGTTTCCAGGATCTCCTGGGTCGTGCGGTAACCGACGGTCAAGGTGTGCAGGGCGAACCGGCTGCCGAGATGCGGCCCCAGAGCCTGGGACCAGTCGCCCGCTGCCGTCGCCGGGCCCGCCTGGGCGAAGTCGCCCACCAGCGTCATCGACCTGGCCGGGCACCGGCGCAGCACCATCCGCCACTCCATGGCGGTCAGCTCCTGCGCCTCGTCGACCACGACGTGCCCGAACGTCCGCTCCGTCGGCCCGTCCACCAGTTCTGCCGCCTCGTCCAGCAGCGGTACATCGGCATCGGTCCACGGGGCGTCAGGAGAACGCACCAGCCGGGAACGTTCGTCATCGGTGAGCGAGGGCAAGCGCCTGGCCATCGTGCGAGCTTCCGCGAGCAGAGCCCGTACGACCGCTTCGGGTGTAAGCCGTGGCCAGAGGGCTTCCACCGCACAGTCGACGTGGGCGTCGCCCATGAGATGCGCGCGGACGGCTTCCGCGTCGAACAGTTCGCCCGGATCTGCGGCCGGCGCGTCGTCGAAGCCGAGACCCCTCAGGTCCTCCTCGGCCGCGGCATCGAGGTCCATCCCGGTGCTCTCGGCGATCTCGGCGTCGATGTGTTCGAGGGCCTCGAGGGCGCTGCGCTCCAGCGCGCCCGTGGCCGTGCCGACCAGGTGCTCCTTGAAGACCTCCCGCGCGGGGTTGTGCGCCAGGCCGCTCGCCACCGCAGCCTTGCGCGCCGCCGCGACATCCACGCTCTTCAGGCGGAGCCAGTCCTGTCCTACGCGCACCGCGAACCCGCCCTCCGGTGCCTGCAGGGAGCGCACGAGGTCCGCAAGCGCCTCGGCCATCGGGACACTCCCCTTGAGTCGCGCGACATCAAACGACTCCACGGCTGCGGGCACCACCCCGGCCAGCTCCGCGCAGGTCGCCAGGACCACGTCGTTCTCCCCGAGCGAGGGGAGCACCTGGGAGACGTAGTCGAGGAACCGCCCGTTCGGCCCGAGCACCAGCACACCGCGCGCGGCTGCGCCCGGGAACGCGTACAGCACGTACGCCGCCCGGTGGAGCGCGACGACGGTCTTGCCTGTACCGGGGCCGCCCTGCACCACCGTCACGCCCCGATGCGGGGACCGGACGATCGCGTCCTGCTCCCCCTGCAGCGTCGCCACCGCCGCACGCATCCGCCCCGTGCGCCGCGCCTCCAACGCCTTCGTCAACGGGCCGTCGCCGACGATGTCGCCGACCGCAGGTGCGGATCCGTCCAGCATCTCGTCGCTCACCGCACGTACCGCGCGGTTCTCGACCCGAAGATGACGGCGCCGCCGCAACCCCATCGGGTGGGCGGCCGTCGCCGCGTAGAAGGACCGCGCCGCTTCCGCTCGCCAGTCGACGAGCAGCGGCAGGTCCCGGTCGTCCATGTGCAGGCCGAGCCGTCCGATGTGGAGGACGGTTCCGTCCGCGACGTCGATCCGGCCGAACGCCAACCCCTCCTCGGCTCCCTCCAGCCGGCGAAGCCGATGCGCCAAGCGCTCCGCGTCGACATCGCGCGCGTACACCTCGCCCGCGCTGTCCACCGACGAGTTCAGCACGGCCGCCAGCTCGGCCCGTACATCCGCCGACTGCTCATCGAGCAGCCTGTACATGGCGGCCACGTGGGCCTGCTCCACCTCGATCTGTCCTGCGGCACCCACATTGAAATGCGGCAACAGCAGCCTTCCTCTCCACTCGGCTCCCCACTATGCGGCCAGACTTCTGCAAAAGTAAGGCTTGACTTACTTGTCCGAGTCGGCCGCCCGGGCCGGGCGGTGTGGGTTTCACCGTCCGGCGGGCCGGCGCCGTAGGACCGTGAGCGCCGGGCCGAGCGCGAGAATGAGGCCGAGAACGGCGAAGCCGTGGGTGAGGGTGGTGAGCGAGGCGACCGCCGCGACGAGCAACGGGCCGCCCGCATCACCGAGTTCGCGGCCGAGTTCGGCGGCGCCCATGGTTTGGCCGAGACGCTCCGTGGGGGTGCTCGCGGCAAGGGCGGCGAAGCCGAGCGGGGTGATCAGACCGGTTCCGGCGCCGATCAGCGCGGCACCCAGGAGCAGCCCGGTAAGACCCGGCAGCATGGCACAGCCCAGTCCCGCGGCGGTGAGCAGCAGCCCTGCCGCGATGCCCGTACCGGTCGCCAGCCGTCCGTGGTCCAGCGCCCGCCCGGCTTTCGGCTGGACCACAGCCGCGCAGGCGGCCAGTACCGACACGGCAGCGCCGGTGGCCACCGTACCCAGACCGGCCGCCCGGCCTGAGACCGGCAGGAAGCCCACCCCGACCGAGAGTGCGGCGGTCGCCGCGGCCAGGGCTGAGGTCGGGGCGAGGAAGGCCGGGTCGGCCAGGTGCCGGACCAGGTCGAGTACCGTTTGCCGGGCCCTGGGCAGCGGCGGGACGACCGGGACTGCGAGCGCGGCCCACACGGCGACCGCCGCACCGAGCACGGCCAGGACGATGAACAGCAGGCGCAGGCCTCCGGCCCACACCAGCACTCCGCCGAGCAGCGGGCCGAGGGTGTAGCCGATCGACTTGTAGAACCCGTAGCTGCCGAAGGCCCGGCCGTGCTTGGCCGCCGGGGTGAGGCGGGCGACCAGCGCGGAGGCCGACGGGGAGAAGGCGGAGGCCGCGGCGCCCTGGCCGAGGCGCGCGGCCCACAGCCGGCCGGGGCTGTCCGCGACGACGTACAGGGCGGACGCGGCGGCGAAGGCCATGAGCCCGCCGAGCAGGACCGGGCGTGCGCCGATCCTGTCGGCGAGTGTGCCGAACAGCGGCTTGAGCAGTACCTCGGCACCGTCGTACAGGGCGAGGAGGCCGCCGAGCACCAGCAGCGAGGTGACCGCACCCTGGGCGTGGCCGCCGAGGCTGGCGGCGATTCCGTGCGCGCCGAAGGCAGTGGTGAAGCCCGCGGCGTACAGCGGCCACATGTGCCGGGCCGGAGCCGCCTGCACCGTTGGGTCCGTGCTCACTGTTCCGCCTCCGGGGCCTGGTGCAGGGCGGCGAGGACGCGCTCGGCGTAGTCCCACCGTCACTGTCTGCCGTGGCTGTTGCCGCGGCACTGCCAGGATCGGCGGCCTCGACCGCATCACCCGGCTGCGCGACCTGCGCCGGCCTGCGCTGTCCGTGCCAAGTCCTCCTGCGTCTGAGGCTCGGACTCGCGATCGGCCGGCGGAGTGCGTTGGACGGCGATCATGGCAGCGTCGTCGGCCAGGCGCCCGCCGACGTGGGCGAGCAGGTCTTCGCTCAGGTGGTGGACCAGCTCCGGGGGGTTGCCCTGCTCCCAGGCGGCGACCCGCTCGACCAGCGGATAGAAGACGCCGCTTCCGTCCCGGGCCTCCACGACGCCGTCGGTGTGCAGGAGCAGGAGGTCTCCGGGCAGCAGGGTGAAGGTGTCGACGTGGTAGTCGGGGTCGGTCAGTTCACCCAGGCCCAGCGGCAGGGCGGGGCTGGTGGCGCGCAGCGGGATGACCTGCCCGTCGCGCAGGAGCAGGGGAGGCGGGTGTCCGCAAGTGACCATCCGCATCTGCGGCAGTGCGTCCGGAATGTCGATGACCGCGGCGGTGATGAAGCACTCTCCCGCCGCTTCCTGATCGGTGGGTTCCGCCAGATTCCAGCGCACGCTGTGGTCGAGGTAGGCCACCAGGCCGGGCAGGCTGGACTGGCGGTGCCCGGCCTCCCGGAAGGCGCCGAGCAACAGCGCAGCATCACCGACGGCGGTCAGGCCCTTGCCCATGACATCGCCGATGATCAGCCGGGTGGCCCCCTTGGTGCGGACGGCCGCGTAAAGATCGCCGCCGATCAGCGCCTGTTCCTCGGCAGCCAGGTACACCGAGGCGACCCACAGCGGGCCGATCCGGCGGGGCAGCGGCCGCAGAAGCGCTCGCTGTGTGACCTCGGACACGGTCCGTACCTGCGCCAGTTCACGGCCGTGCCGCTCGCGCAGGTACCGGAACAGGGTGACGATCACCGCGACCACCACCAGGGCGATGATCTGCGAATCGAAGTACATACCGCTCAGGCGGGCGTCCGGGTGGGTCAGATTGACGGCGAGCAGGGCCACCACCGATATGGCTCCGATCACGCCGGTGAGAAAAGCGCCCGCGAAGGACGCGGTGATCGCGGGCGCCACGATCAGCAGGGGGCCCAGCGGCACCCCGTTCGGAGTCAGCGCGTCGACCAGCGCGATGGCCCCGATCAGCCCGAGCGGCAGCGCCAACAGCGCATCGCTGGTCCGCCACGAGCGCCGGCGGTGTGGAATCGGGCACCGCAGACTCATACCCTCGGCTTACACCTTCCAGGACAGCGCCGCAGATCGTGACGGATCCGCGTGCGCCACCACTGAGCGTCAGTGTCCCTCCGGATCGGCGGTCCGCCCCTGGACAGGGAGGCAGGACCGGCACGCCTACGGATCTTCTACGACAGGGGGCGCGCCGGCGATGAGCACGCCCCCTTTGGTTCCAGCGGCACCCGCTACTAGCGCGCGATGATCACGACGGGGCCGCCGTTGAACCCGTGGCCGAAGCGGAACCCACCATTGTCGAAGCGGTGGCCGAAGCCGAACCCTCCATCGTCGAAGCGGTGGTCGAAACGGAACCCACCATTGCCGAAGCACCGCCAGTCGTCGCCGAAGCACCGGCTGGTGGTCGCATGAGTGTGCACGGCAGGGGCTGCTGCTGCGGCCGTGCCGGCTATGCCGATCGAAGCGCCGCCGGCCATCAGAATGACGGCTGACGTCGCGACGAGACGCTTGATAGCCCCTTCTACTCGCATGGTGATGCACTCTTCTTTCTGCCGCGCAGGGTCGGGCCCATGGGCCCATGGGCCCGACCCTGCGCGGTCTTGGGGCACGAAATCAAGACCCCGGCCGCAATGGAGCGGCACGGTCGAGGGCGTCGCCCCGCGCATTCGAGGACCAGGTCTCGCATCCAGGATCCCCGCTGCACGAGAACCAGCCGAACAGGGACGTATCCCCAGGTTGCAGCCGTACTTCGGTTACGTGTGCAGCACCCTTCTGGATTGCCGCTCTGACAGGCACTGGACGACATACCGACCAGTCGGCATGATGGTCCGGTCACCCGACGTCGTCTCGTCTCCCAGGAGTCACGATGAGCCCCGACCACCCGCCCGGACTCGATCTCGACCGGCTGCGCGGGCTGCTCGACCGGGAGCGGCCCGGCCTGGCGCGGGGCCCGCTGACCGGCCGGCTGATCGAGGGCGGACGGTCGAACCTCACCTACACGGTCACGGACGGCGCCTCGCGGTGGGTCGTACGGCGTCCCCCGCTGGGCCATGTCCTGGCCACCGCCCACGACATGGGGCGCGAGCACCGGGTGATCAGCGCCCTGCATCCGACGGGCGTGCCGGTGCCGCGCACGGTGCTGCTGTGCGAGGACGAGGACGTGCTCGGCGCGCCGTTCTACGTCATGGAGTTCGTCGAGGGCACCCCGTACCGCACCGCGGGGCAACTCGCCCCGCTGGGCGAGGAGCGCACCCGCGACGCCGTGCTGTCCCTGGTGGACACCCTCGTCGAGCTGCACGCGGTGGATCCCGCCGAGGTGGGCCTCGCCGGCTTCGGCCGCCCCGAGGGCTTCCTGGACCGGCAGCTGCGGCGCTGGGGAAAGCAGTTGGCGGCCTCCCGCGACCGTGAACTGGCCGGCGTCGACGAGCTGCACGCGGCACTCGGGCGCGCGCTGCCCGACTCGCCCGCCCCGGCCGTCGTGCACGGCGACTACCGCCTCGACAACGTGCTGCTCGGCCCGGACGACCGGATCACCGCGGTACTCGACTGGGAGATGTCCACGCTCGGCGACCCGCTGACCGACCTGGGCCTGTTGACGATGTACAGCACGCCGCTGGGCATGCCCGGCTCGCCGGTGTCCACCACCGCCGAGGCTCCGGGGCACCCGTCCGCGGCGGAGCTCGTCGAGCGGTACGCCGAGCGCTCGGGGCGGGACGTCTCGGCGGTCTCCTGGTACACGGCGTTCGCCTGGTTCAAGCTTGCCGTGATCCTGGAGGGCATCCACTACCGGTACACGCTCGGCCAGACGGTCGGCCGGGGTTTCGACCGCATCGGCGACCTCGTCCCCGTCTTCATCGACCACGGACTGACCACGCTTCAGGAAGGCTGACCGGACATGGACTTCGCGTTCGACGCGCGCACCGAGGAGCTGCGCGCCAGGCTCCTGGCCTTCATGGACGAGTACGTGTACCCGGCCGAGGCGGTGGCCGAGGAGCAGCGGGCCGCGCTTGCCTCCCCGTGGGACACACCCGCCGTGGTCGGGGAGCTGAAGGCGGAGGCGCGCAGGCAGGGCCTGTGGAACCTGTTCCTGCCGGACGCCGGGTACGGCGCCGGGCTGACCAACCTCCAGTACGCCCCGCTCGCCGAGATCACCGGCCGCTCCCCGCACCTGGCACCCGTCGCGCTGAACTGCGCGGCGCCCGACACGGGCAACATGGAGGTGCTCGCCCAGTTCGGCGACGAGCGGCAGAGGAAGCAGTGGCTCGAACCGCTGCTCGCGGGCGAGATCCGTTCGGCGTTCGCGATGACCGAGCCGGAGGTGGCCTCCTCGGACGCCACGAACGTCACCACGCTCATCGAGCGCGAGGGCGACGAGTACGTCATCACCGGCCGCAAGTGGTACATCTCCGGCGCGATGAACCCGGACTGCAGGATCTTCATCGTGATGGGCAAGACCGACCCGGACGGCCCGGACATCCGCCGCCAGCAGTCCATGGTGCTGGTGCCGCGCGACACCCCCGGCGTCACCGTCCGGCGCGCGATGCGGGTCTTCGGGTACGAGGACCACTCCCACGGCGGCCACGCCGAGGTGGTCTTCGACCACGCGCGCGTGCCCGTCTCCCACCTGATCGGCGAGGAAGGGAGCGGCTTCGCCATCGCCCAGGCCCGGCTCGGACCGGGCCGCATCCACCACTGCATGCGGCTGATCGGCATGGCCGAGCGGGCGATCGAGCTGATGTGCCGCCGGGCGGTGTCCCGCACCGCCTTCGGCAAGGCGCTGGCCCAGCAGGGCGTGGTCCACAACTGGATCGCGGACGCGCGGGTCACCGTCGAGCAGTTGCGGCTGCTGGTGCTGAAGACGGCCTGGCTGATGGACACCGCCGGCAACAAGGGCGCGCACACCGAGATCCAGGCCATCAAGATCGCCACGCCTCGTGCGGTGGTCGGCATCCTCGACCGGGCCATCCAGTTGCACGGCGCGGGCGGGTTCAGCCAGGACCTCCCCCTCGCCGAACTGTACGCGGCCGCGCGCACACTGATGGTCGCCGACGGTCCGGACGAGGTGCACCAGCGGTCGCTGGCACGGCGGGAGTTGAAGAAGTACCTGTGACGCGCGGTGGTCGGGGCACCGGCGGTGCGGCGCCCGGGTCACGCGGGGAGCAGCGCCGCCTCGCGTGAGAAGAAGGCCAGTTGGGCCTTCTTCTCCGGCAGGTACACGTCCGGCAGGTCCACTTCGGGCAGGGTGACAAGGGGTCCTGCGGTGAAGCCCTCGCGGAGGAAGCGGGCGACGGCCTTGCCGTTGCGCACGTCGGGGTCGACCACCACACGGGTGCGGCCGAGGCCCAGGAGGACGTACGACAGCAGGGCCGTCATCAGCCGGGAGGTCCACCCGGACCGCTCGGCGCCCGGCGCGGCGGGTGCCAGGAGCAGATGGATGCCGAGGTCGCCGGGATCGACGGCGTAGCACTCGCCGACGCGGTCGGCGGACGGTTCGTAGGTCTGGAGGAGGGCGACCGGTTCGCCGTCCTTCGCGACGAGGAAGGCGTGGTGGGTGTCGAGGGTGGCCATATGAGCGTAGATCTCGGCCACCTGCTCCTCGGTGAGACCGGTCATGCCCCAGAACGCGGCCCGTTGCTCACTCACCCAGCGGTGGACCACCCCGGCGTCGGCCCGCGCGTCCAGCGGCAGCACACGAACGGTGCCGAAGCCGTCGAGGTACTCCTCGTGGACGGCCTCGCGGGAGGCGTACGGGCGGTGCGGGGCGTTGACGGTGTGCGCGGTGCTCACGCTGTGCGCGTCAGACATCGGTCTCCTCGCTCTCCTTCTTCATCCGCTCCCAGTCGGTGACGACCGGGACGAGCTTTCCCGCGCGCCACAGGGGCAGTTGGTCGCGGTGGTGGGGCGAGCCGGGGATCCCGGACGCGCCGAACGGGACCACCCACCGGCTGTCCTCGCGGCGCGCCAGGTCCCACACGTAGCGGGCGGCCGGACCGCGCGCGGCCAGGTCGGTGAGGCCGGGGACGGCGGAGGTGCACAGCACGCAGTCGTGGTCGCCGGACAGTCCGGGTTCGTCGTACGGCGTCCCGGGCGGCAGCGCCCGCCAGGGGGCGAGGCGGTGGGTGTCCCCCCAGGTGCCCGCAGGTGGCCGGGCGGCTGCCTCCTCGATCGCCTCGCGGACGGTGGACGGCCGGTCGATCCCGTACGACTTCTCGGCGGTCAGGAGGTGTTCGAGGGCGTAGGCGACGCGCGGGAGCAGGGCCAGCCAGGGCAGGAAGACCTCGGGGTACGCGGGCGGGTCGGCCAGCACGGCGAAGGCGGGATGGGCCGCCAGCCGGCGTACGACAGCAGAGCGCACGGTCGCGAAGAGGGCCGCGTCGGTACTGTCGGCGTCCATGTGGCGGTCCCACCGTAGGAGCCTGTCCCGCAGGGCGGCGGCCCCGTCGCTCAGGCCGTCGAGGGCGGCGAGGTGTTCCAGCAGGGGCGCGGCGGAGGCGAGCCAGGTGTCGGTGTGGAGCGCGGAGACCTCGGCGGCGGACCACCGCCGGCGCTCGTCGAGCAGGGCCCGGATGCGGTCGGCGCGGTGCGGCGGGGCGAACTCGACGCCCAGGGGGGCGGCCGGGCCGCGCTGATTGGCCATGACGGCGACGCCGTCGGTCAGTCCGGCGCGCGGCGGCTCGTGCCATCCCCGCCAGTCGTGTCCGGGCTCCCAGGCGGGCACCACACGGATCCGGTTGGCCTCGGACCGCACCGGCACCCGGCCGGCCACGCGGTGCAGCACCCCGCCCCGGGTGTCGGCGGCCTGCACGACGTTGACCGGCTCGGCCCACCGGTCCACGGCCCGGTCGACGTCGGCAACCCGGCGCGCCCGCAGCAGGGGCAGCAGGGCCTCGAACCCGAGGTCGCCGGTGACACGGGGCGGGTGGCGCAGGCTGATCGCGACCGGGACCGCGCCGGACTCGTCCGCACCGTCGTCCAGCCCTTCGGGGCCGCCGATGACGACGGGGCCCCGCTCGGTCTCCAGCACCTCCACCTCGACCGGATCCTCTCCGGCCACCTCGATCGTCTCGGTGTGCCGGGCGGCCCGCCGCCAGACGCCGTCCGGACCGAGCGCCTCGACGCCGGCGCCGGTGCGCCGCAGCCGTTCCCGGTACAGGTCCTGGTAGTCGGCCATGGCGTTGGTGATGGCCCAGGCGACCGTGCCGGTGTGCCCGAAGTGGGCGATGCCGGGGACGCCGGGCACGGCGAGGCCGACAACGTCGAACTCGGGGCACGCCAGGTGGATCTGCTGGTAGACGCCCGGCTCCTCGATGAAGCGGTGCGGGTCGCCCGCGATGACCGGCTGCCCGGTGACGGTCCGCTCGCCGGCGACGAGCCAGCCGTTGCTGCCCGAGGTGCCGGGGCCGTCGGTGGCGAACAGGCCCACCGCGTCCGCGCCGAGGCGGGTCACCACCTGCTCGCGCCACAGCTTGGCGGGGAAGCCCGCGAAGAGGATGTGGGTGGCGAGCCAGACACCCAGGGGCGTCCACGGCTCCCAGCGGCCGGGCGTGAGGCCGGCGCGTGCGAACTCCGGGGCCGCGGCGGCCGTCAGTCCGGCGTTGACGCCGTCCACGTACGCCCGGACCCAGTCCGCCGTCTCCGCGTCGCGCCGCTCCAGGGCCGTGAAGCAGCGGCGCGCGGTGTCGTCCAGGCGGGCGCGCCGCGCGAACCGGTCCCAGGGCAGGGCCGACGGGCCGAGGGAGGACGCCGAAGTGCCCTGTGCGCGGTGCCGCTCCACCTCCAGTTGCCAGGACCGGTCCAGGGCGGTGACGCGGCCCTGGGCACGGGCCAGTTCCGCCACGCCGTCCGCACGCAGGTGGGGAATGCCCCAGTCGTCGCGGTAGACCTCGGTCGCCACCCCACACCCCTTCGTCATGTTTAGGCAAGCCTAACCTAATTCATTCCTGGCGGAATCGTACGGATCCGCACCGCGTGAGGCACTCGAACGCGCGCACAGGGCTCGCACAGAAATGGCATGTGCCGTTCATCGGACGGCCACACGACGCGCGTTGAGGCGACAGGGTCCGGCCCTTGAATTCCCTTGCGCGGGCCGACCGGTCATCGCGCGGCGACATTGTTTCCACAGTGGGGGGAACCACAGGTGGCGGCCACGCACCATGGGCCCGGCGGTAGGAATGCGGACGGACCGGGCCCGGACAGAGCAGAGTCCGAGACGGCGGTTTCCGACAGATCGGAGTCCGACAGACCGGAGTCCGGCAGACCGGAGTCCGGCAGATCAGCGTCCGAGGGATCGGGGTCCGGCAGATCGAGGTCCGGCAGATCGAGGTCCGACGGAGGGCAGTCCGGACGACCGGAACCCGTCGAAGGGCCTTTCACCCGACCGGAGTCGGGTGAACCGTCGCCCCGGCGGCCCCGGGCCGCGCGCGGGTTCGGCGACCGGGTCTTCCGCCTCCAGCTGACGGCCACCGGAGTCGTCGTCCTCGCCATCATGGCGGCGGTCGGCCTGTTCCTGCTGCTGCGGGCCGGACAGGCGCTGCGCGTCGCCAAGTTCTCGTTCTTCACCACGGCCGCCTGGCAGCCGGACGCCCACAACTTCGGCATCGCGGCCGTACTCACCGGAACCCTGCTGATCGCCGCCGTCGCGGTGGCCGTCTCCGTTCCGCTGGCCGTCGCGACAGCCCTGTTCATCTCGGACGTGGCGCCGCGCAAGCTGCGCCGCACCCTGGTCGCCATGGTGGACCTGATGGCCGCCGTGCCGTCGGTGGTGTACGGACTGTGGGGGCTGTTCCTCCTCCAGCAGAACGTGATCGGGCTCTCGCGCTGGCTGTCCGACTGGTTCGGCTGGATCCCGCTGTTCACGGTGGACGGCACCCAGCCGGGCGACCCGCTCGCCTCCGCCAGCGTCTACACCGCGTCCACCTTCATCGCCGGGATCGTCGTCGCCCTGATGGTCGCGCCGATCCAGTGCTCGGTGATGCGGGAGGTCTTCGCACAGGCCCCGGCCGGCGAACGCGAGGGCGCCTACGCGCTCGGAGCCACCCGCTGGGGGATGATCCGCGCGGTCGTCCTGCCCTACGGCAAGGGCGGCATGATCGGCGGGACGATGCTCGGGCTGGGCAGGGCGCTCGGCGAGACGATCGCGGTGTACATGATCATTTCGCCGGTGTTCGTCATCCAGCCGCACATCCTGCAGACCGGCTCGAACTCGGTCTCCGCGCTGATCGCGCTGCACTACGGCGATGCCTCCCCCTTCGGTATGTCGGCGCTGATGGCGGCGGGCCTGGCGCTGTTCGTGCTCACCCTGGCGGTCAACTTCACCGCCTCCACCATCGCGGCCCGCTCCCGTTCCGGCGCACAGAGCGAGGCATGAGATGACCGTCGTCCAGGACACCGCCCACGACAGCGTCGAGGACTCGGCACCCCCCGGCCCCGCCGGGTCCACCGAACTCCCCGACCAGCCACGCCGGATCGGCGGCCCGACCCGCTCGGGCGTGCTCGCCCTGTGCGGCGCTGCACTCTCCGGGTTCTGCACCGCCGTGCTGCTGTTCGGCCAACTCGCCCCGCTCTCCGGGGCGCTGGGGTTCACCGTCACCGCCTACGTCGCCTTCCTCGCCTGCTACGCGGTGCTGACCGGACTGGAGGAGGACGGTCAGGCCGTACGCGACCGGGTGATGACCGTGGTGCTGTGGACAGCGGCCACGCTGCTGTTCCTCGCGCTCGCCCTCGTCGTCGGCTTCACCGCCTGGCGAGGTCACGAGGCGCTGGGGCACCTCAACTTCCTCACCGAGGACATGCAGTCCACGGGCCCACTGGACCCGCTGGACCACGGCGGTATCGCCCACGCGATGCTCGGCACCCTCATCATGATCACGATCGCCCTGGCGATCACCGTGCCGCTGGGTCTGACCTGCGCGGTCTACCTCAACCAGATCCCCGGCCGCTTCTCCCGGTTCGTCCGGACCATCGTGGAGGCCATGACGGCGCTGCCGTCGATCGTGGCCGGCCTGATGGTGTACGCCGTCTGGATCCTCGGCCTCGGCATGCAGAAGTCGGGCCTCGCGGCGGGCTTCGCGATCAGCGTGATGATGCTGCCGATCGTGATCCGCGCGGCGGACGTCGTGCTCCGGCTGGTGCCGGGCACGCTGACCGAGGCGGCCGAGGCGCTGGGCGCTCCGCGCTGGCGCACCGTGTGGCACGTGGTCCTGCCGACCTCGCGCTCCGGGCTCGCCACCGCGGTGATCCTCGGCACCGCCCGCGGCATCGGCGAGACCTCGCCCGTACTGCTCACCGCCGGCTACATCGCGGCGGTCAACGCCAACCCGACGAACGGACCGATGGTCTCGCTGCCGCTGGCCGTCTTCACCTTCGTCAAGTCGCCCGAGCCCGCGCAGATCGCCCGCGGTTTCGGCGCGGCGGCGGTCCTGATGGCCCTGGTCCTCGTGCTCTTCACCGTCGCCCGGGTGATCGGCGGCCGCGGCCCCGGCCATCTCAGCCGCCGGCAGGCCCGCCGCGCGGCCCGCGCCTCACGCCGTGACGTGGACCGCTTCACCGAACTCCACGCTCCCGCGCTCCCGTTGTTCGACAGCGTCCCGCAGACCACCGACCCGTCCGCCACAGCCTTCAGGCCCACCACCGAGGGCCTGGGACACAAGCCCGGAGAAACCGACTGATGCGCAGTCACCTGCCCCTTCGTCCGCGCCGCCTACGCGCGCCGGCGATCTCAGTGTCGCGGCAGGCACCGTTCGCCCCGTCGCGACGCCCGGCACGTGCTCTCACCGCACCGGCCGAAAGCCCAAGTACGTCCAGTACGAGGGCTTCCGGCCGGCACGCCGACAGCACGCACCGGACGCCGCTCCTTCACGGGCGAACACTGCCTGCCACGACACTGTGCGCGCTGCTCGCCATGATCGCCGGGCTGCTGGCCGGCCCGCTCGCGGCGACCGCCGCCGCCGAGAGCTACACCCCGATCGCCGGAGCCGGCTCCACCTGGGCCGAGAACGCCGTCGACGAGTGGCGCCGCGCCGTCAACCAGTACGGCATGCGGATCAGCTACGCCGGCACCGGATCCTCCGACGGCCGCCGCCAGTTCCTCAGCGGCACGGTGGACTTCGCGGTCTCGGACATCCCGTTCCAGACCAACCCGACCGACGGCTCCGCCGCCGAGCGGCCGGGCGCCGGGTCGTACGCCTACATGCCGATCGTGGCCGGCGGCACCGTCTTCATGTACCACCTGACGGTCAACGGCCAGCGGGTCACCAACCTCCGGCTCTCCGGCGACGTGGTCACCAAGATCTTCACCGGCGCCATCAAGTCCTGGGACGACCCGGCGATCAAGGCCGACAACCCCGGTCTGCAGCTGCCCCACCGCCCCGTCGTCCCGGTGGTCCGCTCGGACGGTTCCGGCTCGACGGCCCAGTTCACGCTGTGGATGGCCAACCAGCACAAGGCCCTGTGGCAGGACTACTGCCGCAAGGTGGGACGCTCCGGCGCGTGCGGGCAGACCTCCTACTTCCCGACCGTCCCCGGCATGATCGCCCAGTCCGGTGACCTCGGTGTCGCCGCGTACGTGTCGCAGAGCTACGGCGAGGGCGCGATCGGCTACGTCAACTACTCGTACGCGCTCAACGCGCACTACCCGGTCGCCAAGGTCCTCAACCACGCCGGCTACTACACCGAACCGACCCCGCAGAACGTCGCCGTCTCGCTCCTCCAGGCGAGGATCAACACGAACAAGAGCTCGCCGGACTACCTCACCCAGCAGCTCGACGGCGTCTACAACGACCGGGACAAGCGCAACTACCCGCTCTCCAGCTACTCGTACATGATCCTGCCGCTGAAGGTGCAGGGCACGTTCACCAAGGAGAAGGGCAAGACGCTCGGCGCGTTCTCCTACTACTTCATGTGCCAGGGCCAGCAGCAGGCTCCGCAGCTCGGCTACTCGCCGCTGCCGATCAACCTCGTCCAGGCGGGCTTCGACCAGATCCGCCGGATCCCCGGTGTGCAGGCCCAGAACATCAACATCAAGGGCTGCAACAACCCGACCTTCACCGCCGACGGCCACAACAGGCTGGCGGAGACCGCGCCCTACCCGGCGGAGTGCGACAAGAAGGGCTCCACCGCCTGCACCACGGGCAGTGGCGGCGCCAAGTCAGGCGGTGGCTCCGGAAGTTCGGGCGGCGCCTCGGGCGGGTCCACCGGCGGCGGCACGAACGGCGGCTCCACCGGCGGCGGTTCGACGGGCGGCGGTTCGACCGGCGGTTCCACCGGGGGCGGTTCGGCGACCGGAGGCACGTCCGGCGGCGGCACGGGCGGCACCGGTGGCGCGGGCGGCACGGGCGGCACCGGGCCGGACGGCACCGGACAGCCCTCCGTCGACCCCGACACCGGGCAGACCCTCGCGCCCGGCGGCGCGGCCGGCGGCGGGGGCGGGGGCGAGGGCGCCACGGTCGCCGACGGCACCATCGCCCTGGCCCAGCCGGTCACGGTGGCCGGGCGTCCCGGCTGGACCGGCACCCAGACCCTGATGCTGATCACCGCCCTGCTGCTGCTCGGGCTCGTCCTGCTGCCCTCCGTCGTCTCCCGGGCGATCGCCGCCCGCAACGGCGGCCGCGACGGCCACGACCGGTTCACGAGCGGGGGCCAGCGATGAGCCGGGACACAAGAGGCAGGACGGCGCGCGTGCGCGGGCTGCTCCTGCGGCTGGTGGCCGGGGCCGCCGCCGGCGCCCTCGCGGGCCTCGGCGTGGCCCAGGCCGCCCAGCCCGCGACCGCCGCGAGCGGCGCGGCCGGCACCGCCTCCGCCGTGACGGTCTCTGGGCGCGGCGAGTTCAAGGACATGAAGTTCACGGTCGACCAGACCACCCACCTGACCAGTCAGGCGATCACCGTCTCCTGGACCGGCGGCGCCCCGACCACGTTCGCGGGCACCTGGTTCAACACCGACTTCGTGCAGATCATGCAGTGCTGGGGCGACGACGACGGCGCCGTCCCGGGCAACCCCGGCCCGCCGCGCACCCAGTGCCAGTACGGTGCCTCGCCGACCACCGACCGCGGCAGCTGGCCGGGCAACGAACGCGACGACACCCGCAAGGTCACCTACAGCGCCTCCCCCACCGGTTACGGCGAGGACGACCGGTACGGCGCGGGCGCTCCGCTGGGCCAGGGCGAGGTGCCCTTCAAGTCGGTCGACGGCACGGTGGTCACCACCAACACCCAGAACAACCCGTTCTACAACCGCAACACCACCAACGAGATCGACTTCGCCCGCACCGGCGCCGACGGCACCGGCCGCGAGTACTTCGAGGTGCAGACCGCCAACGAGGCACCGCACCTGGGCTGCGGTGCCGAGGCCGGCAAGAAGGGCGCCGCCCGGCCGCGCTCCTGCTGGCTGGTGATCGTCCCGCAGGGCCACCTCGACCTCGACGGCGAGCCGTACGCCGACAAGAGCATCGTCAACGCGGGCTCGCCCGTCTCCTCCACCAACTGGAAGAACCGCATCGCCGTCCCGCTGAGCTTCAACCCGGTCGGCAGCGGCTGCGCCCTCGGCTCCGACGAACGGCCCACCATGGGCAGCGAACTCGTCGCCGACGCCATGACGAGCTGGCAGACGGCCCTGTGCCCGACCGGCACGGTCTACGGCTACACCAAGCTCGGTGAGCCCGACGCCCGCACCCGGCTCGCGGGCACCGGCTCCGCCGGACTGGCCTTCACCACCCGCGCACTGGGCGCCGACGAGGGCACCACCGCACCGTCCGGCCCCACGGCCTACGCTCCCGTCGCGCTCTCCGGGGCCGTGATCGGCTTCACCATCGAACGCAGGCCCAAGGCGGGGGCCCCGGACGACATCCGCGGGCTCGCCGGGACGAAGGTCGACTCCATCGACCTCACGCCCCGACTGGTCGCCAAGCTGCTGACCGAGTCGTACCGCAACTCCCCCTGGGGAGCGGTGCTCGGCGACCAGGTCGCCAAGAGCTACGACTGGGCGAGGAACAACCCGGCGGGTCTCGCGAGCGACCCCGAGTTCATCTCCCTCAACCCGGAGTTCGAGCATCTGTCGGTCTCCGAGACCCCGGCCACCGACACCGATCTGCTCACTTCGCTCGGCCACTCGGACACGGCCCGCGCGCTGTGGCAGTGGATCCTGTCCGACAAGGACGCCCGCGGCTTCCTCGCGGGGACGGCCGACGACTGGGGCATGCGCGTCAACCCGTTCTACAGCACCGACGCGCACCGGAACCCGACGGGCGTGGCCTACGAACCGGCCCTGGCCGACGACTACCCCAAGAGCGACCCCTGGTGCACGATCCCGCCGGGCACCGGTGCCACCGATAAGCAGTGCATGACCGACTTCCACCCCTACGTGTCCGACATGCACTCCGGAGCCCTGCACACCCGGCGCGCCGACACGCTGTGGAAGGCGACCTGGGACGCGCTGGCCAACCCGCCCGCGTACAAGAGCACCGGCCCGCAGACCGTCGGATCGCGGTTCGTGATCGCGGTCACCGACGCGGCCTCCGCCGAGCGCTACGGGCTGCAGACCGCCCGGCTGCGCAACGCCGCCGGCCGCTTCACCGCGCCCACCACGGCAGCCCTGACCGCCGCCGCCGCGAGCGCCGCCGGCAAGGGGGCGCCGGAGATCAGCCCGGCCCGGGCCACGGCCGAGGGCGCCTACCCGCTCGCCCAGCTCGTCTACGGCGCGGCACGACCTGGTGAGCTGGACGCCGCCGCCCGCAAGGACTACGCGGCCCTGCTGCGGTACGCAGTGGGCGACGGGCAGATCAGCGGCGCCGACCCGGGCCGGCTCCCGGCCGGTTACGCCCCGCTGTCCAAGGACCTGCGCACCCGCGCGCTGCAGGCCGCCGACACCCTCGAGCACTACACCGAGCCTTCGTCCCACGGCGGCGGCCCGGGAGGCGGCTCGACCGGAGGAAACGGGGGCTCCGTCTCGGGCGGCTCCGACTCGGGCGGCCTCGGCACGGGCGGCGGTTCGGGCTCCGGGGGCGTGTCGGGCGGCGGTGCGGCCGGGGGCGGCACCGGCTCCGGCGGGACCGGGCCGGACGGCGGGAAGGCAAGCCCGACGCCCAGCGGCGCGCCCTCCTACGACGGCGGCACGGCCGTCCGGACCACGGCCTTCGGCACCACCCCGGACGACCCCGCGAACGCGCTGCGCTACGCCGTCCCGGTCGGCGCCGGACTCGGCGCCGCCGCCGCGGCGGGCGCGCCCTTCGCGGGCGGCAGCCGGCTGCGTCTCCCGCTGCGGGTGCCGCTTCCCGGTGGCCGCACGGTGACCGTCGTACCGGCGTTCACCCTGCCCGAACGGCTGCGGAGGCTGCTGCCGCCGGGCCGGGGCTGACCCTCCGACCGGAGCCGGGCCCTCCGGGGCCCGGCTCTCCACAGACGGCCGCCCGCCCCGAAAGGCAGTCGGGGCGGACGGTCCGCACCACCCTGCCAGATTTCCGGCGTGCTCTCGGCCGGCTCGACGCAGGCACCCCCACGGCACCTCCCCCACACCCACCGCACAGCACATCCACGCACACCGTCAGGAGACTCTCGATGCGCAGAATGCGCTCTACGGCCGCGCTCGTCGCCGCCGCCGTGGTGGCCGGTGGCCTCGCTCTGGCGAGTCCGGCGTCCGCCGATCCCGCCCCCGCCGGGACGTTCCGCCAGCTCGTCGGCGTGGGCTCCGACACCACGCAGGACGTGCTCAACGCCCTCGCCGGTGACGCCCCCGGCTACGCCGCCTCCGCCATCAAGTCGGCGGGCGGCGCGGGCATCGCCTCGTACGACGCGGTCGAGCCCGGCACGGGCTCCACCACCTCCAAGATCCAGACCCGCACGGGCGGCCCGTCCTTCCTGCGCCCCAACGGCTCCGGCAAGGGCCGCCTCGCGCTGAGCATGTCGCTCACCGGCGACAAGTTCCCCGACACCAGCGGTGTCGCCATCAAGGGCCAGGTCGACTTCGCCCGCTCCTCCGGCGGCCCGAGCACCTCCGGCAGCGCGCTCACCTACATCCCCTTCGCCCGGGACGCCGTCGGCATCGCGGTGCGCGGCTCGGCCCTGGACACCCTCACGGTCGAGCAACTGCGCGACATCTACGCGGGCAACCTCAAGCAGGTGAACGGCCAGACCGTCCACCCGTACATCCCGCAGAACGGGTCCGGCACCCGCTCGTTCTTCCTCGGCACGATCGGTCTCAACGACTCGACGATCGACCCCAGGATCCCGACCGTCCAGGAGAACCAGGCCAACGACGCCCTCACCGCCGACGGCGCGCTCGTCCCGTTCTCCGTGGGCAGCTGGATCGCCCAGATCAACGAGGTCGCCCCGGACCACAGCAGGGCCGCTGCCGCCGCGGGCGCCCACCTCGCCTCGGTGCAGCTGCCCGGCGACAAGGGCGTCACCAGCCCGGTGACGACCGTCAACGGCAAGCTGGAGCCGGTCCGCGGCTACTACGAGAACGCCACCTTCGGCCGGGACGTCTACAACGTCGTGCCCAGCCGGGCAATCGATGCCACCAGCATCTTCTTCGACAAGGACCTCTACGACGTCTTTGTCACCGACAGCGGCCACACCGCCCAGATGGCCACCGAGAACTCGCAGAAGGTCATCGCCGACTTCGGCTTCATGAACGAGTCGTACAACGGCTCGGTCAACCCGGCCAAGCACGCCAAGTTCGGCGGTCTGGAGCAGTCGGGCGTCGACCTCAGCGCGCCCGCCGCGCCGGCCCTCAAGGCCACCCCCAGCACCGGGAACCTCTCGCTGACCTGGACCGCCCCGGCCGCCCCCGGCCTGCCGGTCACCGACTACCGCGTCACGCTGACCCGCGCGGACGGCACCCTCGTGGCGGCCAAGGACGTCCCGGCCACGACCACGTCGTACACGTTCAGCGGTCTGGCCAACGGCAAGTACACCGCCACGGTCGCCGCCGCCAACCTCAACGGCACCGGCACCCCGGCCGCCTGGACCGGCGAAGTCAACGTCAAGTCGGCGAGCACCACGCAGGCGAGCGCCGCGGCGACCGCGTACGGCAAGGCGCCGAAGGTCGCGGTCACCGTCACCGGCCCGAAGGGCGTCGCCCCGACCGGCAAGGTCACGGTGAAGGAGGGCTCCACGACCCTCGGTACCGGCACCCTCAACTCGTCCGGCAAGGTCTCCGTCGGCCTGTCGAACCACCTGAAGGTCGCGACCCACAAGCTGACCGTCTCCTACGCCGGCGACAGCAAGCTCAACACGTCCTCGGCGACGGTCTCGCTGAAGGTCACCAAGGCGGCGCCGTCGGTCGCCGTCACCCGGCCCGCCTCGGTCAAGCACACCGCCCGCGCCAAGGTCACCGTGAAGGTCACCGCGACCGGCACCACGCCGGCCGGCACCGTGCGCGTCTACGAGGGCTCCAAGGTGATCGGCACCGGCACGCTGAAGTCCGGCAAGGTCACCGTCAGCCTGCCGAAGCTGAGCCGCGGCAAGCACACGCTGCGCGCCTACTACGTGGGCTCCTCGACGGTGAACGCGAAGAACAGCGCGAACTTCACCATCAAGTCCACCTGACCCCGCCACCGGGGAGGCCGCCGCTGCGGCGGCCTCCCCGGCAGCACGCAAACCCCACGAACCATGAAGGAGGCGGGCCGCCGTGACGGTCGCCGTACAGACCACGCCCGCACCGGCCCTGCTCCGGACCCGCGTCCGGAGCGTCCCGGCCGTCCGCCACATCGCCCGGGGCGCGCTGCTCAGCCTCGCCGCCCTGTTGCTCGGCATCACCGCCCAGCTGCTGTTCCTCAGCGGCGTCCAGGAACGGGCCGCCCAGCACACGGCGTACGACGAACTGCGCAACGCGCTCGCGCTGGGCACGGGCCCGGTCTCCCAGACCGACCAGCAGGGCATGCTGCTGGCGCCCGGCACGCCGGTCGCCCTGATCGACGTCCCCTCCCTGCGTCTGCGCCAGGTGGTCCTCGAGGGGACCGACTCCGCCGTCATGACCGACGGCCCCGGCCACCGTCGCGACACCCCGATGCCCGGGCAGGCCGGCACCAGTGTGCTGATGGGGCGGGCAGCCGCCTACGGCGGCCCGTTCAGACGGCTGGCCGACCTCGCCGAGGGCGACAGGTTCACGGTGACGACCGGCCAGGGCGAGGCGAAGTACCAGGTCGTCGGCGTGCGGCGGGCCGGAGACCCGGCGCCCGCCCCGCTCGCCTCCGGCCAGGGCCGGCTGGTGCTGGCCACGGCCACCGGTCCGGCCTACATGCCGGGCGGCATCCTGCGCGTCGACGCGGACCTGGTCTCCGCGCCCTTCGAGACCCCGGCGGCCGTGATCAGGCCCGGCACGCTGCCGGAGGCCGAGCAGCCGCTGGCCCGCCCCTCCGGGGTGCCGTGGCCGCTGGTCATGTGGCTCCAGGCCCTGCTGGTCGCGGCCGTCGCCGCGGTGTGGACCTGGCACCGCTGGGGCCGTCACCAGACGTGGATCGTCTTCGCCCCGGTCGTCGCCCTGCTGGGGCTCCAGGTCGCCACCCGGACCACCGAACTGCTGCCCAACCTGACGTGACCGCTTCCCGAGCCCTGCCGCGAACCGAGGTACCCGCCGTGACCGACGCCACCGACTCCCTGACCGACACGGTCGTCCTGCCCCCCGTCACCACCGTCCCCGCCGCCCCGCACGGGCCGACGTCCGCTCCCGCGACGCTCGAAGCCCGCTCGGTGTCGGCCTGGTTCGGCAGCCACCAGGTGCTGAGCCGGGTGTCCCTGACGATGCCCTCCGGCCGGGTCACCGCCCTGATCGGGCCCTCCGGCTGCGGCAAGTCGACGTTCCTGCGCACCCTCAACCGCATGCACGAGCTGATCCCGGCCGCGGCCTTCGCGGGCGAGGTGCTCTTCGAGGGCGAGGACATCTACGCCCCCGAACGGCGCCTGACCGACGCCCGGCGGCGCATCGGCATGGTCTTCCAGAAGCCCAACCCGTTCCCCGCCATGTCGATCTACGACAACGTGGTGGCCGGCCTGCGTCTGACGGGCACGCGCGCGAGCCGCCGCACCAAGGACGAGCTGGTCGAGGAGTCCCTCACCCGCGCCGGCCTGTGGAAGGAGGTCAGGGACCGCCTCCGCCAGCCGGGCGGCGCGCTGTCCGGCGGTCAGCAGCAGCGCCTGTGCATCGCCCGCGCTCTGGCGGTACGCCCCCGGGTCCTCCTCATGGACGAACCGTGCTCGGCGCTCGACCCCACCTCCACCCGCCGGGTCGAGGAGACGATCCAGGAACTCGCCGGTCAGGTGACGGTCGTGATCGTCACCCACAACATGCAGCAGGCGGCCCGCGTCTCCGACCAGTGCGCCTTCTTCCTCGCCGAGCAGGGCACCCCCGGCGGCATCGTCGAGCACGGCCCGACCGAGGACGTCTTCGGCACGCCGAAGGACCAGCGGACGGCGGACTACGTGGCGGGCCGGTTCGGCTGACGGACCCCGGGGGCGGAATCCGTACGCCCCATGCGTCCGGGCAGCGCGCGTTCGACGCGCTGCCCGCGTGGGTCGTTGCGTGAACGCCGCCCCGGCATTGAGGTTGTCAGGATGAAGACCCTGCTCGAGATCGTCCTGAAACCTTTCATCGGTGGTCTGCTCGTGGTGGGTTTCGCCCTGGTGGCGGAGGCCGTCCAGCCCAAGCGGCTGGCCGGGATCTTCGCGGCCGCGCCCTCGGTGGCGCTGGCAGGGCTCATCCTGACGGTGGTGTTCAAGGGCGACCTCGACGCGGCGACCGCGGCACAGGGCATGGTCGCCGGAGCGCCGGCGTTCACCGCCTACTGTCTCGTCGAGGTCCCGGCGCTCGGCAGGTTCGGAGCCATGCGCGGCTCCGCGGCGGCCCTTGTCGTGTGGTTCGCGACAGCGGCCGCCATCGCCTTCGCGGTGGCGCCGTGAGGCGATCGCCGCGGCCCGCGGGAGGGAACGGGCAAGGGGCCGGGGACGACGACCGGGTGCGGGTGGACCTGCGGGCCGCCGCGCGCACACCGCGCAAGGACCTGTTCCTCCGGTTCGGCTTCGGCGCGGGCGTGTCACTCCTGGCGGCCGTGGCGTCACGACTGTTCGGGCCGTTCGTCGGCGGCGTGTTCCTCGCCTTCCCCGCCATCCTGCTGGCCAGCCTGACCCTGGTGGCCGAGGAGGAGGGGCTGACGAGCGCCCGCGACGACGCGCGTGGCGCCGCTCTCGGCACCCTGGGTCTTGCGGCGTTCGCCGTGGTCGCCGCGGTTCTCCTCCCCCACCACTCGGCGTGGCTCGCGCTCGGCGCCGCGACGGCGGCATGGCTCGTGGTGTCGCTCGGCGCCTACGCGATCGCGCGAGCGACGGGGTGCGGGGTCGAGGAACGCCCCCGCGCTGACAAGTGACGGAGAGCCCCCAGCCGGCCGTCGACGCCCGCTCCCACGCAGGTTTCGCCGGGCAGCTCGCGGCCACCCGGGTGACGGGACCGAAGACGGCCCCCAGGGGCAGTTCACCGGTCGTCGGCGTCCGGCCCCAGCGGCGTTGGAGCCGTACGCGGCCGCGGTCGGCGACGGTCCCGGCGCCGCCGGGCACGAGGAAGGAAGGACCATGCCCGCCTCGGACACGCTGGCGGAGTACCGCCGGAAACGGAACTTCCTACATGTGCCTGCCGTGGGCGACCGAGACGATGAACAGGACCACGATGCACAACACCACGGCGGCGAAGACGGGCCAGCAGCGTCCCTGGCCCTCCTCCTCGCCGGGCCGCCCGCCCGCGCCCGCCCCGGCCGATGCCGGGGAGGAGGCCACATGGCGCCAGCCGTGGCAGGCGGCGCAGGGGGTGGACGGGAAGGGGACCCTGACGTTCTGGCTGCTCAGTCCCGCTGTGGGGAAGGTGGCCCGGACGCCCGGTGAGGTCGGCGTCAGTCCGTGGAGGTAGATGGCGGTGCGCCGCGGGTCGAGGATCGCCGAGCGGTCGTCGCCGGGGTGGGCCAGCGCGGTCACGACCTGGGCCGTGGCCAGGGCGACGAGCTGGATGTCCACCCGGGCGCCGCGGGCAGCCTGCGTGTCGGCGGTCCCCTGCCGGAAGGCCACCGCGCACTCGTAGCAGGGCGTGCGCCTGCCGGGGAGCACCCACAGGATCTCGCCGACCTCGGCGTCACGGATCCTCGGGTCCACCCAGACCGCCGGGTAGGCCGCGGGCCTGCCCACCGCGAGGGCCACGCGGTTGACGTGGCGCTGGCACACGGCCGAGTCGGTCGCCGCCACCACCACGTTCGCACCGCCCACCAGTGACTGCTGCTGCTCCGCGGTCAGTGCGAGAAAGTCCGCGTGGTGGCCGGTGGCGTCGCAGGAGGGGAAGTCGCGACGGATCTGCCCGGCCAGTGCCAGGGCCTTGGGCTGTCCCAGGGCCGGGGCCCCGAGCGGATGGCGGATCAGGTTCTCCACCGCGAGCGTGTCGGGGTCGACCAGCCGGAGCGGGCTGAACCCGATCCGGGCGAGCTCCTCGGCGAGAAAGCCGCCGACCGCGCCCGCGCCGACGATCAGCACCGCTCCCCTGCGCCGCCGGTGGCGCGCCCAGACGCGGTCCTCGGGCGGAGCGGTCAATCGAAGGTCCAGCGAGCCACGCGCACCGGGCCCGGCCCGGTCTGCTCGTCGCGGTCGGAGTCCTCCTCCGGCTTCAGCTCCCCGGTGTCGGCGTCGAGGAACCACTCACGCTCACTGGCGCGTCGCTGCTCCTCCGTCAGCTCGGCCTTCCGCAGGGTCTCCGGTGCTGCTCCCATGAGAACTCCTCCCGCCAGGTCTCCCTTGTTTTCTGCATCACGGTTTTCCTGCAACGCCCTTTCCACGCTACGCGCCGGTAGCGGTGACGCATCCCGGGACGGCCGGCCCGCCGCGGACGCGGATCAGGGCACGCTGGCGCCCCGGTCTGTGCGAGGTGCAGGCGCCCGCGGTCGTCGCCGGTGACTTCCCGGCCATGCCGGCGCGGCCCGGGAGACGTTCTCGCCCGGGTCGCGCCGCTCCGCCCGTACGCCCGTCACGGGTTACGCGGCGGAGTGGTCCCGGTCGTGGCGGAGGTGGTGGCCGTGGACGACGCGGTGGGCGCAGTGGGCGTGGAGGACGTGGGAGTGGAGGACGTGGGAGTGGAGGTGGACGCGGCGGCGTGGCGCGAGGCCGGGAACTCCTCGGGCCGCAGCACGCACAGGGCCCAGATGATGAACCCGGAGAACGCGATCATCACGACCGACCAGACCGGGAAGTACGGCAGCGACAGGAAGTTGGCGAGGATGATCAGCCCGGCGATGGCCACTCCGGCCACCCGCGCCCACATCGCCGTCTGGAACAGCCCGATGCTGATGATCACGGCGAGCACCCCGAGGACGAGGTGGATCCAGCCCCAGCCGGTGAGGTTGTACTGGAACACGTAGTTGCGCGTGGTGATGAAGACGTCGTCATGTGCGATGCCCATGATCCCGCGGAAGATGTCGAGCACTCCGGCGATCATCAGCATGACGGCGGCGAAGGCTGTCAGGCCGGTGGCCCATGCCTGCTTCGCCGAATGCGGCCGTGCGGTGTGGGTCGCGGTCATCTTCTCCCTCGTTTCGTCTCGTCCGGCGTGGTCATCGACGGCCGGGAGTGGAACTGACGGAGCTGTCGGGGCCCTCGGGGGCGGAGGTCACGGAGGTGGCGCGGCCCTCGGGTACGCCGCCGGTCAGGATCATGTCCTTGGCCCGGGCGAACTCCTCGTCGGTGATGTCTCCGCGGGCGCGCAGGTCGGACAGCCGGGCGAGTTCGTCGACCTTGGACCCGCCACCGCCGCCGGCCGCGGTCTGCCGGATGTAGGCGTTGAAGGCGTCCTGCTGCTGCCGCGCCTGTGCGATCTCCCGGCGGCTCATGCTCTTGCCGCGGGCGATGACGTAGACGAGGACGCCGAGGAACGGCAGGACGAGGCAGAACACCAGCCACCCGGCCTTGGCCCAGCCGTTCATTCCGTCGTCGCGGAAGATGTCGAGGATGACCCTGAAGAGCAGGACGAACCACATGATCCACAGGAAGAACCACAGCATCGTCCAGAAGGCGCTCAGCAGCGGGTAGTCGTACGCGAGGTTCATCTGCGTGCTCATTTCTCTCCGTTCCGGGCCTGTGCCCGGCTGCGCTGTCTGCCCTCTGCCAGCGTGCGCAGGGCACGGACCGGGCGCCTCACCCGATGCGGGTGACCGTGAGACGCCCACCCGGCCGCGCGTGGCACCGAGGGGCTCAGGACGTCGCCGGGTGCGGGCCGCCGGGACCCGCGGCCCCTCCGGGGCCCGTGGCGGAGGCGAGGACGGCCAGAAGGATCAGCAGCACGAGGACGACGCACAGGACGAGTGCGACGACCGCGGCCGTGGGGTGGTTCCAGAGCACCAGAGTGAGTGCGCCTGCGGCGATGACCACGCCGGTGGTCCACTTGCGGTGGGTGTCCAGCCAGCGTCCGGTCGCGCCCGTGCGCACTCCGGCGCGGCCGAGTGCCTCGCCCGCGGAGGTGGTGCTCCGCCGGGACAGGCTCCGCACTCCGCGCGCCACGCGTCCCGGGCCGTACAGGTAGGCGGCCAGCGCCGTGATCACGGCGACGACCAGGAGGGTGCGGGCGCTGTCGCGGAGGAACCGCACCAGGGTGTCGTAGACGACCGCGGCGGCGTCGGGGGGCAGGACGGCCGGCGGGACGGAACCGAGGTAGACCCGGCGGGCCACGGCCAGGGCGATGAGCAGCACGATCATCATCACGCCCACGCCGATGGCCGTGACCTGAAGCATCAACCGGTGCGACGGGGCCGTCCACACGGTCAGCGCGGCGAGCACGAGGGTCACGACGGGCAGCCACACGCCGACGATGTCGAGCAGCCGCATGGCGTCCTGGGCCTTGTCCAGCTTCTCGGCCCTGAACAGCGTGATCGTACGGTCGGGCGCGGGAATGACGGAGGCCTTCTTGAAGCCGGCGTGCTCCAGCTCGTGCTTGACCTGGTCGACGACGACCCCGATGTCCAGGTTCACGTCTTCGCCCTGTGCCCGCAGGGCGCCCTTCTGGTTGCCGGTGAGGACGTTCATCAGCGCCGTCTGCGCCCGCCGGTTGCCGGTCACCCAGACCTCCTCGAAGACGCCGCTGGTGACGACACGTTTGACGACGCGGTGCACCGCGTCGGTGATGGCCCCGCGCAGCGGGCCGGTCAGCTCGCCGGAGCCGTCGACGACGCGCGGCGGCGCCCCGGACTTCTTGAGGACGTCGGTCAGCGACGCGGTCAACGCGTTGACGTCGATGTTGTCCACGACGCGCTTGGTCAACCGGTCGGTCACGGCATTCTGCACGGCCGGTTCACGGGCCAGCGGGGCGACGGTCTGGACATAGCGGTCGGTGTCGCCGACCGTGCTGTTCACCCAGGCCGCGACGACGGCCAGCGGGGCGAACACCAGCGTCACCACCAGCAGGACGGTGGCACCCGCCCGGCGCAGCTTCCGGTGCCTGACGGAGGCCGCCCGGCGGAGACGTTCGTACTCGGCGGACTCCGCGGGGGTCAGGGAGCGCCGGGGCTCCCCCGCGTCACCCGGGGCCGCGGGGACGGGGGCGTCGGCGGGGGCCATGGATCCTCCTGGGCGTCGCGGACCGGCACGGCGGGCGGCCTCACGGGGCTTATGGGCTCAGACCGTGGCGGCGGGCCCGGACGGGGTGCCCGTGGCGTCCCTGCGCAGCGCCGACCGCCAGGCGAAGGCGACGCCCAGTTCGACCAGACCGAGCAGCACGAGCCACAGGCCGAGCAGCCGGGTCAGCACCAGGGCCGACTGCGCGGGCAGCGCCAGCACCACGATGCCCGCGACGATGCCGAGCGCCGCCGCGCCGAGGAGAACGCCGCGGTGCGGCAGGCCTCGGAAGGCGAGCGCCGTGTAGGCGGTGAGCATCCCGGACAGCAGCCAGACGATCCCGACGATCAGCGAGAGCGCGGCGACGGTCTGCAACGGGTGCCTCAGGCAGAGCACCCCGGCGAGGACGAACAGCACCGCGACCAGCAGCCGCGGCAGGCGCTCGCCGTGTTCCTCCCGGGAGAACGCGGCGACGAACCGGAACGCGCCGGTCACCAGCAGGTAGAGCCCGACCACGATCGCCAGGATGTGCAGGGTCTCGTTCGGCCAGGCGAGCACGATGATCCCCGGCACCAGTGTCGCCAGTGCCGAGCCCAGCAGCCAGGACCACGAGGTGCCGAGTCCGGCCAGCATGTCGGCGGGGTCGCCGTCCTGGTGGTGGCCCGTCCCGCCGGGCCTGTGCTCCGATCCGGCACGCGCTGCCGAACCACGCGGCACGGTCATGGCTCCTCCTCGCGGGGATCGGTTGCGGGTCACTGCCGGACCGCCGACGGGACGGTGTACGAGGACCCGTACGCCAGCGTCCCGCGAAGCGGTGTCCCACGGGTCACCCATGAGGGGTGATCCGTCGCCCGCGCCGCCGCGATGATCTGGATGCGGACCTGCCCCCCGTTTCCCGGGCAGCCTTCCCGGACAGCGCCCGCCTCCCGGGCCGCGGAACCGAAGGGACCCGAGATGAGCGACCCGGCAGCTCCCCGCACCCCGGACACCCCGGGGAGGCGCCCGCCGCGGCGGGACCGGGAGTGGCGTGTGCCCCGGTCGGCGACCGTCATGGTGCTCGCCCGCTCGGTGCTCGTGACGACCGGTCTGGTGACGGCGTACTACCTGCTGCCCCTGGACGGCCGGGCCACGGGCATGACGGCGGCCCTGCTCGGCCTCGGGCTGCTCGGTGTCGCGCTGTTCTTCGCGTGGGAGGTGTGGGCCATCACCCGCTCGCCGTACCCCCGGCTGAAGGCCGTGGAGGCGCTGGCGATCGCGCTTCCGTTCTTCCTGCTGCTGTTCGCCGGCGCCTACTACCTCCTGGACCAGTCCGACCCGGACTCCTTCACCGAGCCGCTGACCAGGACGGACGCCTTGTACTTCACGCTGTCCACGTTCACCACCGTCGGGTACGGCGACATCACGGCACGGTCGCAGACGGGGCGGGTGCTGGCCATGCTCCAGATGACCGGCGGGCTGCTGCTCGTGGGTGTCGCCGCGCGCGTGCTGACGGGTGCCATCCAGGCGGGCCTGCGCCAGCAGCACCGCGACCGGCCGCCCAGGTAGCTCACACGGCCGCCCGGCCGGCTCACTCCGGTATGCGGCGCATCTCCAGGACCCGCAGACCCAGTGACTGGCAGCGGGCCAGCAGCCCGTACAGGTGCGCCTCGTCCACCACGGGCCCGAACAGGACGGTCTGACCGGACATCACCACATGGTCCAGCTCCGGGAATGCCTTGGTCAGCGTCTCCGACATGAGCCCGTCGACGCGGATCTCGTAGCGCATCAGCCGCTCCCACGGTGGCCTGGGACGGGCGTACCACGGCCCCCTGTCCGAGGGTCCGCCCGGTCGGGCCGCCGGGCCTCACCCGGCGCAGGTGATACGGCGGCCGGGCGGGGGCGTGTCAGTGGGTGAGGACGGCCTTGAGCGCGAGGATCAGCAGCCCGATCACCAGGTTGACCGCCGCCGTCCCCGCCACCAGGCCCCAGGGGGCGCCGGCCCGGCGTGCCGCGGCCGCCGACCAGCCCACCTGGCCGGCCACGGCCACGGCGAGCGCCAGCCACAGCCCGCCCGACAGGTCCAGGCCGAACAGCGGGCCGACGGCGAGCGCGAGGGCCGGTGGCACGGCGGCCTGGACGATCGGCCACTCGTCGCGGCACACGTGCAGGACGGTGCCGCGGTCCGGGCGGCGCTGGGCCAGCCGCGCGCCGAACAGCTGGGCGTGCACGTGCCCGAGCCAGAACACCACACCGGTGAGCAGCAGCAACAGGACCAGTCGCAGCCGCGGGAAGTACTCCGGAACGCCGGCGCCGACCACCACGGAGGCGGCGAGCATGGACCCGTACACCCCGCCGGTGTAGTCGGTGTGGGCCCGTCCCGGGCGGTTCACAGCAGGCGCAGTTCGCGTGCCCGGTGCACCGCCTCGTTGCGCCGGTTCACGCCGAGCTTGCGGTACACGCTCTTGAGGTGGGTCTTGACCGTGTTGACCGACACGAACAGGTCCGCGGCGATCTCCTCGGTCGTCATCATCTGCGCGAGCCTCTGGAGCACGTCCAGTTCACGGTCACTGAGCCGGTCGACGACCAGGGCGGGCGGGTGGCCCGGTTCCGGCTCGTTCCCGGACCGGGGGCCCGGGCGGGCGGGCAGCCGGGGAAACGTGTCCGTGTCCAGCAGGCGGCGCAGCCACGGCCCGGTCTCCTGGAAGGGGCGCCGCAGCCGTTCGTTCCGGGCGTCCAGCAGCGCGCGGGTGACCAGCCGGCGCGCGGTGGCGTGGTCGCCCTGCCGGCCGGTGGCCTCGGCGCGCACCAGCAGGGCCCGTACCGTGACGGCGGGGCCGACGCGCTGCCCGGCGGGAAGCGCGTCGAGCAGGTCGAGGGCGGCGCCCGGGTCGCCCGCGGCGAGGTGGGCGCGGGCGGCCGCCACCGTGCAGGCGGCGTCCTGGCCCACGGCGTCCCGCAGCACCTTCACGGCCGGTTCGGGGCGGCCCTCGGCGAGGTGGGCGGCGGAGACGACGAGCGCGATGTGCGCCTCGGCCCACGGTGAGGCCACGGCGGCGGGGACGGCCGACTCCGCGGTCTCCAGGGCGGCCCGGGCCTCATTGCGGGCCAGTTGGAGCCGTGCCCGCACGATGACCAGTGCGGCGGCCGTCACGGGGTCCCAGGGCGAGAGCCGCGCGGCTGTCGCCCGGTCCAGCAGGGCCCGGGCCTCCCCCAGTTCGTCGCGGTCGAGGGCCACCGCGGCCAGGACCAGGTGGCCGAGTCCGGAACCGGCCGGCTCGGCCAGGCTGAACCGTTCCGCGTCGGCGAGCGCCGCGAGGACCCTGCGTTCCGCGCGCGTGGGCCAGCCGGTCAGACAGTCGATGAGCGCGAGCAGGATCAGGGAGTCCTCCCGCGACAGCGCGGTGGCCCCGTCGGAGCCGGCCGCCGCGGCACGGAGCGCGGTCCCGGCGTCCTCGAAGCGTCCCGCCCACAGCCGGGCGGCGCCCAGGTGGGTCTGCAGCAGGGCGGCGAGTTCGGGGTGCTTGCGCGGGAGTTCGGCAGGGAGGTCCCGCAGCAGTTCCCCCGCCGTCCGGGCGGCGCGTTCGGCCCGGTCCGGGCAACCGGTCATCCGGGCGGCGAGGGTGTCCAGGAGGGCGAGGCCGAGCCGGGCCGCCGCCCCGCCGGAGCCGGCGCGGGCCAGCTCGCGGCGGGCGCGTTCCAGGTGCGGGAGGGCGTGCCCGGTGTCGCCGTCGGCCAGTTCGCGTGCCGCGCGGACGAGGTCGGCCTCGGGGCCGGTGGTCTCGGGGGGCATCCGCGAGAACAGCTCGCCCAGGTCCCCGGAGCGCAGGCCGGTGAAGAACTGCCCGATCGCGAGGTCGTCCACCAGGGTGCGGGCGGTGAAGGGCCAGTCGCCGGCGGCGGCGCCGTGGGCGAGCGTCTCGGGCAGCGGTCCGGTGTGCCGCAGCCACTGGGCGGCCCTGCGGTGCAGTTCGGTCTCCAGGCTGGGGAACCGCACCCGCAGGTGAGCCGCGAGGATCTCGGCGAAGAGCGGGTGGAGGCGGTACCAGGAGTGGCCGAGGTGCTCGACGAACGCGTTCGCCCGGTGCAGCTCGGCCAGGATGGGTTCGGCGTCCCGGCGCCCGGCGAGCGCGTTGGCCAGGTCGGGGCAGAACCGGTCCAGGACGCTGACCCGCAGCAGCAGGTCCTGGGTCGGGGCCGGCTGTCTCTTGAGCACCTCGGCCAGCAGGAAGTCGGCGATCGTGCTCTGTCCGGCCTCGAACTCCTTGAGGTACGTCTCCGGGTCGCTGCTCTGCCGCGCGGCCAGGGCGCACAGTCGCAGGCCCGCCGCCCAGCCCCGGGTGCGCTCGACGAGCGCGCGGGCCGCGTCGCCGCCGAGCCGCAGTCCGTGCAGTTCCAGCAGGGTCGCCGCCTCTTCGGGGGTGAAGGCCAGTTCCGCGTCCCTGATCTCGGTCAGGGTGCCGTCCGCGCGGTAGCGGTGCAGCGGCAGTGTCGGTTCGGTGCGGGTGACGAGGACCAGGCGCATGCCCCGTCCGGCGTGGTGCAGGACGAAACCGAGCTGGTCGGCGATCTCGGGTGCGGTCACGCGGTCGTACTCGTCGAGGACGACGGTCACGGGCCGGTCGCGGCCGTCGAGCCGCGCGGCGAGCCGGGCGAGCAGGCCGTGGTCCACCGTGCCGGCCTCGGCCGGGCAGCCGACGTCGCGGATCTCGTGCGCTCCGCAGGCGCGCAGGGCCTCCAGGAGGTAGGCCCAGAAGACGCCGGGTGCCTGGTCGGTGGCGCCCGCGGTGAGCCAGGCCACCGGCCGGTCCAGGTGGGCGGCCCAGTCGGCGACCAGCAGCGTCTTGCCCGCACCCGCGCAGCCGTTGACCATCGTCAGCGGCGTGGCCGGCGCCTGGTCCAGACGCTCGACCAGGCGCCGTCGGCGCAGGAACGTGGCCGGCGGCACCGGCACGGCGAAACAGGTCCGCAGGAACGGGTCCCCCAGGGGATCCACGTCCGCGGCCGTCGGCCCGGGACTGTTGTCGCCGCGTTCGGACACCGCGCTCACCACCACCGGTCATGTCATGGGCAGCGCTTCTCCCGCTCAGGATCTCAGCGATCGCCGTTGGCCGCGCGTCGCGAACGGGCACGGCGGCACGACCGCGTACGGCGGGCCGTGCAACCTTGTCGCAACCTCCTTGCTGCTTGGCTGGGTCCGGCTTCTTCTTCCGGTGCTTCTTCCCGGGCTTCCCGGGCGGCGAAGGACGGCGACGATGTACGAGGAGATCCCGCGCGTCGAGTTCACCCCCGCGGCGGCCGGCCTGGTGCGGCGGCTGAGCGAGGCGCACGGACCGCTGATGTTCCACCAGTCGGGTGGCTGCTGCGACGGAAGCGCGCCGATGTGCTATCCGGCGGGCGAGTTCCGTACCGGCGGCTCGGACGTGCTGCTCGCGGAACTGGAGGTCGAGGGGCTGGACCTGCCGGTGCCGTTCTGGATGTCGCGCAGCCAGTTCGAGGTGTGGAGCCATACGCGGCTCATCGTGGACGTGGTGCCCGGTCGGGGCGGCGGTTTCTCCCTGGAGGCACCCGAGGGAGTGCGTTTCCTCATCCGCTCCCGCGTCATCGAGGCCTGAGCCCCGCGCCCGGCCATCACGCTCCGGACCACCGGGGGCAATTCCGGAACGGCGGCAGAACCACACGTTCGGAGGACACGTCTACCGCCCGGACCGACCCTCCGCTACGCCACACTTGCGGCCGAAAGCCGCGAAGTGGGCGTGGCGGAGGAGGACGACGATGGCCATTTCCATCTCTGTGGTGCTGCTGCTCCTGCTCCTTGCGGTGATCTTCGTGCGCAACTGCGCGCTGAAGTTCTCGCACGCCCTGGTCTGCGTCCTGCTCGGCTTCTTCCTGGCGGGTACGAGCATGGCGCCCACCATTCACGAGGGTCTGATGGCCACGGCGCAGATCGTCAGCAGCCTGCACCCCTGACGCCCGGCCGGACGTCAGGGCGCTTCGAGGCCGGCCAGTCGGGCCAGCGCCACGCGGTGGGCGCCCGCGGTGCCGTACGCGATCGAGTCCGCCTTGGCCCGCTTCAGGTACAGGTGGACCGGATGTTCCCAGGTCATGCCGATGCCGCCGTGCAGTTGCAGCGCCTCCTCGGCGGCGTGGACGGCGACGGGCGCCGCGTAGGCCTGGGCGACGGCGACCGCCACCTCGGTGTCCTGTTCCCCGGCGAGCGCGTCGGCCGCGGACCGGGCGGCGGCGCGGAGCCCGGCCACCTCCAGCCAGAGCTGGGCGAGCCGGTGCTTGAGCGCCTGGAAGCCGCCGACCGGCCGGTTGAACTGCGCGCGCTCCTTGAGGTAGCGGACGGTCTCGGTCAACGTCCAGTCCGCCAAGCCGAGTTGTTCGGAAGCGAGCAGTCCGGCGCCGGCGCGCAGCGCCCGGTGCACAGCGGGCTCCGCGTCGCCCAGCCGGCGGCCCCGTACACCGTCGAGGGAGAGGGTCGACAGCGGCCGGGTCAGGTCCAGCGACACCTGCGGGGTGAGGGTGACGTCGTCCGCGTCGACGGCGTGGAGCCCGCCGTCCTGCGCGGGCACCAGCAGCACGTCGGCGACCGCCGCGTCCGCGATCCCGGTCAACTCCCCGTGCAGCAGCCCGGATTCCAGGCGTACGGTCCCGAAGGTACCCCCCGGCGCGGTGTGCAGCCCGACCGCCAGCGCGCCGATCGTACGACCGGACGCCAGGCGGGACAGCAGCCCGGCGGCGGCATCCCCCGCACAGGCCAGCAGCGCCTCGGTGGCGACCACGGCACTGGTGAGGTACGGAACGGGAGCCACCGCGCGACCCAACTCCTCCAGCACGACGGCCGCTTCGCGGTGGGTGGCGCCCTGGCCGCCGCGTTCCCCGGGCACCAGCAGACCGGCCAGGCCCATGCCGTCGGCGAGCGTCTTCCACAGCGCGAGGTCGTGCGGGGCGTCCGACTCGGCGCGCGCGATCACGTCCGCCGGGGCGCAGTGGTCGGTGAGCAGGTCCCGGACGGCGGCGCGCAGCGCCTCTTCCTCCTCCGAGTACAGCAGGTCGGGTTCGGCACTCGTCATGCTCACCGTGCTCATCGGGCGAGGTCCTTCCAGGCGACGTCCTTGTCGGTGCGCGGCTCGGCGGGCAGGCCGAGGACGCGCTCGGCGACGATGTTCAGCAGCACTTCGCTGGTCCCGCCCTCGATGCTGTTGCCCTTGGCGCGCAGGTAGCGGTAGCCGGCGTCGCGGCCGGTGAAGTCGACCAGTTCTGGACGCCGCATGGTCCAGTCGTCGTACAACAGGCCTTCCTCGCCGTGGAGTTCGACCTCCAGGCCGCTGATCTCCTGGTTGAGCCGGGCGAAGGAGAGCTTCATGCCGGAGCCCTCGGGGCCGGGCTGGCCCGCGGCGAGCTGCTGGCGCAGCCGTTCGCCGGTCAGCCGGGCGACCTCGGCCTCCACCCACAGCCTCAGCAGCCGCTGGTGCAGGTCATGGGTGCGCAGTTCCGGGCGCTCGCGCCAGGTTCTGGCGACCGGGCCGATCATGCCGCCCTCACGGGGCAGCCACATACCGCCGATGGACACGCGCTCGTTCATGAGGGTGGTCCCGGCGACCCGCCAGCCGTCGCCGACCTCGCCGAGGCGGTGGGCGTCGGGGATGCGCACGCCCGTCAGGAAGACCTCGTTGAACTCGGCCTCTCCGGTGATCTGGCGCAGCGGCCGCACCTCGACGCCGGGGTCGGTCATGTCGCAGAGGAAGTAGGTGATGCCCTGGTGCTTGGGCAGGTCCGGGTCGGTGCGGGCGATGAGGATGGCCCAGCGGGCGAGGTGGGCGCTGGAGGTCCACACCTTCTGGCCGCTCACCACCCAGGTGTCGCCCTCACGGACCGCCCGGGTGCCGAGGGCGGCGAGGTCGGATCCGGCGCCCGGTTCGCTGAACAGCTGGCACCAGACCTCCTCTCCGGTCCACAGCGGCCTGAGGAAGCGCCGCTTCTGCTCCTCGGTGCCGTGGCGCAGGATGGTCGGCGCGGCCATGCCGAGGCCGATGCCGATGCGGCGCGGGTCGTTGTCCGGGGCGCCCGCCGCCGCCAACTCGGCGTCCACGACGGCCTGGAGGGAGCGGGCGGCGCCGAGGCCGCCGAGGCCCGGCGGGTAGTGCACCCAGGCGAGCCCGGCGTCGAACCGGGCCTTGAGGAAGTCGAGCCTGCCGGTGGTGGCCGGCGGATGCGCGGCCAGCAACTCGCCGGTGCGGCGGCGCAGTTGCTCGGTGTTCGTCATGCGGCGGCTCCGTCCTTCAGGGCGGGCAGCACGGCGACGCGGCCGGTGGTGGCTCCGTCGGCGACCCGCTGGACGGCGGCCGCGGCTCCGGCGAGCGGCACCCGCTCGCTCACCAGCGGCTTGATCGCTCCCCGGGCGGCCAGGTCGGTGAGCTGCTCGTGGCAGTGCCGGACCAGCTCGGGGTTCCTGGTGTTGTACAGGCCCCAGTGCAGGCCGACGATCGAGTAGTTCTTGACGAGTGCGTGGTTCAGCGCCGGGCTGGGGACGGTCCCGCCGGCGAAGCCGACGACGAGGATCCGGCCCTCGAAGGCGACAGCCTTGGCGGACTGGGCGTAGGCCGTGCCGCCGACCGGGTCGTAGATCACGTCCGCGCCCCGACCGTCGGTGGCCTCCTTCACGACGGCGACGACGTCCTCGGTGTGCCGGTCGATCACCACGTCGCAGCCCAGCTCACGGGCCACGGCGGCCTTCGCCGCGCCGCCGGCGACACCGATGACCCGGGCGCCGGCCGCCTTGCCGAGCTGCACGGCCGCGCTGCCGACGCCTCCGGCGGCGGCGTGGACGAGCAGGGTCTCGCCGGCCTCCAGGCGCGCCCGGCGGTGCAGGCCGAACCAGCCCGTCTGGTAGCCGATGTGCAGGGCGGCCGCCTCGGCGTCGTCCAGCGCGTCGGGGGCGGGCAGTACGGCGTCGGCGGCGGCGACGGCCCACTCGGCGAAACCGCCGTACGGCAGCTCCGGGTTGGCGATCACCCGGCGGCCGTCCTCCGTCTCGCCGCAGATCTCCACGCCCGGGGTGAAGGGCAGGGGTGGCCGGACCTGGTACTGGCCGCGGCACAGCAGCGCGTCCGGGAAGTTGACGTTCGCGGCACGCACCTTGAGCAGGATCCGGCCCTCGCCCGGGGTGGGCGGCCCGGTCTCCTCCAGCCGCATCACCTCGCCCGGCTCGCCGTTGTCGTGCACTCGCCATGCCTGCATGTGCCGCCTCCAGGGGACCGCGTCGTCGCGTCGTGTGACCGGGGTCGATCGCATACTAAGCGGTCGCTTGCCCATCGGGGAACACCCGCGGTCAGCCGTCCTCGGCAGTGCGCGCCGGCCGGGCCCGCACGTGCATGCGCTCCCCCTGCGGTCCGAACAGGCTCAGGAACTCCACCGGCCCCTCCCCCGTCGACCCGAACCAGTGCGACACGCGCGTGTCGAACTCCGCCGCCTCTCCGGCCGTGAGCACCACGTCGTGCTCGCCGAGCACCAGCCGCAGCCGGCCTGACAGCACGTACAGCCACTCGTAGCCCTCGTGGGTGCGCGGGTCGGGTTCGAGCCTGCGCCGGGGCTCCAGCACCTTGAACGCCTGGAGGCCGCCGGGCTGCCGGGTCAGCGGCCAGTGGGTGCGGCCGTCGCGCACGATCGGCTCGGCCCGTACCCGCGGATCGCGCACCGGAGGCGCTCCGACCAGCTCGTCCAGCGGCATCCGATGGGCCTGCGCGATCGGCAGCAGCAGCTCCAGGCTGGGTTTGCGCAGGCCCGACTCCAGGCGCGAGAGGGTGCTGACGGAGATCCCGGTCGCCTCCGCGAGCGCGGCGAGAGTGACCTCCCGTTCCTTGCGCATCCGGCGCAGCCGGGGGCCCACGTCGGCGAGAACGTCATCGATGCTCATGCCCCGATACTCCCGCCTCTGTTGCGGAACCGGCAAATGTGTTTGTCAATCCGGCACCGCACGGACGACCTTCTCGGTGGAGGTGGTCACATGACCGACAACAACGAGAACAACGAGAACAACGAGAAGTACGAGGTCGTCGTCGTCGGGGGCGGCGCGGCGGGGCTGTCCGCCGCGCTGGTCCTCGGCCGGGCCCGGCGGCGCACGCTGGTCGTCGACGCGGGCGAGCCGCGCAACGCGCCGTCCGCGCACATGCAGGGCTTCCTGTCCCGGGACGGCATGTCCCCGGCCCGGTTCCTCGCCGCCGGCCGCGAGGAGATCGAGCGGTACGGGGTCGAGCTGGTCCGGGACCGGGCGGTGGAGGCGGTCAGGGACGCGGACGGGGAGTTCGACGTGACGCTGGCCGGAGGGCGTACGGTCCACGCCCGGCAGCTGGTCGTCGCCACCGGCCTGAAGGACGAGCTCCCGGCGGTCCCGGGACTCGCCGAGCGCTTCGGCCGTGACGTGCTGCACTGCCCGTACTGCCACGGCTGGGAGGTCCGCGACCAGGCCTTCGGCGTGCTCGCCACGACACCGCTCAGCGTTCACCAGGCCCTGATGGTGACCCAGTGGTCCAAGGACGTGACGCTCTTCCTGCACCGGACCGGCGAGGACGAGCTGAACGACGACGACCTGCGCAGGCTCGCCGCGGCCGGCGTGCACGTGGTGCCCGGTGAGGTGACCGGGATCGTCGTCGAGGCGGACCGGCTGACCGGGGTCCGGCTCGCCGACGGCACGACGCACACGCGCGAGGCGCTGTTCGTCGCGCCGCGCGCGGTGCCCCGAACCGACCTCCTCCGGCAACTGGGCGCCGAGCTGAGCGAGACGCCGTTCGGCGCGTACCCGGTGGTCGACGAACGGGGCCTGACCACCGTCCGCGGCCTCTGGGCCGCCGGCAACGCGAGCGGCTTCGCCGAACAGGTAATCAACGCGGCCAGCCGCGGCTACCGCACCGGCGCGGCCATCAACGGCGAACTGCTGTTCACGGACCTGGACGCGGCGGTGGCGACGGGAAGCGCGGCGCGGGGGTTCGCAGCTGCTGGCCAGGGAGCGTGTGTGAGGTCGTTTTAGCTCGATCGTGTGATGGTCGGCTTGCAGCCTTGCGGTGCGCTGCGCCAGTCGGGGTAGCGTTGCCGTGCGATCTGGGACGCCGGGTGCGGTGCCTGGAGGTGCCCCCTCTGGGGGAGTGCGGGGCCCCTGCTCCACCAGAGAGATGGTTCAGGGCCTCCCCGTCGCCTCTGGCCGTATCCATATGGCCAGGTCGTGAGGGACTCCGCCCGCCCGGATCGGACCACGGACACGATCCGTGTCGCCGCCCGGGACGCGAAAGCGGACGACCAGTGCGCCCAAAACCGTTCGGGGCGTGCCAGTGCGCGGACTCACTCGCTCACTGCCCAGGAACGGTAGGACTGCACGGGCGCGCTGAACGTGGGCGGCACCCGGACGCGGGGCAGCGCCCGGCTGCGAACCGTCCCTCGCGGGGGCGCCGTGTGTGCGAGGCGGCACCCGCGTGCACGGCAGCCCCCCGGCGCCCGCGGGTGAGGCGGCGGCCGCGTACGGGCAGGGCCCCGCCCTCGAACCGGGCCGCGTCCACCAGCAGGCCGGCGAGCGGGTGCGCGGCAGGGCCCGGGTGTAGGGCGGCGCCGTGCGTTGCACCATGGCTGCATGTTGCTTGCCCGGTTGGCTCAGGTGTCGCGGAAGGTGGCCGCGGCCTCGGCCCGGTCACGGAAGACGGCTCTGCTCGCGGAGCTGTTCCGGGAGGCCGGGGCCGAGGACGTGCCGGTCGTCATTCCGTATCTGGCGGGGCGGCTGCCGCAGGGGCGGCTCGGAGTGGGCTGGAAGGTGCTCGGCCGCCGGGTCGCCCCGGCCGCCGAGGCATCGCTCACCGTGCACGAGGTGGATGCCCGGCTGAGCGAACTCGGCAAGGTGTCCGGCCCCGGGTCGCAGGCCGAACGCTCCCGGCTGGTCGGTGAGTTGATGGGCGCGGCGACCGAGGACGAGCAGCGGTTCCTGCTGGGGCTGCTCACCGGGGAGGTCCGGCAGGGCGCGCTGGACGCCATCGCCGTCGAGGCGCTGGCCGGGGCGACGGGCGCGCCCCCGGCGGACGTGCGGCGGGCGGTGATGCTGGCCGGATCGTTGCAGACGGTGGCGCAGGCCCTGCTCGCGGAGGGCCCGCCGGCGCTGGAACGCTTCCGGCTCACCGTCGGCCGCCCGGTCCTGCCGATGCTGGCGCACAGCGCCTCCTCCGTGGCCGAGGCGGTCGAGAAGCTCGGCGCGTGCGCCGTGGAGGAGAAGCTCGACGGCATCCGGGTCCAGGTCCACCGGGACGGCGACACCGTACGGGTGCACACCCGCACCCTGGACGACATCACCGACCGGCTTCCGGAACTGACTACGGTCGCACGGGAGTTGCGCGGCGACCGGTTCATCCTGGACGGCGAGGTCATCTCCTTCGGGGCGGACGGGCGGCCCCGCTCGTTCCAGGAGACCGCCGGTCGCGTGGGCTCGCGCGTGGACGTGGCCACGGCCGCCGAGGCGGTCCCCGTCTCCCCCGTCTTCTTCGACGCGCTGTCCGTCGGCGACCGCGACCTGCTCGACCTGCCGCTGACCGAGCGCCACGCCGAGCTGGCCCGTCTGGTGCCGGAGCCTATGCGGGTCAGGCGCACCCTGGTGTCCGGTCCCGACCACGTGGGCGAGGCCGAACGGTTCCTGGCCGAGACCCTGCGACGCGGCCACGAGGGCGTGGTCGTCAAGGCCCTCGACGCCGCCTACAGCGCGGGCCGGCGCGGCGCGTCCTGGCTCAAGGTGAAGCCCGTGCACACCCTGGACCTGGTGGTCCTGGCCGCCGAGTGGGGCCACGGCCGCCGCACCGGCAAGCTGTCCAACCTGCACCTGGGCGCACGCACCGCCGAAGGCGGCTTCGCGATGCTCGGCAAGACGTTCAAGGGCATGACGGACGCGATGCTCGCCTGGCAGACCGAGCGGCTGCGCCGCCTCGCCGTGGAGGACGACGGCTGGGTGGTGACCGTGCGCCCCGAACTCGTCGTCGAGATCGCCTACGACGGCCTGCAGCGCTCCTCCCGTTACCCGGCGGGCGTCACCCTCCGCTTCGCCCGGGTCGTGCGCTACCGGGAGGACAAGCGGCCCGAGGACGCCGACACCGTCACGACGCTGCTGGCCGCGCACCCGGAGATCGCGCCATGAGCGCCCGGCGGGGGCGGCGCAGTGCCGGTCTGCTGCTGTTCCGGCGCTCCGGCGACGGACTGGAGGTGCTCCTCGGACACATGGGCGGCCCCTTCTTCGCCCGCCGGGACGCGGGGGCGTGGACGGTTCCCAAGGGCGAGTACGACCCGGAGGAACCCGCCTGGGACGCGGCCCGCCGCGAGTTCCAGGAGGAGCTCGGGCTCCCGCCGCCCGACGGGGAGGCCGTGCCGCTGGGCGAGGTCCGGCAGACCAACGGCAAGACCGTCACGGCCTGGGCCGTCGAGGCCGACCTCGACCCGGCGGCGGTCGTCCCCGGCACGTTCCTCATGGAGTGGCCGCCGCGGTCCGGGCGCACCCAGGAGTTCCCCGAGCTCGACCGGGTCGCCTGGCTCGGTCTGGACCGGGCCCGCGAGGTGATCGTCACGGCCCAGAGCGCGTTTCTCGACCGCCTGGCCGAGCACTCGCTCTGACGAGGGCCTCACGCGTTGCGATCGGCACCGCGGCGCGGGAAGGTCGAAGCACAGCCCCGCTCCCAGGGAGGTCAGTCATGTCCATCGCCACGGTGAACCCGGCCAGCGGCGAGACGCTCAAGACGTACGAGGCGTTGGGCGAGGAGGAGACCGAGCGCCGGCTCCAGCTCGCGCAGGCCACGTTCCGTACGTACCGGACGACAGCCTTCGCCGAGCGGGCCCGGCTGATGAACAAGGCCGCCGCTCTCCTGGACGGGGACCAGGAGGAGATCGCCCGTGTCATGACCACGGAGATGGGCAAGCCGGTCAAGCAGGCGCGCGCGGAGGCCGCGAAGTGCGCCAAGGCGATGCGCTGGTACGCCGAGCACGCCGAGGAGCTGCTCGCCGACGAGCGGCCCGCCGACGCGGACGTGAAGGACTCCGGGGCGTCCCACGCCCTGGTCCGCTACCGGCCGCTCGGACCGGTGCTGGCCGTCATGCCCTGGAACTTCCCGCTGTGGCAGGTGGTCCGCTTCGCCGCGCCCGCGCTGATGGCCGGCAACGTCGGGCTGCTCAAGCACGCCTCCAACGTGCCGCAGACGGCCCTGTACCTGGAGGACCTGTTCCACCGGGCCGGCTTCACCGAGGGCTGTTTCCAGACCCTGCTCATCGGCTCGGGAGCGGTCGACGACATCCTGCGCGACGAGCGGGTGAAGGCGGCCACCCTGACCGGCAGCGAGCCGGCCGGGCGGGCGGTGGCGTCCACCGCCGGGGAGATGATCAAGAAGACGGTGCTGGAGCTGGGCGGCAGCGACCCGTTCATCGTGATGCCGTCCGCCGACGTCGACCGGGCCGCCGAGGTCGCGGTGACCGCGCGCGTGCAGAACAACGGGCAGTCCTGCATCGCGGCGAAGCGGTTCATCGTGCACACGGACGTCTACGACGCCTTCGCGGAGCGTTTCGTGGCCGGCATGAGGGCGCTGCGGGTCGGTGACCCGATGCGGGAGGACACCGAGGTCGGGCCGCTGTCCAGCGAGCGGGGGCGGGCGGATCTGGAGGAGCTCGTCGACGACGCGCGGCGTGGCGGGGCCGCTGTGCTGTGCGGTGGCGAACGGCCCGGCGGGCCGGGCTGGTACTACCCGCCGACCGTGCTGGCCGGCATCACCCGCGAGATGCGCATCCACCGCGAGGAGGCGTTCGGTCCGGTGGCCACGCTGTACCGGGCGACCGATCTCGACGAGGCGGTGCTGATCGCCAACGACTCGCTCTTCGGGCTGAGTTCGAACGTCTGGACCGAGGACGAGACCGAGGTGGACCGCTTCGTACGGGACCTGGAGGCGGGCGGGGTGTACGTCAACGGGATGACGGCCTCGCACCCGGCGCTCCCGTTCGGCGGAGTGAAGCGGTCGGGGTACGGACGTGAGCTGTCCGGGCACGGAATCCGCGAGTTCTGCAACATCACCACCGTGTGGCACGGGGCGTGAGGCTTCCGCGGCTACGATCCCCTTTGTGAACCGCGAAGTGACTCTGCCTCTGATCGTCGACGACCGCGGTACCTTGCAGGTGGCCGCGGCCGATGTGAGCAAGCTGCTGCGCACGGTCGGCGGCCGGTGGCTGCGTCTGGTGGAAGCCGGCCAGGGGGGCCTCGACGAGGACACGGTGGCCGCCCTGACCATCGAACTGGCCAAGCTGGCCGACCGCATCGACGTGGCCTGCATCGCCCACAGCAGCGGCCCCACCCCCGGCTGACCACCCGAACCGCACCGAGCCCCCGCCGCGCTCGCCGAGGCGCCGCCGACCACGCCCCTGGCGCGCCCCGCCCGCCCGGCGGCGGCGGCGAACCCACCCCGGCTGACCGGCCGGCCCGTATCGACCGCACGGCACCGAACCCACGGCCACGGCCCGGCGGACGCCTCGCCACGCCTCGCCCCGCCCACCCGGGCCCAGCCCGCCTCGTCTCGTCTCGTGGCATCTGCAACGCCCCCTCGGCTGACCGGACGGGCCGGACCGACCGCACGGCACCGACCCGCGGCCACGACCCGCGCCTCACCCACCCGGCGGCGAACCCACCCCGGCTGACCGAACGGGCCAGACCCACCGCACGGCACCGACCCGCGGCCACGACCCGCGCCTCACCCACCCGGCGGCGAACCCACCCCGGCTGACCGAACGGGCCAGACCCACCGCACGGCACCGACCCGCGGCCACGACCCGCGCCTCGCCCACCCGACCCAGCCCGCTTCGTCTCGCCTCATCCGCAGCGCCCCCCCTCGGCGGACCGGCCGGGGCTGGACCGACGGCCACGGCCCGGTGGACGCTTCAGCGCGCATCGCCCTGCCCACCCGACCGAGCCCGCCTCGTCTCGTCTCGTCCGCAGCCCCCTCGGCTGACCGGACGGACCGGGGCGACGGGACCTGCCGCGGCGCTGACCGGTGGTCATGGTCCGGCGGGCGCGTCGCCCCTCCCGCCCTGTGCCACCGCTCGCCTCACCCCGCCCCGCCCCGCATGGCCCCGCCCGGCCCCGCCCCGCCCGGCCCCGCCCGGCCGCGCCCGGCCCGGCTCGGCCCGCGGCAGTGGAGCCGGCTGCGGCTGACCGGATCAGCCGGGCGGGCCGATCCGACCGCGTGGTGCGGGACCTGCCACCGGCGGCCCGGCGGGCGCTTCGGCACGCCCGCCGCCACACCCGTCCGCTCCCACCGGCACTCCCCCGCACGGCACGGGCGGTGGGTGCGTCTCGTACTCCTGAAGGCGGATGCCGGTGGTCGGTCGGGGCGGTGTGGGAGGCGCGGGGGTGATCTTCGTGTGGTGGGGGGCGGTGGCGCGAGTCGGGAGGGTCGCCGACGGAGGTGATCGCAAGGCTGTGAGCAGGGGTTTCTCGGGTGCGGGAGGCCGTTTCACGGCCGCCGGGGTCAAGCCGTCCGAGCCCGGCGGAGCTTGGGCGCCGTCGCCGGTTTGGAGTAGCTCCGCGAGAAGATCGTCGCTCCTCCGGGTGATCGTAGATGGACCACCCTTCTGGGTGCACCACCCTCTGACCGGGGGGCAACCGGCCTTCCGGAAGGCGAAAGCAGGCACGGCTCATGGCGACTTTGTGCAGACCCTCGGTGTCCGTTCCAGAGCACGTGATCACGATGGAGGAGACGCTGGAGCTCGCGCGTTCCCGCCACGCGGACCACCCGCAACTCCCGCTGGCCCTCCGGCTCATCGAAAACACCGGTGTGCGGACCCGGCACATCGTGCAGCCCATCGAGGAGACCCTCAAGCATCCCGGCTTCGAGCAGCGCAACAAGCTCTACGAGCAGGAGGCGAAGGCCCGCGTCCCCGCCGTCATCCAGCGCGCGCTCGACGACGCCGAGGTCCGCACCAAGGACATCGACGTCATCATCTACGTCTCGTGCACGGGCTTCATGATGCCCTCGCTCACCGCGTGGCTGATCAACGCGATGGAGTTCGAGTCGACCACCCGCCAGATCCCCATAGCCCAGCTGGGCTGTGCGGCCGGGGGCGCGGCGATCAACCGGGCCCACGACTTCTGCACGGCCTACCCCGACGCCAACGCGCTCATCGTCGCCTGCGAGTTCTGCTCGCTGTGCTACCAGCCCACCGACCTCGGCGTCGGCTCCCTGCTCTCCAACGGCCTGTTCGGCGACGGCATCGCCGCCGCCGTGGTCCGCGGCAGCGGAGGCACCGGCGTCCGGCTGGAGCGCAACGGCTCGTACCTCATCCCCAAGACCGAGGAGTGGATCGCCTACGACGTCCGGGCGACCGGCTTCCACTTCCTGCTGGACAAGCGGGTGCCCGCCACCATGGAGCCGCTCGCCCCGGCCCTTCAGGACCTGGCCGGAGTGCACGGCTGGGACGCGTCCGACCTGGACTTCTACGTCATCCACGCGGGCGGTCCCCGCATCCTGGACGACCTGAGCAAGTTCCTGAACGTCGAACCGCACGCGTTCCGGTTCAGCCGGGCCACGCTCACCGAGTACGGCAACATCGCCAGCGCCGTCGTCCTGGACGCGCTGCGCCGGCTGTTCGAGGAAGGCGGCCCCCAGGACCAGGCGCGCGGACTGCTCGCCGGGTTCGGCCCCGGCATCACCGCCGAGATGTCGCTCGGCTGCTGGCAGACCGGGGGCGGCGCATGACGGAGGAGACACTCGTCGAGGAGGCGCGCACCGAGACGGTGCCGCCGGTCCGGCCCTGGCCGGCGCTCGACCTGCCGGGCGTGGCCTTCGACCCGGTGCTCTCCGAGCTCATGGAGCAGGGCCCGGTCACCCGCGTCGAGCTGCCCAACGGCGAGGGCTGGGCGTGGCTGGTGACCCGCATGGACGACGTGCGGACGGTCACCAACGACCCCCGGTTCAGCCGCGAGGCGGTCGTCGACCGGGAGGTCACCCGGCTGGCCCCGCACTTCGTCCCGTCCCGGGCCGCGGTCGGCTTCCTGGACCCGCCCGACCACACCCGGCTGCGCCGCGCGGTCGCACCCGCCCTCACCGCAGACGGTGTCGAGCGGGTGCGGGACAGTGCCCGCCGGATGCTGGACGAGCTGGTCGACGACCTGCTCGCCAACGGCCCACCGGCCGACCTGACCGCCGAGGTGCTGAGCCCGTTCCCGATCGCCGTGATCTGCGAGCTGATGGGTGTGCCGGTCGCGGACCGGCAGGGCATGCACGCCTGGACCCGGCTGATCCTGTCCTCCTCGCACGGCGCGTCCGTCGGCGAGCAGGCCAAGGAGGAGATGGGCACGTACTTCGCCGAACTCCTCGACGCCCGCGCGGACAGTGCCGGGGAGGACATCGCCTCACTGCTCGGGACCGCCGTGGCCCGCCGTGAGATCAGCCTGAAGGAGGCCGTGGGGCTCGCGGTGCTGCTCCAGATCGGCGGCGAGGCGGTCACCGGCAACAGCGGGCAGATGTTCTACCTCCTGCTGACCCGCCCCGAGCTGGCCGACCGGCTGCGCGCGGACCGGGAGATCCGCCCTCGGGCCATCGACGAACTGCTGCGCCACATCCCGCACCGCAACGCGGTCGGGCTGTCCCGGATCGCCCTGGAGGACGTGGAGATCAAGGGGGTGCGGATCCGGGCGGGCGACGCGGTCTACGTGTCGTACCTGGCCGCCAACCGAGACCCGGACGTCTTCCCCGACCCCGGGACGATCGACCTCACGCGCAGCCCGAACCCGCACGTGGCGTTCGGCTTCGGCCCGCACTACTGCCCAGGTAGCCAACTGGCCCGGATGGAGTCGGAGTTGCTGGTCGACGCCCTGCTGGACCGGGTGCCGAACCTGCGGCTCGCGGTGCCTCCGGAGCAAGTGCCCTTCAGGAAGGGCACGTTGATCCGAGGGCCCGAGGCCCTGCCGGTGGCGTGGTGATCCGGCGATGACCACGGACGGACTGCTCGTACCGCCGGGCCAGGGCCGCGTCGTCGAGGCGCCGGCCCAGCGGGTGACGTTCAAGGTGACCGGCACGCACTCGCGGGCGGCCTCCACCTTCGAGGTGGAGGTTCCCCCGGGCTTCGACGTCGGCGCCCACGTGCACACGCGCAGCGAGGAGTTGTTCTACGTACTCGAGGGCGAGCTGGACGTGCTCGCCTTCGAGCCGCGGATCCGGACCCCCGACCACTGGCAGCGGTGGGAGTCCCCCTCCGGAAACCGCGTGGTGCGGGCGACCCCGGGGACGGTCATCGTCGTCCCGCCGGGCTGCCCGCACGCCTTCGCCAACCCGACCGACACCCCCGCCAAGATGTTCTTCCAGGCGTCTCCGCCGCCGGACCACGAGCGGTACTTCGAGGAACTCCTTGAGATCCTGGGCAACGGGGGCCCGCCGGACCACGCGGCGATCGAGGCCCTCAGAAAGCGCTATGACATCGAGCAACTGACGCCGCTGCGACACCGTTAGCGGAGACTCCGTCGGCGGACGCACCGTCAGCGGATCGGCATGCCCGAGATCGTGCGGGAGATCACCAGCCGCTGGATCTCGCTGGTCCCTTCAAAAATGGTGTAGATCGCCGCATCGCGGTGCATCCGCTCCACCGGGTACTCCCGGGTGTAGCCGTTGCCGCCGAGGATCTGGATGGCCTGGGCCGTGACCTTCTTCGCGGTCTCGCTGGCGAACAGCTTGGACATCGAGCCCTCGGCGGCTTCGAACGGCCTGCCGTTGACGGCCATCCACGAGGCCCGCCAGACCAGCAGCCGGGCGGCGTCGATCTGCGTGCGCATGTCGGCGAGCTGGAAGGCGACGCCCTGGTTGTCGATGATCGGCCGGCCGAACTGCTCGCGCGTCCTGGCGTAGTCGAGGGCGACCTCGTAGGCGGCCCGGGCGGTGCCGACCGCCATGGCGCCGACGGCGGGGCGGGACGCCTCGAAGGTGGCCATCGCGGCGTTCTTCACCCGGTCCCCGCCTTTTCGGGCCTTCTCCCGGGCGCGGGCGAGCCGCTCGTCGAGTTTCTCCTTGCCGCCGAGCAGGCAGGACCCGGGGACCCGTACGCCGTCCAGGACCACCTCGGCGGTGTGCGAGGCGCGGATGCCGTGCTTCTTGAACTTCTGACCCTGCGTCAGTCCCGGTGTGCCCGGCGGGACGATGAAGGAGGCGTGGCCCTTGGAGCCGAGTCCGGGGTCGACGGAGGCGACGACCACGTGCACGTTGGCGATGCCGCCGTTGGTCGCCCAGGTCTTGGTGCCGTTGATCACCCACTCGTCCTTGGCCTCGTCGTACACCGCGCGGGTGCGCATCGAGGCCACGTCGGAGCCGGCGTCGGGCTCGGAGGAGCAGAAGGCGGCGACCTTCACATCGTTCGGTTCGCCGTACATCTGCGGGATCCAGGTGCCGATCTGCTCCTCGGTGCCGTTGGCGAGGACGCCCACGGCGGCGAGGCCGGTGCCGACGATGGACAGGGCGATGCCGGCGTCGCCCCAGAACAGTTCCTCCATGGCCATCGGGATGCCGAGGCCGGTGGCGTCGAAGTACTGCTGCGCGTAGAAGTCGAGGGAGTAGATGCCGACCTTGGCGGCCTCCTGGATGACCGGCCAGGGGGTCTCCTCGCGCTCGTCCCACTCGGCGGCGGCGGGGCGGATCACATCGGCCGCGAAGCCGTGGAGCCAGTCCCTGACCTCCTTCTGCTCGTCGTTGAGCTCCATCGTGAACTCGGCCATGTCCCCTCCAGCGCGCACCTGCGTGTTACTTGCGGTAACCGTACTGTGTTACCGGTCGGTGGGGAAAGTCGACTGCCGACGGTCCTCCGGCAGCCCGTTCGAGGCATCCGGCCTCGTCAGTGTTACTTTGCGCAGGCGTCACCGAACCAGCACGGGTGGGGAGATCTCATGGACACCAGGCAGCGGAGCGATCAGCAGCGGTCCGCCGACCGCCGACGGCGCGAGCTGCTGGAGGCCGCCGACCGGGTGGTGCTGCGCGACGGCCCGCACGCGTCGATGAACGCCATCGCCGCCGAGGCCGGCATCACCAAGCCGATCCTCTACCGCCACTTCGGCGACAAGGGCGGGCTGTACGCCGCCCTCGCCCAACGGCACACCGACGCCCTGCTCGACTCCCTGCGGGCCGCGCTGGACGCTCCCGCCGACCGGCGGGAGCGCGTCGAGGCGACGCTGGACACCTACCTCGCGGCCATAGAGGCCCGCCCGCAGGTCTACCGCTTCCTCATGCACCCGGCGGAGGGCGGTCAGGGCACCGACCAGGGCTTCGACGTCGGCAAGCACTCCGCCCCGCTGCTGCGCCGCATGGGCGAGGAGCTGGCCCGGGTCATCGAGGAGCGGCTCGACCTGGGGCCGTCCGGGCAGCAACTGGCCCGCGTGTGGGGCCACGGCATCGTCGGCATGATGCACGCGGCCGGCGACTGGTGGCTGGGCGAGCGGCCGTGCCCGCGGGCGGAACTGGTCCGCAGCCTGGCGGACCTCCTGTGGGGACGGCTGGCGGCGGTCGGCGACAAGGTGGGCGGCCCCGGATTCTGAGCCGCGGGCGGCGGGCCCGCCACCGCGAGCCCCGACCACGCGGCGCGGCGCCCATCACCGTACGCCGCCAGCGCGAAGCCCAAGCACGTAGCGCGGTGCCCATCACCGCGCAGCGCCGCCGCAAGGCCCCGACCATGCGGCGCGGTGCCCATCACCGTACGGCGCCATCACGAGGCCCGACCACTTACCGCGGTGCCCATCACCGCGCAGCGCCGCCGCGAGGTCCCGACCGCGGCGCGAGGCCCATCACCGCCCCGCGCCGCGTGGCCCGACCACGCGGCGCTTCAGCCGGCCGCCGTCCCCGAAGCGCTCGGGCGGCGGGCAGCCCGCGGGCCGGCGCACAGGCTCACCGACCCCACCGTGCCGCTCGGGCGGCCGCCGGTCCGCGGCCCCGTGCGGAGGCTCACCGGCCCCACGGTGCTCGCGCGGCCTGGCGCAGCAGCCGGCCGCGCCGCCATCCCGTGAGGCGGTCGGCGTACACCTTCCCGTCGAGGTGGTCGCACTCGTGCTGGAGGCAGCGCGCGAAGAACCCCGTGCCGTGCACGGTGACCGGCTCCCCGGTCACCGTGAAGCCCTCGACGACCGCGTGGTCGTGGCGCTCCGTCCCCGCCTCCAGGCCCGGCAGGGACAGGCAGCCCTCCGGCCCGCGGATCACCACGCCGTCCGCCTCCACCAGCCGCGGATTGACCAGATGCCCGAGGTGGCGCACCTCCTCGTCGTCCGGGCAGTCGTACACGAAGACGCGCAGCGGCAGCCCGATCTGGTTCGCCGCGAGGCCCACGCCGCGGGCCGCGTACATGGTCGCGAACAAGTCCTCCACCACCCGGGACAGTTCGGGTCCGAAGTCGGTGACTTCCTCGCAGGGGGCGTGCAGAACGGGGCTGCCGAGCAGGGAAAGGGGCCGGACGCGCCCGTGGGCGCCCGGGATCGAGCCGTGTCGCATGGCGGCAAGGGTACGGTTCCCTGTGCCCCTGCCTGCCGCGTCGGCATGGGCCGGGATTCGGGAGCGTCAACGGATGTCGATAGGCTGAGGTCCACACCACGTTGCCGGAGAACACCAGGGCGCGGCGCGTACGCAAGGAGGATCGAGAACTGATGGCAGGCAACTCGGACCCGCTCACGCCGCGGGCCAAGCTGGCCGTGACCGCGGGCAAGGCGGTCGCCGCGGCATCGCGTGCAGCGGGACGCGGCAGCGGTTCGGTGATCGGCGGTCGGGTGGCCCTCAAGCTCGACCCCGATCTGCTCGCACGGCTCGCCCAGCACCTGGACGTGATCCTGGTCTCGGCGACGAACGGCAAGACGACGACGACCCGGCTCATCGCCGAGGCACTGCGGGCCGCGGGCCCGGTCGTCTCCAACGCGCTCGGCGCGAACATGCCCGCGGGCATCACGTCGGCGCTGGCCGGCGGCTCGGACGCGAAGTTCGGCGTCATAGAGGTCGACGAGAAGTACCTCGCGGGCGTGGCCCGCGACACCGACCCCAAGTGCATCGCACTGCTCAACCTCTCCCGCGACCAGCTCGACCGGGCCGGCGAGACCCGGATGCTGGCCGAGAACTGGCGTGAGGCGCTCAGCGGCTCCAAGGCCGTGCTCGTCGCCAACTGCGACGACCCGCTGGTGGTGTGGGCGGCGTCCTCGTCCCCCAACGTGGTCTGGGTGGCCGCCGGGCAGATGTGGAAGGACGACGCCTGGTCCTGCCCCTCCTGCGGCGGAGTGATGCAGCGCCCGGGCGACGACTGGTTCTGCGGCGAGTGCGGCTTCCGCCGGCCCACCCCCACCTGGGCCCTGTCCGGCGACCACGTCCTCGACCCGCACGGCTCGGCCTGGCCGATCCAACTGCAGCTCCCGGGCCGCGCCAACAAGGCCAACGCCGCCTCCTCGGCGGCCGTCGCCGCCGTCTTCGGGGTGCCGCCGCAGGTCGCCCTGGAGCGGATGTACCAGGTGCAGGCGGTCGCCGGCCGCTACGACGTCGTGCAGTTCCAGAACCGCGACCTGCGCCTGCTGCTGGCGAAGAACCCGGCCGGCTGGCTGGAGACGTTCTCGCTGATCGACCCGCCGCCCACCCCGGTCATCCTGTCGGTCAACGCGCGCAGCGCCGACGGCACCGACACCTCCTGGCTGTGGGACGTCGACTACACGCGTCTGACAGGGCACCCGCTCTTCGTGCTCGGGGACCGGAAGCTGGACCTCGCGGTGCGTCTGGAGGTCGCGGGCCAGCAGTTCCAGGTCTGCGAGAGCCTGGACCAGGCCGTGCAGCAGGCCCCGCCCGGCCGGATCGAGGTCATCGCCAACTACACCGCGTTCCAGGACCTGCGCCGCCGCGTCGGCAACTGACCACAAAGGACGAGCACTTCATGAGTGACAACCAACTGCGGCTGGTGTGGATCTACCCGGACCTGCTGAGCACCTACGGCGACCAGGGCAACGTCCTCGTGGTGGAGCGCCGGGCCCGCCAGCGCGGCCTGGACGTGGCCCGTCTCGACGTGCGCAGCGACCAGCCGATCCCGACCTCCGGCGACATCTACCTGATCGGCGGCGGCGAGGACCGGCCGCAGCGGCTGGCGGCGGAGCGGCTGCGCCGCGACGGCAGTCTGCCCAGGGCGGTGGCGAACGGCGCGATCGTCTTCTCCGTCTGCGCCGGGTACCAGATCCTCGGGCACGAGTTCATCAACGACCTCGGGCAGCGCGAGCCGGGGCTCGGTCTGCTCGACGTCGTGTCGGTGCGCGGTGAGGGCGAGCGGTGCGTGGGCGACGTGCTGGGCGACATCGACGCGCGGCTCGGCCTGCCTCCGCTGACCGGGTTCGAGAACCACCAGGGCGTCACCCACCTCGGCCCCACCGCCCGCCCCTTCGCCCAGGTGAGCCTGGGCCGGGGCAACGGCACGGGCGACGGCACGGAGGGCGCGTACAACGACACCGTCTTCGGCACGTACATGCACGGGCCGGTGCTGGCCCGCAACCCGCTGATCGCGGACCTGCTGCTGAAGCTGGCACTCGACGTCAACGCGCTGCCGCCGATCGACGACCACTGGTACGAGGCGCTGCGCAACGAGCGCATCGCGGCGGCGCAGCAGCAGCCCGCGTAAACAGCCGGTCGACAGCCCGTGCGGGGACCGTCGCGCGTGCCGTAACAGGCCCGCGGCGGCCCGCGGGGACGGCCCCGGTGGGAGCCCGTCTGACAGGGTGTCCGCACAGGTGAGCGGGCCCGTCCAGCAGGCGGACGCACGCTTCGGCCCCACCGCCCGGTGCCGCTAGGGTGGCGGGGACCGACCGGACAGCGTGGTCCGGTCCCCGCGCCCACGTTGAGAAGGTTATCCGGGCTATGCGCATTGGCGTCCTCACCTCCGGCGGCGACTGTCCCGGCCTGAACGCCGTCATCCGGTCCGTCGTGCACCGTGCCGTCGTCGATCACGGCGACGAGGTCATCGGCTTCCGCGACGGCTGGAAGGGTCTCCTGGAGTGCGACTACCTCAAGCTCGATCTCGACGCGGTGAGCGGCATCCTCGCCCGCGGCGGGACCATTCTCGGCTCCTCCCGGGTCCGTCCCGAGCACCTGCGGGACGGCGTGCAGCGGGCCAGGGGCCATGTCGAGGAGCTGGGGCTCGACGCGATCATCCCGATCGGCGGTGAGGGCACGCTCAAGGCGGCCCGGCTGCTGTCGGACAACGGCCTGCCGATCGTCGGCGTGCCCAAGACCATCGACAACGACATCGCGGTCACGGACCTCACCTTCGGCTTCGACACGGCCGTGACCGTCGCCACCGAGGCCCTGGACCGGCTGAAGACGACCGCCGAGTCCCACCAGCGGGTGCTGATCGTGGAGGTCATGGGCCGTCACACCGGCTGGATCGCGCTCCAGTCCGGCATGGCGGCCGGCGCCCACGCCATCGTTGTCCCCGAACGCCCCTTCGACATCGAGGAGTTGGCTGCGAAGGTCGGCGAGCGGTTCGCGGCGGGCAAGCGGTTCGCGATCGTCGTGGCCGCGGAGGGCGCCAAGCCCAGGGCGGGCTCCATGGACTTCGACGAGGGCGGCAAGGACGTCTACGGCCATGAGCGGTTCGCGGGCGTCGCCCGGCAGCTCGCCCTCGAACTCGAGGAGCGGCTCGGCAAGGAGGCCCGGGCGGTGATCCTCGGGCACGTCCAGCGCGGCGGCACGCCGACGGCGTACGACCGGGTGCTGGCGACCCGGTTCGGCTGGCACGCCGTGGAGGCGGTGCACCGCGGGGAGTTCGGCCGGATGACGGCACTGCGCGGCACGGACGTCGTGATGGTGTCCCTGGCCGAGGCGGTGGCGACCCTCAAGACGGTCCCCGCGGAGCGGTACGCCGAGGCGGAGTGCGTGCTGTAGAACACGCCGCACGTCCCCGCCGCCCCCGGTCGCAGTCGCGGCCGGGGGCGGCTCTAGTCTGGGTGCGGACAGACAGCTGTGGACAGACAGCGCACAATCCCCACGAATCAGGAGCCGGCGGATGGATCACAGCGGGCACGGCATGACGCACGATCTGCCGCCGTTCACGCTGGGACGCGGTCTGGAGTGGTCCCCGGACCCGTTCTTCCTGGTCGCCTGCCTGCTGGGGCTCGGCCTGTACGGCTGGGGTGTGGTGCGGCTGCGGCGGCGCGGCGACGCCTGGCCGGTGGGCCGCACGGTGGCGTACGTCATCGGCGTGCTGACCGTGGGCCTGGTGATGTGCACCAAGCTGAACGACTACGGCATGGTCATGTTCAGCGTGCACATGGTCCAGCACATGATCATCAGCATGCTGTCGCCGATCCTGGTCCTGCTCGGCGGTCCGATCACGCTGGCGCTGCGGGCGCTGCCGGTGGCCGGGCGGGGCCGCAAGGGGCCGCGTGAGCTGCTGCTCGTCCTGCTGCACAGCCGGTATCTGCGGGTCGTCACGCACCCCGCCTTCACCATCCCGATGTTCGTGGCGAGCCTGTACGCCCTGTACTTCACGTCGATCTTCGACTTCCTGATGGGCTCGCGGGCCGGGCACATCGCGATGATGGTGCACTTCCTCGCGGTGGGCCTGGTGTTCTTCTGGCCGATCATGGGCGTCGACCCGGGCCCGAACCGGCCCGGTCACCTCATGCGGATGCTGGAGCTGTTCGCGGGCATGCCGTTCCACGCGTTCTTCGGCATCGCGCTGATGATGGCGACCACGCCCATGGTCAGCACCTTCCAGAACCCGCCCGCCTCGCTCGGCATCGACGCCCTGACCGACCAGTCCGCGGCCGGCGGCATCGCCTGGGCGTTCAGCGAGATCCCCTCGGTCCTGGTGCTGCTGGCCCTGCTCTTCCAGTGGTACGGCTCCGAACAGCGCCAGGCCCGCCGCAAGGACCGCGCCGCGGACCGCGACGGCGACAAGGAACTCGAGGCGTACAACGCGTACCTGGCGTCCTTGAACGCCCGGAGCAACTGAGCCGGACGGCGACCGGACGGGCAGGGGGCGCGGCAGCGATGCCGCGCCCCCTGCCCGTTCCTCCGAGGCGGCCCCGCGGTCGTGAGAGGCGAACAGGCCTGTTGTAGGGGATGCCAATGGGCCGAACCGGGGCACCATGGAGGTTACGGACCAGGAGGAGGGTGCCGCGATGCACGGTTCCACGGACGGTTCCACGAAGGCGATGGGGGCGCTCACCGTCGGCGCGCTCGTCGTGGTGACGGCCTACACGGTGGCGCTCGGCGGCAACGGCTGGCTGTGGTTCGGCTGGGTCGTGCTGGGCCTGGTGACGCTGGGCCTGGTGGTCACCCGCGGCACCTGAGGCGGCTCACTCCCCGGTGAGCCGCGTCGCCGAGTGGACGCCCGGCTGGTACTTCGGCAGCCGGGCGCTGATCTTCATGCCCGCACCCCGCGCGGTCTCGATGACCAGTCCGTGGTCGTCGCCGTAGACCTGGCGGAGCCGGTCGTCGACGTTGGACAGGCCGATGCCGCCGGACGGGCTGTCCTCACCCGCGAGGATGCGGCGCAGCAGGCCGGGGTCCATGCCGGCGCCGTCGTCCTCGATGACGACCACCGCCTCGGCGCCCGCGTCCCTCGCGGTGATCCTGATGTGACAGGTGCCGGTCTTGCCCTCCAGGCCGTGCTTGACGGCGTTCTCCACCAGCGGTTGCAGGCACAGGAACGGCAGCGCGATGGGAAGCACCTCGGGCGCGATCTGGAGGGTGACCGAGAGACGGTCGCCGAAGCGGGCGCGTACGAGCGCCAGATAGTGCTCGATGGCGTGGAGTTCGTCGGCGAGCGTGGTGAAGTCGCCGTGTCTGCGGAACGAGTAGCGGGTGAAGTCGGCGAACTCCAGCAGCAGGTCCCGCGCCCGCTCGGGGTCGGTGCGGACGAACGAGGCGATCACCGCGAGCGAGTTGAAGATGAAGTGCGGGGAGATCTGCGCGCGCAGGGCCTTGATCTCGGCCTCGATGAGCCGGGTGCGGGACCGGTCCAGGTCGGCGAGCTCGAGCTGTACGGAGACCCAGCGGGCGACCTCGGCCGCGGCGCGGGCCAGTACGGCCGACTCGCGGGGCGCGCAGGCGACGAGGGCGCCGTGCACGCGGTCGTCGACGGTGAGCGGGGTGACGACGGCCCAGCGCACCGGGCAGTCCGGGGTCCGGCAGGTGAGCCGGAAGGCCTCGCCGCGGCCGGTCTCCAGGGGCCCGGCGAGGCGTTCCATGATCTCGGTGCGGTGATGGCCGCCCACACCGTCCCAGGCGAGGACCCGCTCGTCGTCGGTGAGGCAGAGCGCGTCGGTGCCGAGCAGGGAGCGCAGCCGGCGGGCCGACTTGCGGGCGGTCTCCTCGGTCAGCCCGGCCCGCAGTGGGGGCGCCGCGAGCGAGGCGGCGTGCAGGGTCTGGAAGGTGGCGTGCTCCACGGGGGTGCCGAGCCCGCCGAGGCTCTGCGGGCGGGCGGTGCGCCGGCCGAGCCAGTAGCCCGCGGCGAGCAGCGGCAGCGCGGCCACGCACAGCCCGGCGAGGAAGCCGCTCATCCCGTCACCTCCGCCCGCATCTGCTCGGGCAGGTGGAACCGGGCCAGGACGGCCGCCGTCCCGGCCGGCACCCGGCCGGGCGTGGCAAGGGACACCAGTGTCATCGTGAGGAAGCCCAGCGGCACCGACCACAGGGCGGGCCAGGCGAGCAGCGCGTGCAGCGGCCCGTTGCCGGGAAATCCGGCCATGGTCACGGCGACGGCGACGAGCGCGGCGCCACCGCCCGCCAGCATCCCGGCGGCCGCGCCGGGCGGGGTGAGCCGCCGCCACCAGATACCGAGGACGAGCAGTGGGCAGAAGGAGGAGGCCGACACCGCGAAGGCGAGTCCGACGGCGTCGGCGACGGGCAGCCCGCCGACCAGGACGCTCGCGACGAGCGGTACGGCCATGGCGAGCACCGTGCCGAGCCGGAAGTGGCGCACTCCGCGCGAGGGCAGCACGTCCTGGGTGAGCACCCCGGCCACCGCCATGGTCACGCCGGAGGCGGTCGACAGGAACGCCGCGAACGCGCCGCCCGCGACCAGGGCGCCCAGCAGGTCGCCGCCGAGACCGCCGATCACCCGGTCGGGCAGCAGCAGCACGGCGGCGTCCGCGCTGCCGGTGAGAGTGAGTTCGGGGGCGTAGACGCGGCCGAGGGCGCCGTAGACCGGGGGCAGCAGGTAGAAGGCGCCGATCAGGCCGAGCACGGCCACCGTGGTACGGCGGGCGGCCACACCATGCGGGCTGGTGTAGAAGCGGACGACGACGTGCGGCAGGCCCATGGTGCCGAGGAAGGTGGCGAGGATCAGTCCGTAGGTGGCGTACAGGGGGCGTTCCTCGCGGCCCGCGGCCAGTGAGGTGGACATGCCGCCGCTGCCGCCGCGGGCGGCGGCCACCGGGACTTCGGCTCCCCGGGCGAAGGTGAGCCGGGTGCCGCCGTCGACGCGGTGCGTCCCGGCCGGCAGGCTCACCCGCCGCTCGCGGTGCGCGCGGCCGTCGACGGTGCCGGTCACGGTGACGGTGAGCGGGCGCTCCAGCCTGAGGTCGAGGGTTTCCGCGACGCGCACGGTGCGCTGCTCGCGGAAGGCGGCCGGTTCGTCGTAGGCGCGTGGTGCCCCGTCGGCCTGCCAGGCGAGGACGAGGAAGAGGGCGGGGACGAGCAGCGCGGTCAGTTTCAGCCAGTACTGGAAGGCCTGGACGAAGGTGATGCTGCGCATTCCACCCGCGGCGACGATGGCGACCACGACGACGGCGACGATCACCGCGCCGAGCGCGTCGGGCGCGCCGGTCAGGACCGCCAGGGTGAGTCCGGCTCCCTGGAGCTGCGGCAGCAGGTACAGCCAGCCGACGCCGACGACGAAGGCGCCCGCGAGCCGCCGCACGCCCTGGGAGGCGAGCCGGGCCTCGGCGAAGTCGGGCAGGGTGTAGGCCCCGGACCGGCGCAGTGGCGCGGCGACGAACAGCAGCAGGACCAGGTAGCCGGCCGTGTAGCCGACGGGGTACCACAGCATGTCGGCGCCCTGGACGAGGACCAGTCCGGCTATGCCGAGGAAGGAGGCCGCGGAGAGGTACTCCCCGCTGATGGCGGCCGCGTTCAGGCGCGGGCCCACGGTGCGGGAGGCGACGTAGAAGTCGGAGGTGGTGCGGGAGATGCGCAGGCCGAAGGCGCCGACGAGGATCGTGGCGACCACGACGAGGGCGACGGCGGGGACGGTGTAGGCGGAGTTCACGGTGCTCAGCGGTCTCCGACGAGCCGTACGAAGTCGCGTTCGTTGCGCTCGGCGCGGCGCACGTACCAGCGGGCGAGGAGCACCAGCGGGACGTAGAGGCCGAAGCCGAGGACCGCCCACTTCAGCCTGCGGGCGTCGGGGGCCGCGGCGAACACCAGCGGCAGCGGGCCCATGAGGAGCACGAGCACCGCGAACACCGTGAGGCCGGCCCGTAGTTGGCTGCGCATCAGGGAGCGGACGTAGGTGTGGCCGAGGGTGGTCTGCTCGTCGATCTCCGTGCGCGGGCGGTAGTGGACCGGGGCCCGGCGGGTGCGGCGGGGCGGGCCGGTGACGACGACACGGCGTTCGGTCGGGTCCTGCGGCATGGCGTACGGCTCCCTAGCGCGCGGTGCGGCGGATCAGCAGCTCGCGCAGTTCCCGCGCGTGCCGCCGGCTGACCTGGAGTTCCTCGGTGCCGACCAGGACGCTCACCGTGCCCGCGTCCAGGCGGAGTTCACCGATGTGGTGCAGGGCGACCAGGTGGCGGCGGTGGATGCGGACGAAGCCGCGGCCGCGCCAGCGCTCCTCCAGGGTGGACAGCGGGATGCGCACGAGGTGGCTGCCCCTGCCGGTGTGCAGCCGGGCGTAGTCGCCCTGCGCCTCGACGTGGGTGATGTCCTCGACGGCCACGAAGCGGGTCACTCCGCCGAGTTCGACGGGCAGATGGTCGGGGTCGGGCTCGCTGACCGGTATCCGCGGGGCGGCGCCGCGCAGTTGGGCGGCGCGGCGGACGGCCTCGGCGAGGCGTTCCTTGCGGACGGGCTTGAGGACGTAGTCGACGGCCTTGAGGTCGAAGGCCTGCACGGCGAAGTCCTCGTGGGCGGTGACGAACACGATCAGCGGCGGCTGGGCGAACCCGTTGAGCAGCCGGGCCAGGTCGAGGCCGTCGAGGCCCGGCATGTGGATGTCGAGGAAGACGACGTCGATCGCGTCGGGTCCGTCCGGGCCGGACTCCAGCGCCCGGTTGATACGGCGCAGCGCCTCGGTCGCGTCGCCGGCGCCCTCCACGCCGGCGATCCGGGGATCGGCGTTCAGGAGGTACAGCAGTTCCTCGAGCGAGGGGCGTTCGTCGTCGACGGCGAGGGCGCGCAGCATGAACGTGGAGTGTAGGGGCGAACAGCACGGTGTGACATGTGCCGGGCGCCGGCGTCCGCGCTGGATACAGTGCGGCCATGAACAGCAGGCCGGCACCGTTCGACGAACTCGACCGGAAGATCCTCACCGCTCTGATGGCGAACGCCCGCAGCAGTTTCGCCGAGATCGGCGCCGCCGTCGGCCTGTCCGCGACGGCCGTCAAGCGGCGCGTGGACCGGCTGCGCGAGAGCGGCGTGATCACCGGGTTCACGGCCACGGTGAAGCCGGCGGCGCTGGGCTGGCGCACGGAGGCGTACGTCGAGGTGTACTGCGAGGGCGCGGCCCCGCCGAGGCGGCTGGCGGAGGTGGTGCGCCACCATCCGGAGATCACGGCGGCGATGACGGTGACCGGCGGCGCGGACGCGCTGCTGCATGTGCGGGCGCGGGACGTGGAGCACTTCGAGGAGGTGCTGGAACGCATCCGTACGGAGCCGTTCATCCGCAAGACGATCAGCGTGATGGTGCTGTCCCACCTGCTGCCGGACAGTCCTGAGGCGGGCGCCAGCCAGCCTGCCCCGCCGGACGCATCAGACGTGCGCTGAGCGCCGGAAAGACGCAGCATCGCTGCTTCAACGCGCAGCTTTTGTTTCTTGTCGTTCGTCTTGGCCACTTCCTACCTTTGTTGCAACCCTGCAGCCACCCAGGAAGCGGAGGAACCCCTCTGTGCCCGAATCCCGTGTGCCGCGCCGGCGGCGCTTCCTCGTCTGCGAACCCAGACACTTCGCCGTGCAGTACGCGATCAACCCCTGGATGCATCCCGACGTCCCCGTGGACGTGCCCCTGGCCCAGGAGCAGTGGCACGAGCTGACGCGCGTCTACCGCGCCCACGGCCACACCGTCGACACCGTGGAGCCCGTGCCCGGACTGCCCGACATGGTCTTCGCCGCCAACGCGGCGGTGGTCGTGGACGGCCGCGTCTTCGGCTCCCTGTTCCGCGCGCCCGAGCGCCGTCCGGAGTCCCTTCCCTACGACACGTGGTTCAAGTCGGCCGGCTTCGACGTCTACCGCCCCGAGTCGGTCTGCGAGGGCGAGGGCGACTTCGTGCCGGCCGGTCGCTGGATCCTCGCCGGCACCGGCTTCCGCACCACCCGTGAGGCCCATCGCGAGGCGCAGGAGTTCCTCGGCGCCCCGGTGATCGGCCTGACCCTGGTGGACCCGTACTTCTACCACCTGGACACGGCGCTGTTCGTGCTCGACGACGAAGGCGAGGGAAACATCGCGTACTACCCGGACGCGTTCTCGCCGGGCAGCCGCGAGGTGCTCGCCAGGCTGTACCCGGACGCGCTGATCGCCACCCGGGAGGACGCCATGTCCTTCGGCCTGAACTCCGTCTCGGACGGCCGCCACGTCTTCATCTCGCCCGGGGCCACCGCCCTGGCCGATCAGCTCGCCGACCGCGGCTACGTCCCCGTCCCCGTCGACCTGTCCGAGTTCCACAAGGCCGGCGGCGGAATCAAGTGCTGCACCCAGGAGATCCGCTGATGACCGCACCCGCCCGTACCCGTACCTCCGCGGAGCTGATCGAGGCCGAGGAGCCGGTCCTCGCGCACAACTACCATCCGCTCCCCGTGGTCGTGGCCCGCGCCGAGGGCAGCTGGGTGGAGGACGTCGAGGGGCGCCGCTACCTCGACATGCTGGCCGGCTACTCGGCGCTGAACTTCGGTCACCGCCACCCCGTGCTGACGGAAGCGGCCCACCGCCAGCTCGACCTGCTCACCCTCACCTCGCGGGCGTTCCACAACGACCGTCTCGCCGGGTTCGCCGAGCGGCTCGCGGCGCTGACGGGGCAGGACATGGTGCTGCCGATGAACACCGGCGCCGAGGCGGTGGAGAGCGGCATCAAGGTCGCCCGCAAGTGGGCGTACGAGGTCAAGGGCGTCCCGGCCGACCGGGCGACGATCGTGGTCGCGGCGGACAACTTCCACGGCCGTACGACGACGATCGTCAGCTTCTCCACGGACGAGACGGCACGGTCGGGCTTCGGGCCGTTCACACCGGGCTTCAAGATCGTCCCGTACAACGATCCGGCGGCCCTGGAGGCGGCGGTCGACGAGACGACGGCGGCGGTGCTGATCGAGCCGATCCAGGGCGAGGCCGGCGTGCTCATCCCCGACGACGGCTACCTCACGGGCGTGCGGGAGCTGACCCGCCGCAAGGGCTGCCTGTTCATCGCGGACGAGATCCAGTCCGGCCTCGGCCGCACCGGGCGCACGCTCGCCGTCGACCACGAGGACGTCGTCCCGGACGTCCTGCTGCTGGGCAAGGCGCTCGGCGGCGGCATCGTGCCGGTGTCCGCGGTCGTCGGGTCCCGGGAGGTGCTCGGGGTGCTGCGGCCGGGTGAGCACGGGTCCACATTCGGCGGCAACCCGCTGGCCGCGGCGGTCGGCACGGCGGTGGTCGGGCTCCTGGAGACGGGCGAGTTCCAGCTCCGGGCGGCCGAGCTGGGCAAGGTGCTGCACGAGGGGCTCGTCGAGCTGGTCGGACGGGGTGTCGTCGGCTTCCGCTCGCGGGGCCTGTGGGCGGGCGTGGACGTGGATCCGGCGATCGGCACCGGGCGGGAGATCGGCGAACGCCTGATGCGGGAGGGTGTCCTGGCCAAGGACACCCACGGCTCCACGATCCGGCTGGCGCCGCCGCTGACCATCACCGAGGAGGAACTGCGCTCGGCGCTCGCCTCCCTGGAGAAGGTGCTGGCCGCCTGACGGACACCGTCGCCGGACGCACACCGCCGGGGCTCCCCGGCGGTGTGCGCTCCCGTCCGGCTCCTCGGCACGCGAAGGGGCCGGACGGGTCGCCTGGCCGGTGGCGGGCTGGGTACCCGCCTCGATGAGTGACTCTCCGAGGACTCTTTGAGGGGATGACTCCCATGCTGCTCATCGGCCTGCTCCTCCTCGCGGCGACGGCCGCCTTCACCGGCCTGGCCATCGCCGGCAACCTCGCCGGCGGCCCGCACTACCCGGTGTCGGTGCTCGGCAACCACATCGCCACCATGAACACGCTCGAGATCTTCAGCGCCGGTCTCGCCCTCGCCCTGCTCTTCTGCCTGGGCGCGAGCCTCATGGCCGGCGCGGCGACGCATCACCGGCACGCGCACCGGTCCACGCACCGCTTCGGCGGCCGCCATGACACCGGCACGCTGAACGAGCCCACGGGCCGGGACGGCCGCTGACACCTCCCACAGCTGGTGCGGTTGCCGGCCGCCGGTGCGGGCGCCGGCCGTGCGTGCCCGCGGCGATCACGTAGGCCCGCGGAGCAGCTGGTGCCGCGGCCGGCAACGTTCGCGACGGGGCAAACGTCGCCAGCCGGGGCACCAGCGCCGCGTGGGCAGCGCGCGTCCGCTGTCAGTCCTGGCGGCGCCCGCGCCGCAGCAGGTGCCGCGCGATCAGCGCGACGACGAGGACCGCGAGCGCCACGAGCACGTACACCTGGTAGCGGCTGATCTCGGCGTAGACCGTGTCGATGTGCGTGCCCGCCACGTAGGCGAGGCTCACCCACAGGCCGACCCACAGCGCCGCGCCGAGCGCGTTGAAGGCGAGGAAGCGGAGCCAGTGCATGCCCGTGGTCCCGGCGATGATGCCGTTGGCCTGGCGCAGGCCCTCGATGAACCGGGCCACCACGACGATCTTGCCGCCGTGCCGGCCGAAGAACCGCTCGGCCGCCGCGAACCGCTCCGGCGTCAGGAAGATGTACCGGCCCCAGCGGTGCACGAAGGGACGTCCGCCGAGATGGCCGACGAGGTAGCCGATGTTGTCGCCGACGACGGCCGCGGCGAACGCGATCAGGGCCACGGCCACGACGTCGAGCTGCCCCGCCCCGGCATACACCCCGGCCGCGATCAGGATCGTCTCGCCCGGCGCGGGGACGCCGAAGTCCTCCACGAGGACCACGCCGCCCACGGCCCAGTACCCGTAGTGGCTGAGCAGCGGTGCCAGGTGCTCCAGCGGACCCGGAAGCGGAGGGGCCATGCCCACACCGTACGACGCCGGGCGAACGGTCACCGGCAGGCACGGCACCGCGCGACCCGCACGTGTCGGACGGCGCCCCGCGGCCCCGCCGGTGCTGGTGCCCGGTCAGAAAGGCAGCACGGAGGAGAACATGAGCTCGTCCGGCCCCGGGCCGACCGCCTGCTCGGCCCAGATGGTCTTCCCGCGCCGGCTGTAACGGCTGCCCCAGCGGGTGCTGAGCTGGGCCACGAGAAACAGGCCCCGCCCCCCTTCGTCGGTGGTGCGGGCCCGGCGCAGGCGGGGCTGGGTGTTGCTCGGGTCGCTGACCTCGCAGACCAGGACGTCCTCGTGGATCCGCCGCAGCCCGATGGGGCCGCCGGCGTAGCGGATGGCGTTGGTGACCAGTTCGCTGACCACGAGCTCGGTGCTGAAGGCGATGTCGTCGAGCCCTCACTCGGCGAGCCGGCGGGTGGCGGCCTCCCGGGCGTCGGCCACGCTGGCGGGGTGCGCGGGGAACTCCCAGTCGGCGACGGACTCCGCGGGGACGGCGCGGGTGCGGACGAGCAGCAGCGCGATGTCGTCCCTGGGCGGATGGTCGTCGAGGTCGGCGAGGAGCGCCCGGCCGATCTCCTCCAGCGGTCGGCCTGGACGGCAGCAGGCGGCGAGGCGGTCGGTCAGCCGGCGCAGTCCGGCGTCGGTGTCGCCGTCGTCGCCCTTGATCAGTCCGTCGGTGTACAGGGCGAGGACGCTGCCGGGTGCGAGATCGACCGTGACGGTCTCGAAGGGCATGCCGCCGACGCCCAGGGGCGGGCCGGGAGAGAGGTCCACGGGCCGGGCCCTGCCGTCGCAGGGGACGAGGACGGGTACCGGATGCCCGGCGCTGGCGAGGGCGCAGCGGCGGGCGACCGGGTCGTGGAGGGCGTACAGGCAGGTGGCCCCGACGGTGTCCCGGTTCTCGGGGGCGGCCTCCCCCGCGAGCCGCTGCACCAGGTCGTCGAGGTGGGTGAGCAGGTCGTCGCAGTCGAGTTCCAGGTCGGCCAGGGTCTGCACGGCGGTGCGCAGCCGGCCCATGGTGGCGGAGGCGTGCAGACCGTGCCCGAAGACGTCGCCGACGACGAACGCGGCCCGCAGCGAGGGCGGTGAGAGGACGTCGAACCAGTCGCCGCTGATCTCCGCCCCGCCGCCCGCGGGCCGGTAGACGCCGACGGTCTCGGCGGCCGGGGTCTCGGTGGTCGCGCGCGGCAGAAGGCGCCTTTGGAGCGCGACGACGGCCGCACGGCGCTCGCGCGTGTAGCGGCGGGCGTTGTCGACGCTGAGCGCGGCCCTGGAGGCGATCTTCTTCAGCAGGTCGCCCTCGTCCTCGTCGAAGGGCTCTCCCTGCCCGGTGCGGCAGACCCCGACGACGCCGAGCACCGAGCCGCGTGCGACCAGTGGCGCCACGGCGATCCAGCGCGCGTCGTCGGGCACCAGCAACTCGATCAGGTGCGGCTCACCGAACATGGCGCTGATGGTCTCGCTGTCGGCGACGACGACGTCGCCGCGCTGGACCGCGAGCAGGGTGGGCCCATTATCGGCGATTTGAGACAGCCTGCGCCTCCGCTCCCCCGCCGGGCCCACCCGACGACGCCGGTCCGGCACACGGCCGGCGGCCCCGGGAGCGCCCCGCGCGCAGCGCGGTCCGGGCCGAGGGGGCGCACGTCTGGTCACGCAGGTGCCGGGGCCCTGGCGGGTGGTCAGCAGTCATCGACGGCCGACACGCGCCGCACCGCCTGCATCCGGACTGTTCTCGGCCGTCCGACGACCTCGGAACCGCAGGAAGCCTCAGACCCCCGGTCCGGCCCCCGTCGCGCGCGTAATTCGGACCGCTACCGCGTCGGCTGCCGGCGGTGGGGCGCGGCCACGTCCCGGCTGGTGGCCAGGTGCTTCATGACCAGTTCCTCGACCCTCGGCACATCCCGGTCCGCGATCGCCTCGTAGAGCGCCTCGTGTTCCTTCGCGACGGTCACGAGGTCGTCGTGCTGGGCCAGCAGCCAGCGCATACGGCTTCGGAGCGTGGTACCCAGTTCGTTCAGCAGCTCGTTGGCGGCCATCGCCGTCACGGTCTCGTGGAAGTCGGCCGCGGCACGCCGGGCCTTGACGGCGTCGCCCCGGCGTGCAGCTTCGAGCTCGGCGTCCAGGTCCGCGCGCAGCTTCTCCAGGCCGGCGCGGTTGCGTCGCTGGGCCGCGAGCCGGAACGTCAGCGTCTCCAGGGCGGTGCGGACCTCGTCGAGGTCGGAGATGTCGGTGGAGGTGAACTCGCGCACGACGGCCCACGTCCGCGGACGCGGCGTGACCAGTCCCTCCGCCACCAGCGCCTTCAGCGCCTCCCGGATCGGGAGCCTGCTCACGCCGAGTTCCGCGGCGAGCTCCCGTTCGACGAGCTTGCTGCCGGGCCGACGGTCGCCGTCGAGGATCTGGTCGCGCAACTGCCGTGTGACGCGTTCGGACTCGGACTCAAAACCCTCGGACCCTGCCATGGGCCTCATTCTCGCAGGTACGCGCCACCGTCCGCCCCGTACCGGCGCGTCCGCCCGGCGCCGGGTTCGTTCACGCTCCCTGGCGGTCCACCGAGCCCAGCCACTGCGTCAGGGCCTGGCACACCTCGTCCGGGCCGGGGTCCTCGGCCGCCCACGCGGCATAACCGTCGGGCCGGACCAGGAGGGTCGGGCGCAGGCTGGTCGCCGGGGAGACTGTCACCACTCGCCCCGCCCACGGCGCCGCAGCCGCAGCAACATCGCGGCCCACCAGCACGAACTTGCCCTCCCGCAGTGCCTCATAGAGCCGGGCCGGCGTGTCTGCCAGACGGAGATCCGGTACCCGGCGTCCGACGAGCGGATGAGAGCCGCGGGGTGCCCGGTAGGTGATCCCGATGCCGGAAATGCCGTGAGGCGTACGTGCGGGCAGAGCCGGGCCTGATGGTGGAGGTCCTGGCGGGCACGACTCGGCATCCCGTGGTGGCGGTGACAAGGCTGCGCTGATCGGCGGGAGCTTCAGCCGGGCTGATTCCGATCAACTGTCGGTCAGGCTGTCGACGGCTGCCTCGTTGGGGCACTTACCGCCAGGTTCGGGGTATATCGGCCGGATTTGGGCCGCTACGTTCTGCGGTCCGACGGTTCATCAGGGAGGCACATCACAACATGCGTACGCGTATCCGGCTGGCGGCGGTGGCCGCTGCTGCGGCTGTACTGACGGGCTGTACCAGCACCGGCACCAGCTCGGGGGGCAGCGGCGACGGGGCAGCGGCGATGCCAAGGTGGAGTCGAAGCCGGGCGGGGTGCACAGGCCCGAGGGCGACGTCAAGATCACGAAGTGTTCGTCGACGGCTCCGGCACGCGCTCCAGCGAGGGCATGGCGATGGTGAACAACCTGGCGGCGGGCCAGAAGGCCAACGAGAAGGCCGGGGGTCTCACCAAGGCACCCGATGGATTGAAGTGCCGTATCACCAAGGTCAGTCGGCACTGACCTGACATGGGACTCTGCGGTGCGAGGCCACCGCCGAGGAGTTCGGCGGGGGGCCTCGTCGTGTGTCTGCGTTGTCGTCGCCGCGGCGCACGGCATGGCGGCTGAAGCGAGGGCATACGGCAACCGTCGCCCACAAGCAGACTTGTTGGGCGACGGTTCCAGTCTCCATGGGGAGGCCGGCACCTATGGCTTCACAGGATCACCATTCCCCAGCTCCAGCCACCACACATCGTTGCCCCGGACAAGGTCCACCACCTGCCTCTGTCCGTCGCCGAAGCGAAGTTCGACGGCGGCCAGACCCGGTACGACGGGGTCCGATACGACTGCTTCGACCGGCTCGCCGGCGTGTGCGCCATACCTGGAGATCAAGCCTTGCGCGGCCCGCTCTCTGGCGGTGTACCAGGGCGCGCCGATACGCGCCAGGTCCGCGGGCTCACCGGCCTGAAGGCGTTGGACGTACACCTTGACGAGCGGTTCGACCTCGTCGGCGACTTCCTTCGCCTCAGGGTAGGTGGACTCTTCGGGGCGGAGCGTTACGTTCACCTCGGGCGTAGCCCGCAGTGCGTAGGGGGCGGAGGGCTCCCGGAGCAGCCACCATGCGGCGGCAGCCGTCACCAGAAGGGCCAGAGCCGTCACCATGACCCAAAGACGCTTTCTGGGGAGTTCAGGCATCAGCACCAACCCGGCTTGATACGGACAATGTCCGCCCAGGTGCCCCGCCGACTGTTGACGTAGACATCGAGGCGCTGGTTCAGACGGTTGTTGTTGTACGCGCTCACGTAGGCGTCACCGGCCTTGGCTTCCTTCTTCTTGGTCTCCGTGTTCACCGCAAAGGTGGCGCTCCGGGAGACGAACTGCCGCATCTGTCGGCGACGGTCCAGGTCTGCGAGTTTTCGCCCGGCTCATCGGCAAGCTTCGATGAACGCCCGCGAGATTGGCCAGGACAAGTGGGAGAGGCCCTGGCCGATCACTTGGCATCGGTACCGCGTCTCTACTCGACCTCACCGACTGAGGGAGCTCGTGAACCGGCTCTGAACTGTGGCAATTCAGAGGCTACAGAGGTTCGTGACGGCAGCTGAGGGATTTTTGCGCCCAGGCGGTACTGAGTCCCAGGCAGGGGGTGACGGCCCGGTGCTGGGGGACCTGCGTTCACTCGCCCGGGAAGCGCGCGAGGAGGGCACCCCGACGGGTCCGCCGGGAGGACGACACGGCGGAACGTGCCTGCCTCGTACAGCCTGACGGCCATGCCGAAGGCGCGGCTCTCCCATGGCTCGGTCCGCATGCGCCTGCTCGAATACCGGCCTAGGTTGGCAATGGATGCAAGTAAACCCCAGTCGCGTCGGGCGAAAATGGAAAGGTGCTCCCTGATGGCGAAGCTGCTGTTCGTGATGACCGGAGCCACGTACTGGACGCTCAAGGACGGCACCCGACATGCAACCGGTTACTGGGCCGAGGAGTTCGCGGCCCCGTACAAGGCGCTCACGGAAGCCGGCCACGAGATCGTGGTGGCCACCCCCAATGGCGTGGTCCCGAACGTGGACATGATGAGCCTCCGCCCCGAGATGGCAGGCAGTGCCGAGATCGCCCTCGACCTCGAGCACATCATCCGCTCCGCGGAGGAGATGCGGCGGCCGATCCGGCTGTCGGACGCCCGCCTGGAAGATTACGACGCCGTCTACTTCCCGGGCGGCCACGGCCCGATGGAGGACCTGTGCGTCGACGCCGACGCGGGCCGGCTGCTGACCGCGGCGCTCGCCTCGGGCAAACCACTCGCCGTCGTGTGCCACGCCCCTGCCGCGATGCTGGCCACCAGGATGCACGGTGCCTCGCCCTTCGCCGGCTACCGGGTCACGGCCTTCACCAACGACGAGGAAGAGGCCGTCGGACTGGCCTCCCGGGCTCGGTGGCTCCTGGAGGACGAACTGAAGGACCTGGGCGTCGACTTCACTCGCGGCGAGATCTGGAAACCGTACACGGTGGTGGACCGCAACCTGTACACGGGACAAAACCCCGCTTCGGCAGGAGTCCTTGCGGAGCGCCTGCTGAAGGAGGCGTTGACGTAGACAAACCTCCCCCATTTCCCCATCCATGGACGAGTGCCCATTATGTATGGGTAGCACGGCTTTCGGTGGACGGAGTCAGGCTCGATGGACGCGAATCTGGCTGCCCTGGTTGCCGTGGTGGTCATCGCCTTGGCGTTCGACTTCACCAACGGCTTCCACGATGCCGCCAACGCGATCGCGACGTCGATCTCCACCCGTGCGCTGACCCCGAGTGCCGCGCTGGCGCTCGCGGCGTGCATGAACTTCGCCGGTGCGGCGCTGGGCACGGGGGTGGCGAAGACGGTCGGCTCGGGCATCATCGCCACACCGACCGGCTCCCACGGTCTGAGCGTGGTGTTCGCCGCCCTGATCGGCGCCATCTGCTGGAACCTGATCACCTGGTGGCTGGGACTGCCCACCTCCTCCACCCACGCCCTGATCGGCGGGCTGGTCGGCGCCGCGCTCGCCGCCGCCAGCGGCGTCCACTGGAGCGGGGTGGTGGACAAGGTCGTCCTGCCGATGGTCTTCTCGCCCCTGCTCGGGGTCGTGCTCGGCTACCTGGTGCACACGTTGATCCTGTGGATCTTCCGGCGCGCCCGGCCGGCGAAGGCCATGCACGGTTTCCGTATCGCGCAGTCCGTCTCAGCGGCCGGGATGGGCCTGGGGCACGGCCTGCAGGACGCGCAGAAGACGATGGGCGTGATCGTTCTCGCGCTGGTCACCGCCGGGCAGCAGACCACGTTCGACGTGCCGTGGTGGGTCATCGGGGCGGTCGCCACCTCCATGGCAGCGGGAACGTACACGGGCGGCTGGCGCATCATCCGCACGCTGGGACGGCGGATCGTGCACCTTGACCCGCCGCGAGGTTTCGCCGCCGAGTCGGCCGCCGCGAGCGTGCTGTACGCGACGGCGTTCATCTGGCAGGCGCCGGTCTCGACCACACACACGATCACCTCCGCGATCCTCGGCGCCGGCGCGACCCGGCGGCTGTCCGCGGTGCGCTGGGCCATGGCCCGCAACATCGCCACCGCCTGGCTGCTGACCATGCCCGGCGCCGGACTGACCGCGGCCGCCACCTACGGACTCATTCACCTGGCCCTGGGAACCTGACCGTAAAGAGGTACGTGCGATGAACGACTTCGGCGCACACCCCCTCGCGCTCCAGCGGTACACGCACCTGCGCCCGGCGGACGGGATGTGCCTCATGGAGTACGTCTCGCTTCTGGCCGGTGCCGGCTTCAGCGACCGACCGGCGTGCACCGATGCCCTCCTGGCGGCCCTTGCCCGGATGGTCGACGATGCCGTGAGCGATGCCGGCCGCAGTCGGCTGATTCGCCTCGCACCCCTGCTGGTACGCGGTGCGCCGGGTGCGGGGGTGCGCGACCGGGTCGTCTTCCACTGCTGGGAGGCGGTCGGTGCCGCCGCGGCGTCCGGCAGCCGGGCCGAGCGGCGCGCGTGCCGCCGACGCGACATGGCCCGCGCACGGCTTCAGGCGTGCCTGTGGGAGGGGACGGTGGCGGCGTGGCTGCGCCTGCACGGCCCGGCACGTCGTGCCGTAGAAACCACGGTGCGGGTGTTGTCAGCCCTGCCTCCCGCCGAAGCCGACCGAGCACTGCTACGGCTGCTGACCCTGTGCGCCACGCAGACGGCACCGGATGACAGGCAGGAGCCAGGACGCCGCACGGCAGCACAGGAGCGGGACGTGTGCGCACCTCGGCGCCGACTCGCCGTGTCGGATCACGCACGGCGTTGACCTGCATGATCACGATTTGCCCACTTCGACCACGCGGGCGGCTTCGACGGGCTGGTCCGGCTGCGCGGGCGCTCCGGCCTGCCGCTGACCGTCCACCCCGCGGTCTGGACCCGCCGCCGCCTGGAACTACCCGCCGCCCAGGGTCTGGAGATGCCCACGCTGTCACGGGGTGGGCTGGAACGCGAAGGGTTCGAGATCGAGCGGCGGCAGCCGTCGCTGCTGGCCGGCGGCATCCTGATCACCGGCGAGGTGGACCGCGTCACCGAGTTCGAGCACGGCATGCCGCCGGCACACCAAGCCTGGGACGGGAACGGCTGGCGGCACGACCCCGCCGTCATCGACGACCGGCACTCGTCATCAACGTGCGCGGCCGGGGACTTGTCATCATCACCGGGTGCGGCCACGCCGGAGTGGTCACCATCATCCGGCACGCCATGAGGCTGACCAGCGTCAGCGAAGGGGGCCGGCCCTCATGGCCTCAGGTCACAGCGCAGCTGTTGAGCCGTCCCGGCGCCGACGGCTCGTCGGGCTCCGGTTGCGCCCTGGCGGTGCGCGCCGCAGGCTGCCCCTATGGACCGCACCGCGGCAGCCAGTGTGCTGCCCATTCTGGTGACGGGCGCGGCGGGCAGCGTAGGCGCGGTCGGACGATCCGTGGTCGAAGGCCTCAGACGACGGGGCCTGCCCGTCCGGGCCATGGTGCGTCGCGATGACGAGCGGGCGGAGGCGCTGCGCGCGACGGGTGCCGAGGTCGTCGTCGGAGACCTGACGCGCGCGGGCGACATCGCCGACGCGCTGGCCGGCTGCGGACGTATGTACTTCGGCATGGGCGTGTCGGCGCAGTATCTGGAGGCCGCCGTTACGGCGGCGGCCGTCGCGCGCGCGTACGGACGCCTGGAAGCGTTTGTGAACATGTCGCAGCTGACGGTCTCCGAGATGGACCTCACCAGCACCTCCGAGTCGGTTCAGCACCGCCAGCAGTGGCTGGTCGAGCAGGTCCTCGACTGGTCGGCCCTGCCCGTTGTCCAGATCAGGCCCACCGTGTTCCTGGAGAACCCGCTGTTCCGCGTCGGCTTCTCCTCGATCGCGAGGAACGGAAGCATCAGACTGCCCTTCGGCCGGGCGAGAACCTCCCCTGTGGCGGCGGGCGACGTCGCCGCGGTCGTGGAGGAGATCCTGGCCGACCCGGCCCCGCACATCGGCCGGATCCATGAGCTGACCGGCCCGCGCTCGGAGGACATCGCCGCCATGGCGGCGGAGGTCTCCGCAGCTCTGGGCCGACCGGTCGGTTACACCGACGTCCCACTGCAGGAATGGATCGACGACGAACTCAGGCCGCTGGGCCTGCCCGACCACGTCTTCCAGCACACCGCCACCATGGCTCGCCTTCATGCGGAGAATCGCTACGACCGCAAGGCGGAAGGGGTCGAGCAGGTCACCGGGCGGCCTCCATCGGGGGTGGCCGATTACGTCCGGAAGAACCCCAGCCTCTTCACCCGCTGAAGCCGCGTCCTCGGCGTGCGTTGTCCAGCAGACGGCCGCCACCGCACCGAGGCGGATTGCGATGATTCAGATGCGTCAGTTCACCACGTGGTTGCGCCGCCGGGATCCGGGCCTCGCCGCCATGCGGCGGGCGGCCAGGACCGCGGTGGTGATGCCGTCCCTCTTCGCGCTGTGCACCCAGGTCTTCCACGCGCCGGTCACGGGCACCTTCGCCGCGTTCGGCGCGTTCGCGATGCTCTTGCTGGTCGAATACACCGGCCCCGTGGTGCAGCGGCTGCGCGCGCATGCGGCGCTCGGGGCGGCCTGGCTGGTGCTGGTCACACTGGGCACTCTCGCGTCGCGGTCGGTCTGGAGCGCGACTGCCGCGACGCTGGTGGTGGGCTTCGTCGTGCTCTTCTCGGGCGTGGTCAGCTCGGTCCTGGCCGGCGCCACGACGTCGCTGCTGCTGGCGTTCATCCTGCCGGTGTCAGCGCCCGCTCCCCTGACCCAGCTGCCCGACCGGCTGATCGGCGTGGGGCTGGCGGCCGGTACGTCCCTGATCGCGGTCTGGCTGTTGTGGGCGAGGACGCAGGCCGATCCGCTCAGCGCGCCGGCGGCTCGGGTCTTCCGAGCCGCGGCGGTGCAGTTGCGCGCCGACGCCGACTACATCACGGGCCGTGCCGCCGGCCCCTCCTTCGTGGAGTGCCGTGCCTGCGCCCAGGAGACCAGGTCGAGCGCACAGAAGCTGCAGCAGGCGTTCACCGCCACCCCCTACCGGCCCACCAGTCTGTCCACCGGGTCCCGAGCACTGGTCCGCCTGGTCGACGAGCTGACCTGGCTGAGCGCAATCCTCGCGGAGGCCGCCCCCGCCGTCGAGGACGGTTCGACGGGCACCCGGCAGTCCTCGGTGGTGCGCAGGGCCGCTGCCGCCGTACTGGAACTGGCGGCGGAGATGCTCGATGATCCGCGCGTCACGCCGGACCGCCTGCGCGCCGGTGTGGAGGAGCTCCGTCATGCGTCGACCGCGCTGGAGGACGGGGCAGTCGACCGGCTGCCGATGCCGGACGGCGGCTCCGGTGGCAGGCATGGCCTCGACACCTTGGTCGACAGCCTCGACGTCACCTTCCGGGCTCAGGAGGTGGCCTTCGTCGTCCTGCAGATCGCCCGGAACGTCGACATCGCCCGGACCGCCGATCACCGCGGCTGGCCGGACCGCCTGCTCGGCCGCGAGCCCGAATCCCCGACCGGTCGCCTGACCAGCGCCACGGAACGCGCCGCCGCACATGTCGAGCCGCACTCCATATGGCTGCACAACAGCATCCGCGGCGCCATCGGCCTGGGCATCGGTATCTCGCTGGCCGATGTGACCGGCGTCCAGCACGGCTTCTGGATCACGCTGGGCACCCTGTCGGTGCTGCGTTCCAACGCCCTCAGCACCGGGCAGAACGTCTTCCGCGCCCTCGGCGGCACCCTGGTCGGCTCGATCCTGGGCGCCGGTCTGCTCCAGCTCATCGGACACAACACGAGCGTGCTGTGGATCCTGCTGCCCGTCGCGGTGATGGCCGCGGGCGTCGTCCCGGCCGCGATCTCGTTCGCCGCCGGGCAGGCGGCCTTCACGCTCACCCTGGTCATCCTGTTCGACATCGCCCGGCCGGCGGACCTGTCGGTCATCCTGTTCCGTGTCGAGGACATCGCGCTCGGCTGTGCGGTGAGCCTGGTCGTCGGCCTGCTCTTCTGGCCGCGCGGCGCGTCCGCCGCCCTCGCCAGGGCGTTGGCGGAGGCGTATGTCGACAGCGCGCGCTATGTACTCGGAGCAGTGGGCTATGCGGTGTCCTGCTGTACTTTCAGGCCCGAGGCCATCGAGCCCCCGCAGGAGGGCCGCCGGGCGGCGGCCGCGGCGCGCCGACTGGACGACGCCTTCAGGACCTACCTGTCCGAGCGCGGAGCGAAGGACGTCGCGTTGTGCGAGGCGACGACTCTGGTCAACGGTGTCGTGGGGCTCCGTCTGGCCGCCGACGCGGTCCTGGAGCTGTGGCGGCGGGCCCCGGGCGGCCGGCCGCTCGAGGACCGCGCCGCCGCGCAGAGGGAACTGCTGGTCATGGCGGAACGGGTCTTCCGGTGGTACGAGAGTCTGGCCGAGGGGCTGGAGAGCGAAGGGCCTGCGCCAAAGCCGCTGGAGTCCGACCGGGAGCACAACGCCCGGCTGGTCGAGGCGGTCTGCCGGGACCTGCGTGGCGCGGACGGGCGGGCGACGGCGACCGGCATCCGCATCATCTGGACCGGCGACCATCTGGAAGCAGTGCGGCGGCTCCAGTCGCCCATCGCGGCGGCAGCCGGTCACGCCGACGCGCGCGTTGCCGTGATGGGATCAGTTTGACTCCAGTCAGCAAAGGGTCGGCGTGAGCGCGGTCGAACGCGGTTACAGATGACTACTGACGCACGTGGGCCAAATCCGGGATCCTGCCCTTTACCTGGCACAACACCGGTCCGAAGCCGAGCTGGTCGGAGTGAGGGGCAAGCCGTGTTCTACTACCTGCTCAAATACGTTCTGCTGGGACCACTGCTCAGACTGGTCTTCCGGCCCCGTATCGAAGGGCTGGAGCACGTGCCGGCCTCGGGGGCGGCCATCGTCGCGGGCAACCACCTCTCCTTCTCGGACCACTTCGTGATGCCCGCGATCCTCAAGCGGCGGATCACCTTCCTGGCCAAGGCCGAGTACTTCACGGGTCCGGGCATCAAGGGCCGGCTCACCGCGGCCTTCTTCCGCAGCGCGGGCCAGATCCCGGTCGACCGGTCCGGCAAGGAGGCCGGGCAGGCCGCGATCCGGGAGGGGCTCGGGGTGCTGCGCAAGGGCGAACTGCTCGGCATCTACCCGGAGGGCACCCGGTCGCACGACGGGCGCCTGTACAAGGGCAAGGTCGGCGTCGCGGTCATGGCGCTCAGGGCGGGCGTGCCGGTCGTGCCGTGCGCGATGATCGGCACGTTCGAGGCCCAGCCGCCCGGCAAGACCCTCCCGCGCCCGCACCCGATCGCGATCCGCTTCGGCAAGCCGCTGGACTTCTCCCGCTACGCGGGCATGGAGAACGAGAAGGCGATCCTGCGCGCCGCCACCGACGAGATCATGTACGCCATCCTGACGCTGTCCGAGCAGGAGTACGTCGACCAGTACGCGGCCGCGGCCAAGGCGGAGCAGTCCGAGGCGAAGGGCGACAGGCGCAGGTTCCCGCGGGCGCCGCTCGGTTGACGCCGCCGGGCGCGCCGGGCACGAGAGAGGGGCGGCCGGGTATCCCGGCCGCCCCTCGTCACCCGAGGCCGATCGCTACGCCTTCGGCGTGGCGTGCGGCGCGCAGGTCACGTCCGCCGAGTCGGTCTTCCCGGTGAGCAGGTAGGTGTCCACCCGGTCGTTGATGCACGGGTTGGCCAGGCCGGTGACTCCGTGGGAGCCCGCGTCCTTCTCGGTGATCAGACGGGAGCCCTTGAACCGCTTGTGCAGCTCGACGGCGCCCGCGTACGGCGTGGCGGCGTCCCGCGTGGACTGCACGATGAGCACCTCGGGCAGACCCTTGCCGGTCTTGACGTCCACCGGGTTCTGCTGCTTGACCGGCCACGTGGCGCACGGCAGGTTCATCCACGCGTTGGCCCACGTCATGAACGGGGCGGTCTTGTGGAGCCGCGTGTTGTCGCGGTCCCACGTCTTCCAGTTGGTGGGCCACTTGGCGTCGGTGCACTCCACCGCGGTGTACACGGCGTTGCCGTTCTCCGAGGAGATGTTGCCCGCGATGTCGGACATGTCCGGGGCGGCGGCGTCGACCAGCGCCTGGGTGTCACCGGCGACGTACTTGCTGAACACCTTCGCCACCGGCGCCCACGACGAGTCGTAGTACGGCGCGCTCTGGAAGAAGGAGATCAGCTCGTTCGGGCCGACGACCCCGCCGATGGGGCTCTTCTTGGCGGTGGCGCGCAGCTTCAGGTACTGCTGCTGGACGGCGTCGCGGGTGGCGCCCAGGTGGTAGGTGGCGTCGTTCGCGGCGACCCAGTCCTGCCAGTCCTTCCAGCGGCCCTCGAAGGCGACGTCCTGGTTCAGGTTGGCCTGGTACCAGACGTTCTCGCGGGCCGGGTTGACGACGCTGTCGACGACCATCCGGCGCACATGGCCCGGGAACATCGTGCCGTAGACGGCGCCGAGGTAGGTGCCGTAGGAGACGCCGAGGAAGTTGAGCTTCTGCTCGCCGAGCGCGGCGCGGATGACGTCCAGGTCGCGGACGGTGTTCGGCGTGGTCATCTGCTGGAGCATGGCGCGGCCGGTGCGCTGGAGGCAGCCCTGCGCGTACTCGCGGGCCAGCTTGCGCTGGACGCTCTTGTCGGCCTCGGAGTCCGGCACCGGGTCCAGCTTGGACCCCTCGGCGAACTTCTGCGGGTCAGCGCAGGAGATGGGCGCCGAGTGGCCGACACCGCGCGGGTCGAAGCCGACGAAGTCGTAGGCCTTCGCCACGTTGGCCCAGATGGCGTTCTTGTTGGTGACCCGGGTCGGGAAGCGCAGGCCCGAACCGCCGGGGCCGCCCGGGTTGTAGAGGAGGGCGCCCTGGCGCTCCTCCTTGGTGCCGGTGTTGCCGATGCGGTCGACGGCCAGCTTGATCTGCTTGCCGTAGGGGTCGGCGTAGTCGATCGGCACCGAGACGTAACCGCACTGGATGGGCTTGGCCAGCCCCCAGTCGGCGGGGCAGTCCTGCCAGTCGATGCCGGCCTTCGCGGCACGCTCCGCGGCGATCGCCGCGCCGCGGGTCTCGCGGTCCTGCCCCTGGCCGTTGTTCGCGCCGGCCGCGGGCGTCGCCACCGCGCCGGCTATCAGGGTCGCCGTGACCAGCGCACCGGCCGAACCGAGCGCCAGCACTCGGTTCCTGGGTCTCATGTCCCTCAAGGGGGACCTCCCCGTACGTCGTTGCGAATTCGGTACGGGGATCTTTGCGGCTGTGAGGTCCCTGAGAACAGGGGTCGTTGACCTTCTTTGCCAATCCGATAAGCGGCGCGGCGTGTCCCGCTGAGCGGAACCCCGAGGGTCTCGGCATCGCCCGGAGGACCGGCGGCGGTCCGCACGGGGGGCGGGAGGCTCCAGGGTGGTCCGCGCGGCGGGCGCGGGCCGGGCCGGCGCGGCGGGCGGCGTCGGGGGCTCCAGGAGTCATGAAATATAGGCTGGTTGACCAGATCGTCCCGAATTGCCGCTTAACGCGTGCAGCGCCGGACGCGGAACGAGCCGCCGGCCCCCGACCCGCGCCGAGGCGGAGCTGATCGGCCGTTACCCGGAGGCGACCGGCGGGCTGGACCGCGCCGACCCGGGCCGGCCCTGGGGCACCCACCGGGCTCCGCGGGCCCTGCGGGTCCCGGACGGCGAGCCGCGCACCATCCCCTTCACCGCGCCGCCAAACTGCGGAAGTTGACGTCATCCACCACCGGGGGCACGACGGGCGCAGGAGGCGGCGCGCCGCGACACGCGGCGCGGAATGTCCCCGAATGACCGACCGCCTTTCGGTGTAGGTTCGGCTCCCTTTCCGGGACCGCCACAGTTGCGCAACACGCCTCCCCGAACGGCGGAACAAGGCGTTCCGGTGCTGGTCCGGGGGTCGTCGGGTGAGGGGGCATCCGTTCGATCGCGAAGGTGTCCACCCGAAAGGGCGCGTGGTGAGTAACAACACAAACACTCGCTTCCATTGGGATTTTCGGACATCCGTGGGTGAAGATCCCTGTCTGACGACAAGCCCCCGCCACAACGGCGGGGCGGTCCGGGCGGACGCCGAGTCCTGCCGCCGCCCGGATGACCGGTCGACAGGAGTGGATCGGCAGGAGTGGAGGACCCAAGCACGACGGGTCGCCGGAACGGTCACACCATGGCCGCCCGAGCAGCCCTTGGGGTGAAGCCGCGGCAACGCGGCCGGGCAACTTCGCCAGCCCGAATCCGACAGGTCATCCTTCACAGGCGGCTGACGAAGGGTTGCGCATGACTGCGCTCAATCGCGTCCCGTCGCTGATGGCCCGGGCCGGCACGGCCTCGGCCCTGACACTGGCCGCCGTGGGCGGCTCGATCGTGGTGCCGGGTGTGGCCTCCGAGGCCTCGGCCGTGACGATGGCGTCCCAGGCGCTGAAGATCGCGGCGTCCAAGAAGGGGTCGCCCTACCAGTGGGGCGCCACGGGGCCGGGGAGGTTCGACTGCTCCGGGCTCACGCTGTACTCGTTCAAGAGGGCGGGCAAGAAGCTGCCCCGCACGGCCGAGCAGCAGTACAACAAGAGCCGGCACATCTCGGCGGGCAGCCGCCGGGCCGGGGACCTGGTGTTCTTCCACTCGGGCTCGTACGTGTACCACGTCGGCATCTACGCCGGCGCGGGCAAGATCTGGCACGCCCCGAAGACCGGGGACGTGGTGAAGCTGCAGAAGATCTGGACGAAGAGCGTCTGGTACGGCCGGGTCAGCTGACCCGGCCGCCGTGCGGGGCGGTGGCGGCGCCGCGGCGTCGTCACCGCACGTTCCTACGCTTCCTGGCCCGTGGCCGTCACGGGTCGGGCGGGAGCCGTCCACGGAAGTTCGATGCAGACCGTCTTGCCACCCTCCCGGGTCGGCCGCACGGTCAGACTGCCGCCGCACTCGGCGGTGAGCCATCGGATGATCACCATGCCCCGGCCGTTGTCCTGCTGGACAGCGGCCGGCAGTCGTTTCGGGAACCGGGGGTGGCTGTCAGTGACCCCGATGCACAACCGTTCGTCACGCACGAGGACGAGGTCCACCGTGAAGGTGGGTGACTGCCCCAAAGTGTGCTGTACGGCGTTGGTGGCGAGTTCGGAGACGATGAGCCGCACCGTCTCGGCGGTGTCCGTGGCCGGCGGCAGGCCCCACTCCGCGAGCGTGCCGGCCACATAGGCACGGGCCGCGCAGACCGAGGCGGGATCGCTCGGCAGAGTGACGGATGCTTCCAGATGGTCTGCCATGGCGACGTCGTCCCTTTCCCACGGGAGCGGAGTCCGACACTGAGCGGATGGTTCGAGTACGGTCCCGGACTGGTGCTTCGCCGTCAGACTGCCATCAGTGCTCCGCTCTCGGTGGCGATCCACCGGGATATGCATATATCTGTCGCTCGATGCGGTGAACTCTGCGACGGAAGACCGTATGTGAAGCGGGTCGCGTGGAGCGTTCAGAGGGAGCGAGGGAGTAACCCATGCAGCACGGTCCCGCGGTGCGCCGCCGGAAACTGGGCGCCGAACTGCGCGCGCTGCGCACCGGCGCGGGCCTCACCAGTGGTGAGGCGGCCCGCCTGGTCGGCTGGCACCAGTCGAAGGTCAGCCGGATCGAAACCGGTACCAGTGGGGTGAAACCGGCCGATGTGCGCTCGCTCCTGGACGCGTACGCGGTCCACGACTCCCAGCTCCGCGAGTTGCTCCTGGTCCTCGCGGGACTGGACGACGGCGACGGCCGGCACCACTGGTGGCACGCCTATCGCGGGGTGCTGCCCCCGACCTACCGGGACTTCATCAGCCTGGAGTCGCAGGCGAGCGGGATGCGCACCCTGGAGACCTCGGTCGTCCCCGGACTGCTGCAGACCCCCGAGTACGCCCGCGCGGTCACCCGGGCCGCCGTGGACGGGCTCGACGAGGACCGGCTGGACGCGCTGGTGGAGGTGCGGCTGGCCCGCCAGGACGTGCTGCGCGCGCGACCGCCGCTGGAGCTGGACGCGGTGCTTGACGAGGCGGTGCTGCGCCGCGAGGTGGGCGGTCCGGAGATCATGCAGCGGCAGCTGGAGCGGCTGACGGAGGCGGCCCGGCTGCCCCAGGTACGGCTCCAGGTGCTGCCGTTCGCCGCCGGCGCGCACATCGGCATCACCGGGCCTTTCGTAATCTTCTCGTTTTCGAACACCTCTGATCTGAACGTGGTGGTTCTCGACCACCTGACGAGTAGCTTCCATCTCGAGCGGAAAGAAGACCTAGAGGCCTACACGGAGGCCTTCGACACCCTGCGGATCCACGCCCTCTCGCCCGAGGACTCGTTGGACTTCATCGCCGGGATACGCCAGGACCCTGACGGCGCACCACCGCGTACCGCCTAAGGAGGCACCATGTCCGCTCTGCCTCGGCACGTATCTTCCAGCATCGATCTGCACGGCGTGCGCTGGCTGCGCAGCAGCTACAGCACGGGAGCCAACAACTGCGTCGAGACGGCCCGGCCCGCCACGGGACCGTGGTCCGGGCTGCTCGCCGTGCGCGACTCCAAGGCCCCGGCCGGGCCGGCGCTGCTCTTCTCCCCCGCGAGCTGGGCCCGCTTCACGGCCGCGGCGCACCGCGTCTGACGCACCATCCGGTCACATCCGCCCACGGTGACGCGCGGCCGTGTACGCCGACTCATGGTCGCGTCCCACCGATCACCCGTACAGCGCGTTCGACCTGCGCCCCGGAGAGGTCCGCGCGGGCGGTCAGCCTCAGCCGAGAGATGCCGTCGGGCACGGAGGGAGGACGGAAGCAGCCCACGGCGAGGCCGGCCGCCCGGCAGTCGGCCGCCCAGCGCACGGCCTGTTCCGGGGACGGCGCGCGCACCGAGACCACCGCGGCGTCCGGACGCACCGCTTCCAGACCCGCGGCGGTCAGGCGCGCGTGGAGTTCGGCCGCCACCGTTCGCGCGCGTGCCGCCCGCTCCGGTTCGCGGCGCAGCAGTCGCAGCGCCGCCAGGGCGGCTCCCGCGGCGGCGGGGGCGAGGCCGGTGTCGAAGATGAACGTCCGGGCCGCGTTGACGAGGTGGTCGATCACCCGCGCGGGCCCGAGGACGACTCCGCCCTGGCTGCCGAGCGACTTCGACAGCGTGGCCATGACGACCACGTCGTCGGCGCCCGCCAGTCCGGCCGCGTGCGCGGCGCCGCGGCCGCCGGCGCCCAGGACGCCCAGCCCGTGGGCGTCGTCGGCGAGGAGTCCCGCGCCGCGCTCCCGGCACACCGCGGCGAGCTCGGCCAGCGGGGCCGCGTCGCCGTCGACCGAGAACACCGTGTCCGAGACGAGCACGGCCGGGCCCTCGTGAGTGTCGAGCGCCTTGCGCACGGCGTCCGGGTCGGCGTGCGCGACGACCTGTGTCGTGCCCCGGGCCAGCCGGCAGCCGTCGATGAGCGAGGCGTGGTTGCCCGCGTCGGAGACGACGAGTGAGCCGTGCGGCGCCAGCGCGGTGACCGCGGCCAGGTTCGCGGCGTATCCGGAGGAGAAGACCAGCGCCGCCTCGAAGCCGCAGAAACCGGACAGTTCACGCTCCAGTTCGGCGTGCAGTTCGGTGGTGCCGGTGACGAGCCGGGAGCCGGTCGAGCCGCCGCCCCAGGTGCGTGCCGCGGCCGCGGCCCCCTCGGTCACCTCCGGGTGGCGGGCGAGCCCCAGGTAGTCGTTGCCCGCGAGGTCGAGCAGCGGCGAGTCGGCGGGGCGGGGCCGCAGGGTCCGTACGAGTCCGGCCCGGCGGCGTGCGTCCGCCTGCTCCTCGATCCAGCCGAACGCCATGGGTCCTCCGGGGCATGTGTAGGCAGTGCACAGACCCTAGCGGCAAGGCCTGCCGCCCCTCATGTGGCCATACCCACATGTCGATGTGCCCGTCGTTGTGCGGAGTCTCCTTGGCCGCGGACCGGGCCGTAGGACAGGATCAGCTCTCATGAACCTGCTGAACACGCTGGTGGACAAGGGACTTCGGCGCGAGTCGCCGACCCGCGAGGAAGCTCTGGCCGTGCTGGCCACCTCGGACGACGACCTGCTGGATGTGGTGGCCGCGGCCGGGAAGGTGCGCCGCCACTGGTTCGGCCGGCGGGTGAAACTCAACTATCTCGTCAACCTCAAGTCGGGTCTGTGCCCCGAGGACTGCTCGTACTGCTCGCAGCGGCTCGGTTCGAAGGCCGACATCCTCAAGTACACCTGGCTCAAGCCCGACCAGGCCTCCGAGGCCGCCGCGGCCGGGCTCGCGGGCGGCGCCAAGCGGGTCTGCCTGGTGGCCAGCGGGCGCGGTCCGACCGACCGTGACGTGGACCGGGTCTCCGACACCATCAAGGCGATCAAGGAGCAGAACGAGGGCGTCGAGGTGTGCGCCTGCCTCGGTCTGCTCTCCGACGGCCAGGCCGAGCGGCTGCGCGAGGCCGGGGCCGACGCCTACAACCACAACCTCAACACCTCCGAGGCGACGTACGGCGGCATCACCACCACCCACACCTACGCCGACCGGGTGGACACGGTGCACAAGGCGCACGCGGCCGGGCTGTCCGCCTGCTCGGGGCTCATCGCGGGGATGGGCGAGAGCGACGAGGACCTGGTCGACGTGGTCTTCTCGCTGCGCGAGCTGGACCCGGACTCCGTTCCGGTGAACTTCCTGATCCCGTTCGAGGGCACACCGCTCGCCAAGGAGTGGAACCTGACCCCGCAGCGCTGCCTGCGGATCCTGGCGATGGTCCGGTTCGTCTGCCCGGACGTGGAGGTGCGGATCGCGGGCGGCCGCGAGGTGCACCTGCGCACCATGCAGCCCCTCGCGCTGCACCTGGCCAACTCGATCTTCCTCGGCGACTACCTGACCAGCGAGGGCCAGGCGGGCAAGGCCGACCTGGAGATGATCGCGGACGCCGGGTTCGAGGTGGAGGGCGCCGACCAGGTGACGCTGCCCGAGCACCGGGCGGCGGCCGGGGGCGCGTGCGGGTCGCGCGACGGCGCCGGGTGCGGGTCCCATGAAGGTTCGGGCTGCGGGTCGCACGAGGAGCCGGCGTGCGGGTCGCACCAGGGTGGCGGGGTCTGCGGCTCCGCCGCGGCACCGGCCGAGGCAGCGGAATCGGCGCCGGTACCGGAGCCCGCGGCCGGCAACGAGCCGCGTACCGACCTGGTCGCCGTACGCCGCCGGGGTGCCGGAACGGACCTCGCGCCCAATGCCTGAACCGCACAACGCGCCCGGCCCGGACGTGTCCGAGCTGCTGGAGCTCGACCGGCGGCACGTGTGGCACCCGTACGGACCCATGCCCGGCCGCCAGGAACCGCTCGTCGTGGAGTCGGCGAGCGGGGTCCGGCTGAGGCTCGCGGACGGCTCGGGCGAACTGGTCGACGGCATGTCGTCGTGGTGGGCGGCGATCCACGGCTACAACCACCCGGTGCTGAACGAGGCCGCGCGGGAGCAGCTGGAGCGGATGAGCCACGTGATGTTCGGCGGGCTCACGCACGAGCCCGCCGTCCGGCTGGCGAAGCTCCTCGTCGACATGTCACCGGAGGGACTCGAGCACGTGTTCCTCGCCGACTCCGGTTCGGTGTCGGTCGAGGTCGCGGTCAAGATGTGCCTGCAGTACTGGCGCTCGCTCGGCCGCCCGGACAAGCGGCGGCTGCTGACCTGGCGGGGCGGCTACCACGGGGACACCTGGCAGCCGATGTCCGTGTGCGACCCCGAGGGCGGGATGCACGAGCTGTGGACCGGTGTGCTGCCCCGTCAGGTCTTCGCGGACGCGCCGCCGGCCGAGTACGAGGAGGCGTACGCCGCCCACCTGCGCGAGATGGTCGAACGGCACGCCGGTGAACTGGCCGCCGTGATCGTCGAACCGGTGGTGCAGGGCGCGGGCGGGATGCGCTTCCACTCCCCCGCCTATCTGCGGGTGCTGCGCGAGGTGTGCGACGCGCACGACGTGCTCCTGGTGTTCGACGAGATCGCGACCGGGTTCGGGCGCACCGGCGCCCTGTTCGCGGCGGAGCACGCCGCCGTGACGCCGGACGTGATGTGCGTGGGCAAGGCGCTGACGGGCGGCTATCTGACGATGGCGGCGACGCTGTGCACCGCGCGGGTGGCCGAGGGGATCTCGCGCGGCGAGGTGCCGGTGCTCGCGCACGGCCCGACCTTCATGGCCAACCCGCTGGCGGCGGCCGTGGCCTGCGCGTCGATCGAGCTGCTGCTCGGCCAGGACTGGCGCGCGGAGGTCAAGCGGATCGAGACGGGGCTGCGGGACGGACTCGCTCCGGCGGCGGAGCTGCCGGGTGTGCGGGACGTACGTGTCATGGGCGCCATCGGAGTGGTCCAGCTCGACCACGCGGTGGACATGGCGGCGGCCACGCGGGCGGCAGTGCGCGAGGGCGTGTGGCTGCGGCCGTTCCGCGACCTGGTGTACACGATGCCGCCGTACGTCACCGGCGACGTGGACGTGGCACGGATCGCGCGCGCGGTGTGCGCGGCGGCGAGGGAGGGCTGAGATGCCGGTACTGGTGATCACGGGCACGGGCACGGAGGTCGGCAAGACGGTGGCGACGGCCGCCGTCGCCGCCGCGGCCGTCGCGGCCGGGCGGTCGGTGGCCGTGCTGAAGCCCGCGCAGACCGGTGTGGGGCCGGACGAGCGCGGGGACGCCGACGAGGTCGCCCGGCTGGCCGGTGATGTCACGGCGCGTGAACTCGCGCGCTATCCGGAGCCGTTGGCGCCCGCGACGGCGGCCCTGCGGGCCGGGCTGGCGCCGGTGCGCCCGCACGAGGTGGCCGAGGCCGCCGCCAAGCTGGCCACCGAGCACGACCTGGTGCTGGTGGAAGGCGCGGGCGGGCTGCTCGTCCGCTTCGACGCGGACGGCGGCACCCTGGCGGACGCGGCGCGGCTGCTGGGCGCTCCGGTGCTGGTCGTGGCCACGGCAGGCCTGGGCACGCTGAACACGACGGAGCTGACGGCCCGTGAACTGCGTACCCGCGGTCTGGACCTGCTCGGCGTGGTGATCGGCAGCTGGCCCGCCGAGCCCGACCTCGCCTGCCGCTGCAACGTCACCGACCTCCCCGAAACCGCCGGTGCCCCCCTGCTGGGCGCCCTCCCCGAAGCGGCGGGCGCCCTGACCCCGCCCGACTTCCGCTCCCTGGCCCCCACCTGGCTGGCCCCCCGGCTCGACGGCACGTGGAACGCGTCGGTCTTCACCGGCCGCGAGGCACCCGCACCGTTCGCCGGCGGCGTCTGACGGGGCCGCCCGGCCTCGCGGAAGTGTGGGGCGGGGTGTGTGGGGGGCAGGCGCCGGGGACACTCACCGTGGGTTTGTCACGGTCGGGAGGGTGCCATGGTGTCGTGGTCCGGCGGCCGCGGGAAGGCGGCGCGGGATGCCGTCCGGCATCCGGTGTTCGCCCGTTACTACGCCCGGGCCGCCCTGGCCGCGGAGACCGGCATGGGCATCGCCGGGGTGCGCCGGCGGCTGCTGGCCGGGCTGTCCGGGCGGGTGATCGAGATCGGCGCGGGCACCGGGCTGAACTTCGCGCGCTACCCGGACTCGGTCGCGGAGGTCGTCGCGATCGAACCGGAACGGCTGCTGCGGCAGCGGGCGCTCGAGGCCGCCCTGCGCGCCGAGGTCCCGGTCGACGTGGTGCCGGGCTGTGCGGAGGCGCTGCCGGTGAAGAGCGAGGCGTTCGACGCGGTGGTGCTCGCGCAGGTGCTGTGCAGCGTGCGCGACGTGCCGCGCGCGCTCGCCGAGGCGCGACGGGTGCTGAAGCCCGGCGGCGAGGTGCGGTTCTTCGAGCACGGCCGCGGCGGGGGCCGTGCGATGGCCCTGACCCAGCGCGCCCTTGACCTCACGGTGTGGCCCCTGCTGTGCGGCGGCTGCCATCTGGCCCGCGACGCGGTCCCCGCCCTGCGCGACGCCGGGTTCGAGCTGGGCCCCTACCGGCGAATGCTGATTCCGGAGAAGGGGCCGGTCCTGCCCTCCTCGTACTGCGTGCTGGGCACGGCCTGGCGTCCGCTCTCCACGGGCCCCGGCAGGCGGCCGATCACCTGATCAGCCGATCGGACACCACGTGTGCCACTCTCCGTGCGGACACAGGCACAGAGCGCTGCGCGCATGCCCCTCACGCGGTTGCCGGGGCCCTGAGAGCGCCGCCCGGCCCGCTGACGGATACCGGCTGTGGGCCGGGTCACATTACGCTCGGCTGGGGACGAAGCTGTCACGAGCCAGACGTAACGGGTCGAAGGACCCCCGAGGAGGCCCCGTGTCCATACCTGCTGCGCCGTCGGGCCGGGCGTCGGCCGACGGGATCGCGGCCCGCGCCCGCGGGCTGACCAAGGCGTACGGATCGGGCGAGACCGCCGTGCTCGCGCTGGACTCGGTGGACGTCGACATCGCACGCCGTCGTTTCACCACGGTGATGGGCCCCTCCGGCTCCGGGAAGTCCACGCTGATGCACTGCCTGGCCGGACTGGACACCGTCACGGCCGGCCAGGTCTGGGTCGGGGACACCGAGATCACCGGGCTGAAGGACCGCGAACTGACCCGGCTGCGCCGGGACCGGATCGGCTTCATGTTCCAGTCGTTCAACCTCATCCCCACACTGAACGCGCTGGAGAACATCACGCTGCCGATGGACATCGCGGGCCGCAGGCCTGACGAGAAGTGGCTGGACGAGGTCATCGACACGCTGGGGCTGCGCAACCGGCTGGGGCACCGTCCGTCCCAGCTGTCCGGCGGCCAGCAGCAGCGTGTGGCCTGCGCGCGGGCCCTGGCCTCCCGTCCGGAGCTGATCTTCGCCGACGAACCGACCGGCAATCTCGACTCGCGGGCCGGTCTCGAGGTGCTCGGCTTCCTGCGCGACGCCGTCGACAGCCTCGGACAGACCGTCGTCATGGTGACCCACGACCCGAACGCCGCCGCCCACTCCGACCTGGTGCTGTACCTCGCGGACGGCCGGATCGTGGACGCGATGGAGCATCCGACCGCGGAGGCCGTGCTGGAACGCATGCGCCTGTTCGCCGGAGCGGTCGTCCCCGCCGCCCCCGGCCTCACCCCCGGCCTCGCTGTCGGCCTCGACCCGGTCCACGGCCGGCTCGGCGGGGACGGCCTCGCCGTCGAGGAGGCCTGACCCGGTGCTCAAAGCGACCCTGCGCAGCTTCCTGGACCACAGGGGGCGGCTGCTGCTCTCGGCCCTGGCCGTCATCCTGTCCGTGGCCTTCGTCACGGGCAGCCTGATCTTCTCCGACACCGTCGCCCGCACCTTCAACCAGCTTTTCGCCTCGACCGCCGCCGATGTGACGGTGGCGCCCAGGCAGGAGCTGACGTCCGCACTGCCAACCGGGGTCGTGCAGACCGTGCCGGCGTCCCTCGCCCAGCGGGTGGCCGGGGTCGACGGCGTGGCGGCGACGCACGTGGACGTGGCCGTCCGGAACGCCATGGTCGTCGACAGCCGCAACGAAGCGGTCGGCCCGACCACCGGCGCCCCGACCGTCGTCTCCAACTGGCAGGTCACCGACCGCAGCCCGGTGCGGCTGACCTCCGGACACGCCCCGCACGGCGACGGCGAGGCCCTGCTGGACGCCGACACCGCCCGGCACGACGGCGTACGGATCGGCGACATGCTCGCGGTCCAGGCGCAGCCCGGCTCGTTCCGCGTCCGGGTCGTCGGCATCGCCACGTTCACCACCACCAACCCGGGCGCGGCCAGGCTCTTCCTGGACACGCCCACCGCCCAGGCCAGGCTGCTCGGCTCGACCGCCCGTGCGACGAGCATCTCGGTCGACGCGGCCAAGGGCGTCACCGACGCCCAGCTCAAGCAGCGCGTCGCCCGGGCCGTAGGCAGCGGCGGCTACGACCTGCGGACCGCCGGTGAGCAGGCCAAGTCGGCCGCCGCCCGGCTCGGCGGATTCGTCAAGATCATCAAGTACGTCATGGTCGGGTTCGCCGGGATCGCGGTCCTCGTCGGCATCTTCCTGATCGTCAACACCTTCTCCATGCTGATCGCCCAGCGCACCCGCGAGCTGGGTCTGCTGCGCGCCCTGGGCGCCGACCGGCGGCAGGTCCGGCGCTCGGTGCTGGCCGAGGCGGTGCTGCTCGGCGTGGTCGGCTCCACGGTGGGACTCGCGGCCGGGATCGGTCTGGCGGCCGGGCTGATCCGGCTGATGAGCTCGTTCGGCATGAACCTGACGACCTCGGCGATGGTCGTCAGGTGGAGCACGCCCGTCGCCGCGTACGGCGTCGGCATCGGTGTCACCTTCCTGGCGGCCTACCTCCCGGCCCGCCGCGCCGCGGCCGTCTCGCCCATGGCGGCCCTGGCGGACACCGAGGTGGCCGGCGTGGGCCGGCCGCTGCGGGTGCGCGCGCTGGCGGGCGCGGGCATGGGCGCGGCCGGCGCGGCGGCGCTCGCGGGCTGCGCCGCCGCGCACCGGACCGCGACCGCCGCCTCTCTGCTGGGCGTGGGCATCGTCCTCACCCTGGTCGCCGTCGTCGTCGCCGGGCCGCTGCTGGTGCGCCCGCTGATCCGGGTGCTGGGCGGGGCCTTCCCGGCCCTCTTCGGTTCCATCGGGCGAATGAGCCAGCGCAACGCGCTGCGCAACCCGCGCCGTACCGGCGCCACCGCGGCCGCCCTGATGGTGGGCCTTGCCCTGGTCGGCGGACTGTCCGTGGCCAGTGCCTCCATGACCAACTCCCTGGACCGGCAGATCGACAGGGTGCTGGGCGCCGACTACGTGGTACAGAACCGCAACTTCCTGCCGTTCTCCGCGGAGGTCACGCACACGGTGCGCGACACCCCGGGCGCCGGCACCGTCGTACGGCAGCGCCTCGCGGCCGTCGCCCTGCGGCTGCCGGACGGCAAGCGCGTCGCGACGACCGCCTCCGGGTACGACCCGCGGCTCGACTCGGTCGCCCACATCAAGTACGTCCGCGGCGACACGGCGGCGGCGCTCGCCGACGGGCACATCGCCATGGACGCCCGCTTCGCCGGGAAGCACGGGGTGCGGGCCGGGACCGTGCTGCCCGTCGAGTTCCAGGGCGGACGGCAGGCCCGGCTGACCGTGGCGGCGCTCACCAACCAGGACGCGGCCGAGGGGCTCGGCATCGAGGGCGGCGTGTACTTCGGCATGGGGACCCTGGAGAAGTACGTGCCGAACACCCCGGACGCCGCCCTGTACGTGAACGCCGCGCCCGGCACCGGCGCCGCGCAGTTGCGCGCCCACCTGGAGAAGGCCCTCGTGCCGTACCCCAATGTGCAGGTGCGCGACCAGGCGGACTACAAGAAGCTCGTCCACGACCAGATCGCGGTCCTGCTCTACCTCGTCTACGCGCTGCTCGGCCTCGCGATCGTCATCGCGGTCCTGGGCGTGGTCAACACCCTCGCCCTGTCGGTGGTGGAGCGCACCCGGGAGATCGGTCTGCTGAGGGCCATCGGGCTGTCCCGCCGTCAGCTGCGGCGGATGATCCGGCTGGAGTCGGTGGTGATCGCCGTCTTCGGCGCGGTCCTGGGACTGTCCCTGGGCCTGGTGTGGGGCCTGTGCACCCAGCGGGTGCTGGCACTTCAGGGCATGAGGGCGCTGGCCATCCCCTGGAGCACGATCGTGGCGGTGGTGATCGGCGCGGCGCTCGTGGGCGTAGTGGCGGCGCTGCTGCCGGCGCTGCGCGCCTCACGGATGAACGTGCTGGCGGCGATCGCGCACGAGTGAGGCGGTCGCGGCGGGCCCCGCGTCCGGATACTGGAATTGCGCCCGGCGCCCTGTGATGCGTGGTGTCATCGCCGCATGAGCGATCTGCACATACGCGCGGCGACCGCAGACGACCTCGGCGCCGTACTGGCCTTCTGGACGACGGCCGCGGAGGGCACGAGCATCAGCGACGACCGGGACGGCGTGGCCCGCCTGATCGCCCGCGACCCGGAGTCCCTGCTGCTGGCGGTACGGGACGGCGAACTGGCCGGCACGGTCATCGCGGGCTTCGACGGCTGGCGCTGCCATCTGTACCGGCTGGCCGTGCACCCGGACCGGCGGCGCCAGGGCATCGGCTCCGCCCTGCTGGCGGCCGCCGAGGAACGGTTCGTGCGGCTCGGCGGGAGGCGCGGGGACGCCATGGTGCTCACCCGAAACGAGAACGCGCACCACGCCTGGCGGGCGGCGGGCTACGCGCCGGAGGAGCGCTGGCGTCGCTGGGTGAAGCCCCTGACGGACTGAACACGACCTTCCTTTGCCTTTCCTTTACCATTGCGGGACATCCGTTCCTGCATGAAAGGTTGTGAGCGTCCGCCCATGGGCGAGCCTCCCCGAGCGCGACACAGCGCGCCAGCCCCTGCCCTGCCCGACCATGGGACGGGGGTGACCCGATGACCGAAGTGCTCCTGTTGCTGGTGGCGGTGCTGCTCAGTCTCGCCTGCGGCGCCTTCGTCGCGGCCGAGTTCTCGCTGACGACCGTCGAGCGCGGTGCCCTGGAGCGGGCCGCCGAGCGCGGTGAGCGCGGCGCTGCCGGCGCGCTGAAGGCCGTACGGAACCTGACCTTCCAGCTCTCCGGGGCACAGCTCGGCATCACCGTCACCAATCTGGTGGTCGGCATGCTCGCCGAGCCGTCGATCGGCAAGCTGATCGCGGGGCCGATCCAGGCGCTCGGTCTGTCCCGGTCCGCAGCGACCTCGGTCGCGCTGGCCCTGGGCACGGCCCTGTCCACGGTGTTCCTGATGGTCGTCGGCGAGCTGGTGCCCAAGAACTGGGCGATCTCCTCGCCGCTCGCGGTGGCCCGGCGGGTGGGCAGCCCGCAGCGCTGGTTCAGCGCCGCCTTCCGCCCCTTCATCACCCACCTGAACAACACGGCGAACCGCGTGGTGCGCCGGCTCGGCATGGAGCCCGCCGAGGAGCTCGCCTCCGCTCGCGGGCCCCAGGAACTCGCCGCCCTGGCCCGGCACTCCGCCAAGGAGGGCGCCCTGGAGGCGGACACCGCCGAGCTGTTCGTACGCACCCTCAACCTGGCGGACCTGACCGCGGAGAACGTGATGACCCCGCGGGTGCGGGTCGTGGCCCTCGACGCCCGGGCGACCTGCGAGGACGTGGCGAACGCGACCCGGGCGACCGGGCTGTCCCGGTTCCCCGTCCACCAGGGCGGCCTCGACTCGGTCGTGGGCACCGCCCACATCAAGGACGTGCTGGCGATACCGGCCGAGCGCCGCACCCGCACACAGGTCTCGGAGATCATGCGCGAGCCGCTCCTGGTCCCCGAGTCGCTGACCGTCGACCGGCTCCTTGACCGGCTGTCCGGCAAGCGCACGATGGCGGTCGTCATCGACGAGTACGGCGGCACCGCGGGCGTGGCGACGCTGGAGGACATCGTCGAGGAGGTGGTCGGCGAGGTGCGCGACGAGCACGACCCGCACGAGACGCCCGACATCGCGCCGGCCGGTGCCGACGAGGAGGGCCGCGCCCTGTACTCGGCGGGCGGCTCCGCGCGGGTGGACCAGCTCGCGCAGGTGGGGCTGCGGGTGCCGGAGGGGCCGTACGAGACGCTGGCCGGCCTGATCGCCGCCGAACTCGGCCGGATCCCCGAGACCGGCGACATCCTCCAGACCGCCGGCTGGCGACTGGACGTCGTGGACTCGAGCGGCCACCGCGCAGCGCGCGTACTCCTGCACGCGCCACTGGACGACGAACGGGGGGCGCGGGGCGAGGAAGGCGGGGACCGCGAGCACGGCGGGTCAAGCGGGCACGGCGGGGACCACGAGGACCGCGTGCAGCGCGGGGAAGGCACGCGCGGCAGGCACGGTGACGGGCCCGCTCCGAAGGACGAACGGCCGTGCGGTGGCGCGGAGGACGAGGGGAGGGCCGGGCGGTGACCGGTGTGCAGATTCTGATCGGGCTGGCGTCCCTGGTCGTCAACGCCTTCTTCGTGGGCGGCGAGTTCGCGCTGATCTCGGTGCGCCGCAGCCAGATCGAGCCGTACGCCGAGGCGGGCGACCGGCGCGCCCGGAGCGTGCTGTGGGGCCTGCAGCACGTGTCCGCGCTGCTGGCCGCGGCGCAGCTCGGCATCACCCTGTGCACCCTGGTCCTCGGTGTGGTCGCCGAGCCGGCGATCGCGCACCTGCTGGAGCCGGCGTTCCACGCCATGGGTGTGCCACCGGGCGCGGGCCACGCGGTGTCGTTCGTGATCGCGCTGGCCCTGGCGACGTACCTGCACATGCTGCTCGGCGAGATGGTGCCGAAGAACGTCGTGCTCGCGGAGCCGGTACGCAGCGCGCTGCTGCTCGGACCGCCGCTGGTCGCGCTGTCCCAGGCCCTGCGCCCGGTGATCTTCACGGTGAACACGTTCGCGAACAGCCTGCTCAAGTTGTTGCGGGTGGAGGCCAAGAGCGAGGTCTCGTCGACCTTCACGGACGCGGAGCTGGCCCAGATCGTCAAGGACGCCAGCGCGGCCGGCCTCATCGACGACCGGGCGCAGGAGCGGCTGCACGACGCGCTGGAGCTCGGCAGCCGGCCCGTGCGTGACGTGGTGCTCCCGCTGGAGCGTGTCGTCCACGCGTCGGTGGGAATCACCCCCGAGCAGTTGGAGCGGCTGTCGGCCGAGTCCGGCTTCTCGCGCTTCCCCGTGGTCGACGAGGAACGCCACATCGTCGGCTACCTGCATGTGAAGGACGCCCTGGACGCCTCGCCGCGGGAGGAGCCGTTCCGGCCGCGGGACATGCGGCCCATCGCCCGGGTCCGCGAGGGCACGCCGCTGGACGACGTGCTCACCGCGATGCGCGGCAGCCGTACGCACCTGGCGGCCGTCCTGGGGGCCGACGACCGGCTCGCGGGCCTGGTGACCATGGAGGACGTACTGCGAGAGCTGTTCGGACCGGCGGGGGTGACCGGGACGGCCTGACGCGATACCGACCGACCGCTTGGTACGCCACCGGACCGCCCGGATACGATCGCTCACGCCATGCAGACGAATCCCATGTACACGAGCCTGGTCGCGGTCGGCGACTCCTTCACCGAGGGCATGTCGGACCGGCTGCCCGACGGTTCGTACCGAGGCTGGGCGGACCTCCTCGCGGCGCGGATGGCCGCCCGCGCGCCCGGCTTCCGGTACGCCAACCTCGCCGTGCGCGGCAAGCTCATCGGGCAGATCGTCGACGAGCAGGTGGAGGTGGCGGCGGCCATGCGGGCCGACGTCGTGACGCTGGTGGGCGGCCTCAACGACACGCTGCGGCCCAAGTGCGACATGGGCAGGGTCACGGGGCTGCTCACGGAGGCCGTGGAGCGGCTGGCGCCGTCGTGCGAGCGGCTGGTGCTGATGCGCAGCCCCGGCCGGCGGGGCCCCGTCCTGGAGCGCTTCCGGCCGCGCATGGAGGAGTTGTTCGCCTGCGTCGACGAGCTCGCCGCACGGCACGGCGCGCTCGTCGTCGACCTGTACGGGGCGCCGTCGCTCGCCGACCCCCGGCTGTGGGACGTGGACCGGCTGCACCTGACCCCCGAGGGCCACCGCCGGGTCGCCGAGGCGGTGTGGCAGACGCTCGGCCACGAGCCCGAGGACACCGAGTGGCGTACGCCCATGGCGGCGACCGCGCGTCCGGGCTGGCTCAACCGCCGGGTGCAGGACGCCCGCTTCGCCCGGCAGCATCTGCTGCCGTGGATAGGGCGGCGCCTGACCGGCCGTTCCTCCGGCGACGGCCGGACAGGCGCCCACTTTAGCGCTGAGCTGGGCAAACCCTTCTGGGTCACCCCTGCGGACCACACAAACCCCGGCCCTGTGACGGGCTGGCGACAGGTGGAGCCCTGACCCGGAGCCCCGCATGCCATGCACCGATTAACCTCGATCTTGCGTGAGGGTCCGTCGACGGCGTCGGCGGGCCTTTTCGCTTTCCGAGGCGGGTGGTGAGCAGGCCGGTGGCCCGACTGTCGCGTCAGGTGGGTCGCCCGGTTCCGCTGTCCGGGGTCGGGTGGAGCTGTCGTCGGGACGGAAAGTCTGCTGGTCAGCCTGGGCTGGGCAGGAGGGCAAGTCGCTCGAAGGCGCCTGCGATCTCACCTGCCCAGGGCCAGTGTTGGGTGAGGCGGAGGATGCGGCGTCGGCCGGCGGTGACGAGCTGGGCGGCCGCGGAGAACAGGCGGAACCGCAGCCGGCGGGGTTCCCAGAGCCGGGCTTGACCGGTCGGGGCGAGCATGGGCATCCAGGCTGAGGTTCCCCCGAGATCTTCGAGCAGGGGGACCCCCAGAGCACGCACCAGACGCCGCTGGGCCGCTCTTCGGGCGACGGCGGGAATGCGACGACAGGCCCTAGTAATGGGGCGGGTCGCGACCTGTGGGAATCCTTCCTGTGGGTTGCTGACCTGGTCTTTTGTCGATGGTTGTGCGGACTGCTGGAACGCGGTGCTGATCATTGGGTACCTGAAGGCCGCCCGAGTGGCGGGTCCGCGCAGCCCGTCCGGTTACGAGCTTGAAGGTGGTCCTGCCACGCCGGTCAATGAGCTCTGGCAAGCCGCTGGTACACCGTCACCCGCCGACCACGGACTTGTTCGTCAGCCACTGGTGTGAAGTACTTCTTCAGCACGGCGGTCTTCATCTTGTCCCGCTCGGCCGTCACCGGTTTTGCCACCTGTGTTGCGTCCGTCACCAGCAGTATCCGTTGCTGGGCCAGCATCGCAGCACGTATGTGATCCGGGCTCGTCTCCACACCCTTCAGGGTCCCGGACTTCTCAGGGCTCTCCACGAGAGCTATGTCTCGCAGCCCGGCAAAGGCACTCGGCGAGACGGACTTGGTGTCCCGACGCGCCGACGGGATGAAAAGCACCGCACTTCCGGTCGTTTTCATCCGCCGCACGTCCGACGCTATCGCCAGGACGTCGTCCACCCTGCTTGCCGGGGATCGCTTTGCCAGTGACTGCGGCAGCAGTGCCACCATCGCTGCGGCGACCACTGCGGGGAGAATCCACTTCGACGCTTTCGGGAGCCGGGGCTTGGCTGCCTGCACCGCCGAGCCGATGGCAGTGCCGATCAGCAGTGCCAACCCCAGCATGCTGTAGAGGATGTACCGGTCCAAGAACAACGGCTGGATCAGGGAAAGAGCGATGAGGCCGATCTGGGGCACCGCCAGCAGCGGTAACCCGACGGCTGCCACCGACGGCCGGCCCGCTCGGGGCCGATCCAGTAGCGCACCAACGCCACCGATCGCCAGCAGAACCGCAGGGCCGATCATCATGTGCCAGGACAGCGGCGGTATCCATGACACCTGTGCGGACTGGCTTCGGCTGAAGAGGATCAACGGCAGCACACAGGCTGTGGCGGCCGTGGAGGCTGCCGTCCAACGTGTCCAGACTTCGCGCCCGGCTCGGATCCACAGGAGAGTTGCCAGGTGTGCCGGGAGGATCATGAGCGAGAGCCAGTTCAGCAGCCCCATCAGCAGAATGGTGCTGCCGTATGCAGCCCAGCACAGCGTCCGGACACGCCCCTGGAGCACGGTTACGAGGAGCAATGTGGAGATCCCGGCCCCGGCGGCGACCAGTGCGTATGGCCGACCCTCTTGGAGGTAGAACTGCACAGCAGGCAGCAGCCCGAACGCCATCCCTCCCGCCAGGCCCGCCCACACGCCGGCCAGCCTGTGGCCGATGACTGCCACGCAAGCCGCCGCGATCCCTGTGGCCAGCACCGAGGGGAGTCGCAATATTGTGGCGCAGGGCCCGAAGCACTCAAACAGCACATGCATCAGCAGGTAGTAGCACCCGTGTACGACGTCAACGTTCCCCAGCATGTGCCAGATCTCGGCGGTGGAGCGTTGGGCTACCTGCCAGGTCGCGGCCTCGTCCCGCCACAAGCTGCCCTGCCGTGACAGCCCCCACAGGCCGAGGGCAACGGTCCACAGCATCGGAAGCAGCCAGACCAGAACGGCGCGGCGCAAGGGTGCAGTGCGAGATGGCATCGACGTTGTTGCGGCCCCCAGGCGGCGAGGTGACAAGCGTAACTTGCGGTCAATGGACATGAAGTAGGGCTTCCGGAGCAGCTGTTGGCAAGGGCGGGTTGTCAGGTTCACTCACTGAGGTTTTCTCAACGGTGATCATTCCTGGTCCTGTGGCGCGGGAGGAACGGGGCGGAGAGGGCGGTCTACGCTCGCGCCATGACGATCACGTATGAGTGGCGGGGCGAATTCGACAACACAGCCGTCAATGCGCTGCATGCAGCGGGTTTCAACCATCAGGCCTCGGAAGTCGATTGGCTGGCCCAGGTCCATCGCCACAGCCTGGGCTGGGTCTGTGCACGCCACGAAGGGGACCTCGTCGGTTTCGTGAATGTCGCGTGGGACGGCGGCGTCCACGCGTTCATCCTGGACACCGTGGTCGCGGCAAGCTACCGCCGCTCGGGGATCGGAGCCGGGCTTGTTGCCGAGGCCGTCCGACAGGCCCGTATAGCCAAGTGCGAATGGATGCACGTCGACTTCGAGGACGACCTGCAGTCGTTCTACTTCGACGCCTGCGGATTCCAGCCGACGGCCGCGGGGCTCATCGCACTCTGAGCCGACCCCGCCGCATCGCGCCCCCGCCATGAACAGCCGTGAAGCCCCTGATAGGACAGGTCTCACCACAAGATCATGTCCGTAGCAACCAGAGGGTCGTCGGAGGCGATGGTCCTGTGGTCGATGACCATGGTCATGACCCGCCGTCTCGGTCGCCGCCGCAGGCGAACCGGTCCGGTGCCGACTCGTGTGCCCATCCCCGCGCAACGAACCGCTTGAGCTTGCACCGCACTCCCTCGGTCTTCGCAGGAACCACCTCCAGCCCCAACAAGGCAGTGATCTCACGGCAGTTCAGTGACTGACCGCCGGTGGCGCGGCGTTCGGCCAGCAGGCCCATGACCTGCTGATATTCCGGCTCCAGCACCTCGGCCGACAGCCCCTCCCGCCAGACCGGAACCAGCGTCCCGGGCTTCGCTGTCGCCAGCGTCCTGGCCTCGATCCCCTCCGGTGTCTTCCCCGCCACAGCCTCCTGGCCTGCGATTTCACCCGCGTCCCACACCTCGCCGACCCGCCTGCGGGCGATCAGCCACTCGTCCCACTGCGACTGCGCCGCCTCCAGCTCGGCCTGCAACTCCTCCACCCGCTTCCGGGCCGCACGCTCCCGCTCCTCCAGCGCACCGGACCTACCTCACCCACCCCGGCACTATGCCTGCCGAGTAGCCGGAGGGAGTCTCACCTCAAAGATCAGGCGGCCGGGCTCGGTGCCGTCTGCCGGGTCGATCACGTCGAGGACAGCACGGGCACCCTGCGAGAGAACCGGTCCACCATGTAGCACCACAGCACCGAGGTCTCACGGCTCCGTAGCGCTGCTAGCGCCTTGTCGAAGTCGGGACGCTCGGCATCCGCCTTGTAGCCGGACGCCAGGTCTACCCACACGTGACGGACGGTGTAGCCGTTGCGGTCGACCCAGCGACGCCCGGAGGCCTCCTGCGTGTCGGTGGACTGCTCTCGGCGGTGGTCGTCCTCCCGCAAGTTCTTGCTCTTGCGCAGATAGAGGTCTATGAGACGCTTGACGGCCATCGGGGGTGGTGCTCCTTGGTGCTGGGATTGCGCCGCCCCCTTGCCGTACGCACCCTCTAGCCTTCGTACCGAGAATCTGGGCGGGTGCCACGCCAGCCGCTCCTCCGGCGACGGCCGCCCCGCGAAACGGCCCGAACTGCTGCCCTACGAGGACCTGGCGCAGCCCCCGACAGCGGCCGACGCGGAGCTCTCGTAGCTTCCCACGAACACCCCCGCGGCGCTGGCCTGCACGAATCGCCAGTAGAATCCGTCTACGTGACTTCAGCGCCTGCCAAGCCCCGCATCCCGAACGTCCTCGCCGGACGTTACGCCTCCGCCGAGCTCGCCACGCTCTGGTCGCCCGAGCAGAAGGTCAGGCTGGAACGGCAGCTCTGGCTCGCCGTGCTGCGCGCCCAGAAGGACCTCGGCATCGAGGTGCCGGACGAGGCGATCGCCGACTACGAGCGGGTCCTCGACCAGGTCGACCTGGCCTCGATCGCGGAGCGCGAGAAGGTCACCCGGCACGACGTGAAGGCGCGGATCGAGGAGTTCAACGACCTCGCCGGGCACGAGCACGTGCACAAGGGCATGACCTCCCGCGACCTGACGGAGAACGTCGAGCAGTTGCAGATCCGGCTCTCGCTGGAGCTGATGCGGGACCGCACGGTAGCCGTCCTCGCCCGGCTGGGCAGGCTGGCCGCCGAGTACGGCGAGCTGGTCATGGCCGGCCGCTCGCACAACGTCGCCGCGCAGGCCACCACCCTCGGCAAGCGTTTCGCGACCGCGGCGGACGAGCTGCTGGTGGCCCACGGACGGGTCGAGGAGCTGCTGGGCCGCTACCCGCTGCGCGGTGTGAAGGGCCCGGTGGGCACGGCCCAGGACATGCTGGACCTGCTCGGCGGCGACGCGTCGAAGCTCGCGGAGCTGGAGCGGCGCGTCGCCGGGCACCTCGGCTTCTCGCGGGCGTTCACCTCGGTCGGCCAGGTCTACCCGCGCTCGCTGGACTACGAGGTCGTCACCGCGCTGGTGCAGCTCGCGGCGGCGCCCTCCTCGCTGGCGAAGACGGTTCGGCTGATGGCCGGGCACGAGCTGGTCACCGAGGGCTTCAAGCCGGGCCAGGTCGGCTCCTCCGCGATGCCGCACAAGATGAACACCCGCTCCTGCGAGCGCGTCAACGGCCTGATGGTGATCCTGCGGGGCTATGCCTCGATGACCGGCGAGCTGGCGGGCGACCAGTGGAACGAGGGCGACGTGTCCTGCTCGGTGGTGCGCCGGGTCGCGCTGCCGGACGCGTTCTTCGCGCTGGACGGGCTGCTGGAGACGTTCCTGACGGTGCTCGACGAGTTCGGCGCCTTCCCCGCGGTGATCGCCCGCGAGCTGGACCGCTACCTGCCGTTCCTGGCCACCACCAAGGTGCTGATGGGTGCCGTGCGGGCCGGGGTCGGCCGCGAGGTCGCCCATGAGGCGATCAAGGAGAACGCCGTCGCGACCGCGCTCGCCATGCGCGAGCAGGGCGCCGAGCGCAACGACCTCCTCGACAAGCTGGCCGCCGACGACCGCCTCCCGCTCGACCGTGCCCGGCTGGACGCGCTGATGGCCGACAAGCTGTCCTTCACCGGCGCGGCAGCCGACCAGGTCGGCACGGTCGTGGGCCGGATCGAGGAGATCGTGAAGCAGCACCCGACGGCCGCGGCCTACGCGCCGGGGGCGATCCTCTGACCCGTTTCACCCCGGCGGAGCTCGAGGCCGCCCGCGACCGTCCGGTGCCGGACGTCGTCGCGGACGGCCTGCGGGTGCTGTTCTGCGGCATCAACCGTTCCTATGGACTGAGCGGGAGTGAGTCCTGGGTCCAGGGCTCGTGCTCAGCCGTGTGCCCCGAACGGTTGTGGGCACACTGGTCGCCCGCTTTCGCTCCGCGTCCGGGCGGCACGGATCGTGTCCGTGGTCCGGGAACGCGGGGGCGGGGTCCCTCACGCCCCGGGGTGTCCGGTCGGGCCTGGGCGGTCCGATGCCCCACCGCATCACTCCGGTGCGGTGGGGGCGGTGCCGTCCGACGCCTGATCGCACATCCCAGGGCGCGCCTTCCGATCGCCACGGCGGCAGCGTCGTGCCGCGTGGGCTTACGTGTCTTGCTGGTCAGGGGTTTCTGCCAGTGCTGGGCGCCCCAGCGGCTGGTGTAGGCCGGATCGACGGCAACAATGGTGATGCCGAGCTCGGCGGCCATCGACACCAGCCGTGCGCGGAGCCGGGCGGTGGGCAGGCCGGAGATCAGCTTGCGGAATTGCTTGCGGCGGCCGTGTTTCTCCCGGGTCTTCTCGGCGGTGAAGTCGAGGTCCTCGATCGCGAGGGACAGACCGTGCCGCGCCGACCAGTGCAGCAGACGGATCAAGGCGTGGCGGACCTGTGCATCCCGATGGCTCGCGGTGCCGGTCAGCTGATAGTCGAAGCGGCGGGGCGCGCCGACGGGGTTGCCGTGTGCGTCCAGGCGCCAGGCGGCCAGGTGGTCGGCGTTCATGTCCATCCCCACCAACCCACCCGCGCGGACAGCTGAAAGCGGCACCGTCGTCACCGATGGGTTCTGCCAGGACGCGGTCAGATACCAGCGGTTCCGGTCCGGGTCGTAGTGGATGCGGTAGGCCACCGCGCGGCCTGCTGTGACGCGGTCGGCCCACTGCTCGCCCCGGTGGCGGAAGCGGACCCGGCAAGCGAGTACGTACCGGCCGTGGGGCGCGTTCGCCAGCCCGGCCAGCGCCGCCGGAAGCCGGATACTCACCTCACCCTCCGGCGTGATGCGGATCGTCTCGTTCCCATACGGTTTCCCGGACTCGCCATCGGCCCGCAGGAACCACCGCTCGGCCTGCCACCGCAACCGCCACTGCGCCTCGGTCAGCCCGGCGGCCTCCAGATGATGCCGGCTGTTGAGCAACTTCTTGCCGCCGCGCACCACCCGCACCCGCCCGGCCTCCCAGTCAGCCCGCACCCGCACCAGCCGGTCCTCAAGCACGTGCAGGCGCCGGGACTTGGCGAACCACTCCCGCTCGGAGCCGTAGCCACCCGGCGCCCCCTTGCAGCCGTTCGCGCCGATGGGCTGGGAGAGCCGGCGCCTGATCGTCTCGACACCTGTCTGCAGGCTCTGGATGTGGGCGAGCTGCCCGCGCCGGGCCAGCGCCCACTGATCATGCGTGGCCTTGGTGATACTGCCCGCCCACCGCGACGACGACTCCCCGGACAACGCCCGCTTCCGCCGCGCCCACTGCTCACCGTCATGGCCCAGCCCCGCCGCGCAGCGCACCCTCAGATCGCGAGAGGCCAGCGAGCCGAGCAGATCGCCGACCTGGCGCAGCACCGCCTCGTCCTGCCCGGTCAGACCCTTGAGACCGGCGCGGATGGCCACCCCGGACGGGCCGGGCACCACGAACGACGCCGCCACCTCACGCAGCCCACCCACACCCTCACCCCCGCCCGAAACCGCAACCGTCACCGCACCCAACGAGCAGCCCCGGCCAAAGGTCACGCATTCGAAACCAGAACACCCGGTCACCGCCCCCGGCCACGCGCCTTCACCCACGCCACGCTCACTCATACACACCAGAACACGTCCAACCGCCGCCAAATGGCAGCAGGTCAAACCCCGGTCTGATGACGGCCGCGACCGGCCACCACTTCGCCCGGCCCGGCAACCGGTTCTGGCCGGTGCTGCTTCTCTGCACTTCACTCGGTCGAGTGACGACCTAGTGGCTCGTCACGCAGCCTTGGCCGGGTAATAGGTCCAGGTACGGATCGGTGAGTCGGGTGCGAAGTTCGTCTTCGGTTCGGCGCGGGCGTTGTGCCAGCGGACGTAGGCGGCGATGGCGGCGTTCTGTTCGTCGTGGCTGCGGTGGTCGGTGCCGTTGAGTGCGAAGTAGCGCAGGGCCGCGAACTCGGCTTCGATCCAGTTCAGCCAGGAGCCGTAGGTCGGCAGGAAGACCAACTCGACCTGGTGGTCGTCCGCCCATGCGCGGACCTTGGCGTGCTTGTGCGGGGAGAAGTTGTCCAGCACCACATACAGCTTCTGCCCAGGCCAGCGGGTACGCAGGACCTTGAGGAGGTCGAGGAACTCGCGCCAGCGTTTGCGCCGACGAATGCGGTAGTAGAGCCTGCCGGTGGCCAGTCGAGGGCGGCGAGCATGTGCATCACGCCGTGGTGGCGGTTGTAGGTGGCCCGCAGCCGCTTCGGACGCCTCACCGGTCCCCATGCCTTGCCCTTGCGGGGCATCAGGTTCAGCGGCCCGAACTCGTCGACGCATATCACCCGCCCGTCGGCGGGCGGGGTGTCGTAGAGGGCCAGGATGCGGTGCATCTTGGCGATGAACTGCGGGTCGGTGGACGCCTTCCACGTGGTGGTGGTCTTCCAGGAAACCTTGCCGGCGGCCAGGATCCGGCGCAGCGTCTCCCGGCTGATGACCGCCACCACCTTCTGCTTGGCCAGGTGCTCGGCGAGCTTGCTCAGGCTCCAGGTGGAAAACGCGGTGATCTTCCAGTCGGCGGGGGACGTCCGGGCGATCAGGCAGATGTGCTCGCGCACCTCGTCACTGATCGTCTTGGGGCGTCCCCCGCTCCATTTTGGGTCCAGTGCGTCGAACCCCCGCTCGTTGAAGGCGTGGATGACATCGCGGACGTAGTCCTCGCCGACCTGCATCAGCGAGGTGATGTCCTTGACTGTTTGACCCTGGGCGGACATCAGCACCACGATCGCCCGCCGCAGCCTCACCGGGTCCTTCGCAGTACGGCTGATCCGCTGCAGCCGGCGGCCTTCCTCCATGCTGACCGGCCGGACGAACACACTCGGTCGACGTCCCACGACCACCTCCAAGATCAAGTCCTGGAGACAGTCTGCTGGTCGGCGGGAGCAGGGTCGATTACCCGGCCAAGGATGCGTGACGAGCCACTAGCTCCCGAACGGGTCTGGCCCTTCCCAGTTGCGCTGCTCGCCCTGGTTCCAGGTCCCCGGAGACGGGTTGCTGGCTGCGCGGTGATCAAGCCTGCGCTGGAGCACGGCGTCTGCCTTCGCTGCCTGCATGGAGGATTCGATCACGAACAGGCGAGCGAACTGGTAGTCCTCGTCGCTGAGCAACTTATGTCCCTCTTCGACAATGAAGCTGGCGCCACCGCCCCCGTAGCGGACGATTTACGGAGCGAGCACCCCAAACTTCGCATAACGGGTGTAGTCGATGCCGAGTGCAGTCACACGCATTGCCCGTTGGATTTGCTTCGTCGCCGTCGTGAGGCTCGACAACTGCTTCGATATGTCCCTGACATAGCCCACGAGACCACCGAGGTTGAGCTTTCTCGCTTCCCTATCCCCACGAATCCGTGAGCTTTCGTCGCGGTAGTCTCTGAGATCACCGAACCGGAACGGCGGCCTGTGGGCCGACCGGCGCGTTTCTGTGTAGTGCTCGATGAGTTCCGTGAATGCGATGGAGAGAGCTGCCATCGCCTGCGGGAGGTCCCCCTTGTCCGCGCAGGTCTGGGCATATTGCAGGAAGTTCACAGTCTGTTGCCGCGTCACGAGGTCGATCATGTCGATCTGCGTGAACGTACCCCCGAAGACCAGTGGAGTGGCGTCGGTGAAGAAGGTCAGCACGTCTGCTCGCACCTGGTCAATATCCGTCGGAGACGGGACGGCGCCGTGGTGCTTGAGGTTGACCCGAAGCTTATTCATCCGCTCCATGGCCTTCTTGCTCGGCAGTTGGGTGTTGGGCGGCAGGCCAGCTGCGAGCTTGTCCCAGTACTGGGAGAAGTTGATTTGGGTTGGAAGACCGACCTGTAGATGCTCACCCGCAAGGACGAGGAACAGCTCAACGGCATCGTGGAAGGACAGCACGGAGGTCGCGGCGAGAGGTTGAGGCTGCCGGGACTGCGCCACGCCCTGTTCGTGCAGAAAACGAATGAAGGCTAGTCGCTGGACGGCAGCGGGTTGATCGGGATACTCATCAGGACTCCGGAGGGCGTGCGTGGGGCAAGCCTAGGTTGAGGGGACTGCGGCGGGACAGCCAGCGGGCCTCGTCGCGCTTGGCGCGAAGGAAAGTCAGCGTCAAGTCGATGCCGTCGATCTCACCAAGCCACTGCTCGGCCGCCGCCCGCTTCCGCCTGGCCTGTAGATCTTCCTCCAGTTCGTCCAAGCGCGCGAGCATTTTTGGGTTGATCTGGAGCATCGGGCAGCGGATGCAGGCGTGTTCGTGCTGGCAAGGCGTTCCGTAGGGTCGTGCGCAGCTGCCGAGTTCGACCTTGCGCTTATTGAAGTGCTCTTCAAACTCGGTCCATTCCTGCTCTGTCGTGTTGCGGTACTCTCCTTCGGGCCGAATTTCACGGCACTGATGGAGAAACTTCTGGTAATGACGAATGACGTCCTCATCGAATACCGCCACGTAGCCACGGGTGGTCTGGACGTCAAGATGACCCATGAGAGCGGCGCCGATGTGGATCGGCAGGCCGCTGTTGACCAGCTCGGTGGCGAAGATCCTTCGGAAGTCGTGCGGGGTAAACTTCAGCCTGCGGAACTCCCGGTGGCTTTCGGCCAGTTGCTCGCAGATCCGGCCGAGCATGACCTGGATGGTCGCGGTGCTGAGCACCATGGGGGTAGTGCCGTTCTGCCGCTGGAAGAGGAACGGCATCGGGGGGCTTCACACCTTGTCGTGGTAGTCGAACCGGCTGACGAGCGGGATCGGACGGCCGGTGCGATTGTGACGGCGGACGATCGAGGCAATCACGTGGAAGAGTTCGGCCGACATCGGGATGACGCGCTCGCGGTCGGTCTTCGACGGTGCGATCACCAGCAGCGCGATGACCTCGCCGTTCGCCCGCTGGTATTGGCGGATGCTGAGGTGGGTCAGTTCACAGAGCTCCTCGCTGCGCACGCCGGAGTGCCGCAGGGTCTCGACGGCCGCCCATTCCCAGAAGGCGCCCTCTTCCTCGGTGCCGATGTGAACGATCCGGCCGCTGTCGACTTCCTGGACGCGGGTGGGGACGGCGTCGCCGTGGCGAAGGAGCTTGCGGTCGGCTTCGGTGAGGACTCGCCGGTACTCAGTGCCCTCGTGGGTGAATACCTCGCCTTCGGCGGTCTTATCGGCCTGCTCTAGGAGGAGGCGGGCGCGGTCATAGCGGGTTTCGACGTGGTTGGCCAGCAGAGGAAGGAGGGGCTGGCGCTGGCGGGTACGCTCGGCGGAGCGTTCGTTATGCGCCGGCGGCGCACCCCGAGCCCGCGTAGTTCGCTGGGCGGAACCGGACACGGCGCGACCCATACCGCCCAGCGCTCCGGCTCGTCGGCGGCCCAGGTGTGCAGGTCGTAGTAGAAGGAACGGAGCGCGATGACGATGCTGTCCTGGCCGACGCGGGGCTTGCCGTCATCCTTGACGGTGATCGTCTGGCGCCAGGTCGCGTAGTCCTCCGGCGAGATGCGCAGGGCCTTCTGGTCCGGGTTGATCTTCTCGATGTTCTTCCAGAAGTGGCGGGTGAGCTTACAGGCGAGTTCCTTCAAGGTGGAGTAGTCGGTGTCGGCCTTGCGACGGGTGAGGTAGTCGATGAGCAAACCGCGAACGGCCTGATTGGTGACCTCGTACTGGTCGACGAGTTCCTCGACACTGAGCTGTCCGCGCAGCAGGGCTGCCCGCATGCTTTCCGGTGTGGACGGCGGGAAGTGCCCCATGGCATGCAGGACGTTCCAGACGCCACGGCCGATCAACCGGTTGGACACCTGGCTCCCGGGTTGCAGGGTGCAACGCGCCTTCCGATTCTCGTGGGTGAAGTGCAGCAACGCGGCGGGAGTGACATCGCTCAGGGCGACGCCCTGGACGGTCATCGGCATGCACAACTCGTTGATCGCGTCGCGGCGGTGCACCTGGCGGAACTGGTGGGCGCGTACCTCCGCCGCATACTTGTCCAGGAGCGGGTCTCCCTGGGCGGCGATAAACGTCACCCCGTAGTTGGGCAGAGGGTTGCGCCGGAAGGCGAGCGGCGTCGGCTGGATAACGCGCAGGCAGTACAGAGCCCGGATTCCGGGGATGACGCTGGTGCCCGTTGTCCGACGCGATCCCACCTCATCGGCGGTGATCTGGCCCTGGCCGAGCGGACTGGCGTCCCATCTCGCCTGCCAGGTCTCCCCTGGGAAGGTGAGGAGGTATTCAAGGCATGCGCGGGTTGAGTTCTTCCAGTTCAGGCGGGTTGCGCGCTGTGTGTCGGGCCAGATCGAGGAGGAGCCGGCCACCTGAGACAGGAGGGAGACGGACGCGGTGGCGAACTCATCGTGCGGTCTCGGTGGGGTGGCGGTAACGGCGGTCTCGGGCTCGATCGGACCGCCGACGAAGCGGCTGGGGAACTGGAGCCCCTCGGCGACAGGGCCATGGCGGCGGCTTTGACCGGTGGTGCGAAGCTGGGTCTCAGGCACCGAACACCGCCGCGATGTCGTCGGCGTCGTAGCCGGAGGGGTAACTGCGTTCAATACGTGGGGTGTTGTAGTGCTCGATGAGCTTGTCGTAGATCTCCTTGATGCGGACCGCAAGATAGCGGCTGGTGGTCTGGATGTTGGTGTGACGCAGGACGGCCTGCACCTCCGGCAGAGTCAGCTTGCCGCCGTTCGCCATCCGGCTCGCCGCCGTGTGTCGCAGGTCGTGCAGGGTCCAGTTTGTGCCCAGCGCCTCGTTGGCCCGCTGGATGACGCGGCGCATCGCCCAGTAGGACATCGGCTGGTCCGCGCCGCGTCGGGTCCGCCACAGCGGCTCGTCCGCTGACGGGGTGCCGATCTCGTCCAGGCGGCAGGCCAGGCGCAGGAACGCCTGCGGCGAGGCCGGGACAGCCTGCCTCTCCCGCGTGCCCTTGGAGATCACGTAGATCTTCTGGCCCGCCCAGTCGACATCCCCGATACCGATGCCCAGGAGTTCCTCGGCGCGGGCACCGCTGGAGACGTAGAACTCCAGCAGAGCGCGGTCACGCTCGCAGCCCATCCGCTCGAACAGTTCGTCCCACAGACAATCCGGGATCGACCGCGGCGGACGGTCAGGGACCTTCTGCCGCAGCCGGGCCCGGCCCAGCACCGGCTTGGGCTCCAGCGGGCTGCGGTGAGCCAGGGCCCGGCGCCGCTGCGGGGAGACCGGCACCAGGTTGGCGACCGGACCCTCGCCCTGGTGGGCGTGGAACTCGTAGAAGCCGCTGACCACCGACAGTGCATGGTTGATCGTCTGCGGCGCATACCCGGCCCGCAGTACCGGCTTGCCCGTGCGCAGGTTCACCGAGCCCGGCGCCGGGCCGCCGACGGTCTTCCGCTGGCGCTGCGAGTTCGACGCCGTCCGCAGCCACCCGGCCAACACTGCCGTCTCCGCTTCGGTCGCCTTCTCCCAGGCCACCCCGAGCAGCCACAGCACCCTTCTCTGCACCAAGTCAAGTGGCGTGCTCGTCGGGCCTCGACTGGTTCCTGGGTGAAAGCCAATCGTCTGTGTCGCGGTGACGGCCGAGTCCGACTGCGGAGAACTCGTCGACGTGATTGCCCTTGGCAGCGCCGAGTTGCCGCAGCGCCTGAGAGATTGGAGTGCCACTCGTCGGCGACGGCTCCCCTTCGGCCAGGAACAATGGACCAAGGACTGTCTTCCCGGCGTCCCAGACCTGCGCGGTCTGAGTCCCTGCCCCGCCGAAGTACTCGGCCTCGACGTAGGCCACCGGTCCCGTCTCCGAGCACGCGCGCAGCAGACGATCAAAACCTGCTGGCGCCTTCCCGTCGAGTTCGGGTGCTCCGGCGGCCGCGACCATGTCGAACAGTGCGTCGGTCATCGGCAGGAGCCAGAGGTGTTGACCGAGAGGAACGATGCACGCCTCTGTGACGGAGCCAGCCAGCTCGCGGAGCACGGATTCGGTGGCGATGACCGCCTGCAGGCAATACATCCGCTCATTCTCGCCTGGCCGCTGATCGCTGTGCGATTCCGGGTATGCCGAGGTCGACCGGTGCGACCCTGGCGAGTCGACGGGTCTGGTCCCGCTTCTGGCGCAGGAAGGACAAGGTGAGGTCGATTCCTTCGAGCTCACCGAGCCACCCCTCTGCTTCGGCTCGGGCCCGGCGGGTTAGAAGGTCGACTTCGATCTCGTCGAGGCGGGGCAGCATCTTCGGGTTAATGTTGATCATGGGGCATCTCAGACAGGCGTGCTCATGCTGGCAAGGTGTCGAGTAAGGGCGGGCGCATCCCCCCAACTCGACTTTGCGCTGGTCGAAGTGCTCCTCGGAGCCTTGCCATTCTGATTCGGTGACCGGCCGGTACTCGTCGGTTGGCCTGGCTTGGCGGCGCCGGTCGAGAAATCCCTGGTAGTGCCGGACGACGTCCTCGTTGAACACGGCAACATAGCCCCGAGTCGTCTGGAGATTCAAATGTCCGAGTAGGGCTGCTCCGATGTGGATCGGCAGCCCGCTGTTGACCAGTTCCGTGGCCAGGAGCCTACGGAAATCGTGCGGCGTGAAGCTGGTGGCAAGGAAGCCGGGGTGCCGTTCGGCGAGTTCGACGCAGTGACGCTTCAGCATGTTCACCACGGTGGTGTCCGACATGAGCTCGTACTTGGTCCCGATCTTGCGTTGGAACAGGAACGGCATGGGCGGGCTGCTCTGCCGTTCCTTCGGGTCGTAGCGGGGCAGCAGCGGGATGGTCTGGCCGCCGGCAGTGTGGCGGCGGACGATCGCCGCGACGACGGCGAACAGCTCGGCGGACATCGGGACGACGCGTTCCCTGTCGCTCTTCGACGGGGCGACCACGAGCAAGGCGATGACTTCGCCGTCGGGGCGCTAGTACTGCCGGATGCTGAGATGGGTGAGTTCCAGGGCTTCCTCTATGCGCACGCCTGAGTGCCGCAGGACCTCAACGATTGCCCACTCACAGAAGGCGGCGTCTTCGGCGTGAGTGACGTTGATGTGCTTGCCGCGCTCCAGGTCGCGGACGCGTACGTTCGCCGGCCCTCCGAGCCGGACGCGGCGTTCATCCACCCGGCTCCACAGGCGCCGCTAGCTGCGGCCTTCCAGGGGGATGGTCTGTCCGCCGGTTGCGTCTGCGGCCTGAGCGAGGAGGTCACGGAGGTGGCCGTACCGGTTCTCCAGGTGTTCCAGGAGGGTGTTCAACAGTGGCTGCCGTTGCCGGGTGCGGTCGTCCATGCGTTCCTTGACGCGTCGTTTGCGGATCCCGTAGCCGCGGACCTCGGCGTCAGAGACCGGGCAGGGCGCCACCCAGATCGCCCACTGCTCGGGTTCCGCCGCGGCCCACGCCTGGAGATCTGCGTAGAAGGCGCGGACTGCCCGAAGGATGGGGTCGAAGTCGCGCTGTCCGTTGCCGTCGATGCGGACCGTGACCCGTTCGCGCCACCGTTGGTAGAGCTCGCCGTCGATGCGCAGGTCGGACTGCTTGGGGGCGAGTTGTTCGATGGTCGCCCAGAAGTTGCTGGCCAGGTGACGGGACAGGTTGTCCAGCGTCGAGTAGTCCAGCTCGGGTTTGCGTCGTTCCAGGTAGGCGATGAGCAGGTGCCGTACCCCGGTATCGCGGATCTTGTAGCGGTCGACCAGCTCTTCGACCGTCAATCGCCCGGTGAGTAGGGCGGCCTTCAGCGTCGCCAGCCCGTGGGAGGGGAAGTGGCCCATCGTGTGAAGTACTTGCCAGGCCAGGTGCCCGGGGAACCGGCTGCCGGCTCCGCGTGCTCCCAGGACCAGTCCTTGACGGCGGCACTCCCACGCGTAGTGCAGGAAGGCCGCAGGGGTCAGGTCGGCCAGGGCGATGCCCTGCGTGGTGAGGGCGACTGTGACGTCGAACAGCGCGGTCCCGTGGTGAATCGGGTTCACCGGCGTGGCCTGCACCTCGGCCCAGAACTTCTTCAGCAGTGGGTCGTTTTGGGCGGTGAGGAAGCGCTGCCCGTAGTAGGGGAAGGTGTTCGACCGGAATGCCTCCAGCGAGGGCTGGATGATCCGCAGACACATCGGGCAGGCAGCACCGGTGCCGATCTGGCTCCTATCCCGGGGCGCTGATCGCAGGAGAGACACGGGGTTCCCGCCCTGGTTGAACCCGCTGGCCTCCCACCGCTCCTGCCAGGTCTCGCCCGGGAACTGGCTCAAGTGGTGCAGAAGGTCCCGGGCGCCGCGGCTCCGGTTCCATCGGTTGTCGGCTGACCTCATTGGCCATGTTGTGCGTACCGCCTGCGCGATCTCCTCGATGGAGGCCCTCGCCAGATCACCCTGGGGGCGCGGCGGGACTGCGGGGGCTGGAGCGGGGGCGGCGTTCACGCTGACGAAGCGGCTGATGCCCTTCCGGCTCGGCTGGGTCAGGGCCGCGAGTTCAGCCACCGAACACCGCCTTGATGTCCTCCGGGTCATACCCGGCGGCGAAGCTGCGCTGGGGACGCGGTTTGGTGTAGTGCTCCTGGAGCTTGTCGTGCAGGTCCTTCACGCGGGCCGTGAGGTAGCGCCCGGTGGTGTCGAGGTGAGCGTGCCGCAAGATCGTCTGCACCTCGGCGAGCGTGAGCCGTTCGTCTCCGGCCATCCTGACCGCTGCCGTGTGGCGAGTGTCGTGCAAGGACCAGTTGGTTCCGAGCTTGTCGTTGGCCCGCTGGAGAACGCGTCGCATCGCTCAATACGTCAACGGTCTCGGATCCCCGCGGCGGGTGCGCCACACGGGTTGGCCCGGGTCCGGCAACCCGTCGGTGGCCAGGTAGCTGCCCAGATAGCGGAAGGCGTCCGGGGATGCTGGCACAGGCTGCCGGATCCGGGTGCCCTTGCTGATCACGTATATCAGCTGGCCAGACCAGTCAATGTCGTCCAGACCGACGCCCAGCAACTCACTCGCCCTGGCCCCGGAGGAGACGTAGAACTCCAGCAGCGCCCGGTCACGGTCGCAGCCCATCCCGGCGAACAGTTCGTCCCACAGGTGGTCGGGGATGGACCGCGGGGCCTGCGCTGGCACCTTCTGCCGCAGTCGGCCCCGCCGGAACACCGGCGTCGACTCCAACGGCGAGCGGTGCGCGAGAACCTGACGACGCCCACGCGAGGCCGGCACCGGATTGACCACCGGACCGGCGCCGAACCGCGCATGGAACGCATAGAAGCCGCTGACCACACTGAGGTTGTGGTTGATCGTGCTCGGCGCGTACCCCTCCCGAAGCGATGGCTTGCCGGTCTTCAGATTCACCGACCCCGGAGGGGGAGACGCGCCGTTCCGCTTGCGGAGCCGCTGCGGGTTGCGCACTTCCCGCAGCCAGCCGACCAGCGCCGCGACCTCGGCCTCAGTGGCCCTGTCCCAAGGGATCTACAGAAACCAGAGCAGCCGGTGCCATCGCAACAGCCCGAATCCGTAGCTCCGGCAGGTCAGCGGGCTGACGTCCCCCAGCATCAGATCCCTCAGGTAGGCACTGACCGGTCCGACTTCGCAGCCGTCAGCATCCACCATCACGAACGGAAGGTCTCTCGTCTTCCCTGCGGCCACGGCGCCGACCTCGGGAAGCGAGCACTTCCCCTCCATCAGGGCACGTCTTACGTCCTCCACCACACCACGCTCCTGGAAAGACCAGGCGATCCGCCTGGTTCATGATCGGGACATGGTGCAGTTAACAGGTCTGAACCAGCGCAGCAGCCCGTATCCGTAGCTGCGGACCGTCAGCGGACTGCTGTCGTTCAAGGCCAGGTCACGCAGGTAGGCGGTGACCGGTTCGATCTCGTCGTCGTACCCGTTGACGACGATGTACGGAGGATGGACGCCGCTCGTCGGGAACACCGCCCCGACGCGGGGGATATCCGCCCGCCCCTCCATGAGTTCGTGTCGCAGGCCCACTTTCACTCTCCTCGGTGCTCTCGGCGACCGCTACCTAAACCAACGAGCAGACCTGGTGCAGATAACTGTGCACCGGTCGGGGTTCACTCCGAGGCTGCTGCGGCCCGCGGAGCAGGGCGAGCTGCTGTCGTACGGGCTGGGCATCACGAACGTCGTGGAGCGGCCGACGGCCCGGGCGCAGGAGCTGACGCCCCGGGAGTACCGCGAGGGCGGACGGCTGCTGGCGCTGAAGGTCGCGCGGCTGCGGCCGAGGTGGCTGGCGGTGGTGGGCGTCACCGCGTACCGGGCCGCGTTCGGCGACCGTATGGCCCAAGTGGGGCCGCAGGAAAGGACGTTCGGCGACACGCGGGTGTGGGTGCTGCCCAACCCGAGCGGGCTGAACGCGCATTGGACGGCCGAGACGATGGCCGAGGAGTTCGCACGGCTGAGGGTGGCGGCGGAAGCGTCGTAGCCGCGGAGTTCGGACGGCTGGGAGTGGCCGTGGAGGCGCTCTGGCGGGCGGGTCACGGCGGGTCCACGTCGGTGACGACCGCGAGGAGCTGGAACGGCAGCTCCTGGTCCCACTGGGAGACCCCGAGCGCTATCCACGGGCCGCTCTCCCGCGCCCTCCACAGCTGGACGTCCGGCACGTGCCCGCTGAGCGAGGCCCACGGCTCGGGCACGTCCTCACCGGCCAGGGTGCGTTCGAGCACGCTGTACAGGCTGAACACCTGCGGCGTGCCCCAGCGTCCGGTGAGCCGCTCCCCCAGTCCGTCCCGGTCGAGTTCGAACTGCTCCGCCGCCGCATCCCGCCGGCCGCCGTCGTCCTCCCAGAAGTCGTCGCTCGTCTCCAACTCGGCCATCCGGTAACCGGGTCCGGCCGTGCCGAGGTCCGTCCTGGTGCGGTGGGCGGGATACTCCCCGCGGCGCAGCCGGTCGATGACGGCGAGAGCCTTCGCGATGTCCATGTGCTCCAGTAAAGCGGCCCCCACTGACAACTGGCGGGGCGTCAGCGGCCGCACCCCAGGGGCGGGGGCGCTCCGCCGGGCGCGGGCTCGTGCCGTGCCCGGCGCTCGCCGCCCCGGCCCGTGCCGAGTACGATCCGCCCAACACGCGCACGAGCTGGGAGGACGGACGGTGGGGCGGCTGACCGGCGGGGATCCCTCGCTGCTGCGAAGGATCAACTCCGCGGTGGTGCTGCACGCGCTGCGTGCCACGGACTGCGCGACGCTCACGGAGATCACCCGGGTGACGGGGCTGTCCCGGCCGACGGTCGAGGGCGTCGTGGAGGGCCTGATCGAGGCGGGACTCGTCGTCGAGAAGGCGGCCGAGGAGGGCGCCGCACGACGGCAGGGACGGCCCGCGCGCCGGTTCCGGTTCCGGGCCGAGGCCGGGCATCTGCTGGGCCTGGAGATCGGCGCGCACCGGGTCGCCGCGCTGCTGGCCGACCTGGACGGCCGCGTGGTGGGTTCCCAGGCCAAGGACGTGGAGGAGACCGCCGGGGCGGACGAGCGGCTGGAGCGGCTGCGCGGCGCGGTCGCCGAACTGCTGCGCAGGGCCGGTGTCCCGCGCAGTTCGCTGCGGGCCGTCGGGGTCGGCACGCCCGGGATCGTCGAGGCGGACGGCACGGTACGGCTGGGCACGGCGCTGCCCGGGTGGACCGGCCTGCACCTGGGTGAACGGCTGAGCCGTTCGTTCAAGTGCCCGGTGCTGGTCGAGAACGACGCGAACGCTGCGGCGGTGGCCGAGCACTGGAAGGGCGCCGCCACCGAGTGCGACGACATGGTCTTCGTGCTGGCGGGGCTGAGCCCGGGCGCCGGTTCACTGATCGGCGGGCGGCTGCACCGCGGGTTCGGCGGGGCCGCCGGTGAGATCGGCGCGCTGCACCTGCTGGGCCGGGAGGCGACCCCCGAGACGCTGCTGTCGACGACGGACCAGCCGCTGCATCCGCTGGACGAGCGGGCGGTGGCCGAGGTCTTCGCGCTGGCCCGCCGGGGTGACCTGCGGGCCGGCGCGGCCGTCGAGCGTTTCATCCAGCGGCTCGTCCACGACGTGGCGGCGCTGGCCCTGGCCCTGGACCCGGAACTCGTCGTCATCGGCGGCTGGGCGGCCGGGCTGGACGGCGTCCTCGAGCCACTGCGGCGCGAACTGGACCGCTACTGCCTGCGGCCGCCCAAGGTGACCTTGTCGATGCTCGGCGAGGCAGCCGTGGCGACGGGCGCGCTCCGTCTGGCCCTCGACCACGTCGAGGAGCAGTTGTTCGCGGTCGAGGGCGCAGCGACGGCCCGCCGGGCATGGTGAGGGGCCGGCGTGAGGATCCGCCCTCCCTGTGACGGCCGACCGGTCCCCGTGAGAGCCGCCGATCCCGCTGACGGCCACGGGTCCCGGTGACAGCCGACCGCTCCGGTGGAGGGTCGCCTGTCCCGGCCACGAGCCGCCCCGGGGGCGGCCGGGGCCCCTCCCAGTGACGGCCACCCCTCCCGGTGACGGCCGCCCCTCCCGGTGAGGGCCACCGGTCCCGGTGACAGCCGACTGCTCCCGGTGAGGGGTCGCCTGTCCCGGCGACGAGCCGCCCTGGGGGGAGCCAGGGGGCGCCCCTCCCAGTGGCGACCGACGGGTCGCGGTGAGGGCCGCCGTCCCGGTGAGGGCCGCTGGTCCCGGCGACGAGCCAGCCTGGGAGGGCAGCCGGGGGCCGTCCCTCCCGATGATGGCCGACCGCTCCCGGTGGGGGGTCGTCGGTCGCGGTGACAGCCGACCGGTCCAGGGCGGGTGACGCCGGTCAGGAGACCTGCCGGTCAGAGAGGCCGTCGGCTAGGACGCCTGCTGGTGCGGGCCGTGGTGTATTTCCACGCCGCCCGAGTCGCCGAAGGTCAGGCGGCAGGTGTCGGCGCGGTAGGTGGCCACGGAGATCGCGGCCGTGCGTCCCTCGACGACGAAGCGGGTGGTGACGACGAGGACGGGGGCGCCGGGCAGCCGGTCGAGCTCCTTGGCGTCGTCCGCGCGGGCCGAGCCGAGCTCGACCGAGCGGTCCTGGCCCTCCAGCCCGAGGCGGTGCAGCTCGCGCAGCACGGCACGCGCGCGTGCCGGCCCGGAGGGCGCGTCGATGGCGCTCAGGTCGGGCACGGACGCGTCCGGAACGTAGAGCAGCTCGGCGGCGACCGGCTGGCCGTGGCTCATCCGGGAGCGGCGCACCATGTGCACGGGCTCCTCGTGGCCAACCTCCAGGGCGTCGGCGATCGCGGCCGGCGCGACGGCCCGGGTGCAGTCGACGCTCTGCCAGGCGTCGCCGGACGCTCCCGGCCAGGCGTGCTGCTCGGTGCCGACGGCCACACCCACGCGTGGCGGTGCGACGGTCGTACCGACACCGCGGCGGCGCTGCAGCCGTCCCTCCAGCTCCAGCTGCTCCAGCGCCTGGCGCAGCGTGGCACGGGCCACGCCGAAGCGGGCGGCGAGCTCTCGTTCGTTGGGCAGGATCTCGCCCACCGAGAACTCGGAGTCCAGTGCCTCGCTGAGCAAGGTCTTGAGATGCCAGTACTTCGGCTCCGGCACCGATTCCAGCTGCGTGGTCCCCACCCTGTCCTCCGCAATCGCCGTGATCCGGCCGCGTTTTAGCGCCCTTGTTTATTAAAGGTTGTTGTACTTATCTGCGACGATAAAGCGGCCCCCACCCTTGGTCAAGACCAATCCTCGTTCCCTCGGACAGCGCACAGGAGCATGTCGCGCGGTGTTCACAAGCCGTTCGCACGACGCCGGAAGCGCCGGGAGCCGGCTGGGTTCAGGCGGTCAGGGACCGCAGCTTGTCGGGGTTCCGGACGATGTAAACGGCCTGGACGCGCCCGTCGCCCACATCGAGCTGGAAGACGCTGTCGGGCTTGCCCCCGGACAGCATCAGCACGGCGGGGCCGCCGTTGATCTCCAGGAAGCGGACGGACGGGTCCGGGATGCCCTTGTGCGCCACGCCGACCAGGAAGCGGCCCACCTTGTCGGCACTCTTCAGGACCCGCAACGGCGCCCTGGCCTTGCCCCCGCTGTCGCCCACCAGGCGGACGTCGGGCGCGAGCAGCGACATCAGCCCCTCCAGGTCACCGTCCGCCGCCGCGGCCAGGAACCGCTCGGTGAGGTCGCGACGCTGGTCGGGGTCGGCCTCGTAGCGCGGCCGCCGTTCGCCGACGTGCCTGCGGGCCCGGCCGGCCAGTTGGCGGACCGCGGGCTCGCCTCGGTCGAGCAGGGCGGCGATCTCCGCGTACGGACAGCCGAAGGCCTCTCTCAGGACGAACACCGCGCGCTCCAGCGGCGACAGCGTCTCCAGGACGACCAGCACGGCGAGTGACACGGAGTCGGCGAGGACGGCCCGCTCCTCCGCGTCCGGGACGGTCTGCGTGAGATCAGTGACCAGCGGTTCCGGCAGCCAGGGGCCGACGTACGACTCGCCGCTCGCCTTGATCCGGCGGAGCCGGTCGATGGCGAGCCGGGTGGTGACCCGCACCAGGTAGCCGCGCGGCTCGCGCACGGCGCTCCGGTCGGCGGCGGACCAGCGCAGCCAGGCCTCCTGGAGCACGTCCTCGGCGTCCGCGACCCGCCCGAGCATGCGGTAGGCGACTCCCATGAGGACGGGGCGGTGCTCTTCGAAGACTTCGGTGCCGGTATCGGTGGTCACGCCCCTCATCCCAGCCGACGCCCGGCGTTCGTGTCCAGGCGCGCCGGGCCGGGGTGCGCCCTCCGTGGCCGAAGAACGGCGTTGGCGTTTCGGACCTCGTCCCGTCCGGGGCCTACCGGTCGGTAGCAATTGCTGACAGTCTGTCTACCACCGTTGTCGGCATCCCCCATGAGGAGCACCCATGTCCGCCACCGTCTCCTTCGAGGTTCCCTCCGCGCACGGCCCGCGGACCGTGAGCCTCTCCTACGCGCGCGTAGGCGACGGCGAACCGCTCCTCCTGCTGCACGGCATCGGACACCACCGCCAGGCCTGGGACCCGGTGGTCCACCTGCTCGCGCCCGAACGCGAGGTGATCACCGTGGACCTGCCGGGCTTCGGCGCCTCCCCCGCGCTGCCCGAGGGGCTCCGGCACGACCTGCCCACGATGAACGTGGTCCTGGGCGCCCTGTGCGAGGCGCTGGAGATAGAACGGCCCCATGTGGCGGGCAACTCCCTGGGCGGCCTGCTGGCCCTGGAACTGGGCCGCGAAAAACTCGTACGGTCCGTCACCGCGCTGGCACCGGCGGGGTTCTGGACGCAGTCCGAGCGGCGTTACGCCTTCGGCGTGCTGCGGACGATGCGCGCGCTCGCCCGGCGGATGCCGTTGCCACTGGTCGAGCGGCTCTCCCGTACGGCGGCCGGCCGCACCGTCCTGACCAGCACCATCTACGCCCGTCCGGCGCGCCGTTCGCCCGAAGCGGTGGTGGCCGAGACCCTGGCCCTCGCGCGGGCGAGCGGATTCGAGGAGATCCTCCGGACGGGCGCCGGCGTCCGCTTCGCCGACGTCCTGCCCGGCATCCCCGTCACCGTGGCCTGGGGCACCAAGGACCGGCTGCTGGTGCGCCGCCAGGGAGTGCGCGCCAAGCAGATCATCCCCCGGGCCCGGCTCGTGCGCCTGCCCGGCTGCGGGCACGTCCCGATGAACGACGACCCGGCCCTGGTCGCGCGCGTCCTCCTGGACGGCAGCCACTGACCAACCGTCTGACCGGGCACCACGACCGCATGCGCCTCGCCCTCTGAGGCGCCACCTCTCCCCCCGTCCCGCGAAGGGGGTTTCCGCAGGTCGGGGCCGGTTGTCAGTGGTCGCTTCTACGGTTTTTCCATGACGCGATCCTTGCAGGCCGTGGCCTATTGCCGACCCTCCGCGCTGGAGCCCTCCGCGGGCGGACAGCTCCTCGGACTTGAGACGTCCAGGGGTGCGACGCCCTCGGGCGTCCAGGACCATCCGCGGTTCTTCTCAGGCTTCCTGACGTCTCCTCAGGTGGCCTCGGCCGGGCTGCTGGCGGTGGCGGACGTGGCGGCCGCCCGCTATTACCAGCCGCAGTTGCGCGCCTCCCTCGACCCGGTGGTGACGGGGAACGGCGACCGGCTGCGCTTCGAGTCCTTCTCCGGCTGCTGCGGGGTGTACGCGCGCCTGGACGTGCTGCGCTCCGGCCTGGACGGCGGCGAGGTGGGGCACGGCACGACGAACGTCGACGTCAACAACCCGCTGCGCGAGGCGCTGTCCCGGATCGGTTCGGACGATCCGCTCCATATGCGGGTGGGCCCGGAAGAGCTGGCCGTGACCACCCTGGACGGACCCGTGGTGGAGAAGAAGGTGCCGCTGCCGGACCGTTGGCTGCGCGGGTTCGCGGAGGCCCAGGTCATAGCCGCCGGCTTCGATCTGCGGGCCGAACTGCCGGCGCCCGAGGCCGTGCGGTTCCTGCGGTCGCTGCCGCGGAGCGGGCCGCGGGGTGCCGGGGGCGGTCCGCGGTGGGTGGTTCCGGCGGGTCGCGTCCTGCGGCCGACCACCCGGCCCGTGCCGGGCGCGGTCTGCCTGCCCGGGCCCGAGCGGCTTGCCGCGCTGCAGCGGGTGCTGAGGCATGCGACAGCCCTGCGCGTGTACGGCCCGGCAGTCGCGGGCGCCGCCGCCACAGCCGGCGCCTGGGAGGCGGTCCTGCCCGGCATGCGGCTGACGCTGACGCTGTCGCCCGACGCCTCGCGCGGGTTCTCCGGCGAGGGCGGGGTGCTGGACGCGCTCGCCACCGACGAGGCGGCCGAGGACGCGGAGCTGATCGCGGTGCTGCTGGCCTGGGAACCCCGCGTCGACATTGCCGACCTCGCCGCCTCCTCCGGGCTCACCCCGGAGCGGGTCCGGGCGGCGCTGGTCCGGCTCGGCACCTCCGGCCGGGTCGGCTACGACACCGCGGAGGCGGCGTACTTCCACCGGGAGCTGCCCTACGACGCGGATCGCGCCGAGCGGCACAACCCGCGTCTGCGGGCCGCCCACGCGCTCGTCGCCGCGGGAGCGGTCGCCCTCGACGGCGCCCTGGCGACGGTGACGGCCGAGGACGGGCACGCGCACCGGGTGCGTGAGGACAAGGGTGTACTCAGCTGCAGTTGCCAGTGGTGGGCGAAGTACCGGGGCGGGCGCGGGCCCTGCAAACACGCGCTGGCGGTGCGGATGGCGCGGCGGGGCGCCGCCTCATCGGAGCAGGACCTTGTGAGGCAGGACGTGGCACGAGTCGACGGGGGTGCGCGATGACATCGCTGATGGAGGCAGTGCGGGCTGGGCGGACGGCCGAGGTGATCGGTCTGCTGAACGCCATGACCGACGCCGAACGCCGGGCGTACTTCCCGGAGTTGAAGGCTCTGCGCAAGGAGCTCAGAGCGACCCGCTGGGACACGCCGTCCCGCCGCGCGTACCCGGCGCTGTACGTGGCCGGGGTCGCGTGCCAGACCGGCGCGGCCGGCGTGGCGAGCTGGATCTCGGCCGCCGACATGCGCTGGCCGGGAGTCTCCCCCGCCGTGCTGCTCCGCGTCCTCGCGGACCGGGAGACCGGGTGGCTCGCCGATCTGGCGGACCGGCTCGCCCAGCGGCCCGCCAGTTCAGGGGTGCCCTACGAACTGATGTCCGCCCTGGTGCGCCTGGCGGGCTGCCCGGTGCCGACGACCGACGCCTATGTACGAGGCTGGGCCCAGCAGGTGGGCGGCGAATGGCGGCACGGCAACACCTTGGTGGAGCGGCTGCGCACGGACCCGCACCTCGTACCGCTCGTGGCCGCGCTCTTCGAGGTGAACGACATCGGGGGCCTGCTGCAATGGGCGGCCGACGAAGGACCCGGCAGCTGGCACGGGGCGCTCGGGCAGCTCACGGCGGAGGGCCGACTCGACCGGAAGGCCACGGTCGACGCCTGCGTGGCGCGCCTGCTGCGCGGCGGCACGACCGCCGACCACCGGGCGTTCCTGCGGGTACTGACGTCCTTGGCGCTGACACGCGAGGAGCAGCGGGAGCGGGTGGCCGACTGGATGGCGCTCACCTCGGACGCGGTGCCCCCGGTGGCTTCGCACGCCCAGTCGGTGCTGGGCACGCTGGCCCTGGACGGGCAACTGTCGCATCGCCACCTGGCCGAGGTCTCCGGTGCGGTGCTGTTCCGGCCGGAGCGCAAGCTGGTGCGGGCCCAGCTCGTCCTGCTGGGCAAGGTACTCGCCCGCGACGCCGCGGCGGCCGACGACCTGCTGCCCGCCGTCGCGCAGGCCTTCGGGCACGAGGACGCCGGTGTGCAGGAACGGGCGCTCAAGCTCGCCCAGCGGCATGTGAAGAAGGTCCGCTCCGCCGAGGTGCGTGCCGACATCGCGCTCGCGGCAGAGGAGTTGATCCCTCCGCTGCGCTCACAGGCGGTCGGATCGCTGGGCGCGGCACCGGTGGAGGCGGCCGCGGCGTACGAGGAGGTGCTCCCGCTGGTTCCCGAGCCGGCGCGCCTCGCCCCCGCGGCGGCGTCGGTCGTCGAACTCGCCGAGGAGGTGGGGGCCGCGCTGGAGTCCGACACCGACGTGACCGGTTTTGAACGCGCCCTGGACGGGCTGGTGCGCCACGCCCACCGCGACCGCGACGCCCTGCTCCGGGCGCTGGAACCGGTGATCTCCCGCCGGTGGTGGGACGGCACCGACCAGCACTACGACCTGCGGCTCAATCACCAATTCGGCGACGCCCGGGGCAGCTTCGACGCGGCCGGGGGCCTGGACCTGCTGCTCGTCACACTGCGGGGAAAGCTGAAGACCGGCACGCTGCGCGGCTCGGGCCGGGCCAGGACACCGGGCCGTACCTGCGTGCACACCGCGCTCTCCCAGGCCTTCGACACCCGCCTCTGGGAGGTGGCGTGCCGGATGCGCACGGATCCCCTGCCGTTCCTGCTCTCGACTCCCACCTGGAGCACGGGACTGCTGGAGCCGGACGAGCTGGTGGAGCGGCTCGACGCGTACCGGCGGCTGGGAGCACGCGTGTCGGAGGCCGACTTCGCGCAGGCGCTGCTCCGGGTACGGCGCGCGGACCGCCCGGCGGCAGCGGCGGCGGCGGAGCGGGCGGCGGCCCTGGGCACGGCGGAGGGGAGGCGGCTCGCCCGCTGGCTGACCGCCGGCGCCCCCGTGCTGCCGGCGATCCGGCGCCGCACATCGGCCTCGCGAATACTGGCGGAGTCCGGTGAACTCATAGAGCTGCAAGAGGACTTCCCCGATGCCTTCCGCGCGCTGGGCGAGCCGTCCAGCGCCTTCACGGAAAGCCGCTACTGCTACCACTGGGACTACCCCCCGCGCCCCCACTGGCTGGCCGTGCTGCCCGAACTGCGGGAACTGGTGGCCGTGCGGCTCCTGCGGGACCTGTCCTCCCTGGCCGTGGACGACACGCGGGGCGCGGCCTCCGTGCTTCCGCCGCTGGCCGAGTCCGGCGGCGAGGCGGGCGAGGCGACGCACCTGTGTGTGGCGTACGGGCTGGGCGCCCGGCACCCGGAGGACCGGCTGGCCGCCGTGGACGCGCTGCTCGTCCTCGCCGCGCGCGGGCAGCTGGACGTCTCGCGTCTCGGCGCGGACCTCGGAGAGCTGGTGCGGGACGGCGCGGTGAAGCCGCTGCGGCTGGCGGAGTCGCTGCGCACGGCCGCGGCCACGGGGGCGTACGCCACCGTGTGGGGTCTGCTCGGCCATGCCCTGCCGCCGCTGCTCTCCGACCTCGCCGCCGACAAACCGGACGGGCCGGCACGGGGGCTCGGTGATCTGCTGGCCGTGGCGGCCGAGTGCGCCGAGCGGTCGGGGGCGCGGGGCGACCTGCCGCATCTTGCGCGGGCGGCGGACCGGGGCGGCTCGTCGCGTCTGGTCGCGCAGGCCCGCCGGCTGCGCGGCGCGCTGGCCCCGGAGGCGGCCGCCGCCTGACCCGCCGCCCGCCCGGCGGGCCTCTGGAAACCATCACAACGAATTCGACGACTACGACGACTACACGGAACAACCTCACGAAACGACGACGAAAGGTGCGAACATCGCTTTACTCATCGGTCACAGCGCGTTCGCGATCACGCAACACCGCTCCGCCACAGTGGTCGTATGACTGGAGAAGTGTCGAACACGACGTGGTCGAAGCACGGACGCCGGGCGCATCACCGGCGGCGGGGCCTGGTCGAACTGGCCGCGCTCTGCACGGCCGTCGCCGTGGCCGACGCGGTGGCGAACCTGATCGGCCACGGCCCCGGCGGTCCGGCCCTGCTGATGATCTCGGCGTTCGCCCTGGTGGCCACGGCGGCCTTCCACACATGGTGGGCACGCCGCCACGGTCACGCACCGCCCGCGGACGATGCCGGCGCCCGGCCGCTCACGGCCCAGCAGGCCGGGCCGTCGGCCACCGGCCCCGCGGCGGCCGAAGCGGCGCCGGGCGACAGCGCGCTGTGGCGGATGCGGACGACCGTGCGGGACGCGCCCGGTTCCCTGGCCGCGCTCTGCGCGGCACTGGCCGCCCGGCACGTGGACATCCTCAGCCTGCAGACGCATCCGCTGGCCGAGGGCACGGTGGACGAGTTCCTGCTGCGCGCTCCCGGCGGGCTCGAGGCGTCGGACATCACCCGGGCGGTCGCGCTGGCCGGCGGTGCCGACACGTGGATCGAGCGGGCCGACGCGCACGATCTGGTGGACGCGCCCACACGGGTCCTGGGCCTGGCCACGCGCACGGCACTCGACGCGGCGGAACTCCCGCTGGCGCTACGGCAGTTGCTGGGACGGTGCACCATCCGTTCCCTGCCGGACCGGCCGGTCCCGGCCGGGGGCTCGCAGGAGGTGCCGGCCGAAGGGGCGCTGGAGGACACGGTGATGCGGCTGCGGGCGCCGGAGGGCGGGACGATCACCGTGGAGCGGCCGTACCTGCCCTTCACGCCCACCGAGTTCGCGCGGGCGCGCGCCCTGGTGGAGCTGGACACCCGGCTCGGACCACGCGTTCCGCGCGGCCAGGACGTGCTGACGCTGCCCGAGGGCGACGCGATCACCGTGCGCAGGGCCGGCGCCGGCGACCTCGCGGCGGCCCGGGAGATGCACGGCCGCTGCTCGGCGCGCACCCTCGGCCTGCGCTACCACGGGCCGGTCGGCGACGCCGACCGCTATCTCGACCACCTGCTGAGCCCGCGGTTCGGCCGTACCCTGGCCGCGCGGACCGCCTCCGGGCGGATCGTCGGCCTCGGCCATCTGCTGTGGGACGGCGACGAGACGGAGGTCGCGCTGCTCGTCGAGGACGCCTGGCAGCGCCGCGGCGTCGGCGGCGAGCTGCTGGGCCGGCTGGTCGCGATGGCCGTCGAGGCGGGCTGCGCGAGCGTGTACGCCGTGACGCAGGCGGCGAACACCGGCATGGTCGCCGCCATGCGGGGTCTCGGCCTGCCGCTCGACTTCCAGATCGAGGAGGGCACCCTGGTCGTCACGGCCCGGCTGGACGCGACCCCGGTGGCCTCCCGCCTGCCGTACGACGCCGAGCGGGCGCGGTACGAGGGTTCTCGCCTGCGGGACTGAGCAGCAGCCTCGGAGGGTGCGCGGCCCGGCGCCCGGTCCAGGACCGCCGGGCCGCGCGCCCTCCGGGCCGTCCGGCTCAGCTCATCGCCTGGTGCAGCCCCCTCACCTGCGGCTGTCCCGGCCGCGCCCCCAGCGCCCGGTCCAGGTCGGCCCACAGGTCCTCGACGTCCTCCAGGCCCACCGACATCCGCAGCAGCCGGTCGCCGACCCCGGCGCCGCGCCGGTCGTCCGCGTCGACGATGCGATGGCTGATGGACGCCGGGTGCTGGATCAGGGTGTCGACGCTGCCGAGGCTCACGGCCGGCGTGATCAGGCCGACGCCGCCGATGACGTCGTGCGGGTCGCCGTGCACCTCGAAGGCGACCATCGCGCCGCCGATGGACGGGTAGTGCACCCGGGCGACGCGCGGGTCGTCCGCCAGGCGGGCGGCCAGTTCCGCGGCGGTGGCGGAGGCGGCCCGCACCCGGACCGGAAGCGTGGACAGCCCGCGCAGCAGCAGGTATCCGGCGAGCGGGTGAAGCACCCCGCCCGTGGCGAACCGCACCTGCCGCAACCGTCCGGCGAGTTCCTCGTCGCAGGCCACCACGCCGGCCATCACGTCGCCGTGGCCGCCCAGGTACTTGGTGGCGCTGTGCAGCACCAGGCGCGCGCCCTGCTCGGCGGGGCGTTGCAGCACAGGGGTGGCGAAGGTGTTGTCGGCGAGGAGCGGCACGGAGCCGCAGGCGTGGGCGACGGCCCGCAGATCCACCTCGGCCAGCGTCGGGTTCGCCGGTGTCTCGACCATGACCAGGCCGGTGTCCGGGCGCAGCGCGTCGGTGATCCCGGCCGGGTCGGTCCAGGTCACCTCGGTGCCGAGCAGCCCGGCGGTGAGCAGGTGGTCGCTGCAGCCGTACAGCGGGCGCACGGCGACGACGTGCCGCAGACCCATGGCGGAGCGGACGAGCAGGACCGCGCTCAGCGCGGCCATGCCGCTGGCGAACGCCACCGCGGACTCGGTGCCCTCCAGCCGGGCCAGGGCGGTCTCGAAACGGGCGACGGTGGGGTTGCCGAGCCTCCCGTAGACCGGGGTGCCGTCGAGTTCGGCGCCGTCGGTGGCGAAGGCGTCGATGCGGGCGGCCTCGGCGCGGCTGTCGTAGGAGGGGTAGGTGGTGGACAGGTCGATCGGCGGGGCGTGCAGTCCCTGCCGGGCGAGGTCGTCACGGCCGGCGTGCACCGCCTCGGTGGCCAGTGCTCTGGGTGCGGGGCGTACGGCGTCGTACATGGGCGTGCTCGCGGAGTCCAAGGGCGTGTCCATGACCGAAGGGTGAACAGCGGCCGGGATCACGGGGCCGAAGGCCGTGCTACGTTCGCCCCATGGCCGAATCCGTCGTACTGGATCCGGTGGATCTGCATCTGCTGCGGCTGTTGCAGAACGACGCCCGGACCACCTATCGCGACCTCGCCGCGCAGGTCGGGGTCGCTCCGTCGACCTGCCTGGACCGGGTGGCCCGGCTGCGCCGCTCGGGGCTCATTCTCGGCCACCGGCTGCGGCTCGACCCCGCCAAGCTCGGCAGGGGCCTTCAGGCGCTGCTGTCGGTGCAGGTCAGACCGCACCGGCGGGAGCTGGTGGGACCGTTCGTGGAACGGATCCGGGCGCTGCCGGAGTCGCTGACCGTGTTCCATCTGACCGGTCCTGACGACTACCTGGTCCATGTCGCGGTCGCGGACATGGCCGACCTCCAGCGCCTGGTCCTGGACGAGTTCACGGCCCGGCGCGAGGTGGCCCGGGTGGAGACCCGGCTGATCTTCCAGCAGTGGGACTGCGGCCCCCTGCTGCCGCCCGGCGCGCAGCCGGGCACGCTCTCGGCGAAATCGGACCGAACAGAGCCCGGAGCGGGGTAAACCGGGCTGACGCGGGGCGCCCGTCCGTACGAGGATGGTCGGCATGTCACAGACCAAGAACCCGCTGCCCCGTCAGGTCGCCGACGCCTACGTCGACGAACTCATCTCCCTCGACCCGCTCACCGGCACCTATCTCGGCGTGAAGGAGAGCTCGAGCAGGCTGCCCGACACCTCGCCCGCCGGCCAGCAGGCGCTCGCCGACCTCGCGCGCACCACCCTCGCCCGGCTGGACGAGGCCGAGCGGCAGCCCGGCGCGGACAGTGACATCGAGCGCCGGTGCGCCCGCCTGCTGCGCGAGCGCCTGACCGCGGAACTCGCGGTGCACGACGCCGACGAGGGCCTGCGTACGGTGAGCAACATCCACAGCCCGGTGCACTCGGTGCGCGAGGTGTTCACGATCACCCCGAGCGCCACCGACGAGGACTGGGCCGCGATCGCCGAGCGCCTGCGGGCCGTGCCGGCCGCACTGCGCGGCTACCGCGAGTCCCTCGCCCTCGGCCTGGACCGCAAGCTGCACGGCGGCGCGCAGCCGACGGCGATCTTCATCGAGCAGCTCACCGAGTGGTCGGACATCGACGGCAAGGGCCGCGGCTGGTTCGAGGACTTCGCCGCCGAGGGCCCCGAGTCCCTGCGCACGGAACTGGACGAGGCCGCCCGTACGGCGAACGCGGCCCTCGTGGAGCTGCGGGACTGGATGCGCGACGTGTACGCGCCGACGATCGGCGACGCCCCGGACACGGTCGGCCGTGAGCGCTACGCCCGCTTCTCGCGCTACTTCAACGGCACGGACCTGGACCTCGACGAGGCGTACGCGTACGGCTGGTCGGAGTTCCACCGGCTGCTCGGCGAGATGAAGCAGGAGGCCGAGAAGGTCCTGCCCGGTGCCGAGACCCCGTGGGTGGCCCTCGCCCACCTCGACGAGCACGGCACGCACATCGAGGGCGTCGACGAGGTCCGCCAGTGGTTGCAGGACCTGATGGACGAGGCGATCGAGGCGCTCGACGGCACCCACTTCGAACTGGCCGAGCGGGTGCGGAAGGTGGAGTCGTGCATCGCCCCGCCCGGTGGTGCCGCGGCGCCCTACTACACGGCGCCGTCCGCCGACTTCTCCCGGCCGGGCCGTACCTGGCTGCCGACCATGGGGCAGACCCGCTTCCCGGTCTACGACCTGGTCTCGACCTGGTACCACGAGGGCGTCCCCGGCCACCATCTCCAGCTCGCCCAGTGGGCGCACGTCGCCGACGACCTCTCGCGCTACCAGGCCACCGTCGGCGGGGTCAGCGCCAACGCCGAGGGCTGGGCGCTGTACGCGGAGCGCCTGATGGACGAACTCGGCTTCCTGACGGACCCGGAGCGGCGGCTCGGCTATCTGGACGCGCAGATGATGCGCGCGGTCCGCGTCATCATCGACATCGGCATGCACCTGGAGCTGGAGATTCCGGCGGACTCGCCGTTCCACCCGGGTGAGCGCTGGACGCCGGAGCTGGCGCGGGAGTTCTTCGGCGCGCACAGCAGCCGCCCGAGGGACTTCGTGGCGAGCGAGCTGATCCGCTATCTGTCGATGCCCGGCCAGGCGATCGGCTACAAGCTGGGCGAGCGGGCCTGGCTGCTGGGCCGGGAGAAGGCCAGGGAGCGCCACGGTGCCGCGTTCGACGCGAAGGCCTGGCACATGGCGGCCCTGTCCCAGGGCTCGCTGGGCCTGGACGACCTCGTGGACGAACTCTCCCAGCTGTGAGCCCGGTCGGGGCGGCCGTCCTCCGGCCGCCCCGACGGTCCCACGCGCTCGCTCCGCTCAGCCCGCCCCGCGCAGCCGTACGGCCGACCCCGACCTGTCCTTCACCACCTCGAGTTGGGCGTGGACGCGCCGCCGCAGGTCGGCGACGTGGCTGACGATCCCGACGCTGCGGTCGCGTTCGCGCAGGGAGTCGAGGACGTCGAGGACCTCGTCCAGGGTCTGGTCGTCGAGGCTGCCGAAGCCCTCGTCGATGAAGAGGGTGTCCAGGCGCACCCCGCCTGCCTCGTCCGTGACAACGTCCGCGAGGCCGAGAGCGAGGGCGAGCGAGGCGAAGAACGTCTCGCCACCCGACAGCGTCGCCGTGTCCCGCTCGCGGCCCGTCCAGGCGTCGACGACGTGCAGTCCGAGACCGCTGCGGCCGCGGCCGGCCCGGTCGTCGGAGTGGACGAGGGTGTAGCGGCCGGACGACATGCGCCGCAGGCGTACGGTCGCGGCGGCGGCCACCTGTTCCAGGCGGGCCGCGAGGACGTAGGACTCCAGGCGCATCCTGCGCTCGTTGTCGGCCGAGGTGCCCGCGGTGAGGGCGGCGAGGCGGGCCACACGGTCGTACTCCTCCCGCAGCGGGGCCAGTCGGCGTACGCCGGTCGCCGCGCGTGCGGAGAGCCGGTCGAGTTCGTCGCGACGGCGGTCGGCGGCGTCCCGCGCGGAGACGGCCTCGCGCAGCCGCCGGTCCGCGTCGGCCTCGGCGGCCCGGGCTGCGGTGAGGTCGGCGGGCGGCTGGTGTGCGGCGTCCGCGGTGTCGGCCTCGGCGAGGACCGCGCGCACGGCGGTCTCCTCCGTGTGCCAGGCGTCCAGGCGCCGTTGCAGCTCGCGGTGGGCGGCGTCGTCGAGGAGAGCGGCGGACGCGGCCTCGGGGGTGTCGAAGCCGGCCCGGAACGCGGCCTCGGCGAGTCGTCCGTCGGCGTCCTTGAGCCGCTCGGCGCTGTCCTCGACGGCGCGTGCGGCCTCGGCGGCCCCGGTGAGCAGTGCCGCGCGCCGCTCCAGCTGGACGGCCCGCGCGGCGACGGTCCCGGCGGTTCCCCTGGCGTGGGTCAGCTCCGCCTCCAGGGCGGCCTTCTCCCGGTCCAGGCTCTCCCGCAGGGCCAGCCGGGAGGTCGCCCGGAGTTCGGCCTCCCGGCGGTCGGTCAGCCGCCGCTCGCGCTCCTGCTCGGCGCTGAGCAGCTCCCGCTGTGCCGCGTGCAGGGCGGAGGCGTCCCGGCGGGCTTGAGCCAGCTCGGCTTCCAGCTCCCCGGCTTCCTCGGCGAGTCGCGCCGTGGGGGTGTCGCCCGCCTCGGCGGTGGCTGCGGCCAGTTCCTCACGTACCGCGCCGAGGCGGCGCTCGTCCCGGGCACGCTGTTCCTCGGCGGCCTGGTGCTCGCCGAGCGCGCGCTCCTCCGCCTCGCGGTCGACGTGCCCGGCGACCTTGCGCGCGGGTGCGGGGTGTTCGGTGGCGCCGCAGACGGCGCAGGGCTCTCCGTCGGCAAGGCTCGCGGCGAGTTCGGCCGCGATGCCGTTCAGGCGCTGTTCCTTCAGGTCCAGCCAGTGGTCCTTGGCGTCTGCGGCGGCCCCGGCGGAGGCGAGCGCCCGCCGCCGCGCCTCCTCGGTGTCCACGGCCAGTGCGTCGCGCACCCGGGCGGCGGCGAGCCGCCGGCGCGCGGGTTCGAGCCGCAGGGCAAGCCCCTCGGCCCGGGCGGCGGCCTCCTGGGCGGTGTCGATGCGCGTCCGCAGCTCCGATCGGGCCGTCTCCCACCCCGCGAGCCAGGCCTCGGCCTCCTGGAGCACGTCGTCGTCGGCGCGCTCCTGCCGGTCCGCCGCGGCGCGCTCGGCGACGACGTCCGCCAGGCGCAGCTCGGCGCGGCGGGCCGGCTCCAGCCCGCCCAGTTCCTCGGCGGTCCGGCGGGCGGCGGCGGCCAGTCCGGCGGCGCCGGAGTCGGCGAACTCCGCCGGGAGCGCCGCACGCGCGCGTGCCTCGGCGGCGGCCGCCCGGCGGTGCCCGGCGTCGGCGGCCTCGCGCAGCTCCAGCGCCGGTGCCACCGTCTCGGCCTTGCGCCCCCGTTCCATGCGGGTCTGAGCCTCCCGGTGGGCACCGGCCCGCTCCGCGAGGCGCTCGGCGCGCTCCCGGGCCTCGGCGTACCGCTGTTGCAGCCGGGCCGTTTCGCGTACCCGGTGCAGCGCCGCCTCGGCGTCGGCGTGGGCGGACTCGGCGGCCGTGAGCCGGCACCGGGCGACGGTCAGTTGCTCGCGCGCGGTGGCGCGGGCGACGGCGGCCGCGGTGAGGACGGCCTGTGCCAGGCCGGGCTCGCCCGGCGCGAGTTCGGGCAGCTCCATGGCGTCGCCCGCCGCCTGCTGCATGCGGTGCGCGTCGGCCAGCAGCGCCGCGTCGCCCTCGCGCACCCGGGCCTCGGTGGCGCGCCGGCGCTCGGCGAGACGCTTCTCCACCGCGGCGAAACGGTGCGTGTCGAACAGTCTTCCGAGCAGCTTGCCGCGGGCCTCGGCGTCGGCGCGCAGGAACCGTGCGAAGTCGCCCTGGGGCAGCAGGACGACCTGGCAGAACTGCTCGCGGCTCATCCCGAGCAGCTGGGTGATCTCCTCACCTGTCTCCTGGTGGGAGCGGCTGAGGTCCTTCCAGGCACCGGCGCTCGCGTCGTACTCGCGCAGCAGGCTCTGGGCCTTGTCGAGCGTGGTGCCCGTGCCGCGCTTCTTGGGGCGCTCCCAGGGCGGCAGGCGGGTGACCTCCAGGCGGCGTCCGGCGACGGTGAGGTCGAGGGTGACCTGGGTGCGGGTGCCCGCGGCGGCGTGGTCGCTGCGCAGGGCCGTGCCCTGTCCGCTCTGCCGGGCGCCGGGGACCGCGCCGTACAGCGCGTAGCACACGGCGTCCAGGACGGAGGTCTTGCCCGCGCCGGTGGGGCCGTGCAGCAGGAACAGCCCGGCGGCCGACAGCGCGTCGAAGTCGACCGTCTGCGAGCCGCCGAAGGGGCCGAACGCGGTGATGTCGAGCCGGTGCAGCCTCACCGCGCCACCTCCCGTACCGCCTCGTCCGCTCGGACCTCGTCGAACGTCTCGCGGAGCACCGCCCGTTCGTGCTCGTCGGGTGCCGCGCCGCGCACGTGGGCGACGAAGTCCTCCGCGATCTGCTGGTCGCCGCGGCCGGCCAGCCGGCGGGCGTAGGACACGTCCGGTTCGCCGGGTGCGCGTTCGGGCTCGAAGACGAGGCTGAGGGTGTGCGGGAAGCGCTCGGTGAGGCGGGCCATGGGTTCGGCGGGGCGGACCGGGTCGGTGAGCGTCGCCTCGACCCACGCCTCGCGGTGGCGGGCGAGGTCCGGGTCGGCGAGCAGGTCCTCCAGCGTGCCCCGGATGCGGGCCAGGGCGCGCGGGACCGGGCAGTCGACCCGCTCGGCGCCCGCGAAGCCGTCGGCGTCCAGGTCGACGAGCCACATGCTCTTGCGGTGGGCGGCCTCGGAGAAGGAGTACGGCAGCGGGGAGCCGGAGTAGCGCACGCGCTCGGTGATGGCCTGGCAGCCGTGCAGATGCCCCAGGGCGGTGTAGTCGACGCCGGCGAACACGCCCGCGGGGACGGCGGCGACCCCGCCGACGGTGATGTCCCGTTCACTGTCGCTGGGCTCGCCGCCGGTGACGAAGGCGTGCGCGAGGACGACGGAGCGGGTGCCACGCGCACGCGTGGCGAGGTCGGCGCGGACCCGGTCCATTGCGGCGCCGAGCACCGCCTCGTGGCCTGCGCCGTCGACCGCGAACTCGTCCTTGACCAGGGCGGGTTCGAGGTAGGGCAGACCGTAGAGGGCGACCTCGCCGTGGGTGTCCGTGAGGACCACCGGGGTCCCGCACGCCGACGGTTCGGTGCGCAGGTGGATGCCCGCCCGGTCGATCAGCCGCGCGCCGACGCCGAGACGGCGGGCCGAGTCGTGGTTCCCGGAGATCATCACCGTGGGCACGCCGAGGCCGGCGAGCCGGTGCAGGGCGTCGTCGAAGAGCTCGACCGCCGCCAGCGGGGGCACCGCGCGGTCGTACACGTCTCCCGACACGACCACCACGTCGACATCGCGCTCGCGCACCGTCGTGACGAGGTGGCCGATGAACTCGGCCTGGGCGTCGAGCATGTTCACGCGGTGGAACGCCCGGCCCAGATGCCAGTCGGAAGTATGCAGGAGCCTCATGGTCCTCGAAGACTAACGGCCGGGTCTGACATCACGGGCGGATACTTCCGTATCGACCATCACCCACGACGCGATACCGGGCGATTGGTGCGGTATGCCCGATGTTTCACGCGTCTCCGTAGGCCTCGCCGCCCAGTTCGAACCCGGCGGTCCCGGCCGTGGCGTCCGCGAGCCATGCCCGGAAGGCGTCCACGTCGGCGTCCGGCAGGCCGATCTCCAGGGTGACGGCCTCGCCGTAGCGCACGTCGCGCACCTCGCGCCCGGTGGACCTGAGGTCGTTCTGCACCTTGCCCGCCCGCTGGTGGTCCACGGTCACGGTGGCGATGCGGAACCTGCGGCGGGTACGGGTGCCGAGCGTGTCCAGGGCCTCACCCACGGCTCCGCCGTAGGCCCGGATGAGGCCGCCCGCGCCGAGCTTGACGCCACCGTAGTAACGGGTGACGACGGCGACGACGTACCGCATGTCGCGGCGCAGCAGCATCTGGAGCATGGGGACGCCCGCGGTACCGCCCGGCTCGCCGTCGTCGCTCGCCTTCTGGATCCCCGCGTCGGCGCCGATGACGTACGCCCAGCAGTTGTGCGTGGCGTCGGCGTGCTCCTTGCGGACGGCGGCGACGAAGTCCTGGGCCTCCCGCTCGGTGGCCGCCGGGGCGAGAGCGCACAGGAAGCGCGAGCGGTTGATCTCGGTCTCGTGCACGCCCGTGCGTGCGACTGTGCGGTACTCGTCCTGCATCGGTCCAGCCTATGGGGCGCCGGAGCCGGTGCCGCAGGAGGGTTCGCTCCGGACGTCCGGGGGAAGACCCGGCCGCCGGCACGCGTGCGCGGTTCAGCGCCGCTTCTTGGTGCCCCTCGGCACGGTCAGCTCCGTCAGGAGGGCGGCGCCCGGGGCGAGGGACGGCCAGCCGGGGCCGTACCAGGACAGGACGGCGATCGCGGAGGTCGGGAACTTCGTCCGGAGGCGCTCCAGCGTGTCGTCCAGACCGTCGCCGGCCAGTTCCAGGACCAGGTCCTCCAGGCCCGGGTTGTGGCCGATCAGCAGCAGCGTCTCCACCTCTGGCGGCGCCTCGCGCACGGCGGCGAGCAGCTCGGGCACGTCGGCGGCGTACAGCCGGCGGTCGTGGCGCACCGGCGGCGGGGTGCCCCACTGGGCGGAGGCCAGGTCCCAGGTCTGCCGGGCACGCAGCGCGGTGGAGCACAGCGCGAGGTCCGGAAGGCAGTCGGCCTCGGCGAGCGCGCGGCCCGCAGCGGGCGCGTCCCGGCGGCCGCGGGGAGCGAGGGGGCGGTCGTGGTCGGCGACGCCCTCGGGCCAGGCGGACTTGGCGTGCCGCAGCACCACCAGGCGGCGCAGCGGGCCGGCTCCGGTGCGGGCGATCACGGCGTACGCCCCAGGTCGCGTGCGAGGTCGACGCCGAGCAGCCGGTCCGCGTACGCGTACGTCTCGAAGCGGGCGCCGTCCGCCAGGTCCGGATCGGTGCCGACCCACTCCAGCACCCGCAGGACGGCCGCCACGTCCAGGTCGTCCTCCCAGGCGCCGCGCAGCCGTCCGCGCACCTGGTCGGGGACCGGCCGGGAGGGCCGGCGCGCCCACTCGGCGACCGCCGCGCGCCATCGCGCCAGCTTCTGCCGGGCGTCGTCCAGCGCGGCCTCGTCCAGCCGCACGGGCCGGGTGTGGCGGTGGGTGAGCAGCGCCAGGCGCCAGGCGGCGGGGTCGTCGTCGTGCGCGGGGACGGACGGTACGGCCGCGTCGACGGGCGCGACGGCGACGCGGACTCCCCCGGCCGCGGTGTCGGCGCCCTCGGCGGCCACATGGACGACCTGGGCCTTGCCCGGAGCGATGCCGGCGCCGCGGCCGTCCTCGAAGGGGCGGATGCCGAGGGCGGTGGCGGCCTCCCGCAGCTCCTGCTCCTGTTCCCGGCCGCCGGACAGCAGCGGCCACACGGGCGTGCCGTCCAGTTCGAGGGCGCGGACGAGGATGTCGGCGACCAGCAGCACACGCAGACCCGAGGCGTCGCAGCCGGACGCGTGCGCCTCGACACGGGTCAGCCCATGACGGACGGGGGCGGCGTCCACGGGCTCGCCGGTTCGGGCGTCGATGATGCGCAGCACGGCCCGAGCGTAGGCCGCCGGACGGCCGCGCGCAGTCCGGCGGCGCGCGTTCCGGACACGGCGGCGCGTTCCGCACCGGCCGGGAATCGCCGGGCGGTGCCCGTCGTTGCCCGAACGGAAACCCTTCCCGAGACGAGGAGACCCCTGGTGTACGGCGACGCTGCGACGATCCGGAAGATCCTGACCGAGCACGGTGACACCTGGGCGGTCGCGGGGCTGTCCTCGAACCGCGGCCGGGCCGCGTACGGAGTCGCCGAGGTGCTGCGGCGCTTCGGCAAGCGTGTCGTGCCGGTCCACCCGAAGGCGGAGACGGTGCACGGCGAGCAGGGGTACGCCTCCCTCGCGGACATCCCCTTCGACGTGGACGTGGTCGACGTGTTCGTCAACAGCGATCTCGCCGGCCAGGTCGCCGACGAGGCCGTCGCCAAGGGCGCGAAGGCCGTCTGGTTCCAGCTCGGAGTGATCGACGAGCCCGCCTGCGAACGCACCCGCGCGGCGGGCCTGGACATGGTCATGGACCGCTGCCCGGCCATCGAGATCCCCCGCCTGGGCTGACGCTTCCGAGCGGGCGGCCGGGCGGGGCGCGGGCAGCGCCTGTTACTCGGAGATCAGCCCCCGCTGGGGCCGCCGCCGCGGTCAGACGCCCAGGCCCTCCAGCACCACCGCGCCCGGGAGTTCCGCCAACGCCTTGCCCGGGACCAGGAGTTTGCCGCGGCGGCGGCCGCTGCCGACCAGGACGTAGGGGAGGTCGACGACGCGGGAGTCGACCAGGAGGGGCCAGGCGTCGGGCAGTCCGATCGGGGTGATGCCGCCGTACTCCATGCCGGTCTCCCCGGTCGCCACCTCCATGGGCGCGAACGAGGCCTTGCGGGCGTCGAGTTGGCGGCGCACGACGCCGTTGACGTCGACGCGCGTGGTGGACAGCACCAGGCAGGCGGCCAGCCGGGTCCCGCCGCCGCGCCGGCCCGCCACGACCACGCAGTTCGCGGAGGTCTCGAGCAGGTCCTGGCCGTAGTGCTCGACGAAGACGGCGGTGTCGGCCAGCTGCGGGTCGGTCTCGACGTACAGGATCTGGTCGGCCGGGACACAGCCGTGCCAGTGGCGTACGGCGTCGGCGACCGGGCGGGTCAGCTCGTCGAGGCAGTCGGGGGCGGGCGTGGCCTGGTCGAAGTTCCCGATGGGTGCGCGCATGACCGCACGCTAACAGCCGCGCCGGGCGGTGCGGCGGGGCGTCTCAGTGCACGGGCGGGACCGACACGGCCATCAGCATGTCCATCGGCTCGGCGCCCGCGTTGGCGTACGTGTGCGGGGTGTCGGCCTCGAAGGAGGCGCTCGCGCCCGCAGGCACGCGGTAGTCCACCGCGTCGACGGTGAGCGTCAGCTCCCCCGCGGTGACGTGCACCAGTTCGACGGTGCCGGTGGGGTGCGGATCGGAGGGGCTGCCCTCGCCGGGCATCAGGCGCCACTCCCACATCTCCAGCGGACCGGGTGCCTCGGCACCCGCCAGGAGCCGGTTGAAGCTGCCGGCTTCGGTGTGCCACAGGCGGACGGCCTGGTCGGCCGGGACGACGCGGACCCGGGGGCCCTGCTCGTAGTCGAGCAGGGTGGTGATGCTGACGCCGAGCGCGTCGCCGATCTTGACGACGGTGCCGAGGCTGGGGTTGGTGCGGGCCTGCTCGATCTGGATGAGCATGCCGCGGCTGACTCCCGCGCGGGCGGCGAGCGTGTCCAGGGTGAAGGCCCGCTCGGTACGCCAGCGTTTGACGTTGCGCGCCAGGGACTGGGTCAGCAGTTCGAGGTCCGACACATTCCGTCCAATATTTTGGATGACAAAGTTTACTTCACTGAACTACGGTGGGTTGCACCCGATCGTTCACCGAACTGTACTGCGAGGCACGCCGTGACAGCATTCTTCGCCCTGGCCACCAGCCTCCTGTGGGGTCTGGCCGACTTCGGCGGCGGACTGCTCACCCGGCGCATGCCCGCGCTCACGGTCGTCGTGGTCTCCCAGTCCGTCGCGGCGGCGGTGCTGGGCGCGATCGTCGTCGCCACCGGCGGCTGGAGCGAGGCCGGACCGCGGCTGTGGTTCGCGTTCGCCGCGGGCCTGGTCGGTCCGGTCGCGATGCTCTCCTTCTACAAGGCGCTCGCTCTCGGCCCGATGGGCGTGGTCTCGCCGCTGGCCTCGCTCGGCGTGGCCGTTCCGATCTCCGTCGGCCTGGTGCTGGGCGAGCGGCCGGGACTGCTCCAGGTCGCGGGGATCGCGGTCGCCGTCACCGGGGTGATGCTCGCGGGCGGGCCGCGCCTCGGGGGCGCCGCGGTGCAGCGGCGGGCGATCGGGCTGACCCTGGTCGCGGCCCTCGGCTTCGGGACGGTCTTCGCGCTGATCGCCGAGGCCTCCACCACCGTCACCGGCCTGTTCCTCGCGCTCTTCGTGCAGCGTGTGACCAATGTGGCGGTGGGCGGAACGGCGCTGTACGCCTCCGCCCGGCGCGGCGGGCCCGTGCTGCCGGAGGCCGGCTTCCCCTGGCGCTCGCTGCCCGCCCTCGGCTCCGTGGGCCTCGCGGACGTCGCGGCCAACGCCACGTACTGCGTCGCCGCCCAGCACGGCCCGGTCACCGTGGCCGCCGTCCTCGCCTCGCTCTACCCGGTGGTGACCGCGCTCGCCGCCCGCGGCTTCCTCAGTGAACGGCTGCGGGCCGTCCAGGCGGCCGGGGCGGGCCTGGCGCTGGTCGGGACACTGCTGCTGGCGACGGGCTGAGCCGCGGGGCCGGCCCGCCGACGGCCCGCACCGGATCAGCCGCCCTCGGTCTCCAGCCCGGCCAGCCGGGAACCAGGCTCTCCGTCCCACTCGGCGGCGCTCTCCCCGTCCAGCTCCGCAAGCGCCAGCAACTGCTCCGGAGTCATCCCCTGCGGTATCGGCACCGGAGCCGGGGTCCGCAGCGGCGGCTGCCAGCCCTCGGCGGTGGTCCAGCGGCGTACGACCTTGGCAGGCGCCCCCGCGACCACCGCGTGGTCGGGTACCTCGCCGCGCACCACGGCACCGGCCGCCACCACGACGTTCCGCCCGATCCGCGCCCCGGGCAGGATCACCGCGCCGGTGCCGACCCAGCAGCCGGAGCCGATCTCCACCGGCTCCATCCGGGGCCACTGCTTGCCGATGGGCTGGTGCGGGTCGTCGTAGGAGTGGTTGGTCGAGGTGACGTAGACATAGGGGCCGAAGTAGCAGTCGCTGCCGATGGTGACCGTGGTGTCGGCGATGACGTGACTGCCGCGGCCGAGCACCACCCCGTCCCCGATGCGCAGGATCGGCTCCGGGCCGAGGTCCAGGTCGGGCATCAGACCGGCGGTCAGCGTGACCTGCTCGCCCACGATGCAGTGCGCGCCGAGGTGGATCCACGGTTCGCCGAAGACCGTGCCGAGCGGGAAGGCCAGCCTGGTACCTGTTCCCATCGCGCCGAAGCGGAGGCGTCCGGGGCACTCCGCCGTGACGGAACCCGTGCGCTGCACCCAGGCCCAGCCCGCGTGGACGGCGCGCTGCGCAAGGCGGCGCCACCATGATGAGAACGTGTTCCTACGCGTGGGCACCCGCTCACCGTACTCAGCCCGGGCCACGCCCATGGCGTCGCACGTCTGTGATCTTCACCCCACCGGATGACGTACGGTGCCGTCGGACCCATGTGGCGAAAGGGAGAACGACGATGACGGACAAGGCGCTGATCGTGGGCATCGGCGGCCGCGAGCCGCAGGTGGACGAGGGGGCGTTCCTGGCACCCACGGCCACGGTGATCGGTGACGTGTCACTGGGTGCGGGCGCGAGCGTCTGGTACGGCGCGGTGCTGCGCGGCGACGTGGAGCGGATCGCCGTCGGCGCGGGCAGCAACGTCCAGGACAACTGCACGCTGCACGCCGACCCCGGCTTCCCGGTAAGCGTCGGCGAGCGCGTCTCCATCGGGCACAACGCCGTGGTGCACGGCGCGACCGTCGAGGACGACTGCCTGATCGGGATGGGGGCGACCGTGCTGAACGGCGCGGTGATCGGCGCCGGATCCCTGGTGGCGGCGCAGGCACTGGTACCGCAGGGCATGCGGGTGCCGCCGGGATCACTGGTCGCCGGTGTTCCCGCGAAGGTCAGGCGGGAGCTGACGCGGGAGGAACGTGAGGGGATCACCCTGAACGGCACGATGTACACGCGGCTCGCGCAGGCGCACCGCGAGGCGCACGCCTGAGACCGGCCGCCCGCGCCCCCTCGGGGAGGGCGTCCGGCTACTCCCCGGCGGGAACCGGTTCGGGCTCCTCGGTCTCGGGCCGCGCGCTCGCCTCCGCCTTCTTCGCCTTGCGCTTGAGCACCAGCATCGAGCCGAGCCCGATGAGCACGGCCGCCACCAGGCCGAGCCAGGAGAACTTCTTCAGCCAGGACTCGGCCACGACACCCACGTAGTAGATGACCGCCGTGGTGCCGCCCGCCCAGCAGATGCCGCCGAGGACGTTGGCGACGAGGAACTTCCAGTACGGCATGTGCAGCACGCCCGCCAGGGGGCCGGCGAAGATGCGCAGCAGGGCGACGAAGCGGCCGAAGAAGACCGCCCACATGCCCCACTTCTCGAAGGAGCGCTCGGCGGTCGCGATGTGCCCCTCGCCGAAGTGCTTGGGGAACTTCTTCCCCAGCCAGGCGAGCAGCGGCCGGCCGCCCTTGCGGCCGATGGCGTAGCCGATGGAGTCGCCGACGACCGCGCCGACGGTGGCGCACACACCCAGGACGACCGGGTTGATGCCCGCGTGCTGCGAGGACAGCAGGGCCGCCGAGACCAGGACGATCTCGCCGGGCAGCGGGATGCCCAGGCTCTCCAGACCGATCACCAGGCCGACCAAGGCGTAGACGGCGGCAGCGGGTACCGTGTCGAGCCATTCCTGGACGTGCACCGCAGGTTCCTCCCCGTTTTCGCGTCCCTGTGCTGCTGCGGAGCGCCGCGAGACACGCCCCCTCGGAAGCCTACCGGGTCGGCCCGGCCGGGCGGCTCCCGCGGATCGCGCCCGCGTTCCCGGCCGCGACCGGGCAGTTCCCTCGCACGCACCGTCTTTCCCGGCGGACCGGCGCCGCCGCCTGGAGGGGGCGCCGGGTGTCCGCCCCGGGGGCGGGTGTCCGCCCCGGGGGCGGGTGTCCGCCCCCGGTGTTGCGCGGCCCCGGTGCTCCGCGGCCGCGCAGAGGGCGGCGGCAGCGGCTCAGCCGTTGGGCCGCAGGGTCCAGACGACGGTCATCTCTCCCGTCACTTCTCCGTCCGCGCGCCGGATCTCGACCGACACCGGGAACTCCGGCCGCTGTCCCGCGTCCAGCTCCGCGACGACGTCGGCGGCCGGACGGCCCAGGGTCGCGGTGGCGGTGACGGCACCCATGGCCAGCTTCCGGTAGGCGATCTCGGCCCGTACGGCGAGCGGCACGGCACGCGAGAGCTGGTCGCCGAACGCGGCCAGCACTATGGCCCCGCTCGCGGACTCCCCCAGCGTGAACATCGCGCCGGCGTGCGGCCCGCCCACGTGGTTGTGATAGTCGGCCTGGTCCGGCAGGGCGACCTCCGCCCGTTCCGGCGTGGTCCGACGGAATTCGAGGTTCAGGGTCCGGGCCATCGGCACGGTGGCGGCGAGCATCTCGCCGATCGACATCTGGTCAGCACTCATGTTCGGAATGTTACTCATCAGTAGCCCGTTCGGGCCAGAGCCCGCACGCGGCAATGGCACGCCCTACTGGTACGTCCCTGACAAAAGCTGGTGACCGAATCGTGTCCCTGGCGCCACTAGGGTTACTGCCCATGTGGCCAGGACAGCAGCCGCCCGGGGGCGAGCAGAACCCGCAGAACAACCCGTATCAGCAGCCGGGATACCAGCAGCCGAATCCCTATCAGCAGCCCGGCTACCAGCAGCCCAACCCATATGCCCAGCAACCTCAGTGGGGTGCGCCCACACAGATAGGCGGCCCCGAGTCGCCGAAGCAGCCGGGCGGGGGCGGCGACCGGACGAAGCTCGTCGCGATCCTCTGCCTCACGGCCGTGGCCCTGACCACCGCGGTGACCGGCTTCCTGGTGCTCGGCGGGGGCAAGGACGACAAGGCCGACGGCGGGTCGAACGACACCAAGTCGAGCCCGTCCCCCACTGCTTCCGCCTCCGCCGAACCGAGCGCCTCGGACTCGGAATCGGGCTCGGACTCGGACGACAACCCGCGCGGCACGGAGACCGAGAAGCCGACGGTTCCCGGCTGGAAGGTCGTCGTGAACCCCAAGCGGGGCGTCGCCTTCGACGTCCCGGCCGACTGGGAGGTGCAGTCCGCGGGTCTGAGCATCGGATTCGAAGACCACAAGAGCGGCAAGCCGCTCACCATCATGTCCGGGGTGGCCGAGTACAAGACCAAGTGGTGCACGTCCGCCGCCGACAAGGGCGGCCGCGAGGAGAACACCTCGCTCGCCGCGGCGGGCACCAAGGGCGCCGACGGCGCCAAGAACACCGACGAGGTGGCCGTGAACACCGTGGGCTGGTGGGTCTACGGCGGTTACACCCAGCCCGACAAGAAGAGCCTGACGTTCGACCAGAAGGCCAAGCCCTACACGACCACGTCGGGCATCAAGGGCAGTATCGCCTGGGCCCAGTCGAGCAACACGCCCCAGAAGGGCAAGTGCGCGAGCGACGGCAAGGCGCTCTCCTTCGGCTTCAAGAACTCCGCCGGGGACTTCGTGTCCTGGAACTTCTACGGCGCCAAGGGTGTGGGCGACGAGGTCCCCACCGCGACCATCATGAAGATCCTCAGCACGGTCCGGCTGCACGGAACCCCGACCGGGGGCTGACGGGCGGCTGTCCGGCACCCGCGGCGGCTCCGGGCCGGCGCCGGTCAGCCGATGCCGAACGCGCCCTCCGGAGGCTCGGGCGACGGTACGGCCCGGTCGTCCCGCACCGGCTCGGCATCCCCGGTGAACTCCTCCAGCGCGACGCCGTGTTCGACGCGGGCGGGGAACGCGTCGGAGGCGGTCCGCCGGGTCAGCGCGGCCACGTCGAGGGGGCGGTGCGCGGCGAGCAGCACCGCGTTGCCGAAGCGGCGGCCGCGCAGCACCGCGGGTTCGGCGATCAGCGCGAGCTCCTCGAACACCGCCGCCAGGGTGGCGAGTTGGGAACGCAGGAAGGCGAACGGAGCGGCGTCGGCGAGGTTGGCGAGATAGACGCCGTCCGGGCGCAGCACGCGCTCGGCCTCGCGGATGTAGCCGAGGGACGTGAGGTGGGCCGGCACCCGCGAGCCGCCGAAGACGTCCGCGATCAGGACGTCCGCCGAGTCGCCGGGGGCGGCTTCCAGCCAGGCGCGGGCGTCGGCGGTGTGCAGCGAGACGTCGGCTCCGTCCGGCAGCGGCAGATGGTCGACGACCATCTCCAGCAGGCCGTGGTCGGCCTCGACGACGTCCTGCCGGGAGCCGGGCCGGGTCGCCGCCACGTATCGCGGCAGGGTGAGGGCGCCCCCGCCGAGGTGCAGCACGTCCAGCGGGGAGCCCGGCTCCGCGACCGTGTCCAGGGCGTGGCCGAGCCTCCGCGTGTACTCGAACTCCAGGTGGGCGGGCGCGTCCAGGTCGACGTACGACTGCGGCGCGCCGTCCACGGTCAGCAGCCAGGCCCGTTCGCGGTCGACGTCGGGCATCAGCTTGGCGGTCCCGTGATCGACGGGTCGGGTCACGGGTATCGGCTCCATCACGCGTCCATTGTGCCGGTCCATCAAACCTCGGACGGCCCTGTCGCGCCCCAGGTGGGGGGACCGCCGGCCGGCTGACACCGGCCGGCGGTCCCCGGCGCCCACGAGCCCCTGCACCCGACTCACACCACGGCGGTCACGGTCCCCGCGCCGACGGTGCGGCCGCCCTCACGGACAGCGAAACCCAGCCCCGGCTCCAGAGGCACCTCGCGCCCCAGCTCCACCGTCACCGTGACGGTGTCGCCGGGCCGCGCCACGGCCGCCTCACCGAGGTCGATGTCGCCCACCACGTCCGCCGTGCGGATGTAGAACTGCGGCCGGTAGCCGGTGGCCAGCGGTGTCGTGCGGCCGCCCTCACGCGCCGACAGCACGTACACCCGCGCGGTGAAGCGCCGGCGCGGGACCACACTGCCCGGCGCCGCGACGACGTGGCCGCGTCGGACCGCGTCACGCGGCACCCCGCGCAGCAGCAGCGCCACGTTGTCCCCGGCCTGCGCCTCCTCCATGGGTTTGCCGAAGGTCTCCAGGCCGGTGACCACCGTCTCCAGACCGGCACCCAACACCTCGACCCGGTCGCCGACGCGGACCGTGCCGCGCTCGACCGCGCCCGTCACCACGGTTCCGCGGCCGGTGATGGTGAGCACGTTCTCCACCGGCAGCAGGAACGGCGCGTCCAGGTACCGCTCGGGCATCGGCACATAGGTGTCCACCGCGTCGAGCAGCGCCTCGATCGACGCCGTCCAGCGCGGGTCGCCCTCCAGGGCACGCAGCCCGGAGACCCGTACGACGGGGACCGCGTCGCCGCCGAAGCCGTGCGAGGTGAGCAGGTCGCGGACCTCCAGCTCGACGAGGTCGATGAGTTCCTCGTCGCCGGCGTCGGCCTTGTTGAGGGCGACGACGATGTGGTTCACACCCACCTGCCGGGCGAGCAGCACGTGTTCGGCGGTCTGCGGCATGATCCCGTCGAGCGCGGAGACGACGAGGATCGCGCCGTCGAGCTGCGCGGCCCCGGTCACCATGTTCTTGACGTAGTCGGCATGGCCCGGCATGTCCACGTGCGCGTAGTGCCGGGTGTCGGTCTCGTACTCGACGTGCGCGATGTTGATGGTGATACCGCGCGCGGCCTCCTCCGGGGCCCGGTCGATGCGGTCGAACGGGACGAAGGTGCCGGAGCCGCGCTCGGCCAGCACCTTGGTGATGGCGGCGGTCAACGTGGTCTTGCCGTGGTCGACATGACCCATCGTGCCGATGTTGAGATGCGGTTTGGTGCGTACGTACGCCGTCTTGGGCATGGCTGTACCTCGAAGCCTGGTAGGTGCTGCGCTGCGGGACCCCACGGGATGGCCGACCCTCCCCCTGAGGGGTCCGCCGGACGGTCCGGGGAGGGTCAGCTTCGGGCGCCGTCGACTGCGGCGACGAGGATCGGGACGGCAGCCTCCGGGGCATCCGCGACCGCGGATGCTGCGAGGACGAAGGCGTGCCGGAACATGGGACCGATCATTCACGAGACCCCTGCCGTCCGTCGAACGGTTTTCAGGGCGGCGGACGGCTCCCGTGCGCCGGGCCATGCGGCGATCACCGGCATCCGTCCGCTAATGTCACCGAATGCTCGATGCCACCACCCGCTCTGGGGGCACCGCCACGGCCTCTCCCCGGGCCGCCGCCACCGAGCCGGCCGCCGCCGTCCCCGCGGCCCCGCCGGTCCCGGTCGTCCCGGCCACGTCTGCGTCCGCCTCTCCCGCCCGCTGGGCGCGTGTACTGCTGTCCCCCTGGGCACGGCTCTGTCTGCTTCTCGCCCTGCTCACAGCGGCCGGAGTGTCCGTGCTGCTCTTCGAGCCGCAGCGGCTGCTGGCGCACGGCTGGCCGCCCCAACTGGGCGGGGTCGCCGCGGCGTTGGCGTTCGCGGCGGCGTACGGCCTGTGCACGGTGGCGTTCGTGCCGCGGCCGCTGCTGAACCTGGCCGCGGGCGCCCTGTTCGGGTCGTACCTGGGCCTCGCGGCGGCGCTGGCCGGCACGGTCCTGGGCGCCGGGGCGGCCTTCGGCCTCGGCCGCCTGCTGGGCCAGGACGCGCTGCGCCCGCTGCTGCGCGGCCGGCTCCTGACGGCGGCGGACGGGCAGCTCAGCCGGCACGGATTCCGTTCGATGATGGCGGCCCGGCTCTTCCCGGGCGTCCCGTTCTGGGCCGCCAACTACTGCGCCGCCGTCTCCCGCATGGGCTGGACGGCGTTCCTGCTCGCCACGGCCCTCGGTTCGATCCCCAACACCGCCGCGTACGCCGTCGCCGGTGCCCGCGCCTCCGCACCGACCTCTCCGGCCTTCCTCCTGGCGATGGCCTCCATCGTGGTGCCGGCCGTGCTCGGCACCGCGGTCGCCTGGCGCAAGCGCCACCACCTGCGGCGCCGCTGAGGGCACCGCACGCGTACGCGTGCCCGACGACCGTTCGGAGCGGCATCCGGGACGCGTACGCGTGACCGAGTCCATACGGCCGCTGTAGCCGTCCGGTAGCGCAGTGTCAGTCCTTGCCCCTAGGCTGTGGCCATGTTCCCCGATTCAGTGGCCTCTGGTTCCGTGCGGTCCGCCGCCGAGCTGAATGAGCAGATCCGGTCGCTGTGGCTGCGCTCAGGCGGGTCCCTGTCGGCCCAGGAGCGTGCGGCGTACGAGCTGCTGGTGATCGAGTGGGCCGCCGCGATGAGGGACGAGCTCATCGCGGCCGCCTGACGTCCCCGGTCCACGGGCGGTCGCCGCACCGAGCCGGGCCGACCGGTCCCTGCGGCCCGGTTCCGGCTCAGCGTCCGCCCGACACCCGCAGTACCGCTCCCGTCGTGTAGGAGGCGTCAGGTGACATCAGCCATGCGACGGCCGCGGCGATCTCCTCCGCCCGGCCCGCCCGGCCCAGCGGGATGTTTCCGGCCGCGCGCCGCACCCGGTCCGGGTCGCCCATCGCCGTGTGCATCTGGGTGTCGATCATGCCGGGCGCGACCGCGTTGACGCGGATGCCGTCCGGGCCGAGCTCCTTGGCCAGGCCGACGGTGAAGGCGTCCACGGCGGCCTTGGTCGCGGCGTAGTGGACGAACTCCCCGGGGCTGCCGAGTGTGGCGGCCGCGGACGACACGTTCACGATCACGCCGTTCTTCCGGGGCGCCATCAGCTGGGCCGCACGGCGCGAACACAGCAGTGTGCCCAGGAGGTTGACGTCCACGACGCGGCGCAGGTCGGCGGTGTCGGTGTCGGCGAGCCGGCCCAGCGGTCCGCTCACCCCGGCGTTGTTCACCAGTCCCGTCACCGGCCCGAGCCGCTCCTCCGCCATCTCGAAGAGCCGCTCGACGTCCGCCTCCACGGAGGTGTCCATGCGTACGGTCACCCCGCGCGCCCCGGCCTCGAGCACCTCGTCGGCCACCGCCTCGGCGGCCGCGGTGTCGTCGACGTACCCCACGACCACGTCGTGCCCGTCGGCGGCCAGCCGCCGGCAGATCGCGGCCCCGATGCCCCGGCCACCGCCGGTGACGACTGTCACGAGACGTTTCATTGAGACCTCCGCAGCACCGAGCGACCACACCCCATGTGATCATCCTAGGACCGCTGCCGCCCGTGCGCGGAGGCAAGGATTCAGCGTTCCTCTCCGGCCCTCCGGACGCGATCTTCCGGGGCGCCCGCGGGACGCGCACACTGGAGCCATCCGGGGGTAGGAGGGCACCGTATGAAAACGTTCGATCGGTGGCTCACCTCCCCGTGGCGGCGCTCGGTGCTGGCCGCGCTCGCGGGTGCCCTGTTCGTGTTCGCCTTCCCCGCGCCGTCGCTGTGGTGGTTCGCCTACGTCGCGCTGGTTCCGTGGATCCTGCTGGCCCGTTCCGCTCCGACCGGGAGGCGGGCGGCGTACGACGGCTGGTTCGGCGGGCTGGGGTTCATGCTGGCCGTCTTCCACTGGCTGCTGCCGAACCTGAACGTGTTCACCGTCGTGCTCTCCGCGCTGATGGGCCTGCTGTGGGCGCCCTGGGGCCGGCTGGTGCGGCGGTTCCTGGCGGGGACGCCCTCGCCGGGGCGGGCGGCGGCCGCGCTGGTCGTGCTGCCGTCGGCGTGGCTGGCGGTCGAGCTCGTCCGGTCCTGGCAGGCGCTGGGCGGGCCGTGGGGCATGCTGGGCTCCAGCCAGTGGCAGGTGCCCCCTGCGTTGCGGCTGGCCTCGGTGGGCGGAGTGTGGCTGCTGAGCTTCCTGGTGGTGGCCGTCAATGTGGCCGTCGCACTGCTGGTCCCCCGGCAGACGGTCGCGGTCCGCGCGCCCCGGGTGACCGCGGTGGCCGGTCTCGCGGCCATGGCCGCGGCGACCTCCGCGGCGTGGGTGTGGGCGCCGCGCCCCGACGTCGACGGCCACGCCCGGATCGCCGTCGTGCAGCCGGGCGTCGTGGCCGGCATCGAGAGCGGGCAGCGGCGGTTCGACCTGGAGGAGCAGCTGACCCGCCGGCTGGTGGGGCAGCACCCCGACCTGGTCGTCTGGGGCGAGAGCAGTGTCGGCTTCGACCTGGGCCACCGGCCGGACCTGGCGCGGCGCGTAGCGGCGCTCTCCCGCGAGGCCGGCGCCGACGTGCTGGTCAACGTGGACGCCCGGCGCTCGGACCGGCCGGGCATATACAAGAGCTCGGTCCTCGTCGGACCGGACGGCCCGACCGGCGAGCGCTACGACAAGATGCGGCTCGTCCCGTTCGGCGAGTACGTCCCGGCCCGCTCGGTGCTCGGCTGGGCGACCTCCGTCGGCCGGGCCGCGGGCGAGGACCGCGGGCGGGGCACCCGGCAGGTGGTGATGAACGTCGGCCACGGCCTGCGCGTCGGCCCGATGATCTGCTTCGAGACGGCCTTCCCCGACATGAGCCGGCACCTCGCGCAGGACGGCGCGCGGGTGCTGCTCGCGCAGTCCTCGACGTCGACCTTCCAGCAGAGCTGGGCTCCCGAGCAGCATGCCTCGCTGGCCGCGCTGCGCGCCGCCGAGACCGGGCGGCCGATGGTGCACGCGACGCTGACGGGCGTGTCCGCCGCGTACGGCCCGCTCGGGCAGCGCGTCGGCTCCTGGCTGGGCACGGACGAGGGCACCGCGCGCGTGTACGACGTGCCGACCGCGCACGGCGTCACCCTGTACGTCCGCTTCGGCGACAGGCCCGCGCACGGCGCGCTGCTGGTGCTGGCCGTGCTGGGCGCGGCGGAGAGCGTGCGGGCGCTCAGGCGGCGCCGGAGCGCTCCAGAACCGTCCGTACCACCCGTTCGCACAGTTCGTGGGTCTCCAGCGCGTCACTGGCGCTGAGCACCTTCCCGGCGCGTACGGCGTCGAGGAAGAACAGCACGGCCTGCTCGATGCCGCGCTGCCGGGCGACGGGCACCCAGTCGCCGCGCCGGCGCACGGTCGGCTGCCCCTTGTGGTCGACGGTCTCGGCGAGGTTCACCACCTGCCGTTTGGTGTCCTGCCCGGAGACCTCGAGGATCTCCTCCGCCGAGCCGCTGAGCCGGTTCATCACGCCGAGCGCGGTGAATCCGTCCCCGGCGAGCTGCAGCACGACGTGGTGGAGCAGGCCGTCACGCACACGCGCGCGTACGGTGACGTCGTCGACCTGGCCCGGCACCAGGAACCGCAGGGTGTCCACGACGTGGATGAAGTCGTCGAGGATCATCGTGCGCGGTTCCTCGGGCAGTCCGACGCGGTTCTTCTGCATCAGGATCAGCTCGCGGGGATGGTCGGCGCACTGCGTGTAGCCGGGTGCGTGGCGCCGGTTGAAGCCGACCATGAGCGAGACGCCCCGCTCCTCGGCGAGCCCGACCAGACGCGCGGAGTCGGCGAGTTCGTAGGCGAGCGGCTTGTCCACGTACGTCGGCACGCCCGCCTCCAGGAGCCGGGTGACGATCTGCGGGTGGACGGCGGTGGGGGCGTGCACGAAGGCGGCGTCGAGGCCCTGGGAGAGCAGGGAGTCCAGGTCGGCGTGGCGCCGCTCCGCGGGCAGGTGCAGGCTGTCGGCAACCCGCCGGAGCGTCTCGGGCGTCCGGGTCTGCAGGTGCAGGTCGATCCCGGGTTGGAAGCCGAGCACCGGCAGATACGCCTTCTGCGCGATGTCGCCGAGTCCGATGCAGCCGACCTTCACCTGGGCTCCTTCACCGCTCCGCCGTGCCTGACTGCACGGCAGCATACGGGGGCTGCGGCGGACGCCAGTCGGCGATGTCGTCGAAGCCGCGCAGGAGCAGGTCCGGGCTGATCCTGGACAGCGCGGCGATCGCGCTGTCGCGCAGGGCGATCCCGGCGCGGTTGCGCATGAGGTCCAGCCGCGCGGCCCTGACGGCCCGGCGGGCGACCGCGGTCGTGCGGGGCAGCCGGGCCGCGGTGTGGGCGGCGAGGTCGTCGGCGTGGTGGGCGAGGACGACGGCGTCCTCGATGGCCTGGTTGCCGCCCTGCCCGAGGGTCGGCGGCATGGCGTGGGCGGCGTCGCCGATCAGCACGGTCCGGCCGCGGTGGTGGGTGGGCAGCGGCCGGGCGATGTGGTGGACGTCGTGACGCAGCACATCCTCGGGGCGGGCGGCGGCGAGAACGGCGGGGATCGGGTCGTGCCAGTGCCCGAAGCGGCGCAGGAGTTCGGCCTGCTCGTCATCGGCCGCGCGCTGTCCGGCGGGCGTGACGGCGGCGGCGTACGCGTAGACCCTGCCGTCCTTGAGCGGGTGCGTGCCCCAGAGACATCCCCTGCCCCAGGTCTCGTGGGAGGCGAACTCGGCGCCGGGCACGGGGACCACGACCCGCCAGGTGGTGAATCCGGCGTAGACGGCACCGGGATGACCGGGGAACAGCGTGCGGCGCACGGCGGAGTGGACGCCGTCGGCGGCCACCACCAGGTCGGCTTCCAGGTCGCCGTCGGGGGTGCTCACGCGGGCCGGGCGGTGGTCGTCCCCGGGGTCGGCAAGGCGTGCCTCGGCGGCCGTACGGACGGTGCCGGGCGGGAGGAGCGCGGCCACGGTGTCGATCAGGGTGGCCCGGTGCAGCAGAACGAGAGGGCCGCCGAACCGCTCGGCCGCCGCGGCGGCGTCCGTCCTGGCGATCCAGCGGCCGGACGGGCTGCGCAGTCCGCCCTCGCCCTGCCAGGCGGCGAGATCACGGATCCGGTCGCCGACGCCGAGGACGTCCAGGGCGCGCAAGGCATTCGGGGAGAGCGAGATGGCGGCGCCGACGGGCTCAAGGGAGGGCGCCCGTTCCAGCACGGTGACCTGCCGCCCACCGAGGTGCAGGGCCGCGGCCGCGGTGAGTCCTGCGATACCGCCTCCGATGACGACGGCGCGTGGCTGCTCGGGCATGGCTCCTCCTGCACAGGGGGACTACATCTGTAGTGGACCGGTGGATTCGACGATACTACGGACGTAGTGCCAGTCACCAGGGGTGCAGTCGCCGGGTAGGTTGATCTCCATGTCCGCACGTCCCGAGAGCGCTCAGCGCGCCGATCTCGTCGCCGACACCGCGCTCGCTCTGGTCGCCGAGCGCGGGATGCGTGGTCTGACGCACCGGGCGGTCGACGAGAGGGCCGGGTTGCCGCAGGGCTCGACGTCGAACCTCGCCCGCACCCGGCAGGCCCTGCTGGAACTGGCGGTGCGGCGGCTGGCCGAGCGTGAGGCGCGGGTGCTGGCGCTGCACGAGATGCCCGACCCGCGCACCGGAGGTCTCGACTCGCTGGTGGACGGACTGGCACTGGCCACCCACCGCGCCCTGACCCGCAACCGGGCCCTGACTCTCGCCCGCTACGAACTCTCCCTTGAGGCCACCCGCCGCCCGGAGCTGCGCTCCCACTTCGACGCGGCGGGTGCCCGTTTCCGCGACCAACTCGGCGCGCTGGTCTCGGCGATGGGCTCGACCGCCCCGGAGCGGCACGTACTGTCCCTGGTCGCCTGGGCGGACGGGCTCATGTACTCCTGCGTGGCGGGGTCCTTCCACGCACGGGTACCGGAGCTGGACGAACTGCGCGCGGGGCTGCGGGAGTTGCTGGAGGGGATGTTCGGCACCGGAAAACCCGTGGTGTAACGGCCCGGGTGCGGGCCAAGATCAGGGCATGACGACCGAGCGACGACAAGAGCCCGCCACGAACGCCTCCGAACGCGCCATGCTGGAAGGCTGGTTGGACTACCACCGGCAGACGCTGGCGTGGAAGTGCGAGGGCCTGACCGACGAGCAGTTGCGCACCGCGTCCGTGGAGCCCTCCGAACTGACCCTGATGGGTCTGGTGCGGCACATGGCCGAGGTGGAGAGGCACTGGTTCCGCAATATGCTCCTACTGGACGACCTCGGACCGATCTACTTCAGCGAGCAGGACCCGGACGGCGACTTCCACGTCACCGACGCGGACACCTGGGCGGAGGCGTACGCCACCTGGCAGTCCGAGATCGAGACCGCCCGCCGGAACGCCGCGGGCCACGGCCTGGACGAGCTGTCGCAGGGCAAGAGCAGGCGCACCGGCGAACCGTTCAACCTGCGGTGGATCTACACCCACATGATCGAGGAGTACGCCCGGCACAACGGGCACGCCGATCTGCTCCGCGAGCGGATCGACGGTGCGAGCGGGGACTGAACCCGGCACCCGGCGTCAGCCGCGGGCGCGGTGGCACACCCCTTACGGGGCCCAGGATCACCCGTCCGTGGCATCCTCCGCCCGACCGCGTTCCGATCACGCTCCGGACCCAGCAGAGTTGCGCGGGTGCATCGTACGACGACCACCGCAACGCTCCTGGTCTCCGTGGCCGTCTCGGCCCTCTCCGGCTGTGTCACGGTCCAGCGGCCGCCGGCGCCCGGCCCGGCGGCGGCCACCACCCCGCTCTCCGTACCGAGCCCGGACGGCAAGGCCGGACACCCGGCCGTGCAGGCGCCCGCCCGCGAGGCCCTGGAACGCATCGGCGACCCGCGCCATTCCTCCACCCCGGCGACACCGCCCCGAATGCCGTCCGAGGCGGCGCCGCCCGGCAAGCGGCAGCCCCCGGCACCGGCCCACTCCCCCGCCCGGCCCCCGGCGCACGCGGCCCCCCGGCACCCACGGCCCGCGTCCCCGCCGCGCGCCCACCACCCCGGCGCCAAGCACGCCCTGCCTCCGAACACGGATTTCTGCGCCCTCGGCCGACAGTACGGCGGCTGGAAACCGGACAGCCCGGAGACCAGAATCTGCCACCAGACGTACGACCGCTGACACCGGAGCCGCCGGGATTGCGAGCGGCCGGGACCCCGGGCCCGGCCTACGAGCGCTGCCGCGGTGGGCCCCCCTGGGACGGGCCTGGTCCGTCCTCGCCCAGTCGCAGTGCGAGGCGCTGGATGGCCGAGCGGACGCCGTCGCCGTAGCTGTCGCGGCCGAGCGCGCCCGCCGCGGTGCGGGCGTGGTGGAGATGGTCGCGGGCGGCCTCGCGGTGGTCGAGCTTCGCGTAGTCGGCGGCGAGGTTGAGGTGCAGGGACGGGTACAGGGCACGGGCCGCGGGCGCGCCCTCGCGCTCGGCGCGCCGGTCCCCCGTGAGCTCCTGGGCCGCCAAGAGCGCCCTGAGATCCCAGGCCAGCTCGTCCGCGGGATCGTCCTGGGTGTCGGCCATGTAGTGGGCCAGCGTGCAGCGGTGCAGCGGGTCGCCGTCCTCGCCGATCTCAGCCCACAGGGCCAGGAAGCGGCCCCGGGCCTCCTCGCGGTCCCCGGCGTGATGCAGCAGGACGCCCTGCCCGATCCGTGTCAGCACGGCGTCCGACGACGCCTGCTCCTGTCGCTCCACCACCGCACGCCCTCCAGATCTGTCCCCGGCCCACGCCTCCGCCCACGACGCTAACCGCGACCGCCGCCGATCAGGGCGCCCCCGCGCCCACGTCACCCCAGGTTCGGGATCCGCCAGTCGATCGGCTCGTGCCCCTGCCCTGCCACCGCCTCGTTGATCTGCGTGAACGGACGGGAGCCGAAGAACTTCTTCGCGGACAGCGGCGACGGGTGCGCACCCTTGATCACCACATGCCGGGTCTCGTCGATCAGCGGAAGCTTCTTCTGCGCGTAGTTGCCCCACAGGACGAAGACCGCGGGGTCGGGCCGGCCGGCCACCGCGCGGATCACCGCGTCGGTGAACCGCTCCCAGCCGCGGCCCTTGTGGGAGTTGGCCTCGCCACCGCGCACCGTGAGCACCGCGTTCAGCAGCAGCACGCCCTGCCGCGCCCACGGCATCAGGTACCCGTTGTCCGGGATCGGCGTGCCCAGCTCCTCGTGCATCTCCTTGTAGATGTTGCGCAGCGACGGCGGGACCTTCACCCCGGGGCGCACCGAGAAGCACAGACCATGACCCTGACCCTCGCCGTGGTAGGGGTCCTGACCGAGGATCAGGACCTTCACCTTGTCGTACGGCGTGGCGTCCAGCGCGGCGAAGACCTCCTCGCGCGGCGGGTGGACGGGGCCCTTCGCCCGCTCCTCCTCGACGAACTCGGTCAGCTCCTTGAAGTAGGGCTGCTGCAGTTCGTCGCCCAGAACCCCGCGCCAGGACTCGGGCAGCATGGCGGTGTCGGTCACGTCAACGTCCTCACGATGTGCGGTCACTTCCAGTTCTCAGAACCTACAGGCGACCACTGACAACGGGCTCCGCCCGGGAGAACGCCCCGCCTACCAGCTGGTCTTCCGGGAAAGCTCCCACATCATCATGATCGTCGACGGGTCGAGCGCCCGCTCGCCGCCGGAGATGTCCTCGCTGGCGCCGACGTAGACCTTGCCCTGCCACAGTGGCAGCAGCCGTGCGTCGTTCACCAGGATCTGCTGCGCCTGCTGGAACTGATCGACCACGTTCGCGCGGTCGGCCTCGCGGCGCGACTCGGGGAGCAGTTCCTTGGTGATCTGCGGCGCCGGGTAGGGCGTGCCGAGCGCGTTCTGCTCGCCCACGAACGGGGCGATGAAGTTGTCGGCGTCGGGGAAGTCCGGGAACCAGCCGCGCCCGAACACCGGGTACTCGCCCTTCTGGTAGCCCACGACGTACGTCTTCCAGGGCCGGCTCTTCAGCGTGATCGTGAACAGGCCGGAGCCGTCGAGCTGCCGCTTGAGCTCCTCGAACTCCTTGGCCGTCTCCGAGCCGTAGCGGTCGGTGGTGTACCAGAAGGTCAGCGGGACCTTCCCGGTGATGCCCGCGTCAGTGAGGATCTTGCGGGCCTTGGCGACGCTGGGGTCGCCGAAGTCGTCGAAGAACGCCGTGGTGTGGCCGGTGAGGCCCTTGGGGACCATGGAGTACAGCGGGTCGACCGTGTCGTCGTAGACGTTGTGCGCGATGGCGGCGCGGTCGACGACCTGCGCGACGGCCTTGCGTACGGCCGGCCTGGCGGACCAGCGGTCCTTGGGGTTGAACACCAGATAGCTGATGTCGGTGCCGGCGCCCTCCACGAGCTGGAGGTCCTTGGTGTCCTTGCGCTGCAGGGAGATGATGTCGTCGGCGCCCAGACCCCGGTAGGTGACGTCGATCTGCTTGTCCCGCAGCGCCTTGACCATGGCGGCGGAGTCCTGGAAGTAGCGGATGGTCACCGCGTCGTTTCTTCGGTCGGCGAACCCCTTGTAGCGGTCGTTCCTGACCAGCTCCGCCTTCTTGCCCTCGTCGTACTCCTTCAGGGAGTACGGTCCGGAACCGTCGACCTCGTTGTCCTCGCGCAGCGAGCGATCAGGGTAGTCGTCGGGGTCCACGATCGACATGGCAGGTGTGGCGAGCACGAAGGGGAAGGTGGCGTCGGGCTTGTTCAGCTTGAAGACCACGTCCCGGTCGCCGGTCACCTGCACCTGGTCCAGGCTGTCGAGCAGCCCCGCCGGGCCGCCGGCCACGTTGATGGTCCTGATCCGGTCGATCGAGTACTTGACGGCTCGCGCGTCCAGCGCGTGCCCGTCGGCGAACCTCATGTCCGGACGCAGTCGGCAGCGGTAGGTCTGGTAGCCGCTGTCGGTGAACTCGCAGCGCTCGGCGGCGTCCGGCTGGGGCGTGGTCGCGCCGTCCGGATAGGCCAGCAGGGTCTGGTAGATGTTCCGGAAGAGCTCCCAGGAGCCGTCCCAGGAAGCGGCCGGGTCCAGGGTGCTGGGGGCGCTCGTGGTCCCGACGACGATGGGCCCCTTGCCCTCCGGGTCGCCGTGGGAGAAGGCGCCGCAGCCGGCCACCAGGGACATGGCCGCGGTCACCACCGCCGGCCGCAGGCATCGGTTCCGGTTGGACACGCGCACGCTCCTCGATCTGCCATACCAAGGGGTCGGGGTCGGCAGACCATACCGCAGAGCCCCATCCGCTGAACCTGCTTCGGAGGGGGCTCTTGATCGGTTCGAAACATGACGACGTTGTCATTCCGGCGGACGCGTGCCGGCCGTCGGCGCGGCCGCCGATTCCGCCGCCCGAACATCGACGAAGCCGTATGTCGACGAAGGGACGAAGAGACGGAATCGGCGCCCGGCGCGCCGCGCGCAACCGGTCCGCCGGCGGGTCAGCCCACCCCCGCGTTGAGGAAGATGCCGCCGTCGACGACGAGCGTCTGGCCCGTGACCCAGTCGGACTGCGCGGAGGTGAGGAACGCGGCCGCGCCGCCGATGTCGGAGGGCACGCCGAGCCGGCCCAGCGGGTAGGAGGCGGCCGCCTCCTCCTCCCGGCCCTCGTACAGCGCCTTGGCGAACCTGGTCTTCACCACGGCCGGCGCGATCGCGTTGACGCGCACCCTCGGCGCGAACTCGTGCGCCAGTTGCTGGGTCAGGTTGATCATCGCCGCCTTGCTGACGCCGTAGGCGCCGACGAACGGCGAGGCCGACAGGCCCGCGACCGAGGCGATGTTCACGATCGCGCCGCCGTTGTCCTTCTGCCAGGCGTGCCAGGTGCGCTGGGCGAAGCCGAGCGCGGAGACGACGTTGGTCTCGAAGACCTTGCGCGCCACGTTCAGGTCGAGGTCGGCGATCGGTCCGAACACCGGGTTGGTGCCCGCGTTGTTGATCAGGAAGTCGACGCGGCCGAACGCCTCCATGACGCGCTCGACCGCCTCGGCCTGGTGGGCCTCGTCGTGGGCCTTGCCCGCGACCGCGAGGGCCCGGTCGGAGCCGAGCCTCTCCACGGCCTCCTTCAGGGCGTCCTCGTTGCGGCCGGTGATGCACACCCGGTCGCCCCGGGCGACCAGCGCCTCGGCGATGCCGTATCCGATGCCGCGGCTCGCGCCGGTGACGAGGGCGACCTTGCCGGAAAGTTCAGTCATGTCCGTGATCCCTAGTCGAGCGGCCCGCCGGCCACGTACAGCACCTGGCCGGAGACGAAGCCGGCCGCGTCGCCGGTGAAGAAGGCGATGGCGTTGGCGATGTCCTCCGGCTCGCCGACGCGCTGCACCGGGATCTGGGTGGCGGCCACGGCCTTGAAGTCCTCGAAGCCCATGCCGACGCGCTCCGCGGTGGCCTTGGTCATCTCGGTGGCGATGAAGCCGGGTGCGACGGAGTTGGCGGTGATGCCGAACTTGCCGAGCTCCTTGGCGAGGGTCTTGGTGAAGCCCTGCAGACCGGCCTTGGCCGCCGAGTAGTTGGCCTGGCCGCGGTTGCCGAGCGCCGAGGACGACGAGAGGTTGACGATCCGGCCGAAGCCGGCGTCCACCATGTGCTTCTGGCAGGCGCGGCTCATCAGGAAGGGGCCGCGCAGATGGACGTTCATGACGGTGTCCCAGTCCGAGACGCTCATCTTGAACAGCAGGTTGTCGCGGAGCACACCCGCGTTGTTGACCAGGATGGTGGGCGCGCCGAGTTCCTCGGCGACGCGCGCGACCGCCGCCTCGACCTGTGCCTCGTCCGAGACGTCGGCGCCGATCGCGACGGCCTTGCCGCCGGCCGCGGTGATCTTCTCCACGGTGTCCTTGCAGGCGGCCTCGTCGAGGTCGATCACGGCGACCGCGCGTCCCTCGGCGGCCAGCCGTACGGCGGTGGCGGCGCCGATGCCGCGCGCGGCACCGGTGACGACGGCGACCCGCTGCTCAGTGGTGGACATTGGTGCTTCTCCTCGCCCTTGAGAGAACCTGATCTACGGTGAGCGACCGCTTAGTACCTCTGGTGGATGCGACGCTAGAAGCCGTGGCACCCGGTGTCAACGGCCCTCCGGGTGCATGTGATCCATTACCTCACCAGAAGGTCCAGCAACCGCTCGGCCTCCGCGGCCGGGTCGGTGGTCAGTCCGGTGTGCACCGGACCGGGCTGGACGACGGTGGAGCGGGGCGCGACCAGCCAGCGGAAGCGCCGCCCGGCGTCGTCGCCCGCGGCCTGCCCGGCCGCCGCTCCCCCGGCGCACACGCTCTCGATCGCGGCGAGCGCGGCGCGCACGCCCGCGACGTCCGCGTGCGGGTCCAGGGCCAGCAGCCGGGACTCGTCCAGGTGGGTGCGGGCGCCGACGTAGGCGCGGGCGCGGCTGTAGACGAGTACGCCCGCGTTGACGCACTCGCCGCGCTCGACGCGCGGGACGACGCGCAGCAGGGCGTACTCGTAGACGTCGCGGTCGTCCGTCCGGCCGGCCCGGACGATGTGGCGGTCGCCCGCGCGGCCGCCTCCGGCGAGGTGACGCTCGTTCACCGTGCCTCCTCGATGCCGTGGATGCGCTCGTGGATCACGGCGGCCCGTGCGAGCAGCGGTCGTGCGTAGGCCCGCCGCAGGTCGTCGGGCGTGTCGAAGCCGGGCTCACCGGTCAGCCAGGCGTCCGGGACCTCCGCGGTCACCTCGGCGAGCAGGTCCTCGGTGACCAGGGGCGCAAGCCGCTCCGCGGCGGCGGCGACGTCCGGCGCGAAGGGCGCGAGGACGTGGTCCGAGGCGTCGTACGGCCGGCCGGCCGAGGCCTGCGCGCCGGGCCAGTTGTGGTGCCAGATCATCGTGGCGCCGTGGTCGATGAGCCACAGTTCACCGCGCCATCTGAGCAGGTTGGGGTTGCGCCAGGAGCGGTCGACGTTGTTCACCAGCGCGTCGAACCAGACGATCCGGCCCGCCTCCTCGGCGTCCACCGGGAAGGCGAGCGGGTCGAAGCCGAGCGCTCCGGAGAGGAAGTCCATGCCGAGGTTGGTACCGCCGCTGGACCTGAGCAGTTCCTGCACCTGTTCGTCGGGTTCGCCGAGCCCCAGCACCGGGTCCAGGTCGACCGTCACCAGGCCGGGCACCCGCAGTCCCAGCCGGCGGGCGAGTTCCCCGCAGACCACCTCGGCGACGAGCGTCTTGCGGCCCTGTCCGGCGCCGGTGAACTTCAGGACGTACGTCCCGAAGTCGTCGGCCTCGACGAGCCCCGGCAGCGAGCCGCCCTCACGCAGCGGGGTGATGTAGCGGGTCGCGATGACGTCCTTGAGCACCGCCCCACTTTACCGGTGCGGCGCCGGTGCGTTCGGCGGCCGGCGGATTCACCGCCGGCCGGGGTCCAGGGCCCCATCTGAACACCGGATGCCCGCAGCCCGTACCCCTGGACGTACCGGGACGCTCCGCGCGGAACCCGCGTGGGCCTGCGCGGAATCCGCTCGGAACCATTCGGAACCATATGGAGAGGGGAACGTCGGCATGACCAGTGAATCGCTTCACCCCCAGGGGGCACCGGCCCGCCGCACGGTGGTGGCGGCGGTGGGCGCGGCGGGGCTCGCCGCCGCGCTGACCGCGTGCGGATCGGAGGACACGTCCGGCTCCGGTACGTCCACCACCCAGAACGGCTCCGGCACGGCGGGCGGTTCCGGCGGTGACGGCGCCGCGGCGGGTTCCGGTGGCACCGCGCTCGCCAAGACCTCCGACATTCCGGAGGGCGGGGGCAAGGTCTTGGGCAGCGTGGTGGTCACGCAGCCGGCGAAGGGCGAGTTCAAGGCATTCTCCTCGACCTGCACCCACCAGGGCTGCGCGGTGAACCGGGTCGCCGACGGCGTGATCGTCTGCCCGTGCCACCAGAGCGAGTTCTCCGCCGCCGACGGCAGTGTCAAGAAGGGCCCGGCCCTGAAGCCGCTGCCCGCCAAGGACATCACGGTCGCGGACGGGGAGATCAGGCTCGCCTGACACCCGCGGGGAGTGGGGCGAGTCGTAGCGGGGGGCCGTCGGAGGGTGCCCCCGCGCATGGGAGAGGGGAAGAGAGAGCCGCATGACCGTCACTCAGCGCCGGGGCCGGAAGATCATGATGACGCCGGGCGAGCTGGACGAGTTCCTGACCACCCAGCGCACCTGCCGGGTCGCCACCGTGTCACCCGGCGGCGCTCCGCACGTGAGCGCGCTGTGGTTCGTCTGGGACGGCACCTCGTTGTGGCTCTACTCCGTGGTGCGCAGCAGGCGTTGGGCCGACCTGCGCCGCGATCCGCGGGTGGCCGTGATCGTCGACACGGGCGAGGAGTACGAACAACTGCGGGGCGTGGAGCTGTCCGGCACGGCGGAGGTCGTGGGCGAGGCACCGCGCACCGGGGAGCTGTGCGCCGAACTCGACCTGCCCGAGACGCTGTTCGCCCGCAAGAACTTCGGCCTTGAGGAGATGCCGTACGACGGCCGGCACGCGTGGCTGCGGCTGACCCCGGAGAAGATCGTCTCCTGGGACTTCCGCAAGCTGGGCTCGGTGTAGGACGGGCGGACGGGCTCGGCGCTGGACGGCGGCTGGGCCCGGCGCAGGCGCAGGAAGGGCGGCGGGGCCGGGGCGGGGTCTCAGGTGATCCGCGCGCCCACCGTCCGAAGGGCGTCGACGGCCGCGCGGATGGAGGGACGGCGGTCGGCGTCGGCGCGCCAGACGGCGTAGATGTGCCGTCGCACCGCCTGCCGCACCGGGACGGTCCGCACCCCGGCGGGCAGCGGCCCGCGCCCCAGCCGGGGCGCCACGCACACGCCGAGACCGGCGGCGACCAGGGCGAGCTGGGTGGCGTGCTCCTCGGCCCGGTGGGCGATGCGCGGCTCGACGCCCTTGGAGCGCAGGGTGTCCAGCAGCCACTCGTCGCAGAACTCGGCCTCGCCCCAGGTGACCCAGTCGTCGTCCGCGAAGTCCTCCAGGTCGACCTCGGCGCGGTCGGCGTGCGGGTGCGCGACGGGCAGTGCCACGTCGGCGGGGTCGTCGAGGATGGCGGCCCGGGTGAGCCCGTCCGGCACGGGCAGCGGCTTGTTGTACCAGTCGAGGACGACGGACAGGTCCACGTCGCCGCGCAGCACGGCGCGCACGGCGGCGGCCGGCTCCATCTCCGCGGTGCGGACCCGCAAGCCGGGATGCCGGTCGCGCAGATGGGACAGGGCGGCCGGGAACAGCCCGCGCGCGGCGGTCGGGAACGCGCCGAGACGCAGCTCGCCGACCACCTGCCCGCGCTGCGCCTCCAGATCGGCCTGGGCGAGCTCGACCTGGGACAGGATGCGCGTCGCGTGCTCGGCGAGCAGCCGGCCGGCGTCCGTGAGCCGGACTCCCCGGCCGTTCTTGGCCAGGAGCTGCTGGCCCACCTCCCGCTCCAGCTTCGCCATCTGCTGGGAGACGGCCGACGTCGTGACGTGCAGCCCCTCCGCGGCGCCGCTGACCGAGCCGTGCCGCGCGAGGGCGTCAAGGGTGCGCAGGCGCTCCAGATTCAACATATAAGCAATGCTACGAGATATCCCACGCGAATTCTCGATTGTGCTACGAGGTCATGAGCGTGCATCGTACGACCATGAGCAGCACCTCGCCCGCCTCCGCGACGTCCCCGCAGTCCCCGCCCGGCCCGGCAGGACCGGCCCGCCGCCCCGTGCACTGGCGGGTCCGTTTCGCCTTCCTCTCGCTGGTCTGGGGCTTCAGCTTCCTGTTCATGAAGGTGGGCACGAACGGCTTCGCCCCCTTCCAAGTGACCCTCGGGCGGCTGGTGTTCGGCACGGCGGTGCTCGCGGTGGCGATGGCGGTGAAGCGGGAGCGGCTGCCGCGCGGCGGACGCACCTGGGGGCATCTGGCGGTCGCGGCGTTCTTCCTCAACGCGCTGCCGTTCTCGCTCTTCGCGTACTCGGAGCTGACGATCCCCTCCACCCTCGCGGGGATCTGCAACGCGACCTCGCCCCTGTGGGGCATGGCACTGTCCCTCGTCGCCCTCTCCGAGGACCGCCCGACGCGGCTCCGGGTCGCGGGCCTCGGGCTGGGCTTTCTCGGGGTGCTGACGGTGCTCGGCGCCTGGCAGGGCTTCCACGGACTGGACGCGAGCGGCACGGCGATGGCTCTGCTGGCCTCGCTGTGCTACCCGGTCGGCTGGATCTACGTCCGCCGCACCCTGGCGGGTTCCACCGAGTCGCACCTGTCGCTGACCGGCGGGCAGTTGCTGCTGGCCACGGTGCAACTGGCCATCGTCACACCGCTGTTCACCAGCGCTCCGGACCACCTGCCCGTCATGCCGCTGCTCGCGATCGCCGCCCTGGGCGCCCTGGGCACCGGCTTCGCGATGCTCGTCCAGTACGGGCTGGTCGCGGAGGTCGGGCCGACGACGGCCCAGATGGTCACGTACTTCGTCCCGGTGATCGCCACCGCGGCCGGCGTCGCCGTACTCGGGGAGAACCTCACATGGTCGACCCCGGTCGGCGCGGTGATCGTCCTGGCGGGCGCGGCGCTGACGCAGGCCCGCCCGAAGCGCGGCGGTACGTCGGCCCGGCCCGGCACACCCCGGCCGGACCAGGCACCCGCCTCCGCCCCGACGACTCCCGAGTCACCCTCCCGCCCGGAGCCGTCCACGACGGCCTAGCCAGCTAGTGCTGTGACCGGAAAGGTTCACCGGCTCGCGACGCCCGGCACGGCTCCCCCAAGCTCTTCGAGCAGGGGGGACCCCCAGCCGCGTTGTCGCATCACCCGAGTACATCCAGTACACGGGCGATGCTCCGCCTTGCGACGCTCCCCCACTGCCCGAAGGGCGTGGGAGGTGCCCCCAGCACCGGACGCCGCGAGCCTTCCGGCAAACCTTTCCGGTCACAGCAACTAGGGGGCACAAGAGGAGCGGTCGCCTCGGATCCGGGCGTGGGACCGGGAGGGCCGGACGAGGATCCGCCGCCGAGCCGAGAAGGGCGACGCCCGGCTCCGCCCCAGAACCACGAAGGCCCGGCGCCCACCCCACCGCAGGACCACGAAGGCCCGGCGTCCCCATGCTCCCTAGACGTAACTCCGCGCGGGCGCCGGGCGCAGGGCCGTCGCCACCGCGTCCGCGAGCCGCTCGGTCTCCTCGTCCCGCAGGGTGGAGACGGTGATCCGGATGGCGGGCGGGGCGGCGAGCCGGTAGCGGGCGCCGGGGGCGACGGCCCAGCCGGCGTGCAGCAGGCTCGCGACGACACCGGTCTCGTCCGGCACGGGCACCCACACGTTCATGCCGCTGCGCCCGTGGGCCGCGATGCCGCGGTCGGCCAGCGCGCCGGTCAGCAGGTCGCGGCGCCGCCGGTAGGCCGCGGCCACCACGTGCGAGTCCAGGGCGCCGTCCGTCCACAGCCGCACCACGGCGCGCTGGAGCAGGCGGCTCACCCACCCGGGCCCGAGGCGTTGCCGGCCGCGCACCCGGTCGACCGTGGTCCCGTCCCCGGTGAGCACGGCGAGCCGCAGGTCGGGGCCGTACGCCTTGGCGACCGAGCGCAGGAAGGCCCAGTGCCGGGTGGCGCCGGCGAGCGGATGCAGGGGCAGGTCCACGATGCCGTGGCCGTGGTCGTCCTCGATCAGCAGCGTCTCCGGATGCTCCCGGAGGACGGCCCGCAGGGCACGCGCGCGCATGGCGCTCACCGCCGCGCCGGTCGGGTTCTGCGCCCGGGCCGTGACAATCAGCGCGCGGGCGCCGTCCGCGAGGGCACGGCGGACGTCGTCGGCGCGCGGGCCCTCGTCGTCTACACCCACCGGCGCCGTGCGCAGTCCCAGCGCGGGGACGAGGTCGAGGGTGCGGCCCCACCCGGGGTCCTCGACGGCGACAGTGTCACCGGGCTTGAGGTGGGCGGCGAGGACGCGCTCCACCCCGTCCAGCGAACCGGACAGGACGGCGAGCGGACCGTCCGGCACCCCGTCGGCGTCCAGCGCGGTACGGGCGATGCGGGCCAGCTCCGGCTCCACGGCCACGTCCCCGTAAAGCACCGGCTCGTGGTCGCCCAGCGCGGCGGCCGCCGTGAACGCGGATGCCAGCGGCGGCAGCAGCGCCGGGTCCGGGTTGCCGCTCGACATGTCGCGCACGCCCTCGGGCACGTCCACGCGGACGCTGTCCCGTCCGGTCGTGGCGGGCGCGGGCCGCACCCGGCTGCCGCGGCGCCCGGCGGTCTCGATGACCCCGCGCTCGCGCAGGGTGCGGTACGCGGCGGCGACGGTATTGGGGTTCACCCCGAGCTCGACGGCCAACTCCCGCATGGGCGGCAACGGCTGGCCCGGCTCCAGGTCTCCGGAGCCCACCGCGCGCTCGACGCTCGCCGCGATCTCTGCTGCGCGCCGCCCCTCGATCCGATACTCTCCTAGCACAAAGAAGATTATGCACTAGTGCAATGGAGAGCACAAATGCGGGAGACCCAGCCGCCGGCGTCGCCGTCCGCCGCCTACGCCCCGACCGACCGGACCGTTCCCACCCGCTCCGCCGACCGGGCGTCGTACGACAGGGAACTCGTGCACGCGATACTCGACGAGGGCTACGTCTGCCACCTCGGTTTCGTCCGCGACGGCGCGCCCGTGGTGCTGCCGACGCTGTACGCCCGGGTCGGCGAGCGGCTCTACGTGCACGGTTCGACGGGCTCGCGCCCGCTGCGGATGGCCGGCAGGACCGACCCCGGGCTGCCGGTCTGCCTGACGGTCACCCATGTCGACGGCCTGGTCCTGGCCCGCTCCGCCTTCCACCACTCGCTCAACTACCGTTCCGTGGTGGTGCACGGCACCGCCCACCAGGTCACCGACCCGGAGGAGAAGCGCGCCGCGCTGGAGGCGCTGGTCGACCACGTGGTGCCGGGCCGCTCCGCCGACTCCCGCCCCGCCAACACCAAGGAACTGGCCGCGACCGCCGTGCTCCGCCTGGACCTGGAGGAGGTCTCCGCCAAGCTGCGCACCGGCGGCGTGAACGACGAGCCCGAGGACCTCTCCCTCCCGCACTGGGCCGGCGTGATCCCGGTCGACAGGCAGTACGGCACCCCGCTCCCGGCCTCCGACCTGACCCCCGGCACGGAGCTTCCCGGCTATCTCACGGCGCTGTGACGCCGGTTCACGCGTGAGACGCGTCCGCATCCCGGGGGCAGCCGGGCGGACCCGCCCCGATGGCGACCCGGCGGGGTCCCCCCGCTGGCGGGTCCGCGGCGCGGGGCCCTCCGGTGTCAGGCGAGGACCGGTTCCTTCGCCGGCGCCCGTGCTCCCCGCGCCTCCGTCAGGGCGAGGCCCGCGACCGAGCCGAGCATCAGGGCGGTGCCGAGGAGCGTGGCCGGTGTCAGGTGTTCGCCGAGCAGGGCGACGGCCAGCACCGCCGCGCTGACCGGCTCGAGGAGCATGATCACCGAGACCGTGGCCGACCGCACGACGGCCGCGCCCGCGAAGTAGAGCGCGTAGGCCAGGGCCGTGGGGACCGAGGCGATGTACGCCAGCAGCCACAGCACCTGTACGGGGTCACCGGTGTGCGGCACCAGCCCTTCCCGCAGCGCGAACGGCAGCAGGCACAGGCTGGTGACCGCGAACGCGCCGAGAGTCGAGCCGGAATGGCCGGCTCCGCCGTCGCGGCCCCACCAGCGCGTCAGCAGCGTCATCGCGCAGTAGCCGACCGCCGAGAGCAGGGCGAGCAGCACGCCCCAAGGCCGTACGGCGGCACCGCCGCTGCCCAGCACCAGCACCCCGAGACCGGCCAGCGCCCCGGCCACGGCGGCGAGGCCGGCCCGGCCGAGCCGTTCGCCCATCGTCAGCCGGGCGCCGAGCGCGATGAGAACGGGCCCGGCGCCGAGGGTCACGACGGTCGCCACCGCCAGTCCGGTGGCCGCCACCGCGGCGAAGTACGCCGTCTGGAACACGGCGAGACCGACGCCGGTGGCACCGGCCCGCAGCAGCCGGCGGCCGAGCGGCACGGGCTCGGCCGGCCGCACGCGCGGCCGCAGCAGGCGCGCGACCAGCAGCAGGACGAAGCCGATGGCACAGCGCCAGAAGGACAGGGTGACCGGCCCGATGTCACTGGTCCGGTAGACCAGCGAGGCGGCCGCGCCGGCGGTGCCCCAGGCGGCACCGGCGACGATCAGATAGAGCAGGCCGCGCCCGACGGGCAGGCCGAGAGAAGCATGGGACATGAGTCGTCTCCGCAGAGGTGCAGAAGTTCGGGAGGCAGAATCCCGTCGGCCGGGGTCCTGCGGACTTCCTCTGCGGGCAGCACCGTTCGGCCCGGCTCACCAGCCGGGCACGCTCACCGGAGGCCCGCCTCAGGCGGCCGGAGGCGGAAGAACGAGTGCGTCCGAATGCATGATCCGCACTCTAGGCGGCCGTTCCCCGGGCCGACAACTCCCTTTCCGCCCCGCCGCTCGCCACCGGCTCCGCCGAGCCCTTCGACGGTGCGGAGGACTGCGCGATGAACGCGCCCAGCAGGACGACCGCGCCACCGACGACCTGCGGGGCCGAGAGGCGCTCGCCGAGCAGCACCCAGGCCAGCACGGTCGCGATGACCGCCTCCAGGCAGGCCACCACCCCGGCGACCTGCGGCGACAGCCGCCGTACGGAAAGCACCCCGGTCACGTAGGCGAGGACCGTGGCGACCAGCACCACCCACAGCAGCAGGGCGATGGCCGGGACCGACGTGCCGTTCATGTCCGCGCCGTGCGCGAGCACCGACCAGTCCATGCTCCAGGGACGCGCGACGACGGTCAGGACCGCGGCGCCGATCAGCAGCCCGTAGGCGATGACGCCGAGCGGGTTCGGGGCCTCGTCGCCTGCGTCTCCGCCCTGGTCGGAGAGCACGAAGTAGCCCACCTGGCAGCAGGCCGCGCCGAGCGCGAGCAGCAGTCCGAGGACGTCGAAACTCAGGCCGGACCACACCTCGACGACACAGGCGAGTCCTCCCGCCGCGAGGACCACGCCGAAGGCGGCGGCCCGGGTGACCGGCCGCCGCTGTACGAACCGGACCCAGCCGAGCACCAGGGCGGGCGCCAGGTACTCGATGAGCAGGGCGACCCCGACGGGGATCCGGGAGAGCGCGGCGAAGTAGCAGGCCTGGACGCCGGCGACGGCGAGCAGGCCGAACCCGGCGAGCAGGGCGGGGCGGGTGCGCAGCAGCGCGCGGTGGCGCACGGCGAGCGGCAGCATGACCAGGGCCGCGCCGGTGGCGCGCAGCCACACGACGTGCAGCGGGTCGAGCCCCGCCTCGATCAGCGGTTTGGCCGCGACGCCGGAGCCGCCGAAGGCGACCGCGGACACGAGCGCGAGACCGAGCCCGACCCCCTTGCCGGAACGGCCCTGACTGATCTGAGACGTACGCACCGGCACATGATGACAGGCGATGACATGACCGTCACCTTCGATGGCACCTGTCTCATCGCGCGGACGGCGACATCACCGGGCATACCGGGCGAAAGACCTGGAACCATCCGTCTCAGCGGACGGGCCCGCCGTCCGTCGCGTACTCCCCCGGACACTCCTTGGCATCGTTGTCCAGCCGCGCGGCCAGCTCCCGCGCATCGATCGCGGCACCGGTGAGCACCTCGACGCCGCGCGCCCGCGGGTCCGCGACGATCCCCGCCAGCAGGTCCATGCCGCGCGCCAGGTCGTCGCCGCGCCGGGCGGCGCGCTCGCAGGCGTGCTCCAGGGCGGCGGAGGCCGCCGGCGAGAGGCCGCCGGCCTCCGTCACCACGGGCAGGGCGCCCGAGTCCTCGACCGCGCCCTGCCAGCGCAGGCCGTATCCGATGCTGCGCTGCACCAGGTAGCCGAGCAGCCGGGCGATCCGCGGTCCGTCGAACACGGCGCGCACCTCGGGGTCGGACTCCAGGAGCGTGTGCAGCAGGTGGGCGGTGTCGGTCTGCCGGTCCCCGTCCCGGACCGCCCTCCTGCGGGCACCGGCGACCACCGCCGCCAGTTCGGCACTGAGCCTGGCGTCGTCGTCCGGACGGAGGGCGTCCTGCCCGGAGGGCGGCTGCCGGGGAACACTGGATTGCACATCGTCCAGCTCACCAGCCTCTCCGGCTCCGGTCATCCCCGGCGGGAAGCATTTCGGCGTCCCACGGGAAGTGGACCCGAGGAGATGAAATCTCCTCCTTACGGATGAGATCGGGACGCACCCCCACAGCGGCTCCCCGGGAAGCGCACAGACACGCGGGACCCGGTCACCCCCCGACAGGGAGGGCTCCCGGGTCCCGTTGCCGACCGCGGTCTTCGTCGACCGCCGTTCCTCGTCGGCCGTCAGTCCTCGTCGGCGAGGATGAGGTACAGCTTCTTGCGGGCCTCGTTGATGACGCCGAGCGCCTTGTCGCGCTGCTCCTTGCTGCCGGTCTTCCACACCTGGCCGAAGGCCTCCATCAGGCCGAAGCCGGCCTGCCGGATCTCACCGAGGGCCTCCCAGTCGACACCGCGCGAGGCCTCCTCCCAGGGCGCGTCCGGCCCCTCGTCGGCCGCGGTACGGCCCGCCTCGGTGAGCGAGAACAGCTTCTTGCCGCCCTCGCTCTCGCTGACGATCAGACCCTCGTCCTCCAGCAGCTGGAGGGTGGGGTAGACCGAGCCGGGGCTGGGCTTCCACGCGCCGCCGCTGCGCTCGGCGATCTCCTGGATCATCTCGTAACCGTGCATGGGCCGGTCCTTCAGCAGGGCCAGGATCGAGGCCCGTACGTCACCGCGCCGGGCCCGGCCACGCGGTCCGCCGCGCCCTCGCCCACCCCAGTGCCCCGGGCCGAAACCGGGGCCGAACCCCGGTCCGCCCGGCCCGAAGGGCCCGAAGGCCGCCCGGCGCTCCTCGAAGCCGCCGCGGTCACGCCGAGGACCGCCCTGCCGGTGCCCGTGCTCGTATCCGTGGGTACGCATCGCAACCACTCCATTCCATCGTTGATCCGTCGCGATGCTTCAACGATATATCGGAATAGTTCGTTTGGCCAGCCCCTCCGAACTGCGACGTTCCCTGTCCCGAGGCCGCCGGCCCCGGACTGGCCTTGGTCCGCCGTTCGCAGGAGGCCGTACGGTCGGGGCATGCGAATCCGAATCGTCGACGCGTTCACCGACCGCCCCTTCGCCGGCAACCCCGCGGGGGTGCTGCTGCTGGACGCCTTTCCCGGTGACGACTGGCTTCAGAAGGTGGCGCTGGAGGTCAACCACGCCGAGACGGCGTTCGCCCACCGGCTGCCCGAGGGCGGCGAGGCCGACTGGGCACTGCGCTGGTTCACGCCCGCCACCGAGGTCGCGATGTGCGGTCACGCCACCCTGGCCACCGCCCATGTCCTGCGCACCACGGGTGCCCACGAGGGACCGGTACGCTTCGCCACCCGCAGCGGAGTGCTCATCGCGAGCCCGGCCGGCGACGGTGCGATCACCCTGGACTTCCCGACCGCCCCGCTCACCGCGGTCGACGTCCCCGACGGGGTCGCCGGGGCCCTCGGCGCCGAACCCCGCACCGCCTACGACACCGGGGTGAACGTCGGCGACCTGATCGTGGAGCTCGCCGACGAGAAGACCGTCCGCGGCCTCGCCCCCGACCACAAGGCCCTCGCCGCCTACTCGGCGCGCGGCATCATCGCCACCGCCCGCGCCGAGGACCCCTCCCGGGGCTACGACTTCGTCTCCCGCTGTTTCTTCCCCAACGTCGGCATCGACGAGGACCCGGTCACCGGCAGCGCCCACACGGCCCTGGCCCCCTACTGGTCCGAACGCCTCGGCCGCACCGACCTCACCGGACTCCAGGCCTCCGCCCGCTCCGGCCTCGTACGCACGGAACTGCGCGGCGACCGCACCCTTCTCACCGGCCACGCCGTCACCGTCATCGAGGGCGACCTGCTCGTCTAGGAAACTTGTCCAGGAAAACCGAGGGGGCGTACGACCGTGTCGTACGCCCCCTGGCAATCTGTCCCTGCCGCTCACGCCGTCGGCAGCCAGCCCACCTTCCCGGCCAGCAGGGCGTAGCCCACGAACGCGCCGATGTCGAGCAGGGAGTGCGCCACGACGAGCGGGCCGACCCTGCCCCACCGCCGGTACAGCCAGACGAAGACCACACCCATCACCAGGTTGCCGACGAAGCCGCCGACGCCCTGGTAGAGGTGGTACGAGCCGCGCAGTACGGAACTGGCCACCAGCGCGGTCCCCGGGGTCCAGCCCAACTGCCCGAGCCGGCGCAGCAGATAGCCGACGACGATGACCTCTTCGAGGACGGCGTTCTGCAGCGCGGACAAAATCAGCACCGGGAACTTCCACCACACGGCGGGCAGCGCCTCGGGCACCACGGTGAGGTTGAAGCCGAACGCGCGGGCGGCCAGATAGAAGGCGATCCCGGTGCTGCCGATCACCGCCGCGACCAGTGCCCCGCGGCCGAGGTCCGGCCAGGGGCGGGTGCGGTCGAAGCCGAGCGTGCGCAGGCTGCGCCCCTCGCGCAGCAGGAAATGGGCGACGAGGGCCACGGGGATCAGGGCGGTGGCGATCCCGAACAACTGCCAGGCGAGGTCGAGCCAGGGGCGGCCCGGGGCGGCGGAGGCGTTGAGGGTGGCGGCCTGGTCCTTGAGTCCACCGGGCTTGGTGACCGAACCGACAAAGCTGATCAGCGCGGACACCCCGCTCGCCCCGAGCGAGAGCCCGAGGACGAGCAGCGTCTCGTCGCGCAGGATCCGCCGCGACGGTGGCTCCAGTGGTTGCGAGTCGCCCACCGGCTGTGAATCCGCCAGCACACCTGCCTCCAGTTCGGTCGTCCCGTCACGGGGCGCGCCACCCCGCCGCACGGGTACGGCCGGATTCCGGCACGGGTGCGCACGCGCGGCGCCACCGTCGTGGGACGTCACAGCTTGCCCGATCCCTTCCGCGCGGGCACGAGTGCCCCCCGCCTACGGCGAGGCGGCACGACAGGCCGGGCCTCCGCGGATCCAGGCACAGCGGATCCGCGGTCGCCGCAGGGCGGGCCATAGGGTCTTTCGTTTGGATCAGGCCGGATCAGGGAGCGGGGTCTGGTGCTGGGGGCACCTCCCACGCCGTTCAGGCAGTGGGGGAGCATCGCAAGGTGGAGGAGGGCGGCAGGGCGGAGCCCTGCCAACCGACGACAACGCCGCGAGGCACGGTGCCAGACCCCGCGAGCCCGGCGTGATCCAAACGAGAGGCCCTAACCTGCCGGAACCGGTTCGGGCAGGCCGATCGGCCAGGTGTGGGCCGGCTCGCCGAGCTTCGTCAGCTCGCGGTAGCGCCGGGTGGTGGCGGCCAGGGCGGCCTCCCGGCCGACCCCCTGCTCCAGGGCCCGGTGGAAGGTGGCGGCCTGCCACTCCGCGCCGTTGGTCCGGCGCCGGCACCGCTCCTCGATCACGCCCAGGTACAGGTCCCGGTCGGCGCGCTCCACGCCCCAGGCGGTCAGTCCGGCCTCGGCGAGCGGGAGCAGTTCGTCGCGGACGAGCGTGACGGCGTCGACCTCGGCCGTGCCGGAGTGGCGCCCGCGCCGGGGCCAGGTGAACCGGGCGTCGATGCCGTGCCGGCAGGCGGCGTCGAAGTTGGCGGCCGCAGCCTCGAAGGGCAGCCGGGTCCACACCGGTCGGGGCTCGTCGGCGAGGGCGCGCACGAGCCCGTAGTAGAAGGCCGCGTTGGCGATCACGTCGGTGACCGTGGGTCCGGCGGGCAGCACCCGGTTCTCCACGCGCAGGTGCGGCACTCCGTCCGCGACGTCGTAGACGGGGCGGTTCCAGCGGTAGATGGTGCCGTTGTGCAGGACCAGCTCGGCCAGCTTGGGGACGCCGCCCGCGTCCAGCACGTCGAGGGGGTCCTCGCCGTCGCAGATCGGCAGCAGTGCCGGGAAGTAACGCAGGTTCTCCTCGAAGAGGTCGTACGCCGAGGAGATCCACCGTTCGCCGAACCAGGTGCGCGGCCGCACGCCCTGGGCCTGGAGCTCGGGCGGGCGGGTGTCGGTGGACTGCTGGAACAGCGGCGGCCGCGACTCCCGCCACAGCTCGCGCCCGAAGAGGAACGGCGAGTTGGCGCCGACTGCTATCTGCGCGGCGCAGGCCGCCTGAGCCGCGTTCCACACGTCCGCGAAGCGGCCCGGGGTGACCTGGAGGTGCAGTTGCACGGAGGTGCAGGCGGCCTCGGGCGCGATGGACTTCGAGGTGCAGGTGAGATGCTCCACGCCGTCGATGTCGAGGGTGAACTCCTCTCCCCGGGCCGCCACGATCTGATCGTTCAGCAGCACGTAACGGTCGACGTCGGAGAGATTGGAGGAGACCAGGTCGTCCCGGCCGAGGGTGGGCAGAATGCCGATCATCGCTATTCCGGCGTCCACCTCGCCGGCTTTTCGGTCGGCATATGCCAGTGACGTCCGCAGCTCCTCGGCGAGCTGGTCGAATACCCGGTCGCCCAAGCGGTGTGGGGCGATGTTGACTTCCAGATTGAACATGGCGAGTTCTGTTTGGAAGTCACGACTCGCGATGCGCTCGAGAACTTGCGCATTCAGCATTTTCGGCATGCCGTCGGGGCCGACGAGATTCAATTCGATCTCCAGCCCCATGAGGTTCTTCGGCCGGTCGAACCTCGTCTCGTCCAGCAACCGCTCCAACCCGGTCAGGCACCGCCGCAGCTTGTCGCGGTAGCGGTTGCGGTCCGACAGCTCCAGCTGGCCCGCGACGACCTTCTCCCCCATCGCAGCGTCCCTCCTCGCAGGGCGGCCGAAGATCCGGCCGCCGGGGTCCCGGTCAGGTGGTCAGGTTGGATGATGCCCCGCCAACGCGATCGATAACGTCCCGCTACCGCCTCGCACCGACTACTCTGGTCCGTGTGACCGGAGGCACATTCACGGGGCATGCGGCAACCAGCAGATTCGAGTACCCCATGAAACTCGTGAAAAACGCCGACAAGATCAGGCCGACCGCCATGCGGGCACAACCCGAGGTCATCGCGATACGGCTGACGCGGAGCAGGGATGATTCCCGATTGACTCCGACCGAATAGGCTCTTGCCGTTCACATCGAAAACAGCTAGGCGAAACACCATCTGAACATTTGTCGTATAAACTCTGCTCCACGGCAGAAGTTGGCACCCACAGCCCTGAACCCTGTCAGGAGCCCGTGAGGCAGGCCACGCCCCACACCCCTCGCTCGCCCGAGCCCGGCCCCAGCCTCCTCCTGCCCTGAGAGCTGACAACGCCGTCCGCACCCAGCCCGCCCTCGCGCCACCGTGCCTGTCGAATGAGAGGCGACCCACCATGCCGCTGCATGTCCCCCCGGCTCCCGCGCCCGCCCTGCGCTCCGTTCTCACGGCACTCGATTCACCCACCGCGGTCCGCGATGCCGGATCCCCCGCGCTTCGCTCCGCCCAGGAACCCGCGACCCCCGAGCTTCCCCTGCCGGTGCACGTCCTGGACCGGATCACCCCCGAGGGCATCACCGCGACCAGGCTGGCCGGGTGGCGCTTCCTCATCCGCTGCGGCGACCACGCGGTGGCCGCGGCCGAGACCGTGCTGACCCCTGACGGCTGGACCTTCTCGCACTTCTTCGAGGGCCCCTACGTCACCTCCACCGAGCGCGCGCTGCGCCAGGCGGAGACCCTGGGCCAGCCCTACCAGCCGCGTCTGCTGTCCATACCCAGCCTGTACATGCTCACCTTGTGGCTGCACGGCGACCTCTCCGACGACGGCACCACCGGCCACCCGGCCGCCACCGACCTGCTCGTGCCGCTCGCGCCGGCCCCGCCCGGTATCGCGGCCCACCTTCCGCACCGGGTCGCCGACCTGCTCCCGGTCCTCACCCACCGGGTGACTCCGATCCGGCTCATGGGCTCCCCCGCCTGACCTCCCGCCCGCCGATCGGCGCCGTACCCCGCTGCCGGAGATCCCCGGCGGCGGGGTACGACGCCGTTTCAGCCATCCGGCCGCACATACGCTCGCAGCGGGCGGAACCCGCTCGCACGACCGCGTTCGCGACCGGGGGTCCCATCGGACTAGCCCCATCCGGCCAGTGCGAACCATCCCAAGAGGCGGTGCGGCCGGGGTGAACCGCTCGTGCGTGTGACGCGTCTCCAACCGGTGAGAAGCGGTGCTGCGAAATCCCTGCGGAATCAGGCCCGTGGGGGAACACTGGTTTCGGACCGACTCGACGGGGGGCGGCCGTGGAGAACACCATCAGCCGCGGGACACGCACGACAGCCGACAGCGATCACACGACAGAGCGAAAGAACCCCTCAATGTGCCAGCACCAGCCACCGTGCCCGTCAGCCGACTCCGCCGACCGGGAATCCGCCCGTCTCGTGGCGCACCACCCGGAGCAGGGCTGGAGCCTGCTGTGCAACGGCGTCCTGCTCTTCGAGGACACCGGTGAGCTCCTGCCGGACGGCCAGATCATCGCGCCGCACCGCCCGCTGGGCGCCGACCGGGTGGTGACCGCCGCCTAGTGCTGCGACCGGGCGGATTTCGTGAACCGCCCGCGGATCACCAGGGGCCGGCGCGCACCCGCGCGAACCGGCCCCGACGCGTGTCCGGGCACGGCCACTCCCGGTGTCCTCCCTGTGACACGGTGGCCGTCCGGGTTCACACCGTTACCAACCGCAGCACGACGCCGGGTCAGCCCTCAACAGCACGGCGCGGGTGCCGCGGCCGGTAGTCGAACCAGTCGAAGGCGGCGCTGCCCTCGGTGGCGTACATGCCGATCACCCGCCCGGTGAAGCCGGCCGCGACCTGGGTGGACAGGTAGCGCCCGTCGAGTTCGGCCAGCGTCCGCGTGCCCTCCGGGCCCTCGATCGAGAACGCGATCACGTCCGGGCCGGCCGCTCGTACCCCGGTCGCCGCCGCGGCGCCGGTGGCCGACAGGTCCGGGACCGTGACCGTGGGCGGGGGCACGTCGTCCGTGCGGATGTCCACGACGAGGGTGAGCGGTCCGGGCGGCACCGGATGCTCCGCGATCCGCTGCCGCAGCGGCCCGATCCGGGCGACCACGCCCACCACTCCCCCACCGATCTCCACGTCGTAGTGGTGCGCCTCGTCCAGCCTGACGGACAGGCCGGCCCGGCCGGAGACCGCCTCGACACGCGCCGCCACCCGGCAGTCCGGGTGCTGCTGACGGCGTCCCACGAAGGTGTGGCCGGGCCGGTCGAGGCTGTCGCCGGTCGCGTGGAGGGTCAGCCGGCCGGGACGCTCGCTCAGCGACCAGGAACCCTCCGGTCTGCTGCGCGGGGAGATCCAGAGCGGCGCCAGGGACGTCGCGTCGAAGTCGTCCCGCCCGGGCTCCGGCGGCAGGGGGTGCCAGGCCGCGGGCGCCGGATGCCGCTCGCGCACCGGGCCGACCCGCGGCCAGCCGTCCACCCACTCCACCGGGGTCAGGAAGGTCTCCCGGCCGAGCACGTGGAACTCCGGGAACCAGCCACCGGGCCGGGTGCCGAGCAGCACCATCCACCAGGTGCCGTCGGCCGCCTGCACCAGGTCGGCGTGGCCCGTGCACTGGACGGGCTGGTCGGTGCCTCGGTGGGAGAGGACCGGGTTGTCCGGCGCGGGCTCCCAGGGGCCGCGCGGGGAGCGGGCGCGGGCGATCGAGACGCCGTGGCCGTGCCCGGTGCCGCCCTCGGCCAGCAGGAGGTACCACCAGGCGCCGATCCGGTACAGGTGCGGCGCCTCCGGGTGCTGAAGCCCCGTACCCGACCACGCGGGCAGCGGACCCTCCAGGACCTTGCCGGTCACCGGGTCGATCCGGGCCACCGACACCCCCGCGACGGCGCACCAGCAGGAGCCGTCCTCGTCCCAGGCGAGGTCGGGGTCGATCCCGGGCAGGTCGATCCAGACCGGGTCCGACCAGGGCCCCCGCGGATCCTCGGCGCTGACCAGGAAGGTGCCCCCGGCCGCGACATTGGTGGTGATCACGTGGAAGCGGCCGTCGTGGTGGCGGATGGTCGGGGCGTAGATGCCGGCGGAGGCCGGGAGGCCGTCCGGCAGCTCCAACTGGCCCGGCCGGTCCAGCACGTTGCCGATCTGCCGCCAGTGCACCAGGTCGCGGCTGTGGAACAGCGGGACCCCTGGGAAGTACTCGAAGCTGGAGCACACCAGGTAGTGGTCCTCGCCGACCCGGCACACGCTGGGGTCGGGGTGGAAGCCTCCGATGACGGGGTTCTCGTACATCCGCACGGCCGCACTGTAGGTGCGGCTCCGGAAGCGGACAAGAGGACGCGGACGGAACGTCAGTGACCTGTGGTCAGCTCCCTGAGGGCGACGTTGAGTTGGAGGACGTTCACCCGCGGCTCGCCGATGAAGCCGAGGGTGCGGCTCTCCGTCTGCTCCCGCACCAGGTGCTCGACCCGCGCGACGGGCAGGTGGTTGCGTTCCGCCACCCGGTGCGCCTGGAGCAGCGCGTAGGCCGGGGAGATGTCCGGGTCCAGGCCGGAACCCGAGGAGGTCACGGCGTCGGCCGGGACCTGGGAGGGCTTCACCTTGTAGCCGGACGTGGAGTTGACCCTGACGACCTCGGCCCGTGCCCGCTCGACCGCCTGTACCAGCTTCGGGTTGTTCGCGGCGAGGTTGGTGGCGCCGGAGACGAGCAGCTTGTACTGCGTGTTCACGGTGTTCGCGCTCAGCCCGGCGGCCGGGCGCGGCTGGAAGTAGTCGAGGCCGTAGTGCTGTTGCCCGATCAGGGAGGAGCCGACGACCCTGCCGCCCTCCTCGGCCTCCGAGCCATTGGCCCGGTGCCCGAGGAAGGCCTGGGCCACGCCCGTGACGACGAGCGGGTAGACGACACCGGTGAGCAGGGTCAGCGCGAGCAGCGCCCGCAGGCCCGCCGCCAGTTGACGGCCGGTGTTCACAAGGGACTGGTTCATGTGCGTCAGCCGATCCCGGGAATCAGGGAGATGAGCAGGTCGATGAGCTTGATGCCGATGAAGGGCGCGATCAGCCCGCCGAGGCCGTAGACGGCGAGGTTGCGGCGGAGCATCCGGTCCGCGCTCGTCGGCCGGTAGCGCACACCCCGCAGGGCGAGCGGCACCAGCGCGATGATGACCAGCGCGTTGAAGACGACCGCGGACAGGATCGCCGAGTCGGGCGAGGACAGCCGCATGATGTTCAGCTTGTCCAGGCCCGGGTAGACCGCGGCGAACAGGGCCGGGATGATCGCGAAGTACTTCGCCACGTCGTTGGCGATGGAGAACGTCGTGAGCGCGCCGCGGGTGATCAGGAGCTGCTTGCCGATCTCGACGATCTCGATCAGCTTGGTCGGGTCGGAGTCGAGGTCGACCATGTTGCCGGCCTCCTTGGCGGCCGACGTACCGGTGTTCATGGCCACACCGACGTCTGCCTGGGCCAGCGCGGGCGCGTCGTTGGTGCCGTCGCCGGTCATCGCGACCAGCTTGCCGCCGCTCTGCTCACGCCTGATCAGCGCCATCTTGTCCTCGGGCGTGGCCTCGGCGAGGAAGTCGTCGACACCGGCCTCGTCCGCGATCGCCCGGGCGGTCAGCGGGTTGTCGCCCGTGATCATGACGGTCTTGATGCCCATCCGGCGCAGTTCGGCGAAGCGTTCGCGCATACCGTCCTTGACCACGTCCTTGAGGTGGATGACGCCGAGGACCCGGGCGCCGTCCTGGTCCTCGGCGGCGACCAGCAGCGGTGTGCCGCCGGCCGCGGAGATCTCCTTCGAGAGGCGGTCGGTGTCCTCGGCGATCCGCCCGTCCCGCTCCTGGACCCAGGCGATGACGGATCCCGTCGCGCCCTTGCGGATCCTGCGGCCGTCCACGTCCACGCCGGACATCCGGGTCTGGGCGGTGAACGCGATCCACTCGGCCCCGGCGAGTTCGCCCTGGTGCCGCTCGCGCAGCCCGTACCTCTCCTTGGCGAGCACCACCACGGAACGGCCCTCGGGGGTCTCGTCGGCCAGCGAGGAGAGCTGGGCGGCGTCCGCCAGCTCGGCGGCGGTGGTACCGCGCACGGGGACGAACTCCGAGGCCCGGCGGTTGCCGAGGGTGATGGTGCCGGTCTTGTCCAGCAGCAGCGTGGACACGTCGCCGGCGGCCTCCACCGCCCGCCCCGACATCGCCAGCACGTTGCGCTGGACCAGCCGGTCCATGCCGGCGATGCCGATGGCCGACAGCAGGGCGCCGATCGTCGTCGGGATGAGGCAGACCAGCAGTGCGACCAGCACGACCATGGTCAGGTGCGTGCCCGCGTAGTCGGCGAACGGCGGAAGTGTGGCGCAGGCGAGGAGGAAGACGATCGTCAGCGAGGCGAGCAGGATGTTCAGCGCGATCTCGTTGGGCGTCTTCTGCCGTGCGGCGCCCTCGACGAGGCCGATCATCCGGTCGATGAAGGTCTCGCCCGGCTTGGTGGTGATCTTGACGACGATACGGTCGGACAGGACCTTGGTCCCGCCGGTCACGGCGGACCGGTCGCCGCCGGACTCGCGGATCACCGGCGCCGACTCCCCGGTGATGGCTGACTCGTCGACGGAGGCGACGCCCTCGACGACGTCCCCGTCGCCGGGGATGACGTCGCCCGCCTCGCACACGACGAGGTCGCCGATGCGCAGCTCGGTGCCGGGGACCTCGGTGCCGTCCACCCGGTGCGCGACGGTGTCGGTCTTGGCCCGGCGCAGGGTCTCCGCCTGCGCCTTGCCGCGGCCCTCGGCGACCGCCTCGGCGAGGTTGGCGAAGACTACGGTCAGCCACAGCCAGGCGCTGATCGCCCAGCCGAACCAGTCGGCCGGCCGGGTGAGGGAGAAGGCGGTGGTCAGCAGCGAGCCGATCCACACCACGAACATCACCGGTGACTTGACCATCACCCGCGGATCGAGCTTGCGGAGGGCGTCGGGCAGCGACCTGACCAGTTGCCGGGCGTCGAAGAGACCGGCACCGACCCGGCTCCTGCCGGACGGGCGCCCGGTGGGCACGTCGCTGTGGGGTGCCCGGGCCCTGGTGAGTGCGGACATGGAGTCCTCGTGGTTCTGTGTGGAGGTGGTCATCACGCCAGCCCCTCGGCGAGCGGGCCCAGTGCGAGGGCCGGGAAGTACGTCAGACCGACGACGATCAGGACGGCGCCCACCAACATGCCGGTGAACAGCGGCTTCTCGGTGCGCAGGGTGCCCGCGGTGACCGGCACCGGCTGCTGTGCGCCCAGGGAGCCGGCCAGGGCGAGGACGAACACCATCGGCAGGAAGCGGCCGAGCAGCATGGCGAGCCCGGTCGTGGTGTTGAACCAGTCGGTGTTCGCGTTCAGGCCGGCGAAGGCGGAGCCGTTGTTGTTGGCGGCCGAGGTATAGGCGTAGAGCACTTCGGAGAACCCGTGCGCGCCGGGGTTGAGCGCCGAGTGCGGCGGGGTCGGCAGGGCCATCGAGAAGGCGCTGAACACCAGGACCAGCGCCGGGGTGATCAGGATGTAGACGGCGGCCAGCTTGATCTCCCGGGAGCCGATCTTCTTGCCCAGGTACTCGGGGGTGCGCCCGACCATCAGACCGGCGATGAAGACCGCGATGACGGCCATGATCAGGATGCCGTACAGGCCGGAGCCGACACCGCCGGGCGCGATCTCGCCGAGCATCATGCCGAGCATCGCGATACCGCCGCCGAACCCGGTGAGCGAGGAGTGCGCGGCGTCGACGGCGCCGGTCGAGGTGAGCGTGGTCGACGCCGCGAAGATCGAGGAGGCGCCGATGCCGAACCGGACCTCCTTGCCCTCCATCGCGCCGCCCGCGATCCGCAGCGCGCCCTCGTGGTGGGCGAACTCGGTCCACATCAGCAGGGCGACGAAGGCGAGCCAGATGGTGGCCATCGCCGCAAGGATCGCGTAGCCCTGCCGGACCGAGCCGACCATGACGCCGAACGTCCGGGTCAGCGCGAAGGGGATGACCAGGATCAGGAAGATCTCGAAGAGGTTGGAGAACGGGGTCGGGTTCTCGAAGGGGTGGGCGCTGTTGGCGTTGAAGTAGCCGCCGCCGTTGGTGCCCAGTTCCTTGATGGCCTCCTGGGAGGCCACCGCCCCGCCGTTCCACTGCTGCCTGCCGCCGAAGAACTGGCCGACCTCGTGGATCCCGGAGAAGTTCTGGATCACCCCGCAGGCCACCAGGACGATCGCGGCGACCGCGGCCAGCGGGAGGAGGACGCGCACGGTGCCGCGCACCAGGTCGGCCCAGAAGTTGCCGAGTTCACCGGTGCGGGACCTGGCGAAGCCGCGGACCAGGGCGACGGCCACGGCCATGCCGACGGCCGCCGAGACGAAGTTCTGCACGGCCAGACCGGCGGTCTGCACCACGTGGCCCATGGTCTGCTCGCCGGCGTAGGACTGCCAGTTGGTGTTGGTGACGAAGGACGCGGCGGTGTTGAAGGCCTGGGCGGGGGCGACGGAGCGGAAGCCGAGCGAGAGCGGCAGCACGCCCTGGATCCGCTGGAGCAGGTAGAGGAAGAGGACACCGGCCAGGGAGAAGGCCAGCACGGCGCGGATGTACGCGGGCCAGCGCATCTCCGCGTCCGGATCGGCGCCGGTGGCCCGGTAGATCCATCTCTCGAGCCGCAGATGGCGCCGCCCGCGGTAGACGCCGGCCATGTAGGTGCCGAGCGGAACATAGGCGAGTGCCAGTGCGGCCATGAGAGCGAGCAGCTGGAGCACTCCGGCGAGTACGGGACTCATGACGCGGCTCAGAACCTCTCCGGGAAGATCAGGGCGAGGACGAGATAGCCCAGCAGGGCGACGGCCACGACCAGGCCGACGATGTTCTCGGCGGTCACAGCTTCGTCACCCCCTTGACGGCGAGGGCCACGAGCGCGAACACCGCGACCGTGACGACGACGAAGGCCACATCGGCCATCGCGAACTCCTGGAGTGAGGACGAACGGACATCAACGATTCGAGGAAACGACCTCCTCTGGCCGATTCCGACCACCGTTGACGGCTCCCATACGGCGGCACACCCACCCTTGACGGACCCCTGACGACGCGCCACCCGGCTGCGGCGGCGGGGTGGCGTCAAGAACCGGTCCGGGCGCGTCAGGGGCGTGTCAAGGGCAGGTGCCGAAGCTCTCCGGGGGCCCTAACGTCGGACACATGGGACTCCGCGACGACGAGCGAGCCGGCACCGACCCGGTGCCGCGGGAACCCGGCCGCACGGCCCGGACCCACCCGTGGGCGCGGGAACTGCGCACCTCGGTCTGCTGCTCCGCGGCACTGCTCGCCCTGCTGTTCCTGATCGACTGGGGCACGGGCAGCCTCACCTGGTGGCGCGGCGTGCTCTGGTTCACGCTCGCGGTGCTGCTCTTCGTGGTGCTGTGTCCGCCGCGCGTCCGCGCCGGCCGGGGCTGGATCGCCTCCCGGTCGCTGCTGCGCAGCCGCCTGGTCCGTACCGACCTGCTGGTGTCGGTGCGCGCGGTCGACGGTGTATGCCGCCGGCTGGTGCTGCGGGACTCCCTCGGCGGGCGGGTGGAGCTGGATCCCGAGGTCCTGGTGGACCATCCCGACGTCTGGTACCGCCTCGACGAGGACGCCCGGCACTGTGTGGCCGCGGGCAGGCTCCGGTGCGGGACGGACGAGCTGCGCGACATCTCCGAGCAGGTCGACCGGGAGACCGCGCTGGCGGTGTTCCGGGTCTCGGGACTGGAGTCATGACGCTGGGTGTCCACCGCGGGTTCGGCTGCCGTCTTTCCCCCGGACGGTCCAGTGCGCGGTAAAACCTGCGTGTCCGCTGGTCATGAGGTGATATCGGGATCGCCACGCCCGCCCTTGCCGAAAGGTTGACGCCTGCTCACACGGGTACTCGTGAGCCCTTGCGTTACTCTCCGCATACGCTGGTGACCCGTCCGCATGGCGGCCCGGTCCGTGGCGGCCGGTCCGCACGCGAGCCACACCTCAGGAGCAGGGGCATGGCGCCCACCGAGCACCCTCCCAGTCGTCTGCGCGCCTGGATGCTGGAGGGCCTGTCCGACATGGGCAAGGGCATCCAGCAGGCCCCGCACGCCCTGCCGGAGCCCCCGCACAAGGGGCAGCGGTGGTGGAGGGTGATGTGCCTGACCGGCGTGGACTACTTCTCGACACTCGGCTACCAGCCGGGCATCGCGGCGCTCGCGGCCGGGCTGCTGTCGCCGATCGCCACCCTCGTGCTGGTCCTGGTCACCCTCGCGGGCGCCCTGCCGGTGTATCGCAGGGTGGCGTCGGAGAGCCCGCACGGCGCGGGCTCGATCGCCATGCTGGAGCGGCTGCTGTCGTTCTGGCAGGGCAAGCTGTTCGTGCTGGCCCTGCTCGGCTTCGCCGCCACCGACTTCCTGATCACCATGACACTGTCGGCCGCGGACGCCTCGACGCACCTGGTGGAGAACCCGCATCTGACGGCCGCGCTGCACAGCCACCAGATGCTGATCACGCTCCTGCTCATCGCACTGCTCGGCGCGGTCTTCCTCAAGGGCTTCGTGGAGGCGATCGGCGTCGCCTTCGTCCTGGTCGGGGTCTATCTCGCGCTGAACGTCGTGGTGGTGGCCGTCGGTCTGTGGCACGTCCTCACCGCCGGCCATGTGGTCACCGACTGGACCAACGCGCTGACCGCCCAGCACGGCAACGTCTTCCTCATGGTCGGCGTGGCCCTGCTCGTCTTCCCCAAACTCGCGCTCGGCCTGTCCGGCTTCGAGACCGGCGTCGCCGTCATGCCGCACGTGCGGGGCGACCCGGACGACACCGAGGAGCGGCCCACCGGCCGGATCCGGGACACCAGGAAGCTGCTCACCACGGCCGCGCTGATCATGAGCTGCTTCCTGATCGCCACCAGCTTCATCACCACGCTGCTGATCCCGGCGCCGGAGTTCAAGGCCGGCGGCCAGGCCAACGGCCGTGCCCTGGCCTATCTGGCGCACGAGTACCTCGGCAACACCTTCGGCACGGTCTACGACGTCTCGACCATCCTGATCCTGTGGTTCGCGGGCGCCTCCGCGATGGCCGGGCTGCTCAACCTGATGCCGCGGTACCTGCCCCGCTACGGGATGGCCCCGCACTGGGCGCGGGCGGTCCGCCCGATGGTCATCGTCTTCACCCTGATCGGCTTCCTGGTCACCTGGATCTTCGACGCCAACGTCGACAAGCAGGGCGGCGCGTACGCCACGGGCGTGCTCGTGCTGATCAGCTCCGCGGCGATCGCGGTGACCATCGCCGCCCGCAGGGCCGGCCAGCACAAGTGGACCATCGCGTTCGGGGTCATCTCGGCCGTGTTCCTCTACACGACCGTCGTCAACATCATCGAGCGTCCCGACGGTGTGAAGATCGGCGCCTGCTTCATCACCGGGATCGTCCTGGTCTCGCTGATGTCCCGGCTCGCCCGTTCGTTCGAGCTGCGGGTGACGAGCGTGACGCTGGACGGCATGGCGGAGCGGTTCGTCAGGGACATCGCCAGCCGCAAGATCCGGTTCATCGCCAAGGAACCGGAGCGGCAGGACAAGGCCGAATACCGCGACAAGATCGAGCAGATCCGCAGCGACAGCGACATCCCGCTCACGGAGGACTTCGTCTTCGTCGAGGTGACGGTCACCGACCCCTCGGAGTTCGAGGCCGGACTGACCGTGTGCGGGGAGGTCAGGCACGACCGCTACCGGGTGCTGGCCATGGAGTCCGCGTCCGTCCCGAACGCCTTGGCCGCGCTCCTCCTCCACGTCCGGGAGATGACCGGCCGCACCCCGCACATCTACTTCGAGTGGACCGAGGGCAACCCGTTCGCCAACTTCCTGCGCTTCTTCCTCTTCGGCCAGGGCGAGGTCGCGCCGGTCACGCGCGAGGTGCTGCGCGAGGCGGAGCCGGACCGCGCCAAGCGCCCGCGGGTGCACACCGGCTGAGCGGCTCCGGGCGAAGACGGGTGCCCACCGGCCGGCCGCCACCACCGGCTGAGCCGCGCCCGCGAACGGCCCACCCCCAGGTCAGCCTCACACCACCTGCGGCTCTATCGTGACCGGCATGCAGTCCTACACGATCGGGCAGGCGGCCCGGCTGCTCGGCGTCAGCCCGGACACGGCGCGCCGCTGGGCGGACGCGGGCCGGATGGCAACCCACCGCGACGACAGCGGACGCCGGCTCATCGACGGCCGGGACCTCGCCGCGTTCTCGGTCGAACTGGCCCGCGGCGGCGGCGAGGAGGGCCCCTCGTACACGTCGGTCCGCAACGCCTTCGCCGGCATCGTGACCGCCATCAAGCTCGGCGACGTCGCCGCCCAGGTGGAGATCCAGGCCGGCCCGCACCGGCTCGTCTCCCTGCTGACCCGGGAGGCCGTGGAGGAACTGGGCCTGGAGGTCGGCATGGAGGCCACCGCCCGTGTGAAGTCGACGAACGTGCACATCGACCGGGCATGAGCGAACCGGCTCACACCCGGTCACGCGCGCGATAGCCGCCGTCCACTCGGATCGCCCGTACGCCGCTGACGTACCGCGCGCCGCAGCGGTCCTGCGGCAGGACCAGCTGGGGGCCGGCGCCGTCGAGCCGGGTGCCGTCGATGCTCACCGCGAGCAGGACCGGAGCGTCGGCGAAGTCGGGGTCGATCTCCGCCCACGACAGCAGCGCGTGGTGCCCGTCGGCGGCCGTGACCGCGATCAGGAAGCGCAGCCGGTCCTTGCGCCGGGCCGGGTCGAAACCGGGCCCCGCCGCGGACAGCACGTCGTACAGGCGCGGTCCGGTGAAGCGGTGGTGCTGCACCCCGCTCGTGGCGCAGGCGAAGGCGACTCCCACCCCGTGCTGCGGCCACCCGAGCAGATCCCGCACGGTCAGCCGGGCCGGGCGGGCGAGGTCGCCGGTCAGGTCGAGCTCCGCGAGCGTCACGGGCACCACCTCCTGAGGGTCCGTACCCGAGCGACCGCACCGTACAAACGCACATGCAAGGCATGTCTCGTGCAGCACCGGCTCATGCGATGCAACAGGGGTCTTACACCTGGCAATTGCGGCAGTATGATCGCTTCACGGCCATCGAACGGTCGTGGCAGGGCGCGACAGCTTCTTCCGTGCAGAGCCAGAGGAGTAGAACCGTGATGACCCGTTCCACGCGACGGACCAGGATGCTGCAGTCGGGAGTGGCGGGGGCCGCGGCGTTGCTCGTCCTCAGCGCCTGCTCCGCGTCGTCCTCCGACGGTTCGTCCACGGCCGGATCCGACACGTCGGCGTCCGCCGCGCCGAAGCTGTCCGGCACTGTGACCGTCTTCGCCGCCGCCTCGCTCAAGGAGAGCTTCACCGCGCTCGGCAAGCAGTTCGAGCAGCAGCACCCGGGCGCCAAGGTCAGCTTCAACTTCGGCGGCAGCGACAGCCTCGCCGCGAGCATCACCTCCGGTGCCCCCGCCGACGTGTTCGCCGCCGCCAGCCCCAAAACCATGGCGATCGTGACCGACAAGAACGACGCGGACGGAACACCGGTCACCTTCGTCCGCAACCAGCTGGAGATCGCGACCGCGCCGGGCAACCCGGACAAGATCTCCTCGCTGAAGGACCTCACCAAGTCCGGTCTGAAGGTCGTCCTGTGCGACAAGACCGTGCCCTGCGGCGCCGCCGCCCAGAAGGTGCTGGAGGCGAGCAACCTCAAGCTGACCCCGGTCTCCTACGAGCAGGACGTCAAGAGCGCCCTGACGAAGGTCGAGCTGAAGGAGGCCGACGCCGCCCTCGTCTACAAGACCGATGTGAAGGCCGCCGCCGACCGGGTCCAGGGCGTGGAGTTCCCGGAGTCGGCCGAGGCCGTCAACGACTACCCGATCGCCCTGCTCAAGAACGCGCCGAACGCCGCCACGGCCAAGGCGTTCATCGAGCTGGTGACGTCGGCCGACGGCCAGAAGGTCCTGACCGGGGCCGGGTTCCTGAAGCCGTGACCGGGATCGACGAGGCCCGCGTCGCGACCCGGAAGAACAGGTCGCGGCGCGGTCGCGCGCTCGGTGGCGCGCCGCTGCCTCTGCTGGTCCCCGCCCTGGTCGGCCTGGCCTTCCTGCTGCTGCCGCTGCTCGCGCTGCTGATCCGGGCGCCCTGGCGCAGCCTGCCGGGCCAGCTGACCAGCGCCGAGGTGTGGCAGGCGCTCCAGTTGTCCCTGGTCAGCGCCACCGCCGCCACCGCCGTGAGCCTGGTGCTCGGCGTTCCGCTGGCCTGGCTGCTGGCCCGTACGGACTTCCCCGGACGCGGATTCGTCCGGGCCCTGGTCACGCTGCCGCTCGTGCTGCCGCCGGTCGTGGGCGGTGTGGCCCTGCTGCTGGCCCTGGGACGCAACGGCGTCGTCGGGCAGTGGCTGGACTCCTGGTTCGGGATCACACTGCCGTTCACCACGGCCGGGGTGGTGGTCGCGGAGGCGTTCGTGGCCATGCCGTTCCTCGTGATCAGCGTCGAGGGCACACTGCGGGCCGCCGACCCGCGCTACGAGGAGGCGGCCACCACACTGGGCGCCTCACGCTTCACCGCGTTCCGCCGGGTCACCCTGCCGCTGATCGCGCCGGGCATCGCCGCGGGCGCCGTGCTCGCCTGGGCGCGGGCGCTCGGCGAGTTCGGCGCGACGATCACCTTCGCCGGCAACTTCCCCGGCCGTACGCAGACCATGCCGCTGGCCGTCTACCTGGCCCTGCAGAACGATCCGGCGGCGGCGATCTCCCTGAGCCTGGTGCTGCTCGCGGTGTCGATCGCCGTACTGGCGGGTCTGCGGGACCGTTGGATGACGGCCTCGTGATGACGCCGCCGCCGATCCCGGCCCGCCCCGTATCCAGGACGTTCATCTCATGACCGACATCGACCGGACCCCGGCCGGCGTGCGCGCCGGGGGCGCGAAGGGCGAGGGCCTGGACGCCCGCCTCGTCGTCGACCACGGCACCTTCCGCCTCGACGTCGCGCTCACCGCCGCCCCGGGCGACGTGGTGGCGCTGCTCGGCCCGAACGGCGCCGGGAAGACGACGGCGCTGCGCGCCCTGGCGGGCCTGGTGCCGCTCACCGGCGGCCATCTGCGCCTGGACGGCGCCGCCCTGGACCGCACGCCGCCCGAGTCACGCCCGGTCGGTGTGGTCTTCCAGGACTACCTGCTGTTCCCGCATCTGTCGGCCCTGGACAACGTGGCCTTCGGACCGCGCTGCCGGGGCGCGTCCAAGTCCGAGGCCCGCGCGCAGGCCGCGCGGTGGCTGGACCGGATGGGGCTGGCCGACCACGCCGGGGCCAAGCCCCGCCGTCTCTCCGGCGGCCAGGCACAGCGCGTGGCCCTGGCCCGCGCCCTGGCCACCGGGCCGCGGCTGCTGCTGCTCGACGAACCGCTCGCCGCGCTCGACGCCCGCACCCGGTTGGAGGTCCGCGCCCAGCTCCGCCGGCACCTCGCCGAGTTCGAGGCCGTCGCCGTCCTGGTCACCCATGACCCGCTGGACGCGATGGTGCTGGCCGACCGGCTGGTCGTCGTCGAGCACGGCCGTGTCGTCCAGGAGGGCACCCCGTCGGAGATCGCCCGCCGTCCGCGCACCGACTACGTCGCACAGCTGGTGGGCCTGAACCTCTACCGCGGCGAGGCGGAGGGCCACACCGTCCGCCTCGCGTCCGGACCCGCCGTCACCATCACTGAGGCGCTGTCGGGAGCGGTCTTCGTGGCCTTCCCGCCGAGTGCGGTCACTCTCTACCGGGACCGCCCCTCGGGCTCCAGCGCGCGCAACCTGTGGCAGTGCGAGGTCGCCGGCCTGGAGACCCACGGCGACCAGATCCGCGCCGACCTGACCGGTGAACTCGCCCTCACCGCGGACCTGACCACGGTCGCGGCCGCCGAACTGGATCTGCACCCGGGCGCGGCGGTCTGGGCGACCGTCAAGGCGACGCAGACCCACGCCTACCCGGCTTGAGGCACCGGCCGCCCTACGGTGGGTGATCAGCACGTCCCCCACCCCACGAGGCACCCCCATGAGCCTGAGCATGCGCAACCAGTTGCCCGGAACGGTCACCTCCGTCACCCCCGACGAGGCGATGGCCCTCGTTCACGTACGCCTGGACGGAGGCGGCCGGCTCACGTCCGCGATCACCCGGGACGCCGTCGAGGACCTGCGGCTGAGCGAGGGCACCACCGTGCGCGCCCTGGTGAAGTCGACGGAGGTGTCCCTGGCCACCGGTCCGGTGGAGGGCCTGTCCATCCGCAACCGGCTGCCGGGCACCGTCAGCCGGATCACCCTCGGCGCGGCCATGGCGTCCGTCCGGGTCGGCGTGGCGGGCGGCGAGCTGACCGCCGCGATCACCAGGGACGCCGTCACGGACCTCGGCCTGGCGCAGGGCACACACGTCACCGCCCTGATCAAGTCGACCGAGGTCGCCCTGGCCACCGTGTGACGACACGGCGAGGGCTCCCGCCCGGGTCGGACGGGAGCCCTGTGAGCCGCTCGCTCAGTCCTCGTACGCGTCCAGCGGCGGGCAGGAGCAGACGAGGTTGCGGTCGCCGAAGGCCTGGTCGATGCGGCGCACCGGCGGCCAGTACTTGTCGGCCACCGAGACCCCGGCCGGGAAGACGGCCTCCTCACGGGTGTAGCCGTGCTCCCACTCCCCGCCGAGCGCGGCGGCGGTGTGCGGGGCGCCGCGCAGCGGGTTGTCGTCCTCGGCCCACTGTCCGGCACCGACCTTCTCGATCTCGGCGCGGATCGCGATCATCGCATCGCAGAACCGGTCCAGCTCGGCCAGGTCCTCCGACTCGGTCGGCTCGATCATCAGCGTGCCGGCCACCGGGAACGACATCGTCGGCGCGTGGAAGCCGTAGTCGATCAGCCGCTTGGCCACGTCGTCCACGGTCACACCGGTCGCCTTGGTCAGCGGGCGCAGGTCGATGATGCACTCGTGGGCGACCAGGCCGCCGGGGCCGGTGTAGAGCACCGGGTAGTGCGGCTCGAGGCGCTTGGCGACATAGTTGGCGCTGAGCACGGCGACCTGCGTGGCCCGCTTGAGGCCCTCGCCGCCCATCAGGCGGACATAGGCCCAGGAGATCGGCAGGATGCCGGCGGAGCCCCACGGCGCGGCCGAGATCGGGCCGACCCCGGTCTCCGGGCCGGCGCCGGGCTGCAGCGGGTGGTTGGGCAGGTACGGCGCCAGGTGGGAGCGCACGCCGACCGGGCCGACGCCGGGACCGCCGCCGCCGTGCGGGATGCAGAACGTCTTGTGCAGGTTCAGGTGGGAGACGTCGCCGCCGAAGTGGCCCGGCTTGGCGAGGCCCACCAGGGCGTTGAGGTTGGCGCCGTCGACGTACACCTGGCCGCCGGCCTCGTGGACCTGCGCGCAGATGTCGGCGACGTGCTCCTCGAACACGCCGTGCGTGGACGGGTAGGTGATCATCAGCACGGCCAGCTGCTCGCGGTGCTGCTCGATCTTCGCCCGCAGGTCGTCGACGTCGATCTCGCCGTCCTCGGCGGTCTTGACGACGACGACCTTCATGCCGGCCATCACGGCGCTGGCGGCGTTGGTGCCGTGCGCGGAGGACGGGATGAGGCAGATGGTGCGCTGCTCGTCGCCGTTGGCCCGGTGGTAACCGCGCACGGCGAGCAGACCGGCCAGCTCGCCCTGGGATCCGGCGTTCGGCTGGAGGGAGACCTTGTCGTAGCCGGTGACCTCGGCGAGACGCTCCTCCAGCTCACGGATGAGGATGAGGTAGCCGTCCGCCTGCTCGGCGGGCACGAACGGGTGCATCTGCCCGAACTCCGGCCAGGTGACCGGCTCCATCTCGGTCGTCGCGTTGAGCTTCATGGTGCACGAGCCCAGCGGGATCATGCCGCGGTCGAGCGCGTAGTCGCGGTCGGCCAGCCGGCGCAGGTAGCGCAGCATCGCGGTCTCGGACCGGTACTGGTGGAAGACGGGGTGGGTGAGGTAGCCGTCGGTGCGCAGCAGCGCCTCGGGCAGCGCGTCCCCGGCGGACGCGTCCAGCGCCTCGATGTCGCCTCCGACACCGAAGGCGGCCCACACGGCGCGCAGCCGGTCCCGGACGGTGGTCTCGTCGCAGGCGACCGAGACGTGGTCGGCGTCGACGAGACGCAGGTTGACGCCGCCCTCGCGGGCCGCGGCGACGACCTCGGCGGCACGCCCCTCGGCCTTGACGGTCAGCGTGTCGAAGTACGCGCCGTGCACGACCTCGAAGCCGCCGGCCTCGAGGCCCTCGGCGAGGACCGTGGCGTAGCGGTGGGTGCGCAGCGCGATGTCCCGCAGGCCCTCGGGGCCGTGGTAGACCGCGTACATGCCGGCCATGACGGCGAGCAGCACCTGGGCGGTGCAGATGTTGCTGGTGGCCTTCTCGCGGCGGATGTGCTGCTCGCGGGTCTGCAGGGCGAGGCGGTAGGCCTTGTTGCCGTCGGCGTCGACGGAGACGCCTACCAGGCGGCCGGGCAGGCTGCGCGCGAACTTCTCCTGCACCGCCATGAAGCCGGCGTGCGGGCCGCCGAAGCCCATCGGCACACCGAAGCGCTGGGTGGTGCCGACGGCGATGTCCGCGCCGAGCTCGCCGGGCGACTTCAGCAGGGTGAGCGCGAGCAGGTCGGCGGCGACAGTGACCAGGGCGCCCAGCTCGTGCGCCTGGTCGATGACGGGCTTCAGGTCGCGCACGGCGCCGGAGGCGCCCGGGTACTGCAGGAGCACGCCGTTGATCTCGCGCTCGGCGATCTCGGCGGGGATGCCCGCGCTCAGGTCGGCGACGACGACCTCGACACCGGTCGGCTCGGCGCGGGTCTGGATGACCGCGATGGTCTGCGGCAGCGCGTCCGCGTCGACCAGGAACAGGCCCTTCTTGTTCTTGCCCATGCGCCGGGACAGCGACATGGCCTCGGCGGCGGCGGTGCCCTCGTCGAGCAGGGACGCGCCGGAGGTCGGCAGACCGGTCAGGTCGGCGACCACGGTCTGGAAGTTCAGCAGCGCCTCGAGGCGGCCCTGGGAGATCTCCGGCTGGTAGGGGGTGTAGGCCGTGTACCAGGCCGGGTTCTCCATGACGTTGCGCAGGATGACCGGCGGGGTGAAGGTCCCGTAGTAGCCGAGTCCGATCATCGAGCCGAGGACCTGGTTGCGGTCGGCGAGGGAGCGCAGCTCTGCCAGCACCTCGGCCTCGGTGCGCGCGCCGGGCAGGTCGAGCGCGTCGGCGTTCTTGATCACATCGGGCACCGCGGCGGCGGTGAGCTCGTCGAGCGAGCCGTAGCCGACCTGCGCGAGCATCTTGGCCCGCGCCTCCGGGTCGGGCCCGATGTGGCGCTGTTCGAAGGGGATGCCCTGTTCGAGCTCGGAGAGCGGAATGCGCTGGGCGGTCATTGCGGAGGCCTCCTGGTCTGACACGACCTTCGAGGGACACCACGGCACGGGTGTCCCGACGGCCTCCCCCTCTGTCATCTCAACCTGAGAGTTTCACCGGGCCGCCCGAGGGCCCCGGTTTTCACCGTCGGTGAGAGCGGAAGACGTCGAAATCCGCTCTGCTTTCCAGAGTGACCTCGTCCGTGCGGTACGTGGGCCTGAGAGATTCCGGGGAGGATTTGCTCCTTCGGCGCCCCCGGTGATGCCGGAGGGCTCTCCCGCACGGGGTCAGCAGCCGTTGCCCAGCGTACCAGCGGGGCAGCCGCACGGGCCTTCGAGTGGCCGCTCTGCCGAATGTGCTCTTTTGTAGTGCTTACGGATGAGTTGCGACCACGTGGAGGGACAGTGCAGACGGAGATCGATCCGCGCAACCTGATCGGCCGCAAGGCGCTCGACCGCAACGGCCACAAGATCGGCACGGTGGACGAGGTCTACCTCGATGACGCCACCGGAATACCGGAGTGGGCGGCGATACGCACCGGCCTGTTCTCCCGGGACGCCTTCGTCCCCCTGGAACCCAGCGAACTGGTCGAGGGTACCCTGCGCGTCCCCTTCGACCGCACACTGATCAAGGAGGCCCCCGACTTCGGCGTGGGCCGCCACCTGTCCCCCGAGCAGGAACTGCAGCTCTACCACCACTACGGCCTCGACGTGGCTCCCCCGGCCGTCCCGGACCACCGCTTCGGCAAGCTGGCGGGCTCCGGCTCGGGCCCGGACGAGAGCTGAGCCGGAGGAACCTCAGGGACCAGAGGCAGGGGTTCGGCCGGTTCCAGGTCCGGGTCGTCCAGAGGGAACGTGCGGACCCGGCCCGGCGCGGAGCCGGGGGTCTCGAAGCGGACGGTGACGCGGCCGAGACCGCTGCCCTGCACCCATCCGTGGCCGTACTCGGCGTGCCGCACGTCGTGGCCCGCCGGCAACCGCCGCTCGGTGTGCGCCGGCTGCTGCTCGGCGGGTTCCTCGGGCCGCTCCTCGGCCGGGCCGCGACCCTCCGCTCCCTCGGCCTGCGCGCCCGCCGCCTGCGCGAACAGGTCCTCCTGGGTGTAGTCGGCGAGCCCTGACACACCCACGCCGAGCAGCCGCACGCCGCCGGTGGTGTCCACGGAGTCCAGCAGCCGGGCGGCCGCCTCCCGTATCACCGCGGGGTCGTCGGTGGGCCCGCGCAGGGTCTCGGAGCGGGTCAGGGTGGAGAAGTCGTAGCGGCGCACCTTCAGCACGATGGTGCGCCCCGACAGACCGGCACCGCGCAGCCGCCCCACGCAGCGGTCGGCGAGCCGCTGCACCTCCAGGGCGACCCGGACGCGGTCGTGGATGTCCACGTCGTAGGTGTCCTCGACGGACACCGACTTCGCCTCGCGCTCGGCGACGACGGGACGCTCGTCGTGGGCCAGCGCCATCGCGTACAGCGCGTGCCCGTGCGCTTTGCCCAGCAGCCGTACGAGCTCGTCCTCCCCGGCCTCGGCGATCTCCTCGACGGTGTGGATCCCGGCCCGCCGCAGATGGTCGCCTGTGGCCGGGCCGACGCCCGGCAGGGTCCGCACGGACAGCGGCCCGAGCAGGGCACGCTCGGTGCCCGGCTCGATGAGCACCAGCCCGTCGGGCTTGGCCCGCTCGGAGCCGATCTTGGCGAGCATCTTGGAGGCGGCCAGCCCCACGGACCCCGTGAGCCCTGTGACCGCCCGGATGTCGGCGCGCAGTCTCGTCCCCGCCAGCCGGGCGGATTCCGCGTCCCAGGCGGCTCCCCCGGCCTCCAGGTCCACGAACGCCTCGTCCAGGCTCAGTGGCTCCACCAGCGGCGACAGCGTCCGCAGCAGGCCCATCACCCGCTCGCTGATGGAGCGGTAGAAGGCGAAGCGCGGCACGAGGTACGCGGCGTTCGGCGCCAGCCGCCGCGCCTGGGCCATCGGCATCGCGGAGTGGACACCGAAGACCCGCGCCTCGTACGACGCGGTGGCCACCACCCCGCGCGGTCCCAGCCCGCCCACGACCACGGCCTTCCCGCGCAGGCTCGGCTTGGACCCCTGCTCCGCGGAGGCGAAGAAGGCGTCCATGTCGAGATGGAGGATCGTGGGTGCGGTTCTCACATCTACGATGCTGCACCACGCCACTGACAACGCCCCGGTGGATCGGGCCGGGTCAGCGGCGGGTCGGTGGCCGAAACGCCCGTGTCGGCCCGGGGGACGGCTCAGACGGCCCGGTTGCGCCGCCGTGCCAGCTCGTCACGCGGGTTGGGCCCCACGAGCGTCTCCCCGGTGTCGATCCGCTCACCGTGCAGCTGCGACAGCGCGCTCTCCACATCGCGCCACACCACGCCGATGGCGATGCCGAAGATTCCCTGGCCGCCCTGGAGCAGGGCGTGCACCTCGTCGGGCGACGTGCACTCGTACACCGTGGCACCGTCGCTCATCAGCGTCATCCGCTCCAGGTCACGGAACCCGCACTCGCGCAGGTGCTGGACGGCGGTACGGATGTTCTGCAGCGACACACCGGTGTCGAGGAACCGCTTGACGACCTTCAGGACGACGACGTCCCGGAAGCTGTAGAGGCGCTGGGTGCCCGATCCGTGGGCGGGCCGCACGCTGGGCTCGACCAGCCCGGTGCGCGCCCAGTAGTCCAGTTGCCGGTAGGTGATACCGGCGGCCGCGCAGGCCGTCGGACCGCGGTAGCCGATCTGCTCGGTCGCCATGACCGCCGCCCCTCCGCTGCTCGGCACCGCCGTCGGTCGCTGCGGAGCACGACCGGCCACGCCATCGAGAGGGGGATACCCCCCGCTCGGTCGGATCCGAGAGCCCGGGGGAGGGTACGGACCGCTTCCCCCGGCATTGCGTCCGGGGGCACCCCCAGCCGTACCGTCGCCGCTGCTTCTCACGCCGACCTCCGTCCTTGACCTGCCTCCTCGACGGTAGGCAGTCACCAGGGGTGCGTCAACGATCGCCACACTCGGCACGCCGAGTGATAATCACCCTAAGAGTGGTTTCGCGTACCCCATCGCCGGGAAAGGCTATCCGAATGCTCCGGAGGGAGGGCGCGGGGCGGTCTCCCGTGGCTCATTCGGACGCTTCACTGGCTACTGGTGCCGAAGTCCTCCGGCGAGATCTGGTCGAGGAACTCGCGGAACTTCTCCACCTCGTCCTCCTGCTCGTCCGGGATCGCGATCCCCGCGTCGTCCAGCACCGTGTCACTGCCGAAGATCGGCGTCCCGGTGCGCAGGGCCAGCGCTATGGCGTCGGACGGCCGGGCGCTCACCTCGACACCGCTGGCGAAGACCAGCTCGGCGTAGAAGACGCCTTCACGCAGGTCCGTGATGCGCACTTCCGTGAGTTCCTGGCCGACCGCCTCCAGCACGTCCTTGAACAGGTCGTGGGTCAGCGGTCGCGCGGGGGCCATGCCCTGCTGGGCGAAGGCGATCGCCGTCGCCTCCCCTGGCCCGATCCAGATGGGGAGGTAGCGGTCGCCTCCCACTTCACGCAGGAGCACGATCGGTTGGTTGGAGGGCATCTCGACCCGGACACCTACGACATCGAGCTCGTTCACACAGCAACCCTAGGCGGTGCCCGGGACGTTTGGGTAGTCGGGCCGGGCATGGGAGGAGGATCCGGCCCTCTCCGGCCCGCTCACGGGAGCCGCAACCCGAGCGCCGTCTGGACCAGCACCGCGTGCAGCCGCACCGTGAGCTCGGCGAGCTCCTTGGCGCGGGCCTCCGCATGTGCCCTGGTCTGCGGGTTACGGTGCCGCTTGAGCGGCGCCACCACCTGGTCGACGAGCCCGGCCTCCCGGTCGGCGGCCGCTTTCATCACCCGCAGATGCCGGGGCTCGATCCCGAAACGCCCCAGCTCGGACACGAGCGAGGCCACGGTCACCGCCTCGGCGCCGTAGGCACCGTCCGCGGGCGGAGTGAGCAGCCCGTACGACTCCCACTCCTGGAGCTCCCCCTCCTCGATGCCCACGGCGGCAAGCAGCTCGGCCCGCCCGATCCGGGCTCCCGCCGGCGCCTCGGCCGGCGGCGGCACGGATCCGCCCTCACGCTGCCGGCCGACCGCCGGCAGATGGACCGCCTCGCCGCGCTCCATCGCGTCCAGGTACTCGCGGATCACCTTCAACGGCAGGTAGTGGTCACGCTGCATCCGCAGGACCAGGGCCAGCCGCTCGACGTCGCCGGTGCTGAACTTGCGGTACCCAGAGGGGGTGCGGCGCGGCTCGACGAGGCCCTCCGACTCCAGGAAGCGGATCTTGGAGACGGTGACCTCGGGAAACTCACCGCGCAGCGCGTTCAGCACCGCGCCGATGCTCTTCAGCCCACTGTCCGTGGCGGCGGTGCCGTGCCCGGCACCGCCGCTCGGTGATTGACGCATGGACCTTCCCTGACAGGTCAGACGCCCTGCCGGCTCGAGTAGAAGACCAGCCGGTACTTGCCGATCTGCACCTCGTCGCCGTTGGACAGAGCGACCTGGTCGATCGGCTCCCGGTTGACGTACGTGCCGTTCAGACTGCCGACGTCGGCCACCGTGAACGAACCGTCCGGGCTGCGGCGGAACTCGACGTGGCGGCGCGAGACCGTCACGTCGTCCAGGAAGATGTCGCTCTGCGGGTGACGCCCGGCCGTGGTCAGCTCGCCGTCCAGGAGGAAGCGGCTGCCGGAGTTCGGTCCGCGGCGCACCACCAGCAGGGCCGAGCCCAGCGGAAGCGCGTCGACGGCCGCCTGTGCCTCCGGAGACAGCATCGGCGTCTGGCCGGTGGCCTCGGCGTCGTAGGCCTCCAGACCGGAGATGGAGATCGTCGAGGTCGTCTCCGACGAGCGCTCCGGCGTCGCGCCGGGCCGCAGCGGCGCGCCGCAGTTCGAACAGAAGCGGCTGTTCTCCGCGTTACGGTTACCGCACCTCGAGCACACCAGGACGGACATGGACGGATCCTCCTGCCGCGGCTGCCCCGCAGGGGCATCGGACGCGTACGGGCCGGCCGCGAACCCTCCAGCCGTACCTGAGGTTGACGGTTCCCCGAAACCTATGCCGCCCGACTGGGCAGGGTCAACCGACGGCGCGCCCTGACCGGCCACCTGGTCCCTGAACAGCGGACGCTGACCCTCCGCGTCGGGCTGTGCGCGGTGACGGGCCGTCGCGTTCTCGCCGCCCTCTCGCGCACTCTTGCCGAACAACTTCGCAAACAACTTCACGGGCGATTCCCCTTGACCGAAACAGACCCGCCCGTGGGGCAGGACGAACCCTGACTGCATACACCGGTCGACCCGGACATCCTCACAACGTCCGTATCCACCAGACAGTTTCCACCACGCACCACCCAATCGGTGCGCCGACCCCCCGCAACCTCATGCCCCTGCCGGACGACCGCCATGCACCGCCGGTTCACCGCGAGGACGACCGAGCGTAGTCAGGCGCCTTCACCGCCCGCAAGGCGTCCACGACGATCTTGTCCGAACGGTCGATCGTCACCGTGGCCTGCTCCTTCTCCAGGGTCTGCACCACGCCTCCAGGAATGTTGAGCGCCGGTTCGAGGTCCTGCGGCTTGCCGATGACCTTGAAACGATACGGAGTGTTGATCTTGTTCCCGTCGACGTCCACACCCTTGCCGGAATCGGTCAGATAGGTGTTCGCGACCACCCGTACACCGTTCACCTCGATCGCCTCCGCACCGGCCGCGCGCAGCTCCTGTATCGCGTCGAGCAGCATGTCCGGCCGGACCGTTCCCTTCGTGTCCTCGATCGTGATCGTGATGCCGGGTCCCTGCGCCGCCACCGTGCCCGCGAGGATGCCGAGTTGCTTCTCCTTCTCGGCCGTCTGCCTGCGGGCCTCCTCGGCCTGGTCCGAGCTGTTCTCCAGCTCCTGGCGTTGCTTCTCCAGACCCTGCTTCTCATCCTCAAGACGCTGAGTCCGGTCGTCCAGTTCATCGAGGATGCGGACGAGATCCTCCTGCCGGGCGCCGCGGAGCGCGTTGTCGCCGCTGCTGTTGGACGCGACCTGGACCGCGAGTCCGAAGCCGAGGCCGAACAGCAGCAGGGCGACGACGAGTTGGGCCCGGGTGAAGCGCGGCGGCCACAGCCCCTGGGCCAGCCGCTGGCGACCGCTCAGCGCGGGCTCGGAACTCTCCTCGGTGCCCGGGCCCTCACCGGCGGCCGTCCGCGCCGGCACTTCCTCGGGCAGCTCCTGACGCAGCCGCTGCTGCTCGGGCGGGGTGTCGTGCTGCCCGTTCCCGGGCTGTTCGTCCTGGTTGCTCATCACTCTCACGCCCGGAACACGTGCCGTCGGATCGCCGCGGCGTTGGAGAAGATGCGGATACCGAGGACGACCACCACACCCGTGGACAGCTGGGCCCCCACGCCCAACTTGTCGCCCAGGAAGACGATCAGCGCCGCCACGACCACATTGGACAGGAACGACACGACGAAGACCTTGTCGTCGAAGATGCCGTCCAGCATGGCCCGCAGACCGCCGAAGACGGCGTCCAGCGCCGCGACGACGGCGATCGGCAGATAAGGCTCGACGACCGCCGGAACCTCCGGCCGGACCAACAGGCCGGCCACGACTCCCACGACGAGGCCCAGTACGGCGATCACGATGTGCCCTTCCCAGTGCTCGGCTGTGCTGTGCGTACGATCACACTCGGTGCGGCGGCCAGCCGGAGGTCGCTCTCCACGGAGATGCTGCCCCGGATGCCGTAGTTGTCCTTCAGGGCCTGGAGGTACAGCCCGTCGGGGCTGTCCTGGAACCGGTCGCTGAGCCGTTTCCCGTCCCCCACGGCGAGCACCGTGTACGGCGGCACCAATGGCTTGTTGTCGACCAGTATCGCGGCACCCGCTGCCCTGATCGCCGACAGGGCCGTCAGCCGCTGCCCGTTGATGGAGACGGCCTCGGCACCCGACTGCCACAGCCCGTTCACCACCCGCTGCATGTCCCGGTCACGCACCCGGCCCGTGTCGGAGAATCCTGACGTCCCCCGCGGACCGCCGCCGCTCGTGCCGGCCTCCTTGGCGTCGTCCACCACGAGCCGCACACCGGGGCCGTGCACCTCGCCGGCGCCCGCCAGCATGCTCACCAGGTCGGCCTGCGGGTTGCCGCCGGTGTCGCGGAGCGCCTGGCGCTGCCGGGCGCTCACGTCGTCGCGCAGCTTGTCGACGGTCACCTCGAGCTCGTCGGCCGCCGCGGTCTCCTTGTCGATGCGGTCGATCAGCTCCTGGCGCTCCTTGGCGACGACCGGGGCCGCCACACGCGCCTGGGCCGCTCCCAGGGTCACCACGAGCGCGGCCAGCACCAGCCCGCCCGCCAGGCCGAGCTTGGCCCGGACGGTTTTCGGCATGCCGCTCTCGCCCGCGGCCTTCTTCCGGGCGGCGGCCTCGGCGTAACCGTCGTCGAGGCTGTGGTCCATGACGTTGGTGATCAACGACATGGAGGCGTCCGGTCGGGAGGGCCGCGCGGGGTTGCTCCGAATGGGGGGATGCTGCGGCATGCCGCACATCGTCGCACGACGTGGCCGTGACCTCCGAATGGGCCCACCGGCGTGCCGGACAGGCGCCCTTGGAGGTCACTTGTCCGGCACGCGCGCGTGCTGTCCGTTCTACCGGCCGCGGCCCTGCTCCAGCGGCCGGTCCACCTGCTGTTCTACCGGCCGGCGCTGTCCACGACCGCCGCCCACTCGTCCAGCAGCGCCTGGGCGGAGGCGTCGTCGGGTCCCTCTGCCCACAGATGGGTGACGGCCTCGGCCGGGTCGGGCAGGACCATCACCCAGCGGCCGTCGGTCTCCACGACCCGCACCCCGTCCGTGGTGTCCACGAAGCGGTCTCCGGCCGCCTCGACGACCCGGCGCATCACCAGGCCCTTCACGGCCCACGGCGTCGCCAGATCGCGCTTGAGAACGTGCGCGCGCGGGATCCGGGCGTCGATCTGGCTCAGGGTGAGCTGGGTGCGCGCGACCAGCCCGATGAGCCGTACGAACGCCGCCGTCCCGTCGTAGACACTGCTGAACTCCGGGACGATGAATCCGCCCTTGCCGTCGCCGCCGAAGATCGTCCCCTCCTCGCCGCCGACCCTTGTGAGGTCGTCGGGAGAGGTCGTCGTCCACTCCACCTGAGTGCCGTGGTAGGCGGCCACCTGCTCGGCGATCCGCGTGGTCGTGACGGGCAGCGCGACCCGGCCGCTGCGCCGCTCGGCGGCGATGAGGTCGAGCATCACCAGCAGTGCCCGGTCGTCCTCGATGATGCGGCCCCGCTCGTCGACGAGCGACAGCCGCTCGCCCACCGGGTCGAACCGCACACCGAACGCGGCCCCGGAGGACGCCACTATCTCCCCGAGCCGGACCAGACCCGCGCGCCGCATGTCGGTGGTCTCCGTCGGACGGGCCTCGTTCAGCCCCGGGTTGATCGTCAGCGAGTCCACACCGAGCTTGCCGAGCAGGCTGGGCAGAACAAGCCCGGCACTGCCGTTCGAGGCGTCCACGACGACCTTGAGGCCCGACTCGGTGATCCCGGTGGTGTCGACGTTGCGCAGCAGCGAACCGGTGTACGAGTCGAAGACACTGGACGGGAAGTACAGGTCACCGATCTCGCCCGGGAACGCACGCCGGTACTCCTGGCGCGCGAAGACCCGGTCCAGCTTGCGCTGGCTGCCCTGCGACAGGTCGGCGCCCTGTCCGTCGAAGAACATGATGTCGACCGAGTCGGGTACCCCGGGCGTGGTCCGGATCATGATGCCGCCGGCGCTGCCCCGCGCGGTCTGCTGCCGGGCCACCGGCAGCGGTACGTTCTCCAGGTCCCGTACGTCGATGGCGCTGGCCTGGAGGGCCGAGATCACCGCCCGCTTGAGCGCGCGGGCACCTCGGGAGTGGTCGCGGGCCGTGGTGACCGTGGAGCCCTTCTTGAGCGTGGTCGCGTAGGCGCCGGCGAGCCGTACGGCAAGCTCCGGGGTGATCTCCACGTTCAGGATCCCGGACACTCCGCGCGCCCCGAACAAGTGCGCCTGGCCCCGCGACTCCCAGATGACCGAGGTGTTGACGAAGGCGCCGGCCTCGATGGTCTTGAACGGATACACCCGGACATTGCCCTGCACGATCGATTCTTCACCGATCAGGCACTCGTCTCCGATGACCGCTCCGTCCTCGATCCGCGCCGCGCGCATGATGTCGGTGTTCTTGCCGACGACACAGCCGCGCAGGTTGCTGTGCTGGCCGATGTAGACGTTGTCGTGCACGACGGCCTTATGAAGGAAGGCACCGCTCTTCACGACGACGTTGGAGCCGACGACGGTGTGCTCGCGGATCTCGGCGCCGGCCTCCACCTTGGCGTAGTCGCCGATGTAGAGCGGCCCGCGCAGCTCAGCGTCCGGGTGGACCTCGGCGCCCTCGGCGACCCAGACTCCCGGGGAGATCTCGAAGCCGTCGATCGCGACGTCGACCTTGCCCTCCAGGACGTCCGCCTGTGCCTTCACATAGCTCTCGTGGGTGCCGACGTCCTCCCAGTAGCCCTCGGCGATATAGCCGTAGATCGGCTTGCCTTCCTTCATCAGCTGTGGGAAGACGTCGCCGGACCAGTCGACCGGAACATCGGGGTCGACATAGTTGAACACCTCGGGCTCCATCACGTAGATGCCCGTGTTCACGGTGTCGGAGAAGACCTGGCCCCAGGTCGGCTTCTCCAGGAAGCGCTCGACCTTGCCCTCTTCGTCGACGATGGTGATACCGAATTCCAGCGGATTGGGCACGCGCGTGAGACACACGGTCACCATCGCGCCCTTTTCCTTGTGGAAATCGATCAGCCGAGTGAGGTCGAAGTCGGTCAGGGCATCGCCGGAGATGACGAGGAAGGCGTCGTCTTTCAACGCCTCCTCGGCGTTCTTGACGCTTCCGGCGGTTCCGAGTGGCTTCTCCTCATTGGCATAGGTGAGCTCCATTCCGAGCTCTTCACCATCTCCAAAGTAGTTCTTGACCAACGAGGCCAGGAACTGGACTGTGACGACGGTCTCATTCAGCCCATGCCTTTTGAGCAGCCGCAGCACATGCTCCATGATCGGCCGGTTGACCACCGGCAGGAGCGGCTTGGGCATACTCGAGGTCATCGGACGAAGGCGCGTGCCTTCGCCTCCGGCCATCACGACGGCCTTCATGTCGGAAGCGTCCTCCTCCAAAGAGACGACGATCTAGCCGACTGCACCCGTTCTGATTGTCCCGCACTTTTCTCAGGCGGGCCATCGGAGCCCCCGCGGCTGCCTCGATGAGGGAACTCAGTCGGCCATGGCGTCCGCACGGACCAGACGGCGGACTTGTACCACGTAGAGGACTCCTGCCCACCAATAGAGCGTTGTACCCCATCCGGCGAACGCCCATCCGAAAATAGCCGCGAGTGACGCGATCCATCCGCTGCCGTCACTGAGCAGCAACAAGGGGAACGCATACATCAGGTTGAACGTCGCCGCCTTACCCAGGAAGTTCACCTGCGGCGGCGGGTAGCCGTGCCTCCTGAGGACACCCACGGCCACCAGGAGCATCAATTCGCGTGCCACGAGCAGAGCTGTCAGCCACAGCGGCAGAATCTCGCGCCAGGTGAGACCGAGGAGCGTGGAGAGGACGTAGAGCCGGTCGGCCGCGGGGTCGAGCAGCCGGCCGAGGCTGCTGACCTGGTTCCACCGTCGGGCGAGCTTGCCGTCGAGGTAGTCGCTGACGCCGCTCAACGCGAGCACCAGCAGGGCCCAGCCGTCACTCTTGGGGCCACCGAACTCCGGCCGGAGGATCAGCCACAGGAAGAGGGGTACGCCGACGAGCCGTGCCATGCTGAGGATGTTCGGGATGGTGAGGACTCGGTCCGTCTGGACACGGGTCTCCTGGACCTCCACCCGGGGGCCTCCTGTGGGAAAGATACCGACGATGCCTCCTGACTTTACCCCAACGCAAAAAAGCTCCGGCTCCCGGGCTGTTTGCCCAGGAGCCGGAGCTCTAAAGGTAGTTCGGCGGCGTCCTACTCTCCCACAGGGTCCCCCCTGCAGTACCATCGGCGCTGTGAGGCTTAGCTTCCGGGTTCGGAATGTAACCGGGCGTTTCCCTCACGCTATGACCACCGAAACACTATGAAACAATCAACCGGAGCCGTAACACATGGCTACGACGGTTGTTCGTGGTTTCAGAACCAACACAGTGGACGCGAGCAACTGAGGACAAGCCCTCGGCCTATTAGTACCGGTCACCTCCA
>NZ_NNBK01000029.1:22973-78144 GCF_002803075.1 Streptomyces sp. CB01373 | reverse complement strand
GATCTACCCCACGACCGAAGATCCTCCCAACGCGGTTACACCACTACAGGGGGCATGACCGACGCGGGAGCTGCTCGACCACCTGTTGGGGGTAGTGGACCGGCACTGGAACGTGGAGGTTCAGGTGATGCCGCTGCGGCGACCAATCCATGCGGGGCTGGATGGGCCCCTTCAGTTGCTGGAGACACCGGAGAACCAGTGGTTCGCGTACTCGGAGGGACAGGAGAACGGCCGTCTCATTACGGGCCGGAAGGAGATCAGCATCCTCCAGCAGCGTTATGCGAAACTGCGTTCGCAGGCCCTTGCCCCCGAGGACTCCGTGAGCCTGCTGAAGCGAATGCGAGGAGCGCTATGAGCACGTTCGAACTGGCCTGGTTCAAGAGCAGCTACAGCGGCTCGCAGGGCGACAGCTGCATCGAGATCGCCGTTGCCCGGGAGGAGTCAGGCACCACGGAAACGGTCCACGTCCGAGACTCCAAGCAGCAGCGCGGCCCCCAACTTGCCCTCTCCCCAGCCGCGTGGAACGGCTTCGTCTCGTACGCCGCCCAGGCCTGACGCCTTACGGCAGCGCCTCGCATCGGTCAACTCCGGTGCGGGGCGGTTGCGTTCACCCCGACGCGCCAGGCATTCGCTGCTGGTATACGTGTCGCGGGCCGTCTGCACCTCGCGGGCGTACTCCACAATCCGGCACTTGGCCTGCGGAACGAAGCCGGTGCCCTGGTCGGCGGGATTGCCTTCGACGATCTCAACGTCGATACCGACCGTGGTGCCGTGCTCAACGACGATCTATGGACGCCGCCGGATTCACGCTAATCGCCTTGATCATCGGCACCGGTCTGCTCAAGGCCATGCCCTCCGCAGGCGTAGGGCAACAAAGCATGGCATCGTCCGGACAGGACGCCTCCTAGTGTCATCGGGCCAACTCGACGATCTCACCGCGAAACCCGTCGTGCACATGCTGTCATTGCCACGTGGACATCGATCGGTTCTTCTCCCTGGGTCCAGCCGCGCCGTTCGAGGTGCATGAGGTCTTCACTGATCGCGAGGCCGCATTGGCAGCCTTCCGGAACCGCTCCGTCGCGCACGCCTCGCGGAACTGGGATACCGCCGAGCTGATGGACTTCCAGCGCCCGGCAGAGAACCTGCTCACGTTCATTGGGCTGGGCGGAGTGGGCAAGAGCACCCTGCTTCGGCACGCTGCGGAGTTGGCCACCGCTGGCCATCTCGCCGGAGTACGTTCCCGAGGCGCCACAGCGCACGTCAACTTCGCAGAACCTGATGTGCTCAGCTTCGAGACGGTGCTTCTGCGTGTCCGCGCGGCTGTCGGATCGCTGGGACGCAGTTGGCCGGCGTTCGATCTAGCCCTTGCCCTGTACTGGGAACGCAAGCATCCCGGCGAGAACCTGGTGACTTTCCTACGCCGACGCACCCCCGCAGGAGCAGCATCGGCGCGCGTCGCTGACCAGATGACGAGCACCGTGGACCAGATGGTCGGCGGCTTCGGCCTCGCCGGCCTGGGCTATCAACTACTGAAACTGGCCGGCCAGAAGGCCGCGCACAACAACCGCGTGAAGCGCCTGGCCCGAGAATTCCCACCCTTCGAGGCGCTGATCAGCGAGACCGACCCCGGCCGAATGCTCGGTTACCTACCTGTCCTTCTCGCACGGGACCTGGAAACCCACCGGCGCAAGGAGCCGGCCCTGGTCCTATGCCTGCTCGACACCTTCGAACACGTTCAGGTCCTCACACCCGAGCGCGAAGGCCTGGAGGACCTGGTCTCGCGCATGGTCTACCTCATGCCCAACGTCCTCTTCCTCGCCTCGTCCCGACGTCACCTAACCTGGCACGACCCGATCCGCGCCACAACTCTCGCTTACGGAGGACAGCAGCGCTGGCCGGGGCTGCGGACACCGGACCAGGACGGGATCTACGGTCCGAGCGGCGACCAGCTCGCGTTGGACGGCTTCGACGACCCGCACGCGGACGAGTACCTCCGGTACCGCCTCACTCACGAAGGCCGGCCAGCGATCCCGCGGCATCTACGCCGCCGCATCATCGACGGTGCCGTCGGCTCACCTCACTACCTCGAACTGTCGGTCTCGCTCTACGAACAGATCGCCGCCCGTGGCCAGGCCCCGGAGGAAGAGCTCTTCGGCCTTCCCTTCCCCGAACTCGTCGTCCGTCTCATACGGGATCTCGATGTCGTGGACCGGGATCTGCTACGTGCCGCCGCCCTACTCCAGGCCTTCGACGCCGACACCCTCGCCGCTGTTCTCCCCAGACTACGCAGGCGTCGAATCGAGGATTTCCTCCGGCGCACGATGGTGCTCTCCGACGGCACCAGCTGGCCTGCCTACCGCCTGCACGAAAACCTGAGGCAGGCCGTCAACACGTGCGACAACTACACACCGGACGGTTGGACATCCGAGGAGCGCCGACAAGCAGCAATCCGTGCAGTCGGACACCTCACCGAGTCCGCCCTGGTGGAGCACCGAGGGCAAGACACCCCGGCGAGCCGCCAGGCCACCGCTTCGGCCCGCCTACCCCGCGCCGTGCCCGCGTTCCTGCTCGCCTTCCAAGCCGCCGTCGAGCACGAGATCCTGCCCCCTGACCTCGGTCAGCTCGCCTACGCGCTCTATGAGCTCGGTCAGTGGCAGGTGCTCCTGGGACTCCCCGCACTCCCACGCGGTACAGCGGGGGAACTGATCCGGCTTCGCGAGACAGCCCGGGTTTCGGCCGACACGAGCCTCGAAGCCCGCGAGCGCCTCGCCCAGCTCAACGCGCTGCCGCTGCAGGACGGTGATCCGTACGCCGCTTACGCAGAGGTCGTCCGGGGGAACCTTGCGTTCTTCTGCGGGGAACTCCACGAGGCGCAGCGGACGTTCACCGCCGCCGTCGATGAAGCCGCACCCCTCGGTAGCGAGGCACAGCTCGGATTGATCGGCCTAGCGCTCCGCACCAGCCGCTTCACCGCCCCCCTGCTCGCTGTGAGCCCGGCCCTGGAACCCCGAATAGCCCAGAGCGGTTCCGCCGACGCTCTCGGCCACCTGGAGCTGCACAACGCGAGGTTCCAGCGTGCAGCAGAGCACTTCAGTCGAGTACTTCAGCACGCCCGCGACGCCAAATCTCCCTTGTGGATCGCCCGCGCCACACGGCACCTCGCGCTAACTCACATGTGGCTCGAACCCGATACCGCGGCCGGCTTCCTCGCCGAGGCCCGAGAGCTCAACAACCGTCTGGGCGACACGGTCGGCCTCGCCCAGTGCGACTTCGCGGACGCACTCGTCCACGCACACCGCGGCTACTGGTACCGAGCCGAGCAGCTCCTCAACCGGGCCCGGGCTGGACACGCCGCCGCGGGCGTCACCTTCGACCTCCTCCCGATCGAAGCCATAGAAACCCTCGTCCTCCTCGGGCAGGACAGACCGTCCCACGCCTGGGACACGGCGCAAAGACTCGCCGCGGCCGCAGACGCCGGTCGCCCCCTCGGCCCGCCGGCCTGGACCGCAATCACCAGACTTTGGACGGCCCCCGACGACCACGCCGCGTTCGACACCATCGACTGGATCGAACCTGCAACCGCACGTCAGCGCTGGCAAGAGCCCCTGGACACACTGCTTGCCCACAACCGGCGAGGGGAATGAGTTCGACCATGCCACGACGCCCCACCCGCTGCGGCCCCCTGGACCTCGGCGACACCCGCGCCACATTCCCTACCGACCGCGTGCCCGAGCCTCAAGTCCAGGCAGCCCTGGCCGCAGCCATACAAAGTCCGGCCTATGACGGCCCACCCCTCAGACATGATTACAACGGCCCAGTTGCCTTCGGTGCCGCCACCATCGCCAAAGCCCAACACCGACTTCACGAGCTCCTCGATACCGCCATCTGGTTCGCTGCGCTCGGACCACTCACCGGTATCCCGGTTCCCGCGCTCTTGGACCGCGGCATCACCTCGGAGCAAGACGGCAGCCGCTGGTGGCTCATCCTCGAACGCGTCCACGGTAACGCCGTTCGCCGCCCCACCCCCGCACAGCAGCACAGCCTCGGCACCGCACTCCGCGGCTGGCACGAGAAGGCGCCCCTTGCCGGTCTCGCTCTCGACGACCCCGGGGGCCTCGGCATCATGCTCGGCAGCGCCCGAAAGTTCCACCCCGACACCTACCCGGCCTTCGCCGAACTGCTAGCCGAAACCAGCCGCGGCCTGGAGATGACCGCGATCCACGGAGACGTTGCGGTAGCCCACAACACCCTCGTCGCTGAGGACGGACAACTCGCCGCAATCCTCGATCCCGGAGCCATCCATGTCGCGCCGCCCGAGTTCGACCTCGCCTGGGCCCTTGCTGTCGACATGCCCCGAGGCGCCCAGATGGCCCCACTCCTGGACGCCTACGGTCGGGACGCGATCAACCCCGACAACCTCGACGCGCTGCTGCCGCTCTTCCAACTCCGACGACTCCTCGACTGCTACATCATCGACGAACCGGACGACGCCCGTTGGCTCCACGACCACCTCGGCCGCCGCGCACCACACTTGCTGAGCCTTCCTGGAGTTCCCCTTTCGCCCTGAGGTCGGGTGCATGCAGGGTGCTTCAAACGGGGAACCCCAGCTGCTCCGCCCAGGCGACAGGTATCCAGCGGTCCAGCGTGTTCGCGGGTATTGAGAGGGCGACCCGCAGTTCCGGTTCGTCCTCGCGCACGTACCAGCGGTTCAACCCGTCGAACAGCGTCAGCACATAGCCGGCGGTCAGCAAGTTCGGCTCCCATTCTAGGTGGCTGGGCTCCGCCGTAAGCGGGACCGTCGCCTCTACAACTACTACGCGCGGCCGCCAGTGCTGGAGATCGGCAGACGCCAGCACGTCGGCCTCCGCGCCCTCGACGTCTACCTTCAGCAGATCGAACCCGGGCGCAGCGTGGGCACGCAGAACGGACTCCAGCGTCACCACCTCGACATCGAGGGTCTCCGTTCTCCACCCATTGGTGCGGTGGCGGCCTGCAACGTCATCCCGCAGGGTCGACAGGCCACTGCCACCGGTCTGGCCGGGGCCAGCTACTACCCGGTGGAACCTTGACCGTCCAGGAACCGTCCCAACGGCCACCTGCAAGGTCACGTCATCGGGCCTCGCCGCCACAAGGCGGGCGTACCGCTCTGGCAGCGGTTCCACATTCACACCGGTCCAACCAAGTTGGTGGACGAGGTTGCGTGTCACAGAACCAGACTCAGGTTCTCCTGCCCCCACGTCGACGAAGAACCCGCCAGTTCGCTGGTCGAAAGCCCGGAGCAGAACAACGTCTTCCGCGTTCCCCGCATAGGAGACGACTCGGAAGTCGGGTGTACCAAAGCGAGACACAGTCCCTCCGATAGGTCATCCGTTGTGACCAGCGGTTCTGGAGCTTCACCCCATCGCTGCTTGCTACTCGGCCTTCAACGCGGTCATGAGCTGGGGAGATGAGACTCCGGAAGAAGTCTTACCCGACCGCGCTGGTGCTCACCGCGCGGTCGGCGGACTGTTTCAGCTGGATCGCTTGCCGATCGTCTGCTCCGTGAGTACACGAAGCACGCGATCTGCGTTGGCCATTCGGGTGCGGCAGTGGGCCCGCATGGCCTGCCGGCAACCGAGGATCCCTCGGAACATGCGGGCCGCATTACCGAACAAGGCGAGGTCGCCGTCGTAGAGGAAGGCTGTCTGGGACAGCAGACGCGGGAAGCTCTGCTCGAAGCTGCGGGCGACGCGATCAACCATCCGCTGCCCGAGGGCGCGGTACCCCGTGGAACACCTGTTGACGATGCCAGTCCCGGTGATGCGCGGCGACACGCGGCATGCCGGGCTGCGGACCGATGACCGGGCGTCCCGACAGCGCCAGCACCTGACGCAGCGCTGCCGGGCTCCGGCCGACGAAACGCTGGGACACCATCACCGTGTCGTCCTGGGCGAGACCCAGCACGCCCTTGTCAAAGAGCTTGTGATGCAGGGAGCACAGGCACAGGGTGTTGTCCATTGCGTCCGGCCCGTCCAGGGCCCACCAGCGGACATGCGCCGCCTCCAAGCCCACGGGCACCGCGCCGATCCGGCCGTCGTAGCCGCAAAAGGCGCACTGGTACTCGTATGCAGTCAGCACGAGCTCCCGCAGTCCAGCGTCGCGCCGCCGCCCGGCGACTCCTGTCGGCGGCTCTGTCCGGGGAGGGTCCAGCTCCAGCCCTACCGCCTCACACAGGTCCGCGTGCAGCGACGGAGCAAAGTGACGGTCGAGCAGGACGCGGGCCATGCGTTCAAGCAGCCCAGGGGTTTGCTGCAGGCCCGCTCGAAGCTCCGCGGCGAGCCTTCCTCTCGCCTCCGTGGCTCGCAGCGCGAGCACGCCTGTTCCCGGACTGCCTTCTCCACGGTTGGTAGCGACTTCCCAGAGCTTGTCGCTCTCGAGGTGATGGAACGGGTAGGCGGGGGTGGTGCGACGGGAGGGGCCGTACTCCGCCAACAGCTGCTTCAGGTCCGCCTCGACTGCGCTGTAATGCAGCTCGACACCGGGGTCGCGCTGGAACCGTCCCAAGGCGTAGAGAAGCAGGAGCGGCTTGTGCGGAGCGCGGACCCCGTCTCGGGTCCACTGGCGCATCCCTGCCACCCGATCGACCCATTCCATAGGCAGCAATCGTAGCCGCGCCCTCCGAACGGGCATGGTGGACTTCTCGCGGCAGCGCCGAGGCATCTGCCGGCGATGGGCGATCCCCAGTGGGCCGTTTCGGCACCGCAGCATGCCCGCCACAATGTTCCTGGGCTATCGAGCCGGGGTTCCACGATGGTGGCGCTTGGCCTGGGAGTCCCAGGCCGCTGGCCGACGGAATGGCTCTGGAATGCGGCGGGGCATCGCGGCCGGGCCGGTCGGTCAGCGATTGGCCGAGCGCGGTGTGAGCATCATCCGGGCCATCGCAATCACCCGCGCGCTGCTTGGGAATGCGGAGACACCGCTTCGAGTCGCCATCGACATCGTGGCCACGAGTACGGCCACCTTCGACCGGGCCGTTTCTCGGAGTCCAGGAGCGTCGTGGCCATGCTCGCGACACCAGGCCAGCCAGGACAAGACCGCGGCACGGCGAGCGTTCCAGGTGTTGACCGCCTCAGTGCCCCACAGCAGGGGCGATCACCGACGATGAGGACAAGCCACGCCCTTACGGGGGGCCTGCGGGGCCACTCCGGTCCTCAACGTGGACGGTGTGCAGTTCGGTGCCATCCCGGTGGCGCTTGGTTCGGCACAGTCACGATCTACTGATGCCGTCGGCGAATACGCGACACCTCAACATGCGAGCCCACCAGTCTCAGCCCCCCGTTCCCGTGGGGTGGTGGCGAGGCAGCGGTCCCGTCCGCCGGTAAAGGCCTCGACTTGGCAGCGAGGCCGGGGGTGCAGCGACCGAGCTGGCGAAGGTGCCGTACACGCCAAAGTGCGACTGGGCGGATTCCGGCATTCCGGGCTCGCGCCGGCCCGTCGTGCCGTTCTGTCACACCACCGGTACGCTGCGTATTCACCTCTCAACTCGGTGACGACACGCCTTCTCCACGGTGTCTTCACGGGACCCGTACCTTCGGCCAGCCGGGGTGTCCGGCGGTTCGTCGGAGGCAGACGGGGTGCGTGTCGGCTGCCTAGCCTCCCGGGGCATGCGATCACCTCTGATGAGACGTCTCGGTCTCGCCGCCGTCCTCGGGTTCGTCCTCGCCGTCTTCGGACTGGCTCCCAGTGCGAGCGCGGAGGCCGAGCCGGCCTCGCTGACGTTCTCCACCGACACCGCCACCACCACGCCCGGCGGCACCGTTCAGCTGTCCATGACCATGACGAACCACAGGACGTACGACGTCTGGTTCGTCTACCAGACGATCGACCCGACCTGGCTGACCACCCAGCGTCCCGACCTCAAGTACATCTTCACCGGGTGCACCCTGGCGACGGCGGCCGGCAGCACTCCCTGTTCCGGTACCGGTCCCGCGAACCTCGGCAGCAATTACGGCGCCACCATTCCGCCCGGCCAGAGCCGGACCGTCACCCTGACCCTGCAGATCGCCCCCGACTCGGGCTGCAACGGCAACATCGGCTTCTACTCGTACTACTACGCCGAGTTCAGCGACAGCACGAACGCCACCGGCGGCCCCGTCTACACACCGGAGACCCGTGTGGTCTGTTCCTGACGGCAGGACGACGGAACGAACAAAACGACTTGACGACGCCCCCGCGGTGTCCGGATTCGACCGTATGAGCGGCCAAGTCGCGCGGGCGTCATCGACGGTACGGCCACCGGCGGACCCGACGGGTCCGCCGGTGCTTCGCGTCGGGCCCCGACCTGGGACGTCAGCCGCCGGACCGTGCGGCGCACCGCGGCCTCGCCGCGTCATCGCGCGCCCCGGCGGACCGGTCCGCGGCCGGAGCACGTTCAGGTGGACACCTGCGTTTTTCCGTCACGCCTCGCAATTCGACCACAAAAGTCACACAAAGAAGTCACCATGTGACGTGACGGATGCGTCGACGACCGGCCTTCGAGGGGACGGCAGGCGTCGACCGTGGGGGTGCGTCCGCTCCATGGGAGCTGTGCTCACCCCTGCCCGGGGGGGAGGACTTCCGCATGAAGCGGACCATGCGCACCACCACGTTCGCCTTAGGCGCGCTCATAGCCGCGCTCGGATTACCCGCGGGCGCCGCGCACGCCGACAGCAGTCCGCCCCGTGTCGATCTGCGGACGCTGATCGTGAGCGACGGCGGCCCCGCCACCGACGCGATCGCTGCCGAACTGGACACCGCGGGGACGCCCTACACGAAGATCGATCTGAACCAGTCCGGCAGACCCGTGATCAACGCCGGGTTCCTCGCGGACACGGTGGACGGCCGGCCGCGGGCCAAGTACCAGGCCGTCGTGCTGCCCAACGACAACCCGTTCCCGGCGAACTCGCCCGAGATGGCGGCGCTCGCGGACTACGAGCGGACGTACAACGTTCCGCAGGTCGACGCCTACACCTACGCCCGCCCCGAGGCCGGGTTGCAGTATCCGGTCGCCGGTGTCGGCTACTCCGGAAGCCTCGACGGCGTCCAGGCGGAGGTGACGGCCGCCGGCAAGGCAGGCCCCTTCGGCTACCTGAACGGCGCCGTACCCTTCGAGGACATCTCCCCCACCGTGTCGGAGAGTTACGCCTATCTCTCGCAGCCGGCCGCCGGCGCGGACTTCACGCCGTACGTCGAGGCGCCGATCCCCGGGGAGTCGACGCGCGGCTCGCTGGTCGGCGAGTACCGGCACGACGGGCGGCGGGAGTTGGTCGTCACCTTCGTCTACAACCAGTACCAGCAGCAGTTCCGGCTGCTGGCCCGCGGCATCGTCGAGTGGATGACCGGCGGGGTGCATCTGGGCGCCTCCCGCAACTACTTCGCCGTGCACGTCGACGACGTGTTCGCCGCCGACGACCGCTGGGACACCGTGCTCAACTGCACGCCCGGCGACGTCGACTGCCCGAACGGCGCGGGCACGCCCGACCCGATCCGCATGACCGCGGCCGACGTCGACCACGCCACCGCCTGGCAGCGCGACCACGGTTTCACCCTCGACCTCGTCTACAACGGCGTCGGCAGCGTCGAGCAGCGCGCTGAGCACAACGGGGCCGACGCGCTGGCCGACCGGCTGATCGCCGAGCGCGGCAAGTTCCGCTGGGTCAACCACACCTACACCCACGCCTTCCTCGGTTGCGAGCAGAACGTCACCGTGGTGCCCTGGCGGTGCGCGACCAACGCGAACGGCAGTGTCAAATGGGTCAGCCGCCAGGCCATCTCCGACGAGATCGCCACCAACCGGGTGTGGGGGCAGAGCGTCGGACTGCCCCTGCAGAACGACGAGTTGGTCACCGGTGAGCACTCCGGTCTGAAGGTGCTGCCGCAGCAGCCGGACGACAATCCCAACCTGGCGCCCGCGCTCGCCGACAACGGCGTCTCCTGGCTCGCCTCGGACAACTCCCGTGACCCGGTGCTGCGCAAGGTGGGCGCCGCGACCACCGTCTCCCGCTACCCGATGAACATCTTCTACAACGCCGGGCGGGCGGCCGAGCAGGTCGACGAGTACAACTGGATCTACACCAGCCGCGCCCAGGGCGGCAGCGGCATCTGCGAGGACAACCCGGCCACCACCACCTGCCTGCCGGCCCCGCTGGACCCCGCCACCGGCTACGCCGACCACATCGTGCCGCTGGAGACGCGCATCGCCCTCGGGCACGTGCTCGCGGGCGACCCCAAGCCACACTTCATCCACCAGTCCAACCTCGCCGAGGACCGCCTCGCCTACCCGGTCCTGGACGGCGTACTGGACGGCTACCACGCGCTGTTCGCGAACGACACCCCCGTGGTGAACCTGCGGATGAAGGACATCGGCGCGGAGCTGCAGCGCCGCGCGGCCTGGCAGGCGACCCTGCGCAACGGGCAGGTGACGGCGTACCGCGTCGGCGGCACGGTCACGGTGTCGGCACCGAACGGTGTGGCGGTCACCGCCACCATGCCGGCCGGCACCACCCTGGCCGGCCACGCCTTCGGCTCGGCGTACGCGGGCGCGCTGTCCGGCTGGACGGCCTCCACGGGGCGGCCGCTCACGCTCGGGCTGCCGTCGTCCGCCGCCGCGCCGCACACCGCCGCGAAGGCGGCGAAGCACGGACCGGTCACCGTTCCCGCACCCCGCACCCGCGTACCCGCGGGTGTGAGCAAGCCGCCGACGCAGAACGCGGCGGGCTGAAGCGCGCAGCCCACAGGTCCCGGCCGCCACCCGGCGGCCGGGACCGGCACGACCACCCACACCTCGGCCGTGGAGCACTCCTATGCACGTTCACCGCGGCGCGCGCCCCACTGATCCGACGCGCGTCACCCTGCTCACCGAAGGAACGTATCCGCACAGTCACGGCGGCGTCAGTGTCTGGTGCGACCAGCTCGTCCGCGGCATGCCCGACCTGGAGTTCGACGTCCTCGCCGTCACCGGCACCGGCCGCGAGCCGCTCGTGTGGGACCTGCCCGCGCACGTGTCCCGCATGACGTCCATCCCCATGTGGGGCGCCCCGCCGGAGGGCCGGCTGCCGCGAGGGCGCGCGCGCAACCGACTGACCAGTGCCTACGAGCGGTTCCTGACCGCGCTGCTCGACCCGTGCGCCGAGGACGGGTTCGCGCCCGCGCTCCACACGATGGCGCGAGCCGCCGCCGACGGCACCCTGAGCGCCTTTCTCCGCGGCGACCAGGCCATCTCCGTACTGACCTCGGTGTGGAACCGGCCGGGACTGGTGGTGCGCGAGGCCCGGCCGACCCTGCACGACGCGCTCACCGCCACCGGCCTGCTCGAACACGCGCTGCGTCCGCTGGCCGCGCCGCCGCCCACGAGCGGGGTGGCGCACGCGGTCAGCGGCGGAGTCGCCGTACTGCCGGGGCTGGCCGCGCTCGAACAGCACGGCGTACCACTGCTGTTGACCGAGCACGGGGTGTACCTGCGCGAGCGCTACCTCGGCTACCGCACCGCGCCGTACCGCTGGCCGGTGAAGGCGGTCGTCCTGGGCTTCTTCCGGCTGCTGACCCAGGAGAGCTACCGCAGGGCCGCGCTGATCACCCCGGGCAACCGCTACAACCGGCTGTGGGAGGAGGAGGGCGGTGCCGCCCCGGAGTCGATCCGCACCGTCTACAACGGCGTGGACCCAGCCGCGTTCCCGCCGGCCGGACCGGAGCCCGGGGTGCCCACCCTCAGCTGGGCGGGCCGGGTGGACCCGATCAAGGACCTGGAGACCCTCATCCACGCCTTCGCCCTGGTCCGGGCCGAACTGCCTGATGCCCGGCTGCGGTTGTTCGGCGGCACACCGCGCGGCGGGGAGGGGTACCGGGACCGCTGCGAGGCCCTGGCCGCCGCACTCGGGCAGGCGGACGCCGTCCGGTTCGAGGGGAGGGTGGAGGACATCAAGGACGCCTACGCCGCCGGCAACGTGGTGATGCTCTCCAGCATCAGCGAGGGCTTCCCGTTCACGCTGATCGAGGCCATGTCGTGCGGGCGGGCGACCGTGTCCACCGACGTCGGCGGGGTGCGGGAGGCCGTCGGCGACACCGGTGTCGTGGTCCCGCCGCGCGACCCGGCCGCCATGGCCGCCGCCGCGCTGCGGCTGCTGCGCGACCCCGGGCGCCGCGGGGCGATGGGAGAGGCGGCCCGGCTCCGGGTGATCGAACAGTTCACCCTGCGCCGGACCATCGAGACGTTCCGTTCCATCTACCTGGACCTGGCGGCACGGGACCGGGCGGGCGCGCGACCGGTCCCGCGGCCCACCGCGGACAGGGGCACCCCGGGGGCCACGAGCCCCACAGCCGCTCCGGTCACGGAAGGCGTCGCGATATGAGCGGGCCCATGGCGCTCGAACCCGATGGGTCCGAGCAGGACACGCTCGCGCTCCGGCTCGCCGGGACGCGGGCGCGGCGCCCGCGCCCACGCTGGGCGAACGACAGCACGCTCGCCCTGCGGCTGCCCCGGCACGGACCGGACGAGAACGAGGTCAGCCGGCTCGCCGCCGAGCTGGCCGACCGCATCGGGCCCGCGGTGCACCCCTACGAGGTGGCCGCGCTGCTGGAGGCCGAGGGACTGTCGGGCGACGTCATCAGGAACCAGTACGGGCATCCGAACCTGTTCTCGCTGGCCTCGGCGCTCTACGAGCGGGTGCCCCGGAGTTTCCCCCAGCCCGCCGCGGTCCCGGATCCATGGCGTCCGGACCATGTGCGCTGTCTGCTGCGGGGTGCCCTGTTCGCCCTGCCGGGACTGGCGTATCTGCTGGCCGCGCCGCTGTGGCACGCCCAGGAGCACGCTTCCGCGCTCGTCGTGGCGTTGATCGTCTCCTGGGCCTGGGGGCAGGCGGTGGGGCACCGCGCGTACCTGCGGATGGCCGCGGGCCCCCGGGAGGCCGGCCGCACCCTGCTGGCGGGCGCCCCGCTGGGGGCTGTGCTGGCCACGGCCGCGGCGGTGCCGCTCTCCGGCGGGGGTCCGGTGGTCTGGGTGGTGGCCGCGCAGTCCGCGTACCTGGCCGCGGCCGGTGTCCTGCTGGTCCTCGCCCGGGAGAGGTGGCTGCTGGCCGCGCTCACGCCGCTCGTCGCCGGTGCCGTGCTGCTGCCGTGGTGGGAGCCGGGCCCGTCGGCGCGCGCCGGTCTGCCGCTGCTCGCGCTGCTGGCCACGCTCGCCGTCACGGCACGGGCCCTGCGGGTCGTCCTCGTGGCCCCGGCCGCCGCCGACAGCCCACGGCCGCCCCTCACCGCGTCCCTCCCCTACGCCCTGTTCGGCATCGCGGCGGCGGTGCTGGTGCTCCTTGAGGGCCGCCGGCACCCGTACGCGGTGATCGTGCTGACCGTGAGCATGGGGCCGGCCGAGTTGCTGCTGTACCGCTACCGCGGCTGGTCGCTGGCCGCACTGCGCCGTACGGCGACACCCGCCGGGTTCCTGCTGAGCTCGGCCGGCGTACTCGGCCTCTGTCTGTCCGCCTACCTCCTGCCGCTGCTGCCCGCGGCCCTGCTCACCGGGGCCGGTCCGGCCGAACTGCTGCTGCTCGCCGCCACCTTGTGGACGGCGTTGCTGCTTCAGGCGTTCGGCGTGGCCTGGCCGCCCGCGGTCGTCTGCCTGCTCGCCGCGGGCTGCGCGGGCGCGGTCACCCTGCTGCGGCTGCCACCCGAGCCCGCGGTGCTCGCGCTGTGCTGCGGAGCGGCCGCGCTGTGCCTGTCCGGGTACGTGCTGTACCTGCTCGGCCGGCCGGCCCCGCACCTGTGACCGCGCCGGGGCCGCAGAAGCCTCCAGCCATCGCGGCTCCCCGTGCCGCCGGCCACCCCCTCTGCCCCACCGCGACTCCCGCCCCACCGCGACCACGTCCCGCCACGACTCCCGCAGCGCCTCAGCTCTCCGCAGCAACCCGTCGAACGCCCCGAAGGGACACAAGAGTTGACATCCGCACCGCTCGCCGCCGTCACCGGAGCCGAGGGCTTCATCGGCTCGCACCTCACCGAGGCGCTCGTCGCCTCCGGTCACCGGGTCAGGGCGATGGCCCAGTACAACTCCTTCTCCTCCTACGGGTGGCTGGAGACCCTGCCCGCCGACGTCCTGGACCACGTGGAGATCGTGCTCGGCGACGTGCGCGACCCCGGCTCGGTCCGCGGCCTGCTCGAAGGGGCCGACTGCGTCTACCACTTGGCGGCCCTCATCGCGATCCCGTACTCCTACCAGGCACCGCACAGCTACGTGGACACCAACGTCACCGGCACGCTCAACGTGCTGGAGGCGGTGCGCGCCCTGGGCACGCCCCGGCTGGTGCACACCTCCACCAGCGAGACGTACGGCACCGCGCAGACCGTGCCGATCACCGAGGACCACCCCATCAACACCCAGTCGCCGTACGCCGCTTCGAAGGCGGGAGCGGACCGGCTCGCCGACAGCTACTACGCGAGCTTCGGCACCCCCGTGGTGACCCTGCGGCCGTTCAACACCTTCGGGCCGCGCCAGTCGATGCGCGCGGTGATCCCCACGGTCATCGGCCAGGTGGCGGCCGGACAGCACGCCATCACGCTCGGCGACCTGCGTCCCACCCGCGACTTCACCTACGTCAAGGACACCGCGCGGGCGTTCCTCGCGGTGGGCACGTCCGCGGCCGAACGGGTCGTCGGGCGCACCTTCAACGCCGGTACCGGGGGTGAGATCTCGGTCGGCGACCTGGTCGCGCTGATCGGCAAGGTCATGGACACCGCCCTCGACGTGCGCGAGGACACCGAACGCCTGCGGCCCGCCGCCTCCGAGGTGATGCGCCTGGTCGCGGACGCGACGCGGCTCGCCGATGCGACCGGCTGGCGGCCCGCGCACACCCTGGAGCAGGGGCTCGCGCACACCGTGGAGTTCTTCCGCGACCCGGCCAACCTGGCCCGCTACAAGACCGGCATCTACAACATCTGACCTCGCACGGCCCGTCCACGAAGGAGAGGCCCCATGCACGCAGTCATCCTGGCAGGAGGCAAGGGCGTCCGGCTCCGGCCCTACACCACGGCGCTGCCCAAGCCGCTCGTGCCCATCGGCGACCAGCACGCCATCCTCGAGATCGTGCTGCGCCAGCTCTCCGCGGCCGGTTTCACCACGTGCACCATCGCCATCGGTCATCTGGGCGAGATCATCCGCGCCTATGTCGGCGACGGTTCGCAGTGGGGGATGAAGGTCGAATACTCCACCGAGGAAAGCCCGCTGGGGACCATGGGTCCCCTGCTGACGATGCGCGACCGGCTGCCGGAGACCTTCCTGGTGATGAACGGCGACGTCCTGACCGACCTCGACTACGCGGACATGCTGCACCGGCACCGGGACTCGGGCGCGCCGCTGACCATCGCCACGTACACCCGCAAGGTGCACATCGACTTCGGGGTGCTGACCACGGACGCGAGCAGGGTCGTCGCCTTCACCGAGAAGCCCAGCCTGGACTACCGGGTCTCGATGGGGGTCTACGGGCTGTCCCGTTCGACGCTCGACGGCTACACGCCCGGACTGCCCCTGGGCTTCGACGAACTGGTCCTGGACCTGCTCGCGGACCGGCGTCCGCCGTACGCCTACGAGTTCGACGGATACTGGCTGGACATCGGCCGCCCCGACGACTACGACCAGGCCAACGCCGAGTTCACCACCCGCAAGTCACTGCTGCTCAAAGGAGCCTGAACCGCGCATGCGCATTCTCGTCCTGGGCTCCACCGGCTATCTGGGACAGCACGTCACCGCACGACTGCGCGCGCTGCCGGGCGCGCGGGTGCGTACGGCGGGCCGCTCCGCGGACGCCGACGTCGCGGTCGACCTCGCCGGTGACCCACCTGAGCGCCTGGCCGGGCTCCTCGCGTCCGAGGCGCCGGACGCCGTGGTCAACTGCGCGGGCGTGACCGGCGGCGACGCCGTCGCGCTCGCGGAGGTCAACGCCCGCGGCCCGGCCGCCCTGTGCGCGGCGCTGCGCGAGGCGGCCCCGGCCGCCCGCCTGGTGCACCTCGGCTCGGCCGCCGAGTACGGTCCGGGCCTGCCGGGGACGAAGGCGGCCGAGTCGGCCGCCACCTGCCCGCTCGGCCCGTACGGCGCCACCAAGCTCGCGGGCACGGTCGCGGTGACCGCCTCCGGTCTGGACGCGGTGGTGCTGCGTGTCGGCAACCCGGTGGGTCCGGGGGCACCGGTCACCGGGCTGCCCGGCCGGATCACCGCGCTGCTGCGCGCGGCCGGTGCGGACCCGGACGCGGTGCTGCGGCTCGGCGACCTGTCCGCCCATCGCGACTTCGTGGACGTGCGCGATGTGGCCCGCGCGGTGGAGCTGGCGGTCACGGCCGGCGGTCCGCTGCCGCCGGTGCTCAACATCGGCGGCGGCGAGGCCGTCCGGGTCCGCCGTCTGGTGCGCGAGCTGGCCGGGCGGGCCGGGTTCCGGGGCCGTATCGAGGAGGACGGGGGCGGCTCCGCGCGCTCGGCGCGGGTGTCCTGGCAGTGCTCCGACATCGGCGCGGCCGCCGGGGCCCTGGGCTGGCGGCCGTCGCACACCCTCGACGAGTCGCTGGCCGCGCTGTGGACGGCCGCCGGGCCGGCGTCCCACGCCCCGGAAGTCGAGGTCGTGCCGTGAGCCTGCTGGTTCCCTTGTACGTGCACCCGGCCGAGGATCCGGGTGCCTGGCACCGGCTGATCAGGTCGGCGGCCCGCACCTACGCGGTCGTGCTGAATCCGGCCAGCGGGCCGGGGTCGGGTCCGGACCCGGCGTTCACGGCGGTGGCCGAGGCGCTGCGGGCGGCCGGTGCCCGGCTGCTCGGCTACGTGGACACCGACTACGGAATGCGCGACGCGGCCGAGGTCGCCGACGACGTGCGCAGGCACCGCGAGTGGTACGCGGCCGACGGCTGCTTCCTGGACCGCGTGACGGCGGCGCCGGACGGGCTGCCGGCCTGCCGGAAACTGGTCCGGTCGGCCCGCCGGCTCGGCGCCGGGACGGTGGTGCTGAACCCGGGCGTCCATCCGGCGCCCGGCTATGCCCGCATCGCCGATCTGACGGTCACCTTCGAGGGCCACTGGTCGACGTACGTGTCGGCCTTCAGCCGCCCGGCCTGGGCGGCCCGGCAGCCCGCCGAGCGGTTCTGCCACCTCGTCTACGGGGTGCCGGAGGCGCTCGTGCCGCTCGCGGTGCGGACCGCGTGCGCGCGCGGTGCGGCGGTGTGCGGGCCGGTGACGGGAGAACAACCGAATCCCTGGGCCGGGTTGACCCCGGCCCTGACCGGGACGGAGCGATGAGGATCAGGACACTGACATGCGCGGCGGCGCTGACCGCGCTGGCCGCCTCCCTGCTGACGGGGTGCTCGGACACCGACCGGGACGAGGGCGGGGCCCCACGGCCCGGTCCGACCGGCACGGCACCGCGGGGCCCCGGCCACCCGACGACCCCGGAGGCGACGCGCTCTCCCACGGCGGCCACCACGGGGCCGGAGAGAACGAGCCCTCCCGCGACGGCCGGGCCGACCCCCGGCACGCCTCAAAAGGCGCTGTGGCGGCCGCGCCCCGGACTGGCCTGGCAGTGGCAGCTCAACGGCAGGGCCGATCCGTCGGTCGACGTGCCCGTCTACGACATCGACGGCTTCGAGAACTCCGCGGCGGACGTGGCCCGTCTGCACCGGGCGGGCCGCAAGGTGATCTGTTACGTCAACGTCGGCGCCTGGGAGAACTTCCGGCCCGACAAGGACGCCTTCCCGCGCTCGGTGCTCGGCGGGACCAACGGGTGGGACGGCGAGCGCTGGCTCGACATCCGCCGCCTCTCCGTCCTGCGCCCGATCATGGAGCGGCGGTTCGACATGTGCCGGGACAAGGGCTTCGACGCGGTGGAACCCGACCTGCTGGAGGCCTACTCCAACCGGACCGGCTTCCCGCTCACCGCGCGCGACCAGCTCCGCTACAACCGCATGATCGCCGAAGTCGCCCACGAGCGCGGCCTGTCGGTGGGTCTCAAGAACGACCTGCCGCAGATTCCGCAGCTCGTCGGCGACTTCGACTTCGCCGTCAACGAGGAGTGCGCGCAGTACCGGGAGTGCGAGCGGCTCACCCCGTTCGTGAAGGCCGGCAAGGCCGTCTTCCATGTGGAGTACGCGGTGTCCGCCGACGGCTTCTGTCCGATCTCGCGCAGGCTGGGCCTGTCGTCGATGCGGAAGAAGCTGGAGCTGGGGGTGTGGCGCGAGCCCTGCTGAACAGGCCCGCGGCCACCCGGTCAGACCGGTTCGGGGGTCTTGGTCTCCTCGGAGAAGTCGATCTCCGGCGGCGGGGTCCGGAACAGGCGGGTGAGGTAGGCGAGGTAGAGCACGCCCACGGCCAGCCAGATCAGGCCCAGGGTGATGGCCTTGCCGTCGAGGCGGGTCAGCAGCCAGATGTCGACCGCCGCGCCGATCAGCGGGAAGACGACGTGGGTGAGCGGATTGAGTCTGCGGCCCTCGCGGCGCTCGCGCATGAACGTGGCGATCACGCTGAGGTTCACCGAGGTGAAGGCGGTGAAGGCACCGAAGTTGATGAACGAGGTGGAGGTCGTCACGTTGAGCCGCAGCGCGATGAGCCCGATCACGCCCGTCAGCACGATGTTGACGGCGGGGGTGCGGAACCTGGGGTGGACGAACCCGAAGAAGCGGCGGGGCAGCACGCCGTCCCGGCCCATCGCGAACAGCAGGCGGGAGGCGCTGGCCTGGGCGGCGATGCCGGAGGCGAACTGGGCGACCACCAGGCCGGCCAGGAAGATCGAGGAGAACAGGCTCCCGGCGATCGTCTTGGCGATCTCGAAGGCGGCCGAGTCCGGGTCGGCGAAGGTGCTCCCGGGGTGGACGAGCTGGGTCGTGTAGGCGAGGAAGACGAAGATGCCGCCGCCGATCAGGGCGATGAGGATGATCGCGCGGGGGATGGTGCGGCGCGGGTCGACGGTCTCCTCGGTGAGGGTGGTGACGGCGTCGAAGCCGAGGAAGGAGTACGCGGCGATGGCCGCTCCGGCCGAGATGCCGACCAGGGTGCTGTTGTCGTTGAAGAACGGCGTGGCGCTGAACAGGCCTCCGGCTCCCGAGTGGTGGAAGACGTGGAGCAGCGAGAAGAACGCGAAGAAGCCGATGACCAGCACCTGGAAGATCATGAGCAGGTCGTTGGTCTTCTCCGCGGTGCGGATGCCGCGGACGTTCAGCGCGGTGGTGATCGCGATGAAACCGACGATCCAGACCCAGAAGGGCACGCCGGGGAACTGGGCGTGCAGATAGGCGCCGCCGATCAGCCAGATGACCATCGGCAGGAAGAAGTAGTCGAGGAGCGTCGCCCACCCGACGAGGAAGCCCGCCCTGGAGTCGATGGCCCGCCGCACGTAGGTGTAGGCCGAGCCCGCCACCGGATGGGCCGCGGCCATCTTGCCGTAGCTGTGCGCGGTGAAGATCATCGCGACCATGGCCAGCAGATAGGCGGTCGGGACGGTGCCGTTGGTCGTCTGTGCGATGACTCCGTACGTGCCGAGCACGATCAGGGGGGTCATGTAGGCGAGGCCGAAGGCGACGACTGATCTGAGGGTCAGGGTCCGGTTCAGCGTCGGGGTGGGTTGTTCCATGGCGTGGCTCCAGGAGGGCGGGTGGGGGCCGGGCGGGCTTTCGGGGAGGTGCGGGCGGGCGTGGGGGGACGGGGAGGGGGCGGACACGCGGGGCGGTCAGTCGCCGGGGCGGCGGTCCGGATTCCAGCGGCGGGGGTCGATCCGGCCCTGGTACAGCGGCAGTTCGATCGGGGCGTCACCGTCGCGGAACTGGTCCCAGACGCGGTTGAGACCCGCCGTGCCATGGGTTCTGACCCGGGTGACGTCGTCGAGGTCGAGCACATCGGTGAGGACGGTGGGCAGGGCGTCGGGGGACTCGACGCGTACCCGGCCCTCCGGGTCCACCACGAGGCTGCGGCCGGTGCCGACCGGGCCCGCGGTGTTGACGCTGATCACGTAGACCTGGTTGACCATGGCGTTGGCCCGGGCCAGGACCAGTTCCTGGGCGCGGTCGGCGGTCGTGGTCATGACCGGGTTGACGATCACTTCGGCGCCCATCCAGGCCAGGTGCCGGGAGACCTCGGGGAACCACGCGTCGTAGCAGATCGCGAAGCCGATCCGGCCCGCCTCGGCCAGGTCGGCCACGACGAAGCGGTCACCGGGGTCGTACGGCTCGTAGGGGCGCCAGGGGAAGACCTTGCGGTAGGAGGCGGCGAGCCGGCCCTCGGGCGAGAAGGCCAGCGCGGTGTTGAACAGCTCGCCGCCCGCACCGCGCTCGCACACGCTGCCCGGCAGCAGCCAGACGCCCAGGTCACCGGCGAGTTCGGCGAGCATCCTGGTCCGGGGGCCGTCCAGCGGCTCCGCGGCCTCCTGGAGCTGCGCCTCCCGCTCCTCCGCGGAGCCCTCCACGCCGCACAGGTGCAGCTCGGGATACACCGCCAGACGGGTTCCGGGGAACCGTGCGACGAGGTCCTGGACCTCGTCGGCGAAGCCGGCCAGCGGCAGCCGGGAGGAGCGCGGAGGGGCCTGCGCGAGGGCGATGGGGAGGGGCCGTGACACGGAAGTCACCACTTTCGAGACAGCAGGTGGCCTGATGGCGAAAAAAAATAGAGCATGATGAGCACTTAAACAAGAGTGTTCAAGATGAGCACTTTTGAGTACGGTGTCGCCATGCCCGGCTCACCCGTGAACTCCCGTCCGGCGCGCGCGGAGCAGGCCACGCTCGGCCTGAACGCGCCACCGCTCACCGCCATCCGGCGGCTGTCAGCCCTGGACGCCGTGCGGGCCCGGATCGCGCTCGCCGTCGATCTCGGCCTGCTGGCGCCGGGCGAGCGGCTGCCCGGCAGCGACCGGATCGCCGAGGCGCTCGGCGTCTCCGAGATCACGGTCCGCCGGGCCCTGGTGGCGCTGTGCAAGGAGGGCGTGCTCGAGCGCCGGCGCGGGCGCACCGGGGGAACACTGGTGGCCGAGCGGCCCGCCCACTCGACGGTCGGGGCCATCGAGACGTACCGGGCGGCGTCCGCGGACGTGCACCAGCTGATCGACCACCGGCTGGTCCTGGAGTGCGGGGTGGCCCATCTGGCCGCGCTCCGCGGCCTCGGCGCGGAATCCGCGCGGGAGCTGGACCGGCTGGTCGAGGAGATGGACCGGGCCCCGAGCTGGGCGGAGTTCCACGGCTGCGACGAGCGGTTCCACATGGCGGTGGCCGCCGCGACCGGACTGGAGTCCGTCGCCGAGCCGTACGGCGCCGTGCTGCGGGAGCTGTACCGCTACTACCTGCCCTACCCGCTGGACTTCCTGCGCCACTCCAACGACGAGCACCGCGCCCTGGTGAAGGCGATCCGGCGCGGGGACGCGGTGGAGGCGGCCGAGGTGGCTTGCCGCCATGTCGAGGACCTCCACAAGACCATGTTCATGGACCTCCTCGACCGGCGCTGACCGGACGGGCGGTCCAGGGCCGCGCCGGGCGCACCCCCCGCACCGGCCGCCGCGGCCGGTTCCGGCACGCGCACCCCGGCCGTCGGGCGACCACACTCGAGAGCACGAACGCGGAGCCGGTCACGGCCGCACGCGGTGAAGGAGGAGACCATGTCCACCGCGCGAGAGGAGCGGGGCCGGGCGGCGAAGGAGGCCGACCGGCTGACGGCGCAGGGAGTGAGCGGGGTCGCCCTCACCATGGTGGACACCGCGGGCATCACCCGCGTCAAGACGGTGCCGGTCACGGCGCTGCCCGACGCCGCGCGGTGGGGTGTCGCCATGCCGCCGGTCTTCGACCTGTTCCTGGCCGACGACTCCGTCACCTCCGGGGCACCCTCCGGCACCCCCGAGGGCGATCTGCGGCTGCTGCCCGACCTCGACCGGCTGACCCCGCTGGCCGCGCAGCCCGGCTGGGCCTGGGCGCCGGCCGACCGCCACGACCAGCGGGGCACCGAGTACCCCGGCTGCCAGCGGCTGTTCGCCCGGCGGATGACCGAGCGGGCCGCCGAGCGCGGACTCGCCCTGCGCATGGGCTTCGAGACCGAGTGGGTGGTCGGCCGGGACGCGGACTTCTCCCCGTCGCCGTCCGGCCCGGCCGCGGGGCCCGCGTTCGGCATGGCACGGTTCGTTGAACTGTCCGACTACCTGCGCGACGTGCTGGCCGCCCTCGTCGCACAGGGGGTCGCCGTGCAGCAGCTTCACCCGGAGTACGCGCCCGGCCAGTTCGAGGTGTCAGTGGCACCGGCGGACCCGGTGGGGGCGGCCGATCTGGCGGTGCTCGTGCGGGAGACGGTCAGGGCGGTCTCCGCGCGGCACGGGCTGACGGCCTCGTTCGCCCCGGTCGTCGAGGCGGGGACGGTCGGCAACGGACGCCATCTGCATCTGAGCCTCTGGCAGGACGGCCGGAACCTGTGCCGGGACGGGGACGGACCGCACGGCATGACGGCGGTCTGCGAGGCGTTCCTCGCGGGCGTCCTCCGGGAGCTGCCCGCGCTGCTCGCCCTCGGCGCGCCCTCCGCCGCCAGCTATCTGCGGCTGGAGCCCTCGCGCTGGGCCGGCGCGTTCCAGTGCTGGGGCCCGGAGAACCGGGAGGCCGCGATCCGCTTCGTCGCCGGAGCCCCGGACGCCGTCTGGGCGGCGAACGCGGAGATCAAGAGCTTCGACGCGGCGGCCAACCCCTATCTGGTGGTGGGCGCGGTCATCGCCGCGGGACTCGCCGGGATCGACGCCGCTGCGACCCTCCCGCCGCCCGTGGTGGACGATCCCGCGCAGGTGGGAGGGCAGACACGGCTGCCCGGCTCGCTCACCGAGGCGCTGGCGCACTTCGAGCGGTCCGTGGTGCTGCGCGAGGCGCTGGGAGAGACGCTGTTCGGCGCGGTCGTCGCCGTACGCCGTGCGGAGGCCGCCCGGTTCGAGGGGGCGACGCCGCAGAGCGTCGTGGCGGCCACGCGCCTGCGGTACTGACGGCCGTCGAGCGGAGCACCGAAGGGCCCGCCCGGACCCTTCCCCGGCGCGTCGGCGCCGGGGAAGGGCGGCGGCTCAGCGTGCGGTCTGCGTGTGGACGTACTCGACGAGGTGGGTGAGCGCGTCGGGATCGGTCGAGGGCATGACGCCGTGGCCGAGGTTGAAGATGTGGCCCTCAAGCCCGGCGGCCGAGTCCAGCACCTCCCGGGCCTTGGCCTCCATGGCCTGCCGGGGGGCGAACACCGAGGTCGGGTCGAGGTTGCCCTGGAGCGCCTTGCCGGGGCCGACACGGCGGGCGGCCTCGTCGAGCGGGACCCGCCAGTCGACGCCGACGACGTCCGCGCCCGCGTCACCCATCAGGCCGAGCAGTTCGCCGGTGCCGACACCGAAGTGGATGCGCGGGACGCCGTACCCGGCGACCGCCTCGAAGACCTTGGCGGAGGCCGGCAGCACCGAGCGGCGGTAGTCGACGGGCGAGAGGGCGCCGGCCCAGGAGTCGAAGAGCTGCACGGCGCTGGCGCCCGCCTCGATCTGCACCTTCAGGAAGGCGGTCGTGATGGCGGCGAGGCGGTCGAGCAGGTCGGCCCACAGCTCGGGGTCGCCGTACATCATCGCCTTGGCGTTCTCGTACGTCCGGGAGGGGCCGCCCTCCACCAGGTAGCTCGCGAGGGTGAAGGGGGCGCCGGCGAAGCCGATGAGCGGGGTGGACCCCAGTTCGCGGGTGAGCAGGCCGATCGCCTCGGTGACGTAGGAGACGTCCTCGGGGGTCAGGTCGCGCAGCCGGGCGAGGTCCTCGCGGGTGCGCACCGGACGCTCGACGACCGGGCCGATGCCGGGCTTGATGTCCAGGTCGACGCCGATGGCCTTGAGGGGCACGACGATGTCGCTGAAGTAGATCGCCGCGTCCACGTTGTGCCGGCGGACCGGCTGGAGCGTGATCTCGGCGACCAGCTCCGGACGCATGCAGGACTCGAGCATGGGGATGCCCTCGCGCACCTTGCGGTACTCCGGCAGGGAGCGCCCGGCCTGCCGCATGAACCACACCGGGGTGTGCGGCACGGGTTCACGCCTGCACGCCTTCATGAAGGCGGAGTCGTAGGTGGCTGTCTGCGGCTGCCGGCTTGCGGGCGTCTCGTTGGCACTCACGTCCGCAAGTCTCGCATGCCCCCGATGACGCGAAGGCCCCGGTGTGCGGTCCCGGACGGCGCCGCCGACGGCGGCGGGGTGTGTTGCCCTGCACGAAGGCCCGGTTCCCCTTAATCTTCCCGGCATGGCTGCGGCTCAGGGACGACTGTCGGACGGCACGGGCGGAATGGACGATCCGAAGGATCCGGGAAATCCAGGAAAGGGGGACGGCGATACGAGCAGGAAACCCCAGGCTCCGTTGCCGTTCCGGGCGGCGGTCGACGCGTTGAGGGCGGCGCGGCTGCGGCCGCAGCTGGAGATCGAGCAGGTTCCGCCGCCGCAGCGGCTCGCCCCGTTCACGTACGCCCTGGAGGCCACGGTCGTCGACGGGGAGCAGGACCTGGCCGACGGCCGCCTTGTGCTGCTGCACGATCCCGCCGGGCACGACGCCTGGCAGGGCACCTTCCGGCTGGTGACGCTGGTACGCGCGGAACTGGAGGCGGAGATGGCCGCCGACCCGCTGCTGCCGGACGTGTGCTGGTCGTGGCTGACCGGGGCGCTCCAGGCGCGCGGGCTGATGTACGGCGAGCCGAGCGGGACCGTCACGCGCGCGAGTTCGCACTACTTCGGCGGGCTTTCGTCGCGCCCTGCCGCCTCGCAGATCGAGATCCGTGCCTCCTGGACGCCCCGGGAGGGGATGGGCGGGGTGCCGGACACCGCGGCGCACCTGGCGTCCTGGTGCGATCTGCTCGCCCAGGTCGCCGGGCTGCCACCGGCCGGTCCCGGGGACGCGTCGGTGGTGACGCTGCCACAGCGGCGCGGCCCGCAGCCGCGCTGACCACCGACCGGCCGCTGACGGCGGTCCCGCACCCTCGCTGACGACGACCCCTCACCCATGCGCGTACACCTGTCCGGGTGGCCCACCGACTTCTTGCCGTTTCTTTGTCGATACGGCCACTTTCAGGCAGGTATCGCTCCCGAATGGCCCCAAGCGGCCCCAAGCGTACCGATTCGACCTTCGGATTATCGCCAATGCGTTCGAATTAAACGCTCGGGCAGTCACCAGATCGTGATCATTCTCTAAAGGACACCGGGTTTGGTGCCGAAGACCACTGTGACCTTGCAAGCACGGTTCTTCCGGCTTCATCCCCACAAGCCGGCCCCGTCCCCCCACCCCCAGGAGGCCTGGTGTCCGTTCTCCTCGAGCAGCCCGCAAGCCTGGTCGCCTACCGTCCGAACAAGCCGACTGCCATGGTCGTCGTGGCGGACCCGCGCGTCCGTTCCACCGTCACCCGCCATCTGTGGGCGCTCGGAGTCCGTGACGTCATCGAGGCTTCGTCCGTCGCGGAGGCCCGTCCCCGTATCGGCAATCCGCGGGACATCTGCGTAGCCGACGTCCACCTGCCCGACGGCTCCGGGCTCACCCTGCTGTCCGAGACCCGGGCCGCCGGATGGCCCAACGGCCTGGCCCTGTCCGCCGCCGACGACATCGGCGCCGTCCGCAACGCCCTGGCGGGCGGTGTGAAGGGCTATGTCGTCACCGGCACCCGCACCAACGTCGGGCTCCCCACCCGGCCCGGCGCCGCCCCCATCGGCGCCGCGGCCGCCCGGCTGCACCGCCGTCCCCCGGGTGCCCCGAGCCACCCGGGTGGTTTTCGTGAGCTGTCCGGCCGCGAGGTCGAGGTGCTGCGGCTGGTCGCGGAGGGCCAGTCGAACAAGGCCATCGGCGTCTCGATGGGCCTGTCCGCGCTGACCGTCAAGAGCCATCTCGCCCGCATCGCCCGCAAGCTCGGCACCGGCGACCGCGCCGGCATGGTCGCCGTGGCGCTGCGGACCGGCATCATCCACTGACCGCCTCGACCGCCCTGACCAGCATCTTTCTCGAATTGTCCGGCCCCGTCCCCGATTCCCCGCTCGCTCCCTTCCCCCCACTCCCCTCTTCACCCCCCTCTCGCCGCCGGCACGCACCGCAGCCGATGCGTCCGCCCCGGAAACCGTCCCCTCCCCCAGGTCGCGCCCCGCGCGTGCCCCTTGCCGGTCGTGCACCGGACGTCTCACCTGCCTGACCGGTTTACGACCCCCCGGCGCCCGCCGACGGAACGTTCCGTCGGCGGGCGCCGTCCATCCACGGATACTCTTGACATGTGACCGACGCCCAAGAGACCGCAGCAGACAGTTCACTGCGAACCACCGGAGGCGCCCCTCCGGAAGACGGCGGATCTTCTGGTACCGGGGCGCCGATTCCCCTGCTCGAACCCCGTGAGGGCATCCCGCCCGTGATCGCCGACGCGGACGCGCTCGCCGAGGTGACCGCCGCGTTCGCGGCCGGCTCCGGCCCCGTCGCCGTCGACGCCGAACGGGCCTCCGGCTACCGCTACGGCCAGCGCGCCTACCTGGTGCAGCTGCGCCGCGAGGGCGCCGGCACCGCGCTGATCGACCCCGTCGCCTGCCCCGACCTGTCCGGACTCGGCGAGGCACTGTCCGGGACCGAGTGGGTGCTGCACGCGGCCACCCAGGACCTGCCGTGCCTGCGCGGGATAGGTATGCAGCCGACCAGCCTGTTCGACACCGAACTGGCCGGCCGGCTCGCCGGGTTCCCGCGGGTCGGGCTCGGCGCGATGGTCGAGGGCGTGCTGGGCTACGTCCTGGAGAAGGGCCACTCCGCCGTCGACTGGTCGAACCGCCCGCTCCCCGAGCCCTGGCTGCGGTACGCGGCACTCGACGTGGAACTGCTCGTCGACCTGCGCGACGCCCTGGAGAAGGAACTGGACCGCCAGGGCAAGCTGGAGTGGGCCCTCCAGGAGTTCGACGCCATCGCCTCGGCGCCGCCGGCCGAACCGCGCAAGGATCCCTGGCGGCGCACCTCCGGAATGCACAAGGTGCGGCGCAGGCGGCAGCTCGCGGTCGTCCGGGAGCTGTGGGAGACCCGGGACCGGATCGCCCAGCGCCGGGACGTCTCGCCGGGCAAGGTGCTCTCGGACGCGGCCATCGTGGAGGCCGCGCTCGCCGTGCCCGCCAACGCTCACGCGCTCGCCGCGCTGAACGGCTTCGGTCACCGGACCAGTAGGCGGCAGATCGAGCAGTGGCAGAGCGCGGTGGACCGGGCCAAGGCCCTGCCCGAGTCGGCGCTGCCGCAGCAGGGACAGCAGGTGACCGGGCCTCCGCCGCCGCGGGCGTGGGCCGACAAGGACCCGGTGGCGGCGGCCCGGCTGGCCGCCGCCAAGGCCGGGGTGTCGGAGCTGGCCGAGCGGCTGAACATGCCGCAGGAGAACCTCGTCTCGCCGGACACCGTACGGCGCCTGTGCTGGGAGCCGCCGCAGGGCGCCGACGCCGATGCGGTGGGCGCCGCCCTCGCCGGGTACGGTGCGCGGCCCTGGCAGGTGGAGCAGGTCGCGCCGACGCTGGTGAAGGCGCTGGCGGCCCGGGACGTGTAGGGCACGACCCGCGCCCCCTCCGGCGCCCGCTGTCCGTGCCTGGTCGCCCTACCTCGTCGCTCCCTTCATGAAGCCGTTGTAGATGAAGCGCTGAAGGAACAGGAAGACGACCAGGGTCGGCAGGATCACGAGCACCGCTCCCGCCGAGATCGTCTCCCAGTGGGCGCCGAAGGGGCCGCGGAAGCGGAACAGCGACGTCGAGATCACGCCAAGGTCGTCGGAGGGCATGTAGAGGAAGGGGATGTAGAAGTCGTTGTAGACGGTGATCCCCTTCACGATCACGACCGTCGCGATCGCGGGCTTCAGCAGCGGGAAGATGATCTTCCGGTAGATCGTGAAGGAGTTGGCGCCGTCCAGGCGGGCCGCCTCGTCAAGGGACACGGGGATCGACCGGACGAACTGCAGGAAGATGTAGATCGACACGATGTCCGTGCCCATGTAGAGGGCGATCGGCGCCCAGCGCGTGTCGAAGAGGCCGAAGCTGTTGACGATCTGGAAGGTCGCCACCTGGGTGGTGACCCCGGGGACCAGCGCGGCGACCAGGAACAGCGTCACCACGAGCTTCTTGAAGCGGAAGGTGAACCGGTCGATGGCGTAGGCCGTCATCGAGCCGATCAGTACCGTGCCGCCGACGGCGAAGAACAGGATGAAGGCCGTGTTGCCGAACGCGGAGAGCATCCGGCCGTCCTGGAACGCCGTGGCGTAGTTGGCGAAGTTCAGCAGGTCGCCGGGGAGCGTGAGCGCCCCGCCGTCGTCGGCCATCTCTTCCGGCGTCTTCAGCGAGGTCAGCAGGACCGCGCCGAGCGGGAGCAGCACGACCACCGACGCGGCGGCCAGCGAGACGTAAACAAGCGTGCGGGCGACGATGCGGCGCGTCATACCAGGTCCACCCTGTCGTCGGGGACGAGACGCCGCTGCGCCCAGGTCGCTGCCAGGACGATCAGCAGCAGCACGACCGCCGCCGCCGAGGCGAGCCCCGTCTTGTTGAACTGGAAGGCCAGCTTCACGGTCTGGATCACGAAGGTCTCGGTGCCGGTCGCCCCGCCGGTCATGATGTACGGGATCTCGAAGGCCGCCAGCGAGCCGGAGACGGACAGGATCACGGTCAGCGTGAGCACCGGCTTGATGCCGGGCACGATGATGTGCCGGAACTGCTGCCGGCGGTTCGCCCCGTCCAGTTCGGCCGCCTCGTACAGCTCCCCCGGGATGGACTGGATCGCGCCCAGGAACAGGACGAAGTTCAGGCCCAGGTAGCGCCAGACGGAGACCCCGGCGAGCGAGGTGTTCGCGGAGACGGGCGTACCCAGCCAGGCGTGCGAGGAGTGGTGGCCGAACAGGGCCAGGACGGAGTCGAGGGTGCCCCCGTCCTGGAAGAAGTAGAGGAAGACGAAGCCGATCGCGACCCCGTTGATCAGGTACGGGAAGAAGAGCACGCCCTTGAAGAAGTTCCTGAACCGCACGTCGAAACTGAGCACGGTGGCGAAGTAGAGGGCAGCGGCGATCTGGACGGCGGAGGCGGCGAGGTAGTAGCCGCTGACGAAGAACACCTCGAACAGCTCGGGGCGGGTGAACAGCTCGGCGTAGTTGTGGGCGCCGGTGTACCGCAGCTCGGGGCTCACCCCGTCCCAGTCGGTGAAGCTGTACGCGACCATGTTGGCGACCGGCGCGTAGGTGAAGGTGATCAGCAGCGCGAGCGGGGCGAGCAGGAAGAGCCACGGGGTCAGCCCCCGCCGCACGCGCGCGCGGCGCGGGGCGGGGGCCGGGGCGGCGGCGACGGGTGGCGCGGCCGTCCGGGCGGTGGTGTCCGTCATCAGGACCCCGTGTCCTTCCGCGCCGCGTCCCACTTCCCGCCGAGGTCGCCGAGGAAGCCGTCCAGGCTGCCCTTGCGGGCGCCGCGCGCGAGGTCGACGAGATTCTGCCGGTAGCCGGGCTTGTAGATGCCGACCTCGGACTCGTCGTCGATCAGCTTCACCCGGGCGCCGGCGGTGTCGTCCAGTTCGATGAGCTTCACGCCCGCGTCCGTGTAGGGCGTGAGGACCGCCGGCAGGGGCGCGTCCTTCAGCGGGGAGATGGCGAGGTTGTCCTTGTCGTAGCCGGACTTGTCGGTGAACCAGTCGATCCAGGCGCGGGCCGCCTCCTTGTGCCGGGAGTGGATGTTGACGGCCTGGTTGTAGTCGGGGCCCACGACCCCGCAGAACGTGCCGTCCTTCTGGGCCGGGAAGGGCATGAACCCGATGTCGGCGGGGTCCACTCCGGCCTTCTTCGCCGCGTCCTGGAACTGGATGATCGCCCAGGTGCCGAGCCACTGCGTGGCGATCTCGCCCTTGGCCAGCCGGGCCTTGGACGCCTCCCAGTTGGTGGTGGTCGGGTCCCTCTCGGCCAGGCCCCGGCGCACGATGTCGTACAGCAGCGTGTCGCCGACCCGCAGGTCGGCGCCCTGCGCCCAGGGGTCCCCCTCGGCCAGCTTCGTGGTCGCGCCGGTGTCGCAGTGCACGGAGCCGTTGACGTAGGTCCAGGAGGTCAGCGGCCACTGGGCGGCGAAGTTGGTGTAGTACGGGATCGCACCGGTCCTGTCCTTGACTGCCTTCAGATCGGCCAGGAACTCGGCGGACGTGGTGGGCCATCGGGTGATCCCGGCCCGTTCCCAGACCTTCTTGTTGTAGACGAAGCCGGGCATCACGCCGATCGGGCTCTGCCCGTAGACCTTGCCGTCGACCGTGGTGAAGTCGGTGAACCGGTACTTCTCGGCGCGTTCGGCCCGGGTGCCGAGCGAGGCGAAGAACCTCGGGTAGTCGCTCTTCTTGATCACGCCGGGGATCATCAGGACGTCACCGTAGTTCTCGGTGTTCATCCGGATCTTGACCTCGGACTCGTAGTCGGTGAGGGCCTGGAACTCCACCTTCACCTTCGGATACGTCCGGTTGAACGCGGCGGCGTACTTCTTCATCGTGCCGTCCTGCACCAGGTCGGTGCGCTGGGTGAGGACGGTGATGGTCCCGCTCACCTTCGCGGGGTCCTTCGGCGCCTCGGCGTCCTGCCCCTTGGCGGCGCCTCCGGTGCCGGTGCACCCGGCGAGCAGCAGGGCGGTGGTCGCGACGGCGGCGGTGAGGAATGTGCGGCGGTTCATGTGCGTCAGCTCCGTTCTGCGGACGGACGAGCACTGCGGATTGGGCCGGTCCTCCGGCCGGGCGGCCGGGTTGGCTGGTTCGGCACTCTGACAGCGCTTTCTCAACCGGTAAAGTCCGAATCTCGCCAACGCCGCTACATCGCAGACCAATTGGGTTGGACCGGTTCAGGGAGGGCGCATGCTTCGGGCCACACCGCTCACCGAGGGATGGATCCTGCGGCACCCCGACGACACGGGTGCGGCGCTCCCGGCGGCCGTGCCGGGCTGCGTGCACACGGATCTGCTGGCCGCGGGACTGATCCCGGATCCCTTCCTCGGCCGGAACGAGGCGGACGTGGCCTGGGTGGGCCGCCGGGAGTGGACGTACGAGAGGCGGCTGGCCACCGGCTCGGGGCACGAGCGGACCGACCTGGTCTTCGACGGGCTCGACACCGCCGCCGAGATCACCCTGGACGGGGAACCGCTGGGCCGGGTGCGCAACATGCACCGCTCGTACCGTTTCGACGTGACCGGCCGTCAGGGCGGCCTGGCGGTGCGCTTCGACTCCGCGTACACCGAGGCGGAGGCCGTGAGGGCGCGGGTCGGTGAGCGGCCCGGCGCCTATGCCGAGCCCTACGCCCATATCCGCAAGATGGCCTGCTCCTTCGGCTGGGACTGGGGGCCGACCCTGGTCACGGCGGGCATCTGGCGCCCGGTGCGGCTTGAGTCGTGGTCCACGGCCCGGATCGACCGGGTGCGCCCTCTCGTCACCGTCGAGGAGGGCACGGGCGTGGTCGAGGCGCACATCGAGGTGGAGCGGACCCGCCCGGAGGCCGAACTCGCCGTCGAGGCACGGGTGGGTGGGGTGCGGGCGCGCGCGGCCGTCGACGGCACGACCGGGGTGGTGCGGCTCCGGGTGCCGGACGCCGACCTGTGGTGGCCCCGGGGGTACGGCGGACAGCCGCTGTACGAGCTGGAGTTGACGCTGCTGCACGGCGCGGAGGCGCTGGACGCGAGGCGTCTCAGGATCGGCTTCAGGACCGTGGAGCTCGACACCTCAGCCGACGCGCACGGCACCGGTTTCACCCTCGTGGTCAACGGGGAGCGGCTGTTCGCGCGGGGCGTCAACTGGATCCCGGACGACGTGTTCCCCTCCCGGGTCACCCGCGAACGCTACCGGGAGCGGCTCGGCCAGGCGGCCGCGGCGGGAGTGGACCTGGTCCGGGTGTGGGGCGGCGGGATCTACGAGAGCGCGGACTTCTACGACGCCTGCGACGAACTCGGCCTGCTGGTCTGGCAGGATTTCCCGTTCGCCTGCGCCGCCTACCCCGAGGAGCAGCCGCTGCGCGGCGAGGTGGAGGCCGAGGCGCGCGAGAACGTCGTACGTCTGATGCCGCACCCCTCGCTCGTGCTGTGGAACGGCAACAACGAGAACCTGTGGGGTTTCAGGGACTGGGGCTGGGAGCCGGAGCTGGCCGGCGACTCGTGGGGCGAGGGCTACTACCTGGGGCTGCTGCCCCGGGTGGTGGCCGACCTCGACCCGACCCGGCCGTACACGGCGGGCAGCCCCTGGTCCGGGTCCTGGGCGCACCACCCCAACGACCCGGCGCACGGCACCCACCACTCGTGGGAGGTGTGGAACCGGCGCGGCTGGGCCGACTACCGGCTGAACGTGCCGCGTTTCGTGGCCGAGTTCGGCTGGCAGGCGCCGCCCGCCCACGCGACCCTGCGGCGTGCCCTGCCCGGCGAGGAACTCGCCCCGGACTCCCCCGGCATGCTGCACCATCAGAAGGCCGAGGACGGCAACGGCAAGCTGGAGCGTGGTCTTGCCCCGCACTTCGCCCTGCCCGAGGGGGACTTCAACCGCTGGCACTACCTCACCCAGCTCAACCAGGCCCGCGCGGTGGCCGCCGGCATCGAGCACTGGCGCGCGCAATGGCCGGTGTGCGCGGGCACCATCGTGTGGCAGCTCAACGACTGCTGGCCGGTGACGTCCTGGGCGGCGATCGACGGCGACGGGCGGGAGAAGCCGCTGTACCACGAGCTGAAGCGGCTCTACGCGGACCGGCTGCTGACACTCGGGGAGCGGGACGGCGGGCTCGTGCTGGCCGCGGTCAACCAGTCGGCCGCGCCGTGGGCGGGTGAACTCACCCTGCGCCGGATGTCCGTGGCGGGCGAGGTGGTCGCCGCCACGCACACGGACCTGCGCGCCGCGGCGCGCACGGTCGCGGACGTCCCCGTCCCGTCCGAACTGGTGCCGGACGGGCCGAAGGAGTTCCTGGTCGCGGACGCGTCGGGGTCCCCCCGCTCGAGCGAGGGCGGGGGTGGCGGCGGCCTGCGCGCCCTGTACTTCCCGGTGCCGGACCGCGACATCCCCTATCCCCGGCCGGAGTTCGACGTGTCCGTGGCGCCGGGAGCGGTCACCGTGACGGCCCGCACCCTGGTGCGGGACCTGCTGCTCCAGGCGGACCGTCTTGCCGCGTCCGCGCGGGCGGACACGGGGCTGGTCACGCTGCTCCCCGGTGAACGGGTGACCATCGGGGTCGACGGCTGGCGGATCCCGGGCGGCCAGGAGGCGGCCGAAGCCGTCCGGGCCGCCCTGTACTGCGTGGAGCCCGTCCGATGACGGCTCCCCGCGTCACCATCAAGGACGTCGCCGCCCGTGCGGGGGTGTCCAAGGGGGCGGTGTCGCTCGCCTTCAACCGCAAGCCGGGGCTTTCGGAGGCGACCCGCGAGCGCATCTTCCAGGCCGCGCGCGAGCTGGGCTGGGCCCCGAACCCGGCCGCCCGGTCGCTGGCCGGTTCACGCGTGGACGTGGTCGGGCTCGCCATCTGCCGCCCGGCCCGGCTGCTCGGGCTCGAACCCTTCTACATGGAGTTCATCTCGGGCGTGGAGAGCGTCCTCTCCGAGCACTCCTGCTCGCTGCTGCTGCGGCTCGTGCGCGCGCCGCAGGAGGAGGCGGGCCTGCTGGAGACGTGGTGGAAGGCCCGGCAGATCGCGGGTTCGATCCTGGTCGACTTCCGCACCGACGATCCCCGGCCGGCCGTGGCACGGCGGATCGGGCTGCCCGCGGTGGCCGTGGGCCACCCGTCGCTGACCGGCGGGCTCACCTCGGTGTGGACCGACGACACCACCGCGGTCACCGAGGCCGTGCGCTATCTGGCGGCGCTCGGGCACCGGCGGATCGCCCGCGTCGGCGGCGCGGCGGCCCTCGGGCACACGGCGATCCGCGCGGCGGCGTTCGACACGGCGGCGCGGAGCCTGGGACTGGCCGGGGCATGGCAGGTGGCGACCGACTTCTCCGGCGAGACGGGGGCGCGGGCGACGCGGTCACTGCTGTCCGCGGCGCCGCCCGACCGGCCCACGGCGATCGTCTACGACAACGACATCATGGCGGTGGCCGGACTGTCGGTGGCGGCGGAGATGGGCCTGCGGGTCCCGGCCGACGTGTCCCTGCTGGCCTGGGACGACTCCCAGCTGTGCCGGCTGACCCATCCGACGCTGTCCGCGATGAGCCACGACGTGCACGGCTTCGGCGCCGACGTGGCCCGCACCCTGTTCGGCGTCCTCCTGGACGAGGGTCCGGGCCCGCATCCGGTGCCGACTCCGGTGCTGACTCCGCGGGGTTCGACGGCACCGCCGGACGTGTGACGTTCACCGCTGTGGGCGCGGGGACTGGGCAGTTACATTACTCATGAGTAGCATGGGGGTGAGCGCGCGCTCAGCGCTGCGCGGCAGTGCCGTTCCGCACCCTGGAGGAGAGCCATCGTGCCTCGTACCGTCAGGGACGTCGTCTTCGTCGACGGCGTCCGCACCCCGTTCGGCAAGGCGGGCCCGAAGGGCATTTACCACGAGACTCGCGCCGACGACCTCGTCGTCAAGGCGATCCGGGAGCTGCTGCGCCGCAACCCCGGTCTCGACCCGCGGCAGGTCGACGAGGTCGCCGTCGCCGCGACCACGCAGATCGGCGACCAGGGCCTGACCATCGGCCGCACCGCGGGCATCCTGGCCGGCCTGCCCGCCTCGGTGCCCGGCTACTCCATCGACCGGATGTGCGCGGGCGCGCTGACCGCCGTGACCACGGTGGCCGGCTCCGTCGCGTTCGGCGCGTACGACGTCGCCATCGCGGGCGGTGTCGAGCACATGGGCCGCCATCCGATGGGCGAGGGCGTGGACCCCAACCCGCGCTTCGTCAGCGAGAAGCTGGTCGACGAGTCCGCCCTGTTCATGGGCATGACCGCGGAGAACCTGCACGACCGCTTCCCGCACATCACCAAGCTGCGCGCCGACGAATACGCGGTGCGCTCGCAGGAGAAGGCCGCCAAGGCGTACGCCGACGGCAGCATCCAGGCCGACCTGGTCCCGATCTCCGTGCGCCGGACCACCCCGGAGGGCGGCGAGACCGGCTGGGGCCTGGTCACGGCGGACGAGCCGATGCGCCCGGGCACCACCCTGGAGGACCTGGCGGGCCTCAAGACGCCGTTCCGCGTGCACGGCCGGGTCACCGCGGGCAACGCGGCCGGTCTGAACGACGGCGCCACCGCCTCGATCGTCGCGAGCGAGGAGTTCGCCCGCGAGCACGGCCTGCCGGTCAAGATGCGCCTGGTCTCCTACGCCTTCGCGGGTGTGGAGCCGGAGGTCATGGGCTACGGCCCGATCCCGGCCACCGAGAAGGCCCTGGCCAAGGCGGGCCTGTCGATCTCCGACATCGGCCTGTTCGAGATCAACGAGGCCTTCGCCGTGCAGGTCCTGGCCTTCCTCGACCACTACGGCATCGCGGACGACGACGAGCGCGTCAACCAGTACGGCGGCGCGATCGCCTTCGGCCACCCGCTCGCCTCCTCCGGCGTCCGCCTGATGACGCAGCTGGCCCGCCAGTTCGAGCAGCAGCCGCAGGTCCGTTACGGCCTGACCACCATGTGCGTCGGCTTCGGCATGGGCGCCACGGTCATCTGGGAGAACCCACACTTCGAGAGCGCTTCCGGAGGCGACAAGTGAGCACCACCGCTGAGCTGTTGAAGGGCGCGGCCGAGCTGTTCCCGGGCGAGGTCGTCACACAGGCGCACGTACGCCACTTCGACCTGCCCCGGGGAGCGGGCCGCTTCGCCCTCATCACCCTGGACAACGGCCTGGACCACACCAAGCCGACCACCTTCGGGCCGGCCTCGCTGGCGAACCTGGACGCGGCGATCGACCAGGTGGAGAAGGAGGCCGCGGACGGCGAGATCGTCGGCGTCGGCATCACCGGCAAGCCGTTCATCTTCGCGGTCGGCGCCGACCTCAAGGGCGTGGAGCTGCTCAAGGAGCGCGAGCACGCGCTGGCCATCGGCAGGGGCGGCCACGAGGTCTTCAAGCGGCTGTCCACGCTGGCCGTGCCCACCTTCGCGTACTACAACGGCGCGGCGATGGGCGGCGGCGTCGAGGTCGGCCTGCACTGCACCTACCGCACGGTCTCCGCGGCCCTCCCGGCGTTCTCGCTCCCCGAGGTGTTCCTGGGACTGGTCCCGGGCTGGGGCGGCTGCACGCTGCTGCCGAACCTGATCGGCGCCGACCGGGCCGTCACGGTCGTCATCGAGAACAGCCTCAACCAGAACAAGCAGCTCAAGGGCGCGCAGGTCTACGAACTCGGCATCGCCGACGCGCTGTTCGAGGGCGCGGACTTCCTGGAGCAGTCGCTGGTCTGGACGACGGCGGTCCTCAAGGGCGAGATCGAGGTCGAGCGCCCGGTGATCGACCGGGGCGAGGCCTGGGACCAGGCCGTCGCGCGCGGCCGGTTCATCGCCGACTCCAAGGTGCACGGCGCGGCCCCCGCCGCCTACCGCGCCCTGGACATCATCGCCGCCGCGAGGAACGGCGACCTCCAGCAGGGCTTCGACGCCGAGGACGAGGCCCTCGCCGACCTGATCATGAGCGGCGAACTGCGCGCCGGCATCTACGCGTTCAACCTGGTGCAGAAGCGCGCCAAGCGCCCGGCCGGCGCCCCGGACAAGAACCTGGCGCGCCCGGTGACCAAGGTGGGCGTGGTCGGCGCGGGCCTGATGGCCTCCCAGCTCGCCCTGCTCTTCCTGCGCCGCCTCGAAGTGCCCGTCGTCCTCACGGACATCGACCAGGAGCGTGTCGACAAGGGCGTGGGCTACGTGCACGCCGAGATCGACAAGCTGCTCGGCAAGGGCCGCGTCAACCAGGACAAGGCCAACCGTCTCAAGGCGCTGGTGACCGGTGTCCTGGACAAGGCGGAGGGCTTCGCGGACGCCGACTTCGTCATCGAAGCGGTCTTCGAGGAGATGGGCGTCAAGCAGAAGGTGTTCGCCGAGGTCGAGGCGGTCGCCCCGCCGCACGCGATCCTCGCCACCAACACCTCCTCCCTCTCCGTCACGGAGATGGCGTCGAAGCTGAAGCACCCCGAGCGGGTCGTCGGCTTCCACTTCTTCAACCCGGTCGCGATCCTGCCGCTGCTGGAGATCGTCCGCGGCGAGAAGACCGACGATGCCTCGCTGGCGACCGCCTTCGGGGTGGCCAGGAAGCTGAAGAAGACCGCGGTCCTGGTCAAGGACGCCCCGGCGTTCGTCGTGAACCGCATCCTGACCCGCTTCATGGGCGAGATCCAGAACGTCATCGACGAGGGCACCCCGGTCGACGTGGCGGAGCGTGCGGTGGAGCCGCTCGGCCTGCCCATGTCCCCGCTGGTGCTGCTCGAACTGGTCGGTCCGGCGATCGGCCTGCACGTCTCGGAGACCCTCCACCGGGCCTTCCCGGACCGCTTCACGGTCTCCCCGAACCTCAAGGCCGTCGTCGAGGCCGGCAAGCGCGGCTTCTACGTGTACGACAGCGGCAGGCCCGAGCTGGACCCGGAGGTCGCCGCCCTTCTGCAGCAGGGCGACAGCGTCCTGACGGAGGAGCAGGTGCGGGCGCGGGTGCTCGACGCGGTCGCGCAGGAGATCGGGCTCATGCTCGACGAGGGCGTCGTGGCCGAGGCCCAGGACATCGACCTGTGCCTGATCACCGGCGCCGGCTGGCCCTTCCACCTCGGCGGCATCACGCCGTACCTGGACCGCGAGGGCGTGTCGGAGCGCGTGAACGGCAGGCGGTTCCTGGAGCCGGGGGTGGCGAGCGTCCCGGCGTAACGCCTCCCGGCCCGCAGCGGCCCCGCACCGCCGTCCGCCCCTGTCGCTCATCGCAGCGGCAGGGGCGGACGCGTACCGCGGGCCCGGCTCGTGCAGGGCACCTTGGCCGACCCACTGCAAGGAGCCCTGTTCAAGGCCGCGATCGCCGCCGCCCCCTGTGAGGCGAAGACGGTCGAGGCCCTGCACCGCTTCTACGACATCCGCGCCAAGGAGTGGGCACCCTGCGTCCAGCAAGCCATCGACCGGGTCAAGGTGCCTGAGGGCACCGATGTCCACGAGGTAATCCGTGCTGTCTTCGCCCCCCTCTACTACCGCCTGCTGACCAGAAGCGACCGCCTCGACGAAGCCACCGCGGACCACGCCGCCGAGGCTGCAGCGCGTGTGGGAGCGTATCTGCGGGCGACGAAGGTCGTGCGCGACCGGCCTCCCGCATCCGTCGCTGAGCGCGGGTCACCATGCGTGATCTCCGGGGGCACAGCATTTCCAGGTTCCGCCGGCCTCGGCGGCGAGTTGGGCGGTGGTGCCGTCGTGGTAGCCGAGCATGCGGGCGACCACGGGGGCGGGGGCCCGGAGTACGAGGTGGCGGATCGCCGAGGTGCGTCCCTCGCCGGGTGGGGAAGCCCAGGTCGCGGAGGCGGCTTACCCTCCTCCGGCAGGCCGTCAACCGCAACGACATGCCTCTCCAGGACCGCGTGGCCGCCGCGCTCGTCCTCCTCTACGCGCAGCCGCTCACCCGGATCACACGGCTCACCATTGACGATGCCCTCCGTGAGGACGGCGAGGTCCAGATCCGGCTCGGCGACCCGCCGTCGCCCGTCCCTGAGCCCTTCGCCGGCATGCCGCATCGGCCGCAGATCCCGCGCCGGTAGCGCCTGGCTTCCTGGCCGCGGCGTTCGCAGGTGAAGTCACCGGGCGCCCGGGCGGCGCGGGCTCGCGTCCAGCCAATGCTGCCCGCCGCCGGGGCCGTTCCCCAGACGAGGAGAACGGCCCCGGTGTCCGACCGGACCAGCCGACGAAGGAGCACCAGTACCGTGAACCTGCAGACCGGCGTGCGGAACTATCAGCTCGTCCGTGACCGCCTCGACTACCCGTGAGGGCCTCGCCGCTCGCCTTTGCTCGTTTTAGGGCTTGTCGAGAATAACGGCAGAGATTGCGTCGTTGAGGTTGCTGATAGCCCCCACGAGTCCCGGCTCCTTGAGGTTGCTGATCTGCTCCCCGGGTTCGACGCGCATGCTCGCGGAATCCTCCGCCTTGATCTTCGCCCGCAGAATTTCGGTGTCGCCATGCCGACTCAAATACAGAGCATGCTTCGTCTTGTTCACCACGCTGGTGGCACGGTCATTGAAACCGTGATCCGCCAATCTGCGGACGCTTTCGTCGCCGATGAGGCACTCGCCCCAGCCGTCGTCGTGGTTGAAGTTGGCGTCATCGAATAGGGCCCAGAAACCATCCGGGACATTCTCCGCACCCTTGAGCTTCTTCTTTTCGACAGTCATTCCATAATCCCTTCCTTTGACGGCCGGGTACACAGGGAGACCCGGCCGCAGCGGGCCACGTGAACGGACTTGGGTGATCCCACCCGTCGGACCATAGGTGAGAATGGTCCGATTGGCCTATGGGGCGTGCCGGGCCAACCGGGTGGAGAACTTCCGGGTCACCGCTCCCCAAGATGTCACGGATCCAAACCACCATATGCGCGCATCGCCCTCTACCCACTCCCGCCTGCCCTTTATTTTCGCGCACGTGCCTGAATTAAGAACAGGCGTACCCATGCTGACCACGCGTGAGGCATCCGATCGTGCGATCCGGGGGTTCACGGCGGCGCGAATCCAATCGAATCCGATGGTGATTGCTGACAGGGTTTGACGTGGCCCCTCGGTGGCGAACCTGGTCTACAGACGAGTCTCGACCGACCAGCATTCGACCGCCCGGCAGAACCTCGTCCTCGACGAGGCCGGGATCGAGGACCCGGTCGTCTTCCAAGAGGATGGCGGCACCTTCAGCCGACTCCGCCCCCTCCAGCGCCCGAAATGGCGAACTCCAGCGCGATCTCACCGACGACGGACTGCGCGCCGCCGAGGCCAAGGGCAGCAGAGGCGGGCGCCGCCCCGCCGTCCCGGCCGCGAAGACCGAAACCGTAAGCACCGCCTACCTGGAGGGCCGCTCGATCGCCGCCCTCGCCCGCGACCACGGGGTCCAGCCGCGGCGCGATGCGCACGGCCGTCGCCGACCTCCCACCCGACCACACCGCCATCGGGCAGGAGGGTGCCCCCGCCCCGGAGCTGCCGGTCACCCTCGACATGCCCGGCAAGGTCGCCGACTCCCTGCGCGCGGCCGACCTGGAGCCCGCCGAGCGGGCCGCGCTCAACCAGGGGGTGACCGTACGACGCGGCCAGGGTTATACCCTGCGCGTCACTGCCGCCCCCGCCGCGCACCATGGGCTCCTCGCCCGCTGCCAGCCGCTCGACGGCGGCCAGGGCATCCCCGCTTTCCGGCCCAGCGCAAGGCCCGCCACGAGTACGAGAACCGGGTCAGCACGCTCGCACCGGTCGGACCGTGATCGTTCTTAGCGCCAACAACCATACGGATCTTTCCCCACTCCGAATACGGAGTGGATGCGCCGCCCGCCGACCCCGAGTGTTGGGGCCGCGGGTCAGGCGAAGTACGACTTGAACTCGGTGAGGCTGATCCGCCGGTCGCCGTCGGTGTCGGCTGCCCGGACGAAGTCGGCGAGCTTCAGTCCGTCGAGGGTGCCGTCGTTGGCCAGGCCGTAGTCCCTCAACTCACGCAGTCGGATCTCGCCGCTTCCGTCCGTGTCGATCCTCGCGAACACAGCCTCGACCTCGGCCTCGGTCATCTTGCCCACGTGTTCCTCCTGCAGTTCGTGTACGGGGAATGCCTTCTCGGCAGGCGACGGAGCCACTGCTCGGCCTCGCTGCCGCCACACCCCATCTTGGGCTCCGCCCAGGACCCTTCTCGTTCCGTCCGTGCCGTGTGCTGCGGCCTCGTTTCCCCGGGCGGAGCTGCCCGCTCCAGAGCGAGGGCGCCGCGGAGCTGCGCAAACGATCAACGGGGACACCGGAACACCCGGGGACACACGCCAGGCGCTACGGCAGGGGAGTCCCGGCAAATTCACTACATCGGTGGCACCAGGCACACCCACTGCGGTGGACAACGTGCGAGACCTGTGGCCGGACGACCCGCAGCTACGCCGAGGCGCTGGCCGGCGGCGGACGGCTCGGTCCAGGCAGTTCAGTACGTCGAGCGGGAAGGCAGCTCGTCGGGCCGGGCCGTCGCCCGTCAGCTGCCGGACGGTACGGAGCGCCGCACCGGGATATGGAGCCAGAAACGCCAAGACCCACCAGGCCCACCCGCGACCACACCGGCGCCGACCAGTCGAAGAATCACCGGTACTCCACCAACCACCACGCGTCGTTCCGCGGCGGAGGGAACACGGCGCCGCGGCCGCGGTTGGCGGTCACTTCAACTCCCGTACGCACAGCACGTGATGTATGCCACTGCCGTACAACGCCCCCCATGGGTCACGGGTCTGTCCGATAGCCCGAGCGCTCCCTGCCCGGGCATGAGGAGACGAGGACAGCGCGCGATGACAAAACCAGCCGCCGAGAGCCCCCGCGGCCCGCACCGCCCCGAGCAGGAGGGAACTCCCCGTCGCCGGCGCCGCACCGGCCGGTGGATCCTGCTCTCACTGGCCGTGCTGGTCGCGGCCGGGGCGGGAACCGTGTACTGGCTGTACAGCGGCCTGGACAACAACATCAAGGGCGTCGACATCGACCAGGCCATCGGCGACGACCGGCCCGAGAGGCTGCCCACGTCCGGGCAGAACGTCCTGATCCTCGGCTCCGACTCCCGCGCCGGCGCCAACGCCGCGCTGAACACCGGCAACGTCTCCGGCGCCCGCTCCGACACCGCGCTGATGATGCACATACCCGAGGGCCGCACCCAGGCCGTCGCCATCAGCATTCCCCGCGACACCCTGGTGACCCGGCCCGAGTGCACGAAGTCCGACGGCACGGCGGTGGCGTCGGCGAAGCGCGTGATGTTCAACTCCATCTACGGACAGGTCGGTCCGGCCTGTGTGGTGAAGACCGTGGAGCAGATGTCCGGCACCCGCGTGGACCACTACATGGAGATCGACTTCTCCGGCTTCCAGGGGCTGGTGGACGCGATAGGCGGGGTCACCGTCACCGTGGACCAGGACATCCACGACAAGTCCAGCGGCCTGGACCTGACCGCCGGTACCCACCGTCTGGACGGCACCCGGTCCCTGCAGTTCGTCCGCACCCGGCACGGCATCGGCGACGGCAGCGACCTCGGACGCATCAGCCTCCAGCAGCAGTTCATGCTGGACCTGCTGAGCGAGATCAAGAAGCAGGACCTCCTGGGCAGCCCCACCAAGACGTACAAGATCGCCGACAGCCTCACCGCGGCCCTCACCACCGACTCCGAGCTCGCCTCCCTCACCAAGCTGGCGGAGTTCGGGCGCAGCCTGAACGGGGTCGACCCGTCCAGCATGGAGACGATCATGCTGCCGGTGAAGTACGACAAGATCGACCCCAACCGCGTGGTGGCCGCGGAGCCCCAGGCGACCGAACTGTGGGAGGCGCTCCGCACCGACTCCACCATCCCGGAGTCCGCCAGGAAGTCCCCCGCGACGGGCGGTTGATCCGCCCAGCGGGTCACGCTCGTCCACGGGCTGGCGTCCGCCGGGCGGGCCAGGTCGGGCGGGACGGGTCGGGCGGGAAGCCCGCGGGCGCGCGACGTCACCGACACTGGTACCGCGTCTGATCCCGACCGGAAGGACCGAACCAGGATGCCGACCCTGCTGATCGTCGACGGGGCCAACGTCGTCGGCTCCGTCCCGGACGGATGGTGGCGCGACCGGCGGGCCGCCGCCGAACGCCTGCGCGACCGGCTCGCCGGGTACGTCGAGGAGGGCGTTCCCGGCGTGCCCGGTCCGCTGGAGATCGTCCTGGTCCTTGAGGGCGCCGCCCGGGGCGTGCCGTCCGTGCCCGGCGTACGGGTCGAGGAGGCGTCCGGCAGCGGCGACGACCACATCGCCCGGCTGGCCGCCGTCACGGCGGACCGGTCCCGCGTGGTCGTCACCGCCGACCGCGAACTGCGCCGCAGGGTGACCGCGACGGGCGCCGCCACCGTGGGCCCGCGCGCGGTGTACGGTCCCTGCGACCAGGACGCCTCCGGTCAGGAGCGTTGAGCGCGGGACCGGACAGGGCTCGGAGACCGGGTCAGCCCAGCGTGGCCTGGTACAGCGCGGCGCAGGCGCTGGCGACCAGTACCCCGAGGACGATCTTCTTGAAGCGCGCGGGGTCCGTGCGGGTGAAGAGACGGTCGCCGAGCCACCAGCCCACCAGCAGACCGGGGAGCCCGGCGGCGGTCAGCAGCAGGCTGTCCCCGGTCAGCCGGCCGACGGCGAGGAACCCGGCGAGTGCCAGGGCGTCCTGGACGCAGAACGTGGCCTGGAGCGTGGCCCGGAACTCGCGGGGCGTCAGGCCCATGGCCTGGAAGGCGGCGACCAGCGGCGGCCCGTTCATGCCGGTCGCGGTCAGCAGCGCCCCGCTGGCGACACCCGCGGCGGCGGTGGGCCCGGTGCCGCGCCGGAAGGTCAGGCCCCGGCCGATCAGGACGGCGAACACCAGCACCACACACGCGATGAGGACGGACAGCGAGCGGGCGCCCAGCACCGTCACCGCGAGCAGCCCGAGCGGCATGCCCACCAGTCCCGCTCCGCTCACGAGGCCCGCGGTGCGCACACTGACGTGTTCCCTCTGGTGGACGCAGACCGCCAGAGAGAGCACCCCGCCCAGCGCGGTGACCACGACGACGGCGTTCTGAGGGGTGGTGAGCAGGGTCAGCAGCGGCACCGCCACCAGCGCGAACCCGAAGCCGCTCAGCGCCTGCGCGAACGACGCCAGCGCGGTGACCAGCGCCACCTCGGCGATCAGGGTGGTCGTCACGTACTCCCTCTCCGACCCGCTGCCGACGGGGTGACCCGTCCGCCCCGTACCTCCCGCACATTACCGAGCAGGAGAGCGCCCACCGCCCCTCGGGGTACCCGGAGAACGCCCCGGCACCGTCCTCATCTGCGCAGCAGCAGCGAGGTGACCCGCAGCCGGCCGCTGTGGATCCACACATCCGAGTACTCCACCGGCCGGTCGTCGGCGAGGTAGGTGACCTGCTGGAGATACTGCACGGGCGCGCCCTCGGGCAGTGACAGGGCGTCGGCGACATCGGCGGTGGCGGCCTCCGCGCTGAAGGTCCGGCGGGCCGTGGCGATCTTCAGTCCGTACGTGCCCTCCAGGACCCCGAAGAGGCTGGAGGCGGTGAAGTCCACCTCTTCGATGCCGGGCGCGACGTCCGTGCGCACGAAGTTGAACAGCAGCGCGACCGGGCCTTCGCGGGTGCTGCGCACCCGCACCAGGCGCAGCACGCGTGTGCCGGGAGCGACGTCGAGCAGGGCCGCGATGGGCCGGGGCGGAACGATCAGCGAGCACTCCCGCACCGACGTGGTGGTGACCACGCCCTGGCTGGCGAAGTCCTCGGACAGGGTGCTCAGCTTCTGGGCGATGGCCGGTTCGATCGTCGTCGAGGTGACGAACGTGCCGCGCCCGCGCACCTGCCGGAGCAGGCCCTCCTCGATGAGCGTGGTCAGGGCGCGCCGCAGGGTGCCGCGGCTGACACCGAACTCCTGAGCCAGTTCGGGCTCGCTCTTGAGGCGGTAGTGCGCCGGCCACTCGCCGCTGGCGATACGCAGTCGGATGTGCTCCGAGATCTGGACGTGGATCGCCGTGGGGACGTCACGCTTGATGCCCGGAAGCCCCCCTTTGTCGGCCGTCACAGTTGTCGCATCTCCTTCTCCGGTCTCACCGGAGGACGGGCGTCGCTCCGGAGAATGGGGAGCCGCACCCCGGCCGCGAGATGCGGGCGGGGTGCGGCGGCAGTGGCCGGTCAGTAGCTGACGGTCGACTCGTCACCGGTGTCGGCCACGATCGCCAGGCCGGCGCTGGTCCCGAGCAGGGAGGCACCCGCGCGCAGGAGTTCCAGGCCCTGCCGGTAGGTCTTGATGGACCCGGACGCCTTCACCTGAACCCCGTTCCGCGCCCGGTCAACAAGGTAGCGAACGCTCGTCGGATTCGCAGTCTCGATCTGTCCGCTGCTGGCGTTCTTCAGGAAGGCGGCGCCCGCCTCCATGGCGAGCTCGACGGCGGCCTCCTTCTCGTCGTCGGTGAGCAGCGGCAGTTCCAGCATGACCTTGACGGGCAGGCCCGAGGCCCGGACCACGCCCGCGATGTCCTCGCGGAAGTCGTCGTAGCGGCCGCTCTTGAGCCAGCCGATCTGGACGCCGATGTCGAGCTGGGTCGCGCCGAGCCGGGCTATCTCCGCGGCCTCGGCGGCCTTGCCCGCGCTGGTCATGACGCCGACGGTCGGGAAGTCCAGGGCGGAGGCCACTCCGACCCCGGTGCCGCGCAGTTCGGCCGCCACGACGGGCAGCCAGGACGCGGGAACCATCGCGGCGTTGAAACCGTGGGTGACCGCCTCCTGGGCGTGGGCGACCATGTCGTCGCGGGTCGCGTCCGGATCGATCTTGGTGTGCTGGATGTAGGGAGCCAACTCGGCCGGGGTGAGGTCGAGTTCGGCTGCGATGGCGGTCGTGGTGGACACGGAGTGATCTCCCTGTGTGGAGGGCGGTGGGGCACCAGGCGAATCGGCCGCCGGGTGCTTTCGACGGACGGGCCGTCGCAGGAAAACAGGAGCCGGGACGCGGGGTCCGGCGGCCGCGTACGAGCCGTGGCGGCGTACCGGCCGGTGGGCGGTGTACAGGCCGGCGGCGGCTCAGAGCCTGGACGCGTAGTGGTCCGGGACGACGACGCCCTCGCCGCCGAACCACCTGGGGACGTCGACGCCGCAGAACAGGCCGATGTTGCCCCAGGGTTCGAAGGCCCCGGTGCGTACGACGACCTTGGCCTGCCGGGCCAGTTCGCCGAGGACCTCCGCGTGTGGACGGGTGGTGAACTCGGCGTCCGAGAAGCGTTCGCGCAGCCACGCGTCCAGCCGGGGGTTGTGGGTGGGGACGTCCTCGGCCCGGACCACGCCCTCGACGACCAGTTCGTCGGCGATCAGCCCGAGCACCGTCCGCAGGTCCGGCAGGTTCTCGGCGAGGGCGAGATCGACGCGGTGCGCGTCCCGCGGGATGGGGAAGCCGGCGTCCACGACCAGCAGCAGGTCGGTGTGGCCGAGCGTGGCCAGGGCCCCGCTCAGTTCGGCGTTGAGGATGCCGGAGCGTTTCACGGTGGGTTCCTTTCGGTGGGTTCTTGCAGGTCGGACCGTGCGTTTTCAGGCCGCCGCCGGCATCGCTCCGGTCGCGAGGGCCATGATGGATTCCTCGGTCGCCTCCGCGGTGTCGACGATTTCCACCAGCCGGCCCTCGCTCATCACGGCGATCCGGTCGGTCAGGGTCAGCAGTTCGGGCAGGTCGGAGGAGGAGCAGAGGATCGCCAGGCCCTTCTGGGCGAGCGCGAACAACTGCTCGTAGATCTCGGCCTTCGCCCCGATGTCCACACCGCGGGTGGGCTCGTCGAGGATCAGCACATCGGGGTTGATCGCCAGCCAGCGTCCGAGAACGGCCTTCTGCTGGTTGCCGCCGGACAGGCTGGTGATGGGCTGGTTCATGGTGGCGGTCTTGACTCTCAGCCGTTTCGCCTGGTCGGCGGCGCTCGTGTCGAAGGCACGTCGGCGGACGAGCCCGAACCGGCTGAAGGTCCTCGTGGTGAGCGCGCCGATGTTCTCGCCGACGCTCATGGTGGTCAGCAGCCCCTGGGCGCGGCGCTCGCCGGGCACGAACGCGAGCCGGCGTTCGACGCTGGCGATCGGGTCGCGCCGTTCGTAGGGCTTGCCCAGCAGTTCCACGGTGCCGCCGGTCCCCCGGTCCCCGCCGAAGAGGTTGTGCAGCATCTCCACCCGGCCGGAGTCCGGCAGTCCGGCCACGCCCAGGATCTCGCCGGGGCGCAGGTCGAAGGAGACGCCATGGTGCCGACGCCCACTCAACTCCCGTATCTTCAGCATGGGTTCGCCGGAGGACTCGGCACTCCGCTCCGCTCGGCGGGTGAACTGGCCCAGTTCACGGCCGACCATGGCGGCGACCGCCTGGTCGGGGGTGGTGTCCGCACTCCGCCAGGACGCGACGTGGGTGCCGTCGCGCAGGACCTGGATGTGGTCGGCCAGGCGGAAGACCTCGGGCATGCGGTGGGAGACGTAGAGCATGGTCGTCCCGGCCGCCTTGAGCTTGTCCATCAGGGCGAACAGCCGGTCGGCCTCGGCCGGGGTGAGCATGGCCGTCGGTTCGTCCAGGATCAGCACGCGGCAGCCCCGGGCGATGGACCGGGCGACCACGATGAGCTGCTGGGTGGCCAGGTCCAGGGTCCGTACAGAGGCGTTCGGGTCCAGGCTGAGGTCGAGTTCGGCGAGGAGCTCGGTGGTGCGCTCCAGCATGCGGCGCCGGGAGGGGAACCAGCGGTTGCCCGGCTCGACCCCGCTCAGCACGTTCTCCGCCACGCTGCGGTCGGGCAGCAGCGACAGCTCCTGGGGGACGATCGCGACGCCGTGCCGGCCGAGCATGGTGCTCGGGTCGAAGGACGTGACCTCCTCGCCGAAGACGGTGACACCACCGTCGCTGGGCGGCTGGAGGCCGGCCAGGATCTTGAGCAGGGTCGACTTGCCGGCCCCGTTCTCCCCCAGCAGGGCGGTGACCTCGCCGGCCGGGACGTCGAAGGAGACGTCGCCGAGGGCACGGACCGGACCGAAGTTGCGGGACAGACCGCGGATCCGGACAGCCGGGACGGCGGCGGGCGGGCCGCCGGGAGGCGCCGAGCCGCCCGTGGCGGCGTCGCGTGAGGCGGCGCTCATCAGTCCTCCACCGTCGCGGCGTCGAGGTTCTTGCGGGTGATGAACTGCGCGCCGGTGTCCACACCGGCGATCTCGGTGCCCTTGGTGAGGAAGTCGTACAGCACCTTGACCGCCTGGTAGCCCTGCTCGGACGGGTTCTGGCTGATGGTGAAGTCCAGGACCCCGCGGTCAATGTATTCGGCGGTCTGGGTGAGCAGGTCGAAGCCGCCCATGGTGATGGCGTCGGCTCGTCCGGACTGGGCCACCCACTTGGCGGCGGCCGTGGTCGAGCAGCAGTCGAGCCCGGCGACGGCCACGACACCGGACTGGCCGGACATGGTGGACTCGACGGTGTTGTAGGCGGCGTTGGGCTCGTTGCCGACGTTCACCGGTCCGACGACCTTCAGATCGCTGTCGACGAGGCCCTCCTTGAAGCCGTTGAACCGGTCGTGCGACCAGCCGGCGCCGGTGTCCACGGAGAAGACGACGACGGACTTGCCCTTGCCGGTGCCCTTGAGGTCCTTGAGCAGTTGTTCGGCCTCGGCCTTGCCGGAGGCCTTGAGGTCCTGGCCGACGAAGCCCATCTGCTGGGAGTCGGGGTTGTCGGTGTTGAACGAGATGATCGGGATGCCCGCCTTGTAGGCCTGGCTGATGACCGGCTTCAGCGCGTCGCTGGAGGCGGAGGAGACGGCGAGCCCGTCCACGGCCTTCTGCTGGATGAGCGTCTGGATCTCGGAGACCTGCTTGGCGGCGTCGCCGCCGGTGGGGCCTATGAGGGAGACGTCGGCCCCGAGTTCCTTGCCGGCCCGTTTCATGCCCGAGCTGATCGGCGTCGCGAAGGCGAGGGACGGGTCGTGGTAGCTCAGCTTGATGCGCATCGGCTTGTGGTCGTCGACCCGCTGCTGGATGTACGGGGCGAGCTTGAAGGAGCCGTCGCTCGAGCCGGCTGAGTCGCCGGCGGTGACGGCGCCGCACGCGGTGAGGCTGAGAGCCGCGGCGGCGGCCGTCGCGGCGACGAGGGATCTGAGGAGGGTGCGCGGGGACATCGTGACTCCCTTGTCGTGTCCGTGGGTCTGCGTCTGCGTGAGGTGGGAAGCGGGCGGCGGTCAGGCGCGGGTCTTGCGCTTGCGCTGCCAGGTGTCGGCCGCGACGGCGGCGACGATGACGAGACCGGTGACCACGGTCTGCCAGAAGGAGGAGATGCCCTTGATGTTCAGGATGTTCTGGAGCAGGCCGATGAAGGCGACGCCGATGACGGTGCCCCACATGGTCCCGGAGCCGCCGAAGAGGGCAGCGCCGCCGATGATGACGGCGGAGATGACGGTGAGTTCCAGCCCCTGGCCGGTCACGCCCTGCACATAGGAGAGGAAGGACAGGCCGAGTACGCCGGCGAGGCCGGCGGTGAAACCGGACAGGACGAACGCGGTGAGCTTGACCCGCTTGACGTTGACGCCGACGAGGCGGGCGGCCTCCTGGTTGCCGCCGACCGCGTAGGTGTTGAAGCCGAAGCGGGAGCGGGACAGCAGCACCACGCCGAGGGCGGCGACGGCGGCGAAGAAGACGAACTGCATCGGGACCACCCCGAAGAGCCGTCCCTGGCCGAGGAGGTTGAACTCCGCGACCCCTGGCCGGGAGGAACTCAGGGAGATCGGGGCCCCGTCGGAGATGAGCAGGGCGATACCGCGGAAGACGCTGAGCGTGCCGAGGGTGACGATGAAGGACGGCACGCCGAGGACCACCACCGCCAGCCCGTTGAGCAGTCCGGCCAGGGCGCCCACGGCCAGTCCGACGAGCATGGCCGCGGGCCAGCTCCAGCCGTCCGAGATGAGCAGGCCGGTGGAGATCGCGGACAGGGCATAGGTCGAGCCGACCGAGAGGTCGATCTCGCCGTTGAGGATCACGAAGGTCGCACCGACGGCCATGATGCCGATCTGCGCGATCTGCTGCCCCACCGAGAGCAGGTTGTCGGACTGGGCGAAGGTCGGCGAGAGCACGGTGCCCAGCAGGAAGAGCAGGACGAGCGCGGCGAAGACGCCGGCCTCGCGTGCGTGCAGCAGCCTGCGCAACGCGAGCGGGGCCTGTCGTGCCGATCCGGTGGCCGACGGCGCCGCGGCGGTCGGGGGTTTCGAGGTCGTCGAGGTCACGGGGTTCTTCCAATCCGGGCGTTCAGCTGGTCTCGGGTGGGCAGGGCGGGGACGACGCCCGCGATCGTCACGGTGTGGGCGCCCGCAGCGGCGGCGAACCGGGCCGCGCGGTCGAGGGGCTGCCCTTCGGCGAGGGCGACGGCGAGGGCGGCGGTGAAGGAGTCGCCGGCGCCCGTGGTGTCGACGACCGTCCCGGCCGGGTGCGGTGGCACCGCGGTCACCCCGGAGGCCTGGGCGATCAGGGCGCCCTCGCCACCCCGGGTGAGGACGGCGGCGCCCCCGGTGCGTTCCCGCAGGGCGTGGACCAGTTCCTCGTCGCTGAGCCCGTGCCCCTCACCGAGGCCGAGGAGGACGGGCGCCTCCGTCTGGTTCGGCGTGATCACGTCGATGAGCGGCCAGCACTCGTCGGGAAGCGGACGGGCGGGGGCGGGGTTCAGCAGGGTCCGCGTACCGGTCTCACGGCCCAGGCGGAGCGCGGCGGCCACGGCCTCCTCGGGGATCTCCATCGACACGACCAGGATGTCGGCGGAGGCGATCTCGGCGCGGAAGGGTTCGACGGCAGCGGCGTCCAGTTCGTCCAGGGCGCCCGGTGCGATGGCGATGCGGTTCTCCCCGGACGGTTCGACCAGGATGAAGCCGACCATCGTGGGGGCCCCGGCGGTCAGCACATGCTCGGCGCCGACCCCTTCGCGCTGCCACAACTCACGTGCGGAGCGGCCGAAGTCGTCGTCGCCCACGGCGGTCAGCAGCGAGACCTCGGCCCCCAGCCGGGCGGCGGCGATGGCCTGGTTGCTGCCCTTGCCGCCGGGGCCGGGATCGAACACCCCGCCCGAGACGGTCTCACCGGCGGCGGGGGCCTTGGGGACCCGCATGGTGAGGCCGGCTCCATAACTTCCGACAACCGCGATCTTCATGGGCGCACCGCTTTGTGTATGGACAACCATGGACAAGCGAGATCGTAGGTACAGGGATGTCCATAGTCAACGGTTGTCGGGAAGACGAACTCCGGTTGTTCTCGCGCCCACAGAAAACGGGCCCGGGTTCCTCGTCGACGAGGAACCCGGGCCCGTCCGGCAGCGAAAGACCCTAGGAGGTGCCGCCGCCCGCCGTGCGGCGCTCCTGTGCCTGGCGTTCGGCGAGCCTGCTGTGTTTGCGGCCGTAGAGGAAGTACACGACGAAGCCGACGACCATCCAGATGGCGAAGCGGAGCCAGGTCTCGGCGGGGAGGTTGACCATCAGCCAGAGGCAGGCGCAGACGGAGAGGGCCGGGATCACCGGGACCCAGGGGGTGCGGAAGGCGCGGGGCAGGTCGGGCCGGGTGTTGCGCAGGATGATCACGCTGATCGCGACGACGATGAACGCGAACAGGGTGCCGATGTTCACGAGTTCGGCCAGTTCGCTCAGGCTGGTGAACCCCGCGACGACGGCGATGATCACGCCGAGCAGGATGGTCGGCCGGTACGGGGTGCGGAACCGCGGGTGGGTGTGCGAGAAGAAGCGGGGCAGCAGTCCGTCCCGGCTCATCGCGAAGAAGACCCGCGCCTGGCCCAGGAGCAGGATCATGCACACGGTGGTCAGGCCGATGGCCGCGCCGAAGCTGATCAGGCCCGAGTACCACGGATGCCCGGTGGACTTGAAGGCGTCGGCGAGCGGCGCGTCGACGGACAGCGCGCTGTACTTCTGCATCCCGGTGACGACGATCGACACGGCGACGTACAGCACGGTGCAGATGATCAGCGAGCCGAGGATGCCGCGCGGCACGTCGCGCTGCGGATTGCGGGTCTCCTCGGCCGCCGTGGCGACCACGTCGAAGCCGATGAAGGCGAAGAAGACGACGGACGCCGCCGTGAAGATGCCCATCACACCGAAGTTCGAGGGCGCCCAGCCGAACATCAGCTGGATGAGGGGTGCCTTGAGGTTGCCGCCCGCGGGCACCGGCTGCGGACTCGGGATGAACGGGTGGTAGTTGCCGCCCTTGATGAAGAAGGCGCCCGCGATGATCACCACGAGCACGACGGCCACCTTGATGGCCACGACGACCGAGGTGACCCGCGCGGAGAGCTTCATGCCGAGTACGAGGATGACGGTGATGACCAGGACCAGAAGGGCGGCGAGGATGTCGAAGCCGAAGCCGGACGCCGTGTCACGCCCGCTGAGGTATTCGGGCAGGTGCCAGCCCGCGTTGTCGAGCAGCGAGTGGATGTAGCCGGACCATCCGACGGCGACCACCGCCGTGCCGAGCGCGAGTTCGAGGACCAGGTCCCAGCCGATGATCCAGGCGGGGAACTCGCCGAGCGAGGCGTAGGAGAAGGTGTAGGCGGAGCCGGCCACCGGCACCGTGGAGGCGAACTCCGCGTAGCACAGCGCGGCGAGCGCGCAGACCACACCGGCGACGACGAAGGACAGGGAGACGGCGGGGCCGGCGGTGTTCCTGGCCGCCGTGCCGGTGAGGACGAAGATGCCGGTGCCGATGATGACGCCGACGCCGAAGACCGTCAGATCGAGGGCGGACAGGGATTTTCTGAGCGCGTGCTCGGGTTCCTCGGTGTCCTGGATCGACTGCTCGACGTTCTTGGTCCGAAAGAGCGTGCTGCTCACGGCGTGACCTCCCCTGCTTGTCGTCCTCGACCCGGCTCGCCACTGCTCGGCATGATCGAGAGAGCTGGGGATGCGTATGCCCCGGCACTCGCAGGTTCACGCAGACGGGCCGGTCGCGCCACCCGTAAGAGGGGGAGCGACCGGCCCGTACCGCGTCGGGGAGGTCCCGGTGGTCAGTCGCGCGCGGACTGCACCGCCGCGTCGACCCCCGTCTCGGCCTCCGGCCGCTCGAACCGGCCGTCCAGCTTGGAGACCAGGCCCGTGACCTGACGGGCGATGTCCGGCGCGGTCAGCCCGATCTCCACCAGCACCTCATTGCGGGAGGCGTGGTCGAGGAAGCGCGGCGGAATGCCGAAGTCGCGCAGCGGCACGTCGACGCCCGCGTCCCGCAGGGCCTGGGCGATCGCCGAGCCGACACCGCCGACACGGGAGTTGTCCTCGACGGTGACGACCACGCGGTGCCGCGCGGCGAGCGGCGCCATGGCATCGTCGACGGGCTTGACCCAGCGCGGGTCGACGACGGTGGTGGTGATGCCCTGCTTGTCGAGGAGCGTGGCCACCTCGAGACACATCGGGGCCAGGGCGCCTACGGAGACGAGCAGGACGTCCGGGGTCTCGGTGCCGGGCTCGCGCAGCACGTCCATGCCGCCGACGCGGCCCACCGCGGGTACGGCGGGACCGACGGCGCCCTTGGAGAAGCGGACCACGGTCGGCGCGTCCTCGACCTCGACGGCCTCGCGGAGCTGGGCGCGGACCTGGTCGGCGTCGCGCGGGGCGGCCAGCCGCAGCCCCGGGACGACCTGAAGGATCGACATGTCCCACATGCCGTTGTGGGAGGCGCCGTCGGTGCCGGTGACACCGGCCCGGTCCAGGACGAAGGTGACCCCGCACTTGTGCAGGGCCACGTCCATCAGGACCTGGTCGAAGGCGCGGTTGAGGAAGGTGGCGTAGACGGCGAAGACAGGGTGCACCCCGGCGTGGGCGAGACCGGCCGCGGAGACTGCGCCGTGCTGCTCGGCGATGCCGACGTCGTAGACGCGGTCCGGGAAGGCCTTGGCGAACTTGTCCAGGCCGACCGGCTGGAGCATGGCCGCGGTGATGGCGACGATGTCCTTCCGCTCCTTGCCGAGCCTGACCATCTCGTCACCGAAGACGGAGGTCCAGTCGGCGCCGGAGGTGGCGATCGGCAGCCCGGTGTCGGGGTGGATCTTCCCCACGGCGTGGAAGCGGTCGGCCTCGTCCTGGAGGGCGGGCTGGTAGCCGCGGCCCTTCTCGGTGAGGCAGTGCACGATGACGGGACCGCCGAACCGCTTGGCGCGGGCCAGCGCCGACTCCAGGGCCTCGATGTCGTGGCCGTCGATGGGGCCCACGTACTTCAGGCCCAGGTCCTCGAACATGCCCTGCGGGGCGATGAAGTCCTTCAGGCCCTTCTTGGCGCCGTGCAGGGTCTCGTACAGCGGTCTGCCGACGACCGGGGTGCGCTCGAGCACCTCACGGGTGCGGGCCAGGAAGCGCTCGTAGCCGTCGGTGGTGCGCAGGGTCGCCAGGTGGTTGGCGAGGCCGCCGATGGTCGGGGCGTAGGAGCGCTCGTTGTCGTTGACGACGATGACGAGCGGGCGGTCCTTGGCGTCGGCGATGTTGTTCAGCGCCTCCCAGGCCATGCCGCCGGTCAGTGCGCCGTCACCGATGACCGCGGCGACGTGGCTGTCCCGCTCAAGGAGCTGGTTGGCCTTGGCGATGCCGTCGGCCCAGCCCAGCACGGTCGAGGCGTGGCTGTTCTCGATGACGTCGTGCTCGGACTCGGCCTGCGAGGGGTAGCCGGACAGGCCGCCCTTCATCTTCAGCTTGGAGAAGTCCTGGCGGCCGGTGAGCAGCTTGTGCACGTAGGACTGGTGGCCCGTGTCCCACAGCACCTTGTCCTTCGGCGACTGGAAGACGCGGTGCAGGGCGATGGTCAGCTCCACCACACCCAGGTTGGGGCCGAGGTGGCCGCCGGTCTTGGAGACCTCGGTGACGAGGAAGGTCCGGATCTCCTGCGCAAGCTGGTCCAGCTCCTCCAGGCTGAGCCGGTCCAGATCGCGCGGTCCCCTGATGCGGGTCAGCAGCGGCACCCGTGCCTCCTTGCGTAGAGCTGATCGAGCTGTTGCCGGGCTCGTCGAGTCTAATGTTCCGTTCGAGCGCCCGGTGTCCGGGATGGGGGTCGCATGTCACGCGAACGGCGGTACCCACCGAAAGGACTGTCAGACACGGCCGTGCCCGGCACCGTCGTCGGTGCCGGGCACGGTCCTGGTACGGGCGGCGCTCAGGCGCGTCCGGCCGACTTCTGCGTCTTGCGGGTGACCGAGTCGATGACGACCGTGGCGAGAAGCACACCACCGGTGATCATGTACTGGATCGGGGTGGCGATGCCCTGCAGGGCGAGGCCGTACTGGATCGACGTGATCACGAGTACACCGAGCAGCGCGTTCCAGGTGCGGCCCCGGCCACCGAAGAGGCTGGTGCCGCCGATGACGGCCGCTGCGATGACGTTCATCAGCAGGTCACCGGAGCCGGCGCTCTGGTTGGCGGCCGCGATCTTGGAGGCCCAGAAGAGACCGCCGACCGAGGCGAACAGGCCCGCGATGGCGAAGACCGAGACACGGACCGCGGTGACGTTGATACCGGCACGGCGGGAGGCCTCGACGCTGCCGCCGAGCGCGAAGACCTTGCGGCCGTACGCGGTACGGCGCAGCACGAAGTCGCTGCCGACCAGGAC
>NZ_NNBK01000029.1:0-22946 GCF_002803075.1 Streptomyces sp. CB01373 | reverse complement strand
GCGAAGAGCAGCACCGCGAGCGGCAGGCCCTTGTACTGGTTGAACATGATCGCGACGGCGAACGCCGCGATCGCGAGCAGCACGGTGCGCAGCACTATGTCGCTCAGCGGGCGGGACGGCACGCCCGCGGCCTCGCGGCGGCGGTTGCCGAAGAAGGCCGACAGGAAGTACCCGGCGACCGCGACGACGGCCAGGAGGTAGGCGGCCGCCACGTCCGAGAAGTAGTACGTGGTGAGCTTGCCGACGACGCCGTCGCCGTCGATGTTGATCGTGCCGTTGGCGCCCAGGACCTGGAGCATGAAGCCGTTCCAGAACAGCAGACCGGCCAGGGTCACCGCGAACGCGGGCGCACCGATGCGGGCGAAGAAGAAGCCGTGCAGGGCGCCGATGACCGCGCCGGCCGCGAGGGCGCTGACGACGGCGAGCCACTCGTTCACGCCGTGGGTGACGCTCATCACGGCCATGATCGCCGAGGAGACACCGGAGACGGAGCCGACCGACAGGTCGATCTCGCCGAGCAGCAGCACGAAGATGATGCCGACCGACATCATGCCGGTGGCCACCATGGCGACGAAGATGTTGTTGAGGTTCTCCGCGCCCAGGAAGGCCGAGTCGAGGCTCTGGAAGATCGCGCAGATGGCGATGAGGCCGATGACGACCGGGATGGCTCCGAGGTCGCCGGCGCGCATCTTGCGCTTGAACTCGCCGAGGTAGCCGGCGAATCCCTGCTCGCGCACGAGAAGACGGGGGTCGACGGCAGGAGCGGCGTCGGCCGCGACGGCGGGCGCGTCCACGGGGGCGTCGGCGGGAGCGGCCTGGGACTTGTCGATGCTCACTTCTGAGCCTCCGCGTTGGTGCGCGCCGCACGACGGGTCACGGCGTTGTCCGTGGCACCGGTGATGGCGGAGATGATCTCTTCCTGCGAGGTGGTCTTCACCTCGAAGACGCCGTTGTTGCGGCCGAGCCGGAGGACGGCGACCTTGTCGGCGACGGCCTTCACATCGGCCATGTTGTGGCTGATGAGGATGACCGCGAGGCCGCGCTCACGCAGCCGCTCGACGAGGTCGAGGACCTGCGCGGTCTGCTCGACGCCGAGGGCGGCCGTCGGCTCGTCGAGGATGACCAGCTTGGGCTCGCCGAGCATGGAGCGGGCGATGGCCACGACCTGGCGCTGACCGCCGGAGAGCGAGGCGATCGGGATGCGCACGCTGGGGATGCGGATGGACAGGGTCTGGAGCAGATCGCGCGAGCGGCGCTCCATCTCGACCTCGTCCAGGACACCGCGGCGCTTGATCTCGCGGCCGAGGAACAGGTTGCCGACGACGTCGATGTTGTCGCACAGGGCGAGGTCCTGGTAGACCGTCGCGATGCCCAGGTTCTGGGAGTCGTGCGGCCGGTTGACCGTGACGGGCTTGCCCTCCCACTCGATGACACCGTCATCGATGGGGTGCACGCCCGCGATCGTCTTGACAAGGGTGGACTTTCCGGCGCCGTTGTCGCCGACGAGGGCGACCACCTCTCCGGCGTGGACCTCAAGCTCTACGTCGGTGAGCGCCTGGACAGCACCGAATCGCTTGGAGACCCCGCGCAACGCCAGCACGGGCGTAGCGGACACGTGAACCATCTCCTTCGCCGCCCGAGCCTGACCCCGGCGGGAGGTTGAAACAAGAGGAGTGAGGGGGGTGTTCCGTCCGGCGCCCCGCCGTTGTGCTGCGGGGCTGTCGGCGGCAGGGCGCCGGACGAGCCGACACGGGTCCGCGTGATCGATGGACGCGGTGTCCCGTGCAGGTCGGCGGGACCGCCGCTCGGGCGGTCCCGGAGGTGTTACTTCAGGCCGATCTTGTCGCAGGCGGCCTTGTACTTGGCCGTGCAGATCTCGCCGATGGTGTAGTAACCCTGGTCGATGACCGTGTCCTTGATGTTGTCCTTCGTCAGCGAGACGACGGGGACGATGACCGCCGGGATGCCCTTGTCGGTACCGCTGTCGACGGTGCTCGTGTTCAGCGAGCTGTCGACCTTGCCGGTCTTGGCGATCGAGACGGCCATCTTGGCGACGGTCTCGGCCTCCTGCGGGTACGACTTGAAGACGCTCATGTACTGCTCGCCGGTCACGATGCGCTGCACGCCCGCGAGTTCGGCGTCCTGGCCGGTGACCGGGGGAAGCGTCTTGAGGCCCGCGCCCTTGAGCGCGGTGATGATGCCGCCCGCCATGCCGTCGTTGGCGGAGTAGACGCCGACGATCTTGTCCTTGCCGAGGGCGGAGATGGCGCCCTCCATGTTGGCGTTGGCGTTCTCCGGCTTCCACTCCTTGGTGTCGTACTCCTTGCCGACGTTCACCTTGCCGTCGAGGACGTCGTGGGCGCCCTTCTTGAACTGCGCGGCGTTCGGGTCGGTCACGGCGCCGTTCATCATGACGATCTTGCCGGACTTGGCCTTGTCGCCCAGGGCCTTCAGCAGGGCCTCACCCTGCGTCTTGCCGACCTCCTCGTTGTCGAACGAGGTGTAGGCGGCGATCGGGCCCTCGGCGAGGCGGTCGTAGGCGACGACCGGAATGCCGGCCTCCTTGGCCTTCTTCACGCCCGCGGCGACGGCCTTGTAGTCGACCGCGTCGAGGATCAGCACGTCGACCTTCTTGGTGATCATCGTGTCGATCTGCTGCGCCTGGAGGGTCGCGTCCTGCTTGGCGTTGAGGTACTCGACCTTGCCCTTGCCGTTCGTCAGATCCGCGATCTGCTTCTCGATGATCGGCTTGTCGAACTTCTCGTAACGAGCGGTCTGGTTCTCCGGCAGGAGCAGGCCGACCTTGATGTCGTCGCCCTTCTTCTCGCTGCCGGACGACTTCGAGGAGCCACCGGACTCCTTGGCGCTGCCACAGGCGGCGAGCGAGACGGCCATGGCACCAGCAGCAACGGCGAAGGCCGCGCGACGCATACGCGTGTTCACTTCTTCAAACCTCCCTGACGAGGCCGCGTCGTTGCGGCCGAGGTGGCTGGAAGTCAACTCGGCTGCGCGTGCGACGTCAAGAAGTAAATCCTTAACGAGATGGCAACGGTGCCATCCGTTCTCTAAGTGAAGGCAGGAGTAGCCGCGTTGAGCGTACCGTCCAAAAGGGTTGAATCGCCCATCTCGCTCAACGCGAGGGCCAGCGCGCCGAGTACTTCGGCGCGGCCGCCAAGTGCGCCGGGAAGCACCGAGAGTTGGCGCGCGGCACTGGGAATGGCGTACCGCCCGACCGACTCCCTGATCGGGCCGAGCACCAGCTCACCGGCCTCGGCGAGGTCCCCGCCGAGCACCACCCGGCTGGGGTTGAGCAGGTTGCAGAGGTTGGCGACCCCGCTGCCGATGTGGCGGCCGACGTCGGCGACGACCCGGCGGCAGCCCGGATCGCCCTCCCGTGCCAGCCGCACGACGCCCTCCATGGTCAGGTCGGTGCCGTGACTGGGCCGCAGCAGCGGGAGCACGTACCCGGCGGCGGTGAAGGTCTCCAGGCAACCGCGGTTGCCGCAGCGGCAGACCGGGCCGGACTCGTCGAGCGTGATGTGCCCGATCTCACCCGCCGTGCCGCCGGGGCCGCGGTAGATCCTGCCGCTGATCACCAGGCCGGCGCCGACCCCGCTGGCGATCTTGATGTACGCCAGGTCGCGCACGCCCCGGCCGCTGCCCCAGACCAACTCGCCCAGAGCGCCGAGGTTGGCGTCGTTGTCCACGTGCACCGGCACTCCGAGGCGCCCCCGCAGCTCCTCGGCGGGCCTGACGCCCGTCCAGCCCGGCAGGATGGCCGTGGAGCCCAGCGTGCCGGACTCCACGTCGATCGGGCCGGGTACGCCGACACCCACGCCGGCGATCTTGGAACGGTCGACGCCCGTGGCCGCGATCAGGCGGTTGACCAGTTCCTCCGCGCGGTCGAAGCCCTGCGCCGAGGAGGCGTCCACGTCCAGCGGCTCGGACTCCTCGGCGAGCACCTGGTGGGCGAGGTTGCCGATCGCGACCCGCAGGTGGGTGTGCCCGAAGTCCACGCCGATCACGATGCCGGCGTCTCCGCTCAGGGAGACGCTGCGGGCCCGGCGGCCGCCCGCGGAAGTGGGCGTGACCTGGACCGTTCCGCCGTCCTTCAGCTCGCGCACGATATTGGAGACCGTCGCCGCGGACAGGCCCGTGGTCCGCGCGATCTCCGCCTGCGTGAGCGATCCGGCAAGGCGCACGGCACGTACGACCCGCTCCAGGTTGGCTCGGTGCAGCGATGACTGCGACCCTGGAGTCTCCACGACGACCTCCTGAGCGCGGGGCCGCATCAGCGAGGCCCCGGTCCATGTCCAACTAGTGAACTCTAAGCTGAGCTGTTCGGGTCCCCTCCCGTCAAGAGGTTGAACGGTATCCGCCCCCTTGGACAAACAGCTGCGCCTGTGCCACGCGCCCGCGCACGACCCGAGCCCGCGCGCCCCCGCAGGGGGGCGCCCGAAGCGGCGCTCACGGCGCGAACGCCAGGCGCGGCGGGCACGGGGCGGACCGACGCCAAGCACGGCAGCCGCGAACCGCCTCCGCGAGCAGGACCGGGCAGGCGGCTCACGAAGGCGGCAAGGAGCAGGGACATCCCCGCGAGCGGCAGCAGTGCCGGACGGAAAGCCCGCGAGCCGGACCCGCCGGGCCCGACAGGCACGAGGCCGACCGGCTGCCAGGCCGGCCGGCGAGCAGGGCCCCGAAGGCGGCTCGCGGAGGCCGCGGGAGATGGAAGACGCCGCAGGCCGCAGCAAGTCGAGCTGACATGCCCGCGAGTGGGGCCCCACAAGGCAGCTCACGAGGGCGGCCGGCGGGACTAGGGCGTGTTTCGAAAGTGCCGTCTGCCCCGCGACGCCTGGCACGCACGCTCGCTGCGTTGTCGGGATCACCCACGTACACCCAGTACGAGGGCGACCCTCCGCCTTGCGATCGCACGCACCAGACGCCGCGGGGCCCGCCCTCCGGGCGAACGACGCCACCTTCGAAACACGCCCTAGGACGACACGCACGAGTCAGCAGCGCGAGACCGCAAGCCCGCGAGCCGGACCCGACAGGCACGAGGCCGACCAGTGCCAGCCCGGTCGGAAAGCAGGGCCCCCGAAGGCGACCCGCGGTGGCCGCAGGAGATACAAAACGCCGCGAGCGGCAGCGATGCGAGACGGCGAGCCCGCGAGCCCGGGCCCGAACGGGACTCGCGACACCGCGGCTTCGCGACACCGCGGCTACGCGGCAACGCGCGCGAGCAGCGGCGATGCGGGGCGACAGGCTCGCAGGCCCGGCCCAGCAAATCCGCTCGCGGAGACCGCAGGAGCCTCGCGGCAACGCACGCCAGCGGCAGTGACGCCGGACGGCGCGCCGTCGAGCCCGGCCCCGCAAGGACGTTCGCGGGAGGCCACGCCAGGCGCGGGACGGCGGGACCGGCCCCGCGAGGCGGGTCGCGGGGGCCGGCAGAACGGGCGCGCGCGCCGCGGCAGCGGACGGCGGGACGGGGGCGGGCAGGCGCGCCGGGCCGCGCGGCGGCGGCCCGGTGCCGGACGTTACTTCAGGGCGCCCGCAGTGAGGCCCTGTACCACCTGGCGCTGGAAGATGATGTACGCGGCGAGGACCGGCAGCATCGCCATCACCAGTCCGGCGAAGAGACCGGACCAGTCGCCCTTGTAGCCCTGGCTCACGGCGAGTTGCACCAGCCCCTGGGTGAGCACGTGCTTGTCCGGGTCGGTGTTGAGCACCGTCGGCAGCATGTACTGGTTCCACTGCCCCAGGAAGTTGAAGATCCCCACGCTGATCAGTCCGGGCTTGGCCATCGGCAGCATGATCTGGAAGAACGTCCGGGTGTGCGAGGCCCCGTCCACGAAGGCGGCCTCCGCCACCGAGGTCGGCAGGGTCCGGAAGAACGCGGTCAGGAAGAACACCGTGAACGGCAGGGAATACGCGATGTAGACCAGGATCAGACCGTGAATGGTGTTCAGCAGTCCCATGTTGTTCACCACGTAGAACAACGGGACCAGCGCGAGCATGATCGGAAAACTCATGCCGCCGATGAAGAGGTAGTAGATGAAGCGGTTGCCCGGAAAGTCGAAACGGGCCAGCACATACGCCGCCATCGAACCGAGCACCAGGGTGCCGACGAGCGAACCACCCACCACCAGAACGGTGTTGAGGAAGTACGAGCTCATGTTGGCGTCGGTCCAGGCCCGCGCCCAGTTGTCGAAGTGGAGTTTGTCGGGCAGCGCCCAGGGCGAGCTGAAGATGGAATTGTCGTCCTTGAAGGACGTCATCACCGCCCACACCAGCGGCATGACCACCATGATCGCCCAGATGATCAGAATGCCGTGCGAGAAGACGTTGAGGACGGAGCCGTCCTTCTTCCGCCCGCCCGGCTTCTGGGCCGGTACTCCGGCCGTGGCGACGCCGATTCCGGACTCGGCCGGAACGGGGGCGGGGGTCTCGGTCGTTTTCATGGTCAGAACTCCAGCCGCTCGCGCCGGCCCAGCCGCATCACGACGGCGGCGAAGGCCAGCGTGACGACGAGCAGCGCGACGCCGATCGTGGTGGCGTAGGCGGCCTGACCGTCACGGAACGCCTTCTGGTACACGTACAGGACCATGACGGTGGTCGAGTAGTCGGGGCCGCCCGGACCGGTCGTCATGATCTGCACGACCGCGAACGACTCCGCCCCGAGGGCGAGGATGCCCATGTACACCCAGCCGGACTGCACGGTGTCCCACAGCAGCGGCAGGGTGATCCGGAAGAAGGTGGTGAACCGGCTGGCGCCGTCCAGCAGCGCGGCCTCGTACAGGTCCGCCGGGATGGAGGCCATACCGGCGGAGAACAGGACCACGAAGAAGCCGACCGTGGACCAGACCAGCACCGCCATCACGCACCACAGCGCCAGGTTCGGGTCGCCCAGCCACAGCGGCTGGACGCTGTCGAGCCCGATCCCGCGCAGCACGGAGTTGATCGCGCCGCTGTCCGGGTTGTACGCGAAGGCGAACAGCAGGGCCACGATCGCGATCGACAGCACCTGCGGGAAGAAGTAGACGATCTTGTAGAACGAGGAGCCGCGGACGCCGGAGATCGCCGGTCCGCCGCGGCGGCGCCGCCCGCCCACATTGATCATGAACGAGAAGAACAGCGCCAGACCGATCGTCACCAGCGGTAGCACCAGGGCGAACAGCAGGCTGTGCTGCAACGACTTCCAGAAGATGTCGTCGTCGAGCATCCTCTGGTAGTTGTCGAAGCCGACCATCTGGAAATCGGGGCTCAGGCCGGTCCAGTCCGTGAACGAGTAGTAGATGGACTGGATGAACGGCCAGACGACGAAAAGCGCGTACAGCCCGAGGGGAACCGCGAGGAACCCCACGATGAACCGGTACTTGCCGTGCTGCATTGCTGCCGACCCCGATCTCTGGGCGGGTGGTACCGCTGGTGACGGATCCTCGGAGTTACTGGTGCTTGTAGTGCTTGATCGACTGGTCCTTGGCGGCCTCGTCGGCGAAACCCTGGATCTTCTTGATGGCCTCGGCGGGGGTGAGCCGGCCGGCCATCATCTCGCCGATGCCGGACACACCGATCTTCTCCTTCTGGAGCTGCACGTACCAGTCCTGGAGCCGCGGATTCACCACGTTGGAGCCCGCCTTGTCCAGCGCCGCGACTCCGGACTTCAGACCGGGGGTGAGGTCGATGCCGTCCGTGCCGCCGTTGTACGCGGTGAGCGACTTCACCTTGGCGGTGAAGTTCTTCGAGGAGGCCTCACTGAGCATGATGCGCAGCTGCTCCATGCCGCCCTCGGCGTTCTTGGCCTTGGCCGGGACGATGAACGGCTCGCCGCCGGACGCCCAGATGGTGCCGAACGGCATCTCGTCGGAGCTGTCGATGCCCGTGGGCGCGGAGACCGCCAGGTCGAAGTCGGCCGGGATGACGTTCGCGGACTCGTTCTCCACCCAGGAGCCGTTCGGGATGAACAGCGCCTTGCCCTTGGCCCAGGCGGTCTGCGACTGGATGTGGTCCAGGCCCGGGGTGCCCTTGAGGATGTAACCCTTCTGGTAGAGCTCGTAGTAGGCCTCGAAGCAGGCCTTGACCGCCGGGTGCTTCCAGGCGTTGGGCTCCAGGTTGTCGATGGCGTCCAGGACTTCGCGGCCGCCGACCTTGCCGATCATCGGGTAGAGCGAGAAGGGCAGGTAGTAGGGGTACTTGCCGGCGTACGTCCAGCCGGCCATGCCCTTCTTCTTGGCCTTCTCGCAGACCTTGAGCATGGCGTCCCAGGTCTCCGGGTACTGCTCGTCCAGCGAGTCGAGGGCCTTCTGCGAGTACCACACGCCGTAGACCGTGTAGGCGTAGTACAGGATCCACACCGGTTGGCCGTCGAACTGGCCCATCTCCACGATGCCCGGGCGCAGTGTGTCGCGGACCTTCTTGCTCGGGTCGTCGTAGGACGCCGCGTCCAGCAGCGGGGTGAGGTCCGCGAGCTGGTTCTTGCCCACGAGGACGCCCATGTCCATCTGCTCCGCGCCGGAGTTGTCGATGAGGTCCGGCGGGTTGCCCTGGTTGAAGCGCGGCTGGAGCGTCGACTGGATCTTCTGGGTGGCGGCGAACTTGGTCTTCGCCTTGGGGAAGTCCTTCTCGTAGATCTTCACGGCGTCCTCGGCGTATTCCTTGCCGAAACCGCCGTCGAAGAGGACGAATTCCATCTGCGCGGTGTCGTTGACGCCGAGCGGGTTCTTCTCGGTCTTCTTGCCCGCCTTGGCCTTGCCCTGGCCGTCACCGCCACCACTGGCGCAGGCGGACAGGAAGCCCATCGCGGGAACGCTGATCAGACCGAGTGCGGCGGACCGCTTGATCAGGGCCCGGCGGCCGACGCCTCCGTGGTTCTCGGCGGAAGTGGATCCCATGCTCAAGTCCTCGCCTTCTCCAGGACTCAGGCGGTGAACCGGATCCTCCCCGGCACCGCGGTCGGGTCACGCTGGGTCGTGCAGGAAGTACGTCGTGCGTCACGCACCGGGATCGGACGGAAGACAAGGAGGCGGACGCGTTTCACGCGCCGAACCACCCTTTCCGACTCCCCCGGGTCCGCTTCCGGCCGGTCTCATGGTCGCGCGGACGCCGACAGGTATAGTCCACTTCCGGTCGGCGGAGCAAGATCAGAAGCAAGGTTCGCCGCGGGTCTTTTCCGAGTTGAGACCTCACGCGGAATATGAGCCGCCCATGGGCTTCCGTTGACGGATATATCCGCGCCTTTGCGCCCGAATGCCACACCCAACACCCTTGACATCACTGGCCACTTGGCTCCCTACTGGTCCTTGCGTACAGAGCTGACAACGTTGTCCGAAACGCAGGGAGGGACGCCGCGCATGCAGCGCAGAGTACGGCACAGATGGGGTCCGGCGGTCGTCGTCACGGCCGCCTTCGTCACGGCAGCCGGCTCGCAGGGGGCGGCGGTCGCCCTGCCCGGCAAGCCCCCGGCCGTCGGCCGGGAGTTCAGCTCCTCGTTCGAGGCCGGCGACCCGGCGCCGGACTGGCTGAACACGGTCGACACCGCCAAGGGCGGCGGCAAGCGCGCCTCGGGCGTGGACGGCGGCTACAGCACCGGCATCCCCGGCAATGTGGACGACCACATCACCGAGGTACGGGCCAGCGCGGAGAACACCGGTGGCGGGGAGGTGAAGGAGAACCTCATCGACGGTGAGCCCGGCACCAAGTGGCTGGCCTTCGAGGACACCGGCTGGGTCGAGTTCGACTTCGACAAGCCGGTGAACATCACCCGTTACGCCCTCACGTCCGCCAACGACTTCGACGGACGCGACCCCAAGGACTGGACCCTGAAGGGGTCCACCGACGGCAAGGACTGGAAGACCCTCGACACCCGTGCCGGGGAGAAGTTCTCCGAACGGTTCCAGACCAGGACCTTCGACCTGGCCGAGCCGGCCCAGTACCAGCACTTCCGGCTCGACGTCACGAAGAACAACGGCGCCTCGGGCATACTCCAGCTCGCCGAGGTGCAGTTCTCCACCGGCGGCGACGGCGATCCCGTCCCGCAGGACATGCTCACCCTCGTCGACCGCGGCCCGAGCGGCTCCCCGACCGCGAAGTCCGGCGCCGGCTACACCGGCAAGCGCGCCCTGCGCTACGCGGGCCGGCACACCGCGCAGGGCCGGGCGTACTCGTACAACAAGGTCTTCGACGTCAACGTCAAGGTGCTGCCCGACACGCAACTGTCGTACCGCGTCTACCCGTCGATGGCCGACGGCGACCGCGACTACGACGCCACCAACGTCGCCGTCGACCTCGCCTTCACCGACGGCACCTACCTGAGCGGCCTGGGCGCGACCGACCAGCACGGCTTCACCCTCAGCCCGCAGGGCCAGGGCGCGGCCAAGACGCTGTACGTCAACCAGTGGAACAACGTGGCCTCCCGGATCGGCTCGGTCGCCGCGGGCAAGACGATCGACCGGGTCCTGCTCGCCTACGACTCCCCCACCGGCCCCGCGAAGTTCCGCGGCTGGCTGGACGACGTGGTGATCAAGGAGGCGCCGCAGGAGAAGCCGAAGGCGCACCTGTCCGACTACGCGCTGACCACCCGCGGCACCAACTCCAGCGGCAGCTTCTCGCGCGGCAACAACTTCCCCGCGACCGCGCTGCCGCACGGCTTCAACTTCTGGACGCCGGTGACCAACGCGTCCTCGCAGAGCTGGCTGTACGAGTACGCGCACGCGAACAACGACGACAACCTCCCGACCCTCCAGGCGTTCGGCGCGAGCCACGAGCCGAGCCCCTGGATGGGTGACCGGCAGACCTTCCAGATCATGCCGTCCGCCGCCGGCACCCCGGACACCGGCCGCACCGCCCGTGCCCTCGCCTTCCGGCACGAGAACGAGACGGCGCGGCCGTACTACTACGGGGTGCGTTTCGAGAACGGTCTGACGGCGGAGATGGCGCCGACCGACCACGCCGCCGCGCTGCGCTTCACCTACCCGGGCGACGACGCGAGCGTGATCTTCGACAACGTCACCAATCAGGGTGGTCTGACCCTGGACACCGCGCACGGCGTCGTCACCGGCTACTCGGACGTGAAGTCCGGGCTGTCCACCGGCGCTACCCGGCTGTTCGTCTACGGCGTCTTCGACAAGCCCGTGACAAGCGGCTCGGCCACCGGCGTCACCGGCTCCGTACGCCTCGACGCGGGCAAGGACCGCACGGTCACCCTGCGCCTCGCCACCTCCCTCATCGGCATCGACCAGGCGAAGGACAACCTGCGCCAGGAGATCCCGGACGGCACCTCCTTCGACGCCGTCAAGGCGGCCGCCCAGCGGTCCTGGGACAAGCTGCTCGGCAAGATCGAGGTCCAGGGCGCCACGCCCGACCAGCTGACCACGCTCTACTCCAACCTGTACCGGCTGTACCTGTACCCGAACTCGGGCTCCGAGAAGGTGGACGGCAAGGACCTGTACGCCTCCCCGTTCTCCCCGGCGTCCGGCCAGAGCACCCCGACGCAGACCGGCGCGAAGATCGTGGACGGCAAGGTCTACGTGAACAACGGCTTCTGGGACACCTACCGGACCACCTGGCCCGCGTACTCCCTGCTGACCCCCGGTCAGGCCGGCGAGATGGTCGACGGATTCGTACAGCAGTACAAGGACGGCGGCTGGACCGCCCGCTGGTCCTCCCCGGGCTACGCCGACCTGATGACCGGCACCTCCTCGGACGTGGCCTTCGCGGACGCCTACGTCAAGGGCGTGTCGATGGACGCGAAGACGGCGTACGAAGCGGCCGTGAAGAACGCGACGGTGGTACCGACGTCCTCGGGCGTGGGCCGTAAGGGCATGGCCACCTCGCCCTTCCTCGGCTACACCAGCACCGCCACCGGCGAGGGCCTGTCCTGGGCGATGGAGGGCTACGTCAACGACTACGGCATCGCGAAGATGGGCGAGGCCCTCTACAAGAAGACGGGCGAGAAGCACTACAAGGAGGAGTCGGAGTACTTCCTCAACCGCGCCCAGGACTACGTCAAGCTGTTCGACTCGCGGATCGGCTTCTTCCAGGGCCGCACCACCCAGGGCGACTGGCGCCTCGACCCGTCGAAGTACGACCCGCGTGTGTGGGGCTACGACTACACGGAGACCAACGGCTGGGGCTACGCCTTCACCGCGCCGCAGGACAGCCGGGGCCTGGCGAACCTGTACGGCGGGCAGAAGGGTCTGGCGGACAAGCTGGACACCTACTTCGCCACTCCCGAGACGGCCGGCCCGGAGTTCGTCGGGTCCTACGGCGGTGTCATCCACGAGATGACCGAGGCGCGGGACGTGCGGATGGGCCAGTACGGCCACTCCAACCAGCCCGCCCACCACGTGCTGTACATGTACGACGCGGCCGGGCAGCCCGCCAAGGCCCAGGCGAAGGTCCGCGAGGTGCTTTCCCGGCTCTACGTGGGCAGCGAGATCGGCCAGGGCTACCTCGGTGACGAGGACAACGGCGAGCAGTCGGCCTGGTACGTCTTCTCCGCGCTCGGCTTCTACCCGCTGGTCATGGGCAGCGGCGAGTACGCCATCGGCTCCCCGCTGTTCACCAAGGCGACCGTGCACCTGGAGAACGGCCGCGACCTGGTGATCAAGGCGCCGAAGAACAGCGCGCGGAACGTGTACGTGCAGGGCGTGCGGTTCGACGGCAAGGCGTGGAACTCGACGAGCCTGCCCCACTCCCTCCTCGCCAAGGGCGGAACCCTGGAGTTCGACATGGGTCCGCGACCGTCGTCCTGGGGCACCGGGAAGAGCGCGGCGCCGGAGTCGGTCACGACCGGCAACAAGGTGCCGTCCCCGCGGTCCGACGTCCTCAAGGGGGACGGACCGCTGTTCGACGACACGTCGGCCACGGAGACGACCGTGACGTCGGTGGACCTGCCGGTGTCCGGCAAGGTCAAGGCCGTCCAGTACACCCTGACCTCGCCGGCCGACCGCACCAAGGCCCCGACCGGCTGGACGCTGCAGGCCTCCACCGACGGCAAGACCTGGAAGACGGTGGACAAGCGCTCCGGCGAGTCCTTCGCCTGGAACAAGCAGACCCGCCCCTTCACGATCGCCTCGCCGAGCATGTACGAGCAGTACCGCCTGGTCCTGGACAGCACCTCCACGCTGGCGGAGGTGGAGCTGCTGGCCTGACGCGCTCACGGCATCCGGCATGAGGAAGGGGCGGGCCCGCCGGGCCCGCCCCTTCCTGCCGCCCGGCGGACCGGTCAGCCCGTGGCGACGGTGAAGACGTGCAGGTCGGCGTTGCCGGGCAGCCGCACGCCGCTGATCCGCTTGCCCGCCGGGGCCTCGTACGGCGCGGTGGCGAAGACGTAGGTGGTCACCTTGTCCTGGTCCGCGCCCGCGACGTTGCGGTACGCGGTCCTGGCCACCACCGTGTTCCCGAACTGGACGGTGCCGCCGCCTCCGCCGACGGTCCAGTCGGTGAAGGAGAGGTCGACGGTGCCCGTGGTGCCGTCGGTGTAGGTGACGGTGGCCTTCGTCTGCTGGTTGCCGTTGACCGCGCTGCCGACGAAGGACAACCGGGAAGCGGGCGTGCTCAGTTCGATGCTCTGGCCGGCTCCCGAGGCGTTGTCCGGGCGCCCGCTGGGCGAGTTGGGCCAGGTGAAGGACAGGCCGCTCACCGTGCCCTGCCCGCCCGGGGTCAGGCCGGCCGCCGCGAGGGCCTGGCGGGAGTAGCTCCAGCCGCCCCCGTCGTAGTCGGCCTCGTCGTGCTCGCCCTCGTCGTCCGAGATCCCGGTGTTGTCGTAGGCGGCCAGCAGGCTGCCCGGGGCCGCCACCGTCAGGGACACCGGCTGCTCGTAGGACTGGCTGCCGGAGGTGACCGTGACCTGCGCGTCGTAGAAGCCCTGTGCGGCGTCCGGGGCGGCGGTGAGCGTGATCTGCCGGGCGCCGTCGGTCACCGTGCCCTCGGCGGGGGTGGCCGTGACACCGGACGGGGTGCGGACGCTGAAGCGCACCTCGGGGCCCTGGCCGCCGTTCAGGGAGAGGGCGCGGACCCCGATCGTCGTGCTGCCTCCGGGCGCGAGCGTCGCCGCGGTGGGGCCCACACCGAGCTGGTACGGCTGCTCGCCCTGGCGGAAGGAGGGCGGGGCGGCGGACGCGGCGCTGCCCCAGGTGCGGTCCGGGGTGGCCGAGAGGGTGTAGTCGAGCCGTCCGCCGTCACGGACGAAGCTCGCCGGCAGCCAGGGGCGGTCGCTCGCCCGGCCGTTCACTTTCAGGGACCGGACGTACGGGGACCCGGCCGCCGCTCCCGTGGCGCGCACGGAGATGTCCCTGCCGTGCGGGCGTTGGATGTCGATCCGCTCGAACAGCGGTGAGGCCAGGACGAGTTCGGCGCGGGAAGGCACCTGCGGATACATGCCGAGCGCGGAGAAGACGTACCAGGCGGACATCGCGCCGAGGTCGTCGTTGCCGGGGATGCCGCCCGGCTGTGTGGTCCACAGCTGCCGCATGGCCGCGCGGACGGTCTCCTGCGTCTTGTAGGGCGCGCCCGCGTAGTCGTACAGGTAGGGGACGTTGATCGAGGGCTCGTTGTCGAGTTCGGACTTGGCGCCGCCGTTGCCGGTGAACGCCCAGTCGCCGCCGGCGTTGTGGAAGAAGTCGTCCAGGCGGGCCAGCGCCGTCTCCCGGCCGCCCATCGCCGCGAACAGGCCGGCCGGGTTGTGTTGGACCATCCAGGTGTACTGGGCCGCCGAACCCTCGACGAAGCCGTTGCCGGTGTCCGGGGTGAAGCCGGTGACCCAACTGCCGTCGGCCTTGCGGTTGGCGATGTAGCCGCCGGAGGAGTGGGCCGCGACGTTGAAGTTGTTCTGCCACCACTGGGCGCGCTCCGCGAAGGCGGCGGAGGTCTTCTTCTGCCCGGCCGCGTCGGCGAGTTGGGACAGGGCGAAGTCGGCCGTGGACATCTCCAGCGTCTCGGCCGCGCCGCCCCAGGCGTTGGAGACGGACGGCATGTAGTGCAGCTTCAGGTACTTGTCCAGGGAGGGCCGCTGGCCGGCCGACAGGACCGGCTTGCCCGCCGGGGACAGGTCCCGCTCGGTCGGCACGGTCGCCGCCTTCACCAGGGAGGCGAGGGCCCCCTTCAGGTCGAAGCCGGTGCCGCCGAAGGCGTGGATGCCGGCGAGGGCGGTCGGCGAGGGGTCGCCGTTCATGACGTGGGTGCCGCTCGCGCCGTGCAGCCAGCGGTCCCAGACACCGCCGTTCTGGCCGGCCAGTTCGTACAGGGACTGGGCGATGTCCGAACCGGTGTCCGGGCTGAGCAGGGTCAGCAGTTGCACCTGGTCGCGGTACTGGTCCCAGCCGGAGAAGGTGCCGTACTGGGCCTGGTGGCCGCGGCCCACGGTGTGCACCTTGTCGTCGGCGCCGCGGTATCGGCGGTCGGCGTCGCTGATGACGTTCGGGTGCAGCAGGGCGTGGTAGAGCGCGGTGTAGAAGGTGGTGCGCTCGCCCTCGGTGCCGCCGCCGACGCGGATCGCGCGCAGTCGGTCCCGCCAGGCGCGGCGGGCAGCGTCCCTGACCGCGTCGAAGGAGCGCTGGGGCGGGTTCTCCGCGGCCAGGTTGGCCTCGGCGCCGGCCTGACTGACGTAGGAGATGCCGACCTTGACGCCGACCGGGCCGGTGCCGGGCGCGAACTCGACGTAGCCGCCGGCGCCCTTGCCCGCCACGGGCCTGCCACCGTCGGCGAAGCCGCCCGTGCCGCCGGTCGCCGAGGTCGCGCCCGGGTTCAGCCTGTCGTCCTGCCAGGTGCCCGTCGCCTTGAAGGGACGGTCGAAGTGGGCGGTGAAGTACAGGGTGTAGTAGGCGCGCCGGCCCTCGGGGTCGAGGTAGCCGCAGAAGTTCCCGGAGGTGACGGAGCCGGAGACGGTGCCCTTCGCCGGGTCGATGGTGACCGACGAACCGGTCGAGCCCACCTCGGAGTTGGCGGTACGGATGAGAAGCGAGGCGGGCTGGTCGGCGGGGTAGGTGAAGCGGGCCGAGCCGGTGCGGGCCGTGGCCGTGAGGTCGGCGGTGACTCCGGAGGCGAGGCCCACCTTGTAGTGGCCGGGCTCGGCGGTCTCGTCGGAGTGGCGGAAGTCGGAGGCGTAGACGGCGTCCTTGGTGTCGCTCGCCGGCGAGGTGGTGACCTTCCCGGCGTACGGGAAGAAGGGGATGTCGCCGCTGCCGCCCGCGCAGCCGGTGCCGGACATGTGGGTGAGGCTGAAGCCACGGATGCGGGTCGCGTCGTACTGGTAGCCGCCGGGCGCGGCCGTCCTCGTGGCGTCGCCGCGGGTGTTCTCGGGGCTGAAGGAGAGCATGCCGAACGGGGCGACGGCGCCCGGGAAGACGTTGCCGCCGTTCCTGGTGCCGATCAGCGGGTCCACGTACGCGGTCGCGTCCTGGACCAGGGCGGGACCGGGTCCCGGTGGCGCGGCGGACGCCGCGAGGGCAGGGGTGGCGCCGCCGGTCGCGAGCACCGCGGCCAGCAGCAGGGACATGGGACGGAAACGCATGACGCGGCCCCTCCTTCGGACGGGTCGCGCACCACGGGTCGCACAAGCCTCGGGGACAGTAGCGCGCGCCGGTGGTGTCACGGAAGACCGCGTACGGGCGCGCGGGCGCGCTCCGTGCCGACGCTGCGCTCACGCGGGCGAAGTCCCGGCGCGAAGTGCTGACATCGTTGTCGCCGGGCACGGTCACCCAGTAAAGTCATGTACAGACCAATCACGACAACGTTGTCGCACCACGGTGTCGCACAAGCCGGCAGCACCGGGGGCGAGGTGGGAGACCCCCAGGGACGACGGGTTCCGGTCCACCGTCATGGGAGCGCTCCCACCTCGCTTGCCAGTGAAAGCTAGCGTGGACGGCGGCGGCTGTAAACGCCTGGGGAGAAAGAGGGAGGGCCGCACCCCCGTTGCCGGGGATGCGGCCCAACTGCCTTGCGGGATCCGTTACTTGCGGATCAGGCTGCGCAGCACGTACTGCATGATGCCGCCGTTGCGGTAGTAGTCGGCCTCACCGGGGGTGTCGATGCGGACGACCGCGTCGAACTCGACACCGGTGTCGGTGGTGACCTTCATGGTGCTCGGCGTGCTGCCGTCGTTGAGCTCGGTGACGCCGGTGATGGTGAAGGACTCCTCGCCGGTCAGGCCGAGGGAGTCGGCCGTCCCGCCCTCCGGGAACTGCAGCGGCAGAACGCCCATGCCGATGAGGTTCGAGCGGTGGATGCGCTCGTAGGACTCGGCGATGACGGCCTTGACGCCGAGCAGCGCGGTGCCCTTCGCGGCCCAGTCGCGGGACGAGCCGGAGCCGTACTCCTTGCCGGCCAGGACGACCAGCGGGATGCCCTGCTCGATGTAGTTGCGCGAGGCGTCGTAGATGAAGGAGACCGGCGCGCCGTCCTGCGTGAAGTCGCGCGTGTAGCCGCCCTCGGTGCCCGGCGCGATCTGGTTGCGCAGGCGGATGTTGGCGAACGTACCTCGGATCATCACCTCGTGGTTGCCGCGGCGGGAACCGTAGGAGTTGAAGTCGCGGCGCTCGACGCCGTGCTCGGTGAGGTACTGGCCCGCCGGGGTGTCGGCCTTGATGGCACCGGCCGGCGAGATGTGGTCGGTGGTGACCGAGTCGCCCAGCTTGGCGAGCACCCGGGCGCCGGCGATGTCCTCGACCGGGGCCGGGTCCATCGTCATGCCCTCGAAGTACGGGGGCTTGCGGACGTAGGTGGACTCGGTGTCCCACTCGAAGGTGTTGCCGGTCGGGATCGGCAGCGACTGCCACTGGGCGTCACCGGCGAACACGTCGGAGTAGGACTTGGAGAACATGTCCTCGCCGATGGCGTTGGCCACGACGTCGTTGACCTCGGCCTCCGACGGCCAGATGTCCGCCAGGTGGACCGGCTTGCCCTCCTGGTCGACACCGAGCGCGTCCTGGGTGATGTCCACCTTCATGGAGCCGGCGATGGCGTAGGCGACGACCAGCGGCGGGGACGCCAGGTAGTTCATCTTGACGTCGGGGTTGATCCGGCCCTCGAAGTTGCGGTTGCCGGACAGCACCGAGGTGACCGCGAGGTCGTGCTCGTTGACCGCCTTGGAGACCTCCTCCGGCAGCGGGCCGGAGTTGCCGATGCAGGTGGTGCAGCCGTAGCCGACGAGGTTGAAGCCCAGCTTGTCCAGGTACGGGGTCAGGCCGGCCTTGTCGTAGTAGTCCATGACGACCTTGGAGCCCGGCGCCAGCGTGGTCTTGACCCACGGCTTGCGGGTCAGGCCCTTCTCCACCGCCTTCTTGGCCACCAGCGCGGCGGCGACCATGACGTACGGGTTGGAGGTGTTGGTGCAGGAGGTGATGGCCGCGACGGTGACCGCGCCGTGGTCCAGCTCGTAGGTGGTGCCGTCGGGGGCGGTGACCGGGACCGGGTTGGTCGGGGCGCCGTTGGGGTGGATGGCCGGGGCGTCGGAGGCCGGGAAGGACTCCACGCCCGCCTCGTCGACGCTGTCGACGTAGTTGCGGACGTCCTGCTTGAACTGCTCGGCGGCGTTGGCCAGGACGATGCGGTCCTGCGGGCGCTTGGGGCCGGCGATGGACGGCACGACGGTGGACAGGTCCAGCTCGAGCTTCTCGGAGTAGTCCGGCTCGGCGTTCGGGTCCAGCCAGAGGCCCTGCTCCTTGGCGTACGCCTCGACGAGCGCGAGCTGCTGCTCGGGGCGGCCGGTCAGGCGCATGTACTTGATGGTCTCGTCGTCGATCGGGAAGATCGCGGCGGTGGAGCCGAACTCCGGCGACATGTTGCCGATGGTGGCGCGGTTGGCCAGGCTCGTCGCGGCCACGCCCTCGCCGTAGAACTCGACGAACTTGCCGACCACGCCGTGCTTGCGCAGCATCTCGGTGATGGTCAGCACCAGGTCGGTGGCGGTGGTGCCGGTGGGCAGCACTCCGGTCAGCTTGAAGCCGACGACCCGCGGGATGAGCATGGAGACCGGCTGGCCGAGCATGGCGGCCTCGGCCTCGATGCCGCCGACGCCCCAGCCGAGGACGCCGAGGCCGTTGACCATGGTGGTGTGCGAGTCGGTGCCGACGAGCGTGTCGGGGTACGCCTTGCCGTCGCGCACCATCACCACGCGGGCCAGGTGCTCGATGTTCACCTGGTGGACGATGCCGGTGCCGGGCGGGACGACCTTGAACTCGTCGAAGGCGGTCTGGCCCCAGCGCAGGAACTGGTAGCGCTCCTTGTTGCGGCCGTACTCCAGCTCGACGTTCTGCTTGAAGGCGTCGTTGGTGCCGAACTTGTCGGCGATGACGGAGTGGTCGATGACCAGCTCGGCCGGAGCCAGCGGGTTGATCTTCGCCGCGTCGCCGCCGAGCTCCTTGACGGCCTCGCGCATGGTGGCGAGGTCCACGACGCAGGGCACGCCGGTGAAGTCCTGCATGATCACGCGGGCCGGCGTGAACTGGATCTCCTGCGACGGCTTGGCCTGGGAGTCCCAGCCGCCGAGGGCACGGATGTGGTCGGCGGTGATGTTCGCGCCGTCCTCGGTGCGGAGCAGGTTCTCCAGCAGCACCTTCAGGCTGTAAGGCAGTCGGGCCGCGCCCTCGACCTTGTCAAGCCGGAAGATCTCGTACGACTCGTCGCCCACCTGCAGCGTGCTGCGGGCGTCGAAGCTGTTCGCCGACACGACAGTCTCCTTCATTCATGTGCGCCTACCACCACGATCCTGCCGCCACGGCGACTCGGCCGATCCAGTAAGGTACGGCTAAGTTAGGTCACCCTTACCGAGTGGCGGCTGTGGTGCACCCCGGCAGATATCTCGATGTCGAGATAACTCTAGTACATGGGGGCCGGATGGTCATGCGCGGACCGGGCGGAGAGGGGGGCGGGGCGGGATACGCGGGGCGTCGCGCACCGCACTGACGCGCCGCGGACCGCGCGGGACCGCCGTGCGCGGCACGGGAACGCCGCGCATCACGCCGACACGCCGCGCAGCACGGAGACGCGGGCACGCCGCACGCCGGACGCCGCACGCCGCCAATGGGCGCCGCCGCGTGCAGCCGATGGACGCACGCCAGGGACACGCCGAGGGCCGCACCCGAGGGGCACACCCGGCATACCCGCGAAACCCGGACCTCCCCGACAAGCTCGAACCCGTCGGTCCGGGCGCCACTGACGGTTCATCACCCGAATGGACCCCCCAGGAAGCGCCATCTCATATCTGAGATAACCTCAACCTCATGGCAGACGACTACCTCGTACGCATCGGCAAGCTCATCCGTGACGCCCGACAGCACCGGGGCTGGACGCAGGCACAGCTGGCCGAGGCACTCGGCACCAGCCAGAGCGCCGTCAATCGCGTCGAGCGGGGCAACCAGAACATCAGCCTTGAGATGATCGCCCGCATCGGTGAAGCCCTGGACAGCGAGATCGTCTCGCTGGGCTACGCGGGCCCCATGCACCTGAGGGTGGTGGGCGGCCGCCGGCTCTCCGGCGCGATCGACGTGAAGACGAGCAAGAACGCGTGCGTGGCGCTGCTGTGCGCCTCGCTGCTCAACAAGGGGCGCACGGTGCTGCGCCGGGTCGCCAGGATCGAGGAGGTGTACCGCCTGCTGGAGGTGCTGAACTCCATCGGCGTGCGCACCCGCTGGATCAACGACGGCACCGACCTGGAGATCGTGCCGACGGCCGACCTCGACCTGGACGCCATCGACGCCGAGGCCGCCCGCCGTACGCGGTCCATCATCATGTTCCTCGGGCCGCTGCTGCACCGGGTGGACCAGTTCAAGCTGCCCTACGCGGGTGGTTGCGACCTCGGTACGCGGACCATCGAGCCGCACATGATCGCGCTGCGCCGGTTCGGTCTGGACATCACCGCGACCGAGGGCCAGTACCACGCCGTGGTGGACCACGCCGTGCGCCCGGACCGCCCGATCGTGCTGACCGAGCGCGGCGACACCGTGACCGAGAACGCCCTGCTGGCGGCGGCCCGCCACAACGGCGTGACGGTCATCCGCAACGCCTCCTCCAACTACATGGTCCAGGACCTGTGCTTCTTCCTGGAGGTGGTCGGCGTCAGGGTCGAGGGCATCGGCACGACGACGCTCACCGTGCACGGTGTGCCGGAGATCGACGTCGACGTCGACTACTCGCCCTCCGAGGACCCGGTCGAGGCGATGAGCCTGGTGGCGGCAGCCGTGGTCACCGAGTCGGAGCTGACGGTGCGCCGGGTGCCGATCGAGTTCCTGGAGATCGAGCTCGCGGTCCTGGAGGAGATGGGCCTCGACCACGACCGCTCGCCCGAGTACTTCGCCGACAACGGCCGCACCCGGCTGGTGGACCTCACCGTACGGCCCTCCAAGCTGGAGGCGCCGATCGACAAGATCCACCCGATGCCGTTCCCCGGCCTGAACATCGACAACGTCCCGTTCTTCGCGGCGATCGCGGCCGCAGCGCAGGGCAAGACGCTGATCCACGACTGGGTCTACGACAACCGCGCGATCTACCTGACGGACCTGAACCGCCTGGGCGGCCGCCTGCAACTCCTCGACCCCCACCGGGTCCTGGTCGAAGGCCCCACCCGCTGGCGCGCAGCCGAGATGATGTGCCCACCGGCCCTGCGCCCCGCCGTGGTCGTCCTCCTGGCCATGATGGCCGCGGAGGGCACGTCGGTCCTGCGCAACGTCTACGTCATCAACCGCGGCTACGAGGACCTCGCGGAGCGACTGAACTCGATCGGGGCACAGATCGAGACGTTCCGGGACATCTGACCGACGGCTGCCGCCGCACCCTGTCCGGCCCGCGTTGCTGCGGGCCTGGAGGGGTGCGGCGGCACCGCATCCGGCCCAGTACGTGCTCGACGCGGGCGCGGACCTTTCGCTGAGCGGCGTTGTTCACCGGGCGTGGCAGTTCCCGGGCCGGGTGGCCCGGGAACGGTCCAGTTACTGGCCGTGCAGCCAGATCCGCAGTGGACCGACCGGCTCGAAGCCGTGGCGGATGGCTGCCGCCAGGTCGTCACCCTGCTCGTAGCCGACCACTGGGAAGTTGGGGAACAGGCTGTGCACTGCGTCCAGTACCACCGGCCAGGCCGCGTCGGGGCCGCCGTCCAGCGCGAATAGATTGGAGATCCCGACCACGTGGTGGCTGTGGCTCGCCACCGCGCCGGCGACCACTTGGCCATCGGTGGAGTGTCCGGCGAGCACGAAGGTGGCGGGGTCCTCGAGCAGTGCGGGCTGGAAGAGGTCCGCGTGGCCGTCCCCGTCGTCCCAGGCGAGCGCCCAGGCGAGCGCCCAGGCGCGCAGCCTGTCGGGGTCGTCCGCCACGGCCCAGGCGAGGTCCGACGCGGGAGCGGGCGCACTTGCCGGGCGGTGGATCCACTGCGCCTCGAACAACACCTGGAAACCGATCCCCGTCAGGTCGAGGTCGGCGAAACTGTCCTTCACGGTGGCGCCGGGTGCGGTGGTGTCTATCCGGGCCGCCAGCGCGGTCCGGTCGGCGCCCGGCGCCAGCGTCACCGCGTCGGGGTAGTAGAGCGGTGTGCGGGACGGGGCGGCCCAAGCCTGTGCCCCGAACTCGCCGGCCAAGCCGTGCGATCGGCTCATCGCTGCGCACCACTCAGCGTTGTTGCGGGCGCCGGCGCTGACCAGGAGTTGCTTCGGAGTCGTCACGAGTGCGGATCATGACGACTCCGACTCGGCCGGTCGAGCGGTTTTCCGAACCGGCGTCGGGTCGCGAAGGAGTGAGTCCGGGATGGCCGCGGCACCGGCGGGGTCCGTGGTGTGGTGCACCGCTCCTCCGCCGGGGGGCCTGTGGGGAGCCGGCCGTGGCCGGCTCCCCACAGGCCTGGCGCGGCGTTCAGTACTGGTCGGGCTCCACGAAACCCGTGTTCCCGTTGTCGTCCGCGTCGAAGGCGGCGGCGGTCGGGTCGAATCCGGGCGGGCTGTCCTTCAGGGCCAGGCCCATGCCGGCCA
>NZ_NNBK01000028.1 GCF_002803075.1 Streptomyces sp. CB01373 | reverse complement strand
TGTACCTCGGCAACGGCAAAACCCTCACCACCACCCACACCCCCACCTACGGAACCGACCAAGGCTGAACGCGCCAAGGCACCGGGGGAGACGAGGAGCAAGACCATGGGCACGATCAGAGTCGGCAGGCGTGACGTGAAGCCCGACACCCCCGGGCACGTCTCCGGACTGCACCAGGGCAACTGGGGCCCGTACGAGCGGCAGACGGGACACCACCGGGACGGCACCTCCGACGCCCGGCGGTCCACGGGCATCCACTGGAAGAAGCACGACACGATCATGAAGGCCATGCCGAACATCTCGCCCGGATGACGGGGCGCGTCGTGGTTCGGGATCGATGTCAGGAGCGGGTCAGTCGGAAGGGAGGAACGGGGATGACAGCGAAACAGTTGCTGGCGGTGGAGGCCGCCCTGGCGGGCGGGCTGGTGGTCGCGGTGCTGGTCAAGGAGATGCCGGGGCTGCTGCGCGAGATCAGGATCTGGCGGATGTCCGGCCGCGGCTCGGGCCACGCCCACTGAGCGCCGGGTCTGTAGGCCGGCCGACCGCGGGCGCGCACCGCCTTTCCCCTGCGAGGACCACCGTGACGCCCGCGTCGGACGGAGGGAGGCGGGCCGTGGACCCGGACGACGAGCGCCATTGGTACGGGATCTTCTACTACGACCGCGACGATCCGCGCGTGGTGGTCCCCAAGCGCTACGGATGGGGCCGCACCCTGAACTACGGCCGCCCGATGGCCTGGGTCTGGACCTTCGGCGCCCCCGCGGCCGTCGCTGTTCTGACCCACCTCGGCCGGCACTGAAGGAGCGGCGGCCCGCCGGCCGCCGCTCCCGTCGTCGCCGGCCGGTCACCAGTAGTGACGGCGACCCGCGACCGCGTGCCCCAACGACCCGAGGAGCCACAGGATCAGGCCGATCACGGCCAGGATGATGCCGATGGTCCACAGGATCGAGATGCCGGTGACGAAGCCGACGACGAGCAGGATGACGCCGAGGATGAGCATGACCGCCTCCTAGAAGTGCCTCACCGGGCCGGGTACCCCGAAACGGTGCTGTATTGCCCCGCCTTGGCGGGCTCAGCGGGGCCAGGTGGGCAGCAGCGTCCGCCGGTGCGTGGAGTTGATCACCCCTGCCGCCGAGGCGTACCAGGCGACCAGCCCCGTCGCGATCCCGAACCAGCCGCCGACCTGGGTGGCGACCTGCGGTGCCGGACCACCCTGGAACTCTCCGATCGCCAGGAGGATGTAGGTGATGGTCAGCAGTACCAGCACCCCGAGGACGGGGAGACTGGTGTGCAGCGCGGCCACCGCCATGTAGGCGGTGAAGATGGCCCACAGGAGCAGGAACAGGCCCAGGCCGTTGTGCGCGTCGACGGCCGCCGCCCGCGGCACCAGCCACCAGTACGTCAACCAGAACGCGCCGAAGGAACCGAACACGGTCGCGCCGAAGGTGTTGCCGCGGCGGAACTCGAACAGTCCCGCGACGAACTGCGCCAGACCGCCGTAGAAGGCGGCGAGCCCGAGCACCGGGAAGATCGCACCGGGTTCCGTCAGCAGGTTGGTGTTGAGGATGGACAGCAGGATGGTGGTCATCGCGAACCCCGCCAGGCCCAGCGGGGCCGGATCCGCGTAGGCGACCGGCCGCGGATCGGCCGGGCGGGCCTGTTCGCGCACGGAGTCGCTGGTGTCGTCAGTCATGACCGGAATCCCTTCGACCCGAGGTCGGCAGAACCAGCCAGAACCCGACGAGCGCAGGCACAGGACGTCCACGGGGCCGAACCCGCGGGCAGCGCCGGCGCTGCCCGAGTCTTCAGCTGTATCTGTTCACCACACGCGTACCCCTTTGTCCCAGGATCAGTCGGCGGACGGCAGGTGCCGGGGCGCCCGCACTCCTGGCAGAATTCCGGACACCCGCACGACGTGACGGGCGTCGCGCGGTCGGAACACCGTCACAAGGGTCGGCCCTGGGGGGAACGCACCATGAGTACCGAGATCTACTTCAGCAACAACCACCGCGACCTGTGCCAGGAGCACGGAACCGGTGCCGGTTTCCAGTTCGAGTTCTACTGCTCACGCTGCTCCGACACCTGGCGTTCCCCCTTCGAGCCCTTCCGGGCGGGCCAGATGGCGGGCTGGCTGTCGCGGGGGGTGAACGCGGCCTGGTCGGTCATCGGCGGCGGTGCCGCCCAGGGCGTCTCCAACGCGGCCGACGGGCTGGCAGGCGCGAACTACGGAACCCAGCGGGACGCGGCGTTCACCCGCGCCATCGCCAACGCCCAGGGCCACTTCGACCGTTGCCCCCGTTGCACGTCCTACGTCTGCGCCCGTTGCTGGAACCCGGGCCTCGGGCTCTGCCTCACCTGCTCCCCGGACACCGCGGCGGAGGCCCAGGCGGCCCAGCAGCGGGGCCTGAACGACATGGTGGCCCAGCGCGCCTACGACGCCGGTCAGCAGCGCGGACAGGACTACGACGCCACCACGCCACGCCAGTTGGTCTGCCCGCAGTGCCGCACCGAGACCAGGGGCGCGGCCTTCTGCCCCTCGTGCGGACACCGCCTCGCCCAGACCGACAACTGCTCCTCGTGCCACCAGGACCTGCCCGACGGCGCGGCCTTCTGCCCCTCGTGCGGCACCCGCAGGTGATCACCGGACCGCGGCCCCGGGACTGAGCGCACACGGCGATCGCGTACCGCACGCACGACATGCGGTACGCGGTCCGCGAACGTGCCGCGATCCACGGTGCCGCGGAGTGCCGACCTGGAGGATGATCATCCTTCAACGAGCCCGCCCTTCCAGCCCGGTCGGCCGGGCCACCGCATGCGAAGGAGCAAGGGCAGCAGATGCCGGAGCAGCACGTTCACAACCCCGACATCGCCTTACGGTCCTTGCGCGGAGAACTGGCCCGCCGCTGCCGGACCGTCACCGAGGCCCGCTGGTTCGCCCTCGGAGTCTTCGTGGTGATCCTCGTCAACGCAGGGCTGCTGGGCGTGGAGACGTACTCCGGTCTGGCGACGCAGTGGCACCACTGGTTACGGCAGGCCGAACACATCTGCCTGGCGGCCTTCACGGTGGAGATCCTCGTCCGGATGCTGGCCTACGCCGACCGCCCGCGGGAGTTCTGGAAGGACCCGTGGAACTCCTTCGACCTGGTCGTCGTCCTGTGCGCCTTCGTGCCCGTCGTACGGGAGAACGCCACGGTGCTGCGGCTGCTGCGGCTGGCGCGCGTGCTGCGCACGGCCCGCTTCCTGCCTCAGGTGCGGATCGTGCTGGTCGCGGTGGTCCGCAGCCTGCCCGGCACTCTGAGCTTCCTCCTGGTCGGCGCCCTGCTGCTGTACGTGTACGCCATGGTCGGCTGGGTCTTCTTCGGCCGCCACGACCCCGAGCACTACGGCTCCATAGGCCGCGCCGTGCTGACCCTGTTCCTGCTGATGACCCTGGACGGCATCGGCGACGCGGTGCACAGCGGCCTGGAGGTGTCGCGCTGGAGCCTGATCTACTACGCCTCCTACGTCCTGCTGGCCTCCTTCGTCCTGGTCAACGTCCTCATCGGCGTGGTGATCACGTCCCTGGAGGAGGCCCGCGAGCTGGAGAGGGACCAGCCCGCCGACGCGGCGGACGCCGGTGGCTCCCCTGATGTCCAGCAGCATCTCGCCGCCCGGATCGCGGCGGCCCGCAGAGCCCTCGACGACCTCGAACGCGACCTCGGGCAGCCGGCGCCGCCACGTCCCAGGCAGGCGGCCATGGTGGTCCCGGCGGTCGTGGCGCGCGCGGCGCCCGGCTCCGCGAGGGCCCGGCAGCGGGCGTCCCGACGGCGCAGGTGAGGCGGCCGCGGGGCCGTCGGTGACGGGGCCGGGGAGCGGGTGGGTCTTCTCACAATTCGGGCCGAAACGGGTTCGCAGTGACGGCGGCCACTTCACCAGACGCACATTTTGTCTACCTTCACCAAGCAGTTTCCCCCGTTTGCCGACCCATTGCGGAGGCCTGTCCGATCATGTCCCATCCGCGTTCCCTGCCGCATGCGAAGACCTCGGCGGCCTCGTCCGGGCGCCGGGTCAGCCGCGCCGGTGCCTGTGCCGGCGCCCTCCTGGCCTCGGTGACGACCCTCTTCTCCCTCGGCGCGCTGCACGCGGCACCCGCGGTCGCCGCGCCCGCCCCGGCGCAGCAGGCCCACGCCGCGGCGGCCGTCCCGGCGGCGCCGCACCCGCAGAGCAAGGCGCGGGTGACGGCGGCGGTGCTCAGCCTCGACGGCGCGAGCAGGAAGCCGCTGCTGTACGGCCAGGACGCCCCGTACGACACCGCCAGCATCATCAAGGTCGACATTCTCGCGGCGCTGCTGCTTCAGGCCCAGGACGCGGGCCGGCATCTCACCGCCCAGGAACGCGGCCTGGCCGAGCCGATGATCCGCAAGAGCGACAACACGGCGGCGAACGCCCTGTGGCGCGAGATCGGCCGGGCGCCGGGTCTGCAGGCCGCCAACAAGCGCCTGGGGCTGACCTCGACCAAGGGTGGTCCGGGCGGCAGGTGGGGGCTGACGCGGACGACGGCGAGCGACCAGATCCGCCTTCTGCTGTCCGTGTTCGACAGCGCCGGGGCGTCGGGGACCGGCTCCCCGCTGAACAAGGAGTCCCGGACCTACATCCGGTCGCTGATGAACCGGGTCGCGAGCGAGCAGGCCTGGGGTGTCTCGGCGGCCTCCGGCGCCGAGTTCGCCTTGAAGAACGGCTGGCTCCAGCGGACCACCTCCGGTCTCTGGGACGTCAACAGCGTCGGCCGGATCACGGTGGGCGGACACCACTACCTCGTCGCCGTACTGTCCGACGGCAGCGCGTCGATGAGCGACGGCGTCGCCCTGGTGGAGCGGGCGGCCCGGCAGGCCGTGTCCGCGGCCGCCCGGACCTGACGGGCACCGGCGCCGGAAGCCCGCGGGTCCCGGCGCCGCACCCCGGCCACCCCACCCTCAGTGGTTAGTTGCGTCATTGCGCAACTGTATAGTCGTGCCGGGTGTCACCGGGCCGGAGACGGGAGTCCGGAGCAACGCGACAGGGGGAGCAGTCATGGGCAGTCGAGCCGGATCAGCGAGCCGGGGCGGCGATACGGTCAGCCGCAACCAGGAGCTGGCGCTGCTGCTGGGCGCCGTGCTCATCTGCGGATTCGGCCACGCGGGCAGCTCCCTCGCCATGACGGGCAGCCTGCCGCCCGGTCTGGCGTTCCACGTCGCCGTTCTGGCCCTGCCCCCGCTGCTGTGCCATCTGGCGGTACGGCGGTTCGCCCCGCACGCCGACCCGCTGATCCTGCCCCTGGCCACCCTGCTCACCGGCCTGGGCATCGTCCTGATCCACCGCCTCGACGTCGCCTACCAGGCCCGGTACAACTCGCCCACGGCGGTCGGCGGGCAGATCATGTGGGTCGGCCTCGCGGTACTCGGATTCATCGCGGTCGTGATCGGGCTCAAGGACCATCGCCGGCTCCAGCGCTATCCCTACGTGGCCGTCACCGTGGGCCTCGTGCTGCTGATGGCTCCGGCCTTCTATCCCGGCGACGTCTACGGCGCCAAGCGGTGGATCTTCCTCGGGCCGCTGTCCTTCCAGCCCGGCGAGTTCGTGAAGATCGTGATCGTCCTCTTCTTCGCCGGGTACCTGACGCTCCGCAGGGACGCCCTGGCCCTGGCCGGACGGCGCTTCATGGGCATGTACCTGCCCCGGGGGCGGCAGCTCGGCCCGATCGCGGCCGTGTGGGTCATCAGCCTGCTCGTCCTGGTCCTCGAACGGGACCTCGGCACCTCGCTCATCTTCTTCGGCGTCTTCGTCATCATGCTGTACGTCGCGACCGAGCGGACCAGCTGGGTCGTGTTCGGCGTCGCCATGTTCGCCGTCGGAGCCTTCGTCGTGGGCTCCTTCGAACCGCACGTCCACGGCCGGGTGGTCGCCTGGCTGCACCCCATGGACATCTACCTCCCCCTGGACCAGCGGCCGGACGGGCTGATCTCCGACCAGGCGGCCCAGGCATTGTTCGGGTTCGGCTCCGGCGGGATGCTCGGTTCCGGCATCGGCCAGGGCCACCCCGAGCTCATCGGCTTCGCCGGGCGCAGCGACTTCATCCTCACCACCGTCGGCGAGGAACTCGGCCTGGCCGGAGTGATGGCCGTGATCCTGCTGTACGCCCTGCTCGCCGAGCGCGGCCTGCGGACCGCGATCACCGTGACCGACCCCTTCGGCAAGCTGCTGGCCGCCGGTCTGGCGACCACACTGATGCTCCAGGTGTTCGTCGTCGTCGGTGGTGTCACCGGGCTCATCCCGCTCACCGGAAAGGCCCTGCCGTTCCTGGCCCAGGGCGGCTCGGCGATGGTCGCCAACTGGCTGCTCGTCGCCCTCCTCCTCAAGGTCAGCGACACCGCCCGCCGCCCCGCGCCGGTCCCGGCGGCGGACATGGACGCCGCCGAGACCCAGCTGGTCCGCCGCTGACCCGGTCCACGGGAGAACCGCGGGCGCCGGGTCCCGTTCCTCGTTCAGTGTTCGAGGAGTTTCCTGGCCACGCGAGCCGCCGCCTCGCTCTCGGCCGCCGACGGCGACAGTTCGCTCAGGGTGTCGAGGTCGGTGTCCTGCTGGAGCTCCGTCTCCCAGGCGGCGGCGAGGCTCTCCTGATCCTCGCGTGACAGCCCCTGGACGTGCTCCCGGTGCTGCGGGTCGAGGGCGGTCAGGAATCGCTCGACGGTTTCGATGGGCATGTCGCTCTCCTTGATCAAGGTGTCCCGGCCCGGCGTGTACGCCGAGGCCGGTACACCGGGTTACTCCCTGCGTCGGACGCCGTCCGCGCCACCGTCCGGCACCGTGTGACGGGTGAGAACAAGCCGCCCCGCACGCCGTGCCTTCCTCGTGGTCCATGTGGTCGCCTCCGCCAGTTGGCTCGGCCTCTCCCTCGGACTGCTCGCCCTCGCGATCGCCGCGGTCACCACGGGGTCCGCGGTGACCGTGGAGACCTCCGTCCGCGCCATGAAACTCCTCGCCGACTGGCTCCTGCTCCCCGTCGCGTTCGCCACCCTGTTCAGCGGTCTCGTGCTGTCCCTGGGTACCCCGTGGGGGCTGGCCCGGCACCGGTGGGTCTACACGAAGTTCTGGCTGACCCTGGCCACGACAGCCGCCACGGTCCTCGCGCTGCGCCCCGGGCTGACCTCGATGGTCCGGGACGTCGCCGCGGGCGAGCCGCCGGCCGGCTCCCACGGAATCCTGATGGGCCCCGCCGTCTCCCTGACCGCGTACGTCTTCATGACGGTGATCTCCGTACTCAAGCCCTGGGGCCTGACCCGCCGCGGCCGACGGCGCCGCGCCTCCCAGCGTGCGGCCCAGACCGCCGGCCGCCGGAGCGCACCGGTCTGAGCCGGTCGCGGAACGGAGGCGGCAACGGCGTCCGGGCCGGCGTGGTCGTCGTCGTGCTGTTCCTGGCCACGGGGCCCGACACGAGGGACTGGTTCGACAGCCCGCGCCTGTGACGAGCCGCGCGGACCCGCCGGCCGTGCCGGGACCGTACCGGCGGCGTGCGGCGGGCGCCCGTCCGGTGCCCGCCGCATGCCCGCCGGCCGGGACTCAGCCCCGTCCGTTCCGCTTGTCCAGGACCTTCAGCACCGCACGCGCCATGGCCTCCTCGCCCTTGGCGTTGGGGTGGGCCGGGGCCGCGGGCGAGGCCGGCTGCAACGGCTCGATCCAGCGGTCCGCCGGGGCCTTGCACATGTCGTGGCCGACCGTGGGCCCGTAGGTGTCGACGTACTCCGCGCGGTTCCACGCGGCCACCAGGCGGAGCATCGTGTTCAGCCGTTTCTCGGTGTCCCGCAGATAGGGGAAGTCCCGCGCGGCGAACGGCACCGAGGGGAAGCAGCCGCTGCCGTCGTCGGGCAGCAGGTCCGGGTAGCCGACGACGAGCACCCGGGCGTGCGGCGCCCTGGCGTGCACGGCTCGCAGCACGTGGTCCACCTTCGGTGCCGTCCGCGCGATGTCGAGCGTCAGCCGGTCGATGCCGGACGAGGCGTAGTGGCGCCGGCAGGGGTCCGACTCCGGCTGCTGGGAGCCGAGTTGGGCGCAGGTGGCGATGATGGAGCCGAACCCGACGTCGTTGCCGCCGATCTGGACCGTCACCAGGTCGGTGTCCTTGCGCAGCGCGTCGAGTTGGGCGCCGTTGGAACCCTGCGGCTTCCACATCTCCTCGGTCGTCGCCCCGCCGCAACTCACGTCCGTGAACGAGGCGGCCTTCCGATCCGCCGCGACGAGCGACGGGTAGTTGCTGTCCGAGCGCCCGCAGCCGGCGTCGACCTGCCGCGGGATTCCGGGACCGGAGGTGTAGGAGTCCCCGAGCGACACGTAGTGCGGGGCACGGCCGGTCCCCGCGCCGGTACCGGCTCCGTGGGCCGAGGCGGGCGCCGTGGAGGCGGCGGCCAGGGCGCACGCCCCGAGCGCCGCCCCTATCGCGGCCGGCCACCGGCGCCCTCTCGCGCTTTCCTGTCGGGTCATCAGTTCCTCCCCCTGTGCCGGGACTTCGTGCGCGGTCGGCGGCAGCAGGCCGCCGTCGCACGTTCGACTGGGCTTGTATACCGTTCGGTAAGTCCCTGGGGCCAGAGGTGTGAAGCGGTGACGGCGAGCTCACTCCGGGATGGACAGGGGCAGTTCGGCGGTGATCGTGGCGCCCTCGGGATCGGTGCGGACGGTCAGGGTGCCGCCGATCTGTTCGACGCGCTCGTGCATGGACTGGATGCCGACGCCGGGTGTCCACGGCTCGGCGCAGCGGCCGGAGTCCGCGACGGTCACCCGCAGACGGCCGCTGCCGAGCAGCTCCAGGGTGAGCGTGGCGGTGGTCACGGCGGCGTGCCGGGCGATGTTGGTGACGGCCTCCACCGCCACCCGGTAGGCGGCGACCTCCACGGCCGCGGGAAGCTGCGGCAACTGCTCCGGGGCGTCGACCGTCACCGTGAGGGGTCGGCCGTCGGCGACCCGCAGCGGTGCGGTGCGCTGGCGGATGGCCTCGACGAGGCCGAGTTCGTCGAGGGCGCGGGGGCGCAGCCCGTAGACGATCCGCCGGATCTCGGTGATCGTGTCGCCCACGTCGGCGCGCAGCGCGCGCAGGGTCTGGACCGCGTGCTCGGGGTCGGTGGCGATGAGGTTGACGACCGCGTCCGCCGTGTAGGCGATGCCGGTCAGGGTGGGGCCGAGACCGTCGTGCAGGTCGCGGCGCATACGCCGCCGCTCCTCCTCCAGCGCGGTCACCGTGCGGCCCCTGGACAGGCGCAGTTGCTCGCTGAGCCGGGCCGCGTGCAGGGCCTGCGCCAGCGGGGCAGCGACCAGGTCGAGCACCGCGGCGGCCGCTCGGGGCAGCCGCAGATGTCCCGGCGGCAGACCGACCACGAGATCGCCCACCTTCTCACCGTCCGCGCGCAGGGCGGTGACCTGGACGTGATCCGCGTCGACGGCGCCCGCGGTGGCGACCACGGTGTCCTCCTGGCGCAGCTCGATGCCGGGCACGCCGAGCGTCGTGCGCAGGGTGTGCAGCCACAGCGGGGGAGGGGCGCCGGCGGTCAGGTCCGTGCCGAGACGGGTCAGCGTCTCCACCGCGTCGGCCGACCGGCCGAACAGCATCTCGTCCATCACCGCCTCGACATGACGCCGGACCGGCTGGTACCCGGCGGCGATGGCGGCCGCCAGCAGCGGAGGCACACCCTTGTCCGGCCGGGCGCCCACCGCCATCTCCCAGACGGCGGCGATGCCCTCGTACACCGCGGCGCTCAGCGCGAGCATGACGATGAGGACGGCGGCGCCGCGCATCACCACCCGGACGTCCACCGCGCGGGGCGCGACCAGCGCCACCGTGATGGCGCCCGGCAGCAGCAGGGACACCGCGCCGACCGTCAGCACGCCGGCCGGGAAGCCGAGGGTGAGGGAGTTGTCCACCGCGAACAGCAGCATCCCGGCCAGCGTCGTCCCGGCGGCGCCCAGCACCAGCCACAGCACGCGGCGCCGGTCGTCGCCGGAGGTGAGCTCGAACAGCACCCAGGTGCAGGCGCACATCGCCGTCCCGGACGCCACCCCGGCCGCGATCAGCGCCGGTTCGCCGCCCGTCCGCGACGCGGCCGCGCAGCCCGCGCCGCAGACGGCGATCGACGCCTCCGCCCAGCGCAGCGTCCGCGACACCGGCCGCGCCTCGACGACGCGGAGGGCGGCCAGCGGCACGGTGACCGTCGAGGCCAGCACCACCGGCACCACGGCGAGGTCCGGGACACCGGCCGCGGCCGCGAGCGGCGCGCTCAGCAGCGCCGCCGCGGACAGTCCGAGCAGCCGGGAGGCGGCCGAGGCCCCGCGCCGGGCGGTGACCAGGGTGTACGACGCCGTCAGTCCGAGGCCGACCACCAGGGCCCACAGGACCCATCGCTCGGACGGGGAAGGCGGCGCCCACCACAGGGACGCGAGCGCCGTGCCGGCGACCGGAGCGAGGGCCGCCCCGCGCAGGGCGGCCGGCGGGCGCGCGGTCATGAGGCGGGGCCGGACGTGTCGTCACCCAGTCCCCGCTCGCGGGCGAGCAGGATGGCCTCGGTCCTGCCGCTCACCCCCAGCTTGGCGAAGACGGCGGACAGATGGTTCGCGACGGTCTTGACGGCCAGTTCCAGCTCGGCCGCGACCCGTGCGTTGCCGTGGCCGCGCGCCACCCGGTCGAGGATCTCCCGTTCCCGTACGGTCAGTTCGGGGAACGGGTCGGCAGGCCGGGGCGGCGGCCCCACCTGGCCGAGCAGGCGGGCCGCCACGCCCGGCGCGATGACGAACTGTCCGGCCGCCACCGACCGGATGGTGGTCAGGATCTCCTCCTGCTGGGCGCCCTTGAGGAGATAGCCGCGGGCCCCGGCGCGCAGCGCCGACAGCACCGTCTCGTCGTCCTCGTACATGGTGACGACGAGCACCGCTACGTCGGGCAGCAGCGCGGTCAGCCGCCGGGTGGCCTCCACCCCGTCCATGGACGGCATCCGGATGTCCATCACCACCACGTCCGGACGGCTCAACTGCGCCTCGCGCAGTGCCTCTTCGCCGGTCTCCGCCTCCGCCACCACCTCCACCCCCGCCAGCGAGGTCAGCAGGGCGCTCATCCCGCGCCGTACTACGGGATGGTCGTCGGCGATGAGCACCCGGATGGGACGGGCCGCGGAGGTCATGTCCCGATGATGGCCGAGACCGGTTCCCGTCGGGGAGGCTCTTCTCCCAGGACGTACGGGAAAACCTCCCTGCCGCCGGGGACGAACCACCGATGCGCGCCGGAACGCCGCTGCCGCATGCTCACCGCACCGGGTCGCCGTACCGGCGGCCCCCCGACTCCCTGAGACAGGAGCCCAGATGAGCACGAACAGCCCTTCCGGAACCGTTCCCGGCCTCACCCGCAAGAACAAGGTGGGCCTCGTCCTCGCGGGCCTGCTGGGCCTGCTCGACATGACCAACTTCGTCACGCTCCCGGAGCCCGACGCGGACACCCAGGGCCCGCCGATGGCCGTCGGCATCGCCGACGGCGTGCTGGGCGTGATCACGGTGCTCGCGGTCGTCTACACCTGGCGCACGCTGAACCGGACGGGCTCCCGCGTCGTGGCGGGCTCCCGGATCGTGTCGGTGGTCTCGGCCCTGCCGGCGTTCTTCGTCAGCGGCGTCCCGGCCGCGGTGGTCGCCCTGGTCGCCGTGTTCACGATCCTCAGCGTCGTCGTCATCGCCCTCGTCCTGACCCGCCCGGCCCCCGAGGCCGAGGCCGGCACCGCCTGACCGGCTCCGGGGGCACGTCGTGCCGCTCGCACGCCGGGGACGCATCCGCCACCGCAGGGGAGCGGCGGATGCGTCCCCGTGCGGTACCGGCCGGGCCGCTCATGGACGCCACGAACGCCGTACGCGCCCGACACCAGGGGGAGTCGGGCGCGTACGGGCGGAAACGGTTCAGCGCCGGGCCGCCGCCCGGCCCTGGCTGAGCTGTGCGGTGAGGAGATGCGCGTCGAGCAGCGCGACGTCGGCGGTGCGGTCCGCCCGCGCGTAGCCGGCGAGCATGCGCTTGGTGAGGGTCAGGGCCTCCGGCGCGCGCCGCACGAGGGGCCTGACCCAGGCGTCGACGGCCGCGTCCAGCGCCTCCACCGGCGCGACCTTGTGCAGCAGACCGAGCCGATGGGCGGTTCCGGCGTCGAACGGCTCACAGGTGAGCATGAGTTCGCGGATCCTGGCGGACCCGCCCTCGGCGACCAGGCGGCCCATGGCACCTCCCCAGGCGGGCGGCAGCCCGAGGGCGATCTCCGGCATGCGGAACCGGCAGGTGTCCGCACCGGCGCGCAGGTCGCAGAAGGAGGCCAGCGCCAGTCCGGCGCCCACGACCTTGCCGTGGAGCCTGGCGATGGTCACCGCGTGCGAGTTCTCCAGGGCGTCGCACACCCGGTAGGCCTTGTCCACGATGCGCCGCATGGCGCCGCCGGTCGGGTCCTCCGCCAGTGCCGCCTGGAACTCGTCGCGATCGGCGCCGAGACAGAAGTCGTCGCCCACCGCCGACAGCAGCAGGACCCGGATGTCGGGCCGGTCATGCAGGCTGTTGAGCAGCGAGACGAGGTCGTCGAGAGCGGCGACCGTCAGCGAGCTGTCCTGCGCCGACGGGTTGAGCGCGACCCGGAGGACCGGCCCGTCCTGCTCCACCCGTATCGCCTTGTAGGGGAAGTTGTCGAAGGTATTTGTCATTTCGATCATATGAGAGCGACATCCAGGTTCAGCGGGCGCCGGAACGCCACGCGCGGCGCCCACGTCGGTTGGCGCACGAGCGTGAGCCGCGGGAAGCGCCTGACCACGTGGTGCAGGAGGGTCTGGGCCTCCATCCGGGCCAGGGGCGCGCCGAGGCAGTAGTGAATGCCGCCGCTGAAGGCCAGGTGCGCCGGTTTGCGGTGCATGTTGAACAGTTCGGCGTCCTTGTGCTTGGCGGGGTCGCGGTTGGCGGCCCCCACCATGAGGTGGACCATCTCGTCCTTGCGCACCTCGACACCGCCCAGCTCGGTGTCCCTGGAGGAGACACGGCTGATCACATGCGTGGGCGGGTCGTAGCGCAACGACTCCTCCACGGCGGCCGGCACGAGGTCGGGGTGGATGGTCAACCGGTCCCACTGCCTGGGGTGCTCGAGGACCAGCAGGGTCATGGTCGACAGCAGGGTGGACGTCGTCTCCAGGGCTGCCAGCAGCACGAAGAGCGCCAGGAAGTAGACGGCCTCGTCCGCCCTGTCCTGGTCGCTCTCCATGGCGTCCCAGAGCCTGATCCAGCGCGACACGGGGTCGTCGCCCGGGTGGGCGCGCCGCTCGCGCACCAGGTCGAGGAAGTAGGCACGCAGTTCGGCCGTGGCCGCGTCGGACAGCGCCAGCTGACTGGCCGAGGGCAGCAACTCCTGCGTGAAGACCTGGTCGTGGGTCAGCTCGCGCAGCCGGGGGAAGTCGGCGCTCGGCAGGCCCAGCCAGTGCCCGATCGTGGCGACCGGCAGCTCCTCGCTGACCAGGGCGTTGAAATCGGCCTCACCGTCGCGCAGCCGGACGGCGAGGGAGTCCATGAGCCGGCCCGTGATGCGGCCGACCGTGCCGCGCATCTCCTCCATGGAGGTGCGGTCGAACATGCCGGCCGACCGGCGCACCCAGGTGTGTTCGGGGGGATTGAGGGCGGGCAGCGTCCTGCTCATCTCACGGGAGGAGGGGGCAGTCCAACGGGTGCCGTCGCCCTGCTGTTCTCGCCAGCGGGCGTCCGGTTCCAACCAGTCCCGGCTGCGCAGGACCTGATCGCACAGGTCGAAGCGCGTGACGAGATGACCTCCCCATGGCGCTGCGACGACTCCGCCCCTCGACCGAAGCTCCGCGTAGATCGGAAAGGGGTTGGCCTGGCCCTTCGCTGTCCGAAGACGAGAGAAGAGAGAGACCGCAAAACGTCTGTCGGGGGGCGGAGTTACCGCTGTCTCCACGACGGCTCCTTTCTAGGCATCAGCCGCCATGCATACCCCAGCGGTGGCTTGAACATACGAAATGACTATGCGCGCCGGGGTTGCCTTCGTCACTCCCCTCGGGTCCATGCCAGGAAGCGGCTGAACATGCCCGCCTTGGGCTTGGCCGCGGACGTCGCCGCAGGCCGCGGCGCTGCGGCGGTGGCCATCGGCGTCGCCGGAGCGGCCGTCTGCGGCGTCTGCGCCTGTGCGGGCGTCGGCGCCACGACCCGGGGCGTGAACCGGACAGGGAGGGCGACCAGCGAACGGCTCCACGGCGCCGGAACCCAGCTCAAGTCCTTGAACGGTACGCGAACTTCGACGTCCGGCAGCCGGTTGAGGAGGGACTCGACGGCCGTGACCGCGATCATGAACGCCGGGTCCTTGGCCGGGCAGGCGTGCGGGCCGGCCCCGAAGGCCAGATGCGCCTTCGCGCTGAGCTGCTCACGGTGTTCGGCCAGCCGGGGATCGGTGTTGGCCGCCGCGAACGAGATGAGGACCGGGTCGTTCGCCCTGAGCGTCCTGCCGCCCAGCTCCACGTCGTGCGTCGGGTAGTGGGCCGCGTAGTTGGCGATCGGCGCGTAGTTCCACAGGACCCGGGTGACGGCGTCCTCGATCGGCAGCCCGGCCTGCCACTCCTCGTCGAGGATCAGCGCGCTGCTGGTGCCGATGGCCGCGGCCAGGGGAGCGGTGCCACCGGACAGCAGGGTCACCAGCTGGTGCAGCACCTCCTCGTCGGTCAGCCCCGCGCCGTGCTCCATCAGACGCGTGGTCAGGTCCTGTCCGGGCCGGCGCCGCTTGAGGGCGATCAGCTCGGAGAGCGCCTCGCCCAGCACCTGGTCGGCGTTGGGGGTGCCGTCGAAGATGCCGCTGATGCCGACGATGACACGGTCGCCGATCTCCGGCGGGCAGCCGAACAGGTCGCTGAAGACCAGCAGCGGCAGCGGCTGGGCGTAGTCGGCCATCAACTCGGCCTGTCCGAGGCGGTCGGTGCTGAACCGGCTGATCAGGTAGTCGGCCGACTGCTGGGTCTGCCGCACCAGTTGAAGCTCGTTGACGCTGGCCAGGGAGTCCGTGACCGCCTGGCGCAGCCGGGCGTGCGCCGCGCCGTCACTGAACAGCGCGTTGGGCCGGTACCCCATCATCGGCAGCGCCGGGCTGTCCTCGGGGACACGCCCCTGGTTCAGCGCGTTCCAGCGCCGCGAGTCCCGCACGAACGAGGCGGGGTTCTGCAGGATGTACAGCGCGGCGTCGTAGCTGGTGACCAGCTCGACCTGGACGTCCGGGGCGACGTCGACCGGCGCGCTCGGGCCGAGGGAGCGCAGGTACTCGTAGTGGCTGTCGGGATCGGAGCCGAACTGAGGCCCGTAGAACGGGACGTTGGCGTGGGCGGGGCAGCCGGGCGGCGGCCCCTGTATGCCGGGACGCTGCTGCATGGGCGGTGCTCCTAAGAGATGAGGGACAGAAGGTGGTGCACGAGGGTGATGAGGGCCTGCGCCGCCGAGTTCTGGTCCCGTACGTCACAGGCGACGACGGGGGTCTCCGCGGACAGGTTCAGGGCCTCGCGCACCTCCGTGAGCGGGTAGTCGGTGGTGCCTTCGAAGTGGTTGACACCGATGGCGTAGGTCAGGCCGAAGCGTTCGACCAGGTCGAGGACCGGGAAGGACTCGGAGAGCCGCTCGGGGTCGACCAGGACCAGGGCGCCGAGGGCACCCCGGGACAGTTCTTCCCACATCTCCTTGAAGCGTTCCTGACCGGGCGTTCCGAAGAGGTAGAGCACCACCTCGTCGCTGATGGTCAGTCGGCCGAAGTCCATGGCGACCGTCGTGGTCGTCTTGTCCGGAGTTCCCGACAGGTCGTCAAATCCCACACTCGCTTCGGTGATCTCCTCTTCGGTCCGCAAAGGCTCGATCTCGGAGATACTTCCGATGCACGTGGTCTTCCCGACTCCGAAGTGGCCCACCACAAGGATCTTGACCGCGGTGGAGACGGCTGAATCCAGGTACACGTATCACGCTCCGAATCGGGCTTTGAGGCCATCGAGTACCGCGCTGAGGATTTCCCGATCGACACGTTCGGCACGGGGGACGGGCTTCCTCGTGATGATGAGGCCGCCGTCCTCCAACTCCGCCAGAAGAATCCGGACGATCCCCAGCGGCAGGTGAGTATGGGCGGCCACTTCCGCGACGGACAGAAAACCGTCCGTGACCATCTCCAGAACCTGGCCCGCCTCCGGGGAAAGCATGCGGCCGGCGGCGGAGACGCCGTCCTCCGCGGACACCAGGGTGGTGCGCTCGTAGGCGTGGTCCGGGGGCAGGGAACGCCCGTTCGTGACCACGAACAGAGGCACTAAGGCCGAGGTCAGCTCGAGATCGGGCTCATCGCTCACTTGCTGCTCACCGCCCCTTGTGGTGACAGATGCTCGCTCAGCCGGGGCACCACCTGGTGCAGCCGGGTCGTGAACTCCTCGATGTCGGCCTCGTGGTCGGCCGCCGCGGCCAGGAAGGCGCCCTGACCGGCCGAGATCAGGAAGATCCAGCCGTGCTGGAACTCGATCACCGTCTGCCGCCACTTGGCGTGCTCGTGCACCCCGGCGAACTGCGAGGTGGCGCGGCTGTAGGCGTGGATGCCGGTCATGGCCGCCGAGATCGTGTCCGCCAGGTCCTGGCTCATGCCCGTGGTGGCACCGCGGGGCAGGCCGTCGGCGCCCAGCAGCACCGCGTGACGGGCGCCCCGCACCTGGTTGACCGCCTCGTCCAGGTCGGCGATCAGAACGCCGGTTCCCCGCCTGTCGCCCATCTGGCTCCCGGCACGGCCGGAACGCTCCGCCGAGGCCTCCGCGTTGACCCGGGGAGGCGAGGTGAGGTTGTTGCCGAGCCTGGCGACGAGCCGGTGCATGCGGAAGGAGATCTGCTGCATGTCGACGTCGGGCGCCGCGGCCGCGGCGAGGTAGGCACCCTGCCCCGCCCCGATCAGGAAGATCCAGCCGTGGGAGAACTCGATGATCGTCTGGTTCCACTGCCTGTCCTCGCCCGGACCGGCGAAGTGGGAGGTCGCCCGGCTCAGTGCCTGCATCCCCGCCATGGCGGCGGATATGGTGCGCACGTCCTTCTCCGACATCCCGTCGGTAGCGCCGCGGGGAAGACCGTCTGCGGACAGCAGAACAGCGTGCCGCGCCTTCGGCACGTTGCTCACGATGTCCTCGAGCATCCACGACAGGTCGTTGGTCATGCGTTATCGGACCCTTCGATCGGAGCCGCGGAGAGGTTCCGGCCCGAGAGTGTGCCGCGCTGGAAGGCTCCCAGGCTTCGGCCGGAGCGGCCGGCTTCGTCCGCCGGCGCGACGGGCCGCGCCGAGTCGTCGTCGGCGGGAACACGGTCGGGAGCGGCGTCGGGAACACTGGCTATGGGCACCTGGCGCGCCCCGCGCTTGGGCAGACCGTGCGCGGTGCGCGTCCCGGCCTCGGACCGGCCCGTCGCACTGCGGATCGGGCTGACCTGGGAGACCTCGGCGGGCGCGATCTCCTCCTCGGTCCACAGCTCCTCGGGCAGCAGGACGACCGCGCGGACGCCGCCGTAGCGGGAGATGCCGGTGACGTCCACCCGGAACCCGTACTGCTGGGCGAGCAGGCCGATGACGGGGAAACCGAACTTCGGCTGGTTGCCCAGGTGGGACAGCCGGGGGCGGAACTCGCCGGACAGCAGGGTGGAAGCCTTCTGCCGGTCCTCGTCGTTCATGCCGACACCGGCGTCGTCGATGACGATGCACAGGTTCTTCTGCACCCGCTGGAAGGTCACCTCGATCGGCGAACCCTGCTGGGAGAAGCTGGCCGCGTTGTCGAGGAGTTCCGCGACGGCGAGAGCGACCGGCGAGACCGCGGACGCCTTCAACGCGAAACCGCTCTGCTGCATGATTTCGACACGGCGGAAGTTGCGAATTTGTCCCTGCGCGCTGCGCACCACGTCATAAACGCTCGCCGGCTTACTGCGGCGACCCAGCGGCGCACCGCACATCACCGCAATGCCCTGAGCCTTCCGCGCCATTTGCGCGTTGGCGTGGTTCACCTCCAGCAGATCACCGAGTACGGCGTGACCGCCGTACTTCCGTGTAATTTCCTCAAGAAGTGTCAACTGCTCGGCCGCAAGGCTCTGGAGAAAGCGCGCGGAGCCCTTGAGGACGGCCTTGGTGCTTTCCTCGGCCCCTTCTTCGGCCTCGCGGATGGTCTGGTCGTGCTCGGCCTTGTGGCGCTGCAATTCCTGCCACACCGTGGCAAGTTGCCCCTCGGCCTCGCTCAGCTTCTGCGTGTAGGCGGCCTCGGCCTGGCTCTTTTTCGTCGTGATGGCATTATTTCGACGATAGAGCACCAGGACCGCGGCGACGGCGAGCACCACCGCGGCAACCAGGCACCAAACAAGTGCGTCTCGATTCATGGAAACCTTTCCTGGCGTTTAGCCTGCAGCCGTGGGTGGGTGGCGCCTCGTGGAAGTCCGCGGCACAACCGCTCGGAACGACCCTACGGCTGTTGCGTTGAGAACAGGCCGACCTCAATGCAGTGCCCGAGCCGAGTGGACCAAGGTCACGGACGCGGGGATGCTATCACTCGGTTAGGGCACCCTCTGCAGGTCCCGGAGAGCAAGTGCCCGACGCCGTTGGCCACTTGGCCGCGCCCTGATATGCGCGGGTCTTGCTTCCCGCGGGCCGCCCGTTAACCGTTATGAGTTCGCTACATGAGGCGGATTGCGCGATATCTACGATTTATGCGGCCAAGTCCCCATGCCCCGCTGCAATCTGACGGACCGTCACGCGGAGGGGCACCACACGCTCACAACCCCGCACCGCTTTTTTCACAGACGGCTGCGCGCACGCCCACGGGTCATTACGCAAGGACGCCTTCGGGATGCTCAACGGTTCCCCTCGTGCGACACGGCCGGCGGATCGAAGGCGACCCGGGTGCGGGCACCGTCGGCCCAGATCACTTCGACGCCCCTCTCGTCGGCCACGCACCGGGACACCGCCTCCGCCAGGGGCACGGGATCGGGCTCGGCGGTCAGTGCGGCGAGCGCGACGTGCACACTGGTGCCCTTGGCCGGTCCCGTGAGGCGCGGCACCTCGGCCCACCGGGTCCAGGCGGTGCCCCGGGGTGCGCGGACCGTGCCGGGGGAGGGGTCCCAGCCGTGCAGCCCGGACAGCGCCGACACCACGTCCTGCTCCGGCCCGGTGGCCCAACCCGTGTGCGTGACGCGGGAATTGCCCGGGGCTCCGATCACCCGGTGCACCCGGAGCTCATGACGTCCGTATGCCACCGTGACGCTCTCCACCCGCAGGCCCGGCACCATCGGGGGCCCGGTGACGAAGACGGGCCGGTGCCAGGACGCCGCCCAGCCCCAGCCGTCGCCGTGGCCGGCACCCAGCGGGTGGATCCGGCGACGGGTGCTGGGCCGGCCGTCCACATCCACCGACAGGTGGTTGTCCGCGACGTTCCCGGGCGCCGTCGGACCGGTCCGGGTCGAGTACGCCTGACGCGCGTAGTGCGGGTCGTCGCCGGCCTCCGTCTCGCCCACGTGCGGACGGACGTGGTCGCTGCCGTGGTTGTGCAGCCGTACGATCCCGTCGGCTCGGGTCGCCTGCACCAGCAGCCCGGCTGCCGGCAGGGCGAGCACCCGGTCGGCCTCCTCCACCGGTGCGGGCGACTCCACCGCCGTCCACAGCGGATGGGAGGCCGGCGCGAGGAGCGACACGAACGCCTTCGACGCCCAGTACGGTGAGGACGGCCCCGAATACGCCTGCAGCGTGGCCGCGTGCGGACCGTGCCAGCCCAGGCTCAGCAGACCGTCATCGGTCAGCGCGCCCCGGTCCAGGAAGTACCGCAGGCAGCCGCTCACGAGCCGGCGCGAGGTGCCCGGAGCCAGCGGCGTGCGACCGGTCACGGCGCCGAGCCCGACCGCCGCCGAAGCGGCGAAACGGTACGTGAGCGAGCGCCCGTAGTGCACCGGAGCGCCGTCCCCGCCGAACATCAGGGAGAAGCTCTCCAGATGCGCGCGCAGCCGGTCGCCGTAGCGGGCGAGGAGCGCGCGGTCGCCGCCGAGGTGGGCGTCGAGCACCGGATACAGGTGCAGCGCCCAGCCGTTGTAGTGGTCGAAGGCGCGGCCGTCGCCGTCGGAGTACCAGCCGTCGCCCGCGTACCAGCCCTCCAGCAGCTCCAGCGCGCGCTCCCGGGCCCGGGCGGTCTCCGCGTCGCCGCGCCCCACCGACTCGAGGAACCCCGCGACGGTGAACGGGAACAGGTACCAGTTGTTCGGCGCGGGCGTGTGCCGCAGCGCCCCGCGCAGCCAGGCCTCGGCCCGGTCCCGTACGCCGTCGTCGAGGTGCTTCCACAGCCAGGGCGCGGTCAGCCGCAGGCCGAGCGCGACCGACGCCGACTCGACCATCGGCTGGCCCTGCACATGGTGGCCGAGGATCACCGGCCAGGACTCCGTGTCGTCGCGGCCGGGCGTAAGGGTGCCCGCGGCGAGGCCGCGCGCGTAGCGCTCCAGCAGGCCGTGCGGGTCGTCCCCGCCGGCACCGGCCACACGGAAGGCGGTGGCGAGAAAGGTACGGGCATACCCCTCCAGGCCGTCGGACCGCGTTCCCGAACGGGAGGGCCGCCCAGGCAGGTCGAGCAGGGCGTCGCCGGGGGTGCTCCACCGCCACGCCGCCGTCGTCAGACCGTCCGCCACCGCTTCCCAGTGGGCCCGGGTGTAGCCGGTGTACGGGCTCGACGCGCGGTCCTCGGCCGGGAGTTCGAGAGGAATGCTCATGCGAGGAAGGCCAGCCTTTCGCGTCGTACGGGATGGTGGAAGCCGGTGCCCGAGGCCCAGCGGGCGGTCTCGGCGAGGGCCAGTTCGGCCAGGCGCCGCCACTCGTTGCCCTCGGATCCGGCGAGGTGCGGGGTCAGGAGCGCGTGCTCGCAGTCCCACAACGGGTGGTCGGCGGGCAGCACTTCGGGCTCGGTGACATCGAGGACGGCGCGGATGCGGCCGGCGAGGACGGCCTCGGTGAGCGCCGCCTGGTCGACGACGGCGCCGCGCGCGGTGTTGATCAGTACGGCGCCGTCCGGCATGGAGCCGAGCAGGGCCCGGCCGATCAGACCGCGGGTCTCGGGCAGCAGCGGGGTGTGCACGCTGACGGTGTCGCAGCGGGCGAACAGCTCCGCCAACCCCACCGCCTCCACGCCGAGTCCGGCTGCCTGGTCCGCGTCGACGTACGGGTCGTACAGCAGCACCTCGAAGTCGTGCGGGCGCAGCAGCTCGATGACCAGGCGGCCGACGAGCGAGGCCGACACGATGCCCACGGTGCGGCCGTAGTTGCCGACGCGGACCGGGGTGCGCAGCCAGTTCCCGCGGGTGCGGCGGTCACGGTACTCGCGGGCGCGTTCCCGTACGTGCTTCCCGGTGAGCAGGATCATGCCGAGCGTGTACTCGGCCACCGGGACGGCGTTGGCGGCCGCGGCGGAGGACACCTCGATGCCCCGCTCCCAGCAGGCCTCGGTGACGTGGCCGCGTACGCTGCCCGCCGTGTGCACGACGGCCCGCAGCCGGGGCGCCGCGGCCAGCGCGGCCGCGTCCAGGGGCGGGCAGCCCCAGCCGGTGACCAGCAGGTCCACGTCGGCGAGCACGGAGCGGGCCCGCGCGGTGGTGAGGTCGTCGAGCACGGGCAGGGGCGCGAGGTCGCAGATCGCGCGGAGCGTGTCGAGCGCCGCGGCGTCGAGGACCGCCGCGGCGGCGTCCGGCGACATCGCCAGCGCGGCCCGAGGCCGGAAGCCGGGGCCCGGTCCGTCGCCGGTCATCGGGCGGCTCCCGCCGTCGGGGCCTCGCGCCAGGGGCACTTGTGCCACGAGAGGCCGAGGACGGGCGCGGACACAGCGAGTTGAAAGCCCATGATCACCACCGGGTAGGATGCGGACGGGAAGCGGGCAGAGCCGTTCCACGTCTACAGGACGAGGCTCCCCGGATACAGGCGCTCCTCGGCCAGCGTGACGACCGGGGCGTGGGATCCGGCCCGGGACCACAGGGACGCGTGCGTCGCGGCGGACACCATCCGGCCCGCGCACAGGACACAGGGCGCCATCCGCCCGAACCCGTCGGCGCGACTACGGTCGGGGCGGTCCCGTCATTCGACCGGCCATGTGTGTCCAGGGGCGTTGAGATGCATGTAGTCGACGTACTGCTGCGTCATGCGCCGCAGGGCCTCGTGCCGGCCGCAGTGGGTGGTGGCGTCGATGTGGTGGAACATCTCCTTCTGCCAGATCGCGCCGTTGCGTCCGGTGACGCACCGCTGCTCGATGATGCCGAGCAGCGGCTCGCGCCAGGCGTCGTCCATGCCCGACTGCTCCAATCCCTGGTGGGCCAGCGGGAGCAGCCGCCGCAGCACGAGTTCGGGCACCGGCACCTCGCCCATGCCGGGCCAGTACAGCCGTGCCTCCATGCCGTGCCGCGCCGCGGTGTGCAGGTTCTCCTCGGCGGCCGAGAAGGACATCCGCGACCACACCGGGCGGTCCTCCTCCACCAGGGCACGCGTGAGCCCGTAGTAGAAGGCGCCGTTGGCGAGCGTGTCGGCGACGGTCGGCCCGGCGGGCAGCACCCGGTTCTCCACCCGCACGTGCGGCTTGTCGTGGGAGATGGCGTAGACGGGGCGGTTCCAGCGGTAGATCGTGCCGTTGTGCAGGGTGAGTTCGCCCAGTTCCGGGACGTCGCCCCGGTCCAGGGTCTCCGCGGGGTCCTGCTCGTCGCACAGCGGCAGCAGCGCCGGGAAGTAGCGCAGGTTCTCCTCGAAGAGGTCGAAGACGCTGTTGATCCACCGCTCGCCGAACCACACCCGGGGCCGTACCCCCTGCACCTTGATCTCTTCCGGGCGGGTGTCGGTGGCCTGCTCGAACAGCGGGATACGGGTCTCGTGCCACAGTTCCTTGCCGAACAGGAACGGCGAGTTGGCGGCCAGCGCGACCTGGACGCCGGCGATCGCCTGCGCCGCGTTCCAGTAGCCGGCGAACTCGTCGGGGGAGACCTGGAGATGGAACTGGGTACTGGTGCACGCGGCCTCGGGAGTGATCGTGTCCGCGTAGGTCCGCAGCCGGTCCACGCCGTCCACCTCGATGTGCAGATCCTCGCCCCGGGCCGCGAAGACCTGGTCGTTGAGCAGCCGGTAGCGGGGATTCTCCGACAGTGCCGCCTCGCCCACGTCCTCCTGCCGCAGCGTGGGCAGGATGCCGACCATGATCAGATGCGCGCCGACGGAACCGGCGCGGTCCTCCGCGTGGTTCAGCGCGGCGCGGATCTCGGACTCCCAGGCGTCGGGACCGCCCTCGGTCAGCCGCCTCGGCGGGATGTTGATCTCCAGGTTGAACCGGCCCAGCTCGGTCGACCAGGCGGGGTCGGCGATGGCCTCCAGCACGTCGCTGTTGCGCATCGCGGGTTCGGCCCCGTCGTCGCCCAGGTTCAGCTCGATCTCCAGCCCCACCTGGGGGCGCTCGGACTCGAACCGGGACTCGCGCAGCATCTGCGCGAACGCGTCGAGGCACTTCTGCATCTTGATCCGGTACCGGCGGCGGTCCTCGCGGGTGAAGACCAGCGCCGGGACGTCACGTCCCATCGGCCCTCCCGGAACCCCCTCCTCGGACACCTCACCACCCCAGCGTCGCACCACCGGGCGACCCTGACCAGGCGAGGACGCGAGGGCCCGCGCACCGCGCATCCGGAGCGGGCCCACCAGGGGCGCTCCGGCCGGCCCCGGTGCCCGGGAGGTTCTCGTGTCCGGGCGGGGCCCCTGTCCCGGCGGGCCGCTCGACCCGGGCGTGGATCCGTTACAGGCCGCACGGAGGCGGCGACCGACACGCGCGCCGAACCCTCGGGTTCCGCCGCCGCCGCACCCGTCGGCCTCGCGAGCGCCAGGGGCCCGAGGCCCGATGGCCGTCGGCCCCCGAGGGCTGGCGGTCGCCCGGCCCCACGGCCTCACGGCCGCCCGGGGCCGCGGAGCGCGCTCTCCGGTGGGCGCTCGCGCAGTGCGCCGTAGGCGAAGAAGTACGCCGGCAGGCGCCGGCCCAGCCGGGATCCGATGAGCAGGCCGCTGGTGCCGAGAGGCTGCCGCCCCCGGAGGACGGGTGCGATGAACCCGGCGTGGGCGGCCCGTTGCAGCGTCTGCGTCACGACGGTGGTCGGACGGCGGCGGCGCTGCACTGCGCGTACGTCGCGCAGCCCCACGGTCCCCCGGCGCAGCGGCTCGACCAGGTGCCGGGCGGCGGCGACGGCGTCCTGCACGGCGAGGTTGATGCCGATGCCGAAGACCGGGGACATCGCGTGCGCGGCGTCGCCGATGCACAGCAGCCCCGGACGGTGCCAGCGGCGCAGCCGGTCCAGCCGCACGTCCAGGAGCTTGACCTCGTCCCAGGAGCGCAGGGTGTGCGTGCGGTCCGCCGCCCAGGGCACGGCGGCGGCGAAGTCGGTCAGAAAGCGGTCGATCCCGGCGGCGCGGCGCTCCGCATCGGTGCCCTTGGGGATGAGCGCGGCGCACTGCCAGTACGACCCGCGGTCGATCATCGCGGTCAGGAAGCGGTCGCCCGCGCCGCCGACCAGGCCGCTCGGGTCGCCCTCGTGCCGCGGCAGCCGGAACCACCAGGCGTCCATCGGGCAGTCGAAACGCCGCAGCCCCAGTTCCGGTCGCGAGCGGGCCAGCGATCCGCGGCCGTCGCACGCGACCGTGAGGACCGCGCGCAGTTCACCGGTGCGGCCGTCGGAGGTGCGGTAGCGCACCCCGGTGACCCGGTCGCGTTCGATCAGGAAGGAGGTGGCCTCGGTGTTCATCCGCACGTCGAAGGACGGCTCGCTCCGGGCCTCGTCCACGAGCAGGTCGAGCAGGTCCCACTGGGGCACCATCGCGACGTAGTTGTACGGGCCGGGAAGCACCGCGAGGTCCGCGACCGTCACCATCGACCGGCCGGGGCCGGCGGGCAGTTGGACGGTGCGCACCCGGCGCTGGGGCAGCCGTGCGAAGCGCTCGGCCAGACCCAGCTCGTCGAGCAGCGCCAAGGTCGACGGGTGCACGGTGTCGCCGCGGAAGTCCCGCAGGAAGTCGCCGTGCTGCTCCAGCACGGTCACGGCGACGCCCGACCTGGCCAGCAGCAGCGCGAACACCATGCCCGCGGGTCCGCCTCCCACCACACAACACGTGGTCCGCTCCATCACGGCCCCGCCTCTCAGGAAAGCAGTAATTCACCGGCTGATGAATATTATACTCCCCCGCGGGGTGGGCGCACCGCCTTTTCGCGGCCCGGGCCGACCGGACTCCGGAAGTGCGGCCCTGGAAGCACGGAACCGGCCGCGGTCTCCACGCAACCCGCAACGCCCGCCGTGGAGGTTGACCGCACCGGAGACTCAACTGCGCAGGGGAGCAGGCGACTTCGGGGATGCTTCGGCGCACGTCGCACGGCATCCGGGTGCCGATGCCGTCGCCGTCGACGCTCCGGATGCGCGACTCGCGCGGGACGGTGCACCGACGGCGGGTCTTTGTGTGGTTCCATCACACTTTGTGTCCTCTTTGCGTATTCAGAGCGCGGGTTTACCAAAGACGGATGGCAGTTCGGCGCTGACAGCGGGCGGTCACCGTTCGGCTGCGGGCCATACGGATGGCGGGCGTGGGCCGCGTACCCCCGCACGAGTTCGCCCGGCGCGCGGGCGGCTCGCCGACCGCTCAGGACACCGGAAACCGGCCAGGAACAAGGGGATTCGGCCCCTCCTGATCGAGGCGGGGAGAGCCGTGTCCGAGGCAGCGTCCGGTCCCTCGCGCGGACGTATGGAGGGGGTGTCAGTAGTCCGAATGCGACGCTCAGGTGGTGGGGCGTCAGGATTCCGCTGAAGGTGATCACGTCGCCGCTGCGATTCCCGATTGAGTGGGCGTTGGGCCGGCTCTCGCAGTCGTGACGGAAGGAACCACCCATGCGTATCACCCGTACTCTGTTCACCTCCGCGGCTCTGGCCGCGGCCGTGACGCTCTCCGCCCCTGCCGCGGGCGCGCTGACCGAGGCCGCGCTCCCCTCCGCGCAGCATCAGGCCGTCAAGGCCGACGGCGGCGCCCCCGGCGGGGACAACGGCGGCAACGACGAAGGCCGCGGTGGCCGTGACAACGGTGGCGGCGGCGACAACGGCGGTGGCCGCGACAACGGCGGTGGCCGCGACAACGGCGGTGGCCGTGACAAGGGCGGCGAGGGCCGCGGCAAGGGCGGCGAGGGCCGTGGCGAGGGCCGTGGCGAGGGCCGCGGTGAGGGCCGCGGTGAGGGCCGCGGTGAGGGCCGTGAGCACCGTGAGCACCGTGAGCACCGGCCGCACGGTGGCGTGCACGCCGGTGGCGGTGCCCTGGCCATGATGAACGCCGACAACGACCGTGGTGACCGTGACGAGGGTCGCGGTGGCCGTGAGAAGGGCGAGCGTGGCGAGGGTCGTGACCACCGCGAGGGTCGTGAGGGTCGCGAGGGCCGTGACCACCGCGAGGGTCGCGAGGGCCGTGAGCACGGGCCGCACGGTGGCGTGCACGCCGGTGGCGGTGCCCTGGCCATGATGAACGCCGACAACGACCGTGGTGACCGTGACGAGGGTCGCGGTGGCCGTGAGAAGGGCGAGCGTGGCGAGGGTCGTGACCACCGTGAGGGTCGTGAGGGTCGCGAGGGCCGTGACCACCGCGAGGGTCGCGAGGGTCGCGAGGGCCGTGAGGACCGTGAGCACCGGCCGCACGGTGGCGTGCACGCCGGAGGCGGCGGCCTGGCCGAGTCCTCCAACGCCACCCTCGGCCTCGGGGCCGCGCTGCTGCTCGGCGGCCTGGGCGCCGGTGCGTACATGCTCCGCCGCCGTCAGGCGTCGGACCCTTCCGCGGCCTGATCGGGCTGCTCTTGCCTGTCGCTGGGCTGCCGCGGTCTGCGTCACCTCCCCAGGAGGGCAGCGCAGGCCGCGGCAGCGGCGGCCGACCCCAACCGTCGCCCGCGGCCAGTACCACCCCTTGAATGACGAAAGGCACCGTCCATGGCTTCTCAGCAGCCGCCCCAGACGGAGCAGAGCGGGACCAAGCCCGCCACGCGTCGTTACCGGCTTCGCCTGCTGTGGCCCGCGGCAGCGGTCGGGCTGGGCATCGTGCTCATCCACAACTCCCTGGTCGCCGCGCCCGTGGCGCACCCCAAGCACACCCACCGCCCGGCGGCCGTCGTCCCCCGGGCATCCGCGCCGGCCGAACCGAGCGCCGACGCCGGCAGCAGTTCCCCCTCCAGCGCGGGCTCCAACGCCGGCGCGGAAGCCGACGACAAGTCACTGTCCCGCTCGCAACCGACACGGCTCTCGATCCCGGACATCGGGGTGGACGCGCCCTTCACCAACCTGAGCCTCAACGCCTCGGGACAGCTGAACCCACCGCCGGCCGACGACACCAACATGGTCGGATGGTTCCAGGGCGGACCGTCGCCCGGTGAGCGCGGAGCGTCGGTCGTCGTGGGTCACCTGGACACCATGACCGGTCCCGCGGTCTTCGCCGAGCTGGACTCCCTCGAGCCCGGAGCCGCTGTGAACATCACACGCGCCGACGGGACCGTCGCCCGCTTCAAGGTCGACTCCCTCGACTCCTTCAGCAAGGCGGACTTCCCCGACGACAAGGTCTACTCGGACACGACGACTCCCCAGCTGCGACTGATCACGTGCGGCGGAAACTTCAACCGCATCAGCAAGGACTACGAGGAGAACGTGGTCGTCTTCGCCCACCTCGACACGAGCTCCACCGGCTGAGGAACCGGGAAGGGTGCGTACCAGTGCGCGGCGCGCACCCACCCCGGCCCGCCCGGCTCGCCGCCCGGCGTGCCGGCGGAGACAATGGACTGCCGGGAGCGGTGAGGTGGTTGCGATGCCCGCATGGCACCTGCGCGACTATCACGACGACGATCTGGACCAGGCGATCCTGATCTGGGAGGAGAGCCGGCAGGCCGACGAGGAACCGGTCTTCCCGGTCTCGGAGGTGATGGCCGAGGCCCGGGCCGGACAGAACGCCGTGGTCGCCGTCGTGGGTGACGAACTCGTCGGCATGGCCGCGGCCCGGGCGAGCGGGCAGCGCGGCTGGATCCTTCTGGTGGCGCTCGCCGCACGGTGGCGCCGGCGCGGCATCGGCAGCGCCCTCCTCACCGAACTGGAACGGCGCCTGAGGGCGCTGGGCGTACGTCGTATCAGCGCCCTGCTGCCCCCCGGCGCCGCCGGGACCTCGGCCCTGGAGCACTGCGGCTACCGGTTCCGGGACGACCTGGTTTTCTACGAGAAACTCGAACCGCAGGGACCCTCCGACGCCGGCGCCCTCACGGAGCTGGGCGGCCGCATGCTTCCCGAGGGGCTCTGGGACGCCATGGCCGGCATGGAACGGGAGAAGCAGGTCGTGGAACGACGGGTCGTGCTCCCGCTGGCGGAGCCGGCGCTCGCCGACCGCTACGGCGTCGCCCCGCCGAAGGGTGTCATCCTCTTCGGCCCGCCCGGCACCGGGAAGACCAGCTTCGCCAAGGCAGTGGCCTCGCGGCTCGCCTGGCCGTTCGTGGAGATCTTCCCGTCCCGGCTCGCCGCCGACACGAGCGAGGGGCTGGCGGCGGCGTTGCGGGGGGTGTTCGCGGACCTGGCGGAACTGGACTCGGTGCTGCTCTTCATCGACGAGGTCGAGGAGATCGCCGGCGTGCGGTCCGGAGTGGCGGTGGACCCGGGACACGGCGTCACCAACGAACTGCTGAAGCTCATCCCGGGCTTCCGCGAGCACGACTCCCGGCTGCTGGTCTGCGCCACGAACTCGGTGCGCTCCCTCGACCCGGCGTTCCTGCGACCGGGCCGGTTCGACTACGTCATCCCGATCGGCCCCCCCGACGCGACGGCCCGCTCGGCGATCTGGGACCGCTACCTCCGGGCCGCCGACCCGGTGGACGTGGCCCAACTGGTCGCCGCCAGCGAGCTGTTCACTCCGGCGGACATCGTGTTCGCCGCCCGCAAGGGCGCGCAGGCCGCCTTCGAGCGGGAGGTCGCGCAGCGGCTGGGCCGCCCGGCCACGACCGAGGACTACCTCGACGCCATCGCCGACACCCGGCCCACGCTCACCGCACAGGCGATCGAGGAGTTCACGGAGGACATCGACAAGTTCAGTCGCCTCTGAGACGGGCGACGATGCCGGGCCGACGTGGACGACGAAGCCGGCGCGCCGCCACGGACGGCGCGGCCGGGCGGGAGGCGGGTAGTGGCGAGGTCGCACAAGAGGGCGGCGCTGCGCCGGCGTGCGCGGCGCGGCGGGACCGCGACCGGTGCCGCGGGCGCCTCCCGCGCGCCCGGCTCCTGGGGGCACACCGGTGAGCAACGGCAGCAGGCCCTGCGGAAACTGGCCGACCGGGCCGGCTCGCCCGCGGCCGCCCCGCTCCGGCGGCTCCTGTGGTGGTGCGGGTCCGCCGTCTTCCTGGCCGGCATCGTGCTGCTGGGTACGGTCGCCGCCTCCGCGGTGGGATGGGCGGGCACCCCGGGCGTGTTCACGGCCCGCGAGTGCCATCCGGCGGGAAGCGGCAAGGGAGGCAAGGGCACGACCTGCTCCGGGCTGTTCGTCGCCGAGGACGGAAGCCTCATCGACACGGCCGCGGCCCTGCACTGGGCGGAGGGCAGGGCAGGAGGGCGGATCCGGGTCCGCGCCCTGGTCCTCGGCGGCTACCAGAGGGAGAGCGCGCTCGACGCGGCACTGGTCGCCGTCCTCATCGCGCTGCTGGCCGCCCCGGCAGTCGGCTGCGCGTTCGCCGGCCTGTCACGCCGCAACCAGGACCGGCTCGCGGCCCTGCTGCCCGGCCCGGTGTTCAAGTCCTATGTGCGCTGGAGATCCTGACGGCCGCCGCACCGGGAGCTACCGCGCGCCGGTGAGGCGCCGACCGGTGCGGCCCGGAGCACGGCACGTGCCCGCGGGCCGCGGGTGGTCATGACGGGTCGCCGGCCGGCAGCTCCAGGAGGAGTTCGTAGCCCCCGTCGGCCGTGGGGCCGGAGGTGACCGTCCCGCCGAGGAGTTCGGCGCGCTGGCGCAGGCCGGCCAGGCCGTGCCGGGCGCTGGGCAGCGGGAGGGCCGGCCGGGTGGGGGCGGTGTTGGTGACCGTGGCGCGCAGGGTGCCGCCGCTGTGCTGGACGCGGACGGTGGCCCTGGCGCCGGGCGCGTGTTTGCGGATGTTGGTCAGCGCCTCCTGCACGGTGCGGTAGACGGCGCGCTGGACCGGGGGAGGGAGGTCCTCGGGCAGGTCCGTCTTCAGTTCCGCCTCGATGCCGCTGCCGTCCACCAGCCGCCGCAGGTCGGCGAGGGACGGCTGGGGGGTGAGTTCGGTGGAGCGGCTGCCGGAGGCGCGCAGCACGCTGACCATGTGCCGCAGCTCGTCGAGCGTCTCCACACTGAGCCGCCTGATGGTCGCCGCGGCCTTGCGCGTCCCGGGGTCGGGGCCGGCCACCTGGAGCGCCCCGGCCTGGACGGCGATCAGGCTGACCTGGTGCGACACGACGTCGTGCATCTCCCGGGCGAGCTGCGCGCGTTCCTTCGCCAGGACGCTCTGGGCGGTCAGCAGCCGCTCGTACTCGCGGGCCTCGGAGATCTCGGCGAGCCGCAGCGACAGATCGCGCCGGGCCTGCACCAACTGGCCCAGGAAGACGGGCGCGGCGGCGGTGGCCAGCGCGTAGCTGAGGTGGAAGAGGCTGCCGGTGCGGGTGAGTTCGGCGGCCTTCAGGGACGACCACGGCCAGGGCAGGAAGTCCGTGGCCGCGTGGACCAGGGCGCAGCCGGCCAGGAGCGGGCGGTGGCGGCTGAGCGAGGAGAGCGTGTACAGCGCGGCCATCGGGGCGATGACCGCCTCGCTGACCAGGGTGGCCGGGAGCGTCAGCACGAACGTCGTGAGGGGCAGCCGGCGGCGCAGGGCCAGGGCCAGGGCGGCGAGCAGCGCGCAGGCCGTGGCCACCCGCGGCTCGACGCGGACGTGGACCGCGGCGTCGGCCAGCGAGGCCAGCACCAGGGCGGCGTCCAGCAGAGCGGGCTGCGGCCGTCGCGGACTCATCCGCTACGGCCGTCCCGCGACGGCGGGAGCAGGCCCGCACGTTCGGCGATCAGCGCCGCCTCGACGCGGCTGCCGACCCCGAGCTTGCCGAGTACGGCGCTGACATGTCCCTTCACAGTGCCGGTGCTCAGGTGCAGCCGGGCGCCGATGTCGGTGTTGGCGAGCCCTTCGGCCATGAGGACGAGGACGGCGCGCTCCCGTTCGGTCAGCCGGGCCGTGAGCCGGACGGCGGACGGCTCGCGCACACCGTTGTTGAGGTAGCCGTCCACCACCGTCCGGGTGACCGTGGAGGACAGCACCGTGCCGCCCTGGGCAAGGGCACGCACCAGGGACGGCAGGTGCTCGGGGTCGGTGTCCTTGAGCAGGAAACCGGCGGCTCCCGAGCGCAGCGCGGTCGCCACGTACTCGTCGGTGTCGAACGTGGTGAGCATGGCGACCACCGGAGGGTCCGGCAGACGCCGCAGGTCGGCCAGGACGATGAGCCCGTCCACGTCCGGCATCCGGATGTCCAGCAGTACGACATCGGGGTGCGACTCGCGCACCGCCCGTACCGCCTCCCCGCCGTGCACGGCCGCCACGACCTCGATGCCGTCCGCCGCGTTGAGGATGTGCGTGAAGCCCCCGCGGACCAGGGCCTCGTCGTCGACCACCACCACCCGGATCACGTGCGCTCCGCTCGTCGCAGCCCGTCGCTCGATCTGTATCACGGAGAGCGTCCGCCTGCTTGCGGACCGTGCGTACTCCCGTCCACCGGCGGGACGGTGACGGCCGGTCGGCCGGGGCGGCTACGGTCTACCGGCGGGGGTGCGTCCGGAAAGGTGGCATATGGGTTACGACGGGTATTTGGCACAGTCTGAGGACATGACGCAGAACACATCGTCGGCCGTGCCGTCACAGACGCCGTCCGGGCCGGGCGCCGAGCCCGCAGCCACCCGCGCCGGGCCGCCCTCGACGGGACGGCTGATCGGCATCGACCTCGCCCGGGGACTCGCGGTCTTCGGCATGTACTCGGCGCACGTCGGACCCGACGTGACCGTGGGCGGTCCTGTGGGGTTCGTGCTGGAGACGGCACGGGGCCGCTCCTCCGCGCTCTTCGCGGTGCTGGCCGGCTTCTCGCTGATCATCCTGACCGGCCGGCCGCGCCCCCGGACCGGGCGGGCCGGCCGCCAGGCCATGGTCAGGGTCGTGATCCGCGCCGTCGTGCTCGTGGTGCTCGGCTACGCCCTGACCGCGCTGGGCACCGGAGTCGACGTGATCCTGAGCTTCTACGGACTGCTCTTCCTGGCCGTCCTGCCGCTGTACCGGCTGCGGGCCGGGGTCCTCGCGCTCATCGCCGCGGCGGGTGCGCTGGTCCTGCCCCAGATCCTCTTCGTGGTGCGGAAGTCGATCGAGGACGGGCAGTGGGCGGACGCGGTCGTAGCCCGGGACCCGCTGGCCCGGATCACCGGCACGGACGGCGTCATCGGACTGCTGTTCACCGGCGGGTATCCGGTCCTCGCCTGGATCCCGTTCCTGGTCGCGGGCATGGCGGTGGCCCGGCTCGACCTCGGCAGGCCTCGTGTCCGGTCCCGGCTGGCCGCCGCCGGGGGCGCTCTCGCCCTGCTCGGCTACGGCGGCTCCTGGCTGGCCCTGCGCCTGGTCCCGCGCGCCCTGACGGCCGTCTCGGCCGCCACGGACGGCAGCTCGGCGAACTCGGCGTGGTGGTCCGACCGGGTCGGCGACACCGGGGACCACGTCCCGCCCGCCTGGCTGCTGGTGGCCGCGCCGCACAGCGAGACGACGTTCTCCATCCTCGGCAACACGGGCGTGGCCCTGGTGGTGTTGGCCGTGTGCCTGACCGTCGCCGACCGGCTGCCACGGCTCACGCGCGCGGCCGGACCCGTCGCCGCGGTCGGCATGATCGCGCTGACCGTGTACGTCCTGCACATCGTCGCCCTGTGGTTCCTCTCGGACGTCTGCCACGTGGCCGCGATCGACGACGACGGCATGTCCGGCCTTCCCGTGCTCCTCGCCTTCATCGCCGCCGCCGTGCTGCTGGCCGCCGTATGGACCCGGCTGTTCCGGCGCGGCCCCCTGGAGTCCCTGCTCCACCTGGCCACCAGCCCGGCGCGGCACGTCCCGTAGCGCCGGGCACCGCCGGACTGCCGCAATCGCGCCGCCCCGTCCTCGCCGCATCGCTAGCATCCTCGGAGCCGGAGTTCCGTTCTCCGTACTCCACCTCGAAGGAGCGGCCGTGAAGAAGCCGGACGCGCGCCACCGCGTCATGAGAGAGGAACAGCCGGCGCCCGCCCTGTCCCACCCGGACGGAGAGCTCCTGCGGTACGGCCGTCCGCACCGCGTGCTCGCCGGGTCGCTGCACTACTTCCGGGTGCACCCCGAGCAGTGGGCGGACCGGCTGGCACGACTGGCCGCCCTGGGTCTGAACACGGTCGACACCTATGTGCCGTGGAACTTCCACGAGCGGCACCGGGGCCGGGCGAGCTTCGACGGGTGGCGCGACGTCGAACGGTTCCTGCGCCTCGCGCAGGAGGCCGGCCTGGACGCGATCGTGCGGCCCGGCCCGTACATCTGCGCCGAATGGGACAACGGAGGGCTGCCCGCCTGGCTGACGGGCACGCCGGGGATGCGTCCGCGGTCCTCCCACGGCCCCTTCACGGACGCCGTCGCGGGCTGGTTCGACCGGTTGATCCCGCGTCTCGCCGCCCTTCAGGCCGCGCAAGGCGGGCCCGTTGTCGCGGTGCAGGTCGAGAACGAGTACGGCAGCTACGGCGACGACCACGTGTATCTGCGTCGGCTCCGCGACGCCCTGGTGGAGCGCGGCATCACCGAACTGCTCTTCACGGCCGACGGCCCGACCGAGCTGATGCTCGACGGCGGCACCCTGCCCGAGGAGCTCGCGGCCGCGACGTTCGGCTCCCAGGCGGCCGAGGCCGCCGCCCTGCTGCGCAAGCGCCGCCGCGGCGAGCCGTTTTTCTGCGCGGAGTTCTGGAACGGCTGGTTCGACCACTGGGGGGAGCGGCACCACGTCCGCTCGCCGCGGAGCGCGGCGGGGACGCTGGGCGACATCCTCGACGCCGGTGGCTCGGTCAGCCTCTACATGGCGCACGGCGGCACCAACTTCGGGCTCTGGGCGGGCTCCAACCACGACGGCGAGTCCGTCCAGCCGACCGTGACCAGCTACGACTCGGACGCGCCGATCGCCGAACACGGCGGGCTCACCCCGAAGTTCCGCGCCCTGCGTGACCAGCTCAACGCCCTGACCGGCCGCCCGGAGCAGCCGGCGCCCGCCGACCCCGTGCTGCTGGCACCCCGCGTCGTCCCGGTCGTCCGGGGCGCCGGACTGCTGGACGGTCTTGAAGCCGTGTCCCGGCCGGTGGACTCACCCCACCCGCTGACCTTCGAGGAGCTGGGACAGTCCTCCGGCCTGGTGCTCCACCGCGCGCAGCCGAAACTCCCCGAAGGCGCCATCGACCTGACCGTCAGCGGACTGCACGACCGCGCCCAGGTCTTCGTCGACGGCGTCCCGGCCGGGATCCTCGACCGGGAGACCGGCACGCTCACCCTCCAGGGCACGGGCCGGCGGGTGCGGCTGGAACTCCTCGTCGAGAACCAGGGGCGGATCAACTACGGCCCGCTCCTCGGACAGGGCAAGGGCATCCTCGGCCATGTCAGGGTGGGACGCCGGATGGTCCACGGCTGGACGACGCACCCGCTGCCGCTGGACGAGTGGTCCGGAGAGGAGGTCGCCCGCGCGGCGGCCGCCGGCGACCCGCGGGGCACGGCCGGGTTCGCCACGGCACGGTTCACGGTGGACGAACGGGCGGACACCTTCCTGGCCCTCCCCGGCTTCGCCAAGGGGTTCGTCTGGATCAACGGCTTCCTGCTCGGCCGGTATTGGGAGATCGGCCCCCAGGTGACGCTCTACCTCCCGGCGCCGCTCCTGGTACCGGGCGAGAACACCGTCACCCTGCTGGAGCTGGAACGCCTGGGGGAGCACATCGAACTGCGCGACGCGCCGGAGCTGGGGGAGCCCGAGGAGTACATCGAGACCTTCACCTCGTAGCGGCGCCCCCGGCGCCCCGGCACCCCCGGCACCCCCGGCGCCCCGGCGCCGCGGCCACGAAGGCGCGCGGCCCGGGCGGCACCGGCACAACGCCGTTCCACGGTTCCGTCCGGGCCTGCTCCCAGGGCGCCCGACGGCGGATCAGAAGACGACCCGGGCCCGGCGGACGGCCGCGAGCGCCGTATCCGCTCCCCGGACCAGTTCCAGCGGCACGTCCGGATCGCGTCCGGCCAGGGCGCGCAGACAGGCGACGGCGTCCGCCCGGACGACCGACGCCGGCTCGCCCGAGCCGAGCAGCCACGCGCCCCCGGCGGGCCCGGTCAGCTCCAGCGCGACGGGTGCCCCGGACCAGGCCAGGGCAAGGTCGCGGATCACCTGCTCGACGATGAGCCGGTCGTGCTCGCCCACCACGAGGGACTGTCCCGTGGCCCGGGTCAGGTCGATGCGGTGCATCCACAGGTCGCGGTTGTAGACGGTGTCGAGCAGGTGGCCGACGGACATCCGGGGCGCCGCGGCCACACCGGTGTCGATCCTGGCGCGCCGCAGCAGTCCCGGGCGGCGCCGTCGCGCCCGTGCGGCGCGGGGCCACAGCAGCCCGAACCGCTTGGTCAACTCCGGTCCGGACGCGGTGGTGTGGTCGGCGACCTGCGCGGCCATGTGGGCGTCGACAGGGCCCATGCCAGGATGGCGCAGCCTGCCCGTGATCTCCCTGCGCGCCATGGTGGCCAGGGAGATGTTGTCCTCGCACTGGGCGACGAGGTGGGAGACCAGGGTGCGCACGTCCCACTCCACGCAGTCGGTGGGACGGTGCCAGTCGTCGTCACCCAGCTTCTCCAGTACGGCCATGGCGGCTCGGCCTTCCGCTTCGGCGACCGCGGCCGACTGGTCACGGTCGGTCTGCGGCAGGCGTGCGGCCTCCCCGTAGGTCTGCGTCATCGCTCTCGCCCTCCTTGGGGGCGTAGAAGTGGAAGAACATGTCCATCGCCGTCCGGGTGAGCCGGGTGAAGCGCCCCTCCTCGACCCGCGCGGACGGCTCGTTGGCGAGCTGCTGGCTGATCACGCCCGCCATCAGCGCCGTGCACAGGGCCACCCCCTCCTCGTCGGCGGCGGCGGGCGACAGCTGCCCGGCGCGCACGGCGGCCCGGAGGGCGTCCCGCAGGAGTTCCAGTTGCCGCACCGCGGGTTCGAAGGCCCGCGGGGTCGGTTCGAATCCGGGTACGGGCCGCCAGTACAGCAGTTGTGCCAGCACCGGATGGGCCATCGCCCAGGCGACGGTGGCCTGCTGGCCCGCCAGGAGGGCACCGCGCGGATCGCGGGACAGCATGTCCCGGTACGGCTCCAGGACACCGACCGTCTCCCGCATCCCCCGCTCGAACAGGGCGTCGTAGACGGCCGTCCTGGACGGGAAGTACTGGTAGAGCGAGGGCGGCCGCATCCCCATCCGCCGGGCCACCTCGGACATGCTCAGCGCGGCGACGCCTTCTTCCGCCATCACCTCGAGCGCGGTGTCGAGGATCTCCCGCACGGTTTCGTTGCGCCGACGCAGTCTCCGGTCCTCCCTCATACCCTTAAGAAACCCTAATAGGTGTAGGGGAGTCAATACCCCGTCAGTTCTGTGATTGCGCGATCACCCAGGACGCGGCGGGGAAAGCAGAGACCTCGGCGCGCGTCGGCGGACAGGATCCGGTGGCGTGACGATCTCGGCCGAGGGGACGGCGGCCTCGCCTCCGGCAGGCCCGGCGGCTGGTCATCCGCCTCGAGCACTCGCACGGAGCGGCCGGCTCGGGCCGGCTGAAAGGCGCAGGCCGGACCGGAGGCCGTCGGGGATCGTGTCCACCTCGCGGTCGAGCAGCAGCAGCCGGCCGGAGCGGGTGATGAGCCCGAGGTCCCCGGTGGTGAACCAGGGCCCGGACAACTTGGCGCGCATCCGCTCCGCTTCGCTGACGTATCCGGCGCACAGCGTCCGGGTGCGCGCCTGCACCAGACCTGCCCTGCCCCGCCCCAGCGGCTGGAGGGTCGCCGGGTCCACCACACGCAGCCCGGTCCTGCCGGGCACGCTCCGCCCCAGGTCACGGGTGGTGGGGTGGCGCTCGCCGATCGCGCGTACGGACCTGCGCGTCAGACAGCGGAAGGTGAGCGGCCCGGTCTCGGACTGTCCCCAGACCTGCACCCACAGCGGCAGCCGGCGCCGGGTCGCGGTCAGGAACGTCCGTACCGTGGGCGGGTGGACGGCGTCGAAGGTGTTGATGTAGAGCCGGACGTCGTGGAACGGGGTGTCCGGCTCTCTCGCCAGCGCTTGCCAGCGTACGAAGGCCGAGGGCGCGGCCTCCAGCACGGTCGGCGGATGGGCGCGCAGGACGGGTTCGGCGAGCCGGAGGTCGCAGCCGTCCAGGATCACCGCAGCGCGCGGGGCGAGCCACAGCACGCTGATCGTCCAGGCGAGGCCCCGCCCGTGCGCGTACGACGCCGCCTGGGCGACGGTGTCGTCACGTCGGGTGGACACCAGGGGCAGGCGGCGTACCTCGGCGGCGGCGATCCGGTGGATCAGCGTCCGGGCGGAGTGCCGGACCAGCTTGGGGATCCCGGTGGTTCCCGAGGTGTGCATGATGGCCAGGGTCAGGTCGTCCGGGCGGGGGCGGGGCGACGGTGTCCGGTGGCCGCGCACGTCCGCGAGCGTGATCGCGCCCGGTGCCGGGGCGTCCAGGGTGAGGGTGCGGCGGGTGAAGGCGGTGAGGTCGGTCTCCGCGCCGCGCGCGGCCGCCAGCGTGACCGCGGTGGTGACCAGCGCGGTGGCGTCCAGGCGCTTGAGCAGCACCTGGAGCGTCTCCGCCGGGAGGCGGTCGGAGATCAGCGCGGGCACCGCGCCGATGCGGGCGGCGGCGCAGGCGAGCAGGACGTAGTCCCAGTGGTTGGGTTTGATCACGGCGACCCGGTCGCCCGGCGCCACGCCCAGCCCCTCCAGCCAGCCCGCGGCCTGGCTCACCAACCGGGCCAGGTCAGGGAGGTCGTACGTCGTCCGGCCGTCGTCCGCGATGTCCAGCGGCCGGCTCAGATGGACCGTCGTCCCGGTGCCGCGGTCGGCCAGGACGTCGAAGAACCTTCCGGGGGCGGGGAGCTTCATCGGGTACCTCCGTGGAGTCACTTCACACGCACGGGAGTTGAAGGAAGGTGAGATGCGGCGGGTCGGGCGGGGCGCGGGACGCCGGCTCCGGTCCCCGCGCCGCCTTTCCGGCTCAGGCGGAGCCGGCGACCAGGAGGTTGACCGCCACCAGCGTGACGACCAGGAGCCGGTGGGCCCGGATGCCGAGCAGCCGGCCGCGCAGAATGTCTCCGCGCACCATGCCGACCGTGAACTGCCGGGCGCGGGTCGCCTTCAGCGGGACGAAGGCGAGCGGGAACCACCACGGGGCGAGGCCCAGCAGCGGGGCGGTGACGATCACGGTGGTCTCGACCACCGAGAGCGCCCCGATGAACAGACGGTTGCCGCGGGGGGACAGCAGGCACGCGACGGTCGGCCGGCCCGCCGCGCGGTCGGCTTCGGCATCGTGGGTGTTGGAGTACACGCCGAACAGGAGCGGACCCAGCCCGAACAGGAACGCCTCCACGGCGGCGAGCCCGCCGGCCTTTCCGCTGAGCAGGCCGAACAGCGGCAGCACGAAGGCCCAGCCGACCACGGCGAGGAACACTTCCTGGAAGCCCCGGTGGCTGAGCCGCAGGCCCCAGGAGTACTGCGGGACGACGACGGCCGTGGCCACGAGCGCGAGCACGGCCCACAACGGGCGGTGCGGCGCCCAGAACAGCGCCGCCGCCCAGCACAGAGCCCCGGCGACGAGTGCGCAACCGGCGAAGCGGATCGCGGCCGTCTCGGTGAGCGTTCCGGCCGGCAGGGGCTTGCCTGCCAGTGCCCGCGCGGGCGCGTCCGGGCCGTAGGTGACGGCGTCGCTTCCGTCCCGGTGGCCGGTGGCGTCGTCGAACGCGACGGCCGCCGCCACCAGGCACACCTCGCCCAGCAGGAACGCGGCCGACGTCAGCAGCGACGCCCCGTCGAGCCCTTGCCGGGAGGTGGGGAGCAGTGACAGGACGACGGCCACGCTGAGGTAGTAGTCGACCATGCCGAGCCTGGCCGGCCGCAGGTAGGAGGACAGCCGGGCCCCCGGTCGCCGGCCGGGGCGGACGCCGGCCTCCCGGGGTGGCGGCTTCGCTTCGGTTCCGGTGTTGAGGTCACTGGTCATGGACGCTCCCTGTGGTCGTGGCGTCGGGCGTCCGCGGAGCGCGGAGCAACGGTGCAGCCGGGACGAAACCGGCCCCGGCGAGCGTGGTCCGCTCCGCGGCCGCCCGGACCGACGGCAGCGTGCTGCCCGTCCGCGACCCCGAAGCGCCGCAGTCGCCTGTCCTGCCCGGGATCCCATGGGCCGTCAGGGCACTGTCAGCGCCGAACCGCCGGTCGGCGACAGCGGATCCGTGCATGAAATCTCCTCGGACGTCTCGGGCCCGCTGCCCGACGACACACACAGAAGATCACATTGCGCAATTGTCATCTCGCTCTCCGTGCCGGCTCCGTTCCTGGCCGCACTGCGGCATCCCAGCCGTACGGCCAGGGTTTCCCGCCGGGACGGCCGGTTCCGCGGGCGCACAGGTTTCACTGTGCGGAGTGACCCTGCTCGCCCGGTCGGAGGCGCGCGGCCCGTCGGCCTCCGGGGCCCGCGGCGGCCCGGTGCACGGCGCAGGGTGGTGACGGCCGTGGACGAGCCGCTGGACCCGCCCGGCCCCCGGGCCCCGGCGGGTGGGAAAGGCGCGGAGGTGTGTAAGGGGGTGCGGTTCGTTCCCGCCGGCACTCCCGCGGTGGCCGGGCCCCGCGAGCCGGACGGACGCGGTCAGCGGCTCCGAGGAGTGACCAGTCCGGACTCGTAGGCGAGGACGACGAGTTGGGCGCGGTCGCGGACATGGAGCTTGACCATGGCCCGGTTGACATGGGTCTTCGCGGTCATCGGGCTGATCACCATGCGGTCGGCGATTTGGTCGTTGGACAGCCCCTGCGCGACCAGGGCCACGGCCTCGCGCTCGCGGTTGGTCAACTCCTTGAGCCCCGGGCCGGCTTCCGCGTCGAGCGGCTGGGTGACGTACCGGCTGATCAGCTTGCGGGTGATCGACGGCGCGAGCAGGGCGTCGCCCCGCGCGGCGACACGCACCGCGTGCAGGAAGTCCTCCGGCACGATGTCCTTGACGAGGAACCCGGCCGCGCCCGCGCGCAGCGCGTCCAGAACGTACTCGTCCAGGCCGTAGTTGGTCAGGATGACGACATGCACCCCGGACAGCGCGGGGTCCGCGGCGATGTGCCGGGTCACCTCGATGCCGTCGAGGACCGGCATCCGGATGTCGACGAGCGCGATGTCGGGCAGGTGCTCCCGGACCAGGGCCAGGCCCTCCCGCCCGTCACCGGCCTCGGCCACCACCTCGATGTCGCCCTCCAGGTCGAGCAGCGCGCGGAATCCGCTGCGCAGGAGCGGCTGGTCGTCGACGAGCAGGACACGGATCACGACGCCTGCTCCACGGGGAGTTCGGCCTGGACGGTGAAGCCCCCTTCGACGCGCGGCTCGGCCCGCAGCCGGCCCCCGAGTGCGGTGACGCGCTCCCGCATCCCGAGCAGCCCGACGCCGGGCGTCGGGGTGGTCTCCCGTGTGGCCCTGCCGTCGTCGTCGACGCGTATCGTCAGCGCGTCCGGACGGCAGTCGATCCGGACCGACGCCGAGTCCGCGGCGGCATGCCGGGCGATGTTGGTGAGCGACTCCTGCACGATCCGGTAGACGGTCCGGTCCACCGCGGCGGGCACGTCGTGCCGTCGCCCTCTGATGGTCAGCGTCGCGTCCAGGCCGATCGCACGGGCCCGTTCCACCAACTCCGGTACGTGGTCGAGGCCGCGCGGCGGGGCCGTGTCGTCGTCGCGCAGCGCCTCCAGGGTCGCGCGCAGCTCCCGGCTCGCCTCACGTCCGGCCTCCTGGATCGCCAGCAGGGACGCCGGCACCTGCTCGCCGCGCCTGCGGGCCACATGGACGGCGACCTCGGCCTGCACCTTGATGATCGAGATCTGGTGGGTGAGCGAATCGTGCAACTCCCGTGCGATGTGCAGCCGTTCCTCGTCGGCGCGGCGCCGCGCGGTCTCCTCCCGGGTGCGCTCCGCCTCGTCCGCCCGCCGCTCGGCCTGCCGCAGTGCCTCGCCCGCCGCACCGGCCGCGATCAGCCAGGCCACCTCCAGGGCGCCGCGGGCCCGCGCGAACGCCTCACCGGTGTCGTGCAGCGAGACCAGGGCCGCCAGGGGGAGAGCGGCCAGCATCGCGACGCTCGCCACCACCGTGGCGGTGCGGTGACCCGCCCGCACGGCGGCGTACACGGCGAACAGGTAGGCGACGGCGGGCACATCGAAACCCGCCGCCTGATAACCCACCGCGCACAGTCCGGTGACGGCCAGCACCGGCAGCGGGGCCCGGCGGCGGGCGGCCAGCGCCAGGCCACCGGCCACCAGCAGCGCGCAGCCGAACAGACCGGGGTCGCCGGCCGGTTGCCGCCCGGACAGCCCGGTGGCCAGCAGCGCCCCCGCCACACCGACGGCGATCGCCCAGTCCCCGGCACCGGCCGGGACACCGAACCGTCCTCTGTCCATGGGCGCACCCTAGCCGGACGGCGCCGCGGTCGGGTCCCGCTCACGGACGAGCGTCCGACTACCGCGCCCGTGGTAGAGGGGCGGCGTCCGCGGTATCCGCCGTGGCCGCGTGCGCCGTCGGCGGCAGCCCGAAGTGCCTGCGCCCGGGGGACGTTCGACGGTGGGTCCGGCGGACATGATCGGGCGACGTCCAGTCGCAGGAGGAGAAGATGACGGCAACCGACAACCCCCGTAAGGAAGGAGCCCTGGCGGCACTGGCCCGGTTCTGCTACCGGCGGCGCCGCCTGGTGCTCCTGGCCTGGATCGCGGGCGTGATCGCCGTGGCGTTCGCCGGCTTCGGTTACGGCGCCGCCCCCGACAACGACTTCTCCGGCGGAAGCTCCGACTCCGCCAAGGCGCAGGCGCTGATCGAGAAGCACTTCCCCGAGCGGCAGGGGGACACGCTGACCCTCGCGATCAAGGCGGACAAGGGCATCGACGACCCGGCCGCCCGGCAGAGGATCCAGAAGGTCATCGCCGATCTGGACGCCTCACCCGTGACGGGACCGGTGACCTCGCCGTACCAGGACGAGAACCTGGTGACGAAGGACCGCCGCATCGCCCGTACGACCATCCCGCTGACCGTCAAGGACGTGCAGAAGACCGAGGTCGAGCCCCTGGTGAGCCTGGTCAAGGAGGCCTCCGGGGACGGCGTGACGCTGGGGCTCGGCGGACAGATGGCGGAGAAGGCCGAGACACCCCCGCAGGGCTCGTCCGAGAGCGTGGGCATCGTGGCCGCCGCGGTGATCCTGTTCATCGCCTTCGGGTCACTGGTGGCGATGGGCCTGCCGATCGTGACCGCGCTGCCGGCGATCGTCGCGGGCCTCGCCCTGACGAAGCTGGTGGCCCATCTGGTCCCCGCACCCGATTTCACCGCGATCCTGGCCGCGATGATCGGGCTCGGCGTCGGCATCGACTACGCGCTGTTCATCGTGACCCGCTACAAGGACGGCCTCCAGGCCGGCGACACGCCCGAGACCGCCACGGTCAAGGCCATCACCACGGCCGGCCACGCGGTCCTGTTCGCCGGCACGACCGTCGTGATCGCGCTGCTGGGTCTGATGGTCATGGGACAGCGGCTGATGACCGGAGTGGCCGTCGCCACGTCGGTGATCGTGCTGGTGACCATGATCGCCGCGGTGACCCTGCTGCCCGCGTTCCTGGGCTTCACCGGGCACAGGATCAACGCGCTGCGCCTGCCCCGTCGTACGTTCCGGCGCAGCGGGGCCGACGGTGCCCCGGCGCGGGAGCGCCGTACGCTCGCCGAGCGCTGGGCCGGCGTGGTGCAGCGCAGGCCGCTGGCCGCCGCGGTACTGGCCGGCGCGGTCCTGCTGGTGCTGGCCGCCCCCACGCTGTCGATGCGGCTGAGCAACCCCGACGCCAGTGTCCAGCCCCGTGACAGGAGCAGTTACACCTCGTACAAGATCCTCTCCGAGGGCTTCGGGCCCGGCTACGCCGCTCCCCTGATCCTCGCCACCGAGGCCGGTCCCCATCACAGCGACCTGCGTGCCGTCGCCGAAGCCGTCGCCGGGACCGAGGGCATCGCCTATGCCACGCCGCCCCAGGTCAGCGAGGACGGGCAGGCCGCGCTCCTCATGGCCTTCCCCAGGACCGGATACCAGGACAAGGCGACCGCGGACCTGGTCCACCGGCTCCGCGACGACGTGCTGCCGAAGGCGCCCGGCGGTGCGGCGGTCCATGTCGGCGGCCCGAACGCCGTCACGATCGACACGGCCGAGGACATCGGCTCGCGCCTGCCCCTGATGATCGCGGTCGTCATCGCGCTGTCCCTGGTGCTGCTGATCGCGCTGGTCCGGTCGGTCACCATCGCGCTCCAGGCCGCCGTGATGAACCTGCTGGCGATCGGCGCCGCCTACGGCGTGCTCGTCGCGGTCGTCCAGTGGGGATGGCTGGGCCCGGCCCTCGGCTTCCCCACCGCGATGCCGGTCACGACCTGGGTGCCGATGATGATCTTCCCGGTGCTGTTCGGCCTGTCGATGGACTACGAGGTCTTCCTGATCTCGCGGGTCCGCGAGGAGTACGAGCGCACCGGCGACACCCGTACGGCCGTCGCACGCGGGATGGCACGGACCGCCAAGGTCATCACGGCCGCCGCCGCCATCATGGTCGCCGTCTTCACGACCTCCCTGCTCGGCCCCGACGTCGCCGTCAAACAGGGAGGCCTGGGCATGGCCGTCGCCGTCCTCGTCGACGCCACCGTCATCCGGCTGATCCTCGTTCCCGCGGTCATGGAACTGTGCGGGGACACCAACTGGTGGATGCCCGGCCGCCGGACCGGGAAGACGACGACGGCTCCGGACAGCCGGATCGGGGAGGAGACCCGGGTCTGACCGCCCGCCGCCGGGTGGCCTGCCGTGCATGACGTAGCGTCCGGTCCCATGGAACCCATGGCTCACGTGCGGCCGGCACAGGGCGCCCGGCCTCGGGCCCGTGATCTCGGCATCGTCTTCGGGCGGGGCGGCACCGGTCCCCTCGACGCGATCACCGACGTTCCGGGCGTCCGGGTCGGGCACGCCACCGTCCGGCGTCCTCCCGACGTGCACAGCGGGGTGACCGCCGTCGTGCCCGGTGACGTCGCTCCCCACGCGCCGCTGCCCGCGGGGGTGTTCACCGGCAACGGCTACGGCAAGCTCATCGGCACCACCCAGGTCACCGAACTCGGCGCGCTGGAGACGCCGGTGCTGCTCACCTCCACCCTGTCGGCGTTCCGGGTCGCCGACGCCCTCGTCGGGTGGATGCTCGAACAGCCCGGATGCGGTGAGGTGCGGAGCCTCAACCCGGTCGTGGGCGAGTGCAACGACGGCTTCCTGTCCGACATCCGGGCGCGGCCGGTGCACGAGGAGCACGTCCGGGCCGCGCTCGACGGGGCGTCCGGCGGTCCGGTGGCCGAGGGCTGCGTCGGCGCGGGCACCGGAACGGGCGCCCTGGGCTTCAAGGCGGGGATCGGAACCGCCTCGCGCACACCCGCCCTTGCGGGCCGGCCGTACACGGCCGGGGTCCTGGTGCAGGCGAACTTCGGCGGCACGCTGCGGGTGCTCGGCCGCCGCGTCACCCCGCGGTCCGTGGGCCTGACCGGCGGCCCGGCGCCCGCGGCGGAGACCGGCTCCTGCATGATCGTGGTGGCCACGGACGCCCCCGTCGACGCGCGGCAGCTCACCCGTGTCGCCCGGCGGGCCGTGTTCGCCCTGGCCCGCACGGGCGCGGCCTACAGCCACGGCAGCGGCGACTACGCCATCGCCTTCGGCACGCGACCGCAGGCGGCCCCGGTGGCGGACGACGAACTGGGGCCCCTCTTCGAGGCCGTCCTCGACGCCGTCGAGGAGGCGGTACTCAACTCCCTGCTGGCCGCGACCACGACCACGGGCTTCGGCGGCCGCACCCTGCCGGCCCTGCCCGCGGACCGGCTGCTGGACGCCCTCAACACCCCCGCGCTCTGACCGGCCTCGTGTCAGGGGGTGGGGGAGGGGGAGCCGGTCCTCGTCCCCGGTTCGGTGGTGAGGATCATGCGGTCCGGTACGGCGGTGTCCCGGCGCGCCGTGAGCCAGTAGAGGAAGGCGGGTACGGCCAGGCCGACGATCCAGGAGATGTCCGTGCCGGCGAGCGGCTTCACCATCGGGCCGGTGCGGAAACCGGTGCGGCCGGGCGTCACACGGCGGACCGGGACCCGGCCGGGCGCCGCCTGAGCGCCGGTTCGGCGAGGGACGGCGGAGTCCAGACGCCGTCCGGGGGGTACACGTCGGTCCCGGGCGGCACGATCTCGTCGATCCGGTCGAGTACGGCGTCGTCCAGCGCCACGGACCTGCCCTTGAGCGTGCTGTGCAACTGCCCCATCGTGCGCGGACCGATGATCACCGATGTGACGGCCGGATGGGCGAGCGGGAAGGCGACGGCCAACTCCGGCAGAGAGCAGCCCACTTCCTCGGCCAGCTCGACGAGCTGCTCGACGATCTCCAGCTTCGCCGCCGTACGCGGCGCCGCCGGATCGAAACGGTCGGGGTGCAGGGTGGGGCGCCCGCTGCTCAGATCGAGAGCCCGGTCCTTGCGGTAGCGGCCGGTCAGGAACCCGGAGGCCAGCGGACTCCAGGTCAGCACCCCCATGCCCAGCCGCTGCGCCACCGGCAGTACATGCCTCTCGACGCCGCGGGTCAGCAGCGAGTACGGCGGCTGTTCGGTGCGGAACCGCTGGAGGCCCCGCCGGCCGGCCACGTGGTACGCCTCGACGATCTCGTCGGCGGGGAAGGTGGAGCAGCCGAACGCTCTGATCTTGCCCTGCCGCACAAGATCGGTGAGGGCCCAGAGCGTCTCCTCGATGTCGGTCGTGTGGTCCGGCCGGTGCACCTGGTACAGGTCGATCCAGTCCGTTCCCAGCCGCCGCAGACTGTCCTCCACCTCCCGGACGATCCAGCGCCGTGAGTTGCCACCGCGGTTGGGGCCGTCCCCCATGGGGAAGTGGACCTTGGTCGCGAGCACCACGTCGTCGCGCCGGCCCTTCAGCGCCTTGCCGACGATCGTCTCCGACTCTCCGGCGGAGTACATGTCGGCGGTGTCGACGAAGTTGATCCCCTCGTCCAGCGCGGCGTGGACGATCCGGACGCACTCGTCGTGGTTGGCGTTGCCCACGAATCCGAACATCATGGTGCCGAGGCAGTAGGGGCTGACCTCGATGCCGGTCCCGCCCAGAACGCGGTGGCGCATACGACTCTCCTTGGACGGCGTCCACTTGGGTGGGCCGACCCTACGGATTGGAGTCCGCTCCAAGGCAAGCGCGGGCCACGGGCGAAGGGACGTTCGGGCTCCCGCCGTGGGCTGTTCGGCCGCAGCGGGACGGGAGCGCGTGCGGTGGACTGGGGAGTGACAGGAAGGGCGCTGAGTGATGAGACGACGCAGTGTGGGCGAGTTGATGTGCCCCACCGCCGTGAGCGTGCGACCGGGCACGGCGTTCAAGGAGATCGCACGCGTCCTCGACGAGTACGACGTCACCGCCGTCCCGGTGGTCGACGACGAGGAGCGGCCGATCGGGGTGGTGTCCGAGGCGGACCTGCTGCGCAGGCAGACGTGCGGCGGCGTGGGCAGGAACGCGGGGGAGCTGATGACGAGCCCCGCCGTGGTCGCGGAGCCCGGCTGGCACGCCGTGCGTGCCGCGCGGGCCATGGAGCGGCACAGGGTCAAGCGCCTGCCGGTGGTGGACGGCGACGGCCGGCTGATCGGTGTGATCAGCCGCCGCGACCTGGTGCGGCTGTTCCTCCGCCGGGACCGCGCCATTCAGGAGGAGATCCTGGAGGACGTCATCGTCCGGACGCTGGGCCTGCGTCCGTCCGCGCTCGCGGTCGAAGTCGCCGAGGGCCGGGTCACGCTCAGCGGGACGGTGGAGCGCAAGAGCCTGATCCCGGTCACCGTGCGGCTGTGCGACAGCGTCGACGGCGTGGTCGAGGTGGTGAACCGGCTCGGCTTCGACCGGGACGACACAGTCAACACTCCCGCCGTACAAGGTGGTTCGGCACATCCGGAGGCCGGCGTGGGCGCGGCGCCGGGCGGTGGGCACGGCCCGTCGTGGGTCCTGTCACCGCCCCGGCTCCGCCTCGGAAGCCGGCGGTGAGCCGGTCGGTCGACGCGTCGGCGGACACCGCCGTCGGCCGGACCGCAGCACACCGGAGCCGACCTCGGCGAGGCCGGCGCCCGTGACGCGGAGCCCCGCCGGTCGGCGGGCGAGGCCGTCCAGCGCGCTCAGCGGCGGGTCGGCGTCGTCGCCGCGGCCGCTCGGCGCGAGCCCGACCCGTACGCCGCCCTCGTCGCCCGGACCCGGGTGGCTCCCCGGGCGGCTGGAGCAACGGGTGACGGGCTCGGCGCCCTGGCCGCCACCGTCTCAGGGGCGGAGGGCCGGGGGTTTCAGCGACCGCGCCCGTGGAGCTCCAGGTCCGCGACGACGGGGCGGTGGTCGGACGCCTCCGTGGCGACCTCCCCGGCAGCGGCCACGGTGATGTCGGGGGAGACGGCCACGAAGTCGATGCGCTTTTCGGGCCGGCCCGCCGGGTACGTCCCGCCGCCGTCCGGGTCGGCGTCCCCGAGCCGCTGCCACAGCGGCGCCAACTCCGGTGCGTTCGCCTCGGCGTTGAAGTCCCCGACCAGGATCTTCGGGCCGCGGTCGGCGGCGAGTACGTCGAGCATGTCCGCCACCTGGGCCCTGCGGACCGACGGGTCGCCGCGGTAGTCCAGGTGCGTGTCGTAGACGTGTACGTGCGCACCCCTGACGTTGAGCGTCACCTCGGCGAAGCCGGGCGCCGGGGCGGGCACCGGATCGGGCGTCTGCGTGGAGAGCCGGGTGATCTCGTGGTTCTCGGCCTCCAGCACCGGGTGACGGCTCAGCACGGCGACGCCGAACCGGCGGCGCTCGGCGCCCTCGGTGGCCGGGTCCATGTCGTAGACGGGTGCGAAGAACACCCGCATGCCCAGCGTCCCGGCCAGCTCCCGGGCCTCGTCGGCGAAGTCGCTGCGGGCGCCCCAGTGGACGTCGACCTCCTGGAGCCCGACCACGTCGGCGTGCAACTCACGTATCGCCCGCGCGGTCCGGTCGAGGTCGAAGACCTCGTCCTCACCCGCCCCGGCATGGATGTTGAAGGTCGCCACCCGCAGCGGGACCGCCGGGGCGCTTGACCCGGCGGTGCCGGCGTCCGCGGCCGTCGCCGGTGCCGCCACGGCGAGCGCGGCGGTTGCGGCCAGCACGGCGGCGAGGCCGCGCCGGACAGGACGTCGCAACGTGGGCTTCATGCCGTCGACCCCTTCACCGTCTCCTCGGACAGCCGCACAACTGTCCGTGGGACGAGTGTGGTTGACGACCCCGCCGGCGTCGAGACCGCGCCCGTGGAGGCCCTGAGGGCACATCAGCGCGACGAAGGCCGCCGACGGAAGGGTTCACGTCGGACGTCAGACGTCATATGATCCGCGACGGCGGCAGACGCCCTGCCGTTCCGAGCGATAGGACAGCGATGTCTCACTTCCGGCGAAGGCTCCGATGGGGAGCAGGACTGGTGGGGCTCTCCACCGTCGTGGCACTGGCGAGCGGCGTGCCCGCGACCGCGGCCACCAAGCAGGCACCGGACTTCGATGCCACGCCCCCTCAGGCCGGCAAGCCCTTCTACGCGGAGCAGCAACTCGCGACCAACGGCCAGGGTGGGTTCCCGAACTACCGCATCCCGGCACTGGCCGTCACCAACCACGGCGACATCCTCGCCGCCTACGACGGCCGGCCCACCGCGATCGACGCGCCCGGCCCCAACTCCATCCTCCAGCGCCGCTCCACCGACGACGGCGCCACCTGGGGGACGCAGACGGTCGTCCACGGGGGGAAGCAGGCACCCGTCGAGGGCTACTCCGATCCCAGTTACCTCGTCGACCGCTCAACCGGCGACATCTTCAACTTCCACGTGAAGTCCTTCGACCAGGGCTTCGGCGGGTCCCGGCCGGGCGTCGACCCCCAGGACCGCAACGTGCTGCACGCCGAGGTCAGCGTCTCCCACGACGACGGCCGCACCTGGCAGCACGAGGTCATCACCTCGGACGTCACCGCCGACCTCGGCTGGCGCTCCCGGTTCGCCGCGTCGGGCCAGGGCATCCAGCTGAAGTACGGCAAGTACGCCGGGCGGCTGCTCCAGCAGTACACGATCATCAACGGCGCCGGTGCCTTCCAGGCCGTGTCCGTGTACTCCGACGACCACGGAAAAACCTGGAAGGCCGGCGAACCGGTCGGTTCGGGCATGGACGAGAACAAGACCGTGGAGCTCTCCGACGGCCGCGTCATGCTCAACTCCCGCGACTCGGGCCGCTCCGGCTACCGCAAGGTCGCGATCTCCGACGACGGCGGCGTCACCTACGGCACCGTGACCATCGACCGGGAACTGCCCGACCCGGCGAACAACGCCTCGATCGTCCGCGCCTTCCCCAACGCGCCGAAGGGCTCTGCCCGCGCCAAGGTGCTGCTCTTCTCCAACGCGGGCTCCACCGGCCAACGCGCCAACGGCACGGTCCGGATGAGCTTCGACGACGGCGAGACCTGGCCGGTCGCACGGGTCTTCCAGCCGGCCGGCATGGCCTACTCGACGCTGGCGACCCTGCCCGACGGCAAGGTCGGCCTGCTCTACGAGCCCGACGGCGGCAACGGCGGCATCCGCTTCGCCCGCTTCAACCTCGCCTGGCTCCAGGGCGTCGCCGCGCCGCTGACGGCCGGGAACCTCACGGTCGAGCGCGGTGCCACGGCGGCCTTCGAACTCACGGTGGCGAACCAGAGCGGGTCGGCCCTCCACGTGAAGGACCTCAGCCTCGGGGTGCCGGCGGGCTGGACGTACGAACTGACGCCGCCGGACCTGATCCTCCCGGACTCCTCCAAGCGCGTCACCGTCACCCTCGGCGTCCCCGAGGGCGCGACCGGCGGCACCTATCCCGTGACCGCCACGCTCACGGACGCCAAGGGGCGCACGTCCCGAGGGTCCTTGACCGTCGAGGTGCCGAAGACGGCCGACGACAACGCACCGGGTCGCATCCAGGTGACCGGCGGCACGCTCACCAACCCGCGGAACGACGGCTACCAGGCCGGTGACAGGCTGGTCTTCACCTACACCGTCACCAACCTGTCCGACGCGGCCACCACGGTGGTGCCGAGCGGGAACCTCAGGGATCTCGACCCGGCGGCCGACTCACGCAACTGCCGGTGGCGCGGCCTCGCGGCGCACGCCTCCTACACGTGCGCCTTCCCGTACCACGTCGTCTCACAGGAGGACCTGGACGCGGGGCACTTCACACCGGTGACCGAGTGGGCCTCGACCTCTGACGACACCGTCACCGTGGTCGGGCACACCGGCGAGCGCGTCGAACTGGGCTGACCCGACCCGTCGTCGAACCGCCTCGCGGGGCAACTCCCGTGAGGCGGTGGGTCATTCCTGTCCGGGGACGGCCATCTCGCCGAGCAGCGACCAGTCGTCCTGCGCCAGGGTCGTGTTGACGATCCGGGGCGTCTCGGCCAGGTGGGGCGGCAGGGTCCGCTGCGCGGCCCTGAAGTGCTCCGACCGCACGTGGGCCGCCCCGGCCTCGTCGTCGCGGAAGGCCTCGACCAGGACGTACTCCGTCGGGTCCTCGACGCTGCGGGACCAGTCGAACCACAGGCAGCCCGGCTCGGCGCGGGTGGCCGCCGTGAACTCGTCGGCGATGCGCGGCCACTGGTCGGCGTACTCGGGGCGGACACGGAACTTGGCGGTGATGAAGATCATCGGTCTCCCTCAAGAAAACGGCCGTAGCCGTGGCGCGCCGGACACGGCAGGCTTTGATGATCGTAGCCGACGGGGAACAAACCGCCCGGGGGGTGCGGCGGTGCACCGCCGGACGGGGGAAGGGGCGGAACCTGATGGGGATCGCACTGGTGGTGGCCTTGGCCGCCGTCGTGGCCGCGGCCGTCGTCACGGGCCTGGTGCGGGCCGGGCGACGCGAGGCGGTGGCGGAGAGAGACCGGCTCGCCGAAGAGGCACGGCGGCGGGCGCGCGGGTCGCTGGAAGCGGTCTGGGCGATGGACGACCGCCGGTTCGAGGAGTACGTCGCCGAACTGTGCCGCCGGGACGGCTGCACCGACGTCCGGCGGGTCGGCGGCGCGGGCGATCTGGGCGCCGACGTGACCGGCCGCCTGCCCGACGGGCGCCGCATCGTCATCCAGTGCAAGCGGTACGCCAAGCACCGCAGCGTCGGCAGCCGTGACCTCCAGACCTTCAACGGCACCGCACGAGCCGAGCACCGGGCCGACGTCCCGGTCTTCGTCGCCTCCTGCGTGTTCACGCGGCCGGCCCGCGAGTTCGCGGCCCGGCACCGGCTCCGCCTCATCGACGTCGATCTGCTCGGCTTCTGGAACAGCGGCACCACGCTGGCCTCGCTCCTGGACCTGGACATCGGCCGGTCCGGAACCAACCGCCGGCTCCACCCGGACCACGACTGACCGGCACCCCGCGCGCCCGAGGCACACGGGGACAGCCCCGTCGGGCCGGGCGGCAACCGGGACCGGGCGCGTCATCCCAGCGGGACCAGGGACCATCCCTCGTGCTGACGGAGGGCCAGGTGCCACACGGCGGCCGGTACGACCCCCACGCCGGCCACGAGGGTGTCGGCGGTCAGGCCGCGCCCCGAAAGGCTGTTGGCGCAGGCGAGGACGCGCGCCCCGGTCTCCAGCAGCCGGGTGACCTGTTCACCGGACTCCTCACCCAGGACGAGGTCCAGTCCGGCGCCGTAGGCGACGACCTCCACCTCGACGGGCCGGTCCGCCGCCGCCACCAGGTTCTGCACCGCGCGCACCACGCGGTCCGGTTCGGGAGCCGCCACGACGGCACGTACGGGAGCGGGGAAACCGGCCCTGGCGGCCCTGGCGGCCTCGGCGTTCTCGGCGTTCATGGGACCACCCTCGCATATCGGACAGTGTCTCGACGGGGCCCGCGCGGCGGCGCGGCACGACGCGGCCGGCGGGACGGTCCGCCCGGCCGAACCGGGCGTACGCCTCGTCGCCGCGCCGCCGTCGTGCCCGCGTCCGTCAGCGGTCCTGGGACAGGCGGAGCAGGTCCGCGAAGACCCCGTTCGCCTCGACGAGTTCGTCGTACGGGCCCTGCTCGGTGATGCGGCCCTGCTCCATGACCACGACGTGGTCGGCGATCCTGGTGTTCTCCAGGCGATGCGTGACGACGATGGTGATGCGTTCGCCGGCGATGGCCTTGATCCTCCCGAAGATTCCGTGCTCGCCCCGCGGGTCCATCTGCGAGGTCGGCTCGTCCAGGATCAGCAGCGGGGTCTGCCGGTAGAGCGCGCGTCCGCAGACCAGGCGCTGCCACTGGCCGCCGGACAGTTCGGCACCGCCCCACAGCTCCTTGGCGAGCAGGGTGTCGAGCCGCCTCGGCAGCTTCTCGACCGCCTCCCGCATGCCCACGGCATCGACCGCCTCCCAGACCGGTCCGTCGTCGTAGGTGCGGGGCTGGCCGAGGGTGATGTTCTCGCGGGTGCGCAGGGGCCAGCAGGCGAAGTTCTGCGGGACGAGGGCGGTGCGCCTCCACACGGCGTCGGGATCGGCGTCGGCGAGGTCGGTGCCGTCCCACACGACGCGGCCCTTGTCGGCGAGGAGGATGCCCGTGATGAGCTTGGCCAGGGTGGACTTGCCCGAGCCGTTCTCGCCGACGATGGCGAGGATCTGACCGCGCCGCAGGGTGAGTGACACCCCGTTGACCGCCGGTTCGTCCTTGCCGGGGTACCGGTAGACGACCTCGTCGAGCCGGATCTCGTCCACGCGTTCGGGGATGGTCAGTTCACCGCGCCTGGGGGCGCGGTCGCGGGCCATGTCGAGGAAGGACCGCATGTCGGCGAGGTAGAGCGAGGTGTGGAACATGGCGGCGCCGTTGACGACGAACTGCGACAGCGCGCCCAGCGTGGTCTGCACGGCGACCACGGCGGTGGCGGCGACCGGAAGGGCGACACGCCCGGTGGTGGCCAGCCAGGCGAGGGTGGCCCAGGTGCCGAGCAGGAACACGCCGCCCAGGGCACTGGTCGCCAGCACGATGCGCAGCATGCGGGGCGCTGCGGTGAGGGTGCGCTGGTCGATGCGGTCGGACAGGGCGCGGTACCAGTAGACGAGGTAGCCGGTCATGCCGTTGGCGCGGACCTCGTCCCCGTAGCGCGAGTAGGTGGCCCACCAGCGCATCATGGAGCGGACGTTGCGGTCGCCGACGTTGAGGTAGTGGGTCTCGTAGTCGACGCGCGCGGACAGTACGGCGCCCACGCCGGCCGGGACGACGGCCAGCAGGAGCAGCGGCAGCATCAGCGGGTGCAGGGCGGTGATGACGCCGCTCGCGGCGATCATGCGGATGAGCGCGGCCGTGAACCGCTGGCTGTCCTGGATCATGAACCGGGTCCGGGTGACGCCGACCTCGGCGGCCTCCTGCCGGTCGGCGAAGCCGTCCTCCCCGTACGCCGAAGCCTCGACCCGGCAGACGGCGGTGACGAGCGCGATGTCCGCCTCGGTCGTCAGCAGCGGTGTGATCCGTCCGTCGGCGTAGGAGGACAGGGCGCCGCTGATCCGGCCGACTGCCGCGGCGGCCATCACCACCGTCAGCGAGGGAAGCGCGCCGTTCAGGCGTTCGGCGACGGTACCGGTGCCGAGGATGTGGGTCATGGCCCGCGCGGTGAACGCGAGGACGAGCGCGGCAGTGGCGCCCGTGAGGAGCTGGCAGGCCAGCAGGAGTACCACGCCGGTCCTGTCGACGGACCAGGCCATGCGCGCGGTGTGCCCGAGTACGGAGGGAAGCCGACGGCACATGGCGCCGAAACCGGCCTCCGCCAGCGGGTTCCTGCCGTACTTGCCCTCGAAGCTGATGGTGGCGGGAGGTGGAGGGGGAGGCGTTTCCCCGTTCACGGTCGAGGCGTCAGTCGCAGTCACCTGAATCCCTCCTTGGGGCTCGCACCGCGCCTGGATGGCTCGGCAGTGCCCGGTACAACGAGGTGCCCGGAGAATCGAACACGCTCGATTCCGGACGCGGTGGACCCCTTGAGCTGCAAGGGGTCGCTCGGGTGGCCGCCGCAGTTGAGCCGCCGCCGGGCGAGGGCGGGTTGGCCGAAACGCCGATGCCCGAGACGCCCGAGACGCCTGGGGCGCATGGGTTTCGCAGGGCGCGACCCCGGTCCGCACCGCCGGCCGATCCGCCGGCCCACGGCCGGGCGCGTCCCCTGTCCGAGGAGGCGACGACCCGTTACCTTTCTCCGCGCCGGCACACCTTGGCCCGATCGACGCGCGCGCCGGAACCGGCTCCTGACCTGCCGTCAACCACCGCTGGAGACAGCCACATGGGACGCAGCACACGACTCCGGCCGCCTGCCGGACGCCGACTGCCCGCTGTCGCGGCCGGTACGGCGGCCGCCCTGATCCTGGCCCTGACCTCCTCGGCGGCCTCGGACACCGCACGGCCGCCGCAGCGCGCGTCGCACACCCTGCCCGGCGGCTACCGGCACCTGGTCGTGATCTACGAGGAGAACCACTCCTTCGACAACCTCTACGGCACCTGGGGACCGGTCGGCGGCCAGAAGGCCGAGGGCCTGGCCCAAGCCACCGCCCGGCAGCGCACCCAGCGCGCCCAGGACGGCACGCCTTATCGCTGCCTGCTCCAGAACGACGTGAACCTGACCAGCCCGCCCCTCCCGTCGACCTGCCGCGACGCCGCCCACGGGGTGGAGGCGAGCGCGTTCGCCAACGAGCCGTTCACCATCGACGACCACATCCGGCCGCAGGACCGCACCTGCCCGGCGCCCGGGGTCCAGGCGGACGACGGCGTGGCCAAGGACTCTCCGGGCGCCCTGCCCGGCGGCTGCACCCGGGACCTGGTGCACCGCTTCTACCAGAACCGGTACGCCATCGACGGTGGCCGGCAGGACCGCTACGTCACCGCCTCCGACGCCGTCGGCCTCACCATGGGCCGCTACGCCACCACGTCACTGCCGATCCACCGCTACCTGCACGCCCCGGGCGCCCCGCGCTACGTCCTGGCCGACCACTTCTTCCAGGGCGCGTTCGGCGGCTCCTTCCTCAACCACCAGTACCTGATCGCCGCACGGGCCCCGCGGGACACCAGCGACGGCGCGTCCGGCGCGAAGTACACGGTCCTCGACGCCAACGGCATGCCCACGTCGTACCCGCTGTACAGGGCGACCGGCCCGGTGGTGGACGGCGCGCTGACCACCGCCTGCCCGGACGGCGCCCCGGCCGACTACGCGCACGCGTGCGGCAGCCTGGCCGTCAACACGGTGCAGCCGTCCAGCGCACCGCACGGCAGCGGCCCCCGGATCCCGCTGATCGACGACGCGAAGTACCCCAACATCGGCGACCGGCTCACCGCCGCCGGCATCTCCTGGAACTGGTACTCCGGCGGCTGGGACGACGCGGAGGCCGGGCACCCCGGGCCGCTCTTCCAGTACCACCACCAGCCGTTCAACTACTTCGCCGGCTACGCCCCCGGCACGCCGGGCCGCCGCCACCTCCGCGACGAGACGGAGTTCCTGCGCGCGGCCGGGACCGGCACCCTGCCGGCCGTCAGCTTCGTCAAGCCCTACGGCGCCGAGAACGAGCACCCCGGCTACGCCGCCGAGGCGTACGGCAGCGACCACCTCGTCGACCTGCTGAAGGCCGTGACGGAGGGCCCGCAGGCCGGTGACACGCTCGTGGTCGTCACCTACGACGAGTTCGGAGGCCAGTGGGACCACCTGCCGCCCCCCGGACCGGGCTCGCCCACGCGCGGCGCCCACGACGCCTGGGGCCCCGGCACCCGCGTCCCGGCCCTGGTCGTCTCCCGCTCGCTGCCGCGCTCGGCCGTCGACCACACCGTCTACGACACCACCTCCATCCTCGCCACCATCGAGCGGAGCTACGGTCTGAAGCCCGTCGCCACCCGTGACGCGGTCGTCAACGACCTGTCCGCGGCCGTCGCCGCCGGCGGCCGCAGGACCAGGTAGCGGCCCCCGGCACCGGCGCTCCCGCCGGAGACGCCGCGCCGCGCCGCCGGAAAGCGACGGCCTGCCAGACGGCCAGGAGCAGCAGCGTGCCGGCCTCGGCCAGGATGCTGAGCAGGGCCTGCGGTGCGGGCCGCAGACCGTGTTCGGTGAATCCGAACACGCCCACGGTGCGTGAGGCGGCGAAGCCGCCGAGGGCGCCCAGCGCCACACCGGCGGCGGCCACCCTCAGCAGCGGCGGCATCCCGATCAGCAGCAGCGCGGCGACGGCGAAGGAGGCGCTGGCCTGGAGCAGGAACAGGGGACCTACGACGTGGACGAAGCGGTATTCGTCGGCGTAGAGCCGGGCGTGGATGTATCCGCTCCCGGCGAGCGTGGCGGCGGTCCCCACACGGGTGGCCGGCGCGAGGAGTCCTCCGACGGTCATGCCAGCCTCTCATCCTTGATCGCCAGCTCCCGGTCACCCTGCCGGTAGCCCACGCTGCGGATGCCCAGTGCGTCCTTGAGCTGACGGGCGGGTACGACCTGCGGAGTCGGGGCGGGGGCCCGTCCAGGCTTCGGCAGCGGATAGGCCGTGGTGGTGGCGGAGTGGAAGGTGATGTTGCCGTCCGTCTTGGTGAACAGCTGGTGGACATGCCCGTTGAGACAGGTGACGGAGGAGAAGCGGCGCAGCAGCGCGATGACACGGAGCGCGTCGTCCGTACTCCAGCCCCACCGCGGGTACATGGCGAACAGCGGGATGTGACTGAAGACCACGATGGGCGTGTCCGAGGACAGCCCCCTGAGGTCCCTGCGGACGAACTCGATCTGCTCCTCGCCGAGATGGCCGAGCTTCTCCAGGCTCAGGGTGTTGACCAGGGCGACGAAGTGCACGCCGTGCGTGTCGAAGCTGTACCAGCCTTCGCCGAGCGTGCCCTTGCCGAAGGTCTGCCGGTAGGCGCGTCCTGCGTCCCCGATGGAGTCGTGCTCGCCGGGCACCGTGAAGACGCGATCGGTCCGCATACCGGTCATCATCTGCCTGACCTGGTCGAACTGCGAGGGCGTGGAGAGATGGGTCAGATCCCCGCTGTGCATCACGAAGTCGGGCCGGAAACCGAGCGAGTTGACCTGGCGGATCGCCTCGGTGAATGACCCGGCCACGTTCATGTTCGCCGGGCCCTGGAAGCCGATGTGGCTGTCGGAGACCTGCACGAACCGCAGCACGCCGCTCGCCGTCGTACCGGCTCCCGCCGCCATGGCTCCGGCGGCGGTGGTTCCGGAGGCCGCGGCTTCGGGGGCGCCGCTCCTGTCGGCGATGTGGCTGATCACCTCCCCACTGGCCACGGTCAGCACCACGGCACCGCCGAACCACCCCGCGTGCCGCAGGAGCTGGCGCCGGGTCATGCCGTTCGGGCCGTCGGGCTGCTCGGTGTCGTCCAGCGGTGCCGGATCGAGCCTGTCATCGGGCCTGTCGGGCCTGTCGGGGTACGCGGTCATCGGGTCACCTCCACGGTGGCGGTCATGAAGGGATGGATCGTGCAGAGGTAGTGGTAGGTGCCGGGCGCGGTGAACCGGTAGCGATACGTGGCGTGGGTGGCCAGGGCGGCCGAGCGCAACGGGCCGCCCGAACCGGCGCTGGTGACGGTGTGCGCGTCGGTGTCCTGGTTGGTCCAGGTCACCGTCGTGCCTGTTTTGACCTTCAGGGTGGCGGGGGAGAACGCGAAGTTCTTGATCGCCACGGCGCTTCCCGACACCGGCGCGGCCGGTGCTCGCGCGCTCGGGGACGTCATGGGCATGGTCATGCTGGGCATCGGCGGGGCGCCTGTCGAGGAGCCCGCCGGGCCTCCCGACCCGGTGGCCCCGGGCGTCCCGGCCGGCTGACTCTGCCCCTGACCGGGCGTGATGCCGCCGGCCGCGGCCGACGGGGAATGCGACGACTGGCCGCACGCGCTGAGCAGCCCCAGCGTGCCGACGGCCGCGACGGCCAGCCCTCCGGCCGCGAGGCGTGAGCGCCGGCGCGGCGGATGTGGGCGACGTGGGCGACGCGGTGGACAGGGTGGACCGAAGTTCAAGTGCATGGTGATCGTTCCCAACTGATCGGGACGGAGAGCCCGAGTGGGGCCGCGCGCGACCGCGCGGGACCGGACCCGTGGGGGATATGGCGCGTATCCGCGCTCTTGCGTGGTTTCACGGACGGTGAGGGCCGTACGGTTCGGTGATCGAGCGCCTTTTTGTCGCACTGACCTCTCCGTGGCCCACGGCGGCCTGCCGGACGCAACACGACAAAAGGGGGCATCTGCGCGATGATCGGCATATGCCATGGGCTCACCGAAAACGTGGTCCAACGGCCGATCCGGAACGCTCCGCGCGCCGTGTCCCTGGTATGGGGACCGCTTCGACCACGGACGAGGAACTGCTCCGCACTCTGTACGCCGAGCACGCGGGCCCCCTTTTCCACTACGTGCTGCGACTGACCTCAGGAGACCGGCAGTGGGCCGAGGACGTCGTGCAGGAGACGCTGCTGCGCGCGTGGCAGCACCCCGACGCGTTCGAACCGGATCGCGGTCCGGCGCGGGCCTGGCTCTGCACGGTCGCCCGGCATGTGGTCATCGACGGCCACCGGGCCCGCAGGGCCAGGCCGGCCGAGGTGGACGGCGACGCCCTGGAGCAGGCCGCCGAGCAGACGCGCGGCGAGGACCAGATCGAGCAGGCGCTGCAGAGCTGGGCGGTGGCCGACGCCCTGCGGACGCTGTCCCCGGACCACCGCGCCGTCCTCGTGGAGACGTACTACCGGGGCCGGACCATGGTGGAGGCCGCCGAAGTGCTGGGCATCCCGCTCGGCACCGTGAAGTCGCGGACCTACTACGCCCTGCACGCCCTCAGGCTGGCGCTCCAGGAACGGGGGATCGAGTCATGACGGCGGCGTGGAGGAGGGACCGACCATGAACGCGGACCACGACGCCCTCCGGCTGGCGCTGGGCGGATACGTCCTCGGCGCGCTCTCCCCGGCGGAGAGCGAGCAGGTGCGCGCCCACCTCGCGACCTGCGACGAGTGCCGGCAGGAACACGCCGAGCTGGCGGGACTGCCGGCCCTGCTCGCGACGGTCACCGAAGCCGACATCGGCCTCGAGGCCTCGGGGGCGCCGATGCCCGCGGCCGGCGGGGACCTGGCCGACCGGCTGGTGCGGCGGGCCGCCGACAGCACGGCGGACACGCCTCCGGCGCGCTCCGGCGCGCCCCCGGCGGCCGCCCAGACGCCCGAAGCGGGCCTCCTCGACCGGATGCTCCGGCAGGCCGCGACCAGGCGCCGCAGGACCTGGCGGCTGCAGTGGGCCGGAGCCGCCGCCTCTCTGGCGCTCATCGGGTCGGCGATCGGCGGCACCTGGCTGGCCACCAGCGGAACCGTGGTCAGTGAGGCGACACCGCCCGGACCGACCGCGCAGGCCCCGACGCGCACCTTCTCCGGACGCGATGCCGCCACCGGCGTCACCGCGTCGGTGAAGGTCTCGCCCTCCGCGTGGGGCAGCGTCCTCCAGGTCTCCGCCGGAGGGGCGCCCGCGGGCATCGTCTGCCGACTGCAGGCGATCGGGCCCGGCGGCAGCAGGACGGACGCCGCCACCTGGCGGGCGGGCCAGTACCCTCCCGGCACCACGATTCCCGGAGCCGTTCCCCTCTCACCGGGGGCCATCCAGCACTTCGAGATCATCACGGGCAATGGTCAGAAGCTGGTCACGATCCGGGCGTAGGCGCTGCCCGGGAAACCGCACCCGCAGAAAAACCGCGAAAGGTGCAATCAGCCCCGAACCATGTGGTACTCGCTCTCCGTGCAACTGGATGAGGGGTCCAACTCGGGTACAGCCGAAGCGATTCCACCCGGTTCACGGGCGGCCCCTCGGATTCCGGCCTCCGCACCCTACAGAAGAGCCACACGACCATGTTTGTGACCGATCCTGCCTGTCCGAGCCCCCCACTGCTCTCGCACTGCAGCCACCAGGCACTGCTCACCCTCCCCGCGCAGGCGGCGCACGTCCCGGCCGCCCGTCACTTCGCGGCAGACCTGCTGGACTGCTGGCGCGTCCCCCAGAGCGAGCGGGACTCCGCCGTCCTCATCGTCGACGAACTCGCCGCGAACGCAGCCCAGTACGGGCGCGAGCACATGACGCTGCTGCTCTTCCTCGACCATGACACCCTGCACATCGTCGTCAGCGACTCCGGAACCGCTGTGGAGCACTGCCAGCGCGAGGCGGCCCCGGACGAACACGGCCGCGGCACCGGCATCGTCCGCTACCTCGCGGAGTCGACCGAGGTCCACCAGACACGCGGCGGCCGAGAGGTCCGCGCCTGCCTGCGGTGCGGGGCGTGACACGGCCCCGCACGCGCCCCTATCCCTCGTCGCCCGTCGTCATCTCCACGTCGATCACTCCGTCGTCCTGGAAGAGCTCGGACGCCAGTCGCGCGGGATCCTGGGTGCCCTCCAGTTCCAGCAGCACCTTCGCGGCGTCGTCGGTGCGGCCGGGCAGCCGCTCCACCCTGACCTGGAGGATGCGGAAGCCCATGCGGGTGCAGACCTGCATCAGGCGCGGCAGCAGCGCGGTGCCGGTCCGGTAGGTCAGGCGCGCCTCGAAGATGTGGGTGGACGTGCCCGGCAGCAGCCGGGTGGACAGCACGAAGGGGTATCCGCGCACGACCAGGAAGTGCACGATGGTGGTCGCCATCGCGAGGATGGGCAGCCCGCCGCCGCAGGCCATGCCGACCGCGCAGGTCAGCCAGACGGTCGCCGCCGTGGTCAGGCCGCGTACCGCGTCCCGGCGCACGAAGATCAGCCCGCCGCCGATGAACCCGATCCCCGAGACGATCTGCGCCGCCACCCGCGACGGGTCGAAGGAGACGTTCTCCAGCCCCAGGACATTGCTGAACCCGTGCTGCGAGACCTCCATCATCAAGGCGCTGGAGATCCCGACCAGCGTGTGCGTCCGCAGACCCGCGCTCTTCTGCTTGGCCTCCCGCTCCCAGCCGATCAGGGTCGACAACAGCAGCGCCAGCCCCAGCTCGGACAGCTGCCGTACACCCTGCCCGCTCAAGTCCCACAACGCCGCCGCGAGCTCCGTCACGCGCACCTCCTGACCCGTACGTTCTCCATCAAGCCGACATCTACCCCCAACCTGGCACGTCACGATCAGCGCCGCCCGGAGTTCGCGCACCGGTTCCGGCTAAAGAGGCAAAGCGGCAAGGAGCGAGGCGACGGCCGTCCCGTCGCGGGCGGTAGCGTTGCGCCCGGACGGCCATTTCCCGGCGGCGCAGGGGGCGATCGATGGACCAGCAGTTGAACCTGGTGACCTTGGGCGTGGGGGACTTGGCGGCCAGCCGCCGGTTCTACACCGAGGGCCTGGGCTGGACGCCGCTGCTCGACCTCGACGAGATTGTCTTCTACCAGGTCGGCTGGGGGCTGGCCCTGGGGCTCTTCCCTCTGGCCGACCTCGGCGCCGACACCGGGCAGGCGGCGGTGGCCGGCACCCCCTTCACCCTCGCGCGGAACCTCGGCTCGCCCGCCGAGGTGGACGTGGCCGTGGAGAGGGCTCGTGCGGCGGGGGCGACGGTCCTCAAGGAGCCGCAACGCGCGGCGTTCGGGGGCTACCACGCCTATTTCGCGGATCCGGACGGCCACCGCTGGGAGGTGTGCCACAACCCCGGCTGGTCGGTCGCCGACGACGGCACCGTGACGCTGACGGCCGTCGAGGCGGCGGACGCGGAGGGCTGACGAAGACGGCGGGGAAGAATCCACCCGGCCGGGTCAACACGGGGCACGCCTCTGTTGCGTGCCCCGCCAGGCGGGTGTTCGGTGGGGCGTGGCCCCTTTCATTCCGCCGCTCGTTCCGCGCGCAGTCGATGGGCCCTGACCGTCGGACCCAGGAGATTCGCCGATGGACATATCCGAAGGTTCCCACCGCAGCCGTCGCCACTTCATCGGCGCCGCGACCGCTGCCGTCGTCGCCGCCGAACTCGGCCTGACCGCCCCCGCGCAGGGCCGGTCGGGAGAGGAAAAGCCGGAGGTTCCTCCCACGGCCGAGACGGGAGCGAACAAGTCCTTCAGCTCGCTGAAGCAGAAGGCCGCCGGTGTTCTGAACGTCGGATATGCCGAGGCCGGCCCCGCGCACGGACGCCCCGTCATTCTTCTGCACGGCTGGCCCTACGACATCCACAGCTATGTCGACGTCGCGCCTCTGCTGGCGGCGCAGGGCTACAGAGTGATCGTCCCCTATCTCCGGGGCCACGGCACGACTCGTTTTCTGTCGGGCAACACGCCCCGCAATGCCCAGCAGTCGGTGTTCGCCCTCGACATCATCGCCCTGATGGACGCCCTCGGGATCGACAAGGCGGTCCTCGCCGGTTTCGACTGGGGCTCGCGGACGGCCGACATCATCGCCGCTCTCTGGCCGCAGCGCTGCACGGGCCTGGTCTCCGTGACCGGCTACCTGATCACCGACCCGGCGGCCAACAAGCTTCCGTCGCCGCCCAAGTCCGAGTGGGCATGGTGGTACCAGTACTACTTCGCGACGGAGAGAGGTGTGCTCGGCCTCAAGAAGTACCGGCACGACCTGGGCAAGCTCATTTGGAAGTTCAACTCCCCGACCTGGCACTTCGACGAGGCCACCTACGAGCGCACCGCCGCGGCCTTCGAGAACCCGGACTACGTCAGCATCGTGATCGACAACTATCGGTGGCGGCTGGGACTGGCCAAGGGCGAACCGCAGTACGACGCCCTGGAGAAGCGGCTTGCCCAAGGACCCGTCATCAACGTCCCCACGATCACCATCGATGGCGCGGACGACCCCTTCACGCCGCCGGGAAACGGATCGTCCTACGCCAGGAAGTTCTCCGGAAAGTACGCGCACAGAACCCTGAAGGTCGGCCACAACGTGCCGCAGGAAGCACCCGTCGACTTCGCCAAGGCCGTCGTCGACGTCTACGGTTTCGCCGAGCCCCTCTCGAAATGAGTGCGCGGTGTGCCGCCCTCCGCCCGGCCGGAGTGGAGGGTGACCGCGTGGAGGAGGGCGTCGCGGCAGGCGAGGACGGCGGGGTGGCGGCTGCCGCCGCGGCGGACGACGGTGGAGATGCGGCGTGCGCGCTGACCGCGGGGGAGCTGCCGCAGGGTGACCGTGGGGGAGTGCCCGTCCCAGACCAGGTCGGGGAGGAAGGCCGCGGCGTGCTGCTGCTCGACGAGACGGAGGTGGAGCAGCAGGTCGGTGGTCTCGAAGCGTACGTCGGGTTCGAATCCGGCGTTGCGGCACAGGGTCATGGCCCAGTGCCGTGCGGCCGTGCCCTCGGGTTCCATCACCCAGGCGTGCCCCTCGAGTGAGCGCAGCGCCGCCATCGCGCCGTCGGTGTCCTGGCCGTCGGCCAGGTGAGGCAGGGCGAGGCGCAGCGGGTCGTCGAGCAGGTCCTCCTGTTCGAGTTCGGAGGGCCGCGGGTTGGGGTTGCCGGGGTACTCCTCGGCGAGGACCAGGTCGAAGTCACGGGCCAGCAGGGCGGGCAGAGCCTTCTCGGGTTCCATGTGCGTGACGTGGACGCGCAGTTGCGGGTGCCGGTCGCGCAACAGGCCGAGCGCGGTGGGGACCAGGGCCAGGGCGGCCGTCTGGAACGAGGCGACGCGCAGCGTGCCGGTCAGATCGGACAGTGAGGTGGCGATGTCCGCCTCGGCGCGCTCCAGACGTTCGAGGACCGCCTCGGTGTGGGCGACGAGGATCTCGGCCTGCTCGGTCAGCCGAACCCGCCGCCCGGCCGGTTCCAGCAGCGGTACGCCGACCTCGGCCTCCAGCTGCGAGAGCTGCTGGGAGACGGAGGAGGGAGCGTAGGACAGGGCGGCGGCGACGGCGGCCAGAGTGCCGCGGTGCTTCAGTTCGCGCAGCAGCCGCAGCCGGTGCAGATCGAACATCGCAGCCCCTCGCCGTCACGGAGCGACGCCCTGAATCATCGGTTTATCCGACGAGTATAGGTCGAAAACATTCGCTGGACCGATCGTAGGAGGCCGTCGGACCCTGGTCGTGTGTCCGACAACGCCTTCCGCCGCCGTACCCCGCCGTGGTCCATGCGCCCCCGTGCCCGCGCCTGGCGGTGCGGCCCCCCACCCGCCGGGGTACGGGACTTCCATGCCGCGCTGCCCGGCTACGCACCCACCCCGCTGACCGAACTACCGCCACTGGCGGATGAGTTGGGCGCCGGTCGGGTCTTCGTCAAGGACGAGTCGAGCCGGCTGGGGCTGCCCGCGTTCAAGGCCCTGGGCGCGTCCTGGGCGGTCCACCGAACCCTCGCCGAGCGGGCCGCGAGCGGCGCCGGGCCGGGACCGGTCGTGCTGGTGACCGCCACCGACGGCAACCACGGCCGGGCGGTTGCCCGCACGGCACGCCTGCTCGGGCAGCACGCCCACGTCTTCGTACCGCGCGGAGTGCATCCGCGGGCCGTGGCGGCCATCGCCGCCGAGAACGCGGAGGTGACCGAGGTTCCGGGCCCCTACGACGAGGCCGTGCGCCGGGCCGCCGAGGCTGCCGCCGCGCCGGACTCGGTGCTGGTCCAGGACACCGCCTGGCCGGGCTACGAACGGATCCCGGGGTGGATCGTCGAGGGCTACTCGACCCTCTGCGCGGAGATCGACGAGCAACTGGCGGCCGCGGGGGCCGCCGAGGGCCCCGACCTCGTCTCCATACCGGTGGGCGTCGGCTCGCTGGCCCAGGCCGTGGTCACCCACTACCGCAGCCGCCCCTCCGGGCACGCCCCCGCGCTGCTGTCGGTGGAGCCGCGGTCCGCCGCCTGCGTCCTGGAAAGCCTCACCCGCGGCGAACCCGTCACCGTCACCGGCGGCGACACCACCATGGCGGGGCTGAACTGCGGCACCCCCTCCAGCATCGCCTGGCCCTACCTGCACGGCGGCCTGGACGCCGCTGTCGCCGTCCCCGACGCCGACAGCGCCCACGCGGCCGCCGGCCTCGCCGCTCTCGGGGTCTCCTCGGGCCCCTGCGGAGCCGCCGCACTCGCCGGTCTCCGCGCGGTGCTGACCGGCGAGGGCGGCGAGGAGCGCCGTACGGCCCTGGGGCTCGACGGGTCCTCGGTGGTCGTGCTGCTGAGCACCGAGGGCCGCGACGCGAACCCGCACTCCGTCACCCACCACTGAACGCGCCACACCGGAAGGACACCCGCGTTGACCACCCCCGAAGGCCCGAGCAGGAGGAGGGCGGCGGCGTGCTGACCCACCTCGCGGCCGCGACCGTCGTCCTCGGCCTGCTGACCGTCGTGCCCGGCCCGGACATGGCGGTGGTCACCCGGCGCGCCCTCGTGGCCGGCACCGGGGACGCGCTGCGCACCGTGGGCGGGATCGTGACCGGGCTGCTGCTGTGGGGCGCGCTGAGCGTGGCCGGACTCGCGGCCGTGCTCGCCGCCTCGCCCACGGCGTACCTGGTCGTCAAGCTCCTCGGCGCCGGCTACCTGGTCCTGCTGGGCGGGCAGGCGCTGTGGCAGAACCGCCGCGGCGCCGCGGATCCCGCCCGCACGGACAGCGGCTCGCCCGCCGCCGGAAGCGCCTGGCGGACCGGCCTGGTCAGCAACGCCCTCAACCCGAAGATCGCCGTCTTCTACTCCGGACTGCTCCCCACCCTGGCCCCGCCCCGGATGCCCGCCGCCTGGGCCATGACGCTGCTGGTCCTCCTCCACGCCACCCTGACGGTCATCTGGCTGGGCGGTTACGCTCTGCTGCTTTCCAGGGCCGGAGGCGTCCTCGAAAGGCCGGGGTTGCGCCGGGTGCTCGGACGGACCACGGGCGTCGTACTGATCGGTCTCGCCGTCGTGGTCGCGGCCTCGGCCGGCTGAACCCCGCGTGCCACCGGACCCGGGTGAAACCGAAAGTTAAACCCGAGGTCACCCGCGGTCGGTCCGCGCGACGTCGCGGCAGCGGACAAAGGGAGGAGACCCGAACATACGCAAGAAGGGCGGCACCCCCGTGCCCCACATATTGACCTCGCTCCTCACGCAGGTGGCGGTCGCCGTGATCGAGGCGCTCGTCATTCGTCTGCTCGTCCAGCTCTGGAACGCCTTCGCCCGCGGCGGCCACCCGATGGCGGCCGCCGCTTGACGCGCCTCAGGCGCACTCCGAGCGTCTGACCTGCGCGTCCGGGCGCAGGCAAGGCCTCAGTGGCAGTCGAGTAGTCCCGCCGACTGCTTGGCGGCCAGGATCCGGCGCACGCTGTCGTCGACCTTGGCCCGGAAAGAGGCGTCCTGCCGCATCCGGGCCTCGACGGCCTGCGTCATCGCGGGTACGGTGCTCGGCCGCACCGTGAGGATCATGTTTCCGCCCGCCGCGATGAAGTTCACGGCCCGCTGGGCGGGGGTGAAGGACCGCACCGCGACCGCGTTGCCGATGTCGTCCGAGATGACCACGCCCTTGAAGCCGAGCCGGCCGCGCAGCAAGTCACTGATCACCGTTGGTGAGAAGGCCGCCAGATGCTTGGGGTCGATCTTGGTGTACGTGGCCGACGACACCATCACGAAGGGGGAGCCGGCCCGTATCCCGGCCCGGAAGGGCTCGAGGCTGGCACTGTTCGCGGTCGTCACCGAGTCCACGACGTTGGCGGTGACGTCGGTGTTGCCGATCACCTGGCCCAGCCCGGGGAAGTGCTTGAGCGTGGTCAGCACGCCCGACTGCGCGAAGCCGGCGGCGAAGGCGCCGGAGTGGGAGGTCACGGTCTCCGGAGTGTGGCCGTACTCCCGCCGGAAGGACCCGATCGGCATGTTGCGGGTGCCCAGACTGGTCGGCACCACGTCGGCGATCGGCGCCAGGTTCAGGTTGACCCCCGCCGCCTTCAGCTGCGTGGCCCAGCCGGCGGCCTGGCTGCGCAGTGTCGAGGCCGGCCAGCTGCCCTGGGTCAGGCCGTTGGGCATGGCCGAGAAACCGGGGCCGTTGAGCACCTGTACCTGGCCGCCCTCCTGGTCGGTGGCGACCAGCAGACCGACCCGGCGGCCGCCGACCTGGTCCGCCTGGCCCCGGAAGCCGTCGACCGTCTTCCTGGTAGCGGTCACTCCGGCGGTGCTGCGGCCGGTCAGCATGATGGCGCCCACGTGGTGGTCGCGCAGGGTGCGCAACTGCGCCTGGTCGGGATGGGCCGCGGAGATCCCGCCCATGAACAGCTGTCCGACCCGCTGAGCGGTGGTCATGCCGGAGAAGTAGCGGTCGGTGCAGGTGGCGGCCCCGGTCGGCGAGGGGGTGCTCGCGGCGGCGGGGGGCGGGTCGGCCGCTGTGGTGGCGGGGGACCGGGGCGAGTCGCCTATTCGCCCGGGCGTGACCGACGCACCGCAGCCGGTGGCGGCCAGCGCCAGGGTGACCAACGGTGCCGCGCAGCGCAGGGCTGTGGAACGGCGGCTCCTGATCTGCCGGACACGTGATGTCATGGGTTCGTCTCCTGGCCTGTACGGGTGCGGGGGCCTCCCCCACAGCCGCCTGTCTCGCGGCTGTTTCCTCGTGGCGAGCCGCGCCCGCCACGACCATCACACGGTACTTTATTGGGCATTTGTCCGCCCCTTCGATGATTACGCAGGGTGCGGGCGACCCCAACGGCGGAACGGGCCGGTGCCGGCAGCGGTTGTCGCTGCCGGCACCGGCCCGTCGTGCGCGTGCGTGTGTGCGTGCGCTGGATCGGTACCGCGTGGGCGGGATCAGTACGCGGAGTTGACCCTGTCGATGGAACCGTAGCGGTGGGCCGCGTAGTTGGCCGCGGCGGTGATGTTGGCCACCGGGTCGGTGAGGCTGTGGGCCGTGCCGGCGACGTGGTAGGCGTTGAACGTCGGGGAGATGACCTGGAGGAGACCCTTGGACGGGGTGCCCTTGCGGGCGTTGACGTCCCAGTTGTTCTGGGCGTTGGGGTTGCCCCCGGACTCGCGCATGATGTTGCGGTGCAGGCCCTCGTAGCTACCGGGGATGCCCTTGGCCTTCATGATGGCCAGGGACTGCCGGATCCAGCCGTCGAGGTTGTTGCTGTAGCCGGACTTGCCGGTGTAGGCGGTGCGGCTGTCGGTGGAGTGGGCCGCGACCACGGAGGCGGGGTGCACCTGGGTCGCTTCGGCAGCCTGTGCGGGCGACGGCATCAGGGTCAGGGCGGCGGCAGCGGCGCCGGTCGTGGCGATGCCGGTGAGGGTGAGGGTGCGCAGACGGGCGAAGCGGGCGGTGCGAGTGGTCGTGGCCATACGGAAGTAACTCTCCAGTGGGGTGTGTCGTCAGGCGCCGGCCGCAATCGTTTGCGGTGGCGCTGGGGCGGTGCCCCGTGCTGCACAGACCTGAGCGGGCGGAGCCGGCGGAGTTCGCCGGGTCGTCCGTCTCGTGGCCCGGAGCAACGACAGCAATGGTTAGCGGCCGGCCGGTCGGCGCGCAATCATGTGACGTACTACCCGACTGCGTAGTAAATGCCCGAAATGTTCCAACGTGGGGCATTCTTCGCTGCTTATGGCCGTCCACCCGCTACGACCGGCATTAGGACGTGATCTGGCTCCTATGGGTGGCATCACATCGGCGGGCCCTCTCGGGGCCGGAAAAAGCCCCCAAAACGGACAAGGGGGACTCCTTGGGTGGAGGGGGTCGCCACGAGGCGGGAAAAGGGCCCCCTCGATCCAAAGGGGACCTTTGAGGTTCTCAAAGCAGAAGTGTTAACGTTTCGCCGTGAAGACAGCAGCCGCGTACCGCGCAGACGCCCCTTACGGCGCCTGCCGCGCCGTCATGGGCGTACCGCTCGTGGCTCGCCTGCATGTCGATCTCTGCCGCTGCGTGTCCGCGGCTTGTCGCGCCTGACCGCGAACTCATCGATGCAGCGGCGCCGTTGCCCCGTCTTCTGGGCGCCGCTCCTGTAACCCCCCGCTCGAAATCACCTTTCCGCGCGTCCCTACTGGAGTGTGTCCGTGTCCGCGAACACCGCCGATCCGAAGCCCGCGAACTCCGGCTTCCGGATACCCGTCCCCTTCTGGGCCCAAGTCCTGATCGGCCTCGCCGTCGGCCTGATCCTCGGCTTCGTCGCCCGTACCTTCGACGTGTCCTGGCTCGCCACCACCCTCGACAAGGTGGGCGGCATCTTCGTGCAGCTCCTGAAGCTGGCCGTGGCCCCGCTGGTCTTCTTCGCGATCCTGGTGTCGATCACCAATCTGCGGAAGGTCAACAACGCGGCCCGCCTGGCCGGCCGGACCCTCCTCTGGTTCATGATCACCTCGTTGATCGCAGTCGTCATCGGCCTCGTCATCGGGCTGGTCTCCAACCCGGGCTCCGGCTCCGCCCTCACCCCGGCCGACGGCGGCAGGCCGGACCACGCCGGCAGCTGGCTCGACTTCCTCACCGGCATCATCCCGACCGACGTCATCACGCCGTTCACCGAACTGAACGTGCTTCAGATCGTCTTCATGGCGGTCGTCGCCGGTATCGCGATCCTCAAGATCGGCGAGAAGGCCCAGCCGGTCCTCGCGCTCTCCGAGTCCGTCCTGGAGCTGCTCCAGAAGGCCCTGTGGTGGGTGATCCTGCTCGCCCCGATCGGCTCCGCGGGCCTGATCGGCCGCGCCATCGTGCAGTACGGCTGGGACCTGCTCGGCAACTACGCGACCTTCACCGCCGACATCTACATCGGCTGCTCCCTGGTCCTGTTCGGTGTCTACCCGCTGCTGCTCGCCGTCGTCGGGAAGCTGAACCCGATCCAGTTCTTCAAGGGCGCCTGGCCCGCCATCCAGCTGGCGTTCGTCTCCCGCTCCTCGGTCGGCACCATGCCGGTCACCCAGCAGTCGGCGATCCGCCTCGGCGTCCCGAAGGACTACGCCTCCTTCGCCGTGCCGTTCGGCGCGACGACCAAGATGGACGGCTGCGCGGCCATCTACCCGGCCATCTCCGCGATTTTCGTGGCGCAGATCTTCGATGTGCAGCTCGGCGTCAAGGAGTACCTGCTCATCGCCTTCGTCTCGGTCTTCGGTTCGGCGGCCACCGCCGGTCTGACGGGCGCCACCGTCATGCTGACGCTCACGCTGTCCACCCTCGGCCTGCCGATGGAGGGTGTGGGTCTGCTGCTCGCCATCGACCCGATCCTGGACATGATGCGCACGGCGACCAACGTCGCCGGTCAGGCGCTCGTCCCGGTGCTCGTCTCCGCCCGTGAGAAGATCCTGGACCACGCGAAGTACGACAGCGCCTCGGGCTCCCCGGCCGACCGCGTGGAGAGCCTCTACAACGACCCGACGCAGGCGGCCCCGGTGTCCGCCTGACTCCCACTCCCCTCAGGGGGCCACAACATCCTCCGCCCTGCCGGCAGTTGGCCGGCAGGGCGGAGGTGCGTTTCCTGAGGCGGTTACTTCTTGTGGCAGCCCCACTTGCCGTTGACCTTCTTGAGGTGCTCACCCTTCGGGCACTTCTTGTGCGGCATCTTGGTGGGGTCCGGCACGGCCGCGTGGTGACTGCTGGTCACCTTGGTGTTCGCCGGTGCCGCGAGGGCGGTTCCTGCAGATGCCACGGCTGCTCCACTGGCGAGCATGCCCGCGGCGACGCTGGCGGTCAGAGCGCGCATCATCCTGCTTCGCATGATCGACAGCCTTTCTGTAGTCGGCGTCACTGCCTCTCAGTTCGATTCTTGGCACCGCCCCCCGCAGCCCGCATCTCGATCACGGGCGAACTCGCGCCCGCGAACCCGGCTTTCCGCCTGAATCCCGGCCCTGGGCCGCCGTGGAAACAAGAACACGCCGTGCACCGCCGACTCCCGTAAAGTTCCCGGTCATGACCGAGTTGCGCGGCGCGTTCGTCCTCCTCCGCCCCACGGTCCGCGAGGACATCCCCGCCCTGGCGGAGATCCGGGCCACGCCGGAAGTACGCGCACGCTGGAGGGGCGGGGACGACCTCGCGGCGGACATCGCCGCCGATCTGGAGGACTCCGGCATCCGGTGCCTGACCATCCACCACCGGCAGCGGCCCGTCGGCATGATCCAGTGGCACGCCGAGGAGGAGCCGGACTACCGGCACGCCGGGATCGACATCTTCCTCGATCCCGCGGTGCACGGCAGAGGCCTTGGCGCCGACGCCGTACGGACCCTGGCCCGCCATCTCGTCGACGCCCACGGCCACCACCGCCTGGTCATCGACCCGGCAGCCGACAACGCCGCCGCGATCCGCTGCTACACCAAGGTGGGCTTCCGGCCGGTCGGTGTCATGCGGCGGTACGAGCGCGGCGCCGACGGCACCTGGCACGACGGCCTCCTGATGGACCTCCTCGCCGACGAACTGGTCCGCTGAGGACAGTGACGCGGCAGATCGTGGCGCGGCGGACGGCGACGGGGTGCATCTGCGTTAATCCATGGATGTATGGAATAGTGTGCTCGCAGTTCTCGTAGGACGCCCGGAAGGAGCCCCATCCCGTGACGAGCACCGCGGCTTCGTCCGCCCTCGCCGCCGGTCCCGACGTGCAGCGCCGCATCCTGAGAGTCCTCGTCGCCTCCCAGATCCTCAGCGGGGCCGGGCTCGCGGCGGGCATCACCGTCGGGGCGCTGCTGGCCCAGGACATGCTCGGCACCGCGGGTCTGGCCGGACTGCCCAGCGCCCTGTTCACCGCGGGCAGCGCGTTCGCCGCGATAGCCGTCGGCCGGCTGTCCCAGGCCAGGGGCCGCCGTCCGGGCCTGGCCGCCGGATACCTCACCGGCGCGGTCGGCAGCGCCGGCGTCCTCGCCGCCGCGGCCCTCGGCAGCCCCGTCCTCCTGTTCACCGCACTGTTCGTCTACGGTGCCGGCACCGCCACCAACCTCCAGGCCCGCTACGCCGGCGCCGACCTCGCCGCCCCCACGCACCGCGCCCGCGCCGTGTCCACCGTCCTGGTCGCCACCACCCTCGGCGGCGTCGTCGGCCCCAACCTGGCCGCTCCCACCGGCGACCTCGCCGCCCTCCTCGGCATCCCCCGCCTGGCCGGCCCCTTTCTTCTCTCCGGGGCCGCGTACGCGGCGGCCGCCTGCGTCCTCGCACTCCGGCTGCGCCCCGACCCCCTCCTGCTGGCCCGCAGCCTGGCCGAAGCCGAGCAGAGCCCCGCCGCGCGGCCCGCGCAGGCCGGCCCGGCCGTCGAAGGGGCGCCGGAGAGGCCGCGCGGCGGCGTGGTGCTCGGAGTCCTGGTCATGATCCTCACCCAGCTCGTCATGGTCGCGGTGATGACCATGACGCCGGTCCACCTGCACGACCACGGCCATGGCACCGCCGCCTCCGGCCTGGTCATCGCCATCCACGTCGGCGCGATGTACCTGCCCTCGCCGCTGACCGGCCGCCTCGTCGACCGCTACGGCCGGATCGCGGTCGCCGCCGCCTCCGGGGTCACCCTCCTGGTCGCGGGCCTGGTTGCGGCCCTCGCCCCCGGCGACTCCGTCGCCCTGCTGGCACTCGCCCTGGCGCTGCTCGGCCTGGGCTGGAACTTCGGACTCGTCTCGGGCACCGCGATCATCACCGACACGGTGCCCCTGGCCACCCGCGCCAAGACCCAGGGCATGGTGGACGTCTCCATCGCCATCGCGGGCGCCACCGGGGGACTGGCCTCCGGCATCGTCGTGGACCTCGCCGGCTATCCCGTCCTCGCCCTGACCGCGGGTGTCCTCGCCCTCGCCGTCCTTCCCGCCATCGCCGTCACCGCCCACCGCCGGTGAAGCGGGGTCAGATCTGGACTCCCGGGCGGTGCTGGGGGCCGCGCGGGCCGTAGTCGATGTCCGCCATGCGGTGTCCGGAGGCGACGGCGGTCGGCGGGGCGTCGTACTTGTCCATGATCGCCTCGATGAAGATCATGCTGTCGTGCGGTGCCGCGAGCGCGTCCCTCAGTTCGGCCGGGGTCCGAACGACCGCCGTCCGGGCGTTCGTCCCGGGATGGAGGACCTTCGGGAGGTCGGCGTACGCCCAGTTGGCGACGTCGTTGAAGCGCCCGTCCCTGCCGCAGATGGTCCGCTCGATGGTGTAACCGCCGTTGTTGATCAGGAAGATGACCGGCTTCAGGCCGTGCCTGAGCATGGTGGACACCTCCTGCGCCGTGAGCTGGAAGGATCCGTCGCCCACGAACAGCAGGTGGCGGCGTTCCGGCGCGGCCAGGAGCGTGCCCAGGGCCGCCCCCACGCCGTAACCGATCGAACCCCAGACGGCCTGCGTGACGATGGGGCACCGCGGCGGCAGGTCCAGGCCCCAGCAGCCGGCCTCGGAGGTGCCGTCCTCGGCGATGAGCACGTCGCCCTCGCGGACGAAGTCCTGGACGATGCTCCAGTACGCCGCCTGGGTCAGCGGATCGGAGCCCGCCACCCCTCCGGGCTCTCGCGGTGTACGCGCCGGACGTGAGTATCCGGATTCCCTGCCCTGGACGCTGTCCGCGACCCGGCGGAGCAGTTCCTTCAGACAGACGCCCTGGTAGTTGTCCGGACCGATGTCCACACCGTCCCCGCGGGCGTCGATCCGGCCCGGCGGGAGCGCGTCGCTGAAGCCGCCGCAGGTGGTGTCCACCCGCCGCACCCCGATCGCCAGCAGCCCGTCGCTGTGCTCCACCGCCTCGCGGATCTCGGGCTTGCTGCCCGAACCCGCGTACAGACCGAGGAAGTACGGGCTGTTCTCGTCGACGATCCCCTTGCAGGTGTTCATGGCCGCGATCGGGGCCTTCAGCTCGGCGGCCAACTCCAGCAGCTCACCCGTCACCTGGAAGCGGTCCGCGTCGAGGTCGAGCAGAATCGCCGGCGAACGGGCGTTGCTGAGGCGCGTGACGATCGCGTCGGCACACGCCGCCAGCCGCTCCGGGTCGCTCCTCTGCATCGCGAGCACCAGCGGCTCCGACGGAACCTCGACGTCCAGGTGCGCGATGTCGGAGGGCAGTTCCATGTAGACCGGAAGCTTGCGCCGCCAGGCGGTCAGGATGAGCCGGTCGATCTCCGCCACGGCGTTCTGCGGTGTCAGCCGGGCCTGTGCCGCGGTGACCTGCGCGTAGCCGCGCAGCACGTCGTCGTACTCGGGCTCCCCGGAGGTGTGATGCATCCGGAGTCCGCGGTCGAGTGCCTTCAGCGGAACCGATCCGCAGACGCAGACGACCGGAACGTGCTCGCTGTAGGCGCCCGCGACACCGTTGATGGCGCTCCACGCCCCGACCCCGTGGGTCACGACGAGCCCGGAGATCCCGTTCATCCGCGCGTAACCGTCGGCGGCGTAGGCGGCGTTCAACTCGTTGCAGTTGCCGACCCACATGAAGTCGTGGCGCTCCTCCATCTGGAGGAGGAACTCGAGGTTGTAGTCACCCGCGACACCGAAGAGGTGCCCGATGCCCGCCTCCCGCAGGCGCCGCAGGAGGAAGTCACCGATGGTCGCCGTCGACGACGCGGTCGTGGGCGGTGTGGTCGTAGTCGTCATGATGTCCCGTCCCCTGTCGGGCGGTTTCGTCGGGAATCCCCCGTGTGGCGGCCTTCATGTCCGCCCCCGCCGCGGCCGCCGTGGGTCAGCCGGACGAGGACGTCGACTCCCGTGCGGGTACGACGGCTTCGCCGGTGTGTACGAGGAAGGTCAGCGTCTCCTGGAAGTACAGACGGATGCTGGTGTCGTCGTGCGACAGGTAACCGATGGACAGGTCCTGGCCGAGGCGCAGTTCGAAGTCCCCGCCCCGCGTCGACAGCAGGAACGCCCCGTCGATGGCGGGCGCCCAGACGATGTCGCCGTCCAGCACCCGGCCGATGTGTTCGATGATCGGGTAGCCGTAGTCGGAGGTCTCGCTGACCGCGGTGTACGCACTGGCGCTCAGCGCCAGTGCGTACGGGCCGCCGACCCCGGCGAGCCGCAACTCGGTCAGGGCCTTGCTGACGACGTCCGGGAACTGGCGTGTCTCGGCCGGCAGGGTCACGGCGGAGTTGGACGAACTCTCCCGCAGACCGGCGATGTCCGCGGACGGGTAGCCCTCGAACACGGCGCGGTCCTCGGCGAAGGCGATCTGCCGCGCGGCGTCCTTGACCGGCTGCCAGTCCGCGTCCTTGGCCCCGCGTGCGACGTCGTCGACCTGCTGCCGGTCCACGGTGAACGGCACCCGCAGCTCGACCAGCGGCTGGAACCGGCGTACGCGCGCCTCGACCCCTTCGGCCGGAGCCGCGACGGTCCGCAGGTGCCCGGTCCCCACACCGGCCGACTCCGGGCCGCCCGGCTCGGGCACGTCGACGACGCGGCGGGCCGCGACGTGCCGCTTGAACGTACGCCGGGCCTCCTCCTCCAGATCGGCCCACGCGGCGGCGGAGATGGGTGCCAGTTCGCGGTGCAGATTGTCCATCGCGGATGCTCGCCTCCTGTCACATCCTCAGATCGCCGATCCCCAGCGAGCCGTCCGCGGCCGGCGTCCGGACCGCCGCCGGCGGCGGCTCGGTCCACTCGGCACCTCCGCCGCCCTCCTCGCTCGCACGCTCGGCCGGCGCGTCGGGGAGCTCGTCGAGGAAGTCACTGGTGGGCACGGCGAACAACGACCCGGTCACCGCGGTGGAGAAGTCCAGGATCCGGTCGTGGGTGGCGGGCGGTGCGCCCAGGAACATGCGCTCCAGCATCCGCTCGATCACGGCCGGAGTACGGGCGTAGCCGATGAAGTACGTGCCGAACTCGCCCTGCCCCACGGTCCCGAAGGGCATGTTGTCGCGCAGGATCTCGTGCTTCGTCCCGTCCGGGTCCTCGATCGTGGTCATCGCCACGTGCGAGTCGGCGGGCTTGACCGCGTCGTCCAGTTCGATGTCGGACAGCTTCCGGCGGCCGATCACCATCTCCTGCGCCTCCACCGGCAGCGCGTGCCACGCCTCCAGATCGTGCACGTACTTCTGCACGGCCACATAGCTGCCCCCGGCGAACTCCGGGTCCTCGTCGCCGATCAGGACCGCCGTGTGCGCCGCCCGGCCCGTCGGATTCTCCGTGCCGTCCACGAAACCGAGCAGGTCCCGCACGTCCAAGTACTTGAATCCATGCACCTCGTCCCGCACGGTGACGACGCCGCGAATCCGTTCCATGATCTCGGAGGCCAGCGCGAAACAGAGGTCCGGGCGGGCCGCGCGGATGTGGAACAGCAGGTCGCCGGGGGTGGAGACCGCCCGGTGCCGCGCCCCGGCCAGCTCGCGGAACCGATGCAGCTCCGCCGGACGCGGGCCCGCGAACAGCCGGTCCCAGGCCTCCGAGCCGACGCCCACGACCACGCTCAGCTTCCCCTCCGGCGTCGCCCGGAACCCGACCGCCTTCTGCAGCCCGTTCAGTTCGGACAACGTGTCCCGTACGACCGGCTCGCCACCCCGGTCGATGCTCAGGACCAGGAAGATCGCCGCGCCCGTCAGCGGGGACAGCACCGGCTGGGGCTCGGGGGCCCGGGAGTCTGCGTACACGGAGCACGCCCCTTCCTGACGGTCACGGGCGGGCACCTGTTCACCGTATGGCCCGTACTCGGCACCCGCCACCGCGTCTCGGCCGCCCAGGTCCGGACCGCGCGGCGACCGGTTTGACTTGCCGCGCGCCCGTGGGAGCCTGGAGGAAGGGCTGCCCGAGGGGGAGGACGGCCAGGTCAGGACCAGGCGTTCCTTCTGCGAGAAGACATGCCATGAACGACACAGACGACTTCACACGGTGGCTCACGAGCCACACCGACGAGCTGAACCGCCTGGGATCCCTCGCCCGTTCCGTCGCGAACGACCCCCAATGGCCCGTGACGGCCACGATCGAGACCTACCGCGAGTACCTGGAGAGCCGCGGCGCCGCCCCGGAGGTGATCGACACCCTGTCCCGGGCCTGGAGCGAGTTCGAGCACCTGCACCACTTGCACTGAGGACAGGGGACCAGCGTCCCTCAGACGCGCGCCGGCTGTGCCCCGGGGTCGGCATGCTCGTGCTCGCAGGCGTCGTCGATGCCGTAGGTGTCCCAGGCGGGGAACGGGTCGACGGGCGGCAGGCTTTCGCCGTCGGCCATGAGGCAGTCGGTCAGTGCCGCGTGCAGTGCTTCCGCGCGCAGGTGCGTGCCGATGAAGACCAGCTCCTGGTCTTCGGGACTGCCGGCGTCACGGGCGCCGGAGGGTTCGAAACGTGCGACGGACCCGGCCTGTGACCACAGCCCCGTCACCTGCCGGCGGCCGGCCAGGGTGAAGAACCCCTTGGAGCGCAGCACCTCGCCGAACGCGCCGCTGTCCAGCTCCCCGGTCACGAACGTCCACAGCCGGCCGGGGTGGAACGGCCGCCCGGCGCGGAAGACGGTCGAGGAGATCCCGTACTCCTCCGTCTCCGGAACGTGGTCGCCGTTCAGCTCCCTCACCCAGCCGGGGGCCTGCTGGGCGCGTTCCAGGTCGAACAGCCGGGTGCCCAGTACGTCGCCGGCCCGCACCCGGCCGTGGACGGCCGGGACGACGCGCGCGAGCGGGTTGAGGCGGGTGAGTGCGGCCCGCAGCCGGCCGGCCGACTCCTCGTCGACGAGGTCGAGCTTGTTCAGCACGATGACGTCCGCGAACTCGACCTGGTCCATCAGCAGGTCGCTGACCGTGCGCTCGTCGTCCTCGTACTGGTCGAGACCGCGCTCGACGAGTTCGTCGCCGCCGGTCAGCTCGGGCAGGAAGCCGGCGGCGTCGACGACCGTGACCATGGTGTCGAGCCGGGCCGTCTCGGCCAGGATGGCGCCGTCGTCGCGGGCGAACGCGAACGTGGCCGCCACGGGCAGGGGTTCCGAAATGCCCGAGGACTCGATGAGCAGGTAGTCGAAGCGGCCCTCGCGGGCCAGCCGGTCCACCTCTTCGAGCAGGTCGTCGCGCAGCGTGCAGCAGATGCAGCCGTTGGTCAACTCGACCAGGCGTTCCTCGGTGCGTGAGAGAGCCGCCTCGCCGCCGCGCACCAGGGCGGCGTCGATGTTGACCTCGCTCATGTCGTTGACGATGACGGCGACGCGCAGCCCCTCACGGTTGGCGAGGACGTGGTTGAGGAGGGTCGTCTTGCCCGCGCCGAGGAATCCGGACAGAACTGTGACGGGGAGTCGGTCGGAAGGCATCGGCGGTCAGCCCTCGGGGTGCAGCAGGCCGCGCTCGTAGGCCTTCACGAGCCGCTGGGGCACGAGGTACGCGACGCCGTCGACGGTGACCGGGACGAGGGCGGGTGTGGCCGCCTTCCACTGGGCGCGGCGGTGGCGGGTGTTGCTGCGGGACATCTTGCGCTTGGGAACGGCCATGGGGTCCTCCTGGTTCGGTTCACCTTCGGTGAGCACCAGGAGGCTACATGAAAACGAATCTCATTACTATTTGGGGGAAAGGCCGAGGCCGGCACCTTCGGGGGTGCCGGCCTCGGGTCGCTCGGGGGCTTCCGTCTGCGTCAGTGGTCGTCCCAGTGCCCCTCGTGGGTGGCGTGGCGGTGTCCGTCGTGCGCGTAGTCGATGTGGTCCTCGTGGGGCACGGCCACATGTCCGCAGCCCTCGCCGTGCTGGTGGTCGTGGTGGGCGTGGGTGGTGTGGCCGGTGGTCACGCACTCGTCGACATGGCCGTCGTGGAGCTTGTGGAGGTGGCCGTCGTGCGCGTAGTCGACGTGGTCGCCGTGCGGGACGGCGACGTGACCGCAGCCCTCGCCATGGCTGTGGGTGTGGTCGTCGTGGGTGCGGTGTGCGGCGGCGGTACTCATGCGCTGCTCCTGGGGGAGGGGATGTCGTCCGGCGGCCCGCGGGCGGTGCTGTCGCGGGCCGTGCGTCATGAAGTCAATATAGGTCGATTTGTGAGCATTCGAGGGGAATGTCATGGGGGCTGGGGTGTGCGCTCGGCCTGGCCGGGAGGAGGTCGGTCCGCGGGGGCAGTCGAATTGACCGCCCCTTTGCTGCCTCATCCTTGTAGTTGCACTTGATGTGCAGAAATCTGGAGGTGCGGCTGAAGGCGGCCGCTCAGCGACGAGTAAGGTCCGCACCTCCATGCCCACCGCACCCGACACCGCCCCCGCGAGCCCCGCCGCGACCGCTGCCGCACGCGGTCTCACCTGGCACCGCGTCCGCACGTCGATGACGCGGAGGGAGTGGGCCGGTGCCGGCGGGATGGCCGCATTCATCCTCGCGCTGCACGTCATCGGCTGGTTCACACTGGTCGCGATCGTCGCACCGCGGCACTACAGCGTGGGCACCCAGGCCTTCGGCACGGGCATGGGAGTCACCGCCTACACGCTCGGTATGCGGCACGCCTTCGACGCCGACCACATCGCCGCGATCGACAACACCACCCGCAAGATGATGGGGGAGGGCAGGCGCCCCTTGTCCGTCGGCTTCTGGTTCTCCCTCGGACACTCCACGATCGTCTTCACCCTGGCACTCCTGCTCTCCCTGGGCGTGAGAGCGCTGGCCGGTCCCGTCCGCGACGACGACTCCGAACTGCATGACATCACCGGCTGGATCGGCACGACCGTCCCCGGAACGTTCCTCTACGTCATCGCGATCATCAACCTGCTCATCATGGTGGGCATCTGGAAGGTCTTCCGGCGGATGCGGGCCGGGCACTTCGACGAGGCGGCCCTGGAGGAGCAGCTCGCCAACCGAGGCCTGATGAACCGGCTGCTCGGGCGCCTGACGAAGACCGTCACCAAGCCGTGGCAGATGTATCCACTGGGTCTGCTCTTCGGCCTCGGCTTCGACACCGCGACGGAGATCGCGCTGCTGGTGCTCGCCGGTTCGGGCGCCGCCTCCGGACTGCCCTGGTACGCCATCCTCTGCCTGCCGGTGCTCTTCGCGGCCGGCATGTCGCTGCTGGACACGATCGACGGCTCGTTCATGAACTTCGCCTACGGCTGGGCCTTCTCCAAGCCGGTCCGCAAGGTCTACTACAACCTCACCGTGACGGGACTGTCCGTCGCCGTCGCGCTCATCATCGGCACCGTGGAACTCCTCGGCCTGATCGCCGGCAAGGCGGGCCTGCACGGCCGCTTCCGGGGCTGGGTGTCCGGCCTCGACCTGAACATCGTCGGCTGTGTCGTCGTCGGCCTGTTCGTCGTCACCTGGGCCGTTGCCGCGGTGGTGTGGAGGCTCGGCCGCATCGAGGAGAAGTGGGAAGCGGGCATGACCGGCACGGCGCCGGCGGAACGGGCCGCCGAGCACAGTGCCCGATAGCTCGGCGAGCCACCTTTGTTGCTGCTAGCATGCACTTGCAACTCATGCGCAATAAGTCGAAGGATGATGTTGGACATGCCGGTCTACACGCTCCCGGAGCTCCCGTACGACTACGCGGCGCTCGCCCCGGTCATCAGCCCCGAGATCATCGAGCTGCACCACGACAAGCACCACGCGGCCTACGTCAAGGGCGCCAACGACACGCTCGAGCAGCTGGCCGAGGCGCGGGACAAGGAGTCGTGGAGCTCGATCAACGGCCTGGAGAAGAACCTGGCCTTCCACCTCTCCGGGCACATCCTGCACAGCATCTACTGGCAGAACATGACCGGCGACGGGGGCGGCGAGCCGCTGGAGAATGACGGCGTGGGGGAGCTGGCCGACGCCATCGCCGAATCGTTCGGCTCCTTCGCGGGCTTCAAGGCGCAGCTGTCCAAGGCCGCGGCCACGACCCAGGGTTCGGGCTGGGGCGTGCTGGCGTACGAGCCGCTGAGCGGCCGCCTGGTCGTGGAGCAGGTCTACGACCACCAGGGCAACGTCGGCCAGGGCTCCACCCCGATCCTCGTCTTCGACGCCTGGGAGCACGCCTTCTACCTCCAGTACAAGAACCAGAAGGTGGACTTCATCGAGGCGATGTGGCAGGTCGTCAACTGGCAGGACGTGGCCAGGCGCTACGCCGCCGCCAAGGAGCGCGGTGACAGCCTGCTGCTCGCGCCGTGACGACGTAGTCCCGCGAATGTCCTGCTCGTGATCGTCTTCTCACCCTTCACCGGCAGGCGCACAGCGAAGTGCTCCCCCTGGCACACTGCCCGGGGGAGCACTTCCGCGTGACCTCGACCGGTCAGTGCCCCGAAGCCCGAGTCAACTGGTCTCGGAGAGAAGCGCGTTGAGTTCCGGGAAGGTGAGGCCGGCGGACAGGGATTCGTAGCCGCCGGTGTCGAAGAGCTCCCGCGCGGCACGGCGGGCGGCGGCGTATGCGGCCTGCGCCACACCCGGGCCGAGACTGACGCGGGCCACGCCCAGGGCGCCCAGCTCGGCGACGCTCGGGGCGCCGGGGCCTGCCATGACGTTCAGCGGTACGGAGATGCCCTCCGCCAGCGCCACGATCGTGGTCTTGTCGGTGACACCGGGAACGAAGACGCCGTCCGCGCCGGCATCCACGTACCGGCGTGCCCGGGCCAGGGTCTCCTCGAGCCGGGTGTCCGGGTCCCCGAGTCCCAACAGGTATGTGTCGACGCGGGCGTTGAGGAACAACTCAGCGCCCGCGTGCTCAGCGGCCCGCCGGGCGGCGGCCAGCCGCGTCGCCAGCTCCGCCGGGGCTCGGGTGCCGTCCTCGATGTTGACACCGACGGCACCCGCCGCGAGCACCCCCGTGACGGTCTCGGCGACCTCGGCCGCGTCCTGCCCGTACCCGCCCTCGATGTCGGCGGTGACCGGAACCGCGACTGCGGCGGCGACGCGGGAGATCAACCCCAGCGCCTGATCGCGGCCGAGCGCGTCACCGTCCGCCGACCCCAACGACCAGGCGACGCCCGCACTCGTGGTGGCGATCGCGGAGGCCCCCGCGGATTCGACGACCCGGGCGCTCGCCACGTCCCAGGCATTGGCGAGCGCGAGGGGCGCGGCGGACGTGTGCAGGGAACGGAAGAGCCGGGCCTTGGCCGGCTGCGTGGAGGTCATGCCTGGAGTCAAACACGCCCGCCGCGCGTCCTCCGGCGAGAAAACGACATCGACGCCGATGCGGGTCCCTTTCGGAGCCCCCCAGATCGAACCCGACGTCGACTCAGGTGTCCTGGGGGACATCCCCGGCGGGCTCGATGTGGCTCGCATACCCGTCCGGGTCGAGGTCGCGTACTTCGACCGAGAAGTGGACCTCGAACTCCGGTAGCGGCCCGACGCGTGTGCGAAGAAGCGCGAGGACGGATTCGCTGAGCGCGCGTTTGACCTCGGCGCTGCGGCCGGCCTTCAGCGCGATTTCGATGTGGACCGCCTGATGGGTCTCCTCCGTGCGATCGGCGATGTACCAGTCGTCCTGAGGGTAGATGAAACGGATCCGGCAAGCCTCGGGGCGTGCGCCGCTGTTGGCGACGATCAGCGAGTGCAGCTCCGGGCCGAGCAAGTCACACTCGAGGACCCCGCTGTCGCCCAGTGAATTGGTGTACGTCACGGTCACATGTGGCATGGACGCAGCATATTCAACACTCACGTCCGCTGTTCCAGCCACGTCCCGTCGCGCATGATGACTCTGCCGCGTAGTTCCGGCACGCCGCGCCAGGCGCGCACACTCCTCGGCACCACGCGCACATACAAGAAGGAACCGTTCCTAGAAACTGAGCGGGAGTGAGTCCTGGGTCCAGGGCTCGTGCTCAGCCGTGTGCCCCGAACGGTTGTGGGCACTCTGGTCGCCCGCTTTCGCTCCGCGTCCGGGCGGCACGGATCGTGTCCGTGGTCCGGGAACGCGGGGGCGGGGTCCCTCACGCCCCGGGGTGCCCGATGCGGCCTGGACGGTCCGATGCCCCGCACGATCACTCCGGTCGTGTGGGGGCGGTGCCGTCCGACGCCGGATCGGGCATCCCAGGGCGCGTCGTCCGATCGCCACGGCGGCAGCGTCGTGCCGCGTAGGCTTCCTGTTCTTGCTGGTGAGGGGTTTCTGCCAGTGCTGGGCGCCCCAGCGGCTGGTGTAGGCCGGGTCAACCGCGACAACGGCGACACCGAGCTCGGCGGCCATCGACACCAGCCGAGCCCGCAGGCGGGCGGTGGGAAGGCCGGAGATCAGCTTCCGGAACCGCTTGCGGCGACCGTGTTTCTCCCGGGTCTTCTCGGCGGCGAAGTCGAGGTCCTCGATCGCGAGGTACAGACCGTGCCGCACCGTCCAGTGCAGCAGGCGGATCAGGGCATGGCGGACCTGCGCGTCACGGTGGCCCGCGGTGCCGTCCAGCTGATAGTCGAACCTGCGGGGCACGCCGAGGGGGTTTCCGTGTGCGTCCAGGCGCCAGGCGGCCAGGTGGTCGGCATTCATGTCGACGCCGACCAGCCCACCCGCACGAGCAGCCGAAAGCGGCACGGTCCGCACGGGCGGGGTCTGCCAGGACGCAGTCACATACCAGCGGCCCCGGTCCGGGTCATAGTGGACGCGGTAAGCCACCGCACGATGGGCCGCGACACGGTCGGCCCACTGCTCGCCCCGGTGGCGGAAGACGATCCGGCAAGCGAGCACGTACCGGCCGTGCGGCGCGTTCGCCAGCCCGGCCAGGGCAGCCGGAAGCCGGATGCTCACCTCACCGCCGGGTGTGACGCGGATCGTCTCGTTGCCGTACCGCTTCCCGGACTCGCCATCGGCCTGCAGGAACCACCGCTCGGCCTGCCACCGCAACCGCCACCGCGCCTCGGTCAGCCCGGCGGCCTCCAGATGATGCCGGCTGTTGAGCAACTTCTTGCCGCCGCGCACCACCCGCACCCGCCCGGCCTCCCAGTCGGCCCGCACCCGCTCCAGCCGGTCCTCAAGGACATGCAGCCGCCGGGACTTGGCGAACCACTCCCGCTCGGAGCGGTAACCACCCGGCACCCCCTTGGCACCCCTGGCCCCGACCGGCTGCGCAAGCCGGTGCGCGATCGTCTCGACGCCCGCCCGCAGACTCTGCATGTGGGCGAACTGTCCGCGCCGGGCCAAAGCCCACTGATCGTGCGTGAACTTGGTGATGCCGCCCGCCCACCGCGACGACGACTCCCCGGACAACGCCCGCTTCCGCCACGCCCACTGCTCACCGTCGTGCTCCAGCCCCGCCGCGCAGCGCACCCTCAGATCGCGAGAGGCCAGCGAACCGAGCAGAGCGCCGACCTGGCGCAGCACCGCCTCGTCCTGCCCGGTCAGACCCTTGAGACTGCCCCGAACCGTCACCCCGGACGGGCCGGGCACCACGAACGACGCCGCCACCTCACGCAGCCCACCCACACCCTCACCCCCGCCCGAAACCGCAACCGTCACCGCACCCAACGAGCAGCCCCGGTCAAAGGTCACGCATTCGAAACCAGAACTCCCGGTCGCCGCCCCCAGCCGCGCGCCTTCACGCACGCCACGCTCACTCATACACACCAGAACACGTCCAACCGCTGCCAAACGGCAGCAGTTCAAACCCTCCTCCGCGCGAGGGTCCCACCCGAACTTCGCGGCGAACGCCTCCGCTGCGTCTCCGGGCACATCCTGATCCAGGAAGCACTCCGCCGCACCCTGGAGAAGCACCACATCGAAGGTGTCCGGCAGCGCCAGCCTCACGCGCGGCTCCTCGCGGACGTTCCGCGCAGTTGCGGAAGGGTTGCGTCCTGGGAAGTGGTGTACGGGCTCCCACCTGATCCGGGCGTTTGGTCCGGCGT
>NZ_NNBK01000027.1 GCF_002803075.1 Streptomyces sp. CB01373 | reverse complement strand
CCGCCCCATGGCCAGGGGCTATGCAGAGATCGCTGTTACACCACTCGGTGGGACACCATCCGCTTGCCCTCGCCACTCCCGGAGCAGCCTTCGCGGACTGGCCACCGAGCAAGGGCACGCAGGGCAGCACCAAGCAGACAGGGAGCTCCGAGGCAGGCACCCTGACCTCCAGAGTGACCTACTCCGGATCCGTGCACCCGAGCGGCAGCAGAACGGCGATCCAGCCGGTGACGAACTGGACACCTCCTGCGTGCTGGTACGAGCCCCGTTCCGTGGCGGAGTTCAAGAAGTACGTCGAGACGATGTATGAGGAGACGATCAACACGCCCGGCCAGGCCAACTACGCCAAGGCCGCGGTCGGCGAGTTCCGGAACCTCTACAAGGACGGCGAGTACAAGGACTACAACGCCGACCAGGCCGACGACGGCAACTGGTGGGTCGCCGTCCAGAACCCCGACCGCGTGGACGACCCCGCCAGTATGCAGTGCAGCCGGCTTCCCTTCTGGGTGCCGAACAACGAAGACCCCGGGGTTGACCAGGCCGTCACTCCACAGGTTCTGGCGGAATCCGCCTACAACCGGATTCGACTCCCGGACACCAAGGTCACGCTGGCCCCGCTCCAGGTGACCAAGGTGAATCTCCCCACCTGGGCGTGGCTCGACAAGGCCGAGTTCAAGGAGGTGTCCGTGACCGCCTCTCTCAACGTCGCCGGCATCAACATCCAGGCGACGACCACAGCCAAGCCCGTCTCTCTCAAACTCGAACCCGGCACAGCCGATGCGCAGACCTACCCGGCTTCGGGAGACTGCACGCTCAACACGGACGGCTCAATCGGCGAACCGTACGTCAAAGGCAAGGCAGACGAAGCACCCCCCTGCGGTATCAAGTACCTCCGATCCTCGGGCGGCGGGACGTACAAACTCAGAGCGACCATCACGTGGCAGATCAACTGGACCGGCACCGGCGGCACCGGAGGCGACCTGCCCGATGGCACCTTCGGGGCGACACAGGACATCACCGTCCAGGAGATCCAGGCGGTCAATCGCTGACTCAGCATGGCGCTGGCGTTCTACCGGGCGGGGACCGCTCTCCCCGTCAGCCAGGACTTCGTCGAGTCGATCGTCGACGCCGGCCTCACATGCTCGGGGTCGGTTCGCTATTACGCCGTAATGGGCAGGGGTTCGGCTCAGTCAGACCGCACGTCGGTGATCGCGATGCGCCGGGCGAAGGCGTCCAGGTCGGGAAGGGCGGCATACAGCCGGCCCAGTTCGTTGGTGAAGGCTACGAGCCGTACGTCCGCTGCACTGGGCTTTACGCGCCAGTAGTAGGTGAGGACGCCCACCAAGCCGTCGGGATCCTCCGGCGCTTCCTGCTTGAGCGGCACGAACGCCAGGCTGCGCAGTCCGGAGCCCAAGGAGTCCCCGACGAACTCCTCCTCGATCGAACTCTTCCCGCCCGTCTCGAGATGGTAGAACGACCCGGCATAGTGCACCTCGGCCGACGCGTCGTCCCCTACCAGTTCCCAGATCCCCAGGAAGACCGGAACCGGCGGCTTGCGCAGATCGGGCCAGTACAGCAGGTGGTAGTGGGCGTCGAGCAGACCGAACAGTTGGTTGTAGACGTCGAGGATCTGGGCCGCCACCCGCTCCTGCAGGTCGTCGCTGATCCGGCCACCGACGAGCTCCTGCTGCCGCATGACCAGAGCAGAGGCCATCTGCTCGGCATACTCGGAGGCGTCCGCCCACGCGGTGCCTTCGAAGGCGGCTGGTAGTGCGACCCACTCCGGGCCCGGGTCGCTGACCTCCAGTCCCTGGTGGGAGGTCGTATGCGGCCACTCTCCGGACTCCGGCAGCAGAGAGGGCATCGGCGAGGGAAGGTCGGTCATCGGACACCCCGAGTGTTCTGGTCTCGCTGTGACGGCTGGGAGTCGCTGGGGGTTCTCCAGCGGAATGTGGTCATCACGGCGTCGAAGAGGTCGACGAGCAGCAGGGACAGTTCACCGTTCACGTCCTCGGCGCCGACGGTCGAGAAGGCGACGGTCAGCCAGCGCCACGGTTGCCCCGGTACCGGTACTTGGTAGTCGACGCGCCGCGACGGGAACTCGATGCCACTCTCCGGGTCGGGCTGCGCGGTCCGCTCGGCACGTACGGCGGGCGCGCCGTCGAGATCCACCACTTCCCTTCCGTCCTCTGAACCGGCCATGAGAAGGGCCGCCTCCTGAGGATCGAGACCCTCGCCAGTCAGGCGGGTCTCGGACACCAGGATCGAGGCGGGCACGGAGATGCCGTGCATCAGCTCGACCGGCAGGTAGAGGTCGAGTCCGTCGGCCTTCCGGGCATCCTCGATGCGCTGCCACAACCTCGCCTCGAGATCACGCCGATAGGCGAACACCTCATCGCGCGGCAAGCCCTCGAAGGCGTGGTCGAGCACCCGCCTCACGGCGAGTTCGGTCCCCCGTCGAAGCGGGATCTGTCGCCAGCCCGGGGGTAGTACGAGGGCGTATGAGGTCGCCGGCGTCGTTGCTTCCGGTGCTACGTTCACCGTGCATCACCCGACCCGTCGCGCCACTCTGCGGCCACTCGGCTGCGGGACGCGCTGCGGGTGAGGGCTCCGTGGATGAGGATGCCGAGAGAGACGACGCAAGCCGCGAAAGCCACCCAGAAGGGTGGTGCCCAAGAGCCAGATACCAACCCCGCGAGGCCTGACAGTGCCGCTTGCGCACTGAGGAATGTGAACAGCCCCGTAACCAGCCAGAAGTGCGCCGGCGGTGCTTTCCTGTCGAGAACAAGCGACAGAGAGCCGTCGAATACGCCCTTGCCGGAGTTGCGCAGCAGATAGCCGACGAAGCCCTTCGCTGACTTCGGCTGCGGCCCGAGTTCCCGCTTCAGCAGCTCGGGCATGTGCCATAGAAGCGTGGCGGGAAGCAGCAAGGTCATGCAGACGACCCACCCTCCAAGCAGGATGGGCAACCCCATCGACTTCCTGTGGCCCGGGTCCAAGAGCCACAGGGAAAGGCACCCCACTCCGGTCCACAGCCAGAATCCCAGAAAACTGAAGGACAAGATCACATACGCATAGACGCGGATGAGTGGTGGCAGGGAACGGAGTCGCCCTGTTCTCACCGCATGCTGTTGTGCGGCTCGTCGTCGGAGTTCCGCTTCAATCAGCGAGTCTCCAGTCACGCTCACCGCTGACCGCCTCGAACGATGGAAAGCACTCACCACGTGGATCCTGTCTCTGCTGTCGCCCACGCCTTCGTATCGGACCAGAACGTGGTACCACTGCCACCCACCAACCCGCTTACGTAAGGAACTGTCGAGCCCTCGATTTTGTCGAACGTGTCCACCACGGTCCCTGCGTAGAATGTCCCCTGGCCGAGGCGCATGGCCGCCGCCCCCTTGTCGATCAACCCAGTGATCTTGGCGGAGTCCGGGAACCGTGACGCGGCTTCCGCGAGATACGGCTTCAGCGCGGCAGCTTCAGAGCCACCGCCCAGGAGGTTCTTCAGCGCGCTCAGCTTGGGCAACGGCTGCCCGGCCAGAGCTTTGGCATCCGCCAGCGCACCCTTCTTCGCGGCCCACATGGCTTTGTTGCCTTCGCTCATCACCTTCCGGGCCCATTCCCAGTCCTTACTGCCTTTCACCCCGGACTTAAAAATGCGCCCAGCCTTGGACATGTCGGGGAGCCACTCCACCCTGGCCGCGTTCCGGGCCGCCTTCCCGAGCTTGACTGCCCCGGCGCTACGCATGGCTGTCCGGACCCCCCACTCCGTCGCCTTCATGCCCTGCCCGGCGACGCGCCCCAACCCCATGGTTGCCAGTGCGAAAACGTCCAGCCCCACGTCGATCCAGCTGCCCTCGCCCGCCACCGCCAAGGCGCTGTGCAGCAACAGAGCGCCGATCGTCGCTCCCAACGCAATCATGGCGATGATGTTCAGGCCGGGAATGAACAGAGCGATGACCGCGCAGGCGGTCGCCACCCAGCACAGGATGTTCGCCAAGTCGTTCAGCAGCCGGGAGTGGTCGCTCATCCAGTTCTTGAACTTGTCCCAGCCCTTGTCGTGCAGCCCATCCTTGCTGATCGCACGCTTGATCTTCCCCGCCCAGTGCCCAGCTCTCTCGTCACGGTGACTGACAGCCTTGTCGAGCTTGCTCCGGGCCGCGCTGAGGTCGTCCTCGGCGCGTGAGAGCGCGTGCAGCCGCGTCGTCTCCGCTCTCCGCTCGGCATCCGTCAGCTCTTTGTCGGAATTCTTGTGCTGCTCATGAGGGGGCTGGTGGGCATCCACCCGCCGCTTCGCCTCCTGGGCGTCCTCCAACGCGGCGTCGGCCTGCTTCTGGCACGCCTGGAGGTCGTCAGCCCAATGATCGAGATATCCGGAGACATGGCTGTACCGATGGTGGGTCTTGCCGAGCTTGCCCGCCAAGTCGTCGGCCTTGTCACGCAGCGTACCGGCGTACTTGCCCTTGAGCGCGTCGGTGTCCCGGCCGATCGCCCGGAGCCGCTCGACCTGCTCACCGATCATCGTCGCCAGCTTGCCAAGCCGTCGCGACTCCCGGCGTACCTCCTCCACGTCCCCGGGAACCGGGTCCTCATCGGCCAGCGGACTCCAGCCGGTCGGTCGTGCCATAGGTGTTACTCCCCCGATCCCTTCCGGGCTTCACTCTTGCCCTTCGTGGCTTTCTCCAGCTCGTGATCCAGGTCCTTGAATGCCTTGTGGCACTCCTCAGTCAACCCACCGACACTCTTGATGGCTTCCAGCAGTTGCTTGCGGTGGTAGTCCCAGTTGTCCGCGAACGCGTCCATCGCGCTGGTGATTTGGCTGGAGCCCCAGATGCCTCGCAAGTCCTTCTGATGCTTCTCCGTGTGCTCGAACTCGTACTGGATCTTCTTAAGCGCCTTGCCCGACTTCTTCAACAGATCGTCATCGACGGTCAGATCACTCATGGTTCGGAAGCGGCCCCTCCTCCAGTGACGTGCACATTCGTCTCCGTGCAGGAACAGCGGAGAGCGGTGGGGCACAGCTCGTGCGCCCCACCCCACCCCCCGGTAACCCAAGAGGCCACTAACCCCGCTGGCTCCGTGCCAGCTCCTCGTCCAGGTTCTCGTAGGCCTGCTTGGCCTTCTTCAGGAACTCGGAGAGGCCGTGGAGGCCCTGGATGGTCTTGACGGCGCCCTTAGCGAAGTCCTTCATGGAGTCCTCGTAGGCGCCGGAGGCCTTCTGCGTGGTGAAGCCGTTCTCCACCAGCTGCTTGACGCGCTTCTCGACGGACTTGATCTGGTCCTCGAGGTGGTGCATGTCCTTGAGAAGATCGCCTGCGGTCTTCTCCATCTCGGCGTAAGTGAGGTCTGTGTCCTTGCCGCTCTTGCCCATGACGGCTCCCTCCCGTTGTGTTCGCCGCAGGGACCGCCCCCGTGGCTCTGTGGCGCGGATGCCTCGGCTGCGGCGGCTGCTTGGGTCGGCAGCCCACCTCCGCCCGTCCGCATGAGCAAAGATCTTACGGGTGGGGCCAGTGGGGATACAGGGATGCCAGTTGGAGGAACCGTGAACCGGTGCACATGCCGTGCACCGGGGAACCACCCGGCGGATAAGGTCACTTCGACTGTGTTCTGCGCTCCGGGGGCGGCCCGAGCACTGCGAGGAGGACGAGTGTGCGCCTGAGTCTGACCGTCGTCGACCCGCTCGGCGGCACCAGTGCCGACGTCGTACTCGACGCCGATCCGGAGTCGTCGGTCGGCGATGTCACCCGGGAACTGGCCGAGCACCTCGGCCTCGGCGGCGGCGCACAGATCATCTCCCTCACCGGACACCAGCAGGGCGTCGAACACCGACCCAATGGCGCCCCGCAGGCGTACGTCGACGGCTATCCCCTCGATCCCGGCTCCACCATCGTCGGCTCGCCGCTGCGCGAGGGCGCCGTCGTCAGTCTGCACGATCCCGCGGGCTGCCTGCTCGGAGAGCCAACCGGAATCGTCGAGTTCCGCGTGGCCGGCGGGCCCGGAGCCGGCGCCGTGCACCGGCTTGGCGTGGGGCGGTACGACATCGGCCGCGGGACCACCGCCCACCTGCGCATCGACGACCCCGAACTCGTCGATCGTGCGGCCACGTTGTCCATCGCCATCGACGGCACCTGCGAAGTCGCCCTCCACGCCGAGCACCACAGGACCGCTGCCAAGGACGCCAAGGAAAGCAAGGGCGGCAAGAACGACAGAAGCAGCACGGCAGGCAACGGCAGTGATGAGGACAGCCGTCCGTCCCCCGGCCGGCTCGGCGGTGAGAGCTTCGACGGTGGCGACTGGCCCCTCGACGCGCAGCTCGCAATCGGCAACAGCCTGTTGGAGCTCACGCGTTACAGCCCGCCGAACGCCGCCCTGAAGTGGTCGGACGACGGTGCCGGACTGGACTACAACCGGCCTCCCCGGCTGCGTCCGGCCGAACGCAAGACGCACTTCCGCCTGCCGAATCCGCCCGGCGAGTACGAGGCACGTCCGCTGCCATGGCTGATGGCGCTGATGCCGCTGGTGGGCGCCGTGGTCTCGGTCATGATCTTCCACCGCTGGTACTACATGATCATGGCCCTGATGAGCCCGCTGATGCTCATCGCCAACTACTTCATGGACAAGAAGCAGGGCCGCAAGTCCCATGCGAAACAGGTCAAGGAGTACAAGGAGCACAAGGAGCGGATCGAGGAGGATGCCCGGAAGGCTCTGCGCACGGAGCGGCTCGACCGCAGGGACGCCATCCCCGACCCGGCCGCCGTCCTCACCTTCGCCACCGGCCCCCGTACCCGTCTGTGGGAGCGCCGGCGCACCGACGCCGACCACCTGCTGATCCGCGTCGGCACCGGCCAGGTGCGCTCCGAGGTTGTACTCGACGACCCCGAGCAGGACGAGCACAGGCGTGAGGTCACCTGGCGCATCGAGGACTCGCCGGTCGCGCTGCCGCTGAAGGACCTCGGCGTCGTCGGCATCGCCGGCCCCGGTGACTCCGCGCAGGCGCTGGGCAGATGGGCCGTCGCGCAGACCGCGGTGCTGCACAGTCCCATGGACGTGCAGTTCTACGTCCTCACCGAGAACGACGCCCACTCCCGCTGGGACTGGGTGCGCTGGCTGCCGCACGCCCGCCCCTCGGGCGGGCACGACGTCAACGTACTGGTAGGGACAGACTCCGAGACCGTCGGCGCCCGCGTCGGTGAGCTGACCCAGGTGCTCGACGCCCGGCAGAAGGCACTGAAGGAGAAGGGCAACCGGAGTGACGGGCCGGCCTTCTCCGACCCCGACATCGTCGTGGTCTGGGACGGCTCCCGCCGGCTGCGCTCGCTACCCGGGGTGGTCCGGCTGCTGCGCGAAGGGCCGGCCGTCTCCCTGTACGCGATCTGCCTCGACGAGGAGGAACGGTTCCTGCCGGGCGAGTGCCAGGCGGTCGTGCTGGCCGAACCGCGTCGTCGCGACGGTCGTGGCGACGACGGCGCCACCCTCCCCACCTCCGCCCCGCAGGCGGCTGTCGGCGGCTTTCCCTCCTTCCAGGCCTGGCACCGGACGGCACAGCCGAGTGAACAGGCAACCGAGAAGACCCTCGAACTGCGGCTGCGCGTGGAGCAGACCGATGCACGGCGCCGGCGCGACGTACGGCCCGACTTCGTCTCGCCGGCCTGGTGCGCGCGGGTGTCACGCGCCCTGTCGTCGCTGCGCGACATCAGCGGCGAGACCGAGGACTCCGCCCTGCCTGCCGCCAGTCGGCTGCTCGACGTGCTGCAACTCGAACCGCCCACGCGGGACGCGATCGCCGCGCGCTGGCGGATGGGCGGGCAGTCGACGATGGCGGTCATCGGCGAGTCGTACGACGGCCCGTTCGGCATCGACCTCCGGCGCGACGGCCCGCACGGCCTGATCGCCGGTACGACCGGTTCCGGTAAGTCGGAGCTGCTCCAGACCATTGTGGCGGCGCTCGCGGTGGCGAACACGCCTGAGAACATGACGTTCGTGCTCGTCGACTACAAGGGCGGCTCGGCGTTCAAGGACTGTGTGAAGCTGCCGCACACCGTCGGCATGGTCACCGACCTCGACGCGCACCTCGTCGAACGGGCCCTGGAGTCGCTGGGAGCCGAGCTGAAGCGGCGCGAGCACATCCTCGCCGCCGCCGACGCCAAGGACATCGAGGACTACCAGGACCTGGTGCGCCGGGATCCGTCGCACGCGTCAGTACCCCGACTGCTCATCGTCATCGACGAGTTCGCGTCCATGGTGCGCGACTTGCCGGACTTCGTCACAGGACTGGTCAACATCGCCCAGCGCGGCCGGTCCCTCGGCATCCACCTGCTGCTGGCCACGCAGCGGCCCAGCGGCGTGGTTTCCCCCGAAATCCGCGCCAACACCAACCTGCGCATCGCGCTGCGCGTGACCGACGCCGGCGAGTCCACGGACGTCATCGACGCGCCCGAGGCCGGGCACATCTCCAAGAGCACACCGGGTCGCGCATACGTCCGCCTGGGGCACGCATCCCTTGTCCCCTTCCAGTCCGGCCGCGTCGGTGGACGCCGGCCCGGCGCGGCCGACCCGCAGGCACTGGCCCCCTGGGCGGGCCCACTGAACTGGGCGGACCTGGGGCGCACTGCGCTGCGAAAGCCCAAGTCCGAGGCGCGCGAGGACGATGAGATCACCGACCTGAAGGTGCTCGTCGATGCCGTGCGGGAGGCCAACCGGGCGCTCGGCATCCCCGCCCAGCACTCCCCCTGGCTGCCCGCCCTGGAGGACACCCTGCTCCTCGACGACATTCCGGCGGTGCGGGCCCAGGGCGCGCTGCCCGCCGCCCCCTACGGTGTGGAGGACCTACCCGCCGACCAGGCCCGCCGACCGGTGGCCGTCGACTTCGCCACCTTCGGGCACCTGCTCGTCGGCGGTGCGCCGCGCACCGGCCGGTCGCAACTGCTGCGCACCATCGCCGGGTCGCTGGCCCGGACGCACTCCTGCGCCGACGTCCACCTGTACGGCGTCGACTGCGGCAACGGCGCCCTGAACGCGCTGACCCGGCTGCCGCACTGCGGCGCGGTCGTGGGGCGCAACCAACTGGAGCGTGTCGTAAGGCTCTTCTCGCGGCTGAGCGGCGAACTCAACCAGCGCCAGGACCTGCTGGCTGAGAAGGGCTTCGCCGACATCGGCGAGCAGCGGGCCGCGGTCGCCGAGGACGAGCGGCTGCCGCACATCGTGCTGCTGCTCGACCGCTGGGAGGGCTGGCTGCCCACACTGGGCGAGTACGACCACGGGGACCTGACCGATCAGCTCTTCGCGATGATGCGGGAGGGCGCGAGCGTGGGTCTGCATGTGGTGCTCACCGGTGACCGGCAGGTGCTGTCGGGACGGATCTCCTCCCTCACGGAGGACAAATACGGTCTGCGGCTAGCGGACCGCGGCGACTTCTCGATGCTGGACATCAACGCCCGCAAGGTTCCCGAGGAGATCCCCCCGGGCCGGGCCTTCCGCGCCGAGACCGCCGCGGAGACACAGTTCGCGCTGCTCTGCGAGGACACCACCGGTCAGGGCCAGGCGGCCGCGCTGATCGCCATCGGTGACGCGGCGGCGGCCCGGGACGCGGACGTGCCGCGCTCGCGGCGGCCGTTCCGGGTGGACGTCCTGCCCGGCCGGATCTCCTTCGCGGACGCCTGGGCGATGCGCGACCCGGCGGCGACATCCTCGCCGCTGTGGGCCCTGGTGGGTGTCGGTGGTGACGAGCTCACCGCGTTCGGGCCCGATCTGGCCGAGGGCGTACCGGCGTTCGTGATCGGTGGTCCGGCCAAGTCGGGCCGCAGCACGGCGCTGATGAACTTCGCACGGTCCTACCTGGCCCAGGGCGTACGGCTGGTCGTCGCGGCGCCGCGCTCGTCGCCGTTGCGTGAGTTGGAGGGCCAGGAGGGCGTGTTGCGGGTCTTCACCGGCCGCGAAATCGACGAGGACGAGCTGGAGGAGGCCATCAAGCCTGCCACGCCCGAGGAGCCGGTCGCCGTCCTGGTGGACGACGCCGAGGTGCTGGACGACTGCGACGCGGAGGACGTCTTCAAGCGCATCGTCGAGCGCGGCGGCGAGGAGGGTCTGGCCGTCGTCATCGCCGGTGACGAGGAGGAGATCTGCGACGGCTTCTCCGGCTGGCAGGTCGACGCGAAGAAGGCCCGCCGAGGCATCCTGCTCTCCCCGCAGGACAGCTCCGCGGGCGAGCTGATCGGCATCCGCACGACCCGCAGCATGGTCGGCGGCCCGATCACCCCCGGCAAGGGGATGCTCCACCTGGGCAGCGGTGAGCACATGACCGTGACGACGCCGGTGTAGGGGACGGCATGAGCACGGGATCGGCGAAACCGAAGCGTCGGAAGGCGGCGGCAGCGGCTCTGCGGTACGAGCACCGGCGGGAACGGCCGGAGGGAGCGGAGACGGACAGGAGTGACGGGTCCTGCGGAGCCGCTTGCCTGAGTGCGGTCGTCATGGCCGCGCTCTTGGTGCTTCCGGCCATCGCGGCGCAGGCCTGGGGCAAGAAGGTGTGGGGTGGGCTCGCTCCCGCCTGGCCCGGTGGGGGTTACGGCTTCGCCGCCACGGTGGGCGCCATGGTGCCGTTCGCGCTGGCCGCGCTGATCGCCCCGTTGACCCGCATGGACTGGAGGAGGAGCAAGGCACGCACACTCGGCTGGGCAGCCGCCGCGCTGCCGGGACTGGTCTGGGGTGAGGCGATCTCCGTGGTGATCGCCGGCGTCATGCGGCCCAAACACCGCCGGGACTGGGACTCCGCCTGTTATGCCGAGGGCGATACCTGCTGGGTCCACGTGCGTTACCCGTTCGTCTGGGCCGTCGGACTGGTCACGACGCTGGTCGTGTCGGCGCTCCTGATCGTCCTGATCGTCAAGTACGTGGCCAGGGACGACGAAACAGACGGGGGGACCGCCGACGTCCCCTCCCCCGCCGCTACTTGACCTTCGACAGCCGCGCCACCGGGTTTCCCTCCGCCGAGCTGTCCGCCGTGTACTTGATGTCCTCGCCCACCGGTGCGAGGCGGACCGTGTGGGGGGCCGGGTTGCAGCCCGCGTGGTTGGTCTTCGCGCCCCGGGAGACGGCGACCAGCTCGGTACTCGTCACCTGCTTCAGGGTGAGTACGTCGTCGCAGACGCCGCCGAGCTGGTCCGTCTGGTGGAGGGTGCCCAACTCCTGGCCCACGGCGGCCTGGTGGACGGTCAGCCGGAAGTCGCCGAGGGGCAGGGTGCCGTCGAGGGCGGTGCCTTGTCCCTCCCAGGTGCCGAGGTAGCGGGCGGGGACGGGCGAGCCGGTGGTGGTCGGTCCGGTGGAGCGGTGGTCGCCGCTCGCGGTGGCGGCCGGTGGCGGTGTCCCGCCGGCGCTGTCCTCGCCGCCGTCCCGGAACGGCAGCAGCCACAGGACCGAACCGGCGGTCACCACCGCCAGCGCACCGGCGAGCACGAGAACCATGGTGCAGCTCAGGCGGCGGCCCCGGCCTTCGGCGCCGGGCGCCGCACCGTCGGCCACGGTGACGGAGAACCGGCCGCGGGCGGTGACCGGTGCGGTGGTCCCCTGCGGGGGCGTGTCCTCCCGCGCGGGGAGGGATGGGGGCGGCGAGGCCGGCATGGAGGGTGGGGGTCCGAACCCACCGCCGAGTCCCGCTTCCGCGGGCCGCGGGCGCTCACCGGTGGCGGCTCCTGGGAAAGGGCCGGGCAGGGATGGGCCGAATCCGCCGTCGGGTACGGCCTCCGTGGGCTGGGGGCGATCGTCCGTGGCCTTCGGGGACGGGCCCGGGACCGAGATCCTGCTGAAATTCAGCGGGCCGGACGGTGGCTGGGCCGGGGGGTCCGGTGCCGTTGCCTCCAGGTTCAGGAGCGACACGGCGCTGCGGCTGACCTGTTCGACCAGGCGGGACGGGAGCCAGCCGGCCACGATCAGGCGGGAGGCGCCCTCGGGGGCGAGGCGGCGGGCCACCTCGCCGGGGCCGGGGCGGGCGGCGGGGTCCTTGGCCAGGCAGGCTGCCGCGAGGTCCCGCAAGTCCCCGCTCAGTGAACCCAGTTCGGGCTCCTCATGGACGACCTTGTACAGGAGCGCCGCCGAGGAGTCGCCCCGGAACGGGGGCTCGCCCGTCGCGGCGTGCACCAGCACCGCGCCCAGAGAGAAGACGTCGGCCGCGCCCGTGACGCCCTTGCCGAGGATCTGCTCGGGCGACATGTAGCCGGGCGAGCCGACCGAGACGCCGGTGGAGGTCAGGGACGCGGTGCCGTCGGTGGCACGGGCGATGCCGAAGTCGATCAGCAGGGGGCCGTCGAGGGTGAGCAGCACGTTGGACGGCTTCACGTCCCGGTGCACCAGGCCCAGTTCGTGCACCGCCGCCAGCGCCTCGGCCAGGCCCGCCCCCAGCGCCCGTACGGAGTGCCCGGGCAGCGGGCCGGCGTCCGCGACCGCCGCGGCGAGGGAGGGGCCGGCCGCGTAGGCGGTGGCCACCCACGGCACCGGCGCCCCGGGGTCGGCGTCCAGGACCGGCGCGGTCCAGGCGCCGCCCACCCTGCGCGCAGCCTCGACCTCGCGGCGGAACCGGGCGCGGAACTCCTCGTCGAGCGCGAAGTGCGGGTGCACGATCTTCACCGCGACCGTGCGGCCGCCCGCGCTGCGGCCCAGGTAGACACGGCCCATGCCGCCGGAGCCCAGCCGGCCGAGCAGCCGGTAGGGGCCCACGGTGGCGGGCTCTTCCTCTTCGAGCGGCTGCATGGCGCTTCCCCCTCCCCCGTACGCCTCACAGCAGGGTAGTGCGCTACGGCCGCAGCAGCTCCACCTTGACGTCCGCCGGGAAGCCGGTCGTCGGACCGACGCGCCGCGCGAACTCGGCGACGGCGGCCAGTTGCGGGGCGCCGAAGCTGAAGTCGAGGGTGGTGAAGTACTGCTCCAGAATCTCCTGGTCGAACGCCTCCCAGCGGGCCGCCTGTTCGGCGACCTTGCCGACCTCCTCGAGGGAGAGGTTGCGGGAGGCCAGGAAGGCCTCGTGCACCTTGCCGGTGATGTCCGGCTCGCGCCGGAGGTAGTCGCGCCGGGCCGCCCAGACCGCGAAGACGAACGGCAGTCCCGTCCACTCCTTCCACAGCTGGCCGAGGTCGTGCACGTCGAGTCCGTAGCGCGGGCCGTCGTGGAGGTTCGCGCGCAGGGCGGCGTCGCCGATGAGCACCGCCGCCTCCGCCTCCTGCATCATCAGGCTCAGGTCGGGCGGGCAGGTGTAGTAGTCGGGGGTGACCCCGTACCGCTCGGCCAGCAGCAGCTGGGCGAGGCGTACGGAGGTGCGGGAGGTCGACCCGAGGGCGACCCGGGCGCCGTCGAGCCGGTCCAGCGGGACCTGCGAGACGATCACGCACGACATCACCGGGCCGTCGCAGCCCACGGCGATGTCGGGGAAGGCGACCAGATCGTCCGCGTTCTTGAGGAACTCGACGAGGGTGACCGGGCCGATGTCGAGTTCTCCCCGCACGAGCCGTTCGCTGAGCTTTTCCGGGGTGTCCTTCGTCAGCTCGAAGTCGAGGAGCGTGCCGGTTCTCGCGAGCCCCCAGTAAAGGGGCAGGCAGTTGAGGAACTGGATGTGGCCGACGCGCGGCCGGGTGCGAGAAATGTCCACATCGGGAGGCTAGACCCTGCGCGGCACACTCCCCCCGCCGCCCCCGCCGCCTCCGTCATGACCACTCCTTGGCCGCACTCCTTGGCCGGCCCGCCCCGGACACCCGCGCCGCCACCCCGTGACCCGGCCCGCCCCGGACCCCCACCCACGACCCCGACGACCCGACGACCCCGATTGGCGCAGTCCCCGCCGGCCTTCTGTGAGGGCCAGTCGATCTCGGTGCGTCAACCTCTCACCAGAACCTTCAAACATCCGGGTGAAGTGATCTTGACCTCTATTGCATTCGGCGGCCCACATGCTAGGCTCGCCAGCAAGTTGCAGTTTGGTTTCCCTTGCAGTACAGAGCCTGCGGAGCATGTGACCGCGGGCTCTGGTCGTTTTCAGACGTATGCAGTTGTGCGGCGATTTCGTTATCACACTTGCAGGTTCTGGAGCAGGGCGACCCTTTGAGCCCAAGGAGGGCTTATGGCTACCGGAACCGTGAAGTGGTTCAACGCCGAAAAGGGCTTTGGTTTCATCGCCCAGGAAGGCGGCGGCCCCGACGTTTTCGTCCACTACTCCGCAATCAACGCGACCGGTTTCCGCTCCCTCGAAGAGAACCAGCAGGTGAGCTTCGACGTCACTCAGGGTCCGAAGGGCCCGCAGGCGGAGAACGTCACCCCGGTCTGAGCGTTCGCGCGCAGTATCCGTTCTGAGTGCAGTACCCAAGGAGCCCCGCGCCGTCAGGCGACGGGGCTCCTGCCTTTCCGGCCGGGGCGGCCGAACCCCGGACATAACGCCCGGTGAATTCCCGGCGAACTCTTTCCCCGGACCCTCGGAACGCCCTCGAAACGCCCTCCGAACGCTCCCGTGAATACAGCGGACCCTAGGCGTACAGCCCTTCCACCTCCCGCGCGAAGTCGCGCAGGATCACCTCCCGGCGAAGCTTCATCGACGGGGTCAGGTGGCCCTCCCGTTCCGTGAAGTCCACGGGGAGCACGGTGAAGCGGCGAATGGACTCGGGACGGGAGACGAGCTTGTTCGCCTCGTCCACGGCACGCTGCAGGACCGCCGCCAAGCCCGGGTCGTCGACAAGGAGTTCGGCGGGGACGGGCGGCTGGCCGTTCATCTGCCGCCAGTGGGCGATGCCTTCGGGGTCCAGGGTGATCAGGGCGGAGATGTAGGGGCGGCGATCGCCCAGCACCATGCACTGGGAGATCAGCGGATGGGCGCGGAGCCAGTTCTCCAGCGGGGCCGGGGCGACGTTCTTGCCGCCCGCGGTGATCAGGATTTCCTTCTTGCGGCCCGTGATCGTCAGGTAGCCGTCGTCGTCCAGGCGTCCGATGTCGCCCGTGGGGAACCAGCCGTCGTGCGTCGCCGGTACCACCCCGCCCGCGTGCGGGTTCCAGTAGCCGCGGAAGACCTGGCCGCCTGCCAGCAGCACCTCGCCGTCCGCCGCGATGCGTATCCGTGTGCCCGGCAGCGGCCAGCCGACCGTGCCCAGGCGGGGTTTCTGCGGGGGCGTCACGGTGGCCGCGCCCGTCGACTCGGTCAGGCCGTAGCCCTCGTAGACCTCGACGCCGGCGCCCTCGTAGAACGCGGCCAGACGGCGGCCCAGCGGGGAGCCGCCGCAGATGAGGTAGCGCAGACGGCCGCCGAGCGCGGCCCGGATACGGCGGTAGAGGAGGGCGTCGTAGAAGGCGCGGGCCGTCTTCAGGGCGCGGCCGGGTCCGGGGCCCGTGCCGTGCCGGCGGGCCTCGGCCGCCTCGCCGTACCGGCAGGCCACGTCGGCCGCGCGGTCGAAGGACGAGGCCCGGCCGCCGCGCTCGGCGGTGGCGCGCGCGTTGTTGTAGACCTTCTCCAGCATGTACGGGATGGCCAGCAGGAACGTCGGCCGGAAGCTCGCCAGGTCCGCCAGCAGATGCTCCGACTTCAGGCTCGGCGCGTGGCCGAGCCTGACGCCCGCGCGGACGCAGGCCACCGCGACCATCCGGCCGAAGACGTGGGAGAGGGGCAGGAAGAGGAGTGTCGAGGCCTCCTCCGACGTCTTCGCCTTGAAGGCCGGGTAGAGGACCTCGATGGCGTTGTCGACCTCCGCCAGGAAGTTGCCGTGGCTCAGCGCGCAGCCCTTGGGGCGGCCGGTCGTGCCCGAGGTGTAGACCAGGGTGGCCAGCGTGTCGGGCCCGAGGACGCCCCGGCGCACGGTGACCTCGTGGTCCGGTACGCCCGCTCCGCACTCCGCCAGGCGGTCGAGGTGGCCCTGCTCCATGACCCACACATGCCGCAGGTCCAGCAGGCGCTCACGTTCCGGGCCGAGGGCCGCCGCCTGCCGGGCCTTCTCCGTCACCAGGGCGACCGCGCCGGAGTCCTGGAGGATCGAGCGGACCTGGAAGAGGGAGGACGTGGGGTAGACGGGGACCGTGACCAGGCCGGCGGCCCACGCGGCGAAGTCCAGGAGGGTCCACTCGTACCGTGTGCGCGCCATGACCGCGATCCGGTCGCCCGGTGCCAGGCCCTCCGCGATCAGGCCCTTGGCCACCGCGCTTACCTGTTCGGCGAACTGCGCGGCCGTCAGATGCGTCCAGCCGCCGTCGGCGTCCGGGCGGCTGATGACCCGTCGCCCGGGGTCCGCGCTCGCGTTCTCGAACGGCAGGTCGGCCAGCGAGCCGTGCGTCACCGGCGGGACCAGCGGGGGTGCGTACGCCTCGCGCACCTCGCCGTCCAGCCGCCGGGTCTGCGGCGCCACGAACGCCGGGCCCGCGTCGGGGTCGTAGTCGAACCCCGCCAAAGGTGACGGGGCCGGACCGCCGTGGGACGACGGGGACGAGGGCGACGAGTACGAGAGGGGCATGGCGGCTCCTGGTGCCTGCAGCTTCACGCTGCTCTGCTGCGGTGGTACGCGCTGCGCTCACCGGTCGTTCACCGGTGGTGCGCGCTCTCGGGGTGTTACCGCCGGTTGCATACGTGATCGTACGGGGCCGGGATGGGGAGTTCGTGCGGTTTCGGGAAGGGTCCGGAGACGGTCCGGGAACAGGGCTGTGCCCTCACCGGTCTCTCAGCGCACCGGGTCGAACAGGACGAGCCCACGACGTGGGACTCGTGGCACCCCGGCCCTACCCCCGGCCCTGTCCTCGGGCCGGCTCCACCGGCGGGCTCCAGGGGCGGTTCTCCATGAGGTCGCCCAGGCCCGCCCACGCGAAGTTCATCAGGGTCGCCGCCGCCTGGCGGGACGTGACGCCCGGGGTGGCGTTGGCCCAGGCGGCGAGGGACTCGGCGGCGGCGACCAGGGCCTCGGCGAGCCCGGCGACATCCCGCTCGGGCAGGGCGGGGTCGTGGTGGGCCTCACGGGCGGCGACGAGGATCAACTCGGCGACGAACGCCACGATTTCCGCGCGCATCGCGGCGATCTCGGCCGCGAACGACTCGCGTGCGTACGGGCCTGTAAGTGCAGCACCGCCCAGCCCTCCGGGTGCCGGACGGTGTGTGTGAAGAACGCCCGCAGCCCTTCCCAGAGTTGACGGTCGGCGGACAGTCCCGGGCGGACTCCGTCGCGAACCGCCCCGGTCAGCACGACGGCCTCACGGCGGATGCAGGCGGTGAAGAGGTCTTCCTTGGAGTTCAGGTACAGATGGACCAACGGCTTGGAGACGCCAGCCAGTTCGGCCATCTCGTCCATCGACGCGGCCGTGTGGCCGCGTCGCCCGAAGATCTGGACGGCGGCGTCGAGCATCTGCTGCTCCCGCACCGCTCTCGGCATCCGCCCGGTCCTCACGGCACCCATGGCGGCAAGCCCACGGTTCGGGCACCGGCCCGACGGCCGCGAGGACGCCGTACCGGCCGGATCAGGCCGTCAGGACATCCACCCGGCCCTGATCAGGCCACCAGGGCACCTGCCCCGACCACATCAGACGTCAGGACGCCGCCCTGAGCCTGCTCCCCGCATCAGACGTCAGGACGCCTGCTCCCGCGGCTGCGCCTGGGACCGCGCCCGGTCGTCGGCGAGGTCCTCCTGGCCCGCGTTGGCCTCGAAGTTCGCCTTCATGCGGTCCACCCGCTGGGCCACCTGCACCGACGCCCGGTCCCGCTCCTTGCGCAGGGCGACGAAGCTGACCGGGGCGGAGATCACCAGGGCGAGCGTGGCGATCCACAGGCCGTTGGAGCCGCCGAGGCCGCGCGGGGCGAGCCCGGAGTGGACGAGGCCCCAGACGACCACGAGGCAGCCCACGAAGATTCCGAGGCGCATCAGCGTGTAGCGGAGCATCTCAATCCACTCTTCCGTTCCGAAGGTTCCCAAAGGGGCACCGTCCAGTGAAGCACGCCGGATGCCCGATCACTCATGGGGGTGCGAAGGACCGGTAAAGCCTCAGGTCAGCGGCAGCAGCATGATCACGTCGTCCCGGTCGTCACCCGGCTCCACCCGGATGGCGCCCGGCACCCGTCCGACCTCCTTGTAGCCGCAGGAGGCGTAGAACCGCTCCAGGCCGAGCCCGCCGCGGCAGGTGAGCCGGATCGCCTCGATGCCGGGGAAGCCGCGGGCCGCGTCCGCGGCGGCCGCCAGCAGGTCCCGTCCGTGGCCCCGGCCCTGGTGGCGCGGGTGCACCATCACCGTGTAGAGCCAGAGCCAGTGCGTCATCAGCCGGTGGGTGTTGAAGGTCAGGAAGGCGGTGGCGGCGACCCGGCCCTCCTCGTCGCGGCCGACCAGCAGCCGTGCGCGGCGCTCGGTCAGCGCGAGCAGCTGCCTGACCAGTTCCGGACGTATCTCCTCCCGCGTCGCGGGCGGCAGGAACCCGACCGCTCCGCCCGCGTTCGTGACATCGGTCCACAGGTCGAGGATGCCGTCGCGCAGGGCGGGGTCGACGGCGGGATCAAGGGTGAAAGTAAGGGGCATTTGGCGATCGTATCTATTACACCAGAGTGCGCGCAGCCACTTTCAGATCGGAGAGCAGCCCCCGGTAGGCGCCCTCCCGGTCGTCCGCGCGCAGCACGGACGAGGGGTGCACCGTCGGCACCAGCCGCTCCCGTCGCCCGTGGATCTCCTCCTCCAGCACCGTTCCGCGCACCTCGGTGACCCGGAACGAGGAGCCGAGCAGCGCCTTGCCGGCCGTCGCGCCCAGGACCACGATCAGCTCGGGCTCCACCAGCCTGAGTTCGGCCGCCAGCCAGGGCCCGCAGGCCACCGCCTCGCGCAGGCTCGGCGTCTTGTGGATACGGCGCTTGCCGGGCCCGGAGCGGGTGAACTTGAAGTGCTTGACCGCGTTGGTGACATACGTCTCGCGCGGGTCGATGCCCGCCTCGGCCAGCGCCCGGTCAAGGAGCTTCCCGGCGGGCCCGACGAACGGCCGGCCCTGCCGGTCCTCCTGGTCCCCCGGCTGCTCGCCGACGAGCATGACCCGGGCACCGGTGTCCCCGGCGCCGAACACGGTCTGTGTGGCGTCCCGGTGCAGCGGGCAGCCCCGGCAGCCCGCGGCCGCCTCGCGCAGGTCGGCCAGGTCCGCGCGCTCGGGGACGAAGGGCGCGGCGGTGTAGGCGTCCTCGGGCGCCTTCGTGGTGGCCATGCCGGACGGGTACCCGCCCGGCACGCGGCCTCACGGGGTGCGCCAGGGCCCGTCCTCCCGTCGTCGCCGGAAGCGCGGAGGGGAATGTGCCGACAGGCCCTGAGCGCGCGGGCTCACACCCGCATCGGCTGCGGCGACTCGCGGCGCGCCGGGTCCGGGCCGTCGTACTCCCGGATGATCTCGTAGCGCGTGTTGCGCTCCACCGGGCGGAAGCCGGCGTCGCGGATCAGGTCCAGCAGGTCATCGCGGGTCAGCTTGTTCGGGGTGCCGTAGTTGTCCGCGTCATGCGTGATCTTGTACTCGACGACGGAGCCGTCCATGTCGTCCGCGCCGTGCTGGAGCGCGAGCTGGGCGGTCTGCACGCCGTGCATCACCCAGAACACCTTGACGTGCGGGACGTTGTCGAAGAGCAGCCGCGAGACGGCGAAGGTCTTCAGCGCCTCCGCGCCCGTCGCCATGGTGGTACGGGCCTGGAGGCGGTTGCGGACCTTGCCGTCCTGCATGTCGACGAAGTCGTGCTGGTAGCGCAGCGGGATGAAGACCTGGAACCCGCCGGTCTCGTCCTGGAGTTCACGCAGCCGCAGCACGTGGTCCACGCGGTGGCGGGGCTCCTCGATGTGCCCGTAGAGCATGGTGCACGGGGTCTTCAGGCCCTTCTCGTGCGCCAGCCGGTGAATGCGCGACCAGTCCTCCCAGTGGGTGCGGTGGTCGACGATGTGCTGCCGGACCTCCCAGTCGAAGATCTCCGCGCCGCCGCCGGTGAGGGACTCGAGACCGGCGTCGACCAGCTCGTCGAGGATCTCGGAGGCGGACAGCCCGGAGATCGTCTCGAAGTGGTGGATCTCGGTGGCGGTGAACGCCTTCAGCGACACGTCCGGCAGCGCGGCCTTCAGCTCGCGCAGGGAACGCGGGTAGTAGCGCCACGGCAGGTTCGGGTGCAGGCCGTTGACGATGTGCAGCTCGGTCAGGTTCTCCGACTCCATCGCCTTGGCCAGCTTCACGGCCTCCTCGATGCGCATCGTGTACGCGTCCTTCTCGCCCGGCTTGCGCTGGAAGGAGCAGTACGCGCAGGACGCGGTGCACACGTTCGTCATGTTGAGGTGCCGGTTGACGTTGAAGTGCACCACGTCGCCGTTCTTGCGGGTGCGCACCTCGTGGGCGAGGCCGCCGAGCCACGCGAGGTCGTCCGACTCGTACAGCGCGATGCCGTCCTCGCGGGTCAGGCGGACGCCCGTCCTGACCTTCTCCTCCAGCTCGCGCTTGAGCCCGACGTCCATGCCCCTACCTCTTTCCTGAAGACTGCGACCACCGTACGCCCGGAGGATCAGACCTCCTCGGGCAGCTCACCCACCCGGTTCTCCCACTTCGTGGACAGCACGATGGTGGTACGGGTCCGGGAGACGCCCTTGGTTCCGGACAGCCGCCGGATGATGCTCTCCAGTCCGTCGACGTCCGAGGCGCGCACCTTGAGCATGAACGAGTCGTCGCCGGCGATGAACCAGCAGTCCTCGATCTCGGAGAGGTCCTTCACCCGCTGCGCCACGTCCTCGTGGTCGGCGGCGTCGGAGAGCGAGATGCCGATCAGGGCGGTGACGCCGAGACCGAGCGAGGCGGCGTCCACGGTGGCCCGGTAGCCGGTGATGACACCGGCCGCCTCCAGCCGGTTGATGCGGTCGGTGACGCTCGGTCCCGACAGGCCGACGAGGCGCCCCAGCTCCGCGTACGAGGCCCGGCCGTTCTCCCTCAGGGCCTGGATGAGCTGCCTGTCCACCGCGTCCATGCGATCGAAGCCTTCCGCTGAAGAGATCCGACGAGAGATCTGAAGAAAGTTCCTGAAGTGCCGAGTGGTGCTGTGCTGGTACTGCTGGAGAGCGCCGCGCAGCGCTCACGCGGGCCGGGAGCCGCCCAGTTCGCCCTCCCAGCGACGGTAGAGACCGTGGGGTACGCCCACCGCGTCCAGGGCCCGGCCGGCGACGAAGTCCACGAGGTGCTGGATGTGGGTCGCCCCGGCGTAGAAGGCGGGCGAGGCGGGCAGGACGGTGGCGCCCGCGTCGTCCAGTGCCACCAGGTGCCGCAGCGTCCGGCCGTTCAGCGGGGTCTCCCGTACGGCGACGACCAGCGGCCTGCCCTCCTTGAGGGTCACGCTCGCCGCCCGTTGCAGCAGGTCCTTGGACAGCCCGAGGGCGACGCCCGCCACACAGGCCGTCGAGGCGGGCACGATCAGCATGCCCTTCGCCGGGTACGACCCCGAGGACGGTCCGGCCGCCAGGTCACCGGCGCTCCAGTGCCGTACTCCCGTGAGGTCCACGTCGAAGCTGCCGGGCTTGCCGTCGGCGCCGAGGGACAGCCATTCGCGCAGGTCGTCCTGCCAATGGGCGTCCCGGAAGGAGATGCCGGTCTCGTCGAGCAGGGTGAGCCGCGAGGCCCGGCTGACCACCAGGTCGACGCTCTGTCCGGCGTCGAGCAGCGCACGCAGCACAGCGGCCGCGTACGGCGTGCCGGACGCTCCGGACACCCCCACGATCCAAGGTGCCCGCCGCGTTTCTCCTGGCTTCATGTGTCGAGCCTATCCGTCGGCGCTCATGATCCAAACTGCGAGGTATCAGACCGTGAGACCGCGCACCAGCAGGTCGAGCAGCGCGCACACGAAAAGGGCGATGCCGATGAACCCGTTGACGCTGAAGAACGCCCGGTTGAGGCGGGACAGGTCGTTCGGGCGGACGATCGTGTGCTCGTAGACGAAGGCGCCCGCGACGACGACCAGGCCCAGCCAGAAGAAGGCGCCGGCGCCGGTGGCGAGGGCGTACCAGACGAACAGCGCGGTGGTGACGAGGTGGCAGGCCCGTGCTCCCCGGATGGCGGCGGGGACGCCGAAGCGGGCCGGGACCGACTTCACGCCGACCTCGCGGTCGGTCTCCACGTCCTGGCAGGCGTAGATGAGGTCGAAGCCGCCGATCCAGACGCCGACGGCCAGGCCCAGGATCACCGCGTCCCAGGACCAGCTGCCGGAGATCGCCAGCCAGCCGCCGATCGGGCCCATCGCCTGGGCCAGGCCCAGGATGGCCTGCGGGAAGTTCGTGAACCGCTTGCCGTAGGGGTAGACCACCATCGGGACCACCGCGACAGGGGCGAGGGCCAGGCAGAGCGGGTTGAGCAGTGCCGCGGCCGCGAGGAACACGACGAGCGCGACGAGCGCGCCCGTCCAGGCGTGCCGCACCGACATCGCGCCGGTCACCAGCTCGCGGTGCGCGGTGCGCGGGTTACGGGCGTCGATCTCCCGGTCGATGATCCGGTTGACGGCCATCGCGAACGTGCGCAGGCCCACCATCGCCACGGTGACGAGCAGCAGCCTGCCCCAGTGGATGGTCCTGTCCCACTCGTACATCGCGGTCAGGGAGGCGATGTACGCGAAGGGCAGCGCGAAGATCGAGTGCTCGATCATGACCAGGCGCAGGAAGGCCTTGGTGCGTCCCGGCTGCGGGATCGCGGCGGACGCGGAGCTCACAGGCCGTACTCCGGTTCACCTCCGCGGCGGCGGGGAAACCCCGTCTCCGCGCTGCCACACACCAACGAATAGGTGCCCATCAGAGTCCGTACTCCTTCCAGCGTCGCGTCACCCGTTCGGCTGTCTCCGGGTCCGAAAGGACCATCTCCGGCCACCCGCCGTCCCGCGTGTAGCCCTCCTCGGGCAGCTTCCGCGTCGCGTCGATGCCCGCCTTGCCGCCCCAGAACTGCTGGTAGGAGGCGTGGTCGAGGTGGTCGACGGGGCCTTCCACCACGGTGAGGTCGCGGGCGTAGTCCGTGTTGCCCAGGGCCCGCCAGGCGACCTCGTGCAGATCGTGCACGTCGCAGTCGGCGTCGACGACCACGATCAGCTTGGTCAGAGACATCATGTGTGCCCCCCAGATGGCGTGCATCACCTTCTGGGCGTGCTTGGGGTACTTCTTGTCGATCGAGACGATCGCGCAGTTGTGGAAGCCGCCCGCCTCGGGCAGGTGGTAGTCCACGATGTCCGGGACGATGATCTTCAGCAGGGGGAGGAAGAAGCGCTCGGTGGCACGGCCGAGCGGTCCGTCCTCCGTCGGGGGGCGGCCCACGACGATCGACTGGAGCAGGGGCCGCCTGCGCATCGTCACGCAGTCGATGGTCAGCGCCGGGAAGGGCTCCTGCGGGGTGTAGAAGCCGGTGTGGTCGCCGAAGGGCCCCTCGGGCAGCATCTCGCCGGGCTCCAGCCAGCCCTCCAGGACCACCTCGGCGTTCGCCGGGACCTGGAGCGGGACGGTCTTGCAGTCGACCATCTCGATCCGCCGGCCCGCGATGAACCCGGCGAACAGGTACTCGTCGATGTCACCGGGCAGCGGCGCGGTCGAGGCGTACGTGACGGCCGGGGGGCAGCCGAAGGCGATCGCCACCGGCAGCCGCTCGCCGCGCCGGGCGGCGACCTGGTAGTGGTTGCGGCTGTCCTTGTGGATCTGCCAGTGCATGCCGATGGTGCGCTTGTCGTGACGCTGAAGGCGGTAGAGCCCGAGGTTGCGGATGCCGCTCTCCGGGTCCTTGGTGTGGGTGAGTCCCAGGTTGAAGAAGGAGCCGCCGTCCTGCGGCCAGGTGAACAGGGCCGGCAGGGCGTCGAGGTCGACGTCGTCGCCGTGCAGGACGACCTCCTGCACGGGCGCGCTGTCGGACTTCACCTTCTTCGGCGGTACGTGCGTCATCGCGCCGAGCTTGCCGAACGCCTCACGCACGCCCACGAAGCCGTGCGGCAGCTCGGGCCGCAGCAGCCCGCCGATCTTTTCGGAGATCTCGCCGTACGACTTCAGGCCGAGGGCCTTCAGCAGCCGCCGGTCGGTTCCGAAGACGTTCATGGCCAGGGGCATCGCGGAGCCGCGCACGTTCTCGAAGAGCAGTGCGGGGCCGCCCGACTTCTGCACCCGGTCGACGATCTCACCGACCTCCAGATACGGGTCGACCTCGGCCTTGATGCGCTTGAGGTCGCCCTCGCGCTCCAGCGCCCTGAGCAGGGAACGAAGATCGTCGTACGCCATGGGGTCCAGTATCCCCGAGCGGCTACCCTGGCCCCGTCACGGGGCCGGTGCAGGGCCCCTCCACCGCTTTCAGGGGGCTTCTCGACATGCTCAGGGTGCTGCTGTACTACGTCGTGCCGCTGGCACTGATGATCTTCGCCTTCATCGACTGCCTGAACACGCCCGAGGACGAGGCCAAGCACCTGCCCAAGGTCGCCTGGGTCTTCATCATCCTGCTCTTCCCGATCGTCGGCTCGATCGCCTGGCTCGCCGCGGGCAAGGACCGGCGCCCTCCGGCGAACGGCCGCACGCCCTCGGAGTGGCACCGCAACCAGCGGCTCGAGTACGTCGCCCCGGACGACAACCCCGCGTTCCTGCAGTCCCTCGCCGAGGAGAACAAGAAGGACGAGGACCTGCTGAAGAACTGGGAGGCCGACCTCCGCCGCCGCGAGGAGGAACTGCGCCGCAAGGAGAACGGCGAGGAGCCGAAGAGCAGCTGAGCGGCGCCCGGCGGCCCCGGCGGCGGGTCGGTCCTAGCGCAGCCGGGACGAGGACAGGATCGACAGCAGGTGCGCCGGGACCATCACCCAGGTGATGGCGGCCAGTGCGATGAGCGCCCAGCGGGTGACGTCGGCTCCGCCGGTGACGGTGTCGCCGACGGCGGCGGCCAGCAGGAGCAGGGACGCCTCGATGCCGTTGGTCACCCGGTGGATCTTGAACGCGGCGGCCAGCCGGCGCACCGTGGCCACGCCCTGCGAGCGCGGCCGGGTCGACTCGTCGTCGGCGACGGCCAGCCCGCGCCGGGCCCGCGCCACGTCGACCAGGTCGGTGGACGCCTTCAGCAGGACCACGCCGAGTGCGGTCGCCAGGCCCAGCGACACCCAGCCGCCGAAGCCGGACCGGGCCGCGTGGAACCCGGCGCCCACCATCAGGGCGGCGTCCGCGAGATAGGCGCCGAGCCGGTCGACGTAGATGCCGGACGCGCTGTTCTGGCCCTTCCAGCGGGCGACCTCGCCGTCCACGCAGTCGAAGAGCAGGAACAGCTGCATCAGCACGACGGCCAGGACGGCCCCGGTCAGGCCCGGGATCAGCAGCGCGGCGCCGGAGGCGATCCCGCACACCACCATGGTCCAGGTCAGCTGGTCCGGGGTCACCGGAGTGCGCACCAGTTGCCGGGTGAACCGCAGCGAGACCCTCCGCATGTACAGGCGGCCCGCCCAGTGCTCGCCGTTGCGGCTCGCCAGTTTCGCCTGCGGCTGGCAGACCTCCCGCAGCTCCTCCAGGACCGGAGCAGCACCCATGACCGTTTCCTCCCACCCACCGGGCCCGACTGCCGCACGTGCGGCGATGATCGGGTCAGGGTACAGAGTGGGGCGCGCGCGGTTTCGGGGGGCGGGCACAGGCCGTCGCCGCGTGGATGCGGTGCTTCATCGGGGAGCGTCCTGATCCGTGGAACGGGGACCTCGGCCCGCAACCACCTCGATCAGGCATTCGAAGCGGGTCCGCCAGCGCGGCTCCGACTCCGTCTCCCCCAGGAACTCGTGGGTGAGGCGGAGCACGGAGCCGTCCGCGCCGTCGCGCTCCAGGTGGAAGCGGATGCGGCCGCCGCCCTCCAGGGTGTACTCGGCGACCCGGTCCACGTCCCACGCGGTGATCCGCCCGCTGCCGAGGCCGCGCAGACCGACCGCGCCGCCGAGCCGGGGTTCCAGCTCGTCGACGTCGGTGAACCAGCGCGCGAGCCCCTCCGGTGTGGTCAGCTCCGGCCAGACCCGCTCCATGGGCCCGGGGAGCCGCACCAGGAAGGTGAGCAGGTGGGTGTTCCCGTGGATCTGGCTGATGCCCTGTTCGATGGAACCGGTCATGACACCAGTGTCACCGAGGGGCCGGTCAGACGCCCGCGTACGAGTGCTTGCCGCTGACGAAGATGTTCACGCCGTAGTAGTTGAACAGCCAGCAGCCGAACGCGATCAGCGCGATGTAGGCGGCCTTGCGGCCCTTCCAGCCGGCCGTGGAGCGGGCGTGCAGGTAGCAGGCGTAGGCGACCCAGGTGATGAAGGACCAGGTCTCCTTGGGGTCCCAGCCCCAGTAGCGGCCCCAGGCGGACGCGGCCCAGATGGCGCCCGCGACGATCGTGAACGTCCACAGCGGGAAGACGGCGGCGTTGATGCGGTAGGAGAACTTGTCCAGGGACGCCGAGGCCGGCAGCCGCTCCAGGACGGAGGTCGCGAAACGGCCGGGCTTCCCGCCGGAGGCGAGCTTGCTCTCGTAGGAGTCCTTGAACAGGTACAGCAGGGTGCCGACCGCGCCGACGTAGAAGACCGCGCCGCAGAAGATCGCGGTGGAGACGTGGATGTACAGCCAGTACGAGTGCAGGGCGGGGACCAGCTGGTCGCTCGCCGTGTAGAGCACGGTGACCGCGAGGCCGAGGTCGAGCAGAACGGTGGTGGTCAGGAACAGGCCGAGCCAGCGCACGTTCTTCTTCAGCGCGAGCAGCAGCAGGTAGACGCCGACCGCGACCGTGGAGAAGGTGATGTTGAACTCGTACATGTTGCCCCACGGCGCCCGCTGCACGGAGGCCGCGCGGGCGACGACGCCACCGAGCGCGAGGAGGAAGCCGAGCACGCTGAGGGACACGGCGATGCGGCCGTACAGGTCGCCCTTCTCGTCGCCGCCGTGCGCGCCGGGCCCGTCGGGCACGTCACGGGCGCCGGCGGCGGACCGTACGACCACCTGGGGGCGCTCCAGCACGGCGGTGCCGCCGGCGGACTTCACCGTGACGGCCGGGCCCTGCGCCTTGGCCGCGCCGACCTCGGCGGTCAGCGCGGCGGCCGTGCGGGCCACCTTGCTGCGGCTGCCGAAGAGCCATTCGGTGATGTACGCGAAGAAGGCCAGGGTGTAGACGGCCATCGCGGAGTAGATCAGCGTGTTGCTGATGTTGGCCAGGTTCTCGTTGGTCGCCGTGGCGAGCTCTGTTGCGGCGGCGAGAGTCACTTCTCCTCAGCCCCTTCGGCGGGTACGGGGGCGCCGGCGTCCGGCTCCCGGTCGGGATCGGCGTCGGCCTGCGCGGGCGCCTTGTCATGGACGAGCGCGGCCAGGTCGCCGAGCTCCTCGGGGAGTTTCGCGGACTCGCTGCGGCCCAGGCCCGCCATCTCGACGACGGTCGCGCCGTCGGCGCCCCGCACGGCACGCACCCAGACGCGGCGCCGCTGGATGAACAGGGAGCCGGCCAGTCCGGCGATGGCGGCCAGCGCGCCGGTGAGCGCCCAGCCGGTGCCGGGCTCCTGCACGATCTGGAAGCCGGCCCACTCCTTGATGTCCTTGTCGAAGGTGATGGAGCCGGCGCCGTTCGGCAGCGTCATGGTCTCGCCGGGCAGCAGCCGGGCGGCGACGATCCTGCCCTTGGCGTCCTTGAACTGCTTGAGGTTCGGGTTCTTGGTGTCGAGCTGGTAGACGTTCTGCGGCACGCCCGCGTCGACGCCCAGGTCGCCGTGGTAGCCGGTCAGCGCGAGGACGGGGAAGTCCAGCGCCGGGAACTGGGAGAACATCGTGCCCTTGCCGGCCCCGGCGAAGGTCGGCACGAAGAACGCGGAGAAGCCGAGCTGCTCGGACTTGCCCTCGGGGTTCTTGTAACCGTCGAACACCTTGATCGCACCCTGCGAGGTGACGTTGGAGTCGACCGGCAGCAGTGGCACGGCCTGGTGGTAGACCACGTCGCCCTTGCCGTCCCGGACGGTGACGGTGGGGGCGTAGCCGTGGCTGACGAGGTAGACCCGGGCGTCGTCGACGGTCAGCGGGTGGTTGGGCGAGATGCTCGCCTTCCGCTCCTTGCCGTGGGCGCCCAGGCTGTAGGTGATGTCCGCCCGGTACACGCGCGGCGTGCCCTTCTGCGGGCCGGTGCGCTCGTAGGTGCCGGTGAACTTCTTCAGGTTGAAGCTGAACGGCACCAGGTCGTCGTCGTTGAAGAGGTTGCCGGACTTGAAGTCGTCGTACTGGGTGAGGGTGTTGGAGAAGCCGTCGCCCTCGACGATCAGCTTGTTGCCCTCGGTCTTGTACAACTGGCCCCAGGCGAAGGCGATCAGCATCACGATCAGCGCGACGTGGAAGGCGAGGTTGCCGGCCTCGCGCAGATAGCCCTTCTCGGCGGCGACGGCGTCATCGGCGAGGTGGGCGCGGAAGCGGCGCTGCTTGAGGATCCTCAGCGCGCTCTCGCGTACCTCCTCGGGGGAGGCGGCGGTGCGCCAGGTGGTGTACGCGGGCAGCCGGGTCAGCCGCTTGGGGGCGCCCGGCGGCCGGCCGCGCAGCTGGCCGACGAACTGCCAGGTGCGCGGCACGATGCAGCCGATGAGGGAGACGAACAGCAGGATGTAGATCGCGGAGAACCACGCCGAGCTGTAGACATGGAACAGGCCGAGCTTGTCGTAGAGGGGCGCGAGCGTCGTGTGCGCCTTCCTGAAGGCGTCGACCTTCAGCGCGTCGGTGCCGCTCTGCGGGATCAGCGAACCGGGGACGGCGCCGAGGGAGAGCAGGAACAGCAGCATCAGCGCGACCCGCATGGAGGTGAGCTGCCGCCAGAACCAGCGGACCCAGCCGAGGACCTCCCGCCCGGTCCAGGCGAGCCGGCCGGCCAGTCCGGGCGCCCGGTTGCCGCCGAAGGAGCCGGGGACGGCCGTCTCGGCGGGGGCGGTGGACAGCTGGGAGCCGGCGGCTCCGAGGTCCTCGTCGCCGGGTGGCACCGCCGGGGTCTCGTCGGCCGTCGTACTGGTTGGCGTCTTGCTCATGGATCAGATCCCCACAGTGAAGCCGGTGGACCACGTCTGCATCTCCTGCACCAGCCGGTCCCAGGCGCCGGTGAGCAGCAGCACGCCGGTCACGATCATCATCGTGCCGCCGACGCGCATCACCCAGACATAGTGGCGCTTGACCCAGCCGAAGGCTCCCAGCGCCTTGCGGAAGGCGATCGCGGTGAGCACGAACGGGATGCCGAGGCCGGCGCAGTAGGCGACGGTCAGCAGGGCACCGCGCCCGGCGCTGGCCTGGGCGGAGGAGAGCGCCACCACGGAGGCGAGGGTCGGACCGATGCACGGGGTCCAGCCGACCCCGAACAGGGCCCCGAGGAGGGGTGCGCCCACCAGGCCCGTGGTGGGACGCGTGTGGAAGCGGAACTCACGCTGGGTCAGCCAGGGCATCAGGCCCATGAAGAAGACGCCCATGAGGATCATGAGCACGCCCAGCACCTTCGACAGGATGCCCTTGTACTCCTGGAGGGTCTGCCCGAAGAAGCCGAACAGCGCCCCGCCGGAGACGAAGACCACGGTGAAGCCGAGGACGAAGAGGGCGGCGCCGGCGGCCATCCGTCCGCGCCGGGCCTCGGCCAGGTCGGTTCCGGTGACACCTGTCACATACGACAGATAGCCGGGGACGAGCGGCAGGACGCACGGGGAGAAGAAGGAGACGAGCCCGCCGAGTACGGCGATGGGCAGCGCGAGCAGGAGGGCTCCGCTGGACACCGTGTGATTGGGATCAGCGACTGCGGCCAGTAGCACGGCGGCTCACTTCTCCGCGATGACCGGGTCGAGCATCTTGCGCAGCTTGTTCTCGCTGAGTGCCTGGAGGGCGCGCGCGGCGATCTTCCCGTCCCGGTCGACGATGATCGTGGTGGGGATCATCTGCGGGTTCAGGGTGCCCTTCTGGAAGCGGAGCATGAGCTTGCCGGCCGGGTCGTACAGGCTCGGGTACGGCACGTCGAACTGCTTCTCGAACGCGAGGGCCGGCTGGGTGCTGGTGTCGCGCGTGTTGATGCCGACGAACTGCACGTCCTTGCCTGCGGTGTCCTTGGCCACCTTCACCAGGTTGGGCGCCTCGGCCCGGCACGGCGAGCACCAGGAGCCCCAGACGTTCAGGACGACGACCTTGCCCTTGTACGCGGCCATGTCGAGCTGCTTGCCCTCGAGAGTCCTGCCGGACAGGTCGGGGGCGGGCTTGCGGTCGGCCTTCGGCACGGTCGCGATGCCGTCGGCGCCGGTGATGAAGTTGGTGTTGCCCGAGCCGCCGGAGGTGCCACCGGAGCCGCAGGCGGACAGGGTGAGTGCCAGCGCGGCGCTCCCGGCGGCGAGCAGGGCGGCGCGGCCACGGACGCGGCTCGGACGCGTGCGGTGCGGACGGGGTGTGCGGTTCGCCCGGTTCGAGCACTGGGGGGCACGACTGACGGCACTCATGTGAAAAGTTTCGCATGCCCCTTCCGGGGATCTTGCACACCCCCCTCACGGCCGGAAAACCGCATTTCAGGCGGCCTTCGAGGGGTCCCCCGCGCCGGGCGTGCCGGCGCCGGGAGCGTCCCCGAGGAACTCCTTCCAGCCGCCCGTCGGCCGCTGTCCGACGTCGAGGGTGCGCAGCTTGGCGAGCACCTCCGGCTTCTGCACGTCCATCCAGTCGACGAACTGCCGGAAGGAGACCATGCGCACGTCGGCGCCCTTCTCCTTCTCCCGCGCGATGTGCCGGAAGGCCTCCTCGACGGAGTCCATGTAGATGCCGCCGTTCCACGCCTCGAAGTGGTTGCCTATGAAGTACGGCGCCCGGTTTGTCTCGTATGCCCGCTTGAAGCCCTGGATGTAGGCCTGCGCGGACTGCTTGCGCCAGCCCGGGTAGTTGTGGGCGGGCGCTTTGGTGGAGTTGATGGACTGGTTGGCCAGCATGTTGTAGTCCATCGAGAGGACCTCGAACCGGCGGCCGGGGAAGGGTATCTGCTGCAACGGCAGGTCCCAGATGCCCAGCCGCTTGTCCGGCCACGTCTGGCGGCCGCCGGGCGAGGAGGCGTCGTAGCGCCAGCCGAGTTCGCGGGCGGTGGGCAGCAGTTGGTTCTGCCCGAGCAGGCAGGGGGTGCGGCCGCCGACGAGTTCCTTGTCGTAGTCGAAGGGCAGGGCGGGCAGATCGGTCCAGCCGGTGTTGGTCCGCCACTCCTTGACGAAGGACTTGGCCTGGTCGATCTCGCTGCGCCACTGCTTGGGCGTCCAGTTCGCGACCGTGCCGTGGCCGGAGCAGAAGTGGCCGTTGAAGTGGGTGCCGATCTCGTGGCCTTCGAGCCAGGCGCGGTGGACGTTGGTGAGCGTGGCCTTGACGTGGTCGTCGGTCAGGTAGCCGATGTCGGAGGCACCGCGCGGGTTGTTCGGCGGGTCGTACAGGCGCTTCTTCGACTCCGGCAGCAGGTAGAGCCCGGAGAGGAAGAAGGTCATGTGCGCCTCGTGCTCCTTGGCCAGGTCGAGGAAGCGCGGGAAGAGGCCGTTGCCGACCTCGCCCGCCCCGTCCCAGGAGAAGACGACGAACTGCGGCGGGGTCTCGCCCGGCTCCAGCGGGACCGGCGCGGCCGGCTGGAGCGGCTGCTTGCCGGTGAACGAGGTCGAGCCGTCGCCGATGGGGCGCGCGGGAGGTGTCGTGGGCGCGCTCGGGGTGGGCGTGCTCGCGCTGGGGGATCCGGTGGCGCGGGCGGGGTGCGGGGACTTGACGGAGCCGCAGCCCGCCAGCCCGGCGGCGGCCGCGGCGCCCGCGCCGAGGCCGAGTATTCCCCTTCGGGAGAAGGTGCGCATGAAAGATCCCCGATTCGTCACTGCCGCCGATGGTCACTCACTCAGAGGCAGTGACGAACGCAGGGGTTCCGCGAACCAATATGAAATTCACAACAAAGGCAAAGGCAGGGGCGTTCTTACGCGCCGAACGCCTTGCCCTGCCCCTTCACCGGCTTGGCGCCCGCGAGGAGATGGGCGGGCACCAGATCGCGGGCCGGCTCGGTGTAGCCGACGGAGACGATCCGGTCGCCCCGGTAGGTGAACGTCGTCAGCGAGGCGAGCGTGCACTGCCGCTTGCGCGGGTCGTGCCACAGCCGCCTCCGCTCGACGTAGGAGCGCACGATCCAGATCGGCAGCTGGTGGCTGACGAGCACCGCCTCGTGCCCGCGCGCCTTGTCCTTCGCCGCGTTCAGCGCGCCCATCATGCGCACCACCTGGTCGATGTACGGCTCGCCCCAGGACGGCTTGAACGGGTTGACCACGTGCTTCCAGTTGCCGGGCCGGCGCAGCGCGCCGTCGCCCATGCCGAAGGTCTTGCCCTGGAAGACGTTGTCCGCCTCGATCAGCCGCTCGTCGGTGGCCAGATCGAGTCCGTGCGCCTTCGCTATCGGCGTCGCCGTCTCCTGCGCCCGCTCCAGCGGGGAGGCGACGACGTAGGTGATGTCACGGGGGGCGAGGTGCTCGGCGACCCGCTCGGCCATCTTCCGGCCGAGCTCGGACAGGTGGTAGCCGGGCAGCCGCCCGTACAGGATCCCGTCCGGGTTCTCGACCTCGCCGTGCCGCATCAGATGGACGACGGTGATGTCGTCCTGGCCGTTCTTCTCGGGGGTCTCGCTCATGCCGTCGCCTCCGCCGCCGCACGGGCCGCCGCCGGAAGGGCGTCGGCGATCCGCTGGAGTGCCGTCTCGTCGTGCGCGGTGGAGACGAACCAGGACTCGAAGGACGACGGCGGCAGGTACACGCCGTTCGCCAGCATCGCGTGGAAGAACGCGGTGAAGCGGTACGACTCCTGCGCCTTGGCGTCCTCGTAGTCGCGGACCGGGCGGTCCGTGAAGAACACGGAGAACATGTTGGAGGCGTTCTGCAGGGTGTGCGCCACGCCCTCCTTGGTCAGCGCCTCGGAGACCATGGCCTGGATCTGCCGCGAGACGGAGTCGACCGTGCTGTACGCGGCTTCGTCGAGCAGGCGGAGCTGGGCGAGTCCGGCGGCCGTGGCGACGGGGTTCCCGGAGAGGGTGCCGGCCTGGTAGACGGGCCCGGCGGGGGCGAGGTGCGCCATGACGTCGGCGCGCCCGCCGAACGCGGCGGCCGGGAACCCGCCGCCCATCACCTTTCCGAAGGTCATCAGGTCGGGCTCGACCCCGTCGACGCCGTACCACCCGGCGCGGCTGGTGCGGAAGCCCGTCATGACCTCGTCGGAGATGTACAGGGCGCCGTTCGCGGCGCAGAGGTCCTTGAGCTGCTGGTTGAACCCGGGCAGCGGCGGCACCACGCCCATGTTGCCCGGCGAGGCCTCGGTGATCACGCAGGCGATCTCGCCCGGATGCGCGGCGAAGGCGGCGCGCACCGCGTCGGCGTCGTTGTACGGCAGCACGATCGTGTCGCCGGCCTGGGCACCGGTGACGCCGGGGGTGTCGGGCAGGGCGAAGGTGGCGAGCCCCGACCCGGCCGCGGCGAGGAGGGAGTCGACGTGCCCGTGGTAGCACCCGGCGAACTTGACCACCTTGGACCGCCGGGTGAACCCGCGGGCGAGCCGGATCGCGGACATGGTGGCCTCGGTGCCGCTGGAGACCAGCCGCACCCGCTCCAGCGGGCCGACCCGGTTCACCATCTCCTCGGCGAGAGCGACCTCGCCCTCACCGGGCGTCCCGAAGGAGGTGCCGTGCGCGACCGCCTCCTGCACGGCGGCGATCACCTCGGGGTGCGCGTGCCCGAGGATCATCGGACCCCAGGAGCACACGAGGTCGACGTACTCCCGGCCGTCGGCGTCCTTCAGGTACGGACCGCTGCCGGAGACCATGAACCGGGGCGTGCCGCCCACAGCGCGGAAGGCGCGCACCGGCGAGTTCACGCCGCCGGGCGTGACGGCCGCCGCACGGTCGAACAGCGCCTGCGAGACAGGGGCTTCGTAGGGATAGGGCAGTTCGCTCATGACCTGCGACTTCTCCGACTTCTCGGGGGTTCTCCGGAATACGGTGGGCTGTGACCTGTTCAGGGTAGGCCAGCGACGGCGGCGGACCGGGGGCGGAGCGGCCGGCCCGGCCGGATCCGGGTACGACGAGCGGTGGATTCGCGGATTCCCGGCGGCCCATCTGCGAAACTGGGCTCCGCGTACGTATGAACAAGCGAAGGGTCGTGTCGGGGCCGCCAAGATCCCGCGGGCAGATGTTTCGGCGCACGTTTCGGCGAGCAGCCGCGGGGGAGGTCACTGACACGATGATCGGGTTGCGCGGCGGGGGCGACGCGTCCTAGAAAGCGGTCGGGTGGAGATATGCATCGCGGTGGCGGACTGGGCGAGGGGACTGACGGCCTGGGTCCTCGACGTGCCCGGCGGGGAAGGCACCGACGCGACGCTGAGGAAGCGAGCGAAGCAGGCCAGGCACGGGATGTACCGGGTGAGTCCGAGCGGAGCGACCGGCGGGGCGACCGCCGGGCCGAGCTGCTGGGGGCAGGGAGCGGGAATGGTGGTCGGGTGGGGGTGACGTACAAGTATTTCGGCGCGCCCGACGGCGCGACGGCGGCCCGCGTCCCGATCTCGATGCGCCCCGAGGAACTCGGTGGCGACGAACTCGGCATGGGCGGCATGTTCACCAAGATCAAACCGGAGACGATGGCCGCCATGGTGCTGACCGGCATCGAGGGCGTGCCGCTGCACAAGGTGCCGCCGCTCGAGCTGGTCGTCCTGCACCCCGACTACGCGGTCGTGAAACTCCCGACGACCGCGGTGGACCCCCTGCGCGACATCGGCGAGGAAACGGTCGGCGCGGCCGCCTTCATCTGGTCCACGGTCCCGGACCGCGGCGGCCCCCGCGACGCGTTCAACGTGTACCAGCTGCTGCACGAGTGGCAGGACTTCAGCCACCGGCTGCATGAGGCGGGGCACCAGCCGTACTGCCTGGTGTGGCCCTGACCTGGGGTTCTATACGGTTCGGGCGGGGCTTTCGGGTCCCGCCCTCGTCATGTGCCGGTGTTCTCGCACCCTGACGGCGGCCGTCGCGTTCCCTCGCCCCTCGTGCCACATCCCGTGGCGGCCTCGTCGCACAGGGCGGACAGTGGAAGCAGTGGCATCAGGGAAGCGAGATGACCATGGATCGTTACCCGCCCATTGCCGACCACGGCCTCGTCGGCGACCTGCAGACCGCCGCTCTGGTGTCGTCCCAGGGGGTGGTCGACTGGTTCGCGGCTCCCCGGTTCGACTCGCCCACCGTCTTCGCCGCCCTGCTCGACCACGATCGCGGCGGCTACTTCCTGTTCGCGCCGGAGAGCCGGAACACCGTCTACAAGCAGCTCTACTACCCGGACACCGCGGTCCTGGTCACACGGTTCATGTCGCCGGACGGAGTCGGCGAGGTCTTCGACTGCATGCCACCGGATCGCACCGGCACCCCCACCGACAGGCATGTGCTGATGCGCGGCGTGCGGGCGGTGCGCGGCACGGTGCACTTCACTCTGGAGTGCCGTCCGCGCTTCGACTACGGCCGTGCCACCCACCATCTCGATGTGCGGGACGGCACCGCCACGTTCCACGCGCCGGACGTCACCGCCCATCTGCAAAGCACCTTCCCCCTGCGACAGGACGGCAGGGACGTGCGGGGTGCGGTGACCTTGAGGCCGGGTGAAGTGGCCGCGGCGGTGTTCACCGTCGGTGGGCCCGATGGCGACACCCCGCCGCCGGTCACCCCGGACCGGGCGATGGAACAGTTCTGGGACGTGGTGGATTTCTGGCACGGCTGGTTGCGCCACTCCCGGTACCGCGGCCGGTGGCCGGGTGTGGTGCACCGCTCGGCCATCACGCTCAAGCTGCTCACCTACGCCCCCACAGGTGCTCCCGTCGCCGCCGCCACCATGGGTCTGCCCGAGCAGATCGGGGGTGAACGCAACTGGGACTACCGCTACACCTGGGTCCGCGACGGCTCCCTGTCCGTGCGCGCTCTCCTCGACCTGGGGTTCGCCGAGGAGGCGGCGCAGTTCACGCACTGGATGGGCGACCGCCTCCAGGCCCGGGAGGGCGTCGACGGCGAGCCGCTGCAGATCATGTACCGCGTCGACGGGGATCCCGAGCTGTCGGAAGAGGTCCTTACGCACTTCGAGGGCTACCGGGGTTCGTATCCGGTGCGGGTGGGGAACGCAGCGGCCGATCAGTTGCAGCTGGACATCTACGGGGAGGCGCTCTACGCCCTGTCGGAGGGGCACGAGGTCGCCATGGGAGGCAGCTACCACGGCTGGAAGAACGTCGCGCGGACGCTGGACTGGCTGGCCGATTCCTGGGACCGCCCCGACGAGGGCGTCTGGGAGACCCGTGGCGGGCGCCAGGACTTCACCTTCAGCCGGGTGATGTCCTGGGTGGCCTTCGACCGGGGGCTGCGCCTGGCGAGAGAGCACAGCCGTCCCGCCGACGCCCCTCGTTGGACCGCGGCTCGCGACGCGATCCTCGAACAGGTGATGGAGCGGGGCTGGAACGAGAAGGAGCAGGCCCTCGTCCAGCACTACGGAAGCGATGTCCTCGACGCCTCGCTGCTGCTGGTTCCGCGCGCCGGGTTCCTGGCTCCCCGGACGATGAGCTGGCTGTCGACCCTGGACGCGATGGAGCGCAGGCTCGTGTCGGACAGCCTCGTCTACCGCTACGACCCCGCGGCCTCCCCGGACGGTCTGCGGGGCTCCGAAGGCACGTTCAGTCTCTGTACCTTCCTCTATGTGGACGCGCTCGCTCGCGCCGGGCGGATCCGTCCGGCGCGCTACGCCTTCGAGAAGATGCAGACCTACGCCAACCACGTCGGCCTGTTCGCCGAGGAGATCGGCCCCAGTGGCGAGCAACTGGGCAACTTCCCGCAGGCTTTCACGCATCTGTCGCTGATCATGGCCGCCACCACGCTCGACGACGCCCTCGACCAGCAGCGCGACTGAGGGCAAGAGGCGGTTCAGCCGCCGGTGGCGAAGCCCGGGAAGAGGGTCATGCCGCCGTCCACGTAGAGAGTGGTGCCCACCACGTAGTCCATGAGGTCCGAGGCGAGCCCGACGACCGCGTGGGCGATGTCCTCCGGATCACCGACGCGCCCGTACGGAATCAGCCCCAGCAGATCCTTCTCGGCGTCGGGAGTGCTCCAGGCGCTGCGGTTGATGGGCGTCCTGATGGCTCCCGGAGCAATGGCGTTGACCCTGATCCTGCGGGGTGCGAGCTCCTGGGCGAGCGTCTCCATCATCATCTGCACGCCGCCTTTGGAGGCCGCGTAGTTGACGTGCCCGGCCCACGGGATGAGCTGGTGCACCGAGCTCATGCAAATGATCTTCCCGGCGGCTCGCGACACCTCGGGGACGACCCCCCTCCTCAGGAACTCCTTCGTCGCCTCCCGGGCGCACAGGAACTGGCCGGTGAGGTTGACGTCCAGCACCTTCTGCCACTGGGCCGTCGTCATCTCGGTGAACGAAGCGTCGCGCTGCAGCCCGGCGTTGGCCACGAGGATGTCGATGGTCCCGAACTCCTGGACCATCCGTTCGACCATCGCGACGACCTGGTTCTCCTGGGACACATCGGCCTCGTACGCCATCGCGCGCACTCCGAACCCGGAGATCTCCTCGACCACCTGCTCGGCCTCCTCGCGCCCGGCGACGTAGTTGACGACCAAGTCGGCTCCGGCGCGTCCCAGGCCGATGGCGGTCGCCTTGCCGATGCCCGAGTTCGCGCCGGTGACCAGTGCCTTCTGGCCTTTCAGCAGATGCGCGGGGATGACACCCCGAGGGGCTCCCTGGGACACGCTCACGCCGCTTCTCCTCCTCGACAGGTCCGGTCAGAGCTGGTCAGAGCTGGACGGACAGATGGCGCGGACCGCGGAGCATGGCGCTCTGCCGGTAGGGGGGCGGGTCCTCGAGCAGGCGCGCCGTGCCCAGGTGGGGGATCAGCGCGCCGAGCGCGGCCTGGGCCTCCAGACGGGCCAGGGGGCCGCCGAAGCACAGGTGAATGCCACCGCCGAAGCCGAGGTGCTCGACGTCCGGGCGTGCGGGGTCGAACCGGTCGGGGTCGGGGAACCGTTTGGGGTCGCGGTTGCCCGAGGCCAGCGCGAGGACGACGGACGTGCCCCTGGGGAGCACGGTGCCCGCCACGTCGATGTCGTCGCGGGGGATGCGCTCGCGCATGTGGACCGGAGGTTCGTAACGCAGCAGTTCCTCCACCGCTCGCGGCAGCAGGCCGGGGTCGCCGCGCAGGCGGTCCAGATGCTCGGTGTGGCGCAGAAAGGTGAGCACCCCGTTGGTGATCAGGTTGACCGTGGTCTCGTGTCCCGCGATCAGCAGCAGCACGGCGGTCTCCGCGAGCTCCTCCTGGGTGAGCCGCAGGGCCGGATCCGGCTCGTTGGCGAAGGCGGAGAGCATGTCGTCGCCCGGGCGGCCACGGCGCTGCTCGGCGAGGTTCACCAGGTACCCGCCCATCTCGATCCGCGCCTGCTCGCCCGCCTTGTCCGCCTCGGTGGTGTCCTCCCCGGGCCTGACGTCGGCGGCTGTGACCAGAGCGTCGGACCAGGCCCGGAACAGCGGCTCGTCCTCGCGCGGCACGCCCAGCAGGTGGCAGATCACCGCGACGGGCAGTGGGTAGGCGAAATCGTCGACGACGTCGATCTGCCGGCCGGCCTCGAAGGGCTCCGTCAGTTCCTTGGTGATCCGGTCGATCTCACCACGCATGCCGTCGACCCGGTCCGGGCTGTGCGGCGGTCCGAACGGCCGCATGGCCAGGGTGCGGAGCCTGTGGTGCTCCGGGTCGTCGAGCCGCAGGAAGGGCGGCTTGTGTGTCGTCTCGCCGCGGAGGCGGGGATCGACACTCATCCGCGGGTCGTGGAGCAGAGCCGCAAGCTCGTGGTAGGTGCCGACCAGGTAGCTGCCGTCCGCCTGCCGCACCACGGGTCCGGCCTCGCGGAGTTCCGCGTACAGCGGGTAGGGGTCGGGGCGGCTGGCGTAGTCGGTGATCCGTGCCAGCAAGGTCTCGGAGTCCATGATGGCTCCTCGTCGTTGGACGGGACGTGCGTCAGCCCGTGGCTACACCACGGTCAGCCGGCGGTCGGGAAGGTAGCCGGTGAGCGCCACGGTGGGGCCGTGGGAGAGCCCCTTCGGGTCCGGCACGTCGGACGGAATCGGGACGTCGGCCGCGATCGCACGGTCCTGCGCACCGGGCGGGGGCGGGAAGGGAGCGGCCGTCTCGATCAGGTGCCGGTAGTAGTCGAGCGACTTGGCCATGTCGACGGTGACCGCGGCGGTGACCCGGCCCTGGTAGCCGTAGACCATCGCCAGACGGCGCGCCTCCAGGGAGCCCTGGGCGATGACCACGTGGTCGGAGTAGGTCGGTACGCCCACCGACTTGATGTTGAGCCCGAACTGGGTCGACCAGAACGTCGGGACGGCCAGGTGCGGGCGCCGCAGAGGGCCGGGACTGACCATGTTGTGGGCCGCCACCCCGGCCTGCTCGACCGCGTTCCCCCAGTGCTCCAGGGAGAGCAGCTGGTAGCCGAACAGGGGGTGCGGGAAGCGGGAGACGTCGCCGGCCACGAAGACGTCGTCGGTGACGATTCCGTACATGTTGAAGGCGCGGCATCCGGCGTCGCAGGCGATCCCGCGTGGGCCCGCCGCCAGCCCGGACTCCGCCAGCCACTCGATGTTGCGGACCGCCCCCAGCGCGACGACGCACACGTCCGCGTCGACACGTGTGCCGTCGGACAGGTCCGCACCGGTGAAGCTGCCGTTTCCGCGCAGGGCGGTGACCGTCACCCCGGTGCGCAGGTCCACGCCGTGGTTGCGGTGCATGACGGCCGCGAGTTTCGACAGCGTGCCGCCGAGGGCGCCCACCAGCGGCGCGGGGCCGCGTTCCGCGACCGTCACCTCGATGCCCCGCTCCCGGCAGGCCGAGGCGATCTCCGAGCCGGTGAAGCCGGCGCCGATCACCAGCACCCGCTCCGGCCCGGCGGCCAGCCGCTCGGCCAGTCCCGCGGCGTCCTCACGCGTACGCAGGGTGAACACCCCGTCCAGGGCGCCCTCTGCCGGATTGGGCCAGGGCCGCGCCCGGGTCCCGGTGGCGATCAGCAGCCGGTCGTACGGCAACGACTCCCCGTCGGCCAGCAGTACCCGCTTCTCCAGAGGGTCCAGGCCGGTGGCGGCAACTCCCAGCCGCCACTCGGCGTCCGGGTTCCGGCGCATCGGCAGCTCGGTGGTGTCCGCCGTCGCCTGGCCGAGCAGTACCTGCTTCGACAGTGGTGGCCGGTCGTAGGGCGGATGGGGCTCGTCCCCGACCACGGTGAGTGAACCGGTGAAGCCCTCCTCGCGCAGCGTCTCCGCGGCCCTCAGCCCGGCCAGCGAAGCACCGACGACGACGATGCGGCCGTCCCGGAGATCACCGGCGGCCATCAGGGCTCACCTCCTCGCCCACGAGGATGGCCTGGACCGGACAGGCCGCCGCGGCCTGGCGCACGCGCTCGGCCTGGTCGTCGGGGACGGCCGTGGTGTACAGCAGTCCTTCCTCGCCGTGCAGCTCGAACATCCTGGGTGCGAGGAACACGCACTGTGCGTAGCCCTGACAGCGTGTGAGGTCCACAACGGTTCGCATCCCCACCACTCCCTCTGTCGCGGCACCCCCTCCCATACAGCATGGGCCGGGCACCGCGGGCTCGCACGGTGACCGCTCGCGCGGTGGCGGGACCGAGGTCCGCGTCGAGGCACTGGTCGCCGGGATCGACGGCCGGCGGGAGGCGTCGTACTAGGTGGCGGAGCCCCGGCGCTCGGAGCCCCGGCCGCCGGTGCCGGACGAGCCGCGCGTGTTCCCGCCGGCTGCCGGGCGGCGGCCGGAACCGCGGGCCGGCGTACCGGAGGCGGAGCCTGAACCGGAGCCGGTCGCGGTCCGGCGGTCGGAACCGCGGCCACCGGCGGCGGAGGAACCGCGACCGCCCGTACCGGCGGCGCCGCCCTTGGCCGCGCCTGCTCCCGCCCGGCGGCCGGCGCCACCGCGTCCGCCCGACCCCGACGCGGAGGCACCACCGGCCGCACCGGCCGAGGCACGGCCGCCCGCACCGCCGGCACCGCCCCGGCCCGACCCGCTCCCGCCGCCGTTCCGGCGTCGGCGGCTGGGCCGCCTGCCGGGTTCCGCGGCGGACTTGCGGTCGGCGCCGGATGCCGGCGTCGTGGGCTGGGGGATCTCGATGGTGACGGCCACGCCGGACGGCTCGCGGGCGCCCGTGAGGGTGGCCAGCTCCGCGTCGCTCGACTTGATGCTCGCCGTCCGGGGGCGGATGCCCGCGTCCGACATGAGCCGGGTGACCTCCCGCTTCTGGTCGGGCAGGACGAGCGTGACCACGCTGCCGGAACCGCCGGCGCGAGCCGTGCGGCCGCCCCGGTGGACGTAGTCCTTGTGGTCGGTCGGAGGATCGACGTTCACCACGAGGTCGAGGTCGTCGACGTGTATGCCCCGGGCCGCGACGTTCGTCGCCACCAACGCGGTGACCTGGCCGTTCTTGAACTGCTCCAGGGTGCGGTTGCGCTGCGGCTGGGAGCGGCCGCCGTGCAGTGCCGCCGCGCGGACACCGACGGCGAGGAGGCGCTTGGCCAGCCGGTCGGCGGACCTCTTGGTGTCGAGGAAGAGGATGACCCGGCCGTCACGGGCCGCGATGCGCGTGGTGACCGCCTTCTTGTCGGTCTCGTCCTGGACGTGGAGCACGTGGTGCTCCATGGTCGTCACCGCGCCCGCAGACGGGTCCACGGAGTGCACCACCGGGTCGGTCAGGAACCGCTGCACCAGGCGGTCGATGTTGCGGTCCAGGGTGGCCGAGAAGAGCATGCGCTGCCCGTCGGGCCGTACCTGCTGGATCAGCTTGGTGATCTGCGGCAGGAAGCCCATGTCGGTCATCTGGTCGGCCTCGTCCAGCACGGTGATGCGTACGCCGTCGAGTACGCAGTCCCCGCGCTCCACGAGGTCGTTGAGCCGGCCGGGGGTCGCCACGAGCACCTCGGCGCCGCGCCGCAGCGCACCGGCCTGCTTCGTGATGGACAGCCCGCCGACCACGGTGGCGAGCCGGACGTCGACCGCCGCCGCGTAGGGGGTCAGCGCGTCCGTGACCTGCTGGGCGAGTTCACGGGTGGGCACCAGCACGAGCGCGAGGGGCGCCTTGGGCTGCGCGCGCAGTCCGGCCGTACGCCCGAGGAGCGCCAGCCCGAACGCGAGCGTCTTGCCGGAGCCGGTGCGCCCACGCCCCAAGAGGTCACGTCCCGCGAGGGAGTTGGGGAGCGTGGCGGCCTGGATGGGGAAGGGCGTGGTCACGCCCTGCGCGGTGAGGGTCTTCAGCAGCTCCTCGGGCATGTCCAGAGCGGCGAAGTCCTCGACGGCGGGAAGAGCGGGTGTCGTATTTTCCGGCAGCCGGAACTCCCTCGGCGCGGACGGCGACGAGGGCGACGACGGACGGGACGAGGCTCGCCGGTTGTTCGGCTTCTGGGGTCTGCGGGACATGCGGTGGAGTCTGCCTTCCTCGAAACAGCACAAACCGGGGTCCGCACCATGTCGGTGCCGACCCCGGTGAGCAGATACGCGCCCGGCGATCAGGCGGGGACGATGTTCTCCGCCTGCGGGCCCTTCTGGCCCTGCGTGACGTCGAACGAGACCCGCTGACCCTCCTGGAGCTCACGGAAGCCCTGGGTCGCGATGTTCGAGTAGTGGGCGAAGACGTCGGGGCCGCCGCCGTCCTGCTGGATGAAGCCGAAACCCTTTTCGGCGTTGAACCACTTCACGGTTCCCTGTGCCATGACTTTCTCCTTCTGTAGGCAGAGGCCCCATCCGGAGATGCCGGAAAAACAAATAATGCGCCTCTGAGAAACATTCCCGTCAGGCGCACATAGGTTCATGGGTACCACAACTGCAACACCAAAACGGTAGCACAGTCCGGCGGACCCCTGCCGGGGCAGCGAGGCACGGCCGAAGGTGACGATGGCGTTGCGGCCGGACACGGCCGGTGACCGAACGGGTTTCCCTCCGGCAGCGGCCCTACGTACTGTAGGGGGTCGGCTCGCCATTCAACCATCGACGGGGGACCCATGCAGGAAGCACGCGCTACGGGGCGGCCCGGTGCTTCGCCCGGGGAGAACGCGCAGGGCGGGCTCGGGCCGACCGTCGTCCTGCTCGTCGTCAGTCTCACCGCCGCCGCCGTCGGGGTCTATCTGCTGTGCGGCTTCGGGCTGCACAGCCTCAACCCGCGGCCGCGGCTGTTCCGGGCCGGTTTCGCCACGGCCGGGGTGATTGTCGCCACGGTGGCGGCCGGTGCGGCGGTGGGCAACCTGGCGTGGCTGCTGACGGCGTCCCGCAGACGCGCGGCCGCGGGCGGCGGACCGCGCCGCTCTCCCGCCGAGGCCCGGCGCACACGGGCCTCGCTCCCCACCGACTAGGGTCTTTCGTTTGGATCAGGCCTGATCCAAACGAGAGGCCCTAGGGACCGGCCGCGCCCCGATCGCCACCGAGCGGGACCCGGTCCCGCACCGCCTCGCGTCTTCGTTCCCTTTCCTTACCTTTTCCGTACGCACAACGGACAAGGAGCCGACCCGGCCCCGTTACCCTACAGACCGTAGGGTCGGCGCCATCGCCATGGACGTACGGCCGCTCGTCCGTCCGGCTGTCCCCCTGGGTCCCCTGGCCCCCGCCGGTTCCGTACCCGCCGGTTTGCCCGGCCCGCTCCGAGGTGACGTGTCACCCATGACCGCACAGCAGCCGCAGTCTCCCGTCGTTCCCGCCCAGCGTGCCGCCGACGCCTCCGCACGTCCCTCGCCGGGCCTCCGGCCACGGGAGCGGGCCGCCGCCGCCACCGTCTGGTACCTGCGGCTGCTCGCGGTGCTCAACATCGTCGCGGTGCTCTCGCTGCCGTTCCGCGAGGAGGTCCACGAGCACAACGGCGGTGAGTTCTTCACTCCGTACCTGGCCACCGCCGGCCTGGTCTCCGCGGCCCTCGCGCTGTTCCTCGCCGTGGTGATGCGGCGCCGCAAACGGGCCGCCTGGGCGTTCAACATGCTTCTCGCCGGGCCCCTGTTCGCCCTCTACGTCCTCGCGCTGACCCAGGACCGGTTCAACGACCACGTCTTCAACTGGGTCTCCGCCGCGCTCACCGGCCTCTTCGTGACCGCGCTGCTGATCGGCCGGCGCGAGTTCCACGCCGTCGGCGACCGCTCCAACCCGAGACTCGCCCTCGCCGTCGGCGCCTGCGGCCTCCTCGTCAGCGCGGGCCTCGGCACCTTGCTGGTGGACGCCACCAACAAGGCACACGGCGGCGCCTCCCTGGCCCAGCGGATCGTCTACGTCCTGCTGCGCGGCGTCAGCGTCGGCCCGCTCGCCGAGCGCGTCCCGGCCGTGCACGTGCCCCACTGGGTCGACATCACCATCAACGTCTCGATGGCGGCGACCTTCCTGCTCGTCCTGTACGCCTGCTTCCGCTCCCCGCGCGGCCGCGCCCTGCTCGGCGAGGAGGACGAGAAGCGGCTGCGCGAACTGCTCGACAGGCACGGCGAACGGGACTCCCTCGGCTACTTCGCGCTCCGCCGCGACAAGGCCGCGATCTTCTCCCCCACCGGCAAGGCCGCCGTCGCCTACCGCGTCGTCGGCGGGGTCAGCCTGGCCTCCGGCGACCCCATCGGCGACCCGGAGGCATGGCCCGGCGCCATCGACGCCTGGCTGGCCGAGGCCCGCCGGCACGCCTGGACGCCCGCCGTGATGGGCGCGAGCGAGGAGGCCGGCACGATCTACGCCCGGCACGGCCTGGACGCCCTCGAACTCGGCGACGAGGCCGTCGTCGACGTCGCCGACTTCAGCCTGGAGGGCCGCGCCATGCGCGTCGTGCGGCAGGCCCACAACCGGGTCCGCCGGGCCGGCTACACCGTGTGCGTCCGCCGGCACGAGGACATCCCCGACGAGGAGATGGCCCTGCTCGTCGAACGCGCCGACCGCTGGCGCGACGGCGCCACCGAGCGCGGCTTCTCCATGGCGCTGGGACGGCTGGGCGATCCGGCCGACGGCCGCTGCGTGATGCTGGAGTGCCGGGACGCCGACGGGGTGCCGCGGGCGCTGCTGAGCTTCGTCCCGTGGGGCGAGCACGGGCTTTCGCTGGACCTGATGCGACGCGACCGCGACGGCGAGAACGGCCTGATGGAGTTCATGGTGGTCGAACTACTGCTGCGCGCCGGGGAGTTCGGGGTGCGGCGGGTGTCGCTGAACTTCGCCATGTTCCGCTCGGTCTTCGAACGCGGGGCACGGCTCGGCGCCGGGCCGGTGCTGCGGCTGTGGCGCTCGGTGCTCACCTTCTTCTCCCGCTGGTGGCAGATCGAGTCGCTGTACCGCGCCAACGCCAAGTACCGGCCGGTCTGGGAGCCCCGCTTCCTGCTGTTCGCCAAGAGCAGCGACATCCCGCGCATCGGCCTCGCCAGCGCCCGCGCCGAGGGCTTCCTCACCCCGCCCGCCCTGCCGTCCCTCACCCGCCGCAGGGAGTCCCGGCCCGCCGGAGAGTACGCCGACACGCCTTCCTGACAGACACGCGGCCGGCGCGACTTCCCGGCCGGCGCGACTTCCCGGGCGGCGCGCCTTCCGGAGGTCGGATCCCGTCGGCCGGCCCTGTCCCCCGCGGGTGTCCCGTCTCAGGCCCCGCGGCCCCCGCCCCGGCCCGGGCCGTGGGACCCGTTCGCCGTTCCGCCCCTGTCCTGGTGGCCCCGTTCCGCTCCCGCCGTGAACCCGATCACCGATCCGCCGCCCTCACGGCGGAAGGCGAACGGCGCGCCGCCATGAGCCAGAGCCACCTCACGGACGATGGACAGACCGAGGCCGGAACCGGGCAGGGAACGGGCGTCGGCGGCGCGGTAGAAACGGTCGAAGACACGTATCAGGTCGGCCGCGGCGATACCGGGCCCGCGGTCGAGGACCTCGACGCGGACCAGGCCCATGGGGGTCCCCCCTGCTCGAGCGAAGCCGAGAGCTTGGGGGAGGGCGGGCCCGGCGACGGCGATCTCGATGGGCGCCTTGCCCTCGCTGTCGAACTTGGTGGCGTTCTCCACGAGGTTGGAGATGGCCCGCTGGAGCATGCCCGGCCGGCCCTGGATCGTGGTGTCGCCGCTGGAGCGGACCACGATGTCGCGTCCGCTGCGCCGACGCGCCAGTCCCGCGACGTCCCAGGCGATGTCGGCGACGTCGACCCGCTGCACGGGCTCGGAGTCGGACTGACCGGCCGCGAGGTCGACCAGTTCGTTGACCAGGTCGGTCAGCTCGCGGGCCTCCTGGGTCAGGTCGGCGACCAGTTCCTCGCGGGTGGCGGGCGGCAGTTCGTCGATGCGGCGCAGCAGGGAGATGTTGGTGCGCAGGGAGGTCAGCGGGGTCCGCAGCTCGTGGCCCGCGTCCTGGACCAGGCGGCGCTGGTCCTCCTCGGACTGGGCGAGCCGGCCCAGCATGCGGTCGAAGGAGCGGCCGAGGCGGCCCACCTCGTCGTAGCCGGTGACGGGCACCTCGACGCCGAGCCGCCGGGTACGGGCGACGCCCTCGGCGGCTGAGGTGAGGATCACCAGCCGGCGTGTGATGCGGCGGGCCAGCCACCAGCCGCACAGACCGGCCGCGACCACCACGGCGACCATCAGGATCAGCGTGCGCTGCTGAAGCGCGTGCAGCAGGTCCTCGGTGTCGCTGAACTCCTGGGCGACCTGCACGGCGCCGTGGCCGCTGCCGAGGGCGACCGTCGCGACCCGGTACACCTCGCCCTCGACGTGCACGTCCTTGTACTCGACGACCCTGCCGGCCTTGGCGGCGGCGGCGACGGACTTGTCCCCGGCGGTCACGGGCAGCGGCGGAGTCCCGTGGTCGACGATCTCGCCGTGGGCGCCGAGCACCTGCACGTTGGTGCGGTTGGGCCGGACCAGTTCGTGCCCGGGACGGGAGGAGGTGAAGTCCGCGGGCATCAGCTGGTAGCGCCGCACCTCGTCCCGTACGTCCTGCACGACCTGCGTGAACACCGACTGCTGGTCCACCCGCACCAGCCGGGCGGCGGAGTTGTACGACAGGATGCCGACAAGGACGGTGACAGCCGCGGTCACCGCGGCGAACGACACCGCGAACGTGGTCCGCAGCGACGACAGCCGGGGCCGCGGTCTGTCCAGCAGCCGCGCGAGGCGGCCCACTCAGTCCTCCCGGAGCACGTAGCCCACGCCTCGGACGGTGTGGATGAGCTGCGGCGCGTTCGGCTCGTCGAGCTTGCGGCGCAGGTAGCCGACGTAGACGGCGAGGTTCTTGGAACCGGGGCCGAAGTCGTAGCCCCAGATGCGGTCGTAGATGGTGGAGTGGTCCAGCACGATCCCGGCGTTGCGGACGAGCAGTTCGAGGAGTTCGAACTCGGTGCGGGTCAGCTCCAGCTCGCGCGTGCCCCGCCACACCCGGCGGGCCTGGAGGTCCATGCGGATCCCGGCCGCCTCGATCTGCCGCTCGGGCACCTGCGGCTCCTTCGCCGGTACGTCCCCCGCGCCACCCGCGCCCACCGCGACCGGGCTGGTGCGGCGCAGCAGGGCGCGCAGCCGGGCGAAGACCTCCTCGACGTCGAACGGCTTGACGACGTAGTCGTCGGCGCCGGCGTCCAGGCCGGCGATCCGGTCGGCGGTCTCCACCAGGGCGGTGAGCATGAGGATCGGGGTGCGGTCGCCCTCGGCGCGCAGCACCCGGCAGACCTGGAGTCCGTCGATGCCCGGCATCATCACGTCGAGGAGGAGGACGTCCGGCGGACTCTTGTGGGCGTGGGCGAGTGCCTCGACGCCGTCGGCGACCGCCGTCACGTCGTAGCCCTCCAGCGTCAGGGCACGCTCGAGGGCGTGACGGATGGCACGGTCGTCTTCGGCGAGGAGCACAGTCTGAGGCACCCGTCCAGTCTGCCAAGGCCGCGGGCCCGCGGCCGAGACGAATGGGCCTACGATCACCCTTTTTACCCGCCTCTCACCGACTCGGAGTCAACGCGACGGGCCGCCTATCGTCCTCTCACCCCTCGTCCCCGTCGTCCCCGTCGTCGGCGGGCCGGTCCGGGCGCGGCCCTCGCGAGCAGCGGATACGTGTCACCTCCGCAGCGCGGCCAGCTGCTCCTCGAACGGCACGACCGTGAAACCGCCGGCCTGCGCGGGCGCGGCCTGCGGGGGCGCGGCCTGCTCCGGCACGGCGGTCTGCTTCGGCACGGCGATCCGCTCCGGCCGCCGTACCGCCGACAGCCCCGTCATCAGCGCCGCCAGCTCCTTCGCCGCCCGCCCGATCCGCTCGGGCAGGCCCTCGGCGCCCCAGTCCTCCGAGGCGGCGTAGACGCCGGTGGGGACGACGACGGCCTTCAGGTACGCGAAGAGCGGGCGCAGCGCGTGGTCGAGGACCAGGGAGTGCCGGGCGGTGCCGCCGGTCGCGGCGATCAGCACCGGCTTGCCGGCCGGCGCGTTCGGGTCCCGTACCCCGAGCACGTCGAAGAAGGACTTGAACAGTCCGCTGTAGGAGGCGGAGAACACCGGCGTGACGACGATCAGCCCGTCCGCCTCCGCGACCGCGTCCAGCGCGTTGGCCAGGGCCGGGCCGGGGAAGCCGCCCGTGAAGTTGTGCGCGATCTCCACGGCCAGGTCCCGCAGTTCGATCACGCGCGTGTCCACCGCGGCGTGCTCGGCGGTCGCGGCCGCCAGCCGGTCGGCCAGCAGCCGCGTGGAGGACGGGACGCTCAGTCCCGCCGAGACGACGACGAGGTTCATGCGGTGCTCGTTCACGCGGTGGTCACCTCTTCCTCGTTCCCGGAGCGGTCGGCGGCCGACAGGGAGCCGTGGTTCGGCGCGTCCGGCACGTCCGCCGGGCGGCCCTTGGCGAACTCCTCGCGCAGCACCGGAACGACCTCCTCGCCGAGCATGTCGATCTGCTCCAGCACGGTCTTCAGGGGCAGGCCCGCGTGGTCCATCAGGAACAGCTGGCGCTGGTAGTCGCCGGCGTACTCGCGGAAGGACAGGGTCTTCTCGATGACCTGCTGCGGGGAGCCGACGATCAGCGGGGTCTGGGAGGTGAAGTCCTCCAGGGAGGGCCCGTGGCCGTAGACCGGCGCGTTGTCGAAGTAGGGGCGGAACTCGCGCACCGCGTCCTGGGAGTTCCTCCGCATGAACACCTGGCCGCCGAGCCCGACGATCGCCTGCTCGGGCGTGCCGTGCCCGTAGTGCGCGTACCGGGACCGGTACAGCTCGACCATCCGCTTGGTGTGGTCGGCCGGCCAGAAGATGTTGTTGTGGAAGAAGCCGTCGCCGTAGTACGCGGCCTGCTCGGCGATCTCCGGGGAGCGGATGGAGCCGTGCCAGACGAAGGGCGGTACGCCGTCCAGCGGGCGGGGCGTGGAGGTGAAGCCCTGCAGCGGCGTGCGGAACTTTCCTTCCCAGTCGACGACGTCCTCGCGCCACAGGCGGTGCAGCAGGGCGTAGTTCTCGATGGCGAGGTTGACGCCCTGGCGGATGTCCTGTCCGAACCAGGGGTAGACCGGTCCGGTGTTGCCGCGGCCCATCATCAGGTCCACCCGGCCGTCGGCCAGGTGCTGGAGCATCGCGAAGTCCTCGGCGATCTTCACCGGGTCGTTGGTGGTGATCAGGGTGGTGGAGGTGGACAGGATCAGCCGCTCCGTCCGGGCGGCTATGTAGCCGAGCATGGTGGTCGGGGACGACGGCACGAACGGCGGGTTGTGGTGCTCACCGGTCGCGAAGACGTCCAGGCCGGCCTCCTCGGCCTTCAGCGCGATGGCGACCATGGCCTTGATCCGCTCGCGCTCGGTCGGCGTACGCCCCGTGGTGGGGTCCGGCGTGACGTCACCGACGCTGAAGATCCCGAACTGCATGGCCACTCACCCTCCATTTGTTGACGGTTCAACTATACCCGCCCAACGGTCCCCGCCCCGGAAGTATTCCGCCGGGCCCGGCCCCCTCCCCGCGGAGGGCACGGAGGGCTCCGTGCGAGGCTGCCCCCATGCTGATCCTTCGCTCCGCCGCTCTCTTCGTCGTCGCCGCGCTGTTCGAGATCGGCGGCGCCTGGCTGGTCTGGCAGGGCGTGCGCGAGCACCGCGGCTGGATGTGGGCCGCGGGCGGCGTCCTCGCGCTGGGCGCGTACGGCTTCGTTGCCACCTTCCAGCCCGACGCCCACTTCGGCCGCGTCCTCGCCGCCTACGGCGGGATCTTCGTCGCCGGCTCGATCCTGTGGGGCATGGCCGCCGACGGCTACCGGCCCGACCGCTGGGACGTGACCGGCGTGCTGATCTGCCTGGCGGGCATGGCCGTGATCATGTGGGCGCCACGGAACGGCGGCTGACGTTCACCTAGGCTGGGGGCGAACGCATCACACTCCGCCCCGAGGAGCAGTCATGGCCACCGCCGCCCCGTCCGCCGCCTCCCGCATCGCCGTCGTGACCGGTGCGAGCAGCGGCATCGGCGCCGCCACGGCCCGGCAGCTCGCGGCCGCCGGGTACCGGGTCGTCCTGACCGCCCGCCGCAAGGACCGCATCGAGGCACTGGCCGAGGAGATCGACGCGGCGGGCCACTCCGCCACCGCCTACCAGCTCGACGTCACCGACCGCGCGGCGGTGGACGAGTTCGCCACGGCCTTCAAGTCCGTCGGCGTCCTGGTCAACAACGCGGGCGGGGCACTGGGCGCCGACCCCGTCGCCACCGGCGACCCGGCCGACTGGCGCACGATGTACGAGACGAACGTCCTCGGCACCCTCAACCTCACCCAGGCCCTGCTGCCCAAGCTGGAGGCCGGCGGCGACGGCACGGTGGTCGTGGTCTCCTCCACCGCGGGCCACGGCACCTACGAGGGCGGCGGTGGTTACGTCGCCGCCAAGCACGGCGCCCATGTGCTCGCCGAGACCCTCCGTCTGGAGATCGTCGGCAGGCCGGTCCGGGTCATCGAGGTCGCCCCCGGCATGGTCAGGACGGAGGAGTTCGCCCTCACCCGCTTCGGCGGCGACCGGGAGAAGGCCGACAAGGTCTACGCCGGCGTGGCCGACCCCCTGACGGCCGACGACGTGGCCGACACCATCACCTGGGCGGTCACCCGCCCCAGCCACGTCAACATCGACCTCCTGGTCGTCCGCCCCCGAGCCCAGGCGTCGAACACCAAGGTCCACCGGGAGCACTGATGGCCGACGACGGCGACCAGGACCCGGAACGCGCCCGCCTCGCCCTGGAGAAGAAGCGCGAACGCTACGTCTGGTACTACCTCGGCTACTTCCTCTTCGGCATCCACGTGGTCGCCTTTGTCATGATCTACGCGGTCCGGCACGCGGAGTAGTCGTGCGGCCGCGCCTCAGCCCTTCACGCAGACGACCTGCTTCAGCCTCGCGACGACCTCCACGAGGTCCCTCTGCTGGTCGATGACCTGCTCGATCGGCTTGTAGGCGCCCGGGATCTCGTCCACGACGCCTGAATCCTTGCGGCACTCCACTCCCTGCGTCTGCTCCTCCAGGTCCCTCGTGGAGAAGCGGCGCTTGGCGGCGTTGCGGCTCATGCGCCGGCCGGCGCCGTGGGACGCGGAGTTGAAGGACTTCTCGTTCCCGAGGCCCTTGACGATGTACGAGCCGGTGCCCATGGAGCCCGGGATGATGCCGTACTCCCCAGCCCTGGCACTGATCGCTCCCTTGCGCGTGACGAGGAGGTCCATGCCCTCGTAGCGCTCACGGTTCACGTAGTTGTGGTGGCAGCTCACCTCGGGTTCGAAGGTCACCTTCGCCCTCTTGAACTCCCTGCGGATCACGTCCTTCAGGAGCGCCATCATGATCGCGCGGTTGTACCTCGCGTACTCCTGGGCCCAGTACAGGTCGTGCTCGTACGCCGCCATCTGCGGTGTGTCCGCCACGAAGACAGCGAGGTCGCGATCGACCAGGCCCTGGTTGTACGAAAGCTTCTGGGCCACGCCGATGTGGTGCTCGGCCAGTTCCTTGCCGATGTTGCGGGAGCCGGAGTGCAGCATGAGCCACACCGACTGGGACCCGTCGATACAGACTTCAACGAAGTGGTTGCCCCCGCCAAGCGTCCCCATCTGCTTCGCGGCGCGTTCCTGACGGAATCTGACGCTCTCCGCCACCCCGTCGAAACGCTCCCAGAACCCGTCCCAGCCCGCGGTCGGCAGGCCGTGGAAGTGGCCCGGGTCGACGGGGTCGTCGTGCATGCCGCGGCCCACCGGGACCGCCTGCTCGATCTTCGAGCGGAGGCGGGACAGGTCGCCGGGGAGGTCGTTCGCCGTCAGTGACGTCTTCACCGCCGACATTCCGCAGCCGATGTCCACGCCCACCGCCGCCGGGCAGACCGCGCCCCGCATCGCGATGACCGAGCCGACCGTCGCGCCCTTGCCGTAGTGCACGTCCGGCATGACGGCGAGGCCCTTGATCCAGGGAAGGGTCGCGACGTTCCGGAGCTGCTGCATCGCCACGTTCTCGACCGTCGCCGGGTCGGTCCACATGCGGATCGGGACCTTCGCGCCCGGCATCTCCACATACGACATATCGGCCTCATCCCCCGGAAAACAGCATGGAAGTACGGAAACGCAATACCGGCGCCAAGGTCTACGAAACAGGGCAACGGACCGGCGTCCACGGCAGTGCGTGCGATACACATTGTCTCCGGAGTGCGCCCCCGCCCGGCAAGCGAATAACCAGCGGGGCCGTCGAGAACGAGAGGAGCCTGACCGTGCTGCGGAAGGCGTACGTACCCGGCGCTGCCGCGCTCGCGGCGCTGCTGCTGGGCGGCTGCACCGGTGGTTCGTCGAGTGACGGCGGGGCGGACAACGCCAACCCCGGCGGCTCCGAGCCGACGACCGCGGCGGCCCAGCCGGGCCGGTACCGGACGCTTCCGGAGGCCTGCCACGCGGTCGGTCACAACACCCTCGACTCGCTGCTGCCCGGCATCAAGCAGATCATGGACGTGGACCAGCGGGACAAGGCCTACGAGGGCCAGGCGACGCTCACCTACGACACCGACCGCAAGGTCGGATGCCGCTGGAAGGTGGACTCCTCGGACGCCACCGACCACCTCTACGTCGACTTCGAGCGCGTCGTCTCCTACAACAACACCGTCAGCGACGACGACCAGGCGCAGTCGGTGTTCGCCGCCAAGCGGGAAGCCGCGCACCTTCCCGAGCCGACCGCCACCGAGAGCTCCGCCTCCACGAGCGAGTCCCAGTCCGGCTCCGACGCCGGCTCCGGCAGCACCCCGTCGTCCTCCTCGTCCTCCTCGCCTTCCCCGTCGTCCTCGACGTCCTCGTCGTCGTCCCCCGATTCCCCCTCCTCCTCCGCGTCCGCCTCCGGCGATGCCACCCCGCCCGATCTCCAGCCCCGGGTCCTGAGCGACCTCGGCGACGAGGCGTTCGTCGACGACGCGCTCGGCAACGCCGGTTCGACCGCCAGGCAGCGCACCGTGACTGTGGCGTTCCGCACGTCCAACGTGGTCGTGACCATCGTCTACGAGGAGCAGCCGGCGACCGCCGGAATCGTCCCGGACAGCAAGGAAATGCAGGACAACGCAAGGAAACTGGCGGCTCGGCTGGCCGATTCTCTGGGTGGTTGACGACTCTCGTGGGGCACCCGGTGCCGCCGCGCTCAGTGGGACAAGTGGGACTGTACGGCTTTCCTACCGCGTACGGTGGCCCCTCGGACCCGATCCGACCGCAGGAACCACGAGCGTCATGAGCGAAGGAACCATGCAGCGAGCAGCCCAGCGAGAAGACCGAGCCCCGCGTACCCCGCGAGGAGGGCGTCCGCACCGCGCCCTTGTCTGCGCGATGGCAGTCCCCGTGATGCTGCTCGCCGCGGCCTGCTCCTCCTCGGACTCCGGTTCCGGTGGGGATGCCGGGAAGACCACGGCGGGCGACGTGAACGGCTCCGCGAGCGCGAGCGCCAGCCCGTCGCCGACGGTGCAGGCCGCGGTGTACGGGAAGCTGCCCCAGCCGTGCAAGGTGCTGTCGGACAAGACCCTCGGTGAACTGGTCCCGAAGGGCTCGAAGGGCAAGGAGAGCGCGTCGAGCGACCTCTCCACGCGGGCCGGCTGCGCCTGGAACAGCCTGGACAACAACGGGGTGAAGGGCTCTCAGTTCCGCTGGCTGAACGTCTCGCTGCTGCGTTTCGAGTCCGACGTCACCCGCGGCTCCGGCGAGAAGCAGGCGCAGGAGTTCTATCAGCGGCAGGTGCAGGACACGCAGCACGCGGAGGACGCGCGGAACGTCAAGTCGGAGCCGGCGGGCGGGACGGGCGACGAGGCCACGCTGGTGCGCTACGACCTGAAGAAGAAGGAAGGCGACTTCAAGCAGCAGACGGTCGTGGCGCGGGTGGAGAACGTGGTCGTCACCCTCGACTACAACGGCGCGGGTCTGGCCGGTGACAGGACCCCGGACGCCGACGGCCTGGCGAAGGCCGCGGAAAAGGCCGCCAAGGAGGCGGTGACCGCGGTGGCGACGGCGAACGGCGCGTCCGGCGGCGCGGCGCCGAGTACTTCGTCGTCCTCTTCCTCGCCCTCCTCTTCCCCCTCGGCGTCCGAGTCCCCCGCGAAGTCGGCCTCGCCGTCCAAGTCCGCGTCCAACGGCTGACCCACGGACGGCCCACGGACGGCCCGTAGGGCAAGCAACCGGACCGGTACCCCATCCCTCGCACAGATGTGCCACCCTGTTGCGCGCAACAACAGGCAAGGGGAGGGAGTTACGGGTGGCCACGCCACAGCTGACCCGGATGCACCGCGTTCTCATCGGCGTGGTCGTCGCGGGCGCCGTGATCATTGCCGGTATCGGCTTCGCGGGTTCGTACGCGGCCGTCCGTGAACTCGCCATCAAGAAGGGCTTCGGGAACTTCAGCTATGTGTTCCCGATCGGCATCGACGCGGGCATCTGTGTACTGCTCGCCCTGGATCTGCTGCTGACCTGGATCCGGATCCCCTTCCCGCTGCTCCGTCAGACCGCGTGGCTGCTGACGCTGGCCACGATCGCCTTCAACGGCGCCGCCGCCTGGCCGGACCCGTTGGGCGTGGGCATGCACGCGGTGATCCCGGTGCTGTTCGTGGTCGCCGTGGAGGCGGCCCGGCACGCGATCGGCCGGATCGCGGACATCACGGCGGACAAGCACATGGAGGGCGTCCGCCTGACCCGCTGGCTGCTCTCCCCCGTGCCCACCTTCCTGCTGTGGCGGCGCATGAAGCTGTGGGAGCTGCGCTCCTACGACGAGGTCATCAAGCTGGAGCAGGAACGCCTCGTCTACCAGGCCCGGTTGCGCTCCCGCTTCGGCCGCGCCTGGCGCCGCAAGGCCCCGGTGGAGTCCCTGATGCCGCTGCGCCTCGCCCGGTACGGCGTCCCGCTGTCGGCCACGGCCCCGGAGGGCCTGGCGGCGGCGGGCATAGAACTCCCGGTGCTTCTGCCGGCACCCGCTCCCGCCCCTGCCCCCGTCCCGGCGGCGCCTCAGAGCGAGCAGCGCCCCGAGCTGGCCCCCGCTCCCCGCGCCGAACAGCCCGCACCCGCACCCGCGCCGGTGCCGGCTCCCGATCCGGAGGCGAACCCCTGGCTGCACGCCAGGAGCCCCCAGCAGATCGAGTACCAGGGCGACTACGACCCCACCTACGAGCCGCCCTTCGACCCTCATTACGCCGAGGAGCACTACGGGGCCTGGTACGAGCAGGAGCAGTACCAGCAGGAACAGTTCCCCCAGGATCCGTTCCCCCAGGACCGGTTCCCCCAGGACCGGTTCCCTGAGGAGCAGCAGCCCTTCCCCGAGGAATCCCCGTCGGAGACGACCGGCAGCTTCCCCATCCCCTCGGGCCCGGGCCGCACCCGTGAGCTCGGAGAGGGCGGCGGCGCCCCGGAGCCGACCGAGGAGGACTTCTACCTGGTCTTCAAGAAGTCGATAGACGGCAGCTACCCCACCTCGGGCCAGCTGAAGGACGACGTGGAGGCGACGTACGGCGTCACACTCACGCAGCGCGACGCGGACCGCATGGTCAATCGCTTCACGAACCGCCACACGGCGGAACTGCAGGACGACCACATCGCCTGAACCGCGATCCGCGGAACACGAACGAGGGGCCCTCGCCTGAGGGCCCCTCGTCGTGTCGTTCCGCGGCGCTCCGCTACTGCCCGAGCAGGGCCCGCACCCGCTCCTGCCCCACCGCGAGCAGCAGCGTGGGCAGGCGCGGACCGGTGTCGCGGCCGACGAGCAGGTGGTAGAGCAGCGCGAAGAAGGACCGCTGGGCGGTCTTGATCTCCGGCGGCAGCTCCTTGGGCGTGGCGTCGGCGGAGAAGCCGGCCTGGACCTTGGGCACGCCGTAGACGAGGTGGGTGAGCCCGTCGAGCGACCAGTGGTCCCCGAGGCCGTCGAGCAGGAGCCCGACGGACTGCCGGGAGGGCTCGTCGAGGGACTTCAGCAGGTCGGTGTCGGGCTCCTCGCGGACGATGGTGCGCTGGTCGGCGGGAACATGGGTGTTGATCCACGCCTCGGCCCTGTCGAACCGCGGGCGGGCCTCGTCCAGCGAGCCCAGCGGGTTGGCCGGGTCGAGTTCGGACAGGATGCGCAGCGCCTGGTCCTGGTGGCCGGCGGTGATGTCGGCGACGGACGCGAGCGTGCGGTACGGCAACGGGCGCGGCGTCCTCGGCAGCTCCGCGCCGGCGGCGCCCACGGCCCGCGTGTACGCGGCGACGTCACCGGGCAGGGCGGAGCGGTCGGCGACCTTGGCGGCGAGCTTGTCCCACTCGTCGTACAGGCGCTGGATCTCCTGGTCGAACGCGATCTTGAAGGACTGGTTCGGCCTGCGCCGGGCGTACAGCCAGCGCAGGAGCTGCGGCTCCATGATCTGCAGCGCGTCGGCCGGGGTGGGCACGCCACCGCGCGAGGACGACATCTTGGCCATGCCGGAGATGCCCACGAAGGCGTACATCGGGCCGATCGGCTGCTTGCCGCCGAAGATCCCGACGATCTGCCCGCCGACCTGGAACGAGGACCCGGGCGAGGAGTGGTCGACACCGCTCGGCTCGAAGATCACGCCCTCGTACGCCCACCGCATCGGCCAGTCGACCTTCCAGACCAGCTTGCCGCGGTTGAACTCGCTGAGCCGGACCGTCTCCGAGAAGCCGCACGCGGTGCAGGCGTAGGTCAGCTCGGTGGAGTCGTCGTCGTAGGCGGTGACGGTGGTGAGGTCCTTCTCGCAGTTGCCGCAGTACGGCTTGTACGGGAAGTAGCCGGCGGAGCCGGAGCTGCCGTCGTCCTCGGCAGCGGCGCCCGAGCCCTCCTCGGCCTCCAGCTCGGCCTCGTCGACGGGCTTCTGCTGCTTCTTGGCCGCCTTGGGCTTGGTGCGGTACTGGGCGAGGATCGCGTCGATGTCGCCGCGGTGCCGCATCGCGTGCAGGATCTGCTCGCGGTACACGCCCGAGGTGTACTGCTCGGTCTGGCTGATGCCGTCGAACTCCACGCCCAGCTCGGCGAGCGAGGTGACCATGGCGGCCTTGAAGTGCTCGGCCCAGTTGGCGTGCTCCGAGCCCTTGGGGGCCGGGACGGAGGTCAGCGGCTTGCCGATGTGCTCGGCCCACGACTCGTCGACGCCGGCGACACCGGCCGGGACCTTGCGGTACCGGTCGTAGTCGTCCCAGGAGATCAGGTGCCGTACCTCGTGGCCCCGGCGGCGGATCTCGTCGGCGACGAGGTGCGGGGTCATGACCTCGCGCAGGTTGCCCAGGTGGATGGGGCCGGACGGCGACAGGCCGGACGCGACGACGACCGGTTTGCCCGGGGCCCGACGCTCCGACTCCTCGATGACGTCGTCCGCGAAACGGGAGACCCAGTCGGCGGTCTCGTTGCTCTGAGCCACGATCGGCACGTCCTCTTTCCCTGAAGTTTCTCTGAAGGTTCTCCGTGGGCAGCCGCTACGGTCGCACGGCTGACCGCTCCATTGTCCCAGGCGGGTAGGCATCCGTGAAAACGCCTTTTCAACGCGTTGGACGGGCGCGGGCGGCCCGGGGTTCGCCGGGCGACCGGAAAATTCGCTTTACCCCGCGTGGGATACTGGGCCTGTCTATCCATCCCCACGAGGAGAACGGCACCCTTTCCTATGGCCTCGGTCACGTCCCTCACCGCTTCCGTCCACCAGCGCCTCGCGTCCGCCCTCTCGGCCACCCTGCCGGAGACCGGCGCCGCGGACCCGCTGCTGCGACGAAGCGACCGGGCGGACTTCCAGGCCAACGGGATCCTCGCGCTGGCAAAGCGGGCGAAGGCGAACCCGCGGGAGCTGGCGGCGCAGGTCGTCGGGCACGTGGTCACCGGTGACGTGATCAAGGACATCGAGGTCTCCGGACCCGGCTTCCTCAACGTCACGGTCACCGACCGGGCGATCACGGAGAACCTCGCGGCGCGGGCGGCCGACGCCGACGGCCGCCTCGGCGTGCCGTACGCGGAGCAGCCGGGCACGACGGTGATCGACTACGCCCAGCCGAACGTGGCGAAGGAGATGCACGTCGGCCACCTGCGGTCCGCGGTGATCGGCGACTCCGTCGTCCAGCTGCTGGAGTTCACCGGCGAGAACGTGGTCCGCCGGCACCACATCGGCGACTGGGGCACCCAGTTCGGCATGCTCATCCAGTACCTGGACGAGCACCCGCACGAGCTGGACCACAAGGCGTCCGCGGTGAGCGGCGAGGAGGCGATGTCGAACCTCGACCGCCTCTACAAGGCCGCGCGCAGGCTGTTCGACTCCGACGAGGAGTTCAAGACGCGGGCCCGGCGCCGGGTGGTGGACCTCCAGGCCGGTGACGCGCACACGGTCACCATGTGGCAGAAGTTCGTGGACGAGTCGAAGATCTACTTCTTCTCCGTCTTCGAGAAGCTGGACATGGACGTCCGGGACGCGGACATCGTCGGCGAGTCCGGCTACAACGACATGCTCGCGGAGACCTGCCGCCTGCTGGAGGAGTCCGGCGTGGCGGTCCGCTCGGAGGGCGCCCTGTGCGTCTTCTTCGACGACGTCAAGGGCCCGGACGGCAACAAGGTCCCGCTGATCGTCCAGAAGTCCGACGGCGGCTACGGCTACGCGGCCACCGACCTGTCGGCGATCCGGGACAGGGTCTTCAACCTCAAGGCGAACAACCTGCTGTACGTGGTGGACGCCCGCCAGTCCCTGCACTTCAAGATGGTCTTCGAGACCGCGCGGCGGGCCGGCTGGCTGAACGACGACGTGACGGCGTACCAGCTGGCGTTCGGCACGGTGCTCGGCAAGGACGGCAAGCCGTTCAAGACCCGTGAGGGCGAGACGGTCCGCCTGGTCGACCTGCTCGACGAGGCGATCGAGCGCGCCTCCGCGGTCGTCCGGGAGAAGGCGCAGGACCTCACGGAGGCGGAGATCGCCGAGCGGGGTGCCCAGGTGGGCATCGGCGCGGTGAAGTACGCGGACCTGTCGACCTCGGCGAACCGGGACTACAAGTTCGACCTGGACCAGATGGTCTCGCTGAACGGCGACACGTCGGTCTACCTCCAGTACGCCTACGCCCGGATCCAGTCGATCCTGCGCAAGGCCGGGGAGGTGCGGCCCGCCGCCCACCCGGAGCTGGAACTGACGCAGGCGGAGCGCGCGTTGGGGCTGCACGCCGACGCCTTCGCGGAGACGGTGCGGGAGTCCGCCGAGGAGTACGCCCCGCACAAGCTGGCCGCGTACCTGTACCAGCTGGCGTCCCTGTACACGTCCTTCTACGACAAGTGCCCGGTGCTGAAGGCCGAGACGCCGGAGCAGGTGGAGAACCGCCTGTTCCTGTGCGACGTCACGGCCCGCACCCTGCACCAGGGCATGGCCCTGCTGGGCATCCGGACGCCCGAGCGCCTCTGAGGAGCCGCTCCCGGAGCGTGGTGGGGGAGCCCGGCGCCCCCACCATTCGGTGGCGACGAGCGACAGCCGGCTGCTCGTTGCCACCAGTTTCCACAGGCGAACCCCCAGCGACGTCCGTGCTGTTACTTTTGAGACTGTTAGGCATCGTCAGGAACGACTGCTCATGGTCCGGGGGGACGGCCGGTGCGGCGGAGTTCGTCATGTGTCGTGTTCGAAGTCGGGTTGGCCGCCGCGGAGCCGCTGCCCGAGGAGTGGGCCGAAGGCCCCCTGCCCGCGTTACTCGCCGACGGGACGGCCGCCGACCGTGAGCGGCGGCTGACGTACTTCGAACCCCGTGTCGGCACGTCCCTCTTCGGCGATCCGGGCCGTCCGGCCCGCTGGCACCTGCGGCGCCCTCCGGATGCGGACGAACCGGCCGTCGAGGCAGTGGAGTTGCTCCGCTTACCCGCCGCGGCGGGTCTGGACGACCGGCGCGCGGCGCTGGCGGTGCTGCACGTACGCCTCGGGGACGATCCGGTGGCGGAGCTGGCCGAGCTCGCCGCACTCCCCACCGACCACGCCCGTCTGGCGAAGATCCTGCCGAGCGGGGTGGAGGCCGCCGCCGGTACGGCACGCGCCTGGACCCTGGCGCACGTGACGTTCGAGCAGGGCCGGCCACCTCCGGTGATGCCCACCGCGTACGCGTCGTGGAGCACGCGCGACCAGTGGCTGTGGCTGCTGGCCTCCCGAAGCCCGCTGGAGCATTTCGCGCCCGATCCCGAGGACACCGCCCTGTTCGCCGGGAGGGTGCGGTTCTCCGCCGACTGGCAGGCACTGGTACTGCGGGACGGGGCCGCCTTCGTCGGGACCTCCCCCGACCCAGGCGGTGAGGAGACGTTCCACGCCACCGCCGCCCACCACGTCCACACCATCTACCTCGACGTGTTCCTGCTGGCCCGGCTTCAGTACCTCGGTGCGAACGCTCTGGCCAACGCCGTGTCCGCGCTGACCGCGCGGGAGTCCGACGCGAGCCGGCTGGTGCGCCTCGAAGGACGCCTGACCGACCTGCGCCGCGCCCTGTGGTCGTCGCACATCACCTCCCAGGGCAAGGGCAACGAACTGCTCGAACGCTTCCAGGAGCAGCTCTGCCTGGATCAGCTGCTGTCACACACCGCAGTGGGCCTCGCCGACACGGCGCGCCATGTGGAGGCGGCGCGCTCCCGGCGGATCTCGGTCGCACTCGGTCTGCTGTCGTCGGTGGGGCTGCCCTTCGGTGTGGCGTACGCGGCCGGGGCCCTCTGGGGCTCGGGGCCATGGACTCTGCTCGTCACCACCGCCGTGGCGGTACTGGTCACCGTCGTGCTCTTCGTACTGCTCCCACCACTGCGGGGGTTGTGGTCCAACACGATGTGGGACAGGACGGAGGACTGAGCCATGGTCCTGGTGGCACTCAGCCGTTCCGGTCCGCTCAGGCAGCGGATCGCCAAGGGCTACAGCGTGTACGTTCCCGAGCCGCGCCCGGGCCGTGGTGCCGCGGAGCTGGTCGCCGCGCTGCTGGCCGCCCCGCCGTCGCTGCCCCCGGGACCGGCGGGCCCGCCGTTCGCCCTGCGGGGCAGCGCGCGCACGCCGGCGGCGCTGTGGGTCGACACCGGCCGCGTCTCGCTGCACGGCCCCGAGACCCGGGAACATGTCGCCGGTGTGCTGGCCGGGGCGATCGCCCAGGTGGCCGCCGAGGTACGCCGCAAGGGCGGGCTGCTGCTGCCCACCGGCTGGCAGCGGCAGCCTGATCCGACCGCCGGGTTGTGCGCCGATCTGCACTCCGCCGAAGTACTGGGACCGGTGCAGCGGGAGTTGTTCGGCAATCTCGTACGCGAACACACAGCGCCTCTCATCGCACTGACGGGCCGTCAGCTCTATGGTCCCGGTGGGGTGTCACCGGGCGGTTCGGCCCGGCTCTCGCGCTCCGTCGATCAGGTCAGCACCCGTTACATCGAGTCGTACGCGCCGGAGCACCTGGAGCGGGTGCGCACCAGACTGCGGCAGGAGGAACGGCTCAGCCGCCTGGAGGCCATGGACGTCAATCCGCTCGGGGAGCCGGAGGCGGGGGCCGAGGGCGATGTCACACTGCGGCTGTTCGACGCGCAGGTCACCGTCGCCACCACCCTGGCGCACGCGCTGCTGGTGCAGGCGCTGTCGATGTGGTCCCGCGACCTGGAGCGCACCGGACGACGGGTACGCCAGGTGCCGCAGCCGCTGATCGAGCAGGACCGCGCACGAGCCGTCGCCCATGGGCTCGCCGCGGAGCTGCACGTCGAGCAGGGCAAGCGCGGCGACGGGCCTGCGAAACCGCGGTCCGCCGGGCGCGCGTTGCTGGGACTGCTGTACGAACTGATGCCGTACTTCCGGCAGCTGGATGCGACGGTCGACGAACTGGCCCCGCTGTTGATCGGCATGGAACTCGCCGGTTCGGCCACCGCCTCCGCCTTCGTACGCAACGAGAACGACCTGCTGGCCCGGTGGCGGGCGGACGACGCGAGCGCCCTCGCCCCCGAACGGCTCGCGCAGGGCGTCGCCACGCCCGACTGGCTGACCACCGACCATCTGAGCGCCGCCAACCAGGCAATCGCAAGAGGAAGTTGGGCCGCGGCGCGGATCTGGCTGACGGAGCGCGTCACGGGCCCGTCCTCACCCCGGCCGCGCCAGGAGGCCCCGCCCGAGGCCGGGCGGTCCAACGCCGGGCGGTCCAGCACCGGACAGCCCGGAACCGGACGGCCGGCGCCACTCACCGCCGACCAGCTCCTCGATCTGGTCGGCAAGCCGGACATCCGCGTCCCCGAGGTGCTGGAGGCGCTGCGCTCCTACTGTCTGACAAGGGGCGCCCTGGACCTGACCCGTCCACTGCGCACCCGCGGGCGGGACGAGGCGCGGGCGCTGCGACGCGCGCTACGACCGCGCGCCGGGCAGCGTGTGCGGTGCGAGGAGCCGCTGTCGTCGTGGGACGACGGGGCGGCGGACCGGGCCGTACGCATGGCGGGCGAGCAGGGTGTGGCACTGCTGCACTGGGACCTGCCCGCGCAGGACCGTCCCCGGGTGCGCGAGGGCCTGCGCAGCGTCGGCCGGGCGCCGGACGGGATGCGGCACGTCCTGCTGACCGACACGACCTACACCGGCAGCGGGGACGAGCGCCGTGGCACGGTCGAGGTGCTGCTCGTGGCTCCGCGTGAGGAGGCCGACCGATGACCCTGCCCGCTCCGGCCCATCCGGTCGTTCCCGTCACCCTGGACCTGCGGGACTTCCAGCGCGTTCCCCGGTCGACGGACGAATGCGTCGCGCTGTGGGACCGGCTCGAACCGGCCGTGGTGACGGTCGACCCGCTGGCGGGCCCGCGGGTGCGGATCGATCTGGGGGACGAGGGCGAGGTCGGCATCTGGTTCCTGGATCCGGCCACCGCCCCGAGGCCGCTCGGGGCCGGCACGCGGTTCGCGATCCGGGGCGTCCTGGAGCCGCCCGAGGTCCGGCACGCCTGTACCAGCTGCCGCGCGGCCGGGACCACGACGTATGCGCCCTACCGCTGCGCCGGGTGCGACGAGGACCGGCGTACGGGCCGGGTCTGCGAGGCGCACGCCGTCTTCCTGGACGGCGGCCTGCGCGCCTCCTGCCCTCACCACGTGCCCGAGTGCCGGTGCGGCACGAAGGCCGCCGCCTGGTGCAGCGGGGTGCGGTGCCGCGGGCGCAGGGCCTGGTGCCGGACGCATCTGCGCGGGCACCCCGCCGACGCCACCGTCTCCTACTGCGCGGACTGCTACGACGAGCGCTTCCCCGTCTGCGAGCGCGACGGGTGCCGCGGCACCGGCTACATCCGCTGCGAGCACCGCACCCTGTCCGCGATGAAGGCGTGCGGTCGGCGCGTCTGCGTCGAGCACGCCCAGCGCTGGCAGGTGTACGGCCCCTACAGCCGTGGCGTCGCCCTGTGCTCCCTCCATCACCAGGAGCTGAGGTCGACCCCGCCCGAGGGCCTGATCGACATCGTCCTGGCCGGCACCGTGGCCCGGGCGAAAGGCCACCGCGGGCAGTCGGCGAGCCGCCGCCGGGTGCAGTTGCCGCGCATCAGCATCGTGCGGCACATCCTCATCAACACGCGGAGGACCGTGCTCGACATGGAGGCCATCGACCGCCTCTTCACCGGCCTCGAACAACGGCTGCGTGACCGGACACCGCGCGACGCCACGGTCTCGGCGGCGCTGGAACTGCTCGCCGGACACCGCCCGTCGCGGCAAGAGGACATCAAGCGGTTCCGGGAGCAGCACATCGAGGGGCGCGGGCACTTCGACCGCCTGGTGCAGGAGCTGCGTCTCACGGGCCGGCACCAACTCGCCGACGCTGTGGAGTTCTCCGACTTCCGCCCGCGCAGCCGGATCCTGTTCGTCAAGGTGCCGCAACAGCTCCAAGGCTCCTTCATCGGCACCGGCGGTGCGACCATCAAGCGCCTGCGGCAGCGCGTGGGCGTGGAAATCAAACTGGAGCGCGGATGACTGCCTTCAAGCACTCGGCGGCCGACACCCGGCTCCTCAGGGCGACCGGGGACGGCCTGGTCGGCGACAACCGGCTCGCGGTGTCCGAGGCACGGCTGACCACCGAGTCGGCGGGCGTCCTCCAGGTGCAGGGCACCGGTGGCGCGCCCGCCCGGTCGGTGGCGGTACGGCTGCTGCCCGCGCCCGGGGTGCCCGCTGATGTCGTCGTTGCACCCGCCGCCCTCGTGCAAGAACATCGCCTCACACCCGACGAGGGCTGGGAACTGGTGTCGGCGGACGCGCTGACACCCGCCGTGCTGGAGCTGGAACTGCCGTCGGGTCCCTCGCTCGACGAGGCGACGGCGATTCTGCGGGAAGCCCCCCTGCTGTGCGGGCACGTCTTCGCGCACGGCTCGGAGGCATTGCCCGACGCGTGGGTCGACGCGTCGGGAACCCTGTTCCGGGTGCGGCAGGCCCTCGACCACGGCGGCCAGGTGCTCCGCGGTCTGCTGCGCATCGGCGCGGAGACCCGGCTCACACTGTTCGCACCGGGCGGGCGCAGTGGCGTGGACATCGTCGTGCTCGCGGACTGCAGCGGCTCCATGAGCATCGACGACATCCCGGCGGCGGCACGCGACGAGGGCAAGTGGCTGGGCCGGCTGCGCTCGGGCTCGGCCGGCTCCACGATCTCCCGGATGAACGCGCTCAAGGACGCGCTCGGGTCCATGATCGACGCTCGGACGCGGTACGACGGGGTGGGCACCCGCTTCGCGCTGGTGCGCTTCGACCACGACCAGGAACCGGTGTTCCCGGCGCGATGGGGCATGGAGGAGGTCGCGGACGCCCACTCCGTGCAGCAGTTGCGCGGGGCCGTGTCGCTGCTGGACTTCCGCCAGTCGGGCACGGACATCGGCAGGGCGCTGCACAAGGCCGGTGAGCTGCTGCACCGCTACGGCGTCCCGGGCAACGACCGGCTCGTCGTCCTGGTCAGCGACGGCGCTCACTTCGCGCCGCTGCCCGAGGAACGCAGCGGCGAGTCCCTGTCCGGCACACAGGACCCCGTGTCGCTGATGGAGGACCTGCACTCCGGCCTGGACATCCGGCTGCACGCCGTCGGAATCAGCGACGACTCCCTCTTCGACCGCTGGTGGCAGGCGCAGCGGCACCACCCCGGCTGGACGCCGCAGGCTCACGAGAGCATGGTGCCCAACCACCGGATGCTGGGCGAACTCGTGGCGGTCGCGGGCGGCGACCGGCAGCGCATCGGCGGCCTCGACGTCCTGGAGGAGTACTTCGCCGAGCTGGGCAGCGGCGTCGTACGCGCCGTGGGCCGCCCCGCGCGCCCCCGCCTGCCCAGGCTCCAGCTCACCTCCCGGGAACTGGCCGCCGGGCCACCGCGACGCGCGACCTCCGACCCGCGGCAGCGGCGGACCTGGGAGGCGGCGGTGGAGGAGGCGCTGATCGCCTACAGCAGGGTGTGCGAGGCGTCCCGGGCCCGCCTCGGCTACCAGCTGCTGCGCTCGTCGCCCCCCGACGACTTCGCCCGGCTGCGCCGGCAGTGCGCCGACCGCGCCGATTTCACGGCCTGGCTGTCGGTCACGTACCAGGTCTTCAACGAGCGCCTGCACGCTCCGCTGCGCCGTCCCAGGAAGGACCCCGCGGTGCTGGACCTGCCGGCGCTGTCGATGCCGTTCTGGGACGGCCGGATGGCGCAGTTGCACGAGCTGCGGAACTTCTACCATCACGACCGCGACATGGAGGAGCGCGCGGAGCACAACCGCATCGCGGGCGTCATCATCCAGAAGCACACCGGTAGTTACGCTCCGCCGGAGAGCGACGCGGACGCGTGGCGCGCCCTGCAACTCGGCCTGGTCCGGGACTTGGCGGCCCTGCTGAACGAGGCCCACTCGATCCTCGACGCGGCCCCCGGGCCGGACCCCGTCCCTGCCGTACCGGAGGGGACGGCCGCGGGCGGTGCGCGCATCAAGTCGCAGGGCTACGACTGAGCACGGACCCGGACCGAGCCACTGCGCCGGGCTTCCGCGTCAGCGCAGCTTCCGCGCGACCTCGGTGGCCCAGTAGGTGAGGATGGTGCGCGCCCCGGCCCGCTTGATGCCGGTCAGGGCTTCCAGGATGGCCCGGTCGCGGTCGATCCAGCCCTTCTCGGCGGCGGCCTCGATCATCGCGTACTCGCCGGAGATCTGGTAGGCGGCGACCGGCACGTCCACGGCGTCGGCGACGCGGGCGAGGATGTCGAGGTAGGGACCGGCCGGCTTGACCATCACCATGTCGGCGCCCTCCTCCAGGTCGAGGGCCAGCTCCCGCAGCGACTCCCGCAGGTTCGCCGGGTCCTGCTGGTAGGTCTTGCGATCACCCTCCAGCGAGGAGCCGACCGCCTCCCGGAAGGGCCCGTAGAACGCGGACGAGTACTTGACGGTGTAGGCGAGGACGGCCACGTCGTCCCGCCCGATCTGGTCGAGCGCGTCCCGGACGACGCCGATCTGCCCGTCCATCATGCCGCTGGGACCCACGACATGGGCGCCGGCGTCGGCCTGGACCTGGGCCATCTCGGCGTACCGCTCGAGCGTGGCGTCGTTGTCGACCCGTCCCTCGGCGTCGAGGACGCCGCAGTGGCCGTGGTCGGTGAACTCGTCGAGGCACAGGTCGGACATGACGAGCAGTTCGTCGCCGACCTCGGCGCGCACATCGCGCAGCGCGACCTGGAGGATCCCGTCCGGGTCCGTACCCGCCGTGCCGAGGGCGTCCTTCTTGTCCTCCTCCGGCACCCCGAACAGCATGATCCCGGAGACCCCGGCCTCCACCGCCTCGGCGGCCGCCTTCTTCAGGCTGTCGCGCGTGTGCTGGACCACGCCGGGCATCGCCGAGACCGGCACGGGCTCGCTCACGCCCTCGCGGACGAACGCGGGCAGGATGAAGTCCGCCGGGTGCAGCCGGGTCTCGGCGACCATGCGCCGCATGGCGGGGGTGGTGCGCAGCCGGCGAGGACGCGTACCGGGAAAGGATCCGTACTTCGTCATGCCCTCTACGCTACGCCCGCCGTCCCGGTGCCTTTGCCGACGGGGAGTCGGCCGGTTCGTCCGACCTGTTCGACCTCACCGACCAGGAGAAACGTATCCTCGGCTGCAGCAGCCGCCCCGCACCCGACCGCCCTCCGGAGGCCCGATGTACGCCGTCACCGACCCCACCACCGGCGAGGTCGTCGAGACCTACCCGACCGCCACCGACGCCGAGATCGAGACGGCCGTCGCCGCCGCCCACGCTGCCACCGCCTGGGGCCGTGGCAGCACCGTGGCCGAGCGCTCCGCGCTGCTGCGCCGGCTCGGCGATCTGCACACCGAGCACCAGGCCGAACTGGCCGCGAGCATCGTGCGCGAGATGGGCAAGCCGCTCGCGGAGGCGGAGGGCGAGATCGGCTTCTGCGCCGACATCTACCACTACTACGCCGACCACGCCGAGCAGTTCCTCGCCGACGAGCCGCTCGACGTCACCTCCGGCCCCGGCAGCGCCGTCGTCCGGCGCGGCCCGGTCGGCGTCCTGCTCGGCATCATGCCGTGGAACTTCCCGGCCTACCAGGTGGCCCGCTTCGCCGCCCCGAACCTCGCGCTCGGCAACACCATCGTCCTCAAGCACGCCCCCCAGTGCCCGGCCACCGCCGCGCTCCTTGAGAAGCTGTTCGCGGACGCCGGCTTCCCGGCCGGCGCGTACGTCAACGTGTACGCCACCAACGAGCAGATCGCCGAGGTGATCGCCGACCCGCGGGTCCAGGGCGTCTCGCTCACCGGCTCCGAGCGCGCCGGTGCCGCCGTCGCCGAGATCGCCGGACGGAACCTGAAGCGCGTCGTCCTCGAACTCGGCGGCTCCGACCCGTTCATCGTGCTGTCCACCGACGACCTCGACGCGGTCGTCGAGGCCGCCGTCGCCGCCCGGCTCGACAACACCGGCCAGGCCTGCAACGCCGCCAAGCGGTTCGTCGTCGTCCAGGACCTCTACGACGCGTTCGTCGAGAAGTTCACCGCCCGGCTGCTCGCGGGCGAGACCGGTGCCCCGCTGTCGTCGGCCGCCGCCGCCGAGAACCTCGCCCGGCAGGTCGACGAGGCGGTCGCCCAGGGCGCCACGCTCCACAGCGAGGGCGAGCGGCGCGGGGCGTACTTCCCGGCCGGGGTCCTCACCGGGCTCACCACCGAACACACCGCCGCCCGCCAGGAACTCTTCGGACCGGTCGCGATGGTCTTCCCCGCCGCCGACGAGGACGACGCCCTGCGCATCGCCAACGACACCCCCTACGGCCTCGGGTCCTACCTCTTCACCACCGACCCCGCGCAGGCCGAGCGCGTCGCCGACCGCATCGAGGCCGGCATGGTCTTCGTCAACGGCGTCGGCGCCGAGGGTGCGGAACTGCCCTTCGGCGGCATCAAGCGCTCCGGCTTCGGCCGCGAACTCGGCCGCCTTGGAATCGAGGAGTTCGTCAACAAGAAGCTCATCCGCACCGTGGCGTAACGGCTCGTCAGCGGGTCCGGGCCTCCGGCTGGAGCCCGGACCTCCGCGCCGGCTCGCACGGCCCGGCCGATGGCAGGATGCCGTGCATGGCCGATGTGTGGAGCGTGACCCGCCGTCCCCGCTGGAGACGCGTCCTGTGGCCCTTCGTCCGGGTGAGCGCCGACGCCCGCGGTCTGCACCTGCGGACGCCGCTGCGCCGCCGGAGCGTGCCATGGGGCGACATCGCCGAACTGCGCGTGCACCGGAAATCCGCGCGAACCCCCTGTCGCGTCAGCCTGCTGCTGCACAACGGACGCGAACGGCTCCTGCCCCTGCCGCGGAGCCGGTCGTCCGACGACCCGGAGTTCGACGCCGAGGTGGAAGCGCTGCGCACGCTGCACCGCCGCCACGGAGCCGCGCAGCCGAGCAAGGTCCCCGTCGTGTCGTACCGCACCCCCCGGCGTGGCTGGGTGGGGCTGCTGGTCGTGTGCCCTGTGCTGCTCGCGTGCGCGGCCGCGGCCGCGGGGTCCGTGTCCGGGACCGCGTCGGACGAACAGGCGTGGAAGTCGGCCACCGCGTGCACCGCCCGGACGCCCGCCGCTGAGCGCCACGAGTGCCTGACCACGACGCCGGCCGTGATCTCGCGGACCGAGGCCGAACTTCCCAAGCGGAGCAGCTGGCTGTACTTCACCGACGGCCGGCCGGTGGAGCGGATCGCGGTCCCGCACGAGGCCGCCGTGGAATTCGAGGGCGGCGGCAGTGTCGAACTGACCCTCTGGCGCGGCCGGTTGATGAAGGTCTCCGGAAAGAACCACGTGTGGCGCCAGGACATCACCACGGCCGGGAGCACGGCCGCCTGGGCGGCCGCGTTCCTCCTCGCCGCGGGCTGCCCCGCGGCCCACTCACTGCTGAGCCTGCTCGGGCGCCGACTGCGCGACGACAAAGAGCTCCCGCCGGTCATCCCGTTCGCGTGCGCGCTCGCAGCCACCGCCCTGTGGCTCCTGCCGCTCTGCTACCTCCACCCCACGACCCTGTTCTCGTCGCCCGTGGCGATCACGTGGCTGGCCGTGGGCTCTCTGGTCACGCTGGGGCTGTTCGCCGGGGCCTGGCACACCACCTGCGCCCCTTCGCCAGGAGCGGCGACCGAGAAGTCCGCCGCCGAAGAGGACGAGGAGGAGTTCCTGCCCGCCCGCTTCCTGGAGGACACCGACTACAACCCGCGCGGCTTCGGCACCCACATCGTCCTGGACGGCGGTCCTCCCGCGGTGGCGCCCGGTCCCGGACGGTTCGCGGCGAAACCGATACCGGTGCAGCGGCTCACCCTCAGGAACGTACGGCGCGCCCGGCACACCGACCCCGTGGACAGACACTGGGACGTCGCCGAACTCGACGACGCCGGCACACCGGTCCGCCTCGCGGCCGAACCCGCCGACCTGGCCCGCATCCTGCGCGTACTGGCCCTTGAGAAAACCTCCGTGAACACCGAGCCATGAACACACTCAGGCCGCTCCTGCCAACTCGGCCGTTGCCCTCGAAGCGGTTCGGCACTCGCGGCAGCGGCCTGGCTCGGGGGCGCGGAATGCTCGCTCACAGCCGTCGCAGTTCTGGAGCGGGTGGGAGCGGTGGCGGGTCCCGGTGGTCGCTGATGTCGGCGGAGGAAGCGTGGGGACCGGAGGAAGCGGCGGGGGCAGAAGTTCGCGAAGACGGTGGGCCACCAGGCCGGCCGGGTGCCGCAGGTCTGCCGGCACGTCGATGGTCAGGGCCCGGTGGACGACGGCGGCCGTGGCACCCGCCTTGAACCAGGCGATGACAGTCGGGGCCAACCTGTTCACGTCTCGCAGGGAAAGGGTCAGACGGGCGTCGGTGCGGCGGAGCCCCGCGAGGAGGGTGACGGCCTCGTCGAAGTGCCGATCGCGTGGCGTGCCGTCGCCTTCCGGCGGTGCGGGCGGGTTGGGCGCTTCAGGTGCTTCGGGGCCGTCCTCCCGTACGTCCGAGGGCGTGGGCTCGGTCGGCGGGGGCGGTGGCGGCTGCTTCCGGGCCCGGTCGTGCTCCTGGGGCGGTTCCTGGGCGTCCGCCCGAGGGCGGGCCGCCGCGGTACGGCCGCAGCCGGGGTCCGTGTCTGTCCGGGCCGGCGTGTGATGGGCGTAGGTCCGCGTGAACAGACGCCCGGCGTCCGTCCGTTCACGCACCCGCTCCAGATAGCCCTGGGCCTCCAACTCCCGCAGCGCGAAAGCGATCCGGTCCCGCCCCTCGGGGAAGCGGTCCGCGAGGCTGCGGATGTCGACCGGCGCGCCCTCGGGCAGCGACAGGACGTGTGTGGCCAGTCCGATCGCGGTCAGCGACAGCTCACGGTGCTGGGCGAGGTGGTTGCCCACGACCACGTACCGGCCCGACTGGTACGTCCGTACGTGTGTGACACCGGAGTGGGTGGTGGTCCGTCGAACACCCTGACTCGGGCGCACGGCAGCGCTAGGCTTCTGCTCAGCCATGGGGAAGATCTGCTCTCTTCCTTGTTGGTCAGGCCCTCGCACTGGGATGCCAGTCCCGGCGGGGGCCGATGCATGTGTGGGGTTGTGGAGGCGACGTGGAGTCGCCTCGGCCCGAGACTGCCCGTCCGAACCACCCGAACGCCACCCGTACCGACCGGTTTCACCCGCCAGAGTGACCGCGGCAAGGTTTGGTTGGTTGGGTGGGTTTTTCCCCAGGGTTCTTTGGTCTTTTACCGCCCGCAGCCCCGGCCGCAGGCCCACCGGATCCAGCAATCCCGGGCGGCGGCTCCGGGGCGCCTGACGTGGGGCGGAGCAGGAGTTATCCACAGCCCCACGCAAACCGTCCGCGCCGCGCGCCATAGTGCGGCATGACGATCACCAGCGAAAGCGAAGCCCTCCAAAGGGTCCGTGCCACCGCCTCCCGGCAGGACTGGGTGGTGACGGCCCCGCAGCTCAGGTCGGCCGACGTCGACCGGAACACCGTACGGCGGATGGTCAGGTCGGGCCGGTGGGTTCCGCTGACCCGAGGCAGCTACTGGGTGGGACGGGACGACCGGGGCCCCTCACTGCGGTCCCGGGTCCAGGGTGTCCTCCTCACCTGCGGCCCCCAGGTGGCGGCCGCAGGCCCCACGGCCGCCCGCCTGCTGGGCATGCAGGGCCTCCCCCGGGAGGACGGTGTTGTGCACCTGGCCGCTCCACCGGGTCACGAGATCCGCAGCCGCCCAGGCATCCGCGTCCACCGGAGCGCCCTTCCTCCCAGTGCCCGCATGACACTGCGTGGCATCCCTGTGACCATCCCGGTTCGCACCTGCGCGGACCTCCTACTCCAACTCCCGCGCACCGAGGCGGTGAGCGTGCTGGACTCGGCCCTCCACCAGGGCCTGCTGTCCGAGCCCGACCTCCTCACCATCCCGCCCCTGCTGTCCGGCCGTCCCCACGCGCCCAGGGCCCGGGAGTGGCTGCGCCTGGCCGACGGCGGGGCCGAATCCCCCCTGGAGACCCGAGTGCGCCTCATCTGCCTGGACGGCGGCCTGCCCCCACCCGTCCTGCAGTGGCGCATCCGGGACCCGGAGCAGGGCCGCTCCTACCGCATCGACCTGGGCTGGCCCGCCCACCTGGTGGGCATCGAGGCGGACGGCGAGGCTCCCCACAGCACCCCCCAGGCCCTCTACCAGGACCGCCACCGCCAAAACCGCCTGACCACCCTCCTCCCCGGCCTGACCCTGTTCCGCTTCACCTGGTCCGACACCCACCACCCCCCGCTGATCCTGCTCCCCCTCCGCCGGGCCCTGGGCCTCCCGTGATCCCGACGAGTGCGACGCAGAGCCCGCTTTGGGCACCTTGAGACGGCCATGGCGTCACAACGGACGGGCGTAACCCGTCGGCGCCGCTCGGGGCGTCGTGCTGCGGCGGGCGCTCCCCGGGTGTCGGTGACCTCGATGCGCGGCGTCCCCGGTTCGTTGACGACGAGGGCGAGGCGGAAGCTCCGGCCGCGGACACGGCCGTGCACGGCGGCGTTCGCCGCGAGTTCGGCCACGATCAGCCGGGCCGCGAGACGGGCGCCGCGACGGGTCGCGCAGAGTGGCACGGAGAACTGGTGCAGCGAGGTGCGCGGGGTGGCGATTTCCTGATTCACGTCACCCAGCGTGTTCGCGTGTGCGTAGCCTGCGAAGAGTCGGTGTCCGGGCGGACGGTGATCGTCCGGACACGCCCGGTTTCCGTCCGGCTCGTCCGCAGTGACGGCCCGCGTCGGCCGCAGTTGAGCACAGAGGCGCGGCGAAGGGTGGTGGCGGACGTGAGCGACTGGAACGCGGAGCCGGAGGACGACGAGGCCGGGGCCGTCATGCGTGCGGTCATCCGGCAGTTGAAGCTGTGGCGCGAGGCCGCAGACATGACCCAGGCGGAGTTCGGGACAGCGATCGGGTACGGGCAGGAGCTGGTCTCGTCCGTGGAACGGGGGCGGCGCATCCCCCGGCCCGAGTACCTGGACGCGGCGGACGAGGTGCTGAACGCGGGCGGCAGGATCGCGGCCATGAAGGGGGACGTGGCGGAGGCCCGGTACCCGAAGAAGGTACGGGACCTGAAGAAGCTGGAGGCGGAGGCGGTCGAGCTGTGCGCCTACAACAACTCCGTGATTCATGGGTTGTTGCAGACCAAGGAATACGCGCGGGCGGTATTCAGTGCGCGTCGGCCGCCCTACACCGCGGACGAGTTGGAGCAGCGGGTAGCAGCCCGTGTAGCGCGTCAGGAGATCGTCACCGATACGACGGCTCGGCCCGTCTTCAGTTTCGTCCAGTGCGAGTCGACGCTCCGTCGGCCCATCGGAGGCAAGATGGTCATGCGCGGACAGCTCGAACGCCTGTTGGGGGTCGCTCAGTTCTGCAACGTCGATCTACAAGTGCTTCCGTTGGGTCACGAGGAGAACCCCGGCCTCGCCGGATCGTTCAGGTTGCTCAGGCTCACGGACGGCACCACGGTCGGGCACGTCGAAGTGCAGCACATCAGCCGTGTGATCGTCGATCCGAAAGAAGTGCAACTCCTCGACATGCGTTATGGGACCATCCGCGCGCAGGCTCTCAGCCCCCGAGAGTCGATGGCCCTCATCGAGAAAGTGCTTGGAGAGACATGACCCTCAAGCCCTACGGCCGAGCCACTGCCGATTTGGAGTGGATAAAGAGCAGCTACAGCACAGACGAGGGCCCCGACTGCGTCGAGGTGGCCGCCGCGCCCGACCACATCCTCGTCCGCGACTCCAAGAACCCGGACGGCCCCCGCCTCGCCCTGCCCCCCACCACCTGGGCGGACTTCCTGCCGTACGCCGCCGGTCACTGACCTGACGAATGCGCGCGGCCCGCACCCGGCTTCCCGGGTGCGGGCCGCGCCGACGCACTCACGTCGATCTCACGTCGACGAGCGGCGCCTCCGCGCCCCGGGGCGCCGTTCGCTCGGCCGGGTCACGGGGTCGCCCGCGTCCAGGGCCGCGAGGCGGCGCCGTGCGCCGAAGTCGGCCAGGGCCTCGGCCAGCTTGTGTACGGACGGCTCGGGAGCCATCACGTCCACCCGCAGGCCGTGCTCCTCGGCGGTCTTCGCCGTGGCCGGGCCGATGCAGGCGATCACCGTCACGTTGTGCGGCTTGCCCGCGATGCCGACCAGGTTCCGCACCGTGGACGACGACGTGAACATCACCGCGTCGAAGCCGCCGCCCTTGATGGCCTCGCGGGTCTCCGCCGGGGGCGGAGAGGCGCGGACCGTGCGGTAGGCCGTGACGTCGTCGACCTCCCAGCCCAGTTCGATCAGACCCGCCACGAGGGTCTCCGTGGCGATGTCCGCGCGGGGCAGGAAGACACGGTCGATCGGGTCGAAGACCGGGTCGTACGGCGGCCAGTCCTCCAGCAGGCCCGCGGCCGACTGCTCGCCGCTCGGCACCAGGTCCGGCTTCACGCCGAAGGCGATCAGCGCCTTGGCCGTCTGGTCGCCGACCGCGGCCACCTTTATGCCGGCGAACGCACGGGCGTCCAGGCCGTACTCCTCGAACTTCTCCCGCACCGCCTTCACCGCGTTGACCGAAGTGAACGCGATCCACTCGTAGCGGCCGGTCACCAGGCCCTTGACCGCGCGCTCCATCTGCTGGGGCGTGCGCGGCGGCTCGACGGCGATCGTCGGGACCTCGTGCGGCACGGCACCGTAGGACCGGAGCTGGTCGGAGAGCGAGGCCGCCTGCTCCTTGGTGCGCGGCACGAGGACCTTCCACCCGAACAGCGGCTTGGACTCGAACCACGAGAGCTGGTCCCGCTGGGCGGTCGCGCTGCGCTCGCCGACCACGGCTATCACCGGGCGCCCGCCGTCCGGGGACGGCAGCACCTTGGCCTGCTTCAGGGTCTGCGCGATCGTGCCGAGCGTCGCCGTCCAGGTGCGCTGGCGGGTGGTCGTACCGGCGACCGTCACCGACAGCGGGGTGTCGGGCTTGCGGCCGGCCGAGACCAGCTCGCCGGCCGCCGCGGCGACCGAGTCGAGCGTGGTCGACACCACGACCGTGCCGTCCGAGGCACCGATCTCGGTCCAGCAGCGGTCGGAGGCGGTACGCGCGTCGACGAACCGTACGTCGGTGCCGTGGGCGTCACGCAGCGGCACCCCGGCGTACGCGGGCACGCCGACGGCGGCCGCGATGCCGGGGACGACCTCGAAGGGAACGCCCGCGGCGGCGCAGGCGAGCATCTCCTCCGTGGCGTACGTGTCGAGTCCCGGGTCCCCGGACACCGCACGGACGACCCGCCTGCCGCCCCGCGCGGCCTCCATGACAAGATGTGCGGCATCCCGCACCGCGGGGATCCCAGCGGTTGTTGACGTGCCGTCAACAACCGTGAGCTGGGGCGTGCCCGTGCCCGGATGCGAGTCCGCCGAAGGACCCGGGTCCGTGTGCACGACGGCGACGCCCTGCCTGGCGTGCGTGCGCACGACGTCGAGCACCTCGTGCTCGGCGACGAGGACATCCGCGTTGGCCAGCGCCTCCACGGCGCGCAGTGTGAGCAGTCCCGGATCTCCGGGTCCGGCACCGAGGAAGGTGACGTGCCCGTGTTCGGGACAGGCGGGAAGGGTGGTGGGGCTCACTGTGCTCGCTCCCCCATCAGACCGGCCGCGCCCTGGGCGAGCATCTCGGTGGCGAGTTCGCGACCGAGTGCCATCGCCTGCTCGTGCGTCTGGGGCACGGGACCAGTGGTGGACAGCTGCACCAGCGCGGAGCCGTCGGGCCTGCCGACGACGCCCCGCAGGCGCATTTCCTTGACAATCTGCTCGTCGCCCAGCGGGGCGAGGTCGGCCAGTGCGCCCACCGGGGCGCTGCAGCCGGCCTCCAGGGCGGCGAGCAGTGACCGCTCGGCGGTCACGGCGGCCCGCGTGTGCGGGTCGTCGAGCGCGGCGAGCTCGGCGGCGAGAGCAGCGTCTTGGGCGGTGTGCCCCGCCCTGCACTCGACCGCCAGGGCCCCCTGGCCGGGGGCCGGCAGAATCGTGTCGACCGACAGGAAGTCGGTCACCTCGTCGCTCCGGCCGACCCGGTTCAGCCCGGCGGCGGCCAGGACCACCGCGTCGAGCTCGCCGTTCTTGACGAAGCCGATGCGGGTGTCGACGTTGCCCCGGATCGGGACCGTCTCGATGTCCAGGCCGTGGGCGCGGGCGTACGCGTTCAGCTGGGCCATGCGGCGCGGCGAGCCCGTACCTATGCGCGCCCCGCGGGGCAGGTCGGTGAACTTCAGCGCGTCCCGGGCGACGAGCACGTCACGCGGGTCCTCGCGCTCGGGCACGGCGGCCAGGACCAGGTCCTCGGGCTGCGTGGTGGGCAGGTCCTTGAGCGAATGAACCGCGAAGTCCACCTCGCCCCGCTGCAACGCCTCGCGCAGCGCGGCCACGAACACACCTGTGCCGCCGATCTGTGCGAGCTGCTCACGGGAGATGTCGCCGTAGGTGGTGACCGGGACGAGCTCGACAGGCCGTCCGGTCACCTGGCTCACGGCGTCCGCCACCAACCCGGACTGGGCCATGGCGAGCTTGCTCCGCCTGGTCCCGAGCCTCAGTGCCTTCTCAGTCATGCTGGCCCTCGGTTCTTGCTGTGCTTCTCGGAGTCGTCGGAATCGCGGTCGGCCCGGGAGACGGAGGCGACCGTCTCGGGGTCCAGGTCGAACAGGGTCCGCAGCGCGTCCGCGTACCCGGCGCCGCCGGGCTCGGCCGCGAGCTGCTTGACCCTGACCGTCGGCGCGTGCAGCAGCTTGTCCACGACCCGCCGGACGGTCTGGGTGATCTCAGCCCGGTGCTTGTCGTCGAGGCTGGGCAGCCGCCCTTCCAGGCGGGAGATCTCGCTGCTCACGACGTCGGCGGCCATGGTGCGCAGCGCGACGACGGTGGGCGTGATGTGCGCCGCCCGCAGGGCCGCCCCGAAGGCGGCGACCTCGTCGGAGACGATACGGCGGACCTGGTCGACGTCGGCGGCCATCGGAGCGTCGGCGGAGGCCTCCGCGAGCGACTCGATGTCCACCAGGCGCACCCCGGCGAGCCGGTGCGCGGCCGCCTCGACGTCGCGCGGCATGGCGAGGTCCAGCACGAAGAGGACCGGCTCGGGGCGCGGCGCGACGGCGACCGGCTCGGGCCTGCGGTGCTCGGGCACCCGGCCGGCGCTGGCCGCGGTCGCGACGAGCGCGGTGATCAGCTCGGCCTCGGTCTCCGGGTCGGCCCCGGCACGGGCGGACCCGCGGCGGTCGACGGTCCCTCCCCCAAGCTCCCGGCTCCGCTCGAGCAGGGCGGTACCCCCATCCACCCAGGTGCCGTGCTGCTCCAGGGTGGCGGCGTCGATGCCGGCCACGGCGGACTCGCCCATCAGGGAGAATCCGGGCTCCGCGAGGTCCAGCGGGCAGTTCTCGTCGGCACCGGCGGCGCCCACGAGCGGCACGGGCGTCTCACGGACGTCCGTCCGCACCGCCGTACGAGCGCTGCCGTGCTCTTCTCCGGCGGCCCGCCCCACGGTGACGGGCGCCCCGGTGCGGCCCTCGACCGCGGCGGTGACCGTCTCGGCGGTCAGCACGAGTCCCGTCGCGCCGGTGCAGGAGACGGCGACATCTGCACGTGTCAGCTCGAGCGGCACCGCGTCCATCGGTACCGCGCGGGCCGACACGTCCGTGTCGTCGCCCTCGGTGAGGATCTGGACGAGGCGCTCGGCCCGGTCCTGCGTACGGTTGGCGATCACTATCTCGCCGACGCCGATCCGGGCGAGCGTGGCCGCGGCCAGCGACGACATCGAACCGGCGCCGATGACCAGGGCCTTCTTGCCGCGCGCCCAGGTCCGCACGTCCGCGCCCGCGGACAGCTGCTCGAGGCCGAAGGTGACCAGGGACTGCCCGGCGCCGTCGATGCCGGTCTCGGAGTGGGCGCGCTTGCCCACCCGCAGGGCCTGCTGGAACAGGTCGTTCAGCAGACGCCCGGCGGTGTGCAGTTCCTGGGCGCGGGCCAGGGAGTTCTTGATCTGGCCGAGGATCTGGCCCTCGCCGACGACCATCGAGTCCAGGCCACAGGCAACCGAGAACAGGTGGTGGACGGCCCGGTCCTCGTAGTGCACGTAGAGGTACGGGGTGAGCTCCTCGAGGCCGACCCCGCTGTGCTGCGCGAGCAGCGTGGACAGCTCGGCGACACCGGCGTGGAACTTGTCCACGTCGGCGTACAGCTCGATGCGGTTGCAGGTGGCGAGCACGGCGGCCTCGGTGGCCGGCTCGGCGGCGACCGTGTCCTGGAGCAGCTTGTCCTGGCCGTCCACGCTCAGCGAGGCGCGCTCCAGGAGGCTGACCGGGGCGCTGCGGTGGCTCAGTCCGACGACGAGAAGGCTCATGCCGGCATCACGGCGGGGACATCCCCGTCCGGGCCCTGGTCGGCGGACTCGTCACGGACCGCGGCGGCGGCCGGGACCGCGCGGTCGGCCACGGCTTCCTCACCGGCCTTGCGCTGCTCGTGGAAGGCGAGGATCTGCAGCTCGATGGAGAGGTCGACCTTGCGCACGTCGACGCCGTCCGGGACGGACAGCACGGTCGGCGCGAAGTTCAGGATGGAGGTGACACCGGCGGCCACCAGCCGGTCGCAGACCTGCTGGGCGGCGCCCGCGGGAGTCGAGATCACGCCGATCGAGACGCCGTTGTCGCGGATGATCCTCTCCAGCTCGTCGGCGTGCTGGACCGGGATGCCGGCGACCGGCCGCCCGGCCATCGCGGGGTCGGCGTCGATGAGCGCGGCGACGCGGAAGCCACGGGAGGCGAAGCCACCGTAGTTGGCGAGGGCGGCGCCGAGATTTCCGATGCCGACGATCACAACCGGCCAGTCCTGGGTGAGGCCGAGTTCACGCGAGATCTGGTACACGAGATACTCGACGTCGTAACCCACCCCGCGGGTCCCGTAGGAGCCGAGGTAGGAGAAGTCCTTGCGCAGCTTGGCGGAATTGACCCCCGCCGCAGCCGCGAGCTCCTCGGAGGAAACCGTGGGCACCGAGCGCTCCGACAGTGCGGTCAGGGCTCGGAGGTACAGCGGAAGCCTGGCGACGGTGGCCTCGGGAATCCCTCGGCTACGGGTCGCCGGTCGGTGAGTTCGGCCAGTTGCCACGGTGCTCCTGCGGGTAGAGCGGGGCTGCGGGCGGTCATATGTCCCCAGACCGCCCCGTCGACAGCAGGCTATGTCTTTGTGAACGTGTGCACAAAGATGGTGTCCGATTTGCCCGGCCAACGTGACCGGGGTCACGCATGCCCGACGCGGACGCCCGGAGCCGTCGCATCCACACCGCCGCGCCTTTCTTGTTGGGGGCAAAACCGCACACTCTCCTCTACGATCCCCGCCCCCGAGACCAAGACGCCATCGATCCTAGGCGACTTCCGGCCACTTTGAACTCATCGGTCAGTCTTCGATCAACCCCCGAGCTCCTTGCGCAGTCGCTCCTCGTTCACACGCCAGAAGGTGTGCTGTTCACCGTCGACGAGTACGACCGGGATCTGCTCCCAGTACCGGTCGTACAGCTCTTGGTCCTGGGTGATGTCCTTCTGTTCCCAGACGACGCCGAGATCGGCGCAGACCTTCTCCACGACGGCCTGCGCGTCGTCGCACAGATGGCAGCCCGGCTTGCGGACCAGGGTGACGAGCCGCCCCTGGGGCCCGGGGGACTTGCGGCGGAAGATGGGACTCATGTCGGCCATTGTCGCTCCGGCACGCCGCCGCGGAACCCCGTCGGCGCGGGGCGGCGGGACCCGGTCGGCGCGGGCCGGCGCAACGCCGCCGTCGCGCGGAGTTCACCGCCCGCGAAACCTCTCGACTCCGGAAGCACCCCGCCAACTGGCTATGCTCACGCCATGGCCGCTCTCGGATGGCTCACTTCCCGTAGGCGCTCCGCCACGGCGCGAAGCGTGTTGGCAGGCGAGGCCTCGGCGGAGGCAGCGCGCAAATCCTCGCAGGAAGAGGGCGTCCCGCCCTCCGCGCAGGAGGCCTCGGAGTTCCCGGTGCCCGGGGACGAGAGGGCCGCCGCCTTCTTCGACCTGGACAACACCGTCATGCAGGGCGCCGCGCTGTTCCACTTCGGCCGGGGCCTGTACAAGCGGAAGTTCTTCGACACGCGCGACCTCGCCAAGTTCGCCTGGCAGCAGGCGTGGTTCCGGATGGCCGGGGTCGAGGACCCCGAGCACATGCAGGACGCCCGCGACTCGGCGCTGTCGATCGTGAAGGGCCACCGGGTCGCCGAGCTGAAGTCGATCGGCGAGGAGATCTACGACGAGTACATGGCCGAGCGGATCTGGCCGGGCACGCGCGCGCTCGCCCAGGCCCATCTGGACGCCGGCCAGAAGGTGTGGTTGGTCACAGCCGCGCCGGTGGAGATCGCGCAGGTCATCGCCCGCCGCCTGGGCCTGACCGGCGCGCTCGGCACGGTGGCGGAGTCCGTCGACGGCGTCTACACCGGCCGCCTGGTCGGCGAGCCGCTGCACGGCCCGGCGAAGGCGGAGGCGGTACGCGCGCTGGCCGCGGCCGAGGCCCTGGACCTGAGCCGCTGCGCCGCCTACAGCGACTCCCACAACGACATCCCCATGCTGTCCCTGGTCGGCCACCCCTACGCCATCAACCCCGACGCCAAACTCCGTCGCCACGCCCGCGAGATGGACTGGCGCCTGCGCGACTACCGCACCGGCCGCAAGGCGGCCAAGGTCGGCATTCCCGCGGCGGCCGGCGTCGGCGCCGTGGCCGGCGGCACCGCGGCCGCCATCGCCCTGCACCGCCGCCGCCGCTGACACCGGCACGCCGCCGGCTCTCTCTCCCCCCGGATCCCCGCACGCGCCCGTGCCGCCCAATGGCCGCACGGGCCTTCGGCGATCACGTTCGTGCGGCGCACCGGAACCGCGGGCAATTGACCGAACGTACGCCCATACCGTTCCGGCCATTCGACTTGGCGGTGCATCGCCAGGAAACACCCCCAACATGAGCCGAAGACGGAACAGACCGGTCAGCAAACGGTCACTCTGCGACGCCCGAAGGCATGCAAATCGGTCAGGGAAGCGACGGAATCGATGATTTGAGCAACTCGGTGTAGCAGTGCCTATACGAAGCGTTATTCTCCTCAGACGCAAACCGGTCCCCCATCGTCGCTACGACGGGTGAACGGTTCCGCACTGCACGTGATGGAAGCTCTGCCTCTGGGAGTCCCGTGTACCCACACGTCGGGGTTGACGCCTCGGGCCTGGCTACGCTCCGCGCAACGGTCCTGGACCTGCTGCGCGGTCTCGTCCCCACCGCGTACGCCGGCCCCGTATTCGCCACCGCCACGCCGGTCGGCCCGTGCTACGCGCTGGCCGACGGCATGGAGCAGGTGCCGACTCGCAGCGCCGTGGTCGAGGGGCGGCGGACGGGCGACGCGCGGGCGACCGGCAGGCGAGGACGCTCGGCCGCGGCGGCCACCGTCCGCCGCCCGGCCGCGGACAGCGACAGCGCCCGGATGATGGAGCTCGTCGAGCGCGCCCAGGCCGGCGAGACCGACGCCTTCGGACGGCTCTACGACCAGTACAGCGACACCGTGTACCGGTACATCTACTACCGCGTCGGCGGCAAGGCGACGGCCGAGGACCTCACCAGTGAGACCTTCCTGCGCGCCCTGCGCCGCATCGGGACCTTCACCTGGCAGGGCCGCGACTTCGGCGCCTGGCTGGTCACCATCGCCCGCAATCTCGTTGCCGACCACTTCAAGTCCAGCCGGTTCCGGCTCGAGGTCACCACCGGCGAGATGCTCGACGCCAACGAGGTCGAGCGCTCCCCCGAGGACTCCGTCCTCGAATCCCTGTCCAACGCCGCCCTCCTGGACGCCGTACGACGGCTCAACCCGCAGCAGCAGGAGTGCGTCACGCTCCGCTTCCTCCAGGGCCTGTCCGTCGCGGAGACGGCTCGGGTGATGGGCAAGAACGAGGGTGCGATCAAGACACTCCAGTACCGGGCCGTGCGCACCCTGGCCCGGCTTCTCCCCGACGACGCGCGCTGAGCCGCACATACGCTCCGCGACGTTCAACTCACGCTCCGTCGAGGCGCGTTGACTTCTCGATCCGATCCGCCCGGGTCCGTAACCCAAGTGCCGCGCCGCTCGTTGTGCGGGATAGAGGCTCCCTGTGGTCACGCCCTGGCCAATCCTGATCGACCGATCGGGAGAAGCGGCTGTGGACGTGCACCCTCAGGACCCCCGGGGAGTCGACCGTGATGACGAGAGGAGGTGCCGCCAGTGATCGCGAAAGTATCGGCGCACCGGCGGGCGAACGCCTTCGCCCAGGCCCTGGAAGAGCTGTCCGACCGGGGCACGGCGGCCGAACAGGCCGAAGGACCGGCACCGGCCCCGGCTGCCGCGGAACGGACCGAGCAGGGCCGCATGCTGGCCCTCGCCACCGGTCTGGACGCGCTGCCGCGGCCGGAACTGGACCCCGAGGTCAAGGTCGTCCAGCGGGCCCGCCTGGTGGCCGCGATGGAGGCCATGCTCCAGGAGAGCACCGCGGCGGGCGAGGCGAGTGACCCACCAGTGCCCAGGCGACGCGGCGCACACCGGGCGAGCGGCCTGGGGAAACTGCGGCCGCGCACGCGGCTGAGCAAGTCGCTGGCCGCCGGCGGACTCAGCGTGGGGGTGGCCGCGGGAGCCTTCGGCGGAGTGGCCGCCGCAAGCTCCGGCGCCCTCCCCGGTGATTCGCTGTACGGGCTCAAGCGCGGCATCGAGGACTTCAAGCTCACCTACCTGACCGACGGCGCCGACGAGCAGGGCCAGGCCTACCTCGATCTGGCCTCGACCCGCTTGAGCGAGGCCCGCCGGCTGATGGAGCGCGGCCGCGGCGGACAGCTCGACCACGAGTCGATCGGCGAGATCCGCCGCACCCTGTCCGGGATGCAGCACGACGCCGCCGAGGGCCACCGGCTGCTGCACCAGGCGTACGAGCGCGACCCCGATTCCCTGCGTCCCATCCAGGCCCTCTCCACCTTCTCGCGGTCCCACCGTGAGGCCTGGGGCGCGCTCCGGGACCGGCTGCCCGTGCAGCTCGGCGACGTCAGTCAGCAGGTGTCGTCGGTGTTCGACGCCATAGACGACGAGGTCGCCCCGCTGCAGTCGATGCTCCCCCAGCCCTCCGCCCCGGCCGGCGACGGCAAGCAGCACGTCCCCCGGCCGACGCCGTCCGCCGGTTCGCCCGGAGCCGGGCACTCGGCCCAGCCCAGCACCGGCGCCGACGCATCCTCCGGCAGCCCCCACTCCGGTGGAGCCGACGAGCCCAGCGCCTCGGCCGGCTCCGGCAGCGAGGGCGACGGGTTCCTCGGCGGCTCCACCGGCGACCTGCTCGACCCGCCGAAGCCCAGCGGCAGCGCCTCGCCGTCCGCGGCCAAGTCGCCGCCCAGCGGCCCGGACGTGACGATCCCGCCGCTCCTGCCCGGCCTGCTGCCCGGCCTCGGCATCAACGCGGAGGACACGAAGTAGGCGGTGCCGGCCCCACGGCGGCGGGGGCGTCCCTCACCAAGGGACGCCCCCGCCGTCGTGGCACCGTCGGAAGAACTCAGAAGAACACAGACCTGCGCTGCACCAGCAGCTTGTACAGGGTGTGCTGGATCTGCTCGCGGACCTGGTCGGTCAGGTTGAACATCAGCATGGGGTCCTCGGCCGCCTCCGGCGGATACCCGTCCGTCGCGATGGGCTCGCCGAACTGGATCGTCCACTTCGTCGGCAGCGGGATCGCGCCCAGCGGACCCAGCCACGGGAAGGTGGGCGTCAGCGGGAAGTACGGGATGCCCAGCAGCCGCGCCAGGGTCTTGGCGTTGCCGATCATCGGATAGATCTCCTCGGCCCCGACGATCGAGCACGGGATGATCGGCACGCCCTGGCGCAGCGCGGTCGACACGAAGCCGCCCCGGCCGAACCGCTGCAGCTTGTAGCGCTCGCTGAACGGCTTGCCGATGCCCTTGAAGCCCTCCGGCATCACCCCGACCAGCTCACCCTGCCCGAGCAGCCGCTCGGCGTCCTCGGTGCAGGCGAGCGTGTGGCCGAGCTTGCGGGCGAGTTCGTTGACCACCGGCAGCACGAACACCAGGTCGGCCGCGAGCAGCCGCAGATGCCGGCCCGCGGGATGCCGGTCGTGGACGGCGACCTGCATCATCAGCCCGTCCAGCGGCAGCGTGCCGGAGTGGTTGGCGACGATCAGGGCGCCGCCCTCGGCGGGGATGTTCTCGATGCCCCTCACATCGACCCGGAAGTACTTCTCGTACAGCGGCCGCAGCAGGGACATCAGGAGCTGGTCGGTGAGCTCGGCGTCGTAGCCGAAGTCGTCGACGTCGTAGTCCCCGGTGAGACGGCGGCGCAGGAACGCCAGACCGCTCGCGATGCGCCGCTCCAGGCCGCCGTCCTCCGCCGGCCCGCTCGGCGGCTGCTCCTCACCGGTCACAGGGACGTCCTCCTGCGCGGCCCCCATGCCGGGCAGGGGCTGCACCTCGCCGACCGCCGCCGGCTCCGCGCCGGTGCGGCGGCTCCCCGTGCCCCGGCGCCGCGACGGCCGCTGTCCGGCGCTCCCACGGGACCGGTCGTCGTCGAACGGAATGACCTTGGCGTCCGCCATGGTGCTGCGCTCCTCAGTTGGCGCTCTGCGTCTGGGGGTGGCCGCTGCCCGGGTGGGACAGCGCGGCGATCCGGTCGACGGCCCCCGCGAGGGCCTCCGGCGGCAGCAGTCCGGGGCCGTGGCTGCGGGCGAACTCCGCGAAGGTCTCCGCGGTCGTGTACTTGGGTGCGAAGCCGAGTGTCTCGCGCATCTGGTCCGTCGCCACGACCCGGCCGTGGGTCAGCAGGCGGATCTGCTCGGGTGAGAAGTCCGTCATTCCCAGCGTACGCACCAGCGAGCCCGCCCACGTCACGGCGGGCAGCAGCAGCGGCACCGTGGGACGTCCCAGCCGCCGGGAGCACTGCGAGAGCAGCAGCACGCCGTCGCCGGCGATGTTGAACGTGCCGCTGTTGAGGGTGGCGCGGCGCGGCTCGTGCGAGGCGATCCGCAGCACCTCGATCACGTCGTCCTCGTGCACGAACTGCAACCGCGGGTCGTATCCGAACACCGTCGGCAGCACCGGCAGCGAGAAGTAGGAGGCGAGCGGGGTGTCCGCGGTCGGGCCGAGGATGTTGGCGAACCTGAGCACGCACACGGCGACGTCCGGCCGCCGTCTGGCGAAGCCCCGCACATACCCCTCGACCTCGACCGTGTCCTTCGCGAAGCCGCCGGACGGCAGGGACTTGGCCGGGGTGGTCTCGGTGAACACCGCCGGGTCGCGGGGAGCGGAGCCGTAGACGTTGGTGCTGGACTTGACCACCAGACGCTTGACCGACGGGGACTTCTGGCAGGCGCCCAGCAGCTGCATGGTGCCGATGACGTTGGTCTCCTTGACCAGGGCCCGGCTGCCGCTGGCCAGCGCGGTGCCGGTCACGTCCATGTGCACCACGGTGTCGGCGGACGTCTCGGCGAGCACCCGCGCGATCGTGGGCTGCCGGATGTCCGCCTGGACGAAGTCGGCGCCGCCCAGATGGTGCTCGGGCGGCACCGCGTCCACGGCGACCACCCGGTCGACCTGCGGGTCACGCTGGATACGGCGCACGAACCGGCCCGCGAGCTGGCGGGCCACTCCGGTCACGAGCACGACCTGTCCCAAGATCAGCGCCTTCCTTCCCGCCCGGATTCCCGCCGGGTTCCCCATGTGCGGCCAACCTATCGGGTCGGGCCCGCGCCACGGCGGGGCTCGATGCGCGCGTGACGCAAGGTACGTGCGTGCGAACGGGATCGAGCCACCACGGCGGCCGGCCCCGAACGCACGCGACCCCCCACCGGATGGTGGGGGGTCACAGACACGCTTTCGCGTTGGCGCGTACCGCGCGCGACCGGCGTCTACTTCTTGTTGCGACGCTGGACGCGGGTGCGCTTGAGCAGCTTGCGGTGCTTCTTCTTGGCCATCCGCTTGCGCCGCTTCTTGATAACAGAGCCCACGACTACCCTCGCTCACTTCTCATCACTCGGTGTTTGGGCGCCATGGGCCCACACGACCTACGAGGGGCTAGCCTACCCGCCCGAGGGCTGAGGTCGTAATCGAGGTGTCCGGAGGGATCCGGAAGTGCTCCGTACTGTCCTTCACGGACCCCTCCCGATCGTCGTCAGGCGGTGTCCACCCCCACGTAGCTCTCGCGGAGGTACTCGTGAACCGCTTGCTCCGGGACGCGGAACGACCGCCCCACCCGGATCGCGGGCAGATGACCGCTGTGCACCAGGCGGTACACGGTCATCTTCGACACTCGCATGACCGAGGCGACTTCCGCCACGGTAAGGAACTGAACCTCGTTCAGAGGCCTTTCGCCAGCTGCAGCCATGACACACCTGAACCTTCCGCACTCGACGGCCACCGGCTTCCCCTTCCGGTGACTCTTCGTCGCTGCGTGCTCACTCCCCAGGGTAGGGGCGTGTGATGCGAGTGGGGAAGAGGTGGACCATCGGCGGCCTACTGTGACAGACAGGCGCGATTGAGTACGTAGCGGGCCAGCGGGCGGTAGTAGGCGGCCCGTACGCCGTCATCAAGTGGAACGACGACGGACACGCACCCCTCCGCCTGCCCGACGAAGAGCGCGGGGTCGTTCGTGTCGGCCGGGCCCATCGCCTCGAACCCCAGCTGACCTGCGCCGCAGACCCAGCCGTGATCCCCGATCACCAGACCGGGCAGCGGTCCGCCGGCGTCGGCCGCCGCCGCGAGCGCCAGCCGAACCGGCAGCGGTGAATGCGTGTGCGCGCCGGGCTCACCACCGGAGCGTTCGGCGCCGGGAAGCCGGACCAGGGCGACTCCCCGGACGTACTCGAGGCGGTACGTGCGTAGACCGAACCGGGTCGTTATGTCGACAGAGCGACCCTGCGCGGGGGTGAGGACGGTACATCCCGCCGCCGACAGGGCGTCCGCCAGCGCGGCGTAGAAACCGAGCAGCCGGTGCGGATGCCCGGTGCCCAGGAGCACCGGGGCACCCCGTCGCGCCGCCGCACCGAGCCGGTCCGCGAAGGCGTCCAGCCCGGCCAGCGTCAGATCCGGGTCGATGACGTCCGGGCCGAGAGTGTGCAGCGGATCGGCCGAAACGCCGCACCTGCGCGCCATCAGCTCAATCAAGTCCCGCTGCTGCCAGGGCCCTTCGGGGTCGATTCCGATCAGCACCCGGGGATCCCGGGCCGCGAACAGCCGGTAGCTGCGCAGACCGGCCTCCCGCGTCGTGGCCACCACCCCGGCGAGACGGGCCCTCACCAGATGGGCGCGCAGCGCCGCGATGCTCAACACCCGAGCGATGCTGACGCACGGCCTCCGCGGTCGTCCCGGGAACCCGGGAACACCGCACAGTCGGCCTAACCAAAAAACCGGGCCGGTGCTACGGCAGCAGACCCCGCAGCGGGAACACCGCCCGCCGGGTCGCCAGGATCGTCTGGTCCAGCCGGTCCGCCGGGTCGTATCCCGCCTCCCAGTCCGCCCAGGACACCGGCCACCGCCCGTCGGTCATCCGCATCGGGCCCAACCGCCGCGTCCGCGCGTACACCACCTGCCGCCAGCTCTCCGGAATCACCGTCTCCGGCTCCACCGGGCGCCCCACGGCGATCCCCACCAGATGCGTCCACGACCGGGGGACGACGTCCACCACCTCGTATCCGCCGCCGCCCAGCGCGATCCACCGTCCTTCGGCGTGCTCGTGGGCCAGCTCATGGCATGCCATCTGCACCGCCCGCTGCGCGTCCAGCGACACCGTCAGATGCGCCAGCGGATCCTCGAAGTGCGTGTCGGCCCCGTGCTGGGTGACCAGCACCTGCGGCCGGAAGTCGGCGACGAGTTCCGGCACCACCGCGTGGAACGCCCGCAGCCACCCGGCGTCCCCGGTCCCCGCCGGCAGCGCCACGTTCACGGCCGATCCCTCGGCGGACGGTGCCCCGGTCTCCTGCGGCCAACCCGTCTGCGGGAACAGCGTCCGGGGATGCTCGTGCAGCGAGATCGTCAGTACCCGCGGGTCCTCCCAGAACGCGGTCTGCACCCCGTCCCCGTGGTGCACGTCGGTGTCGACGTACACGACCCGCTCGGCGCCCAGCTCCAGCAGCCGGGCGATGGCCAGCGCGGCGTCGTTGTAGACGCAGAAGCCCGAAGCGGCGCCCGGCATCGCGTGGTGCAGTCCGCCCGCGAAGTTCACCGCGTGCAGGGCGTCCCCGTGCCACACGGCCTCCGCCGCCGCCACCGACTGCCCCGCGATCAGCGCGGACACCTCGTGCATCCCGGCGAACGCGGGATCGTCCGGCGTCCCCAGGCCGTACGCCGCGTCCGCCGATCCCGGATCCGCCGACGCGGCCTTCACCGCGGCGATGTAGTCGTCCCGGTGGACCAGCCGCAGCGTCGAGTCGCCGGCCGGCCTGGCCGCCACCAGCCGCGCCTCCCGGTCGAGTCCGAGCGCGTCGACCAGTTTCCGGGTCAGGACGAGGCGGATCGGGTCCATCGGGTGGTCCCGGCCGAAGTCATAGCCCGTTACTGCCTCGTCCCACATCAGCTGTGCGCGGCCGCTCATGCCCGTCACCGTATCGGTCCGCCCGCGGCGCGAACGACCCGGCGCACACCGACGTCACCAGCACCAGAGCCATGGGCACCAGCATCGCCCCCCGGTAGCTCCACGCGTCGCCCAGCGCGCCCACCAGCGGGGAGCCGACCAGGAAACCCACGTAGTTGAAGATGTTGAGCCGTGCGACGGCCTGGTCCGACGCCCCCGGGCCGTAGTTGTCAAAAGCGTGACGCCCGGCCGCGGCGAAGGTCTGCGGCACCAGCACGCACAGACCCAGCCCCAGCAGCGTGAACCCGAGCATGCCCACCCAGGGACCGGGCGCCCCGGCGACCACCGCGAACCCCAGCGCCGCCACCAGCGCGCCCAGCCGCACGACGGCCACGGCGCCGAACCGCCGCACCCCGGTGTCCCCGAGGGCCCGCCCCAGCAGCGTGGTGACCATGTAGACGTTGTACGGCACCGTAGCGAGCTGCTCGGAGCTGCCCAGCGTGTCCTGGAGGTACTTGGCGCTCCAGTTGGAGACGGTCGAGTCGCCTATGTACGCGAAGGTCATCACCAGGCAGAGCGGCAGCAGCAGCCGGAACACGACGGTCCCGCCGCCTTCGCCAGCGGCCTTCCCGTCGGCCTTTTCCGGTGCGGCGGGTGAGTCCGCGTCGACGTACCACCGGCTGCCCACGAGGACCGCCGGCAGCAGCACCGCCACCACCGGCAGGTACGACACCCACAGGGCCAGGTGCCAGTGCGCCCCGGCCCAGGCCAGCGAGGCACCCAGGATCCCGCCGAGGCTGTAGACGGCGTGGAAGCCGAGCATGATGCTGCGGCCGTACGCCCGCTGGAGGCTCACCCCGAGCATGTTCATCGAGGCGTCCAGCATCCCCACGGCCAGCCCGAACGCGGCCAGCGCGACGGCCAGTTCGGCGACCCGGTCGCCCGCCCCGACACCGAGCAGGGACAGGAGGACGACGGGCTGGGACCAGCGCAGCAGCCGGCTGGGCCGGACGCGTTTCACCAGTTGCTCGGTGGCCGTGCTGCCGACACCGGCGAGGATCGGCACGGCGGCCAGGAAGACCGGAAGCAGCGCGTCGGAGACCCCGTACCGGCCCTGGATGGCCGGGATGCGCGTCACGAGGAGAGCGAAGGCGACGCCCTGTGCGAAGAAGCTGAACGCCAGCGAGGCCCTACCGCGCCGCAGCACATCAGTCATGGCGGCGAGCGTAGGGCCCTGGGCTACCTGTGGGTAGGTCCGGTGAAAGGTGAATTCGGCTCAGCTTCCAACGAGGGCGAGTCCGTTCGGGGACTTCGCGGCCTTCCGGGCCGGCGCGGGCTCCTGGACCTGCGAGGAACCCCCGGCTGCGGCGTTCGTCTCGGCGATCAGCATGTGCGCCATCGGCCCGGCGGCCAGAGCACCGCTCAGGAAGAACCCGAGCACCATGGTGACCGCCAGGATCACGGTGCCGAGCCACACCATGGTGTCCACGGGCACCGTGTAGGCACCCACGACCCGCACCACGCACTCCGCGAGCAGCACCACGCCCCACACCAGCGAGAACACCTTCTCCGCCCGCCGGAAGTCCGCGGATCCGGCCGCCAGTCGGGCCCAGGCGGCTTCCCGGCCCGCGTCGCCCTTCACCAGCCAGGGCTTCATGGCCGCGGTCATCATCGGCCTGCCCAGCGCCACGGACACCAGGATGCCGATGCCGATCGCGCTGCTGACACCGCTGTCCTTGGCAAGCATCAGCCGCGGGTCACCGGCGACGAGACTGAGCAGCAGCCCCACCACGTTGACGAACAGGATGAGCGCGGCGAGCGCGTTGACCCTGCGCTCCCTGGCCGCGGCCCAGCCGGTGCGCAGGGCGGGGACCACGCTGCTCCACCCCAGGGCTGCCAGCGTGCTCATCCCGAACCCGTTCTTGAGCAGGTAGTACCCGCTGACCGGAACCGCCACATCCACGAGCAGGGGGGCGAGACTCGCGCGCTTCGTGTTCGTCGTCATGCTCAAAGCTTCGCGGGCGAGGGGGGCCCGCCAGTAGAAACGATCGTCCGGAGCTCCGCATGACAATTGTCAGTGCCACGCCGGTGGCCGGCGTCATGTCAGCAGGTCGGCCAACTCCTCCATGCGTGAGAAGAGTTGGGTCGCATCCGCGAGCCTGGCGGCCGGGGTCATCGCCGTGAAGCCGTAGACGTCCATCCCGGCCGCGACGGCGGCCTGGACGCCCAGCGGGGAGTCCTCGACGACGACGCACTTCTCGGCGGCCACTCCCATCCGGTCGGCTGCGTGGAGGAACAGGTCCGGCGCCGGCTTGCCCCGGCCCACGTCCTGCGAACTGAAGATCCGCTCCTCGCCGAACCACCGGTCCAGGCCGGTCGCCCGGTGCCCCACCCGGATCCGCTCGTGACCCCCCGAGGACGCGACACAGTACGGCGTCCCGTCCACCGCGAGCTTCTCCAGTACGTCGGCGGCACCGGCCACCGGCTTCAACTCGCGCTGGAACGCGGCGAACACACGGGCGTGGAAGACGTCGTCGAAGTCGTCCGGAAGCCGCTTCCCCGTCCGCTCCATGACCAGATCGTGGATTCGGTGCATCGCCGACCCCATGTAGTCACGGATGGAGTCCTCGTAGGAGGTGGGGTGCCCCAACTCGGTGAGGTAGGCGGCGAGGAGCCGGTTGGAGATGGGCTCACTGTCGACGAGGACGCCGTCGTTGTCGAAGATGACGAGGTCGTAGCGCATGCGTACGAGCCTAAGCGAGTGCCGGCCGGCCGTAAACGCAGAAAACCCCCGTGCCATGGCACGGGGGTTTTCTCACAATTTGT
>NZ_NNBK01000026.1 GCF_002803075.1 Streptomyces sp. CB01373 | reverse complement strand
GGCCGGGGCCGGACGGCGGGCCGGCCGGGCACCGGGGCCGGGGCGCTGCCGGGCGGCCGGCCGCGCCGGCCCGGCGGGTCCGGGCACCCGGCGACGCGGCGGTTCCCTGTCGGACACTTCCGTCACCTGCCGAGAGTCGAAATCGAAACGAACCGGAACACAACGGCACCCACCGGACGCCGCGACGACTTCCTCCAGGACACGTCCGTCGGGACGTGAGCGGGCCGGGCCGCACCCCGGAGCGCCGGGGCGGCGGACACGGCGGACACGACAACCCCGGAAGCCGCACACGGCCGGACCCCCGGCCCGGCGGGCGCGGCCGGACCGGACACCCGGCGACGCGGCGGTCCCGTCGCGGACACGACCGGCGAGACGGGAGCGAGTCGGGACACGGCCGTGACCGCCGGAACGGGGCGTACTACTCCCCCGGAGGCCGAACACAGCGGGGCCCCCGGCCCGGCGGGCGCGGGCAGGCCGGGCGGCGGGCGGCGGGGCGGTTCGCCGGCGGGCACGGCCGTCACCTGCCGGGAGCCGGGGTCGTGGCCGGGGCGGCGGGCGTGGTGCCGCCCAGGGCCGGGGCGGGGCCCTGTGCGGGTGGCGGCGCCGCGTTCGTGGTGGGGAGGACCGCGTTCGTGGTGGGGGGTGCCGAATCCGTGGTTGCCGGGGCCGTGGCGTCCGTGGTGGACGGCGAGGGGGTGAGCGCCTCGGGCGGCAGCAGCGACAGCGGCGTCTCCTCCGCGGGAGGCGGCTCCGGGGCGGCCGACGGGACGCCCTTGACGGTTCCGTCGGCGTTCAGGAAGGCCGGGTCGCCGCCGGGCACCATGCCCAGTTGCCGGGCGCGGAGCTGGAGGGCGTCCGGGGCGGAGTAGGAGTCGATGTCCCGCTGGAGGGCCTGCTCCTCGTCGGTGAGGTTCTTGGTGTCCTTCTGGAGCCCCTCCCGCTGGAACGCGCCCTCGCTGAGCGCGGAGTTCAGCATCAGCAGCCCGATGAGGCCACCGCCGAGCAGCAGCACGACGAGAAGGACGAACGGGGTGCGGGCGGCCTGCCCCCGGCCCGCCGGGAAGAGCCGGGCGAGCCGGGCGGCCCGGCCTCTCAGTTCGGGTTTCCTGCTCACTGCTCCCCCTGGCTCACTCGACGTCCTTCCTGACGCGCTCGGCGCCGCGCAGCCGGGCCGGCGCCGCCCGCCGGTTCTCGGCGATCTCCTCCTCGGTGGGAAGTTCGGCACCGCGGGTGAGCAGCTTGAGCCGGGGCTGGTAGCGCTCGGGCACGACCGGGAGCCCCGGGGGCGCGGTCGACGCCGCACCGGCCGCGAACACCTGCTTGACCAGGCGGTCCTCCAGGGAGTGGTACGACAGCACGGCGATCCGCCCGCCGACGTCCAGCGCCTTCACCGCGGCCGGGATCGCCCGCTCCAGCACGGCGAGCTCGCCGTTGACCTCGATCCGCAGCGCCTGGAAGGTGCGCTTTGCCGGGTTGCCGCCGGTGCGCTTGGCGGCCTGCGGCAGCGCGTCGCGGATCAGCTCCACCAGCCGGGCGCTGTTGGTGAACGGCTCCTTCTCGCGCTCGCGCACGACGGCGGCCACGATCCGCTTGGCCTGCTTCTCCTCGCCGTACGCCCGCAGCAGGCGGACCAGCTCGCCGGGCGGGTAGGTGTTGAGGACCTCGGCGGCGCTGATCCCGGTGCTCTGGTCCATGCGCATGTCCAGGGGCGCGTCCTGCGCGTAGGCGAAGCCGCGGTCGGCCTCGTCGAGCTGCATCGAGGACACCCCGAGGTCGAACAGGACGCCCTGTACCCGTGGCACGCCCAGCCGGTCGAGCACGTCGGGCAGCTCGTCGTAGACGGCGTGCACCAGGGTGGCCCGGTCGCCGAAGGGTGCCAGGCGCTCCCCGGACAGGCGCAGTGCCTCCTTGTCCCGGTCGAGGGCCACCAGCCGCGCCTCGGGGAAGCGGGCGAGCAGCGACTCGCTGTGTCCGCCGAGGCCGAGTGTGCAGTCGACGACCACCGCTCCCGGCCGCTCCAGGGCGGGCGCCAGCAGGTCCAGGCACCGCTGGAGCATCACGGGGACGTGTCGGCTGTCGGTCAAGGAGCCCTCTCAGTCCGGCGCGTCCCGCACGCACCGCCGGATCGCCGACCGCTCGGTAAAGAAAAGGGCCTGCCGGCGCCGGAAGCGTCAGCCGACCGGAAGCGGGAGGAGGCCGAGCCGTACGTACGCGCCGCGCACGTGGGGAGACCGCCGGCGCGTCGGCCGGGGCCTGTGGGGAATGCAGTACAGCGGGGAGGGCCACGCCTCCCGCTTCGCGTCACTTTAGTGCACCCTGTCTCGCGGTCAATCAACCGGCCTGCGCGTCGCCCGTCGGAGCAGCGGCGGCACCGCGGGACGAAAATTCACTCGGACGGGTGCGGGTTCGCCCTGGGTGTGGGGTCCCTCACAACAAGCCATGACGGGGTTCTTTGTACCGTCTCACGACAGGACCCGGGCCCCGGCGCCCACTAACGTCATGAGTATGACGACTTCTGCATCAGTTCCTGCCGGGTCCGAGGGCGCCATAGACCGTCGTGGCACTGTCACCGACCGTCTCGCGGAGGCGAACCAGCAGTACGCCGCCGCGTTCACCGATCCGGGGATGGACGCCCGGCCCGTGCTGAGGGTCGCGGTCGTGGCCTGCATGGACGCCCGTCTCGACCTGCACGCCGCGCTCGGCCTGGAACTCGGCGACTGTCACACCATCCGCAACGCGGGCGGCGTGGTCACCGACGACGTCATCCGCTCCCTCACCATCAGCCAGCGGGCCCTGGGCACCCGCAGCGTCGTGCTGATCCACCACACCAACTGCGGCCTGGAGTCCCTCACCGAGGAGTTCCGGCACGAGCTGGAGATGGAGGTCGGGCAGCGTCCGGCCTGGGCCGTGGAGGCCTTCCGGGACGTCGACCAGGACGTGCGGCAGTCGATGCAGCGCGTGCGCACCTCGCCGTTCCTGGTGCACACCGACGACGTGCGCGGTTTCGTCTTCGACGTCAGGACGGGCCGGCTGCGCGAGATCGACCCCGCCTGACCGCCGCACGCGCGCCGGGCCGTCGGTCCGGTGCGCGGCATGCCGCCGTCACCAGCGAAAGCCGCAAGAACCGACATATCGCGGCCAGTTGTCCACAGGCGAGTGACACGAATCGGTAACGGCGGCAAGAATGCGGGGGTGGCCTCACGCGCGATCGTTCGCGCGTGGTGCCTGATTCGGGGTGGGCCGGTCCGCACAGCAGAGCGTCGGCCCTGAAAGTTGGGGTATCCCCCGCTCGCCGACGAGCGCGGGGAAGGGCCGAGGAGGGCCGCCGGGTGACGACCTATGACGATCGAGCGAGCCATGGGGGAGCCCCCGCTCGAGCGGAACCGGGCGTGGGGGGTGATCTCGCCGCCACCGTGGACCGGGTCCGCCGTTCCGTGGAAGAAGTGATCGAGGGCAAGCCCGAGGTCGTACGGCTCTCACTGACCGTGCTGCTCGCCGAGGGGCATCTTCTGATCGAGGACGTTCCGGGGGTGGGCAAGACGATGCTCGCCAAGGCGCTGGCGCGGTCCATCGACTGTTCGGTGCGGCGCATCCAGTTCACGCCCGACCTGCTGCCGTCGGACATCACCGGCGTGTCCATCTGGGACCAGCAGCGCCGGGACTTCGAGTTCAAGCCGGGCGCCATCTTCGCGCAGATCGTGATCGGCGACGAGATCAACCGGGCCTCGCCCAAGACCCAGTCGGCGCTGCTGGAGTCCCTGGAGGAGCGGCAGGTCACCATCGACGGGCAGACCTACGAACTGCCCTCGCCGTTCATGGTGGTGGCCACCCAGAACCCGGTCGAGATGGAGGGCACCTATCCGCTGCCCGAGGCCCAGCGCGACCGCTTCATGGCCCGGGTGTCCATCGGTTACCCGAGCCCGGACGCCGAGTTGCAGATGCTGGACGTGCACGGCGGGGTGAGCCCGCTGGACGACCTCCAGCCGGTGGCGCACGCGCACGAGATCGTGAAGCTGATCGAGGCCGTGCGCGGGGTGCACGTCGCCGAGACGGTCCGGCGGTACACGGTGGACCTGGTCTCCGCCACCCGCACCCACCCCGACCTCAGACTCGGCGCCTCGCCGCGCGCGACGCTGCACCTGCTGCGCGCGGCGAAGGCGTCCGCCGCGCTGAGCGGCCGGGAGTACGCGCTGCCCGACGACGTGCAGGCACTGGCCGTGGCCGTCCTGGCCCACCGGCTGCTGCCCACCGCCCAGGCCCAGCTCAACCGGCGCACCGCCGAGCAGGTCGTCCAGGAGATCCTCCAGCACACCCCGGTGCCCGCGGCGCCCCAGCAGTCCGGCGGCTTCGGCCTGGGCCGCGGCGTGCCCGCGTACGACCGGCGGCACCCGCGGGGCCTGTGATGACGGACGCGGGGACGGCGCACGCGGAGGACGACCACGGGGAGCGGGGCGGCGTCCGCACCGCGCTGGCCGGTCTGACCACCCGCGGGCGTTCCTTCCTGGCCGCCGGCATCGCCGCCGCGATCTGCGCCTACGTCCTCGGCCAGGGCGACCTGCTGCGGGTCGGGCTGCTGCTGGCGGCGCTGCCGCTGGTGTGCGTCACGGTGCTCCTGCGCACGCGTTACCGGGTCGCCGGCAGCCGCCGGCTGTCCCCCGCGCGCGTGCCCGCCGGCAGCGAGGCCCGGGTGCACCTGCGGATGGACAACGTCTCGCGGCTGCCCACCGGCCTGCTGATGCTCCAGGACCGGGTGCCGTATGTGCTCGGGCCGCGGCCCCGTTTCGTGCTCGACCGGGTCGAGCCGGGCGGCCGCCGTGAGGTGTCCTACCGGGTCCGCTCCGACCTGCGCGGACGGTATCCGCTGGGCCCGCTGCAACTGCGGCTGACCGACCCCTTCGGGATGTGCGAACTGACCCGTTCCTTCTCCGCCCACGACACCCTGACCGTCATCCCGCGGGTTGAGCCGCTGCCCCCGGTGCGCCTGAGCGGCGACGCCAACGGGTACGGCGACGGGCGGCAGCGCTCGCTCGCCCTGGCCGGCGAGGACGACGTCATCCCGCGCGGCTACCGCTACGGCGACGACCTGCGCCGCGTCCACTGGCGGTCCACCGCACGCTACGGCGAGCTGATGGTGCGCCGCGAGGAACAGCCGCAGCGCGCCCGCTGCACGGTGCTCCTCGACACCCGGGCGCTCGCCTACCTGGGCGCGGGCCCCGACTCGGCCTTCGAGTGGGCCGTCTCCGGCGCCGCGTCGGTCCTGGTCCACATGCTGGAGCGGGGCTTCTCGGTACGGCTGCTGACCGACACCGGCAGCTCCGTGCCCGGCGAGGGCGGCGACGGGTTCGCGGGGTCCGGCCAGGAGCCGGCGGACGCGGCCGGGCTGATGATGGACACCCTCGCCGTGATCGACCACTCCGACGGGGCGGGCCTGTCCCGCGCCTACGACGTGCTGCGCGGCGGCAACGAGGGACTGCTGGTGGCCTTCCTCGGCGACCTCGACGAGGCGCAGGCCGCGGTCGCCGCCAGGATGCGGCAGCGCAGCGGCGGCGCGGTCGCCTTCGTCCTGGACAGCGAGGACTGGGTCCGGGAGCCGGGCGACGTACCGGGTCCCGTGTCCGAGGCCGACGACCGCCTCCGGCTGCTGCGCGACGCGGGCTGGACGGCCGTGCCCGTACCCAGGGGCGCCCGCCTGGACGAGCTGTGGCGCCGGGCGGACCGGGAGCGCGCGAGCGCGGGCGCGGCCGGTGGGACGGGACTGGGCGGGGGACGGTCATGAACGCCGTGACGAGCCGGGCGGTACCAAGCCGGTACCAGGGCCGGCACGACGTGCCCGTGGGCGGCACCGGCGGCGGCGAGGGGTCGGCATGAGCGGGCGCACGCGGTTGGCGCTGTGCGCGGCGGCGGCGACGTTGATGGCGTCGTGCTCGCTGCTGCCGCTGGTCTCCCCCGCCTCGTGGATCCTCCAGGTCGTCCTGATGCTGGCGGTGCAGTCGGGGGTCGGCGCGGTGGCCCGGCGGATACCGCTGGCGCGGCCGCTGACCGTGGCGGCGCAGGCCCTGGCCACGCTGATGCTGCTCACGCTGGTCTTCGCCCGGGCACACGCCTTCGCGGGGCTGGTCCCCGGCCCCGAGGCCTTCCGGCACCTGGCCGAACTGCTGCGGGCGGGCGCGGACGACGTCGGGCGGTACGCCACCCCGGCCCCGCAGACCGACGGCATCCGCCTGATGCTCGTCGCCGGCGTCCTGGTGATCGGACTGATCGTGGACGCGCTCGCGGTGACGTTCCGCAGCGCGGCCCCCGCGGGCCTGCCGCTGCTCGCCGTGTACTCCGTGGCCGCCGGCCTGTCCGACGGCGGTACCGGCTGGTGGTGGTTCCTGGTCGCGGCCGCCGGCTATCTGATGCTGCTGCTGGCCGAGGGCCGGGACCGGCTCTCGCAGTGGGGGCGGGTGTTCGCCGGGGCACCGCGCGAGGGAGTCCGCGAGACGGGCGGCGCGACCGCGCCGGTGCGCACCGGGCGCCGGATCGGCGCACTCGCCCTCGGCATCGCCCTGGTGGCGCCGCTCGCCCTGCCGGCGATGGGGGGCGGACTGCTCGGCGGCGCCGGAAACGGCGTCGGCCCGGGCAGCGGGGACGGCGGCACGATCTCCGCGGTGAACCCGCTGGTGTCACTGCGCGACAACCTGAACGTCGACCAGGACCATACGGTCATCACCCTGCGCACGGACACCTCCGACACCTCGAACCTGTACCTGCGGATCGTGTCCCTGGACGACTTCGACGGCACCACCTGGAAGCCGTCCCAGCGGCACATCGTGAGCGTGCCCGACCGGCTGCCCGCTCCCCTGGGCCTGGACGGCGGCGTCAAGCGCACGGAGATCACCACGACGATCTCGGCGTCCACGTCGTACGCGCAGGACTGGCTGCCGATGCCGTATCCGCCGACCGCCGTGCGGGTCAAGGGCAGTTGGCGCTACGAGCCCGTCGGCATGACCCTCGTCGGCGATCACCGGCAGACCACGCGCGGGCTGACCTACGAGGTGAAGAGCCTTCAGGTGCGCCCGACCGCCGAGCAGCTCGCCAAGGCGCCGGAGCCGCCGGCGGCACTGAGGCGCGAGTACACCAAGGTGCCCCGGTCGCTGCCGGCGGACGTCGCGAGCACCGCCCGCCGGGTCACCCGGGGCGCGGCGAACAACTACGAGCGGGCGGTCGAGCTCCAGGACTGGTTCGCCCTCGAAGGCGGCTTCCGGTACGACACTCAGGTAGAGGCGGGCAGCGGACCGCAGGCCGTCTCGCGGTTCCTGGAGGACAAGCGAGGCTTCTGCGTGCACTTCTCCTTCGCGATGGCCGCCATGGCCCGCACGCTGGGCATACCGGCCCGCGTCGCGGTGGGCTTCGCACCGGGCGCCGCGCAGGGCGACGGCACCGTGGCGGTGGGTCTGAAGGACGCGCACGCCTGGCCCGAGCTGTACTTCGAGGGCGTCGGCTGGACCCGCTTCGAGCCGACCCCGACACGCGGCACGACACCGTCGTACACGCAGCCGGAAACGCCCGGCACCAGCCTGCCGGAGCAGTCGGCGCCGTCCCAGGACGCGAGCACGGCGCCCTCCGCCGCGCCGTCGGTGGACCAGAGCTGCCCGCCGGAGGTGCGGAAGCTCCAGGAGTGCGGGGGCCCGTCCGCGCAGGCCGTGCCGGTCGAGGGCGGCGGCGGCCCGAGGTGGCACGCCCTGCTGGGCTGGACGCTGGGCGGCCTGCTGGTCGTAGCCCTGCCGCTGTCGCCGCTGCTGTGGCGCCGGCGGATGCGCTCCGTGCGGCTGGGCGCGCACGGGCGCGGCGAGGCGGACGCGGGGTCGCACATCCTGGCGGTCTGGCAGGAACTGGGCGACACCGCCTGGGACTTCGGGATCCTGCCGGACGATTCGCGCACCCCGCGCAAGGCGGCCGCCCGGATCGTCCGCCTCGGGCGTCTGGACGAGGTGGCCGCGACCTCGGCGCACCGGCTGGCGGACGCGGTCGAGCAGGTCCTCTACGCGCCGCGCCCGCGTCCGGTGGCGGGGCTCGCCGAGGACGTCCGGCGGGTCACCGCCGGCCTGCGGGACACGGCGTCGCGCCGCACCAGGCTGCGGGCCGCACTGGCGCCACGCTCGGCCGTGCGCGTGGTCTGGGCGGCATCGGCCCGGTGGAACGCGTTCCGGTCCCGTGCCGCCGCCCGCGTCGCCGGCGCCCGGGCGGCGCTGCGCGGGTCGTCGGGACGGCGGGACCCGGGGGACGGGGCCGAGGCCTCCGGCTGAGGAGTCGCACGCGTGAGGGGCTGACCACCATCGGTGGTCAGCCCCTCACGCGGAACTGTGGGTGTGCGGCGGGCTAGCGGCCGCCCTGCTCGTCACGGCGGCGCTGCCAGCGCTCCTCGATGCGGTCCATCATTGAACGCTTCTGACGGGCCGGACGGCGGGCCTGCGGACCGCCTGCTGCGGCCTGCTCGCCCGGCTTGGGAGCCTTGCGCCAGCCGGTCACGACCAGTACGGCACAGCCCAGCATGACCAGGAAGCCCACCACACTGACCCAGATGAGCTTCTGGACGACCATTCCTACCATGAGGAGCGCGATACCTACGAGGAAGCCCACGACCGCCTGGTAGACCCGCCGCCGGGTGTACGTACGCAGCCCGCTTCCCTCGAGCGCCGACGCGAACTTGGGATCTTCGGCGTACAGCGCTCGCTCCATCTGCTCGAGCATGCGCTGCTCGTGCTCCGAGAGCGGCACGGAGTCCTCCTCATCGTGCAGTCGCCGGGGCGACTCGGGGGGTCCCTTAAGGATAGGCGGGAATCGCCCCCGTGAAACCCGCCCCTCTGCGCCAATTGGCCAACCGGAACCCGCCATGTCGGTCCCGGTCCGCTGAGGCTTCCATTCCCCGGCGGGCAGGCCGTCATGCCGGACGGTCTCCTTCGATCATACGGCGCCGAGCCCGCGTCCGGGCGGCCTGTGGCGGACTGCATGCCCGGCCGCCGCGCCGGTGGGCGGCCCGTCCCGCGGGGCGGCTCAGGCCTCCGCCGCGCCCCTGGTCTCACCGAGTACGTGGAGCTGCGTGGCCACGGAGTGGAACGCGGGCCGCTCGGCCGCCGCCGCCTCCAGCTTCAGCAGGGCGTCCAGCGCCCCGGGCTCGGTGTCCACGAGCACACCGGGCACCAGGTCGGCGAAGATCCGCACCCCGTGCACGGCGCCGACCCGCAGGCCCGCGCCCTCGACGAGCGCGGTGAGCTGCTCGGCGGTGAAGCGGCGCGGCATCGGGTCGCCCTCGCCCCAGCGGCCCTCGGGGTCGTCGAGTGCCTGCCGGGCCTCCTTGAAGTGCCCTGCCAGGGCGCGCGCGAGCACGGCCCCGCCGAGACCGGCGGCGAGCACGCTCAGGATGCCCTCGGAGCGCAGGGCGGCCACCGCGTTGCGCACGCCCTCGGCAGGGTCGTCGACGTACTCCAGGACGCCGTGGCACAGCACGGCGTCGTAGCCGCCGCGCTCGACCACGTCGAAGAGGCCGTGGGCGTCGCCCTGGACGCCCCGCACCCGCTCGGCCACACCGGCCTCGGCGGCGCGGCGCTCCAGTGCGAACAGCGCGTTGGGGCTGGGGTCGACGACGGTGACCCGGTGGCCGAGCCGGGCGGCGGGCACGGCGAAGTTGCCGCTGCCGCCGCCGGTGTCGAGGACGTCCAGGGAGTCCCGGCCCGAGGCCTTGACCCGGTGGTCGAGGGCGTCGTGCAGGACCTCCCAGACCACGGCGGTACGGAGAGAGGCGCGTGGACGAGAGGGGTCGGAGCGCAGCGACGCCGGTTGAGAGTGGTGGTGGGAGGCGGGTGGGCGCATCGGGTCCGACACGGTTGACTCCTCGGCGCGGCACCGCCTCTTGCGCGGCGGAGCGATCGGGCTGCCCCTCCCCGCCCGGCACACCGGAACTGGAAGGGCTTCAGGCGCCTTCCACCCTATTGCCTCCACCCCCCGACCTGCCCCTCGGCTCCACGGCCCCCGCGGTCGCCGCCCCGCCGGGGGCGGGTCGGGGAAGGACCGGCTGGAGGAGGAGCAGGCGCTCGACCAGGCGGATGAACATCCCCACGTCCCGTATCAGGTCGTCGGCGTCCCGTTGGCCGGCCGCGCCCCGGATCCCGGCCTCGGCGCGGGCGCGGCGCGCGGCGCCCGCGGCGAACAGCGCGCTCCACTCGGCGAGTTCGGGCGCGATCTCGGGGAGCACTTCCCAGGCGCTCCTGATGCGGGCCCGGCGGCGCGGGGTGGGATCCGGGCGCCCTCGCGCGGCGAGCACGGCGGCCGCGGTGCGCAGCGCGGCGAGGTGGGCCGTCGCGTACCGCTCGTTCGGGGTGCGGAGGGTGGTGGCCTCCTCCAGGCCCTCGCGGGCCTGGGCGAGCAGGCCGAGGGCGGCGGGCGGGGCCGGGGCCCGGCGCGGAACGGGGTGCACGTCGCTCGCCGGGCCGGTCAGTGAGGGGGCAGGGCCGGTGGCGCGGTGCCGACGGGCGGCGGCTGCGGACGAGTTGGCCATGACGAACCTCCTGTCGTCGGGTGACGGCACGGGTGCCGCATGTGGCCATCGTGAGGTACGGCACTGACAATCCGTCCCGACCAGGCATTTCGCCTCGGCCGTCGGTGAGGGAAGGCCCATGTGCCGGGCCCGCGGCGCGGCCACTGGCCTCCCCTGCCGCGCCCTTGGCGAGGTGCCGGCCTGTGACAATCAGGGCCATGGAACTCAGCAGCGCCACGCCGGGCGGCCGTACCCGCCGCGAGGCCACCCGGCAGAAGCTCTACGAGGCCGCCGTCACCCTCATCGCCGAGCAGGGGTTCTCCGCCACCACGGTGGACGAGATCGCCGAGCGGGCGGGGGTCGCCAAGGGCACCGTCTACTACAACTTCGCCAGCAAGTCCGTCCTCTTCGAGGAGCTGCTGCGGCACGGCGTGGGACTGCTCACCGCCTCCCTGCGCGAGGCGGCCGACCGGACGGCGCGGGAGGGCGGCAGCCGGGTCGACGCCCTGGACGCCATGGTGCGCGCCGGGCTCGTCTTCATCGACCGCTACCCCGCCTTCACCCAGCTCTACGTGGCCGAGCTGTGGCGCACCAACCGTTCCTGGCAGTCCACGCTCCTGGTGGTGCGGCAGGAGGCGGTCGCGGTCGTCGAGGGCGTACTGCGCGACGGCGTGGCGAACGGGGAGTTCAGCGAGGACGTCGACGTGCCGCTGACCGCGGCGGCGCTGGTCGGCATGGTGCTGGTGGCCGCGCTGGACTGGAAGTCCTTCCAGCCGCAGCGTTCCCTGGACGACGTGCACGCGGCGCTGTCCCGGCTCCTTCAGGGACGGGTCAGCGGACGCCTCTGACGCCGCGGCCTCCCAAGACCGCCCGGCACGGTCCGCGCACAGGGAGACGCCGGCGCGCCCTGGCCGCGTCCCCCGCGGGCCACCACGCACCGGCGTCTCCCGGTCGAGGGCCACGCCGTTCCGCCGCCCCGTGTCGGCGGTGCCGGTGTGCCCTTTCCCGTGCCTCCGACTCTTCCGTGCGCACGGGTCGCGTCACATCCGTGCGCGTACTCATCTCGCTTGCTAGGTACGGATACTCAGGCCTGTGTGCCCGCCCCCGGGACTCCGCGCGGCCCGCTGGCTACGATCGCCTCCGTGTCCGTACTCCCCATGGTGTTCACAAGCGGCTGGGCCAGCGGCATCAACGCGTACGCGGTGGTGCTGCTGCTCGGCGTGTTCGGTGCGACGGGACTGAGTGACGACGTCCCCGGCACCCTGCAGCGGCCTGAGGTCCTGATCGCGGCGGCCGTGCTGTTCGCGCTGGAGGCGGTCGCCGACAAGATCCCCTACGTGGACTCGGTGTGGGACACGGCGCACACGGTGATCCGCCCGGTCGCCGGTGCCTGGGTCGGCGCGCTGCTCGCGGGGCAGAGCGGCTCGCTGTCGGACGTCACCGCGGGCCTGGTCGGCGGCGGTACGGCACTGGCCAGCCACTTGGTGAAGGCCGGGACGCGCATGGCGGTCAACACGTCGCCCGAGCCCGTGAGCAATATGGTCGTGAGCCTGGCCGAGGACCTCGGCGTGGCCGGAATCGTCACCTTCGCGATCTTCCATCCGCTGGCCGCGGCGATCATCGCGGGCGTCCTGCTGCTGGCCGGGATCGTGATCGTCGCCTTCCTGGTCTCCCGGATCCGGCGCTTCCTGCGCCGCAGGGCCCAGCGACGGGAGGAGAAACGCCGGCTCGCGGCCGAGGCGGGGTCCCCGCCGGGCTGAGCGCGCCCGTGCCCTCGCGCAGCTGGGAAACCGCTGGTCAGCGCCCCCGAGACCGGGATTGTCAGTGGCGGTCGATAAAGTCGCGCACATGGCACGGATTGCGGTGATCGGCGCCGGGATGGGCGCGATGGCGGCCGCCGCCCGGCTGGCCGTCGCGGGCCACCGGGTGGCGGTGTACGAACGTACGGACACGTACGGCGGCGCGCTGCGCCGGTTCGAGCGGGACGGCTTCGCCTTCGACACCGGCCCCGGGCTGCTCCCGTTGCCCGCGGTCCACCGCGATCTGTTCGTCAAGACCGGCAAGGAGCCGCTGGAGGACCGCGTCGAGCTGGTCCAGGTGGACCCGTCCGCACGGCACGTCTTCGCGGACGGCACCGAGGTGTCCCTGCCGAACGTCTCGCGCGCGGGCGTCGTCGCCGCTCTGGACGAAGCCCTCGGCGCGGGCGCCGGTCAGCGCTGGGGCGACTTCCTGGTGCGGGCCCGCGAGGCCTGGGACCGCGCCCGCCGCCCGCTCCTGGAGGAGCCGCTGTGGCCCAACTGGCAGGTGCTGGCCGAGCGCGAGCCCTACCCGGCGGTGCCGCACAAGCGCCTGCTGCGCACCCGCCGGGCCGGCACGCTCGCCGAGGTCGGTGCCTGGGAGCTGCGCGACCCGCGGCTCGCCGCCCTCCTGGAGAGCCACGCGCTCGCGTACGGCCTCGATCCGCGGACCGCTCCGGCGAGCGCGGCCGTACTGCCGTACCTGGACCACGCCTTCGGCACCTGGTACGTGCGCGGCGGCCTGCGCGAGCTGGCGCGCGCGGTGTACGAGCGGTGCCTGGCCCGCCGGGTCGAGTTCACCTTCGGCGCCGAGGTCGGGGGAATCGTCGACAAGGACGGCCGGGCGGCGGGCGTGGAGCTCGCCGACGGGACCGTGGCCGAGGCGGAGTTCGTGGTCGCCGGTGTGCCGCCGCGAATGCTGGACGGCATGGTCCGGGGCACGGCCCTGCGCGGTGCGGGAGAGGTGCCGCCGCAGCCCGGGGCGCCCAGCCGTCTGACCGTGCTGCTGGCCCTGCGCGGCGGCCGTCCGGAGGGGACGGCCCACCGGACCGTGGTGCACACCGAGGAGCGCGCGGCCGAACTCGACGCGCTGTTCGGCGCGGTTCCCGGGCTGCCCGAGCGGCCCACCGTCTCGGTGTCGCGTCCCGGGGATCCGGCGCTGGTTCCGGACCCGGAGCACGAGGCGGTGACGCTCACGGCGACGGTCCCCGCGTCCGCCTCGGCGGACCTCCGGGCGCAGGCCGACCGGATGATCGCCGTCGCCTCGCGGGCGATACCCGGCCTCCGCGACCGTCTGCTCTGGCACGAGGTGCGCACCCCGGCCGACATCGCCCGGGTGACGGGCGCGGAGGGCGGGGCCGTCCCCGCCCCGGCGCTCGCGGCCGACCGGGGGCGCCTGCTGCACCCGGCGAACACCACGGGGCTCGCGGGCCTGTTCACCGTGGGCGGCTGGTCGCATCCCGGGGGCGGGCTGCCGCACGCCGGGATGTCGGGGGCGCTGGTGGCCGGACTGATCGTGGAGGGACCGGAGTTCCGCGGCTCCCAGTGAGCCGGGGAGCGTTCAGAAACGGTACTGCTCGTCGTAGCCCGTGCCGTGCTGCGGCTGCCCCTGGTTGCCGTCCTGGTACGGGTAGGCCTGCTGCTCCGGCGGGAGTTCGCCGCCGTAGGACTCGTCGGTGCGCTGCTGCGGTACCCAGACCCCGCCGGCCGGGGTCTCCGCGCCGTAGCCGGCGTAGGCGTCCTGGGTGCCGTACCCCTGCTGGCCGTACCCCTGTTGGGCGTAGCCGGTGTCGTAGGAGCCGTCGTAGGTCTGGGTGCCGGCGTACGGGTCGGAGTAGGCGGCGTACTGCTGCTGGCCGGAGGCGTCGTAGCCGTAGCCCTGCTGCCCGTTGCCGGAGTAGTCGTACGCGTGGCTCTGGTCGGCGCCCTGGGCCGCGCTGGCGTACTGGTCCTGGGTCTGGCCGCCCCCCGGGTAGGGCGACTGCGTGCCGCCCTGGTGGGCCGAGCCGCCGTACACGCCGTAGGTGCCGGTCTCGTCGGGCAGGGGCTGCGGCTCGTACACGGCGGTGGCCTCGGCGGCCGCGGGCTCGGAGACGGGGGTCCCCTCGCCCGAACGGAGCTGGGAGTGGGGGGCGGCGGGGGTGAAGACGTCGTCGTGGTCGTCGTCGCCGTGGCCGTGGCCGTAGGGCTGACCCTCGTGGCTGTGCAGTGCCTGCATGGTGCCGGTGTCGCCGTCGGACGCCTCGAGGCCGGAGACCTCCAGGGCCGGGTCCTGGTACTCGGCCTTGCCGCGGCGGCGCGGCTTGGCGCCCTCGGCCTCGGGGCGGTTGACCGCCCAGCCCTCCGCGAAGCCGCGCCGGAAGGACAGCGTCACGTAGGTCTGGCCGACCGCGAAGGCGGCCGCGCCGGCACCGATCACGATGACGGAGGGGATCAGGACCCCGAGGACGACACCGAGGAAGCCGCCGAAGGCCAGCAGCCGCCAGCGCAACCGTGCCTTGTACTGCAGCAGCACCTCGCCCAGCAGCCACAGCGCGACGATGCCGAACGCGATGTAGAGGACCGTCCAGCCCATGTACGCCCCTCTCCCAATGGCCGCTACGCAGTGTGTCCTACGCGGGTGCGGCCGGTCTAGGTCCGCGGCCGGTGGTGCAGACCCAGGTTCTCGTAGATTTCCAGCGTCGCCGTGGAGTTGTTGAGCGTGATGAAGTGCAGCCCGGGCACTCCCTCGGCCCGCAGTCGGGCACAGAACTCGGTGGCGAACTCGATCCCAAGGGAGCGTACCGCCGCCGGATCGTCCGCCGCCGCGCGGATCCGCTCTTTGAGGTCGTCCGGGATGGCGGCGTTGCTGAGTTGGGGCAGACGCTCGAGCATCTTCACGCTCGTGACCGGCATGATCTCGGGAATGACGGGTGTCGCGCAACCGGCGGCGGCGACGCGGTCGCGCAGGCGGAGGTACGACTCCGGCTCGAAGAACATCTGCGTGATCGCGTAGTCGGCGCCCGCCCGGCACTTGTCGACGAAGTGCGCGACGTCGGTGTCCCAGTCGGCGGAGCGCGGGTGCATCTCCGGGAAGGCCGCCACGCCGACGCAGAAGTCGCCCGACTCCTTGATGAGCCGGACGAGTTCGGCGGCGTAGGTCAGCCCGCGGGGGTGCGGTACCCAGTCGGCCATCGGGTCGCCGGGCGGGTCGCCGCGCACGGCGAGCATGTTGCGGATCCCGGCGTCGGCGTACTGGCCGATGATGTTGCGCAGCTCGGCGACGGAGTGGTTGACGGCGGTGAGGTGCGCCACCGGGGTGAGCGTCGTGTCGGACACGATCTGCTCGGTCGCCTTGACCGTGCCCGCGCGGGTGGAGCCGCCGGCACCGTACGTGACCGAGACGAAGTCGGGGGCGACGGCCTCGACCCTGCGCAGCGCGTTCCACAGGTTGCGCTCGCCCTTCGCCGTCTTCGGCGCCCAGAACTCGAAGGAGTAGGTGCTCTTGCCGGTGGCGAGCATGTCACGCACGGTGCGTGCGCGATCAGTCCTGGTGGATGCGGTTCCGAGGGCCATACTGGCAGGCTATCCAGGGCACGGCGGTCTCCCAACCGAGCACTGGAAATTTGCCAGGATTGTCGGCTTCTTGTCCACCCTTCGGACAGCGGGGCCGGAAATGAGCGGGTCGGACCCGGCCGGCTGTCCGAAAAGCGAGACGCCGGGACGGCCGGCCTCCGGCCCTGCCGCGCCCCTACCCCGCCTGCCTCAGCCGCTCGGCGAACTGGGCCGCCGCAGCTCCGGGGTCGGCGGCCTCGGTGATCGCCCGGACCACGACGACACGGCGGGCGCCGGCCTCCAGGACCTGGTCCAGGTTGCCGAGGTCGATGCCGCCGATGGCGAACCAGGGCCGGTCGGTGCCCAGCGAGGCGGTGTACCGGACGAGGTCGAGGCCAGGGGCGGGGCGACCGGGCTTGGTGGGCGTGGGCCAGCAGGGTCCGGTGCAGAAGTAGTCCACGCCGTCCTGCACGGCCGCGGCGGCGGCCTCGTCCTCGGCGTGCGTGGACCGGCCGATCAGGACGCCGTCGCCGAGGACGGCTCGGGCGGCGGGCACCGGAAGGTCCCCCTGCCCCAGGTGCAGCACATCGGCGCGGGCCGCGTGGGCGACGTCCGCCCGGTCGTTGACCGCGAGCAGCTTCCCGTGCCGGGCGCACGCGTCGGCGAACACCTCCAGCAGGTGCAGCTCCTCCGCCGCCTCCATGCCCTTGTCCCGCAACTGCACGACGTCGACGCCCGCCGCCAGCACCGCGTCAAGGAACCCGGCCAGGTCTCCCTGCCGCCTGCGGGCGTCCGTGCACAGGTACAGGCGCGCGGCACCGAGCCGGTCACGGGCGTCGGCTGCGGCATCGGCGACGGCAGCGGTCTCAGGCATACGCGGGTCCCCCCGAGTCGTCGGTTCCGTGGCTCGTCCGGCCACTCGGACGGACCCTATCCGCCCCTCCCGGCCGGCCGCTGCGGCCACCGCCCCCCCCCCGGCCGCAAGGGCCGCGGCCGAGGGGGCGTGGAGGAGCCGGCCGGGTCAGACGGCGAGGGCCTGGGCGCGGCGCTTCACCTCTGTGCCACGGTTCTCACTCAGGGCCTGGGCGGGGGTGCCCGGCAGGGACGGGTCGGGGGTGAACATCCATTCGATCATCTCTTCGACCGTGAAGCCGTCGTCCCTCAGGAGCGTCAGGGTGCCGGACAGGCCCTTGACGACCTTGTCGCCGTCGATGAAGGCGGCGGGGACGTGCAGCGCGCGGTTCTCACCCCGGCGTACGGCGATGAGCTGGCCCTCCTTGACCAACTGCCGCACACGTGTCACCTCGACGCCGAACTGTTCGGCGATGTCGGGAAGGGTGAGCCAGTCAGGGACGAGAGCTTCGATCTTCGTGTCAATCTCGGTCACGGACACAAGCGTGCCATCTGCCACTGATACTCGGAAGCCAGGCCCGTCCACCCGGGGACGTGCGCCTCACGCGGTCGCCGCCTTCAGGGGCCTCGCCGGGTCCGCCAGCAGCCGCGGATCCATGGGCGTGCCGGACTCGATCAGCCGCCGCCCCTGCGCCAGATCCCGCGGCCGGCCGACGGCCAGCAGGGCGACGAGCCGGCCCTCGCGGAGCCAGCAGACCGTCCACGCCGGCCCGGTGCGTTCGCCGCGCCAGACGACGGCGTCGGCCGACGTGTGGTGTCCCGCGTACTGCACGAAGCGCCCGAACTGCTCGGACCAGAAGTACGGCACCGGGTCGTAGACCACGGGGGTGAGGCCGACGATGTCGGCCGCGACCGTGCGCGGACCCTGGAGCGCGTTGTCCCAGTGGTGGATCAGCAGGCGCTCGCCGTACCGTCCCGAGGGGAAGGAGGCGCAGTCGCCGACCGCGTACACGTCCGGCACGGACGTGCGCAGATGGTCGTCCGCCAGGACGTCCCCGTGCGGGCCAAGTTCGATGCCGGAGCCGGCCAGCCAGTCCGTAGCGGGGCGCGCGCCGATGCCGACCACGACGGCGCCCGCGCGCAGCCGAGAGCCGTCGTCGAGGACGACCGCTCCGGGTTCGACGCGCTCCACGCGCGCGTGGGTGCGCAGTTCGGCGCCGCTGTCGGCGTACCAGGTGGTCATCGGCTCGGCCACCTCCGCGGGCAGCGCCCCGGCGAGCGGGCGGTCCGCGGCCTCCACGACGGTCACGGCGCAGCCCGCCTCGCGCGCGGCGGTGGCGAACTCGGCGCCGATCCAGCCCGCGCCCACGACCACGATGTCGTGCTGCTCGGTGAGCACCGGCCGCAGCCGTTCGGCGTCGTCCAGGGTGCGCAGCAGGTGGACTCCCTGCACGCCCTCCGTGCCGGGCAGCCGGATCGGCTCGGCGCCGGTGGCCAGGACGAGGACGTCGTACGGCACCGGTCCGGCCGAGGTCTCCAGCACGCGGGCGCCGGGCCGCACGGCCAGTGCCTCGCAGCCGAGCCGCAGTTCGAGGCCGAGCGCCTCGAAGTCGATGTCGAAGGCGGAGCCCTCGGCCTTGCCGAGCAGGACGGCCTTGGACAGCGGGGGCCGGTCGTAGGGCTGGTGGGGTTCGGCGCCGATCAGTGTCACGGTGCCGGTGAAGCCCTGCTCGCGCAGGGCGACCGCGGTCTGCACACCGGCCATGCCGGCACCCGCGACGACCACGCGCCGCGGCCCCGATGTGCCCTGTCCCTGCGTCTGGTCGCTCACCCGATCACCATAATTCAACTGACGCGGCGTCAGTCAGGGGCGTGCGGGGTGACCCGCTCCACAACCGGCCCCCACAACCTGCCCCACAGCCTCTTCCCCCGTGCCCGCCCGCCGCCCGGCCGCCCCTCGTACGCGGGATGCTCACCTACCGGGGCGGTGTTCCGCGGGCTAGGGTGGCGCCCGTACAAGCACTCGCGGGAGCCCGGACGCACCGGGCTGAGAGGGAGGCTGGCGGCCTCCGACCGTACGAACCTGATCCGGGTCATGCCGGCGAAGGGAGGGGCTGGACGCCCATGTCGTTGCCACGTACGTCCGACGTCCTCGTCGTGGGGGGCGGAATCATCGGCCTCGTGACGGCCTGGCGCTCGGCGCAGCGCGGGTTCGCCACGGCCGTGGTGGACCCCGAGCCGGGCGGCGGGGCCGCACAGGTGGCCGCCGGGATGCTGGCCGCCGTCACCGAACTGCACTACGGCGAGCAGACGCTGCTCGCACTGAACCTGGCCTCCGCCCGCCGCTACCCGGACTTCGCGGCCGAGCTGACCGAGCTGACCGGCCACGACCTCGGCTACCGCCGCTGCGGCACCCTCGCCGTCGCGCTGGACGCCGACGACCGCGCCCACCTGCGGGAACTGCACGACCTTCAGCGCCGCTCGGGTCTGGAGTCCGAGTGGCTGTCCGGGCGGGACTGCCGCCGCCTCGAACCGATGCTCGCGCCGGGCGTGCGCGGCGGGCTGCGGGTGGACGGCGACCACCAGATCGATCCGCGGCGGCTCGCCCGCGCCCTGTTCGCGGCCTGCGAGCGGGCGGGCGTGGTCTTCCACCGCGGCTGGGCCGAGCAGCTCACCGTGGCCCGGGGCCGGGCCACGGGCTGTGTGCTGCGCGACGGCACCGCGCCGGCCGCGGAGCGGGTGGTGCTCGCCGCGGGCAGCCTCAGCGGACGGCTCGCAGGCGTCCCGGACGAGGTGCTGCCGCCGGTGCGGCCGGTGAAGGGGCAGGTGCTGCGGCTGACGGTGCCGAAGCGGTACGCGCCGTTCCTGAGCCGCACCGTGCGGGCCGTGGTGCGCGGCAGCCAGGTCTACCTGGTGCCGCGGCTCGACGGCGAGCTGGTCGTCGGGGCCACGAGCGAGGAGCTGGGCTGGGACACGACGGTGACGGCGGGCGGCGTGTACGAGCTGCTGCGCGACGCCCACGAGCTGGTGCCGGGGATCACCGAGCTGCCGCTCACGGAGACCCGGGCGGGACTGCGGCCCGGCTCCCCCGACAACGCGCCGCTGCTCGGCCCGACCGGCCTCGACGGCCTGCTGCTCGCCACCGGGCACTACCGCAACGGCGTACTGCTCACGCCGGTCACCGGGGACGCCATGGCGCACGTCCTGACCACCGGCGAGCTGCCGGACGAGGTCCGCCCCTTCTCCCCCAGGCGTTTTTACGCCGCGGCACTCACGGAGCAGCCCGTATGAACATCTCCGTCAACGGTGAGCCCCGCCGGGTCGCGCCCGGCACGTCACTCGGCTCCGTCGTGCAGGCGCTGAGCGCGGCACCCTCCGGGGTGGCCGCCGCCCTCAACGAGACCGTCGTCCCGCGCGCGCGGTGGTCGTCCACGGCGCTGGCCGAGGGCGACCGCGTCGAAGTGCTGACCGCCGTCCAGGGAGGCTGAGCCATGGCCGACGACCCCTTCGTCCTCGGTGGTACGTCCTTCACCTCCCGGCTGATCATGGGCACCGGCGGCGCGACCGGCCTGGAGGTCCTGGAGCGGGCGCTCGTGGCCTCCGGCACGGAGCTGACCACGGTCGCGATGCGGCGGGTGGACCCCTCCGTGCACGGCTCGGTGCTGTCGGTGCTGGAGTCGCTCGGGATCCGGGTGCTGCCCAACACCGCGGGCTGCTTCACCGCGGGCGAGGCGGTCCTCACCGCCCGGCTGGCGCGGGAGGCGCTCGGCACGGACCTCGTCAAGCTGGAGGTCATCGCCGACGAGCGCACACTGCTGCCGGACCCGATCGAGCTGCTGGACGCGGCGGAGACCCTGGTGGACGACGGGTTCACGGTCCTGCCGTACACGAACGACGATCCGGTGCTCGCGCGGAAGCTGGAGGATGTGGGCTGCGCCGCGATCATGCCGCTCGGCTCGCCCATCGGGTCCGGGCTCGGCATCCGCAACCCGCACAACTTCCAGCTGATCGTGGAGCACGCGCGCGTGCCGGTGATCCTGGACGCCGGGGCGGGTACGGCCTCGGACGTGGCGCTGGCCATGGAGCTGGGGTGTGCCGGGGTGATGCTCGCCTCCGCGGTGACGCGGGCGCAGGAGCCGGTGATGATGGCCGCGGCGATGCGGTCCGCCGTGGAGGCGGGGCGACTGGCACGGCTGGCCGGGCGGATCCCCAAACGGCACTTCGCCCGGGCGTCGTCCCCGACGGAGGGCATGGCCGGGCTGGACCCGGAGCGGCCCGCGTTCTAGCCGGTCAGCTCCCTCGCGCGGGTGCGTTCAGCGCGTCACAGGTCGGCTTCAGTCCCGCCGCGACACTGTCCGCGATCCGTGTGTGTCCGTGACGGCTCGTAGACTCGCCTGCGTGGATACGACCCTTCAGGACCCTCTCGTCGGGCAGGTGCTCGACGGCCGCTATCGCGTCGACGCGCGGATCGCCGTCGGCGGGATGGCCACGGTCTACCGGGCCCTGGACACCCGACTCGACCGGGTCCTCGCGCTCAAGGTGATGCACCCGACGCTCGCGGCCGACGGCTCGTTCGTGGAGCGGTTCATCCGGGAGGCCAAGTCGGTCGCGCGGCTGGCCCACCCGAACGTGGTGCAGGTCTTCGACCAGGGCACGGACGGGACGTACGTGTACCTCGCCATGGAGTACGTGGCCGGCTGCACCCTGCGTGACGTGCTGCGCGAGCGCGGGGCGCTCCAGCCGCGCGCGGCGCTGGACATCCTGGAGCCGGTGCTCGCCGCGCTGGGGGCCGCACACCGGGCCGGGTTCGTCCACCGCGACATGAAGCCGGAGAACGTCCTGATAGGGGACGACGGCCGGGTCAAGGTCGCCGACTTCGGGCTGGTGCGGTCCGTGGACACGGTGACGAACACCACCGGTGCCGTCCTCGGCACCGTCTCCTACCTGGCGCCGGAGCAGATCGAGCGCGGCACCGCCGACCCCCGGGTCGACGTGTACGCGTGCGGGGTCGTGCTGTACGAGATGCTGACCGGCGGCAAGCCGCATCAGGGCGAGTCCCCCGCCCAGGTCCTGTACCAGCACCTCCACGAGGACGTGCCGGCCCCGTCGGCCGCCGTGCCGGGACTCGCCCTCGAACTGGACGAACTGGTCGCGGAGGCCACCGCGCGCACCCCGGACATCCGGCCGCACGACGCGGTCGCGCTGCTCGCGCGGGTCCGCGAGGCGCGGTCCGCGCTCAGCAAGGACCAGCTGGACGCCCTGCCGCCGCAGGCCCTCACCGCGGAGCACGACAACGCCGAGGACCGTACGAGCGTCATCCCGCGCGCGCTGACGACGCGGATCCGTGGCGGGAAAGCCGGGGAGGCCGGGAACGCCGAGGACGGCGCACCCTCCGCGGCCGCCCTCAACCGCACCAGCCGGCTCCAGGCGCCCCCGCCCCCACCGCAACCGTCCGGCGTGCGGCGCCCCGGGCCGCCCCGGCGCACCCTGCTCACGGTGGTCGCCGCCGTCCTGCTGGTCCTCGGGGTCGGCGGGGGCGTGTGGTACATCAACTCCGGCCAGTTCACGAAGGTCCCGCCGCTGTTGGCGAAGACCGAGGCGCAGGCCAGGGAGCAGCTCAAGGAGTCCGGTCTCGACGTCGGCCGGGTCGAGCACGCCTACAGCGACACGGTCCGGCGGGGCACGGTCATCAGCACCGACCCGGGGGCGGGCGCCAAGATCCGCAGCCACGGCTCGGTGACGCTCACGGTCTCCGACGGCCCGGAGACCGTGCGGGTGCCCGATCTGAAGGGCCACCGGCTGGACGAGGCGCGGGCCCAGCTGAAGCAGGACGGCCTGGAGCCCGGCATGGTGAGCCGGGAGTTCAGCGACGACGTTCCCCGTGACGTGGTGATCAGCACGGATCCCGGGGCGGGCACCGACCGGCACGCGGGCTCGGCGATCGCGCTCACCGTCAGCAAGGGCCGCGCGGTGGACGTCCCGGACGTCACCGGCGAGGACCTGGACGAGGCGCAGTCCGACCTGCGGGACGCCGGTCTGAAGGTGCGGATCTCCTCCGAGCAGGTCACCTCCGAGTTCGACAAGGGCCAGGTCGCCCGGCAGAGCCCGGCGGGAGACAGCGAGGCCGCCGAGGGCGACACGGTCACGCTGACGCTGTCCAAGGGTCCGGAGATGGTGCAGGTGCCGGACGTGACCGGCAACAGTGTCGGCGACGCGAAGAACACGCTGCAGAAGGCCGGCTTCCAGGTGCGGGAGGACCGCGGACTGCTGGGACTGTTCGGCGACACCGTCAAGAAGCAGTCGGTGAAGGGTGGCGACCGGGCGCCGAAGGGCTCGACGATAACGATCACCATCCGCTGACGGCGGCCCGGCGGCCGCGGGCCGCCGGGCGCGTGACACCCTGAACGGGTGAGCAGTCAGCGGTCCCGTCCCCTCCCCGGCCCCCTCCGCAACCCGATCGGCGGCCATGTGCCCGTCGCCGGCGGGCTGCACTCCGTGGGCATGTCCTACGCCCGTGACCTCGGCGCGGAGACCGTGCAGGTCTTCGTCGCCAATCCGCGCGGCTGGGCCACGCCCGCGGGCGATCCGCGGCAGGACGAGCGGTTCCGCGCGGCCTGCGCCGAGCAGTCGGTCCCGGCGTACGTCCACGCCCCCTACCTGATCAACTTCGGCTCCCACACCGAGGCGACCGTGGAGCGGTCGGTGGAGTCGCTGCGGCACTCGCTGCGGCGCGGCCGGGAGATCGGCGCGCTGGGCGTCGTCGTGCACACCGGCAGCGCGACCGGCGGCCGGGACCGGTCGGTCGCGCTGAAGCAGGTGCGGGAGCACATGCTGCCGCTGCTCGACGAGCTGACCCACGACGACGACCCGTACCTGCTCCTGGAGTCCACCGCGGGCCAGGGTGCCTCGCTGTGTTCGCGCACCTGGGACTTCGGGCCGTACTTCGAGGCGCTGGACGCCCATCCGAGGCTGGGCGTGTGCCTGGACACCTGCCACATCTTCGCCGCCGGGCACGACCTGACCGGCCCGGACGGCATGCACCAGACGCTGGACCTGCTGGTGGAGACGGTCGGCGAGGGCCGGCTGAGGCTGATCCACGCCAACGACTCCAAGGACGTGGCCGGCGCGCACAAGGACCGGCACGAGAACATCGGCGCCGGCCACATCGGCGAGGACCCCTTCCGCGCCCTGATGACCCACCCCGCCACCGAGGGGGTCCCGCTGGTCATCGAGACCCCGGGCGGCAAGGAGGGCCACACGGCGGACGTGGAGCGCCTGAAGCGGCTCAGGGACGCCTGACGGACACGGTGAGGGCGTGAGCGGCCGGGACGGGCGTCACAGTTCCGGTCCGTCCCCCGGTTCCTCCTGGTAGGAGTAGCGCTGTTCCTTCCAGGGGTCGCCGAGGTTGTGGTAGCCGCGCTCCTCCCAGAAGCCGCGGCGGTCGGCGGTCATGTACTCCACGCCGCGGACCCACTTGGGGCCCTTCCAGGCGTACAGGTGGGGGACGATCAGGCGGAGCGGGAAGCCGTGCTCGGCGGTGAGCAGTTCGCCGTCCTTGTGGGTGGCGAACAGGGTGCGCTCCGAGGTGAAGTCGGACAGGCGCAGATTGGAGCTGAACCCGTACTCCGCCCACACCATCACATGGGTGACGTTCGCCGCGGGCGGGGCGATGTCCAGAACGGTGCGCGCGGGGATGCCGCCCCACTCGGCGCCGGTCATGCTGTACTTCGTGACGCAGTGCAGGTCGGCCACCACGGTGGTGTACGGCAGGGCCGTGAACTCCTCGTGGGTCCAGCAGTGCTTCTCACCGTCGGCGGTGGCGCCGAAGACCCGGAAGTCCCAGCGTTCGGGACGGAACTTGGGCACCGGTCCGTAGTGCGTGACCGGCCAGCCGCGCTGGAGTCGCTGTCCCGGCGGGAGTTCCGGCTGTGCCGCTCCCGTCGGCACTGCTCCAGACGCGTCTCCTGACGCGCGTTCCACCGGCTGACCCATGACTCCATCCTGACAGACCGGAGAGGGTGCACATGACCAGTCGAGGGGCAATTGGGACAACTCGCACTAAGCATGCACTTACTGGACGACTGTGTGTGCCGGTGCAATCATGCGCGAGATCGGCCCAGAGACGTCCGGAAGGAGCCCCGCCGCCATGCAAGGCGACCCCGAGGTGATCGAACTGCTCAACGAGCAGCTGACCGCGGAGCTCACCGCGATCAACCAGTACTTCCTGCACTCCAAGCTCCAGGACCACAAGGGCTGGACGAAGCTCGCCAAGTACACCCGTGACGAGTCGTTCGACGAGATGCGGCATGCGGAGCTCCTGACCGACCGCATCCTGTTGCTGGACGGCCTGCCGAACTACCAGCGGCTCTTCCACGTCCAGGTCGGGCAGACGGTGACCGAGATGTTCCGCGCCGACCGGCAGATCGAGGTCGAGGCCATCGACCGGCTGCGCCGGGGCGTGGAGCTGATGCGCGACAAGGACGACATCACGTCGGCGAACATCTTCGAGGCGATCCTCGCCGACGAGGAGCACCACATCGACTACCTGGACACCCAGCTGGAGCTGGTCGACAAGCTGGGTGAGGCGCTCTACCTCTCGACCGTCGTCGAGCAGAGCCAGCCGGACCCGTCGGGCCCCGGCACGCACAGCTTCTCCAGCCACTGAGACGGCCACCGGCCGCCCGGCCCACTAGGCGGCGTCGCCCAGCTCCTCGGGACCGGCGCCGGACGTACGGCCCGTGAGCGGCGCGAGCGCCGGGCCGCCCTGGTCGATCAATTCCCGGCGCGGGCAGGCTCCCCGGCCGAGCAGTGCCTGGATGCGGCGCACGCAGCCGCCGCAGTCGGTGCCCGCCTTGCAGACGGAGGCGATCTTGCGCGGAGTGCAGGCGCCGTTGTCCGCGTGCTGCTTGACCTGCTGTTCGGTGATGCCGAAGCAACTGCACACGTACACGCCGTTCACCTCCCGCCGGGATCGGTTCAGTGGTGCCGCCCCGAATCTCGGTGAGGCAAACCTAACCTTACTCACCGCATGAATGCCGGAAAAGTGGGAGGGGCGCGGATTTCGTGTGATCCGCGCCCCACTTCACGTGCACGCGCCCGCGACGGGCGGGTGCCTCACTGGTCCCGGTACATCTCCGCGACCAGGAACGCCAGGTCCAGGGACTGGCTGCGGTTCAGACGCGGGTCGCAGGCGGTCTCGTAGCGCTGGTGCAGGTCGTCGACGAAGATCTCGTCGCCGCCGCCGACGCACTCGGTGACGTCGTCGCCGGTCAGCTCCACATGGATGCCGCCGGGGTGCGTGCCGAGCCCCTTGTGCACCTCGAAGAAGCCCTTGACCTCGTCGAGCACGTCGTCGAAGCGGCGGGTCTTGTGACCGGAGGCCGCCTCGAAGGTGTTGCCGTGCATCGGGTCGGTCACCCAGGCCACCACCGCGCCCGAGGCCGTGACCTTCTCCACCAGCTCCGGGAGGCGGTCACGGATCTTGTCGGCGCCCATGCGGACGATGAACGTCAGCCGGCCCGGCTCCCGCTCGGGGTCGAGGCGGTCGATGTACCGCAGCGCCTCCTCGGGTGTGGTCGTCGGGCCGAGCTTGATGCCGATCGGGTTGCGGATGCGCGAGGCGAACTCGATGTGCGCGTGGTCCAGCTGCCGGGTGCGCTCGCCGACCCACACCATGTGCCCGGAGACGTCGTACAAGTGCCCGGTGCGCGAGTCGACGCGGGTCAGCGCCGACTCGTAGTCGAGCAGCAGCGCCTCGTGCGAGGAGAAGAACTCGACGGTCTTGAACTCCTCCGGGTCCGTGCCGCAGGCCCGCATGAAGTTGAGCGCGTTGTCGATCTCGCGCGCGAGCTGCTCGTAGCGCTGGCCGGACGGGGAGGACTTCACGAAGTCCTGGTTCCAGGCATGCACCTGGCGCAGGTCGGCGTAGCCGCCGGTGGTGAAGGCGCGCACCAGGTTCAGCGTGGAGGCGGACGTGTGGTACATCCGCTTCAGGCGCTCGGGGTCCGGGATGCGGGCGGCCTCGGTGAACTCGAAGCCGTTGACCGAGTCGCCGCGGTAGGTCGGCAAGGTCACGCCGTCGCGGGTCTCGGTCGGCTTGGAGCGCGGCTTGGAGTACTGGCCGGCGATCCGGCCGACCTTGACCACCGGCACCGAGGCGGCGTACGTCAGCACGGCGCCCATCTGGAGCAGGGTCTTGAGCTTGTTGCGGATCTGGTCGGCGGACACCGCGTCGAACGCCTCGGCGCAGTCGCCGCCCTGGAGGAGGAACGCCTCTCCCTTGGCGACGGCCGCCAACCGGGCGCGCAGCTGGTCGCACTCGCCCGCGAAGACGAGCGGCGGATACGACTCGAGGTCCGCGATCACTGCGCGCAGAGCCTCGGGGTCGGGGTACTCGGGCTGCTGCGCCGCGGGCAGGTCTCGCCAGGTGTTGCCAGCGCTCGCGCTGGTCTTAGCGTTCACGGTCACCCCACCAAGATTACGGGGTCGCCCGTCGGACCCCCTCCTCCGTTCAGCCAATGAGACGGACGGCGCCCGGTCGCGAACGTCCCTCCCCGGGGTTGTTCAGACGCCGGCGCCGACGTCGAGCTGGTCGCGGTCGATGTTGATGGTCACCGCTCCGTACGTCTCGGTCCTGTTGCCCGCGTACTGGTGGATGCGCTGGTGACCGGCCCACAGACCGGCCGGAATGGCGGTGTGGACGGTGGTGTTCTCGCCGTTCCAGTGCGCGAAGTGGATCACGTCGGGCAGGGTGACCTTGCCGGCGTTGCCGACCAGGTCGGCGACCAGGGACGAGACGCTGCCGTACGCGCCGGAGCGGTAGCCCAGTTCGTGCAGCCGCTCGGTCCAGGCCTCCAGGTAGCCGAGCACGCGCGCGGTGAGGGCGCCGCCCGGCGTGTACTGCTCCAGGTCGTTGTAGAGCACCGACCCCTTGGCGAAGCCGAGCGCCACCGCCTGGGCGACGGCGTCCTCCGCGGCCTCCCTGCCCTGCGGCGCGGGATCGTTGATCGACGCGCAGGAGTTCTGGCAGCTCCCGGCGCCGGAGCCGGGCTGCGGGCCGACGTAGAGCGGGAAGAAGCGCCACCCGTCCGCGTACCGCGTCTGCACCCACTCGGCGGTCAGCTTCGCCTGGGCGCAGGCGCGGTTGACCCCGCCGATGTAGACGCCGACGGCTCCGTAGGGCGAGTTGTCCCGCCAGGCGTTCATGGCCGTCCGGCTCGGCGCTGTGCAGGTGTCGAAGCCCCTGCCCTGATACGCGGTCGCGTCGGCGGGCACTGCGCGCGCGGACGGCGCCTGGTCGTGTTCCCCGGTGACGGCGGCGGCGACGGGGAGTCCGGCGCTGCGCAGTACCCGCTGGATCTCCGCGCGGTTCTCGCCGTACGGGGCCGTGACGGAGATTCCCTCGTTGGTGGCGGTCCCACGGTAGACGCGGGACGTGCGGTCCTCGGTCACCGAGGCCTTCGTCGCCGGCGCCGGCTGCACCCACAGGGCCTCGGTGCGCCCGACGGCGCGGGCCGGGCAGTCCTGCCGCTCGCCGGGGGTGCCGAGGTAGACGGCGTGCCGGTCGAAGCGGACGCAGGCGGTCGGCTCCTGGTCGAGGTCGACGACGGGCCAGCCGGCCGGGACGGTGAAGCTGTGGCCGCGGTAGCTGACGGTCTTCGTGGCGTCGTCGGCCGCCGGGCGGGCGGCGGCCGGGGCGCCGGCGGCGAGCACCGCGCAGGCGCTCAGCGCGGTCAGCGCACGTCTCAGGCGGGGACGGGGCCGGGCCTGGTGGGGTGATCGTGGGGCGGGAATGGCGTCCTCCTCGGTCGGGCACGGGCGGCGCGCGGCGGACGCCGGGCACGCTCGGCACACGGTCGACGCGGACCCTCTTTCCACCCCGCGCGGCCGCCGGAAACCGGCCTGTGCTGCGTACGGGCGACACGGCGGCCGGGGACCGTCGCGGGCCGGACAGGGCCGCGCGGCGGGCCGATGCGGTAGGGTGCCGGGCATGTTCGCGCACTCGACCCAGAACCAGGACTGGTGGTGGACCGCTTCTCCGGCGGCCCGCTGACTGCGCGTATCCCACACTTCGCGAAGGCCGCCCGAGGGGCGGCCTTCGGCGTTCGTGGCGTCCTGGCCGTTCCTCACCGACATCGATCGACATCGACGGAAGAGGAACCCATGGACCTGGCACGGCTGCTGCACGACCCCCGCCCCTTCGCCCTGCTGCGCCGCCGTACCCCGGGGCACGACCACGACCTGGTCGAGGTGCTGCTCGGCCCCGTGACCGCTCGCGACCGCCTGGCCGACCTGCCCGACGAGGGCCTGGCGCTCGTACCGTTCCGGCAGATCCGCGAGCGCGGCTTCGACGTCCGCGACGACGGCACCCCGCTGCTGGTGCTGACGCCCGAGGAGTCGGGCACGGTGCCGCTCGCCGAGGCCCTGGCGCAGCTCCCCGCGCACCGGGTGCGCGTCGAGGGCGGCGGCTTCGACGTCGGCGACGAGGAGTACGCGGAGATCGTCGGGCGGGTGCTGCGCGAGGAGATCGGCGCGGGCGAGGGCGCGAACTTCGTGATCCGGCGGACGTACGAGGGGGAGATCCCGGGCTTCGGGCGGGCCGACGCGCTGGCGTTGTTCCGGCGGCTCCTGGAGGGCGAGCGGGGGGCGTACTGGACGTTCGTCGTGCACACCGGGGACCGGACGCTGGTCGGCGCCAGCCCCGAGGTGCACGTGCGCATGTCCGGCGGGACGGTCGTGATGAACCCGATCAGCGGGACGTACCGCTACCCGGCCGAGGGACCGACGCCCGAGCACCTGCTCGGCTTCCTCGCCGACGGCAAGGAGATCGAGGAGCTGTCGATGGTCGTCGACGAGGAGCTCAAGATGATGTGCACCGTCGGCGACATGGGCGGGGTGGTCGTCGGACCGCGCCTGAAGGAGATGGCGCATCTGGCGCACACCGAGTACGAGTTGCGCGGCCGGTCCTCCCTGGACGTGCGCGAGGTGCTCAAGGAGACCATGTTCGCCGCGACCGTCACCGGGTCGCCGGTGCAGAACGCCTGCCGGGTCATCGAACGCCACGAGAGCGGCGGGCGCGGCTACTACGCCGGCGCGCTCGCCCTGCTCGGCCGCGACTGCGGCGGCGCGCAGACCCTGGACTCCCCCATCCTCATCCGCACCGCCGACATCGACGCCTGCGGCCGACTGCGCGTACCGGTCGGCGCCACCCTCGTCCGCGGCTCGGACCCGGCGGGCGAGGTCGCCGAGACACACGCGAAGGCGGCGGGCGTGCTGGCGGCGCTGGGCGTACGGCCCGGCCGGCCGCGCGCGGAACGGTCGGGGCCCCGGCTCGCCGACGACCCGCGGGTGCGGGCGGCCCTGGACGGTCGGCGCGCGCTGCTCGCGCCGTTCTGGCTGCGGATGCGCGGCGGGGGCTGCGCACCGCAGTCGGAGGCCGGGGAAAGCACGCCGGGGCTCACCGGGCACACCCTGGTCGTGGACGGCGAGGACACGTTCACCGCGATGCTCGCGCACGTGCTGCGGTCGTCGGGGCTGACCGTCGGAGTCCGCCGCTACGACGAGCCCGGACTGCGCGCCGCCGTGCTCGCGCACGAGGGACCGGTCGTCCTCGGCCCCGGGCCCGGCGATCCGTGCGACGCGGCCGACCCTAAGATGCGGCTGCTGCGCGCGCTGACCGCGGAGGTGCTCGCCACGCACCGGCACGGCGTTCTCGGGGTCTGCCTCGGGCACGAACTGATCGCGGCCGAGCTGGGACTGGAGATCGTCCGCAAGGCGGTGCCCCACCAGGGCGCCCAGAGCCGGATCGACCTGTTCGGCCGGGCCGAGACCGTGGGCTTCTACAACAGCTATGCGGCGCACTGCGACGACGAGGCGCACGCCGAGCTGTCGGCGCACGGGATCGAGGTGAGCCGGAGCGCGTCCGGTGAGGTGCACGCGTTGCGCTCCGCGCGGTTCGCGTCGGTGCAGTTCCACCCCGAGTCCGTGCTGACGCTGAACGGCCAGGCGATCGTCAGCGCGCTGCTGGCCGGTCAGCCGCGCGGCGCCGGCGTGCACGGCGAGCCGCGGCGCGTGCCGTAGCAAGAAACGCGCGCACCGGGGGCGCCGCCGGTCAGGTCGGCGGCGCCCCCGGTGCGGTCCCCGGACGGGGAGGCCGTGGCGGGGTCAGCCGAAGAAGACCCCGACCTCCTCGTACAGCTTCGGGTCGACCGTCTTCAGCTTCACGGTGGCCTCCCCGATCGGCACTCGGACGATGTCGGTGCCGCGCAGGGCGACCATCTTGCCGAAGTCGCCGTCGCGGACGCAGTCGACGGCGTGCAGGCCGAACCGGGTGGCCAGCCATCGGTCGAAGGCGCTGGGCGTGCCGCCGCGCTGGATGTGCCCGAGGACGGTGGTCCGTGCCTCCTTCCCGGTGCGTGCCTCGATCTCCTTGGCCAGCCACTCGCCGACCCCGGACAGCCGTACGTGTCCGAAGGAGTCGCGCGAGCCGTCCTTCAGGACCATGTCGCCGTCCTTGGGCATGGCACCCTCGGCGACGACGACGATCGGGGCGTACGACGCCTTGAAGCGGGAGGTGATCCAGGCGCACACCTGGTCGACGTCGAAGCGCTGTTCGGGGATGAGGATGACGTTCGCGCCGCCGGCGAGGCCGGAGTGCAGGGCGATCCAGCCGGCGTGACGGCCCATCACCTCGCATACCAGGACCCGCATATGGGACTCGGCGGTGGTGTGCAGCCGGTCGATCGCCTCGGTGGCGATGCCGACCGCGGTGTCGAAGCCGAAGGTGTAGTCGGTGGCCGACAGGTCGTTGTCGATGGTCTTGGGCACGCCCACGCAGGGCACGCCGTACTCGTCGCTCAGTCGCGCGGCGACGCCGAGGGTGTCCTCGCCGCCGATCGCGACGAGCGCCTCGACCTCCTGCTTGGCGAGGTTGTCCTTGATCCGCCGGATGCCGTCCTCCTGCTTGAGGGGGTTGGTCCGTGAGGAGCCGAGGATGGTGCCGCCCCGGGGCAGGATGCCGCGCACCGCGGGGATGTCGAGACGGATGGCGTCGTTCTCGAGGGGGCCGCGCCAGCCGTCCCGGAAGCCGACGAAGTCATAGCCGTACTCCTGCACGCCCTTGCGGACGATGCCCCGGATGACGGCGTTGAGCCCGGGGCAGTCGCCGCCTCCGGTCAGTACTCCGACCCGCATGGAAAAGTCCCTTCGCCGCGGTTGCCTGGTGAAGGTCACGCTAATGGTGACGCACGTCACTTCGGCATGGGGCGGAGAGTCAATTCCACTGAATTGTCGGGTAGTTGATCACGGAGAAACCACTCGAAAGGGGTATGGCCGCACGTATGTGGGTTGACTCGCCCCTACTCGCCGTCGAGTCCGCGCTCGATGGCGTACCGCACCAGCTCCACCCGGTTGTGCAACTGGAGCTTGCCCAGGGTGTTCTGGACGTGGTTCTGGACCGTCCGGTGGGAGATCACCAGACGCTCGGCGATCTGCTTGTAGCTCAGGCCCTTGGCGACCAGGCGCAGCACCTCGGTCTCGCGGTCGGTGAGCCGGGGCGCATTCGGCTCACCGGCGTCCGCGGCGGGCGCGGGCTCGGCGGCCAGGCGCCGGTACTCGCCGAGGACCAGACCCGCCAGGCCCGGGGTGAACACCGGGTCGCCCACGGCCGTGCGGCGCACCGCGTCCAGCAGCTCCTGCGTGGAGGCCGACTTCAGCAGATAGCCCGTGGCGCCCGACTTCACCGCCTCCAGCACATCGGCGTGCTCACCGCTCGCGGACAGCACCAGCACGCGCAACGCCGGGTCGGCGCCGACGAGTTCCTTGCAGACCTGGACCCCTGGCTTCGCGGGCAGGTTGAGGTCCAGGACGAGCACCTGGGGCGCGGCGGCCCTGGCACGGCGCACCGCCTGCTCGCCGTCGCCCGCGGTGGCGACCACCTCGAAGCCGGCCTCGGCCAGGTCGCGGGCCACGGCGTCGCGCCACATCGGGTGGTCGTCGACCACCATCACTCTGATCGGGCCCTGCTCCTCGCTCATCGGTTCTCCGCCTTCCCCCGTGTCCGGGACGCGCCCTTCGCGCCCCTCGTGCGCCCGGTGTCGTCCGCGGTGCCGGTGGTGTCCACGGCGCCCGCGCCCTTGGGCACGTTCAGTTCGACCTCCGTGCCCTGGCCGGGTACCGAGATCAGCTCGGCGGTACCGCCGATGTCGCGCAGCCGGCCCCGGATCGACAGAGCCACTCCGAGCCGGCCCTCGCCCTCGGCCTGGGCGAGCCGCCCCCGGGGGATGCCGGGACCGTCGTCCCGCACGGTCACGATCACCGACTCCGGCTCGTCCTCGACCAGGATCCAGGCCCGCGCGCCCTCGCCCGCGTGCCGGCGGACGTTGTCCAGCGCGGCCCCGACGGCGGCGGCCACCTCGCGGGCGGCGGCGGGTCGCAGCAGCACCGGGGCGCCCGGTTCGGCGAGGCTGACCCGGGCGCCGGCGTACGGGGCGAGCAGCGCGCGCAGGTCGACGGGCCCGTCGGGCTCGCCGGTCGTGTCCTCGTCGTCCTCGTCGTCCTTGTCGACGGTTTGGACGACCGCGCCCCCGGAGGTGTCACCGTCCGCGCCCCCTGACGCCCTGGGGAGCGGGACCAGCCCGCCGGAGACCAGGGTGCGCAGCGCCACCTCCTGCTCGCCCGCCAGCCGGCCCAGTTCGGCGGCCTCGCCCCCGATGACCGCGCCGCGCCGCTGCACCATGGCGAGCACCTGGAGCACGCTGTCGTGGATGTCCCGGGCCAGGCGCTCCCGCTCCCGGGTGACCGCCTCGATCTCCAGGGCGCGGGCGAGGGTGCGCTCGGAGGCGCGGGCCACCTCGACGACGTAGCCGATGGCGATGGAGGCGACCCACACCAGGATCACGTTGTGCACGGTGTCGCGGGTCGGGGCGCCGCGCTCGACCAGGTTGGCGGCGGCGACCGCGGTGGAGGCGACGGCGGCCCAGCGCCAGCCGCCCTTGAGGGCGAAGGCGAGGACGGAGCCTGCGGTCCAGATCGACGGCAGGGTCGGGCCGCCGTCCACGATCCGCGCCTGGGCGTCGGCGACGGGGGTGAGGAGGATACCCGTCAGCGCCAGGGTGAGGTCGGCGGCCAGGAAGCGCCTGGTGCAGCTCGCGGCGTTCGCGACCTTGGGCAGTGTGGCCACGGTCCACACGGACAGCACGCAGTAGTAGGCGATGGCGACTCCGGGTCGCGGGAACCGGTCGTAGCCGGTGGCGAACAGGCCGACCGCGTAGAGCATGGTCAGCACCCGGTATCCGGCGAGCGCGCGCCACATCGGCTGCTCGACCGACATCCTCATCACGCGTTGCCGCTTCTGCATGTCCCCCCCCCGGCGGTTCGCCCTACTCCGCCTGCTTCTCCTTCTCGGCCCGCCCGAGCGCCGCCTTCGCCGCCTCCTGGGCCTTGCCGGCCGCCTTCCCGGCAGCTTCCTGTGCCTTGCCGGCCGCCTGCTGGACCTTGTCGGCCGCCGTCCCCGCCGCCTGCTGGACCCTGTCGGCCGCTGTCCCGGCCGTTCTCCCCGCCGCCTTCTCCGCTTCCCTCTCGGCCTTGGCCGCCTCCGCGATCTGCCGCTTGGCCGCGGTCGCGTAGATGTCTACGTACTCCTGGCCGGAGAGCTTCATGATCTCGTACATGACCTCGTCCGTCACCGCCCGCAGCACGAAACGGTCGTGCGCGAGGCCCTCGTAGCGGCTGAAGTCCAGTGGCTTGCCGATGCGTATGCCCGGGCGCATCAGCTTGGGCACGACCTTCCCGGGCGGCTGGATCTTCTCCGTGTCGATCATGGCGACCGGGATGACCGGCGCTCCGGTGGCCAGGGCCACGCGGGCGAGTCCGCCCGGCTTGCCGCGGTAGAGGCGGCCGTCGGGCGAGCGGGTGCCCTCCGGGTAGATGCCGAACAGCTCGCCGCGCTCCAGCACCTCTATGCCGCTCCTCACCGCCGCCTCGCCCGCACCGCGCGACCCGGAGCGGTCCACCGGGAGCTGGCCGACACCCTTGAAGAACGCGGCGGTGAGCCGGCCCTTCACCCCGGGCGTGGTGAAGTACTCGGCCTTCGCGATGAAGGTGACCGGGCGGTGGAGCATCACCGGCAGGAAGAAGGAGTCCGAGAAGGACAGGTGATTGCTCGCCAGAATGGCGGGACCCTCGTCGGGGATGTTCTCCAGGCCTTCCACCCAGGGCCGGAAGGCGATCTTCAGCGGCCCCCCGATGGCGACCTTCATCGTGCCGTAGAACAACCGAGTGCCTTCCTGTGTGTGTCGATCAGACGATACCGCCGGGCTGCCTTCCGTGGGACCGACGGCCCTGGTCGGTGTCAGTACCGTCGCGTACGGTGAAGTACCTGCAATCGACGACCACAGGAGAGCCACGTGCCGGTGCTCCCCGGAGCCGAGCCGTTCCGCCACGAGGGCGGGGAGGTCGGTGTCCTCCTCTGCCACGGCTTCACCGGTTCCCCCCAGTCACTGCTGCCCTGGGGGCGGTACCTCGCCGGACGCGGCCTGACCGTCTCCCTGCCGCTGCTGCCCGGGCACGGCACCCGCTGGGAGGACATGCAGCTCACCGGCTGGCCGGACTGGTACGCGGAGGTGGACCGCGAGCTGCGGGTGCTGCGCGAGTCGTGCACGCGCGTGTTCGTGGCCGGGCTGTCCATGGGCGGCGCGCTGGCGCTGCGGCTGGCCGCCCGGCACGGAGACGCGGTCGCGGGCGTCGTGGTCGTGAACCCGGCCCACAAGGTGCACGGCCTGTCCGCGTACGCCCTGCCGGTGGCCCGCCACCTCGTACGGACCACGAAGGGCATCGCGAGCGACATCGCGCTTGAAGGCGCCGCCGAGCTGGGGTACGAGCGGGTGCCGCTGCACGCCGCGCACTCGCTCAGGAACTTCTTCCGGATGCTCGACCGCGAACTGCCGCAGGTCACCCAGCCGCTGCTGCTCCTGCGCAGCCCGCAGGACCATGTGGTGCCGCCGGTCGACTCGGCCCGGATTCTCGGCCGGATCTCCTCCACGGACGTCACGGAGGTGCTGCTGGAACACAGCTACCACGTCGCGACGTTGGATCACGATGCGGACCGGATCTTCGAGGAGAGCTACGCATTCATCGGCCGGCTCGCACCCAGTGTCGGCAAGGAAGGGACGACGGCAGGTGGCTGAGCACGACTCCGACCGCGAGAACCGCGACGGCCGTGAGCCGGCAGAGCCGGGCGAACCGGCCGGCCCGGTCACACCGGCCGGACCAGTGGGACCGTCCGAACCCGTCGGACCGTCCGAACCCGTCGGACCGTCCGAACCGGTCGGAGCGGCCGAACCCGCCGGGACGGCCGAGCAGCGCGCCGAGCCCGGCGTGCCCGCCGGCAAGGAGGGCTCCGGCTTCGACGAGGACGCCGCCTGGGCGGCGATCATCGCCGGGTACGGCGAGGAGCCGCCGGACCCGCCGGGCTCCAGGCCGTTCCGGCCGATCGAGGACCTGGCGTTGCCGCCGGACCCGACGCCGGACGTCGAGAAGCCGTGGAAGGACCGGAAGGACGAGACCGGCAAGGACGCCAAGGGCGACGGGAACGGCGCGGCCGGCGAGGACGGCGAGAGCGAGGAGGGCCCCTCCGCCCCCGCCGGGCGGCTGGGCAGCTCGGTCTCCTTCGCGCCCGGTGTCGGCAATCGCGGTGGGGGACCGCGCGACTACTCGCTCGCCGAACCGTCCGACGACGACTTCGACACGAGCGACGAGGGACACTTCGTCCCGCCGGAGCCGCCCCCGCTGCCGTCAGCCGACGCGACCGCGAAGTTCGCCTGGCTCGCGGTGATCGGCGGCCCCGTCCTGCTCCTGCTGGCCGTCCTGTTCGGCTGGGACATGACGTGGTGGCTCGCCATGCTCGGCATAGGCGGCTTCCTGGGCGGCTTCGCGACGCTGGTGACGCGCATGAAGACGGACGACGACGACAACGACGACCCGGGCCGCGGGGCGGTGGTCTGAGCCCGGTTCCCCGCGACTCGGCCCCCGCCCTGGGGCCTCTCGTCCGGATCAGCCCGGATCAGCCCAGCCTGATCCGGACGAGGGGCCCCGGCTAGGAAAGTGCCGGGACCCTGAGGGCGGCCAGTACCGGGCGGTGGTCCGTGGAGGCCTTCAGGTCCGCCTCCGTCACTCCCGGCAGGCCCAGCGGTACGCCGCAGCCGAGAATTTCCACGTCCCGGGTCGCGAAGAGGGCGTCGATGCGCCGGTGGGGGCCGGTGGACGTCCAGGTGGCCTCCGCGCCCCAGGGGGCGGTGGCCCAGCCGTCCTGGAGCGAGTCGGCCAGCCGCCGGAACGCCGGGCCGTCCGGGCCCTCGTTGAGGTCGCCGCCCGTCACCGCGTGCTCCACACCCATCCCGGCCAGCCGGTCCAGCAGCACCCCGGCCTGGTCGTACCGCTCCTCCGCGTTCAGCGAGAGGTGGCAGCTGACGACGCCGAGCCGGGCGCCCCCGAACCGGACGACCGCCGTCGCGAGGCCCCGCCGGTGCAGTCCGGGGGTGAGCGGCAGCAGGACGTCCTCGGTGCGTTCCACGGTGGCCCGCAGCGAGCAGAGAATCGCCGGGCCCGAGGCCGTCGCGCCCCCGGTGAGGATCACCAGGTCCGCGGCCGCCGCCAGCCGGGCCAGCTTCTTGCGCCAGCGGAAGAAGCGCGGCGCCTCCTGGACGAGGACGAGATCGGGCGCGCAGGCGCGGATCACCCGGGCCAGCGCCTCGGTGTCGTCCCGCATCGACCGGATGTTGTGGCTCAGGACGCGGATGACGGCGGAACCATCGGGCTCCGTACGGGAGTTGGGCAGCAGCATGACGATCAACATACGCCGCGGCCGGGCTCACCGACGGTACGGCGACGCCCACCGGTCCCGGGCGGACGGGGACGGTGGGCGCGCCCGGGGTGCGACCGGCGCTACATGATCGGGTCGGGCTCCCGGGCGAGGTCCGCCGCGCCCACCAGACCGGCCTTGTTGCCGAGCTGGGCGGCGAGGACGTCGGCGACCGGGCGCCAGTTGCCGCCGACCAGCCAGCGCTTGTAGGACTTGCGGATCGGATCCAGGACCAGCTCCCCCTCGTCGGAGAGCCCGCCGCCGACGATGAACGCGGACGGGTCGAACAGCGAGGCCAGGTCGGCCAGGCCGGCACCCACCCAGCGGGCCAGCTCGCGGTAGGAGTCGACGGCCACCGGACAGCCCTGGCGGGCGGCCACGGAGATGTGCTTGCCCTCGATGCCGTCGGGGGTGCCGTCACCGAGGGCGAGCAGCACCTCCGCGCTCTCGGGGGCGGCGTTGGCACGCTGCTTGGCGTACCGCACCAGGGCGCGCCCGGAGGCGTACTGCTCCCAGCAGCCCTGCGAGCCGCAGCCGCACAGCAGGCCGTCCGGGACCATCCGGATGTGGCCGAACTCGGCGGCCACGCCGAAGTGCCCGCGGCGCAGCTTGTTGCCGATGACGATGCCGCCGCCGAGGCCGGTGCCGAGCGTGATGCAGATGACGTTGCGGTGGCCCTTGCCGGCGCCGAACCTGTACTCGCCCCAGGCCGCGGCGTTGGCGTCGTTCTCCACGACCACCGGCAGGGCGACGCGCGCCTCGACCTTCTCCTTCAGCGGCTCGTTGCGCCAGTCGATGTTGGGCGCGAAGTAGACCGTGGAGCGCTGCCGGTTGACGTATCCGGCGGCGCCGATGCCCACGCCGACGATCTCGTGCCCCGCGCGTGCCCCCTCCACCGCCGAGGCGATGGCGTCCACGATGGCCTCGGGCGTGGTGGGGGTCGGCACCTTGAAGGTCGAGAGGATGTTGCCTTCCTCGTCGACCACGCCGGCCGCGATCTTCGTGCCGCCGATGTCGACGCCGATGGTGAGTCCCATGAATCCCTCAGTTCCGGTCGAGCCCCGCTACGGCAACCGTACCCGAGGCCCTGCCGTGGAATTCGCGTCGTCCGGACGGTCGGTCGAAGTCCTCCGGCCGAGTCGTCCGGGCGGTCAGTCCAGGTCGATGCGCTCGCCGCCGCCGGTGCCCTCACCCGGGTCGCGGCGCCCGCCGGGGCGGGTGTCCAGGTCGTCGAGTTCGTCCCGCGCGGACTCGTCCGCGCGGGACGACGTCCAGCGGCGCTCCTCGGACTCGACGGCCGAGCGGTACGCGGCGAGCAGTTCGCCGCCGGCCGCCGCCAGGTGCTCGAACACCTCGGGGTTGCGCTCCACGACCGGTTCCACGGCCGCCTTGGCCTGCTGGACCATCTGCCGCACCGCCTGCTCGGCCGCGGGTCCGGCGAGGGCACCGAGCAGCGGCCCCTGGATCGACGACAGCTTGTCGGCGACGGTGTCGACGAACTTGCGCAGCTCCTCGGCGGCCGAGCCGGGCGGCGGGCCGTACCGCGCGCGGCGGCGGGCCTGCTCCGCCGCGAGGTCCTCGGCGCAGGCCGTGGACCAGGCGTCGGCGTCCGTGGCGCGCCGCTCCCCCGGATCCCCGGCCTCGCTCGGACGGGCGGTGCCCTCGCGGCCGCCGGGCTCCTCCTGAGCTGCGTCGTCCCGAGCGGCGTCGGACGGTGGGCGCTCTTCGCTCATGGCGGGCTCCTGACTACGGTTCGTCCTTACGACGTTACCCGAACGGGGGTACGCGCTTCATCTCTCGCGGGGCCACAGCGCGGGGTCCGGCGCGAACCGGATCCGCAGCTCGCCGTCACGCAGGGCGGCCCCGTCGACGGTGCACCGGCGCAGCGCCGAGGGCAGCGGCACGACCCGGCGGAACGGCCCGGCGGTGACCGCGAGTTCGTCGCCGAGCCGGATGAGGTCGAGCTCTTCGCGTATGACACCGGGCAGCGGGATGTTCCACACGAGGACTCCGTCCTCGGCGAGCCGGTCGGTCACGGGCCACTCGACCGGGGCGGCCGCCGGGGTCGCGCCGGGCACGGCGAGGGCGGCGAGGTCGTCCAGGCCGCGCGGGTCCCGGCCCAGGTGGGCGGCCGGATGGACGGCGTACGTCTCCCGCCACTCGTCGAGGGTCTTGCGCTGCTGCGCGACCGGGCCGGCCAGCCAGGAGTCCGCGGCGGTCTCCGGCAGGACCCGTCCGGCGACCAGGCACTCCACGGCCAGGCCCCGCACGGCCAGGCCCAGGGCGGCGTTCCGGACGGCGTCGGCGCCGGCCGGTCCCGGCTCGGCGACCAGGCGTACACGGGTGCCGCGGTCGGCGACGACCGCGGCGACGGCGGCGAGTTCGACGTCCCAGCGTGCCGCCGTCTCGTACAGCCACTCGGCCGGCATGGGGACACCGGCGAGCCGGCCGAGCACCGGCCGCAGGGCGCGGGCCGCCTGCCGCTCCGGCGGGAGCAGCCGGCGCAGATAGCGGCGCAGTTCCTCGGGCAGCGCGAGCAGGGCGAGTGCCTGCGGCGCCGGCGGCAGGTCGACGACCAGCAGCTCGAACCGCTCCGACAGGGCCGCGTCGCGCAGCGCGCGCAGCAGGGCGAGCTCCTCGGCGCCCGGCAGCGGGGTGACCTCCTCGGGGTCCAGACGGGAGGCTCCGAGGAGGTCGAGCACGTTGCGCGCGCGGTCCTGGAAGGCGGTGAGGTCGGACCGGAAGCCGGCCGCCGCGTCGGGGCGCCAGGCGGTCAGGCGCGGCGCGACGGACACCGGCTCCGCACCCGTCGGCACCCCGAGCGCCGCGCCGAGGGAGTCCGTACGGTCGGCGCTGAGCACGAGGGTCTCGACGCCGTCACGGGCGGCGGTCAGTGCGGTGGCGGCGGAAACGGTCGTACGGCCGCTGCCGCCCGGGCCCGTGATCAGGAGGGTGCGCATGATGCTGAACGGTAGTGGATCCGACCGGGTCGACGGACCGGTCGCCGCCCGGGGACACGCGCCCTGAGTGGACCCCTGCCGTCGGTCCCTGTCCCCGGCCCCGGGCCGCCCGCGGACCGCCGTCCGCGCGCCCCTACTTCTCGCCCGACTCCACGCGCTTCTTCAGGCCTGCCAGGGCGCGGTCGATGATGACCTTCTCGGCCTTGCGCTTGATCATGCCGAGCATGGGGATCTTGACGTCCACGGTGAGGCGGTAGGTCACCTCGGTGCCGTGCGCGCCCGCGGGCCTGAGGACGTAGGAGCCGTCCAGGGAGCGCAGCATCTGGGACTTCACCAGGGTCCAGGAGACCTCGTGCTCGCCGGTCCAGGTGTACCCGAGGGTCTGGTCGTCCTTGATGGCGCCCGCGTCCATGACGAGGCGGACCTGCTGGGCACGGCCCTGGTCGTCCGTCTTGAGGACCTCGGCCTCCTTCACCTCGCCGGTCCAGTCCGGGTAGCGGGCGAAGTCGGCGATCACCCCCATGACGTCGGCCGGTGGCGCCTCGATCGTGATGCTCGAGCTGGTGTGTTCCGCCATCGCCGTGGCTCCTCCAGATGCGGGCCGGTAGTGCGGCCGGGTGAGGCCGGTGGTGCGCTCCTCGTGCGCATGTGTGTGCAGCGTGAAGGCTACCGCGCGCCCGGCCGCCGGACTCCACCCCCACCTGCGCGATCGGCCGGATCCCTCACCATTCGAGCACCCAGGGGCGGCCGCTCCCGGCGAAGTGGCCCACGTTCACGCATTCGGTCGCGCCGATCCGCATCCGCCGTACCAGCGGCTGGTGGACGTGGCCGAAGAGGGCGTACCGGGGGCGGGTGCGGCGGATGGCCTCCAGCAGGGCGCGGCTGCCGCGCTCGAAGCGGCGCGCGACGGTGTCGTAGACGAGGTCCGGCACCTCGGGCGGGATGTGCGTGCAGAGGACGTCGACCTCGCCGACCGCCTCGATCTTCGCCGCGTACTCCTCGTCGCCGATCTCGAACGGGGTGCGCATGGGGGTGCGCAGGCCGCCGCCGACGAAGCCGAAGACACGGCCGCCGATCTCCACCCGCTGCCCGTCGAGCACGGTGGTGCCCTCGCGGGCGTACTCCTGCCACAGGGTCGGCATGTCGACGTTGCCGTAGGTGGCGTACGTGGGGCTGGGGAACGCGGCGAAGAGCTCCGCGTACTGCTTGCGCACCGCCTGTTCCATCACCGTGGCCCGGTCGCCGTCGATGCCCGCCCACAGCCGGGCGCCGAGCTCGCGCGCCTCGGCGAAGCGGCGGGCGGTGCGCAACTCGACGATGCGGTCGGCGTTCTCCACGCCGAACAGGTCGGGGAAGATGCCGCGCGAGTGGTCGGCGTAGTCGAGGAAGAGGATCAGGTCGCCGAGGCAGACCAGGGCGTCGGCGCCCTCTCCGGCCCGGGCCAGGTCGCGCACGTTGCCGTGCACGTCGCTGACCACATGGATGCGCGTTCTGCTGTGACGGGCCGATGTGGGTGCCATGGCGATCAAGCGTAGGCGGGCGTGGCATACGTGAACAGTGGCGGCCGGAAACGCCGTTACTGGCCGGTCATTCGGCGGGTCGACTACTGTGCGCAGGGGAACATCGATCCGTGTGACGCAGCGAACATCTCGCCGGGTCCCCCTGTCGAAGAACCATACCGGCGGGTAACGTCCGGCCCGTCCAGTCCTCTCTGGATTTCAACAACGTCATGGCGCCGGCGCCCTATGAGGAGCAGCAGTCTTGCGCGAGTTCAGCCTTCCGGCTCTGTACGAGGTCCCTGCGGACGGGAATCTGACCGACATCGTCCGCAGAAACGCCGCGCAGCATCCCGACGTCGCCGTCATCGCGCGCAAGGTGGACGGCGCCTGGCAGGACGTCACGGCACGGGCCTTCCTCGCCGAGGTGCACGCCGCCGCCAAGGGCCTGATCGCCTCCGGCATCCAGCCCGGCGACCGGGTGGGCCTCATGTCCCGTACGCGGTACGAGTGGACGCTGCTGGACTTCGCGATCTGGAGCGCGGGCGCGATCACGGTGCCGGTGTACGAGACCAGCTCGCCGGAGCAGGTGCGGTGGATCCTCGGCGACTCGGGCGCGACCGCCTGCGTGGTGGAGCTGGACCAGCACGCGGCCGCCGTCGAGTCGGTGCGCGAGACGCTGCCCGCGCTGAAGAACGTCTGGCAGATCGAGGCCGGAGGCGTCGAGGAACTCGGCCGGGACGGCCGGGACATCAGCGACGCGGCGGTGGAGGAGCGCGGCTCGCTGGCGAAGGCCGACGACCCGGCGACCATCGTGTACACCAGCGGCACCACCGGCCGGCCCAAGGGCTGTGTGCTCACCCACCGGGCCTTCTTCGCCGAGTGCGGCAACGTCGTGGAACGGCTGCGCCCGCTGTTCCGCACCGGCGAGTGCTCGGTGCTGCTCTTCCTGCCGCTGGCGCACGTCTTCGGCCGGCTGGTCCAGGTCGCCCCGATGATGGCGCCGATCAAGCTGGGCTGCGTCCCGGACATCAAGAACCTCACCGACGAGCTGGCCGCGTTCCGCCCCACGCTGATCCTCGGTGTCCCGCGGGTCTTCGAGAAGGTCTACAACGGGGCACGCGCCAAGGCGCAGGCCGACGGCAAGGGCCGGATCTTCGACAAGGCGGCCGCCACGGCGATCGCCTACAGCAAGGAGCTGGACAGCCCCTCGGGCCCCTCGCTCGGTCTGCGGATCAGGCACAAGGTGTTCGACAAGCTGGTCTACGGCAAGCTGCGCGCGGTGCTCGGCGGGCGCGGCGAGTACGCCATCTCCGGCGGCGCCCCGCTCGGCGAGCGCCTCGGGCACTTCTACCGCGGTATCGGCTTCACGGTCCTTGAGGGCTACGGCCTGACCGAGTCCTGCGCGGCGACCGCCTTCAACCCCTGGGACCGGCAGAAGATCGGCACGGTCGGCCAGCCGCTGCCCGGCTCGGTGATCCGGATCGCGGACGACGGGGAGGTGTTGCTGCACGGCGAGCACCTGTTCAAGGAGTACTGGAACAACCCCGGCGCGACGCGGGAGGCGCTGGCCGACGGCTGGTTCCACACCGGTGACATCGGCACCCTCGACGAGGACGGCTACCTCAGGATCACCGGCCGCAAGAAGGAGATCATCGTCACCGCGGGCGGCAAGAACGTCGCCCCGGCCGTGATCGAGGACCGCATCCGGGCGCACGCGCTGGTCGCGGAGTGCATGGTGGTGGGCGACGGGCGGCCGTTCGTGGGCGCGCTGGTCACCCTCGACGAGGAGTTCCTGCGCCGCTGGTGCGCCGAGCACGGCAAGCCGGCGGACGCCACCGCGGCCTCGCTGCGCGACGACCCCGACCTGAACGCGGCGGTCCAGGCGGCGGTCGACGACGGCAACGCCGCGGTGTCGAAGGCGGAGTCGGTGCGCAAGTTCCGCATCCTGTCCTCCCAGCTCACGGAGGAGTCGGGGCACGTCACGCCGTCGATGAAGCTCAAGCGCAACGTGGTGGCGCGGGACTTCGCGGGCGAGATCGAGGCGCTCTACGCCAAGTAGCGCACCCCCCTAGAGCAGTTCCTCCAGCCGCCGGGCCAGCAGGTCCCAGCGCCACCTCTCCTCGACCCAGGAGCGTCCCCGCTCCCCCATGCGGCGGCGCAGGGCGGGGTCCCCCAGGAGCGCGACGACACGGTCGGCGGCCTCCTCGGGGGAGCCTCCGCGCACGACCCAGCCGGTCTCGCCGTCGAGTACCGCGTCGGGCGCGCCGCCGGAGTCCCCGGCGACGACGGGCAGTCCGGTCGCGGACGCCTCCAGGTAGACGATGCCGAGGCCCTCGACGTCGAGTCCACCGCGCCGGGTGCGGCAGGGCATGGCGAAGACGTCACCGGCGCCGTAGTGCGCGGGCAGCTCGGCCCAGGGCACCGCGCCGGTGAAGCGCACGGAGCCGGACACCCCGGTCCGCTCCGCCAGGGCGCGCAGCTCCCTCTCGTACGGTCCGCCGCCGACGATCAGCAGGACGGCGTCGGGTTCGGCGGCCAGGATCCGCGGCATGGCCAGGATCAGCGTGTCCTGCCCCTTGCGCCTGACCAGCCGTGAGACGCACACGACCACCGGCCGGTCGGTGAGCCCGAGCCGGGCCCGCACCTCGTCGCCGCCCGAGCCGGGGTGGAACGTCTTCTCGTCGACGCCCGGGGGCAGTCGCACCATCCGTCCGGCCGCCTCGGGGGTGAGCGCGGTGGCGATCCGGGAGCGGGTGTACTCGCCGAGGTAGGTGATCGTGTCCGTCGACTCCCCGATACGGCGCAGGAGTCCGCGGGCGGCGGGCAGTTGCGCCCATCCCGCCTCGTGCCCGTGGGTGGTGGCGACGAGCCGCTCGGCGCCCGCCCTTCTGAGGGCCGGCGCCATCAGACCGAGCGGCGCCGCCGCCCCGAACCACACGGCGGTGCAGCCGTGTCCGCGCAGCAGCCCGACCGCGCGCCGGGTCGCGCCCGGGGTCGGCAGCAGCATCGTCGTACGGTCGCGCACGACGGTGAAGGGCTGCTCCGCGTCGAACGCGGCCGTCGCCTCGGCGCCCTCCCGGCCCCGCTTCCAGGTGGAGGCGTAGACGACCAGCCGCTCCGGGTCGAGACGCAGTGCCATGTTGTGCAAAAACGCCTGGATCCCGCCCGGCCGGGGCGGAAAGTCGTTGGTCACGATGAGGGTCTTGCGCACAACCGCCGACCCTACCGAACCAGCCCGGCGCCACGGCCCACGGCCGTGCCGCCCGCCCCGCGACGGCCGGTCGCGGGATCATGTGCCCCGCGACACGAAACGCACGAAGCGCATGAATCGTGCGGACCGGACGGACCGGTCGGGACTGCGGGAGAGGAGAGGAGTGGACGGGACAGGTACCCGGTGGGGGCTCGCCGGGGTGCTGGTGGTCTGGGGAGTCAGCCGGGTCGTGCTGCTGCTCCTCGTGTTCAAGGTGATCGGCTTTCCGGGGCCGGACGACGTCACGGTGGATGTGTCGGTGACGTATCAGGGCTGGTACGAGGTGCTGCGGCAGGGCGGGTTCCCGGTCGGCGACGTGACCTGGCAGTACCCGCCCGCCGCCGCGCTGGCGATCCTCTCCCCCGCCGCCCTGCCCTTCCTCGGCTACACCGCGGCCTTCCACGTGCTGGCCCTGCTGGCCGATCTGGCGGTGCTGTGCCTGCTGCTGTGCGCCGGCCGGCGGCCCGGCCGGCCGCTGCGCGGCGCCTGGGTGTGGACGGCGGGCGCGCCCCTGCTCGGCCCGGTCCTGTACGCGCGCTACGACGTGATGGTGACCGCGGTGGCCGTGGCCGCGCTGCTCGCGGGCGCCCGGCACCCGCGAGCCATGGGCGCGCTGGCCGGTTTCGGGGCGCTGCTCAAGGTGTGGCCGGTCCTGCTGCTGCCGGGCCTGCGGGGCGCGGCCGGGCGCCGGGCGTGGACGGCGGCAGCGGTGACCGCGGTCGCCCTCGTCTCGCTGTTCGCGCTCACCATGCCCGGCGCCCTGTCCTTCCTGACCGCGCAGCGTGACCGGGGCACGGAGGTGGAGGCGCCGGCCGCGCTCGTCCTGCACCTGGCCCGGCACTTCGGCTGGCACGGACAGGTGCTGCTCACCTACGGCTCGCTGGAGTTCGCCGGCCCGTACACCGACGTCGTGAGCACCGCGTCCTTGGCCCTGACCGTAGCCGCCCTCGGCTGGCTGCTGCTGTGGCGGCGACGGGCCCGCCGCTTCCGTCCGCACACGTCCGCCGACGCGGCGTTCGCGGCGGTACTGCTGTTCACGGTGACCAGCCGGGTCCTCAGCCCCCAGTACCTGGTGTGGCTGATCGGGCTGGCCGCCGTCCGCCTGTGCTTCCGGGACGACGGCATGCGGCTGCCGGCCGGCCTCGTCCTGGCGGCGGCCCCGGTGACGGTCCTGGAGTTCCCGGTGCACTTCGGGCACGTCGTCGCGAGCGACCTCCTCGGCGTCACCCTCCTGCTGCTGCGCAACGGCCTGCTGGTGGCCGCGGCCGTGACCGCCTGCCGGGCCCTGTGGCGCTCGACGGTCACCGCCGCGCCCCGGACCCGCTCGCCGGAGCGGACCGCCCGGCCCACCGCCCGGCTCGATCAGCCCAGCTGACGCACGAGATACGCGCGCCACTGCTCGGTGAACCGTTCCAGGGTGGTGCCGAGGACCTTTCGCAGGGCGTTCTCGACCGCGCCCTCGCGGACGCCGTGCGCGCCGACGGCACGGTAGAAGTCGTCCAGGCGCCGCTCGCCCCACTGGTCGGCGATCATGCGGCAGGCCGTCCAGCCGCTCTCGTAGGCCCGGGCGAGCCGGGCCGGATCGCCGGCGAAGCCGAAGTCACCGTCGGCCGGCAGGGCGGCGGGGACGTCCCCGCCGGTCACGGCCCGTCGCAGTTCGGGCGCGGCCTCCTCCGCGGTGCGGCCGGTGCCGCGGTAGCCGACCCAGTCCGCGTAGCCCTCGGACAGCCACAGCGGGGTGGCGGCGTTGGTGTGGGCGCGGGTGGCGACGTGGGTCGTCTCGTGGGTGAGGACGACCTGCTTGCCGAGCGGGCCGAGCATGCCGTACGCGGCCGGGTTGACGATGATCCGGTCCGCGGGCGCCCGGCCCGCGCCCCCGGTCTCGCCCGTGGTGACGGCGGCGATGCCGCGGTAGTTGGACGCGGGCGAGCCGAGCAGTCCGGCCATGCCCTCGAGGGACCCGGGGACCAGCAGGACGACGTGCCGGCTCCAGTCCGTGCCCCAGGCGTCCGACACCGCGGGTATCGCGCGGTCGGCCAGACGGGCGTAACCGCGCAGGTCCGCGTCGCCGTGTCCGACGCCGAGCACGAGGCTGCCGCGCCCGTGGACCACCGAGACCGTGCCCTGGTCCCACAACTGCTCGGCGGCCTTGCTCCGCGGCCGGTCGGAGTCGACATACCACTTCCCGTCGGCGCCGGTGGACAGGGTCAGCGTGCGGCCCGCGGTGACGGGCGCCTTGTCGTATCCGGTGACCCGGTAGCGCAGTTCGGCCTGCGCGACCGCGGTGTCGCCGCTGCGGCGCAGGCTCTCCAGCCGGTAGGTCCAGTCCGTCAGCGGGACGGCCCGCACCCGTGCGTACGGGTCCCGGGTCCCGGTGGCCGCGTACGCCGCCGGGTCGTGATGGAGGACCGCCGACGCCCGCCGGTCGAGTACCCGCTGCACCTCGGCCCTCGCGGTGTCGGCCGCGGACGGCCCGCCGCAGGCCGTCAGGGACGCCAGCAGCAGGCACACCGCCATCACCAAGGATTTCGACGCCTGCCCACGACCAGCCATTTCCCGATCGTACGGCGGCACCGGGACGGCCGTCAGACCCTGGTCACCGACGAGATCGGCATCATGTTCACCGGGTCGTAGCGCACCGGCGCGCCCGGGTGGGGCGCGTGGATCACCCGGCCGTTGCCCGCGTACATCGCGACATGGCCGGCGTCTGAGCGGTAGACGACCAGGTCGCCGGGCCGGGCCTCGGACAGCGGGATCCGCCGGCCCGCGTTGCGCTGCTCCTGAGAGGTGCGCGGCAGATGCACTCCGGCCTGCCCGTACGACCACTGCATCAGGCCCGAACAGTCGAATCCCGTGGGCCCGTTGGCGCCCCAGACGTAGGGACGGCCGAGGGCGGAGCGGGCGGCGGCGAAGGCGGCGGCCGCGCGGCCGGAGGCGGCCGGGCCGGCGTCGGGACCGGGGAAGAGGTCCTCGCGGCCGGACCGGGAGGACCTGTCGTAGTCCGCGCGCTCCGACGTGGGCAGGGCGGAGAGGAGTTGCCGGGCCCGGGCGAGCTTCCGCTCGATCGTCCGCTTGTGGGTCGCGGCCGCCTTGCGGTTCCTGTCCAGTTCGGCGAGGGAGCCGGTGGCCTCGATGCGGTCCTGCGAGAGTTCGCGCAGCACCCGCCGCAGGGCCTTCAGCTCGCCGGTCTGGTGGTCGGTGATCCGGTCGAGCGTGGCGGCCTTGTCGAGGTAGTCGGCCGGGTCGCGGGAGAACAGCAGGGCGATCGACGGGTCGAAGCCGGAGCGGTACTGGGCTCCGGCCAGCGAACCCAGCGACTCCCTGAGGTCGTTGACGCGCTGCTGCCGCCGGGCGATGCGGTCCTGCAGGTCGTGCACCCGGGTGCGCAGGAGGTCGGCTCGCTCACCTGCCTTGTCGAAGGCCTCGGTCGCCTTCTCGGCCTCCTGGTAGAGGCGGTCGACCTCGGACCGGGCGTCGCCGTGCGGAGCGGCGACGGCCGAGGTGGCCGGTACGGCGCCGAGAGCGGCGGCGGCGACGGACAGAACGCAGAACGCTGCGCCCGCGCCACGGTCGAACCCGGACGGTGCTGGGCGGCGATGAGACCCCACGGGAAGCCGTACTCCCTCCACTGGCGGACACTGACCGCTTCCCGTGACCGGGGCGCCGAGCGCCCGGCCTGCGGGAAACGCGCCAGACAGTAGCCGCGCGGACACACCGCGGCCAAAGCCGCCGAGGGGGCACCGAACGCGGCCGCCCCGCCTCTGACGCAGGTCAGGGCGGGGCGCGGGGTCACCGTGGGGTGCCGGGATTCGCCCGTTCGGGCGAGTGGGAGAGGGGCTCTCCCGGAGAGACGTCAGATGCGGACGCCGAACTGGAAGGGCATGTTGCTGATCGGCTCGTAGCGCACGACGGTGCCGGTGCGCGGGGCGTGCAGCACCTGGCCGCTGCCCGCGTACAGACCGACGTGGTGCTGGTCACCGTAGAAGATGATCAGGTCGCCGACCTGGAGCTGGCTCTGCGAGTAGATCCGGGTGCCCGCGTTGGCCTGCGCCTCGGAGGTGCGCGGGATGCTGACACCGGCCTGGGCGTACGCCCACGAGGTCAGACCCGAGCAGTCGTAGGAGGACGGACCGGTGGCACCGTAGACGTAGGGCGAGCCGATCTTGGACTGGGCGGCGGCGAACGCGGCGCCGGCCCGGCCCGAGGCGGGGGCGGCGGCGGCGTTGCCCAGCTGCACACGGTCGGCGGAGGCCCGGCTGGCCCGCTCCTGCTCGGCGTCGAGGGCGGCCTTCTCCTGGGCGGTGAGGCTGTTCAGGAGCCGCTGCGCCTCGGCGAGCTTGCCCTGGACTTCCGTCTTCTTCTTGCCCAGCTCGGTGCGGGTGGCGGCGAGGTCCTTCAGCTTCGAGGATGCCTCGGACCGCTCCTGGGCGAGCTCGCGCTGCTTGTCCTGGATCTTCTTCAGCGCCTCGACCTGCTGGCCGCTCAACTGGTCGAGCGTGGAGGCCTTGTCGAGGTAGTCGTCCGGGTCGGAGGACAGGAAGAGCTGGAGCGAGGGGTCTATGCCACCGGTGCGGTACTGGCCTGCGGCCAGCGAACCGAGGCCGTCGCGCAGCTTGTTGAGATCCTGCTGGCCGCGGGCGACGTTGTCCTGGATGGTGGAGATCTCCTTCTGGAGCTTCTCCTGCTTCTCCTTGGCCCCGTTGTACTTCTCGGTGGCCTGCTCCGCCTGCTCGTAGAGAGCGTCGACCTTGGACTTGACTTCGTCCTTGCTCGGCTTCGCGCTCGGGGCTGCGTTGGCGGCCTGGGCACTGATCGCTACGGCCGCTGCCGCCGCGGTGGTGAGCACAGTCACACGCGTACGGCTGGGTTGCTTGGGTCGACGGTGGGACGCCACGGAAGCGAGCTCCTTCTTCTGAGTGATCACCCGCTCGGAGGTTCGAGCTCGACCCTAGTGACCTCATCGTGATGAATTCAAATCCTGCGGCGGAAAATCCCACCACTCGCTGCATTCTTTGCCCATAACTCACCAGCAGTGAGGACCTATTGACCCTGCGTCGCGTGACGCTTCCGGCCAATTCGGGAATGCAGCCTGTATGTTGCGCTTGAGGCTTTTCGCAGCCCTAAGTCCGTTTTCAGCCGCGCGAGAGCCGCTTCAGGAGCACCACCGAGGCCACCGGCCGGGCCCCCGCCTTCGCGACCCCGTCGGCGACCTCGCGGTCGGTCGAGGCGACGATCACCGGCCGGCCGGGCGGCTCGGCCCGCACCAGCTGACGGATCAGCTCGTCCGCCGTGACCCCCGGCTTGGAGAACAGCACCCGCACACCGCGCGGCGGCGCGAGAAGCACCGGCGCGACCAGCTCGGCCCCGTCGAAGACACAGGTGACCTCGGCGCCGGTCTGCGCGGCGAGCTGCGAGAGCTGCCCCAGCAGCCTCAGCCGCTGCTTCTCCAGCGGCATCTGCGGATAGCCGGTCTTGGTGACGTTGTAGCCGTCGACGACCAGATGCGCCTGCGGCAGCGCGAGCAACTGGTCGAGAATCGCCGGATCGTGCTCGGACAGCGCGCGGGCGGCGATGTCCTTGGGGGTCATCCGGCCCGGCTCCACCGCGTCCACGGTCTCCGCCGGCCGCACCGACACCGGCGGCAGCGCCAGCTCCCGGCGCAGCCCCTGGGCGGCGTCGAGGACGGTGTCCAGCAGCAGCCGCACCCGCATGTCCTCCACGCTGCGCCCCTCGCGGGCCGCCCGGCGGGCGGCCTCCAGCGCGGCCTCCGTCTCCCCCAGGCGCGCCTTGAGCCGGCGGGTCTCGCTCTCGGCGCCGGACACCTGCGCCTGCCCTTCGGCCCGCGCGGCCTCCAGCGCGCCCCGCGCCTTGCGCAACGCGGCCTCACCGCGCTTGACGTCGCTGTGCGCGGCCCGCAGCCTGCGGTGCAGCGACTCGGCTTCCTTCCGGACGGCGTCCAGCTCGGCGCGCAGCCGCTCGGTGTCGGCCCGGTTCTGCTCACGGGCCGCCGCCAGCTCGGCGCGCAGCCGTTCCAGCTCGGCCCGGCTCTCCTCGTCGGCGCGCTCGGCGTCCGCCCGCTGGGCCTCCTCGCCCGCGGCGGCGACCAGCTTCACCCAGCCCGGCGGGCGCAGCACGTAGGCCGCGGCCGCCACGTCGAGCGGGTCCGCGGCCGGGGGCGGCGAGCCGGAGTCGAGGGCGGCCGACAGCTCCGGCTGGGCCTCCTTGAACTTGTCGCCGACGCGCTGGCGGAACAGCGGATCGGTCTCGAGCGCGGCCGCCATAGCGTTGCCGGCGAACTTCGCCCGGCGGCTGGGCGTGAACCGGGCGTACTGCCGCAGCTGCGCGGGCAGTTCCCCGAACGTCAGTGCCCCGAAGGAGTCGGAGACGATCTGGACGACCCGGCGGCGCACTCCGTCGGGCAGGGGACGGTCGAGCACCTCGGCGGCGCCGTCGCCCGGCCCCCCGCCTTGTGTCTCCGCCATCCGTCACCCCAATGCCTCAATGCCTCGATACCCCGCGGCCTCCCGCGGGGGTCGCCCGTACGGGCCCGTTCCACTCAGGAGCCGGCGCCCGGCCTGTCCACGAGTTCCACCTGGTCCACGGCGTTGCACCAGCGGCAACGCACTGACTCGATCGTCTCACTGACCACCTCGCGCTCCTCGACCTGCGGCTCTCCGGCCAGGTCCAGGTGCACGTACTCGACAACCTTCGACGAGCGGGTCACGTCGAAACGGGTGAGATTGCCGCACAAGGTGCAGCGCCACCGCGTCGTGGCGGTCGGCAGGGGAACCGTCATCGTGACTGTTCGCTTCCTTCTGTGGTCCGTGACGCGCCAGTTTCCCTGGGCGTGTGGCACGTAACCCTACGGCCTGGCGGGGACTCGGCGCCGGTCCATCCACGGCGGCGAGGCGGTCTGTGCGGTTGCGTCCCCTTACGCCATGCTCTGTACACATGATCGGCAACAGGTACACGGTGACCGCCCGGACGATCGAGGCGGCCAGGGCGGTACGGAGCATGCAGGCGCCGGTGACGTGCGCCCTGATCGTCCTGTGCTGCCTGATCTTCGTGACCGGCCCGGCCTCGGGTCTCAATCCCTCCTACGGCACCGGGGACGCGCTGCTGCTCGCCCAGCGGGCCTACTTCCGGCGGTGGGGCGTGATCCCCGCCGACTTGTTCACCGGCTCACCGCGAGCCGCCCTCACTCCCGCGACGGCCCTGTTCGTGCACGGCAGCTGGGTGCATCTGCTCGGCAACATGCTCTTCCTCTACGTCTTCGGGGCGATGACAGAGGAGCGCATGGGCCGCGTCCGGTTCACGTTGTTCTACGTCGGCTGCGGTTACCTGGCCCTGGTGGGCTACGCGGCCGCCAACGCCGCCTCCGGGCAGAGCCTGGTGGGAGCCTCGGGCGCGATCTCGGCGGTCCTCGGCGCGTTTCTCCTTCTGTTCCCCAGCGCCCGGGTGACCAGTCTCTTCCCGTTCCTGTTCTTCCTGCCGCTGCGTTTTCCCGCGTGGGTGGTACTGCCCTTCTGGGCGGCCCTCCAGTGGCTGGCCGCGGGACGCGCCGCCGAGGGACCGCAGGTCGCCTACCTGGCCCATGTGGTGGGCTTCGCCCTGGGCTTCGCCTGCGCGTGGGCCTGGTCCGGCCGGAAGACTAGAGTGAAGCCCGCCCCTGCTCCGGCCCCCGAGGGAGAGAACCAACCGTGATCACCGCGATCGTCCTCATCAAGACCAGCGTGGACCGGATCCCCGAGATCGCCGAGCAGATCGCCTCACTGGACTCGGTCAGCGAGGTCTTCTCCGTCACCGGCACGTACGACCTGATCGCCATGGTCCGGGTGCGGCAGCACGAGGACCTCGCGGAGGTCATCCCGGGGCGGATCAGCAAGATCCCGGGCGTCGAGGGGACGGACACGCACGTGGCCTTCCGCACGTACTCGCAGCACGACCTGGAGGCGGCGTTCGCCATCGGCCTGGACTCCTGACCGGCGCGAGCGCCGGACCACGACGAACGCCTGACCACCACGGACGCCCGGAGTCTCCGGACGTCCGACCGCACCGGGCTCCTCAGCGCCCGGGGCTCCTGAGCGGGCGGATCACACCGCGGGGACGCAGCGGCCGTCCTCCGTGCGGTACGTCCACTTCGCGCCCTCGCGGACCAGTTCCCGCACCGCGGCCACGAAGCGGTCCACATGCTCGTCGGGCGTGCCCGCGCCGAAGCTCACCCGGATGGCGTTGAGGGACTTCTCGCCCGGGGCGGCCTCGGGCGCGCCGCACTCGCCCTGGCTCTGCGGATCGCCGCCCAGCAGCGTGCGGACCAGGGGGTGGGCGCAGAAGAGGCCGTCGCGGACGCCGATGCCGTACTCGGCGGAGAGGGCGGCGGCGAAGTGGGAGCTGTTCCAGCCCGCCACGACGAAGGAGATCACGCCGACCCGCGGGGCGTCGTCGCCGAACAGGGACAGGACCCTGACCTCGGGCACCTCGGCCAGACCGGCCCGCACCTTGCGGATCAGGTACCGCTCGCGCGCGACGAGGTCGTCGAAGCCGGCCTCGGTCAGCGCCGCACAGGCCGAGGCGACGGCGTAGGCGCCGATGACGTTCGGGGAGCCGGCCTCGTGACGGGCGGCCGACTCGTGCCAGCGCACGTCCACGGCACCGTCGGCGCGCCGCGCCACCGTGCGGCTGGCGCCGCCGCCCGCGAGGTACGGCTCGGCCTCGCGCAGCCAGTCGGCACGACCGGCCAGGACGCCTGAGCCGAAGGGCGCGTACAGCTTGTGACCGGAGAAGGCGACCCAGTCGACGTCGAGGTCGCGGACGGACACCGGGTGGTGCGGGGCGAGCTGGGCGGCGTCCAGGACGATCCGGGCGCCGTGCGCGTGGGCGGCGGCGGCCAGTTCCCGTACGGGCCACAGTTCGCCGGTGACGTTGGAGGCGCCGGTGACGCACACCAGGGCCGGGCCGTGGGGGTCGCGGTCGGCGAGGGCCCTCTCCAGGGTTGCCACCGCGCGCTCCGGGGTGCGCGGGGCGTCGAGGTACGTCACCCGCGCGTCCCGCCACGGCAGCAGCGAGGCGTGGTGCTCGGTCTCGAAGACGAAGACCTGGCAGTCCGTGGGCAGCGCGCGGGCGAGCAGGTTGAGGGAGTCGGTGGTGGACCGGGTGAACACCACCTGGTCCTCCGCACGGCAGTCCAGGAACTCCGCGACCGTCCCGCGGGCGTTCTCGAACAGGTCGGTGGAGAGCTGGGAGAGGTAGCCGGCGCCTCGGTGGACGCTGCCGTAGTAGGGCGCGTACGCGGCGACGTCGTCCCAGACCCGCTGGAGGGCGGGCGCGCTGGCCGCGTAGTCGAGCGCCGCGTAGGTGACCTCCCCGCCTGTGACGAGGGGGACGGTGACGTCGCGGCCCAGCACGGGCAGCGGCTCCGGGATGTCACGGCGAACGGACTGGTCGGCGGGAACGGTGGGCACGGACGTGGACACGGACATGGGTGAACTCCCGTGGAAGCAGGCGGCATCGCCACGCGAGCGGACACGGCTCAAGCGTGGAGAAGGGTGAAAGGGGGATGCGGAGGCGGGGCTCTACGCCCTAACGCATTCGCTTGCTCACGGAAGGCTCCCTCGTACGACCAGGACCCCTGGTGATGCGAGGGGTCCGCGCTTGCCGTAGGCCTCGCTGCCTACGGCCTGGTCCTCACCCGGGGCACCCCGCCACGGACGGAGGGTTGCCGGACAGCCGGCCGGGGCCACATGGCTGTCACTCATGACCTGGTTCAGCATCCTGCCACACGGTCTTCCACGCGCAAGGCGCAGTCCGGATCGTGGACTGCGCCCTGCGAGGGGAAACGTGAGTATCAGGCGTTGCTGGCGGCCACCCAGCGCTCCAGCGTGCGCTTGGCGGACCCGGAGTCGATCGACTCCGCCGCGCGGTCCATGCCCGCCCGGATCTGCTCGGCGAGGGTGCCCGGTCCCGGCTGCAACGCCACCAGCGCCGCCGCGGAGTTCAGCAGGACGGCATCCCGTACGGGCCCCTCCTCGCCGTCCAGCAGGCGCCGGGCCACCTCGGCGTTGTACGAGGCGTCCCCGCCCCGCAGCGCCTCCACGGGCACCAGCTCGATGCCGACGTCCCGCGGGTCGAAGCGCTCCTGGGTCACCTCCCCGTCCCGGACGATCCAGACCTGGGAGGTGGCGGTCGTGGTGAGCTCGTCGAGGCCGTCGTCTCCCCGGAAGACCAGGGAGGAGTGGCCGCGTTCGGCGAAGACGCCGGCGACGACCGGTGCCATGCGCGGGTCAGCGACCCCGACGGCCTGTGCCCGAACCCTGGCCGGGTTGGTCAGCGGGCCGAGCACGTTGAACACCGTGCGGATGGCCAACTGGCCGCGGGCGGCGCCCACGTGGCGCAGCGCCGGATGGAACTTGACCGCGAAGCAGAAGGTGATGCCCGCCTCCTGCGCCACCTCGGCGACCCGCCGCGGCGTCAGCTCCAGATTGACGCCGAGCTTTCCCAGCACGTCCGAGGCCCCGGAGGCGGAGGACGCGGCCCGGTTGCCGTGCTTGACGACGCTGGCGCCGGTGCCGGCCACGACGATCGAGGACATGGTGGAGATGTTCACGGTCTTCGCGCCGTCGCCGCCGGTGCCGACGATGTCGACGGTCGCGCCGGGCACCTCGATCACGTTGGCGTGCTCGTACATGGTGCGGACCAGGCCGGTGATCTCCTCCACCGTCTCGCCCTTGGCCCGCAGGGCCACCACGAACCCGGCGATCTGCGCGTCGGTCGCCTCGCCGCGCATGATCAGGTCCATCGCCCAGGCGGTCTCGTCGGCGGTGAGGTCACGGCCGTCCAGCAGGCCGTTCAGCAGGGCGGGCCAGGAGCGGCCCGCCGCGGTGTCGCCTCCAGCGGGGGTCACAGCGTTCATATGCCGCTCCTGGGTCGGTGTCCCGTACTGCGGGGACGCGAGTCTCGAACAGGTCCACCCTATCCAGCCCCGGACACCGCGAAGGGCCCTGTCCGAAGATCGGACGGGGCCCTTCGACCGTGGCGTGGCGACGCTCAGCGGTCAGTGATCAGTGGTGGCCGTGGCCGCTCGTGATCTCCCTGTACTCCTCGACGGTCGGCTTCGGGATCTGGTTGTCCTCGCCGTAGTACGCGTTGCTGAGCTTGGCGCGGAGCTTCTCCGAGCCCTTGATCTTGCGCTCGACACCGTTCTCGTCGACCGCCGGACCGATCTCGGCCGGCTCGTACTGGTCGTGCGCCGTGAGCGTGAAGAGCTGCTCCTGGCTCAGCGGCTCGTGCACCTCGATGAACTCACCGTGCGGCAGGCGCTTGATGATGCCGGTCTCGCGGCCGTGCAGCACCTTGTCCTTGTCGCGGCGCTGGAGGCCGAGGCAGATCCGCTTGGTGGCGACGAACGCGATGACCGGTCCGACGAAGAAGCCGATCCGGACGAACCAGGTGACCGCGTTGATCGACAGGTGGAAGTGCGTGGCCCACAGGTCGTTGCCGCCGCCGACCAGCGTGATCATGTACATCGTGATCCAGGCGACACCGAACGCGGTACGCGTCGGGGCGTTGCGCGGGCGGTCCAGGATGTGGTGCTCGCGCTTGTCGCCGGTGATCCAGGACTCGATGAACGGGTACATCGCCAGCGCAGCCAGCACCAGGCCGAAGAGGACCAGCGGGATGAACACGCCCAGGACGAGCGTGTGGCCCCAGAAGTTGACCTCCCAGCCCGGCATGAAGCGGACCAGACCCTCGGCGAAGCCCATGTACCAGTCGGGCTGGGCGCCGGTGGACACCTGGTCCGGACGGTACGGGCCGATCACCCAGATCGCGTTGATCTCCACGATGGCCGCGATGACCGCGAGGACACCGAAGACCAGGAAGAAGAAGCCGCCGGCCTTGGCCATGTACACCGGCAGCAGCGGCATGCCCACGACGTTCTTGTTGCTCTTGCCGGGACCCGCGAACTGCGTGTGCTTGTGGTAGAAGACCAGGATCAGGTGGGCGACCACCAGGCCCAGCATGATGCCGGGCAGCAGCAGGATGTGGATCGAGTAGAACCGCGCCACGAAGTCGTGGCCGGGGAACTCGCCGCCGAAGAGGAAGTACGAGATGTACGTGCCGACGATCGGCATGGACAGGATCGCACCCTCGGTGAAGCGGACACCGGTGCCGGAGAGCAGGTCGTCCGGGAGCGAGTAACCGGTGAAACCGGTGAACATGCCCAGGGCGAACAGCAGGAAGCCGAACAGCCAGTTGATCTCACGCGGCTTGCGGAACGCGCCGGTGAAGAACACGCGCATCATGTGCACGAACATGCCGGCGAGGAAGATCAACGCGGCCCAGTGGTGGATCTGCCGGATGAGCAGACCACCGCGCACCTCGAAGGAGATGTGCATGGTCGAGTTGAACGCCTCGGACACCAGCTGACCCTGCAGCGGGACGTAGGCGCCGTTGTACACCACCTCGTTCATCGAGGGGTGGAAGAACAGCGTCAGGTACACACCCGTGAGGATGATGATGATGAAGCTGTACAGGCAGACTTCGCCCAACATGAACGACCAGTGGTCGGGGAAGATCTTGCGCATGTTGGCCTTGGCCAGGGAGTAGATCCCCAGCCGGCCGTCGGCCCAGTCGGCGATCCGCTCGCCGGCCGGTGCCTTCCCGCGAGACCCGCGGGACTCGTTGGCTGCTGATGTACTCATCCGCGCTCCCAGAATGCAGGACCGACGGGCTCCTCGAAGTCGCCGAGCGCCTGGAGGTAACCCTCGCTGTCCACGCCGATGCGCAGCTGCGGCAGAGCGTGGCCGGCGGGGCCGAAGATCACTCGGGCACCGTCGGAGAGGTCGAAGGTGGACTGGTGGCACGGGCACAGGGCGTGGTGCGTCTGCTGCTCGTACAGGGAGATCGGGCAGCCCACGTGGGTGCAGATCTTCGAGAAGGCGACGATGCCCTCGTGTCCCCAGTCGAGTTCGCGCTTGTCCTTGATGTCGCCCGGCTCGAGCCGGATGATCATCAGTGCGGCCTTGGCGATCTCGTTGGCGAAGTCCTCGTCCGTCTCCTTGAGACCGCCGGGCATCGCGAAGCTGAGCGAGCCGACCGAGACGTCCTCGGGACGCAGCGGAAGGTTGGTGTTCATGTTGACGAGGCGCTTGCCCTTGGCCCACAGCGTGTGGCGCATGCTGGTTCCGGGCAGCGGGCCCAGGTCGCGCAGCAGCATGACGCCGGACAGCGGCACCAGCGTGAGCGCGCCGAGCATCGTGTTGCGGATCAGCTTGCGACGGCCGATCGCCGACTCCTTGGCGCCCTGCTTGAAGTCCGCGTGGACCTTCGCACGGACCTCGGGGGGCGCCTCGATCGGGTGACGCTCGTCGGCGACCTCGGCGTCGGACATCAGGGTGCGGGCCCAGTGGACCGCGCCCGCGCCGATCGCGAACAGCGCCACGCCCAGCGTGAGGCCGAGCGCGAAGTTCAGCGCGTTGATGTGCCCGAGCGGGAAGACGAAGATCGACTTGTCGTGCGGGATCGTCACGTACGAGGCGATGAAGCCGATGGTGGCCAGCATCGACACCGTGAACATCAGGGCGACGGCGCGTTCGGACCGCTTGGCGGCCCGCTCGTCGATGTCCTGGATGCGGTGCTCGTGGGGCGGCAGTCCCGGGTCGGCGAACGGAGCCCGCTCGTCCGCCACGGAGACCGCGCCGCGCCCGTGGGCTGCCTGCTCTGCGGGCAGGTTCTCTTCAGGAATGTCTTGGCTACTCATGACTTCTTGGCCTTTGCGGTCCGAGCGGCGACCCAGACGGCGACCGCGACAAGGGCACCCAGCCCGAAGATCCAGGCGAACAGACCCTCGGTGACCGGTCCGAGGCCACCCAGGTCCATACCGCCCGGGGTCGTGGTCTCGTCACCGTTGACCGCGTCGAGGTACGCGATGATGTCCTTCTTGTTCTTCTCCGGCAGCAGCGTGTCGGGGAAGGAAGGCATGTTCTGCGGGCCGGTCTGCATGGCCTCGTAGATGTGCTTGTTGCTCACACCCGTGAGGTCCGGGGCGTACTTGCCGTGCGTCAGCGCACCGCCCTTGCCGGTGAAGTTGTGGCACTGGGCGCAGTTGGTGCGGAACAGCTCACCGCCCTTGGCGGCGTCCGCGCCCTCGGGGCTGTACTGGTTCGCCGTCGGCACGTTGGGGCCGGCGCCCAGGGACGCGATGTACGCGGCGAGCTGGTCGATCTCGGCCTGGTTGTAGATCACCTTCTTGCGCGGGATCTGCGCGCCCGGCTGCTGGGCTGGCATACGGCCGGTGCCCACCTGGAAGTCGACCGCCGCGGCGCCCACGCCCGCCAGGCTGGGACCGTCAGTGGTGCCCTGCCCACCGGTGCCGTGGCAGCTTGCGCAGCCGACCAGATAGAGCTTCCTGCCCTCCTCGATGGTGAGGGACTGGGCGGTGTCCTCGGCCTTCGCCTTGCTCGCGGGCGCGAACGCGGTGTACAGCCCCCCAGTGGCCGCCAGCGCGAAGAGTAGGACGACGACCGCCGCCAGCGGATGGCGTCGTCGTGCGGAGAGCTTTTTCACGGATTACCCCGGTGTCAGGATCTTCTGCGTCGATGCTTTGCGGACTTGGATCGGTTCGTCGGCTACTTGATCAGGTAGATCGTGGCGAAGAGTCCGATCCAGACGACATCGACGAAGTGCCAGTAGTAGGACACGACGATGGCCGCGGTCGCCTGCTCGTGGGTGAACCTCCGGGCCGCGTAGGTGCGGCCGAGGACCAGCAGGAAGGCGATGAGACCGCCCGTCACGTGCAGCCCGTGGAAGCCGGTGGTCAGGTAGAACACCGAGCCGTACGGGTCGGAGGACAGCGAGATGCCGTCCTTCTTCACCAGCTCGGTGTACTCGAAGATCTGACCGCCGATGAAGATCGCACCCATGATGAAGGTGACGATGAACCAGCCCCGGAGCTTCTTCACGTCACCGCGCTCGGCTGCGAACACGCCGAGCTGGCAGGTGAGCGAGGAGAGCACCAGGATCGTGGTGTTCACCGACGAGAAGGGGACGTTGAGAGCGCCCGCCATCTCCTTCCAGTGCGCCGGACCCGTCACCGATCGCAGGGTGAAGTACATCGCGAAGAGGGCCGCGAAGAACATCAGCTCGGAACTCAGCCAGATGATGGTTCCGACGCTGGTGAGGTTCGGTCGGTTGACCGACGGGTGCGCGTGCCCGGTTTCTACTGTCGTTGCTGTCGCCACGCCGACATTATGTCGGTCGCTTATCCCGCCCTCACCCCGGGGGGTGCCGTTCGGAGTGTCCCGGGGGTGTGCTGTGCCCGTACAGCTCACCGAAGGGCTGTTCCAACCGCTGTCTACCAGGAGTTGAAGGGGGTAGCATCCGCGCCATCGGTACCCGGAAGTTCCCGACAGTTCCCGACGGGGTTCTCCCCGACCAACGACGCGGAGGAACAATGCAGGCGACCGCCACGGTGCTGGTCTACAGCGACGACGCCAACACCCGGGAGCAGGTGCGGCTGGCCTGCGGCCGGCGGCCGGCTCCGGACGCCCCCGTGGTGGAGTTCCTGGAGTGCGCCACGCCCGCCGCGGTCCTCACGGAGCTGGACCGGGGCGGCATCGACGTCTGTGTCCTGGACGGCGAGGCCGTGCCCATGGGCGGCATGGGCATGTGCCGGCAGATCAAGGACGAGGTCTTCAACTGCCCTCCGGTGCTGCTGCTCATCGGACGGCCGCAGGACGCGTGGCTGGCCACGTGGAGCCGGGCGGACGCGGCGGTCACCCTCCCGATGGAGCCGGTGGAGTTCGCGGCCGCGCTGGCGTCCCTGCTGCGCAAGAAGGCGCTGAGCGGCGTCTGAGCCCCCCGGGGCGAGGCCGGGCGGGCTGCGGCCCGCGTCCTGCGCGACCACGGGCCGCCCTGCGCCCCCTCGCCCCGCTCACACGCTCTGCGGGCTCAGCCGCGGCTTGTTCTGCGCCCCGACGCCGCCCTCGTCGGAGGCGATGGCGCTGCCCTGGAGCCACTTCTGCCAGGGCATGTTCCAGTCGCCGAAGCCGTTGTCGAACAGCTCCATGTCCCCGCCGGCCGAGTTGACCACCTGGACCAGGTCGCCCTCGTGGATGGTGTTGAAGAACCAGGAGGCGTTGGGGGTGCTCATGCCGGTGCAGCCGTGGCTGACGTTGGCCGCGCCCTGCGAGCCGACGGACCACGGGGCGGCGTGGACGTACTCGCCGCTCCAGGTGACACGGGTGGCGTAGTACACGGGCAGGTCGTACGAGTCCTTGGAGCCCTCGGCGATGCCGACGGTGGAGCTCTTCATCCGTACGAAGTACTGCTTGGCGAGGACGACCTTGATCCCGTTGCGGGTCGCGAAGCCGGGCTTGCCGGTGGTGATGGGGATCTCCTTGATCTTCTCATCGTTCCGGTAGACCGTCATCAGGTGCTTGGCGGCGTCCGTGAGCGCGACGATCCGGTCACCCGTGGTGATCTTCAGCGGCTTGGCCGCGCCGCCCCGCAACCGGTCGCTGATCTTGATGTTCTCCAGGTTGCTGTGCGCCTCGACGGTGGCGTTGGCGGGCCAGTAGTCCTGCGGGCGGTAGTGGAGCTCCTTGTCGCTGACCCAGTACCAGGAGCCCTGCACGGAGGGCTTGGAGTCGACCCTGAGACCGCGCTCCACGATGGCCCGCTGGGCCTTGTCCTTGACGGGCTGGTCGAGTTCGGCCGTGATGGGCTGCCCGACGCCGTAGGTGCCCGCCTCCGGGCCGAACGTGACGTTCAGGCGCTGCTGACCCTCGGGCTTGTCCGTGTCGAACATGAGGACCTTGCGGCCGGGTTTTCCGGCTTCGTCCTCGGTGCTCACGCGGACCGTGTAGTGGGTGCCGGCGGCGAGCGGTGAGGTGCTGTGCCATCGGCTTCCGTCGGCGGCCAGTTCGCCGGAGACGTGGCGCCCCGTGGCGTCCATGGCCGTGACGTCCGTGATCCGCCCGTCCGCACCCTGAGCGGTGACTTCCAGGGGCTTGTCCGGGTCTGCCTTCTTCCCGGCCTCCTTGGGCCCGCTGAAGGAGATCTGGTCCGCCGCGTCGTACGGGTAGGCGGCCAGCGGGTTGCCGTCCGACCCGCAGGCGGTGGCACTCGCGCCGAGGGCGGCGACCAGCAGGGCGGCTCCCGCTCCACGGGAAATCACAGTGGTGGTCATGGCCCTCACGCTAGGGAGCTTCGTCACCTCCGGCACGGTGGATCACCCATCCGAGGGAATCGCTCGGCCAAAAGAGGGAGTCCGGACTCTCCAGGTGGAGAGTCCGGACTCCCTGGTGTTCAGCGGTGTCCCGCGAGGGTCACTGGGTGCGGTTCTCGCCGCGGTAGTACTCGAAGACCCAGCCCCATACGGAGATCATGATGATGGGCGCCGCGAAGTAGACGAGCCACCAGCCGACCGCGATGCCGAGGAAGGCCAGCGCGCCGCCGATGCCGAGGCCGAGCGGCTGCCAGCTGTGCGGGCTGAAGAAGCCCAGCTCGCCGGCGTCGTCGGCGACATCCGCCTCCTTGTTGTCCTGGGCGCCCACGTCGACCCGCTGGGCCGTGAAGCCCAGGTAGAAGCCGATCATGATGGACAGGCCGAAGGCCATGAAGAGCGCCGTCGTGCCGACCGCTTCCTTCGACCACACGCCGTAGACGATGGCGGTGACGAGCAGGAAGACGCTCAGCCACATGAACATCTTGCCCTGGATCTTCACTTGCCGGCCTCCTTGCCGCCAGCGAGGGCCTTCTCGCCGTGACCGGCGTTCTCGAGCTGGTCGAGCGCGGCGATCTCGGGGTGGTGCAGGTCGAACGCCGGGGATTCGCTGCGGATCCGCGGCAGGGTGAGGAAGTTGTGCCGCGGCGGCGGGCAGGAGGTCGCCCACTCCAGGGAGCGGCCGTAGCCCCACGGGTCGTCGACGCCGACCGGCTTGCCGTACTTGGCGGTCTTCCAGACGTTGTAGAAGAACGGCAGGACCGACAGGCCGAGCACGAACGAGAAGATCGTCGACACCGTGTTCAGCGCGGTGAAGCCGTCGGCCGCCAGGTAGTCGGCGTACCGGCGCGGCATGCCCTCCACGCCCAGCCAGTGCTGGATCAGGAAGGTGCCGTGGAAGCCGATGAACAGCAGCCAGAAGGTGATCTTGCCGAGGCGCTCGTCGAGCATCTTGCCGGTGAACTTCGGCCACCAGAAGTGGAATCCGGCGAACATCGCGAACACCACGGTGCCGAAGACGACGTAGTGGAAGTGCGCCACCACGAAGTACGAGTCCGAGATGTGGAAGTCCAGCGGCGGCGCGGCCAGGATCACACCGGTCAGACCACCGAAGACGAAGGTGATCAGGAAGCCGGTCGCCCACAGCATCGGCGTCTCGAAGGAGAGACTTCCCTTCCACATGGTGCCGACCCAGTTGAAGAACTTCACACCGGTCGGGACCGCGATCAGGAAGGTCATGAACGAGAAGAACGGCAGCAGCACGCCACCCGTGACGTACATGTGGTGCGCCCACACCGTCACCGACAGACCGGCGATGGCGATGGTCGCGCCGATCAGGCCCATGTAACCGAACATCGGCTTGCGGGCGAAGACCGGGATGATCTCACTGACGATGCCGAAGAACGGCAGCGCGATGATGTACACCTCGGGATGCCCGAAGAACCAGAACAGGTGCTGCCACAGCAACGCACCGCCGTTGGCCGCGTCGAAGACGTGGGCACCGAACTTGCGGTCCGCCTCGAGGGCGAACAGGGCCGCCGCCAGGACCGGGAAGGCCAGCAGGACCAGCACCGCGGTCAGCAGCACGTTCCAGGTGAAGATCGGCATGCGGAACATGGTCATGCCCGGCGCGCGCATGCAGATGATCGTGGTGATGAAGTTGACCGAGCCGAGGATGGTGCCGAAGCCGGAGAAGGCCAGACCCATGATCCACAGGTCACCGCCAAGCCCCGGCGAGTGCACCGCGTCCGACAGCGGGGCGTACGCGAACCAGCCGAAGTCGGCCGCGCCCTGCGGGGTGAGGAAACCGCCCACCGCGATCAGCGAGCCGAACAGGTAGAGCCAGTAGGCGAACATGTTCAGCCGCGGGAAGGCCACGTCCGGGGCGCCGATCTGCAGCGGCATGATCCAGTTCGTGAAGCCCGCGAACAGCGGCGTCGCGAACATCAGCAGCATGATCGTGCCGTGCATCGTGAACGCCTGGTTGAACTGCTCGTTCGACATGATCTGCAGGCCCGGACGGGCCAGCTCGGCGCGCATGAGGAGCGCCATCACGCCGCCGATGCAGAAGAACGCGAACGACGTCGCCAGGTACAGCGTTCCGATCGTCTTGTGGTCGGTGGTCGTCAGCCACTTCACCGCGAGATTGCCCGGTTGCCTGCGCCGGACCGGCAGCTCGCTCTCGTAAGAGTCCTCAGCTGCCGCGGCACCCTGAGGTTCGTTGAGGATGCTCACAGCTTGTTCGTCTCCCGGTTCTTCTCGTGGCTCGTCTGCGCGATGCCTGCGGGAACGTAACCGGTCTGCCCCTTCTTGGCGAGGTCCTTGAGGTGCTGCTCATAGCGCTCGGGCGAGACGACCTTCACGTTGAACAGCATCCGGGAGTGGTCCTGGCCGCACAGCTCGGCGCACTTGCCCCGGAAGGTGCCCTCCATGGTGGGGGTCACCTGGAAGGAGTTGGTGTGGCCGGGGATGACGTCCTGCTTCATCAGGAACGGCAGCACCCAGAACGAGTGGATGACGTCGCGCGAGGTGAGGATGAAGCGGACGGTCTTGCCCTTGGGCAGCCACATGGTGGGGCCGGGGTTGCCGTTCTGCGGGTTCCGCGTCCCCGGGATGCCGTAGTCGTAGACGCCGCCGGCGTTCGCCGGGAAGTCCGCCTTGAACCGGTCCGGAATCGCGTTCAGGTTCTTGTCGGTCTTCGCGTCGCCCGACGAACCGGCGACCGGCTCGATGTAGTTGAAGGCCCAGCTCCACTGGTAGCCGACGACGTTCACCGTGACGTCCGGCTTCTTGGAGAGGTCCAGGAGCTTGGACTCGTCACGGGCCGTGAAGTAGAAGAGCACCGAGACGATGACAAGGGGGACCACCGTGTACAGCGCCTCGATGGGCATGTTGTACCGGGTCTGCGGAGGAACCTCCACCTTGGTGCGGCTGCGCCGGTGGAAGAAAGCACTCCACAGGATCAGACCCCACACCAGGCAGCCGACGGCGAGCGCGGCCGCCCAGGACCCCTGCCACAGCGAGAGGATCCGGGGAGCCTCCTCCGTGGTCGGGGTGGGCATACCCAGCCGGGGAAAGTCCTTGTATGTGCAACCGGTCGCGGTCGCCAGGACCAGGCCCGCAGTCAGTGCCTGCAGCAGCTTCCGCCGCATCGGGCGCCGCGGCGAGCGGTCGGAGCCGTTGGGACTCACGTAGCGCCTTCCCGAGAGTCTCGCCCGCGCTGTTCGGCTGCGGCCTTCTCGCTGGTCGGTCGCGGCCCTGCGTCGGGCAGGGGTTTGGATGTTTATGCGGACCAAACCCTACTGGACGCCTTCGGGCGGGTCGCGGGGAGGGTGCCATACGCGCGGCGGGTCGCTCCGAAGGGGTGGGATACCCCTGCGTGGACCGGTTTGTGAGGGGGCTTCGGGGCGCCCGATGAGGAGCGTATGCACCCTTTGTCGTGACTGGATGTCCCCGGCAGCGCTTAGCGTTGACGTGTGGCCTACTTCGACGCTGCTTCCAGTGCTCCCCTTCATCCCGTCGCCCGGCAGGCGCTGCTGGCCGCCCTCGACGAGGGGTGGGCCGACCCCGCTCGCCTCCACCGCGAGGGCCGCCGGGCCCGGTTGCTGCTGGACGCGTCCCGGGAGGCGGCCGCGGAGGCGGTGGGCTGCCGGGCCGACGAGCTGACGTTCACCTCGTCCGGGACGCGTGCCGTGCACAGCGGGATCGCGGGGGCGCTGGCGGGTCGCCGCCGGGTCGGACGCCACCTGATCGTGTCAGAGGTCGAACACTCTTCGGTGCTCCACTCCGCCGAGGCGCACGAGGCGGACGGCGGGTCGGTCACGCGGGTGCCGGTCGACCGGCGGGGCCGGGTGGCCGTGGGCTCGTACGAGGCGGTGCTGCGGGAGGACACCGCGCTGGCCTGCCTCCAGTCGGCCAACCACGAGGTGGGCACCGAGCAGCCGGTCGCCGAGGTGGCCTCGGTGTGCCGGGCGGCTGGCGTCCCGCTGCTGGTGGACGCGGCGCAGTCGCTGGCCTGGGGCCCGGTCGGCGGCGACTGGTCGCTGCTGACGGCGAGCGCCCACAAGTGGGGCGGGCCGTCCGGGACCGGGCTGCTCGTCGTGCGCAAGGGGGTGCGGTTCGCGCCGCGCGGGCCGGTGGACGAGCGGGAGTCGGGCCGGGCGGCCGGGTTCGAGAACATCCCGGCGATCGTCGCGGCGGCGGCCGCGCTGCGGGCGGTACGGGCGGAGGCGGCCGAGGAGGCGGTACGGCTGCGGGAGTTGACGGAGCGCATCCGGGCGCGGGTGCCGCGACTGGTACCGGACGTGGAGGTCGTGGGCGATCCGGTCCGCCGTCTGCCGGGCGTCGTCACCTTCTCCTGCCTCTATGTCGACGGGGAGACATTGCTGCACGAACTGGACCGCGAGGGCTTCTCCGTCTCCTCCGGTTCGTCCTGCACGAGCAGCACGCTGACGCCGAGCCATGTCCTGAAGGCGATGGGCGTGCTGAGCGAGGGCAATGTGCGGGTGTCGCTGCCGTCCGGGACTCCGGAGGAGGAGGTCGAGCGGTTCCTGGCCGTCCTGCCGGGCGCGGTGGCGGGGGTGCGGGAGAAGCTCGGCGCGCCGGCCGCGGCGGCACCGGCCGCCGTGCGGGAGGACGCGCTGGTCGTGGACGCCCTCGGCAGGCGCTGCCCGATCCCGGTGATCGAGCTGGCCAAGGTCTTCGGGGACGTGCCGGTCGGCGGCACGGTGCGCGTCCTGTCCGACGACGAGGCGGCGCGGCTGGACATTCCGGCGTGGTGCGAGATGCGCGGGCAGGAGTACGTGGGCGAGGAGCCGGCGGACGAGGGCTCGGCCTACGTCGTCCGCCGGGTCTCCTAGGGTCTCGTCAGGCGAGGTGGGTGCGGACCTCGCGGGCCGCGTCGTCGCCGTAGGCCTTGGTGAAGCGCTCCATGAAGTGGCCGCGGCGGAGCTGGTACTCCTGGGTGCCCACGGTCTCGATCACCAGCGTGGCCAGCATGCAGCCGACCTGGGCGGCGCGCTCCTGGGAGACGCCCCAGGCGAGGCCGGAGAGGAACCCGGCGCGGAAGGCGTCGCCGACGCCCGTCGGGTCGGCCTTGCGCTCCTCGTCCGGGCAGCCGACCTCGACCGGGTCGGCGCCGGCGCGCTCGATGCGGACGCCGCGCGAGCCGAGGGTGGTGACCCGGTGGCCGACGCGGTCGAGGATCTCGGCGTCGCTCCAGCCGGTCTTGGACTCGATGAGGCCCTTCTCGTACTCGTTGGAGAACAGGTACGTCGCCCCGTCCAGCAGTATCCGGATCTCGTCGCCGTTCATCCGGGCGATCTGCTGGGAGAAGTCGGCGGCGAACGGGATGCTGCGCGAGCGGCACTCCTCGGTGTGCCGGAGCATCGCCTCCGGGTCGTCCGCGCCGATCAGGACCAGGTCGAGACCGCCGACACGGTCGGCGACGGTCTTGAGCTCGATGAGGCGGGCCTCGCTCATCGCGCCCGTGTAGAAGGAGCCGATCTGGTTGTGGTCGGCGTCGGTGGTGCACACGAAGCGGGCGGTGTGCAGGGTCTCGGAGATGCGGACCGAGGAGGTGTCGACGCCGTGCCGGTCCAGCCAGGCCCGGTACTCGCCGAAGTCGGGTCCGGCGGCGCCGACCAGGACCGGCCGGGTGCCGAGCTGGCCCATGCCGAAGGCGATGTTGGCGCCGACTCCGCCGCGCCGGACGTCCAGCTGGTCGACCAGGAAGGAGAGCGAGACCGTGTGCAGCTGATCCGCGACGAGCTGGTCGGCGAATCGGCCGGGGAAGGTCATGAGGTGGTCGGTGGCGATGGAGCCGGTGACTGCGATGCGCACGGCGTGGACGCTCCTGGAGTCAGGGGGGATTGACAGTTCACGCTACCCGCTCCTGCGGTCGCTGCCCACGCCGCCGCTCGCCGCGCCGGGGCCGCGCCCGCCATATCCCCACGGATGCCCTCTTGCTGACGACACCCGACCGGGCCGGCGTTCCACCGCCCGCGCCCCGACCGGTGTACGGCCGTGACCCGACCGGCGTACGGCAGGGAACCGCGCGCTCCCCCGCCGCGTCCCATCGCCGTCCCCCACCCGGGGGATGCGGGCTACGACGTGGAACAGCACCTGTGCAGGCGAAGGAGCGATGCGGTGAACACCGAGCGACCCGACCACGACAACGAGTCCCCGGACACCGCCGAGGAATCCCGGACCCGGGGAAAGGAGCCCGGGCCGGAGGCCCCGGCCCCGGAGACCCGGTCAGACGCCCGGCCCGGGCCCGAGGCCCAGGCCGGGACCGGGACCCGCTCCGCGCCCGGGGAACGGTCGGAGCCCGACACGGAGGCTGACACCGAGGCCGGGACCGGGGCCGGGCCCGAGTCGGAGGCCGGGCCCGAGTCCGGGACTCAATCCGAGCTCAAGGGCCCGTCCGCGTCCGAGGACGGGGCCGGGTCCTCATCCGGAGCCGGGTCTGAACCCAGGTCCGAGGACAAGGCCAGTCCCGGGGCCGACGCGGGGGCCCAGGTTCGGACCGAGTCCGGAGGCGAAGCCGGGTCCGGTTCCGGCGTCCGATCCAAGCCCGAGGCTCAAGCCCAGCCCGCGAACGAGGCCGACCCGAAGGACCAGACCGGACCCGAGGCCGAAGCGCGGCCGGCGGCCCAGGCTGACACCGGAGGCGAAGCCGGGACCGGCCAGTCCAAGCCCGTAGCTCACACCCAGCCCGCAGACGAGGCCGACCCCAAGAACCAGACCGGACCCGAGGCCGAAGCGCGGCCGGCGGCCCAGGCTGACACCGGAGGCGAAGCCGGGACCGGCCAGTCCAAGCCCGAAGCTCACACCCGGCCCGCAGACGAGGCCGACCCCAAGAACCAGAACGGACCCGAAGCCGAAGCGGGACGCGAGGCCGGGGCCGAGTCCGGGCAGGAGGTCCGGGCCGGTTTCGGCGTCGGGTCCCGGCCCGCGGGGCGCACTGAGCCTGAGGTCGAGGCCCGGGCCGAGTCGGTGGGCGAAGCCCGGGCCGGGTCGGCGGGTGGGGTCCCGGAGGGGATCCCGCAGGATTCGGAGGGCTTGGTGGGCTCGGGTGAGGCCCCCCGGGTTCCGGTGACTCCGAAAGCTCCGCAGGTCCAGGAGGTCTCGCAGGCGGTCGGCGGTCCGGATGCCCCGCAGGGCGCCGACGGCCCCGGAACCCCGCCGATTCCGCGAGTTCCGGATGTCACCGGGGCCCCGGACGGTGAGGGGCGAGCCGGGGGCAGGCGGGGGCGGTCGCCTGTGGTGATCGCGTCGGTGGCCGCCGCCGTGTTGCTGGTGGGCGGGGGCGGGGCTGTGCTCGCCGCCGATCCCGGGGGGCATACGGCGGCGTCCGGCGGGCACGGCGCGCCGCGGCCGCTCGTCCTCGACGGCTACACCGCCCCCGGCTCCGGCGGTACGAACGGAATCGCCCCCGGTGAGCCCAACCCGTACGGCACGACGTACCGGGTCGCCGGCCCGCTGCCCGACGGCCCCGGCTCGGCGCCGGTGTACCGGGCGCGGGGCGAGGTCACCCGGGACGAGGTGGCCCGGCTCGCCGAGGCGCTCGGCGTCGACGGGACGCCGGTGGCCGACGCCGAGGCGTGGCGGGTCGGGTCCGGGAAGGACGGTTCCGGGCCGGCCCTCCGTGTCGAGCGGAAGGCGCCGGGCGCCTGGACGTTCAGCCGGATCGCGCCGGGCTCCGACGACTGCAAGGGCGCCCTGTGCATGCACCACCCGGCGGACCCGTCCGCCGACCCGGTGAACACGGCGGCGGCGCTGAAGGCGGCGGCTCCGGTGCTCAAGGCCCTGGGGCAGGACGACGCCAAGGCGGACGCGACCCAGACCATGGGTGACCTCCGGGTCGTCAACGCCGATCCACGGATCGGCGGGCTGCCCACGTACGGCTGGACGACCGGCCTGAACATCGACCGGCAGGGCGATGTGGTCGGAGGCAGCGGTCAGCTCAAGGCGCCGGTGAAGGGCGACACCTACCCCGTGCTGAGCGCGCGCAAGACGCTTGACCTGATGAACAGGGTCCCCCGGGCCGGCCACCGCATGGGCATCGGCGGCTGCGCCACTCCCGTACCGCACAAGGACCGCCTGGAGGCACCGTGCGGGGAGGCGGACTCTCCCGCCCCGGACAACGCCGTCACCATCGGCAAGGCCGTCTTCGGTCTGGCCGCGCACTCCTCCGGGGGACAGCAGACGCTCGTCCCGTCCTGGCTGTTCGCGGTGAAGGCGCCGGCCGGGCAGGACGCCGGTTCCACGGTGGCGTACCCGGCCGTCGAACCGGAGTACCTGACCTCGACCCCGCCGCCCTCCGGGCAGCCGCAGCGGACGAGTCCGGCGCCGAGGGGCTCGGACGGCGCCCCGGCCACGCACACCGTGACGGTGACCGGCTACCGCACCGAGGGCGAGGAGCTGACCGTCCGCTTCGAGGGCGGGGTGTGCGCCGACTACCGGGCGTCGGTGCGGGAGAGCTCCGGCCGGGTGACGGTCACGGTGACCGAGACCGCGTGGCCGGACACGGTCTGCATCATGATCGCCGAGGAGTACCAGCGCACCGTGCACCTGGACCGGCCGCTCGGCGACCGCGAGGTGGTCGGCCCGGACGGGCAGGCGATCCCTCTGGAGCGGCCGGGAGCGCGGCTGCCGGAGTCGCCCTCGCTCGCCCGCTGACGCCTTCGGGAGAACAGGAAGAAACAGGGAGAACAGGAAGGCGGCGGACCCGTGAACGGGTCCGCCGCCTTTCGTGTCCTACCGTGCGCGGATCAGCTGAAGGAGTCGCCGCAGGCGCAGGAACCGGTCGCGTTCGGGTTGTCGATCGTGAAGCCCTGCTTCTCGATGGTGTCCACGAAGTCGATGGTGGCGCCGCCCAGGTAGGGGGCGCTCATGCGGTCGGTGACGACCTTGACCCCGTCGAAGTCCTTCTCCACGTCGCCGTCGAGGGAACGCTCGTCGAAGAAGAGCTGGTAGCGCAGGCCGGAGCAGCCGCCGGGCTGGACGGCGACACGCAGGGCGAGATCGTCACGGCCTTCCTGGTCGAGCAGGGCCTTGACCTTGGACGCGGCGGCGTCGGTCAGGATGATGCCGTCGGTGACGGTGGTGGTCTCGTCCGATACGGACATCTACATCTCTCCCGGGTTGTACGGAGACTGCTTGCCGACGAGTGCAACCGGCAAGGCCGCGGAATCATTCCGGGCCGGGCGCGTGCTTTTTCTCTTCTCCAGGCTCGTCCTCTTCATGCTCGCACACGAGTGGGAATGCGGACCTGATGCCGGGATTCACGTCACATGGACACTATGAACATCGTCAAAGTGACGTGAAGCGGCTATGATATATAGCGTCAGTTCGACGAAAAGTAGAAAGGGTGCGTGTCGTGACCACCGCCCAGACCCAGGACCTCGACGTCCAGCCGACCCCGCTCGCCCTCCTGCTCCTCGGCCGCGAGGCCGACCCGAGGAGCGAGCGCGGCGTCGAGTGCCCCGGTGACCTGCCCTCCCCGTCCGACCCGGACCTGGTGGCCCGGGCCCGCGCGGCCAAGGAGAAGCTCGGCAGCAAGGTCTTCGTGCTCGGCCACCACTACCAGCGCGACGAGGTCATCCAGTTCGCCGACGTCACGGGCGACTCCTTCAAGCTGGCCCGGGAGGCGGCCGCGCGCCCGGAGGCGGAGTACATCGTGTTCTGCGGTGTGCACTTCATGGCCGAGTCCGCCGACATCCTGACGTCCGACGAGCAGAAGGTGGTCCTGCCGGACCTGGCGGCCGGCTGCTCCATGGCCGACATGGCCACGGCCGAGCAGGTCGCCGAGTGCTGGGACGTGCTCACCGAGGCCGGGATCGCCGACCAGGTCGTCCCGGTGTCGTACATGAACTCCTCCGCCGACATCAAGGCCTTCACGGGCAAGCACGGCGGCACGATCTGCACGTCGTCGAACGCCGAGCGGGCGCTGGAGTGGGCCTTCCAGCAGGGGGAGCCTTCAACAACAAAGGTCCTGTTCCTGCCCGACCAGCACCTGGGCCGGAACACGGCCGTACGGGACATGGGCATGTCGCTCGACGACTGCGTCGTCTACAACCCGCACAAGCCGAACGGCGGGCTCACCGCCGAGGAGCTGCGGGCGGCGAAGATGATTCTGTGGCGGGGCCACTGCTCGGTGCACGGCCGCTTCAGCCTGGACTCGGTGAACGACGTCCGCGAGCGGATCCCCGAGGTGAACGTGCTGGTGCACCCCGAGTGCAGGCACGAGGTCGTGGCCGCGGCGGACTACGTCGGGTCGACCGAGTACATCATCAACAAGCTCGACGCCGCGCCGGCCGGCTCCAAGTGGGCCATCGGCACGGAGCTGAACCTGGTACGCAGGCTGGCGAACCGTTACGCCTCCGAGGACAAGGAGATCGTCTTCCTCGACAAGACGGTCTGCTTCTGCTCCACGATGAACCGCATCGACCTGCCCCACCTGGTCTGGGCCCTGGAGTCCCTCGCCGAGGGCAACCTGGTCAACCGCATCCAGGTGGACAAGGAGACGGAAGGCCACGCCAAGCTCGCCCTGGAGCGCATGCTGGCGCTGCCGTAGCGGCTCCGGCCACCGCACGGCGTTCGCGAGACGGGAAAGGCCCGGTCCACTCCAAGTGGACCGGGCCTTCGCCGTTGTTCGCGCGGTGTGCTTACACGCCGGCGGTTTCCAGCGCCTTCTCCTCCGCCGTGGCCCGCTTCGCCGCGCGCTTCTCAGCCCGGCGCTCCTTGCGGAGTTCCAGCATGGCGTAGAGCGTCGGGACCAGGAGCAGGGTCAGCAGGGTGGAGGTGATCAGACCGCCGATCACGACCACGGCCAGCGGCTGGGCGATGAAGCCGCCCTGGCCGGTGATGCCCAGGGCCATCGGGAGCAGGGCGAAGATCGTGGCCAGGGCCGTCATGAGGATCGGGCGCAGACGGTGGCGGCCGCCTTCCACCACGGCCTCGACGATTCCGTAGCCCTGCTCGCGGTACTGGTTGACGAGGTCGATCAGCACGATCGCGTTGGTCACCACGATGCCGATCAGCATCAGCATGCCGATCATCGCCGGGACGCCCATCGGCGTGCCCGTGAGGATCAGCAGGCCGAGCGCGCCGGTGGCCGCGAACGGGATGGAGACCAGCAGGATCAGCGGCTGGGCCAGCGAGCGGAAGGTCGCGACCAGCAGCATGAAGACGATCGCGATCGCCGCCAGCATGGCCAGGCCCAGGTTCTTGAAGGCGTCGCTCTGGTTCGAGGTGACGCCCCCGATCTCGGCCGTCGCGCCCGCGGGCAGCTTCAGTGCGTCGATCTTGGACTGGAGGTCCGCGCTGACCGCGCCGGTGTTGTCACCGGTCGGCTTGGCCGTGATCGTGGCGGCGCGCTGACCGTCGATCCGGGTCATCGACACCGGTCCGTCGACCAGCTTGACGGTCGCGATGTCGCCGAGCTTCACGGGGCCGAGCCGCAGGTTCTTCAGCTCGTCCAGGGTCGTCGCCGGCTTCGCCGACCGGATGACGACGTTCCGCTCGGTGTCGTCCAGCATCGCCTTGGCCGCGTTGGTGCCCTTGACCGCCCGGGCGACGGCCATGCCGAGGCTCTCGTCGGTGAAGCCGGCCGCCGCCGCCTTGTCGTTGGCCCGCACCGAGATGCGCGGCACGCTCTGCGACAGGTCGCTGGTGACGTCGGTGACGTCCTTCAGCCCGGCGACCGCCTTGCGGACCTGCTCGGAGGCCTGACGCAGCGCGTCGGAGTCGCCCGCCTTGACGACCACCTTCAGGTCCTGGTCGCCGAAGCCGCTGCCGGCCGCGATCGTGGTGGTGCCGATGCCGGACAGCTTGTGCAGGCGGTCCTCGATGTGGGTGCGCACGTCGTCGGCGGACGCGGAGTCCTCGATCATCACCTGGTAGGAGGCCCGGTTGGTGTCCGTACCGCCACCGAAGGCCGCCATGAAGCCGGAGGAGCCGATCGTGACCTGGTAGTCCTTGACCCCGTCGACCTCGGCGAGCTCGTGCTCGACCTTGCGGGCCGCCGCGTCCGTCGCCGCCAGGCTGGTGCCCGGCTTCAGCTGCTGCTTGATGCTGAGGACCTTCTGGTCGCCGTCGTCGAAGAAGTTCGTCTTCAGCAGCGGGGTCATGCCGAAGGTGACGAACAGGACGACGACCGCGATCAGGACACTGGTCAGCCGCCGCCGGGTGGCGAAGCGCAGGACGGGGACGTAGAGGCGCTGGAGGCGGCTGGCGGCCTCCTTCTCCTCGGCCTGGCGGCGGGCCTCCTCGGCCTGGGCGGGCGTGCCCTTCGGCGGGCGCAGGAACCAGTACGACAGCACCGGCACGACGGTCAGCGACACCAGCAGCGAGGCCAGCAGGGCCGCGGTGACGGTGAGGCTGAACGGTCCGAACAGCTCGCCCACCATGCCGCCAACCAGGCCGATCGGCAGGAACACGGCGACCGTGGTGAGCGTGGAGGAGGTCACCGCGCCGGCCACCTCGCGCACCGCGGTGAGGATGGCCTCGCGGCGCTCCTCGCCGTAGCCGAGGTGGCGCTTGATGTTCTCCAGGACCACGATCGAGTCGTCGACGACCCGGCCGATGGCGATGGTCAGCGCGCCCAGCGTCAGCATGTTCAGCGACAGGTCGCGGGTCCACAGCACGATCAGCGCGAGGACCACGGAGAGCGGGATCGACACCGCCGTCACGAGCGTGGAGCGGACCGAGGCCAGGAAGGCCAGGATGACCAGGACCGCGAAGAGCAGGCCGAGCGCGCCCTCGGTGGTCAGGCCCTCGATGGCCTTGGCCACGGCCGGTCCCTGGTCGCTGACCACGGTGATCTTCGCCCCGGAGCCGAGCGCGTCGCGCAGGGCGGGCAGCTTGTCCTCGACGGCGTTCGAGATGGCGACCGCGCTGCCGTCGTGGTCCATGGTGACGACGACGGAGAGGCTGGGCCTGCCGTTCGTGCGGGTGATGGAGTCGCTCTTGGCCGGCTCCTGCTTGACGGTGGCGACGTCGCCGAGCCGGACCGGCTTCTTCGCGCCCGCGCCCTCGCCGGCCACCATCAGGTCCTGGATCTGCTTCAGCGAGGTGAAGCCGCCGCCGACCTGGACGGTGCGGTTGGCGCCGTCCTCGTCGAAGGAACCGGCCGGAAGGGTGGCGCCGCCCGCCTGGAGGGCCTGGCTCAGGGCGGCGGAGCCGAGGCCGGCCGCGGCGAGCTTCTTGTCGTCCGGGGTGACGGTGACCTGGAGGTCCCGTACGCCGTTGACGGTGACCTGGCCCACGCCGTCGATGTTCTTCAGCTCCGGTACGACCGTCTTGCCGAGCTGGTCGGCCAGGGCCTGCTGGTCCTTGTCGGAGGTGACGGCGAGGACGACGGTGGGCATGTCGTCGGTGGAACCGGCCACCACCTGCGGCTCGACATCGCTCGGAAGCTGGGCGCGGGCCCGGTTGACGGCCTGCTGGACGTCGGCGACGAGCTGCTTGGTGTTGTTGCCGTAGTCGAAGGACGCCATGAGCACGGCGTTGCCCTCGCTGGCCGTGGAGGTGACGCCGGTGATGCCGTCGACGGCCTTGATGCTGTTCTCGAGGGGCTCGACGACCTGCTTCTCGACGACGTCCGGGGACGCGCCCTGGTAGGGCGCCAGCACGGACACGATGGGAAGCTCGATGCTGGGCAGGAGCTGCTGCTTGAGCTGGGGTATCGCGATCGCCCCGAAGACGAGCGCGACGATCGACATCAGTCCGATCAGGGCCCGTTGCGCGAGGCTGAATCTGGACAGCCAGGACATGGGTCAGGGTCTCTATTCTGTGAGCGGCAGGCGGCACGGGCGCACACAGGGAGCGCCACCCCTACACCTTCGGGCACGCGCGGACGCGGATCCGTAGCCCCCTGGTCCATTTCCGCGGCGGCTCCTACTCCCTGCGCAGTACGCGGTGTGCGTGGCGCTCCACCCCTGGACGTACCGGGCCGGGCGCGGCCGCGGGGGCCGCTCACTGCGGCCTGGGTCGGACCAGTCCTGACTCGTAGGCGATGACGACGAGTTGGGCCCGGTCGCGGGCGCCCAGCTTGGCCATGGCCCGGTTGACATGGGTCTTCACGGTCAGCGGACTGACCTCCAGGCGCTCGGCGATCTCGTCGTTGGAGTAGCCGCCGGCGACCTGGACGAGCACCTCGCGCTCCCGCACGGTCAGCGCGTCCAGCCGGGTGGGGCGGGCCCGGTCGCGGTCGTCGTCCGACGCGTCGCCCTGGGCGAGGAAGCGGGCGATCAGGCCCTTGGTGGCCAGCGGGGACAACAGCGCGTCCCCTTTCGCCGCCATCCGGATGGCGCTCAGCAGTTCCTCGGGTTCGCTGCCCTTGCCGAGGAAGCCGCTGGCGCCCGCGCGCAGCGACCGCACCACGTAGTCGTCCACCTCGAAGGTGGTCAGGATGACCACGTGCACCTGGGCGAGGGAGGGGTCGGCGCTGATCATGCGGGTGGCCGCGAGGCCGTCGGTGCCGGGCATCCGGATGTCCATGAGCACCACGTCGGCCCGCTGCTCCTTGGCGAGCCGTACGGCCTCCGCGCCGTCGGACGCCTCCCCCACCACCTCCATGTCCGGCTCGGAGTCGACGAGCACCCGGAAGGCACTGCGCAGCAGCGCCTGGTCGTCGGCGAGCAGGACACGGATCGTCATACGGGGTCCCCCGGGGCGCGCGTGCGGGTCTCGACCGGCAGGATCGCATGGACGCGGAAGCCGCCGCCGTAGCGGGGGCCGGTGGTGAGGGTGCCGGCCAGGGCGGTGACCCGCTCGCGCATGCCCAGCAGCCCGTGTCCGCCGCCCGGCTGCGTGCCCGCGGTCCGGCCGGCCCCGTCGTCCAGCACCGTGATCTCGATGTGCGGTCCGACGCGCACGACGCTGACCTCGGCCTTCGCCCGGGTGCCCGCGTGCTTGTGCACATTGGTGAGGGCCTCCTGGATGACCCGGTACGCGGCCAGGTCCACGGCGGCCGGCAGGGTGGTGCCGTGGTCGGCGCGGGCGACCTCGACGTGCAGTCCGGCGTTGCGGAAGGTGCCGACGAGCTCGTCGAGGCGGTTCAGGCCGGGGGCCGGTTCCGTGGGGGCCTCCGGGTCGCCGGACTGCCGGAGCAGGCCGACGGTGGCGCGCAGTTCGTCGAGCGCGGAGCGGCTGGCCTCCCGGACGTGCCCGAGTGCCTCCTTGGCCTGGTCGGGCCGCTTGTCCATGACGTGGGCCGCGACCCCGGCCTGCACATTGACCAGGGCGATGTGGTGGGCCACGACGTCGTGCAGGTCGCGGGCGATGCGCAGGCGTTCCTCGGCGACGCGGCGGCGGGCCTCCTCCTCACGGGTGCGCTCGGCGCGCTCGGCGCGTTCCCTGATGGCGTGCACGAAGGCACGGCGGCTGCGTACGGCGTCACCTCCGGCGGCGGCCATCCCCGTCCAGGCGAAGATCGCCAGGTTCTCCTGCGCGTACCAGGGCATCGGCCCGGCGAGCATGGCGGCGCCGGTCAGCACGGTCATGGTGGCCAGGCCCAGGCGCAGGGCGGTGAGGCGGTCGGTGGCGGCCGCGACGGTGAAGAGGGCGACCACGGCGGACATGGCGACGGGAGCGCGGGGATCCCCGGTGACGAACTCGACGACCGACATGGTGCCGGTGGCGGCGAGGACAGCGCGGGGGGCGCGGCGCCGCAGGACGAGGGCGGCGGCGCCCAGGACCATGAGGAGCATGCTGAGCAGGTCCGGCCTGCGCACGCCCCAGCTGACGACGTGGTCGCCGCGCGGGCCCACGAAGGAGCCGACCACCATGCACACGAGGACACCGGCCGCGAGGGCCGCGTCCAGTGCGAGGGGGTGCGCCTTCAGCCGGCATCGGGCGCGATCGAGGGTGGTCACGCCTGCCTACGGTACGGGGTGGCGCGCCGCACGGGGACTGGGGCGTCCGACGCGGGAACGCCGCAGTCCGGCGCGGGGACGGCAGCGGCCGACGCGGGGCACCGCGGAACACGTCAGGGTGAGGCGTGGAGACGGCGGAATCCGGGACGCGGACGACGGCAGCGTCCGGCGCGGGGCACGGCGGAGTGCGGGACGCGGACGACCGCAGCGTCCGGCGCGGGGCACGGCGGAGTGCGGGACGCGGACGACCGCAGCGTCCGGCGCGGGGCACGGCGGAGTGCGGGACGCGGACGACCGCAGCGTCCGGCGCGGGGCACGGCGGAGTGCGGGACGCGGACGACCGCAGCGTCCGGCGCGGGGCACCGCGGAATCCGGGACGCGGACGACCGCAGCGTCCGGCGCGGGGCACCGCGGAATCCGGGACGGGGACGGCGGTGTCCGGCGCGGAGACGGCGGCCGCCTGCGATGCGGGCCCCGCCCGGGGGCTGCCGTGCCGCCCGGACGGGCCGTCGCTCGTCACCGTGACGCCACCGGGGGCCTTATCCGGACCTCCCCCGGGCCCCGACCGGCCTCAGCCTGTTCTCACCCGGGGATGAGGCCGTCGTCGCTCAGCAGGTCCCGGACCTCCTCCAGGGTGGCATCCGCGGAGGGGAGGATCAGGTCGGACGGCTCCAGGGAGTCGTCCGGCACGGGCTCGCCCAGTTCGCGGACCCTGGACAGCAGGGCCGCGAGGGTGCGACGGAAGCCGGGGCCGTCGCCCTTCTCCATCTCGGCCAGGAGTTCGTCGTCCAGCTTGTTCAGGTCGGCGAGGTGGCCGTCGGCCAGCCTCACCTGTCCCTCTCCCATGATCCGTACGATCATGTCGCCCTCCTCGGCGTGGCCCCGGCTGTCGGTGACATGGCTGCCTCGACGCGGCTACTGCTTGTCGAAGCGGGGGGTGTCCTGCGGCTGCTGCTGGTTCCGGCTCTCGCCCGCGCCGCCCTCGATCGCCTGCCGGTCCCCGGACGACCCTCCCCCAGAGCCAATAGCCTGGGAGGTACCCCCAGCCAGCTCCGCCTTCATGCGCTGGAGCTCCAGCTCCACATCCGTACCACCGGAGAGCCGGTCCAGCTCGGTCTGGATGTCGTCCTTGGCCAGCCCGGACGGGTCGTCCAGGGCGCCGGAGGCGAGCAGCTCGTCGATCGCGCCGGCCCGGGCCTGGAGCTGCGCGGTCTTGTCCTCGGCCCGCTGGATGGCCAGGCCGACGTCGCCCATCTCCTCGGAGATGCCGGAGAACGCCTCGCCGATCCGGGTCTGCGCCTGGGCCGCCGTGTAGGTCGCCTTGATGGTCTCCTTCTTCGTACGGAAGGCGTCGACCTTGGCCTGCAGGCGCTGGGCCGCCAGGGTGAGCTTCTCCTCCTCGCCCTGGAGCGTGGCGTGCTGCGTCTGGAGGTCCGTCACCTGCTGCTGGAGCGCGGCGCGGCGCGAGAGCGCCTCGCGGGCCAGGTCCTCACGGCCCAGGGCGAGCGCCTTGCGGCCCTGGTCCTCCAGCTTGCCGGACTGCTGCTGCAGCTGGTTCAGCTGGAGCTCCAGGCGCTTGCGGCTGGTCGCCACGTCCGCGACACCGCGCCGCACCTTCTGAAGCAGCTCCAACTGCTTCTGGTACGAGTAATCGAGGGTCTCGCGCGGGTCCTCGGCCCGGTCAAGGGCCTTGTTCGCCTTCGCGCGGAAGATCATCCCCATACGCTTCATGACACCGCTCATGGGCTTCGCGCGCCCCCTTCTGACGGACTCCAGCTCACAGCTCTGCGACAGAACCCACAGTACGGGCCCTGTGACCATTACCGCACTGTTCGGGAGCGGATACGGTCATCCCCAAGGACGACTGCGTCCGTTTCCGCTCCCGCGCAGGGAGGAGGTTGCCCCCTGAGCGACGGGCGACAGCGGTCGCGACGTCCCCTCTGTCCCCCTACAGACGATCGGTGTTGCCGGATCGTTCCCCGCGGGACTGGGGTCCATGCGGGTCAAGCCCGTACCCTTGGGTTTTGTGTTCCGTAGCCGTGCCAAGGAAGAGAAGGCCCCGGTCGCCGACAAGGCACCGGTGAGCTTCTCCAAGCAGTCCCGCGACCCGCAGGCCCCCAAGGGCCGCCCCACACCCAAGCGGAGTGAGGCGCGTTCCCAGCGCCGCAGTGTCGCCAACACGTCGATGACGCGCAAGGATGCCGCGAAGCGGCAGCGCGAGGAGCGCCGAGTCCAGTTGGAGCGGCAGCGCCAGGCGCTGGCCAGCGGCGACGAGCGCTACCTGCCGGCCCGCGACAAGGGCCCGGTGCGCCGGTTCGCGCGGGACTTCGTCGACTCGCGGTTCAACATCGCGGAGTTCTTCCTGCCGATGGCCGTGGTCATCCTGGTGCTGAGCATGATCCGGGTGCCCGCGCTGCAGAACATCGCGCTGCTGCTGTGGCTCGTGGTGATCGCCCTGATCGTGCTGGACTCGGCGGTCAGCGGCTTCCGGCTGAGGAAGCGCCTGAGCGAGCGCTTCCCGGACCAGAACAAGCGCGGCGCGGTCGCCTACGCCCTGATGCGCTCCCTCCAGATGCGCCGGCTCCGGCTGCCCAAGCCGCAGGTCAAGCGCGGGGAGCGGCCCTGAGCGCGACCGCTTTCTCCGAGGATGCCGCGGACGCCTGGCTGAACAAACTGGGTGGGCTGCGTGACGTCGTACGACAGGAACTGGTGGCCCGGCAGCTCGACGAGCAGATAGCCGGGCGGTACCCGGTCGGGCAGCGGCTGCGCGTGCTCGACGTGGGGATGGGCCAGGGCACGCAGGCGCTGCGGCTGGCCCGGGCCGGGCACCAGGTCACCGGTCTCGAACGGGACCAGACGATGATCTCCGTGGCGCGTGCCGCGCTGGCCGCCGAGCCGGAGGGCATCCGGGCCCGGATGCGGATCGTCGAGGGCGACGGCCAGGACACCGGCGTGCACTTCCTGCCGGGCAGCTTCGACGTGGTGCTGTGCCACGGGGTGCTGATGTACATCGAGGAGCCGGACCCGCTGCTCGCGGGGCTGGCCCGGATGCTCGCGCCGGGCGGCCTGCTGTCGCTGCTGGTGCGCAACGGCGACGCGCTGGCGTTGCGCCCGGGACTGTCCGGCGAGTGGCCGACGGCGCTGACGGCGTTCGACACGACGGCGTACCGCAACCGGCTGGGCCTCGAGGTGCGGGCGGACCGCCTCGCCCACCTGACGGCGACCCTCGCCGGGATCGGGGCGCCGCTGCGCACCTGGTACGGCGTGCGGGTCTTCACGGACACGGCCGCGGACGACGCGGAGCCGCCGGCCGACACCGAGACGCTGGAAACCCTCCTGGCAGCGGAGGAACGAGCCGGCCGCACGGACCCCTACCGCGCGGTGGCGGCACTGCTGCATCTGTGCGGGGTGCGCGGCTGACGATCCGGGCCCGGCGTCGGCCGCCCGTGCTCGCCGCCCGTTCGGGTGCGTACCGGGAGCCGGGGGTGCGGGGCGTGGAGAGACTCGGGGCATGGATGTCTTTCCCGTGCGTGCCCGTGCCCGTGCCCGTGCCCGTGCTTCGCGGTCGGTCGCTGTGCTCGCCGTGCTCGTCTGCTGTGCCGCGGTGCTGTCCGGGTGCCACCCGGCGGCCGACCCGCAGGCGGCGGCCAGCGGGTCGGACACCTCCGGTGGGCCCGACCCCGCCGGTGTCCGGCGGCCGGCCGCTTCGACCGCGGCGAACGACCTGCAGAGCGACTACCTGCGGGTGATCAAGAAGGCGCTGCCGTCGGTCGTGCAGATCCAGTCCGGCAACCAGCTCGGGTCCGGGGTCGTGTACGACGACAAGGGACACATCGTCACCAACGCGCACGTCGTCGGGACCGGGAAGACGTTCCGCGTGACCACGGCGAACAGCGAGGCGTCGCTCACGGCCACGCTGGTCTCCTCGTATCCGGACCAGGACCTCGCCGTCGTCAAGCTGGACCGGGTGCCCCACGGGCTGAAGGCGGCCACGTTCGGTGAGTCGGGGAAGGTCGAGGTCGGGCAGATCGTCCTGGCCATGGGCTCACCGCTCGGGCTGTCGTCGAGCGTGACCCAGGGGATCGTGTCGGCGACCGGGCGCACCGTCAGCGAGGGGCAGAGCGACAGCGGCACGGGGGCGACGATCGCCGGCATGGTGCAGACGTCGGCCGCGATCAACCCGGGCAACAGCGGGGGCGCGCTGGTGAACCTGAACGGCCAGGTCATCGGCATCCCGACACTCGCTGCCGCCGATCCGCAGCTCGGCGGCAGCGCGGCGCCCGGCATCGGCTTCGCGATCCCGGCGTCCACGGTGAAGACGATCGCCGGCCAGATCGTGCGGTACGGCAAGGTCGTCGACTCCGGCCGGGCCGCGCTCGGCATCACCGGGCGCACCGTCGTCGACGTGAACTACGAGCCCGCCGGGGTCGCGGTGGTGGACGTGAAGTCGGGCGGGGCCGCGGCGCGCGCGGGCATCCGGTCCGGGGACATCATCACCAAGGTCGGCGGCAGGAACATCACCACCATCACCTCGCTGTCGGAGGCGCTCGCCGCCGACCGGCCGGGGCAGCGGACGACGGTGACGTACTCACGCGACAACAACCGGAAGACAGTGGACGTGACGCTGGGCGAGCAGTGAGCGGGGGCGGCCGTCCACCGGCGGCCGCCCGGGCCCCAGGCTCTACGCCGAGGCCTCGTCCGCGTGCAGGCTCATCGGGCCGTAGATCTCCTTGGCGTCCTCGAACAGCCGGACCTGGTCCGCGCCGCCGTCGGCCAGTGCCTTCCAGTTCTCCCCGATCCAGGACTCGGCGTCGCCCTGCGTGGTGAACTCCTCGGGCTGCACCGCGGGCTGGACCTCCGTCCCGTCGGTCGTCTCGAACCGCCACGTCCATGCCGCCATGTACGCCTCCCTGGTATGAGCACACTGCACAGCGCGGGCCGGACCCGGTCCGGCCCTCTGCCCGCAGCCTAGTGCCGCGGCAGGCGGGCCTCTCGCGAGCTTCCCGCCTGTGCGGTGGATCATGCCCAGGACACGGGATCCGGCATGCGCGCCGCGGTCCGGCGGCGGGCGCCGGCTTTCCGCGCCCGTCGCCGGACAGACCCCGGCCGGATGCGCGCCTCCGGCGGCGGCAGGCGAAAATCGGGTCCGTGGACGTGACTCTGCTCGGCACCGGTGCCCCCGCGGGACTGCCCCGCCCCGACTGTCCCTGCGCGGCCTGCGCGACCGCGCTCGGCGCGGACGCGCGGGCGGCGACCGCGCTGCTCGTGGACGGGGTCCTGCTGCTGGACCTGACCCCCGGCGCGGCGTTCGCGGCGGCGCGTGCGGGGCGTTCGCTGGGCGAGGTGGGGCACGTGCTGCTGTCGCACCCGCACGACGGTCCGGCGCTCGAGGTGCCGGCCGGGCTGCCGCAACCGGGGCGGGTGCCGGACGGGCGGGAGCTGACGCTGCCGAGCGGGCACCGGGTGCGGGCGGTGGCGCTGGACGCTCCCGGCACCGGGTACGCGGTGACCGGCCCGGACGGCCGGCGGCTGCTGTACCTGCCGCCGGGCGGCGCGCCGGCCGGTCTGGAGGAGGGCTCCGCCGAGACGTACGACATGCTCCTGGCGGACGTGCTGGGGCGCCCCGACGCGTCGGCCAGGCTGCGGGCGGTCGGCGCGGTGGGGCCGGCCACGGACGTCGTCGCGGTCCACCTCGACCACGACGTGCCGCCGGGTGACGAGCTGCGCCGGCGGCTCGCGGCGGCGGGGGCGCGGGCCGTGCCGGACGGTACGACGCTGACGGTCGGGGCGCGTGAATCGGACGTACCGGACGTTCCCCGGCGCACGCTGGTGCTCGGCGGGGCGCGTTCGGGCAAGTCGGTGGAGGCCGAGCGGCGGTTGGAGAGCTTCCCCGGCGTGCTGTACGTGGCCACCGGCGGCACCCGCGGCGGGGACACCGAGTGGGCGGACCGGGTGGCGGCGCACCGGGAGCGGCGGCCGGGTTCGTGGCGCACGACCGAGACGTGCGACCTGGTGCCGCTGCTCGCGCAGGACGGCCCGCCGCTGCTCGTCGACTGCCTGTCGCTGTGGCTGACGGACGCGATGGACTCCGTCGGCGCCTGGGACGACGCCGAGTGGGCGGGCGGCGGCGAACGCGCCCTGCGCGAACGGGTGACCGCCCTGACCGGCGCCCTGCGCGCCACCCGGCGCACCGTGGTGGCGGTCTCCAACGAGGTCGGCTCCGGAATCGTCCCCGCCACCGCCTCCGGCCGCCGCTACCGCGACGAACTCGGCCGCCTGAACGCCGCGTTCGCCGCCGAGTGCGAACACGTCCTGCTGGTGGTGGCCGGCCAGGCGCTGGTGCTGCGCGGCTGACCCGGTCCGGGCGGCGGGCCGGACGGAGGACCGGCCGGTGTCAGCTCGGGGCCCGGCGGGCGACGACTCGGTAGGTGTTGGAGAGGCCGGGGGCGCGGCGGAAGAGGGGCGAGAGGAGCAGGTCCAGGAGCGCCACCGCCTTCACCAGGGGGCCGGTGAGGGCGGTCAGGGCGGTGCGCAGGCTGTGCTGGAGGCCGGTGGGCGGGGTGTCGCGCCAGGGGGCGTCGGCGGCGGGCAGCACATGGGCGAGGAGCAGGGCGGCGGCCGCCGAGAGGTCGTTGGGCCGGTGCGGGGCGCGTCGGTCGGTGACGACGACGGCGCAGCCCTGGGACTCCAGTTCCGCGCGGAGGTTGTCCAGCGGCAGCAGGTGCAGATGGCGCGGCTGGCCGTGCGGCAGCCACCACCGGCCCAGCAGCCGTGCGGACAGGCAGTGCGGGTCGGGCAGTTCGATCAGCAGGTGCCCGCCGGGGCGCAGCGCGGTGAGGGCGCCCCGCAACTCCGCTCGGGGGTCCGGCACATGGGCCAGATGGTGGAAGACGCTGACCACGTCGTAGCGTCCGCGCAGCCGCTCCGCGATGTGCGGGTCGGTCAGGTGCCCGACGTGGGCCTCCTCGACCCGCCCCCGCTCGCGGGCCCGCTCCACACGCTGGGTGGGGTCGAGGCCGTCGAAGGCGGTGTACGGGAACACCTCCTGCGCCGCGCCGGGGAAGTGGCCGTGGCCCGTGCCGACGTCCAGCCAGCTCTCCGGCTCCCCCAGGTGGCTCATCAGACGGGCGTCGGAGCGGTGCCGGCGGCGGCCGCGGCGGGCCATGAGCACCGGGTCCGCGAGGCCCGCGACGCTCTCTGGGCCGGCCTCGTCGAAGTCCCGGTGGTAGAAGGCCAGTCCGGCCGCCGTGAGCCGGGGGTTCTGGAAGGCGTGGCCGCAGTCGCGGCACTCGTCGACCGCGAACGTGCCCGGCTTGTGCTGGAGCAGGTCCGGCGCGCGCAGCCGGGTGCGCAGCCGCCGGGAGCCGCACCAGGGGCAGTCCGGGCGCGGCGGCTCCTGGAAACGGCCGGTGCCCTGGGCGAGTTCGGCGGCGTAGGCGAGGCGGCGCGGGTCGTAGAACCCCGGGGCGTACGGCAGGGGCGGCATGGGCGGCTCCCGGTGGGTCACTGTGAGAACAAGTCGCTGCAAAGGGAACGTATGGGATCCGGATCTTGGCCGGAAAGACGCCGTACGGGTGTGGTGGCGATGTGGCGCCGTCCGGTGGAATCGGGGCCGGTACTGTTCAGCGAATGAGCTCGCTGAATCTCGACGACTTCACCGATCTGATCGAGCGCCCGGACGGCGGCGTGCGCCGTGACGCCGAGGCGCGCCGGGAGCGTCAGATCGTGCCGCCCGGTGCGCTGGGCCGCCTTGACGACCTGGGTGAGTGGCTTGCCTCGGCGCAGGCCGCCGTGGCGGTGCGGCCGGTCGAACGGCCGAAGGCGGTGCTGTTCGCCGGCGACCACGGCGTCGCGGAACTGGGAGTGTCGGTCCACCCCGCGGGCAGTGCCGAACGGCTGGTACGGGCGGTACTGGACGGCGGCCGGCCGGTGTCCGTGCTGGCCCGGCGGCTCGGCGTGCCGGTGCGGGTGGTCGACATGGCGCTGGACTGCGCGCCCGAGTCGCTGCCCGAGGATGTCGTACGGCACCGGGTACGGCGCGGCAGCGGGCGCGTCGACGTCGAGGACGCCCTGACCCTGGAGGAGGCGGAGGCGGCCTTCCGGGCGGGTGTGGCGGTGGCCGACGAGGAGGCCGACTCCGGTACGGACCTGGTGGTGCTGGGCGATGTCAGCGTCGGCGGGACCACGCCGGCCGCCGTGCTGATCGCCGCGCTGTGCGGGACGGACGCGTCGGTGGTGACGGGGCGCGGCGGCGAGCCGATCGACGACCTGGCGTGGATGCGCAAGTGCGCGGCGATCCGGGACGCGCTGCGCCGGGCCCGGCCCGTGCTCGGCGACCAGTTGCAGCTGCTGGCCACGGTGGGCGGCGCCGATCTCGCCGCGATGACGGGCTTCCTGTTGCAGTGCGCGGTGCGGAAGCTGCCGGTGATCCTGGACGGCGTGGTGTCGGCGGCGTGCGCGCTGGTGGCCCAGCGGGTGGCGTTCCGGGCGCCGGACTGGTGGCTGGCCGGCCACGACAGCGGCGAGCCGGGCCAGGCCAAGGCCCTGGACCGGATGGCCCTGGAACCGCTCGTGGACCACGGCGTGCGCGTCGGCGAGGGCACGGGCGCGCTGCTGGCCCTCCCCCTGGTCCAGAGCGCCGCCGCCCTGGCCGCGGAACTCCCCGAGCGCCCGGAGAAGCCCTCGGCCGCCCCGGAGCCCGGACCGGCCGAGGCCGCAGCGACCGAGGACGGGCAGGCGGAGGAGAAGACGACCGAGGAGTAGCCGCAGGCCAACCGGCGCATCCTCCCCTCGCCGGAACCCCCGGCCGGCACGGCAGCCGACACGGCCGGGGGGGGCCGCCGGCCACGACCGCCGCGCAGGCCGCCGGCCCACCGGTCACCGACATCGGCCACGGCCGGCACAGGCCCCCGCCAGGCCCGGCACGGGCACGGCAGGGGCCTGTGCCGCGCCCCGGGCGCGGCCCGCGTGGCGTATCCGCGTCGGTCGCGCGGGGACACGGTGATCAGCCACGCGAGTGCGGGCGCCTCCAACCGGCGGCGCGTCTCCTCGCGCACGGACGGCGGGTGAAAAGGGAGGGTCACCCAGGAGGCGCCCATATGATCACTGTTCATGGGAGATGCCCGAATTGCCGTGCGTGAGGAGCGGGTGCCGGTTCGCGTGGCCGAGGCGGGACGGCCGGGCGGCGGGACCTCACGGCGGGCGGCCGCGTTCGCCGTCTGGTACCTGCGGGCGGCCGCGTTCGTCAACTTCCTCAGCGCGGTGTGGGTCTCCCTGGAGCGGGACGTGCGGCGGCACAACCAGGAGGACCTCTTCACGCCGTACCTGCTGACCGCCGGCTTCGCCTCCGGCGTGTTCGCCGCCTTCCTGGCCATCACCATGCGGCGGCGCAAACGGGCCGCCTGGATCCTGAACCTGGCCCTGTCCGGGGCGTTCCTCGTCCTGTTCGCGTTCACCATGACCTTCCCGGAGATCCGCGGCTCCGCGCAGAACTGGATCTCCCTGGCCCTCACCGCCGCCTTCGTCGCCGCGCTGCTGCTCGGCCGCCGCGAGTTCTACGCCAAGGGCGACCGCGCCAACCCGCGGCTCGCCGCCGCCGTCGGCCTCGGCGGACTCCTGGTCGCCTCGCTGCTCGCCACGCTGCTGGTGACGGTCACCAACCAGGCGCCGGACGCGGCCCGTTCGACATACCTCCAGCGCTGGCACTACGGCACGCTGCGGCTGGTCTCGGTCGCCGCCTCCGAGGCCCGCTTCCCCGGCATCGACACCCCGAACTGGGTGAACGTGTCGATCAACGTGCTCTCCACCGTCCTGGTCCTCGCCGTCCTGTACGCCGCCTTCCGCTCCCGCCGCGCCGTCGACCCGCTCACCGCCGACGACGACGGACGGCTGCGGGAGCTGCTGGCCCGGCACGGCGAGCGCGACTCGCTCGGCTACTTCGCGCTGCGCCGGGACAAGAGCGCGATCTGGTCGCCGACCGGCAAGGCGGCCGTCGCCTACCGCGTCCTCGGCGGGGTCAGCCTCGCCTCCGGCGACCCCATCGGCGACCCGGAGGCCTGGCCCGGCGCCATCGAGGGATGGCTGGCCGAGGCGCGGGCGCACGGCTGGATCCCGGCCGTGATGGGCGCGAGCGAGGAGGCCGGCACGGTGTACGCGCGGCACGGCCTGGACGCCCTGGAACTGGGCGACGAAGCCGTGGTCGAGGTCGACGGCTTCACCCTGGAGGGGCGGGCCATGCGCACCGTGCGGCAGGCCTACAACCGGGTCGGACGGGCCGGGTACTCGGTGCGCGTGCGGCGGCACCAGGACATCCCCGCGGACGAGATGGCGTACCTGACCGACCGGGCGGACGACTGGCGGGACGGCCCCACCGAACGCGGCTTCAGCATGGCGCTCGGCCGGCTCGGCGACCCGCGGGACGGTCAGTGCGTGATGCTGGAGTGCCATGACGCCCGCGGCGAACTCAGGGCGCTGCTGTCCTTCGTGCCGTGGGGGCCGCACGGGCTGTCCCTGGACGTGATGCGGCGCGACCGGCACGCCGGCAACGGACTCATGGAGTTCATGGTCCTCGACCTGCTGCGCCGGGCCCGCGAGTTCGGGATCACCCAGGTCTCGCTCAACTTCGCCGTCTTCCGCTCGGTCTTCGAACGGGGGGCGCGTCTCGGCGCGGGACCGGTGCTGAGGCTGTGGCGATCGCTGCTCGGACTGTTCTCCCGCTGGTGGCAGATCGAGTCGCTGTACCGCGCGAACGCCAAGTACCGGCCCATCTGGGAGCCGCGGTTCCTGCTCTTCGAGAAGAGCGCGGACCTGCTGCGCATCGGCCTCGCGGCGGCGCGCGCGGAAGGGTTCCTGGAGGGGCCGCGACCGCCGAAGTGGCTGCACCGAGGGCACCTGGAGACGCACGGATGACCGCACTCGCCCGCCGGGCCCGCGCCGAATGGGGACTGCTGTACGCCACCGTGCGCGAGCCGCTGCTGAGGCGGCGCCTGCGGGCCGTCCCGATGACCGCCGCGGCGGTGAGCCTGACGGCGGTGCTCCAGCTGGTGCAGAACCAGTCCTGGGGCTACGGCCTGGTGCAGCACCTCGGGGCCGTACGGGCGGAGGAGCCGCTGTGGCTCGCGCTGCTGCGCACTCCCCTGTCGTTGTTCGTGCCGGCCCTCGACCTGCCGGTGTGGGGGGCGCTGGCGCAGGTCCTGGGCGTGTTCGGCATCGCCGAGATCTGCCTGGGCCGGCCGCGTACCCTCGCCGTCGCCTACGTCGCCACCCTCTCCGGAACCCTGTACGCGCGCGTGGGCGTCGCCCTCGGCCCGGACCACCCGCTCGGCCTGCCCGGCACGGACGCGCACGTGGTGGACACCGGCCCCTCGGCGGCCGTGGTGGGTCTCGCGGTCTACGTCGGCTGCCGCTACGGCGCGTACGTCACGGCGGGCGCGGTGGCCGCGGCCATGGCGCTGGAGGTCGGCCTGAAGCAGAACCTGGCCGGCAAGGAGCATCTGGCGGCGATCGCCGGGGTGCTGCTCCTGTGCGCGCTGTCGGCGGCCCGACGCCGGGCGCCGCACGCCGGGGCACCATCCGCGCCGGTGAAGGCGCCGTCCGCGCCGGTGAAGGGGCCGCCCGTGCCCGGCGAGGTGTCATCTGCGCCCGGGCAGGCGGGCCGGCTGCTGGTCCGGTTTGCCGGCGATCCAGTCCTGGAACGCCCGGCGGGGGCCCGACCAGCGGCGGTCGTGCCGGTCGGCGCGCCGGCCGGCCCGGGCCAGGGCGCGCGGGCGGCGGCGGTAGAAGCGCCTGGCCCAGTAGGAGTCGGGGCGGGCCAGGCGGATCGCGCCGAACAGCGCGAGGAACGGAATGATCACGCCGAACAGCGCGATACGGCCCTTGCCCTTGCTCAGGGCCACGAGGGAGAAGAGGAAGTTCACGACCACGCTGGTGATGACCGCCCCGCGGTCCTGCAGCTCGGCCTGCGACAGATCGTTGACGCCGAACGGGGAGAAACCGGCGAGCACCAGGCCGACCAGCGCCGCGGTGAGCACCACGACCTCGACGCTCTTGCGGCCCGACTCGGTCCAGTAGACGTCGTCCAGGTGCAGGATCAGCGCGAACTCGTCCAGCACGAGGCCCGCGCCGACGCCGAAGACGACCGCGAAGGCCGCCGTGCCGATCTGGTGCCGGCCGCTGCTGGCCACCACGCCGAAACCGCCGAAAACGGTCAGCACGACGCCGGGCACGGCGTGGTGGATGTGCAGCCCGCCGGCCTTGACGTTGCGGAAGGGGCCCTTGCCGGCACGGATCAGGCGAGTGATCACCCGGGTGACCACGAAGGTCAGGACGAAGGCGGCCAGGGCCAGGAGCAGGGGCAGCTTGCCGGGTTCGACGATGTTCCGCTCCAGCCAGTGACCCATGTATGCAGTGTGCCGCCTTCCCCGGTCGCCCGCCCGCCCGCCGGCGGCCCCGCGCAGGTCCCGTAGTCTGCCCGCGTGTTCAGGATCCCCACGTCGCACGGGCCGCGGTTCGCCTTCGGCACCCTCACCGTCCTTCCGGTCAGGGTGACCCGCTGGGACCGCGGGGCGGCACGCGGCGGGATGCTCTGCGCGCCGCTCGCCGGGCTCGTGGTCGGGGCCGCGGCGGCGGCCGTGGGACTGCTGCTCCTTCTCGCCGGCGCCGGCGCGCCGCTGGCCGCCGTCGGCACCGTCGCCGTACCGGCGGCGCTGACCCGCGGTCTGCACCTGGACGGGCTCGCCGACACCGCGGACGGGCTCGGCAGCGCCAAGCCCGCCGAGGACGCGCTGCGGATCATGAAGCAGTCGGACATCGGCCCCTTCGGGGTGATCACGCTCGTGTTCGCGCTGCTCGCCCAGGCGGCCGCCCTGAGCCGGGCCTACGACGGCTCCTGGGCCCGCGGCGCGCTCGCCGCCGTGGTCTCGGCCACGGTCGCCCGGCTGGCCCTGACGCTGGCCGCCCGCACCGGGGTGCCGGCCGCCCGCCCCGACGGGCTGGGGGCCGCGGTGGCGGGAGTGGTGCCGGTGCCGGGCGCGATCGGCGCGGCCCTCGTGGTCACGGCGGCCGCCACGGCGGCGGGCGCGTTCCTCGGCGCCCACGTCTGGGTGCTCACGGCGCTGGCGGTGGTCGCCGCCCTGGCCGCCTCCGAACTCCTCCTGCGCCACTGCACGCGCCGCTTCGGCGGAGTGACGGGCGACGTCTTCGGCGCGCTCGCCGAGACGGCCGCCACCACCGCGCTGGTCTTCCTGGCCCTGCGCTGAGCGGTCCGGCTCAGCAGGTCCGGCGCCACACGCCCAGTTCGTACTTCTTCAGCAGCGAGCTGAGCCTCAGCCGGCCCGACTGCGCGCAGAAGCTGCTGGTCGGCAGCTCGTACTCGGCGTGGAACACCGCCTTGCCCGCCGCGACGAAGGGCTTCAGCGCGGTGCACTCGCCGTACTGGGCGCACTGTTCGTTGACCGCGAAGTCGAAGTCGGCGACCAGCTGAGGGATCTGGTCCAGGTCGTTCTTCAGGCCCACCGCCATGCCCCTGTCGTGGGCCAGCTTCGCCACCAGGCGGTTGTAGCGGAGCTGGTCGGCGGCGGTCAGCGGAAAGCCGGTGCGGTTCTTGTAGCCGTCCATGTTGTCCGGCTCCACCGCGTCGAAGCCCTTCTCGCGGCACATGTCGAGCCGGGCCGCCATCAGCGGTTCGAGGACGTCGGTACGGCGGATGTCGAGCCAGCGCTCGCCCTTCCAGCCGTTGCCCCGGCCGAGGACGGAGGCCGGGAACTTCTTCGCGTCCGGGCGGAACTCCTCCCAGGCGCCGGTCGAGACGTAGCAGATCACCTTGCGGCCCTCGCGGTGCAGCCGGGCGACCGTGGCCGCCGGGTGGTCGAAGCCGTCGATGTCGTAGACCTCGGCCGGTACGGAGGTGTCGAGGCGGCCGCTGAGCTGCCACTGCCAGCTCGTGCCCGGACGCGGCTGCCAGCGCGCGGCGGCCGGGCGGCCCGCGGCGTCGCCGCCGCCGTCGCCGTCCGGGCGGGCGGCGCAGCCCGCGAGCAGCAGGAGTGCGGCAGTCGGCGCGAGGACGCGCGGGATCAGTGCTCTCAACGGGCGGGCTCCTGGGTGCCGTGACGGACGTACGTCCGACGATCTTCTCCGATTGCCTTGCCGCGCACGTCGGTTGCCCGCCCGGCGGGCGGTCGGCGCCTCGCTCCGCGGCCGTCACGCGCCGGTTCCGGCCACGGTGCCGGAACCGGCATGTGACGGCGACGCCTCCCTCGGGTGAACACCCGCGGGAGTGTGCGATCCCGTGACGCGCGTAGGCTCGTGCCGGGTGTTTGCCTGCCCGGGTGAAGACCGCACCGTATGAAGGACTTATGGTCGGGCCCGGTCGACCCACCCGAATTCGGCCAACCACCTTTCACAGGGAAGCGAGATTTCACCACCGTGACTGCTCTCACTCTCAGCACCACCGCGGCGCCCGGCCTGGAAGCCGACGCGATCGTCGTCGGTGTCGCCAAGGACTCCGGATCACAGTCCGGGGACCTGGTCGTAGCCCCGGGCGCCGAGGCCGTCGCCGAGGCCTACGACGGCAAGCTCGCCGACGTCCTGGGCACCCTCGGCGCCTCCGGTGCCGAGGGCGAGGTGACCAAGCTGCCCGCGCCCTCCGGCTTCAAGGCCCCGCTCGTGCTCGCGGTGGGCCTCGGCCCCCGCCCCGAGAAGGACTCCGGCTACGACGCCGAGGCGCTGCGCCGGGCCGCCGGTGCCGCCGCCCGTGCGCTCGCCGGGACGGAGAAGGCCGGCTTCGCGCTGCCGGTGGCGGACGCCGCCGCTGCCGCCGCGATCGGCGAGGGCGCGCTGCTCGGCGCGTACTCCTTCGACGCCTACAAGGAGAACGGCAAGGACGCCGGGGCCCGCAACGGCAAGGCCCCGCTCGGCGAGGCCGTGCTGCTCGGCGGCGCGTCCGACGACAAGGCGTTCAAGGCGGCCGTCGAGCGCGCCACCGCCCTGTCCGAGGAGCTCAACCGCGCCCGCGACCTGATCAACATCCCGCCGAACGACCTGAACCCGGCCGCCTTCGCCGCCGTCGCCGAGGAGGCGGCCAAGGAGCACGGCCTGAAGGTGCAGGTGCTCGACGAGAAGGCGCTCGCCGAGGGCGGCTACGGCGGCATCCTGGGCGTCGGCTCCGGCTCGGCGTCGGCCCCGCGGCTGGTCAAGCTGTCGTACACCAGCCCCAAGGCGAAGAAGCACCTTGCCCTGGTCGGCAAGGGCATCACCTACGACTCGGGCGGCATCTCGCTCAAGCCGGCCGGCCACAACGAGACGATGAAGTGCGACATGAGCGGTGCCGCCGCCGTGTTCGCCGCCGTCGTCGCCGCCGCGCGGCTCGGCCTGGAGGTCAACGTGACCGGCTGGCTGGCGCTGGCCGAGAACATGCCCTCCGGCTCCGCCACCCGCCCCGGCGACGTGCTGCGCATGTACAGCGGCAAGACGGTCGAGGTGCTCAACACCGACGCCGAGGGCCGGCTCGTCCTCGCGGACGCGCTGTGGGCCGCCTCGCAGGAGAACCCGGACGCGATCATCGACGTGGCCACGCTGACCGGCGCGATGGTGCTGGCGCTCGGCAGCCGCACCTTCGGGATCATGGCGAACGACGACGCGTTCCGCTCCGCCATCCACGAGGCCGCGGAGGAGGTCGGCGAGGAGGCGTGGCCCATGCCCCTGCCGGAGCACCTGCGCAAGGGGATGGACTCCCCCACCGCCGACATGGCCAACATGGGCGAGCGCATGGGCGGCGGTCTTGTCGCCGGTCTGTTCCTGCGCGAGTTCGTCGGCGAGGGCATCACGTGGGCGCACCTCGACATCGCGGGCCCGGCCTTCAACGAGAGCGCTCCGTTCGGCTACACGCCGAAGGGCGGCACCGGGTCGGCGGTCCGGACGCTGGTGCGTCTCGCCGAACTCGCCGCCGCCGGCGACCTCGGCTGAGTCAGACCTCGCCTGAGTCAGACCTCGGCTGAGTCAGACCTCGGCTGAGCCGGATTCACGGCCGTCGTCCGGTCCGCCGGACGACGGCCCTGCCGTGTGGGCGCCTGCCGCGCCCGCGCGGCGCGGCCGTGACCGCGCCCCTCCTCCTCGGCCGGCGGTCCCCCCGGAGGCTCGTGGACGTGGCCTGTATCACACTCCAGCCCCGCGTCTCGTTCACTCCCGACAAGTGCGAAGATGGGCGTCGGCAGGACAGGGCCCCCACCGAAGGGCCGAAACTCAAGCGGCCGGACACCAGCCGCCAGCCGGTCACCGACGACCGGCGTACGGCGCACATGCATGGAGGACGTGACGTGGCGAACGACGCCAGCACCGTTTTCGACCTAGTGATCCTCGGCGGTGGCAGCGGTGGTTACGCCGCGGCCCTGCGCGGGGCGCAGCTGGGTCTGGACGTCGCCCTGATCGAGAAGGACAAGGTCGGCGGTACCTGCCTGCACCGGGGTTGCATCCCCACCAAGGCCCTGCTGCACGCCGGTGAGATCGCCGACCAGGCCCGCGAGAGCGAGCAGTTCGGTGTGAAGGCCAGCTTCGAGGGCATCGACGTGCCCGCCGTCCACAAGTACAAGGACGACGTCATCTCGGGCCTGTACAAAGGCCTGCAGGGGCTCATCGCCTCCCGCAAGGTGACCTACATCGAGGGCGAGGGACGGCTGTCCTCCCCGACCTCCGTCGACGTCAACGGGCAGCGGGTCCAGGGCCGCCACGTCCTCCTGGCGACCGGTTCCGTGCCGAAGTCCCTGCCGGGCCTGCAGATCGACGGCAACCGCATCATCTCCTCCGACCACGCCCTCGTCCTGGACCGCGTGCCGAAGTCCGCGATCATCCTGGGCGGCGGTGTCATCGGCGTCGAGTTCGCGTCCGCGTGGAAGTCCTTCGGCACCGACGTCACGATCGTCGAGGGCCTGAAGCACCTCGTCCCGGTCGAGGACGAGAACTCCTCGAAGCTGCTGGAGCGCGCCTTCCGCAAGCGCGGGATCAAGTTCAACCTGGGCACCTTCTTCCAGAAGGCCGAGTACACCCAGGACGGCGTCAAGGTCACCCTGGCCGACGGCAAGGAGTTCGAGGCCGAGGTCCTGCTCGTCGCCATCGGCCGCGGCCCGGTCTCCCAGGGCCTGGGCTACGAGGAGGCCGGGGTCGCCATGGACCGCGGCTACGTCCTCGTCGACGAGTACATGCGCACCAACGTCCCGACCATCTCCGCCGTCGGTGACCTGGTCCCGACGCTCCAGCTCGCGCACGTCGGCTTCGCCGAGGGCATCCTGGTGGCGGAGCGTCTGGCCGGTCTGAAGACCGTTCCGATCGACTACGACGGTGTTCCGCGGGTGACGTACTGCCACCCGGAGGTCGCCTCCGTCGGCATCACCGAGGCCAAGGCCAAGGAGATCTACGGCGCGGACAAGGTCGTCGCCCTGAAGTACAACCTGGCGGGCAACGGCAAGAGCAAGATCCTCAAGACCGCGGGCGAGATCAAGCTCGTCCAGGTCAAGGACGGTGCCGTGGTCGGCGTCCACATGGTCGGCGACCGCATGGGCGAGCAGGTCGGCGAGGCCCAGCTGATCTACAACTGGGAGGCGCTGCCGGCCGAGGTGGCCCAGCTCATCCACGCCCACCCGACCCAGAACGAGGCGCTCGGCGAGGCCCACCTGGCCCTGGCCGGCAAGCCGCTGCACTCCCACGACTGACGCCTCACGTCATCGGGCGCGACGACACAGACTTCCGTAATTCGTTAGGAGCAACCGAAACCATGGCGGTTTCCGTAACCCTTCCGGCGCTCGGCGAGAGCGTCACCGAGGGCACTGTCACCCGCTGGCTGAAGGCCGAGGGCGAGCGCGTCGAGGCCGACGAGCCGCTGCTCGAGGTCTCGACCGACAAGGTCGACACCGAGATCCCCTCGCCCGCCGCCGGCGTGCTGGCCTCCATCAAGGTCGCCGAGGACGAGACCGTCGAGGTCGGCGCCGAGCTGGCCGTCATCGACGACGGCTCCGGCGCCCCCGTGGCGGCCCCCGCCCCGGCCGCCGCCGAGGCTCCGGCCCCCGCCGCCGAGCCCGCCCCGGCCCCGGTGGCCGAGGCCCCGGCCGCCCCCGCCCCCGCCGCTCCGGCCG
>NZ_NNBK01000025.1 GCF_002803075.1 Streptomyces sp. CB01373 | reverse complement strand
GGTTACAAGGCGATGGATGCGCGCGAGGCGCTCAAGGTCAAGATCACCTTCTAGCCGCGGGGCGCTGCGCGCCGCCTGCCGGCGGCGGGCAGTACATCGCTGCCGCCCGCAGCGTCGACGAGCAGGTCACAAGCTCATGCGATTCATCACGCCCTGCTGCTGCGGCGGATCGTGGACAGCGTCTGCTCCGACGTCTCCGTCGGCCTCGACGCTCTCGACCGCGTCGCTGCCTTCGCCCGTGCCGGGCCAACCGCTTTCCCGCCCGCGGCCCGCTGGCCGGAAGGCGACGAACGGCCGCCACTCCACTGAGTGCAGCCGCGCCGTCCCGATCACCGTGACCACGCTGAAGCTGCTCCAGCAGTACGGCCCGCTCGCCCGGTGCGGTGGTGCTTCCGGCGCTCCGGCCGCGAGACCCTCCACCGGGCCCTGGCCAACCTCGACGACCTCGACACCTGCCAGCGCGAGCGCCGCGCCCGGGAGAAGGCGGCCAAGCGCGCCGAGCAGGAAGCCGTGCGCGAGGCGTCACGCTGCCCGGTGTGCCGCCTCGCCCAGGGCGAGTATCAGAAGCGGAGCGGCGCCAGCAGTGGCACACCCCCTGCAAGCCCGGTCACCGCGACCGGGGAAGGAACCGGGAGGTCGCCCGGACGGTGAAGACCGGGTTCGTGGGACGTGGCAGCAGCAGGACCGGCTGGCTGCGGCCCTCGACCGCCGACGCCGGTGGAATCTGGGGCTCAGAAACACGCGGGTCCCTCATCGGCCGCGACGACTAGTGCGGGTGCCTCGCCGGGGTCTGAACCAACGTGATCCTCGCCCTGGGCCTGGACTTCAGCCTGGTCCCCGAGCCCAGCGGCGCGCAACGCATCATCGACCGGCGGCGCCTGCTTCCGCAGCGACGTGTGCGATCGGACGTCCGGCATCAACCCGCAGGCCCCAAGCGCAGACGTCCTTCGGGGGTCAGCGGTGCGTTCCGATGTGCCCTGCTGGTGAGCTCCTGGAATCGGGGGCCGCGTTCATCGGGAGCCCTCGGATCTCGGGGCTCCCGCGTGTGCGGCTGTGCGTGGCGTCAGCGTGCGAACTTTTCGATGGCCGCTGGGGCGACGGGGGTGAAGAAGTTGACGAGGTTGCCGTCGGGGTCGCGGAGCAGCAGCGACCGGTTGCCCCAGGGCATCGTGGTGGGCTCGTTGACGAAGTCGGTGACGAAGCCGGTCAGGTTCTGGTGAACGCGGTCCACGTCGTCGACGAGGAACTCGGTGATCACGCTGTGGTTGTCCGCCGGGCGGGCAGAGCCCGGGGCGAACAGCGGGACGGTGCGGGTGCCGGCGATCGCGAGGGTGGCGCCACCGGTCGTGAGTTCGGCGAAGTCTTCGGTGGCCCACGTCGCCCGCGCCCCTGTGGCTCGCTCGTAGAACTCGACGAGGCGCGCTACGTCGCTGGTGATGATGCGGATCGAGACGAAGTCCATGGGGATCTCCTTGGTTGTGCTGGAGGCGTGCACGTCGCAGGCTAGGAGAAATAGTGGACAGAATCGGTCCTGTATTCGCGTTAGGCTGCGAACATGCCTCGACCCACCGGCCGCGTGCTGACACTCCTGGAGCTGCTGCAGTCGGGCGGCACCCGGACGGTGGCCGAACTCGCCGACCGGCTCGGCGTCCAAGGGCGCACCGTGCGGCGGTATGTGGACCAGCTGATCGACCTGGACGTGCCCGTGGAATCGGTGCGCGGCCGCTACGGCGGGTACCGGCTCGCTCCCGGGTACCGCTTGCCTCCGCTCATGCTCAGCGACGACGAGGCGCTGGCCGTGCTGCTCGGCCTGGTCGCAGGCCGCCGAGCAGGGCTGACGACGACGGAGCACACGGCAAGCGAGACGGCATCGGCGAAGATCCGACGGGTGCTGCCCAAGCACATCGCCCGTCGGCTCGACACACTCCTGGAAGCTCTCGCCTTCACGGATCAGCCCGGCGAGTTCGACACCCCGGACGCTGGGGTCCTGCTCACCATCGCCGATGCGGTGCGCCACCGCCGACCGGTCTCGATCCGCTACACCGACCGCGACGGACGGCGCAGCGAACGCACGCTGCACGCGTACGGGATCGTCGCCCATGCGGGCCGGTGGTACATCACGGGCAAGGACGCCCAGATCGGCGAGGACCGAACCTTCCGGCTCGATCGCATCGCAGACGCGAGGACCTTGCCCGGCTCATTCGAAGCACCCGTGGGTCCCGGTCCGGCACAGCGTGTGTTGTCAGGGTTCGCCACGGCCGAGTACCGGCATGAGGTGACCTTGCGGATCCACGGGACGGTTGGGCAGATCCGCGCCCACCTTCCCGCCAGCGTGGCGAGCCTGGAGGAGTACGCGCCCGTGGCAGGCGAGGACCGGGCGACCGAGCACTGGCTGCGCGTCGAGCTGCGGGTGGAGCGGCTCGACTGGTTGCCTCCGGTACTCGCCTCACTCGACCGGCCGTTCGTCATCGAGCGCCCCGATGAACTGCGCGACCTCGTCACCGCGCTCGCCGATCGCCTCACGTCCTGCGCCCGCCAAGCCTGACCGCGAGGAACCAATGTCATGAGACGGCACACCTAATGGGCAGTGATGCGGAGCACCGCCAGGCCCACCCCGGCCCATCGAGGCCCTGAAAGAGACTGCGGGCCCCGCGTCGCTCTTTGGGGAGCCGCCGTGTGAACTCGGCGAAAGGCCCAGAAGTCTTCCTCATCCCTGGACATGGCCTCGAATGGGCCGGGCGCTTACAGCGCCTCGGTGGCTTTCTCCGGGGGTCTTCTCCGGCCCTTGCGAAGTCCTTCGCCGGGCAGCCACACTCCGGGCCACGGGCTTTCCCCAGTACGGAGGGGAAGAGGGCCATACCATCGGTTGACCTGTTTCCCGGATGGTCTGGCAGGCATCGAAACAACGATGCTGAATGCGTACGGGGATCCACCGAGCAAAAAGAAACCCTCTGCGTACAGCTTCAAGTCAGAACGAAGTGACCCGCTGAAAAATCCCCTATCCCTGCGCCTCTCGCCCGCTCGGGCGGGAGCGCGACAGGCCGCCGACGCCGGGAACCGGCGCTCGACAGCGGGGTACGGGAGCCCACCCTTCGCAGGGATGCATGGCACCCATACCCGCCAAGCGGAGCCTCAATCCAGAGCTCCGGAGCACAGCAAGGAGAACGATCATGAAGCACAACTTCGGGCGGCGGTTCGCCACCTCGGCAGCGGCACTCGCAGTCGCCGCGGGCGCCCTCCTGACAGTGGGCGGCACCGCCTCGGCTGCGCCGGCAGAGGTAGCCGACCACACCGCGGTTGTGGCGTACCACTCCTCGGACCGGACCCAGTACGGCGACCACCACGACCATCGCGACACTCGTTGGAACGGCCACCACGACCGTGACGACATTCGCTGGGGCGGCCACCACGACCGTCACGACATTCGCTGGGACGGCCACCGCAAGTGGGTGCGGATCGGCAGCGGCTGGTACTGCAACGACCACGGTCGGCAGTACCGCTACGACGGACATTGGTTCTACGTGAAGAACAACGGCGCATGGCACTCCGTGAGCAGCCACGACCGTGGCTTCGACCACCGCATCTTCAACTGACCGCCCAAGGCGGGCACCGGGCCAGCTTTTAGCGCGTCGGCCCGGCCCGCCTCTGGGCCTCCGCGCACCGCGGCCGTTGGTGTGGCAGTGCGCCGACCGGCCCAGGCTCTCGAGGAGCAATCCGAGCCATGCACTATCACGTAGACCAGACGTTGCACATGGAGCTGGTACTTCCGTCCGGCAAGCGCCTCGCGGTGCCAACTCGTCTGCATACGCCACCCAAGACCCGTTTGCCGCGATCATCGTCTTCCAGACCGGCACCGTCCATCAAGTCAGCTGGGCCTTGGCCCGTGACACGCTGACAGAGGCCCTCAACCGGCCCACCGGGCAAGGCAATGTGCACGTCTGGCCGGTCGGTTCCGGGCCCGATGCCGAGCTGAACCTTGCTCTGTCCTCTCCGCACGGGACCGCTTGGCTCACCGCTCCCCTCCCAGTGGTCGCGCAGTGGCTGGGGCGGACGTACCACTTGGTGCCGGTCGGCCAGGAGGTCTCCGGTCTAGATATGGACGCCGAATTGTCACGGCTCCTGGATGGGGCGGCCTGAGATGAACATGCAGCAACGCCGACGAAACGCACGACTCAGGGCCTACGCCCGGCTCAAGCGGCGGTATCCGGAGCTGTTCACCACCCTGGGCGGGCGGAGCCAAACGACGGGCCCGATCCCCACGAACTGATCCCAGGCCGCCCCCGGCCGGGACCGTTACTGATACCAGTAACACTCGCTGCCGCCGGTTACTCCCCCCCCCCGGTCGCCCAACTTCCGACGGCCGACGACCGGCCCACCCTCCCGTCGCGCGAGGGGGGCGTTCCGGGGCCGCCGTCGGGCGGCCCCGGACACGACGGCGCCCCGGCGGGAGCCGATTCGAGCGGCTCCTCGGGGGTGCCTCGTCGTGTTCGGTCTGGGGTCAGCCCTCGTCGCCACCGCTCCCGGCGGCGTGCATCTTCCGTTCGTGGCGGCGCTCGCCGTAGGCCCCGGCCTCCTGGACCCCCTCGCGGGCAAGGCCGATGCCCTCGCAGCCCAGGTCGGCCGCCGACCTGATGGACGAGGCGCCCGCGGCGGCGGTTGTGCCTACGGCGCCGGCTACGGCGGCGAGGGCGCCGAACGCGGCAGTCATGGCGCCGCCCGTGGCTCGCCCAGCGGGCTTGGCGGGCCCGGCCTAGGCGGGCGGCGGTCGAGTTGGCGGCGGCGCTGCCGACGGCGGCGAGAATGCCCTCGACCTTGGTCCCGTCGTGCCACTGCCAGCTGGTCAGGTCGGGGTCGACGACCAGGTCTACGGTGAGGTCGAGGGTGTCGAACCCATCGCCGGTCCGAGCGGTGGGGGTGCTCTAAGTTCACGTACCAGTTCCGCAGCCCGCCGATTGTGTAGAAGGCGTTGACGCTGAACCACGCCGTCGGCGGCTTCCACAGCAGCAGCTCGGTCTCCTGCCACACCGCGGCCGCCAGCTCCCACACGCCACTCGCCATCGCGTCGAACGCCTCGGTGCGCACCGCACGGTCGCCGTCCGCACGGGCCTTGACGTACAGGGCGGGTCTCGGCTCCCGGCGGACAGGCAGCCACCAGGGCCTCGCTCGTGTCGACGGACGACACGCAATGCGTGCTCGCTCCACACGCGGCCAGAGCAGTGCACGTCGCGTCGTACGACCGTCTGGTCCCGTCTCGAAGCTGCACACCCGTTCCTCCTTCGCCGCGGTCGGGCTGTTCGCGCTCACAGGACGGCTGGGCGAGCACTCGTTCGGGGAGGCTTGCCCGAGGGCCCTTTCGGCTTTCCCGGTCAGGTCCGCCGGCGGAAGAGGCCGCGGAGCGCCACGTTCGATTTTCAGGGCCCTAGGGTGATCTACTGCCCCGTCCCTCTGCCGCTTGGAGGAGCGCATGCACGAACTGGCCGTGTCGGCCGCGCAGTTATCGGAGGCGACGTGACTCAGGCTGCCCAGTGGGGGCACTGGCGCCCGCAGTTCCGTTCCGGCGAAGAGACCAAGCGGGTCCGGGCCTGGGACCGGCGTGTGGCCTGACCGGCAGCTCGGCCTCAGCGAGCGCCTGGGGCGACAGCGGGCGGCGGGTCTTGGTCTTGCACGGGGCCCGGTCACTGACCTGCGCGAGAACCGCCCGCTCCAGCGCAATCACATGACCCGCGTCGCGGACCGTCCGCCCGGCCTGGCGCGGCGCGAGCCGGTGCCGGGCGACGACGGCCTTCCCCGCCGTGGCGATGTGCAGGCCGCCCTTGCGGTTTTTCCCCCGCGGCGGGCAGATCGCCACCTGGACGCCGTAGAGCTTCGCGACCCCCGCGAACGTCGGGGTGACCTGGCCACTGGAGGGGTAACAGACGGTCGCCATCCGGTCGAACCGCCACCGTCTGGCGGTGCCGCCGAGCTTGCGCAGCACCTGGTCGGGGACCTAGACCAGGTGCGGGAAGTCCTCCGACTCCGCCAGCACCGCCCGCCACCGGCCCGAATGCGCGAGCGCCCCGACCAGCAGGTGCGCGTGTCCGCCGATGCCCCAGCCCGCGGGTGGATCGGGCAGCTCGACCCAGTCGAACTGGACCTCCTCGCCCGGCGGGTGCTCGATCACCGCGCGGTCCCGGCCCTGCGACGTATGGCAGGGCTCGCAGTACGGCCGGACCTCGTAGCGGCGAAGCGCCCCGGTGAACGTCGAATAGGCGCCGCGGTAGCCGAGTTGGACCACCTCGTCGAACAGGGTGAACGCCCACAAGTGCGGGTCGTCCGCCAGGCGTTGACGGCAGTAGTCCAAGAAGGGAAAAGACGTATCTGGAGCCTGGCGGCGCTGCCGCGGGGCGCGCTCGCCGTTCAGGTAGGCACGGATCGTCTTACGGTCGCGTCCCAGGTGTCTGGCGATCGCGGAGATCGTCCAGCCCTGGCGACGCAGCGCGTGCGCGTCCACGTCTTCCTCCCACGTGAGCACCCAGCCTCCCGAAGAGGCCTGACCCGTTGCCCACGCAGGCTTGCCGTCGCACCCACCACACCGAGATCGCACGAAGGGTGGGGAAATCAACTCAGCAGGTTTGCCCCACTCCCCAGCACCGGGTCGGGATTTTCAAATAGCGCCATCAACGCGTAGCACGTACGTCTGCGTCTTGGCTCTCAGATCGGTGGCTTCCTCCGGGGGTCTTCTCCGGCCGCCCTTGCAAGGTATTTCCGCGTGTTGTGGCGACGGCGGGAGTTCGTGATAGTCGCGGTCGTGGCCGCGGTGACCGCCGTCGCCGTCATGCCGGGCAGCCACACTCCGGGCCTCGGGTTTTCCCCAGTACGGAGGGGAAGAGGGCCATACCATCGACTGGCCTGTTTCCCGGATGGTCTGGCAGGCGTCGAAACAACGAGGCTGAATGCGCACGGATCCACCGAGCAAATGCGTACGGATCCACCGAGCAAAAAAGGAACTCTTTGTGTTCAGCTTCAAGCCACTGCGCCGCCGTACCGCCCGCACCGCTGCCGTCGGCGTTCTCGCAGCTGCGGCCTGCGCCACTGTCATGGCCGGCAGCGCCTCAGCCATCGTCAACGGATCGAACTCCACCGAGCACTACCCGTTCATGGCGACCGTCCCCGAGTCGGCCCCCACGCTCGGTCTGAACGACGGAACCTGCGGGGCGTCGCTGATCGATCAGCAGTGGGTACTGACGGCGGCCCACTGCGTGAAGGGTGACGGCCTGGAGCTGGACGGCATCGTGCGCGTCGGCAGCGACCACCGCAAGTCCGGCGGCACTGTCCGAAAGATCGACCGGATCTTCGTCCACCCCGGCTATGTGAACGGCGAGGGCAAGGCCGCCAACAACAACGACCTCGCGCTGATACGCCTGGACCGCCCGGTCGCCCAGCACCCCATCAAGATCGCCGAGCATGTGGGGCGCCCTGGCACGCCGACCCGGCTCCTGGGCTTCGGCACCACCGTCGACACCGAGCTCAAGTTCCCGGACCGGCTGCAGGAGCTGAACACCCGCAGGGGCGCTGAGTCCGAGTGCGCGCCGGGCTACGCGGGCCCGACCCGGCTGTGCACCATCACCACCGTGCCCAAGGCCATGGCGTGCTTCGGGGACTCCGGCGGGCCGCAGGTCCAGAAGGGCCGGAACGGCCGCTGGGAGCTGATCGGCGTCACCTCCGGGCCCGGTGCCCCGAAGGTGCCGTGCTCGGAGGGCCCTGGCCTCTACACCAACGCACACGCCTACGCGGACTGGATCAACAAGACCATGAAGACCAACCACGCCGTGAAGAACCACCACGCCCCGAAGAACCACCACGGCCTGAAGACCAACAGCACCCTGAAGACCGACGGCGCCCTGTCGACTGCGGCCATGGGCTCCGACCTCGCCGAAACCGGTACGCACGACAACACCGCCGCAATCGCCGGTATGGCCGCCACGCTGGTCGTCGCCGGTGCCGGCACCGCCGTCGCAGTACGCCGCCGCAAGACCCGCCGCGCCGCCTAAGCGAAACCGCCGCAGCCCAAAAGCGGCCCCCTGACCAGGGGGCCGCTGCCCATTGCCGCGTCCTGCCCACCCTCATCCGCCCTGTTTAAGCCGGCGAGGTGGATATCGCGCGGACGCCGACGACGGCCAACTGACAGACCCGGACCCCCGCGCGGACGGAGTGAGCACGGCCGGCACCCTCGCGGCATCTGGTGCGCCCGCTCGCCGGGCATGCATCGTACGGGCACGACGTCCAAACAGGCTTGCACGCCAACTGTTCTGGTCGAAATCTGCGTAGTGGTGACCGGCGGGAGCGCGCGGTGGCCTTTGAGCGGACGCAGCCGGCGGTGCACGCCAGCAACGCGAGCGTCCGGCGCAGTCCCGCGCACTGTCACGCCCCCGCCGGGCCCGGGAGCTCACCGCCCAATAGCCGGCGACGTACGTGGCGTTCGACGTCCTTCCCTCAGTCCGTCTGTCCGACCTTGACGAATTGAGGGCCCGGGGTGTTCTCGGCAATCACCCGGTCGTGTGCGTTCTTCCTGAGGCTCCCTCAACAGCGGGGCATCGGAAACCTCCTACCATCGGGGGCGGGTAGGGCCGAAGAGGCCCCAGCCGGTGGGGGAGCTTGCATCCCGGCTGGGGCCTCTTGTGTGTCCGGCTTTACAGGGCGCGGATGTTCTCCGCCTGCGGGCCCTTCTGACCCTGCGTAACGTCGAACTCGACCTTCTGGCCCTCCTGGAGCTCGCGGAAGCCCTGGGCGGCGATGTTCGAGTAGTGGGCGAAGACGTCCGGGCCGCCGCCGTCCTGTTCGATGAAGCCGAAGCCCTTTTCCGCGTTGAACCACTTCACAGTGCCCTTGGCCATGCCTGTCTCCTTTGAGGGGACTCGTATCGGGTCCCGCACCGTGCGGGATCCGGAGGTGATCGCCCTGGTCCGGAGAGGCGTTGAACAGCAAAAACGCCCGCGATTGCGATCACGGGCGAACGGGACTTCGGAACCACGACTGCTGATCACGACGGTACACCGGCTGGTGGAGCTCGGCCACAAAGAACCACGAAGGCAACATCATCCGTGGGACGACGACCGGCCGCCACTGCGCCAACGGCCATTCCCTTCTCCCCGTAGTGTGAGGGCCTGGCAGCGTCTGGAATCGTGCCCTGGCCTGTCTCATCATCAGTGGATGACTGGGCGCATGGATGTGCCGCGGTTGCGGAAGCTGATCGACGGCGTGGTCGCCGGCCTGTACCAGCGCTATGGTCACCGGGATCTGTCCGAGCTGAGCGAGCGTCTGCGTCTCCCGCCGCCTCCTCGGGAGGAAGGCCACACCAAGCATCAGCGCCAGACGGCCAGTCTGCAAGCCTGCCCCGATGACCGCCTGGGGCAAGTTGCTGAGGCGATCCTCGACAGCGGGCTACTCCCTGTGTCGGAAGGCAACCCACTGCAGGACGTGCTGTGGCTCGGGCGCCCCTACGTGGAGGTTCCTGGGCGTACGCGGCGAGAGCTGCCCCGCCCTTTCAGCGGCGGCGTAATTCCTCGGACCAGGTGCGGAGCTGGCCTTCGAGGGCGAGGTTGTCGCCGCGGGCTACGGTCTGGAGCAGCATGGCGCACACGGTGGCTTCGGCGGCGAGGCCGGCCGGGCTGCCCAGGACGGGGAAGACGTCGCGGACGCGGATGGTGGTGTCCGGCTGGAGCAGCGTGTAGGCGAAGAGGGTGGCCGCGTCGAAGCCTTCCAGAGCGCGGCCCCAGCCCTCCCAGTCGAGAATCCGCAGGGGTGCGGTGAGGTTCGCCCAGTGCAGGTCGGAGTGGGCAGTGGTCCAGCAAGTGACGGCGGGCGCCGGGATGCCTACGAACTGGGGAATCGCCCGGTCCATGTACTGCTGCCGTAAGGCGACACGGTCGGTGGCCGTTGCCGACACCTTTTCCAGCGCCTCCGACAGGTCGGTCCACCAGGAGCCGGGCAGCTGGAGGTCGTGCTGGAGGATCGGGTCGTCGGACAGGACCGGCTGGCCGACGCGCACAGACAGCTCCGCCCGGTAGGCGGTCCCGTCATCGAACACGTCGTGCACGCCCAGGAGCGCGGGCCGGTGCCCGTCGAGATCGCCGAAGGTGTGCTGGGCGTCCAGGGCACCCTCCCACAACTTCCCCGACGCCTTGCCCGCCGGGGCGGACACCAGCCGCAGCCACGCCGGGGCGCCGGCGGCGGTGCGGGCCGGGGCGCCCAGGGTGCGCCCGGCCCATCCCCAGAGCTCCCCGCCCGGCTCGGTCTGGACGTCCAGGGCCTTCGCGGCGCGGGCCTGATGGGCACGCATGCGCTGTTCAGTGTCCGGGTCAGGAGGAGGCGAGTACACCAGTGATCTCCCGCAACTGGGCGACGGTCAGGGAGGGTTGCGCAACGGCGTCAACCGCCTCCCCCCAGTGTGGCGCACTGGACGCGGCAATGAGGACGTGCGTCACTCCTGGGCATGACGCGACCGCCAGAACGCAAGCCTGTGCGGGGGTCAGGCCCGGGCGGATGATGTCGGCGAGTTCCTGGTCGACCATGCCGGGCAGTTCCCCGCCGTGCAGCGGGGCCGACGCCATCACCCGCAGGCCCGCGGCGGCGGCCGGGAGCGGTCCCCGGCCGTGAAGGGCCTGCGTGATCGGCGTCATCATCACCAGGCTGACCGGGAGTTGGACCGCGACCAGGTGGTGCTGTCCGCCGGCGGCTTCAGCGGCCAGGGCGAGCAGCTCCCCCATCGTGAACGTTTCCTCTTCCAGGCCTGCCCAGGTGGCGACCCCGTACCCGGCTACGTGCCCGGCCGCGACCTCTTCCTCCAGGACCTCGAACGCGCCCCTCATCGCCTGATGCAGGGCGGAGCGGTCGCCGGGTTGCGCCCGCTCGGGATTGTGGAGCAGGACCAGGTCCAGTCGGTCGCGCCCGGGCTGGGCGCGGTTGCGGCCGGTCTGCCAGCGCACGTAGTCCGGGGCGAGGCTGTGCCCGGCCCGGGCCTGGTTCTCGGTGAGGACGCTGGCGTTCACGGCGTCGGTGCCGGTGGCCGCCGTGAGGTACCCCGTCTTGGTGGAGACGTTCAGGGACGGGTGGGCGGCCAGGGCCGGGGCCAGCAGATTTTGCGCCTGGCCGGTGGCGTAGTTGGGGGCGGTGTCGATCCACGCGCCGGAGGCGGCCGCGCGGGCAGCCGCCTCCGGGATCGCCTGGCACCGATAGGTGCCCAGAGCGAGCTGTGCCGTCACAGCAGGATCCCTACCACGGCGGCCTGCCCGGCAACGAGCTCCTGGACCAGCCCGGCGACGTCCTCCAGGGCGAGGCCGACCGCGTCGGCGAGCGTGGCCAGGTCCACGGTGCGGCCGTCGACCAGCGGGCGCAGCACCGCCTCCGCCTCGGGCGCGAACTCGTACACGGCGCCGGCGGCGGACAGCGTCACCGCGTCCTCGCCGACGTCCAGCACGGCGCGGGCGGTGGTCAGCCGCACCCGCAGGTGCGGGTCGGCCGGGATGCCGTCGATGTACGGCAGGCTCGGCACCATCCGGCCGACGGCCTGGCCGTCCATCGCAGCCCGGTAGCGGGCGAGCAGCGTCGGGTCCTCCAGCAGTTCGGCGAGCCGCTTGCGCATCCCGTCCACGACGTCGGCCTGGACGTCCAGCGCGGCGAGCAGCGGCAGGTCGCGCCTCCAGTCCTCGCGCGTGAGCATCTGCTCGGACACCCACGCCATCAGGTCCGTCGCCGTGTGGGTCTGCAGGCCGCAGGTGACGTGCAGGGAGCGCACACCCTGGTCGGCGGAGACCGCGTGCCACACCCCGCGCGGCACGTACAGCACGTCCCCGGGGCGCAGGACCAGGTCGGCAATAGGCTCGGCGGGCGCCTCGCCAGGGTCCTCGATGTCCCGGTACAGCGGGTAGGCCCGCGTCGTGCCATAGATCCGCCACCGCTTCGCGCCGTCCAGCTGGACGATGACGGTGTCGTGGTCGTCCCAATGAACGCCGAACCCCTCGGTGCTGGTCCACGACGCGTACAGGTTCGCCTGCACGCGGGTGCGCAGGTCACGCTCGATCGCTTCGGCGAGAAGTGCGATCGGCGGGTGGAGTTCGTCGACGCTGTCCAGCGCGAGGGAGGCGCCCTCCTGCAGGCGGGCGTGCAGTTCGGCCGGGTGCAGACCGTGCCAAACAGTGTGCCGGCGCGGTGGCCACCGGGGCGGTGTACCCGCCGACCAGCAGCGTCTCGCCGTCGCGGGACAGCCGCATGCGCGGCGGCTGAAGCCGGTGGCCGACCAGGATCTGATTGAGGTCGTCCCCCCGGCCACGAAGCAGTCCGGCACGTCGATCCACGGCGAACACGCCCCCAGAGGCGGGAACCGTCAACTGAAACGCGCAATGTTCCTCTCCGCGTTCGCAGCCCTCCACGACCCCGCCTCCCGCGGCTACTACGACCGCTGCCGAGCCTGCGGCAAAACCCACACCCAGGCCCTCCTCCGCCTTGCCCGCCACCGCATCAGCTCCTCTTCGCCATGCTCCGCGACGGAACCTTCTACGAACCCAGGAGCCCCCGGCTCGCTTGACGAAAGACATAGAGGCACCCCCCGCTGCGTCCCGCGGTGTGCACGTAGTCGGACAGGCCGGCCAACTACGCCGATCAGTCACGGTTTGATCGAGGTCAGGCCTCGCGGCGGGAGTCGCGAGGGAAGTACACCGGCCGCGTTTGCCCGTGCCGGTCCCGATCGAGACGCCACTTCGCGGCATAGCGGACGAGTGTGCTCATGGAGACGGTGACGGCGTACTCATCGACGAGGCTGATCCAGATCCCCTTAGCGATCATGCCCTCTTCCAGCATGGGATCGATGAGCGCTTGCAGTGGGTCGACAACAGCGGTCGTTCGCCGGTGAGTCAACGCGTGGGCGGGTGGATCGACAGCGCTGAGCGCGCGTCGAACGGTCCGCCGTGAAACGTTATGCCGTTGGGCCAGGGTGCGAATGGTCAGGCCCCGCCCCGCGGCGTCTCGCCGGATCTCGAAGCAGAGCTGGGCCTCCGCATGATCAGTTTCACTCTGATCGGGCAGTGGTCTGACGAAGACGAGGTCTGATCCGGGCTCGGCCAGAGTCCGCTGCAGCATCTCTGGGGTCGTTGCCGCAAGCGCGGCGAGCCGGTCCAGTCGTGGTTTGCCGAACCACAGTGGAGGGCCGTGCAGGTAGCGCGGCTCGAGGTGCGTCTTCGTCGATGGCTTGGTGGCCCCACCCGGGCCTGCGGGGCCGCGAACCGCAGCGCCTACCCCTTGTCGACCGGGCCCGTGGAGGCCGGGGACTTGCGATCATCCGGCGATCCACCCGCGGCGGATCTCGTGCGCCAGGTCCCGGACGCTGAGCCCGTCGCGGACCCGGGCGGCCAGGGCGACGGCGTCCTTCGGCTCGGCGGTCACCGTCAGCCCGGACGCGGTGAGGTACGCCGCAGCGACGACGGACGCGAAGAGTTCGTTGCGGAACTCCAGCGCGGGGACCTGGATCAGGAGTTGCATGAGAGCCGCCGCCCGGTGGTGGGGCTCGGCATACACCGGGACGTCCAGCACCTGGTCGGCGTGCCGGGCGACGGCGGCCGCGAGACTGCCGTAGTCGGTCACGTCCGGGTCCTGGCGCAGGTGCTGGTGCGCCACGTCCAGCAGCCAGGCCCGGTCAACCTGCAGGATCACGCGGCGGCACCGTCCGGCTGGGCGGCCCGCCCGAACTCCTCGTCGAAAGCGGGCCCCCACGCCTCGGTGAAGTCCTGTGCGGCCGTGAGGAAGCGGCGCCGGTTGGCGTCGTTCGAGAGCACCCGGCCGGCCAGCTCGGGCACGGAGAGACCAGTGCGCTTGGCCTCTTCTGCAAGGGCCGCGTACGCGGCGTCGTCTACCGGTACCTCGATGCTGCGCTTCGCCATGTCGGCAGAGTAGCAGCGGGCCCCCTGCGCCTACAGGTGGCTCCTCAATCTGCCGAAGGCGGATACCAGCCGCAAGGTACGGGGCAACAGCTCAGCCCCAGGGGCGGTCCTCCAGGCTGCCGAGAAGCCGCCGACCGACGCCGTGGTGCTGCTGCACCACGGCGTCGGACTACCACGAGCCGGACCGCGAGCGGGCAGGGAGGCGCGGCCGCTGGTGGGGCAGGAGGTGGGCCTACTTGAAGGTGAGGTCCCAGTGGATGCCGCCGTTGCGGGGGTCTCGTAGACGAACTCGAGGGAGATGCCGTTGAGGGTGCCATGCCAGCGGGTGTCGTTGCCGCGGGGCTTGCCCTTGCGCTGGGTGGTCTTGATCCAGTTGGTGACGCAGCGGCCCTCGTCGCGGGGTGCGCAGGTCGAGCTTGTAGCTTGGCGTGGGAGTACTCGCCGTTGCTGTGGCCGGACTCGGTGCCGCCGGTGATGGTGATGGTGCAGCGGCTGGCCTTCTTCAGGGCGATGCACGTGGCGGTGGTGGGCGGCGGACGGGCGTCCCGTGGACCACCCGAGGTGGGCGGAGCACGGGATCACCCCTGAGAAGGAGGCGAAGATCCTCGCCTCGCTGTGATCAGCTCTCGATGGCGAGGAGGCCCACGTGCGGGGCCAGACGGTGCGGCGGGGACACCCGGTTGAAGTCCTCGATCTGTTCCCGCAGCGTCGTGGGAAGCGGCGCCCCGTGGTAGACGGGGCGCGTCAGGTGCCGGGCGATACGGGCCGTCCTGACGACGATGCCGGTCTTGCGCTGGTCCGCGGGCACAGCCCAGACCAGCTCAAGGGCGTCGGCTGCGCCGTCCACGTCGTCGGCCAGGAGGCGGGCGTGCGCGAGGTCGGCGGCCGCGCCCGCCCGCACGTGAGCGGACTGGGCTTCCTGCGGCCGCTGCGCGAGGAGTTCCAAGGCGCGTTGGGCGTCCGCTTCGGCCCGCTCCGCGTCCCCCATGAGCAGCGCGGTCGTACTGGTGGACATGGCCAGTCGCTCAAGGGAGAACGTGAACTCTCCACCGATCTCGTCGTGGAGATCGTCGTAGCGGTCCTGTCCACCGTCCCGTGGAGAGTTGGATGGCGCGCCGGGCTGATACGACGTCGCCGAGGTGTGCGTGTGCACGGGCCTTGATGGCTTGTAGGCGTCGTATGGCGACGTCGCCGAGCCCGCCGTAGGTCAGGGCGCGGGCCGCCTTGGTTACGGCCTCGGTCGGGTTGCCGGTGTGGTAGGCGATGTAGGCCAGGGTGCCGTCGGCGTACGCGGCCCTGTACTCGTATAGCTAATCCGTTGCTAACGCCACCGTGGGACAGCCGTTGAGCCCCGGTGTTGTTCGAGCAGCATTGCTGATCACCTGGTCAGCTCTGGCTGCCCGAGGGGACGCCGAAGGGATGCCTTTCGTATAGCCGGCACCGAACGCCTCGCCGTAGACCGGCGGCCTTCGGCGTCCCCGACTGCATGGGCGGACGCCACCACCCTGACTGCCGCTCCTCGTTAGCGTTTGTGGGACGAGCCCACTACACGGAGACCTCTTACCGCGCGCGAGCCGTCTGAGCTCCTGCTCAGGCCGAGGCCCGCGTGGTGCGCTGGTGCCGCGAACAACTGGTGAGGTGTCGGCCCAGCCGTCGACCGGTTGAGGCCTGGGATTAGCGTGACGCGCGGCCCGCATGCGCTCGTGACCAGTGCAAAGCCGAGTGCTCAGGGGAGGAGCCAACTTGATCTACTGTGGAATCGACTGGGCCGAAAATGCGCACGACGTCGCCCTTGTCGATGACTCCGGCCAACTGTTGGCCAAGCGCCATATCACCGACGACGCGGTCGGCTACAAGATCCTTCTCGACTTGCTCGGGGAGTACGGCGACAGTGAGGACAAGCCGATCCCGGTGGCGATCGAGACGTCCCGGGGCCTGCTGGTCGCCGTCCTACGGACCGGGACCCGGAAGGTCTTCGCGATCAACCCGATGTCCGCCGCCCGCTACCGTGACCGCCACAGCGTCTCTCGCAAAAAGTCCGACCCTGGCGACGCCCTGGTCCTGGCGAACATCCTCCGCACCGACATGCACGCCCATCGCCCGCTGCCCCAGGACTCGGACGTCGCCCGCGCCATCGCTGTGCTCGCCCGGGCTCAGCAGGACGCAACGTGGAACCGGCAGCAGATCGCCAACCAACTCCGCTCCCTGCCGCGCGAGTACTACCCCTCAGTCCTGGAAGCCTTCGCAAAGTGGGCCAATGGACTGTGCCGTCCTGAGGCGCGCGAGCTTCTGAAGGCTGCACCGACCCCCGCTCGGGCCGCCCGGCTGACCCGCACGCAGCTCCAGGCCGCGCTCAAGCGCGCCGGCCGCAAGCGTGGCATCGAGGAGGAAGCCGACCGTCTCCGCGATGTCTTCCGCGCTGAGTGGGTTCACCAGCCGCCGCTGGTCGAAGATGCGCTCGGCAAGCAGATGCTCGCCCTCCTCATCCAACTGGAAGCTGCCTGCACAGCCGCCGACGACCTGGCCAAGGCGGTGGAAGAGGAGTTCCCTCGGCACCCGGACGCCGAGATCCTGGTGAGCTTCCCCGGTCTGGGCGTTCAGCTCGGCACTCGAGTACTCGCCGAAATCGGAGACGACCGCACCCGCTTCGCCGACGCCCGCGGGCTGAAGGCATACGCCGGCTCCTCACCCATCACCAGGGCCTCTGGCAAGAAGTCGGCCATCACCCGGCGGTGGGTGAAGAACGACCGGCTCAACCACGCCGGCTACCTGTGGGCCTTCTCCGCCCTCCGTGGCTCGCCCGGCGCCATGACCCACTACCGGCGACGACGCGGGCAAGGAGACTGACACGCAGCTGCCCAGAGAAACCTCTTCAACCGCATGCTCGGCCAGCTCTACCACTGCCTCCAACAAGGCGAGAACTATGACGAATTCCGGGCATTCCCCGTGGCCGCGCCGGTGCCGGAAGCCAGTGCCGCCTGACCGGAGCAGCTGCCCACCGGCGTGAGGCAGTCCTCCAGGGCCGCGCGCTGCGTGTCAGGGAGGTGATCGCCCAGCGGCGTTTCGCGGGGACTGTCTTCGCCTGCGCAGATCCAGGCGCGCTCGTCCTCGTCGTAGGACCAGGGGGCGACTCCCCACATCGGGTGTCCTTGGAGGAGAAGGCGGGCCAGGGGCCCGCAGTCGTCCGGGGCACCGTGGGCTATGAGTGCGTCCTTCACCAGGGTGACTGCTTCGGCCGGGATGTCCGTGTCGCCCAGCACGGGCAGCAGAAGAAGCAGCCGGGCATGCGGGTCGGTCACTCCTTCTCCGTCCCCTGGGGTGTCAAGGAGAGCAACGAGCTCGGCCCAACACAGGCCGGGGCCGATGCGATCCTCGTCGGTACTGGCGAGGACCAGGTCATTCGTCCACCAGTCGGGGTGGACGACGAAGTAGTCGGTGGAGGTGTACTCCTCACCGCTGTTGTAGTGCACGAGGACGCTGTGTCCGCCCGCCAGCGGAATTCGGAACATCGGCCAGGCGGCCTTGTCGCACAGGCGCTCCAGCATGCCCTCGACGTCCGCCGGGTCAACACCGAAGGACTCCACCAGTGCATCGCCGTACAGGTCGAACAGGTGGGCGGCCCAGAACTCCGGCTCCGCCAGCAGCGGCAGACCGTCGACCACAGGAGAGGAGGCATACAAATGTCGTGCCATGACCATGCCGTTATTCTCGCGCCCGGTGATCGCGACTGTCCGATCACCCCCGGTTAAGGCGCGGGCAACTTGACGTCTTGGCATCGTGAGGTGTCTGCCGCTACCCGTCATGTAGCGGAGCGTGACTGACTTCCGAGATCTGTAGTGGGGGCATGCAGATTGACGCGGTTCTCGGACTCGCGGCGGGCCTTGCGCTGGGTCGGGACCGCCGCGGCGCCGTCGAGGGCCTGGCAGAGGTCGAGGAGTCGGCGGTGGATCGCGGGCACAGCGGTGATGCGCAAGGTGTAGCCCTGGCCGCGCCGTACGGTCACGCCTTGGTCGAGCACGGCGCGCTCGACGGGTGCCAGATCGGCGGCGCGGAGGAAGTCGGCCACCTTCCCCGGCATGTCGACGACCACCGACAGCTCCGGGGCCGGGGTGCCCGCGTCGACGGGCGTGTACTCGGGCAGCAGGTCCGCGACGGCGGTGCGGATGGCGCCGCGGCTGACGTTGTGATCGCGGGCGAGGGCGGCGATGGACTGGCCTTCCAGGTACGCGGCGCGCACGCCCTCGGTCTTCCCGGCCGTGACTGCCGGGCGGCGTCCGCCCTTGTTGCCCTTCGCCTCGGCAGCCCGTAGTCCGTCGTACGTCAGCTCGCGCTGGAGATCGCGCTGGAGTTCGCCGGCAGCAGCGAGGGTCTGCACCATGAACTTCACGGTGGACAGGAGCTCTCCGGTGCGCGGGTGGCGGGCGGTGAGGTCCATGGCGGAGAACGCGCCGTCGTGGATGCGCAGGGCGAGGCGGTCGCGGTGCAGGACGTCGAGCACGTCGAGGATGTGCTGGGTGCCGCGCCGAGTTCGTCGCGGGTCTCGGGGCTCGCGAGCAGTGCGTCGTGGAGCTTGGTCGCGAAGACCCCGGGGCCTGGATCTCGACCGCGTCGCTTTCCGGGGTGGCAGATGCGCTCCACGGCCCCAGGCCGCGCAGACTTGGGGATGCGGCATGCGGCCGACGAAGCGAGGGTGATCCCATGACCGGCTTCAGAGGACCGCACGGACCGCGAGTGCTGGGCCGGGTGCGCCGACGGCGGCGCACCCGGCCCATGACCACCGACACATCCTCGCAGCGGAAGGAAGGCGCCTCATGACAGCAGTGCACAGCTCACGCTTCGAGGGCAAGGTCGCCGTGGTGACCGGCGGCAGCCGGGGCATCGGCGCTGCGGTCGCCATGCGGCTGGCCGTGGAGGGTGCCGCCATCGTGATCGGCTACCGAAGCAACCAGGAAGCGGCGCAGGCCCTCGTCTCCGCACTCACCGCGGACGGCCGCCGCGCCCTCGCACTCCGTGCCGACGTCGCCGACCCCGACCAGACCAAGGCACTGATCGAGCGGGCCGTAGCCGAGTTCGGACAGCTCGACGTCCTGGCATCCTGCGCGGGCATCGAGCACTTCGACGCTCTGGAGAACATCACCCCAGCCGACTTCGACCGCGTCTTCGCGATCAACACCCGCGGCCAGCTGTTCGCCACCCAGTACGCCGCCGCCCACATGGGCGCAGGCGGCAGGATCGTGCTCACCTCCTCCACCAGCGCATCCCACGCAGTGTTCCACCACACCCTGTACGCCGCATCCAAAGCAGCCGTGGAAGCAATGGTCCTCAACCTGTCCGCCGAACTCGGCCAGCGCGACATCACCATCAACGCCATCGCGCCCGGCGGTACCGCCACCGACATGGCCGCCGAAGCCGGCGCCCTCTACCAGCACCCCCAGTTGAGGAACACCATGCCCCTGGACCAGTGGACCGCAGTGCACGGCGCGCTCGGCCGTCTGGCGCAACCCGAGGAGATTGCCGCCGGCTACGCCTTCCTCGCCTCCGACGACTCTGCCTACATGACAGGCCGCACCCTGCCCATCGACGGCGGCTTCTTCTAAAGGGGGTGGGATGACGCGGCATGCGACCTTGAGAGCGGAGGTCATCAGGTGGCCTGTGGCTGTGCGTAGCGGGCTCAGGAAGGCGCCCGTAGGCTCCGCACTCACTAGACCAGAGCCTGCGCTGAGTTGAGATTGCGGGTTTCGCTGTTTCGCTGTCCCGGCCGGGCCGGGGCGGTAGACAGGCGGGATGATCCGGGGTGATCTCACGAACGATGAGTGGACCGTGTTCGAACCGCTGTTGCCGCTGGGCGAACGCGGTCCCATTCCTGACCTGTGCAGACTCGTCAACGGCGTGATGTGGCGGTTCCGCACGGGCGGTCCGTGGCGCGACATGCCCGAGCGGTACGGGCCCTGGTCCACCGTCTATGGACGGTTCCACCTCTGGGCCAGGTCCGGGGTCTTCCAGACGCTGATGGAAGCGGTGATCGCCGAGGCCGCCGCGCGCGGTCAGGCGGACCTCGACCTGGTGAGCGTGGACTCCACCGTGGCCCGGGCCCACCATCACGCCGCCGGGATGGCCGTCGACGCGGAGCTGCTCGACGCCCTGGGGAAGGCCGTCGCGGAGGAAAAGGGGCTTCGCCAAAGGGACAGAACGCCCAAGTAGCCGAACCGGACGAGCAGGCGGATGCTGTCCGCGAGGAGCGACGGCGCCTGCGCCGACGCCGCAAGGCCCGGCTCCGCGCCGCCGAACTGGGGCGCTCACGCGGCGGGTTGACCAGCAAGGTGCACCTGGCAGCAGACCGCCGCTGCCGCCCGCTGTCCTTCGTCCTCACCCCCGGCCAGGCCGCCGACAGCCCTCGTTTCACTGCCGTCCTGGAGCTCATCAAGGTCCGGGGCCCGGTCGGCCGGCCCCGCACCCGCCCTGCCGCCGTGGCCGCGGACAAAGCGTATTCCTCCCGCGCCAACCGCGCCTACCTGCGCAGACGCAGTATCCGGGCAGTGATCCCGGAGAAGACCGACCAGGCAGCCAACCGGAAGAAGAAGGGCCGCCGGGGCGGGCGACCCCCCGCCCATGACACCGGGCTCTACCGAGACCGCAACACAGTGGAACGCTGCATCAACAAGATCAAGGAGTGGCGCGGGCTCGCCACCCGCTACGACAAAACCCCGGCCAGCTACCTCGCCGGACTCCACCTACGCGGCGCGGTCATCTGGCTCCGCAGCCTCACTTGAAGATCTCAACTCGGCACAGACCCCAGACGAGTGTGTCCGATGTGATCAGTGATCGAGGGCGATCAGTGAGCGGGTGACAGGTGCGCCGATCTTGTTGTTGTGCCAGACGCTGGCGGCAAGCGCGAGGAGGCGCCGGGCGCCCCGGACAGCGACGCCCTCGAAGGTCCGTCCGCCATGTTGTTCCAGGTCAAGCTGCCCCTTGAGGGTGTCATTGACCGACTCGATCAGCTGGCGGACCTTCTTGAGCATCGGCTCTCCGTAACGCTTCTTCTCCCGCTTGAGTGAGGGCCGCAGCAACTCGATACCGAGCTGGCTGAGGTCCTTCTCGAACGGCTTGGACGCGAAGCCCTTGTCCGAGATGAGCAGGATGCCCTCGCGCCGGGCGACCAGCGTGGCGTCGATTTCGAGCATCGCGGCCAGGACCTGGCGTTCCCCGATCTTCGGGCTGGCCAGCGCCCACATGATCGGCATGCCCGTCGGCGTGCAGACCAGGTATAGGCATCGCTGAGACGGGGAGGGGCCGGCCCCGCGGGCACCCTTGCCTCGCCTGTGCCTCGCCTGGATGAGCGGACGTCAGCTGTCGAAGCCGAGGCCGAGCCGGTCGAGGGTCTTGAGCCAGAGGTTGCGCCGTCCGGAGTTCTCGTCCGCGCGGGCGAGGGACCGACTGGTGGCCTGGATTCCCGCCCAGCGGATCGGTTCCGGCGGGAACGGAAGGGGCTTGCGCCGCACCATCTCCAGTTCGGTCCGCTCCGTTCGCTCGCCGGCCAGCAGGTCGAGCATCACCTCGGCTGCGAAGCGGGTCGCGCCCACGCCCAGGCCGGTGAATCCGGCCGTATGGGCGACCCGGCCCCGGTGAGTGGTGTCGAAGAACGCGCAGAAGCGGGTGCAGGTGTCGATCGCGCCGCCCCAGGCGTGGGTGAAGCTCAGCCCCTCCAGCTGCGGGAAGGTCCAGAAGAAGTGCCGAGCCAGGGTGGCGAAGGTTTCGGGCCGCTGGTCGTGCTCGGCGCGCACTCGGCCCCGGTAGTGGTAGACGGCGTCGTAGCCGCCCCACAGGATGCGGTTGTCGGCGGAGAGCCGCACGTAGTGGAACCGGTTGGCGGCGTCGGAGAATCCCTGCCGGTTGTGCCAGCCGACGGAGGCGAGCTGTTCGTCCGTCAATGGCTCGGTCATCAGCGCGTAGTCGTACACGGGCACGGTGTAGAGGCGGTGCCGCTTGAGGAGGGAAGGGAAGGCGTTGGTCGCAAGGGCTACCCGGTTCGCGAGGACGCGGCCGTAGGGGGTCCGCACCGCGATCCCCGGGCCGGCCTCCGCCACGGCTGTGGCCGAGGTGTGCTCGTGGATGCGTACGCCGAGGTCCAGACAGGCCTGCTTGAGGCCCCACGCGAGGTGCGCGGGGTTGAGCATCGCAGTGCCGTCCTTGTCCCAGAGCGCGCCCAGGAAGGTCGGTGAGTTGATCTCGGCGCGAACCTGGTCGGCGTCCAGGACGGTCTGCTCGCAGCCGTAGCGGGCGGCGAGCCCGGCGAACTCGTGCATGTCGTCGATCTGGTACGGCTCCGTCGCCACGTTGAGAGAGCCGGTTCGCCGCCAGTCGCAGTCGATGCCGTACTTCTTGATCGTGTCCTCGATCGCCTGAAGGTTCCGCATGCCGAGCCGCTCCAGCTCGGCGAGCTCGCCGGGCCAGCGATCCATGCCGCTGCTCAGACCGTGGGTGAGGCTGGACTCGCAGAAACCTCCGTTGCGACCGGAGGCAGCCCAGCCGATCTCCTCGCCTTCGATCAGGACCACGTCGCGAGAGGGGTCGCGTTCCTTGGCGATCAGGGCGGTCCACAGGCCGTTGTAGCCGCCGCCCACTACGAGCAGATCGCAGCTTGTGTCGGCGACCAGGGCCGACGTGGCCTGCGGGCGGCCGGGGTCGTCCAGCCAGAACGGGGTGGGGCCGGCGTCCTTGAGCGCGCGGACGGGATCCATGGAGGACTCCTTGGGTGCAGGGAGGGGTTGGCCTCCGGGGTCCGGCCATCAGACCTCCCGCCCCAGAAAAGTGTCAACGATGTTGACATAAGCCTGCTCACTCCGGGACCCAGGTCGACACCCCCGGTGTCGCGGCAGCGTTGCGCCCAGCCCGGGCCCATACGGGGCGCCTGGCGAGGGCGTGCGATCCGGGCCTCAGCCGGCCTCCGCACCCGCGCCCGGAAGCCTGGCCGCGACGGCGTCGAGCAGCAGTTCCAGCGCGAAGGGATAGCCGCTGAGCGGCATCTCGGCGGCCAACAGGCGCACGGTGGCGGCGATGTTGGGGTGGGTGCCCGTGTCCAGGCCGCCGTAGCGGACCTGCCACACCTTGAGGTCGGCCGCCTGTGCGGGAGCCGGCATGGCCAGCGCGGCCGCGTCCAGGGCCGCGAAGGCGAGCGCCTGGTCCACGAAGGCGTGGTAGATCCGTACCGCTTCCGGGTCGCGGAAGCCGGCCGACCGCAGCACGCCGAGGATCATCTCCACGGCCCGCATCTCGTTGTCGCGCCCCGTCGTGCGGTGTGCCGCGAGCAAGGCGGCCTGCGGGTGTGCCTGGTACGAGGCATGGACGCGCAAACCCAGCTCGCACAGGTCGGTACGCCAGTCGCCAGTGGGCTGCCAGCCGTGCTGGGCACGGCCGATGAGCTCGTCGGCGATGGCCAGCAGCAAGTCGTCGGTGTTGCGGAAGTACCGGTAGAGCGCGCTCGGATCGGCGCCCAGTGCGGCTCCCAGCCGCCGGACCGTCAGCGCCTCCGCACCGTGCTGGCCGACCAGCCGAAGGGCCGTCTCCACGATGACCCGCTCGGACAGCACCGTGCCCTGCTTCGTCGGCTTTCTGCGCCGTCGAAGCGGCTCCGGAACCACACGCTCAGCCATGGCCGGAGCTTATGACAACGCCATTGACATGTGAAGAGGCCAAGGACTTCCATGGCCTGCCATCAGGCCCGTTCGGCCACGTTCCCCTACCAGCAAGGCGAAGATCATTGGCAGTACCAGTGAAGGACGCGGGCAGCACGCCGGGAAACAGCCCCCAAGTCCCCAAGACCGCGATGCGGAAGTCCATAGGCGTCGTCGACGGCATCGTCCTCGCCGCGTCGAGCACCGCGGCCACCAGCAGCATCGGTATCGGACTCGGTCTGATGGCGAGCATCGTCGGCCTGCACCTGCCGGCGATCATGCTGCTGGCCTTCCTGCCCGTACTCGGCATCGCCGGCGGATACGGACGGCTCAACCGCGCCGAACCCAACGCCGGCAGCAGCTACAGGTGGGTCGGCCGCATCCTCAACCCCTGGCTGGGCTTTCTGACCGGATGGGTCAACGTCGTCGGCACGATCGTGTTCATGGCGTACACCACCACGGTGACCGGCTCGGCGATCATCCAGCTCCTCGGACAGGCCACCGTCCACAGCGTCGCCGGCCTCTCCCTCGATCCGGACTCCACCCTCCAGTCCACCCTCCTCGGCATGGCCGTCCTGGTCGCCGCGGCGCTGGTCGCCGTCCGCGGGCTCGACCTCGCGGCGCGTCTCCAGAAATACCTGCTGATCTTCGAATACGGCGTGCTGCTCGCCTTCTGCGGCTACGGCCTGTTCGTCGGGGACCAGCCCTTCTCGCTCCAGTGGTACAACCCCTTCGACATCCCCTCGGCCGAAGCCCTCGCCCAGGGCATGCTGCTCGCGGTCTTCTGCTACTGGGGCTTCGAGTCGGTCTTCAGCGTGGGTGAGGAGGTCGGTGACCCGCGGGACGCCTCCCGCGGCGGGTTCGTTGCGCTGACCGTCATGCTGCTCCTGTTCCTGCTCGCCGGCACCGCCTTCCAGCGGGTCCTGCCGCTGGGCGAACTGTCCGACAACGGCGCGCAAGGGCTCGCCTACTTCGGCACGAAGCTCGCCCACCAGCCGCTGGCCGCACTGCCGCTCATCGCCCTCATGTTCTCCGCGGTGGCGTCGCTCCAGGCCTCCGTCATCCCCACCGCCCGCGGGATGTACGCGATGGGCCGCGACGGCGTTCTCGGCTCCGTCTGGACGCGCCTGCACCCCAGGCACGGGACCCCCGCCGCCGGCACCCTGCTGATCACCGCGATCGCCCTTGCCCTCGCCGTACTGGCGCTGGTCATCCCCACCGTGAACGACTTGATCTTCGCCGCGGTCAACGCGATCGGCATCGTCGTCGCCCTCTACTACGCCCTCACCGCCACGGCCGCCGCCGTGCACTTCCGCCACCTGCTGCGCACCTCGCCGACGGAGGCTCTGCGTGCGGTCGTCGGACCGGTGCTGGGCGCGCTCGCGCTGCTCGCCATCGGCGGCTACCTCGCATGGACCTTCTACCGCTCCACCGATCACCTCGAACTCTCAGCCGACAACGGCTGGTTCGCGCTGCTCGTCCCGGTGCTGATGATCGGCTCCGGCCTGCTGGCCGCCGCATGGGCCCGCTGGCACCGCAGGTCGCCCTACTTCTCCCGTTCCCGCGATGCCGCCTCCGGCAACGACCCGATCAGCACCGGCTGACCAGCACCCCGCGGACACACGACGCGGACCGCGACACCTCATTTCCCTCCCACGGTCCACGAACGGGCCGCCGACCACCAGGAGCACCTCCCATGACCAAGGCCGATCTGGTCTTCACCCACGGCCCTGTGCACACCGGGGACCCCGCCCGCACCCGGGCGAGCAGTCTCGCCGTCACCGGGGAGCGGATCACGGCCGTCGGCCACGACGAGGTACGGGAGTTGATCGGCCCGCGGACCGAGGTGGTCGACCTCAGCGGCAAGCTGCTGCTTCCCGGCTTCCAGGACGCCCACATCCACGCCGTCTACGGTGGCATGGAGCTCGGCGAGTGCGACCTCAGCGGCACCGTGGGCGTCGACGAATACCTGCGCCGCATCCGCGAGTTCGCCGACGACCACCCCGAGAGCACTTGGATCACTGGCGGCGGCTGGTCCATGGAGAGCTTCAAAGGCGGCCTTCCGAGCCGGCAGCTGCTCGACTCCGTGGTGCCGGACCGGCCGGTGTACCTGGTCAACCGCGACCACCACGGCGCCTGGGCCAACACCCGTGCGCTGGAACTGGCGGGCGTCACCCGGGACACCCCGGACCCCGCCGACGGCCGGATCGAACGGGAGGTCGACGGCACACCGAGCGGCGTCCTGCAGGAAGGCGCCACCGGCCTGGTGGCCCGGCTGGTGCCCGCGAAGACCGCCGCCGACCGTCTCGACGGCCTGCTGCGCGCTCAGCGGCTGCTGCACTCGCTCGGTATCACCGGCTGGCAGGACGCCCTGCTCGGCGAGTTCAACGGCCAGCCCGACCCCTCGGACGCCTACCTCGCCGCCGCCCGCGAGGGAACCCTCACCGCCCGAGTCAACGGAGCACTCTGGTGGGACCGCGGCCGAGGCCCGGACCAGATCCCGGAGCTGGTCTCCCGCCGCGCGGAACTGAACCACGGCAGGTTCCGGGCCGGCTCGGTGAAGATCATGCAGGACGGCATCGCGGAGAACTTCACCGCCGCGATGACCAGCCCCTACCTGGACGCCTGCGGCTGCGCCACCGCCAACAGCGGCCTGAGCTTCGTCGACCCGGTCGCGCTGCGCTCGTACGTCACCGAACTCGACGCGTTCGACTTCCAGGTGCACTTCCACGCCCTCGGCGACCGCGCGGTGCGCGAGGCGCTGGATGCGATCGAGGCGTCCCGCACGGCCAACGGCCGCCGTGCCACCCGGCACCACCTCGCCCACCTGCAAGTGGTCCACCCGGACGACATCCCGCGTTTCGCGCAGCTCGGCGCGATCGCCAACATCCAGCCACTCTGGGCCGCCCACGAGCCGCAGATGGACGATCTGACCATTCCCTTCCTGGGGCCCGAACGCGCCGCCTGGCAGTACCCCTTCGGCTCCCTGCTGCGGGCCGGCGCGACTCTGGCGGCGGGCAGCGACTGGTCGGTGAGCAGCCCCGACCCGCTCGCCGGGATCCATGTCGCCGTCAACCGGATGGAGCCCGGGGCGGCCGACGGCCGGGTCTTCCTGCCCGAACAGCGCCTCGACCTCGCCACCGCGGTCGCGGCCTACACGGCGGGGTCGGCCCATGTCAACGGCCTGGACGACACCGGCACCCTGCGGCCGGGCCACCTAGCCGACCTGGTGGTCCTCGACCGGGACATCTTCACCGCCCCGGCCGAGGAGATCCACACGGCCCGGGTTCTGCGGACCTACGTGAGTGGAGTGCTGGTGCACTCCACCTCGTGACGGCCGCGCCGTCGGAGCGCGGACGCGGCCGTGGAATCGCCGCCGCGCTCCGATGACGCCCTGATCTCCAGCTTCGCCTGTACCAAGGTGCCTGTCGGCTCCTGGCTCCCGCTCTCCAGCGCCGCGACGAGTTGCTCGATGCCCGCTGCGGCGACACATTCAGGCTGGAGGCTCAGAGTTGTGACGGGTGGGTCGGCATGCGCGGCCGAGGAGTCCTCGCTCGCGCACACCAGCAGCAGGTCGCCGGGCACCGACAGGCCCAGGCGGCGCGCGGCGTCGAGCACCAGCGGCGGATTGGCCTCGGTCAGCACGAACAGAGCGTCGGGCCGATCGGGAGCGCTGAGGGCCCGCTCGACCGCTTCAACGGCAGGGCCGTTGCCCGGCCGCACCGAAAGCGTGATCCGAGGTGTGGCACCCTGCCTGGCGCACCAGCGCCGGTAGAGGTCCAGGGCCTCCGCGTTGAAGCGGGTCGGGGTGTCGGGCGCGACGACCGCGATGCGCTGCGCGCCCTGGGCGTGCAGGTGGTCCAGCACCTCGCGCATGGCGGCGTCGGTGTCGATGTCCACCCAGTGCGTGCCGGGACGCCCCTCGACCGAGCGGTCGGTGGACAGCGGGATACGGGCGGCGACGAAGTCCTCGATCAGAGGATCGTCCTCGAGCGGGTCCGCGACGATCGCGGCGTCCAGCGGCAGATCGGCCCACTCGCTGGGCGAAGAACTGGTGGGCAGCAGCACCAGGGCGTAGCCGTGGTGCAGGGCTGCGGTCGCGATGGCGCTGGTCAACTGGGCGAAGTAGGGGGAGTCCATGTAGGACCCGGGGGTTGTCGGGTACTCCCCGACGGCGTAGCCGATCAGCCTGGCGTGCCCGGCGCGCAGCAGCCGCGCGGTCGCGTTGGGCCGGTAGCCGAGGCGCCGTGCGGTCTCGCGGGCGCGTTCGCGTACGGCCGGCGAAAGGCGTCCGGTGCCGTTGAGCGCGGCGGAGACGGTGGTCTTGGACAGGCCCGCCTCGCGGGCTACGTCGACGAGGCGGACCCGGGGCACGGCGGCCGGGACGCCGTGTCCGCTGCGGCGCGGAGTTTCGGTCATGGGCTGAATGGTGCCAGTCCCGCGTGTCGTCGTCACCCGCCCCTGACCTCAAAAAAACCGTTCCCGCAAACCCTTGTGAAGGAACGTTCCCGCGTCAATACTCGCTGCCATCCACAGCACCCCCACTACCCTCGAAAGGGGTGGGTTCCTTGCGTGCCTCCAGACCCACCGCCCTGCTCGCCGGAGCGGTCGCCCTGGCTGCGACCGTCTCCGGCTGCTCCGGCGCCTCGTCCACCGGCGCCAGATCCGCCCAGGGCAGCACCACCTACCAGGTCTCCGCGGACACACCCGCGGCCAAGGGCTCGATCCCGTCGTTCTCCTGGTCGCTCTACGCCGAGCCCTACTCCCTCGACTACACGCAGGCCTGGGACTACCCGCCCAACACAGTCCTGGCGAACGTCTGCGAGCAGCTGTTCCGCATCACACCCGACATGAGGATCGCGCCGGGCCTGGCTCTGAAGTCAGCCCATCCCAACCCGCTGACCTGGGTGTACACCCTTCGCAGCGGCGTGAAGTTCCACTCCGGTTCGACCATGACCGCGGACGACGTCGTCGCCTCCCTCAAGCGCCATCTCGACCCGGCCGTGGGCTCGGCGTGGGGCAGCGCGTTCAAGAACGTCGCCTCGATCACCAAGACCGGCCCACTCGAAGTGACGATCAAGCTCAACAAGCCCGACGTCCTGCTCAACGAACTGATGGCGGCCTCCCCCGGCACCATCGAGAGCGCCGCGTTCCTGGCCAGGGCCGGCCGGGACTACGGCAACCCGAAGGCCGGCGTCGACTGCACGGGCCCCTACGCGCTCGGCACCTGGACCCAGGGCGACAGCGTCACCCTGAAGAAGAACCCTGCGTACTGGGATCGCACGCTGACTCCCAAGGCGCAAAGCGTCAAGTTCGTCTTCATCCAGGACCCGGCCGCGCGCACCAACGCCTGGCTCTCCGGATCGGTCGACGGCGGGTACCTGGTGCCGGCCACCTCGATCGGGCAGCTCAAGTCGACCTCTCGGGGCAAGCTGTACTTCGGCCCGAACACCGCCGCCTCCGACCTCGCCGTGTTCAACCTCAAGGGCACGCTCGGCGATCTGAAGGTGCGTAAGGCCCTGTCCATGGCGCTGGACCGGCAGAGCATCATCAAGGCCGCCGTCGCGGGAGTGGCCGTTCCGGCCAAGGCCCCGGCCGCGCGGGGCGCCTGGCAGACCGCCCCGGACCGGACGGAACGCTACTTCTCTGACCTTCCCGACCTGGTGTACGACATCGACGGCGCCAAGAAGCTGATCAAGGAGGCCGGTGCGACCGGCAAGAAGGTCGTCATCGCGAGCAGCACGCTCACTCCGGAGATAACCGTCGTCGCCAACGCCGTGCAGGCGGCCGGCAAGCAGATCGGTCTCGACGTGCAGATCAAGCCGATCGCACCCGACGCGTACACGGCGCTCTTCACCGACCCGCACGCCAGTGCCGGCATCGACCTGGTGTTCACCAACGGTTACATCAACTCACCCGACCCGCTCGAGTTCTACCAGTCGTTCCGCACCGGTGACTTCGGCAACTACGGCAAGTACTCGAACCCCGAGTTCGATGCGCTCTACGACCGGGCGACGGCGGTCGCCGACCCGGCCGCACGTGCCGACCTGACCGCCGAGCTGCAGAAGATCGCGCTGCGCGACCTGCCCGCCATCCCGCTGTACGAAGCTCCCCACTCGGTGTTCCTGGGCAGCCGGATCACCGGTGCCCCGGCCGGCATCGCCCAGCTGTACTACCCGTGGGCCGCGAAGATCGGCTCGGCGAACTGATGGCCCGTTACCTCCTCGGCCGGCTCCTGGGGCTGGTGACCGTGCTGCTGATCACCTCCTTCCTGGTCTTCAGCGCGGTGCACCTGGCCCCGGGGGACCCGGTGTCCTTCCTCCTCAAGGGCCACCCCGTCTCGCCGGAGACCAAGGCCGCGATCCGCGCCCAGTACCACCTCGACGACCCGTTCTTCACCCAGTACCTGAAGTGGGTCGGCAATGTGCTGCACGGCGACTTCGGGCGCTCCGTCCAGTTCCGGCACGACGTCGGATCCCTGATCGGCTCGCGCCTGCCGAGCACGGCCCTCCTCATCGGGTACTCGGCCGTGCTGGCCTGCCTCGGCGGCGTGCTCGCAGGCATCCTCGCCGCGCTGCGCCCCGGCGTGGTCGACCGCGTGGTGCTCGTGTGCACCGGCGTGGCCACGGCGACCCCGCCGTTCGTCAGCGCCATCGTGCTGGTCTCGCTGTTCTCGGTGCAGCTGGGCTGGTTCCCCGGGCCCGGCGCCGCCGGCAGCGGTTTCGCTGACCGGCTCTACCACCTGACCCTGCCCGCCTTCGCCCTCGCGGTGACCCTCGCCGGGCTGCTGGCCCGGGTGACCCGCTCTTCGATGCTCGACGAGCTGAGGCGCGAGCACGTGGAGGTGGCGCGCTCCCGCGGCGTCGCCGAGGGCGCCGTGGTGCGGCGGCACGTGCTGCGCAGCGCGCTGGGCCCGATCGTCACCGTCGGCGGCACCATGCTGGCCGGACTCCTGGTGAGCACCTCGATCGTGGAGACCGCCTTCAACGTGTCCGGCGTCGGCTCACTGCTCGTGCAGTCGGTGACGGTCAAGGACTTCCCCGTCGTACAGGCGATCACGCTGATCACCGTGGCGGCGTTCGTCCTGGTGAACCTGGTCGTGGACCTCCTCGCGCCGCTCATCGACCCCCGGCTGACCCTGACCCGGCGAGGTGCCTCATGACCACCGCTGTCCCCGTCGCCGAACTGCGTCGGCGGCCCGGTCTGCGCCGCCTGCGGGTGCTCGGGCAGGGGCCGCTGTTCACCGCGGCCGTCCTGCTGCTGGGTGTGCTGGTGGCCGTCGCCGTGTTCGCACCGTTGCTCGCGCCGTACGACCCCGACGCCCTCGACCTGCCGGCCACCCTGGCCGGGAGCAGCGTCGACCACGTCCTGGGCGCCGACCAGTCGGGCCGCGACGTGCTGTCGCGCCTGTTGTACGGCGCGCGCTCCGGGCTGCTCGGACCGCTCCTGGTCGTCGGGGTGTCGACCCTGCTGGGCATCCTGGTGGGCGTCGTGGCCGCCTGGCGCGGCGGTTGGGCCGACGCGGTCCTCTCACGGTCGATGGACCTGGTGTTCTCCTTCCCCGGACTCCTTGTGGCGATCATGTTCGTGGCGGTCACCGGCCCGGGCATGACCGCGCCCGTCGTCGCCATGGCCGTCGCGTACACGCCGTACGTGGGGCGCCTGGTGCGCAGCATCGCCCGGCAGGAGAAGGCACGTCCCTACATCGAGTCCTACCTCGTGCAGGGCTGGTCGGGCTGGACGATCTGCGTCCGGCACCTGCTGCCCAACATCGCGCCGACGGTGCTCGCCCAGTCGGCGATCAACTTCGGGTACGCCCTGATGGACCTCGCGGCGCTCTCCTTCCTCGGCTTCGGGGTGCAACCCCCGACCGCCGACTGGGGCGCGATGATCAACGAGGGTGAGGGCGCGCTGCTGCAGGGCGCGCTGCTTCCCGCGCTCGCGCCATCCGTGTGCATCGTGCTCGCCGTCGTGGCGTTCAGCATCGTCGGCGAGGGCATCGCCGACCGGGTCGCGAAGCGGGAGTGGTGAGGTGGATGACTGTGCATCAGTCTCTTCTGGAGATCGACAACCTCTCCGTGCGGCTGCCCGAGGGGCGCGCGGCCCGGCCGATCCTGGACGGCGTGTCCCTGCGCGTGGAGGCGGGTGAGACCGTCGGCCTGGTCGGTGAATCCGGTTCCGGCAAATCGGTCGCCTGCCGCAGCGTGCTCGGGCTGCTGCCCGAAACGGCGCGGACGGACGGCGAGGTCCGAGTGGCGGGCCGCGACGTACTGACGCTGGACCGGAACGGATTGACGGAACTGAGGACCCGTCAGGTCTCGATGATCTTCCAGGACCCACGTGCCTCGGTCAACCCGATGCGACGCGTCGGCGACTTCCTCACCGAGCAAATGCGTGCCGTCGGCGTACCCTCGGCGGCGGCGACGAGCCAGGCCGAGGAACTTCTCGCTGCCGTGGGCATCCGCGACCCGCGCGACGCGTTGCGGCGCTACCCGCACCAGTTCTCCGGCGGCATGCTCCAGCGCGTCGTCATCGCGGCGGCACTGGCAAGCCGGCCCTCACTGCTCGTCGCCGACGAGCCGACGACCGCACTGGACGTCACGACCCAGGCCGAGGTCATCGCAATCCTCACCGGCCTGCAGGCAGAGCGCGGCACGGGACTGCTCTTCGTCACCCACGACCTGGAACTGGCCTCGGCCATCTGCGACCGCGTCTACGTCATGTACGCGGGGCGCATCGTCGAGACGCAGGCCGCCGGTGACCTGTTCGAGCGCCCGCGCCACCCGTACACGGCCGGCCTCCTCGCGTGCACACCCCGCATCGAACCCGACGCCGCTCCACCACGGCCCATCCCCGGCCGCCCGGTCTCGCTCGCCGAGTCGCCGGCCGGATGCGCATTCGCGGCGCGCTGCGCGCACGCGCAGGAGCGCTGCTCGGTCGACAAGCCCGTCCTGCGGCAGTACGGCGGCGAGGGCCTGGCCGCCTGCCTGCGCGCCGAAGAAGGGATCCTGCTGTGAGTACCGCGACGGAGAAGACCGGCGCGTCCGGTCTCGTGGTGGACGGACTACGGAAGGAGTTCGGCGGCCACACTGCGGTCGACGGCGTCTCCTTCACCCTGCGACCGGGCGGCTCACTCGGCATCGTCGGCGAGTCCGGATGCGGCAAGACCACCACGGCGCGCATGCTCGTCGGACTCGAGACACCCGATGCCGGCAGCATCCAGCTGAACGGACGCGACCGTTTCGCGCGTGCCCGCGGCCGCGCCGAGCGTCTGGCCCGCGCCCGCGAGATCCAGATGGTGTTCCAGGACCCGTACCTCTCCCTCGACCCGCGCATCAGCGTGAGGGCGTGCCTCGAGGAGGTCCTGCGCCTGCACTTCCCGCTGGACGCGCCGGCGCGGCGCAGGCGGGTTGCCGAACTCCTCGACCAGGTGGGGCTGGGAGAGCGTGAGGCCGCGGCGCTGCCCCGCCGGCTGTCCGGAGGGCAGCGTCAACGCGTTGCGATCGCCCGGGCACTGGCGGCCCGGCCGCGGGTGCTCATCCTCGACGAGGCGGTCGCCGCGCTCGATGTATCCATCCAGGCGCAGATCCTCGACCTGCTCGCCGACATCCGGCGCAACGAGGGCATCGGCTTCCTCTTCGTCAGCCACGACCTCGCGGTCGTCCGGCACATCAGCGACGAGGTGGTCGTGCTCAGGGACGGAAGGATCGTCGAATCCGGCCCCACGACGTCCGTCCTGACCAGCCCCCAGCATCCCTACACCCGCCTCCTGCTCGACTCCGTCCCGCGGCCCGGATGGGATCCGGCCCGCATCTCCGCAGGCCGCCGCGCGCTTGCCTGACCCTTCCGACACTTCCCGAAGGACATCACATGACCGACCTCACCGACCTCGCCTACCTGCCGGCCACCGAGGCCCTGCGCCGGTTCCACGACCGCTCCCTGTCACCGGTCGAGCTGATGACCGCGGTCATCGCGCGCGCCGAAGCCGTCGAGCCGAAGGTCAACGCCCTTGCCGAGCGGACCTTCGACGAGGCGCTCGCCGCCGCCCGCGAAGCCGAGGCACGGTACGCGGGCAAAGGCGAGGCGCCCCGCGCCCTGGAGGGTCTCGCCGTCGCGACGAAGGAGGAGCAGCCCATCGCGGGCCGCCGCAGCACGGACGGATCCCTGGCGTTCCAGCACGAGATCGCCGAGCAGACGCACCCGGTCATCGAGCGGATCCAGGCCGCCGGCGGCATCGTGCACGCCCGGACCACGACCCCCGAGTTCAGCTGCGCCGGATTCACACAGTCACGGCTGTGGGGCGTCACCCGCAACCCGTGGAACCTGGAGTTCACTCCGGGTGGCTCCTCGGGCGGCGCGGGCGCCGCGCTCGCGGCGGGTGAGACAACGCTCGCGACCGGCTCCGACATCGGCGGCTCGATCCGCATCCCCGCCTCGTACACGGGCACGGTCGGCTTCAAGCCGCCGTACGGGCGTGTGCCGGCGATGACGCCGTTCAATCTCGACACGTACTGCCACGACGGTCCGATGGCACGCACCGTCGGCGACTGCGCCCTGCTGGAGAACGTCATCGCGGGGCCCCACCCGCTCGACGCGGTCTCGCTGCGGCCCAAACTCGTCCTGCCCGAGAGGTTCGAGGGCGCCGAAGGCCTGCGGGTGGCGCTTTCGGTCACCCTCGGGGACTGGCCGGTCGATCCCGAGGTCGAGGCCAACACCCGCGCGGTCGCGGAGGCGCTGCGTGTGGCCGGGGCCGTCGTCGAGGAGGTCGAGGTCCCCATCATGCGGGCGGACGTGATGCGGGCATCGATGATCCACTTCGGTTCCGTCTTCGGCCCCTACATCGGATCGGTGGCCGCCGAGCACGGCGACCAACTCACCACGTACGCGCTCGACTTCGCCCAACGGGCCGCCGAGGCCGTCCGCGAGCCCGGCAGTTTCCTGCAGGGCCTCACGGCAGAGGCCGACGTGCAGACGACTCTCGGTGCCCTGCTGGACCGCTACGACGTGCTGTTGTGCCCGACCACGGCCATCCCGGCGCTCAAGGCGGACGACGACCACCTCTCGACCAAGGTCGTGATCAATGGCGTCGAGCTGGACTTCTACCTGGAAGCCGCGATGACCACGGCGTTCAACATCGCCAGCCGCTGCCCGGTGCTGAGCGTGCCGTCCGGTTTCGCCTCGACCGGAGTGCCGACGGGGGTGCAGGTCGTCGGGCGCACCTACGACGACACCACGGTGTTCCGCGTGGCGGCAGCGATCGAGGCCGCCCGACCCTGGTCCAGCGCCCCGGCGCTCTGACTCGAGGCACGGAATGGAGCGGTCGGACCCTTCATTCGGAGACGTTTCCCGAGCGGTCGGGGGCAAGGGACTTCCACAGGTCAACGCACCCTTCCACAGGGTTTCAGCGGAACCGGCGGCAACTCGGAGGCCGATGACAGAGCACCGTCGTACCCCCTTCTCCCCGCCGAACCGGGTGCCCTCCATCCAGTTCCGGCGGCCCTGGACGATCTCCTCCTCGGAGCGGGCGGCGGAGTCGTTCTTCAAGCACTGCGGGCATCCACGGTCGCGGTGGTCGAAGTGCCCGCACCCGCACAAGACCCGGATCCCGTCGGCGGCGCGGAAGCAGATGGAGAAGTCCGTTCGTCCTCCGTGATCACGATTTTTGCGCTGGTCTGGACCCACGGCTGCTCGCCGTCGTACAGCGCGGGACGTGACCATCCACGAACCTTGATCCACTTTCACAACAGGCCCTAACGGCAGTGCTAGCGTCGGCCGCATGGCTGAACTGAGCGCACCCACAAGCCAGTTGCAATCCTCATGGCTCGCAGCGCGTGACGAGTGGCCTCCAGGCGCCCACCAGGACGGGACAGGCCTGCGTCTCGCGTCTGATGCCGACCTCGACAGCCCCGGGGTTTTCTCGGAGTGGGTCGAACGACTGCAACAGCAGTCGGACAGGTCAGCTGCCGTGGGAGAAGGGCGCGTCCATGCCACCCATTGGTGGATCGTCGAGGGCGACAACTACCTGGGAGCCATTGATCTGCGGCACTACCTGAACGCCTTTCTGCTCGACGTCGGCGGGCACATCGGGTACAGCATCCGCCCCTCCTTCCGGAGACGCGGCCTGGCAACGTGGGCTCTCGGGGCGGTTCTACCCGAGGCCCGTGCACTCGGCCTGGATCGAGTCCTCGTCACTTGCGACGACGACAACATCGGGTCGGCACGCAGCATCGAACGCAACGGTGGTGTCCTGGAAGATGTCCGCACAACCAACGCGGGCATCAAGCGCCGCTACTGGATCACTCTGTAGTCAGTGGTACGACTGTGCCGGTTACCGGGACTCGCACCTGGCCAAGGTCGGGCGCCTCAAGGTCGAATGGTCCCGTCGGCTGCCGGCCGCACCCACGTCCCTGACCGTCACCAAGGACAGCTGCGGCCGGTACTTCCTCAGCTTCGTCGGTAACACCGAGCCGGACATCCTCCCCGGCCTGGAACCCGACGCCGGGATCGACCTGGGCCTGTCCGCCTTCGCCGTCCTGTCCGACGGCCGGAAGATCGACAGCCCCCGCTTCCTGCGCCGGGCGGAAAAGAAACTCAAGCGCCTCCAGCGGGACCTGTCCCGCAAAACCAAGGGATCGAAGAACCGGGCCAAGGCCCGTATCAAGGTCGCACGCCAGCATGCCAGGGTGGCGGACCGCCGCCGGGACTGGCACCACAAGGCTTCCACGCAGATCATTCGCGACAACTGTGAGAATCGGCGGGTGCTGCCTCGGGGACCAGCACCGCTACGGTGACGCCCGGTGCCAACAATCGAGGGAGCAGGCGTGGACACGGAAGCAGGAGTCGCAATCGGTGGTGCTGTCATCAGCGCCGCAGCCGCTGGCATCGCGGTATGGCAGACCCGGATCGCCAAACGGCAGGCGCTCCTCGCCGAGGACTCCGCCGCTTCGGCGCAGCGTCAAGCCGCTGCCGCTGACGAGCAGGTTGAAATAATGCGCATGCAACTGGACGGGGAGGAAGCTGACCGCATAGAGGCTCGCCGTCCACAGGTCAGCGTCGAGCCGGGGTACGTGAGCTGGGAGGACGTGAACTTCCCGAGGGGCGAGCTGACCATCAGACAGGCCCTCCCTGTCAAAGTAGGTCGAGTCAGGCATACTGGATGATTCATTGCGTCGAGGGCGGAGAAGGAGTAGTGCCCGGGTGGCCAGCACGAATGACCACGGGACCCCTGATCCGCAGGTGGAAGCCCGTTCAACCGGTCCGCGCCGGTATACCGCGGAGTACAAGGCGAGGATCCTCGCCGAGTACGAGTCGTTGGACAAGAAGGGCAAGGGTGCCCTGCTGCGGCGGGAGGGGATGTACTCGTCGTTGATCACGACGTGGCGGCAGCAGCGGGACAAGGGCGCCCTGGACGCGCTCGCCGCGCCGGCCGGACGGCCGAAGGCGGACCCGCGGGACAGGGAGATCGCGAAGCTGAAGGCGGAGAAGGCCCGCCTGGAGGCCGACCTCGCGAACGCCCGCACGGTCATCGAGGTCCAGGGAAAACTCTCCGCGCTGCTCGACCAGTTCGCCACGGACAGCGCCCCGAACCAGAAAGGCGAGAAGGACCAGTGACCGGGGCCCGGTCCGCGGCCGTGGCGTTCACTACCGCCCGCGACCAGGCCCTCGAAGAGCTCACCGGGCTGGTCGGACGCGTCCAGGCATGCGCCGCTACACGGTCGGCTGGATGATCGCCGACCGGGAGAACAAGGACCTCGCCGAGCGGTCCCTGTCCGAGACGATCGCCAAGTACAGCATCCAACCAGGTCAGTTGACGATCCACTCGGACCGCGGGTCCCCGATGGTCGCGCAGAACGTCGCCCAGATGATGGCCGGCCTCGGCGTCACCAAGTCACATTCGCGGCCGAAGACGTCGAACGACAACCCGTACAGCGAGAGCCAGTACAAGACCCTGAAATACCGGCACGACTTTCCCGAGCGTTTCGGATCCCTTGAGGACGCCCGGGCATGGTGCACCCAGTTCTTCACCTGGTACAACGAGGAACACCGGCAATCCGGGATCGGCCTGCACACGCCCTACGACGTGCACTTCGGCCTCGCCGAACAGCTCCGCGAGATGCGTGCCGACGTCCTCCAGGCGGTCTACGCGAAGCACCCCGAACGCTTCGTCCGCATGCCACCGGAGCCCCCGAAGGTCCCCGCAGCAGCCTGGATCAACAAGCCGGCACCAGACGGCCCACTGATCCCGGCACAGCGTTAGAACGATCTACCTGCCTTGATCGCTTTGACAGGTTCCGGGCTGACATTCAAGGCTTGTACGAGCTGGGGCGCGAGAGGTTCAGTCCCTCGCGCAGGGCACGCCGCTCCCCGGCAGGCGGCAGCGCGGCCTCCTGCCTGGCCGAGGCGAGCAGGGCATCGATCGCGCCGAAGTCCGTCATCGTTCTCCCCCGTCCTGCACGGCCGCGGGGCGTGCGCCGCCTGCGCGGCGGGCGGGAATGCGGCGGCGTTCCGCGGGCAGCGACTCCGCGGCCCGGGTGGGCCCCGCCAGCAGGTCGAGCGCGTCGATCCCGTAGTGCGCGGCCACCGCGTCGCAGCCCGCCAGACTCCACGCGGCCGTGCCGGACTGACGGCGGCTCACCTGGGCCTGGCTCACCCCCAGGGCAGCGGCGAGTTCGGACTGCGACTCACCGGCCGCGTGCAGGAGCGCGGCCACAGCGGACCGTACACGCTCGTCGACGCTCATACTCACGACGCCCATCTTGCCGCTGAAACCTCATCTTTTATGCGCCATCCGCATACCGTTCGAGAGTCGGCGAGCGCGCTTCGACGCACGGACGAGCGCTTCCGGTCCCGGCAGCGGTCGGCCGGGGCGGTCGCGCGTTCTTCGCCGCACGGACCTCGGAACAGCCAGGTGAGGAGCGGCACTTGAACCAGGGCCGGTGTGCCGGATCGACCATAATGATCCGATGTTGCCACTGGAGTCCTCTCCGGAACCGATATCGGCCGATCCGCCGGAGACCGCACACCGCACACTCCTCACCCAGTCCTGGCTCGACCTGGCCTTCGTCCACTGGGCCGCCGATCCCGACGACGTCGCGCCGCTGCTGCCTTCCGGCACGCGTCCGGACGTACTGGACGGGGCCACCTATGTGGGGCTCGTCGCTTTCCGGATGCACCGCGTGGGGTGGTTCGGCCTCCCCGGCATTCCCTATCTCGGTTCCTTCCCGGAGACCAACGTCCGCCTGTATTCCGTGGACGCTCACGGCCGACGCGGCGTGGTCTTCCGGTCGCTGGACGCCGCTCGTCTGATTCCCGTCGCCGTGGCCCGTGCGGCGTTCCGCCTGCCCTATGTCTGGTCGAAGATGGACGTGCGCCAGGATGACGGCACGGTCACCTACACCAGTCGCCGCCGCTGGCCCGGCCCCGTGGGCGCGCACAGCCGGCTCGCCCTGCGCGTCGGAGAGCTGATCGAGGAGCCCTCGTCGCTCGAACACTTCCTGACTGCCCGCTGGGGCATGCACAACGGGTTCTTCGGACGTTCGACGTACCTGCCGAACACTCACCCCCGCTGGCCTCTGTACCGGGCCGAGCTCCTCCAGTGCGACGAGAACCTGGTGGCGGCGGCCGGACTGCCCGCACCGGTCACGGCGCCCGTGAGCGTGCTGTACTCCCCGGGAGTCCCGGTCCGATTCGGGCCTCCGCCCCCCGTACCCGAGGCATCCGCACGCCCTGAGCCGGTCGCGCCGTCCGAGCAGGGATCAAGCCGATAGAGGGTGTACAGCGCCTGCGGACCGGATGTGGGCCGCCATGCGGGCGGCCCACACCGATCGGCCGACGTCGGGAACCGGGACGGGACGCGCGGGCTTCAGTTCGTGGCGTCGAGAGCCTCGTAGACGTGCCGGATGTAGCCGTGGGTGCGCTCCGAGCCGAGGAGCCCGTCGCCCAGCCGGTTCATCGTGTACGCGAACGTCACGCGCCGGTCGAGGTCCATCATGACGATCGATCCGCCGCGGCCGACCCAGAAGCAGATCGTCCCGGTGGGCATGTCCGGGATCGTCTTCGGGTCGGCGAGCGCGTATCCCATGCCCCAGCGCACCGGAACGCCCAGGACCAGGTCGACTCCGTCGGCCTGTACGTCGAAGATCCTGTCCACCGTTTCCGGGGAAAGAAGCCGGCGGCCGTTCGCCTCGCCGCGTCGTGAGATCAAGGAGAGGGCACGGGCCATGCCTCGAGCGTTGCCGTGTCCGTTGAGGGCTCCGAATTCGGCATGGCGCCATTGCGGGGTGTCGACGTGCTCGTCCCGGGCGGGGCTTCCTAACAGCGTCCTGGTGAAGATCGCCTCGAGATCGAGGTCAGCCGGTATCCCGGCGATCGGCGGCGCCACCAGCGGGGCGATGCGCCGCCAGTCGGTCTCCCGCGCGCCGATCTGGACATCGGCGTCCAGTGGTCCGGCAATCTCGGTCTCGACGAACTCGGCCAGGGTACGGCCGCTGACGCGTCGGACGAGCTCTCCCACGAGCTGTCCCTGGGTCTGCATGTGGTAGCCCGAGGCGGTCCCCGGCTTCCACCAGGGTGCCTGTTCGGCCAGCCGGGCGCTTGCCGTCGGCCAGTCGTAGAGGTCGTCCATGGTGAAGGGCTGCTGCCAGCCGGAGAGTCCCGAGGTGTGCGCCAGGACGTGCCGTACCTCGATGTCCTGTTTGCCCTGGGCGCCGAACTCGGGCCAGTACTCCGCGACCGGTCGATCGAGATCCAGTGCCCCCCGGTCGACGAGGACGAGGGCGGCCAGACTGCTCAGGGTCTTGGTGGCCGACCACAGGTTGACCACCGTGTCCTCGCCCCACGGTGCGCTCCGTGCCTCGTCGGCGTGCCCGCCCCACAGGTCGACTTCCATGACTCCGTCGACATCGACGACGATCGCCGCGCCCAGTTCGTCACCGGATTCGAGGTGCGCGGCGAGTGCCGCTCGGAGCGGTTCGAACCGGGGCGTGCATTTTCCCTCGACGGCAGTCATGACTTCCTCCACTGTGGACGATGATCGTTCGTACGTTCAAACGATGAGTCGGCAGACTTGGTTCACGCTCTGGGGCATGACCCGGCGGGAACTCCTGCGGCGACCGGAACGGGTCGGGTCGGGTCGGGTCGGTGAAGTGCACTCGAATTCGGCAAGAGACGTGGTGTTCAACTCAGTTGTGCACAAATGAGGTGCCGTGTGTTTTGGTCGTCGTCACTGGTGAACCGGCGAGCAGGGCTCCTCGTAGGGAGCAGTGACGCCAGGCACACAAGGGCCCTTGCCGGTCGTCAGCCCTGCTGGGTGTTGTGGCGGCAACCAGCAGGGCGGCCGGGCCGGTCTCCCGGCTCCGACGGCCGCGTCCTCGCCCGGGCCACCGCCGTCCGGGCGGCGTGGGCACGGGACGGGGGCACGTCGGCGAGCAGTGCGTCGCGGACGAGTTCGCAGGAGAAGGTGTAGGCGGCCGGCAGCGACGGTCCGTCGGCCCACTGCCAGGTCATCAGCCCGGCGTCGGCGGCGTCCTCCAGCGCGCGCAGCACGTCGGTGAGGGGCAACGCGCAGGCCCGTGCCAGGAACGGGGCCTCGACCGGGCCGGACAGGGCCGCCGTCTCCACGACGTGCCGGGCGTCGGGCGACAGCGCCGCCAGCCGGGCGCGGACCTCGCACCGGATCACGTGGGGCAGGTGTGGCGGGGCGGCGGTGGGGCTGGCCGGCTTGAGGAGTTCGGTGAGGTAGAAGGCGTTACCCCCGGTCAGGGCGTGCAGCCGGTCCGCCTCCGCGGACAGCGGGGCCAGGGCGCCGGGCAGGTCCGTGCTCCTCGCCGCCCACAGCAGTTCTTCGATGTCGGCGACGTCGAACGGCCCCACTTCGACGAGCCGGGCTCCGCTGCGGGCCAGCCGCGCCTGGAATCCGGCGACCGCGCCGTCGCGGCCCTCCGTAACGGCGCACACCACCATGAGCGGGGCCTCACGCACTATGTCCGCGTGGGCCGCGAGGGCTTCCAGGTCCTCGGGCGGCGCGTTGTGGACGTCGTCGACGAGGCACAGCACGGGCTCCGGGTGCCGGGCGGGGCCTGCTTGTCCGGTCCGTGTCTCCCGCAGGACGCGCAGGGCCGCGCCGCCGAGTCCGGCCTCGTGCCGCGGCGTCGTACGCGGCGGATACCGGTCGTGGACCACGACCGACCCCTGGGCGCGGGCCGCCCGGCCGAAATCGCCCAGCAGCCACGACTTCCCGGTCCCGGTGGCACCGTGCAGCACGACCCATACGGTGCGGCCTGCCTTGGCCCGGGTGAACAACGTCCCCATGGCGACCAGATGGCGGCTCCGGCTGGTCGGTGCCGAGACCGGAGCAGGGGTCGGTGCCGGAATCAAGGTCGGAGCCGGGGTGTCGGACCGTTTCACGGCACATGGCCCGATGCTGGAAGGCGCGGTGTCCGACGGTTCCTGGCGCAGCAGGTCCAGATGGGTCTGCCGCAGCAGGGGCCCCGGATCGGTGCCGAGGGTGTCCGCCAAGGTGCGGCGCACCGTCTCGTACCGCTGGAGCGCCTCCGCGGTACGGCCGGCCGTCCGCAGGGCGCGCAGCAGTGTCACCCAGGACGTCTCGCGCAGCGGGTTCTCGCCGACGAGTTCCTCGCAGACGGCCGCCGCCTGCTCGGCGCGTCCCTCGTCGAGCAGCAGGCGGGCCCGCAAGTCCCGTGCGGACCGGTGCAGTTCGGTCAGCCGGTCGGCCTCCTGGCGGGCGAAGAGGTTTTCCCGGGCATCGGCGTAGGGCTGCCCCCGCCACAGCGCCAGGGCTTCCTCGGCCGCTCGCAGGGCGTGGTGGGCACGGCCTTCGGCGGCCAGGCGGTGGGCATTCTCGACGGCCTCCTCGAACAGCACGGTGTCGCGGCGGTCGGGGGCGACTCGCAGGACGTATCCGGCGGAGGTACTGGCCAGGACCGAGGGTGCCCGCCCCGGGCAGGACTCCTCCATCGCGGACCGCAGCCGACTGATGTGGGCGTGCACCGAGGAGGCGGCCGAGGAAGGCGGTCTGCCGTTCCACAGGTCGTCGCAGATGCGTCCCATGCTCACCGGGCGGCAGTCCTCCATGAGCAGTCTCAGCAGCAGGGCGCGGCGCTGCGGCGGGCCGACGTCGAGGGCGCCGCGTTCTCCTCGCGCTTCCAGCGGCCCGAGCAGGCCGAAGAACAGGCCGGGCGGCAGCCCGTCGTCCCGCCGGTGCCGACGGCCACGGTGGGAGGCGACGACACGCAGGCCGGCCGGTCTCGTCCCCACGGCGGGACCGGTGGCGGCCGGTGCCGACGCGTCCCGCGGCAGGTGGCCGGCGGTCATAGTTGTCCTCCTCGGAGGTCGTCGGCGGTGTGCGAGGGATGGTGTGTACGGGGGCGGGCGGGTGGTGTCACCCGTGCCGGTCCGCCGGAAGGGATCCGGGAAGTACCCGGGCCCGGCACCGGTGACGGGTCAGCGGGTGACCTCGAACGTGGCCGCGCGGGGCACGAACTTCGTGTCGCCGTCCTCGGCCGTCGCCAGGACCGACACCTGCCAGGTGCCCTGCTCGAGGCGGGCCGCCCTCTGTCGCGTCACCTTCAGGTCGTATGTGCAGTGGGCCGTCTCGTCGGAGGTGGGGCTGCACGTCGCCGTGTCCACGAACTGCAGATCCGTCGCGGTCGGGTTGAGCTTGGTACTCACCGGCCACGCGATGATCCTGACCTCGCGGACACCCGAGTCGTCGCTCACGTCCGCGGTGTACGAGACCTTGCCCGCGTCCTTGCCGGACGGAGCGACGTACGCGGCCGAACCGCTCTCCACGGTCGGCTGCGTGCCGGCGAAGGCCACGGCGAACCCGCCGGCGGCGACGGCACCCACGACGGCGACACCGATGACGGACGAGACGAGAACGCGCTTGGACATGAGGGATCCCCCTGATGGCATGTGGAAGGTCGAGGTGAAGGGCGGGAAAGCGCGGAGGAACCGGTGGTCGGAACCGATGTCCGGAACCGGAGCCGCCGGCCGACCGCCTTCCCGATGTGATCGAGCCTAGGGCCCCACACCCGGCACGATCCTCACGCCGCAAGACGATTACCGCCTCGGACCACAGACACAGGCGTCTACACCTCGAGTAAGAGAACACGGTCCGCCTGCGGACCGAGGACAGCCCCTCGCCCACGGCCATAGCCTTGATCCCTTATGAAGACGACCGACGACCGACTGCCGCCCCTCGTGCTGCTCGGCGCCCAGGCCCTCGTGTGGCCGGGGACCGGCCTGATCACCGGGACCGTCCCCGCGGGGTCCGCCCTTTTCGTGGCGGCCCTCGTCGCCGGAGTGGTGACGGCGGCGCTCTGTCTTCGCCGTTCGAGGCCGGTGATCAGCCTCGCCCTGGTCGCCGCCGCCTGCGCCCTGGGGGCCGGTCCGCTGCCCACCGGGGCCATGGCCGTGCTGGGGACGGCCGGCGTGGCGCTGGCCCTGTTCACCGTGGCGGACGAACGCGACACCTTCACCACGCTGTTGTGCGTGGTGACGCTCGCCCTCTGGCAGTTCCTCCAGAACGTCAGCCTGCACGGGCTCAGTGACCGCAACGGGCTCGACCTCGCCCTGACGGCCCTGCTGTACGCCGCCGCGTCGGCCGCCGGAATGCTGGTACAGCGCGGCCGACGCACCCGGCAGGCCTCGGAGCGCCGGCTGAAGCAGGCCGAGCTCGAGCGGCACCGGCTCCCGATGGTCGAACGGCAGCGGATGGAACGCGAGTTGCACGACGTCAGCGCCCATCACCTGACTGCCGTGGTCGTCACGGTTGGTGCGGCGCTCGGGCTACGCGAGCGCCGTCCCGAACTGGCCGAGGAGGCAATGGAGTTCGCCGTCACGACAGGGCGTGAGGTCACCCGGGCACTCGGCGCGGTACGGACGCCCTCGCCCTCACAGCAGCAGCAACCGTCGCCGAGGGAAAGGTTGTTGGGGCTGGTGGCCGGGTTCTCCCGGCTCAGCCAGCAGGTGGAGTGCGAGATCGACGCGCTGCCGGACGGCGCCGTCGCGGACGCGGCGTTCGGCATCGTGCGCGAGGCGCTGACCAATGTGACGCGGCACGCGCCCGGTGCGCACACCACCGTGATCTGCCGTTACGGCGACGCCCGCACGGAGGTCGTCGTCACGAGCGGCGCACCGCCGGCCGGGGCGGCGGCGCACGGCGCCGGTCTCGGCTCGGGGCGCGGCCAGGGCTTCCTGCGGTCGCGGGCCCGGGAGGCCGGCGGCACCCTGACCAGCGGCCTGACACCGGAAGGCGGTTGGGAGGTGCGTGCGCTCCTGCCCGGCCGGGTCGCCGGCGCCTCAATGAAGCGGCCGGTCGCATGGCAGTACCGTCTGGCGCAGATGACGGCCGCGGCCGGTCTCGCCGTCCACCCGCTGCTTTCCGCGCTCGTCGTCCGGACGGAATCCGTGTCGAACGGTCCGGGGGCGTCGGCAGGCGTGCTCTTCGCGCTGCTGGCCGCGGGCCAGGCGCTCGCGCTGGTGTGGCGGCGCCGGGCGCCCGCCGGCGCCCTGGGCGTCGTACTCGCACTGGCTCTGCTCTGGCCGGTGGCGATGACCACGGGCCACTACACCGGCTGGGTGCTCCTGCCGCCCCTGCTGAGCATGGCCGCCACCTGTGCGGTGGTCGCCTCCGCCGCGGGCCGCGCGGCCGTCGCCGGTGCGTCCGGCGCGGACGGTCGCCCGCGGCCGTCCGCGTGGGCCGTTCCGTTCGTGGCGGTGGTGGTGCACGCGGCGGCCACGACCGTCGTCCTGGTGCGGCGGGGCGTGTCCTTCCCCGTCTGGGTCCTCGCCGCGGCGGCGACAGTCCAGACTGCTGTGGTGGTCGGCGCGGCGCTGTGGACCGGAACGTTGCGCGGGCGTCGCCGCCGGGCCGCCCGCGATGCGCAGAGCGGGCATCTCGCGGCCTGGACCGAGGAGGCGGTGCGGGACGCCTGGGCCGAGCGCCGCCGGATCGCCACCGGGCTGGAGACCACCGTGCTGGCGCGCACCGCCGACATGGTGGCGCAGGCCGAGGCGGGCCGGCTCGACGAGGTCGCCGAGCGTGCCCGCGAGGCTCTCGCCGCGATGCGCGCCCTCCTCGACACGGTCCGGGAGGCCGAGGCCCCGCCCGCGCTGCGGCCGCAGCCCACGCTCCAGGCTCTCGACCTTCTCGGTCGGCAGATCCGGGCCACCGGCCGAGACGCCGGTATACGGCTGACCGACCGCATACCGAGACAGCTGCCCACCGCTGTGGACCTGGCTGCCTACCATGCCTGCGAAACGATGTTCGCGGCTGGCGGCGAGGAGCCGATGATGGTCGAACTCGACGCAGATGAAGCCGCGTTGACGATCACGGCGATCGGCGTTCCGGACAGCGCACGTCCCACTCTGTGTCAGCAGTTGTCGGCACGGACCGCGATCGCCGGCGGGACGGTCGGCTCCGGCCCGTCGGGCCGGGTGCTCGTCCGGCTGCCGCTGCCCGCGGGGCCGGCCGCACGGCAGGATGACGAGGAGGGACAACGATGAGCCTGAAGGTGCTGGTCGTCGACGACCAGGGCATCGTACGGGCGGGGTTCGCCGCCGTGATCGACGCCGAGGAGGGCCTGACGGTCGTCGGCGAGGCCGCCGACGGCGTCGAGGCGGTACGGCTCGCCGCGGAGCTGGCACCCGACGTGGTCCTCATGGACGTCCGCATGCCCGAACTGGACGGGATCGCCGCCACCCGGATCATCACCGGACGGCCCGACGCACCCCGCGTCCTGGTGCTGACCACCTTCGACCTGGACTCGTACGTGTTCGACGCGCTGCGGGCCGGCGCCTCCGGTTTCCTCCTGAAGGACGTACACCCCGGCGAACTGCTCAACGGCATCCGGGTGGTGGCCTCCGGGGAGAGCGTCCTCGCCCCCTCCGCCACCCGTCGGCTCATCGGCCGCTACGCGTCCGGAGCCGGCGCCGGCAGCCCGGACGGCGCCACCCCGCGCGAGCTGAAGAGCCTGACCGAGCGTGAGCGCGGCGTGCTCGCCCTGGTCGCCGCGGGGCTCACCAACACGGAGATCGCCCAGCATCTCGGCATCACCATCGGCACGGTGAAGACCCATGTCAGCGCGCTGCTGCGCAAGCTCGAACTGCGCGACCGGGTCCAGGCGACGATCCTCGCCTACGACCTCGGCCTCGCCCACCCCAACCCGCCCCACTCCCCCGTCTGACGGCCCGGCGGCCACCACCCCCAGGAGCACACCACCATGTCCGGCATAGGTCTCTCCGTCCTGCGCGGTATGCGCCGCGCCCTCGGCACCACTGCCGCCCGCGTCTATCTGGTGGCCTGTGCGTTGCTGTTGGGCGGGGCATTCGTGGCCGCCTCCAGCGAATCCATGGCGCTTGTCATACCGCTGTTCGCCACCGCGCCGACCGTGCTCGTCTTCCTGCTCCTGCTGCCCGAGGGGGACGCGACATTCCTGCTCTCCATCGTGCTCGGGGCAGTGGTCAACGCCTTGATCATCGGCTGGTGCGCCCGTGCGTTGCGCCGTGGCAGCCGCCCGGACGCGGCGTCCTGACGGCACAAACCGCTCGGGGCGGCCGGACAGAGGTCCGGCCGCCCCGAGCTCGAACTCCGCCTGCTGCTAGGCGGTCGGAGCAATGACCGCGGCCGTGCCGTAGGCACAGACCTCGGTGCCGGCGTCCTGGGCCGTCGTGACGTCGAAACGCATGGCGAGCACGGCGTTCGCGCCGCGGGCCCCGGCGGCCTCGACCAGGCGCTCCATCGCCTCGTTCCGGGTCTGTACCAGCGTCTTGGTCAGACCCGTCAGCTCACCGCCGATCACCGACTTCAGTCCGGCGCCGAGCTGCGAGCCCAGGTTGCGGGAGCGCACCGTGAGCCCGAACACCTCTCCGATGACCTGCTTCACCTCGTATCCGGGCACTTCGTTGGTGGTCACGACCAGAACGTGCGAGTCCGGTGCCGTGCCTCCGGTGTAGTCGTCGACGGGCATACGACCTCCTTGAGAGGAAGAGGAAAGGGAAAAGGGCAAGGGGAAGGGGCTACTTCTGGAGCTGCTCGTACACCGTCGAGGCCGTGATCAGGTGGCCGACGGCGTTGGGGTGGGCGGAGCCGTCCGTCTGCGGCAGCAGCGGATTGATCCACTGCTCGGACGCGGGACGGCACATGTCCTTGCCCTGGAACTTCGAGGAGATGTCGACGTACTCGGCCTGCTTCGTGAGGGCCGCCAGCGCCAGCATGACGTTCAGCCGGTTCGTGGTCTGGTGGAGCCAGGCGACGTCGCCCTTGGCCAGGGGCACGGAGGAGCCGCAGGTGCTCCCGTCGGCGGGGAACGGGTTGGGGTACCCGACCACGACGACGCGTGCCTTGGGGCTGCGCCGCTTGATGTCGGTGAGCATGTCGGGCAGGCGTGTGTTCAGCTTCGCGAACTCCCCGTCCACCTGCGTGGTCAGCGCGTCCCGACAGGGAGCGCCTTCCCGGGTGGACAGCCCGGCCAGGACGCACCGGGTGATCACGTCGGAGAAGCCGAGGTCGTTGCCGCCGAGCGTGACGGTCACCAGGTCGGTGTCCTGGGTGAGGGCGTTGACCTGCGGCGCGGCCGAGCCCTGCGTGTTCCACAGCGAGCGCGTGGTGGCACCGCTGCACGTGACGTCCTTGAACACGGCCGGCTTGTACGTCTGGGCGAGCCGGGACGGGTAGCTGCCCGAGGCGCGCTTGCACTGTGCGTCCGTCTGCCCGGACAGGCCCGTGCCGGCCGCGTAGGAGTCGCCCAGGGCGACGTAGTTCTTGACGGACCCCGGTCCTGCGGCACCGGCCGCCGCGGCCGGACCGGCTCCGGACGACAGCAGCGAGGCCGTGGCCGCGGTGACGGCGGCGAGCGTGGCCGCTCCTCTACGGATCGCCGAGAACGGGCGGGAATGAACCATGAAGTCCCCTTAGAAAGGAAAAGAGGCCGCACACGACGTCGGCCTGCCCCTCGGCGCGGAAGGCGCGGGAGCGTGTCTGTCGCTTGAACGGCGGCGGCAGGCACCCGGTTCACCTCGCGCTACAGGAAAGTGGCGAGCACCAGGACGATCGCCAGAAAGGCGAGGACCGTGGTGGGCAGGAGCCGGGCCGCTGTGCGATATCGGTCCGCTGAGTACATGCTTCGGGGATCTCCTTGGACAGGGGCGACTCGCTCAGCGGGTCAGCAGGACGGCGGCGAGCGCCAGCGCTCCGGGCAGTGCCTGGGCGACGAGGATGCGCCGGTTGGCGGTGAGGCCGCCGTACAGGCCGGCGACGAGCACGCAGGAGAGGAAGAAGACCTCGGCCCCGAACCCGGTCGGGCCCCCGCTGACCAATCCCCAGAGCAGTCCCGCGGCCAGGAACCCGTTGTAGAGGCCTTGATTCGCGGCCAGCGGAGCGGTGGTGCGGGCCAGGGACGCGTCGAAGCCGGAGAGGCTGCGCCCTGGCTTCTTCTCCCACAGGAACATCTCCAGAACCAGGATGTACACGTGTAGTGCGGCCACCAGGGCGACCAGCACGTTCGTCGTCGTCTCCATCGACGTCTCCGCTCCCTCGAACTTCACGGACTGCTGTCCCGGACGTGCGGGCGGGCGCGAAGACGGTGGGCCCGGATGTCTGATCAGGTCGACCCTCGTGCCGTCCCGCTGCCCGGGTGTCAGTCGTGCGTGGTCCGACACCGGCGAGAACGCCGGGACATGGTGGGTGCAGGAGCACTTCCGGGAAGGCGCGGCACAGCGCCCGTCGCGGGAACCGCGCGTCGTGATCTTCCGAAGGTGCGTCCGTTCGCCATGAACGTCGGGAGCACCGCCATGGTTCACTCGGTGTCCTCGCGTCCGGCACGGCGACGGCTGCCGGGCCGCCGTCACCGGCCGGGGAATGCGGCGGTGCCGTCGGCCGCTCAGCGTCCGCGGGCAGGAACACGCTTGTGCCATTCCCCGATCGCGAGTACGGCGACGAGCAGCGCCAGGCCGGCGCAGACCAGCCAGACAATGGTGTACGCCGACTCCGCGACCACCGTCGTCCGCTCGCTTCCCCCTTGCGGTGACGCCGTGACCATGGCCGACATGACGACCGCGAACACCGCGGCCGCGACCGAACCCGCAGCTGAGCGGATGGTGTTGTAGAGCCCGGAGAGGATGGCGACGGAGTCGCCGGGGGCCCGCGTGACGACGATCGACGGCAGCGTCGCCGACACCAGCCCGCCCCCGAAGCCCAGCGTGGCCTCCGTCGAACTGGTCGACCACTGGCGCGGTTACCTCGCCGACCCGCGGTCCTGCCTGCGGCACATCCTCGACTGAGCGCTCACCCTCGTCGCAGGCCGGCTGTCGGACGGGGGGCACCGGCCGCCGCGCTGAGGTGGACGTCGCCCCCGCGGCAGCCTGGCTCGTGCCCGGCCGTCCCGAAGTCGGTCAGGACGGAGCGGTCGCGGCTGGTCCTTCGGAGGATCCTGGCGGGCGTCGCGCCGTCGTCGCGGTTCCTCGCCCTGCGCGCCCACATGCCGGTCTCGTAGGCGGCGACGGCCCGGCCGAGGTCGTCGTGGTACGCCAGGCACAGGGCGAGTTCGGCGCCGTCGAGCATGGCGTGGCCGGTGCCGTCGCCGCGGAACGGGGACCCCAGGTGGGCGGCGTCACCGAGCAGGGTGACGCCGGGGGTGTGGGGCCAGGTGTGGGGCTGCGGCAGGACGTGGACGGGCCGGTGGACGTACGGGCCGTCGTTGTCCCTGATCAGTACGCGCAGCCTCTCGTGGTAGCCGGCGAACCGCTCCAGCAGTTCGGCGCGGACGGCCGCGGTACCGCCCAGGGGGATGCCGCCGGTGCGCCGTAGGCCGGGCTCCGCACTCAGGACGATGCGGGCACGGACATGCTCGCCGACCCGCCGGCCGATCAGGCCCTTGCCGTCACCCGTGGCGATCATCTGGCCGGAGCCGACGAGTCCGGCCACTGCCGGGTGGTCACGGTCGACGTGGCGGAACCACGCCTCGACGAACGTGACCCCGGTGTAGGCGGGGGAGGTGGCGCTGACCAGAGGACGGACCGCGGACCAGGCCCCGTCGGCGCCGATGACCAGATCGGCTCTGGCCTCGGAGCCGTCGTCGAACGCGAGCCGGTGGGTACCGTCGCCCTGAGGGGTGGCCGAGAGGAGTCTCCGGCCCCAGCGGACGGTGCCCGGTTCCAGGGAGGCCGCCAGCATCGCGTGGAGCCGGCCCCTGCCGAACACGGAGGGCGCGCCCACGCCCTCGTCGGGCTCGTCGGGCTCGTCGTCGACGACGAGTTCGCCCTGCGGGGTGAGCACGCGCCTGCCCGGTCCCGAAGGGTGTGCGGCAGCATGGAGTTCGGCCGTCAGACCGGCTTCGCGCAGGGCCCGCTGGCCGAGGTCCGCGTGGAGGTCGACGATGCCGGCCCGCTCGCGGACCCCGGTCGCGGTGTCCACCTCGTGCACGGTGACCTCGATGCCGTGGCGCTGGAGGACGCGGGCACAGACCAGCCCCGCCGGGCCGGCGCCGACGACGGCGATGCGAGGGGTGCGTCTGCTGGTCATGGGAATCACTCCGGTTCGGTGGTGGGCACGGGGCGGTGCGGGGGCGTACTGCCGGGCCGAGGTGTGCGGGGCCAGGCTGTGCCGGGCGACCGTGGCGGTCGTCGTCCGTTCACCTCGGACGCCGTACCGGACGACGGTGGCGGTCGTCGTCCGTTCACCTCGGACGCCGTACCGGACGACGGTGGCGGGTCGTCGTCCGTTCACCTCGGACGCCATACCGGACGACGGTGGCGGGTCGTCGTCCGTTCACCTCGGACGCCATACCGGACGACGGTGGCGGGTCGTCGTCCGTTCACCTCGGACGCCGCGGGCCTGCGCGGTTCGCCGGTTCCGGGCCCGGTCGGTGCCGGTCAACTGGTACCCGGCCTCCGGTCAGGAGCGGCTCCCCGTCGTCCCGTTCCGGCCTGCCGCACCGCGGATTCGGTGCGGTCGCACGGTCACGCCGCCCAGTGGCAGGTGCCCCGGCGCCAGACCGCGCGGATGTCGAGCGAGTGGCCGATGTGGGTGGTGGGGTCGCCGGACACAAGCAGCAGGTCGGCGCGCAGCCCTTCGGCGATACGTCCGCGGTCGTCCAGGGAGAAGCGGCGCGCCGGGGTCACGGTCGCGGCCCGCAGCGCCTCGACCGGCGACAGTCCCGCCTGGACCAGGTACCACATCTCGTCGTGGACGCTGGCGCCGTGGGCGACGCCGCCGAGGAACGGCACGGGCACGGAGGCGTCACTGCCGACGAGCAGATCGACCCCGGCCTCGTGCAGCGCCCCGACCGTGGCGAGGACGTCGTCCAACTTGCCCTGGGGGTAGCGGTCGAAGCTGCCGCGCAGCGTGGTCAGCCAGGCCTCGTCCAGCCGGGAGGCGACCCGCTCGTCGGAGGCCAGGTTCTCGCCGGTGATGCCCATCATGGAGGCGTTGAGGACCACACAGGGGACCACGAACATGCCGGATCCGGCGATGAGCTGGATGATCTCCTCGGTGTGGGGTTGGTCCATGAAGATGTGGACCAGCCCGTCGACCCCGGCCTCGACCGCCATGCGGGTGGCGTCCAGGGTGAGGGCGTGGGCGACGGTGAGCATCCCGCGCCGGCGCGCCTCGGCGACGCCCGCGTTCAGCGTGGCCTGGTCCAGGCAGGGCAGGCCGGGGTGCCCCTCGACCGTGCCGTCGTCGACCATGAACTTGATGTAGTCCGAGCCGGACTCGATGAGCTTCGGGATGAACGCGATCGCCTCCTCGGGCGTGCTCGCGAACGGCATGACCAGGTCGTCGGCGTGTCCGGGTGCCGGGTCGCCGTCGCCGCCCGGCCGCTTGCCCTCGGGGAACAGCTCGCTGGGGTGCCCGCCGGGCGGGGTGATGCCGAAGCCGGCGGACCGGACGTCGGCCACCGCGTCGTTCTGCTCGATGTGTGCCCTGCGCGGCCGGGTCTGGGCGCCCTGCATCTCCAGCTCGGTCGTCACACCGAACCGCAGCGCGAAGGCCAGCGCCTCCTCGGACGTGTGCGTGTGGGCGTCGAACAGGCCCGGCAGCAGGGTGGCGCCGCGAGCGTCGACGATCTCCGCACCGGCGGGTACCTCTCCCCCGACTGCCGCGATCACCGGGCCGTCGAGCACGACGGTGCTCTCCTCCCGGACCCGTTCACCGTCGAAGACGCGCGCGTGGGTGATGGCGGTCATGGTCATGTGGATGCCTCACTTCCGTACGGGCGGCGCCCCCGCCCATTGAATGCAATAGAGCATGCATTTGCTAAATGTGATGCATATTCTTGTGTCGTTACAGTCCGGCCCCGGTGACGGGTCAACGGACCACGAACGTGGCCGCGCGGGGCACGAACTTCGTGTCGCCGTCCCGCGCCGTCGCGAGCACCGACACCTGCCAGGTGCCCTTCGCGAGGTAGGTCGCGTCCTCGTGCGTCACCTTCAGGGTGTAGGTGCAGCGGGACGTCTCATCGGACGTGGGGCGGCACGCGGCCGTATCCACGTACTCCAGCTCCGCCTCGGTCGGGTCGAGCTTGGAACTCACCGGCCACGCAAGGACCCTGACCTCGCGGACACCCGAGTCGTCGCTCACATCCGCGGTGTACGAGAACTTGCCCGCGCCCTTGGCGGACGGAACGACGTACGCGGCCGCACCGTTCTCCACGGTCAGCTGGGTGGCACCGGAAGCCATGGCGTACCCGCCCACGGCGACGGCCGTACCGAGAACGACGGCACCGATGGCGGACGAGACGAGAACACGCTTGGACATGAGGGATCCCCCTGATGGCATGTAAAAGGTCGAGGTGAAGGGCGGGAAAGCGCGGATGAAACGGTGGTCGCAACCGATGGTCGAAGCCGGTGACCGGCCGCCTTCCCGATGTGATCGAGCCTAGGGCCGCACACCCGGCACGATCCTCACGCCGCAAGACGATTGCCGCCTCAGACCACAGACAGAGGCGTCTACACCTCAGGTAAGAGAACACGGTCCGCCTGCGGCCCGGCCCCGCTCAAGACGACCGGCGAGCGGCTGCCACCCGGCCGCCTTGAGCGGGGTGTCCCGGCGGGACGGCCCGCCCTTGGTGTGGGGCCGGGTCCGGGTCCCGGTGTGGGTCCCGGTCCGGGTCCGCCGGGGTGCAAGTCCTCGTGGTGCGGCTACCGTCCGGGTCCGGCGACGGCGTAGGCCGCGGTGCCGGCAACCGCGAGGACCAGGGCCGTCCAGGTGGCCGCGGCCGTGCCGGGCGGCGGCAGCAGCAGCAGCCAGCCAGCCGACCACCCGCGGCGGCACGCCGGTCGGCGACGGAGCGAATGCGCCGTCCGGGGCGAGCACCCACACCGCCGACGCGCTGATCACCACCGCGGCGAACGAAGCGGGCACCCGCCGCGAGCGTGCGTACAGCGTCAGCCATCTCACCGGGACGCACCGCCGGCCAGCACGTCGAGAGGGTCGCTCCCGCAGGAGACCGCGGCGGCGTGCGCCGCGCCGATCCGCGCGAGCTGTTCGGCCCGCGGCAGCGTCGTGAGTTCCCTCCACACGGGGCGGGCCAGTTCGAGCTGTTCGCGGAAGGAGTAGCCGCTGTAGGGCAGCAGTCTGAGATCCCCGAGGTCCCAGCCCGCCGCGCTGCTCTGCGCGACGGTCTCGTCGAGTGTGCCGCTCTCGCCGTCGCCGCGGGCGGGGCAGGCCGGAGCCATGCCCCGGGCGAGCAGGACGCGGGTCAGCTCCTCGCCCTCGGTGTGCACGATCGCCCAGTCGTCGAAGTCGACGAGCACGGCGTCGCGGGGCCGTTGCGGCGTGGTGCCGGGTGCCGGTACGGCGATGCGCTCTCGGACGAAGGCCGGCGCCCGGCCGCCCAGGGCGTCGTGCAGCAGGCTCAGCGCCTACCTGCCGGGGCCCGCGAGGTCGTCGATGCGTGCCCGGTGCGCTCTCGTCACGCACACCGGACCGTCGCACAGCATCGCCGCGGCGGCCTCGTCGACGACGTACGTCCGGCCCGGGTCGGAGGGCAGGACGAGCAGGGCGCCCACCGCGCCCGCCAGGACGAGTGTCAGGGCGAGCAGCCGGGCGCGCGGGGTCGCGGCGGCCAGCAGGGCGAACCCCGTCGCGGCCATGCCGAGGAACCAGAGCGCCTGCCTGAGATGCACGGAGGCGGAGAGCGTGAGAAGCACATCGCGTACCTGTGCGGCCGCCGGGGACAGCAGCGACATCCGGTGGGGCACCGCGGCCGTCGGAATCCCCACTTCCGTCGACTGCCCGCAGCAAAGTGGTGAACACCAGGGCTCCCACGGCCAGCGCGGCCGGGGTGAGCGGGGACGGCAGGGTCCGCCCGATCCCCATGCCCAGGGCGGCCCCCGCGACGAGGGCGAGTGCCCCCATCAGCGAGATCGGCAGCCATGCGAGGTGCGCGTACGTGGCGTCGGCGAAGACCTGGACCGCGCCCTGGAGGACGAGGAGCGCGAAGGCGGAGGCCGTGCGTGATGCGGGCACCCATCGCAGGAACGGCGCCGGACGTCGATCGGTTCACGACGCACGGAACTTCCCGAGGGTGACTCCCCGTCGGAGGCTCTCGCTCCCGTCCTCGGCCGGGCGAGAGGGGGCGGGCGAAGGGCGGCGGGTCACGGCAAGCGGTAGCAAGCGGCGTCAAGCGACACGACAAGGCGACGACAAGGTTTGGCCAAGGGCTTCCGGTGAGTGTCGGCCCACTCTCCCGCGCGTGCGGGGGACACGCCACGCAACACCTGAACAGGATTGGGCAACAACCATGAACGGGATCGCGGAAGCGGGGATCGCCACCCTCGCTCCAACCCGGGCACATGCCCGGCATGTCACGTCGGACCCCGACCACGACGCTTTCATCCAGGACATCTACGAGCAGTACGGGCCCTTGCTCGTCCGGTACGCCGCGCGACTGCTGGACGGGGACTGGCACAAGGCGGAGGACATCCTCCAGGAAACGGCGGCCCGCGCCTGGAAACACGCACGGTTCCTGGGCACCCGCGGCGAGCACATCCGGCCCTGGCTGTTCACCGTGACCAGGAACCTGGTCATCGACCATCACCGGGCCCGACGGCTCCGGCCGCTGGAGCTGATGCCGGTCGAGGAACTGGACGCCGCCTGGGACGGCATGGACGCCACGATCACCTCCCACGTGGTGCTGGAGGCGCTGCGGGAGCTGAACGAGCAGCAGCGGACAGTCATCCGGCTCATGTACTACCTGGAATGCAGCGTGGCTCAGGCGGCCGAACACCTCGGCATCCCGCCCGGCACCGTCAAGAGCCGTGCCTTCTACGCCATGCGGGCCCTGCGCAAGGCGTTGGAGCGGCGGGGCGTACTCGGCGAGTAGCCACGGTACGGGCACCGCGCGGCCGATGGGGCCGGCGGTCCGCACCGGCGTGCCCTCCCTCCGGCTTCCTGGCCCTGCCGTCCCTCTTCCCGTCCTGCCCGGTCCGCTCCCGCCCCGAGCGGCACCTCCCGGCCGGGAACCGTTCCGGGCGGGACAGGAAGAGGCGTTCCGCCCAGGGCGGGAGGGAGTGAACCGGTCCGGCAGCGGGGACGTTCCAGCCGTGGCAGCCGGAGCCAACGCCGATGGAGACATGGTGAACTGCGAGCAGACCAGGGAAGAGCCGGCCGTCCAGGCCCTGCTCGGGTACCGGCACGGCGGGCTGGACGCCGAGCACTCCGTGCACCTCGGCCACTGTGCCGAGTGCTCGGCCGAACGGCAGCGGCTCGCCGATGTGACCCTGCTGCTCCAGAGCGTCGGTCTGTGCGCATTCGAAGAACTTCCGTCAACCGGCGCCGGGACCGCTCCGAGGAGAACGCCGGGGCCGCACGAGGCCGCCGCCGACGCCCGGGACCACTGGCACCCGCGAGCAGGTCGCACCCGGCACGGCACGGCCGACCGGATGTCGAGGGCCACCGGGCCCCACTTTTGTCCGGAGCTCTAAGTCCAAGAGCTCCGGGCCCCCGACCGAAGGCCGGTGCAGTGCCGAAGGCCGGTGCGGTGCCGAAGGCCGGTGCGGTGCCGGGCGTGGTCCCTCGAACCGGGACCGGGAACTCTTCCTCGTGCCGGGTGAACCGGTCGCCGAGTGCCGTCGTTGTCGGGGTACGGGCAGCGGGACCGGCCCGGTGCACCAAGGCATCACCGCCACATGACGCCTCGTCACATACCGGCCCCCGGCCCACCGTCGGGTGCGGCCTTCCCGACCGCGTGCGGCAGCCCAGGCCGGGGTCTCCTCGTACGCCGGCGGGGTGTTCGAGGACATGATCGACCGTCAGTCGTTCCGGCTGGCGGGGATGGCCGAGATCGGTGAGCGGGATCTGACGCTGCTGCTGCCGCAGGACGTCGGGGACGCGGCGGCCGCCCCCGGTGCGGCCGAGGACTGTGAGGCCGAACCGAGCCCGCTGGAACGGCTGGACTCCATGGTGGGCCTGGGCGCGGTCAAGCACGACGTCAACGACCTGGTCAGTCTGTTGTCCAACGCCCGGCAGCGGGCAGCGGCCGGGCTGCCCGCCCCGCGCATCAGTCACCATCTGGTCTTCACCGGGCCGCCCGGCACCGGAAAGACCACCGTGGCCCGGCTGTACGCGGAACTGCTGCACTCCCTCGGTGTGCTGCCCGCCGCCCGGCTGGTGGAGGTCACGCGGGCGGATCTGGTGGGCCAGTACGTCGGGCACACCGCGCAGCTGACCAAGGAGGTCTTCACCAGCGCGCTGGGCGGAGTGCTGTTCTTCGACGAGGCGTACACCCTCACGCCCGAGGGTGCCTCCGGCAACGGCTTCGGGCGCGAAGCCGTCGACACCCTGCTGAAGCTGATGGAGGACCATCGCGAGGAGATCGTGGTCATCGTCGCCGGCTACACCGAGGAGATGGAGCGGTTCCTCGCCTCCAACCCGGGCCTGGCCTCCCGTTTCTCGCGGACCGTGGAGTTCGAGAACTACAGCACCGACGAACTGGTCACCATCGTCGAACGGCACGCGTCCGCATCCGGCTACGAGTACCACCCCGACGCGCTCGCCGCACTGCACGCCCATGTGGACGGCCTGCCGCGGGACCGGTCGTTCGGCAACGGCCGGCTCGCCCGGAAGCTGCTGGAGAAAATGGTGACCCGGCAGGCGCGACGGCTGGCCGACCTGGAACTGCCCAGCGTCGGCGACCTGCGCACCCTGCTGCCGGAGGACCTGCCGACGGGGGTGCCCGCGGCCGTTGGCGGCCGGGTGCGGCACAGCGGGGCCGTGCTCTGATCCCAGTACGGCGGTGCGGGGTGAGCCGCAGCGCGGCCCTCGGCAGGCGTGCCGCCCGCCGGGGCCGTGGGCTCCGGCGGGCGGCACGCCTGCCCTGCCCGCGATCCTGCGCACGCGGGCCGCGTAGAGGCCCCAGGCCACGCACAGCAGGACCGTGGCGACCGCCACCAGGCGCAGGCCGCGCTCGTGGTACCAGCTGTGGTAGACGTAGGCGGCGACGGTGAGCATGAAAAGGCACAGCGCGGCGACGCACCCCGCCGTGGGATGACGGTAGGCGAGCAGCAGACCGGCGCCGCCGAGCAGTTCCAGCAGGCCGATGACCCGGCACGCGGCAGGGGAGAAACCGCACGCGGCGGCGGGGGTGAGCGCCTGCCACCGGCCCAGCATCTGTCCCGTCCCGCCGGTCAGGAAGAATCCCCCACAGAGCACGGTCACCGCCGTCAGTGCGATGTTCACTGTGGTACGTCACTTTTCCTGGTCGAGTTCCCCGGGGCTCCAACGACGACGGCACCCCGTCACCGCGGGAACGGTAGCGGGGTGCGTGTGGTTCATCGTCCGGCGAGGGGGGACCCGCCGCTCTGCGTCACTTGGCCAGGAATGCGAGCAGGGCGTCGGTGACCTCCTGGGCGTGGGTCCACAGCAGGCCGTGCGGGGCGCCCTCGACGACGGCGTAGTCGGCCTGCGGGAGCGCCTTGTGGAACGGCTCCCCGGTGGCCGCGATCGGCAGGATCCGGTCGGCGGTGCCGTGCAGGATCAGCGCCGGTACGTCGATCTTGGGGATGTCGGCGCGGAAGTCGGTGGTCCAGGTCGACACGCAGGCCAGCGAGGCGTACCAGGAGGCGCCGGCTGCGACGTTCCAGCTGTTGCGCAGGGCCTCCTCGCTGATGCGGGTGCCGAGGTTCTCGTCCAGGTTGTAGAAGTCCTGGTAGAACGCGCTGAAGTAGGCGTACCGGTCGGCGGTGACGGCCTGCTTGATGCCTTCGAAGATGCTGCCGTCGACGCCCTCGGGGTTGTCGTCGGTCTTGAGCAGGAACGGTTCCAGGGAGGCGAGGAAGGCGGCCTTGGCGATCCGGGCGGAGCCGTAGGTGCCGAGGTAGCGGCCGACTTCGCCGGTGCCCATGGAGAAGCCGACGAGGACGGCGTCGTGGAGGTCGAGGGTCTCCAGGACGATGTTCAGGTCGGCGGCGAAGGTGTCGTAGTCGTAGCCGGTGGTGGGCTGGCTGGAGCGGCCGAAGCCGCGCCGGTCGTAGGTGATGACGCGGTAGCCGGCCGCCAGCAGCGCGGCGGACTGCTTCTCCCAGGAGTGGCCGTCGAGCGGGTAGCCGTGGATCAGCACGACCGGCTGCCCGGTGCCGTGGTCCTCGTAGTAGAGGTCGATGCTGGTGGAGTTCTCCTGGCCGACGGTGATGAACGGCATGGTGGCCGCCTTTCGTGTGGGTGTGGTTGTTGCGAGGTGGTGGTGAGGGGTGACGGCGGCCCGCGCGGGGGCGAGGCCGCCGGTCAGCGGATGGTGCGGGCGGCCTGCTCCACGATGCGGGCGACCGCCGCGGGGTGGGAGACGGACACCGCGTGCGAGGCGTCGATCTCGGTGGTGCGGGCGTGGGCGCGGGCCGACATGAAGCGCTGGGCCGCCACCGGGATGTTGCGGTCCTCGGTGGTGACCAGCGACCAGGAGGGGATCGTCTTCCAGGCGGCCTTCGTGGACTTCTCCTCCAGCGCGGCGGCGGCGATCGGGCGCTGCCCGGCGGCCATGAGCCGTGCCTTGTCCGCCGGTACGTCCGCGGCGAACTGCTGGCGGAACTTGTCCGGCTTGATGTAGACGTCGGCGCCCTGGCTGCCGTCCGGCAGGGTGTAGTTCACCGTGGCGACCACCTGGCCGAGGGTGCTGCCGGGGAACTTGCCTGTCAGTCCGAGCGAGCTCTCGCCGGTGTCGGGCAGGAACGCCGCGATGTAGACGAGTGCCTTGACCTTTCCCTCCAGTCCCGCGGCGGCCTGGCTGATGACGGTGCCGCCGTAGGAGTGGCCGACCAGGACCACCGGGCCGTCAATGTGGTCGACGACGCTGCGCAGGTAGGCGGCGTCGGTCGCCGGTCCGCGCAGCGGGTTGGCGGCGGCCACCACCGGGTAGCCGGCGCGCCGCAGCCGTTCTTCGACCCCGTCCCAGCTGGAGGCGTCGGCGAACGCGCCGTGCTCCAGCACGATGGTCGGCCGGTCCTGGTGGCGGGGCTCCGTCCCGGCCGTGGCGGGGAGGGTGAGGGCGGTGACGGCCAGGCCGGCGGCTGCGGTGACGCCGAGCAGGGCAGAGCGGCGGGTCGGGCGGGTGATGCGCATCGTGGGCTTCCTTCTGTCCTCGGGCTGTCGCCCCTGGTCGGGTCGGGCCGGCGAAGCGGACCCCGCCTCACCAAGAAACACAGCGTCAAATTCAGTTGTGTACAACTGAATTGCATACAACCGATTGGGTCTGCATGGTCGTGGAATCGGCACCGCCCGGGCGCACAAGCCCCCTTACGGAGCGTCAGCCCTGCCGGACGGGCGTTGCCGCGGCCGACGGGGCGGCCGGGCCGTCCCTGGTATGGGTGCCGGACCGGCCGGCGGGCAGCGATCTCACGAGAACCGCCCGAGAGCGCCGCCCGACACGGACGTGGACGTGTGCGGGTGGGCCGGGAACGTCTCCCGCTCCCCGCGGGCGCCGGCCGTCTCCTGGAGGCGTGCGGCGAAGGCCCGCGGGGGCGCGGGGCAGCAGCCCTCCAGCCTGCACCAGTGCCGGTAGAGGGCGTACAGCCCGGACTGCACGCCACCGGTCCCGGACGGTGCGTCGGCGCGGTGCTCGGCGAGGAAGCGACCGACGTGGTCCTCGGTGTCGACGTAGGCGGCGGTGGCCTGCCGCACCAAGGACGGGCCGGTGAGGTCACGCGATCCGCGCGCGTAGTGGCCGGCGCCGGTGACCAGTCGGTGCAGGATGCCGGGCCCTTCCTCGGCCACGAGGACCTCCGCCAGGTTGTCCAGCCGTCGCTCGTCCGTCACCACGTGCCGGAAGGGGATGACCCGGATGCGCCGCCACAGGGCCGGATCGCCCACCGACACCTCCGGCCGGTGGTTGCCGACCCGCCAGAGCTTGTGCGTCGGGTCGAAGCCGAAGATTCCCTGGCCGCTGCGCCGCGCCTTGATCCGGTCGCCGCCGGTGAGGAAGGTCGCGCGCGCCGCGTCGAGGCGGTCACCGAAACGCGGCTCCGCGCAGACGACCACCCGGCGCCCTTGCAGTTCCGCCAGGTCGGTGGGGTGTTCCTCGTACTCGTGAGCCATCAGGAAGCCCGGCGGGGCAGCATCGGCGTAGTCGCCCAGCAGTCTCAGCACCACACCGAGCAGCACGCTCTTGCCGTTGTGTCCGAGGCCGTGCAGGAAGGGCAGGACCTGGGCCTCGACGTCCCCGGTCAGGGAGTAGCCCAGCAGCCGGTGCAGGTACCCGATCAGTTCCGTGCCGTCGCCCCCCTCCCCGAGGGTCTCACGCAGGAACCGCTCCCAGCGGGGGATGGGCATGGCACGTACCGGCACGGTGGTGGCACGCGAGTGCAGATGGCGCTCGGGGTCGGGGGGACTCACCTCGCCCGTGGCCAGGTCCACCACCCCGCCCGGGGTGCACAGGCTGTGCGGGTCCGCGTCGAGCAGGGCGGCCGACAGCACCATGGCGGGCGCGGCCTGGACCTGTTCAAGCATGGCTCTGATGGCGGGTGTCGACAGGGACTGGCGCCGGTGCCGGCGCAGCGCGGCGTCCGTGTGCCGGCCCGTGGGGTCCGTCTCCGCCAGGGCTTCGGCCAGTGCTCCGGCGGCCCACAGCACGCTCTCGCTGTCGTCGGCTTCCCACCGGTGGCCGGACCAGCGGTACCAGCCGAGGCCGGGCACGTGTCGGAAGTCGTGCCGGTGGCGGTCGGCGAAGAGTTTGGCGTTGCCCCGGTAGCTCAGGCTGTCGGGAGTGAGCCCAGGGTCACCGCGGTTCACCAGGTGTGCGCCGCGTTCCCCGCCACCCCGGGCCGGTGGCACGGAGCCGCCGGCCCAGGAGGCAGGGGCGGTTGCGCCCCGTGGTGTCCGCACGACGAAGGCGGCAAAGGGCTCGGATGCACGGGTCACTGCGTACTCCTCTCGGCAAGAGTTGACGGCCCGTCGGCGGTCCTCGGGACGGCGGTACAGGCAAACCGGACGGATACGGGGGGACACCCGGGGCGGCGGCGGGTGGCACCGGGCCGCCACGCTGCGGCCGACGCCCGGCGGCGGGGCGGCAATCCACCCGGCCGCCACGATGGCGCCCTTCCTCCTGCCCAACGACCGCAGAACGGATCCGGTTCACCTGTGTCGTCCGGGAAATACCCACGCCCCGGGACCGGACCGGCCAATGCCGTGCCGTCCACGGGACCGGCCGGGCCGGCAACACGGAACCGGCCGGGCCGAGAACACCGGAAGTGCGGGACACGAGGGGGTGAACCGCACCCCGACAGCCGTCGTACAGCCGGATGAGGAGGTACGGCAGTACCTGGTGGCACCCGCGCGCCCCGCGGTACGCCGCGCGGGGAGCACCCTGCTGCAGACACCGGCGGATGCCGCCAACAGCACACACCGGCATCCGCCACACCACGCTCGCGTCACCAGGGAGATACCCGACCCATGCCTTCCAGCGCCTCGGCGGCAAGTCCCCGGTCCCGGTCCTGCTGCACGCGTCGGACCCGCTGTCCGACGCGGGGGTCAGGGCCCACCTGGCCGACCAGCGGGCGGTCGCGCTGGTCGGTGACATCTCCCGGCCAGGCACGGTGTCCTTGCTGGTGGCCGATTCCGCGGACGACGAGACGGTGACGCAGTGGTGCGCCGGCGCTGCTTCCAAGGGTCTGCGCGCGGTGCTGGTGACGGCCCGGCTACGGCAGTCGGGGCTGGCGGACATCATCGCCGGCGGGATCGGGGCGGTGGCGTGGCGGCACGAGGCGACCGGGCCCCGGCTGGTACGGGCCGTGACCGCCGTGGCCCGCGGGGAAGGGGACGTACCGGCCGACCTGATCAGGGCGCTGATGGACCACACCGGCGGCACTGCGGTGACCGGGATGTGCCGGGGAGCACCGCTCTCACAGGAGGTCTGTAGGACCGTGTTGGGGATAGGTGTCTTCACGCGACGCTGCCCGGCCACCGAGCACCGCTAACACCGGATTGGGTTGGGGACGCGGCTGGCGGGTGGTTGGCCGTTCAGCGCGGTGAACCGTTCCGGGTTTGATCGAGACTCTAGGTCGTGACTGTGACCTGGGGTTTCGTGGTTGCTCGGTAGTAGTTGGTCTCGTATTCGGCGGGTGGGATGTGCCCGATCTCACCGTGCAGTCGGCGGTGGCAGTACCAGTCGACCCATTCGGCGGTGGCCAGCTCGACCTCGGAGAGTGTCCTCCAGGGCCGACGGGGCTTGATCAACTCAGTTTTGAAGAGGCCGATCGTGGACTCCATCAGGGCATTGTCGAGGGCGCCAGGCTGTAGTACCCCGGTACCACCTGCCTGGCGCTGTTCAGTCCCCGGTACCACCGGACGCGGCAGATCGCGGACTTAGTGTGACGGAGGAGGCGTCAGGCGTGCAGGGCGCGCCGGAGTCCGAAAGAGGGAACGCGAATGATCGAGGCACAGCAGCTCACCAAGAGGTACGGGGAGAAGACAGCCGTTGACGGGCTGGGCTTCACCGTGAAGCCGGGCACGGTGACCGGTTTCCTCGGCCCCAACGGGGCGGGCAAGTCCACGACGATGCGCATGATCGTCGGGCTGGACGCGCCGACGAGCGGGTCCGTCACGGTGAACGGACAGCGCTACGCCCGCCACCGGGCGCCGCTCCAGGAGGTCGGGGCGCTGCTGGAGGCGAGGTCGATCCACCCGGGCCGCTCGGCCTACAACCACCTCCGGGCGCTCGCCCTCACGCACGGCATCCCGCGCCGCCGGGTCGACGAGGTCATCGACCTCGCGGGTCTCGGCAGCGTCGCGAAGAAGCGGGCCGGTGCCTTCTCCCTCGGCATGGGCCAGCGGCTCGGCATCGCGGCCGCCCTGCTCGGCGATCCGCAGACCGTGATGCTCGACGAGCCGGTCAACGGACTGGACCCCGAGGGCGTCCTCTGGATCCGGAACCTGCTCACCTCCCTTGCGAGGGAAGGGCGCACCGTGTTCGTCTCTTCGCACTTGATGAGCGAGGTGTCACTGGTGGCCGATCACCTGATCGTCGTCGGGCGTGGACGGTTGCTGGCTGATACGACCGTACGGGACCTGGTCCGCGAGGCCGGCGGCGACGCCGTGAAGGTCGCGACGGACGACCCCGCACGGTTGCGGGACGTACTGGCCGGAGACGGCGTGGAGATCACCGGCCGCGTGGGCTCCGAGGAACTGCAGGTGACCGGGCTGTCCGCGCGCGAGATCGGGCTGAAGGCGGCCGAGCACAGGATCCCGCTGTTCGAGCTGACCACGAAGGCGGTGTCGCTGGAGGAGGCGTTCATGGAACTGACCAGGGACGCCGTGGAGTACCACGGCTCCACGACCGGCACCGAGACCTCCGGGAGCGCGGCATGAGCACCCTCACGGCAACCCCCGAGTCCCCCGAGACCGCCCAGGCCGCGCCGGCCCGTCCCGCCTACCGGGTAACCGGACGGCGCGTGCTGGCCTCGGAGTGGGCCAAAGTGTGGTCTCTGCGCTCCACCTGGATCACTCTCGGCCTGGGCCTGCTGTTCCTCGTCGCCTTCGGTGTCATCGCCGCGAGCCGCTACAAGTCCGGGATCGACTCCGGCCGCCCCATGGACGGCCACTTCGCCGACGCGACGGCCGTGAGTCTGTCCCTCTTCGGCACGAACTTCGCCCAGCTGGCCCTCGGTGTGCTCGGCGTGCTGGTCACGGCGGGCGAGTACTCCACCGGCATGATCCGCTCCACCATGGCCGCGGTGCCGCGCCGGCTGCCCGTGCTGTGGTCCAAGGCGGCTGTGTACGGGCTGATCGCGCTGGTGATCGCCACCGTCGGCGTGTTCGTCGCCTTCCTCGCAGGCAGCCAGATCGTCTCCAGCACGCCCGCCGCCATGGGCCTGGGCCACGCCGGTGTCCTGCGCAGCCTGCTGGGCGCCGGGCTCTACCTGGGCCTGGTCGGCGTGATCGGCGCGGCCCTGGGCGCGCTCCTGCGGTCCGTGGCCGGCGGTATCTCGGTCCTGGTCGCCGCCTTCATGCTCGTACCCGGACTGATCTCCCTGCTGCCCAGCTCATGGCGCGGGAACATCGACCCCTACCTGCCCAGCCACGCCGGCGAGTCGATCTTTGCCCTGACCCACGACTCGACCACCCTGTCGCCGGGCACCGGGCTCTGGGTCTTCCTCGGCTGGACGGCACTGGCGCTGGCCGGAGCGGCGTACCGGCTGCGGCGCAGCGACGTCTGAGCAGCAGCCACCCGCATCATGGCCTGGTGAACTCCGTGACCACCGAAGATCTCAGCGGGATGGGTCCGCTGGTCGCCCGGCTCGGCCGGGCCGGCCGGCGGATCCGGCACGCCGACCGGGCCCGTCCGTGGGTGCTGGACACCGCGGTGGTGGTGCTGGTCTTCCTGATGTTCTGCCTGCCGGACCTGCTGCACGCGGTCGGTGTGATCGACGGGGAGGGCGACGGCCCGCGCCGTTTCCGCCTGGTGTTCACCCGGTTGCCCGTGGCGGGCATGCTGGCCCTGCAGGCCGGGCTGGTACTGCCGCTGCTGTGGCGGCGCCGGGCGCCCGCCGTCGCGCTCGGCGCCATCGCGGCCGTGTTCGTCCTCCAGTGGTCCCTCGGCGCCGCGCTCCGCGCGGACGTCGCCCTCTTCGTCGCCCTGTACAGCCTGGCCCTGCACGGGCGGCTACGGCAATTGCCGTGGGCCTCTGTGGCCACGGCGGGCGCGCTCGGCCTGGTCGCGGCACGGGTGTCGGCGGCGGTGTCGGTCTGGGACGCGCTGTTCTTCCTGCTCAGCACGGCGACCGCGGCCCTCGCGCTCGGCCTGGTGATCCGTATCCGGCGGGCGCAGCTGGCCGGGCTTCGGGACCGTGCGGCCCGGCTGGAGATCGAACGCGACCAGCGCGGCAAACTCGCCGTCGCGGCCGAACGGACACGGGTGGCCCGCGAGATGCACGACGTCGTCGGCCACAACCTGTCCGTCATCATCACGCTCGCCGACGCGGGTGCCTATACCTTCGGGGTCGCTCCGGAGCGGGGCAAGGAGGCCCTCCACCTCATCGGCGACACCGGCCGGCAGGCCCTGGGCGAACTGCGCCGGGTGCTCGGCGTGCTGCGCGAGGCAGACGGCCCGCCGACCGAGCCCGAGCTGAGCCCGCAGCCCGGTCTCGCGGACATCAACGCACTGTGCGAAGGGGTACGCGCCGCCGGCCTGGAGGTCGTCTACCGTACCGCTGGAGACGTCGACGCCCTCGACAGCGGGGTCCAGCTCACGGTCTACCGCATCGCGCAGGAGGCCCTGACGAACACCCTGAAGCACGCGGGCGCCGGCGCGCGTGCGAACCTGGCTGTCGCCATGGAGGACACGCGGCTGACCATCACCGTCCAGGACTCCGGCCCGCTCGTCCAGGCCGACCGTACCGGCACGGCGAACGAGGAAGGACACGGCCTGGTGGGCATGCGGGAGCGAGCGGCTCTCTACGGCGGACACGTCAGCGCGGGTCCCGAGGGCGCCGGCTGGACGGTACGGGCCGCACTCGACCTCACTCCCCAGGGCGGTGCCCGGTGACCACTGTGCTCATCGTGGACGACCAGCCGCTCCAGCGGTACGGCTTCCGCATACTCCTGGACTCGGTGCCCGAAACTGAGGTGGTGGGCGAGGCCGCGCACGGAGCGGAAGCGGTGCGCAGAGCCGCCGAACTCCGCCCCGACGTCGTCCTCATGGACGTACGCATGCCGGGCATGGACGGCATCGAGGCCACCCGCCGCATCGTCGCCGCGGGCGATCGCTCCCGCGTCCTGATGCTGACCACGTTCGACCTGGACGAGTACGTGTATGCGGCTCTGCGCGCCGGAGCCAGCGGCTTCCTCCTCAAGGACGCCCGCCCCGAGGAACTCCTTGCGGGCATCCGGGCCGTGGCCGTCGGAGACGCTGTGATCGCCCCCGCGCTCACCCGTCGTCTCCTGCACGAGTTCGCCCGTCTCGTGCCGCTCGGCGGCGACGGCTCCGCTGAGGACCCGCGCTTGAGCTCTCTCACCGACCGTGAGCGCGAGATCCTCGTCGCCATCGGCAAGGGCTGGAGCAACGGCGAGATCGCCGCCCACTTCGTCCTGTCGGAGTCCACGGTGAAGACTCATGTCGGCCGCGTCCTGGCCAAGATCGGCGCCCGCGATCGCATCCAGGCGGTGATCTTCGCCTATGACCACGGCCTGGCCCGGCCTCATGGGGACTGAGCGGCGGCGCCGTTTGCCCTCATCCGCCCTGGTGGGAGGGGCGTGCGTGGTTCAGGGATGGTGGGGGCGGTCGGTGGGGGCGGCGCCCTGGCGCGAACTGCGGGAGCGTGACCTCCACCCTTGCGCGGGTGACGGCGCACTGGTCGGCGCGGACGCCGGGCCGCTACGTTCCCTGTGGGCGCAGGGGGCCCAGCGGGGGCTCAGGGGCTCACGGGATGTCGCACAGTTGTCGGCGTGGGACCGAGGGGTGCGTTGCAGGGCGACCATGGCGGCGTCGTCGTTCAGATGTCCGCCGACGTGGGCGAGCAGGTCGGTGCGCAGGTGGTGGAGCAATGCCTGGGGGCTGTCGTGCGACCGGGAGACGGCTCGTTCGGCCAGCGGGAAGAAGTCGCCCTGTGGGGCGCGGGCCTCGATGACGCCGTCGGTGGCGGCGCCTGCTCCACCCAGTACGACCCTGCGGTGAAGCGGTGACATCCAGGGCGAACTTCCCAAGGCTGCCGTCCCCTACACCGAGGCCCATCTGCGCGCCCTGGCCGAACGCCGGGGCCAGGACCGGCCCTCGTCCTGCCGGACGGCCGCCGAGCCGGAGCACAGCGGGCAGCAGGTCAGGCACGTCGTCTACGCCGAGCAGCAGGACGTGGTGGCCGACCGCCTCGGTCACGCCGTCGGCGACCGGCTCGACCGTGCCCCCGCACCCCCTGACACGCGCAGAGCAGACCGCCTTCCTCCACAACCTGGCCAACCGCCTCAAACTGGCCCGCCTCGAACCCGCCGACCATGACCTGCTCCGGCAACGCCTGACCACCCGCTGAACCACACACGCCCTCACTGCCCCCGGCCCCGGCCCCGGCCCCGGCACATCAACCGACAACTCCCGTGCGTACCGTGCCAATAGGCGCGCCAACCAGACTGCGCAAAAACCGGCGCAGCACCCAGCTCACTGCGCAGCACAAAAAGGCCAGCTCAGCCCACACGCCATCCAACGCTGGCATCTCCGCTTCGGGCATCCCTCCCCCCGCGGACCAGGCATACCGCCCGGTACAGCTGAGCAACAGCAGGCCACAACCAAGATCAATAAGCAGGCACAACAGCTACGCCACACTCGCCGCGCTCGCCGGCCTCGGGCTGGAGTGGGCGGCCACGGAAGGAGCGGCGTGATGAGCGCGGGCGACCAGGAGGCCGCCGGGCAGCGGGTGCAGGACGCCGTGCGGCGGCACGCCCGCACCAGGGCCTTCGCGGAGGCGGAGGACGTCATCTCGGCTGTGCTGTCCGACCCGGGGGTGCGGGAGGCGCGGGAGCGGGTGGAGGCGGCGGAGACGGAGCTGGGCACGGAGCTGGGCGCCCGTCTCCAGCCGTTCCAGGACCGCTACGACCAGGCCGTGGCGGAGGGCGACGCAGACGGGCTCGCCGGGCTCTGCGCGGGCAAGCACGGCCGCTGGGGGCGGATCTGCGTCCTGCCCGACGGGCACGAGACCTCGATGGAGGAACCGCGCTGGGGCCGCAACAGCGAGGGCCGGCCGATCGCGTGGGTGGGCAGCGCACCCGACGACTGGGAGCGGCGGCGAGAGCGGCGACAGGACCCCGGGGCGCAGGGCGGCCCGGGGTCCTTCGCTGTCCGGGGCCAGCGCACCGCTCCCAGGCCCTACACGCATTGGGGTGCGATGCCCCGGGGTTCTGACCTGCGGCATCGCACTGGTGTGCGTGTAGGCCCTGGGATCTTCGGGGCGCTGCCCTTCCGTCAACTACGTTGAGGATCACCTTCCCTCCTGACCTTGATCACCAAGGCCAGAGTCAGACGAAGATCACCAAGTGGGTCACTTTTGATCCGCCGTCAGAGGGTCAGCGTTCGGCCGTCGTCGAGACGGCCCTGTCCATCGCTGGCGTCGATGCCGTCCGGTACTGCCGGGGCGGACCGGGTTACGTGCGGTGCCAGCGGCTCCTGCACATCGGCGGATCCGGAGCAGCACCCTTCTACGGCCTCAAGTCCCTGCAAAGCTGCACGCTGTTCGCCATGCAGAAGAGCTCGGATCCGGGCACGCCGCGCGGCTTCGACGAGGCGAGCAGCGCGGAGCAAGGGGACCTCTTCCTGCACATCATCGAGATGGGCTGCACAGATGTCTGTCTCCTGGCCCTTACTGGCCCCCTTACAGGCCGTGTCGTCATCGGCAACAGCGATGGCTACCGGGGACCCAACGTCTCCTCAGCGCAGGACTTTCTTGCCTGGTACGAGCGGTGGCTTGACCACATGGCCCGGGGTCGGGACAACCGGGCGCTCGAACTCACTTCGCCGCAACTTCGCAGCCATCCAAACAGACATCGACTGGCACCGAAGATCTGACTCTCCGTGGTCGCGCCACAGAAAGTGGACCAGAGCCTTTGTTTTGACGTCACGTGAGGGCTTGTGGTGGGAGCGTGAGGTGTGCTTCTGCCGCTGTGAGCCGGGGGTTGAGGAACAGCGGACGCGTTCGCCACCGGTCCGCATCGACCGCGAGTGACTCCGGCTGGCACTGGCCACTCCGACACCGGGCGAACTCAGCGCCGTGCAGCACCAGCTCAGCGCCGGTACCTGCCGGAAGATCATACTGAGGTCTACCGGACGTCACCTGAGCCCAGCACAATCGCCCGTATGACGATCACCACGAGCGCCTCGCCGCCGCCCACGCACAACAGGCCCGTCGCGCTCGCCCGGGGGTTCCTCACGGGTGGCGTGACGGGGGCGTTCCTGGCGGCCGTCGTCGTCGGGGTCGTCATTGAGAACGAGCCGCTGATCGTCGGGGGAGCGTGCCTGCTCGCGGTCTACGTCCTGATCCGCTACCTCGCCGGCCTGCCGAGGCGCGCCCGGGAAGCGGAGATCCCGCCGCACCTGGCCCTCGCGATGATCGAGAGCCTGGAGGCCGTCGGGGGTGAGACGAGCGACATACCGGTGAAGTTCGACCTCACCGTCACACCGGACGACGCACCGGCGTACCGCGTCGAGTTCACGCAGGACATCAACCTCGCCGACCTGCCCGACTACAGGCCGCGCGGCATCCTGGTCGTCCAGTACCCGCCGGACCGGCCGCTGAAGGTGAGGATCGTCAAACGACCGACACCGGACTGGGAGGAACGGGCCGCCTCGGCCCGCCTCGACTCGGCACCCGGACCGGCCCGGGCGAGCGATCCCTTGGAAGGCTGCGCTGCCACCCTGGTCGGGTTCCTCGGTCTGCTGCTCGGCGCGGCCTTGGTCGTCCTGTTGTTCCGCGCGGACCTGTTCGCCCAGGACGACACCGACACCGCGCGGCCCTCGGTCTCCTCCTCCAGCACCTCCTCGTCGTCCACGACCACCGTGTCGTCGGCGTCCGGCACGGTGGCCCTCGGCCCCGGTCAATCCTTCCTGGACGAGGGCAGGTTGGGCCATTCCGTCGCCGCGCTCGCCAAGGGCGAGGACAAGCAGCGGGCGCTCACCGTCGTCGTACAGGAACGCCTGCTGACGGTCGTCTTCGCCCCCACCGGCACCCAGGCGGCCTCCCGACTCGACCTGGATTCCATGCCGTACGACCGTGTCCCCGCCCTGGTGAAGGAGGCCACGACCACGCTCGGCGTCGGCTCCCCGCGCACCTGGCAGCTCACCGCCGACCGCCTCACCGGCAGGGTGGCCCTCAGGGTCTCCGTGACCGGCTCCGAAGGCACCGCCTATCTGGAGGCGGACGGGCAGGGCAAGGTCGTTCGGCGCGTCTCGGCAGGAGGCTGATCCATGGACTGGCATGTGTATCTGGTGCTGTGGTGCGGGGTGTTCGGCGCGTGGGCGCTGGTCGGATACGGGAGGTCGCTGGCCGGGATGACCCGGGCGCAGCGGACGGTCTGGGCGACGGACGGATCGAGCGGGTGGACGAGCCCCGGCACGGAAGCTCCCCGAGCGACGGGATAGCCGTGGTCGCCTCCTTCCAGGACCCGTCCACCGGGCAGGAGTTCACCGTCACCAACGAGGGTGAGCGCGGCGAGAGGATCAGTGTGGCCTGGACGGGCCGGGAGATCGGGGTCCATTGTCCGCGCGGCAGACCCCACGCCTTCCGGTTCGCCAACCACCTCTCCGAAGCCGGGCGCGGCCTCGGCTGGGCGAACTTCGCGCTCTTCCTCGTCTACGCCGGTCTGGTCGCCGTCGCCGCGATCGACTGGGGCTGGCCGTGGGCGCTGCTCGGCTTCTGCGGGCCCTGGGCCCTCTCCGGCCTGTACCACCTGCCCGGGAACATCCGCGACAGGAACCGCCGTATCGACCAACTGGCCGCCATGGCCGCCGCATCCGGCCGTGTCGTCGCCGTCCTCAAGAGCGTCACCGTCGACTCCAACGACGGCCACACCCTGACCAACCTGATGCCGGTCGTCACCTTCACCACCCTCGACGGCAGGAAGGTCACGGCCTACTGCGAGTCCGGAATCCCGGACCCCGCCGGATCACGGGGCCTGAACCTCACGATCCACTACGCCCCCGACGACCCGGCCCTCTTCGTCCTGGACGTCGAGGCCGAACGCCGCTCCTGGAAGCGGGACATGGCCGTCAACGTGGTGGGTGTGCTGGTCGTGGCGGCGGCGGCCGTGGTGGGGATGGTCGCGCTGTGACCCGGGAGCCGGGCTATCTTCCCGCCATGGAGCCGCTGACGTTCGACTACGAGAACCTGCATCTGCGCGTGGACCGAGGGCTGTTCGAACTGTTCACCATGGGCAGATCCGAGCTCCGGGTGCCGCTGCGGTGGCTCGGGGCACTGGCGCACTACAAGAAGCCCGCCCGGCCCGGCCAGTTGTTCATCGGCACCGTACGCGATCCGAGCGCCGTGCTCTACGGCACCGACCAGGCCGCCTGCGTCCTCGCCGGGCGTCCAGAGTTGTTCGGCGGGGTGCATGGTGCCGTCGTCGCCCTCGCTGGTCTCGATCTCGTACAGGGCCGGGGCGGTCAAGCGCTCACCCCCGCGACGGCGGCGTCCAGGAGCGCCACGGCGTCGGCCTCGTACGGGTCGGCGAACAGCTGGTGGTCGCTGACGTCGAACGGCGCGTACCGTGCGCCGACGCGGTAGCCGGGCACGGCGGTGGTCTCCCGCCCCTCCAGCGCGGTGGTGAGCCGGTCGTGGTCCTGCTGGGCGTGGCGGGTCTGGGTGTACGGGCCGAGGCGCAGCAGGGTGTAGCCGTCGAGGCTGTCGTCGCGTTTGCGGGCTTCGATGTAGAGGGCGTAGTGCGCTGGTTCCATGCCGACGTCGTCGGGCAGGGGCAGGCTGGCGGCGGCGTGGGTGAGCATCGCGCAGCCGGGCTGCCAGATGCCGAGGATCGCGGTGGTCTCGCAACGCTGCCAGCCGCGTTCGGTGTAGCCGAGCTGGCGGCCGTGGAGGTAGGCGCCGGCGTGCGGGGTGTCGGGGTGGACCAGGGCGACGGCGATCATGTCGGGGCCGTGGTCGTCGCCGGGCCGGGTGTGGGCGCGTTCCACGAACGGTCCGATCCGCACGGCGATGTCCTGGGCGCCGCCGGGTGTCCAGGGCTGGGGGTTGCGAAGGGCGGTGAGCGTGGCGCGGAAGGCGTCGACGGCGGCCTGGTCCTCGGGGGTGAGGGTGCCGGGGGCGTGGCCGCAGCGGCGGAAGCGACGGATCATCGGGTGGGCTCCTGTTCGCGGGTGGGGTGGGGCCAGGGCAGGGCGAGGCCGTCGCCGGCGGTGCGGGGTACGAGGTGGCCGTGGAGGTGGAACACTGTCTGGGTCGCGGCCGGGCCGCAGGAGGTGAGGTAGTTCCACTGGCCGCCGATCTGCGCGGCGAGTTCGGCGGCGCGCAGCTGCACGGTGGCGGAGACGACGGAGTCGGTCGTGAAGTCGGCGACGTGGCCGCGGGGCAGGACCAGGAGGTGGCTGTCGGCGCAGCCGCCGCTGCGAGGCACGATCGCGAGGGCAGTCGGTCCACTCGTGGACGATCGTGGCCGGGGCGCCGTCGTGGATGATCCGGCAGAACGGGCAGTCGGGGCGCGGGTGCTTGCGGGGGACCGGCGGCCGGTTGATGTGGTGGTGGGTGACCTGCACCTGGACGCCGGCCTCCCGCATCCGGTTCCCGATGGCGTCGGCGATTGCGAGTGCGCTTTTCCGGACTACGGATGTCGGCAGCGTCCGGCATGATCTCGGCATGCTGGTGTTGAAGAGTGGCTCGGTTGTGCTGTCGAAGCGGCCGACGAAGCCGATGGTCGGTGCGAGGGTGGGCGACCTCAAGCGAGATGGCTCGCTGGTGCTTGAGCGGGTGGAGGAGGAGCCAGGCGACTGGTATGTCCAGGTATGGCTGCGCGAGGACAACACGTTTCAGCTGGAATACCGCGACGGCGTTCCGTCCGAGCACTACCAAACCCGGACCATCTCCCGCGAGAAAGCTGCGGAAGCAATGATCGGCTGGATGAAGCGCGATCCGGCCTGGAAAGACGCCTTCCAGTGGATCAACATCGGCTCAATGTTCGAAGGCGGCTACCAGGGCGACTACTGATGCGTCGCTCACGGGGCGGTCGGCTTCGGCGCGCGGGGGAGGTGGACGTGGAGGTGCTCGACTTCGACATCACGGCCGCTCTCTCGGTGGGTGGGTGCCGGGCATCATGGTCTTCGACGGGAGCCCATGCCCGAGAGGACGAGTGCGGCAGGTGACTGGAGACGTACGGACGGTCCTGACGGACCTGTGGCAGCAGCATTGGCCTGACTGCCCGCCGGTGGGTTACAAGCTCCGCGAGCCCTACCGCAATGTCTGGGTTCGCTTCCACAGCCTGCCGGAGTCGAAGCGATACCCAGAGGACGAAAGCGAGTACGCCGTCGTCCTGGGGCGGTACAACACGGTCCTCGACGAGTTGTTCTCCGGTAGGGATGTGTACGTGATCACACCGGTCTGGACGACCGAAGCCGACATTCCGCCATACCTGCCCGACACTGCCTACTGGCAGAGCCTGCTGGTGGAGGACGATCCTGACCCGGAGTTCCGTACCTACTGCCATCTCTTTGCCGCCCGACGGGCCTGGCAACATGGCTGCCTCGACGAGTTGCTCCGTGACATTGCTGACGACAAGGTCGCGGGAGTTCTCGTCACCGACATTCAGATGCGGCGCATCCACTACCCCTACGACGGAGGTGCTGACGTCTTCCTCACCACGCCTGCGGAACGGGATCTGACGCGCGAGCGGCATGCCCACTGGCTTTCCAGAAGTCCGTCGGGGCTTTGACGGGTCAGGGTCCCAACCTGCGAATCATGGGCCGACCTGCTGCGCGACTGCCGGCGGCGGGGAATGAAGGACCCGGCCCTGGTGGTCGGGGACGGGGCGATGGGCCTGTGGCGGGCCCTGGCGGAGGTGTTTCCGTAGGCCAGGTACCAAAGGTGCTGGGTTCACAAGACCAGGAATGTGATCAACTCCCTGCCGAAGTCCGTGCACACCGGGGCCCGCAAGGCCCTGCAGGAGATCTACAACGCCGAGATCGGGCCCATGCCGAGCAGGCGGCCCGCGCGTTCGCGAAGGACTACGGCACCAAATGGCCCAAAGCCGCCGCGAAGATCACTGATGAAGCTTCCCCGTGATCTTGGACACTCGATGCTTACGCCGCGGGGGCGTGTTCTTGTTCGAGGCGCTGTCGGGCGGTCGACTCCCGCAGGCCCTCCGCGAGCGCGATCAGTTCCTTGGTGCCATCCAGGCGGACGCCCATCAGGACCAGGACGCAGGAGTGGGCCTGGCCGAGGCGGACCTTGGGGTGAACGCCGTCGGCCCACACGTAGACGTAGTCGGTGGCGGACAGGTCGCGGTTCTGGAAGGCGGCGTGGTCGTCCTGCCACTGCCTGGTGAGCCGGGTGACCGTCGCCGCGGACAGGCCGGCCGAGCTGCCGAGGAACTGCTCGAGTGCGGGCACAAAGTCGCCGCTGGACAGTCCGTGCAGGTAGAGGAGCGGGAGGGCTTCGCTGATCTTCGGGGACTTGCGGCACCAGGGCGGCAGGATCTTGGAGGAGAACCGGTGACGCTCGCCGGTTTCCTCGTCGACGCGACGATCGTTGACCCGCGGCGCCCGTACCTCAACAGAGCCGGCGGCCGTGGTCACGGTGCGGGGGCGGTGGTGGCCGTTGCGCACCACCAGGCGGCGGCCGCGTTCGTCCGGCTCGGCCGTCAACTCGGCTATGTACTGGTCGACTTCTACCTCAGGGGCAGCGGCGAGCATCCGCCGGGCACCTTCCCGCACGATCTCGTCGATCAGAGATCCGGTGGACGTGGAGCCGTCCTCTTTGATTACGCTGAGCATGGGCGTGCCTTCCTGACCCGCGCGGCAACGCGGGCCCTGACTTGGTGACCATCACAGGATCATCGGGAAGGTACGCCCTTCGCATGCCCTCCCGAGGGACGATCCACAAGTCATGAGCATTGCTCGTTCGCCCACGCCAACCTGGGCTCGTTGTTTCCGTACCTGCCCAAGCGGCCCGGATACAACAAGCGGCTGCGGGCCGCATTGCCGCTAGTCAAGAAGGCGATACGGCTGCTCCTCGTGGACAGCGACTTCTGGTTCGACAACCACTGGATCGTCGACTCCACGCCGGTGCCGTGCGGCATGTCCCGAACCACGGTGAAGCGGTCGGATATGGCCGGCCGGGCCGGATACGGGTACTGCGCCTCTCACTCGCGGTTCTTCTGGGGTCTGCGCCTGTATCTGGTCTGCACACCGACCGGCATGCCCATCACATGGGCACTCGCGAACCCGAAGATCGACGAGCGGGAAGTGCTGGCCTCGATGCTGGAGCGCGAGCCGCATCTGGCCACCGACCGCCCAGGGCTGCTGGTCATCGCGGACAAGGGCTTCGCCTCCAAGGAGTTCGAGAACGACCTCGCGATGCGAGGCGCTCCACTACTCCGGCCGTCCTTCAGGAGGGAGAAGCGCCGCAAGGGCGAGTCCCTGCTGAAGTCGGTGCGGCAGCTGATCGAGTCGGTCAACGACACACTGAAGGGGCAGTTGGACCTCGAACAGCACGGCGGACGCAGCTTCGAAGGCGTCGCTGTCCGGGTCGCTCAGCGCATCCTCGCGATGGCCGCCGCGATCTGGCACAACCACAAGACCAACGTCCCCGTCCTACGGCCGCTGATCGCATTCGATCACTGACCGTCACGGGACCGTGTCCCGTCGGGCAAGTATTCACGAGCGGTCTGTGGCTGGCCTGGGCGGGCCAGCCACGCCGACGCATGCCTCGTTGCCCTCGGGGTCGGCCAGCACCCAGTTCGACGGCGCGTCGGCGTCGTTCACCAAGCGGCCGCCGGCCGCGAGCGCTGCGGCAATCCGGGCCTCGGCCTGGTCGTACGGCACCCACACGTCCACGTGGACCCGGTTGCGCTGCGGGCGCGGTGCATCCATCTGCTGAAAGTAGAACGGTGCCCCGCGGCGGCGCGGGTCGATCAGGTCCTCGCCACTGCTCGCGCGGTCCTGGTAACCGAGCAAGGCACGCCAGAACGCCACCACGTCGGGACCGGCGAGAGCATCGATGGTGATCTGGACGGTCTGCACGGCGGACGGATCGGCTGGTATGTCCAGCGTGCGGGCCACCGCCGAGATCTGCCGGGCCAGCTCGACGTGCCGTTGGGTCAGCCCGTAGTAGTCGTCCGTGACCGTGATCAGCCGTACGATCACGCCCCCCTGCCTCACGTCGACGTCCGGGTGATCGTCCGCAACTCCCGGTAGCTCACTGATCGCCTGCACGAACTGGGCGCCGGCCACGAACGAGCCGGTGCTGAAGTAGGCACACGCTCCCTCGCCCACGACGCGCCAGTCCTCCACGCCGGCGGTCTCGTGGAACTGCTGCGGCCTGATGCGCTCGATCTTGCTCTCCACGCAGGTCATGCGCTCAACGTAGCGTGCAGCTCCGACAACTCCCCTCGATCATTCGGCACTTCGGAACTACTCGTCTCAGATGCCCAGTCGTTGAAAACGTGATCGCCGCAGGTGGACCGTCGGACGACCGCGTGTTTCACAGGCGAACGCGGCGGTCGAGTAGGAGTCGCACAGAGAGTGCTCAGGTGCGGTTGCGGTAGGCGGCGAGGAGGAAGAGCCAGATCTCGCTGACGGTCGGGAAGCAGGCGATGGCGTGCCTGAGTCGCTTGAGCGGGACCTCGCCAGCGACCGCCACGGTCGCCGAGTGCAGCAGTTCGCTGACTCCGGGGCCGACGAAGGTCACCCCGAGCAGGACTTCCCGGTCGAGGTCGACCACCATCCGCGCGTGGCCTGGGTAGTTGTCGGCGTAGAGGTTGGCGCCCAGGGCGGCGTTGAAGTCGAGGTCGACGGTGTGGATGCGGTGGCCGGCCTGGGCCGCCTGTTCGGCGGTCAGGCCAACGGAGGCCGCCTCGGGGTCGGTGAAGAAGACCTGGGGCACGGCGTGCTGGTCGGCGGTGGTGGCGTGGTCTCCCCACGGGCCGTCGTCGAGGGGGCGGCCTGCGGCGCGGGCGCCGATGGCGTCGCCGGCGGTCCGCGCCTGGTACTTGCCCTGGTGGGTGAGCAGGGCCTGGTGGTTGACGTCGCCGAGGGCGTACAGCCATGCGCCGTCGACGTCACGGACCAGGCCGGTGGTGTCCACCTTCAGCCATGCGCCGGGGGTGAGGCCGACCGTGTCCAGGCCGATGTCCTCGGTGGCGGGGGTCCGGCCGGTGGCGAACATGACCTCGTCGGCCTGCAGTTCGCTGCCGTCGTCAAGGGTGAGGGTGACGGGCCCGGTGGGGTCTGGGCGGTGCACGGCGGTGACCTGGGTGCCGATCCGCACGTCCGCACCCGCCTCGGTGAGGCTGCGCGCGATGAGCTCGCCCGCGAAGGGTTCCATGCGGGGGATCAGGCGGTGGCGGGCGAGCAGGGTGACCTGGGAGCCCAGGCCCTGCCAGAGGGTGGCCATCTCCACGCCGACTCCCCCGCCTCCGACGATGGCGAGCCGGGCGGGCACGGTGCTGGAGTCGGTGCCGTGCCGGTTCGTCCAAGGCCGGGATTCGGGGATGCCGGGGATGTCGGGCAGGGCCGGTCGGCTGCCGGTGGCGATGGCCACCGCGTGCCGGGCGGTGAGGGTCAGGCGCGCTCCGTCGTCCCTTGTGACCGTGGCGCGGCGGGGGCCGTCGAGGCGGCCGTGGCCGCGGTACAGGTCGGCGCCGATGGACTTCACCCACTCGGCCTGTCCGGTGTCGTCCCAGTCATTGACGTAGTGATTGCGGCGGGTGAAGACCCGGCCGGTGTCGGGTCGATCGGTGACGGCCTGCCGGGCGCCGTCCACCCGGTGGGCGTCGGCGAGGGCGATGACCGGCCGCAGCAGTGCTTTGCTGGGGACGCAGGCCCAGTAGGCGCATTCGCCGCCGACCAGTTCACGTTCCACGACGGCCACGGTGAGGCCGGCGGCGCGGGCGCGGTCGGCGACGTTCGCGCCCACCGGGCCCGCGCCCAGCACGACCACGTCGTAGGTGCCGCGTTCCTGGTTCTCGCGTGCTTCGCTCATTGCTCCCTCGCGTCTGGTAGGGGCGGACGGGGCCACGTCCCAGCTCATGTAACCGCGCGGTGCGCACACAGCCGTCCTACTTGGCCGTAGGAATCACCAACAGCGGCCATCCGTCCCCCTGACGGCCCACGCAGAGGATCGGCTGGCAGGCGCCATCCTGTTCGGCGACAACCGCGCCGCAGGCCGGGTCATCCGGCTCTTCGACCGCCAAGAACCCGTCCCCTCCGATCGCCGCACCCTGCTCTTCCTCGACCTCGCCGACCGCCCGACGGCCGAAGCCGCACCCGAGACCGCCGTGGTACGTCAGTGCAACGGCGTCAGCAAGGAGACCATCCTGCGCCACTGCACCGAACCCGGCACGGACCTCGGGCGGATCGCCCGACGCACCCGAGCCACCACTGATGCGGAGGGTGCCCCGACACCGTACGTGCCCTGCACGTGCAGGCCGGCCGCCCGCCACACCCCGACAGGAGCCGGTGAGAACCATCCCCGCCATCTTCCAAAGCTGCGACTATGGCACGGAAATGACGAACCGGGCATGGCAGCGCAAGTGCGGCCCGGGCTTTGGGCCGTGTAGGCGGACCGGGGGCCAGGCGTCCGCGCGCCCTGCCGCCGGTTATCCGCCGTCCATGACCCGGATGATGGTCTTGCCGCGGGCTTGGCGGCCGGGGGCGAACGCGGCGGGTGCCTCGGCCAGCGCCCTGAAGTCGCCGACGATCGGCTTGAGCCGTCCGTCCCTGAGCCGCTGGACCAGGTCCGCGAGCCGGGCACGGTCGGGCTCGACGACGAAGAAGACGGCCCGGCCGTCCCGCGGACGGACCTCGGGCGGCGAGGCGATGGTGACCAGCGTGCCCCCGGCCCGCACCAGTGGGGCCGAGCGCTCCTGGACCTCGCCGCCGATCACGTCGAGGACCAGATCGACCTCCCCGACGCCCTCCAGCCGATCGGCCTGCAGATCCACGAAGGCATCCACGCCCAGCCCGACAGCGGTGTCCCAATCGCCGGCCCGGCCCGTGCCGATCACCCGCGCCCCGCCTCACGCGCGAGTTGCACCGCGATCGACCCCACGCCGCCCGCGACCCCGTGGACCAGGACGGTCTGCCCTGCGGTAAGCCGACCGTGCTCGAACAGGGCCTGCCAGGCGGTCAGCCCCGAGATCGGCAGTGCGGCGGCCGCCGTGTGGTCGACGTCCGCCGGAAGCGGGGCCAGATTGCGAGCCTCCACCGCTGTGTACTCGGCCAGCGAGCTGTCCCGGGTCCAGTCGGCCAGCCCGAACACCCGCTGGCCCACCGAGAGACCGGTGGTGCCGTACCCGAGTTCGGCAACGATGCCCGACAGCTCGTGTCCAGGCACGCTCGGCGTCCGGTCGCGCCCGGCGCGATCCGTCCATGTTCCCGACCAGGCGAGTTCCCCCGGGGTGAACCCAGCGGCATGCACGCGCACGATGACGTCGTTCTCGGCGAGGTGGGGTAGGGCACCTCCGTCAGCGACATTCCCTCGACACCGGGGGCGCGGTCTCGAACGACGACGGCCTGCATGCCAGGTCCTCTCTCCAGTGGTGATTCAGGCTTCGCCCCCCTTCGAACAGTCGGAAACAGGCTGCCTCGGACTCCCGCAGCCCGCCTGCCAAGTTTCCGAGGGTGGCGAGCAGCGTGCTGACGTGATCGTGGAGGCGCCCGGTCGGTTGTTCTTCGCGCCGGGTCTCGCACGGGTGAGCATGGACGATCTCGCTCGTGAGTTCGGGATGAGCATGAAGACGATCTACCGCCATTTCCCGGATAAGCGCAGCCTGGTGACCGCGGTGCTGGACCGCCAGTTCGCGGCGGTGGAGCGCACGCTGGCGGCGGCGGCCGAGGACACGGAAGGGCAGCTGTTCGGTGTGCGGGTACAGCGGTTCCTGATCGCGGCAGGCAGTGAGCTCGGGCGGATCGGCGCGGCTCAGCTTGCGACGGGGCGGGGCGATGCGATGCTGCGCCAGTACGTGGAGCAGCGTGTGGACGCGGTGGTCTACCGGCGGCTCGACGAGCTGTTCCGGGACGGGCACCGTCGGGGACTGGTGTCGGCGCCGCCTGAGCTGCTGAGTGAGATCACTCGCGGCGCGTTGGAGCGGCTGCTCAACTCGCAGTTGCCGCGCGAACTGGACTGGACCGTGGCCGATCTGCTGCGGGCGACCGTCGACACCGCGCTCTGCGGGGCGATCCGCCCAGCACATTTCGGCACCGACGACGAACAACTCCGGGCGGTCATTCCGACGGCCCGCGATGATGATCAGGAGGTGAACCCATGACTGGGGCAACCGGCAGGGTGGCATTGGTGACAGGGGCCAGCAGCGGAATCGGTGCGGCCACCGCGGGTCTCCTTGCCGTGCGAGGGATGCGCGTGGTGGTCAACTACCTCCGCAACACCAAGGCGGCCGACGAGGTCGTGACCGGCATCGAGGCCGCAGGCGGGCAGGCCATGGCCGTGCAGGCCGATGTCCGCGAGGCAGCGGCCGTCGAGAGCATGGTCGAGCAGGTCCGGGCGGCGTGGGGCGGCATCGACGTGCTCGTGCACAACGCGCTGATCCCGTATGCGGTGAAGTCGTTCCAGGACATGACGTGGGAAGAACTGGGCGGCAAGATCGACGCCGAGATGTATGCGGCGTTCGCGGTCACCAAGGCCGTCCTGCCCGCCATGAGCGAACAGGGCTGGGGACGCATCATCTACATCAGTACCGGCCTCAGCCGCCGGCCTCGGGCGGGCATGATCGCGCTGGGCACGGCCAAGGCCGCCTTGGAGCAGTTCGCCCGCTACCTCGCCCAGGAACTGGGCCCGCAGGGCATCACGGTCAACATCGTCGCAGCCGGCCCGGTGGAGGACACCCGCATGGGGTCCGCGCTCGACGAGGAGATCAAGCAGCGGCAGGTGGCCCTCACCCCCGTGGGCCGCCTGGCACGCCCGGCCGATGTCGCCCAAGCGGTCGCCTTCTACGCCGGCGAGGACAACACCTTCATGACCGGCACCACGGCCGCGGTCAACGGCGGAATGTCGATGGACTGACAGCCCGACCGGCATCCGCCGCACCGTCACCTCAGCACCATACGCCGCGCCGTACCGCGCCCGTGCAGGACGACGCGGCGATGACACGATCAAGGAACAGCTTCATGTATACGATCGATCTCGCCTATGCCGGGCGGGGCCTGCACGAGGAACTGGTCGCCTACATCGCCGACCAGGAGGACTTCTACGCCGACGAGGGCGTCCACGTCGCGCTGCGCGACGGCTGCACCTGGGACATCGAACGGCTGCGCCGCTGCGCCACCATCGGGCTCGGCCGGGCACTGCTGTCCCGGCTGACCGACGGCACCCCGTGGGTCGCCCTCAACATCAACACCCACCACCCGCTGTTCTGGTTCCTCGCCCGCCCCGGCCTGACCTCCCTGACGGACCTGGCCGGCCAACGACTGGCGGTACACGCCCCCCACACCCCACCCGGGTGCTTCGCCCGGATCGTGCTGCACCAGGCCGGCCTCGACCCCGACCGCGACGTCCACACCGTCGTCCGCTCCCCCGGCGACTACCGCATGGACCTGCGCCGACTGCGCGAGGGCAAGATCGACGCCGCCTACGTCGGCAGCACCATGGCGCCCGAGGCAGTCGCCGCCGAGCACGGCTGGCAGGTGCTGGCCTGGGTCGGCGACCACTTCCAGATCCCCACCGTGGGCGTGGCCGTCGACCCCACCTACATCGACCCGGACGACCCCGCGGCCCAGGCCGTCGTACGAGCCCACCGGCGCGCTCTGCAGGTGATCCACAACGCCCCCGACACCACCGTGCGGCACATGGGGACGTTCCTCGGCGGACAGACCGAGGATGAAGTCCGAGCCCACTACGAGAGGTTCATCGCACCGTACTTCACCATCGACGGCCAAGCCGACCTCGCCGTCGGCGACAGCGCGATCACCGCGGTCGCCGCCGAACTCGGTGTCCCCGCCACCGTCACGGCAGCTGAGGTCTACCGCACCGCAACCACCACACCCTAGAAGCCCGGCGCCGCCGGCGTTGCCAAAGCGCGGGCAGTGTCTCAAGTCCGCCCACGCAGAGACCCCTGCGGCCGCTAGGCCGTTTGGGACTGCCGCAGCCGGGGCTCATCGTCGTCATCGGCCGCGGTCTCCCTGACCGTGATCCACCCGTGGTACTCAAACATCCCACGCTCGTAGTGAGATGGCCCGCTTCGCCGCTCCAGCCGCAGCATGATCCGCCGGACACGCCTTAAAGGAGCGCAGATTATTGACTCGTCCTTTTGATCTTCGTTTGGGTGGGGTCTGAGGTAAGGAACGCGGCCACGTCGGCGGGTGTACAGAACCGGACAGTGGAGGCGTTGACGTGGTGGCCGCGTGCTTCCAGGAGAGGCCGGACTTCCTGGTTCGCTCGGCTGATGGTCGCGGCGGCGACACCGAAGAGCTCGCCCAGGAGGTTCACGGTGGCGAGTTTGCGCAGGTGGAGCACGGTGGCCAGGATCCGGTCCTCGGGTGCAAGTTTGGCTTTGGCGCCTGTGCCGGGAGCTACCAGGCGCTCGTGCCCGCGACGGGTGCGAAGGGTCTGCTCGCGTTGCAGTTCCAGCTCGGGAATCAGTGTGTCGATCAGTTCGCCGAGCTGCCGGTCGGACATGCCGGTGAGTTCGGGGTGTCGCAGGGAACGCGATGTCAGAGGTGGTGGGTTGTTCGTCGGCTGCTGGTTCGTCGTGTGGCTGGCCGGGGTCTCTTGCAGCGATGGTTGGGGGTGGAGGGTGTAGTTCCAGTCGCCGTGGAAGCGGTGCCGTGTGATCGGCAGAGCGGCAAGTTCCTCGTCGGTGACCTGGATGCCGGTGGGGTAGCGGTTGGTGTCGAGTTCGGCGTGCACGGTCAGGCCGGTTCTGGTGGTGGTCGCGGCGATGCTCTGGACGATGACTTCGTGACTGGTCAGGGTGCCTGCCACGCCAGTTCATGGTGATGTGGGAGAACAGCCGGTGCTCGATCCGGTTCCACTTCGATGTGCCGGGAGGCAGGTGGCAGACAGAGATCGGGTGCGATACCCGTTGGAGCCGCCCGCGTCGGCGGTGATCAGCAGTCGGCCGGCGGTGGGATAGGCGGCCCGTCCGGCTCCGTTCCACCAGCGGCGGATGGATTCGACGGCGAACGCAGCGGTGTCGTGGTCGGTGCCCACGTTGACCCAGCCGGTGTTCGCGGCGACGTCGTAGATGCCGTAGGGCACCGCTTTGCCCAGTTCGCGGTCGGGGAAGTCGTGGGTGTCGACCCGTACCGGCTCGCCTCTCGGCTCCCATTCGCGGCCGTTGTTCTTGAAGGGGCCGACCAGTTCCTTCTTCTTCGTGTCCACGCTGATCACCTGCTGGCCGCAGTTCTGGTGTTGGCGGGCCCGGTCGTTGAGATAGCGGAACTGGGCGTCCCGGTCGGGATGCTGCTTGCCCTCCAGGGTCTTGGCGTTGCTTTGCAGGCTGAAGCCCTCCTCTCGCAGCAGGTCGCCCACCGTGTCCGCGCAGATCCGGTGGCCTTGGCGGGTCAGTTCCTCGGCGAGCTTGCGAGTGGATTTGGTGGTCCAGCGCAGCGGTGACATGGGGTCCCCACGGACGTCGGGCTCGACCAGGGCGAGGAGCGCCGCCCGAAGTGCCGGGTTGAGGTCGACGACGCGTTTGCGGCCGCCGCCAGCTCTGCGGACACGTCCCAACCGGGTCTCACCGGAGTCGACTTCCCGTACCCCGAGCGACACAGTGGCCTCACGGACACCGGCGGCACGGGCCACCGCTCTGATTCCGCCGTGGCCGAGCGACCGGGCCTCTGCCCCTATCAGCAGACGACGCTGCCGCTCGTCCAGATGCCACAGGATCGCCTCGAACTTGGCTGCCAGCACGTCCCGTTGCCCTCCCAGCCTGCTCATACCAGAGCAACGACCCGTCGAGCGGGAAGCCACGGGTTAAAGATCTGCACTCCCTAACTGACCGTTTCAAAATGTAGGCGAGCGTTGGGCTTCGGGAGTCGATGGCTGTCGGGTGCTTGCGGTCAGGGCGCCGCGTCCGTGGTATCGAGTAGTACGCACTGATCGAATTTCATGCAGCCGCACTCCAGGCAGTCCGCAACTGCCTGCCGCAGAGCCTGAGTCTGCGCGATGTGTCGATCGAGTTCGGGCAGCTTGCGCGTAGCCATGTCCCGCCACTGGCGGGTAGCGGACGGAGTGGTGTCATCGGCCAGCAGTTGCGTGATCTCGGCGAGGGTGAACCCTGCCCGCTGCGCCATCTTGATCAGGGCGACCCGGCGGACTGTGGTCGCGGGCCATACTCGGCGCCCTCCTTCGCGACGCGCGCCGGGCAGCAGACCGCGCTCCTCCCAGTAGCGCAGCGCTGAAGCTCGCACGCGGGCTTTGTCCGCGAGCTCACCAATGGGCAGATATCGCATGCCCGCCCCTTCCTTGGTTTCTGTTCGGCCTTGACTTCAAGTGTGCTTGAAGCGCGACTGTGACCTGCATGTTCTCAGCAGTACCGGGACGCCTGATGCCCGGCCCCTACCGCTCCCTGTTCGCCGACCGCACCTTTCGGAGGCTGATGCCGGTCTTCGCGTTGTCCGATCTGGGCGACGGCATGACCGTCGTCGCGGTCGCCTGGCTCGCGCTCGCGCTGGGGCCCGACGGCGGCCGAGGCGCGCTGGCCGGCATCGCTGTCGCCTCCTACGTCCTGCCCGGCGCCCTGGGCGCACTGATCCTGGGCAGGTGGATGCGCCGGCTTCCCGCGTGGCGGCTCCTGGTCACCGACTCTGCGCTCCGGGCCGTACTGCTGGGGGCGGTACCGCTCGCGCATGTGGCGGGACTGCTCACCCCGGCCGTGTATGTCGGGCTCCTGGGCGCGTCCTCGCTGCTTCATGCCTGGGGCAAGGCCGGCAAGCACGCACTCTTCGGCCCTCTGCTTGCTGACGACCAGCGCCTGGCGGCCAACAGCGTGCTCAGCACCAGTCTGTGGAGCGCAACCATCGCGGGCCCCGCTCTCGCGGGCCTTCTCGTGGGAGTGGTATCCCCGGCATGGATCATCGGCCTCGACGCCGCCACGTTCGCTGTGCTCGCCCTCCAGACCAGCCGCACCACCCTGCCCCGGTCACCGGTGCCCCCTGCGACCGGCGGGGCAGAGCGCGGGCTGAGGATTCTGTGCCGCCAGCCGGAACTCCTCGGCCTGCTCCTCGTGACCTGGGTGTTCAACCTCGCCTTTGGCCCCGTCGAAGTCGCCCTTCCCTTGTTCGTCTCCGGCAACCTCGATGCGGGCGCGGGGCTGCTCGGCGCCTATTGGGCCGCCTTCGGTATCGGAGCTGTCATCGGTGCTCTCGCCCTGGGTGCGGCCAGACGGCTTCCCCTGTGGCCGGCAATGCTCGGCATCATCGGCGGCCACGGCATCGGCATGCTCCCTTTCGCCCTCACGGACACCGTCCTCCCTTCCCTGATCGGTTTCGCTTTCGCCGGACTCGTCTACGGTCCCTACTCCGCGCTCTCCTTCACCCTGATCCAGGACCGTGCACCCGCCGATTTGCTCACCACGGTTCTGGCTGCGCGCAGCGCCGTACTCCTGACAGCCTCCCCCCTTGGAGCCGCGTTCGGAGGCTTCCTCCTCGACCGGACCAGTGCCCCCGCCGTCCTCGTCGGCTGCGGTGCGTTGATGATCCTCATCGTTCCCACCAGCATCGTTGTACTGAAACTCCACGGAAATCATCGACGACGGCATCAGTCCTCACGCATCCCGGCCGAAGCAAGGCGCGCTGCTTGAGACGGGCCGGCGCTGCATCACTCACGTCACTTTGACCGGGCCGAAATCTCGACACGTGACTGACCATCTTGTTCCTGATGACCTGTGGAAGCGGGTCGCGCCCTTGCTTCCCGCACCCCCGGCGCGCAGGCACCGATCCCCCGGACGAGTGCGTGTTCCCGACCGTGTGGCACTGGCGGGCATCGTGTACGTCCTGCGCAAGGGGGTGGCCTGGAGAGACGTGCCCGCAGTGATGATCGGTTGCTCAGGAGTCACCAGTTGGTGGCGATTGCGCGATTGGACAAAGGCCGGCGTCTGGCCGCGCCTGCATCAACTACTGCTGACCGAACTACGGACCGCCGGAAGGCTGGAGATGGACGACTGCGCGATCGACGGTTCACACATCAGAGCAATGAAAGGGGGGAATCATGTCGGGCCATCGCCGGTTGACCGCGCCCGCCCAGGCTCCAAGCACCACGTGATCGTTGACTGGCATGGCACCCCGCTCGCCGTTTCCCTGACCGGAGGGAACCGTCACGACGTCACTGAGTTGATCCCACTGCTGGACGCAATTCCGCCGATACCCGGCCTGCGTGGACGGCCCCGCAGCAGGCCCAAGCGTCTGTTCGCCGACCGCGGCTACGACTTCGACAAGTACCGTCGACTGCTGTGGAGACGCGGTATCAAACCGCTGTCCCCGGCGACCCGGTGGCCCAGCCCCGCCGTTGCGGAGGCCTGGTCGGCCGCCCTGGATTCTCTGGCAGACGCCGTCACCGCCGTGGTGGCCGACGGCGACGGCGTCGAGGTCGGGCACGGTCCCCGGCCGGATTCCGGCCGTCGAGCATGCCGCTGTTCGCGTAGGGGCGGACTGGTCAGCCGATGTGGTAGCTGTCCCCGTACACCTTCCAGTCCAGCGGCGGGTCGAGGTTCAGGTTGCCCTTGCGCAGGAAGACCCGTTGTTCGGTGTCGACCCGGCTGGTGTCGCTGTGGGCCTCCTCCTGCTTCATGGCCCAGACCCGCGCATCGAGGAAGGCGTTCAGGTATGCCACCTCGCCGCCGCCCTGCGCCGGTGGCTTCGCCGTGCGCAGGGCGCGCTTGCGGATGTTGCGGAAGCTCGTGGGGTCGCTGCCGTCACCGTGCATGACGATGGCGTCGTAGTACGTGAACTGCCCCAGAACTCCCAGGCCGTCGGCCTTGCCCTGCTGGACGGCCGGGTTGAAGTACACCCGGTCGCGTTCGTCGTTCTGGGCCTGCTGGAAGGCCGTGTCCTGTGCCGCCTTGCGCCAGTCCACGGGGAAGTTCGGATCGAGTCCGGCATGCGAGTCGGTGCCGTTCACCCGGCGCAGGGCCGGCAGGTACTTGGCGAGGACATTGCCGGGCTTGCGGTCGGTGTAGAGCTGCACGAGGTCGAGCATGTCGCCGGTGCCGGAACAGAATCCGATGATGCCGGCGGTGTAGCCGCGGCCGTCGCGGATGTCCTCAATGTAGTTGTACTGGGCCTTCCAGTCGAGGGAGGAGTTCTCGGCGCTCGACACCAGTTTCATGGCGATCTCCTTTTTCGCCGGGGCGTCGAGTCCGATCGCCTCGGCGGACACCGGGGACGCCGCGACGTGCGGGGCGTTCAGGAGCGGGACTGCCACCAAGGACGCGCCGATCAGGGCGAGGAGCGTACGGCGCGAGGTGGGGAAGCGGTCTGCGGCGTCGTGGGCTGAGTGGACCACGGGGCCTCCAAGTGAGTTTGGGGGGTGGCCAGTTGGAGTCACTGATAGGAAGGTTTACTATCAGATGATCAGGGAGATGGGTACCCGTGAGGTGAGAAGTTCGTAGGGAAGAACAAGCCGCTCATTCCACCGGCCACACCCGCATGCTCCACCCGCACCGCCGCACCACAGGAGTCACGGGCGCGCCACCTGCCGCTTCGCCTTCGCCCCGGTGCTTCCACCCGTGCCGACACCACGTCCATGCCGAAATGCTGCGGCCATCTCGCGGCAGGTCAGAGGCCCCTGGCCCAGCCGGAGGCGGTCCGCGAGCACCTTAAGGATGCGCTGGTAGTCCACCGACAGCACCGACCAGTCCAGGCCCTCACGCCATACCGGCACCTGGGACTTCGGCCTCGCCGCATGCCGCGGATTCTCGGTGGCCTCTGCGTCCGCGGCGTTGCCGCTGTCCGGAGCCAGCACCGTGTCGACCCGCCTGCGGGCGATCGCCCACTCCTGCCACTCCGGCCATTCCTGCTCGGCCGCGGCCAGTTGGGCCTGGATGCGGTCGACCTCCTCGCGCAGCCCATCGATTCGACGTCAAGCGGCGAGCTCGGGAGACGTACAGTGACGGTCTCCTCTGCGGGGCAAGGACCAACGACCTGACCGCCGCCGCCCCTCATTGGTGCACGTGCCGCACATGCACCGGAAAACCGGATCAATGGGATTGTCGGCCGTGGCGTCGACTACGGGAACGCCACAACTCTCCTGGGACACTTTGGTCGCCAGTAGGTGACCTAACGTCAACTGTTTTAATCCCAGAGCGGATTGCGCCCAGTTGAGTGGCGCGCCGACTTCACCCGGCGCGCCCCTCGGCAATCCACCGGCCAAGGGATTCCCCATACCGAAGAACGACGCAGTCCCTGCCCTCTCGAAGCCCTCCAGCCCAGCCGCACCAACGTTGCGGCCTCCCAGCGGCCGGGCGAGGGGGCGCAGCAAGCCGGCTGACAGTGGCCCAAGTTCTGCCGACGGCCGTGTTCCCGATGATCGGCAGCCTGCTGTACATCGCTGGCGGCATGCCCACCGCTGCGCCAGGTCCAGAACTGGGGCGGAGGGCCGCTCCGCCTGTCGCTGAGCACCCTCGTCCGGATCGTTGACCGCGAGACCCTCCCCGCCGACCAGAAGCAGTACTTGGCGTTTCTCGTGGGCTGCGGCGTACCTGAGGAGCAGCGCGCGAAATGGCTCGCCGCGTGGAAGAAGTCGTTTCCTGACAGCGCCGCGAGCCTGAAGACGCTTACCGAAGAAGCGGCACTCCTCACGACTGCAGCACTGAGATGAGGGGCGGCGTCCCGGCCGGTCGTGGAGGCCGGCGTGACCGGCACGCGCCGCGGCCCTCTGCTTCGCGGACGACCTCGCGCAGCAGGTCATGCAGTTCGGCCACCAGCCCCGTGTCCCGCCAGCAGCCGAAGAAGGCGTACACGCGCGGCCAGGGCGGGAAGTCGAAGGGAGTCGCCCGCCACTTGATGCCGTTGTCGACGAGGTAGCGCACCGCGTCGATCATCTGCCGATCGCCACATCGATGCTCGGCTGTCCGACCACCAGGCCGGACAACGACACAGGACGGGCAGGGTCATCGGCGGCGGCGCCGGTGGAGCGGAAGGTGAGCACGATCCCCTGCCGGCGAAGAGGATCTGGGCGATGACCGTGCGGGCGACATCGACACGACGGCGCCCGGCAACCGGCCGGCGCTGCAACAGCCCGCTCGGCGACGCTAACCAAGCGGCATTTCTATCGAATCCTGGGTGATTCAGGTTGGAAACAGCTCAGCGTGCGGGCCGGAGACACGAAGTCTCCGGCCCGCGGTCAGGCACGTGGTGGAACAACCGTGCGGCTCTGCGGTCAGGCGCAGTCGGGCACGCCATCGATCTTGTGTCCGCCCTGGATGTAGATGTTGGAATCGTCGTGGGTGCCAGGTTGAGGCGCTTGTCCATGTCGAGGCGGAAGGTGCCATAGGGGTTGATGTTGGACCAGAACAAGGCGGTCAGCCCGCGCCGGTCCCCCTCGCTCAGCCTCTTTCTTCCATACCGGCTCGGCCAGCACCTGTTGCACCAGAAGCGTGTTGACGTGCACCAAGGCGGACTGGAGCAGATGCAGGGCGAGCATGGAGGTCTCCGCGTGCTCCTTGTCCGGGCCGGTCAGGGCACCGTCCTTGCCGCAGTGGAGCACGGTGTTCGCGCTGTTCCAGTTCTCGACAACCTGGAGCCCGCCGTGGATCTCCCGACGCAGGCCAGGGCTGGCCAGGTAGCCAGAGGCGAAGCTGGTCCACACAGCGCGCCCGAGTTCTTCGAGAGCCTGGTAGGTGGGGCGCTTGGGACCACCGCGGGTGAAGCGCCGCAGCACCTGCTCCGCCTCGGCAGTGCCGAGCCGGAGTGCGGTGGCGTACTTGACCATCTGGTCGTACTGCTGCTCGATCAAATCCCAGCGGATCGGCCGCGTGAGGGAGGCACCGAGCGCAGGCCAGCCGGGCGGGGTGTCGTCAGGGCGGTACAGGCGAGCGCCGTGCGTGTCGACGTAGTTCGACTCGATCTCGGCATCCGTGCAGTGCCGCAGCAGGCCCTCGATCATCGCCGCGACCTCGGACGACGAACAACTTTTGAGCTGGGAGTAGACGCAGAGGTTCTTCCGCTCGACGTGCCAGTAGATCATCACGCCGTTACCGCCGTAGCGGGCGTGGTACTCGGTCATGAAGTTCGAGGACCAGGAACCGAACTTCTTCGAGTCCGACGCGCAGGCGGTGCCGCGGCCCCACCACGCGGTGTCGCGGGCGGCGAAGGTGGCGTTCACCAGCCTCGTCACGGCGGCACGCAGGTTGTCGACGGTGACGAAGTGCCGGCGGACGTGCCGCAGCGCCGCCGCAGTCTCGCCGTGCTCGCCGGTCGCCACGATTGCGCGGATACCCATGTTGGTGCCCAGGGCGAAGAGGGCCAGCAGGAGGCGGCGCTGGAGGACGTCACATGCCAAGTCGCCCAGCGCGTCCCGGCGGTTCGCACCAACTCCTGAACGGTGTCTTCCAAAGGGGCGTAGGCGGGGGCATCATGATCGACGACTCCGGGACCGCAAGGACGGCGCGGCGACCGCGCATGTGGGCCGGCAGTGGCTGGGCCGGCCCGAGTTCGTCCTTGATCTGCTTGTAGCTCTGTTCGACCCACGGCCGCAGGCCGCCGGTCCGATCCGGCCTTCCGCACGAAATCGCAGCTGGCCGCCCACCTCGCGGGCCGCGGGAAGGAGGCGGGCTTCGGCTGCCGGGCGGTGGTCGCCGACTGCGCCTACTCCGTCAGCGTTGACGGGTACCTCGCACTGCGCGAGGCCGGCCTGGCCCAAGCCGCCGGTCGTTGACCTGCTCGAACGGTGCGCGTCCTGTGGCCCGCAGGAACCTCCCGCTGACCGGGGCCAGCAATCGAGGCTGCGCCCCGGCACCGGCACCACGCCCAACTCACTGCGCAGCACCAAACAGCCAGCTCAACCCACGTAACCGCCGCCGGACCTCCGACTCACCATGAAACCCACCCGCAGAACAGGCACGCCGCCCGGTACAACTCAACAACAGCAGGTCACAACCAAGATCAATAAGCAAGCACGACAGCTACGCCACACTCCGGGAGATCACGGCCGGTCAGCCTTGGATGCGGATTCCTCGGCTGTGATCGAAACACCATCATCGATCGGCGGAAGCTTCAGCCTCCGCTTCTCGGCCTTGTCCTTGCCGAGTGTGTACAGGGTCGTCCAGGTGTCTCCGTACTGGCCTGGGCACTCCTCGGGCGTTTCCTCTAGACCCGGACTCCACTGATAGGTGTGGGCGAGGATGACCTCGGCCCACGCGTCAATGCATGCCTTGCGCCATGCTATTTCGCTCAGATCAGGCGCGGACGTAACGATGCCGGTGGACTGCGCGGCCCCGCCGCTCGTTGAACTGCTACACCCGGTCGTTGCGGCAGCAAGAGCAAGCACGACCGCACAGACGACACTTCGGGCGTACATGGGCCACCCAGAGTTACATGACCATTCGGAAACACGGTGCGCGCCACCGCACCAGGTGCGCGCGGCAGCGGGTCCTCTATCACACACCCCGTTGACCTCGACATGATCGGCGGCCGGGACGTGATGTGTCAAAGGGAAACGTGCCGGGTGGCAAACCTGGCCAAGGAGAAACACGGGCCCGGCCGAACCTGGTCAAGGGGTGGCTGGGCGACGCGCGCGCCGGTGCCGTGCGGGACATCGAGTGCGGTGCGCCGGATGCGCGCGAGAGTGCCGGGCATCGTCGGACCACCCGTCCAGGAGCCTGCTTGAACGGGCGGGCGACCCCGCCGGAGCCAGCCAAAGGCGCCGTGCGCCCGCCTGACGGCCGACCGGGCCTCGCCCCACCCAAAGGAAAGACCACGGGCGGGGCGAAAGCCCGGGAGACGGCCGTACAGGGACCCAGAACGGGGCAGGTGCGGCGTGACCCCGGTGCTGGGCAAGCTTCCGGCGTCCTGGCGCCGGTCGCACGCCTCGTAGCCGGGACGCCGGTAGCGGGTGGCGCGCTGCGGGCAGATTTCCCAGCCCATGTGCTCGCCGCGCCGGTCCTCACCGATGACGGCAGGCTCTCACACAGCCCGTCGTCACCGGTGCAGTTGCGCAGCGCCGACCGCCCGACGCTCGCGGCCTCCAGCTCGGCATGGCGTGCGCCCCAGGACGGCGGAGTCGGCGCCGCCTCATCCGAGCCGCCCCGGCCGCCGTAGCCGCCAGACGCCCAGGAATCGACCCGGTGCTGCTCCGGGATCAGCGAGTACCCGCCGCCGGCCCCGCCGCAATCAGGTTCCGCAGCCTGCGCGAGACGACCGCACCGATCGTGCGGGTCAAGCGGGCTGGGCAACGGACGCGACAGCAGCGCGTGCCGGAACGGAACTCGCGTGGGCAAGCCTCCGGGTGTGTGATCCGCTCGATCGCGCCGTGCGGTCGATGCGTGTTCCCGGCCGGTCGGACGGGCGGATCAGCGCAGTCCGGCGAAGAGATCGTTCTCGGGTATGGCCGCGCCGGTGGCGTCCTGGACACGTACGAAGGTCTCCATGCCCATAAACTCGCCGAACCGCTCCTTGCCCATCTTGAGGAAGAAGATGTTCTCGCCCTGACTGGCGTGCGCGGCCAACGCGTCGAACTTCTGACCGCTGAACGCGGTGGTGTCCACCCACGTGGTGATCTCATCGTCGGGGAGGCCGATCTCGGCCATCGCGGCGGCCTCGGCAGGATCCGGCTCCGGCATGTCCGGATGAAACTCGCGCATGATTTCACCGAACCGCTGCATCCCCGAGCGCGGCATCGTGGTCCAGTACACCTTCGGTGTCAGCTCGGTCATCTCCAGCGCCGCCATCGTGACGCGGTGGGCCTGGATGTGGTCGGGGTGGCCGTAGAAGCCGTTCTCGTCGTAGGTGACGACCACATCAGGTCGGTAGTGCCGCATGAGTTCCGCGAGTCGGGCCGCGCCTTCCTCCACGGAGGTCTGCCAGAAGGATCCGGGGGCGTCGTTGCCCGGCCAGCCCATCATCCCGGAGTCTGCATAGTCCAGCATCTCCAGATCACTGACCTTCAGGACGTCACAGCTCGCCTCAAGTTCTTGACGGCGCATCAAGGCGACCGCCGCCGGATCGTGCCCGGGATCGCCCGGCTTGACACCACCCGGTCCGTCACCGCAACCGCCGTCGGTACACGTCACGAGAACCGTGCGGATGCCTTCCGCCGCGTACCGCGCGAGGACCCCTCCGGTTCCGGTGGCCTCGTCGTCGGGGTGGGCGTGTACTGCCATGAGCGTCAAGGGCCGGTCAGTCATGAAACAGTCCTCCTGCAGAAATACGTCTTGGTCCGAGTGCGCGGCGGGCGTACCGCGACCTTGGGGCCCGGATCCTGGTGGGGCGGAGGCCTTGTGGTCTCCGTGTTCCCCGCCCGTGCGGCGCCGGTCCCTCAGTCGATGCAACTGTGCCGGCCGGAGCATCTGTTCCCGGGGCGGCCGCTTGGCCTTCCAGGCGTCGGTGTTCGACGCGAACGAGGTACAGGGTTCAGCCCTCGCTGTCGTCGTCCTCGCCCAGTCCGGCGTGTCCAGGTCGCGCAGGAGCCGCAGGACGCCGATTGCGGTGGATGTGGCTATGGACGGGGTGGCCGTCGGTGGTGGTGACGGCTTGGGAACGGCGACGGTGCGGGAGGCGGCATTCGCCGGGCCACTCGAGACCAACACGTCAACTCAAGGCCCGACCTCGACCCCGGACATGGGGCAGACCTGCACCACCCACCAGGCGCTGACAGCATCATCGTCAGCGCCGGCGACCGCCACGTCCTGCTCAAGAACACCCCGGACATACTCAGCGAGCTCAAAGCCGAGCAGTTGGCGCGGTCTCCATACATCTCCAAGGTGATCCTCGCCTCGGGGCTGGCAGGCCGGGTCTCGTAGTCGCGGGCCGGCCCAGCTCGTAGGAGGCGGCCTTCAGGCCCATCGGCGTCAGGTTGCGCTGCGGCACTGGCCGAGACCGAGCTGAAGAACGCGGCCACCTTCTTCTGCGAGCTCCCGCAGGAGCAGGCCACAGCCTTCTGGTAGGTCAGCGACTGCGCAGCGGCGAAAGCCAAGTCCTGAACTGGAATGCCTGGGAGGGCGTTTGAAGGAGGCGAATTGCCCATCCCGCGGAGGCCTGACAACCAAAATCCATCACGCCGTAGACGGCGACGGCCGCCCGCTGGCAGTTGTAGTCACTCCGGGCCAGGTCCACGACGCGCAGGTCCTCCCCCTCTTGCTGGGCGACATCCGGGTCACGCGACTCGGCCGCGGCGGGCCGCGTACCACGCCGGACGCTCTGCTCGCAGATAAGGCGTACTCCTCCAAGCAGGTCCGCGCAGACCTCGCGGCCCGTGGCATCCGCACTGTGATCCCCGAACGCGCCGATCAAGCAGGCCAACCGCAAGAGAAAGGGCTACGACGGCGGACGACCCCGCACTCTGGACACCGAGACCTACAAGCGCAGGAACGTCGTGGAACGATCTTTCAGCCTGCTCAAGCAGTGGCGGGGCCCGGCGACCCGCTACGGCAAACTCTCGATCGTCTATCGCTCAGCAGCCGTGCTGGCGGCGGTCATCGCATGGTTACGAACTTGAGAGACACGGCCCAGTAGCTCTGCGTAGTGTTCCGGCTCCTTGGTATCCGGCCACGGGGTCCGCGCGAGAAAAACCCGTTTGGCGGACCAGGGTGGCCACTGCTACCTTTCCGGTGGCCGTGCCGGAGAGCGAGGGGGTGGTACCCGTGAACGTATTCACTTGGGTGCTTCCCTCCGGGGTCACGGTCGGGCGATAGGTCGTCCGGGAGCGCCGTTCTGAGCCCTCCTGAAAGGCACGACCATGCATTTCACTTCTGAACAGCGTCTCGACGACGCTGTCCTCGAGCGCAAGTTCACCCTCGGTGAGATCCCCGGCATCCTGTGGACGCCCGCGTCCGCGTCCGCGCCGGTGCCGCTGATTCTGCTCGGCCACCCTCCGCTCGGGCTGCACAAGATGTACCCCCGGTTGGTGGCGCGGGCCCGGCACGCCGTGGCGGATGGCTTCGCCGCGGCCACCATTGAGCTTCCTGGGAGCGGTGACCGGCCCCGTTGGGCCGCCGTCGAGCAGGCCCGTGCCGACCTGCGCCGGGCTGTGGAGGCCGGCGAGCCGGTCAGCGACGAGATCATCGACGCTCTCGTCCTCCCGCTCGTCGACAAGGCGGTCCCCGAATGGCAGGCCGCCCTCGATGCCCTCCTGTCGCTGCCCGGGATCGGGGGCCCGGTCGGGTACTCGGGGGGAGTGATCTCCATCGGCGTTCGCCTTGCGGTGGTCGAGCCGCGCATCGTGGCCGCAGGATTCTTCGCCGGGAGTTTCGTGCCTCGCGCCGTGTTCGAGGAGGCCCGTCAGCTCACCATTCCGCTGCACGTTCTGCTGCAGTGGGACGACGAGGGGAACGACCGGCAGGCGGCCCTGGACCTGTTCGACGCGTTCGGTTCCAAGGAGAAGTCCCTGTACGCCAATATGGGCGGGCATACCGGCGTTCCGCAGTTCGCGGGGGACGCCGCGGCCCAGTTCTTCACCCGGCACCTGAGGTGAGGCCGGCCCGCCGGGCCGTCGGCAGACGGTAAGCCATGTTGGCCGGGATGCTGCTCGTCGAGGGCGGCATCCCGGCTCTCCTCTGCTGTTTTTGCCGCGGGGGCCCCGCCGGCTCGGATGCTGTTGGTGAATCCGCGAGGGTCCTCGCGGCTCGTCCGCCCCGCGCTGCCGGTGCTGCTGCGCGGGCACGCGGTGGTCAGACGGGCAGGTGGGGGCGGTCAGGCGGCGGGTGGTGGCGGCGACGGCCGCGGCGGTTGCCAGGGCGATCACGGCCAGCGCAAGGAAGTAGGCGGGCAGGGGCAGTACGGCCGTCAGGCGGTAGAACTGGCCGCCGAGGACGACCCCGACGGCGGCGAACATGCCGTTCAGCGCCAGGAATCGGTTGATGTAGCCGGGTGGGGCGACGGCTGCGGCCAGTGCCAGGCCGACCGGGGCAAGCACGATCTCGCCCAGGGAGTAGAGAAGGTAGACGGCGATCAGCCAGGCCATCGATACGTCGCCGGTACGAGCGAGCAGGGCGGCCAGAGCCATGACGCAGAAGCTCAGGCCGGCCGCGGCCAGGGCTCCGGCGAACTTGGTGATCGTCGTCGTGCGCAGCCGGCGCACGAAGGGTGCCAGGAGCAGGATGAACAGCGGGTGCACGGACTGCAGCCAGCTCGCGGGGACCGTGAAGCCGAGGACATCGCGGTCGGTGTGGTGCGCGGCGAAGAGTGACAGGACGGAACCGCTCTGAGCGAAGATCATCCAGAGGGCTGCCGAGGCGGTCATGACTGCGGTGAAGTCGCCCAGCCGGTTGCGTTCGAGGGCGCTGCGGCGGCTCAGTGCGCGCAGGTAGAGAAAGGGCAGGCACACGGTGACCAGGCCCAGCAGGGCCAGCACCGCGAGCAGCGGGAGGATGCCGAGGGCGACTGCGGTCGTGGCGGCGGCGCCGGTCAGGGCGACCGCGCCGCCCTGTCAGGACGGGCCTCCAGTGCCCCCAAGGACGACAGCGTCACCGGCATACGCGCCCTGCACAACGCCGCCCGCTCCGCCATCAAAGCCCGCACCGCCGCACTGAACCAGATCGGCAACATCCTCATCACCGCCCCAGAAGCCATCCGCGCCAAGTACGGGCAGCTCAAGGGCACCAACCGCACCGATGCCCTGGCCCGGCTGCGGCCGGCCGGGGACACGGTCCACACCGCCGTCCTCACCGCGCTCAAGAGCCTCGCCCGACGCGTCAAAGAACTGACCGCCGAACACCAGGCCCTCACCAAGACCCTGGACAGCCAGGTCACCGCCCACAACCCCGGCCTGCGCTCCGCGCACGCGATCGGCCCCGACACCGCGGCCCAGCTGCTGATCACGGCAGAAGGCAACCCCGAACGCATGCGGACCGAGGCTTCCTTCGCCGCCCTCTGCGGAGCCGCCCCCGTCCCCGCCTCCAGCGGCCGCACCAACCGGCACCGCCTCTCCCGCGGCGGCGACCGGGCAGCCAACGCCGCCCTCCACCGCATCGCCCTGGTCCGCATGTCCAGCGACCCCCGCACCCGCGACTACGTGGCCCGGCAGACCACAGCCGGCCGGACGAAGAAGGAGATCATCCGGCTCCTGAAGCGTGCCGTCGCCCGGGAGATGTTCCGCTGCCTGACCACCACAGTCACCGTCCCCGGCATCGCCGACCTGCGGCCCCTGCGACAGTCCAAGAACATCACCCTCACCGCCGCAGCCCGCCAACTGGGAGTCTGGCCGGCCAGAATCTCCACCCTCGAACGTGGCATCCGCCGAGACGACGAACTCGCCCACGCCTACCGCGACTGGCTCCACACCGCTTGACGACCAATAGGAGCATCAATGCCGCCACGAGAGGAACCGGTGCGCCGCTTTCGTCCGTTCACGGGCGGCGCCGAAAGATTACGTCCAGGGTGCTACGCGTGCTCGCGCTGAGAGGTGCGGCTAGGGGGCTGCGCGGCCTCCGCCCCGTCCTCTTCGCGGTCCTTCGTCCGTCCCGCTGTATCGGGCGATGTCAGTGGTGGCAGGCAGGATGACGGGCATGACAACACCTGCAGCTGTGATCACGGATGCCGCCGCCTACGCGCAGGCGGTCGAGGACGCGGTGAAGGCGTCGGCCGCCTACTACACGGGTGGGACGTCGGCACTGGACGATGACGCCTACGACCGGCTGGTGCGAGGCATCGCCGCGTGGGAGGCCGAACATCCTGATCAGGTGCTGCCCGACTCTCCTACGGGGAAGGTCGCAGGCGGCGCCGCGGAGGGCGATGTCCCGCACACGGTGGCGATGCTGAGTCTGGACAACGTGTTCTCGCCGGAAGAGTTCACCGCTTGGACCGCCTCCCTGGCCCGGCGCATCGGCCACGAGGTCGAGCGGTTCAGCGTCGAACCCAAGCTGGACGGGCTCGCGGTCGCCGCCCGTTACACCGGCGGCCGCCTGACACAGCTGATCACACGCGGAGACGGGACGGCCGGGGAGGATGTCTCGCACGCGATCGGCACCATCGAGGGCCTGCCGACCGAACTCGCCGAACCGGTCACCGTGGAAGTCAGGGGCGAAGTCCTGATGACGACCGCTCAGTTCGAACACGCCAACGAGGTGCGCACCGCACACGGCGGGCAGCCGTTCGCCAATCCGCGCGGCGCCGCGGCAGGCACCCTGCGCGCCAAGGAACGTGCCTACACCCTGCCGATGACGTTCTTCGGCTACGGCCTGCTGCCCCGGCCCGATACCGGGACGGCGCTCACCGCACGGCTGGGTGAACTCGCGCACAGCGTGCTGATGGCTCAGGCCACCATGTTCGGGATCAACACCACCGCCACCACCGCGGTGCCCGGCATCACCGCCGGCACCGTCGAACAGGTGCTGGCCCGGGTGCAGGAGATCGCCGCCCTGCGGGCCGAGCTGCCCTTCGGGATCGACGGGATCGTCATCAAGGCCGACCTGGCCGCCGACCAGCAGACGGCAGGATCGGGTTCACGCGCTCCGCGTTGGGCGATCGCCTACAAGCTGCCCGCCGTCGAGAAGATCACCCGACTGCTCGAGGTGGAGTGGAACGTCGGCCGCACCGGCATCATCGCCCCGCGCGCCGTCCTGGAACCGGTCGAGATCGACGGCGCCACCATCACCTACGCCACCCTCCACAACCCGGCCGACATCACCCGCCGCGACCTGCGTGTGGGCGACCACGTCATGGTCCACCGGGCCGGCGACGTCATCCCCCGCATCGAAGCCCCCGTCGCCCACCTGCGCACCGGCGACGAACAACCCATCGCCTTCCCCGGGACGTGCCCGCGCTGCGGGGCCGGCATCGACGCCAGCGAGCAGCGCTGGCGCTGCGAGAACGGACGCAACTGCCACCTGGTGGCCGCCCTGTCCTACGCGGCCGGCCGCGACCAACTCGACATCGAAGGCCTCGGCCACACCCGCGTCGTCCAGCTCGTCGACGCCGGCCTCGTCGCCGATCTCGCCGACCTGTTCGCCCTCACCCGCGAGCAGCTCCTGGGCCTGGAGCGGATGGGTGAAACCAGCACCGACAACCTCCTCGCCGCCCTCGCCACGGCCAAGGGCCGGCCGCTGTCGCGGGTGCTGTGCGCGCTCGGGGTCCGCGGCACCGGCCGCTCCATGTCCCGCCGTATCGCCCGGCATTTCGCCACCATGGACAACATCCGCGCCGCGGACGCGGAATCGATGCGGCAGGTCGAGGGCATCGGCACCGAGAAGGCCCCCTCGATCGTCGCCGAACTCGCCGAGCTCGCCCCGCTCATCGACAAACTCGCCGCCGCCGGGATGAACATGACCGAACCCGGCGCCACCCCACCCGCCCCATACGAGGGCGACACCGGCGACCACGACGAGAACACCGAGCGTGCGGGAGGACCGCTGGCCGGGATGACCGTAGTCGTCACCGGCGCGATGACCGGCCCCCTGGAGAAGCTCAGCCGCAACCAGATGAACGAGCTCATCGAGCAGGCCGGCGGCCGCTCCTCCTCCAGCGTCTCCAAGAAGACCACCCTCGTCGTCGCCGGAGACGGCGCGGGGTCCAAGCGAGCCAAAGCCGAGGATCTCGGTATCCGCACGGCCGCCCCGCACGAATTCGCCGCCCTGGTCGCCGACTACATCAACTAAAGAAGCACCACAAGTCCTGAGTAAGGGCGCCTGAGCCCCACACGACAAGTTACGCGGGGCTTCGACGCAGGTCGGGCCATCGTCGCTCTAGATGTGCTGTCCCGGCAGGTTGGTGACGCGGCTGGCTGGGATTTGGCCACCGATGCCGGTGTGGGGCCGGTGGTAGTTGTACCAGTCCAGCCAGTCGGGGAAAGCCACCTGCCGCTCGAGCCCTGAGGTGCAGGGCCGCTGGCAGGCCCATTCGTCGAGCAGGGTGCGGTGAAAGCGTTCGACCTTGCCGTTCGTCTGAGGCCGCCACGGCCGGGGCCGGCGGGGGCTGATGCCCAGGACGCGGCAGGTCTGTCACCAGGTGTTCTTGGTGTAGGCCCAGGCGTCGTCGGTCAGATAGACCGCCCCGACGAACAGGAGAGGGTAGGTGGCCGGCCTCGGGGAACATCGGTACAGCGGTTAACGCTAAGCCGATGATCATGGGCTTGGTGCAGGTTGCGGGCGGAGCTATCGCAGTTCGGCGTTCGGGTGGGGCTGGGCCTGGAGCCGGTCCCGGAGGTCGATCTCCTCGGGGGTGAGGGGGTCTTCGGGGCGGCGGACGCGTACGGGCTTAGGCCGCAGCGGCAGGCCGTCGTCCACCGCGGCGGCCTCGGCTTCCGCGAGCGCCCGGTAGAGCGAGGCAACCGAGGGGGACTTGCCCGCATTCTTGCCCGTCCTGATGGTGAGCTTCTTCGCGATCTCGGGGACGGGGACGCCCTTGTCCTTCAGGGCAACGGCGAAGGTGAGCATGTCGTCGTCGATGACCTTCGGACGTCCGCCGTGGTTGCCCTTGGACGCGGCAATGACCTGGCCTTCGAGGGTCTTCTCCCGGATGTAGTTGCGCTCGATCTGCCCGGCGACGGCGAGCACGGCGAAGAACATGGCGCCCATGCCGTTGGGGTCGTAGATGCCGGTGAGCGGGCCGGTGAGGAGTTCGAGCTGGATGCCGCCGGCCTGGAGCTCGGCGGACAGCGTCATCGGCTCAGCCGCGTTGCGCGCGAGCCGCTTCAGCTCGTGGACGGTGAAGATGACCGGCGTCTCGGGGGCGGCTTCCTTGAACTGGCGGGCCAGGGCGAGCGCCTTCTCCAGTTCGGGGCGCACCTTCACGCGGGTGCTGATCTGCTCCTTGAAGACCTTGTGGCACTCCGCGCGGTGGAGGCCTTCGAGCTGGCTCGCCAGTTCCTGTCGGGCGGTCGACGTCCTCGCGTACCCGATGCGGACCGGGCGCTCGGTGCGGGGCGCGGGGACGACAGCGAGCGCCGGGCCCTGCTTCCACGCGCGGCCCGGCTGCCGGTCGGCGGGGACGGGGATCTCCAGTTCCTCGCGGAGCGCGGGGACGAGGACGAAGCGGGGGGTGTGGTACTTCGCGGCGGTCTTCCCGCCCCGGGTTCGGCAGGCGCTGCCGGCGGGGGCGTCACAGTTCGGGCAGTCGTGACGTTCTACCGCCAATGCGGCCTGATCGGGCGTGAGGTCCATAGCGGCAGCCTCTCAGAAGTGCCTCGCACAACGTGTGGGTTTCGAGAGGACTTTTGCGAACGGTGACGTGCGGAAACGGGATCACTCCGGGGCCTCTCGCAGAACTCTCACAGATGAACATTTATGAGAATGACCGTCCGTGACTCTGCGCCCTGAGGTTGCCCAACGGTGAGACTTAGCGCTCTACCTGGCCCCTTTCATGTGCACTTGGCCCGGCTGAGCGTCGTAGTTTGCCTGTCGACGAGCGGCGGCCTCCGGCGGTCACGTCCGCTGGAGTGGTGTATCGACGGCCACTCGGTGATCTCGTTTGAGGCTATGCG
>NZ_NNBK01000024.1 GCF_002803075.1 Streptomyces sp. CB01373 | reverse complement strand
CGCAGTGGACGGCGGGCGAGGACCGCGTCCACCTCCGGCGTCAACGCCGCCGCCAGCCGGGCCGCGGCCGGCCGGTTCTCGTCCCGCAGCGCGGCTACGGCGGCGGCCAGGGTGTCCCGCTCCGGCCCGTCGGGCACTCCGGCGGCGGCGCGCTCGTACAGGCGCGCGCCCTCCTCCAGGACCAGATCGGTGTCCAGACCTGCGGGGATCTTGATCTGCGCGTGGTGCCGCCAGGTGGTGACCGGGTCGGCCCAGGCCTCCACCTGATACGTCCAGTGGCCGGGGGGTCCGGCGGTCACGGTGGCGCCCCAGCGGTCGGTGCCGGGGGCCAGTTCGCGCATCGGCGTCCACGGGCCGGCCCGGCCCTCCGGATCGCGCAGGACGACGTTCGCGGCCACCGCGTCGTGACCCTCACGGAAGACGGTGGCCGAGATCTCGAACGATTCTCCGGTCACCGCCTTGGCGGGCCTGCGGCCGTGCTGGACGACCGGGCGGACGTCGAGGACGGGTATCCGGCCGACGGCCGTGGCACCCCCCGGGGACTGCCCGGCGGCCGGCGGGGTCTCGTGGGGGGCTGCCCGGGTGCGGGCCTGCGCGTCGGCGCCGGGCCGGCCGGCGGCGCCGGGGCTGCTCTTACTGGGTTTCCGTGCTGCTGCCGAGTGGTGCGTGGCGGGCATGACCGCTCCTGTCCGCGTCAACGAGGGTGTGGGCGGATATCTGTGGGGAGGTGGGTCCTGCGTTGCGGGGTGCTGCTGGGTCGTGCGTGGTCCTGCTGTCGGTGTACCGGAGGAGCCTTCCCACCCTATTCGGGTGAGCAATCCGGCACTTTGTTAACTACTCGCGCGTATGTCCAGACACAAGACCGGTCCAGTCCGGACACGGACGCAACAGGGGTTGAACCGGTCTGTTCAGGTCGATGTCGGACAGTGTCCGAACTCAGCGGTGCCCGCACTCGGACCGGTACGGTTTTGTGTGACGGGGCGCACAGCGCAGTGCGTCCATCCAGCGAACGCGCCGAGGTGGCATGTGAAGGCGATCCGTCGGTTCACCGTCCGTCCCGTTCTCCCCGAGCCCCTGCGCCCGCTCAGCGAGCTGGCCCGCAACCTGCGCTGGTCCTGGCACGCCGAGACCCGTGACCTCTTCCAGTCCGTCGACCCCGAGCGCTGGGCCTCCTCGGGAGGCGACCCCGTGCGCCTGCTCGGCAGCGTGCCTCCCGAGCGGCTGGCCGAGCTGGCCGGCGACCGCCGCTTCCTGCGCCGGCTGACCGCCGCCGCCGACGACCTGCACGACTACATGACCGGTGACCGCTGGTACCAGGCCCGGACCGATGGCCTGCCCGCCGCGGTCGCCTACTTCTCGCCCGAGTTCGGGATCACGGCCGCGCTGCCGCAGTACTCCGGCGGCCTCGGCATCCTCGCCGGCGACCATCTGAAGGCGGCCAGCGACCTCGGCGTACCGCTGATCGGGGTGGGACTGCTCTACCGGCACGGCTACTTCCGGCAGACCCTGTCCCGCGACGGCTGGCAGCAGGAGCACTACCCGGTCCTGGACCCCCACGAGCTGCCCGTCACCCTGCTGAAGGAGTCCGACGGCGCCCCGGCGCGGATCTCGCTGGCGCTGCCCGGCGGCAAGGCCCTGCACGCCCGGATCTGGGTCGCCCAGGTCGGCCGGATTCCGCTGCTGATGCTCGACTCCGACGTCGAGGAGAACGACCTCGGCGAGCGCGGGGTGACCGACCGGCTCTACGGCGGCGGCAGCGAGCACCGGCTCCTCCAGGAGATGCTGCTGGGCATAGGAGGGGTGCGGGCGGTGCGGACGTACTGCCGGCTCACCGGCCACGCCGACCCGGAGGTGTTCCACACCAACGAGGGCCACGCGGGCTTCCTCGGCCTCGAGCGCATCGCCGAGCTGTGCGACCGGGGGCTGGACTTCGACTCGGGTCTGGAGGCGGTGCGGGCGGGGACCGTGTTCACCACCCACACGCCCGTCCCGGCCGGGATCGACCGCTTCGACAGGGAGCTGGTCGCCCGCCACTTCGGGCCCCACGCCGAGCTGCCCGGCATCGACGTCGAGCGGATCCTGCGGCTGGGCATGGAGACGTACCCCGGGGGCGAGCCGAACCTGTTCAACATGGCGGTGATGGGCCTGCGGCTGGCCCAGCGCGCCAACGGCGTCTCGCTGCTGCACGGGAGGGTCAGCCGGGAGATGTTCGCCGGACTGTGGCCGGGATTCGACCCCGAGGAGGTGCCGATCACCTCGGTGACCAACGGGGTGCACGCCCCGACGTGGGTCGCCCCGGAGGTGTTCCGGCTCGGTGCCCGGCAGGTCGGCGCCCAGCGCACCGAGGACGCGCTGACCGTGGGCGGCTCCGACCGCTGGGACGCCGTCGCCGACATCCCCGACCTGGACGTCTGGGAGCTGCGCCGCGAACTGCGCGAGCAGCTGGTGACGGAGGTGCGGAGCCGGCTGCGGGCCTCCTGGCAACAGCGCGGTGCCGGGGCCGCCGAGCTGGGCTGGATCGACGGCGTCCTCGATCCGCAGGTGCTGACGATCGGCTTCGCCCGCCGGGTCCCGTCGTACAAGCGGCTGACGCTGATGCTGCGTGACCGGGACCGGCTGATGGATCTGCTGCTGCACCCCGAGCGGCCGGTGCAGATCGTGGTCGCGGGCAAGGCGCATCCGGCGGACGACGGGGGAAAACGGCTCATCCAGGAGCTGGTCCGGTTCGCCGACGACCCGCGGGTGCGCCACCGGATCGTCTTCCTGCCGGACTACGGCATGGCGATGGCGCAGAAGCTGTACCACGGCTGCGACGTGTGGCTGAACAACCCGCTGCGTCCGCTGGAGGCGTGCGGGACCTCCGGGATGAAGGCCGCGCTCAACGGCTGTCTGAACCTGTCCGTGCTGGACGGCTGGTGGGACGAGTGGTTCGAGCCGGACTTCGGCTGGGCCGTCCCGACGGCGGACGGGGCGGGCACCGACGCGGACCACCGCGACGACGTCGAGGCCGCCGCGCTGTACGACCTGCTGGAGCAGCGGGTCGCGCCGCGCTTCTACGAGCGCGGGCGGGGCGGGCTGCCGGAGCGGTGGATCGAGATGGTCCGCCGGACGCTGTCCCTGCTCGGCCCGAAGGTGCTGGCGGGCCGCATGGTCCGTGAGTACGTGGAGCGGCTGTACGCTCCCGCCGCCCAGGCCCACCGCGCGCTCGGCCCGGACGCGGCGCGTGAGCTCGCGGCGTGGAAGGCGCGGGTGCGGGCGGCGTGGCACGAGGTGACCGTCGACCACGTGGAGACCTCGGCCAGTACGGCCACCGCCGAACTCGGTGCCGCCTTCGGCCTGCGGGTGCGGGTGGGGCTGGGCAGCCTCGGTCCGGACGACGTGGAGGTGCAGGCCGTCTCGGGCCGGGTGGACGAGGAGGACCGCATCACCGACGCCACCGCCGTCCCCCTGAAACCCGCGGGCGCCCCCGACGCCGACGGCCACTGGGTCTACGAGGGGCCGCTGTCCCTGGACCGTACCGGCCCCTACGGCTACACGGTGCGCATCCTCCCCACCCACCGCTTCCTGTCCTCCCCGGCGGAACTGGGCCTGGTGACGGTCCCTCCGGAGGAGGCCGGCGAGACGGCGGGTGTCCTGCTGCGCTGACCCGGCCGTCCGGGCCCTTCGGGGCCCGGGCTCCGGCGCGTGCGCCCTGTCCCGGGGCGTCGTCCCCGGGTCACGGCTCCGGGATGTCCGCGCACAGTCCGCGCAGGGTCGTGCCGCAGCGGTGGGCGTAGGCGTGTTGCAGGGCGCGGGTGACCGGGCCGGCCGCTCGGGCGTACCACTTGGCGGCGCGGCTGAAGGCGGTGACCGTGAGCCAGACGGTGCCGTCGCCCGTGCGGTCCACCAGGAAGGCCTCCTCGCCGCACTCGGGATGGCCGGGCAGGGTGCCGTAGGCCCAGCCGGCGAGGCGGGGCTCCTCCGCCGTCCAGACCACCCGGCAGGGGGCGCGGACCACGCCGGCGAGGGTGACGGTGACATCGGTGCCGGGCGCGGCCCGGTCGGCGCTCGCCTCGATGCCGACGCCGAGGGCGCGGTGCATCTCCCACGTCATCACGGCCTCGGAGGCCCGGCGGAACACCTCCCTGCCCTCGCCTATGCGGGTGCGCACGCGCAGGCGGTGGAAGCCGGGCGGGCAGTGACCCTGTTCGCGGGTCGCGCCGACCTCCTCGTAGGTGAAGTGTGCCGTCGACATGCGACCCAAGCGTAGGGCGGCCCCCGGAAGGAGTGTCCTTCCGGGGGCCGCACCGTTCAACTAGGCCGAGATCAGGTCACGTTGACGGCGGTCCAGGCCGCGGCGACCGTGTTGTACTCGGTGCTGCTGGAGCCGTACAGCGCCGACGCCGCGTTCAGGGTCGCCGTGCGGGCGGCCTTGTAGTTGGTGGTCGACGTCATGTACGTGGTCAGCGCCTTGTACCAGATCTGCAGCGCCTTGGCGCGGCCGATGCCGGTGACCGTGGCGCCGTTGTACGTCGGCGAGTTGTAGCTGTAGCCGTTGATCGTCTTGGCGCCGCTGCCCTCCGCGAGGAGGTAGAAGAAGTGGTTCGCGACGCCGGACGAGTAGTGCACGTCCTTGCTGCCCACGGTGGAGGACCAGTAGTCGGCGGAGCCGCCGTCCTTGCTGGGCTTGTCCATGTAGCGCAGCGGGGTGCCGTTGCCGTTGAGGTTGAGCTGCTCGCCGATGAGGTAGTTGCCCGGGTTCTTCGAGTTGTTGGCGTAGAACTCCACGCCGGTGCCGAAGATGTCGGAGGTGGCCTCGTTCAGGCCGCCGGACTCACCCGAGTAGTTCAGCTTGGCCGTGTTGGCGGTGACGCCGTGGCTCATCTCGTGGCCGGCGACGTCCAGCGAGGTCAGCGGGTGGGTGTTGCCCGAGCCGTCGCCGTAGGTCATGCAGAAGCAGCTGTCGTCCCAGAAGGCGTTGACGTAGTTGTTGCCGTAGTGGACCCGGGAGTAGGCGGCCACGCCGTTGTTCTTGATGCCGTTGCGGCCGAAGGTGCTCTTGTAGAAGTCCCAGGTCATCTGGGCGCCGTAGGCGGCGTCCGCGGCCGCCGTCTGGTCGGTGGTGGAGCTGGAGGCGGTGCCGGTGCCCCACACGTCGGTGGTGTTGGTGAACAGGGTGCCGGTGCCGGACGTGCCGCCGGCCAGGTTGTTCGTCTTGTGACCGCCGCGGGTGGTGTCGTACAGCTGGTACGTCGACCCCGACAGGGTGGTGGTCAGGGTGACGGTGCCCGAGTACAGGGTCTTGCCCGTACCGGTCTCGACGCCCTGGTACTCGAAGAGCTTCTTGCCCGTGGCCGCGTCGGTGATGACGTGCAGCTGGTTCGGGGTGCCGTCCTCCTGGAGACCGCCGACGACCGTCTCGTAGGCGAGGACCGGCGTGCCGTCGCCCGCCCAGATGACCTTGCGCGGGGCCTGGTCGGCGGTGGTCTGCTCCGAACCGGCGGCCTGGGCCAGCGTCACGGCCTGCTTCTCGGCCTTGGCGGTGGCGACCTTCGGGGTGAGCGTGGCCACCTTGATGGCCGCCTTGTTCGCTCTGGTCACGCCCTGGGTCTTGCCGGCCTTGGAGCTGTGGACGATCAGGTCGCCGCCGAGGACGGGCAGACCCGCGTAGGTGCGCTCGTAGCGGGTGTGCGTCGTGCCGTCGGCGTCCTGGATGACGTCCCTGACGACCAGCTCCTCCTTGACGCCGAGGCCTATCTCCTGGGCGGTCTCGGAGACGTCGGCCTGCGCCTGCTGGATCAGCGAGGTGCGGGCGGCGGCGGTCAGGAAGGTGGGGGCGGCGGCGAGGTGGGCCGCGCCCGTGGATCCGGCCGTGGTCTGGGCCGAGGCACTGGTGGTCAGACCAGTGCTGAGGAGGGCTCCGGCGGCGACTGCGGTGGCGGCGGCCAGAGCGATGCGCTTGTGACGCGCGTAGCGGGGAGTCACACAAGCTCCTTATGTGGGGGTGCCCGGTTCGGCGTGGGGCTGCCGGCCCGGATCGGGGGTGAGGGTGCTGTGCTCGTGCGGCGGGTGGAGGAAGAGTGGCACCAAGGACGCGTACATGTCAGCGTCCCGAAGTGATGTTGGCTCAAAGATGACTGTCCGGTAAATGTTGCGGCGTCATGAACCTGCCTCGGAAGGCGGCTTGGACCTCGGATCCGGTGTCCGAGGTCCCGGCTGTGGAGCCTGCCGGGGGATGGGCGATTTTCAGCCATCCGAGCGGCCGGATCGATGCCGTGGTCGCCATGGCAGGACGGCACGATGTCGACCGAAATCAGAAGGTTCGGCGGGCGGCCCGCCCCGGCCGCGGGCACCCCGCGGCGGCTCCTACGAGACCGCGCCGCCGCCCTCGCCCGACGGTGTCGCGCCGTTCCCGTGCCAGGTGTGCCACAGCGCCGCGTACGCCCCGCCGGAGGCGACCAGGTCGTCGTGGGTGCCCAGTTCGGTCAGGCGGCCGTCCTCCATGACGGCGACCCGGTCGGCGTCGTGGGCGGTGTGCAGGCGGTGGGCGATGGCGATGACCGTGCGGCCCCGCAGCACGGCGGCGAGGGCGCGCTCGGTGTGGCGGGCCGTGGCCGGGTCGAGCAACGCCGTGGCCTCGTCCAGGATCAGGGTGTGCGGATCGGCCAGCACCACGCGGGCCAGGGCGAGTTGCTGGGCCTGCGAACCGTCGGTGCGGTGACCGGTCGCACCCAGCCCGGTGTCCAGGCCCTGCGGCAGTTCCCGTACCCAGGCGTCGGCCCCCACGGCCGCGAGGGCCGACCACAACTCCTCGTCGGTGGCGCCGGGTTCGGCGATGCGCAGGTTGTCCCGGACCGTGCCGAGGAACACATGGTGCTCCTGGGTGACCAGGACGACCTGGCGGCGCAGCCGCTCCGGCTCCAGACCGGCCACGGGCACCCCGCCCACGGTGACCGAGCCCGCCGTCGGCGCGTCGACGCCGGCCAGCAGCCTGCTCAGCGTGGTCTTGCCCGCGCCGGACGGGCCGACCACCGCCAGCCGCTCCCCGGGACGCACCGTCAGGTCGACCCCGCGCAGCACCTCGCCGCCGCGCTCGTAGGCGTAGCGCGCCCCGGTCACGTCGATGCGGTCGTCCGCCGGTTCCGGTGAGCCGCCCGGTACGGCCTCCGGTGCCCGCGCCAGGCCCTCCACCCGCGCGAAGGAGGCCCCGCTGCTCTGCAGTTGCTCCACCCGCATCAGGATCTGGTCGAGGGGCTCGGTGAACTGCCGCAGATACAGCGCGGCGGCCACCACCGCGCCCAGGCTCACCGTCCCGCGCCCGTGCAGCACACCGCCCACCAGGAGCACCCCGGCCACGGGCAGGATGTACGACACCTCCACCGCCGGGAAGAACACGCTGCGCAGGAACAGCGTGTACAGGCGGGTGCGCCGGGACGTCTCCAGCGCGTCCCGGCTCGCCGCGACCCGCCGTCCGGCCAGGCGGAACGCCTCGACCGTACGGGCTCCGGAGGCGGTCGCCGCCAGCACCTCGGCCACCTCGGAGGTGGCCGCGCCCTCGGCGAGGTAGCCCTCCCGCGCCCGGCGCAGGTACCAGCGCAGCGCGAACCAGATCGGGGTCAGCGCCAGCACGCCCACGACGCCCAGCAGCGGGTCGAGCACGAACACCGCGACCAGCACGAACAGCGCCTCCATGCCGCACACCAGCAGCTCGGGCCCCACGTCGCGCAGCGTCGTGCCCACGGTGGCCACGTCGGCGGTGCCGCGCGTGGTCAGATCGCCGGTGCCGGCCCGCTCGACCACCGAGGCGGGCAGGCCCAGCGCCCGGCCCACGAACTCCTCGCGCACCCGGGCCAGCGTGCGTTCGCCGAAGCGGTGGCCCACGTACCGGGCCCAGCGCGCCAGCAGCAACTGCGCGAGCGCGCACACCAGGATGGCGAGCGCCATCCGGTCCACGGCGCCGACCCCGCCCCCGGCCCTCACGTGGTCCACGATCCGGCCGAGCAGCCAGGGCCCGGCGAGTCCGGCGACGGCGGCCAGCGCGTTCAGCGCCAGCACGGCCGCGAAGGCCCGCCGGTCCGCCCGGACCAGCCGCAGCGCCGCCCGCCGTACGTCCGCCGGTCCGGCGACCGGCAACCGTCCCGGAGCCCGATCCGTCACCGTGCTGCCTCCTGTGCGTTCAGGGTGTCGCCGTCCCCGGTGTCGCGCGCCACGAGCGCCCGGTAACCCGGTTCCGAGTCGAGCAGTTCGCGATGGCTGCCGCTGGCGGCGACCTTGCCGTCGACCAGGTAGTGGACGGTGTCGGCGTGGTCCAGCACCAGCGGGGAAGTGGTCGTGACGACCGTCGTGCGGCCCTCGCGGGCCCCGTGCAGCCGGTCGGCGACCGCGGCCTCGGTGTGCGCGTCGAGTGCCGAGGTGGGCTCCACGGCCAGCAGCACCTCCGGGTCGGCAAGCAGCGCCCGCACCAGCCGGACCCGCTGCCGCTGACCGCCGGAGAGACTGCGGCCCTGGGCGGTCACGGCCGAGTCGAGCCCGTCCGGCAGCCCCTGCACGACGTCCTCGGCGACGGCCGCGCGCACCGCCCGGGCCATCTCGGCGTCCGCGCGCTCCCGGCGCCCGCACACCAGCTCCCGCAGGGTCCCGGCGAACAGGTCGGCCTCGTTGTCGGCGACCAGGATCCGCTCCCGGACCCGGGGCAGCCCGATCGCGTCGAGCCGCAGCTCGCCCCAGGTGGCCGCGGACGGCTCGTACCGGCCCAGGCGGTCGACCACGGCCGCCGCGTCGGCGGGCCGGGCCCCGGCCAGCGCGGTCAGCCGGCCGGGCGCCACCCGGACCCCGGAGACCGGGTCGTACAGCACCGCCGGTTCGCCCGGCCCGTCGTGCGTTCCGGTGTCTTCCTCCGGTTGCACCCGCAACAGCCGTGCCACCCGGCGGGCGGCGACCACGCCCCGGCCGAGCTGGTACCCCATGTCGACGAAGAACGCCACCGGCCCCGCCAGCACCGCCACATAGCCGTACACCGACACCAGCTCGCCCACCGTGATCCGCCCCTCGGCGGCCAGCCGGGCCGCCAGCCAGGTCACCACGGCCAGGAACAGGGTCGGCAGGCCCACGCCGAAGGCCTGCATCCAGCTGGTCACCGCGCCCACCCGGTAGCCCTGCGCCCGCAGCCGCTGCGAGTCACGGCGGAAGGCGTCCGCGAACAGCCCCTTGCCGCCGAGCCCGTTGAGCACCCGTAGCCCGCCCGCCAGGTCGTCGATCCGCGCGGTCAGCACGCGCTGCCGCTCCCGGTACTCGCCCTCCGTACCCTGCAACCGCCGCATCAGCGGTCCCACCAGCACCGCGATCAGCGGTACCCCGAGCAGGACGACGGCCGCCAACTGCGCCGAGACCGACAGCAGCAGCCCGGCCACGACCGCGTAGACCACGACCGAGCCGACCCCCGGGCCGACCACGGTCAGGCACGTGCTGATCGTCTGGACGTCGCCGACGCCGATCGTGACGACCTCCCCGGCCCCGACCCGGCGCGGCAGCGCGGCGCCCAGCCGGACCACGTGGTCGACGACGACCTTGACGGTGCGGAAGTTGGCGTCCATCCGTACCCGGGTCATCGTGCGGTGCCGCATCATGCTCAGCCAGGCGTTGAACACCCCGACTGCGAACAGCAGCCCGGTCCAGCCAGCCAGCGCGGCCATGTTCCCCGGCTGGAGCCCGTCGTCGATCGCCCGGGACATCAGGTACGGCGTGGCCGCGAGCAGCACCATCCACGCGCTGGCCAGGAGCGCCCCGGCCGCCGACCGGCCCGGCTGGCGCATCACCAGCCACCACAGATACCGCCATCCGCCCCGGCAGTCGGGTGTCCCGGGATCCTCGTAGGCGTCGATCACCGTGTGTCCCGTCCCCTCAGGCCAGGCTGTCGCGCCAGGCGCGGTGCAGGTCCGCGAAGCGGCCCGTGCCCGCGACGAGTTCGGCCGGGGTGCCGTCCTCCACGATCCGGCCGTGCTCCATCACCAGCACCCGGTCGGCGATCTCCACGGTGGACAGCCGGTGGGCGATCACCACCGCCGTACGCCCCCGCAGCACCGTGGTCATCGCCGTCTGCACCGCCCGCTCGCCGGGCACGTCCAGCGAGCTGGTCGCCTCGTCGAGGATGAGCACCGCCGGATCCGCGAGCAACGCCCGTGCGAAGGAGACCAGTTGCCGCTGGCCCGCGGAGATGCGGCCGCCCCGCTTGCGTACGTCCGTGTCGTAGCCGTCGGGCAGGGCGCTGATGAAGTCGTGCGCGCCGATCGCCTTCGCCGCCTGCTCGATCTCCGCACGGGTGGCGTCCGGGCGGCCGATCGCGATGTTCTCCGCGACCGTGCCGGAGAACAGGAAGGCCTCCTGCGTCACCATGACCACCCCGCGCCGTAGTTCGGAGACGGCGAGTTCGCGCAGGTCCACCCCGTCGAGCAGCACCCGCCCCTCGGAGGGGTCGTAGAAGCGGGCCAGCAGCTTGGCCAGCGTGGACTTGCCCGCGCCGGTGGAGCCGACCACGGCGACGGTCTGCCCGGCCGGAACGACCAGTTCGAAGCGGGGCAGCACCTCGCCGCCCGTGCGGTAGCCGAAGCCGACCCCGTCGAAGACCACCTCGCGGCCGGGCAGGCCCGGCCTCGGCGCCGGGAGCGGCCGGGGCGCCGACGGCTCGGGCACCGACGGCGTCTGCGCCAGCAAACCCGCGATCTTCTCCAGCGACGCGGCCGCCGACTCGTAGGAGTTGAGGAACATGCCGAGCCGGTCGATGGGGTCGTACAGCCGGCGCAGGTACAGCACCGCCGCCGCCAGCACGCCCAGCTCCAGGGAGCCGTCCGCCACCCGGTAGGCGCCCCACAGTACGATCACCGCGACCGCCGTGTTGGCCACCAGCCGGGAGCCGACGACATAGCGGGCCATCTCCAGCAGCGCGTCGCCGTTGGTGCGCTCGTGGCGCCGGTTCAGGATCCGGAAACCGGCGTCGTTGGCGGCCTCGCGGCGGAACGCGCGCACCGGCCGGATGCCGTTCATCGTCTCCACGAACTTCACGATCACCGCGGCGATCGCGGTCGACCGCTCCTGGAACACCCGCCCCGCGCGCCGCCGGTACGCCCGGACCAGCACGTGCAGCGGCACGAAGGACGCCACCGCCACCGCGCCGAGCCCCAGGTCCAGCCACAGCAGCATCGCCGAGATGCAGAAGAAGGACAGCACGACCGTGACGAGCTCCTGGAGCCCCTCGCTGAGCAGTTCGCGCAGCGACTCCACGTCCGTGGTGGAACGGGAGATCAGCCGGCCCGAGGTGTAGCGCTCGTGGAAGTCGACGCTGAGCGCCTGCCCCTGACGGAAGATCCGGCCGCGCAGATCCAGCAGCACGTCCTGGTTGACCCGGGCCGAGGCGACGATGAACGCCCACTGGAGCGCGCCGGAGGCGAGCGCGCACAGCAGATAGCCGACCGCCACCGCGATCAGCGGGCCGCGGTCGTGGTCGCGGAACGCCGGTACGGCGGTGTCGATCGCGTACGCCACGAGCAGCGGGCCCGGCTGGACGGCCAGTTGCTGGAGCAGCAGCAGGAGCGTGGTGCCGGCGACCCGGGCCTTCATGGGTGTCAGCAGGGAGCGCAGCAGGGCGGACGTGGCGCCCGGCGGAGTGGGCAGGACGTCGCGGTCGAAGGGGTCGCGGGTGTCCTCGGGGCGCGGCGGGTCCTGCTCGTCGCCGGTGGTCCGGACGGGCTTCGTGGGTGCCGTCATCGCTCGTCGTCCTCCTCTTCCGGCGAGCGTCCGCCCGACATCAGATGGGCGTACTCGGCGTTGGTGCGCAGCAGTTCGTGGTGGGTGCCCACGGCGGTGATCCGGCCGCCGGAGAGCAGGGCGACCCGGTCGGCGAGCAGGACCGTGGAGGGGCGGTGCGCCACGATCAGGGCGGTGGTGTCGGTCAGCACCTGGCGCAGGGCCGCCTCCACGGCCGCCTCCGTGTGCACGTCCAGGGCGGACAGCGGGTCGTCCAGGATCAGGAACCGGGGCCCTCCGACGACGGCACGGGCCAGCGCGAGGCGCTGCCGCTGGCCGCCGGAGAGACTGAGGCCCTGCTCGCCGACCTGGGTCGCGGTGCCCTGGGGGAGGGTGTGCGCGAAGCCGGCCTGGGCGACGGACAGCGCGCGGTCCAGTTCGGCGTCCCCGGCGCTGCCGTCGGCGCCCATCAGTACGTTGTCGCCGACGCTCGCCGAGAACAGGGTCGGCTCCTCGAAGGCCACCGCGACCATCGTGCGCAGTTCCTCGCGGGACATCGCGGTGATGTCCTCGCCGTCCAGCGTGATCCGCCCCGAGGTCACCTCGTGGAGGCGGGGGACCAGCGCCGTCAGGGTCGTCTTGCCGCTGCCGGTCGCCCCGACCAGGGCCATCGACTCACCGGGGCGGATGTGCAGGTCGATGCGGTCCAGGAGGGGCGGGGAACCGGGCGGGGCGTCGGGGTGGCGGAAGCGGACGTTGTCGAAGCGGAGCCCCTCGTGCGCCGGGCCGTCCGAGCCGCCGGCCGGCCCGGGCGTGCGCGCGCCGGGCGCAGCCGGGCGCCCCGACTCCGGTTCCGCGTCCATCACCTCGAAGTACCGCTCGGTCGCCGTCGCCGCCTCCTGGCTCATCGCCAGCAGGAAGCCGATCGACTCCACCGGCCAGCGCAGGGCGAGCGCCGTGGACAGGAAGGCGACCAGGGTCCCCGCCGAGAGACCGCCGGAGGCCACCTGCACCGAGCCCACCACCAGCGTGGCCCCGATGGCCACCTCCGGCAGGGTCATGATGACCGTCCAGATGGCCGCGAGCAGACGGGCCTTGTGCAGCTCCGTGCCCCGCAGGGTCCGCGACAGGTCGCGGAACGCCCGCGCCTGGCTGCGGTGCCGGCCGAACCCCTTGATGACGCGGATGCCGAGCACGCTCTCCTCGACCACCGTCGTCAGATCCCCGACCTGGTCCTGCGCCAGCCGCGCCACATGCGCGTACCGCTTCTCGAAGACCGCGCTGAAGGCGATCAGCGGCACGGCGGGCGCCAGCATCACCAGTCCGAGCGTCCAGTCCTGCATCAGCATGATGACCACGCCCACGAGGATGGTGACCCCGTTGACCAGCAGGAACATGAGCGGGAAGGCGAGGAACATGCGCAGCAGCATCAGGTCCGTCGTGCCCCGGGACAGCAACTGCCCCGACGCCCACCGGTCGTGGAAGGCGACCGGCAGCCGTTGCAGATGCCCGTACAGGTTCGCCCGCATCTCCGCCTCGACGTGCGACAGCGGCCGCGCCACCAGCCACCGCCGCAGCCCGAACAGCAGCGCCTCCCCGACCCCGAGCAGCAGCAGGTACAGCGCGCCGAGCCACACGCCGCGCGGATCCCGGCCGGCGATCGGCCCGTCCACCATCCACTTCAGGACGAGCGGGATCACCAGCCCGACGCAGGAGGCGACGATCGCGGTGGACGCGGCGATGAACAGCCGTATGCGGACCGGCCGCACATAGGGCCACAGGCGCAACAGGGTGCGGACGGCCGAACGGCCGGCCGGACCGGGGGGGCCGGTACGGTCCTCGGGGGTGTCAGGTGTCGTGGGCATCACGGGCGAGCCTACGGACCGGTACCGGCGCAGCCCACCGAGTTTTGACCGGACCGGACTCCGCCGCTGGTCCTACGACCTGCGTCTTCGACCGCGGGGACCACGTCGGACCCGGTCCGGTCGTAGGGCCGCATCAACCGATCGGCTGATACGGCATCGAGCGCGCCGGGCGATGTGCGCGGGCCCCGTCCGCCGGGATTCTGGTGCCATGTCCGTCATCGAAGTCAGCGAACTGCGCAAGTCCTACGGCGGCCGGACCGTCGTCGACGGCGTCTCCTTCGCCGTCGAGGAGGGCGAGATCTTCGGCATCCTCGGCCCGAACGGCGCCGGCAAGACCACCACCGTCGAGTGCGTCGAGGGCCTGCGCGTCCCCGACGCGGGCCGCGTCCGCGTCACCGGCCTCGACCCCGTCGCCGACCACGAACAGGTCGCCCGCGTGCTCGGTGCCCAGCTCCAGCAGAGCGAGTTGCAGGCCAAGCTCACCGTCCGCGAGGCGCTCCAGCTGTACGCGTCGTTCTACCCGGACCCGGCCGACTGGCGGCCACTGGCCGAACGCCTCGGCCTGACCGAGAAGCTCACCACCCGCTTCGCCAAGCTCTCCGGCGGCCAGAAGCAGCGGCTGTTCATCGCGCTCGCCCTCGTCGGCAACCCGCGGATCGTCGTCCTCGACGAACTGACCACCGGCCTGGACCCCCGCGCCCGCCGCGACACCTGGCAGCTCATCGAGGACGTCCGCGCGGGCGGGGTCACCGTGCTGCTGGTCACGCACTTCATGGAGGAGGCGTGGCGGCTGTGCGACCGGATCGCCGTGATCGACCGGGGGCGGATCGCCGCCCTGGACACCCCGCAGGGCCTGATCCGGCGCTCGGCCGGCGCCACCGTCATCAGCTTCACCCCGTCCGCGCCGCTCGACGACCGTGACCTGAACGCGCTGCCCGAACTCGCCTCCATCGCCCGCAAGGACGGCCGGATCACCCTCTCCGGATCCGACGAGACCGTCAACGCCGTCATCACGCTGCTCGCCCGCCACCACATCACCGCCCATCAACTCCGCGTCGTCGACGCCACCCTCGACGACGCCTTCCTGGACCTGACGGAGGCCGGGGCATGAGCAACACCCTGGTCGACCCGGCCGTACTGCGCACCGAGATCCGGCTGTTCGGCCGTGAGCCCGGCGCGATCTTCTGGATTCTGCTGTTCCCCACCGTGCTCCTGGTGATCCTCGGCTCCATCCCGTCCTTCCGCCAGGCCGACCCGTCCTTCGGGGGCCTGCGCCCCATCGACGCCTACGTGCCGGTCACGGTGCTGCTCGGGCTGCTCCTCGGCGGACTCCAGGGCATGCCGCAGGTCCTCACCGGCTACCGCGAACGCGGCATCCTGCGCCGGATGTCCACCACCCCGGTCCGGCCCGCCGCCCTGCTGTCCGCGCACATGGTGGTGTTCGGGGGCGCGGCCCTGGCCTCGGCGCTGCTCGCGCTCACCGTCGGCCGGCTCGCCTTCGGCGTGACCCTGCCGAGGCAGCCGTTCGGCTACGTCCTCGCCCTGCTGCTGGCCGTGTCCGCCGCGCTCGCCCTGGGCGCGATGATCTCCGCGCTGTCCCGCACCACGCGGATCGCGGGCGCGATCGGGTCCGCGGCGCTCTTCCCGATGATGTTCAGCGCGGGCCTGTGGCTGCCGGTGCAGGCCATGCCGGACGTGCTCGCCCGGATCGTCGGCTTCACCCCGTTCGGCGCCGCCGCCCAGGCCCTGAACCAGGCCGCGGCGGGCCACTGGCCGGGCTGGGCGCTGGTTCCGCTGGGATTGACTGCTCCCCTCCCTGAAGGGAGGGGATTCCTGGCTCAGGCCGCCTCTTGGAGCAGCGCTCCAGGAGGTCTTGCGCCCTCGACACCAGCCGGGTCCAGACCTGCCCGGACGAGCATCACGCGTGCGGAGTTCTTGTCCCTGGGACAGACGGCTCCGCACGCGGTGCAGGTGTAGGTGCGTTCCGACAGCGGCAGCGCGTGCTTGGTTCTCGCTCCGCACGTTCCGCAGTCCATGGTGGTGTGCGCGGGATCCACCAGGCGTACGTCCCGCGCGTGTTTGCGCCCCATCTCGATCAAGGCCTGCTTGGTGGCGCCGATCGCGGCATCGGCCGCCTTGCGGGCCATCGACGTCCCGGCGAGGAACTTGGGCCGGAAGTCCTCCACCGCGATCGCATCGTGGTCGCGCACGACTTTCTTCGCCCACTTGCGGGCGGTGTCCTGCCGCTGCCGGGCGATCTTCGCGTAGGCCTTCGCCCGCCACCTCTTCGCCTCCCGGTAGCCCCTCGAGGCGGGCTGCCCCTTCTTGGGTCTGCGGCGGGCCATCATGCGGTCGTAGCGGGACACCCTCTCCTTCGCCTCCTTCGCCTTCTGACCGTGCTGGGTGTGGGGGAGGTCGTGGGCGTCGGAGGTGGTGGTGGCGGTTTCCCTCACTCCCCAGTCGATGCCGATGACGCGGCCGGTGGCGGGGAGCGGTTCAAGCGGGGCGGGGACGACGAACGAGCAGTACCAGGCGCCCAGACGGTCGCGGTAGATGCGCACCGAGGAGGGTTCGGCCGGGAGAGGACGGGACCACACCACGGTCAGGACGATTCCACCCGCCAGGTGCAGGCGCCCGTCCTTGAGCCGGAAGCCGCGACGGGTGTAGTTCAGCGTCGGATCGGCCCCGCGTTTCCTCTTGTGCCGAGGCATCCCGGCCCGCCGCCTCAGCGGCAGCCGCTCCTTGACGTCCTTGAGTGCCTTCGTGCGGGATGCGGCGAAGTCACGGATGATCTGCTGCTGCGGCACACAGGAGCCCGCGGCCAGCCACGGTGTCACCGCGCGGGCCTGGGTCAGCATCCGGTCCAGCCGGGCCGGACCGCACTCCTCACTCTCGGCGTGGGCCTTCTTGGAACGGGCCACGCACTCGTTCCAGAGCCACCGGCACCGGCCCCATTCCCCCTCCAACCCGGTACGGGCCGTGGCCGACACCCGCAGCCGGTACGTGTACCGGGCGTGGCCGCCCCCGTCGGCCTCCCGCACCGCCGCCATATCTGTCCCCCTGGCGCTTGTCCCGATCCCCGGCACGCACCATGCGACCGTACGTACGACACCCAAACAGCCGCACCCCTCTTCCGGTGCGATCACCCAAATCAGCGAATGCCAGTACACTTGTTCGCGTTTGCCCGGCTCTGCCGGGCAGGCCGTCAGGGCGCTCGCGCCGCTGTCACAGGATGACGACGTACGACACCGACTCCCTGCCCGCGATCGAGGCGGGCGCGACCGGCTATCTGCTCAAGGACGCCCCGCGCGACGAGCTGTTCACGGCCGTCCGCGCCGCGGCCGAGGGCCGTACGGTCCTCTCCCCGGCCGTGGCCTCCCGGCTGGTCTCGGCGGTTCGCGCGCCCGCCCCGGGCAAGGAACCGCTCTCGGCCCGCGAGCGCGAGGTGCTGGCCCTGGTCGCCAGGGGCACCTCCAACCGGGAGATCGCCCGCGAGCTGTTCATCAGCGAGGCCACCGTGAAGACCCACCTCACCCACCTGTACGCCAAGCTCGGCGTCAAGGACCGCGCGGCGGCGGTCGCGGTCGCCTACGACCGGGGCATCCTCGGCTGAGAGGCCGATGAGCGGCCCTGGTCCACGGCCCTGAGCAGCAGTACGCACCTCGCCGGCACCGTGATCGCGGCGGCCGAGGCGTGTTCCTCGCCCGGCGCCCGCGTCTGGTCCTCCCGCGAGGTGTCCACGACCACCTCGTACCGCCGCGCCCACGGCGGCCCCGGCAGGACGAAGTCCACCGGGCGGTCCCCGGCGTGCAGCACAGCGAGGAAGCTGTCGTCGACGATCGGGGCACCGCGCTCGTCGCGGCCCGGGATGTCCCGGCCGGACAGGTACATCCCCAGGGTGGCCGCGGGGGCGTACCAGTCCTGCTCCGTCATCTCCGTGCCGCACGGGGTGAACCAGGCCAGGTCCCGCAGCCCGTCCGCCGAGTGCGCGCGCCCCGAGAAGAACGCGCGGCGGCGCAGCACCGGATGCCGGTGACGCAACGCGATCAGACGGGCGGTCAGCTCCGACAGCTCCCGCCAGCCGGGGTCCTCGAGCAGGCTCCAGTCCAGCCAGCCCGTCTCGTTGTCCTGGCAGTAGGCGTTGTTGTTGCCGCCCTGGGTGCGCCCCAGTTCGTCGCCCGCGACCAGCATCGGCACACCCGTCGACAGCAGCAGGGTGGTCACGAGGTTGCGCAGCTGCCGGCGCCGCAGCGACCGCACCCGTTCGTCGTCCGTCTCGCCCTCCGCCCCGCAGTTCCAGGACCGGTTGTCGTCGGTGCCGTCCCGGTTGCCCTCGCCGTTGGCCTCGTTGTGCTTGCGCTCGTAGGACACCAGGTCGCGCAGGGTGAAACCGTCGTGCGAGGTGACGAAGTTGACGGACGCGTAGGGGCGGCGGCCGCCCCAGGCGTACAGATCGCTGGAGCCGGACAGCCGGTAGCCCATCTCCCGCACGTCCGGCAGCGCGTGCCGCCAGAAGTCCCGCACCGTGTCGCGGTAGCGGTCGTTCCACTCCGTCCACAGCGGCGGGAAGGCGCCCACCTGGTAGCCGCCCGAGCCGACGTCCCACGGCTCGGCGATCAGCTTGACCCGGCGCAGCACCGGATCCTGCGCGATGACCGCGAGGAACGGCGAGAGCATGTCGACGTCGTGCATCGCGCGGGCCAGCGCGGCGGCGAGGTCGAAGCGGAAGCCGTCCACGCCCATCTCCGTCACCCAGTACCGCAGCGAGTCGGTGATCAGGCGCAGCACGTTCGGCTGGACCACGTGCAGGGTGTTGCCGCAGCCGGTGTAGTCGGCGTACCTGCGGGCGTCCGGCTGGAGGCGGTAGTAACGCTGGTTGTCGACGCCCTTCAACGACAGTGTCGGGCCGTACTCGTTGGCCTCCGCCGTGTGGTTGTAGACCACGTCGAGGATCACCTCGATCCCGGCCGCGTGCAGGGCACGCACCATCCGCTTGAACTCGCCCACCTGCGCTCCCGCGGTGCCGGAGGAGGCGTAGCCGGCGTGCGGGGCGAAGTAGCCGATCGAGTTGTAGCCCCAGTAGTTGCGCAGGCCGCGGCGCAGCAGGTGGTCCTCGTGCGCGAACTGGTGCACCGGCAGCAGCTCCACCGCCGTCACGCCCAGCCTCACCAGGTGCTCGACCGCCGCCGGGTGGGCCAGACCCGCGTACGTCCCCCGCAGTTCCTCGGGGACCCCCGAGTGAAGCCTGGTGAAGCCGCGCACATGCAGTTCGTAGATCACCGAGTCCGCCCAGGGCGTGCCGGGGCGGCGGTCGTCGGACCAGTCGTCGTCATCGTGGACGACGACGCCCTTGGGCACGTACGGCGCGGAGTCCCGTTCGTCGCGCACGGTGTCCGCCACGTGCTGGTCCGGCCAGTCGCGTACGTGCCCGTAGACCTCCGGCGGCAGCCGGCTGTAATCATTCCCTTTGGCGCCGTCCACCGCACGCGCGTACGGGTCGAGCAGCAGCTTCGCCGGGTTCCAGCGGGCGCCCGTCCACGGGTCCCAGCGGCCGTGCACGCGGTAGCCGTAGCGCTGCCCCGGCAGGATCCCGGGTATGAAACCGTGCCAGGTCTCGTGCGTCAGCTCGGTCAGCCGGACCCTCGTCTCCCTGGCGTCCGGGCCCGGACCGTCGAACAGGCACAGGTCGACGGCCTCCGCCCCGCCCGCCCACAGCGCGAAGCCGGTGCCGGCCGCCCCGTCGGGGCCCGCCCGGAAACGGGCGCCCAGTGGCGTCGGCGCACCTGGCCACACGGGCACGCCGGACGGCGGCGCGGCCCGCCGCACGCCGTTCACGGCGGCGGACGGCCGCTCCTCCCCGGTGGCGCGCCCGCCCGCCACCGCCTCCTGTTCGGCTGCGCTGGACACCAGGGCGGCCCCTTTATTCGGCTCTCTGCGGCTCTCTGCGGCTCTGTGCGGATCTTCCGGCTCGTGCCCGCCTCCGGCCCCGCCCCCCTGCGGCTGCCCCCGGTCGCGGCTCCCCGTCGCGCGGTCCTCCCCTCTGTTCTGCCCAGAGCTTGCCTCGCACTCACGTTTCCCGGGGGCACGAAGGTCGTTGGGCGGCCCATGAGGCACGTAACCGGGCGCACACGGCGCATGGGGGCCGCACCGGCCGCCGTACCGAGGGTTGGGAGAAGGGCGGCGCGGTGAAGTAATCCGGTGGGGCCGGCGTCGAGACAAGAGGGTTGTTTCCGGCGGTCGTTGAAGTTGGGACGGAACAGTGACAATCGCCTGACATCTCGCCTCTGACCTTGTGGTTAATATGCGCCAGAGCGCGTACGGCGCGCTGGGGTACGGGTCGGGGCCGGCCCGGGGAGGGGAGAAACAAGTGAACATGCGGCCGATATCGGGGGCGTCGGTGGGCGCGCGGGGGCGACGGGGGAGCAAGGGGCTGCTCGCGCTGGCCTCCGGCGTGCTGCTCCTGGCCGTCACCGCCTGCGGCGGGGGCGACACCCAGGACCCGGCATCCAGTACGGGGAAGAACAAGGAGGCCGAAAGCGCCCGCAGCGAGCAGTCGCAGGCGGTCGTGACCATCGCACCCAAGAACGGCGCCGAGTCCGTCGATACCAGCGGCGCACTCAAGGTCGGCGCGAGCAAGGGCAAGCTCACCCAGGTCGACGTCAAGGACGGCAAGGGCACCGCGATAGCCGGGCGGATATCCGCCGACGGCACCTCGTGGACCCCGGACCTCCACCTGGCCGCCTCCACCAAGTACACGGTGCACGCGGTCGCCAAGGACTCCGCGGGCCGTGAGGCGGCCGAGGACTCCAGCTTCACCACGCTGACGCCGCAGAACACCTTCGTCGGCTACTTCACGCCCGAGGACGGCTCCACCGTCGGCGTCGGAATGCCGTTCTCCCTCCGGTTCACCCGGGGCATCACCGCCCCGAAGGACGTCGAGAAGGCGATCGAGATCAAGACCGAGCCGGCCGTCGACGTCGCCGGCCACTGGTTCGGCAACGACCGGCTCGACTTCCGGCCCGAGCACTACTGGAAGGCCGGCACCAAGGTCACCGTCAAGCTCAACTTCGACGGTGTCCAGGGCCGTCCCGGTGTCTACGGCAAGCAGACCAAGACGGTCTCCTTCACCATCGGCCGCAACCAGGTCTCCGTGGTCGACGCCAAGAAGCACACCATGAAGGTCATGCATGAGGGCAAGGTCGTCAGGACCATCCCCATCACCGCCGGCCGGCCGGGCAACGCCACCTGGAACGGCCAGATGGTCATCACCGAGAAGCTCACGGTGACCCGTATGAACGGTGAGACGGTCGGGTTCGGCGGCGAGTACGACATCAAGGACGTACCGCACGCCATGCGCCTGACCGACTCCGGCACCTTCATCCACGGCAACTACTGGGGCGGCGGCGCCTTCGGCAACTACAACGCCAGCCACGGCTGCGTCGGTCTGCGCGACGTGCGCGGCGGCTACGACAGCGGGGTGCCGGCCGCCTGGTTCTTCAACCGCTCGCTGATCGGCGACGTGGTCGTCGTGAAGAACTCCCAGGACCGCACCGTTGCCCCGGACAACGGCATGAACGGCTGGAACATGTCCTGGGAGGACTGGAAGGCCTGACTCTTCCCCCGACGTCTCCGCTGACGGCCCCGCCCGGTGTGACCGACCGCACCGGGCGGGCTGTCGTTAGTGGACGTTAACCTGCCCTCATGACCGTATCTCTGGAAGTCGCCGAGGGCGTCGGCACGCTGCGCCTCGACCGCCCGCCCATGAACGCGCTCGACGTCGCGACGCAGGACCGGATCAGGGAGCTCGCCGAGGAGGCCACCCGCCGCGAGGACGTGCGCGCCGTGGTGATCTACGGCGGCGAGAAGGTGTTCGCGGCGGGCGCGGACATCAAGGAGATGCAGGTGATGGACCACGCGGCGATGGTCGTGCGGGCCCGCGCCCTGCAGGACTCCTTCACCGCCGTGGCCCGTATCCCCAAGCCGGTGGTCGCCGCGGTCACGGGCTACGCGCTGGGCGGCGGCTGCGAACTCGCGCTCTGCGCGGACTACCGCATCGCCGCCGACAACGCCAAGCTCGGCCAGCCGGAGATGCTGCTCGGCCTGATCCCGGGCGCGGGCGGCACCCAGCGGCTGTCCCGGCTGATCGGCCCCTCCAAGGCCAAGGACCTCATCTTCACGGGCCGTCAGGTCAAGGCCGACGAGGCCCTCACGATCGGCCTGGTGGACCGCGTGGTGCCGGCCGCCGAGGTGTACGAGGCGGCGCACGCCTGGGCCGCCCGGCTCGCCCGGGGGCCCGCGATCGCGCTGCGCGCCGCCAAGGAGTCGGTCGACGCCGGCCTGGAGACGGACCTGGAGACCGGGCTCGCCATCGAGCGCAACTGGTTCGCGGGCCTGTTCGCCACGGAGGACCGCGAGCGCGGCATGCGCAGCTTCGTCGAGGAGGGTCCCGGCAAGGCGAAGTTCCTGTGAAATACCGTCCGTGCCCTTGCAATTGACGTGACGTCTGATTCGGGCCCCTCGGCGGGCGGTTTGTGGCAGCCTTGAGCCAGCTTCAAGCCTGCCTTGCCAAGGGAGCCGGTCGATTGCCTCCAGCCGATCCGTCCGCCCAGGTCGACGGGGGTTTTGACGGACCCGAAGTGCCGCCGGCGCCTGCCGTTCGCAAGCCGTGCGCGGAAGGCGCCCGAGGGGCGCATTCCGCCGGAACGACCCCGCCGGAGGCGCCGGACGGCCATGATGGGGGCATGGCGGGGCTGGAAGGCATCGGGCAGCCGCGGGGACAGTCACGTGCGACCGCGGCGCGCTGGTCGCCCGCGGTCGAGGACGAACGGGCGCTCGAAGCGCTGGAGTCGCACGGCAACCCGACGGAGGGCGAGGTTCCGCTCCCGTCCCTCCCCGAGTCCGCCGCCATCGCCCGCAGGATCACCCAGGTCGTCGTCCTGCGTCAGTGGGGACTGTCCCCGAAACTGGCCGAGGACACCGTCCTGCTCGTCTCCGAACTCGTCGGGAACGCGGTGCGGCACACCGGCGCCCGCGTCTTCGGTCTGCGGATGCGCCGCCGCCGCGGCTGGCTCCGCGTCGAGGTCCGCGACCCCTCCCGGGGGCTGCCCTGTCTGATGCCCGTACAGGAGCTGGACGTCAGCGGGCGCGGACTGTTCCTCGTCGACAAGCTGTCCGACCGCTGGGGCGTCGATCTGCTGCCGCGGGGCAAGACGACCTGGTTCGAGATGCGCGTGGCCGACCGCTGACCGCCGGCCGGTCGACTGACTGACGCTCATCTCGCGCCCATACGTGTGAATCGCCCGTTTTCTTACCCTCCGCCTCTTAAATGGTGCGGGTGACCACGACCGACCGCCGCGGCGTGCTGCGGACCGGTGCCGGGCTCGTCGCCGGTGCCGGGCTCGCCGCCGGATGCTCCTCCACCGGTGCCGCCCCCCACGCCGCCGCGTCCTCCGCCGCGTCCTCGGCCCCCTCCGCCGAGTCCCCGCCCGCCACCACCGCGCGTGCCGCGCCCGCGCCGCGTGCCTTCCCCCGGCAGCCCGCGCAGATCACCCATGGCCCGCGCGACCGGCCCCGCGTCGCCCTCACCTTCCACGGCCAGGGCGACCCCGAGACCGCCCGCGGCCTGCTCACCGCGGCCGAGAAGCACGGCGCCCGCCTCACCGTGCTCGCCGTCGGCACCTGGCTCGACCAGTATCCGCAGCTCGCCCGGCGGATCCTCGACGGCGGCCACGACCTCGGCAACCACACCCAGCGCCACGTGGCCGTCAACGACATGGCGGAGGCCGGCGCCCGCGCGGAGATCACCGGCTGCGCAAACCGGCTGAAGCGGCTCACCGGCTCGATCGGCACCTGGTTCCGCCCCTCGCGCGCCCCGACCGCCTCCCCGCTGGTCCAGCGGCTGGCCCGCGCGGCCGGGTACCCGCACGTCCTGTCCTACGACGTCGACTCCCTCGACTACACCCGGCCCGGCGCCCCGGCCGTCACCCGCAAGGTCCTGGCGGAGGTACGGAGCGGATCCGTGGTGAGCCTGCACTTCGGGTACCCGGACACGGTCGCCGCCCTTCCCGACGTACTCAAAGAACTCGACCGCCGCGGCCTCCACGCGGTCACCACCACGGAGCTGCTGAGCTGATGTCACCCACTCGATTCGCCCGGGCCCTGACCGCCGGCGCCGCCTGCCTCGCGCTCACCGCGCTGTCCGCCTGCACCGGCGGGGGCCCGAAGAACCACGCCGACGAAGGCCTCGGCAGCAAGGAACCCGTACCGCCCGGGCAGCAGCAGGCCGCCGACGTGCTGCCCGGCATGCCGCCGGTCCTCGACCCGGCCGACGTCTACGCCGCCGACCGCCCGGGCAAACTCTCCCCGGTCGTCAGGGACTTCCCGTCCCGCGTCTACGTCCCCAACACCAACTCCAACACCGTCACGGTCATCGACCCCGCGACGTACAAGGTCATCGAGACCATCCCGGTGGGCCGCCAGCCCCAGCACGTCGTGCCGTCCTGGGACCTGAAGACGCTGTGGGTCAACAACGACCTCGGCAACTCCCTGACGCCCATCGACCCGAGGACCGGCAAGGCGGGCAAGCCGGTCGACGTGCACGACCCGTACAACCTCTACTTCACGCCCGACGGCAAGTACGCCGTCGTCATGGCCTCCAAGGACCACCAGCTCGTGTTCCGCGACGCGCACACCATGAAGACGGCCAAGGCCGTCCCGGTCACCTGCTCCGGGGTCAACCACGCCGACTTCTCCCTGGACGGCCGCTACTTCATCGTCTCCTGCGAGTTCAGCGGCGAACTGCTCAAGGTCGACACCGCGCGGATGGAGGTCGTCGGCCGGCAGAAGCTGGACGTCCGCGGCGCCATGCCGCAGGACGTGAAGATCTCGCCCGACGGCAAGAGGTTCTACGTCGCCGACATGGTGGCCAACGGGCTGTGGATCCTTGACGGCGACACCTTCGGCAAGCCGGAATTCCTGCCCACCGGCAAGGGCGCCCACGGCCTGTACATCAGCCGCGACTCCCGCGAGATGTACGTCTCCAACCGCGGCGAGGGCACCATCTCCGTCTTCGACTTCGCCGAGGGCAGGCTGACCAAGAAGTGGCGCCTGCCGAACGGCGGAAGCCCCGACATGGGCGGCGTCTCCGCCGACGGCAAGGTGCTGTGGCTGTCGGGCCGCTACAACTCCGAGGTGTACGCCATCGACACCCGCACCGGCGCCCAACTGGCCCGCATCAAGGTCGGCAGCGGCCCCCACGGCCTCGCGGTGTACCCCCAGCCGGGCCGCTACTCACTGGGCCACACAGGCGTCTTCCGCTGAGCGGACCCGGACCCGATCCCCACGAGTCGGGCCCGGCGGCGGCGAAGGCCGGCGCCGGGCCCGGTCGCGTACGGGGGGCTACTTGAGGTACACGATGCCGTCCGTGGTGACGGCGGGGCGGCCCGCGGTGCCGACGACCACGATCTTGATCGTGTGCTTCGCGCTGGTGGGCCAGGTCTTGGTCCAGATGGCGTCGCGGTACTTGGTGGTCGCCGACTGCAGGTCGACCCGGGCGGCCTTGGTGCCGTCGATGTAGATGTCGGCCTGCCCGGAGGTGCTCGCGCGGGAGACCAGCCAGGCCACGGAGCGGCCGGTGAAGGTCCAGGTCAGGGAGGCGTTCTTGGTCGAGCTGCCAAAGGACTGGCCGCCCAGGTAGCTGGCCGAGGACTTGCCCGCCCAGGTGCCGGTCTTCGTCGCGGCCGTCTCCTGGGCAAGGACCGGGGTGCCGGACACCGCGGCCGTGCCGGTGTTGCCGGCCTGGTCGTACGCGGTCAGGGACCAGGTGGTCGCGGCACCGGACGTGGCGGTGAGGGCGGCGGTGGTCGCGGTCGGACCGTACGTGGCGGCGGCCGGGGCGGTGAGCCTGACCTCCTTCAGCGCGGTGTCGTCGGCCGCCTTCCAGCTCAGGGTGACCGGGACCGCGGTCGTGTTCACCGTCCCCGCGCGCAGCGCCAGGGCCGGCTTGGTGGGGAAGGTCGGTGCGGTGGTCTCCGCGACGACCGTGGCCGCCGCGGAGGTGGCCGTCCTGCCGGACTGGTGGGTGGCGCGGACCTGCACCTGGTGGCTGCCGGGCGTCAGCGTGGCCTTGGCCGAGGTGGCGGTTCCGGCGGCCTTGGCCACCGGCTGTCCGTCGACGAGGATCTCGTACGCGCTGATCAGCGCGGACGGGGTGGTCGCCGTCCAGCCCACGGTGATCGCGCCCTGGGTGTAGTACGTCGTGCCGGACAGGCCCGCACCGGTGACGGACTTGATCGCCAGCCCGGTGACGGGGCCCGCGGCCCAGGCACGGACGGTGGGGAGCTTGGCGTAGTACGCGTTGCCGGGGCACTGGGTATTGAAGCCGTCACGGTGCCCGTGGATGGCCGGCAGGCTCAGCTTGGCGCCCTTGGCCCAGGTCTTGCGGGCGTAGTTGCTCCCGCTGTCACCGGCGGTGAGGGTCGCCGTGCCGGCCGGGTCCACGCCGTACTGCCCCAGCTTCCAGGCGGCGATCCGGGCGACCGAGGTCAGCGCCGCGTCGCTCGGGGCGACGTCGGTGTAGGTGCCGAGGACGGATATGCCGGTGGTCTCGGAGTTGAAGCCGTAGGCGTGGGCGCCCATCACCGGCAGGTCCACTCCGCCCTTGCGGCCCTCGTAGACCGTGCCGCACTTGTCGACGAGGAAGTTGTAGCCGAGGTCTTTCCACTTGAGCTGTTTGACGTGGTACGCGTAGATGCCGCGGACGATCGCGGGGGCTTCGGCGCAGGTGTAGTTGTTGCTCTCGGCGGTGTGGTGGACCACCACCGCCTTGATCTTTCCGCCGGGCAGGTAGTCGGGTTCCTCGGGGCTGATCTTCTCGTCGGCGCCCCACCCGGCCCGCGACACGATCGCCGGCCGCGGCGCGCTGGAAGGAGGAGCCTTGGGCCCGGTGGCACTGGTGCTGGGGCTCGGGCTGGGGGTTGTGGGCGGGGGCGGGGAGGCCGGTGCGGAAGAACTCGGCTCCTGGGCCGGCGGGGTGGACTCGGCCGGAGTCCCGGACTCGACCGGCTCCGTGGTGGGATCGTCGCCGGCCGGTGTCTCCTCCGGCGGAGTGCCGGCCGGCTGGCCGGCCGTGGGGTCGGGCGACTCGGTCGGATCGTCGGGCGCGTCGACGGCGTAGGCCGCCGGCTCCATCGTTCCCGTGCCGCCCGTGGCTGCCCTGCCCGGGTCGATCATGTCCAGGCGCAGCCCGGCGGGCAGCCGGTCGGACGTGCGTCCGCCCGCGGTGACCCGCACCTCCACGCCGTCGGAGGGGCCCACCCAGGCCGGTTCCGTGCCGCCGCGCTCGGCGGCCGCCTCGCCCTGACCGCCGCTGCCGTCCAGCCGCAGCCACTGCGACCACTGGCCGGACCCGGCCGCGCGGGTGCGGGCCTCGATCGTGCCGTCGACCCGCGCCGAGGGGTCGTTCCAGGTGATGCCGAGCATGCTGAACGGCTCGGTCCGCTCCTGCTTCAGAGCGGCGCTGGTGCCCTGCTCGCTCGCCGTCAGCGCGGCCGTGCGGGCCTGGCTCGTGACGGGACCCGGCTTGCCGTCACCGTCGGTGCCCTTGCCCGGCTGATCGGAGCCTGTGGTCAGTAGGAGCCCTCCGACGATCCCTGCCGTGGCGACGGCAGCCGTACCCCAGATGTAGCGAGGTCTACCCATAGCGGATCCGCGATGTCCTTCGTGAGGAGCGAGAAGAGTGGAGCCGCCGCACCCCGGGGCGGGACGACTCGCTCAGTAGACCCGCGGGATCCGTCCACGGTTGTGTGATCACGCCGGGCATCGCCGGTGACGCGCGTCACCCGGCCGGCACCGGGACGGAAATATCCGGCGCCGCCCCGGGGTTTCAACTCACCTGCGGAAGCTGTGCCGGACACCGACCCGGAGAGGCAGGGCGAGCAGACATGAAGATCGGCATCATCGGCGCGGGCAACATCGGCGGAAACCTCACCCGGCGGCTGACCGCCCTCGGGCACGACGTCTCCGTGGCGAACTCCCGTGGCCCGCGGACACTCGGCGCGCTGGCCGAGGAGACCGGCGCGACCCCCGTATACGCACAGGAGGCGGCGCGCGGCGCAGAGGTCGTCGTGGTCACCGTCCCCGTCAAGGCGGTCCCGAACCTGCCGCCCGGGCTGCTCGACGGGGCGGCCGGGGGCGTGACGGTGATCGACACCGGCAACTACTACCCGCGCGAGCGGGACGGCAGGATCGCGGGGATCGAGGACGAGGGGCTCACCGAGAGCCGCTGGACCGAACGGCAGATCGGCCATCCGGTGATCAAGGCGTTCAACGGGACCTACGCCCAGGACCTCCTCGAACGTCCCCGCCCGGCCGGGGCCCCCGACCGCATGGCGCTCCCGGTGGCGGGCGACGACGAGGCGGCCAAGGCGAAGGTGCGGGCGCTCGTCGACCAGCTCGGCTTCGACGCCGTGGACGGCGGTGGCATCGACGACTCCTGGCGCCAGCAGCCCGGCACGCCGGTCTACGGCCTCCAGGCAGGCGCGGACACCGTCGCCAAGGCCCTGGCCGAGGCGTCCCCGGAGCGGCCGGCGCAGTTCCGGGGGTAGTCCCGGCTCAGACGGCCGCCCACTGCCGCAGCGCGGTCGCGCCGGCGAAGTTCGCCACGTCCTTGTCCAGCGGGTCGTCGGTGTACTGGTGGAAGAGCCACTTCGCCTTGATCCGGGGCTCCCCGGCGGCGACGTAGTCGGCGATCCACAGGCCGTCGCCCGCGTAGGAGGTGGTGTCGATGTTGAGCCAGAAGTTCCTGTTCGTGTAGAGCACGACCCGGTTGTGCGGGCGCAGGGACTTGACCGCGCGGATGAACGCGTCCTTCTCCGCGTTGGTCGCGTGCGTGCCGTCGCCGGTCGTCTCCCAGTCGACGGCGAGGATGTCGCCCGCCTTCTCGGGCGCCTGCGAGACGAAGTACTCCGCCTGCGCGGTGATGTTGCCGGGCCACAGGAAGTGGTAGAAGCCGACCACGAGACCGGCGTCACGGCCTTGCTTGGTCTGGGCACTGAGCTTGGAGTTGACGTACGTGCGGCCCTCCGTCGCCTTGATGAAGACGAAGGAGAGGCCGCTCGTGCCGTAGGCGGAGGACTGGTAGGCGCTCACATCGATGCCGTGCAGCATGCGCACTCCCTGAAGGTGCCGTGGGGGAGGAGTCGTTGGTTGGTTTCTGCCCCACAACTGGTACGGGCGATACCTTCAGGGCGTTCGAACATCAGCTCCGGGGGGCCACCGAACCCAGTACGGCGGCCGACTTGTCCGACCAGTCCGAGGTGATCAGGCTGGCGTGCTGCCCGGCCAGGAGGGACAGGCGGGCGGCCACCTCTGCGTCCGTGGGGTCGGTCGAGGAGATCGCCGGGGCGACCTGGGCCGCGTCCGTCGTGATCAGGATGTAGTGGTTCTGGGAGTAGAAGGACGTGTCGTAGCCCTTGGTGGCGTAGGTCGCCGCGTCGCCGTCGAAGAACACGAACCAGGGGCGGATCGAGGCGTCGTAGCGGCTCGCGCGCGGGTCACCGTCGGCGGCGCCGAGTACGGCGGGGAACGCCTGGGCGGAGGCGATGTTCCCGGCCGCGTGCAGGTCGCGCAGGTGGTCGCCGTACTCCTGGTCGGTCCAGTAGTGGTCGAAGGGGTTGGCCTGCTCCACGGTGCCGGGGATCAGCTCGAAGAGGACCTTGCCGGTCAGGGCGTCCCGGGACGGCCAGGCGTCGGCCCTGGCGGCCGCGTCGAGCGACGCGTGCTTCCCGCCCAGCAGGTCGGACGGCTTGTAGACCATGTCGCCGAGCTTCTGCCGCACCAGGGTGTCGAACGCGGCGGGCCCGAGTCCGAGAGTGGCGTTGAAGCCGTTCTTCATCTCCATCTTGAAGACGATGGGCCGGTGGCCGGGATGGAGCTGGTGCCAGGCGGCGATGTTGTCCAGGCAGCTCCCGAGGTCCTGGTCGCGGCTCTTGCCGTACAGCTCGCCGGGGGTCTTCGCGGCCTCGCAGTTGTTGTTGTTGCCCAGCGGATTGCTGTGGCTGACCCGCCAGCGCCGGGTCAGCGGGTCGGTGTAGACGTCGATCTCGAGCAGCGAGGCCCCGGAGTCCAGCGCCTGCGCGAAGTAGGTGTACTTGGCCTTCTCGTACGCGTTGTGCGTACCGATCGCCGTCGTACCGGCGAACGTGGGCTCCGCCGCGCCGGCGTTGCCCGGGACCGCCGTCAGGAGCGCCACCGCACCCAGTAAGCCCGCCAGTCTTCTCGTCCCGCTCATGGCCAACTCCCTTTGTTCGTAGTCGAGTTGAGCGGAAGCGTAGGGAAGAACGGTTACCGTGCGGTAGCCCCCGGGGGAACAGGTTCGCTCAGGTGCCGGACCCCCGGGGCGGCGGCGATTGCTATCGTGCGGTCGCGAAGTGAGCCGAAAGCAGAGGAAACGGGGGCGGGCCATGGGACTGATGGACCGTATACGCGGTGAGTTCATCGACATCATCGAGTGGACGGACGACAGCCGCGACACCATCGTCTGGCGCTTCCCGCGCTACGAGAACGAGATCAAGATGGGCGCCAAGCTCGTCGTCCGTGAGTCGCAGACGGCGGTCTTCGTCAACGAGGGGCAGATCGCCGACGTCTTCACGCCCGGCACCTACACCCTGGAGACGCAGAACCTGCCGGTGCTGTCCACCCTGAAGGGCTGGAAGTACGGCTTCCACTCGCCCTTCAAGGCCGAGGTCTACTTCGTCACCACCCGCCAGTTCACCGACCTCAAGTGGGGCACCCAGAACCCCGTCATCGTCCGTGACCCCGAGTTCGGCATGGTGCGGCTGCGGGCCTTCGGCGCCTTCGCGGCCCGCGTCGTGGACGCCGCCGCGCTGCTGCGCGAACTGGCAGGCACCGACCCGCAGTTCCGCACCGAGGAGGTGCAGGAGTACCTGCGGCAGCTCATCGTCGGGCGACTGGCGACCGCCCTGGCCACGGCCGGGGTGCCGATGCTGGACCTGGCCACCCGTCAGGACGGGCTCGGCGCCGCGCTGTCGGCCGCCCTCACCGAGGAACTGGCCCCGGTCGGCATCGCCGTGCCCAAGTTCATCATCGAGAACATCTCGCTGCCGCCCGAGGTCGAGGCCGCCGTCGACGCCCGCTCCCGGATGGGGATCGTGGGCAACCTCGACCAGTACACCCAGCTCCAGGCGGCCGACGCGATCGGCGACGCCGCGCGCAATCCCGGCGCCGCGGGCGAGGGCGTCGGACTGGGCGTCGGCATGGCCCTCGGCCGGCGCATGGCGGAGGGCCTCACCCCGCAGCAGCCCGCCGCCGCTCCGGCCCCCGCGCCCGCCGCCCCTCCGGTCGCCCCGCCGCCGCTGCCCCAGCAGCAGTGGTTCATCGGCGCCGGCGGCGCCCAGCAGGGCCCGTACGACACCGCCGCGCTGACCGGCCTGATCGGCGCCGGTACCCTCGCCCGGACCACCCTGGTCTGGCAGAACGGCATGTCCGGCTGGCTCCCCGCCGAACAGGTCCCGGAGGTCGAACGCCTCTTCGGCAGCGTCCCGCCGCCGCTGCCGCCCCAGGCCTGAGCGGACGGGGACGACGACCATGACCGAGGACCAGGCCACCGCCGCCCGCTCGTACCCGTGCGAGGCCTGCGGTGCCACCGTGGAGTACGCCCCGGGGACCGACGCGCTGCGCTGCCCCTACTGCGCGCACCAGCAGGCCATCGTGCCCGTGCAGCGCGCGGTGCGGGAGCACCCGATCCAGGAGCTGGCGGCCCTCCCCGCCAAGCCGCAGGCCGGGCCCGGCTCCGTGAACACCTTCGTGTGCCCCGGCTGCGGGGCCCGCACCGAGAGCGACACGCTCTCCGTGCGCTGCCAGTTCTGCGCCACGCCCCTGGTGGCCGACGCGGGCGCCACCGAGCGGGTCGTCCCCGAGGCCGTCGTGCCCTTCGGCCTCGACCGCGACGGGGCCCGGGACGCGCTGCGCACCTGGACGTCCTCGCGCTGGTTCGCCCCCAAGGACCTGAAGAAGGTCACCGAGGCGGAGTCCTTCAAGGGCAGCTACCTGCCCCACTGGACGTACGACGCGGCCACCGTCTCCGACTACCGGGGTCGGCGCGGTGAGTACTACTACGAGACCGTGACCCGCACCGTCACCGAGAACGGCGAGACCCGCACCGTGACCGAGCAGGTGCGGCACACCCGCTGGTACCCGGCCTCCGGAACGGTGTCCCGGGACTTCGACGACGTCCTGGTCCCGGGCACCGGCCATGTCACCGCCAAGCAGCTCGACAAGCTCACGCCCTGGCCGCTGGAGGAGGCCAGGCCCTACCAGGAGGAGTACCTGGCGGGCTTCCAGACGGTGCGCTACGACATCGAGCCCGAGGCGGGCCTGGAGACGGCCAAGCAGCGGATGGCCGAGGTCATCGAGGGTGACTGCCGCAGTGACATCGGCGGCGACGAGCAGCGGGTCGAGTCGGTCGACACCCACTACTCCGACGTCACCTTCAAGCTGATGCTGCTTCCGGTGTGGTTCCTCACCTACCTGCACGCCGGGCGGACCTGGCAGGTGACGGTGAACGCCCGCACCGGAGAGGTGGTCGGCGAGCGCCCGTACAGCACCGGCAAGATCGTCGCCGCCTCGCTCGTGGCGCTCGCGGTGATCGCGCTGGCCGTCTGGCTGATCGCCAGGAGGTAGCGGCCCGCGCGGCGGCACGGGCCGGACCTCGTCAGCACTCGATGATGTTCACCGCGAGCCCGCCGCGGGCCGTCTCCTTGTACTTCACCGACATGTCCGCGCCGGTCTCCTTCATGGTCTTGATGACCTTGTCGAGGGAGACCTTGTGGGAGCCGTCACCGCGCATGGCCATACGGGCGGCGGTGACGGCCTTGACCGCGGCCATGCCGTTGCGCTCGATGCAGGGGATCTGGACCAGGCCGCCCACGGGGTCGCAGGTGAGCCCGAGGTTGTGCTCCATGCCGATCTCCGCGGCGTTCTCGACCTGCTCGGGAGTGCCGCCCAGGACCTCGGCCAGGGCGCCCGCCGCCATCGAGCAGGCGGAGCCGACCTCGCCCTGGCAGCCGACCTCGGCGCCGGAGATGGAGGCGTTCTCCTTGAAGAGCATGCCGATCGCTCCGGCGGCGAGCAGGAAGCGGACCACGCCGTCCTCGTCCGCGCCGGGGATGAAGTTGATGTAGTAGTGCAGGACCGCCGGGATGATGCCGGCCGCGCCGTTGGTCGGGGCGGTGACCACCCGGCCGCCGGCCGCGTTCTCCTCGTTCACCGCCATCGCGTAGAGGGTGATCCACTCCATCGCGCGGGCCGTCGCGTCGCCCTCGGCGCGCAGCTGGCGGGCGGTGACAGCGGCGCGACGGCGCACCTTGAGACCGCCCGGCAGGATGCCCTCGCGGGCCAGACCGCGCCCCACGCACGCCTGCATCACCCGCCAGATCTCCAGCAGGCCCTCGCGGATCTCGGCCTCGGTGCGCCAGGCCCGCTCGTTCTCCAGCATCAGGGAGGAGATCGACAGGCCCGTCTCCTTCGTCAGGCGCAGCAGCTCGTCGCCCGAGCGGAAGGGGTACTTCAGCACCGTGTCGTCCAGCTTGATGCGGTCCGCGCCCACCGCCTCCTCGTCCACGACGAAGCCGCCGCCGACCGAGTAGTACGTCTTGGCCAGCAGCTCGGCCCCGGAGGCGTCGTACGCCCACAGGGTCATGCCGTTGGCGTGGTAGGGGAGCGTCTTGCGGCGGTGCAGGACCAGATCGTCGTCGTAGGAGAACGCGATCTCGTGCTCGCCGAGCAGGTTCAGCCGGCCGGAGGTCCTGATCGTCTCCACCCGCTCGTCGGCCGTCTCCACGTCCACCGTGCGCGGCGAGGCGCCCTCGAGACCGAGCAGCACCGCCTTCGGCGTGCCGTGGCCGTGGCCCGTCGCCCCGAGGGAGCCGTACAGCTCGGCGCGGACCGACGCGGCCCGCTCCAGCAGGTCCTCGTTGCGCAGCCGGCGGGCGAACATGCGGGCCGCCCGCATCGGGCCGACCGTGTGGGAGCTCGACGGGCCTATGCCGATCGAGAACAGGTCGAAGACCGAGATGGCCACGGTGACTCCTCAAGACGGGGTGGTGCTGGGGGTGCCAGGGGCGGGGCACCGCGTACGGGCCGGGGTCTCCGGCCCGCACGCGGCACTCCTCAAAACGGGACTTACTTGTTCAGACCCGGGTACAGCGGGTGCTTGCCGGCCAGGGCGCGCACCCTGGCCTTGAGGGCGTCGGCGTCGTAGGACGGCTTCAGCGCCTCGGCGATCACGTCCGCGACCTCGGTGAAGTCCTCGGCCGTGAAACCGCGGGTGGCCAGGGCCGGCGTGCCGATCCTGAGGCCCGAGGTGACCATCGGCGGGCGCGGGTCGTTCGGGATCGCGTTGCGGTTGACGGTGATCCCGAGCTCGTGGAGGCGGTCCTCGGCCTGCTGCCCGTCCAGCTCGGAGTCGCGCAGATCGACCAGGACCAGATGCACGTCCGTGCCGCCGGTCAGGACGTCCACGCCGACCGCCCGGACGTCGTCCTGGACCAGGCGCTCGGCCAGGATGCGGGCGCCCTCAAGGGTACGACGCTGGCGCTCGCGGAACTCCTCGCTCGCGGCGACCTTGAAGGAGACCGCCTTGGCCGCGATCACGTGCTCCAGCGGGCCGCCCTGCTGACCGGGGAACACCGCGGAGTTGATCTTCTTGGCCAGCTCGGCGGTGGACAGGATCACACCGCCGCGCGGGCCGCCCAGCGTCTTGTGGGTGGTGGTGGTGACCACGTGGGCGTGCGGCACCGGGTTCGGGTGCAGGCCCGCGGCCACCAGACCGGCGAAGTGCGCCATGTCGACCATGAGGTACGCGCCGACCTCGTCCGCGATCCGGCGGAACGCGGCGAAGTCGAGCTGGCGCGGGTACGCGGACCAGCCGGCCACGATCAGCTTCGGCTTGGACTCCTTCGCCAGCCGCTCCACCTCGGCCATGTCGACCAGGCCGTCCTCGCCCACGTGGTAGGCGACGACGTCGTAGAGCTTGCCGGAGAAGTTGATCTTCATGCCGTGGGTCAGGTGCCCGCCGTGGGCGAGGTTCAGACCCATGATCGTGTCGCCGGGCTTGAGCAGCGCGAACATCGCGGCCGCGTTCGCCTGCGCGCCGGAGTGCGGCTGCACGTTGGCGTGCTCGGCGCCGAACAGCTCCTTGATGCGGTCGATGGCGATCTGCTCGACCACGTCGACGTGCTCGCAGCCGCCGTAGTAGCGGCGGCCGGGGTAGCCCTCGGCGTACTTGTTGGTGAGGACCGAGCCCTGGGCCTCCATGACCGCCACCGGGGCGAAGTTCTCGGAGGCGATCATCTCCAGCGTGGACTGCTGGCGGTGCAGCTCGGCGTCGACCGCGGCGGCCACGTCCGGGTCGAGCTCGTGCAGGGGAGTGTTGAGAACAGTCATGTGCGTGTGTCCGATTCTCAGCCGGCCGTCTCGGCGGCGTACTCGTCGGCGGAGAGCAGGTCGGCGGGCTCCTCGGCCAGGCGCACCTTGAACAGCCAGCCGCCCTCGAAGGGAGCGGAGTTCACCAGCGACGGGTCGCTCACCACGTCCTCGTTGACCTCGGTGATCTCACCGCTGACGGGGGAGTACAGGTCGGACACCGACTTGGTCGACTCCAGCTCACCGCAGGTCTCGCCCGCGGCCACCGTGTCGCCGACCTCCGGGAGCTGGGCGTAGACGACATCGCCGAGCGCGTTGGCCGCGAACTCCGTGATGCCGACCGTCGCCACGCCGTCCTCGACGGGCGACAGCCACTCGTGCTCCTTGCTGTAGCGCAGATGCTGAGGGTTGTTCATGGCCAGAATTCTCCTGTACGCGGGTCAATGGTGATGAATGGGGAGTGCGAAAGGCGTGCGTGACCAGGGGTGACGTGTCTCACGTCGCCTCCGTGGCGGCTACGGCCGTGTCACTTCTGCCGCTTGTAGAAGGGCAGCGCCACGACCTCGTACGGTTCGTGGTTGCCCCGGATGTCCACCCCGACACCGGCCGTGCCCGGAGCGGCGTGCGCGGCGTCGACGTACGCCATGGCGATCGGCTTGCCCAGGGTGGGGGAGGGGGCGCCGGAGGTGACCTCGCCGATCACCTCGCCGCCCGAGACGACCGCGTACCCTGCGCGCGGCACCCGGCGGCCCTCGGCGACCAGGCCGACGAGCACCCGGGGCGGCTCGGCGGCGGCGCGCTCGGCGGCGGCCTGCAGCGCCTCGCGGCCCACGAAGTCGCCCTCCTTCTCGAACTTGACCACCCGGCCGAGGCCCGCGTCGAACGGGGACAGCGAGGTCGTCAGCTCGTGCCCGTACAGCGGCATGCCCGCCTCCAGGCGCAGGGTGTCCCGGCAGGACAGACCGCAGGGGACGAGACCGGCGTCCGCGCCGGCCTCGGTCAGCGCCTGCCACAGCTTCTCCGCGTCGCCCGGCGCCACGAACAGCTCGAAGCCGTCCTCGCCGGTGTAGCCGGTGCGCGCGATCAGGGCGGGGACGCCGGCGACCGTACCGGGGAGCCCGGCGTAGTACTTCAGGCCATCGAGGTCGGCGTCCGTCAGGGACTTCAGGATGCCGGCGGACTCGGGGCCCTGCACGGCGAGCAGCGCGTAGTTGTCCCGGTCGTCGCGGACCTCGGCGTCGAAGCCGGACGCCCGCTCGGTCAGCGCGTCGAGCACCACCTGGGCGTTGGAGGCGTTGGCGACGACCATGTACTCGGTCTCGCCCAGCCGGTAGACGATCAGGTCGTCCAGGATGCCGCCGTCGGCCTGGCAGATCATGGTGTAGCGGGCGCGGCCGAGGCCGACGGTGGCGATGTTGCCGACCAGGGCGTGGTTCAGCAGAGCGACCGCCTGCGGGCCGCTGACGGTGATCTCGCCCATGTGCGACAGGTCGAAGAGGCCGGCCTTCGTCCGCACGGCGATGTGCTCGTCGCGCTCGGAGCCGTAGCGCAGCGGCATGTCCCAGCCGGCGAAGTCGGTCATCGTCGCGCCGAGCGAGCGGTGCAGCGCGTCGAGCGCGGTGCGGCGGGGGCGGTCGGGTTCGGTACTGCTCATCGGGCGGTCTCCCAGGCATGACAGGCGAGGACGGATCCATGTCCTCCCCATCTGTCATCGGAACCTGAGAGGTTCGCCATGACCGCCGTCGGACGGACGGAGCACGGCTTGCACCTTGGGTGGAGCCACTGCGCCAGCGGCCCGCTTTTCAGATGTGCCTCGCCCGCGCGGTAACGGTGCCTGAGAGATTCAAGGGAGGTACTTGCTCCTTCGGCGCCCCAGCGAGACGGCTGGGGACTCTCCCGCGCGGATTCAAGCGGCCGATATGCAGTTGCGCGGACATCATTGCACGCCTGGCCCGCTTCGCGGCAGGTCGGCATCTGTGACCGTCCTGTGGCAGTAAGTGCGCGGTTACGTCCTGCGAATACCCGATAACCTTTCGGCCACAGCAGTGGTTCACAGCAGGCGGTAGCAGATGGACTTCCCGGCGGACTTCTCCGCAGACCTTCCGGCACAGGCGCACTCCCATCCGCACGGCGGATGGCCCGGCAACGAGCTGGAGGAGGTGCTGTCCGCCTCCCTCGGCGTACCGTCCGCAGGCGGCCGCATCCTCGAGGCGCTCGGCCGCAGCTTCCTCTGGGTGCCCCTGCCCAACGGCGGCGGTCCGCACAGCGGCCCGCTCGACCTGCCCACGCTGGACATCGACGGCCAGGCGTACGTGCCGGTCTTCAGCTCCGAGGAGCAGTTCCGCCAGGTCGTGGGCCCGCACATGGCGTACACCGTCGCGCCCGCCGTGGAGTTCGCGCGCGGACTGCCCCCGCAGGCCGGCATCGCGCTCAACCCGGACGGCGTGGTCGGCCTCCCGCTGCCGCCGGCCGCCGTGGCCGAACTGTGCCGGGCGGGGCGCAGCTCGCTGGACGGCCCGTCGAGCGGCGGCCGCGTCCGCCTCTTCGAGCCCGACTGGCAGGACGACCCCGTGGACTTCCTCGCCGCCGCCGGCGCCGAGTTCGCCGCGACCGGCGTGGTCAGCACCGCCCGCCGCTGCCTGGCCGCCGTCGAGACGGACGACCCGGTCATGTTCGTGGGCGTCGAACTGTCCCAGTGGGACGGCGACCCGCAGGCCGCCCCCCTGGAGGCCCTGGGCCGCGCCCTGGCGGGCAACCCGGCCAAGTGGCCGGTCAACCTGGTCCTGCTGGACGTGGCCCAGGATCCGGTGGCGGACTGGATGAGGGAGAACGTCCGCCCGTTCTACCAGCACGCCCACTGAGTCCGGCCCGGGACGCCGGCAGGCGCACACGATCCGCGATCGGCGGCGCACGGCGAGTCCCCGGCCGCCGGGCGGCGGCTTAAGCTAGGCCTGCCGTCACCTTCCCGCCTGCCCGCCGGGCGGACGACGGGAAGATGACGACAGGACCCGGACCCACGGCTCGGTCGAAACGTCGGTTGTATGGAGGGGCGGTACAAGTGAGCGCCAGCGGCATCACGGCCGGGCAGGTCGAGCAGACGCTGCGCCAGGTGACGCCCGGGCGTTACGACGCCTACGAGGCGCTGCTGCGCGCCCTGGCGACCCCGTCCTCCGGTCAGGTCTGGATGCTGCTGTGGCACGGTCAGGCCGGTTCCCCCGACGCCCAGTACGGCCACATGGATGTCGACGGGCACGGCTACGCCCCCTGCGTGACCTCCGCTCAGGAGCTGTCGGCCAGCGGCTGGAACCGCTCGTACGAGGTCGTCGACGGCCTCGACGTGGCCCGCACCCTCTACCCCGACCACTACGGCCTCTGGCTGAACCCGCACGCCCCGGGCGGCGGCGTCGGAGTCCCCTGGCTGGACCTGCGCCGCATCGCCACCGGCCTGGACCGCCAGCCCGCGGGACCGCTCAGCCTGTCCGAACCGGCCGTCGAGGCAGCGCAGTTCTACGGCCTGCTCACCCAGAACGCCCAACGCACCCCGGCCCTGCGCTCACTGCGCCGCGCCTGGGTGCAGCCCGCGCACGGAGCGCCGTACCTCGCCATCGGGCTCGACGTGTACGACACCTCGCCGCCGGCCGTCGACTCGGTGCGGGTCATGATGCAGCAGTCCATCGGCGCCGTCCCCGACGGGCTGCCGGTGTCGACGGTCGCGATGTCCGACGAGTACGACCCGGTCGCGATGTGGCTGCGCGCCAACTCCCGCCCGTTCTACGACCGTGAGGGCCACGCGTCCCCGGCGGCCGGGTATCCCCGTCCGGATCAGTGGGCCTACTGAGCGTGTTCACCGGCCGGCGGTCCGGGCGGAAGAGCGAACCGGATCCCGGCCGTCGACGCCGCCCGTGACATCGCGCGTTCCGCGGCGAGTGGATGTATCACGCCATGCTGAGCAGCACGGGCGGCCAGAGCGCCGGCTGTCCGGCGGGACACCGGCCCCGGGTCCCGGCTTCACGGCCGTCATGCCTCATCGGGACCCGGTCGTGAAGCGGCGGGAAGTCCGGCCGCCGGGGCGGTGGCTCCCCTGTCGGGACGCCTGGTGACGGAGCCGCGTCGCGCCCTCGCCGGCCCGTGCGCACCGTACCGGAACGCCGGTTCACCGGCACCGCGTCTCCTGCCGGAACGGGCCGCGCCCCCTGCGCGCAAAAGGCCTTGCGGAAGGCTCTGAGCAGGGCGTTTGCGGCTCGGCGGTACCGGATGAGAAAGCGCTGTTCGTCTGTTTTGCGACCGCCGGGCAAGGGCCAAGTGGAGCCGTGATCCGGCCAGTTGGGTGGAGCAGGGGACGTTCGAGAGGCGCTACCCTGTGTCCGGATAACGGAAACCCCCAACCCGCATCACGTTTGCGCATCCATTCATGGTCAGCCCTGGCGAGTGATCGCCGGCCCGTTGAAGACTCGCCTCGCGGATGCAGAGCCTTCGATCCTGTGATCGAACCAATCGGGGGATCCGCCGGACAGTTGTGCCGCATCCATCTGCCGCCATCGCGCAGCAGGCAATCGAACCAAAGCCGTCCACAGCGGCGGAGAAAAGGCCGGTCAACCACCGGCGAGAGGGGTCAGGTCACTGTGACCGCACCGATCGAGACCACCGGGGCGGCAGCCGAGACGCAGCCGGAGGCTGCGCTCACCGGTGCCGACAAGCGGCGGATCGAGGGCCGTTCCCTCGGACAGATCGCCTGGACCCGGTTCAAGAAGGACAAGGTCGCGGTCACCGGTGGTGCCATCGTGGTCCTGCTGATCCTGCTCGCGATCCTCTCGCGTCCCATCCAGGCCGTGTTCGGGCTCGACCCCAACGCGTTCAACCAGGATCTGATCGACCCCAACACCTCGCTGCCCAACGGCGCCTGGGGCGGCATGAGCGCGGACCACCCGCTGGGCGTGGACCCGAAGTTCGGCCGTGACATCGCCACCCGCATCCTCGAGGGATCCTGGGTGTCGCTGGTGGTCGCGTTCGGCGCGACGATCCTGTCCAACGTCATCGGGGCGATCATGGGCGTCGTGGCCGGCTACTACGGCGGCCGCGTCGACACGATCATCAGCCGTCTGATGGACACCTTCCTCGCCTTCCCGCTGCTGCTGTTCGCGATCGCCATCTCCGCCACCCTGCAGGGCGGCGCGTTCGGCCTCACCGGACTGCCGCTGCACCTCAGCGTGCTGATCTTCATCATCGGCTTCTTCAACTGGCCCTACCTGGGCCGGATCGTCCGCGGCCAGACGCTCGCCCTGCGCGAGCGCGAGTTCGTGGACGCCTCCCGGGGCATGGGCGCCCGGGGCCCGTACATCCTGTTCCGGGAACTGATGCCCAACCTGGTCGGCCCGATCATCGTCTACTCGACGCTGCTGATCCCGACCAACATCCTCTTCGAGGCCTCCCTTAGCTTCCTCGGCGTCGGTATCCAGCCCCCGCAGGCTTCCTGGGGCGGCATGCTCCGCGAAGCGGTCACGTTCTACGAGGTCGATCCTCAGTACATGATCGTGCCCGGGCTCGCCATCTTCGTGACCGTCCTGGCGTTCAACCTGCTCGGCGACGGTCTCCGCGACGCTCTCGACCCGCGCAGCCGCTGACGCCAGCTGCCGAGAGCACAACAAGTTTCCGTACAATGGAGGGGAACCCGCCCATCATGCGAAGGTCAGCGCTGGCCGCAGTTGCGGCCATCGGCTCCGTCAGCCTGCTTGTCGCAGGTTGCAGCAAGGCCGATGACAACAAGAACGACAAGGGCAGCGGCACCAAGTCGGCTGGAGCCGACGCCGCGACCAAGGGGGTCGTCAACGCCTCCAGCAAGAAGGGCGGCACCCTCACCTACGAGATGTCCGACGTCCCGGACTCGTTCGACCCGGGCAACACGTACTACGCGTACATGTACAATCTCAGCCGGCTGTGGGCCCGCCCGCTGATGACCTTCAAGCCCGGCGCCGGCACCGAGGGCAACACCCTGGTCCCGGACCTGGCCGAGGGCAAGGGCACCCCGAGCGACGGCGGCAAGACCTGGACGTACAAGATCCGTCCGGGTCTGACGTACGAGGACGGCACGCCGATCACGACGAAGGACGTCAAGTACGCCGTCGAGCGTTCCAACTTCGCGCGTGACGTGCTCTCGCTCGGCCCCAACTACTTCCAGCAGCTCCTCGCGGGCGGCGACAAGTACAAGGGCCCCTACAAGGACAAGAGCGCCAAGGGCCTGTCCTCCATCGAGACGCCGGACGACACCACCATCGTCTTCCACCTGAAGCAGGCCTTCCAGGAGTTCGACTACCTGGTCGCCGCCCCGGAGACCGCTCCGGTGCCTCAGGCCAAGGACAAGGGCGTCGACTACGTCAAGAACATCGTGTCCTCGGGCTCGTACAAGTTCGAGAGCTACTCCGAGGGCAAGCAGGTCACCCTCGTGCGCAACGACAAGTGGGACGCGAAGACGGACCCGCTGCGCACGCAGCTGCCGGACAAGATCGTCGTCAACATGAAGGTCAACCCCGAGACGATCGACAAGGACGTCCTCGCGGGCGACGCGATCGACCTCGTCGGCACGGGTGCCCAGGCCTCGACCCAGGCGCAGGTTCTCAGCGACCCGAAGAAGCGGGCCAACACGGACAACACCTTCGGTGGCCGCCTGGTCTACATGGCGATCAACACCAAGGTCGCGCCGTTCGACAACGTCGAGTGCCGCAAGGCCGTGCAGTACGCGATCGACAAGGCCTCGGTGCAGACCGCCGAGGGCGGCCCGATCCGCGGTGAGATCGCCTCCACCGTCCTGCCTCCGGACATCACCGGCTACGAGAAGTCGGACGTCTACGCGACCGCGGACAACAAGGGCGACGAGGCCAAGGCCAAGGAGCACCTGAAGGCCTGCGGCAAGAAGTCGATCACGACGAACATCTCGGCGCGCTCCGACCGCCAGCAGGAGATCGACGCCGCCACGGCGATCATCAACTCGCTGCAGAAGGTCGGCATCAAGGCCACCCTCAAGCAGTACCCGTCGGGCAAGTACTTCACCGACTACGCGGGTGTCCCGAAGGTCACGCAGAAGCAGAACATCGGTCTGATGATGATGCAGTGGGGTGCCGACTGGCCTTCCGGCTACGGCTTCCTGCAGCAGATCCTGAACGGCGAGGCCATCAGCCAGTCCGGTAACACCAACCTGTCGCAGTACGACAGCAAGGAAGTCAACAGCCTGCTGTCCAAGGCGATCGCGACGCAGGACGACACCGAGCGCAACAGCCTGTACGCGCAGATCGACAAGAAGACCATGGACGACGCCGTGATCGTCCCGCTGACCTACTTCAAGGTCCTGCTGGCCCGCCCGCAGAACGCCACGAACCTGGTTTCCTCGGCGGCCTGGAGCGGTCAGTACGACTACCTCAACATCGGCACCACGAAGTAGCAGCCCCGGAAGGCAGGTGAAGGCATTGGTGCCCGCGGGCTTCACAGCCCGCGGGCACCGGCGCCGGCCCCGTGATCTCGTACATCCTCCGCCGGACGTTCGCAGCAGTGATCCTGCTGCTGGTCGTCTCCGCGGTCACCTTCGCCATCTTCTTCCTGCTGCCGCGGCTCGCCGGTCAGTCCGCTGACCAGCTGGCGCAGCAGTACATCGGCAAGAGCCCCTCCAAGGCCGACATCATCGCGGTCAAGCACAACCTCGGTCTGGACCAGCCCCTTTACGTCCAGTACTGGCACTTCATCAAGGGGATCGTGGCCGGCGCCACCTATGACCTGGGCCCCACCTCGGTGCACTGCGACGCGCCGTGCTTCGGCTACTCCTTCAAGACCCATGAGGCGGTCTGGCCCGAGCTGACCACCCGTATGCCGGTGACGTTCTCACTGGCCTCGGGTGCGGCCGCCCTGTGGCTGCTCTCCGGCGTGACGGTCGGCGTCATCTCCGCCCTCAAGCCTCGTTCGTTCTTCGACCGCACCTTCATGGGTGTCGCGCTCGCCGGTGTCTCCCTGCCCATGTTCTTCACGGGCAACCTGGCGATCCTGCTCTTCACCTACCAGTGGCCGATCTTCGGACGCACCTACGTCCCGTTCACCGAGAACCCCGCCCAGTGGGCCAACACGCTCTTCCCCGCGTGGTGTTCCCTGGCGCTGCTCTACTCCGCCATCTACGCGCGGCTCACCCGCTCGGGCATGCTGGAGACGATGAACGAGGACTTCATCCGCACCGCCCGGGCCAAGGGCCTGGGCGAGGGAACGGTCGTGGTCCGGCACGGGCTGCGGGCCGCGCTCACCCCGATCATCACCGTCTTCGGCATGGACATCGGCCTGCTGCTCGGCGGTGCGCTGATCACGGAGACCGTGTTCTCGCTGCACGGAGTCGGCCAGTACGCGGTGCAGGGCATCACCGACAACGACCTGCCCAAGATCCTCGGCGTGACCATGCTCGCCGCGTTCTTCGTCGTGATCGCAAATCTTCTGGTGGACCTGCTGTACGCCGCCGCCGACCCGCGGGTGAGGCTCTCATGACCGAACTCTCCAAGACCGGTGCCGCCGTGGGCGAGCCGGCCGCCACCGCCAAGGCCCCGACGGCCTTCCTCGAGGTCCGCGACCTGAAGGTGCACTTCCCGACCGACGACGGCCTGGTCAAGTCCGTCGACGGGCTGAACTTCAAGCTGGAGAAGGGCAAGACCCTCTCCGTCGTCGGCGAGTCGGGCTCCGGCAAGTCGGTCACCTCGCTCGCGATCATGGGACTGCACCGGCTCGGTGCCCGCGGCAAGAATGTCCAGATGTCCGGAGAGATCTGGCTGGACGGCAAGGAACTGGTCAACGCCGACCCGGACGAGGTGCGCAAGCTGCGCGGCCGGGAGATGGCGATGATCTTCCAGGACCCGCTGTCCGCGATGCACCCGTACTACAAGGTCGGCGACCAGATCGTCGAGGCCTACCGGGTGCACCACAAGGTGAGCAGGAAGGTCGCCCGCACCCGGGCGATCGAGATGCTCGACCGGGTCGGCATCCCCGAGCCGCACAAGCGTGTCGACGGCTACCCGCACGAGTTCTCCGGCGGTATGCGCCAGCGCGCCATGATCGCCATGGCGCTGGTCAACAACCCCGAACTGCTCATCGCGGACGAGCCGACCACCGCGCTCGACGTCACCGTCCAGGCGCAGATCCTCGACCTGATCCGCGACCTGCAGAAGGAGTTCGGCTCCGCGGTCATCATCATCACGCACGACCTCGGCGTGGTCGCCGAGATCGCCGACGACGTGCTGGTGATGTACGGCGGCCGGTGCGTGGAGCGCGGTCCGGTCGACGAGATCTTCGAGCGGCCGCAGCACCCCTACACCTGGGGGCTGCTCGGCTCGATGCCGCGCATCGACCGCGAGACCTCCGAGCGGCTCATCCCGGTCAAGGGCCAGCCGCCGAGCCTCATCAACGTCCCGTCCGGTTGTGCCTTCCACCCGCGGTGCCCGTACGCGGACATCCCCAAGGGGAACGTCACCCGCACGGTGCGTCCGGAGCTGGAGCTGGTGGACGCCGGACACTGGTCCGCCTGCCACCTCTCGGCTGAGGACCGTACGCGGATCTGGACCGAAGAGATTGCGCCGAAGCTGTGAGTGAGACGAAGAAGACGGACGCCGCCGGCCAGGCCGAGGTCCCGCGGCAGGCGCAGGCATCCGACGGCGGCTCCGCGGACCGCGAGGTGCTGCTCCGGGTCGAGGGTCTGACCAAGCACTTCCCCATCAAGAAGGGGATCCTGCAGCGGCAGGTCGGCGCGGTCAAGGCCGTCGACGGCATCGACTTCGAGGTGCGCAAGGGCGAGACCCTGGGCGTCGTCGGCGAGTCGGGCTGCGGCAAGTCGACCATGGGCCGGGTCATCACCCGCCTCCAGGACCCGACCAGCGGCACGATCACCTTCGAGGGCCAGGACATCACGCGGCTGAACGCCGGGAAGATGCGCCCGCTGCGCCGCGACATCCAGATGATCTTCCAGGACCCGTACGGCTCCCTGAACCCCCGCCACACCATCGGCTCGATCGTCTCGGCGCCCTTCCGGCTCCAGGGCGTGGAGCCCGAGGGCGGGGTGAAGAAGGAGGTCCAGCGGCTGCTGGAGCTGGTCGGCCTCAGCCCCGAGCACTTCAACCGCTACCCGCACGAGTTCTCCGGCGGCCAGCGTCAGCGCATCGGCATCGCCCGGGCGCTCGCGCTCAAGCCGAAGCTGGTGGTGGCGGACGAGCCGGTCTCCGCCCTGGACGTCTCCATCCAGGCCCAGGTGGTCAACCTCATGGACGACCTCCAGGAGGAGCTGGGCCTGACCTACGTGATCATCGCGCACGACCTCTCGGTCGTCCGGCACGTCTCGGACCGGATCGCGGTGATGTACCTCGGCAAGATCGTCGAACTCGCCGACCGCACCTCGCTGTACCAGTCGCCGATGCACCCGTACACCAAGGCGCTGATGTCGGCGGTGCCGATCCCGGACCCGAAGCGTCAGGGCGGCAAGAGCGAGCGGATCCTGCTGCGCGGCGACGTGCCCTCGCCGATCGCCCCGCCCAGCGGCTGCCGCTTCCACACCCGGTGCTGGAAGGCGACGGAGATCTGCCGTACGACCGAGCCGCCGCTCAAGGAGCTGAGGCCCGGTCAGCGGGTGGCCTGTCACCACCCGGAGAACTTCGAGGACCAGGCTCCGCAGGACACCGTGCTGCTCACGGCCGCCAAGGCGGCCGCGGAACTGGTGGCCGACGAGGTCCTGGCGGAGTCGGCGGCGACGTCGGCCGCGGTGGCCGCGGAGATCGGCGAGGCGGCGGAGGACTCCGAGTCCGCCGGCTCCCCGGAGTCCGGCACCGAGGGCTCCGGCGAGTCCGCCGGCTCCCCGGAGTCCGGCACCGAGGGCTCCGACGGCCAGGAGCCGGCCGGGAAGTAGGCGAAGCGGCGCGGTGAAGCCGCGTACGTGACCGAGCGGGAGAGTGCTCGGCCGGTGGACCCGGCCGTCGCGCTCTCCCGCTTCGCCGTGTCCGGGGACGAACCGGTCACGGGTGACAATGTGGCGTGCCTCAGCAACTGTTCAGTCCCTCCGTACAGCACACGCTCGATGTGGTCGGCATCTTCGTCTTCGCCATCTCCGGAGCGCTGCTGGCGGTCCGCAAGAACTTCGACGTCTTCGGCATCGCCGTCCTCGCCGAGGTCACCGCGCTGGGCGGCGGGCTGTTCCGTGACATCGTCATCGGGGCCGTGCCCCCGGCCGCCTTCACCGACCTCGGGTACTTCCTCACCCCGCTGCTCGCCACGCTCGTGGTCTTCTTCCTGCACCCGCACATGGAGCGCATCCAGACCGCGGTGTACGTGTTCGACGCGGCCGGCCTCGGCCTGTTCTGCGTGACCGGCACGACGAAGGCGTACGCCTACGGGCTGAACCTCACCGCGTCGGCGACGCTCGGCATGGCCACCGCCGTGGGCGGCGGTGTGCTGCGGGACGTGCTCGCCAACGAGGTGCCGTCACTGCTGCGCTGGGACCGCGACCTGTACGCCGTCCCGGCGATCGTCGGCGCCACCACGGTGGTGCTGTGCATCCACTACGACGCGCTGAACCCGTACACCAGCGGTCTGGCGGTGGTCACCGCCTTCGTTCTGCGGCTGCTCGCGATGCGGTACCACTGGCGAGCTCCGCGGGCCTGGAACCGACGGTCGACGGTACGGGAGGAGTGAGGGCCGTCCGGAGGCGGTGGGGCGGCCGCTGCCCCAGCTCCTCGGACAGCCAGCGGAACGCCGCCGGGACCTGCGGCCGCCACAGCGCCATGCTGTGGCCGCCCGCGCTGCGCGGCACGAAGACCACGTGCACGGTCGTCGGCGGCTTCGCGATCCGTTCCAGCGCGACGCCGGCCTGGTACCCGTCGCCGCTCTGGCCCGAGAGGTAGAGCGCCACGCGCGGCGGGACGCGGTAGTTCTTCAGCAGGATGTAGGGGTTGTTCGCGCGTCGCAGCCCGAGGTTCTGGTTGGCGAGCGAATTGCGTTCGCCGATCGGGTCGTTGTAGCCGGACAGGCTCACCGCGGCGCGGTACCGGTCGGGGTGGGCGACGGCGAGCTTGGTCGCGCAGTGCGCCCCGGCCGAGTAGCCGGCGGTGGCCCAGCCGTTCGGGGCCGGCGCGGCACGGAAGTTGTCCGTGATCATCTTCGGTACGTCGATGCTCAGCCAGGTGTCCGCGTTCACGGTGCCCGGGATGTTGGCGCAGCCCGTGTCGATCTTGGCGATCAGGTTGGTGCGCGGCGCCACCAGTATGAACGGCGCGACCTGTCCGCTGCGCATCAGCGGCTCCAGTTGCTGGTGCACCTTCAGGGAGCCGAACCAGGCCTTCGCCGAGCCCGGGTAGCCCGACAGGAGCTCGATCACCGGGAACTTCTTGTTCTTGTAGGCGGGCTCGTCGTACTGCGGTGGCAGCCATACGTAGACCTCGGCGTTCACCCCGGAGACCCGGCCCCTGAGCTGGGTGACCCTGACCCCTCCGGAGGCGCGCATCCCGGGGCCGTCGGCCGGGGTGAACTTCTGCGCGACCCTGGGCAGCTCCCGGTAGGCGATGCCGCCGGTGCCGTCGGTGCCCAGGTTGGCGGCCTGCTGCACATGGTTGCCCGTGCCCAGCAGGTCGGCCCAGTTGTCGTACAGGTTGTTGGCGTTGTTCACCAGTACGAAGACCAGGGTGATGGCTGTGGCCTGGGCGAACAGCAGCATCAGCGCCCGCAGGGCGGTGCGCAGCACCTTGGGGCCCTTCAGCCGCGTCCACAGGACGAAGGGCAGGGCCAGCGCGGCCACGGCCAGCACGACGGTGGTGTACAGGAACGGAGTCCCGGTGAGGCTCATGTCCCGATAGAGGGTGGACAGGGCCTCGGGGTTACGGGCAAGTGCGGACACTTACCGAGATATTGCCTGGGTCTCACCCTGCGGGAGGGCTTGTCGTACGAGCACACCGGGCGGCACCGGGCCACTTCGGGTCGCACCGGGCCGCACCGGGCAGTAAGGGTTAAAAGCTACCGCTTAGTAGTGTCCTGATGTATCGTTCACTCATGTCAGAAGCAGCCACCGCCGCGCGGGCCGCGATCGGCGACAGCGAGTTCGACCGGGACACCGCGGTCACCCGGAGCGAGCCCGGCGTCTACGGCATCGACCTCTCCGCCGGCTGGACGATCGCCAACGCCGTCAACGGCGGATATCTGCTGGCCGTCCTCGGCCGCGCGCTCGCGGACGCCCTGCCGCATCCGGACCCGTTCACGATCTCGGCCCACTACCTGACCGCGTCCCGGCCGGGTCCCGCCGTCGTCCGCACGGACGTGGTGCGCGCCGGCCGCACCCTGTCGACCGGCCAGGCCTCCCTCTTCCAGCGCGACGACGACGGCCGCCAGGTGGAGCGCATCCGCGTCCTCGCCTCCTACGGCGACCTCGGCGCCCTGCCCGACGACGTGCGCACCGCGGCCAAGCCGCCCGCGCTCCCGCCCCTGGAGCAGTGCTTCGGCCCCCAGGACGCCCCCGGCGACCCCGCGCCCGTACCCGGCAGCTCGTCCATCACCGACCGCCTGATGCTCAAGCTGGACCCCGCCACCCTCGGCTGGGCGCTCGGCGCGCCCTCAGGCAAGGGGGAGATGCGGGCCTGGTTCGGGCTCGCCGACGGTCGGGACCACGACCCGCTCTCCCTGCTGCTCGCGGTGGACGCGCTGCCCCCGACCGCGTTCGAGCTGGGCATCAAGGGCTGGGTGCCGACCGTCGAGCTGACCGTGCACGTCCGCTGCCGCCCCGCGCCGGGCCCGCTGCGCGTGTCCATCACCACCCGCAACCTGGCCGGCGGCTTCCTGGAGGAGGACGCCGAGGTCTGGGACGCCGCCGACCGGCTGGTGGCGCAGTCCCGGCAACTGGCACGGGTCAGGCTCGGCTGAGGGCCGTACGAGCCGGGCTCGGCTGATGCCCGCACGGGCCGGGCTCGACTGGAGAGGAGCCTCCCCGGCGCCCTGCCGGACCGTCAGTCCAGCCAGTGCCGGCGGCCGACGCTGATCAGACGCAGCTGCCGGGTCGCGACCTTGGTGACGCGCTCGCGCTCCTCGTCGGGGGCGTCGAGCGCCTCGAGGAACAGCGAGCCGGTGATCAGCATCTGATCGACGTACAGATGGGCGAGCATGAGCAGGTCGTCCTCGCTCCATCCCGCCGACTGGGGGTCCTTGGCCAGTTCGTCCCTCACCTCGCGGGCGAACCGGGCCAGTTGACCGCGGACGACCTCCCGCACCTGCTGCACCCCGCCGTGCCGCTCCCGGGCGATGAAACGGACATGGGCGGGGTACGCCTCGACATGGCGCGCGATCAGGCCGACCGCCCGCGCGATGCGCTGCTCGCTGTCGTCCAGCGGGGACACCGTCGACCGGATCATCGGGTGCAGGCTGTTCAGCGCCTGCTCGACCAGGGCCACGCCGAGATCCGCGGTGGAGTGGAAGTGGCGGTAGAAGGCGGTCGGGGCGACGCCGGCGGCGCGTGTGACCTCACGCAGGCCGAGGCTGCTCAGGCTCTGCTCCTCCAGCAGCCCCAACGCCGCGTCCATCAGGGCCTGTCGGGTCTTCTGCTTCTGGGCCTGCCGGACGCCGGGAGTGTGACTCATGCCATTCAGTCAACAAGTGTTCTCCGGATTGTCAAAGCCGGTGGCGCGTTAGACTGCTTAGTCAGTGAACAAGTGTAACTACAAGCGTTCACCGACAAGGGGGATCCGATCTCATGCTGTTCCTCGTCGCAGCACTGCTGCTGCTCGGCGTCGTCCTCGGCACGGTGGCCCACGCGCCGCTCGACCTCACGGTCGCCGCGGCCGTGGTCATCGCCGTCTGGCTCGGCGTCTTCGCCCTCCGCGAGCGCCGCGGCCGCGGCACGTCCCGCTGACGCCTCACCGACCCGACCCGGCCCGTCCGTCACGACCGTCAGGAGCAGAACCGCCATGCAACTCACCGCACCGGCCGCGCGCCGCACCGGTACGCACGACACGGACCACATGGACGACACGGACGGGATGGCCGTCGCGTCCTTCGTCCTCGGCCTGCTCGGCCTGCTCGTCCTCAACCTGTTCCTCGGCCCCGTCGCCATCGTCCTGGCCGGCGTGGCTCTCTGGCGCGGCACCGGCCGCCGCGGCCGTGCCCTCCTCGGCCTGACCCTGGGCATCGCCGACCTCGTGGTCCTGCTGGCCTTCGTACAGGCGGACCACACGCTGTCCTGGAGCTTGTGACACCTGGCCCGGCCCATCCTGATCTCCGGGCCGGCCGCGGCCGCCCGTAGAATCGGCCTCACCATGGCTTACCTCGACCACGCCGCGACCACCCCGATGCTCCCGGAGGCGGCAGAGGCGCTGACCGCGGCACTGGGTGTCACCGGCAACGCCTCCTCTCTCCACGCGTCCGGGCGCGCGGCCCGCCGCAGGGTCGAGGAGGCCCGCGAAACCCTCGCCGAGGCCCTCGGCGCCCGTCCCAGCGAGGTCGTCTTCACCTCCGGCGGCACCGAGGCGGACAACCTCGCCGTCAAGGGCCTGTACTGGGCCCGGCGCGCCGCCGACCCGGCCCGCACGCGCGTCCTCTCCAGTCCCGTCGAGCACCACGCCGTCCTCGACGCCGTGCACTGGCTCGGCGAGCACGAGGGCGCCACCGTCGAGTACCTGCCGGTCGACTCCTACGGCCGCGTCCACCCCGAGGCGCTGCGCGAGGCCATCGCCCGCAACCCCGACGACGTGGCCCTGGCCACCGTCATGTGGGCCAACAACGAGATCGGCACGCTGCTGCCGGTGCGCGAACTGGCCGCCGTGGCCGCCGAGTACGGCGTCCCGCTGCATGCCGACGCGGTGCAGGCGTTCGGGCAGGTCCCGGTCGACTTCGCCGCCTCGGGACTGGCCGCGATGACGGTATCCGGCCACAAAATCGGCGGCCCGTACGGCGTCGGCGCGCTGATCCTGGGCCGCGAGTACGCCCCCGTGCCCGTCCTGCACGGCGGCGGCCAGGAACGGCACGTCCGCTCCGGCACCCTCGACGCGCCCGCGATCGCCTCCTTCGCCGTGGCCGGCCGGCTCGCCGCCGAGCGGCGCGAGTGGTTCGCCGCCGAGATCGGCGCGCTGCGCGACGAGTTGATCGCCGCCGTGCGCTCGGCGGTCCCGGACGCGATCCTCGGCGGCGACCCGGCACCGGAGGGGCGCCTTCCGGCCAACGCCCACTTCACCTTCCCCGGCTGCGAGGGCGACTCCCTGCTGCTCCTGCTGGACGCCCAGGGCATCGAGTGCTCCACCGGCTCCGCCTGCACCGCAGGTGTCGCCCAGCCCAGCCACGTCCTGCTCGCCACCGGCACCGACCCGGACCTGGCCCGCGGCACTCTCCGCTTCACGCTCGGCCACACGTCCGCCCGGTCCGACGTCGACGAGGTCGCGAAGGCCATCGGCCCGGCGGTGGAACGGGCCCGCGCGGCGGGGCTGACGTAACACACCGAGGCCCCGCGTCCCAGGTCCGGGCGGGTTCAGGTCCGGGCGGTTCTGGCCGCGCGGACCAGGCGTATGTAGCGGTCCCAGTCCCAGTGGGGGCCCGGGTCCGTGTGGTCGGTGCCCGGGACCTCCACGTGGCCGATGATGTGCTCCCGGTCGACGGCGATGCCGTACCGGCCGCAGATCCCGGCCGTCAGCCGCGCCGAGGCGGCGTACATCGCGTCGGTGAACGACGAGGCGTCGTCGACGAAGCCCTCGTGCTCGATGCCGACGCTCCGCTCGTTGTACGCCCGGTTGCCCGCGTGGAACGCCACGTCCAGTTCGCGGATCATCTGCGTGACGTGCCCGTCCGCGCCGACTATGTAGTGCGCGGCGGCCCCGTGCCCCGGGTCCTGGAACACCTTCACCGCGCTCGCGTAGCTGCCCTGGGTGACATGGATGACGACCCGGTCGATCCGGTAGTCGTCCGGGCGGTCCGCCGCCCGGTAGTTCGCCGGGGAGGCCGCCACCCACCGGGCGCCCACGAAGTCGACCGCGCCCTCCACCCGCGGCTTCTGCGCGCCGGGCAGCCGCCACCACAGCCGGGCCAGCCCGCTGCGCTCCACCGCGGCCCCGCCCACCACCAGCGCCACCCCGCCGAGCAGCAGGGCCCGCCGCCCCAGCCGCCGCTGCCCGTCCGTCTTCTTCGCCCCCATGCGATCTTCAACGCATCTCCGGCGGCCCCGGTTCCCGCGCCCCGTACCCTGGAAGGGCTATGACTGACATCCCGCAGCGCTCCCGCCCCCTCCGCGTCCTCGCCGCCATGTCGGGCGGGGTCGACTCCGCCGTCGCCGCCGCGCGCGCCGCGGAAGCCGGCCACGACGTCACCGGCGTCCATCTCGCGCTCTCCGCGAACCCGCAGTCCTTCCGTACGGGCGCGCGGGGCTGCTGCACCATCGAGGACTCGCGCGACGCCCGCCGCGCCGCGGACGTCATCGGCATCCCGTTCTACGTGTGGGACCTCGCCGAGCGCTTCCGCGAGGACGTCGTCGAGGACTTCGTCGCCGAGTACGAGGCCGGCCGCACGCCGAACCCGTGCCTGCGCTGCAACGAGAAGATCAAGTTCGCCGCGCTCCTGGACAAGGCGCTGGCGCTCGGCTTCGACGCGGTCTGCACCGGCCACTACGCCAAGGTGATCCTCAACGAGGACGGCACTCGTGAGCTGCACCGGGCCTCCGACATGGCCAAGGACCAGTCGTACGTCCTCGGCGTCCTCGACGACCAGCAGCTCGCGCACGCCATGTTCCCGCTCGGGGACACGCTCACCACCAAGGACGAGATCCGCGCGGAGGCCGAGCGCCGGGGCCTGGCCGTCGCCAAGAAGCCCGACTCGCACGACATCTGCTTCATCGCCGACGGCGACACCCAGGGCTTCCTGGCCCGCCGCCTGGGCAAGGCCGAGGGCGACATCGTCGACGAGTCGGGCGCGGTCGTCGGCAGCCACGAGGGCGCGTACGGCTTCACCATCGGCCAGCGCAAGGGCCTGCGCATCGGCACCCCGGCGCCCGACGGCAAGCCGCGCTACGTCCTGGACATCTCCCCCGTGAACAACACGGTGACCGTCGGCCCGGCCTCCGCCCTGGACGTCACCGGCCTCACGGCGATCAAGCCCCGCTGGTGCGGCACGGCCCCGTCCGGCCCCGGCACCTACACGGCCCAGTTGCGCGCCCACGGCGGCGAGACCGAGGTCACCGCCGAACTCGTCGGCGGTGAACTCCGGGTCGCCTTCACCGAGCCGGTCCGCGGCGTGGCCCCCGGCCAGGCGGTCGTGCTGTACGACGGCACACGCGTGGTGGGCTCGGCGACGATCGCCACGACGGTACGGGCGAAGGAGCCGAGCACGGCGGTCTGACGCACGGACCGCCCACGGACCGGGGACGGCGCCGGGCGCCTGCCTAGGACCGGTGCTCCGCCGTCTCCTTGATGCCGGTCAGGGTGGCGTCCATGCCCTGGCCGAGCTGGTCCAGGCGGAAGGCGATGATCGCCTCCTCCTGGTCGGGAGCGCGGTCGATGTACCCGCTCAGGCCGGAGCGGCCGGGTCCGATCGTGACCGACTGACGCAGCACGGTGCCCCCTTCCGGCGCCGGTGAGAGGGCGAAGGACCAGGTGGCCATCCGGTCCTTCACGCCCTCGGCGACCGTGCCGTAGCGTCCGTCGGGGTCCAGCACGCACCAGGTGAGGGTGCGGTCCGGGACCGCCTCAGTGATGTGGGCGACGGTCCGCCACTCGCCCACGAGCGGATTCTGGTTGTGCCCGACGTAACGGGCGCCCGGGGCCGGGCGGTCGGCACCGTCCTGCCACTCCACGCGCACCAGCTCGGGACTCCACCCGGCCATGGCCTCGACGTCGGTGACGACTTCCCACACCCGCGAGGGCTCCGCCGCGATGTGCACCTCGCGGTGGGTGCCGGGCTGGTCGGTGTAACGCATGGCTGCTCCCCGTGCGGGCACGGTCGTTCGCCGCCCCCGCGCAGGGAGTCTAGGGTCGCCAACTCCCCCTGAAAGATGTTGAGTCGGTCACAGGGGTGCCAGTTCGGACACCAGCCGGGCGGCCGTCGGCGCCGGAACGCCGTACCGTTCGGCGGCGCGCAGCACGGCGCCGCCGATGGCGTCGAGCTCCAGGGCGCGGCCGGCCTCGGCGTCACGCTGCATCGAGGACTTCATGCCGGCCGGAAACGTGTCGTACATCGCCAGCGTCCGGTCCGCGTCGAGCGGCGCCCCGGCCGCGCGGCCGACGGCGGTGATCTCGCCGACAAGGGTGAGCAGTTCCTCACGGTGGTCGGTGCGGACCGTGCCGATGGCGGCGTCGTAGCGGGTGGTGAGGAGGGCGAAGGGGGCGAGGAAGGCCAGTTTCGCCCAGAGGACGGCGGTCTCGGGGCCGGCCACGCGGGTCCGCACCCCGGCGGACTCCAGCACGGCGGCAAGGCCGGTGAGCGGGTGCGTGCTCTCCCCGGCCAGGTCGATGTCGGTGAACGGGCTGCCGTGCTCGATGACACCGGGCGCCACGCGGGTCGACTCGACGCGGATGACGCCCGCGGCCACGCGGTCGTCGCCGTAGCGGCGGCGCAGGGTCCCGGGGTGCTCGATGCCGTTGAGGAGCGGCAGGACGAGGCCGTCCGCGCCGAGCATGGCGGGCGGGACCCGGTCAAGGGCGGCGTCCAGGCTGGTGTGCTTGACGGCCACCACGCACAGGTCGACCGGCTCCCGCAGCTCGGTGTCCGCCTCGACCTTGGCGGTGAAGTCCCCGAACTGGCCGCTGCGCACCTGTATCCCGCCCTCGCGCAGGGACCGCGCCGTCGCGTCCCCGGCCAGGCAGATCACCCGGTGACCCGCGCGGGACAGCAGCGCGGCGAGCAGTCCGCCGACGCCGCCGGGGCCGAGCACGGCCACGGTCCAGGGGCGGGGAGCACTCCTCGCGGAAGTGGCTTCGGTGGCGTCGGGTGCGGTGCTGGTCATGGCTACGGTGTCCCTTCGGTCGCGGCGAGCGGCACCCGTCGGGCGTGCCGCCGTCTCGTCGGGGGCCAACACCGCCGGGGCCCGGCGCATTTCCGGCCCCGGACCACCGCGCCGTCGGCGAGGACCGCGCCCGCACAGCGCGGAGGCCGGCCGGGCCGCGACCAGGGACGCGGCTGTCCTGGCCGACGCCCGGCAGGCCGACGCGGAAGCACCGCACGACCGCGAGGCCGATTGGGCCGAGGACCGCGGCAGCGTCCGGTTCAGGAGGCGAAGAACTCCGTCAGCACCGGCGCGAGCGCCTCCGGTTCCACCGCGTGGGTCTGGCCCTCCAGGGCCCGGTACGTGCCCCGGGGCGCGGCCTCGGCGACCTCCCTGGCCGCCTCACGCAGCCAGGTCGGGCTGGCGCCGCCCGCCACGGACAGGACCGGCACGGTGACCGAGGCCAGCAGGTCGCGGGGGACCAGCCCGTCCCCCATCACCGCGTCGTCGTGGGCGAGCGTCGGCGCGATCGCCTCCATGCCCGCCCACATGGGTGACTGGCGGGCGCTGGCGATCATCTGCGGCGCCAGCCCGGTCAGCAGCAGGAACAGCTCCACGGCGTCCCCGCGCCGGCCCTCGGCGAGCGCCGCGGTCAGCTCGGCGGTGTACTCGGCGCGCTCCCGCCCGCCGCCCTCGTACACGGCGAACGGCACCTCGTAGACGGCGACCTGCCGGACCGGCAGCCCGCCGGCCGCCGCCCGCAGGGCCAGTGCGCCGCCGGAGGAGACGCCGTACAGCGCCGCCTCGCCGCCCACCGTGTCGATCAGCGCGGCCAGGTCCTCGACCTCGCGTTCCACCGCGTAGGGCGCCGTGTCCCCGCTTCCGCCGCGGCCCCGGCGGTCGTAGACGACGGCGTCGCAGCGGTCCGACAACGCGGCAGCAAGCGACGCCACCGTGGCCCCCGTCGACATCGCGCCGCTCACGAGGACGACCACCGGGCCCTGCCCGGTGCGGTGGTAAGCGAGGGAGGTGCCGTCACGCGAGACGGTCTTCTTGTCCATGCCCGACATGCCAGTCATGCCACTGAAGACTGCCACGCGGCGGCGGCCTCATCGGGTCAAAACACCTCCACGTCGTAGAAGCACAGGTGGTCCTTGATCTCGGCGACACCCGGCTTCGGGTCGGGGTAGGCCCACGCCAGGTCCGCCGCGCCGGGCAGGGACCAGTAGGACGCCGTGCCCTTGAAGGGGCAGTGCGTGTGCGTGTCGGACGCCGCCAGGAGGTCGAGGCGTACGTCCTCGGGCGGCAGGTAGTAGCGCGGCGGGCACCCCGTCTCGCGGAGTACCAGGGCGCGGTCGCTCTCCGCGAGGATCTGGCCGTCGCGCACCACACGCACGCGTTCGCCGCTCTTGTCGATCGTGATCGTGTGTCCTTGGGTCATAGCCGGTACAGCGCCCGCAGGACCCCGCTTCTTCCCGGCCTCGGGGCCGGTGTCCCCGCCGCGTACCGTGGGCGCATGAACATCTGCGTCTTCCTCTCCGCCGCCGACCTCGACGACCGTTACACCCGCCCCGCGCGGGACTTCGCCCGTCTGATCGGCAAGGGTGGTCACAGCCTGGTCTGGGGCGGATCCGACACCGGTCTGATGAAGGTGGTCGCGGACGGCGTGCAGGAGGCGGGCGGCCGGCTGATCGGCGTGTCGGTCGACTTCCTGTCGGCGAAGGCGCGGCCCGGCGCGGACGAGATGGTGATCGCCCGGGACCTCGCCGAGCGCAAGAGGCTGCTCCTGGAGAAGGCCGACGCCGTCGTGATCATGGTGGGCGGCACCGGCACGCTCGACGAGGCCACCGAGATCCTGGAGCTGAAGAAGCACGGCCGGACCGAGAAGCCGGTGGTGCTGCTGAACACCGACGGCTTCTACGACGGCCTCAAGCAGCAGTTCCGCCGGATGGAGGAGGACGGGTTCCTGCCTCGGCCGCTCGCCGAGCTGGTGTTCTTCGCCGAGGAGCCCGCGGGCGCGATGACGTATCTGGACGAGGCGCTGCGCACCGGCTGAACCGGTGGTGCGAGCATGGCGGGCATGGCTACTCATGTGATCACCGGGGCCGGCTCCGGCATCGGCGCGGCCGTCGCCCGCCGCCTGCACGCGCGCGGGGACGAACTCGTGCTGCACGCGCGCGACGCCGGGCGGGCCAAGGAACTGGCCGCCGCGTTCCCCGGCGCCCGGACACTCGTCGGCGACCTGGCCGAACCCGACCGGCTGAGCTGGGCGTTCTCCCACCAGACACTGCCCGACCGGGTGGACTCCCTGCTCCACATCGCGGGCGTGGTCGACCTCGGCCCGGTCGGTGAACTCACCCCGAAGACCTGGCGCCACCAGCTCGACGTCAATCTGATCGCCCCCGCGGAAATGACCCGCCACTTCCTGCCCCAGCTCCGCGCCTCGCGCGGCCACGTGCTGTTCGTCAACTCGGGCGCGGGCCTGAGCGCCCACGCCGACTGGTCCGCGTACGCCGCCTCCAAGCACGGTCTGAAGGCGCTGGCGGACTCGCTGCGCCACGAGGAGCACGGCAACGGTGTCCGGGTCACCTCGGTCTACCCGGGCCGTACCGCCAGCCGTATGCAGGCCAAGATCCACCAGCAGGAGGGCAAGGAGTACGACCCCGGCAAGTGGATCGACCCCGACTCCGTCGCCACGACCATCGTCATGGCGCTCGACCTGCCGCGGGACGCGGAGGTCAACGACCTGACGGTGCGTCCGGGCCGGTGACGCGAGGCCGGCGGCGGTCCCGGGGGGCCGCCGCCCCCTGAGGCGGCCGCGACCCCGCCGGGTTGCGTAGGCTTCCCGGGTGAGCGACAACAGCCAGTTCAGGTTCGGTGCCGCAACCGGCGTCGGGTCCATGCCCGGTGGGGACGCCCGGGAGGCCGTCAAGACCGTCACCGGCACCTTCGAGGACTTCCCCTTCCTGCCCGAGCTGCCCGCGCGCGGCCCCGGCGCCGACATGATCGGGCGCACCGCGGGGATGCTCGTCGAGCTCTACGCGCGCATGGAGCCCAGCGGCTGGCGGCTCGGGGACCGGCCGGGCCGGGACACCCGGCGGGCGAGGTCCTGGCTCGGGGAGGATCTCGACGCCCTGGAGGAGTACACCCAGGGGTACGAGGGTGCGCTGAAGGTGCAGGCGGTGGGGCCGTGGACGCTCGCCGCCGCCCTGGAGCTCAGGAACGGCGAGGCGGCCCTGTCCGACCCCGGCGCCTGCCGGGACCTGGCCGGTTCGCTCGCCGAGGGGCTGCGGCTCCATCTCGCCGAGGTGCGCCGGCGCGTTCCCGGCGCCCGGCTCGTCCTCCAGCTCGACGAACCCTCCCTGACCGCCGTCCTGCGCGGGCAGGTGCGCAGCGCCAGCGGCTACCGGACCCACCGCGCCGTCGACCGGCAGATCGTGGAGGCCACCCTCCGGGACGTCCTCGGGGCGCATGCCGAGGGGCCCGTCGTGGTCCACTCGTGCGCTCCGGACGTGCCGCTCGCCCTGCTGCGCCGCGCGGGCGCCGCGGCGGTCTCCCTCGACGTCTCGCTTCTCACCGAGCGTGACGACGAGGCGATCGGGGAGGCGGTCGAGGCGGGCACCCGGCTCCTCGCCGGTGTCGTCCCCGGCACGGACGGCCCGTTGTCGGACCCTGCCGGTAGCGTCATGGGTGTCAGGACGATGTGGCGCAGGCTGGGGCTGCGGCCGGAGCTTCTCGCCGAGGCGGTCACGGTCACCCCGGCGTGCGGACTCGCGGGCGCTTCCCCCGCGTACGCGCGCCAGGCGCTCGCCCACTGCGTCCGGGCGGCGAGATCGCTCGCGGACAACCCAGAGTAACGGGAGGACAACACGGTGGCCGGCGACAAGCAGCAAGCGGAGACAACGGTGCCCGCCGAGGCACGGGAGAAGCACGCGCGGCTCGCGGAGCAGGTCGAGGAGCACCGCTTCCGGTACTACGTCAAAGACGCTCCCGTCATCAGTGACGCCGAGTTCGACCAGCTCCTGCGCTCACTGGAGGCGCTGGAGGAGGAGTACCCGGAGCTGCGCACGCCCGACTCGCCGACCCAGAAGGTCGCCGTGGCGTACGAGACCGGCCTCGCCGAGGTCGAGCACCGCCAGCGGATGCTGTCCCTGGACAACGTCTTCGACGACGAGGGGCTCGCCGCCTGGATGGACCGGGTCGCCAAGGACGTCGGCACCACCGGTCACCACTTCCTGTGCGAGCTCAAGGTCGACGGCCTCGCGGTCAACCTGACCTACGAGGACGGCAGGCTCACCCGCGCGGCCACCCGCGGCGACGGCCGCGTCGGCGAGGACATCACGCCCAACGTGATGACGATCGCCGAGATCCCGCACCGGCTGAACGGCGACCGCGTGCCGAGCCTGGTGGAGATCCGCGGGGAGGTCTACTTCCCGATGGAGGCCTTCCAGGGCCTCAACGCCCGCCGCGTCGAGGCCGGCGAGAAGCCGTACGCCAACCCCCGCAACTCCGCCTCCGGTTCGCTGCGCCAGAAGGACCCCAAGGTCACCGCGACGCTGCCGCTGCACATGGTGGTCCACGGCATCGGCGCCCTGGAGGGGTTCGAGGGCCTGACCCGCCTCTCCGAGGCCTACGAACTGCTCAGGTCCTGGGGCCTGCCCACCTCCCGGCACAACAGGGTCGTCGACGACCTCGACGGCGTCCGCGCGTTCATCGCGCACTACGGCGAGAACCGCCACTCCGTGGAGCACGAGATCGACGGCGTCGTCGTCAAGCTCGACGAGATCCCGCTCCAGGGCCGGCTGGGCTCCACCTCCCGCGCGCCGCGCTGGGCGATCGCGTACAAGTACGCGCCGGAGGAGGTCAACACCAAGCTCGTCAACATCCGGGTGGGCGTGGGCCGGACCGGCCGGGTCACGCCGTACGCGCAGGTCGAGCCGGTCACGGTGGCCGGCTCCGAGGTCGAGTTCGCCACCCTGCACAACCAGGACGTCGTCAAGGCCAAGGGCGTGCTCATCGGCGACACGGTCGTGCTGCGCAAGGCCGGTGACGTCATCCCGGAGATCCTCGGGCCGGTCGTCGACCTGCGCGACGGCAGTGAGCGCGAGTTCGTGATGCCGTCCGAGTGCCCCGAGTGCGGTACGCCGCTCAGGCCGATGAAGGAGGGCGACGTCGATCTGCGCTGCCCCAACGCGCGTGCGTGTCCGGCCCAGTTGCGTGAGCGCCTGTTCTATCTGGCGGGCCGCAAGGCGCTGGACATCGAGCACTTCGGCTATGTCGCCGCGGCCGCCCTCACCAAGCCGCTGGAGCCCGCGGAGCCGCCGCTGAGGGACGAGGGCGACCTGTTCGACCTGACGGTGGAGCAACTGCTCCCCATCAAGGCCTACGTCCTCGACCAGGACAGCGGTCTGCCCAAGCGCGACCCGAAGACCGGCGAGGAGAAGGTCGTCACGGTCTTCGCCAACCAGCAGGGCGAGCCGAAGAAGAACGCGCTGGCGATGCTGGACAACATCCGGGCAGCCAAGCAGCGCCCGCTCGCCCGCGTCCTCACCGGACTGTCGATCCGTCATGTCGGACCGGTGGCGGCTCAGGCGCTGGCCCGGGAGTTCCGCTCGATCGACCGCATCGAACAGGCCAGCGAGGAGGAGTTGGCGAACACCGAGGGCGTCGGCTCGATCATCGCCGCCTCGCTCAAGGAGTGGTTCGCCGAGGAGTGGCACCAGGAGATCCTGCGCAAGTGGCGCGAGGCCGGCGTCCGCATGGAGGAGGAGAGCTCGGGCGAGGACGAAGGCCCGCGCCCGCTCGAGGGGTTGACGGTCGTGGTGACCGGTACGCTGGAGCAGTTCACCCGCGACGGCGCCAAGGAGGCGCTGCAGACCCGTGGGGCGAAGGTGACCGGTTCGGTGTCGAAGAAGACCTCTTTCGTGGTGGTCGGCGACAACCCCGGTTCGAAGTACGACAAGGCGATGCAACTCAAGGTGCCCGTGCTGAACGAGGACGGTTTCGGCGTCCTCCTGGAGCGCGGACCGGACGCGGCGGCCGAAGTCGCGCTTCCGGCCGACGAGTAGCGGTTGAACTCCGCCCGTTCGGCGCATACCAGATGCATACGGGTGGCCGGGACGCATTCGGGCAACCGTCGGCGACCGCTGCCCGTGGAAGCCTTCCGCGGCCTACTGTTGAGCTGTGCGCCCGCCGTGCCCAACCGCGGTCGGGGCATCCCCGTGCTCGTCAGGAGTACGTGGAAGGGTTTTTCAGCGCGGTGCCGTCCAGGGGTTGTGGGGCATCGGGCCGCGTGGCGTGGGCAACCGCCGGCTGTGAGAGGGACGGGAATGGAACCGACCGAGAGCGCCGCCCCGCACTCACGGCTGCGCCGGATGGCCGACGCGTGGCGGGGGAGACGGGAGCGGACGCCGGCGCGCCCGCGCGCGACGGAGCACGCCGGACGCGTTGCGGGACAGTACACCGTCGCGCGCGCCCGCGCCTCCGCACACACGGCCGTCGAACGCTTCTCCGGACCGTCCGGCACCGAACCCGAACGGCACCCGTCCCGCTCCGGGTTGCCCGCGTCGATCGTCGCCGCGGCCGTGTCCGTGCTGGGCGTCGGCGTGTACCGGGCGTTCACCGACCAGCACGCGCTCTTCCCGTCCGGCACGGCCGGCTGGTGCCTGGCCCTGCTCACCGGCGTCATCGTCGGTCACCTGGTCATGCTCGGCCGGGCCCGCTGGTGGGGCGGCACCGGCTCCGGCGCCACCCTCACCGTCGCCGTGCTGCTGCTCTACGGCTGGGTGCCCGCCGGCATGGTCAGCCTCACCGTCGTCGTCCTGGTCGCGGCGGCCCGGCGCCACCGCTGGCGGCAGGGCGTGCTGCACGGGGCGGTGGACATCCTCGGCATCGGCGCCGGCGGCCTGGTGCTGGGCGCCTTCGGCCGCGTACCGACCGTGGAGAGCCCCTGGAACCCGGCCGGCTGGACGACCTCCACCGTGGCCCCGGTCGTGCTGGCGGCGGGAGCCTACCTGCTCGTCACCCGCGGCCTGCTCTGGTTCGTGCACCACTTCCGCGGCCCCGGAGCGCCCGCCGTCGCCCGCACCGCCGTGATCAGACAGGGCCTGGTCGCCGTCGCCCTGCTCGGCATCTCCCCGCTGGTCTGCGTCGTGGCCGTGGCCAAACCCGTCCTGCTGCCGCTGTTCGCCGTCCCGCTCATCGCCCTCGACTCCTCCCTGTGGATAGCCCGCGCCCGGGCCGAGGAGCAGCTCCGCGACCCGCTGACCGGACTGCCCAACCGGCAGTGGCTCCTGGAGCGCATCTGGACCGCCCTGGACGACGCCGAACGCATCGGTGCCCGGTCCGCGCTGATGCTGATCGACCTGGACCGGTTCCGTTCGGTCAACGACACACTCGGTCATCTCGCCGGGGACCGGCTGCTGTTGCAGATCGCGGACCGGCTGCGGCAGGCGCTGCCGCGCGGGGCGGAGGCCGCGCGGCTCGGCGGCGACGAGTTCGCCGTGCTGCTGCCGGTCGCCGACTCCACGACGTCCGCGACCCGGATCGCGCGCGCCCTGGTCACCGTCCTCAGCTCCCCGCTCGACCTCGACGGACTCACCCTGGTCCTGGAGGCCAGCGCGGGAGTCGCCGTCTTCCCCGACCACGCCCAGGACGCCGAAGGCATGCTGCGCCGGGCGGATGTGGCGATGTACCAGGCCAAGCGGGACCGCACGGGCGTGGAGGTCTACGAGTCCAAGCGTGACTCCAACACCCCCGACCGGCTGGGGCTGCTGGGCGATCTGCGCCGGGCCCTCGACGCCCACGAGGTCCAGCTGCACTACCAGCCGAAGGTCCGCTTCGACGGGCAGGTCGCGGGACTGGAGGCGCTGGTCCGCTGGGTGCACCCCGAGCGCGGCAAGGTGCCGCCGGACGAGTTCATAGCGATCGCCGAGTCCTCGGGCCTGATGCCCCATCTGACGGAGTACGTGCTGGAGACCGCGCTCGCGCAGGTCGCCCGGTGGCGGGCCCAGGGCCTGTACGTGCCGGTCGCGGTCAACGTCTCCCCGCGCGATGTGCACATACCCGGGTTCGCCGGTTCGGTGGCCGCGCGGCTGGCCCGGCACGGCGTGCCGGCCGGAGCGCTCCAGCTGGAGATCACCGAGCACGTCCTGCTCGAGGACCCGCAGCGGGCCGCCGACACCCTGCACGCCCTGACCGGGCACGGTGTGAAGATGTCGCTGGACGACTTCGGCACCGGCTACTCCTCGCTGGTGCACCTGCGCCGGCTGCCGGTGAGCGAGCTGAAGATCGACCGCTCGTTCGTGGCCCGGCTGGCGGTCGACACCGAGGACGCCGAGATCGTGCGCTGCACCGTCGACCTCGCGCACTCCCTCGGCCTGCTGGTCGTCGCGGAGGGCGTCGAGGACGACGAGACCTGGGAACGGCTGCGGGACCTCGGCTGCGACGCCGTACAGGGCTGGCTCGTCGCGGCCGCGATGCCGCCGGAGGAGACGACGGCGTGGCTGCGGGCGCGCGGATCGCGCGGCTGGCAGCGGCCCGCCGCGGCGCTGCCCGCGGCGGCGGCCGACGAGTGACGACCCCTGTCACCCCGGGCGCCGAGCGCTTCGCGGACTTCCGCCACCTCCTGCGCGGCCGCCCGGGCGCGGCCGCCCCGGAGAGCCTGCCGGAGGCGCGGGACCCGCACGACAGCCACTCCCTGAGCAGCCGCGCCGGGGACGCGCGGCGCTGAACGCCGGCCCCGCGCGGCGCCGTCCGGGAAACCGTTTCACGGCCACCCCGCCCCGCCCCATAGGATTGAGCCAAAGCACACACACTCACCCCAGAGGATCGCTGCATGCCTGGCATCACGCGCGAGGAGGTCGCCCACCTCGCCCGGCTGGCGCGTCTGGAGCTGAAGCCCGAGGAACTAGACCACCTCGCGGGACAGCTCGACGACATCATCGGCGCGGTGGCCCGCGTCAGCGAGGTCGCCGACCAAGACGTACCGCCGACCTCCCACCCGCTGCCGCTGACCAACGTCATGCGCGCGGACGAGGTCCGTCCGTCGCTCACCTCCGAGCAGGCGCTCTCCGGCGCCCCGGCCCAGGAGCAGCAGCGTTTCAAGGTGCCGCAGATCCTGGGTGAGGAGTGAGAGCCGTGACGGACATGAACAGCATCATCAGGCTCACCGCCGCCGAGACCGCCGAGAAGGTCGCCTCCGGCGAGTTCACGGCCGTCGAGGTCGCCGAGGCCCACCTGGCCCGGATCGAGGCCGTCGACGAGAAGGTGCACGCCTTCCTGCACGTCGACCGCGAGGGCGCGCTCGCGCAGGCCCGCGCCGTCGACGCGAAGCGGGAGCGCGGCGAGAAGCTCGGCCCGCTGGCCGGCGTGCCGCTCGCGCTCAAGGACATCTTCACCACCGAGGGCGTGCCGACCACGGTCGGCTCCAAGATCCTCGAGGGCTGGATCCCGCCGTACGACGCGACGCTCACCAAGCGGCTGAAGGACGCCGACGTGGTGATCCTCGGCAAGACCAACATGGACGAGTTCGCCATGGGGTCCTCCACCGAGAACAGCGCCTACGGGCCCACCGGCAACCCCTGGGACCTCACCAGGATCCCCGGCGGCTCCGGCGGCGGTTCGAGCGCCGCGCTCGCCTCCTACCAGGCCCCGCTCGCCATCGGCACCGACACCGGCGGCTCCATCCGCCAGCCGGCCGCCGTCACCGGCACGGTCGGCGTGAAGCCGACGTACGGCGCGGTCTCCCGCTACGGCATGGTCGCCTTCTCCTCCTCCCTCGACCAGGGCGGCCCCTGCGCCCGTACGGTCCTGGACGCGGCCCTGCTGCACGAGGTGATCGCCGGGCACGACCCGCTCGACTCCACCTCCATCGACGAGCCGGTCCCGCCGGTCGTCGAGGCCGCCCGCAACGGCAGCGTCGCCGGCATGCGCGTCGGTGTCGTCAAGCAGTTCCGCGGCGAGGGCTACCAGGCCGGCGTCATCCAGCGGTTCGACGAGTCCGTCGAGCTGCTCAAGGAGCTGGGCGCCGAGATCGTCGAGCTGGACTGCCCGTCCTTCGACCTGGCGCTGTCGGCGTACTACCTGATCGCGCCGTCCGAGTGCTCGTCCAACCTGGCCCGCTTCGACGGCCTGCGTTACGGCCTGCGCACCGGCGACGACGGCACGCACTCCGCGGAGGAGGTCACCTCCCTCACCCGTGAGGAGGGCTTCGGTGCCGAGGTCAAGCGCCGGATCATGCTCGGCACGTACGCGCTGAGCTCCGGCTACTACGACGCGTACTACGGCAGCGCCCAGAAGGTCCGCACCCTGATCAAGCGGGACTTCGACAAGGCGTTCGAGCAGGTCGACGTGATCGTCTCCCCGACGACCCCGACCACCGCCTTCGCGATCGGCGAGCGCGCCGACGACCCGATGGCGATGTACCTCGCCGACCTGTGCACCATCCCGACCAACCTGGCGGGCAACGCGGCCATGTCGCTGCCCTGCGGTCTCGCCCCGGAGGACAACCTCCCGGTGGGCCTGCAGATCATCGCCCCGGTGATGAAGGACGACCGGCTGTACAAGGTGGGTGCCGCCGTCGAGGCCGCCTTCGTGGAAAAGTGGGGTCACCCGCTGCTCGAGGAGGCTCCGTCGCTGTGAGTAAGGCACTCGCCAAGGCCAAGGGCTTCAAGAAGTCCAAGTCCGGCACGTACCTGTCCATGGCCACCACCGCGTTCGGCGCGGTCGGTGTCGCCAAGCAGATCAAGAAGGCCCGCGCCGAGCACGACACGCTGCGCCTGATCGACGCCACCGTGTCCGCCGTCGCGATCGTCACCGGCCTCGCCATCCTCTACCGCGAGCTGAAGCGGCTGGGCGACGACGACGTCCTGCTGGGCTGAGAGGGAAGTTTTCACCGTGACCACCACGACCGACCTGGTGTCGTACGAGGACGCGCTGGCGTCGTACGACCCCGTCATGGGCCTCGAGGTCCATGTCGAACTCGGCACCGCCACCAAGATGTTCTGCGGCTGCTCGACCGCGCTCGGCGCCGAGCCGAACACCCAGACCTGCCCGACCTGCCTCGGCATGCCCGGCGCGCTCCCGGTCGTCAACGCGACCGGCGTGGAGTCCGCCATCAAGATCGGCCTCGCGCTGCACTGCGAGATCGCCGAGTGGTGCCGCTTCGCCCGGAAGAACTACTTCTATCCGGACATGCCGAAGAACTTCCAGACCTCCCAGTACGACGAGCCGATCGCCTTCAACGGCTACCTCGACGTGCAGCTCGAGGACGGCGAGACCTTCCGCGTGGAGATCGAGCGCGCCCACATGGAGGAGGACACCGGCAAGTCGACGCACGTCGGCGGCGCCACCGGCCGCATCCACGGCGCGTCCCACTCGCTCCTTGACTACAACCGCGCCGGCATCCCGCTGATCGAGATCGTCACCAAGCCGATCACCGGCGCCGGCGAGCGGGCCCCGGAGGTGGCCAAGGCCTACGTCCGCGAGCTGCGCGAGCTCATCCGGGCCCTCGGCGTGTCCGAGGCCCGGATGGAGATGGGCCAGATGCGCTGCGACGTCAACCTGTCGCTGATGCCCAAGGACGCCGACAAGTTCGGCACCCGCTCCGAGACGAAGAACGTCAACTCGCTGCGGTCCGTGGAGCGCGCAGCCCGCTTCGAGATCCAGCGCCACGCCGCCGTGCTGAACGGCGGCGGCACGGTGATCCAGGAGACCCGCCACTTCCACGAGGACACGGGGTCCACGACCTCCGGCCGCATCAAGGAGGAGGCCGAGGACTACCGGTACTTCCCCGAGCCGGACCTGGTCCCGGTGGCACCCTCGCGCGAGTGGGTCGAGGAGATCCGCGCCGCGCTGCCCGAGCTGCCGCTGGTGCGCCGCAACCGGCTCCGCGAGGAGTGGGGCGTCTCGGCCACCGAGATGCAGGCCATCCTCAACGCCGGTGCCCTGGACCTCATCGTCGCCACGATCGACGCGGGCGCGGACGCCGCCTCCGCCCGCAAGTGGTGGATGGGCGAGCTGGCGCGTGCCGCCAACGAGTCCGGCAAGGCGCTGGACGAGCTGTCGATCACGCCGGCGCAGGTGGCCCGGGTCACCGAGCTGGTCGCCGGGGGCGAACTGAACGACAAGCTGGCCCGCCAGGTCATCGAGGGCGTCCTGGCCGGCGAGGGCACCCCGGACGAGGTCGTCGACAAGCGCGGCCTGAAGGTGGTCTCCGACGAGGGCGCGCTGACCGCCGCCGTCGACGAGGCCATCGCCGGCAACCCGGGCGTCGCGGACAAGATCCGCGGCGGCAAGGTGGCCGCGGCCGGCGCCCTGGTCGGCGCGGTCATGAAGGCCACCCGCGGCCAGGCCGACGCGGCCCGCGTCAAGGAGCTGATCCTGGAGAAGCTCGGCGTCGAGGGCTGAGCCCGCGAACCGTCTCGGGGGGTGCACCGGTTCCGGTGCACCCCCCGCGTCATGCCCGCGCGGGGTCCGCGGCCCACCCCCCGTCGGTGCCGTCGGACGGAGGCGCTACGCTCGCGCGCCATGAGTGGACGCGCCGATTCCAAAACGCACCCCGAGATATCCGGGGACGACGACATCGAGGCGCCCGGACCGCAGGACCACCCCGAGGGCGATGTCGACGTCGACGTGGGCGAGGGCGGTGCGGTGGACGAGGACGGCGCCGGGGCCGCCGGCGGAGACGGTGCCGGGAGCGACGACGACGCCGAGGACGAGGACGAGCTGGAGGACCCGGCTGAGGTCGCGCGCCGTGCCCGGTGGACCGCTGCCGGGACCGGGGCACTGCTGACGCTCGCCGGACTTGCCGCCTCGCTGCTGCGGCTGTCCGCGGCCTCCGCGCTCGTCCCGGCCGCCTACGCCGCGGGCGCCGCCGTCTGCGCCGTGGCGGCCCTCATCGGCGCCCGGGGACGCACCCGGCGGGCACTGTGGCTGCTGATCGCCGGGACGATGGTGATGGCGCTCGGCGACAAGCTCGACTGACCGTGCGGTGGACCGGCGGGGGACGCGCGGTGGATTCGCGGGGGCCGTGCGGCGAACGTCCGGCGGGGCGACAGACTTCCTCGGATTGTCCTGTGAATTGGGTCGCACTGATGTGAATCGTCCCACGAACGGGCTAAACGATCATTTTCGCCTGCAAGAGTGGCTTCAGATTGCTCATGCGTTCTTTGCGGGCCGTTCCGATCACGGGCGTCTGTTCCCGGTCAAAGATCCACAAATCACCCTGGGAGCACGTTCGTGGCAGCCCTAGCGCGCTGGTGTGTCCGGCACCGCCTCGTCGTCGTACTGCTCTGGCTGCTCGCCTTCGGCGGGATCACCGCGGCCGCCTCGGTCACCGGCTCCGCCTACTCCAACGACTACGAGGTCCCCGGCACCGAGTCGGGACGCGCCACCCAGCTGCTCAAGGAGGGCTTCCCGGGACTCGGCGGCGACAGCGACACCGTCGTCTGGCACACCGCGTCCGGCACGGTGCGCGCCCCGGACGTCGAGCAGACGATGACCCGCACCCTGGACAGGATCGCCGCGCTGCCCCAGGTGGCGTCCGTGACCAGTCCCTACACGGACCAGGGCGTCCAGGGCTCCGACCAGATCAGCCACGACGGGCGCACCGCGTACGCCACCGTCACCTTCACCCGCCCGTCCCAGGACATCACCAAGCCCCAGGCCGAGGCCGTGGTCGAAGCGGCCAAGGCGGCCGGCACCGACGGGCTCCAGGTGGAACTCGGCGGCAGCGCGATCAGCCTCACCGCGGCCTCCGGCGACCACACCGCCGAGATCGTCGGCGTGCTCGTCGCCGCCGGGGTGCTGCTCATCGCCTTCGGCTCGCTCGCCGCGGCCGTGCTGCCCATCGCCAGCGCGCTGCTGAGCGTGGGCACCGCGCACGCCGCCATCGGTCTCCTCGGCCACGCCATGACGGTCGCCGACTTCGCGCCCATGCTGGGCATGCTGATCGGACTCGGCGTCGGCATCGACTACGCGCTGTTCATCGTGACCCGGCACCGGCGCGGGCTGAAACGCGGGCTCACTCCCACCGAGGCGGTCACGAACGCCGTCGCCACCACCGGACGCGCCGTCGTCTTCGCGGGCGCCACGGTGTGCATCGCCCTGCTCGGCATGCTCATCCTCAGACTGGGCTTCCTCAACGGCGTGGCGGTCGCCGCCTCCCTGACCGTCGTCCTCACCGTCGCCGCCTCGGTGACCCTGCTGCCCGCGCTGCTGTCCTTCGTCGGCCCGCGCGCCCTCAGCCGCCGCGAACGGCGCCGCCTGGCCGAGCACGGGCCCGAACCCGAGGTGCCCACCGGGTTCGCCGCCCGCTGGTCGGCCTTCGTCGAACGCCACCCCAAGGCGCTCGGCGTCGTGGCCCTCGCCGTCATCACCGTGCTGGCACTGCCCACGCTCACCCTCCGTCTCGGCACCTCCGACCAGGGCAACGACCCCAGCACCTCGACCACCCGGAAGGCATACGACCTCGTCGCCGAGGGTTTCGGGCCGGGCGTCAACGGGCCGCTCACCCTGGTGACCCGGGTCGACGGGGCCGAGGGCAGACTCGCCCTGGACAACCTCGACACCACCCTGCGCGCCACCGAGGGCGTCGCCGCGGTGACTCCGGCGACATACAACTCCAGTGGCACCGTGGCCTATCTGACCGTGGTCCCCGACTCCGCGCCGCAGTCCCAGCACACCAGCGACCTCGTCCAGCGGCTGCGCACCGATGTGCTGCCGCGCGCCGAGACCGGCACCGCGCTCGACCTGCACGTCGGAGGGGTCACCGCCGGATACGACGACTTCGCCGGCGTGATCATCGGCAGACTGCCACTGTTCGTCGGCGTGGTGGTCGGCCTCGGCTGCGTCCTGCTGCTGCTCGCCTTCCGGTCACTCGGCATCCCGCTGAAGGCCGCCGCGATGAACATAGCCGCCGTCGCCGCCGCGTTCGGCGTCGTCGTCACGATCTTCCAGTGGGGCTGGGGCAGCGAGTTCCTCGGCCTCGGCCGGGCGGGACCGATCGAACCCTTCCTGCCCGTGATCATGGTCTCGGTGCTCTTCGGGCTCTCCATGGACTACCAGGTCTTCCTGGTCAGCCGGATGTACGAGGAGTGGCTGGAGACCGGCGACAACCGGCGGGCCGTCCGCGTCGGCCTCGCCGAGACCAGCCGGGTGATCAACTCCGCCGCGGTCATCATGATCTCGGTCTTCCTCGCCTTCGTGCTCAGCGGCGACAGGGTGATCGCCATGTTCGGCATCGCGCTCGCCTCCGCCGTCGCCCTCGACGCCTTCGTGCTGCGCACCCTGCTCGTGCCCGCCCTGATGCACCTGCTCGGCCGCGCCAACTGGTGGCTGCCGCGCCGGCTCGACCGCGTACTGCCCCGGATCAGCATCGAGCCGCCCGAGTGCCGGGCCGCGCACGAGAGGCTCACGGACGTCGTGGGCGAACTGGCGAAGGAGACGCGGCAGGACGTACGCGACACCCCTGCGTGACGGAGCCGAACCGCGTCCCCGGAGCCGTGGCACTCCGGTGCGGTCGGCGCCCGCCCCGAGTGGCATGAGGCACGCACGCGAGGGCCGCTGGGACGGCCTGGGCGCCGCCGGCCGCGCCTTACGCCGGTCCCGGCCGGGTCGTGGCCGCCTTACCCTTCCCACCCGGTGCCTTACGGCCCCGCCGAGGCCCGCCGCACACGCGCCTAAGGCGCCCCGCACGGGGAAGATGCGGCATTCTCCCGATGTGGCCGCACCCCCTGGGAGACGACAGTGGAGGCATCGCGGAAAGCGACGCCGAAACCACCGCTCACCAGGGAGACACCGTGTTCCACTACGAACTGCACCAGCTCCGCTCCGCCGAACTCGGCCGCATCGCCGAGCATGACCGCCTGGTCCGTGAGGTCCTGCGCGCCCGCCGTGCCGCCCGCCGCTCGGCCGGTGGACGGACCGCCGAGACGGAGCCCCATACTCACCGCCCGCACCGGTACCGGTTCACCCGAGCGGCGTGAACGCGGGCCGGCGGGATCCCGGCGGCCACGAAGGTCCCGGCTCCACGGGGGTGGACCGGGGTCTTCCGCCCGCTGTGCGGAAAACAGGTGCCGCGCTGCCGGACCCGCGTGCGATGCTCGGGCATGTGGAGACCAGGTCCGTCAGTCCCGTGTTCGTCGGCCGCGCCGACGAGTTGAGCACGCTGCACGACGCGCTCGCCCGCGCGGCCCGGGGAGAGCCGCAGGCCCTGCTGCTCGGCGGTGAGGCGGGCGTCGGCAAGACCCGCCTGGTCGAGGAGTTCGCCGCCGCCGCCGCTCGCGCCGGCGCCGTCGTGGCACTCGGAGGCTGTGTGGAGATGGGCGCCGACGGGCTGCCGTTCGCCCCCTTCTCCGCCGCCCTGCGCGCCCTGCGCCGTGAACTGCCCGGCGAACTCGCCGCCGCGGCGGCCGGACAGGAGGAGGAACTCGCCCGGCTGCTGCCGGAAATCGGCGAGCCGGCCCCCGCCCGAGGCACCGGCCGGCACGACGAGGAAGGCATGGCCCGCCTCTTCGAACTCACCGCCCGCCTGCTGGAGCGCGTCGCCGCCGACCACACCGTCGTCGTCGCCCTCGAGGACCTGCACTGGGCCGACGCCTCCACCCGGCACCTGCTCGCCTACCTCCTGCGCACCCTGCGCACCGGCCGCCTCGTCGTCCTGACCACCTACCGCTCCGACGACATCCACCGCCGCCACCCGCTACGGCCGTTGCTCGCCGAACTCGACCGGCTCCGCGCGGTCCGCCGCCTCGAACTCGCCCGCCTCACCCGGCAGGAAGTGGGCCGGCAGATCGCCGGCATCCTCGCCACCGAACCGGACCCGGTCCAGGTCGACGAGATCTTCGAACGCTCCGACGGCAACGCCTTCTTCGTCGAGGAACTCGCCGTCGCCGCTCACGAGGGCTGCCGCACCAGTCTCAGCGACTCCCTGCGCGACCTGCTGCTCGTCCGGGTCGAGACGCTGCCCGAGCCCGCCCAGCGGATCGTCAGGATCGCCGCCGAGGGCGGGTCGACCGTCGAGCACCGGCTGCTCGCGGCCGTCGCCCGGCTCGCCGAGGACGACCTCATCGAGGCGCTGCGGGGCGCCGTGAACGCCAACATCCTCATCGCCGCCCCGACCGGGGACGGCTACCGCTTCCGGCACTCCCTGGTGCGAGAGGCAGTCGGCGACGACCTGCTGCCCGGCGAGCGCACCCGCCTCAACCGCCGCTACGCCGAAGCCCTGGAGGCCGACCCCACCCTCGTCCCGTCCGACGAGCGGGTCACGCGGCTGGCCAGCTACTGGTACCACGCCCACGACCCGGCCAAGGCCCTGCCCGCCGTTCTTGACGCCTCCGTCGCGGCCCGCGCACGCCACGCCTACAGCGAGCAACTGCGGCTGCTGGAAAGGGCGATGGAGCTGTGGGACGCCGCACCGGAAGAGGTGCGGGCCCGGCTGCGGCCCGTCGACTACACCGAGATCTACCCTCCCTGCGGCGGCGATCCGGCGACCACCCCGCTCACCTTCCTCGACCTGATGGCCGAGGCCGCCGTCGCGGGCCGCTTCTGCGGGGAGCGGGACCGCGCCCTGAAGATCATCAAGCGGGCACTGCGCCTAGTGAAGGACGACAACGACCCCCTCCGCGCCGCCTGGTTCTGGATCCAGCGCTCCAAACTGGTCCAGGCGAAGGCCCACGGCGACGGATGGCAGGAACTGGGCACCGCGCAGGACCTCGTGCGCGGGCTGCCGCCGTCCGAGGTGCACGCGGAGGTGCTGGCCAACGTCGCCCAGTGGTCCATGGTCCACGTGCCGGGCCCCGACGTTCTCTCCGCCGCCGAACGGGCCGTGGAGTACGCCCGCATGGTCGGCGCCTGCGAGATCGAGATGACCGCGCGGCTCACCCTGGGCGGCCTCATGGTCCAGGCCGGCGACGTCGAGGCGGGTCTCGCCGAGATGTACGAGGTCAACAGGCGCACGGTCGGCGACTGCATCGCCGCCGTCGCCGGCCGCTCCTACGTCAACCTGCCCTCCGAGCTGGAGTCCGTCGGCCGCTCCCGCGAGGCCGTGCCGCTCATGGAACAGGGCATCGCCTTCACCCGGCGCTTCGGCCTGCTGGACAGCGAGGCCTGGGTGTGGGGCAACCTCGCCGAGTCGCTGTTCACCCTTGGGCGTTGGGAGGAGGCCGCCGAGGCCGCCTCCCGGTCCCGCCGGGTCGGCCAGAGCGCCAAGCCGCGCGGCTTCCACGCCCGTATCCGTGCCGAACTCGCCCTCGAACGCGGCGACCTGACCGAAGCCTCCGGTCAACTGGCCGACGCCCTCGACAACTTCGGCGCCTACGACAACGCGCCGCAGCACGCCCTGCCGCTCGCCCGCATCGCCGTCGCGGTCGCCGCGGGCGAGGGCCGCCTGCTGGACGCCCGCGCCGAACTCCAGCGCGTCCTGGACGACGGCTTCCCGCCCGGCACCCAGCGCTACGGCTGGCCGCTGCTGCTCACCGCCGCCACGATGGAGACCCGCGCGGCAGGGCTGCCCGTCGCCGGCCCCGGACGCGCCGGGACCCTGGAGCTGATCCGCGGCGCCGCCAAGTCGCTGACCACCAACGTCCCCGTCTGGCAGGCGTACGAACGCTGGGTGCGCGCCGAACTGCTCCACGCCGAGGGCCGCGGCTGCCCGGAGGAGTGGGCCGGGATCGTCGCCGCCTTCGAGACGCTGGAACGCCCCTACGATCTCGCCCGCGTCCGCTGCCGTCTCGCCGAGGTCCTGCTCGGCACCGACGAGGACCAGCGGGACCGGGCCACCGAGCTGCTGCGCCTGGCGCACGCCGTCGCCGAGCACCTGCGCGCCCGCCCGCTCGCCGACTCCGTCTCCCTGCTGGCCCGGCGCGCCCGCCTCGCCCTGACCGGCGCCGCGCAGCACTCCTCCGCTTCCGCCGACCCCGTCGAGTCCCTGGGCCTGACCGGCCGGGAACGCGACGTCCTGCGGCTGGTGTCCGCCGGCCGCACCAACCGGCAGATAGCCGAGGAACTGTTCATCTCGCCGAAGACGGCCAGCGTCCACGTTTCGAACATCCTGGCTAAAATGGGTGTTTCGGGCCGCGGAGAGGCGGCGGCACTGGCCCACCGGCTGGGCATGTTTCCGCCGGGGGCCGAAGACCGGCTGGTCGCGGGCTGACGGCGAGGCACCGACCGGGAGGGAAGCCGTGTTCAACGATTTCGAGGAACTGTTCGCGCCCGGCCGCAAGCACACCCGGGACGAGCAGAACCGGCTGGAGCTGACCCGGGAGGACGTCGGGGACAATGATCCCGGGCGCGGGCCGATCGACCTCGCCTCCGGGAAGGTCGTCGTACGTCCGCCCGAGCCTTCCGCGGAGGAGGCCGAAACCGGCCAGGAGTGAGGGCCGGGGGCGGAGCGGCGGGCGGGGGCCTACTTCACCTCCAGTTCCAGGATCCGGTCGTCGCCCTTCTTCGGAGTGCCGCGGCCGTCGGTGTTGCTGGTGATCAGCCAGAGCTTGTCGCCGCCCGCAGGGGCCACCGTGCGCAGACGGCCGTAGGTACCGGTCAGGAAGGCCTCGGGGACCGCCGAGAGCTCGGTGCCGCGCAGGGGGATGCGCCACAGGCGCTCGCCCTTCAGGCTCGCCATCCAGATGGAACCCCCGGCGTAGGCGATGCCGCTGGGGGAGGCCACGTCCGTGTGCCACTGGGTCAACGGGTTGTGGAACCTCGGGTCGTTCGACTTGCCGTCCGGCCAGCCGTAGTTGTCGCCCGGCTTGATCGCGTTCAGCTCGTCCCAGGTGTCCTGGCCGAACTCCGAGGCGAAGAGACGCTGCTTGCCGTCCCAGGCCAGGCCCTGCACATTGCGGTGGCCGTACGAGTACACGGGGGAGTCGGGGAACGGGTTGCCCGGGGCGGGCCGGCCGTCCGGGGTCAGCCGAAGGATCTTGCCGCCCAGGGACTTCCTGTCCTGGGCCAGGCCCCGGTCACCGGTCTCGCCGGTGCCCGCGTAGAGCATCCTGTCGGGGCCGAAGGCGATGCGGCCGCCGTTGTGGATGACCCCCTTGGGGATGCCCTTGAAGACCGTGTCGGGTGCGCCCAGTTGCATACCGGGCGGCTTCTTGTCGTCGTACAGCATCCGGGCGATGCGGTTGTCCGAGGCCGAGGTGAAGTAGGCGTAGATCATGTGGTCGGAGGCGTAGTCCGGGGAGAGCGCCAAGCCCAGCAGCCCGCCCTCGCCCTCGGGGGACACCCCGGACACCCTGCCCAGCTCGGTCTTCTGTCCCGTCCTCTCGTCGATCCGCGTGATCGTGGCCCGGTCGCGGGAGGAGACGAGGAGACCACCGCCGGGAAGCGGGGCCAGTCCCCATGGGCTGTTCAGGCCCTCCGCGACCGTGCGCAGGACCTTCACCGATCCCTTGGCCGGCGGCGCGGTCTCCGTGGGGGCCTGCCCGGAGGGCGAGGCCACCGCGGTCGTACGACCTGGCGCCGCGCCGTCCCCACCGGCCGACGAGGCCCCGGAGGAGCAGCCGGCCGTCAGCAGCAGGGCGGCGGCCAGCACGCCTGTCACAGCTCGACGTTGCACGATCTTCGTCCCTTCACACGGCGGCTTCTACCTGTCTTACACCGCGGAGGCCTCCCAGGTTCCCGATCACCCGAATCCCGCCCGCGGTGGACGGTCCGGGGCCCGGCTCAGTCCCACGAACCCCGGGCCGGTGGCAGACGGCTCAGTTCCGTCAGGTCGCCGGGGGTCAGCCGCAGCCCCGCCGAGTTCGCGTTCTCCGCGACCCAGCGCTCCTGCTTGGCGCCGGGCACCGGGATCACGTGGCGGCCCTGGGCCAGGACCCAGGCCAGGGCCACCTGGGCGGGGGTGACGTCCTCGCCGTGGCGGGCGGCCGTACGCCGCAGGCCGGCCACGATCGGCTGGTTCGCGGCCATCATCTCGGCGGTGAAACGGGGGTGCCGGGCCCGCACGTCGTCCGGCTCGAACCCCTGGCCGGGGGTGAGCGTGCCGGTCAGGAAGCCGTTGCCCAGCGGCATCGCCGCCAGGAAGCCGATCCCGCGCTCCGCGCACCACGGCAGCAGCGCATCCAGCGCCTCCGGCGACCACACCGACAGCTCCGCCTGCACCGCGCTGACCGGGAAGACCTGCTGCACCCGCTCGAGCTGCCGGATCGTTCCGTCGTGCAGCCGGGCACCGGACCGGCGCCGGCCGCGCGCCCCCACCGCGCACAGGCCGAGCGCCCGCACCTTCCCGGCCCGCACGAGCTCCGCCATCGCCCCCCAGGTCTCCTCGACCGGGACCTCGGGATCGGCGCGGTGCAACTGGTAGAGGTCGATCACGTCCGTCTGGAGCCGTCTGAGCGAGGCGTCGCACGCCCGCCGCACATAGCCGGGGCGGCCGTTGGCCACGATGTGCTGGTCACCCACCAGCAGACCGACCTTCGTCGAGACGAAGGCGTCGGCCCGTCGCTCCTTCAGCACCCGCCCCAGCAGCAGCTCGTTGGTGAACGGGCCGTACATGTCGGCCGTGTCCAGGAGCGTCGAGCCCAGGTCCAGCGCCCGGTGCACGGCCCTGAGCGACTCCGCGCCCCGCTGCCGCGACGTGCTGTACGCCCAGTTCATCGGCATGCACCCCAGTCCGACGGCCCCCACCGCGAGTGCCGCCGCGCCGATCGTCCTGCGCTCCACTTGGCCGTAACCCTCCCTCTCTCGGGGCCCACCAACCTAACCTCTGACGCCGCATGCCCCTGGCATAGCCTCCTGAGCATGACTGCTGACGTATGGCTGCCCATTCCGCCGGACGAGATCGCGGGGCTTCCGCAGGGGCCCTCCTACCGTTTCTGGGACGGCGCCGAGGAGTTCCCGGCGGACCCCGCCGACTGCGTCTTCTACGTCGTGCCGTACATGAGGCCCGGCGATGTCGGTCTGCGCCCGATGCCCCGGATGAGTTCCGTACGGGTCGTGCAGACGCTGTCCGCCGGCACCGACCAGGTGGAGCCGGGCCTGCGGCACCTGCCGCCCGGTGTCCGGCTCTGCAACGCGCGCGGGGTGCACGAGGCGAGTACCGCCGAGCTCGCCCTGACGCTCGTCCTGGCCTCGCTGCGCGGCGTCCCCGGGTTCGTCCGGGCCCAGGACCGGGGCGAGTGGGGCGGAGGCTTCCACCCCGCCCTCGCCGACAAGAACGTCCTCATCGTCGGGTACGGCTCGATCGGGGCCGCCATCGAGGACCGGCTCGTGCCCTTCGAGGTCGCGCGGGTGGCGCGCGTGGCGCGCTCCGCGCGCACCACGGAGCGCGGTCCGGTGCATCCGCTCACCGACCTTCACGCCCTGCTGCCCCAGGCCGATGTCGTCGTCCTGTCCACACCCTTGACGGAGTCCACGCGCGCCTTGGTGAACGCGGACTTCCTGGCGCGGATGAAGGACGGCGCACTGCTGGTGAATGTCGCGCGCGGCGCCGTGGTCGACACCGAGGCGCTGCTCACCGAGCTGGAGAGCGGCCGCCTGACCGCCGCCCTCGACGTCACCGATCCCGAGCCGCTGCCTTCGGACCACCCCCTGTGGCGCGCTCCGGGGGTGCTGATCAGCCCGCACGTCGGCGGCCCCACATCGGCCTTCCGGCCGCGCGCCGAACGCCTTCTGACGGACCAGTTGCGCCGTTTCGTGAACCGGGAGCCGCTCGCCAACGTGGTCCTCACAACGGGCACGGCAAGCGCCTGATCCGCTTCGGGTACGGTGCGCGACCCTCCGGACGCGCTGCGTACCCGCATCCGCGCTGGTCGTCACGGAGCGTAGAGGAGCTATGTCCCTGAGTGACGAGACTGGTGTATCGTCCCGACAGGGGCTGCGCCGCGCACCGTTCGGCGCCGGGGACGCCACCGGCGGCCCTGGCGCACGGCCGCGCGCAGACGCGGCCACCACAGCCACCACACCCATCACCACCACAGGCCCGGCGGCCGCCGGAGGCATGCCCACCCGGCGCACCGGAAGCCCGGGGACCCGGCCGCGCGGACCGGGAGGTCCCGGTGAGCCCGCCACCGCCTGCCATGACCGCGTTCGACGGCGCGCTGCGGACGCCGCCCGCGCCGGGGGTGCTGCTGTCCCGGCCGGCGGCCGCCGACTGCCGTCCGAGACTGGCCCCGCAGCTTCTGCTGGCACTGGTGTGCGCGGGATACGCCATCGGTGCCGCGTGCGGCTGGGGTTCCAGCAAGGTCGCCCTGTTCATGGGCGACTTCGGGCTGAGCGCCGCGGCCGGCACCGCCGCCGTCTCGTGCGCGCTGTACGCCCGCGGCCGCCATGTCCGCTTTCGGACCGCCTGGCTGCTGTTCGCCCTCTCCTCGGCGATGGCGGCGCTGGGCAACTCGGTCTGGGGGTGGTACGAGGTCGTCCTCGGCACGTCCGTCCCCAGTCCCAGCTACGCCGACCTGTTCTTCCTGTGCTTCGCGCCACCCGCGATCGTCGGCCTGCTCGTGCTCGCCAAGCGTCCGGCGAACAGGGCCGGGTGGACGCGCCTGGCGCTGGACTCGTGGCTGATCGGCGGCTCGCTGCTCACGCTCTCCTGGAGCCTGGCACTCGCCCAGGCGGCCAAGTTCGACGGCTCCAGCGTCGCGCACACCGCGCTCTCGCTGGCGTACCCGCTGCTGGACATCGCCCTGGTGTCCATGGTGCTCGCGCTGCACTTCCGGTGTTCCTCGATCAACCGCACCGCCGTGAACACGGCGATCGGCGCGCTCGCCCTGACCGTGCTGTGCGACGCCCTGTTCACGTCGCCGCTGCTGCACAACAGCTACCGCTCGGGGCAACTGCTCGACGCCGGCTGGTTCGCCGGCTCCCTGCTCCTGGCCTACGCCCCCTGGGCGGCGCCCCGCCCCGGAGGACCGGCCGACGAGCCGCACGGCACGGACCCGTACGAGGCGGACCCGTACGAGGGCGAGGGTCACCAGCCGGACGGGCCCGACCTCGATCCGCGTTCCGCCCCCGGGCACGCGCGCGTGGCCGACGCCTACGGGCACGGCCCCGAGGACCACGCGCGCGTTCCGGACGACCATGCGCCCGGTCAGCAGGCCGGCGCCGCTCGTCCCGTGCCCGGCGGACCGCCCGCACCGGGCGCGGACCACGACCGGTATCCGGCCGGCCGGCCCGTCGCCGGGTCCCTCGCCGCCCTCACCCCGTACCTCGCCGCGGCCGTGTGCACGCTGGGGGTCCTGTACAACGCGCTCATCGGCCACAGCGTCGACCGCGTGGTGCTGATCACCTCCGGCGCCGTCGTGCTGGTGCTCGTGGTGCGCCAGGGCATCGTGCTGCGCGACAACATCGTGCTCGCCCAGGAGCTCGCCCAGCAGGAGAACCACTTCCGCTCCCTGGTCCAGGGCTCCAGCGACGTCATCATGATCGCCACGCCGAGCGGCATCCTGCGGTACGTCTCCCCGGCCGCCGCCGGGGTGTACGGGCGGCCGGCGGAGGACCTGGTCGGCACCGAACTCGCCGGGCTCATCCACCCCGAGGACCTGGGCTCCGTGGTGCACGAGGTGCGCCGCTTCCTGGCCGCCAGCCCGGTCGGGGAGCCCACCGCGCGCATCGAGTGCCGCTTCCGGTCCGGCGACGGCGGCTGGCTCAACGTGGAGTCGACCATCAACCGCCACCACGGCGGCCTCATCTTCAACAGCAGGGACGTGACCGAGAGAGTGCGCCTCCAGGCGCAGCTCCAGCACAACGCAGAGCACGACCCCCTCACCGACCTGCCCAACCGCGCGCTGTTCACCAGGCGCGTCCAGCAGGCCCTGTCCGGCCGTCGCTCGACCGACCACGGCACGGCCGTGCTCTTCATCGACCTCGACGGCTTCAAGGGCGTCAACGACACCATCGGGCACCAGGCCGGGGACGAACTGCTCGTCCAGGCCGCCCGCAGACTCCACGAGGCGGTACGGCACGGGGACACCGCGTCCAGACTCGGCGGCGACGAGTTCGCGGCCCTGATCGTCGGGGACGGCACCCGCGACCGCACCGCGCGCGAACGGCACATCCTGGAGCTCGCCGACCGCCTCAGGCTGACGCTGTCGCAGCCGTACGCCATCGACGGCAACGATGTCCGCGTGGCCGCGTCCATCGGGGTGGCCTTCGCCGAACCCGGCCTCGGCGCAGGGGAATTGCTGCGCAACGCCGACCTCGCCATGTACCGCGCCAAGGCTGCGGGCAAGGGCCGGGTCGAGCTGTACAAGCCGCAGATGCAGCAGGACGTCGTCCGCAGGGCGGAGCTGGCCACCCGGCTCAGAAACGCCCTGCACGAGGGCGAGTTCACCCTGCTGCACCAGCCGGTGGTCCGCCTGGACGACGGCCGGATCACCTCGGTCGCCGCCCAGGCGCGCTGGCGGTCCTCGCAGGGCGTGCTCTTCACCCCCGCCGAGTTCCTGCGGGTGGCCGAGGACAGCGACAGGACGGCCGAACTGGGCCGCTGGTTGCTGGAGGAGGCCGTGGCGCAGGCCGCCGAGCGTGCCGCCGCGACCGGCCCGGGCGTGTCCGTTGTGGTCCGGATGGGCGCCCGCCGTCTGGTGGACCGCTCGCTGCCGCCCGGAACCGTCGAGGCCCTGCTCACCCGGCACGGGCTGCCGTCCGGTGCCCTGGTGATCGAGCTGTCCGACACCGACCCGCGGGTGCCGCTGGACGAGCTGGAGCGGCGCCTGGCCGCCCTGCGGCGGCTCGGTGTGCGCATCGCGCTGGACGGCTTCGGCAGCGGCCACGGGGCGGTCACGGCTCTCAGAAGGCTCCCCGTCGACGTGCTGAAGCTCGACCGCAGCCTGGTCGAGGGCGTCGTCGAGTCCGCCCGGCTGCACAAGATCACCAGTGGTCTGCTCCGGATCGCCGGCGACCTCGGGCTCCGCTCCGTGGCCGACGGCGTGGACCTGCCGGAGCAGGCCGTGGCCCTGCGCGCGATGGGGTGCACCCACGGTCAGGGCATGGTGTTCTCCGGCCCGCTGGACGAGTACCGGCTGCGCCGGGCCCTCACCCTGGGCCACTACCAGGTGCCCCACGGTCCGGCCGAGCCGGTGTTCGCCGGCGGGAGCACCGGTGCCTACACGGCGGCGGGAGTGCCCGTCGTCTTCGGAGGCGGGACGGCCCTGCGCTCACATAATGAGACTCCCGTCCCACCCACTTGACACCGGGTGCGTGCCGGAGGGAGGGTCATTTCCATGCGCACCCGAATTCTCGTACTTGGACAGCGCGTCGGCTGAGCTGGGAATCACCGGACGACGATCCGGAACCCAGCGACCACACCGGCGCGCTTCCCCTCGCTTGCCTTGCGGCACGAGGGGTTTTTTGTTGCACGAGCACCTGGCGTGCGGCACCCGAACTCCGCCCAAACCTCGCAAAAACCCTCAGCATCGAGAAGAGAATGCCGATGACCGAGCAGGCCACCGGGGCCCCTCATCCGCAGCCGCGGCCCCGATCCGGAGGACACCCGTCGGCGCCCGAGCACGTCACGGGTGCGAAGTCCCTCATTCGCTCTCTCGAGGAGGTCGGGGTCGACACCGTATTCGGCATTCCCGGCGGCACGATCCTTCCCGCGTACGACCCGATGATGGACTCCAAGCGGGTGCGCCACGTGCTCGTCCGTCACGAACAGGGTGCGGGCCACGCGGCCACCGGCTACGCACAGGCGACCGGCAAGGTCGGCGTCTGCATGGCCACGTCGGGCCCCGGTGCCACCAACCTGGTGACGCCGATCGCCGACGCGAACATGGACTCGGTGCCGCTGGTCGCGATCACCGGCCAGGTCGTCTCCAAGGCGATCGGCACGGACGCCTTCCAGGAGGCGGACATCGTCGGCATCACGATGCCGATCACCAAGCACAGCTTCCTGGTCACCAAGGCCGAGGACATCCCGAAGACGATCGCGGAGGCGTTCCACATCGCCTCGACCGGTCGCCCCGGTCCGGTCCTCGTCGACATTCCGAAGGACGTGCTGCAGACGCAGACGACGTTCTCCTGGCCGCCCGTCATGGACCTGCCCGGCTACCGCCCGGTCACCAAGCCGCACGCCAAACAGATCCGCGAGGCGGCCAAGCTCATCACCTCCGCGCGGCGGCCCGTGCTCTACGTCGGCGGCGGCGTCATCAAGGCCGGCGCCACCGCCGAGCTGAAGGTCCTCGCGGAACTCACCGGAGCGCCCGTCACCACCACCCTGATGGCGCTCGGCGCATTCCCCGACAGCCACCCGCTGCACGTGGGAATGCCGGGCATGCACGGTGCGGTCACCGCCGTCACCGCGCTGCAGAAGGCCGACCTGATCGTCGCCCTCGGAGCCCGCTTCGACGACCGCGTCACCGGCAAGCTGGACAGCTTCGCCCCGTACGCCAAGATCGTCCACGCCGACATCGACCCGGCCGAGATCGGCAAGAACCGCGCCGCCGACGTGCCGATCGTCGGAGATGCCCGCGAGGTCCTGGCCGACCTGATCCAGGCCGTCCAGAAGGAGCACAGCGAGGGCCACCGCGGCGACTACACCGCCTGGTGGAACGACCTCGGCCGCTGGCGCGACACCTACCCGCTCGGCTACGAGCAGCCCGGGGACGGCTCGCTCTCCCCGCAGCAGGTCATCGAGCGCATCGGGCAACTCGCACCCGAGGGCACGGTGTTCGCCGCGGGCGTCGGCCAGCACCAGATGTGGGCCGCGCACTTCATCCAGTACGACAAGCCCGCCACCTGGCTGAACTCCGGCGGCGCCGGAACCATGGGCTACGCCGTTCCGGCCGCGATGGGCGCCAAGGCCGGCCAGCCGCAGAAGACCGTCTGGGCGATCGACGGCGACGGCTGCTTCCAGATGACCAACCAGGAACTCACCACCTGCGCGCTGAACAACATCCCGATCAAGGTCGCCGTCATCAACAACGGCGCCCTCGGGATGGTCCGCCAGTGGCAGACCCTGTTCTACAACCAGCGGTACTCCAACACGGTGCTGCACTCCGGCCCGGGCGACGTCAACCCGGAGGCCAGGGGCACCCGCGTCCCCGACTTCGTGAAGCTGTCGGAGGCCATGGGCTGCTACGCCATCCGCTGCGAGTCCCCGGAGGACCTCGACAAGGTCATCGAGGAGGCGAACTCGATCAACGACCGCCCGGTCGTCGTCGACTTCATCGTCCACGAGGACGCGATGGTCTGGCCGATGGTCGCGGCCGGCACTTCCAACGACGAGATCCTGGCCGCCCGGGACGTCCGTCCCGACTTCGGCGACAACGACGGCGACTGACAGAGAGCTGAGTGAGAACCATGTCCAAGCACACCCTCTCGGTCCTCGTCGAGAACACGCCCGGCATCCTCGCCAGGATCGCCGCCCTGTTCTCCCGCCGCGGCTTCAACATCGACTCCCTGGCGGTCGGCGTCACCGAGCACGCCGACATCTCCCGCATCACCATCGTGGTCAGCGTCGAGGACTTCCCGCTGGAGCAGGTGACCAAGCAGCTCAACAAGCTGGTCAACGTGCTGAAGATCGTCGAACTTGAGCCGTCGCAGGCCGTGCAGCGCGAACTCGTCCTGGTGAAGGTGCGCGCCGACAACGAGACGCGCTCCCAGATCGTCGAGATCGTCCAGCTGTTCCGCGCCAAGACGGTCGACGTCTCCCCGGAGGCCGTGACCATCGAGGCCACCGGTTCCAGCGACAAGCTGTCGGCCATGCTCAGGATGCTGGAGCCGTTCGGCATCAAGGAACTGGTCCAGTCCGGAACGATCGCGATCGGACGCGGCGCCCGCTCGATCACCGACCGGTCGCTGCGCGCCCTGGACCGCTCCGCGTGATCCGGGTCCGGGCGGTCGGGTGACACCGGCCGCCCGGATACCGAGACTCCCCGTCCTCCCGTCCCCCCACCGGCATACGGTGGGAAGCACAAACTGCACACAAGGAGAGAACCCAAAGTGGCCGAGCTGTTCTACGACGCTGACGCCGACCTGTCCATCATCCAGGGCCGCAAGGTCGCGGTCATCGGCTACGGCAGCCAGGGCCACGCCCACGCCCTGTCGCTGCGCGACTCCGGTGTCGACGTCCGGGTCGGTCTGCACGAGGGCTCCGGCTCCAAGGCCAAGGCCGAGGAGCAGGGCCTGCGCGTGGTCACCCCGGCGGAGGCCGCCGCGGAGGCCGACGTCATCATGATCCTGGTGCCGGACCCGATCCAGGCCCAGGTCTACGAGGAGTCCATCGCCCCGCACCTGAAGGACGGCGACGCGCTGTTCTTCGGCCACGGCCTCAACATCCGCTTCGGCTTCATCAAGCCCCCGGCCGGCGTGGACGTCTGCATGGTCGCCCCCAAGGGCCCGGGCCACCTGGTGCGCCGTCAGTACGAGGAGGGCCGCGGCGTTCCCTGCATCGTCGCCGTCGAGCAGGACGCCTCAGGCAACGCCTTCGCGCTGGCCCTGTCGTACGCCAAGGGCATCGGCGGCACCCGCGCCGGTGTCATCAAGACGACCTTCACCGAGGAGACCGAGACCGACCTGTTCGGTGAGCAGGCCGTGCTGTGCGGTGGCACCGCGGCGCTGGTGAAGGCCGGCTTCGAGACCCTGGTCGAGGCGGGCTACCAGCCGGAGATCGCCTACTTCGAGTGCCTCCACGAGCTGAAGCTGATCGTCGACCTCATGTACGAGGGCGGCCTGGAGAAGATGCGCTGGTCGATCTCCGAGACCGCCGAGTGGGGCGACTACGTCACCGGACCGCGCATCATCACCGACGCCACCAAGGCCGAGATGAAGAAGGTCCTCGCCGAGATCCAGGACGGCACCTTCGCGCGCACCTGGATGGACGAGTACCACGGCGGTCTGAAGAAGTACAACGAGTACAAGAAGCAGGACTCCGAGCACCTCCTGGAGACCACCGGCAAGCAGCTGCGCAAGCTCATGAGCTGGGTGGACGAGGAGGCGTGAGCCTCACGCCGAAGGGGCCGGAGCACTGCTGCTCCGGCCCCTTCGGCGAACCCGGACCCGCCACCGCTCCGTGGCCGGTTCGCGGCGTTGTCCTGCCCGTCCAGCCACGGACGGGTGATCCTTCCGCAGTGGCGCAATACGATGCAGGCGGCGCCATTACACTTCGGAACTACAACGCGTCAGGCCCACAGCGTCGTGCGTCTTTCACGCGGCTAGCCCCCTCCTCCGCCTGCGGCCGTCGGGACACGGCCGTCCGCATGCTCCCCCCTAGCTTTTCAAGGCATGGGAGGTGCCCCCAGATCTGTGAGGACTCACGTGAGCTCGAAACCCGTCGTACTCATTGCTGAAGAGCTGTCGCCCGCGACCGTCGACGCGCTCGGCCCGGACTTCGAGATCCGGCACTGCAACGGCGCCGACCGGGCCGAATTGCTCCCCGCCATCGCCGACGTGGACGCGATCCTGATCCGCTCGGCGACCAAGGTCGACGCCGAGGCCGTCGCCGCTGCGAACAAGCTCAAGGTCGTCGCACGAGCCGGCGTCGGCCTGGACAACGTCGACGTCTCCGCCGCCACCAAGGCCGGCGTGATGGTCGTCAACGCCCCGACCTCCAACATCGTGACCGCCGCCGAGCTGGCCTGCGGCCTGCTCCTGGCCACCGCCCGCAACATCCCGCAGGCCAACGCCGCGCTGAAGAACAGCGAGTGGAAGCGCAGCAAGTACACCGGTGTGGAGCTCGCCGAGAAGACCCTCGGTGTCGTCGGCCTCGGCCGCATCGGCGCCCTGGTCGCCCAGCGCATGTCCGCCTTCGGCATGAAGGTCGTCGCCTACGACCCGTACGTGCAGCCCGCGCGGGCCGCGCAGATGGGCGTCAAGGTGCTGACGCTGGACGAGCTCCTCGAGGTCTCCGACTTCATCACCGTGCACCTGCCCAAGACGCCCGAGACCCTCGGCCTGATCGGCGAGGAGGCGCTGCACAAGGTCAAGCCGAGCGTGCGCATCGTCAACGCCGCGCGCGGCGGGATCGTCGACGAGGAGGCGCTGTACACAGCCCTCAAGGAGGGCCGGGTGGCGGGCGCCGGTCTGGACGTGTACGCCAAGGAGCCGTGCACGGACTCGCCGCTGTTCGAGTTCGACCAGGTCGTGTGCACCCCGCACCTGGGCGCCTCCACCGACGAGGCCCAGGAGAAGGCCGGCATCGCCGTCGCCAACTCTGTCCGCCTCGCCCTCGCCGGTGAGCTCGTGCCGGACGCGGTCAATGTCCAGGGCGGCGTGATCGCCCAGGACGTCAAGCCGGGCCTGCCGCTCGCCGAGCGCCTCGGCCGCATCTTCACCGCGCTGGCCGGCGAGGTCGCGGTCCGCCTCGACGTCGAGGTGTACGGCGAGATCACCCAGCACGACGTGAAGGTGCTGGAGCTCTCCGCGCTCAAGGGCGTCTTCGAGGACGTCGTCGACGAGACCGTGTCCTACGTCAACGCGCCGCTGTTCGCCCAGGAGCGCGGCGTGGAGGTGCGCCTGACCACCAGCTCGGAGTCGAGCGACCACCGCAACGTCGTCACCGTGCGCGGCACCCTCGGGGACGGCGAGGAGATCTCCGTCTCCGGCACGCTGGCCGGCCCCAAGCACCTCCAGAAGATCGTCGCCGTCGGTGAGTACGACGTCGACCTGGCGCTCGCCGACCACATGGTCGTCCTGCGCTACGAGGACCGCCCCGGTGTCGTCGGCACGGTCGGCCGCGTCATCGGCGAGGCAGGCATCAACATCGCCGGTATGCAGGTCGCCCGTGCGGTGGCCGGCGGGGAGGCGCTGGCGGTGCTGACGGTCGACGACACCGTGCCCGCCGGGGTGCTGGCGGAGGTTGCCGAGGAGATCGGGGCGACGTCTGCCCGTTCGGTGAACCTGGTCTGAGGTCCCCGTTCCCGGGGGCGCTGCCCCCGGGCCCCGTTCGCCCTGAACGGGATCGTCCTCGAACTCCCCCAAGCTCTTCGAGCAGGGGGGACGCCCAGACGGGCCGCTTGAGCCCGCCCGGCGTTTTTGTTGTTCTCAGGCCGAGGCCTTCGCCGGCTCCGTCTCCGTGCCCGGTGCCGCCGTCTCCCTGACGTGGATGCGGCGCAGTGTCGTCGCCGCTCCGGTCGCCGCGAGGAGCAGCACCACCGCGCCGGTGAGCGCCGCGCCGTGCATTCCGCTGGTGAAGGCCTCCCGGGCGGCGGTGGCCAGGGCGTCTCCCGCGCGCCCCGGCAGGTGGCGGGCGACGGCCAGCGCGCCACCCAGGGTCTCGTGCGCCGCGGCCGGGGCGGAGGACGGGACTCCATGGCGGTAGATCGCCGTGCCGATCGAGCCGAGGACCGCCATGCCCAGGGCGCCGCCGAACTCCGCGCCCGTCTCCAGCAGCGAGGAGGCCGCGCCCGCCTTCTCCACCGGGGCCGCGCTCAGCGCCAGGTCGGTCATCTGGGACAGCACCGCCACGATGCCGGAGGCGAGGACCCCGGCCGCGGCCAGCACCAGCCAGAGCGAGTCCGGGCCGGCCAGGGCCAGCATGCCGTAGCCCGCGGCGGCGATCGCGAAGCCCGCCGTCACGACGTAGGCCCGGTTGACGCCCTTCTGGACCAGCGCGGCGGCCGCCGGTGCGGCCATCCCGATCGGCACGGACGGCAGCAGCGCCCACAGGGCCGCCTCCATCGCGCTCTTGCCGAGCACCGACTGGAGGTACTGCGTGGTGAAGAACGCCGAGCCCATCATCGCGAAGGACGACACGAGGTTGAGGACCACCGCGGGCGCGAAGCCCCGGCCGCGGAACAGGGCCGGCGAGATCATCGGCGAGGCCGCCGTGTGCTGGCGGTGCACGAAGAGGGCGGCGAAGAGCAGGCCGACGGCGACGGAGACGACGTACAGCGGGTGGACGCCCTCGGACGGGATCTTCTTCAGGCCGTAGATCACGGGCAGCACCGCCGCCATGGACAGGGGCACGCTCAGCAGGTCGAAGCGGCCCGGTGCGGGGTTCTTCGACTCGGGCAGCAGGAGCGGGCCGAGCACCAGCAGCAGCACCATCGCGGGCAGGTTGACCAGGAACACCGAGCCCCACCAGAAGAAGAACTGGACCAGCACGCCGCTCAGCACGGAGCCGAGCGCGATCCCCGCGGTCATCACGCCCGACCAGACGCCGATCGCCTTCGCGCGCTGGGTGGGGTCGGTGAACATCGTCCGGACCAGCGCCATCGTGGACGGCATCAGGGTCGCCCCGCCGATGCCGAGAACCGCGCGGGCGGCGATCAGGGTCCCGGCGCTGTCCGCGTACGCCGCCACCAGTGAGGCGGCTCCGAACGCGGCGGCGCCGATCAGCAGCAGCCTGCGGCGGCCGATGCGGTCGCCGAGCGAGCCCATCGTCATCAGCAGGCCGGCCAGGACGAAGGCGTAGATGTCGAAGATCCACAGCTGCTGGGTGCCGCTGGGCTCCAGGTCGGCGCTGATCGCCGGGATGGCGAAGTACAGGACCGAGACGTCCATCGAGACCAGCAGCAACGGCAGCATCAGCACGCCGAGAGCGGTCCATTCCCGTCGCCCGGCGCGTGGCCGGTCCGCGGACGGCGGGGTCGTGGTGGTGCTCGTCGTGTTCGTCATGCCCAGCAATGTACGGGCGTCTTAAACGCTTGTCTAGAACGCTTGTGTAAGTCGGTCGTCTAGGACGGTTGTATGGATCGCGGGTAGGGTGGCCGGCATGGGACACCGTGAGGACCTGCTGGAGGGCGCCAAGCGCTGCCTGCTGCAGAAGGGGTTCGTGCGCACGACCGCGCGCGACATCGTGAAGGAGTCGGGGACCAATCTCGCGTCGATCGGCTACCACTACGGCTCGAAGGACGCGCTGCTGGTGCAGGCGTACGTCTCCCTCATCGAAGGGATGGGCGACCGGTTCGAACCCGGGTGGGGCGCGGGCGGGACCACCCAGGCGCCTCCCGGCTCGCTCGAGCGCTTCCGCGAGGTGTGGGCGAACATCATCCGCTCGATGCCCGAGTCACGGGGGATCTGGCTGCTGGGCTTCGAGATCGTCCTCCAGGGTGACCGGCTCCCCGAGGTGCGCAAGATGCTGGTGGAGGCGGAAGAACAGGGTCGTTCCGGGCTGCTGCCGCTGTTCAACGGCATCCCCGAGGCCGACCAGAGCAAGGAGACCGTCGACAGCGAAGGCCGCCTCTATCAGACCCTGTTGCAGGGCCTGATGGTGCAGTGGCTCTTCGACTCCGACTCCGCGACCGACGCGGACCAGCTCACCGAGGGACTGCGCCGGGTGATCACAGGCGTCCGGCAGGCCGAACGGAGGCCGTCCTAGTGCCGCGACGGGGCAAACGTTGCCTGTCGCGGCCCTAGAGCCGCGCCGCCTTCAGTGCCATGTGCAGCAGCAGCCGGTCCTCGCCGTCGTCCAGGTCGAGGCCCGTGAGCTGCTCCACGCGGGACAGCCGGTAGTACAGGGTCTGGCGGTGGATGCCCAGCTCGGCGGCGGTGCGCCCGGCCTGGCCCGCGCAGTCGAGGTAGACCTCCGCGGTGCGGGCCAGCTCCCGGTGGGCGGGGGAGAGCAGTGCGTGCAGGGCGGGGTCGTGCGCGGCCTCCGGCGGCAGCGAGGTGAGCAGCCGGTACGGCCCGATGGCCGCCCACTGCGCGACCGGGCCCAGCCGCGGCTCCGCCAGCGCGGCCCGCGCGGCCGCCGAGGCCTCCGCCCACGCGGTCCCCAGCCCGGCGAGTCCCGTCCGCGCCGCGGCGATCCCGGCGGCCACCCCGCCGTGCGAACCTCCCCCGGTGCTCCGGCCCGGGCCGCCGTCCCGTCCGGTCGCCGCGTCCTGGGCGGCCCCTCCGCTCCCGGCGCCGGTGCCGCCCGCGCCGCCTTCGGGGCGTGCCGCCTGTCCGGCCCCGGCCCCGGCGCCACCGCGCGCGCTTCCCGCGGTGGTGCGTCCGGCACCGCCCGGCGGTCCCGGCGCCGCCGCCCGCTCCAGCAGGCGGGTCGCCGCCGACACCGCCGGTGTCAGGGTGTCCGTGGAGCGCAGGCCGACCAGCAGCACCAGGCTCTGCTGGGTGTCCCCCACTGCCTTGAGGGCGTGGGAGGTGCCCCCACCCCAGGGGATCGCGCACAGGGCCCTGGCGCCGGGCAGGGTGCGCACCGAGGGGGCGTTGTCCGGGTCCGCCGACGGCCAGGGGGCCACGCACACCACCGTGTGTGGTCCGTCCGCGCGGACGCCCAGGGCCGTCCGCAGCTCCGCCACCGCCATGTCCCGCGGCCAGCCCGGTTCGGCGGTCAGCACCGCCCGCAGCTCCCGGGTGAGGTCCGCGCCGTGCTGGGCCTCGTCGGCCAGCAGCGCGCCGATCCGCCCGGTCACCAGCATGGCCGCGGCCAGTTGCTGCTCGGTGGGCCCGGGGTCGTAGTCCAGGAGCCAGACATAGCCGAGGACGACACCCCGATGGCGGACCGGGAGGCAGATCCGCCCCCGGTACACGCCCGCCTCCGGGGTCCGCGGGATCCGCACCGGACCGGTCGCCCGGGTGATGCCGAAGCCCTCGAACCAGTGGCGGACGGCCGACGTGGAGCGGCGGGTGAGGATCGAGCGCGTGCGCACCGGGTCCAGGGCGGACGGATCCAGATCGCCCTCGCTGTCGTAGGCGCCGAAGGCGATCAGTTCGAAGTTCCGGTTCTCCAGGGTGGCCGGCGCGCCGAGCAGCTCCGAGATCTCGTCGACCAGCTCCTGGTAGTCACGCCTGTCACTGGATGTCACTCGGGCATTCTCCCGCATTTCCGCGGAGCCTTCATACATCTGTCTGAGATCACGGGCGCGGATGCGTGACAGCTGTCGATGGCCGACGATCTGAGGAAACCTTTACTTTCACGGTGGTTCTCCGTGCCGCCCCCGAACCGTGGGGTCGCGGCCTTCTTGCTTGTTCGTGTGGAGGTGCCCCGTGCTGGGTCCCGTGATTCTCGCCGCGTCGCGCAGCGACCGGATGCGACGCCTGATCTCGGCGGCCCCGGGGACGAAGCAGGTCGTCGACCGCTTCATCCCGGGCGAGACCGTGGGCGACATCGTCCCGATCATCGAGGACCTCACCGGCCGGGGCCTGGAACTGACCATGGACGTGGTCGGCGAGGACATCACCACCCCCGAGCAGGCCGCCGCCGCACGGGACGCGTACCTGGAACTGATCGACCGGATCAAGGACCTGGAGCTCGGTCCGAAGGTCGAGATGTCCGTGAAGCTGTCCATGTTCGGCCAGGCCCTTGAGCACGGCCACGAGCTGGCGCTGAAGAACGTCCGCCCGGTCGTCGAGGCCGCCGCCGCCATCGGCACGACGGTCACCCTGGACGCCGAGGACCACACCACCCTCGACTCGATGTTCGCCATCCACGAGGAACTGCGCAAGGACTTCCCGCAGACCGGCTGCGTCATCCAGGCCTACCTCTTCCGCACCGAGGCCGACGCCCGCCGCCTCGCCGCGAACGGCAGCCGGGTCCGCCTGGTGAAGGGCGCCTACAAGGAGCCCGCCGAGGTCGCGTACCAGAACAAGCACGAGATCGACAAGGCGTACGTGCGCGTCCTGCGCGTTCTGATGCAGGGTGACGGGTACCCGATGATCGGCTCCCACGACCCGCGCCTGATCTCGATCGGGCAGGAACTGGCCCGCACCGCCGGCCGCAAGCTCGACGAGTACGAGTTCCAGATGCTGTACGGCATCCGCAGCGACGAGCACCTGCGTCTGGCCGCCGAGGGCCACCGCATGCGCGTCTACACCGCCTTCGGCACCGACTGGTACGGCTACTTCATGCGCCGCCTCGCGGAGAAGCCGGCCAACCTGCGCTTCTTCCTCCGGAGCATGGTCAGCAAGGGCTGAGCCGCCGCACCCCGCTCGCAACACCGCTCAAGTCAAGGAGTTCGGAACTGATGGACGCTGTGACCCAGGTCCCCACCCCCGTCAACGAGCCGGTGCACGGCTACGCCCCCGGCTCGCCCGAGCGTGCCCGCCTGGAGGCCAAGCTCAAGGAGCTGGCCGAGAACCCGATCGACCTGCCCTGCACCATCGACGGCGTCAGGCGCCCGGGTGGCGGCGAGTCCTTCGAGGTCGTCCAGCCGCACAACCACAAGGCCGTCATCGGCACCTACCGCAACGCCACCAAGGCGGACGCCCAGGACGCGATCGACGCCGCTCTCGCCGCGGCCCCGGCCTGGCGCGCGATGTCCTTCGACGACCGCGCCGCGATCATCCTGCGCGCCGCCGAGCTGCTGTCCGGCCCGTGGCGCGAGACGATCGCCGCCTCCACGATGCTCGGCCAGTCCAAGACCGCGCAGCAGGCCGAGATCGACAGCCCCTGCGAGCTGGTGGACTTCTGGCGCTTCAACGTCCACTATGCCCGTCAGATCCTCGCCGAGCAGCCCCCGGCCAACTCCCCGGGCGTGTGGAACCGCATGGACCACCGTCCGCTGGAGGGCTTCGTCTACGCGATCACGCCGTTCAACTTCTCGGCGATCGCGGCCAACCTGCCCACCGCGCCGGCCCTCATGGGCAACGTGGTGATCTGGAAGCCGTCCCCGACCCAGACGCACGCCGCCGTGCTGCTCATGAAGCTGCTGGAGGAGGCGGGCATGCCCAAGGGCGTCATCAACCTCCTCACCGGTGACGGCATCGAGGTCTCCGAGGTGGCCCTGAACCACCGCGACCTGGCCGGTATCCACTTCACCGGTTCGACCAAGACCTTCCAGTACCTGTGGAAGACGGTCGGCAACAACATCGAGAAGTACCGCGCCTACCCGCGCCTGGTCGGCGAGACCGGCGGCAAGGACTTCGTGGTCGCGCACCCGAGCGCGGACCGTGCGGTGCTGAAGACGGCGCTGACCCGCGGTTCCTTCGAGTACCAGGGCCAGAAGTGCTCGGCGTCCTCCCGGGCGTACATCCCGGCGTCGATCTGGAACTCCGGCTTCAAGGAGGAGTTCGCCGCCGAGGTCGACTCCCTGACCATGGGTGACGTCACCGACCTGTCGCACTTCATCGGCGCCGTCATCGACGACCGCTCCTTCGCGAAGAACAAGGCCGCGATCGACCGCGCGCGGCAGGACCCGTCCTGCACGATCGTCGCGGGCGGCACCTACGACGACTCGGTCGGCTACTTCGTCCGCCCGACCGTCATCGAGTGCACCGACCCGGAGAACGAGGTCTTCACGACCGAGTACTTCGGCCCGATCCTCGCGGTGCACGTGTACGACGACAGCTCGGCCGACGCCTACGACGAGATGCTGACCCAGATGGAGTCGGTGTCGGACTACGCCCTGACCGGCTCGGTCATCGCGGGCGACCGTGCCGCCGCGGCGTACACGATGGAGAAGCTGCGCTACGCGGCCGGCAACTTCTACATCAACGACAAGTCGACCGGCGCCGTGGTCGGCCAGCAGCCCTTCGGCGGCGGCCGTGCCTCCGGCACCAACGACAAGGCGGGCGCCCCGCAGAACCTGATGCGCTGGACCCTGACCCGCGCCATCAAGGAGACCCTGGTCGCGCCGACCGACTACGGCTACCCCCACATGGGCTGACCAGCCCTCCCTGGCACGGGCCGGGAAGCCTGCCCCCGAGCAGGCTTCCCGGCCCGTCTCCATGTCCGCCGGGGCAGACTCTCCCCATGACACGAGCGGTGGAAGACATGGTGGAGACGGACGACGGAGTGCGTCTGTGGGCGGAACGCTCTGGCCCGGACGGCACCCCGCTGGTGCTGTGCCACGGCGGCCCCGGCCTGTGGGACATGTTCGGGGACCTGGCCGGGCTGCTGGCCGGCGTGACCCCGGTCGTCCGCTGGGACCAGCGCGGCTGCGGACGGTCGCAGCGCTGCGCGGGGCCATGGACGAGCGAGCGCTTCGTCGCCGACCTCGATGCCGTGCGCCGGCACTTCGGTCTGGACCGGATGGCCCTGCTCGGTCACTCCTGGGGCGCACAGCTCGCCCTGACCTACGCGCTGGCGCATCCGGAACGGGTGAGCGCGCTGGTGTACGTGGCCGGAACGGGGATCGGGCCGGACGAGGACTGGCATCCCGCGTACCGCCGGAACTTCCTGGCCCGGCTCGGCGAGCACCCCGAACGCCTCGCCCGTAGGCAGGAGTTGACGGACCGGCCGCCGGAGACGGAGACGGAGGACCGGGAGCGGGCCGTGCTCCAGTGGTCGGCCGATTTCGCGGACCAGAAGCGGGCACTCGTGCTCGCCGAGCGCATGGCCGACCCCTGGTTCGGCATCAACTACGAGTGCAACCAAGGACTGAACGCGGAGCGGAAGCGGACCTGGGGCACGTCCGGGCTCGACGCCGCCTGCCGTCGCCTCGACCTGCCGGTCGTGATCGTCGACGGCGGCAGGGACATCCGCCCGCGCACGGCGGTCGACTCCCTGGAGCGGGCCCTGCCCCGGGTGCGCCGGGTCGTCTTCCCGGACGCCGGGCACATGCCCTGGGTCGAGGAACCCCAGGGCTTTCGCCGGGCGGTGGCGGCGGCGCTGTGAACCCCTGTTCGGACGAAAGGGCAGGTCGGCGGGGGGTCCGCCGACGCGCCGTCTCAGATAGTAGGAAGTCCGAGTAATGGTGGAGACAGGCGCCCGTTCCTCGCTTAGCTTTGAAGGAGCCGAACGTCTCGCTGATCAAGCGAATGGCGGTCGTGAGCCGGGCCCCGCGCAGGACACCCCTGCGGCACCGCTCCCCGCCCCCTTCCGGCGTATCTCGTTTCTCATCCGCACCCCACGTGTGCCGAAGGAGCTGATTCCCCATGGCCGCAACCGCTCTCCGCCGCCGTGTCCGTCACACCACCCGTGCCGGCGAGTCCGACCGCAAGAACGCCGCAGCCGCCCTCCAGCGCGCCCTCGACCGTCGTGACAACGGTGGCGAGACGGGCCACTGAGCCCCCGGGAGCCGTCCTCGACGTGTCCGGATCGCGGACGCTCCGTGTCATCCCATGGGACGAGGAGTAGGGTGCCGGCATGTCTCGCAGCATCGATCTCGCAGTGATCCCCGGTGACGGAATCGGCCAGGAAGTCGTGGCCGAGGGCCTGAAGGTCCTGTCCGCCGCCCTACCGCAGGACGTGAAGCTGGAGACCAAGGAGTACGACTTCGGCGCCCGGCGCTACCACGCCACCGGGGAGACCCTCACCGACGCCGACCTGGAGCAGCTCGGGCGGCACGACGCCATCCTGCTCGGCGCCATCGGCGACCCGTCGGTGCCCTCCGGCGTCCTGGAGCGCGGCTTCCTGCTCAAGCTCCGCTTCGCCTTCGACCACCACGTCAACCTGCGCCCGAGCAAGCTCCTGCCCGGTGTCGCCACCCCGCTCGCGGGCGACCCGCAGATCGACTTCGTCGTCGTCCGCGAGGGCACCGAGGGCCCGTACACGGGCAACGGCGGCACCATCCGCAAGGGCACCGAGCACGAGGTCGCCACCGAGGTCTCCGTCAACACGGCCTTCGGTGTCGAGCGCGTGGTCCGCGACGCCTTCGCGCGCGCCCAGGCCCGTCCGCGCAAGAAGCTCACGCTCGTCCACAAGAACAACGTGCTGACCTTCGCGGGCCACCTGTGGACGAACATCTTCAACAAGGTGGCCGAGGAGTACCCCGAGGTCACCACCGAGTACATCCACGTCGACGCGGCCACCATCTACCTGGTGACCCAGCCCGAGCGGTTCGACGTCATCGTCACCGACAACCTCTTCGGCGACATCATCACCGACCTCGCCGCGGCCGTCTCCGGCGGCATCGGCGTCGCCGCCTCCGGCAACATCAACCCGAGCGGCGAGTTCCCGTCCATGTTCGAGCCGGTCCACGGCTCGGCCCCGGACATCGCGGGCCAGGGCAAGGCCGACCCCACCGCCACGGTCCTGTCCGTCGCCCTGCTGCTGCGCCACCTCGGCTACGAGTCCGAGGCGACCCGTATCGAGGACGCGGTCTCCGCCGACCTCGCGGAGCGGGGCGCGCTGCCCGCGCGGAGCACCGCCGAGATCGGCGACGCGCTCCGCGTACGAGTAGCGGGCTGACCCGGCCGCCACTCGAAAACTTCGAAGCCGTCGGGTCGCATCAGCGCCCGGCGGCTTCCCCCTGTCCGCCGCCGGGTGCCACCATCAGTCCCGGGGCCGCATTCACCCCGTTTTCTTCCGCCGTCCGCTCCGCGCGATAATCGAACGCGGAGCCGCGGTATGAGGGAATGCTCGGACGTCCAAGCACAGGCCTCCGGACGTACGGGCGTGAGCGCGGCCCGTCACAACACACTCGGTGAAGGACACTCACTCATGACGACGCCCACGATCGAGCTCAAGCCATCGGCCAGCCCGCTCTCCGACGCGGAGCGGGAGGCCATCCTGGCCAACCCCGGATTCGGCCGCCACTTCACCGACCACATGGTGACGATCAGGTGGACGGAGGGCCGGGGCTGGCACGACGGCCAGCTCGTTCCGTACGCGCCGATCCCCCTGGACCCCGCCACGCATGTGCTGCACTACGCGCAGGAGATCTTCGAGGGCCTGAAGGCCTACCGCCGGCCCGACGGCTCGGTCGCCACCTTCCGCCCGGAGAGGAACGCCAAGCGCTTCCAGGCGTCCTCCCGCCGTCTGGCCATGCCCGAGCTGCCCGTCGAGACGTTCATCGAGGCCTGTGACGCCCTGGTCCGCCAGGACAAGGCGTGGGTGCCGGCGCACGGCGGCGAGGAGTCCCTCTACCTGCGCCCGTTCATGATCGCCACCGAGGTCGGGCTGGGCGTCAAGCCCGCCAACGAGTACCTGTTCCTCGTGATCGCCTCCCCGGCCGGCGCGTACTTCCCGGGCGGCGTGAAGCCCGTCTCCATCTGGGCCTCCGAGGACCGCGTCCGCGCCGTCCCCGGCGGCATGGGCGACGCCAAGACCGGCGGCAACTACGCGGCCTCCCTGCTCGCCCAGGCCGAGGCCGCCGCCAAGGGCTGCGACCAGGTCTGCTACCTGGACGCCGTGGAGCACAAGTGGGTCGAGGAACTCGGCGGGATGAACCTGTACTTCGTGTACGGGAACAAGATCGTCACCCCGTCCCTGAGCGGTTCGATCCTGGAGGGCGTCACCCGTGACTCGCTGCTGACGGTCGCCCGTGACCTCGGCTACGAGTCCGAGGAGGCCCGCGTCTCCATCGACCAGTGGCAGCGCGACTCCGAGAACGGCACGCTGACGGAGGTCTTCGCCTGCGGCACGGCCGCCGTCATCACCCCGGTCGGCACCGTCAAGCGCGCGGGCGCCGAGTGGAAGCAGTCGGGCGGCGAGCCCGGCGAGGTCACGATGAAGCTGCGCCAGGCCCTGCTGGACGTCCAGCGCGGCGTCACCGAGGACAAGCACGGCTGGATGCACGCGCTGGCGTAGCCGCCCGCCGGGGCCCGCGCCTCACCGGCCGCCTCCCGCTGCCCACCTCCCGTTCCCCGTCCGCCGGCTTCGCGAACCGGCGGACGGGTAACGGCAGTTGATGGCCTGTGGATCGATCACCTCGGAACAGCACCAGGGTCTTTCGTTTGGATCAGGCCGGATCAGGGAGCGGGGTCTGGTGCCGTGGATCGCAAGGCGGAGGAGGGCGGCAGGGCGGAGCCCTGCCAACCGACGACAACGCGGCTGGGGGTGCCCCCTGCTCGAAGAGCTTGGGGAAGCGGTGCCAGGGCCCGCGAGCCCGGCCTGAGCCAAACGAGAGGCCCTAGTGCTGTGACCGGGAAGGTTTGCCGGAAAGCTCGCGGCGTCCGGTGCTGGGGGCACCTCCCACGCCCTTCGGGCAGTGGGGGAGCATCGCAAGGCGGAGCATCGCCCGTGTACTGGATGTACTCGGGTGATGCGACAACGCGGCGAGGTGCCGTGCCGGGCGTCGCGAGCCGGTGAACCTTTCCGGTCACAGCACTAGATGCCGATGTCGGCGCGCGCCGCTTCCTTCCCGGCCTCGACGGGGGCCGACGGCCGCGGCCGCGGGGTGAGCAGCAGGTAGACCAGGCCGCCGACGGCTCCCGACAGCAGGAAGCTGCAGTCCACGCCGCCGGTCAGGGACAGCAGCGGTCCCTCGTACGACGGCAGGGACACGGCCAGCAGACCGACGCCGGCGCCCACTGCCCAGGAGACGGTGGCCTGCACGTTCCAGCCGGACCGGTACCAGTAGACGCCGCCGTGGGAGCGCCGGTTGAAGACCTGGAGGGCGTCGGTGGCGCCCACCAGCCGAGCCCGAACGACTGCGGCAGCCAGCCGAAGATGATCACGCCGTGTCGACTCCGCGCTGTTCCATCGGCATGGCAGGTCTCCTTCGACGGCCGCCCGGAAGTTAGAGCGACGTTCAATGTGAGGGCTGAGTGGCTTGCCCGTCAACGGTTCCTTTCTGTGAATCTCACGCTTAGAGTGTTGCTCTAACGTGACGAGCAAGGAGGTGCCGTGGCGTGAGACTGACCCCCACCGAACGCGACCGGCTGCTGCTGTTCAGCGCCGCCGAACTGGCCCGCGCCCGCAGGGCCCGTGGCCTGAGGCTCAACGTTCCGGAGGCCACCGCACTGATCGCCGACACGGTGTGCGAGGCCGCCCGCGACGGCGCCCGGCTCGCCGAGGCGATCGAGCGCGCCCGCACGGTGCTCGGCCCGGACGACGTCCTGCCCGGCGTCGCGGACGTGGTCACCGAGGTGCATGTCGAGGCGGTCTTCGACGACGGCTCACGGCTCGCGGTGGTCTCCGACCCGATAGCCGGGGGCGGCCTGGGTGAGATGGCTCCGGGCGCGCTGCTGCCGGGGCCGGAGCACGCCGAGCCGGAGGCGGCCGTACGGCTCACGGTCACCAACACCGCGTCCGTGCCGGTCTCCGTGACCTCGCACTTCCACTTCTTCGAGGCCAACCCGCGCCTCGACTTCCCGCGCGAGCGGGCCTACGGCATGCGGCTCTCGGTGCCCGCGGGATCGTCCGTGCGGTTCGGACCGGGGGAGAGCGTCGAGGTCGGCCTCGTGCCGGTCGGCGGCGAGCGGATCGCGATCGGCTTCGCGGGCCTCGTCGACGGGCCCCTGGACGCGCCGGGGGCCAAGGAAGAGGCCCTGCGCCGGGCCGCCGCCTGCGGATATCTGGGAGCCGGCCGATGAGCATCGACCCTTACGCGTACGCAGCCACCCACGGCCCCCGGGCCGGCGACCGCGTCCGCCTCGGCGACTCCGGCCTCGTGATCCGGGTCGAGTCCGACGCGCAGCGATACGGCGACGAGTTCCTCGCCGGCTTCGGCAAGACCGCCCGGGACGGACTGCACCTGAAGGCGGCGGCGGTCCGCGAGACCTGCGACGTGGTGATCAGCAACGTCGTCGTCATCGACGCCGTGCAGGGCATCCGCAAGGTCTCCATAGGCATCCGCGAGGGCCGGATCCAGTCCATCGGGCGGGCCGGGAACCCCGACACCCTCGACGGCGTCGACGTCGTCGTCGGCACGGGCACCACGATCGTGTCCGGCGAGGGGCTGATCGCCACCGCCGGCGCCGTCGACACCCATGTGCACCTGCTGTCGCCGCGCATCATGGAGGCCTCGCTCGCCTCCGGCGTGACCACCATCATCGGCCAGGAGTTCGGGCCGGTGTGGGGCGTGGGCGTCAACTCGCCCTGGGCGTTGCGGCACGCGTTCGGCGCCTTCGACGCCTGGCCGGTCAACATCGGCTTCCTGGGCCGCGGTTCGTCATCGCACTCCGCCCCGCTCGTGGAGGCGCTGGCCGAGGGCGGCGCCTCGGGCTTCAAGGTGCACGAGGACATGGGCGCCCACACCCGCGCCCTCGACACCGCACTGCGGGTCGCCGAGGAGCACGACGTACAAGTCGCCCTGCACAGCGACGGGCTGAACGAGTGCCTGTCGGTCGAGGACACCCTGCGGGTCCTGGAGGGCCGCACGATCCACGCCTTCCACATCGAGGGCTGCGGCGGCGGACACGTCCCCAACGTGCTGAAGATGGCCGGCGTCCCGAACGTCATCGGCTCCTCCACCAACCCCACCCTGCCCTTCGGCCGGGACGCGGTCGCCGAGCACTACGGCATGATCGTCTCCGTCCACGACCTCAAGACCGACCTGCCCGGCGACGCCGCCATGGCCCGCGACCGCATCCGCTCCGGGACCATGGGCGCCGAGGACGTGCTGCACGACCTGGGCGCGATCGGCATCACCTCCTCCGACGCCCAGGGCATGGGCCGGGCCGGCGAGACCGTGCGCCGCACCTTCGCCATGGCCGGGAAGATGAAGGCCGAGCTGGGTCCGGTCGACGGGGACGGCCCGGACGACGACAACGCGCGCGTCCTGCGCTACATCGCCAAGCTGACGATCAACCCCGCCATCGCGCACGGCCTCTCCCACGAGGTCGGCTCGATCGAGACCGGCAAGCTGGCCGACATCGTGCTGTGGCGCCCCGAGTTCTTCGGCGCCAAGCCGCAACTGGTCCTCAAGTCGGGCTTCCCCGCGTACGGCGTGGTGGGCGACCCGAACGCGGCCACGGACACCTGCGAACCCCTGGTGCTGGGACCGCAGTTCGGCGCGCACGGCGCCACCCCGGCCGAGATCTCGGTCGCGTTCGTCGCCCAGGCCGCCGTGGACCAGGGCCACGACACGATGCCCACCCGGCGGCGCCGGGTCGCCGTGCGCGGCACCCGCGGTATCGGCCCCGCCGACCTGCGCCTCAACTCCCGTACCGGATCCGTCGACGTCGACCAGCGCACCGGCCTGGTCACCCTGGACGGCGACCCGGTCCGCTCGGAGCCCGCCGACTCGGTCTCCCTCAACCGCCTGTACTTCCTGTGACCTCCGTGACCCCTGCGAGGACTCCCGAGATGAACACCCCCGCCGCCGACGGCTTCCGCATGCCCGCCGAGTGGGCGCCGCACGAGCGCACCTGGATGGCGTGGCCGGGTCCCAACCCGACCTTCGACACCCCCGACGACGTCGCCGCCTCCCGTGCCGCCTGGGCGTCGGTGGCCCGTGCCGTACGCCGCTTCGAACCGGTGACGGTGGTCTGCGGCCCCGGCCAGTCGGCCGAGGCCCGCACCCTCCTGGGCGACGGCATCGACACCGTCGAACGCGATCTGGACGACGCGTGGATGCGCGACATCGGCCCCACCTTCCTGACCAGTGACGCGGGCGAACTCGCCGCCGTCGACTGGACGTTCAACGGCTGGGGAGCCCAGGACTGGGCCCGCTGGGAGCACGACGGGAAGATCGCCTCGTATGTCTCGGACCTCGCGGGCGCGAAGACGTACGCCTCCTCGCTCGTCAACGAGGGCGGCGGGATCCACGTCGACGGCGAGGGCACGGTCCTGCTGACCGAGACCGTGCAGCTCGGCCCCGAGCGCAACCCGCACTGGACGAAGGAGCAGGTCGAGGCGGAGATCCACGCCCACCTCGGCACCCGCAAGGCGATCTGGCTGCCGCGCGGCCTGACCGGCGACTACCCTCCCTACGGCTACGGCACCCTCGGCCACGTCGACATCGTGGCCGCCTTCGCCCGCCCCGGTGTCGTCGTCGCCCACCACCAGCCGGACCCGGCCCACCCCGACCACGAGGTGACCAAGGAGGTCATCGGCCTCCTGAAGTCGGCCACCGACGCCGAGGGCCGCCCCCTGGAGGTCGTCGAAGTCCCCGCCCCCACCGTCCTGGAGGCCGACGGGCACTGGGCCGACTACTCCTACATCAACCACTACCTCTGCAACGGCGGCGTCGTCCTGTGCGCCTTCGACGACCCGCGCGACGAGCAGGCGGCCGGCATCTTCAGCCGGCTCTTCCCCGACCGCACCGTGACCCCGGTCGACGCCCGCGACATCTTCGCCGGCGGCGGAGGCATCCACTGCATCACCCAGCAGCAGCCGAAGCCGGTCGTCAGGTAGCAGCCGGTCAGGTACAACGTACGAGTGAACGTACTGGTCTGCGCAGCCTGCGCCCGACACCTCACCCAACCGCTGCGTCCGCCGGCAGAACTGCCGCCCCGCCCGGAGCACGACGGCCGGAAGAACCCGGACGGCTCGCGGCACGCCCCGCCGACCGTGCCGCCGGGCACGTACGCCGTGGATCCCGAGCCGAGCGGGGCGCCGTTCGTGCCGCACCCGGACCCGGAGTGGGCGGGGGCCGCCGTCCCCGGCGTGTGCGTGGGGAACCCCGACGGCCCGGGATTCCCGATGTCGGCCGGGCCGCGCGACACCCTGGTGGTCGGCCCCGAGGACACGGCCGGTTTCCTGTCGTACAACCCCGCCTGCCAGGAGCACGGGTGCTGCGGGGCCACCGGCCGGGAGGGCCCGAACCAGGTGTGCGGCGGGTGCGGAGCGGTGGTGGCGACGCTGTTCGGCGAGTGCTACGGCCCCTACGAGACCCACTTCCTGCCCGGCGCCGTACGGACGGTCCCGGCATGAGCACCGCCCCGGCGCCCCGCAGGCGTACCCCCGCGCCGCCGCGTGAGGACGTGCTCGCCGCCGCCATGGAGATGATCGCCGAGCGCGGTCTCGAGCAGCTCACCATGGCGGCGCTCGGGCGCGAGGTCGGGATGAGCAGCGGCCATCTGCTCTACTACTTCCGCTCCAAGGACGAGCTGCTGCTGCAGACCCTGGAGTGGAGCGAGAGCCGGCTCGGGGCCGAGCGCGGGCGGCTGCTGACCCGTGCCGCCCCGGTCCGCGAACGTCTCGACGCCTACGTGGACCTGTACGTGCCGGACGGTCACCGCGACCCGCACTGGACGCTGTGGCTGGAGGTCTGGAACCGCTCGCTGAATGCCGGCGAGGACGCCCGCGACCGGCAGGCCGCCATCGAGGGCGCCTGGCACCGGGACCTGGCCGCGCTGGTCGCCGAGGGTGTCTCCCGCGGCGAGTTCCGGCCGGTCGACGCGGACCGCTTCGCCGCCCGGCTGCGCGCCCTCCTCGACGGCTTCTCCATCCACGTCGCGATCGGGCTGCGCGGTACGGACCGGCCCCAGGTCATGTGCCATGTGAGGGAGTTCCTCGACGACGCGCTGAACCGGCCCGGGCTCGCGGACGCCTGATCAACCGCCGGGGTTGTACGTAATCCGGCGCATTGCCGCGTACCGGCCGGTGCGTTTGAATCCGGAAAGTCCTCGGTGCGGGACCGGGGGAGGACCGGTTCGGGGGGGAACCATGGCCATGACCGCACACGTCCGCGCAGTTCTCGGCGCCGCGTCGGCAGCGGCACTGCTGCTCGCGCTCGGCCCGGCCGCCGTCGCCGCGCCCCCTCCGCCACGCGTCGAGCGGATCAGCACCGCCACCGACGGGAGCGAGCTGACCGCGGCCTCGGGCGGCGGCGTCATCAGCGGCGACGGCCGGTACGCCGTCTTCTCCTCGGCGGACCCCGAGGGTGGTTTCGACACCCGCCTGTACCTCAAGGACCTGCGCACCGGCAGACTCACCCAGGTCCCGGAGGACCTGCTCCACACCACGGGGCCGATGCTCAGCGGCGACGGCCGCCGTCTCGCCTACTCCAACGGCAACCGGTACCCCAAGCCGTACGTGTACGACCGCGTCACGGGTCGCACGGAGGTGCTGTGGCCCGAGGAGCCGCCGCAGGACACCTCCTACGAACTGGGCACCGCGGCCGCGATCAGCGCCGACGGCCGGCACGTGGCGTACACCCTCGGCAACCGCCACGGCGACGACTACGCACGCGTGCTCTACGTCCGCGACCTGGACACCGGCACCGACCGGCAGATCTCGCCGCTGCCGGCCGAGGGCATGATCCTCAACGCCTGGTTCAGCGCCGACGGCCGCACGGTCGCCTACAGCGTGGCGGCCCGCACGGACCACGGCACCGAGGGGCGGATCCACGTCGTCCGCGACGGACACGAGTCCGCCGTCGGCAGCGGATTTCCGGCCACGCTCGTCCGGCTCTCCGACGACGGCCGCAGCGCCCTGTTCAACGCCACGGCGGCCGACTGGACGACCACCGCGTACGTCCAGGACCTGCGCACCGGACGCGTCCGGCAGGTGGCCGGCACCGAGGCGGTCGCAGCCGACGGGACGTTGCGGCACGTGCTGCTGTCCGGCGAGGGCGGACTCGACCTGCTCACCCTGCCGTCCGGCAGGCGGCACCAGGTGGCCCCGGCGGGCGCCACCGCCTCGCCCCGCGCCATGGACCGCCGGGGCCACGCCGTCGTCTTCTCCTCCCCGGCCGCCGACCTGGTGCCGCACGACACCAACGGCGTCCCGGACGTCTTCGTACGACGGCTGAACTGACGTACACCAGATACCCGACGAAGTGCCGAAGGCCTGGGAGGTGTCCAGGTTGACGCCCGCATCCTGAGACGCGCGTCCGTGAGTGACGGGATTGTGCCAGACTGCCCCCGTGCTCTCGTCCGCCATGATTATTGGCAGCAGGCGCGCCGGTCCGCAGTGACCGCCACGTACGACCAGGTACGGGCGGCCATCGTCGTCCTCGACCCGCGCGCAGACCTCTCGCACCCGCGAGGGGTCTTTCGTTTTCCCGGCCCACCCACAGCCGGGACCGCTGCGCGAGGGACCATTGGGGGAACGGTGGAGCCGGTCATTGACGGCAAGACCGAGATTGCAAACAGGAGCCTTGAGACCATGACCGCAACCAGCCAGCTCGACGATTCGTTCCACGTCTTCGACACCACCCTGCGCGACGGCGCCCAGCGTGAGGGGATCAACCTCACGGTCGCCGACAAGCTGGCCATCGCTCGGCACCTGGACGACTTCGGCGTGGGCTTCATCGAGGGTGGCTGGCCCGGCGCGAACCCGCGGGACACCGAGTTCTTCGCCCGCGCCAAGGAGGAGATCGACTTCCGGCACGCCCAGCTCGTCGCCTTCGGGGCGACCCGCCGGGCCGGTGCCAAGGCGGCGGACGACCCCCAGGTCAGGGCGCTGCTGGAGTCCGGTGCCCAGGTGATCACCCTGGTCGCCAAGTCGCACGACCGGCACGTGGAGCTGGCGCTGCGCACCACGCTGGAGGAGAACCTGGAGATGGTCCGCGACACCGTCTCCCACCTGCGCGCCGAGGGCCGCCGGGTCTTCGTCGACTGCGAGCACTTCTTCGACGGCTACCGCGCCAACCCCCAGTACGCCAAGGCCGTCGTCCGCACCGCCGCGGAGGCCGGCGCGGACGTGGTGATCCTCTGCGACACCAACGGCGGCATGCTGCCCGCCCAGGTCCAGGCGGTCGTCTCCACCGTCCTCGCGGACACCGGCGCCCGCCTCGGCATCCACGCCCAGGACGACACCGGCTGCGCGGTCGCCAACACCCTCGCGGCCGTCGACGCCGGCGCCACCCACGTGCAGTGCACGGCCAACGGCTACGGCGAACGCGTCGGCAACGCCAACCTCTTCCCGGTGGTCGCGGCCCTGGAGCTGAAGTACGGCAAGCGGGTGCTGCCCGAGGACCGGCTGCGCGAGATGACCCGCATCTCCCACGCCATCGCCGAGGTCGTCAACCTCACGCCCTCCACCCACCAGCCCTACGTGGGTGTCTCCGCCTTCGCCCACAAGGCGGGCCTGCACGCCTCCGCCATCAAGGTCGACCCGGACCTGTACCAGCACATCGACCCCGAGCAGGTCGGCAACACCATGCGCATGCTGGTCTCCGACATGGCGGGCCGCGCCTCCATCGAGCTCAAGGGCAAGGAACTCGGCATCGACCTCGGCGGCGACCGCGAACTGGTCGGCCGGGTGGTCGAGCGGGTCAAGGAGCGCGAGCTCAAGGGCTACACCTACGAGGCGGCCGACGCGAGCTTCGAACTGCTGCTGCGCGCCGAGGCCGAGGGCAGGCCGCTGAAGTACTTCGACGTGGAGTCCTGGCGGGCGATCGTCGAGGACCGCCCCGACGGCACCCACGCCAACGAGGCCACGGTGAAGCTGTGGGCCAAGAGCGAGCGCATCGTCGCCACCGCCGAGGGCAACGGCCCGGTCAACGCCCTCGACCGCGCACTGCGGGTGGCCCTGGAGAAGATCTACCCCGAGCTGGCCTCCCTCGGCCTGGTCGACTACAAGGTCCGCATCCTGGAGGGCAAGCACAGCACCTCCTCCACCACCCGCGTGCTGATCTCCACCTCGGACGGCCGGGGCGAGTGGTCCACGGTGGGCGTGGCCGACAACGTGATCGCGGCCTCCTGGCAGGCCCTGGAGGACGCGTACACCTACGGTCTGCTGCGCGCCGGGGTGGAACCGGCGAAGTAGCCGTACGGACGCCCGGGGCCGCCGTCCGCCGCCCGCCACGGCACAGTGGAGACATGGACGCGGACGACTCGGGCTCTCCGGACACCGGCTCTTCGGACATCGGCTCTCCGGACGGCGGCTTCCTGGCGAGGGGGCGTGTGACGACCCGGCTGCCGGCCCGGGACCTGGACCGGGCGCGGCGCTTCTACGCCGACAGACTGGGGCTGCGGCCTGTGGAGGAGCGGCCGGGCGGACTGCTGTACCGGTGCGGAGGGAGCAGCTTCGTGGTCTTCCTCTCCACCGGGGCCTCGCCCGGCACGTTCACCCAGATGGCGTGGGAGGTCGACGACATCGAGGCGGCCGTGTCGGAGCTGCGGCGGCTCGGCGTCGTCCTCGAGGAGGTCGACAGGCCCGGGTTCCGCACGCGGGACGGCATCGCCGAGGTCGAGGGGAACTACCCGAGCAAGGGTGCGCGCGGAGAGCGCGGCGCCTGGTTCCGGGACAGCGAGGGAAACCTGCTGGGCATCGGCCGGCCCATGCACTAGCCACCCTCCTCAGGGAGCGCGCCAGATGTTGTCGAAGGCCGCGTTCTCGATGCGCCGCCGCTGCCGTACGGCCTCCAGCTCCGTCACCGCGTCGTTGACGGTGGCCAGCACGGTGACCAGGGCGTCGTCGTCCGGCGCGGTGAGCGGGGCGCCCGGCTCCGCCTCGATGCCCACGGCGGCCGCGAGTCCGGCGATGACCGGGTCGCGGGAGGCCCAGCGCTCGGCCGCCGCGTGCCGCGCCGGTGTGTCGGCGGGCGTCTTCCGGTTGCCGCGCGCGGGCATCCAGCGGTGCCGCCGACCGGTGAGCTGCCCCTCCGCGTCCAGAGCGTCGATGTAGGCCACGGCCAGGCCCTCTCCGCGGCGCCACAGCCAGTCCTCGACGGACTCGTGCGGCGGCCGCTCCTTCAGCGACGCCGCCGCCCGGTCCAGCAAGGGGTCCCCGGTGTCCCGCCGGGGGAGCGGCACGATGCGGTCACCGTCCAGCCCGGCGGCCCCGGCGGCGAGCAGGTCGGCCAGTTCGGCGCCCGCCAGCGCGAGCGACAGATCGCCCTGCTCGACGGGGCGCTCGGACGGCACGTCCATGGTGATCAACAACAGGTCCCGAGGTGTGGTCATGCCGGCGCTCCTGGTCGGGGTGGTCATGTCGGGCACGGGGACACCCCCGACCATACGTCCGCACCGGGCCGCCGGCCCGGTGCCGCGACCGGTGTCCGGCCGGCCGGAGGGGATTCCGGCCGGCCGGGCGGCACTACTGCAACCGCCACTTCTGGTTGGCCGCTCCGGTGCACGACCAGATCTGCGCGCGGGCCCCGTTGGCCGAGGAGTTGTCGGTCACGTCCAGGCACTTGTCCGCGGCGAGGTTCACCACGTCACCGGTCGAGGCGTTGTACGACCACTGCTGGGCCTTGGTGCCGTTGCAGTCGTAGAGCTGCACCTTCGCCCCGTTGGCGGTCGACGCCGACGTCACGTCCAGGCACTTGCCCAGCGCCCGCACCGACCCGTCCGGCTGGACCGTCCACTGCTGGGCCGTGCTGGAGTTGCAGTCGTAGAGCTGCACCGCCGTGCCGTTCGCCGACGAACCGCCCGCCACGTCCAGGCACTTGCCCGCGAGCCCGACGAACGCGCCCGACTTGCTCCCGCCGCCCGACTGCGTCCCCGACCAGGTGAAGGTGGCCGACGTCCGGCCCGGCAGCGAGTAGGTGGCGTGCTGAGAGCCCCAGTTGACCGTGACGGTCTTCGCGGTGGTGGCGTCGTTGTAGGCGATCAGGGCCTTGCCGCCGTCCGGGTTGCGCCAGGCGACGTTCGGCACCGCCGAGGAGGCGGTGGACGCGATCCGCTGCGCACCCGGCCGTACGAACTTCGTCAGGTGCCCCATGTCGTAGTACTCGACCGTGTAGTCGACCTGTCCCGACCGTGCCTCGCCGTTCTGCACGGTGATCAGCCCGCTGCAGGTGCCGCAACCGCCGTTGTGCGGACCCCCCTTCTGGTCCACCGCCAGCGACCACTTGGTCACCGACTTCGCCCAGTTCCGGGTGTAGTCGACGATGTTGAGCATGTCCTCGCGCTGCTGGTGGCCGATCCAGGTGCCGCCCGAGTGCTCGGTGCCGAAGGCGTCCAGCTGCGGGTACCGGTTGTGCACGGTGGTCTGCATGGCGACGTTGCCGCCGTAGCCGTGCCAGGCGATGCCGCCGAAGTTCGGGTGCGAGCGGACGGCCGCGTCGTCCACCGTCTGGGCGGCGTAGGAGTCGTAGGTGTCCCAGTTCCAGTCGTGCGCCAGCACCTTGGTGGACAGGCCCGCGGACTGGAGCTTGGGCAGCAGCTCGCTCTTGGTGAAGTAGGCGAGCCCACTGGCGTTCCAGCTCATCGAGGGGTAGCCGGAGCAGCAGGTGGGCTCGTTCTGGACGGTCACGTAGGACACCGGGACGCCCTGGTCCCGGTAGGCCTGGAGGTACTTCACGAAGTACGTGGCGTACGCCCCGTAGTCCTCCGCCTTCAGCCAGCCGCCGTTGAGCTGCCCGCTGTCCTTCATCCAGGCGGGCGCGGTCCAGGGCGAGGCCATCACCGTGAGCGCCGGGTTGAGCTGGAGCGCCTGCCGGGTCAGCGGCACCACGTCGGCCAGATCGTGGGCGATGGAGAACTTCGTGAGCGACGGGTCGCTCTGCCCGGCCGGCACGTCGTCGTAGGTGTAGCCGTTGCGCGCCAGGTCGGAGGCGCCCATCGGGTTGCGCAGGAAGGAGAGCCCGATCCCGTCCGTGGGCGAGAACAGCTTCCGCATGGTCGCGTCCCGGGTCGACTGCGACAGCGCGCCGCTGCTGTTCATCAGCCAGGCCGCGGTGTCGGTGAAGGAGGCGCCGCCGCCGGTGAAGGTCTGGTAGCGGGTGTTCTCGTCGACGGTGATGTTCTCACCGCCGCCTCCGGTGCCGGGCTGGAAGGCGAACGGCGTCTGCGGTTCGAGGCCGCGGACCACGTGCCGCCCGTCGGAGTCGTCGGTCGTGGTCAGCCAGGCGGTGACGGGCTCGCCCGCCGCGTGCGCGGCCGGGGCGCCCAGGGCCGTCAGGCCCGCCGTGGACAGCAGTCCGGCGAGCAGCAGCCGCAGCGCGCGGCCGCGTCTGTCGAGAAAGGGGTGCATCGGGTGCCGCCCTTCGTGAGGTGGGGGGATGGGGCGTGCGAGCGGTGAGTAAATGACGGCTTCGGGGCCGAGTCAAGAGGGTGCGCGTTCAGGAGCCGAAGCGACAACCTCCTTGATCCGGCCGTGAGTTGGCAATCCCCGCAGTCCGGAGTGAAGTCTTGACGGCAGTGGCAGGACACTAGTTCACTCAAGCCGTGATCTAAGTCGTGAGTGAATCATGAGCCTGGGGAAGTCCCAGAGCCGAGGGAAGGTCCGTCCATGCGAAGAACCGCCCTGCTCGTCTCCGCCGGCCTGCTCGCCGCGCTGATCCCGCTGACGTCGGCACACGCGGCCGGCGACCCGGGGCCCGCCCCCGTGTCCATCGACCGCTTCGAGGGCGAGGTGCCCTTCGCCGCCCAGCCCGCGGAGGGCATCTTCACCTGGGGCGGCGACAGTGACGATCCGCCCACGCTGCAGTTCGCCGACCGCTCCGACGCACCCGAGGGCGCCAAGGTCCTCTCCGGCACGTACGACATCAGCGGCTACGGCGGCTTCACCCACGACTTCGCGGCCGCCCTGCCGGCCCACGACTGGTCCGCCCACCAGGGCATCCGGTTCTGGTGGGAGGGCCAGAACAACGGCAGGAAGATCGCCTTCGAGATCAAGGACGGCGGCGCGCACGGTGAGGCGTCCGAGCTGTGGACGACCTCCTTCACCGACGACTTCACCGGCTGGAAGCAGATCGAGCTGCCCTTCGGTGACTTCACCTATCGCACGGACTACCAGCCGGTCGGCGGCATCGACCACGTCCTCGGCCTCACCGCGATGTGGGGGTACGCCGTCACCCTGCCGACCGGCGTCAAGGGCCGGTTCGCCATGGACGACGTGCAGTTGTACGGCAGGGCCGACCAGTCGGCGCGCGCCTCCGTCACGACCGACGCCCCGGTCTACCCGGTCACCGCGGGCGGCACGGCGGCGGTGAAGGTCACCGTCGCCACCACCGGCTCCGCCCCGCTCGACGAGCCGGTGACGGTCGCCTACCGCACCGGCACCGGCACCGCCGAGTCCGGCAAGGACTACACCCCGGCCTCCGGCACCCTCACCTTCCCCGCGGGCACCGCCTCCGGCACCTCCCGCACCCTGAAGGTCACCACCCTCAAGGCCAAGGCCGCGAAGGCCGCCGGGACGATCCCGCTGCAGCTCGCCGTCACCGGCGCCAAGGCCCCCGCCGAGAACCCGCAGATCGTCGTCGACGCGCACGGACTGCCGTACCTCGACAGCAAGCTGCCGGTGCGCAAGCGGGTCGCGGACCTGATCTCCCGGATGTCCCTGGAGGAGAAGGCCGGGCAGATGACCCAGGCCGAGCGCGGGGCGATGACCGCCCCGGGCGACATCGCCGCCTACGACCTCGGCTCCCTGCTGTCCGGCGGCGGCTCGACCCCGACGCCCAACACGCCGCAGGCCTGGGCGAAGATGATCGACGACTTCCAGCTGCGCACCCGGGCCACCCGCTACCAGATCCCGCTGATCTACGGGGTGGACGCGGTGCACGGGCACAACAACCTGGCCGGTGCCACGGTCATGCCGCACAACATCGGCATCGGCGCCTCCCGCGACCCCCGGCTGGCCGAGAAGACCGGCGCGGTGACGGCGAGCGAGGTCCGCGCCACCGGGATCCAGTGGGACTTCGCGCCCTGCCTGTGCGTCACCCGCGACGAACGCTGGGGCCGCTCCTACGAGTCCTTCGGCGAGGACCCGGCGCTGGTGGACTCCATGGAGACCGTCATCCAGGGCCTTCAGGGTCGCGCGGACGGGCGTGACCTGAGCCGCGGTGACAAGGTGCTGGCCACCGCCAAGCACTTCGTCGGCGACGGCGGCACCCTGTACGGCTCCTCCACCACCGGCTCCTACCCCATCGACCAGGGCGTCACCAAGGTCACCCGGCAGCAGTTGGAGGACATCCACCTGGCGCCGTACCGGACGGCCGTGGCCCGGGGCATCGGCTCGGTCATGCCGTCGTACTCCTCGCTGGACATCGCCGGCGACGGGCAGGGCCCGGTGAAGATGCACGCCCGCGGCGACATGATCAACGGCGTGCTCAAGGACCGCATGGGCTTCGACGGCTTCGTCATCAGCGACTGGGCCGCCATCGACCAGCTCCCCGGCGACGCCGCCACGCAGGTCCGCACGTCGGTCAACGCCGGCCTGGACATGATCATGGTGCCGTACGCGTACCAGGCCTTCCGGGCGAACCTGGTCGCCGAGGTGAAGGCGGGCCGGATCAGCGTCGAGCGGATCGACGACGCGGTCTCCCGGATCCTCACCAAGAAGTTCGAACTGGGCCTGTTCGAGCACCCCTACTCCGACACCGCCGGCGCCTCCCGGATCGGCTCCGCCGACCACCGCGCCGTCGCCCGGCAGGCAGCCGCCGAGTCCCAGGTGCTGCTGAAGAACAAGGGCGGCCTGCTGCCGCTGAAGAAGAAGGCCAAGGTCTACGTCGCCGGGTCCAACGCCGACGACCTCGGCAACCAGACCGGTGGCTGGACCATCACCTGGCAGGGCGAGTCCGGCACCCACACCCAGGGCACGACGATCCTCCAGGCCATGCGCAAGGCGGGCGGGAACGTCACCTACTCCAAGGACGCCTCGGCGCCCACGTCCGGTCACGACGTGGGGGTGGTCGTCGTCGGCGAGACCCCGTACGCCGAGGGCGTGGGCGACGTCGGCAACGGCCACGACCTCCAGCTCTCGGCCGCCGACCGGGCAGCCGTGGACAAGGTGTGCGGGGCCATGAAGTGCGCGGTGCTGGTCGTCTCCGGGCGTCCGCAGCTCATCGGCGACCGGCTCGGGAAGATCGATGCCCTCGTCGCCTCCTGGCTGCCGGGAACCGAGGGCGACGGCGTGGCCGACGTGCTCTACGGCACCCGGCCCTTCACCGGGCAGCTCCCGGTGACCTGGCCGAAGTCGCAGGAGCAGCTCCCGATCAACGTGGGCGACACGGCGTACGACCCGCAGTTCCCCTACGGCTGGGGCCTGACCACGCTCAGCGGCGTCCCGGCGGGCGGCACGGCGACGCTCAAGGCGCTGGGTCTGGCGGCGTGGGCGGCCGAACGGACGGGCGCCGACACGGTGGGCCGCGAGCTGGTCACCAAGGCGCGGCTGATCGTTCAGCAGAAGGCGGACGGGCGGATGAGCGCGGCGATGGCGAAGCCCTTCGCCGACGCGGATCATCTGCTGCTGACGGGACGGTACGGAGCGGCGGTGGATCAGCTCACGAAGGCCTACTCGGCCGCGTGAGTCGAAAGCAGGGGGCGTCCCGCGCGGGTGCGCGGGACGCCGCCTCTGCCCATGGCGGCCGGTTTGTCCGTATTCCGGTAACTTCGAAGCATGAAGGCCGCCGCCCCGACCCGAGCCCTTCTCCGCCCTCTTCTCGCCCTCGCGGCCGCCGTGATGGTCGCGGCCCCGGCCTCCGTCGCGGCGGAGGTCACGACGAGCGCGAGCACGACGCCCGCTGCCGCCGTGCCCATGGCGGCCCCGGTCGTGAACGTCCGGCCCGACGCGGTCGCGCTGCCGGGCGGTGTGCCGCGGGTCGCGGCGGTGACCAGTGTCTCCGCGATCGCCCAGGCGCTCCGCAGGAGTCCGGTCTACGTCGATCCGGCCGCGTCCGCACAGCTCTCGCGCGCCGACGCCGCCGCGCTCACCCGGCGGATCAAGGACGCCGGAAAACCCCTGTTCATCGCGGTACTGCCGGCGGACTACCCGACGCGGAACCTGTTCACCGAGCTGCGCACGGCCACCGGCATCACCGGCGCCTACGCCGTCCGCCTCGGCGACAGGTTCGACGCCCGCGCCGACTCCTCGGTGCTGTCGCGCACGGCCGTGGGCAACCTGGTCACCAGCGTCCAGGGGGAGAGCGCCAGGACCCAGCTCACCGACTTCACCGACCGTGCCCTGGCCGGCATGGGCGGCTCGGCGCCCCGCACCTGGGGTGACACCGGGCACCGCGGCACGGTCCCGAACACGGCGCTGATCACCGCCGCCGCGGTCCTGGTGGCGGGCGGCGTGGGAGCGTACGCCCTGGTCAGGCGCGGCAGGAGTCGCCGGGAGGCGGAGCAGCGGGCCGCGCTGGAGAAGCTGCGGGTCGTGGTCGACGAGGACATCACCGCCTTCGGCGAGGAGCTGGACCGCCTCGACTTCCATCCGGCGGAGGCCGGCGCGGACGACGCCATGCGCGCCGACTACGAGCGTGCGCTGGACGCCTACGAACAGGCCAAGCAGTACATGGCCGCCGCCGACAGGCCGGAGGATGTGCGGGCGGTGACCCAGGCCCTGGAGGACGGGCGGTTCTCGCTCGCCCAGCTCGCCGCGCGCCGCGAGGGCCGTCCGCTGCCCGAGCGCCGTCCGCCCTGCTTCTTCGACCCGCGCCACGGCCCGTCGGTCACCGACGCCACCTGGACGCCCCCGGGCGGCTCACCCCGCGAGGTCCCGGTGTGCGCGGCCGACCAGGTCCGCCTGGCCGACGGCCGGGACCCGCGTGTGCGCGAGGTCGACACCGAATGGGGCCGCCGCCCCTACTGGGACGCCGGCCCCGCGTACGGCCCCTGGGCGGGCGGCTACTTCGGCGGCGGCCTCCTGCCCGGCCTTCTGGTCGGCACGCTGCTCGGCAGCATGATGGCCACCCCGTCGTACGCGGCCGACTACGGCACCGGCTACGGCGACTTCGGCGCGTACGGCGGCCCCCAGGGCGGCGACCTGTCGGGCGCGGACTTCGACCCCGGTGACTTCAGCGGTGGCTTCGGCGACGGCGGGGGAGGCGACTTCGGTGGGGGAGGCGGTGACTTCGGGGGCGGGTTCTGAGCCCGGCTCAGGCGTTCTTGACGGCCGAGATGTCGAAGCTCAGCTTGATCTTGTCGGACACCAGGACACCGCCGGTCTCCAGGGCCGCGTTCCAGGTCAGGCCCCACTCCGAGCGCAGGATCTCGGCCTTGCCCTCGAAACCGACGCGCTCGTTGCCGAACGGGTCCTTCGCGGCGCCGTTGAACTCGAGGTCGATGGTGAGCGGCTTGGTGACACCGAGGATGGTCAGGTCACCGGTGATGCGGTAGTCGTCGCCGCCCAGGGCCTCCGCCTTGGTGGAGCGGAAGGTCATCTGCGGGAACTCCTCGGTCCTGAAGAAGTCCGCGCTCTTCAGGTGGCCGTCGCGGTCCGCGGAGCCCGTGTCGATGCTGTCCATCCTGACGTCGATGGACGCGGTAGAGGCGGCCGGGTCGGTGCCGTCCAGGTGCAGGGCACCGGTGAAGTCGTTGAACTTGCCCTTGACGTTCGTGACCATGGCGTGCCGCGCGACGAAGCCGAGCGTGGAGTGCGAGGGGTCGATCGTGTACTCGCCGGTGAGCGCGGCCAGAGCCGGGTTCACGGCGGCGGGGGCGGCGCTGGTGGTGCCGGTGGTGACGTTCTTGCGGCCGAAGATGCCCATGAGGTGCTCCTTGAGGACGGTGGGTTCGCTCGGTGCCGAGGCGGAGCGCCCAGTAAGTTGAAGATTCAACGAGGTGAACGGTTACGACCGTAGACCTATTCCGTTCGACTTTCAACATCATCCGGTACGTGTTCGCGGGATGGCGGACAGTAATCGCTTACGCCCTCTGGCGGACGCGCGTAGACCTCGGGCACTATCTCCCTGCACCACCTGCACCACCTGCACAGCCGCCCCACAGGACGCACGGCCGACAGCAGGAAGGTTCCCCCATGAAGATCACGAAGGTCGGCAAGCTCACCAAGGCCCGCGCCGCGGTCACCGCCCTCGCCCTCGTCGTCGCCCCCGGTGTCGCGGTCATCGGTACGGCCACCGAGGCCTCCGCCGCCACCAAGATCAGCCACGCCACCGCCACTCAGATGTTCCGCGACGTGGGCGTCACCTGGTCCTCCTCCGGCAACTGCTCGGACCGCAACGTCTCCACCTGTACGTCCTTCGACCAGCTCAACCTGGACACCGCGAAGGGGGCGCAGACCCTCAAGAAGGCCAGCGGCTGCGCCCTCAACATCACCGGCGGCACGGAGACCGGCCACGCCTCCGGCACCTACTCCCACTGGAACGGCTACAAACTCGACTACGGCAAGAACACCTGCGTGACCAACTACATCAAGAACTACTTCGCCTACATCGGCCTGCGCGGCGACGGCGCCCCCCAGTACCAGTCGGGCTCCGGCAACATCTACGCCGACGAGGGCAACCACTGGGACGTCCTGTACTACAACTGCGGCGGCTGCTGACCCGGCGCCGCCTACCCCGGACGGCGGCTACGCTCTGTGTGAGCCGCCGCCGTCCGGGTCTGCGCGTCACTCCAGTGAGGGCATGTGCCGCATCCGAATGTGAGCAGGCTCGCACGCCCTGACTTTGTGACATCTCCACAACGCGGAAGCCCTCTGAGCAGTTGGAAGGGCTGCAAGCCGCCAAGGTTCTGTTCAGTGGCACCAGGAAAACGGGTCGGAGACTGTACGGAGTCAACGGCCCGCTTTCCCAGGTGTCCTTCGTAAGGTCGCTACATGACCGTTTTGGAAGAGACGACGGGTGAGCCGGCGGACGCGCGCGGCCGGGTCGCCGAACTGCACGGGATCCGTGCGCAGGCGGTGGCGGGCCCCAGCGAGAAGGCGACCGCGGCACAGCACGCCAAGGGCAAGCTGACCGCGCGGGAGCGGATCGAACTGCTCCTGGACCCGGGCTCCTTCCAGGAGGTCGAGCAGCTGCGCCGGCACCGGGCGAGCGGATTCGGCCTCGAGGCCAAGAAGCCGTACACCGACGGTGTCATCACGGGCTGGGGCACGGTGGAGGGCAGGACGGTCTTCGTCTACGCCCACGACTTCCGCATCTTCGGCGGCGCGCTGGGCGAGGCCCACGCCACGAAGATCCACAAGATCATGGACATGGCCATCGCGGCCGGTGCCCCGCTGGTCTCCCTCAACGACGGCGCCGGCGCCCGCATCCAGGAGGGCGTCTCCGCCCTCGCCGGCTACGGCGGCATCTTCCAGCGCAACACCAAGGCCTCCGGGGTCATCCCGCAGATCAGCGTGATGCTGGGCCCGTGCGCCGGCGGCGCCGCCTACAGCCCGGCGCTCACGGACTTCGTGTTCATGGTCCGCGAGACCTCGCAGATGTTCATCACCGGCCCGGACGTGGTCAAGGCGGTCACCGGCGAGGAGATCACCCAGAACGGCCTGGGCGGCGCGGACGTGCACGCCGAGACCTCCGGTGTGTGCCACTTCGCCTACGACGACGAGGAGACGTGCATCGCCGAGGTGCGCTACCTCCTGTCCCTGCTCCCGCAGAACAACCGGGAGAACCCGCCGCGGGCGGAGTCGGCCGACCCGGTCGACCGCCGCTCCGACGTCCTGCTCGACCTGGTCCCGGCCGACGGCAACCGGCCCTACGACATGACCAAGGTCATCGAGGAGATCGTCGACGACGGCGAGTACCTGGAGATCCACGAGCGCTGGGCGCGGAACATCATCTGCGCGATGGCCCGCCTGGACGGCCAGGTCGTCGGCATCATCGCCAACCAGCCGCAGGTCCTGGCCGGTGTCCTGGACATCGAGGCCAGCGAGAAGGCCGCCCGCTTCGTACAGATGTGCGACGCCTTCAACATCCCGATCGTCACTCTTCTGGACGTACCCGGCTTCCTGCCCGGCGTCGACCAGGAGCACGGTGGAATCATCCGGCACGGCGCCAAGCTGCTCTACGCCTACTGCAACGCCACCGTGCCGAGGATCTCGCTGATCCTGCGCAAGGCGTACGGAGGTGCCTACATCGTCATGGACAGCCAGTCGATCGGCGCCGACCTCACCTACGCCTGGCCGACGAACGAGATCGCCGTGATGGGCGCCGAGGGCGCGGCCAACGTCATCTTCCGCCGCCAGATCGCCGGGGCCGAGGACCCCGAGGCCATGCGGCAGAAGATGGTCAAGGAGTACAAGGCCGAGCTGATGCACCCCTACTACGCCGCCGAGCGCGGCCTGGTCGACGACGTCATCGACCCGGCGGAAACCCGCGAGGTCCTGGCCAAGTCCCTGGCGATGCTGCACTCCAAGCACGCCGACCTGCCCTCCCGCAAGCACGGCAACCCCCCGCAGTAACCCAGCGGACGTGCCGCGGCCACCCCGCGGACCCCTCAGCCACGGAGACTGACACCCATGGACCACGTTGACATCCGCGTAGAGAAGGGCCACGCCGAGCCCGAGGAAGTGGCCGCCATCACGGCCCTTCTCCTGGCCCGCGCCGCGGCTCGCCCCGCCGACACGACCCCGGCCCACCGCGGCCGCCCCAAGGCCGGCTGGCGCCGCCTGGAGCGCGAGAACGGCTTCCGCGCCCCGCACAGCTGGCACGGCTAGGTTGACCGCCGGCCGGACCGGCCGCGTATGACGGAAGAGGGCCCCTCCCAGTGGGAGGGGCCCTCTTCCGTCGTCCTCGTGCCCGCCGGGCAGAAAGCAGGCGGCCCTTCCCTTGCGGGAGGGCCGCCTGCTCGTTCGTCCCGAGTACTGCCCGAGTGCTAGCGGAGCCGGGCCATGAGGGCGTGTTCCACCAGGGTGATGAGGGCGGATTTGGCGTCGGCGCGGTGGCGGGCGTCGGTGGTGATGATGGGGGCGTCGGGGCCGATCTGGAGGGCTTCGCGGACTTCGTCGGGGTTGTAGGGCTGCTGTCCGTCGAAGCCGTTGAGGGCGATGACGAAGGGCAGTCCGCTGTTCTCGAAGTAGTCGACGGCGGGGAAGCAGTCGGCGAGCCTGCGGGTGTCGACGAGGACGATGGCGCCGATGGCGCCGCGGACGAGGTCGTCCCACATGAACCAGAAGCGGTCCTGGCCGGGGGTGCCGAACAGGTAGAGGATCAGGTCCTGGTCGAGTGTGATGCGGCCGAAGTCCATGGCCACCGTGGTGGTGGTCTTGTCCCCGGTGTGGGTGAGGTCGTCGATGCCCGCCGAAGCGGACGTCATCACGGCCTCCGTGCGCAGCGGGTTGATCTCCGAGACGGCGCCGACGAACGTGGTTTTGCCCACGCCGAAGCCGCCCGCCACCACGATTTTCGCTGAGGTGGTGGAGCGGGAAGGACCGCCGCTAGAGCTTGCGAAGTCCACTGAGCACCCTTTCGAGCAGTGTCACGTCTGGCTGGCCACCGGCGTTCTCGTCGCCGCCGGGCTGATGGATGGCGACCAGGCCCGCCTCCGCCAAGTCGGCGACGAGGATCCTGGCCACGCCGAGAGGGATCGAAAGCAGGGCCGAGACCTCGGCCACCGATTTGATCTCGCGGCACAGATGGCAGATCCGCTGATGTTCGGGCAACTGGCCCTGCATCTGGTGCGGCTGCGCGGTGGTGTGCACCAGTGCCTCTATGGCGAGCTGGTACCGCGGCCTGGTGCGGCCGCCCGTCATGGCGTACGGGCGCACCAGGGGGTTGTTCGACGCCCCCGCGGGCGCCGGTTCAGGGGTGCGTGGCTGCGGCTGCACCGGCTGGATACGCGGCGCGGACGGCTGGTCGTACGGAGACGGACCAGGGCCCTGCGGCGTGTATGGCTGCCGGTGCTGGGGGGTGGAGGGAAAACCGTACCGGTTCGCCGAACCGTCGCCCGCGCCCTGTGCGGGGCCGTACGACCAGTTGCCCGAAGACGAACCGCCTGGGAGTGTTGCCACGTTCTCTCCTCCTCCGACTGTGCCGGGCCCCCACGGGGTGGGAGCCGCGTCCCGAAACCTTACGGCCCCGGGACGCCAAAAAGCACCGTCTGTCTGTTAGTTGAGAAGGCTCCCCTGGAGTTCCGCCCGGAGATCCGGCGTCAGGACAGTGCCCGCGCGGTCCACCAGAAGGGCCATCTCGTACCCGACGAGGCCGATGTCCGCATCGGGGTGTGCGAGAACCGCGAGCGACGAACCGTCGGAGATGGACATGATGAACATGAATCCCCGCTCCATCTCCACAACCGTCTGGTTCACGCTGCCGCCCTCGAAGATGCGCGAGGCACCGGCGGTCAGCGAGGTCAGACCGGAGGCAACGGCCGCGAGCTGGTCGGCGCGGTCGCGGGGGAAGCCTTCGGACATCGCCAGAAGGAGTCCGTCGGCGGAGACCACCACGGTGTGGGACACCCCAGGGGTGTTGTCCACGAAGTTGGTGATCAACCAGTTCAGGTTCTGTGCCGCCTGGCTCATCGGGCTCACACTAACGCTCCTGGTTGTAGGTGCTGTCAGGACCACTGGGTTCATTTCTTGTGGCCTGACCGTTCTTGTCAATTCCTGCACTGCGTCCTCGTTGGACGCCCTGGCGCAGGTTGCTCAGCCTGCCCCGGATGTCCTCGGGGGCGCGGGAGACCTGTGGGCCTCCCTGCGGGGTTGATTCCGCGGTGCCCTCGACCAGGTTGGCCTTGGGCACGCGCCGTGGCAGTCCGGAGGAGGTCACCCCGCCTGCCTTGGGCTTGCGAACCTGCGAAGCCTGCTGCCAGCGTTTGTCGTTCGCTGAATGCCAGCCGTCGCCGTCGCCCGCCGGAGTGCCGTTCGGAGCTTCCTGGTCCACGGGCCCCGCGCCGTTCGAACCGCTCGCGACGGGTCCCCGACGGGGCAGCCCGGCGTCGGTCAGCTCGTGGGCGGCGGAAGGGGCCGGTCCCGGACGGTCGAAGCCTACGCGGTCCGCCGCGCCCGCGTCAGCGGCCTGCGCGGATTCCGCTTCCGGAGCGTACTCGTCCGGGTGGCCGTTCTGGTACCCGGCCTGCTGCGGCCAGCCGTCCTGGTAGGACTGCTCCTGGAAGCCGGCGTACGTCTCCGGCGCCGCGGCGTGCGCGGACGTGTGCTCCTGCTGCCCGGCTTCCGCATAGCCGGGGCCGGGGTAGCCGCCGTTGGACGAGTAGGCATCGCCCTGCGGCAGGCCGGCGTCCGGCGCGTAGTACCCCTCGTCGTACGCCGGCCGGCCCTGCTCGTCGTAGGCCGCCTGCTGCTGGTCGTACGCCGTGTGCTGGGGTTCCTCGTACGGCGTCTGCTGGTCGTACCCGCCCTGCTCCGGGAAGGGAGCCTGGCCGGTGTCGTACAGCGGCTGCTGACCGGTGTGCTCGTCGGGGTACCCGGAGGGCTCGGCCGTCTCCGGGCCCGCCGTCCCGTCGTGCGTCTGGGCCTCCAGGGCGGCGCGGCGCTCCTCGCGCTTGAGGGAGCGGCCGACGGGGTCCAGTTCCCGGGAGTCGTCGGAGTCGTCGGTGTAGCGGCTGTCGTCGAAGCCGAGCTCCGCGGCGGTGCGCATCGGCTGGGAAGCGCCGAAGTCCTCGCCCTGCAACCCCTGCTCGGGGATGATCTGCGAGACGGTGAAGTCGTCGCGGTCCAGCGCCTGCTCGCCGCCACCGCCGTGGGTGATCGCGTCCGGCAGCATGACCAGCGAGGTGGTGCCGGCCTGCTCGCCGGAGGGGCGCAGCTGCACGCGGACGCCGTGCCGGTCGGCGAGGCGGCCGACCACGAACAGGCCCATGCGCTGGGAGATCGCCGCGTCCACGGTGGGCGGGTTGGCCAGCTTGTGGTTGATGTCCGCGAAGTCCTCGGCGGTCAGGCCGATGCCCTTGTCGTGGATCTCGATCATGACCCGGCCGTCGGGCAGCCGGGTCGCGGTGACCCGGACCTTGGTCTGCGGCGAGGAGAACGTGGTGGCGTTCTCCAGCAACTCGGCCAGCAGGTGCACGAGGTCGGTCACCGCGCGGCCGTGGATCTCGGCCTCGGGCACGCCGGACAGCTCGACGCGCTCGTACTGCTCCACCTCGGAGGAGGCGGCGCGCAGCACGTCGACCAGCGGGACCGGCTGGTCCCAGCGGCGGCCGGGCTCCTCGCCGGCGAGGACCAGGAGGTTCTCGCCGTTGCGGCGCATACGGGTCGCCAGGTGGTCCAGGCGGAAGAGGTTCTCCAGCTGGTCCGGGTCGGCCTCGTGGTTCTCCAGGTCGGTGATCAGGGTCAGCTGACCCTCGATCAGCGACTGGTTGCGTCGCGAGAGGTTGGTGAAGATCGCGTTGATGTTGCCCCGCAGCAGGGCCTGTTCGGAGGCGAGCCGGACGGCCTCGCGGTGCACCTGGTCGAAGGCGCGGGCGACTTCGCCGATCTCGTCGGTCGAGGTGATCGGGATCGGCGCGACCCGGGTGTCGACACGGCCGGGGTCGGTGCGCGAGAGCTGGTCGACCAGCATCGGCAGGCGCTGCTCGGCGATACCGAAGGCGGCGTTGCGCAGCCGGCGCATGGAGCGGCTCATCTGGCGGGCCACCAGACCGGCCAGGATGAACGCTGCGAGCAGGGCGACCACGACGATCGCACCGGTGATGAACGTGGACTTCTTGGCGTTGTCGGCGATCGCGGCGGCCTCGTTCACCGCGGTGTCGGCCATGTCCGACTCGATCTGGCGGTAGGCGTCGAACTTGAGGGTGTTGACGGCCCACCAGTTCTCGGGCGTGATGCCCTGCTGCGCCAGGGCCGTGCGCGCCGCCGGGTCCGTGCTGCTCAGCGTGGCCAGCGCGGTGACCATCTGGGTCGGGTCCTGGGGCGGGGCCACGTAGTTCGGGTCCTTGGCCTTGGCCTGCTCGGCCATCGCCGCGGCCTTGTCCTGGATCTCCTTCTTCAGCGCGTCCAGCTTGTCCGCGTCCTCCTGGGTGCCACCGCCGATGTACTCCTCGACGGCGATGCCCTCCAGGTAGGCGTAGGACGACAGGGCGACGCGCTGGCCGGCCAGGTCCGTGGCGTCCGGGCCGGGCTTGATCAGCAGGTGCATGCCGAGCGAGCGCTCCAGGGACAGCGCGGCCTTGGTCAGCGAGATGGCGTAGACGGTACGGCCGTAGGAGGTGATGTTGCCGGTGCCCAGGCCGAGTTCGTTGGCGAACTCCATCAGCGGGTGGGCGACCTTGACGTAGGCCTCCTCGGTCTGCGCGCCGGGCAGCTTGGAGGTGAACGCCGCGGCCCGCAGCTTCTGCAGCTCGGGCTCGGTGTCGCGGAACAGCTTGAGCCGGCGCTCAAGACCGGCCTTGTGCGGCATGGACTGCGCGGCTTCGTTGAAGACGCCGGCCGCCTTGTCGGTCTGCCGGCGGGCCTCGGTGACGTCCGGGTCGTCCTGGCCCTTGCCCTGGAGCAGGGGGGCCGCGCTGACATCGCGCTCGTGGTAGAGGGCGTCGGCGTAGCCCAGCGAGGCCTGCACCAGGCGGGCGGTGTGCTCGGCGTCCTGGGCGTCCTGCCAGGTGTTGATGGAGCTGTTGACCTGGAAGCCGCCCATGACGAGGCCGACCAGTACGGGCAGGAGCAGGATCGCGTTCAGCCGGGTCCGCACCCGCCAGTTGCGCGGGGAGAAGCGGCCGCCGCTCGCGATGGCCGCTGCCGTCGGTTGCGAACCGGGCACGTGCGCGGGCGCCGCAGCACGCGGCGGCGGGGTGAAATTGCCCCGGGCCGACGGCTCGGGGCCGTTCTTGCTTCGCCTCACTCGACCAACAACCTCTCGGCGGGTCGGCACCTAGGTCGTGCCGCTGTGTCTCAGAACCTTGTCCGCCATCGACGGACCACTACCGGTGAGTACGTCTGTGGCCATGGGGTAGTTCAGGCATTCCAGCACGTCGACATGCGCACTTCCAAACAGCGGAAACGGGTGGTCCCGCGTGACGCACGTCCCACATAAAACGGTCATAAACAACTAGCCGCCGCAAAAGTCCGGGGGGTTGTGCGCACAGCGGCATCGCATGTGCGCGACGCGTGGCCATACCACGCGATTCCTCTGCCGAAACGTTATGAACACCGGGGCCGACCGTGTCAATGGACCCGGCCGGCCCCGGTGTGTCTACGACAACTGCCGTATGGCGCTCTCGACTTGGGGGCTGTATTTGCTCCCCTGTTACCGCAACCGGGCCATGAGGGCGTGTTCCACCAGGGTGATGAGGGCGGATTTGGCGTCGGCGCGGTGGCGGGCGTCGGTGGTGATGATGGGGGCGTCGGGGCCGATCTGGAGGGCTTCGCGGACTTCGTCGGGGTTGTAGGGCTGCTGTCCGTCGAAGCCGTTGAGGGCGATGACGAAGGGCAGTCCGCTGTTCTCGAAGTAGTCGACGGCGGGGAAGCAGTCGGCGAGCCTGCGGGTGTCGACGAGGACGATGGCGCCGATGGCGCCGCGGACGAGGTCGTCCCACATGAACCAGAAGCGGTCCTGGCCGGGGGTGCCGAACAGGTAGAGGATCAGGTCCTGGTCGAGTGTGATGCGGCCGAAGTCCATGGCCACCGTGGTGGTGGTCTTGTCCCCGGTGTGGGTGAGGTCGTCGATGCCCGCCGAAGCGGACGTCATCACGGCCTCCGTGCGCAGCGGGTTGATCTCCGAGACGGCGCCGACGAACGTGGTTTTGCCCACGCCGAAGCCGCCCGCCACCACGATCTTGGCGGAGGTGGTCGCCCGACCGCCGTCAGAGCTTGCGAAGTCCACTGAGCACCCTTTCGAGCAGCGTCACAGCCGGTGCGCCACCGTTGTTCTCGTCCCCGCCCGGCTGGTGGATGGCCACCAGGCCGGCCTCAGCAAGGTCCGCGACAAGGATCCTGGCCACACCGAGCGGCATGGACAGGAGCGCCGAGACCTCCGCCACGGATTTCACCTCGCGGCACAGATGGCAGATCCGCTGGTGCTCCGGGAGCAGTCCCATCAGCGCTGCCGGGTCGGCCGTGGTGCTGATCAGCGCCTCGATGGCGAGCTGGTAGCGCGGCCGGGTCCGGCCGCCGGTCATCGCATAGGGACGTACCAGCGGCTGGTCGCCCTCATCCCCGTACGGCTCAGCGTACGGATCATGAGAGGCGGGGGGCGGGGTCATGAATCCTCCGGGCGGGCGGGACAGCAAGTCGGTCAGTCAAGCCGTCTGACGGGGCCGGTGGGGGGATTGTGGCGGCCGGACGGTGATTTGGTGAGTTGGATGGTGCCGGAGCCGGTCAGTGCAGCAGACTGCCCTGTAGTTCGGCGCGCAGATCTGGCGTCAGGACCGCCCCCGCGCGGTCGACGAGCAGCGCCATCTCGTAGCCGACGAGGCCGATGTCGCACTCGGGGTGGGCCAGGACCGCCAGGGACGACCCGTCCGACACGGACATCAGGAAGAGGAAGCCGCGCTCCATCTCGACGACCGTCTGCGACACACTGCCGCCCTCGAAGATCCGGGAGGCCCCGGCGGTCAGCGAGGTGAGACCCGAGGCCACGGCCGCGAGCTGGTCGGCGCGGTCCCGGGGGAAACCTTCGGACATCGCCAGTAGGAGTCCGTCGGCGGACACCACGACGGTGTGGGACACCCCGGGGGTGTTGTCCACGAAGTTGGTGATCAACCAGTTGAGGTTCTGTGCCGCCTGGCTCATCGGGCTCAACTAACGCTCCTGCTGGTGAGTGGGGCTGGGGAAACTGCCCGTCTGACCGTTACCGGCCTGACGGCCCTGTGCGATGCCCCGACGGAGATTGGTCAGCCGGCCGCGTACGTCGTCAGGCGCACGCGAGACCTGCGGACCGCTCTGGTGCTGTTGCTGCTGAGCCGTGCCCGGGACGAGATTGGCCCGGGGCACCCGGCGCGGCAGGCCGGAGGTGGTGACTCCGCCCGCAGCCGGCTGCCTGACACGTTCGGCCTGCCGTACGAGTTCGTCGTTCGGCGAGGTGCGCCAGGCGGAGGCGGCGGGACGCTGAGGGGCCGCAGGAGTCTGCGGCTGTTGCGGCTGCGGCCGCTGCGGCTGTTGCGGCTGCTGCTGCTGGGGAGCGGCCGGAGCGGGAGCCGCTTCGCCGCCCTGCTGCTGCCGCTGTTCACCGTGGAACCAGTTGGTCTCCAGGGTGTCGAACAGCGGCGTACGGCCGTCGCCGGGACCCGGGGCCGGCGGCAGGGCCCAGGCGTCGTCCGGCCGCTGCTGCGGGGCGCCCTGGTTGCCCGGCTCCGGGCGGGCGGGGCGCTGCTGCGGCCGCTGGGCGGCCGGGCCGCGCAGCCCGCCGAAGTCGGCGGGACCACCCGGGTGGGCGTTCCGGCCGGGTGCGGCGTTGTCGTGACCGGGCTGTGCGAACTGGCCGGTGGAGCCGTTGTCGTGACCCGGCTGTGCGAACTGGCCCGTGGAACCGTTGTCGTACTGCTGCTGTGCGGCGAACTGCCCGGTGGAGCTGTTGTCGTAGCCCTGCTGTGCGGGGAACTGGCCCGTGTTGCCGTGGTCGTAGCCCTGCTGGGCCGCGAACTGGCCGGTGGAGCCGTTGTCGTACTGCTGCTGTGCGGGGAACTGGCCCGTGTTGCCGTGGTCGTAGCCCTGCTGGGCCGCGAACCGGCCCGTGTCGGCCGGGTTGTGCTGCCCGGACTGACCGTAGACGTCCGAGCGGACGAACTGGCCCGTGTTCTGGGAGCCGTCCGTGCCCTGCTGCGGCGCGTCGAAGTCGGGGCGGGGGAACGCCGAGGTGTCCGCGGCGGAGCCCGGGCCCTGCCGGTCGTCGAAGCGGGGTATCTCGGCCGTCGCGCCGGGTCCCTGCCGGTCGTCGATCCGCGGCATCTGCGAGGTCTGCTCCGGGCCCTGCTCGTCGTGGCCGCGCGGTGCGTCCAGAGCGGCCCGGTGCTGAGCGTTCTCGTCGGCCCAACCCTGCGTACGGGACGGCCCGTTGCCGCCCGGCAGCTCGGCACGCGGGCCGCCGCGCGGCGGCAGCTGCGGCTGCCGGCCGGGCTCGCCGCCGTTACCGCGCTGCGGGGGAACACCGCCGCGCGCGCCGCCGAAGCCCTGCGACTGCTGCTGGGCACCCGGGTGCCGGCCGTCGCCGAAGCCCTGCTGACCGCCCGCGCCGGGACCCTGCTGGCCCTGCGGCCCGCCGGGCGCCTGGCCGAAGGCGCCCGCCATGCCCGACGCGCCCGGACGGCCCTGCTGCGGCTGCCCCGGACCCTGCTGTCCGCGCGCTCCGCCCTGGCGGCCGGCGCCGGGCAGCGCGGCCCGCGGGCCCTGGCGGCC
>NZ_NNBK01000023.1 GCF_002803075.1 Streptomyces sp. CB01373 | reverse complement strand
TTCGGGCGCAGGCGGCAGCAGCGGAGCCACATGCTCCCACAGGTCATCCGGAACAAGATCAGAGCGCACGCGGACACCCTGCCGACCAAGATCACTGAGTGCAAGGCCTGAGGCTCAACTCATTGTGAAACGAGCAGTAAGCCGTCGAGAGAGGTTCGAGTGCCTCCGGCGGCAGGCCCGGGTGGGCGGATGGTCGAAATCGGGTTCAGTGTATGAACTTCACCATGTCGCTGACCCGCGAAAATCACATCCCAAAGTCCGAGTGGCCGACACGCCGAGTTGGTGCAGCCCGGTGCCGCTCATTCGCTTTCGTCGTTGGTGACGGTCTCGAAAATGGTGTCGGCACAGGCATCGTCACGGTTGATCGTCAGCGGAGCGCTGGACGCGGGCGGGCCTGACTGTCAGTGGTGCCGCATACCCTGAATGAGCACCTCAGTCGGCTACTTGTCGACGGGCCGTGTCCAGCAAGGAGGGTGGGGCGATGGCTGATCGCAAGACTGTGACGCGCCAGACGTTCATCGGTGAGAAGGGCATCGCCCTGATCGAGCGACGCTGCCTGGAGATGGGCCACCTCTTCCATCCCCGGCGCGTCGATCACGGCATCGACGGACACATCGATCTGGTCGACCCCGACAGCCGTGCCGTGCTGAACATGACCCTGCTGGTCCAGAGCAAAGCGCAGGACCGGCGCTTCTCTGGCGAGACGGACGACGGCTTCCACTATCTCTGCGACCAGCGCGATCTTGATCACTGGCTGTCCGGTAACTCGCTGGTCATCCTGGTCTTTTCCCACCCCGGGAGCGATGAGGCGTGGTGGGTGGAGGTCAAGGCGGCGTTCCCGGACGCGGTCAGCCGTGCTACCCGCCGCGTGGACATCGACAAGCACACCCAGCGCTTCGACCGTGACGCCGCGCAGGCACTGCTGCGCTTGGCGATGTCTCGGACGACGGGCCTGCACTTGCGCCCCGCGCCGATCACCGAAGTGCTGACCACGAACCTGCTGCCCGTCATCGAGATGCCGTCGACCGTGCATCTGGCCCCGACGGTCTTCACCGACTACCGCGCGGCCGGTGATGCCCTGGAGGCGCAGGGCCGGCGGGAGTCCGGCTGGATTCTGCGGGACAAGCTGGTCCTGTCGTTCCGCGACCTGCGGGACTCACCTCTGCGGGTGCTGTGCGACGGAGATCCCGAGCGGCACGAAACCAGAGAGTGGGCGGACAGCGACGACCTCGACACCCAGCATCGTTTCGCTGATCTGCTCTCCCGGACTGTCCAGGGCTCCTATCCGGAGCTGCGGTGGCACAAGAACCGCAAGCACATGCACTTTCGCGCGACCTCGCACCTGGGGCCCCGCAAGGCGGGCAGAGGTCACGGATCACGTGGCCGGACCGTGTTCGGTCCGCACTATTCCAAGTCCGATCCACAGCGCGTTGGCTACTACCACCACGCCGCACTGCGCACCAGATTCCGGCGCCTGGACGGAGTTTGGTATTGCCAGCTGGAACCGGACTACTGCTTCACCACCGACGGGTACACCGAGTACCCGTTCGCCGACCGGCTCCTGGCGGGCATCAAACGTCTCGATCGGCATCCGGCGGTCAGAGGCTGGACCCGCGTGTGGGCCAACTACCTGCGTCAGGACGCAGATTTGTTCACGGAAGCGCGGCCTGTCCAGTTCGGTGAACTGGCCACCATGACGGTCGAGCGCGGTATCGACGACCGGTGGTGGGGGCCGGCTCCGTCCGGGGCCGCACCCGAGGACGACCAGGACCCCTCCGCCGGAGGACAGGAAAGCCTGGACGCCGTCCTGGCTGTCGCGGATGCGGACACCCAGGATCTCCTCAGCCTGCTTCAGGACGGCGAGAGCGATGACGGCGCTCCTCGACGAAGAAACCCCGGAAGCAAAGCCAGGTCTGCAGGGTTGCGGACGCCCCGTCAGGGACAGGCGAGCGGTGCGAGGCGAGGCCGGTGATGGACTCGGTGATCCTTGACGAACCAGAACTGGAGTTCGGCGGAGCGGCCAGGCACATCGATCCACGGTTCGGGATCATGAACTACGGCCCCGCCGATCTCGGCGCGGCCGACGCGCCCCGGGAGATCCGCATCGGCTTGGTCGGTCCTGCGGACCAACTCGACGGGCTGCGCCGATGGCTGGAGCGCTGCCGGGAACCCATCGCGGCTAAGGATGAGAAGTACCCGCATCTCTTCCCGGAATTCCCCGGCTGCGCCATCGACCGCGGCCTGCACACCACCCTGGTCTTCAGCGACCGCAATACGCGGGCGATCAGCAGCCGCGACCTTCGCGCCATCGAGGCCGCCAGCCAGCCAGCAGCCCTGACCAACGCCGTGAGTATCTACGCGGAAGAGATCAGGTCACTAGCTGATGAGAACCGCGTCGACGTACTCCTGGTCGCCAGACCCGAGCAGCTCATCGACACCGTCGGTCGATCCGCCAACGGCCTGAAGGAGGCCGGCGACCTTCCGGCGCAGGACGGGCACGACGAGCCGACCCCGGCCCGGTTCGCCAACTTCCACGACCTGCTTAAGGCCCGGCTATTGAATCTGCGCCAGCCCATCCAGATCATTCGCCGCAGTACCTGGGACGAAGCCACCCGGCCTCCCGAGGGCCACAGCCGCCAGGACGAGGCCAGTCGGGCCTGGAACTTGCACGTCGCCCTTTACTACAAGGCCGGCGGCGTCCCGTGGCGCCTCCTACGCAATCCCGCTGATCTCACGACCTGCTATGTCGGTGTCGCGTTCTACCGCAGCGACGATGGGAGTTCTCTGAGTACCTCGGTCGCGCAGGTCTTTAACGAGCGCGGGGACGGGGTGATCGTGCGCGGAGGGCCGGCCAGGATCAGCCGCACCGACCGCCAGCCCCACCTTGCCCGTGCCGACGCGCACGCCCTCCTGGTTCATGCCCTGGACGCCTACCGGCGCGAACATCGCACCGCTCCCGCGCGCATCGTGCTGCACAAGACCTCGGCCTTCACCGACGAGGAGGCCAGCGGTTTTCAGGACGCCGCGGACGAACGGTTCATTGACACGCTGGAGATGAGCTGGATCACCAACAGCGAAGGTGCCGCAGCTTTCCGTGCGGGTGATGCGCCGCCCCTGCGCGGCACCCTCGTCATCCTCGGCGAAGGCGAACTCGCGCTGTACGCCACAGGCAGCATCGAGTTCTATCGAACCTACCCCGGCATGTACATTCCACGCCCGATCGGCATCAGGCCCGTGGGCCCCACCCGGAACCCGCGTGAGCTAGCCGCCGAAGTTCTCGCTCTGACCAAGATGAACTGGAACCAGACACGTCTGGACGGGCGCCTCCCCGTCACCATGCGCACGGCCAACCAGGTCAAATCCGTCCTGCGCTTCTGCCCGCCCGACCAAGCCGTCGCCACCCGCTACGCCCACTACATGTAGTCAGCCGACCGGGCTTTTCCCTGTCCGTCGGCTCGGGGCGCACGCCGTTCGGTCCCGTTGGACACGGCATGTCACCGCTGGTCTGACGGAGTGATCGGTCGCTGATGCAACAGGCTGCACGATTTCACGTGGAGGCGCCGAGGTGCAGACGGCCGCAGCCTCACCTCGGCAGCCTGTGAGCCCGTGGTCGGGATACTGGTCCCGCTCGACTTTCTTTAGCCGGATACGCGAGGACCTAGGAAATGGCTGGGACGGCCTGACCAGGTGATCGATAGCTGCTCGCGGGCGCGTGTGGCGGAGACGAAGAGCAGAGACTGCTCCCGGCGGACGTCTGCGGCGTACTGGAGGCGGTCCTCGGTCTCTGGGGTGACAGCGCTGGGTAGCGGCATGTGCTGGGCGCCGGCTCCGACGATGGCGACAGCGCGGTACTCGAGTCCCTTAATGCGGTGCATCGTCATGACGTGGATGCCTTCGTCGGGGTCGGGGACGCGGTAGTCCTCGACCTTCACGGCGACTAGCGTGGCGTCACGCAGTGCCTGAACAGCGCTGTCGGCGATCGCGTGGGTTCGGGCTACGACGGCGATCTCGTGGGGCTTGATCCCTTCCTGCTGCCAGATGTCTACGCGCTTGGCCAGCGCTGTCATCTCCTCGGAGGGGGTGCGATAGCCGGTGGTTTCAGGTCTGGCCCCCGCCAGGACGGAGCGGTATCCGCGCAGCTGCTCCGGGTTTCCGTCGAGGTCGTCGAACTTGGAGTCGCCGAGAAGGTTCAGGGAGGCGGCGAGGATTTGCCGGGTGGTGCGGTAGTTGAGGGTCAGCCGCTTGGAGCGGCCACGGATCTTGATGCCGTGGGCACTCAGGGACGTCCGGTTGTCGTAGATCCGCTGGTGCGCGTCGCCGACGATGAACAGGTCGTCATCGCCGTCGGGGACCAGCGCGCGGAGCAGCTTCCAGTGGGCGGCGTGCAGGTCCTGCGCCTCGTCCACGACGATGTGCCGGTACGGCCGCTCTTCGTCGGACCAGCCGGAGGCGATCCGGGCTGCCTGAACGGCGAGCTGGGTGACGCCGGCGGCCTTTTCACGGTCGAGTCTGCGCTCGAATTCCTCGACGAGGGACCAGACCTGGGCGCGTTCGGGGCGGTTGAGGCGTCGGCCGCGCCCGGCGCGGCTGGCGGCGAAGTACTCGTCGCGGCTGCGGATGTCCTGGGCCAGCACCACCTGCTTCCACTCGGCGTCGAGGAAGCGGCCGTCGAAGCGGGGCGTCTGCTGCTCCTGGGAGAGTTCGATCCACCGGTTGAGGATCTCGCCGTCCTTGAGCCTGCTGGGCGCTTCCGCGCCGAAGGTCTCCTTCACGGTGCCGTAGGCGACCTTGTCGATGTTCCGTACGTCGACCTTGGCGAGCAGTTGAGCGCCGCCGAGGTCCTTGAGCATGGACTTGAGCAGGTTGGCGAGGTTGGTGGTGAAGGTGGTGAGCAGGATGGCCTGGCCGGCGGGCAGGCGTTCGGCTAGGGCCTTGACGCGGTGCAGGGCCACGACCGTCTTGCCTGTTCCAGGGCCTCCGGTGACGCGGACGGAGCCCTTGTAAGGGGTCTTGCGCTCGGCCAGCGCCCGCTGTGCCGGGTGCAGGAAGATCCGCCAGGCGGACAGGGGCTCGGTGAGGATCCGCCCGAACTCGGCGAAGTCGCCGGTGACCACGAAGGCTTCCTTGGTGGCGGGGCGTTCGATCGCGGCCTCGTAGTCCGCGGTGTCGACTTCGTCAGCGGTGGCCGCGAGCGAACTGACCTGCTCCCAGACCTCTTCGACGGACATGCCGTCGGCGAGGCACAGGATCACGTCGCGAGCCAGCTTGGGCAGGGTTTCGACGATGCCGAGGACCGCGTCCTCACTGCGGATCTCGCGGAGCGCCGGAACGATCGAGCTGTGGACGCCCAGTCGTTCGAAGTCAGCGTCGGAGACGCCAGCGAACAGCGACGGGGTGCCGGGCGCGGTGTCGGCGGCCTTCGGCTGTCCGCTGAGCGTGCCATAGAGGCTGCCGAGATTGATCAGCTCGATGCCGCCGGTCACCTTGTTGATGTCGAAGAGGATGTTCGCGGCGAAGTCGTAGGCGTCGTCGTGCGGCAACACAGCGACCAGGTAGTAGATGCGGTCGGCATAGTGCATGAGCACGGCCCGGTAATTGTCGGTGACGCGTGCGGTGCGGACCCTCTTGTCCTTGGCGCCTTTCGGCGGCTTCAGGTTGAGGCCGTTGGAGTCCGGGTCGCGCTGCATCTTCATGATGAACTGCAGCACCTGCGGCTGGACGGAGCCGTCCAGCGCGTCATAGGACTTCCCGAAGACGTCCGCCATGATCACCTTGGCGCCGGACATCAGTTCCCCTCCAACTTCTTGATGAGCTCAGTTACATTCACGGCGCCAGCGCTCGCGACATACCATCCGTCGCGCGCGAAGAGGGCGTCTCGCCGCTCGTCCAGGTCGATGAAGACGGCGACCTTCCTGTCTGGCCAGGCGAGTTCGGCCTGCATCGCCTGGTCCCCGTACTCGAAGCCGACTTCCGGCACGTCGATGCGTCCATGGCGGGCTTCCTCGACGAGAGCGAGCAGGACGTCCTCGACCTGGGACGAGGCCCATTCGATCGCTTCGGTCCATGCCTGAGGCAGTGGCTGCGGGGCCCCTGCCTCCGTGGGTAGCGCACTGGTCAGCAGAGCCACGGTGTGCGGATCGACCTGGCCGCTGGTGGACACCGCGACCTGGTGGAAGGAGCGGGGGAGTTCGTCGGGGCCGGCGGGCTGCAGGAACTGCAGCAGGTTCGACCAGCGCAGCCAGTCCGTCCAGCGGTCCTTGTGCTCGTTGCCTGTGATGGCTCCCGGCCGGTCGTCGAGCACGGCCAGCGCCGACCATGCCCGCATGTCCGGTTGCTTGCTGCGCGGCTCAGGCCGACGGTCCAGCAGGCCGATGATCCGCGTCTGGCCTGTGGTGCGAGCGTCGAACGCGACGGCCTCTGTGGCCGAGGCCGAGGCCGACACTCATCCCAGCCCGCGGCCACGTCCCTCGCCCGCCGGGGTGGATCACCAGCAGCGACATGGTCACCCCCGGCCCCCTGGCCCGGCACCCCCGAGACCTCGACCTGCTCCTCGCCGCACTGACGACACCGTCACCCGACGAGAACAACCCCTGGAGCGTCACGCTGCCCACGGCGCAACGCGAGATCGGCCAGCTCCGCGTGGCAGTGTGGGCCGACGACGCGAGCTGCTCAGTCGACCGCAACACCGCCGATGCTCTCGCCACCGTCGAACGGACGCTGACCTCCGCCGGCGCGAGTGTCCGCCACACCACGGGGCCGGTCGGCTTCGCTGACTCTCTGCGCCTCTTCGAGCAACTCCTTTACGCCACCACGACCGCAGCCACCGACGACGACGCCGGCGCCGCCGAACTCGCCGCTGCCCGTGACCTGCACACGGACGATGCGAGCCCTCGAGCCGCCTTCCTCCGCCACCGAACGCAGACACACCGTGTCTGGCTCCGCGCCAACGAGGAGCGCCTCCGGCTCCGGCAGACGTGGCACCGGTTCTTCGCCGACGCCCGGCACGATGTCCTCATTACGCCCGCCGCTCCTACTGCGGCGATCCCAGCCGGGAGCCGCTCTCTCATGGTCGACGGCGTCGAACGGAGCTTCTTCGACCAGACCGGCTGGGCCAACCTGACCAGCCACGTCGGTCTGCCCAGCCTGGTCATGCCTGCTGCGCGTAGCGCCGATGGCCTCCCGATTGGTGTGCAGTTGGTAGGACCGGCCTATTCGGAGCGGTCCTTGCTCGTGATGGCCGAGCACCTGGCGCCTCTGCTCGGCGGGACGGCCGGGGGCGTCATCGGATCATGGAGCGGATGACCTCTGCGTCGCCGTTGTAGGCGATGACGGCACCTTCATCGTCGGTAGGCGGTTCGAACCGAGCGAAGAAGTCGTCCAAGGCTTCGGGAGTCACGTTCAAGGCATTGGCGTCCTTGCGCTGGTTGCGCGCGGCGAGGCGCCACAGGAGCTTCTCCCTGGAGGCCGGCAGGTAGACGAGCAGCGGGAGTCCGCTCGCGGCTCGGACTGTCTTCTTCCATTCCTCGCGATCGGAACGACGCCACAGGCCGTGGTCGAGGACGACGGCACGGCCCGCGCCGAGGTGCTCCGTGAGCTGCGCACGTACGGTCTCGACCGCAGGAGCCTCGCGCTCGAAATACCCGTGCTCGGGGTAGTCGACCCCATACCGGCCGTGGAGGCGGTGGACCTCCTCGTCAACGCTGAGGCGAACAAGGCCCATCGCGGCGAGCGCCTGTGCAAGGTACGTCTTGCCGGAGCCGGTGATCCCGATGAGCAGGACGGCGGTCGGCTTGCTCACGATGTCGCGCTCCCTCGCGGTACTGCTGGTAGCTGCTGCTTACGTGCGGTCGCATGGTCCGTAGACGGCGGCTGCCTGGCCGGTGTGGAGGGCCCAGTATCGGTCTCCGTAGCTGAAATGCCACCACTCCGTTGGATAGTTCACAAAACCGGTGGCTGACATGACGCGGCAGAGCGTGTCGCGATGGGCCCGGGCGGCGCCGCTGATCGAGTTCGCGTGGGTGTAACAGGCGCCGTCACTTTCCTCTGGGGAGGCGTTCATCCTCGTCCCCATGTCCACCTCCTGGCCGTCCGAGGCCGCGAGGGTCAGGTCGACGGCCGCGCCGGCGCTGTGCGGCGCGATCTCCGGTGGGGAGACGTAGCGGCTTGCGGCCTCGTGGACGCGGCTGTCGCTCCAGTCGGGGTTTCCGCGACGTAGCTTGGTCGCGTACTCCTCGAAGTACGCCCGCTGGAGCGCCGGAGGTCGGTACCCCTCGACGACGAGCAGGCGGAGCTCAGTGGGAAGCAGTCGCTGGGCGTGTTCCAGGCGCTCGATGAGCCCGTGCCGCAGGTGCGCGAAGTGGCCGTCGGAGTCCTGCTTGCGTTGATCGACGAGGAACAGGCCGGACGCCCGTATGTCGATGAGTTCCTCGCCGCAGTCCTGAACGGGGATGGCGGCGACTCGAGGGTCGGACATCAGCACGATCTTCAACTACGTCTCCTTCGACGCTAAAAGAGGAGCGGCGCGACAGGTGTACGTCGGTGTCGGCGGTCAGGCCAGGCCGTCGCCAGGCATAGCCGCTGGTCCGGATGCGAAATGCGTGAAGTGCGCTGGCGAGTGGTCGATGGCCAGGTCGGGCCGCCATGCGGTGAGGATCTGGGCGCTGCACACGAACAGGCCGTCGGGGAGCTGATCGAGCGGGTGCCAAGCCCAGTCGCCGACGCTCTCGTCCGGCTGCGTGGTCGGCTGCCCCTGCCAGGCAAGGACGAGCGCGCCGACGGTGACCCGCAGGACACTTCCGACGTGGTCGACGAGCGTGCCCAGGAGCTGGACGTCGCCGGTCCGAGCGACCAGACCGGTTTCCTCGCCGAGTTCTCGGATCACCGCGTCCACGAAGGATTCCCCGGCCTCCACGCTCCCACCGGGCAGTTCGAGGGTGCCGCGTCGGTGTCGTCCCAGCAGAATGCCCTGTTCGCTCAGCAGGATCGCTCCGACGCCGACGGCTGCGTGGGCTGCCGGCGCTCGGGTGCTGCGGGGCCGGCTGGAGACTCGCGCTGGCCGGTCGGGAAGGCGCCGGGCGCGGATGAGCTGCTGGATAACCGTGGCGCCCTCGTCGGGGTGAGGCAGCAGGTCGATGGCCTCGACGCGGAAGCCGTACTCGGTGAGCAGGTCCTCCCACAGCTGCGGTGACAGGACCCACATCTGCGTCGGCAGGGGCGGATCGTCGCGCAGCAGGATCATCTGCTCGCGCGGCGCCACCTCCGTGGACGGGCCGCGGCCGTGCAAGTCGGTGTGGAGGAGCGAGAGGATCAGAGGGGCACCGGGGCGCAGTCCGTCGCGCAGCGCGGGCAGGGAGCGGTGCGGATCGATGAACCCGAGCGTCCCGATCGCGTATGCGGCGTCGAACGGCGCGGTGCCAGCCAGGTACTCGGCCACGTCTCCTTGGACGAACTCCACGCCCTCCACGTTCGTGTGGGCGGAGATGGCGCGTTCGTGCTGGGTCGGGGACAGCTCGATTCCGGTGACGCGGGCTCCGTGCGCCTGGGCGAGATGGACGGCGTGGTGGCCAGCTCCCGAACCGATGTCCAGGACGCGGCGGCCGGTGACGTCACCGAGGACTTCTGCTCCCGGTCCGACCCCTTCCCAAGGCGTCCAGGTGAGCTGGTCGGGGACGGGCGGGGTGTAGGCGCGAGCCAGTTGTCGCTGCCCATACATATGCCAGGCCCGTGTGTTGGTGTCCTGGGCGGCCACGATTGCCTCCTGGGTGGGTGCGCTGGGGATCAGGTGTGCGTGGTGAGGTAGGCGGGGCCTTCGCCACGACGGGCCTGTTCGATGGCGTCGAGGCGGGCGAAGGCGCGCGGCGCCATCAGTCCCTGCCAGGTGGCGAGGTCGTGCACGGCCCACATGTCGTGCTCGGCGGGATCGAGCCGGATCCGACCGAGCTGCTCTGCGGTCAGCCGCCCTCCGTCGAAGATGAGCCCTACCTTGTTCAGCGGCAGGCGGGGCCCGGCGTGCAGGAAGTGCGTGAGGAGAAGCTTCGGCGTATCCAGGCCCAGTTCGAGGCCGGTCTCTTCGACTGCTTCGCGGCGAGCGGTTTGCAGCGGGTCCTCTCCTTGGGCGTCCAGGTTGCCGCCCGGGAACTGCCAGAGGCGCGAGCCGTAGACCGAGCGCAGTTGAACCGGCCGGTCGTGTTCGTCGCGGATGTACAGGCAGCCGTACACCGTGTGGTGGGGGACGGTGTGCGCGTACTGCGCGGGCGTCATCGGCATCGGTCGGCCTGGCCGTGCAGGGCGGTGGTCGAATGCGAAGGCGAGGGCGCCGAGGCCCTCCTTGGCTGGCGGGTAGATGCTTCGCAGGTTGGCGAGCAGTTCTCCGGGCGGCCCGTTCGGGTCGATGCGCGCGGGGTCCTCTGAACTGAGCAGATCCTCGAAGGAGGGGTACGGGGTGATCCGCTGCACGATGACGTCGAGCTCCCGGCCGGTGTCGCGGTCGTGGAAGACGACCGTGTCGCCGACGGCAACGGCGCGCTTCCGCGGGGTGGCCACCCTCACTTCGATCGTCTTGCGGCCTGCTTCCACTAGGCGGTAGTACCGCGGGAGCAGGCGCATGTGGTGCTCTTGCCGTTCCTCTCTGGCCGCCGGACTCCGGACGGCTGGGATCGCCTGTTGGGTGTCGTCAGGCACACATGCCTCCGATAGATGCGGTGTGGTTCGTTGCGTTCAGCGGCCCATGGAAGGTGAACGGGGGTTGCTCCGTGACGGAATCTTCAGGGTGGACCATGTCCCGCCCCCTGCTCCGTCGGCCCGTCACACCCGGCTGCTCTCGCGGGCCGCGGAGGTGTCCGACCAGCTGGCGATGTAGCCCACTGCTTGTTTCGGCGAGCTGCCGCACTTCCTCGGGCGGGAGGTCCGGGTGCATGGAAGCGGCCATGTTCACACCCAGCCCGTTTCGGAGTAGGAGCGGCCGGCCCGGATGCCCTCGATGGCGACCCTGGTATAGGGGACGAGGTCCTCGGGGAGGGCGGCCGGATCCCAGAACTTCCACTGGGTGCACTTGTCCGGCTCGCGTAGTTCCGGCTCGCCGCCCCAGGTCCGAGCGCGGAAGAACAGGCCCATGCGGGGCCGGCCCCCGGCCCGGTCGATGTGGTGGACGACGTGGACGAGTTCGACGTCCTGTCGTTCGATGCGCAGACCGGCCTCCTCCCATGCCTCTCTGATCAGGCAGGTAATGGCGCTCTCCTGCTCGCAGTGGCCGGCCAGGACGTGCCAGGTGGAAGGCGCGAAGTTGGAGTCGGGGTGGCGCAGCCCGAGCAGCACCGTCCCGTCAGGCCGTTCCAGGTAGAGGTGAACGCCGATGATGTTGGGAACCGTGCCGTGCGGAGCGGCCGGGCGGCGCCCCTCGTGCGATGCGGGCCCGCTCTGCGACACGGTGCGGGATGCGCCGACCGGGCGGCTGGCGGCGTGGCGCCGTACGAGGGCGCTGGTGGTGTCTGCGATGCGGAGGCGGTGGAGGTCGTCGGGGGCGAACCAGGCCAGCATCACCCCTTCCGTCAGGTGGAGTTCGCGGGGGTCACCGTTCCAGCGGCCGGCGTAGATGGCGATGGGTACGGTCCCGCAGGCGTCGTCGGTTGCTTCCTCGATGCCGAACGGGGTCAGGTCGGCGATGTGGAGGCCGGCTTCCTCGGCCAGTTCGCGCCGCACAGTGTGCTCCAGGGTGGCGTCCTGGGGCTCTCGGCCGCCACCCAGCAGTGACCACATCCCCGGCTCCCAGATCCGGCCGGGGAAGTAGTCGCGCAGGTGGAGCAGGTACTCGCCACGGTCGTTGTAGATCAGGGCCGAGGCGTTGGCGGTCGCCGGTCCGGTTCCGGGCGGGAGCTTGAGCAGCTTCTGGCGCAGGGAGGGGGAGGCCACCCTGTGCGCGGGACGCCATTCGATGCCGCCGACCTCTTCTTCCTGCAGTACCAGCGGCACCTCTGCCGCGGTCTGCAGGCGGAAGAGGAACCGGAGGTCGAAGTGCCGGTGGCCGGACTCCCCCTTGCCCGGGTGGGCGTCGATGTCGTGTATGTCGATGTCGAACGGGACAGTCTCGTAGCCGGGCCACGGTGCCACGGCCTGGGGCGGGATCCCGGTCTCCTCGTGCAGCTCCCGAAGAGCCGCCCCTGCCAGGGACTCGTCCTCGGGCTCGGTGTGTCCGCCGGGAGCGAGGACTTTGCCGCTCGCCAGGTGCAGCACGTGCAGGACGCGGCCGAGCGGATCGATGACGATCGCGCCGCAGGTGACGTGTCCGGTGAAGGTGGAGCGGCTGGCGATATCGGTGGGACGGTCGAGGGCGCCCAGGAGGCCGCTGAGCCGCGCGCGCTCGTGAGGGTGGCGAGCGAGGTAGGTCTCGACGGTGGTGCGGATGTGGTCGGGTGACAGCGGCATTCGGCTACCTCAGAGGAGCGTGAAGCGGGACAGATGGAGGCGGGGTAGTCGTTCGTGTCAGCTCAGCCGCATCCCCTCAGCAGGGATCTCCTCGATGGCAGCGGGCCGAGCGGCAGGCAGACCCCACCGCTCCCGGGCCGTCTCAGCGGCAAGCAAGGCTTGCCGCGCTCCGGGCGGCCCCCATCCGAGCAGGGCGGCTGCTTGGGCGGGGGAGGCGAGCAGGCGGGCGAAGGGGTGGCCGGTGGCAGGGTCGACGGCCGCCGGTCCGACGGCGGTGACCCGGGCGGCCAAGCGGAGCCGGGCGTTGGGCCCCACCCCGCCGTAGACCTCACCGGTTTCGTCCAGCACCCAGCCCAGTCGCACCGGGTCAGTCAGAGCGAGTTGCGCTTCCTCGGCGGCTTCCCGGTGGAGGGTGTCCTCGGGAGTCGCGTCGGTCTTCTCAACCGTGCCGCCGGGCAGCATCGGCAGCGCGCCTTGCGGGCCGGGGTCGGCCAAGAGGACGACCCGGCCGTCGGGGACGAAGCACCACGCCCAGGCTTGCTGCACGGGGAGCCGTTCGGGGACGGGGTCGCGGTTGAAGGGGCTCTCCCACAGAGGCCGGTAGCGAACGTGCACGTCATGGCGGTCCAGTACCGGGACGTCGAGGATGTGCCGGCCGTCCGCGAGGTGAGCGGTGGCCGTGTTCCCGAGCCGTGCACGGTAGGCGGCGAGCATGATCTGCCCGTCCACGGGGCGCAGCCGCTGCACCGCGTCCCGGGTCTCCAGGAAGGCGTACTCGGACAGCTCCTCGCGCGGGAGGCGGATGGCCTCCGCCTGGTCAGGAGTGAGCGTTCCGCCATCGAAAACGAACCGGATCTCCCCGGGGAAACGCGTGCTGTGCTGGCTGTCCGGGTGGTGCGGGGAGAGGGAGTGGACGGGGAGCACGCCCGACAGGGGCAGGCTTGTCAGGCCGAGTTCCTCGGTGATCTCGCGCCGGCAGGCGACGTGCGGGTGTTCGCCGGGTTCGACGACTCCTCCGGGCAGCAGCCACCGGTCGTCCTCGCGGTAGGTGGGGTGAACGAGCAGGACGCGGCCGACTTGGTCAGTGACGAGCGCGGCGGCGCCGACCCACACCGTGTGCCGGGGGACGGCGTGCTGCCCTGCGGACAGGGCGGCACGCGGTGCGACATCATCCGAACCTGAGACGGGAGTGGTCACTTGGCGGTGCCTTCCTTATCGGTGGGGCGGGCATGGGTTCGGCACGGGCCGGGAGCGGTGATCAGGAGGTACGGCCGTTCATCCGGCGCTGCAGCTCCCTCGGACGGTGAGCAGTGCAGCGCGGCCGGGAACGATCGGCCAGTCCACGGTGATGCGGGTGTGCTTCTTGGCAAATACGTGCGGTTCGTGGTCTCTGGTCGGCGGGGTGCAACTGGCGGCCGGTCGTGCGGTGATGCGGGGGCAGAGGGCGCCGCGGTGGTTGTGCTGCCAGTGCCGGACCTGCTCGGCCATCTCCTGTGCAGCGAGGTGTCCTCGGGTGCCGTGGCCATGGACAACGAACTCGTACAGGCCCTTGCCGTCGTCTCCGTCGCCGATGCGCTCGGTGGCCAGTCGCGCGAGGGAGTTGCCGCGGACGATCGCGGCGCCGGGCCAGTGCTTGGGCGGCGGGTTCAGGACCCCGTTGTCGCCGTCGGAGTCGGCCGAGAGGCGGCAAAAGCCCGGCAGGGCCCCGGCGAGGTAGAGGGTGAGGGCGTCGAAGGGTTCCTGGCCGCCTACGGTGACGTGGGTGTACGTCACGGTCGGCTCGCAGGTGAGGGCTGGGGCGAGTTCGTCGACGGGCAACGGGTTGCCGTCTTCCCAGGACAGGTGGACGCCGGTGCCTGGGACGGTGCGGCGATTCCTGTGCCAGGCGCCGTCGCCCTGCATGGCGACAAAGCCGCAGACGATGAGCGGCTCGTCGCTGTGCAAGGCCCCGTCGTGCTTGGTGAAGCTGATGGCCCAGTGGTACCCGTGCAGACGCACCGGTGCGACGAGACGGCCGCCCTCGGCCAGGGCGTCGATCCAGGGCAGATCCCAGGTGTCGACGGTGACCACGATGGCGTCGAATCCGCCGTCCGGCACCACCTCGGCAGGCAGGTGCTCGGCGTCCGCGGTGACCACGCGGATGCGGCCGTATCCGGCCTGAGTCAGGAAGCGGGTGGCCCGGTCGGTGACGGCTGGGTCGATGTCGAGGGTGGTGACGTGGCCGGTCGGGCCGGCGAGTTCGGCGATGAGAGCAGCGTTGTAGCCGCCGGAGCCGATCTCCAAAGCGTGGTGGCCGGGCTGGATGCGGGCGGCTTCGAGCATGTCGGCCTGCAGCCAGGGCGCGGAGATGGAGCTGATGACGGTGCCGTCGTCGCTGTGGCGGGTGGCGATGATCTCGTTGGCGTACGCAGCATGGAGGGGCGTTTCGGGGGCGAAGGCGTGCCGGGGCACGGTGCGCAGGGCGCGGTCGACCGCGGGGGTGCGGATGTGTCCGGCGGCGGCGAGTTCGTCGGCCAGTTGGTGGCGCAGAGCGGTGGCTTCGTCGAGGTCCGTGGTGGGGCGTGTGGTCACGGCGGGCCTTTCGGTCGTGCGGGTCATACCTGGTCCGAGACGGTGGGCGTTGCAGGGTTCGGGATGGTCGCGATCGGGGCGTACTGGGCGGCCTGGGCGTCGAACATGGCGGCGTACCGACCGCGGGCGGCGATGAGTTCGTCGTGGGTGCCGTGCTCGGCGAGGTGTCCGTTGTTGAGGACGTAGATGTGGTCGGCGTGGCGGACGCCGGACATGCGGTGGGTGACCAGGACAACGGCTCGGTTCGGTGCGGCGAGGCGGCGGATGCGGTCGAAGGCTTCGATTTCGGCTTCGGGGTCGAGGGCGGAAGTCGGTTCGTCGACGATGAGGACGCCGTCTGCCTGTGATGTTGAACTGCGCCAGTGCGTGCGGGCCAGGCCGACTTTCTGCCATTCGCCGCCGGACAGTTCGATGGCGCCGCGGAACATGCGGGCCAGCAGACTGCGCAGCCCGTCGGGGAGTTTGGCGATGACGGGGCCGGCAACGGCGTAGTCGACCGAGGGCTTGAGGTCCTGGTCTGTAGCGGGGTGGTCGGGGCGGCCGAGGCGGATGTTCATCGCGGCGGTCACGGGCCAGCGCTGGAAGTCTTGGGTGAGCAGGGAGACGCGCTCGAAGACCTGGGCGCGGTCGAGACCGGTGAGGTCCGCGTCGCCCCAGCGCAGGGTGCCGGCCTCGGGAAGCAGCATGCCCGAGAGGATCTTCATCAGGGTGCTCTTGCCGGAGCCGTTCTCACCCACCACGGCGGTGACCGATCCCATAGGCAGGGTCAGTGACACGCTGTCCAGGGCGGCGGTGTCCCGGTCAGGGTAGCGGTAGGTGACCTGGTCCAGAACGATTTCCCTGACGCGTTCCGGTACGGGCGCACCGCCGGCGGGCAGCGTCCGCTGAGCGGCCTGGGCGAGGAAGCGGCCGTGGTCGCGGACGTAGAGGCTCTCCTCGTGGAGTTGGTTGATGTTCATGACCAGCGCTCCCAGGCTCGCCGAGCCGGTGCGTACCGCGATGACGGCGGTCCCGGCGACGGCGAGGCTCATGTGCCCGGCCATGATCAGCCAGAACATGGCCCCGTAGGTCGCCGCCATCGCCAGACCGGACAGCGCGGAGGCGACCCACTCGGTCAGGGCCTTGTTGGAGGCGAGGCGTTCCTGTTCGGCCTCGGCGCTCTCGGCCATCTGCTCGTAGCGGCTCAGGAGGAAGTCGCCGACGGCGTGGAGGCGCACTTCCTGGGCGGCGGTGCGTTCGGTGAGTAGGTTGCCGATCAGGCGGCTGGCCCGCACGTGCTCGATCCAGCTCATCACCGACACGTATCGTTCCTGGGCCACGCGCATGGCGCCCCAGCCGCGAGGGGCGGCGATGAGGATCAGCATGGGCAGCAGTACGGGGTGGAGTACGGCGAGGACGCCGGCGGTGGTGATCAGCGAGATGAGGCCGTTCAGCGCGGCTACGCAGGCGCTGATCATGCGGCGGGCCGAACCCGGGCCATGCTGGGCGATGTCCACGAGCCGCCGGAAGTCGGGATCGTCGATGGCTTCCAGTTCGACGCTGGCTGCGGCGGCCAGGTACTGCGTGGTCGCGATCCGCTCGACCTTCGGCTCCAGCCGCCCTGCGCGGGAGGTGGACCAGGCGGACAGGGCGGAGTTGATGACGCCGATAGCGGCGGCGGCCAACAGGCCGGGTAACAGGGCGTGCAGCCGCTCGGCAGCGCTGCCGTTGCCGGCGAGCAGAGCGTGCATGACGGCGTTGACGGCGAGCAGGCCGGCGGCTGCGGCGATGCCTTGGCCGATCTCGCTGACCCCGACCGAGAGCAGAGCACGCCGGTCGGCCTGCCACGCCATGCGCAGGGTTGCGCCGACGAGTGTGGGCATGGAGCGCAGCGCGGACATCATGGTCAGGTCCAAGGTCGCGTGCTCGTGCTGGGACCAGCCCATGTCGTAGCGCAGGGGGCCGCCGAACAGCTCGTGTTCGGCGTCGGAGACCTGAGGATCGGCCATCGTGACCGGGCCGAAGAATCTCTTCACCGGGCGCCTCCCGCAGGCCAGTTGATGGCCCGGTAGGACGGGCCGTGTGTGAGCATGTGGAAGATGGTGGCGGTGTAGGGGTGACAGTCCGGCGACGGTCGTTCCATCGGCACCCAGAAGAGCCCTTCGTGCTTGTGTGGCTCGGCGTTGTACGGCTCACCCGTCCAGGACTGTGCCACGAACACGGCGGTGATCCGGTCCAGGCCACCGTCGGAGTCGTGGTGGTGGATTAGCCCGCAGAACTCCTGCTGCTCAGCAGTGATAAGGACCCCCACCTCCTCCATGGCCTCGCGTCGCGCAGCATGGTCGAGTGGTTCACCGACTTCCAGGTGGCCGCCCACGACAGTGAGCTGTCCCGGTGCGAGGGCGGCGTCCAGTGCGCGGCGTACGCACAGGGCGGCGCCGTTCGTACGGAGCAGGACCTGCGCCACGTCGGCGATCAGCTGGTGAGGCGAGTCGCTCACGGGCGGCCCTCCTGTACCAGGCGCTCTACGGTGTGCCGACCATTGGTCACGAGGGCACCGTCGTACCGAAAGCTATAGGTGAGGACGGAGGACGGGAGAGGTGTGGGTTGCGTCATGCCAGGTACCTCGTATCCGGCCGTGACCCGTCGGCGAGCAGAGCTGCGCGACCGGAGGTGAGGCGAAGGCTGGCGCCCGAGGAGGTAGCGGCATTTTCGAACGCAGGATGAACGAGTCCAGGGCGGCGTACGGGATGCATGGGGACTCCTCGGGGCGAGATGCGGACAGGTGATCGGGTAACGGCGGCCCTGCTGTAGCCGTAACGGGTGGAGGGGGGGCGAAATCTAGAACGTGATTTCGAATACCAGGCTCTCTCCTTGTGTGGTCGGGTGGTGCGGGTTGTGATGCAGTGTTCGATCACTCATGTGGGTTGCGGTACCTCCTGCGGGGGATTGCCGGGGGGCGCTTGGTCAGTCATCGCGTGGCGAGGTCCGGGCGGAGGGAGATGGCGTCGCGAAGGAAGCTGCGCTTGGAGTAGAAGGTGTGCTCGGCGGCCCAACCGTGACTGGCGAGGTACTCGCAGAGCCAGCTGTCGATCCGGTTCATCTCGATGAGGATCTCGTCCTGGTCGTGGTCGAGGATGCTGCGTGAGCGGAGGTACTCCAGCTCGCACTGGGAGAGCACCACGTCGGGGGCCGCCAGGAGCGCGCAGCGGTCGAGGAAGATGCCGTAGACGTGTCCGGTGCGCAGCGACTCGCACTGGATGTCGTAGCGGACGCGCTGGAAGGGCGGCATGGCCCGGACCTGGAGGTTCAAGTCTTCGCGCAGGAACGTCTCGAAGCGGTCGGGGGTGATGTCGAGGCCAGGGGTGAGTTCCTCGCGGCGGGCGAAGGCGTCCTCGGTGAACCACTTTCGCTTGAGCACGTGCCCGGCGGTGACGGTGGGGATGAAGGAGGCGTAGCCGATCTCGGGCTCGGGGCCGGTGACGTCGAACAGATGGTTCTCGGTGTGGTGGATCTGGAACTCTTCCCGGTACTCCGGACGGCAGCCTTCCAGCTTGCCGTCGCGCAGTGCCTTGAGCAGTTCCATGGACGCGGACCAGATGTCCGGTGCCGGGGCAAGGGTGTACTTGAACTCCAGCTCAGTGCCGGAGAAGTGCTTGCGGAAGTACCGCAGATGGTTGTTAAGCGCCGTACTCGACTCCGCGTGCGCCGTCAGCACGGGGTCGAACCAGCGCAGTTCCTCGACCGGGCCGTGGCCGACTGGTTTCCGGGTGGTGCGGACGAAGCAGGCATCCTCGGGATGGAAGCGGATCTGCGCGTACGCGTGGTAGCCGCCGCCGGGATGTTCAGCCAGGTAGCACAGCGGCACCAGGCCGGGGGCGTGCTCGGTACCGACCAGGCCGCGCAGGGCGGGACCGGCGATGGCGTCGGGGAACAGTTCGCCGCCGTCGATCCTGGCCGCCCCGAGCCGGGTGCCGCCGGGGTGCAGCGCTTCGGCCGGGCAGGGCCCCAGCGCGTTCCAGCGGACGATCACGGTGGTGGCCGGCCGGCATACCTCCTGCGGTGGCACCCGTACGAGCACGATCGGCTCGTCTGGTCGCCGTGGCGCGGTGCGGTTTAGGAGGTGGACGCCGCCGAGGACGACCCAGGCTCCCCGGTCCGAGGGCTGCTCATCGGGCACGCTGGTCTCCTTCGTGTGAAGCGGGTGCCACGGGTGATCGCCCTGCAGCCCGAAGGGGCCACCGGGCCGGCCGGACATGCCCGGATGGCTGCCTGCTCGTCGCTGCGACGTCCGGCCGGTTCGTCGGCCTAGGGTGGGGCGGGTGAGTCATGGTGAAGTCGGTCAGGTGATCTTGGACGAGGCTGTTGCGGATGCCCGCCTCGCCGCGTGGGAGTTCGACGGTGCACGGGCCTGGCTGGAGGAAGCCCGCCGACATCCCATGGAGCCGCTGGCGGCCGAGGTGTGGGTCACCGACCCTGCTTTCGAGCACGTCCTGCTGGTCAAGCACCGCGTGCGCGGATGGGTGCCGCCCGGTGGCAAGGTGGAGCCGGGCGAGGCGCCGCGTGCGGCGGCGGCACGAGAGCTGCTGGAGGAGACCGGCCTGCGCACCGAGTTGCTGCCCGAGCCCGCTGCCGTGGCGGTGCGTTCCTACCGGGCCGACTGGTCTCCGACGCTGGGCCTGTCCTACGCCGCGATCGTGGGACGCGACGTGCCGCTCGCCGGGGAGCAGAACCAGCCGGCGGCATGGTTCCGTCTGGATACAGGCTGGGACAGCGTCTTCCCCGAGGACCGCGAGCGGATCCGTGCGCACGCTCGCTGTCTGGCAGCCGGCCGGGCGGTCGGCTCCCGCTGAGGTAGGCCCTTGGCCGCCGTTCACAGGAGGGCCTCGATCCGGTCGAGGTCGGCCGAGGGCAGGCTGACGAGCTCAAGGTCGTGTAGGAAGCGGCACCACACCGGCTCCAGGCCGGGTTCGCGCTCGAACTCCTCACGGTCCAGGTACCCGTTGGCGTGCGCGGTGGTCCGCAGCGCGTGCTGCTGCAGCTGGGCCGGGTGGATCCACCGAGGGGCGCGGACCTCCCGGGGCGAGGGGCACAGCGACCCGGAAACCTCGGCCTGGAAGATCCACCAGTGGTGGCCGACCGGACCGCTGGGCGTGCGGTGGCAGTGGTTGGGCCGCCACTGGTCCAGCAGCAGGTGCAGGTGGGTGACGGTAAGACCGACCTCTTCGGTGACTTCGTCGCGCGCGGCCTGCTCGGGGCCGCCATGCTCGTCGACGTGACCGGCGACCGGGGCGATTCCGGCCGGAGGAATCGCCCGCTCGAACACCAGCAGGCCGCTCGGTGAGGAGATCAGTACCCCGACGCTTGCGTGGTCACAGAGGCGGGCCCCGCCGCCGGGAGCCGGGGCGGCCGGAGTCATGCGGCGGCCTTTGGCCGTTGGGCGACGACGACGAGCCAGCTCGTCACGGCCGGGGCATCGGGGGTGGTCATGGCGTAGGCGGTGTCGAGGATCTGCATCCGCTGGGCGTGGGTGAAGTCGCCTTCGGGCCGCGCGAAGACGGGGATGGACAGCCACGCCTTCTTCTCGGCCATGGTGCTGTGCTGGGCGGTGAGCTCTGTGCCGACGACCGTCAGTCCGGCTGCGGTCAGCTGCTCGGTGACTGTTTTCAGCGGCAGCTTCGGCGGCCTGTCCGCGTCGCGCGGCGGTGGGGTGTATCCGTGGGCCTCAGCGGCGACTTGGCGGATGAGGGCGTTCAGGGAAGGCCCGGTGCGGGTTGACAGTTCGTCGGGGTGCCGGACGCCGGCGAAGCCGCCGCCGATGTTGAAGACGAAGTGCCCGCCTGGGCGCAGGATGTGGGCGACGGCTGCGAACACTGCGGCGGTGTCGGTCTTCCAGATCGCGGAGTTGCACACTACGGCGTCGGCGCTGCTGGCGTGCAGGTGGTCGGCGAGCCGTTCGGCCGGGGAGGTGATCCAGGTCAGGCGGGCGTCGGTCAGGGTGCGGCGACCGACACGCTGCATCGCGGCGGCGTTGTCGACGGAGACGACCCGAGCGCAGGCCGGGATCAGGTCGAGGATCGCGCGGGCGGTCGCGCCGGCGCCGCCGCACAGGTCGACCACCAGGCTGGCGTTGGCCAGATGGCCTCGACGGGCAAGGTCGCGGCTGGTCGCGTCGTACATGGGATGGGCGCGGGTGAAGGCGTTGTATGCCTCGGCGTTGCTGTCCTCGTCCCAGCCGAGGATGGCGTCCTGGGGTGCCATGTTGCTGTGGCCTCGCTTCTCAGAGCGGCCCGGCAGTGCAGGCCGGGTGTTCGGGCAGGGTCAAAAGAGCGCGGACTGTACGGCGGCGGGCGGTGAGGAGAACTGTGCGCCGAGGACGATGCGCCGGCCCTTGAGGGTGCCGAGGTCGAGCAGGTAGGGCAGTTGTTCACCGTCGCCGTCGAGGGTGGCGAGGACCTGGGAGCCGAGGCAGGAGAGCACCGTCAGTCCGTGCTCACCGGAGCGTGGGTCGTGCGGGTACAAGGCGCGCCCGGTCTCCGGCGTCCGCAGCAGTTCGCCTTCGCCGGGCGGCGTCCACGGCTCCGGTGTGGCCGGGACGTTCAGGCCGCTCAGGGCCGCGGTGGCGCGGTCGAGGTGCTGATGGTGGGCGGCGTCGGCCGGGGCGAGGTCGCGCAGCTCGGCCAGGGCCGTCAGCTTGGCCGCGGCTCGCACGGTCTGCGTCAGGCCGAGTTGGCGGGTGAGGGCATCCTCCAGGAACCGCACAGCGCGGCCGTCAGCACTCCGGGCGAGGTAGGTAGCGATCAGGGCACCCTGTTCGTCGAGGCGGGAGCGCTTACGGGGTTCGGCCGCGGTGCCGATCTTGGTGGTGCCGTCGGCGAACGTCGCCAGGTACAGCCAGTGCGGCTGGGCCATGTACGCCGCCAGGGAGTCGGGAACATGCCCGCCGGAGTGGAACCGGTGGGCGAAGCGGAAGTCGTCCCGCCCGGCGCAGGCCGGGCACTGTCCGCCGACCTCGGCCGGGGCCCGGTCAGGGCAGGCGACCGCCTCGACGCGGACGCGGTCGGCGAACCGGTACCTGCCGATGCACCACCGGCCGGTACCGCTCACCTGGTAACTCAGGCGCCTGCCCATGACCGGGGCGTAGACGAGTGGTCCGCCGGTCACGGGGGCGAGCAGAAGACGGGGGTCTGCGCTCGCCCAGGTGATGCCGTGACAGACGTATGTCCCGCTGACGGGCAGGGCCTGGTCCATGGTGCGTTCCTTGTCGATCGGGGAGGGAGGGCCGGTTTAGACGGTCAGGCGCAGACGGTCGGCCAGGGCAGCGGCGGCGGCCTTGAAGACCTGGTCGCGGTCCAACTGGGCGACGTCCAGCGTCAGCCAGGCGCCGCGCTCCGCCTGTTCGCGCATCTGGTCCAGGACGGTGTCCTGGTAGCGGATGAAGTCCTCGTCACCGCCGCCGGCGTGGCCGGCCTCCAGGGAAGTGAACGAGCCTTTGCGGACGAGAGCCTCGCGAGCACCGATGTTCAGGAAGAACACCAGGTCCGGCTTTGTGAGATGCGCGAAGACCTGCTCGCACAGGCGGGGGGAGACCTCGGGGTTGACCGAGTACCGAGCGAGGATCTTGTGGTGCGCGTTGTCGAGGATCACGTGGGTTCCCGCGGCGAGGGCCGGCTGGATGACGAGCCGGTCCTGCAGGGTGTACCAGGAGGCCAGGGCAAGCAGCCAGTAGTGGTCGCCGCATGCCTGGGCGACGCCGGCGTCGCGCCGGTAGACCAGCTCGTTGAGGCGGTCGAGGTAGGCGGACAGCTCCGGGTCCCGGCGGACGTCGGTGCTGTGCTTGCCGATGAGGACTGCCGTGTGGCCGGCGTCGTTGAGGGCCTGGTGCAGGCGGGCGGCGAGGGTGGACTTGCCGGCCCCGTCACCACCGACGAAGGTGATCAGCTTCCCGGCTGCGGTGGTGGTCGGCGCGTTCGCCGTCATCGGGATTCTCCCAGGGGGTGGGTCGGGCTGGCGGTCAGGCGGCCGGTGATGATGGTGCGGATGCGGTCCACCAGGACGGCGCGCTGGCGCAGGACGTCGCTGTGACGCTCATTGGACAGGTCGGCGGGATAGTGCGTGGCGAGGTTGTTGGAAATGACGTGGAGGTAACCGAATCTGATCCCCGCCTGGCGCGCCGCCGCCCCCATGGGGCCGATCTCCGGGTCGACGAAGGCGTACGAGGCGGTGTGCTGGGCCAGCCAGTCGCGGTTCTCCAGCAGGATCGACGGGGAGGACACGTGCAGGCCGCTGCGCACCCCATCGTGGGCGGCGGCGTAGTCGCCGAAGAAGTCGTCCCAGCTCACCATCGCCCCGCGTACCAGGCTGGTGTTGCCGGTCGCCAGCCAGGCGTTCGGTTCGACGCCGGGGGTCAGCGAGCCGACCTTGCCGACGTAGACGACGTCGCCTGCGCCGAGTTCGGCAAGGCGCGTGACGACCCGTCCGGCCACGTCTCCCCAGATGCTGTGGAGGAACCCGAGGTAGACCACGCGACGGCCGGCGACGTCGAGGCGCTGCCAGGCGTAGCCGGGTCCGCGGGTCCACACTCCGTTCTCGGGAGCGAGGTACTGAAGGCCCCAGCCGACGATCACCAGGTCGCCGTCCAGTTCCAGGTCGAGCGCGTCGAGCGCCGTTCGGCACTCCTCCTGCTCGGGCGGCTGATAGGTGACGGTGCCGACGGGGCGGCCGGTCATGGCCAGATACGTGGCGATGATCAGGGCGTAGTGCTGGACGTAATCGGCTCCGGGGAACGCCTTGACGATGAGGTCACGGCCGTGGATCTCTGCGGTGGGCCGTTCGATGTTGAACAGCTTCCCGGTCTTCTCGTACCGGGAGACCACCGCCGTGCGGTCGTAGCCGCCGATGACGCGGATGCTGTCCCAGTCCTGGTCCTGGATGAGGTGGTGGACCTTGATCTCCAGGTAGCGCAGCAGCCTCGCGTGGGTCATAGTGTGCCCGGCCGGCTCGATCGGGGCGGCGCGCAGGAGTCCGGGGGTCCGGTCGGCGAGTAAGGGCGTCATCGGTGCTCCTCGGCTATCGTCACGGTGCTGCCGGCCGCCGCGCGAACGACGGAGATGTTCTTCCGGATGAGATCGAACCGGTCTTCGGGGATCGGGCCGAGCTTCTCGATGCGGGGCGTGGAGGGCTTCTCGTATGGCCCTTCGGGCAGCAGGGCGACGCCCATCGCGCCGAGGATGACCGGGGCTGCGCCGTCCACGGAGGAGATCCACTCGTGCTCGCGCTGCTCGATCAGCTCCAGGTGCCCGGTCCGGCCCAGACCGAGCAGCCGGTAGATGAGCAGATTGTCGACCAGGCCGCGATCCTGCAGGTAGGCGGTCGCCAACCAGCGGGTGCGGCACAGTTGCTCGTCGGGATCCGGTCGACGCGAGGCCGGCAGGGCGATGGCCCCGGCCCAGCCGCTGGTCACGAAGGCGTCGTAGGTGCGCAGCCACTCGTCGTCGTCAGCGGCGTGCAGGACCGCGCACAGCCGGAATGCGTCGCCGGACAGCTTCCGGATCTCTCGCGCGGCCTTCTCGCTCGCCTTCAAGGTCGCGGCCCCGTCCCGCATGACGTCCGGCAGGATGATCTCCCTCGCGGATACCGCCAGCGCGGCTTCGACGAGGCTTTCCGCCGGCAGGGCGTAGCCGAGGTCGAAGAGCCCGTTGTCGATGATGATCTCGGCGCCGCGCTCGGCCTCGTGAGCGAAGAAGGCCCGGTAGCTCTCGTCGGACAGCACGTGTTGGGCGGCCACGTGGTGGACGCGGGCCGGCTCCTGGGCGACGAAGTTCTTCAGGTAGGCAGGCGGAGCGATGACGGAGAAGTCGATGCCCGCGGTGGTGATCACGACGCCCCCCACAGGCCGGTGGTGAGGGTGAGGAACTGCTGGGAAAGGACGGGGTCGGTGCCGAAGCGCCCGCCCGAGTGCACCGTGGTGGTGCGAGCCTCCTCCATCCGTACGCCCCGCATGCTCATGCACAGGTGCACGCCGCGTACGGCGACGGCGATGTTCTCGTGTCCGATCACGCCGTTGAGGTATTCGGCGACCTGGCGGGTGAAGCGTTCCTGGACCTGCAGTCGGCCGGCGAAGTGCTGGGCGATCCGCCCGAACTTCGAAAGGCCCACCACCTCGCCATCCGGCACGTATCCAGCCGTGACCTGCAAGTTCATGGGCAGCATGTGGTGCTCGCAGAGCGACCACACGCTCATGCCGCCCACGATGACCAGCTGACCACCCAGCTGGGACTCGGTGAAGCAGGTGGCCGTTTCGGCGCCGTCCGGGGACAGGAAGGCTCTCCACCAGGCCGCGACGCGGTCCGGGGTGCCGGTCAGCCCCTCGCGGGCGGGGTTCTCGCCCAGCTCGACCAAGAGCTGGTGGATCAGGCCGGCGACCCGGCCGGTGTCGATGACCGTAGCGGGCCCGGCGACGGCAGCGGTCGGCGCCGCCGCAGGGCTGGCGATAGAGGTCGTCATGGGCATCTCTCGTTTCCGGGGACTGGAGAACGGATAGGGCGTGGAGTCGCGTGCGGTCAGCGGCCTCGGGCGTCCGCGAAGGCCAACACGTGAAGGCGCGTGGTGAAGTGCCAGTGCCGGGCCGCGACCCCGTCCGCGAGGACCCGGGTAGTCGCGGTGATCACCTCGGGGGTGGTGCCCTCCGGCATGACCCACACCGGCGCGAGCCGGTGGGCGTCGGCCAGCTCGGCGATCCGGTCGAGGTCGTCCACCGTGGAAGCGACGAACTTGAACGCCGCCCGCCCGGAGGCCACAAACGCCTCCAGCGCGGCTGGCACGATGCTCTTGGTCTCCTTCACGCCGAAGCTGGCAAGCTTGGGCGAGACGTTGAACCGGACCCCGTCGGCCACCAGCTCGGGAGTGGGCGCGATGGTGCCGTTCGTCTCGCACTCGATCCGCTTGCCGGCTGCTATCAGTCCCCGGACGAGAGGCACCAGTCGCGCCTGCTGGATCAACGGCTCGCCGCCGGTGATCACGACCAGCTCGACCGGTGAAGACGTGGCCCAGGCCACCAGGCCCGCGACGGATTGCCTCGTCGACTCCTCGTGCGGGTCGAACCGAGACCAGTCCCAGGTGTACTTCGTGTCGCATCTCGTGCAAGTGAGGTTGCACCGGGACAGGCGGATGAACAGGGCCGGGTGTCCGCAGCTTGGGCCCTCGCCCTGAAACGTCGGCACCTCGGTACCGAAGCACTCCGCGACGATCAGGGATTCGCCTTCGGCAACTTCCGGTTCGAGGTTGAGCCGCTTGGTTGTGGTCATTGGCCCACCACATCGAAGCGGGCCCAGCTGCTTGCGGTCTCGCGGACCAGGACGGCGACAAGGCGGCCGGGGATCTCCGATTGGAGGTTCTGAACGAACCAGCCGGCCAGGAACTGGGCCAGGCGCTCCGAGGTGGGCTCGAAGGGCAGGATCTCGTGCAAGTTGTGGTGGTCGAGCTCGGTGTCCAGGAACGACTTGAACGGGGCGAGCGCACCGAAGTCCGTGACAAAGCCGGGATCCTCCAGCGCGGATGCAGTGAGGATGACCTCAACCTCGTAGCTGTGCCCGTGCTGGCGGGAGCACTTGTGCTCATGCGGCAGCCGGGGAAGCCGATGGCCAGCCTCGAAGGCGAACTTCTTACCGATGGTGAAAATGCCGGGCGGTAGTGGAACAGCAGTGAAGCCCATTCGATTTCTCCGAGAGGTGAGGGTGTGGCTGATTCGGGCGGGGTGGGGCAGCCGCCTCTTCAGGCGGCTACGGGCTGTGCCCCCAGGTGGTTCTTCGCGGCCTTGTCCAGCACCTTGGTGAAGTGCTCGGCGCGCTCATCGCCCTCGGCCTCCTGAGCGCGGAGGCCCCCGAAACGGGCCCAGTACCGCCGGCAGACGTCCCTCTCCATCAGCTTCGAGGCGTAGAACGGCAGACGCCCCTCCCGGACGAAGCCGAGGCGGTCGCGCAGGCTGAGCATGCAGATGAGCTGGTTGGCCTTCAGCAGCTGCATGTACTCCTCGACGTCCAGGTCCTCGGGCGTCCAGAGCTTGGCGAGGTCAGGGTTGGCGGACATCTGCGTCAGCCAGTCGAGTTGGTTGCGCGCGACGGTCGCCTCATTTCGTTCGGCCTGGTGCCGCGCGTCCTGCCTCAGCCGGGCGGCTCCGACCACGACGGTGGCGAGGGAAACCGCGGCGCCGGCAGCGAGGACGGCGGTGGTGAGCTTCATGCTTTAACGGTCCTTTCACGCAAAGTGATCTGGGGCGAGGGCGGGTCTGTGGAAGCCTGCGGGGCTCGCTGCGTCATGCGACCCCCGCTAGCACGACGGCCGGTGAGCCGCCGACAATGCGATCCAGGGCGTACCGGCGGCGCACAGTGTCCAAAGCGACGGCGATCGGCGGCAGTCCGACGGCGGCCCTTCGCTGGTCCAGCAACTGCGGCGTACGCAGTGGGCACAGCTCCACCCCTGCTGCGCTGAGGACGAGTTGCGTCCCGAACTCTTGGGGGCGCCCGCTGTTGACCAGGGCGCGGTCGTGAAGGTGGGCCCAGTGCTGGATGCGCGCATCGCCGTCCTGGACCGCACGTTTCAAAAGGGTGGTGGCCGCCCGCTGGAAGTCGGGTTCGTCGTCGGCGTGAAGAGCGATGCTCCAGGCGGCACGTGCTGCGTCGGGGCCCACGAGACGGTGGCTGGGCCAGTCATGTTCGGCCAGGATGCGGCGCAGCACTTTGGTGTCGGCGTGCTCAGCGTGACGGTCCTGGCCGAGGTGGACGGCGTCGAGCTGGTTGCGTACGCGTCTGGCCCGGCGTGCTGCCGACTGTGCGGCGCGGGCGATGAGTTCGCGGGCGAGGTCCGGCCGCAGCGGTTCCGCGGTCCTCACGCGATACTCCGCTGGTCGGCGGCGGACTGCGGCTCGTGGACCTGGCAGCCGATGAGCGCGCTCAGCCCAGGCCGAAGCTCAGCGGTGAGTTCGAGGCGCGCGACTCGCTCATGGTGCTGTCCGGTGCCCGATCCACGGACGTCCCAGCCCATGTCGGTGAGCCGACGAAGGAATGTGGCGATCGGATCGACGTCGAGAGGATGGCGGGCCATGGCCTCGGCCCGCACAAGCGGTACCTCAAGCCGGGCGGCGAAGTCGGAGGCCCACAGAGTGATCAGCCGGACGGTGTCATCGGAGTGACCGGGCAGGGTGTGGACGCAGTTCAGGAAGAGGCACGGGCCTTCGCCCCATCCGAGGTCGGGCCCGCGTTGCGGGATCATGCAGGCCAGCAGCAGCCCGTCCTCGAACAGTCCAGCCGGTTTCACCTGCGGGGCGCGGAACAGGGCCGGGATATCGGACCGGGCCGGTGTAGGCACCCCGCGCATGGCGAGCCAGCGCTGACGGTCCTGGACGAGGGCCGCGGCCTCGTCCCGTTCGGCGTCGGTGCGCAACGACCGCATCTCGTACACGGCCGGTAACCCTTTCGCGCACTGGCCTCGAGGCGCGGGGGAGGACTCGATGGCCGCAGAAGCGGGTGAGGCATTCACTGGCTCGCTCCGCTCTCCATCGTGGTGGCCCGCCTGGCGCCCAACAGGCCCCACGCGTGGGCCCAGGCGACAAGTTGGGTGGTGTTGGCCGCCCCGGTCTTGTCGAGCAGTTCGTCATGTGCGGCTCGCACGTCGGCGGGCGCGATCTTGGCTATGGCAGCAATGCCGCTGGGATTGCTGTGCTCAGCGACCGCCCGCAGCAACAGTTGCTGCTCTGGACTGAGTTCCGGCATTGGCCTGTCCGTTGTGGGCGGAGCGACCTGCCGGGCGTTGCACAGGAAGTGCACGATCACCGGGGGCTTGCAGCGGGGCGGGCAGTGGAGGCTCTCCCGGATGTCGCGTACGTACTGGCGGACGGTCACGGCCGACAGCCCGGTCCTCGCGGCGATCTCTTGAGGGCCGAGGCCGTCCACGAGGTGCTGGGCGACGCGCTGCTGGGTCGGGGTCAGGGGGGTGATCGGTGCGCTGGTCATCATGCGCGGGGTCACGGGTGTCTCTTTCGCGGCTGGGTTGAGGGATATCGGGTGGGGTGTCGCCGGACCCCGCGGGGGACGGGGGCCGGCGACACGGGCCCGTGCGCGGCGGTCTGGATTCACGGGGCGCCGCACACGGGGGCTCATGCGGCTGTCGGGTCGGGGCGGGCCCACGCCGCTTCGGCGGCGAGACGTTCTGACCACTGGATGTGGGCCTCGTCGAAGGCGGCGTCGGCGAGGCGTATGCGCTGGACTTCGCCGGTTCCGGCCGGTGGGTAGGTGAACTGGATGTCGCGCCACAGGCGCTGGAGGATGTAGTCGCCGTTGAGGGCATGGGCGCCGTGCAGCTCCATGGCGTCCTGGGTTGACTGCATCGCCCACTGGTGGCCGAGGTACTTGGCGTTGATCAGGTCGGTGTCGCAGGGCAGGCCCTGGTCGAGGAGGTGCACGGACTGATAGGCCAGGATTCGCCCGGCGCGCAGGCGGGCCTCCATGTCACCGATGCGGTCCCGCAGAACCGGCAGATCGGAGAGGGCGCCCCGGTAGCGGGAGCGCGTCTTGAGGTAAGCGGTCGAGGTGGCCACGACTGCCTCGTGTATTCCCAGGCTGACTGCGGCCAGGTTGGGACGGCCGTACAGGATGCTGCTGCTCTGCGCTACGCCCAGCCCCTGGCCGATCTCTCCGACCACGTTTTCCTCGGGGATACGGACATGATCGAGGTCGAGGCGGCCGGCGGAGAAGCCGTGCAGGCCGAGGCCGGGACGGTGGTCGGCGACTGAGAGCCCTCGGCGCTTGGATTCGACCATGAACGCGGTCAGCGCCTGGGAGGTGCTCACGCCTGCCTTGGCGGTCCGGGCGACCACGAGGTGGGCTCCCGCGAGGTGGCTATTCCCGATGTGGATTTTGCTGCCGGTGATCACCCATTCGTTGCCGACGTGCTCGGCGATGGTCTCGATGCCGCCGATGTGTCCGCCGGCTCGCGGTTCGGTCACGGCGATCGATAAGAGCAGTGAACCGTCCGCTACGCGGGGCAGCCAGCGGCCCTTCTGCTCGTAGGTGGCGAAGTGCAGCAGGGCGCCGACGGGGATCAGCGTGGCCTGGAGGATGGCCGCCGCAGCCGCCGAGACGCGGGCAATGCGGTGGACGAGGATTGTCTTGGCCACGTGTCCGGCGTCCAGCCCGCCGAAGGAGGACGGGACGCTGACGGCGAACCAGCGTCGTGCGGCCATCAGGTCGGCGACCTTGCGCTCCACCCTGCCGGGGGCGGCCTCCATGCGTGCGGCGCGCGGCGCGATGTGCTCGGCCGCGAAGGCGTCCGCCTCGTCCCACAGCAGTTCGTGGCGGGCGTTGAGATAGGGGCGCAGCGCCGGCGGCGGCGTGGTGGGTGTGGCGGGCATGGTCCTCTCCCTCTCCCTGGATGAAGGTCGCACGGTGGAGCGGCCGGGGATCGCCTGCGGCTCCCGGGTAGGGGGTCGTGCAACGGACTAGCGGACGGGCGCGCGGGCGATGTGGTCCATCACCCGGACGCCTGCGTTGATGACGATGTCTCTCAGCCGTCGGGCCTCGCTCAGGGGCCGCTTCTCGGGGTCGATGACGCACACCGTGCCCAGCACGGTGCCGCTGTCGTGGATGAGCGGGGCACCGAAGTAGGAGCGGATCCCGACCGCGTCGACCACGGGGTTGCCGCTGAAGCGCGGGCTGGCGTGCACGTCGTGCAGCGGAAGGGCCTTCTTGCGGGCCATGACCTCCGGGCACCAGCCGTGGTCGCGGCTCATGGTGCGGCCGACGATGACGTACCCGCTGTCCGCGGACGGCTGGTGCAGCCCGACGAAGGTCTGCTCCTCCAGGAAGAGGTTGACGAAGCCGTACAGGAACCCGGCTTGTGTTGCCATGTCGCGGGCCAGTTCGTCGAAGTCCTCGCTGGCAGCGGTGGGCACGCCTAGGCGATCCAGCAGCTCGTACCGCTGCGCCAGCTCGGTCGCCTGCTGGGCCTGCGGGACGGGGACGGCGGCGCCGGCGGGGAGGGATGGCCCGTGGGTGACGTCCCGCATGGTACGTCGCGGCAGCGACTGCGTGAGGGGGGCGGTCTGCCGCGCGCGGTAGGGGTCGTTGGGCTGATACGACATCAGGCGTCCTGAAAAGTGGTAGTGGATGCGGGGCGAGCGGGGCTTGCCGACGCGCTCTTCAAGGCGTGACCAACGAGGGTCAGCAGAACGCCAGCGACGTGGTTCGGATCGCGGGCGTCGCAGGTGACCACCGGCACAGAGGCGGGCAGTTCGAGGGCGGTGCGGACCTCATCGGGGTGGTAACGATGTGCTCCGTCGAACTGGTTCACCGCGACGACGAAGGGCAGGCCGATGTCCTCGAAGAAACCGACGGGGGTGAAGCTGCTTTCCAGGCGTCGGGTGTCGACCAGGACGACCGCGCCGACGGCTCCGCGACAGAGGTCGTACCAGAGGTCGACGAACCGGTCCTGGCCGGGCGTGCCGAACAGGAACAATTCCAGGGGCACGGGCGCGTCGGGCAGGTTGAGGCGACCGAAGTCGAAGGCGACCGTGGTGGTCTGCTTGGCCTCGACGCCCGCCAGGCTGTCCACGTCCGCGCTCGCCTCGGTCAGGTACTCCTCCGTGCTCAGCGGCGTGATCTCACTGACGGCACCCACGGCGGTGGTCTTGCCCGCGCCGAAACCGCCAGCGATCACGACCTTAAGCACGGTCGGTGCACCGGTACGCGGGCGCGACGACGGCCGCAGCACCACGGCCGGGTCACCCGGCCTGGGGGTAGGCGATGGCATCGGGCCACTTCCTCTTCAGGCCCGCAGATAGGGCCGCCAGCAGTTGTGCAGAGGGACGTGCATGCGCGTCGGACGCGGCATAGGCGGTGACGGGGACGACCAGGGCGTCGGCGTCCAGGAGGTCGGAGATGAGGATCTTGACGGCGGTTACGGGACGGCCGAGTCGGCCCGCCAGCTCGGTCACCGAACGCCGGTGCTCCCGGCACAGGGCGAGGATCTCTGCGCATTCTTCGGCCTGGCCCGGGCCGGGCCGCCCGGGTCCGGCGTCCAGCACCGTGTCCAGGCCGAGCAGATGCCGTGGCCGGGTGCGACCGCGCGTCAGGGTGTAGGTCCGCACGAATGTCGAATCCTCGGCCGCGCTCCCGTGTGCGGTCACCGGACCTCATCACCCGTGCCGACGCGCACGGGGATCTGCATGTAGGGGGCGAACTTCTGCACCAGGCGCCCCATCTCGAACCCGACGGTGCCGGCATCGGCGTCCATGGTCGCGATCACCGCGAGGACCGTGTCCACCACTCCCCGTTCGTTGCCGGGATGGCCCTCGAAGGCCGCGCTGCGACCGGAACTCTGGACGAAGATCAGACAGTCGTCTCGCTCGATGACGACCTGCCTCGCCGACCTCTTCTTGTGGGTGGGACCGGTGATGTTCGCCGCGAGTGAGGCCACTCCGCTGATGGCGGCCGACAGTTCGTCCGCCCAGTCCTTGTCGACGTCGCTGTCCAGCAGCCGCAGTCCGTCCCGCGAGAGCAGGACGGCGTGCGTGACGCCCGTCGTGTCGGAGGCGAACTGCCGCAGCAGCCACGCCATGTTGTCCCGCTGTCCGCTTGCCGTTGTCTCGGTTGCGGGTGCGTCGCCGGTCACGTTGTTCATCGCGGGGTGGGTACTCATAGGGATCGCTCCAGAAAGGGGGGAAGGGCCAGCGGATGTAACGGCCACCGGGAACGTGGAGGGACGAGGTTCAGGTCCTGGGGTGCTCTGTCGAAGCGGTGGGAGAACCGGCTTGCCCGCCGGCCTGGATGCCGGTGCGGAAGGCGGCTGCGAGCGCTGGCGTCGCCGCGATCACGGGGGCTTGCTCCCGCTCGTGTGGCGGATGGAAGGTGCCGGCCTGGCGTCTACGCGTGGGAAGGGCGGGCGCATCAGCAGAGTGACCTGCCCGTGCGGGTTCCGGAGCCCCTGCGGTACCGGGGTGTGGGACCTGCCCCGGCCTCGGAGTGGCTGGAGTCGCGGCAACCGGCTGCGGTTGCGGCGCCAAGGGGCGGGCGTCCTGGGGCAGCGCGCTCGCATCGTCGACGGAGGGAATCGCTACTAGGAGCCGTGCCGGGATGACCACCAGGGCGGTGGTGCCTCCCGTCACGTTCTCCTGCAGGAGAACGGACAGCCCGTGCGACTGGGCGATCTTCGCGGCGACCAGCAAGCCGAGCTGCCCCGCTCGCACCTGGCCGCTGACGTCGACCTCTTCGGGGGCCTGGAGCAGGTGGTTCATCTGCGCCCGCGTCTGCGGATGCATGGGGATGGCCCGGTCCTCGACCTCGACCGCCAACCCGTTCGCCACCCGCTGCGCACGCACCATCACCTTCGTAGCCGGATCGGAACACTCACAGGCGTTCTCGATCAGCTCAGCCAGCAGGTGCGTCAGGTCCGGACCCATATGGCCGGGAAGGCCCAGCTCCGCGCCCACGGACCCCGCCGCAACCGCCACCCGCGGATACTGCACGACCTCGGAGACGGCGCCGCGCAGCACGCTCTTGACGGGAACGGGCCGACGCGCGCTGCGCAGAGACTGCCCGCCCAGCACCGCCGTGCTCTCGACCTGGCGACGCATCCGCGTCACGAGGTGATCGATCTCGAAGATCTTGGCGAGCAGCTCCGGGTCGTCGGTCAGCATCTCCAGCTGGCTCAGTGCCTCAAGCGCCTTGCCGACCAGCGCGTGCTCGCGCATGGCCAGGCGACGCAGCACTTCCAGGAGTACGACGGACTGGGACTCGTCGTGCACCCGTATCAGCGACGCGACGGCCCGCACTTGGAGAGCACTCAACGCCTTGTCAATCTCGGCGTCAGGGCTGGCAGGTGGCGCTTGCAGGTCCGGCAGCGGCGGGCGTCCCCCGCGGCACAGCTCGTCCGCCGACCACTGCACCGACTTCTCGATGGCCGCGGCTGCCCCTGCGATTGCTGCCAGTGCCGTTGCCCGGGCCTCCTCCGCCGCTGCCTGTATGGCTCCTGCAGCCGTTCGCGCTCCGCGAGCCGCCATCGTGGCGACGCCCGCGAGTCCGCAGATCAGGCCGGCCAGGAGCCAGCCGGGGCCCACCGCGGACACCGACCAGAGGGTGAAGGCGGCACCCAGCAGGGCGGCAAGGAGCACTAGGGGCAGTGCGACGGCGCGGTGGACACGGTGCAGGGTGAACGCGTTGATCGGAGGCCGCCGTCGGCGGTGGCCGGTGGCGGCCGGCCGTGCCGAAAAGGCGCTGTCAGGCATGGGAATCCTCGTCAGGGTGGGGGTGGCTAGGCGTGCTGCAGCGTCAGGTCTGCGCAGGTCTTGTGTGTGCTGCGTGCGGTCGAGCGGGGCGACGGAAACGCGACCGCGCCGCGGTGGGAGGACTGCGTCGCCAGGAGTTGAAGCAGCCGGGCGCTCTGGATCAGGCCCATGTGGCTGAATGCCTGCGGGAAGTTGCCGAGCTGGCGCTGCTGGACGGGGTCGTACTCCTCGGCCAGGAGGCCGAGGTCGTTGCGCAGTGCGAGGAGGCGTTCGAACAGGGCGTGGGCCTCGTCGAGGCGGCCGGTCAGGGCCAGGGCGTCTACGAGCCAGAAGGAGCAGAGGACGAATGTGCCCTCGTCTCCGCTCAGGCCGTCCACCCCGGTGTGGTCGCCGATGGTCGGGTAACGGCGCACAAGCCCGTCAGACGTGGAGAGTTCACGGCGCACTGCGTCCACGGTGCCGATGACGCGCGGGTCGTTCGGCGGTAGGAAGCCAACGCGGGGGATCAGCAGCGTGGCGGCGTCGAGTTCCTTGGAACCGTAGGACTGGGTAAAGGTGTTGCGCACCGGATCGAAGCCCCTGGTGCAGACCTCGTGGTGGATGGTTGCCCGCAGCTCGGTCAGGCGGCCCAGGTCGATGTCGAGCGCGCCGGCTTCGGCCAGGCGGATGGTGCGGTCGATCGCCACCCAGGCCATCACCTTGGAGTGGACGAAGTGCTGGCGTGCCCCGCGGATCTCCCAGATCCCCTCGTCGGGCTCCCGCCAGCGCTGTGCCAGGTGCTCGACGAGCCGCTGGTGCAGCACCGCGGTGTCGGCACAGTGGGCCACACCGCTCTCGTGCGCGAGGTACAGGGTCTCGATCACCTCGCCGTACACGTCGAGCTGGAGCTGGTCCGCCGCCCCGTTCCCGACCCGCACCGGCGTCGAGCCCTCATACCCGGGCAGCCAGGGCAACTCCCGTTCCCGAAGATCACGCTCTCCGGTGATCGCGTACATGATCTGCAGGTTCTCTGGGTCGCCGGCCACGGAACGCAGAAGCCAGCGCCGCCATGCCTGCGCCTCCTGCCGGTAGCCGGTCTCCAGTAACGCGGCCAGGGTCGTAGCGGCGTCGCGCAGCCAGGTGAAGCGGTAGTCCCAATTGCGTCGGCCGCCGATCTCCTCGGGCAGCGAGGTGGTCGGCGCGGCGACGATCCCGCCGCTCGGGTGGTAGGTCAGTGCCTTCAGTGCGATCAAGGAACGGACCACGGCCTCACGGTAGGGGCCGTCGTAGGTGCACTGCTGCGTCCAGTCCTGCCAGAAGGCGAGCGTCTCGGTGAGCGCCGCGTGCGGGTCGGGGATCTCCGGAGCCGGTGCGTGGGACGGGCACCAGCTGAGCACGAAGGCCACGCTCTGCCCGGCGCGGATGGCAAAGGCACTGACGACGACCCCGTCCTTCTCCGCCTGCGGGACGCAGGTGTCGAGCCACAGTGCGTCCGCGCCGGCCTCCGCGACCATGCGCCCATCGGCCTCGTGGATCCACGGGCTGACGCTGCCGTATCCCGGCCGCGGACGCATGGCCGAAACCATTGCCACCTCACCGGCCAGACCCTCGACGATCCGGATCACCTGCGGTGCCCCGTCGCGAGGCGGCATGAAGTCCAGGACGCGGACCGACCCGGCCGGTGTGCGCCAAATCGATTCGAGGACGAGCGTGTCACCGCGGTACCGGCGCTCGGCGACCGCTCTGGGCCCGGAGGGGCCAGGCGCGGCCGGGGCGATCTGCCAGGTGCCGTGCTTGTGCGTGCCGAGCAGGCCGGCGAAGACGGCCGACGAGTCGAACCGGGGCAGGCACAGCCAGTCGATCGAACCGTCGTCGCAGACGTGGGCACTGGTCTGCATGTCGCCGATCAGGCCGTACTGCTCGATGCGCGGGAGGCGTTTCATCGTGTGGGTCTCCGTAGTCCCCGTGGACCCGGGGGTGGCTTCGGGGCCGCCGGGGCGGCCGGGAAGTGTCGGTGAGAGAGGCACGGTGGTTACCGGTCCGGGGGAGGACTGTTCTGCCTCGGCCGGGGATCCACGTCCCGTGGAGCAATGCGGTCGGTTACTCGCTCACCACGAAGAGCCAGCCACGCCATGGGACCGAGAATCAGCGCGATCAGAACTGCCCCGGCGGCGGTCATGTCCGGGGCACCGACGCGGCCAGAACCACGCACGCGAGGGCGAGAGCGAAGACCGCGCCGCGCAGCACGTTGATCGGCGGCTTCCACCAGCGCCGTCTCTGGACCGACTTCGCAGGGGCCACGTCGTGGGCCTGCACGGCAGCGATAAGGTCTTGGGTCGCCTCGGCCAGCCTGACCAGATGAACCCTGCTGGGCATGTAGCCATCGGGGAGGCCGCCCGAACAGAGCTGCTGCGCACGGAGCAGAGCTGGCTCTTGCGAAGGCGTCAGAGCTCCGAGCTGGCTGACGTGTCCTCGCAGCCGCAGTGCGAGGTCCTCCACATCGGCGGCAGTATCGGGTAACGGCGAGTCCTCGCCCAGCACGAGCGCCACCGTTTCCGTCGCCGAGGCCGCCGGGTCCCGTCGCAGGATGGCCTCACCAAGGGCGTGGCTTCTCCTTCCCTGATCACTGAGTTGGCACGCCCGGCGAAGGGCCAGCGAGGGACGCATGACGCAACTCCTAGGTGAATCAAGCCAACTTGATCGAGGAACGCTGTGCACCGCAGGCAACTGACGTGCAAGGTGAGTGATCCTGCGGCTACGTTGAGCGAACCGCGAATCCCTGTCAGGGGGTATGCCTACGCGGCCCTCAAGGCCGTCAAAGGCGTCAAAGATCATTTCGGAACCGAGGGGCAGTACATGGCCCGTGAGAGAAACGTCGCCCTTGCCGCGCTCCTGCGCGAAGCGGGCTGGTCCCAGCCCCAAGCAGCCGCCGCGGTCGCTCGCGTTGCCGCGGAGAGCGGTGTACGCGAACTGGAGGCCATTTCCCGCTCCCACATCGCCATGTGGGTCCAGGGCACGAAGCCCAGTGGACGAGCGCCTCATATCCTGCGTGAGACGCTGTCCCGCAGGCTCGGCCGACGCCTCACCCTCGCTGACCTCGGACTGGAAGATGGGCCGACAGGATCCACTGACAGTAGTTCTGACTGGAGCGTCGACCCTCTGACCGTGCTGGCCGAGCTGGGAAGCGACGATCTGGACATGCACCGACGCAAGCTGTTGGCTACCACCGCGTACTCGGCCGCCGGCCTCGTCCTGCCTGCCGCTCCATGGTGGGCAGCCGCCCCGGCCGCGGCGGCCTCGCGCCCTGCAGTCTCCTCCCGGCTGGTGACTCAGGCTGACATCGACGATGTCCGCAAACTGACCACCTTCTACTCCGCGAGGGACCAGCAGCGCGGTGGAGCCTCGGGGCGCTCGGCCCTGGCCGGCCATCTTCGCGACGAAGCGGTGCCGCTCCTGGGCAGCAGGTTCCGAACGGAACAGCACCGCCGGGATACGTACTCGGCCGTGGCAGAGATGACCTACCTCGCCGGCTGGATGGCCTTCGACGCCTCCGAGCATCGGACCGCCCAGCGCTACCTCACCCTCGCCGCACGCATTGCGGCCGAAGCCGCAGACGGACCGCTGGGCGGCCACATCCTGCGTGCCCTCGCCCATCAAGCAGTCGACCTCGGGCACCCACGCAGAGCGCTCGACCTGGCCGACGCCTCCATGTCCCGCACCCACTACGGCCAGGCCAGCTCGCGGGAGAAGGCCCTGCTCGCGGTAGTCCATGCCCGCGCCCTGGCCGCCGGCGGCGACCGCCGCGGCACTCTCGCGGCCATCAGTCGCGCGGAGAGGGACCTCGCACGTGCCGATAACGAGGACGCCCCCGACCGCGCCAGCTTCTTCCAGGAAGCCTCCCTCGCCCACGAGACTGCGTGTGCCTTGCGGGACCTGGGAAATCCTCTCGACGCGGAGTTGCATTTCCAGCGCAGCGTCGCCACCCGCCGGCGGCAGCAGTATGCCCGTACCCACAGTGTGACCCTCGGCTACCTCGGTGCTGTCCAGGTCCAGCAGGGACGCCTCGATGAGGCATGTGGTACCTGGGGACAAGCACTGGACGCCATGGCTGGCGTCCAGTCCGGCCGCGCCCGCGACGTCATCGTCCGCATGCAGAGCGACCTCTCGCCTGTGCGGCAACGTGGTGGCCGCCACGTCGCTGAACTGGACCGCCGGGCGCGGGAAATGCTGCGCGCCATAGGCTGACCACAGGGCACGTCCGCAGCTATTGACGGCAGCTGCTGAACACGCGACCCCGTTAGAGAGGAACGAGCGCCGATGGCAACTTACGAGGTCGAATCGATCGCAACGGTGGTCGGGGGCCACACCCGCGTTCAGGACGATTACCAGGGCGGAGTCGAGTCGGTCATCCGACTCAACGAGGCGTACCCCCTTGAGACGCTGCAGGGAATCGAAGAGTTTTCCCACCTGACGGTGACCTGGCTCTTCCACCTGGCGCGACCGGAAGACGTCCAGCTCCACGCACGCAGCCCCCGCGGGAATCCGGACTGGCCGTCGACCGGTACCTTCGTCCACCGCAACCATCGGCGTCCCAATCAACTGGCGATCAGCTACCCGCGGCTGCTCAAGGTCGAGGGACGGGACCTGTTGGTCACCGATCTCGACGCTGTAGACGGAACGCCCGTGATCGACTTGGCACCGTACTTCGAACAGATGGGGCCTCGTGGCCCGATCCGTCAGCCCGCCTGGCCCGGCGAGATGCTCGAACCGAATTACTGGGCGAAGGCAAGCGAACGGCCCTCGGAGCGCCCTGTATGACAGAAGCGACTGAGCTGCCCGGCTTGCCATTTGCATCGTCGGGAACCAACTGGAGGTCTGGCTCAAGCTGCAGCCCTCGCGTCTCGGAACTCACACCACGTCTCCTCGCCGTTGCTCTCCCATGCGTCTGAGATCGCATCGACCAGCCGGATCCCGCGCCCCGATTCGCCGTCGGGTCCGGCTTCCTTGAGCACAGCGGGCGCCGGGTTGTGGTCGGTTACCGAGACACGCACCACGTCGACGGCCACCGTGATGTGGAGCACGACTTCGCCCTCACCGTGGACTACGGCGTTGGTGACCAGCTCCGAAACGGCCAGTACGACGAACCCCGCCACCGGCTCCGAAACACGGCACCGCCGCAGGAACGCCCTGGCTATGCGCCGCATCTCCCCGACCTTCGCAAGGTCGGGGAGAAGGGCCGCCTGACAGGCATGGGATGCCGCCGGTACCTCTGCCCTCGCCCATGCGCCGGCCTCGTCTTCCTGAGCCGGCCTGACGCATGACGCGCCTGCTGTAGCCGCACAGCTGCGGATGCCCCCGCCGGGCGGGGCCGCCTCTTGGAGCCTGGTCATGTGGGCTATGGCACCGTGCGGCGACGCCGTCGACCAGGGGAATCCAGAGGGGGAAAATCATGTCAAGGGGGAAACTGAAGGGGGGAATTGAGGCCATGATTGGATTCCGCCCACCGACAGAGGTCACACTCATGCCAGACCCGTTCGCCGACCTGCTCCTCCGGCTTCGGCAGGAGGCGGGCCGGACACAGGAGGAGCAGGCGGAGGCGATCAACGCTGTCTCCGGCCGGGACACCATGACCCGGTCGAGTCGCATCTTGACGCGATCACTGCGGCCCTGCCTCGTGCAGGCGAACACGAAGGCGCTCTCACCATCGCCGCCGGGGAAACCGCCGCTCTGGCCGGTTGGGTGGCCTGGGACCTGGGGGAGCACGACAAAGCCAACGCCTACTACAAGGTCACGTCGCAGTGCGCGGCGGCTGCCGGGCATCCTCCACTCCGAGCTCTGGCCCTGACCTACAGCAGCTACGGCGCTTTGACGCCAAAGGCGAAGATGGAGTTCCTCTCCCAAGCCGCCAACGACGTGCGAGGCCACGGTAACGCTACTGCTGCCGCCTGGGTCCTCGGTAGGCACGCGGAAGAAGCTGCGGCGGCCGGCGACGAGGTGGGGGCGCTCCAGGCGTTAGACCGAGCGCGCTTCGCCTACGATTTCGCGGACCACACCAGCGAGCAGGCATGGGTCAGGTTCGTGACCCCATACCGCATGGACTCGTTGGCCCTGTCCGTGTACGGCCAGCTGAGGCGCCCCGAGCTCACGTCCACAGCTGATACCGCGGTCGACCGCCTCGGAGACGGACTACCAGACGGGGGCGTCGTGGTCCTCGGTGATCTCGCTTCGGCCCTACTGCGTGGGGGTGACGTCGATCAAGGGGTGGACGTGTCACGTCAGTTCGTCGCAGCTGCAGAGGCCAAGCCCAACACGATGGGCAAGGAGCGCGCATCGACTATCGCCTCGTCGCTCCCTGACAGTGAGCAGGAACTCGGTCGCTATCTACGGAAGTTCGCATCCTGAGACCCCACACGCAGTAAGCGGGTAAGCCCAGGACGCGACCGTCGTACGGGCGGCCCGGCGCTCCGCAGAACCTATGCCGTCTCCTCGATAACCCAGGACAGGTACGCCTCCGACCCGCCGGTCACGGGCAGCGTGATCCACTGGGGAACGTCGTAGGGGTGCTTCTCGTGCAGCCACGCCTCCAGTGCCGGGAGACGGTCCGTCATAGTCATGTACGAGATCCGCCACTCCTGCGCCGTCTCGACCTTCCCCTTCCACCAGTAGAAGGCTGTGATCGGCGCATCAATGTGAACGCCCGCTGCCAGCTTGCTCTCGACCGCGCCACGGGCCAACGCCTTCGCCTGATCCTCGTTGTCGCTGGTCGTCTGCGCGATCACAATCTCGTTGGCCATGCAATTACCTCTCCAGTTCAGTTACCGCGACTCTACCGAGCCGTCAAGGGCACACGTCACGCTACTGAAACAGCATCATCCCGGCCCGTGCCGGACCATCCGCCAAACAGAGCGGCGTGATCATGCGGGTCACCGAGCCATCGAGGCGGCGACGCCCCTGTCCGAGGACGGTCACGGGTAGTTGCGGCATCGGGGGGCACAGAGCCGCGGGCACACCCGAGTGCGTGACCTGTGAACGTCGACCGCACGACGGCCCGTCCGCTACTGATGGACTTCAAGCGGGTCGCCGTCGTGCCGTCGGAGTGGGATCTTGAACTCTATGGCCGCGGAGATGACGACGGCCGACGCGGCCACCGAGACCGAGTACGCCCAGTTTCGCGAGACGTACGGCACGGACGTCACCGAGGTGCGAAGGATACGAGTTCCTCCTCGCGAGTTGCGCATGGCAACCTACAAAGCCCCGTATGAGGCCACGCGACCGAGTGGCAAGCAGAGGCTCAGTACCGTGTCGACTGCCTGCATGGCCGTGCAGCGCCGTGACCTGGAACTGGAGAGGGATCCATGTAACCCTCACGAACACTCCGACACTCAGGTGTTGTAGCTCTTCAGTTTCACTTCGCTCCCCAATTGCCTGCGCCCTCCACTGGTATGTCTGCAGCGTAGCCGGCGACCTCCGCCGCCTTCTTTTCGGAGGTTGTCGGCCGCTCGTCCGGGCTGGTCCCTGGCATCGTGCACATCGACATCACGGTGCGACCGAGTCAGGTGAAGGAGGAGCACGCCTTGCCCCTCTTCTCCGACGGAACGCCCCCTGCGTCTTTTGGTTGGCCTTCCCGCGGCTCGGCATTCGCCCACGGCAGACGAGAAACAGCCCCGAAGGACTGGAACCTCCTCTGGGAATATGTCAACGTACAACGTCCCGGAAAATACCAGGTCAGTGGCGGGATTCAGGATTCCAGGCCGACCTGCACGTCGGCCATGACGACGTCCGACACCTCGCGCTGCTCGGCCTCATCGCGGAGGCCCCGACCCAAGGAGCACCCCTGTCGAATGCCGCTCTCCGATCGGTCCGATTCAACGCCCCCATCTGCTCGACACTTGGTGCCCTGAACGTATGGACCACATCGGAGCGAGAGGATTGCGCCGCTCCTCCCCGGCGCTGTGCCTCTGTGTTTGTGCGACCGCGTTGACAACGGACTCGGGGTGTTCGTGACGGATGGCGCGGCCTTGTTCTCCGATCGCGCCGACTGGGCCCCTGCGTTTCGTCCGTTGCAATCGTCCGTGAGATGCCCTGCGGGGCGCAACATAGACCACGATCGCCGGTTGGCCAAACCGGCGATCGTGACGACCATTGAGGTGTTCTCAGCGGCTGTGCTTGGCGGTGGAGCCGTTCGGACACCATGGCCCTTCATGTCGGCGACCAGTAGTCCCCGTAACTGACAGAGTTTGCCCATCAGTTGCGGCGGAGTGGGTGCAAGTCGAGCACTGCTGCTTGGGCCGCCGACATATCTGGAACATCCGAGGAAACATCAATGGCTCGTCCACCTGCGCTCAAGCTCGCCGAGGTCCTAGCGGAAATCAGGATGAGCCCGTCGGCTTTCTATCGCCTGCGCGCTCGCGGTCAGGCACCCCGAATGATCAAGCTGCCCAATGGTGAACTGCGCTGCCGCCGCGCCGATCTGGATGCGTGGTGGGATGCCTGTGAAAGGGATACGCCTGGATGGCGATGAGTTATAACATCCGCTTCTGGGAGATACGTGAGCGCCCCGACCGGCGCAAGCCTTTCCAGATTCGGTGGACGGTTAACGGGCGAGAGAAGTCTGAGTCCTTCATCGCGTTCGCGCTTGCTGACAGCCGGCGTGCGAAGCTGATGACAGCCGCGCGCGAGGGTGAGCCGTTTGACGAGCACACAGGTCTGCCAGCATCCGAGTTGCGGTCCATCAAGCAGCGCACTACGTGGTACGACCTGGTGCACGAATACATCGAGCAAAGATGGGAGCGCACGCCAGGGAACACCCGCCGCACCCTGGCTGATGCCTTCGCTACGGTCACGCCCGCCCTGGTACGCCCCGGCGCAGCATATTCCGATCCGCGGGTACTGCGGCGTGCCCTGTACTCGTGGGCATTCAACAAGAAAGCTTGGGAGTGCGAGCCCACCGAGGAGTGGCTCCATGCGCTGGACTGGATGAAGCGCAACTCGCTGCCGGTCAGCGCCCTCGCGGAAGCCGACGTTCTGAGGCGGGCCCTCGATGCGATGTGCCGCAAGCTGGACGGCAAGGCGGCTGCGGCTAAAACAGCCCGACGCAAGAGGGCTGCATTCAACGAAGCTCTCAACACTGCGGTGGAGAAGGGGTACTTCGCAGAGAACCCCCTCAAAGGGCTCCGGTGGCAAGCGCCAGCAGTCAGTGAGGAGGTGGATCCGGCCGCCGTTCCCAATCCGGCCCAGGTGCTTCGGCTGCTCGAGGCCGTTGCTCGCCAGCGGGGGCGGGGTCCTCATCTTGAAGCATTCTTCGGCTGCATGTACTTCGCGGCTATGCGGCCAGCAGAGGTCATCCACCTTCGGATCGAGCAATGCCACTTGCCAAAGACGGGATGGGGCATGCTGAATCTCTCGGGCGGGGTCGTCACGTCTGGCAAGGGGTGGACCGACGACGGTGAGGTGCACGAGGTGCACTCGCTCAAGCGTCGCGCGGCAAGCGCGACGCGGCCTGTTCCCATCCCGCCGCAGTTCGTACGCATGCTGCGTGCCCATGTGAATCGGTTCGACGTGGCACCTGACGGTCGACTTTTCCGGAACCAGGCTGGCAATTACGTGGACGCTGCCGCCTACGGCATCACATGGGCGCGGGCCCGGGAATACGCCCTGACCCGTACTGAGCGCACTTCTCGCCTGGCCAAGCGGCCTTACGATCTCCGTCACGCCGGGATCTCGTTCTGGCTCTACTCCGGAGTGGACCCGGCCGAGTGCGCCCGCCGCGCCGGCCAGAGCATCGAGGTTCTCTTTCGCCACTACGCCAAGTTCCTTGACGGCCTTCGAGAGCAGGCGAACCGTCTCATCGAGCAGTCCATGAACGAGTGGCAGCGCGTCAGTCAGGGTGACGTACCCGAGGGCTGAACCGGGGGTTTGGTCCGTGACTGGTCCGGAAGCACTGGTCAGGAGGGGTGCAGTCGTGGGAGGAATTGGGAGTTAGCACGCAAGCCGGGCCCGGTCGAGAACGGGTTGCACGAAGGGCGCCTGACGGGTGAAAACCCAGGTCAGGCGCCATTTCGCATGTGTCTAGAAGAAGCCCAGCCTCTTCGGCGAGTACGACACCAGAAGATTCTTCGTCTGCTGGTGGTACTGGCTCACTGGCCGCGCACGCCGAGGGGGGCGTCCTGTTGGCCAGGCGTCAACTACGCCTTGGGTGTTGCCCTGATGCCGTGCATGTCATTAATCGCCGCTACCGCTCCCGACCACTTGTGCGCGGCGCCCTGAGCCGGTGGACCAGCGAGGTCGTACGGGAAGTCTTCATCGGCTCTGTCTCAGCCTGGGTGCGCGACCAACTCTGGCAAAGCCGTCAGCGAAACTGTCGGGAACGGCACCGCCGTCCTCGTCCACCTCGCGCCGACAGAACAGGGCTGCGCCATCCGCGCTGCCGGCACCCGCCGCCGCGTCCCCGCCGACTTCGACGGCCTCGCGCGATCAGTGCCTCGCTCAGCATGGGCCTGGACGCGGGCCCCTTCAACTTCAGGGGCCGACGCTCCACCGAGCGCCCACGCCTGGTGCCACCTTTTGCACCGGTCCGCACGCGGACCGGATGCTGCCGCCTGCCCTCCCGGACATCGATTTTCCGATCAGCTTCAGAGCCAAGCTCAGGGGGCCAGGGTGAGGTCACCATTGTTGGACTTGGCTAGCGACCGCCCGATGACCATGCGCTGAATCTGGTTCGTGCCTTCGAAGATCTGAGTCACCTTGGCCTCACGCATGTACCGCTCGACCGGGAACTCCCGCGTGTAGCCGACCCCGCCGAGCACCTGCACCGCATCGGTGGTGACACGCATCGCGTTGTCGGTCGCGACGAGCTTCGCGACCGACGCCTCGCGGCTGAACGGCAGTCCCGCGTCCTTCAACCGGGCGGCATGGAGGGTCGCAGCACGTGCTGAAAAGACTGCGGCCTCCATGTCGGCGAGCAGGAACGCGACTCCCTGGTGGTCGATGATGCGTGATCCGAACGTCTCCCGATCGCGTGCATAGGCGATCGCGTGGTCGAGAGCGCCCTGGGCGAGACCGACCGCGACGGCCGCGATACCGAGACGGCCGGAATCCAGGCTCGCGAGAGCGATGCGCAGGCCGCCGCCCTCAGCGCCGACACGCCGCTCGACGGGGACGCGGACGTCCTGGAGCACCATGGTCGCCGTGGTGGACCCGGTCAGACCCATCTTCCGTTCAGGCACATCAGCGGTGAGGCCCTCGGTGCCAGCCGGGATCATGAAGCACGAGATACCCGTGCGCTCCTCCGAGGTGCGGGCCATGACCTTGTAGTAGTCCGCGTGGCCGCCATGGGTCGTCCAGGCTTTCGCGCCGTTCAGGACGTAGTGATCGCCGACCAGACGGGCCCGGGTCCGCATCGCGGCCGGGTCCGAGCCGGCGTGCGGTTCCGAGAGGCAGTAGGCACCCAGCAGCTCGCCACCGAGCATTGCGGGCAGCCACTCCTGCTTCTGCTCTTCGGTACCCATCGTCGCCAGCCCGAAGCACGACAGCACGTGCACGGAGACACCTACGCCGACCGAAGCCCACACGGACGCGATCTCTTCGACAACCTGCAGATACACCTCGTAGGACAGACCGCTGCCACCGTATGCCTCGGAGTACGGCAAACCGAGCAGGCCGACGCTTCCGAGGAGCCTGAAGATGTCACGCGGGAACGCGTCGCTGGCCTCATCGGCATCCACCCGCGAAGCGAGTTCATCGGCCGCCATCTTCCGGACCAGTCTGATGAGGTCAAGGGACTCCTCGTTCGGTAAGAGACGACGCGCGCTCATGGCACCTTCCAGCTGTCGGGGCGAAACATCGTTCAGAGACATCTGCAGGCAAAGGCGCCGCAAGGCGCCCCTTTATGGACAGACGTCGAAATGCTTGGGGAGGGCCGGCCGCCGCGTGGGTTTCGGCGGTGGTGCGGGTGGCGTCCCTCCATCCGGACGGGATCATGTTCACGCCGGTGGCGTCGCAGGTGAGCACCAGCAGCTCGGCGGCGTCGATGTGCACGGCGTCCGCCCGGCGTGCGGCAGTGCGGAACGCGTCGATGTCCGCGGCGGCCCGCGCACAGATCTCCACGAGCTGCCCGTGGCGTAGTTCTCCAGTGTCTCCTGGGTACGGGCCCTCATCTTCTTTCCAGCGGGGTCAGGCGGAGCAACCCGGCCGACGAGGAGAAGACCTTCCTCTTGCAGCACGTTCATCCGCTCGCCGCGACCGCGCCATGCGTCAGAGTGAACAACCCGCCCGGAGTCTGCATCAGCAGGGGATACCAACACCGTCTCGATTCACGGCTGTTCACCGACGACCTCGCACGCCGTTGAGATACGGCCCGGCTCCTGCTCGCCGATCGCCAGCAGGACCGTGATCCGCTCAGCCTCGGCCCGATGCCGCTCGGCTTCGCTGTGACAAGCCGCCTCCCGCTCCCGCAGCCGCCGCGGTACCTCATCGCAGCTCATCCGACCCACCTCTCACGCCAGCCGATCAACCAGCTACCGCAACGAGACGGGCATCACGCCGGACACGGGCGACCCCGCTGACCTCACTCAACGAGAGACTCCAGGACGCGCAGACCAAACTGTCCAGCGTGGTCTCGGATCTCCTCGGCGTAACGAATCGGGTCATGCTCGGTGCACTTGTCGCCGGTGAACGCAGCCCCCGGGCGCTGCCGGCCCCGGTGGGGTACCGCTGGCGCCTCGAATCTCGCCCGGTTGCCGGCCCTGTGGGTGGAGATTCCCGAGCAGCACGGCGGCCGCCCGAGAATGCTCGGCGTTCCGGCAGTCGCCGATCGGGTTGCCTGGATCGTGGTGGCCAGGCATCTGGCGAGGCGCGTGGAGCCGGTGTCCCACCCGGACTCGTACGGGTACCGGGCATGACGGTCGCCCCATGACGCGTTGGGGTGTTGCCGGAACCGCTGCTGGAAGTAGGGCTGGGTGATCGATCTCGACATCCGGAAGTTCTTCGACAGCGTCCGGCGGCACCTGGTCGTCAAGGCCGTGGAGGCTCAAACCGACGCCGTTTGGGTGGTCTTGTATGTCGAGCGGTGGCTCAAGGCGCGCTGCAACTGTCCGGCGGCACCTTGCAGGAGCGGGATCGGGGGACTCCTCAAGGGTCTGCCGGCGCGTCGGCGTAAACATGTTCGGTGCAGTACGCGTTCGACTACTGCCAGGACGAGAGGCGGCGCGGCTCATTCGGGCACACGTCCCTCCTCTTGCGGGGATTCACGTTCCGTCAGTGCCGGGCCGAGGACAGGGATGGCCTTCACGCCGGTCGGCGCGAAGGCGGCGGGCAGGCCGTGCAGGGTGCACAGCAGGTGCAGGAGCAGGCCCCAGAAGTGCATAGAGTGCGGCGTGGAGGGAGTCCAGGTCAGGCGTCACAGCCGACCTTTGGACTCCCTCGCTTCATCTCATGCGTGCCAGCAAGCCCCTGGCATCATTCATCCAGTCGGACCGGGAGTTCACACGTGAGGCCTCAGACCACCGACGTGCGCCAGATCGCCGAACCGCGCTGGACGGCCGACCATGGCAGTACCGGCCACCGCGCCCCGACCGCGCCGGCCACCGTGCACGTATCCAGCGCGCCCCTCCCCGACCAGCGCGTCCACCCCGCCCTGCGCGCCGCGCTCGCCGCCGCCGTCGAGGACGCCATCATCTACGACCTGGACGGCATCGGCCGTCAGTACGCCGCCCTGTGCGCCGAACTGCCCGGCGTCGCCGTCCGGTTCGCGATGAAGGCCTGCCCTGTGGACGAGGTGCTCGGCCACCTCGCCCGGCTCGGCTCCGGCTTCGACGCGGCGAGCCCGCAGGAAATCGCCCAGGCGCTGCGCACCGGGGTGGCGCCCGGGCTGATCCACTACGGCAACACCGTCAAGTCGGACCGCAACATCGCCGAGGCCTACCGGCTGGGCGTGCGCGACTTCGCCACCGACTGCCTGGAGGACGTCGGTGCGATCGCCGAATACGCCCCCGGCTCTCGGGTGTTCTGCCGGATCGCGACCACCGGCGAGGGCGCGCTGTGGGGCCTCAGCCGCAAGTTCGGCTGCTCGCCCGGCGACGCCCCGCGGGTGCTCGGCGCCGCCCGCACCGCCGGGCTGGTGCCCTCCGGTCTGTCCGTGCACGTCGGCTCCCAGCAGATGACCGCCGAGGCCTGGGTCGCGGCGATCGACTCGCTGGCCGCTGTCCTGGAGGCGCTCAGCCGGCACGGCATCACCTTGGACCGGATCAACCTCGGCGGCGGACTGCCCGCCCTCGGCGTACTCGACCGGCGCCGCCGGCCGCTGGAACCGCCGCTGGACAAGATGTTCGTGGTGATGCGCGAGGGCATGGAACGGCTGCGCGCCGTCAACGCCGCTCCGCTGGACTTCCTGCTGGAGCCCGGCCGCCACCTGGTCGCCGATCACGGCGCGATCCGCGCCCACGTCGCCCGGCTCTCTTCCCGCCATCGGCTCGACGGCACCCGCGAGGACTGGCTCTACCTGAGCTGCGGTAAGTTCAACGGCCTCTACGAGATGGACCAGTTGCAGTACCGCCTGGAGTTCCCCACCCACCCCGGCGGGCAGTTCGTCAACGCCGTGGTGGCCGGCCCGACCTGCGACAGCGACGACGCGTACGCCCAGGAGGACGGTCTGGTACGGGTTCCGCGCGCGATCGCCTCCGGCGACCCGGTGTGGGTCCACTCCTGCGGCGCGTACGCCGCCGGCTACGCCACCCGCGGCTTCAACGGGTTCGCGCCGCTGCCGTACACCTGCGTCGGCGGCCCGGCTCTGGGCGGAGGAGACGCATGACCAACACCCGGATCCGGCTGCTTCGGGAGGAGGACTGGGACGAGGTGGTCGCGCTGGAGGAACGCGCCTACGCCGCGAGCGGCCTGTCCGAGGGGCGGGAGACGCTGCGCTCCCGGCACCGCGCCTCGCCCTCGACCTGCTTCGTGCTGGAGCACGCGGGCGGCTTCGGAGGCTACCTGCTCGCATTGCCGTACCCGCTGTTCCGCTGCCCGGACCTGACCCTGGCCGAGGAAGACGCGGTGCAGGAGACCAACCGGGGAAGCAACCTGCACACCCACGACCTGGCGATCGCCGAGCGGGCGCGCGGCCGGGGCCTGGCCCGCCGGATGCAGCGGCATCTGGAGGAGACCGGGCGGGCGGCCCGCTACCGGACCCTCTCGCTGGTCGCCGTGCGCGGCTCCGAGGTGCTGTGGTCCCGGCTGGGCTACCGAGCCCGGCCCGAGATCGGGCTGCCCGCCGGCTACGGCGCCGGGGCGGTCTACATGGCGAAGCCACTGGAACTGGCTGGTGGGCCTCGCCGCTCGCCGCGCTCGACGAGCGTCCCCACACCGAGGTGATCAGCAGCCGCCCCGGTCGGGCTCGCGACGAGGGCCGCATGAAGTGAATTCCGGCATGTGGAACACCGCCGCTCACGCGGCTGCGCGAGCGGGGCATCGCCGGTGTGCACCCAAGCGCAGTGCACCCGGTGCCTCATGAACGGCAACGGCGTCTGGCCCGCTTCTCTCACCTCGGACGACGCCATGCCTGCGACTGCTTCCGCCACAGGCACGGGCACGGCCGAGGAACCGCTCCTCACCCTCCGGGGCCGCATCCTGCTGAGCTCCGTGAATCGTGACGGCGAACAGCAGTTCCTCGACCAGCTCATCGCCTGGGAGCCGGAGGATCAGAACCGATGCTCGTCAGTAGCGCCAGCGGACGGCCTCGATGACGTCCGCATCCGTGTGCCTCGCGAACAGCTCCGCCTCCGCCCGCCGGACGGCCAGCACGGCCTCGTACAACTCGGGACCGAGCGCCTGCCGCAACAGCGCGGACTTCTCGTACGCGTCGATCGCCTCCGGCAGGCTCGCCGGGAGGCGCTCGGCGGCGCCGAGGGCGGCTGGGTCGCTCGGGGTCTCGGGCGGGAGGGGCAGGCCGGCCTCCAGTCCGGCGAGTCCGGCGGCCAGCACGCCTCCGACCTCCAGGTACGGGTTGGCGGCGGCGTCGAAGCACTTGAGCTCGGCGTTTGCCTGCCCGGCGGCGGAGCCGGTGATCAGGCGCAGCGCCGCCTCACGGTTCTCCAGGCCCCAGCAGCGGTAGGCCCCGGCGAAGCGGGAGGGGACCAGCCGCAGGTAGGAGGCGACGCTGGGCGCGCCGAGGACGAGCAGGGCTGGCAGTTCGGCCAGTACGCCCGCGAAGAACTGCTCGGCGTCGGGGTGCAGCCCGTGGCGGCCGGGGCCGCCGTGCCCGAGGTTCCGGCCCTGTCGCCAGAGGCTGATGTGCAGGTGGCCGCCGTTGCCGACCGAGCCCTCGGTGAAGACGGGCGCGTACGAGACGCGCAGGCCGTGCCGGGCGGAGACGGACCGGATGGTGTGGCGCACCAGCATCGTGGTGTCGGCCGCCTCGACCGGCCCCTCGGCGGCGACCGAGACCTCGAACTGCCCGGCGGCGTACTCGGGGTGGAGCTGGAGCACGGCCAGCCCCTGAGCGGTGAGGGCGCGCAGCACCTCCCGCAGGTAGCCGGAGTGCTCGACGAAGCGGGTCATCCCGTACGCGGGCGCGAGCGTCGCGGGCGCCCCGGCGGCGTCGGCCACCACCCACTCGACCTCGATCCCGGCTCGCACGGAAAGCCCGCGCCGCTCGATGGCCTCGCTTACCTGGTGGGCGAATCGGCGCTGGCAGCCGGGGTGCGGGGTGCCGTCCTGGGCGTAACGGTCTGCCGGGGCCCAGGCCCAGCCGGGCTGGGCGGCGAGCGGGGTGAGCCGGTCGAGGTCGGGGACGAGCCGCAGGTCGCCCACCGGGCCGGTACTCGAAGGCGCAGTGGTGAAGGAGTCGTCCACCAGGGAGACGTCGAAGCAGGGTACGGCGCCGACGCCGTACTCCGCGGCGTGTTCGAGCTGGGCGAGCGGGACGGACTTCACCCGGGTGAGCCCGGCGTTGTCGACCCAGCCGAACACCACCCCGTCGATTCCGTCGGCGGCGAGCTGGGCTTCGGCCGCTCGGGCCTGGGCGGCCCGCTCAGCTCGGGGGTGCGTGGTGGCCATGCCGGCCATGCTGGCGTCCGCAGCAGCCGGTGCGCCAGTGGCCGGCTGGGAGTTCACTCGTCCGTGAGTGGTCGGAGCTGAGACGTGACTCAGGACGCAGGCGCGGGCGTGGGAAGTCTCCGCCGGATCTTGCGCAACTCGCTGCGGAGTGTGCGGTCGAGGTCGTCGGGTGCGTACGGCGTCAGCCGGACCGCGGTGGGAGACCCTCGCCGCTTCGTGCTCGGCGTGCGCCGCGCGAACTCGGCAGTCGTCATGAAGGCGATCACCAGTAATAGGTAAATTAGAAAAGCGCTTCGCTTGGTGGATTCGCCTACCGCAATCCGTAGCGGTCCGAACATGGATAGCACTCGCATGAGTGAAACCCGTCGAGACCGTTTGGTCTCGACGGGCATGACTGGACTACGGTGATCGATGAGCGGACGGTTTACCTCATCGACAAGGAATTCAACCCGGCAGGGAGTCCGGCACGGGATATCGAGAATTCCGAAAATGGGTGCTTCCGTCTTCCCTCCGCTGTGCGTGCTCCGGGGTTCGCAGTGCCCTGGGTCCGCTGTCATACATCTGCGTAGAGAAGTTGGAGCATCATGCCGCCCGTCGTTCCACCGTTTCTGATCGGTCTCATCGTCGTGCCACTGGCCAGGCGTGTCTTCAAGCCGCTGGTGCGCGGTGTCGTCACGACGTCCGTCGGTCTTGTCATGGAGGTGAAGAAGGCGGCCCATGAGGCCGGAGAGAACATCCACGACCTCGCGGTCGACGTGGCTGCCGACATGATGGCGGCGCAGAACGCCGCCGGTGACGGCCACCGGCCTACCGAGGGTGCGGCCTCGAACGGCGAGAAGGACGGGGCCAGGACTCCGAAGACCCGTGCGACCGCCGCCCCCGGGAAGGCGTCGCGGTGACGCCCTGATGCGCTGCCCGGCCCGCCGCTTCGGCGCTTCTTCCTGCCGACCTCTGAAGACGGGTCCTCGCGGCGGTCGGCCGTGGGCCTTTCGGTCGCGCTTCTGCCCCCTTTCGGACTTTCCACTCCGTCGCAGTAATCCGTCGCGCGCCGAATTCCGCCGCGCCCGTTGACGGACTACCCGTGACCTCCGTAAACAGGTGATCGTACGCATGTCATCGCTACTGGGTGCCGCAGCCGGATTCCGATCCGCGGAATGGGGCGCGCGTCCGCGCTCGGTCACTCCGGGCCGCCAGCGCTGGGACGTCAAGCCGGTGCTCGGACGGCCAAGGACGGCCGAGGTACTCGCCGCCGCGCTGCGCCGCGTTCCCGGGATCACCGAGGCCCGGGCCAACCCGGTCACCGGCGGGGTGCTCGTCCGGCACGATGCGCGGGTGCGCGCCACGGACGTCGGCCGGATCCTTTGCAAAGCCGTCACCCTGGTCGCGGAGGATCCGACCGGAGTGGGACGCCCGGCACCGGCCCGACCCGTCGCCGCACCGGTCCCGCGGGCGGACCGCGGACTGGTCGTGCGACCGGTGCTCGCCGTCGGCGGCGGGGTCGCGGCAGGGGTCGCGCTGATCAGGGGATCGGCGCTGAGCAGGCAGCTGGTGGCAGTGGGCGGGGTGGCCGCGGCGACCGCGGCCGTCCTCCGGAAGGCCTGGCGCAAAGGGGTCGACGCGTCCCAGGACGCGGCCGGGCCTCGCGTCGAACGCCACCCCCTGCCGGAGATCGTCGGACCGCACCGACGCCGTCTCTACCGGGCCGCTGCCCTGTCCATCGCCTGCCAGATCTCGGAGGTGGCGCTCGGTACCTTCCTCGGCTGGACCGGACTGGTCCTCATCAAGGGCCAGGCAGCTCCGCTGGTCGGTCTCGGCCTGACCACCGCGTCTGCTCAACTCTTCGGTCTGGCCGGGCTGGTGGCCGCCGCCTGTGCCGCCGTGGCGGGCCTCTCGTACGCCTCGAACCTCCAGTGGCGCCGGCTCGGCCAGGACATCGAGCACGACTGGCGCAACCGGACATACGCCCACGTGCAGCACCTCGAACTACGACACCTGGAGGGCGAGCGGACCACCCGGATCGCCGGCGCGCTCACCGACGACGTCCGTCAGCTCGGTACCTTCTTCGCCACCTCGGCCAACGACCTGCTGCAACTTGGCGCCGGTCTGGCCCTCCTGGTGCCGCTGTTCCTGTTGCTGGCGCCGCAGATCGCCTGGATCGCGTTCCTGCCCATCCCGGTCATCGCCTGGCTGTCGTTCCACTACCAGGACAAGGTCGCGGCCGACTACGCCGTCTCCGGCGAGCACCGGGCCAAGCTGCACAGCCAGCTGGTGAACACTCTGGAGGCCGGTGCCACCGTCAAGAGCTTCTGCACCGAGGATTACGAGGCCGAGCGCATCGACCGGCTGAGCGGGGAGGTCCAGGACAGCAGCCGGCGGACCGACCGGAGCACGATCCGCCACGCCGAGACCGTCCGGGTCTGCACGACCAGCTCGATGGCCGGAACCCTGCTGATCGGCGGCCGGGCGGTGCTCGACGGCAGCCTGCCGTTCGAGGTGTTCAGCCCGCTGATCGGGCTGCCCCAGATGGTGCTGCTGCGGATGAGCCGGCTCGGCGGCATCGTCGACCAGTACCAGCGCACGATCACCGCCTACGACCGGGTCCGGCGGCTGCGCGCCCTGCCCGCCGAGACCGATGGCACCGGCGGACCGCTCGACGTCGAAGAGGTGCACGGGGAGATCGTCCTCGACGGCGTGACCTTCGCCTACCCCGATCGGCCACCGGCGCTGGAGGACCTCTCGCTGACCATCCCGGCCGGGCAGGTCACCGCCCTCGTCGGCGCCACCGGCTCCGGCAAGACCACGATCGCCAAGCTGCTGATGCGATTCCAGAACGCGGACATCGGCAGCGTACTGCTCGACGGGCGGGACGTGCGCGAGCTGTCGCGGCACGACCTGCGCCACGCGATCGGGTTCGTCGCCCAGGACCCCTTCCTCTTCGACGGCACCGTCGCCGACAACATCCGTTACGGCAGCTTCGGAGCCTCGGACGAGGCCGTGGTCGAGGCGGCCATGAAGGCCGAGGCACACACCTTCGTCGCATCTCTGCCGGACGGCTACGAGACGGTGATCGGAGAGCGCGGTGCCGCGCTCTCCGGCGGTCAGCGACAGAGGATCGCGCTGGCGCGCGCGATCCTCAAGGACGCGCCGGTCGTGATCCTCGACGAAGCCACCTCCGCAGTGGACAACGAGACCGAGGCCGCCATCCAGCGCACGCTCCGCGCCTTCGCGGCGGACCGGACGATGCTGATCATCGCCCACCGGCTCTCCACGGTCCGCCACGCCGACCGGATCTACGTCGTGGACAAGGGCGGGGTCGTGGCCGAGCAGGGCACCCACGACGAACTCCTCGCCCAGCGCGGACTCTACGCGTCCCTATGGCAACTCCAGGCCGGCGAACCCGCCGCCTGACCGCAGCAGCCGCCCCTCCCGCCGACCGACCGCGTGACGACACCACTGTCGGCGCGGTCCGGCGCGCCCTGCCACCACGCCTGCCCATACATTCGGAGATACCGCCATGCCCCGTCGCGACGGTGACGCCCTTCCCCTGACAGCGGCCCAGCGCGAGATCTGGCTCGCCGAGCAACGCTCCCGGACGCCGATTCCGGGTTACCGCGTCGGCGAGTGCCTGGAGATCCACGGGCCGGTGGACCGGGAGCTGTTCGAGAGCGCGCTGCGCCGGGTGGTCGACGAGGTCGATGCCCTGCACGTGACCTTCGTCGACGATGGGGACGGCCCGCGCCAGGTCCTCCGGGAGAGCTGGGACTGGGCTCCGGCCCACCTCGACCTCAGCGGGGAGCCCGACCCCCGGGCGGCGGCCGTGGAATGGATGGAACGGGACCTGCTGCGCCCGCTGGACCTCGCCCGCGACCCGCTGTTCGGCCACGCGCTGATCAAGGCTTCGCCGACGGAGTATCTCTGGTACCTGAACTACCACCACGTGGTATTGGACGCGATCAGCAGCTCCATGCTCCGGCAGCGCGTCGGCGAGGTGTACTCGGCACTGGCCGACGGCGGCGCCGTGCCGCCCTGCCCGTTCGGCTCGCTGCGGGACCTGGTCGACAGCGACGCCGCCTACCGCGCCTCCACCGACTTCGCCGCCGACCGCGCCTACTGGACCGAGCGCTTCGCCGACCTGCCCGCTCCGACCCGGCTCACCGACACCTCCGTGACCGACCCGCACCGCGCCCTCCGGCTGGCCGAAGAGCGGGAACTGCGCCGCCCGGACGCCCTGCGGGCGGCGGCGGGACGTTCCGGCGTCCGGTGGTCCCGGCTGCTGGTCGCGGCGACGGCGCTCTACGCCCACCGGCTGACTGGCAGCCAGGACGTGGTGCTTGCCCTGCCCGTCACCGCCCGTCGGGGTGCCGACCGCGACCTGACGGCGGTGCCGGGCACGATGTCCAACGTGGTGCCGCTGCGGCTGTCGGTGCGGCCGGACATGCCGTGGCGCGAACTCGTCGCCCAGGCGGCGCGGGAGGTCGAGACGGCCGTCGCGCACGAGCGCTACCGCAGCGAGGACCTGCTGCGGGACCTGGGCGCCCCCGGCAGCATCGGGACGGCGTTCCCACTGATCGTCAACATCATGGCCTTCAACTCCAGGCCGAGTTTCGCCGGGCATCCGGCCTCCGTGCACCACTTCGTGTCCGGGTCGACCACCGACCTCGCCGTCTGGGTCTTCGACTACCGGGACGGCAATCCGCCGCTGCTGCGGCTGCACGGCTCGCCGCAGGCGTACGCCCCCGACGACCTCGCCGACCACCAGCAGCGGCTGCTCGCGCTGCTGGACACCCTGGCGGACTGCGACCAGGACGAGCCGGTGGGCCGGATCGAACTGCTCACCGCCGAGGAGCGCCGCGAGCTGGCGGTGCTCGGCGCCGGGCCGGTGGCGCCGGCCCCGGCCGAGAGCCTGCCGGAGCTGTTCCGGGAGCACGTCCGGGCGACTCCGGACCTGGTCGCGCTGGTGTGCGGCGACGTCTCGCTGACGTACGTGGAACTGGACGCGCGGGCCAAGCGGCTGGCGCATGCCCTGATCGCCCGGGGAGCGGGCCCGGAACGGCGGGTGGCGGTGGCCCTCCCGCGCTCGGCGGAGCTGGTGGTGGCGATCCTCGCGGTGCTGAAGACCGGGGCGGCGTACGTGCCGGTCGACCCCGAGTACCCGGCCGCCCGGATCGCGTACCTGCTCGACGACGCCCGGCCGGCCCTGCTGGTCACGGACTCCCGCAGCGAGGGGCGGCTGCCGGAGGCCGGCCCCGTCGACCGGCTGGTGCTCGACGCCCCGGAGACGGCCGCCCTGGTGACCGACTGCCCGGCGGCCGACCCGATGGTGGCCGTCGACCCGGGCCTCCCGGCGTACGTCATCTACACCTCCGGCTCCACCGGACGGCCCAAGGGCGTGCTGCTGACCCACGGCGGCCTGCTCGACCTGCTCACCGACCTCCGGCAGGTGCACTTGGCCCCGGTACTCAAGGAGCGGCAGCGGCTGCGGGTGGCGCTGACCACCTCGGTGTCCTTCGACGCCTCCTGGAACCAGCTGCTCGCCCTGTTCGGAGGCCACGAGCTGCACGTCCTGGAGCACGCCACCTGGACCGACCCCGACGCCTTCGTCGGTTACGCGGCGCGCTGCGGACTGGACTACATCGAGGCCACCCCGTCCTATCTCCAAGTGCTCGTCTCCCACGGGCTGTTGAGTGATCCGCAGCGGCGCCCGGCACTGGTCGCGGCGGGCGGCGAGGCCGTCCCGGAGCGGCTGTGGGAGCAGCTGCGGGCGGCGGAGGGCGTGTCCTGCCTCAACCTCTACGGGCCGTCCGAATGCACCGTCAACTCGGTGGTGGCGCCCCTGGAGTCGAGCCCACGCCCCGTGATCGGCCGACCGGTCACCAACGCCCGGCTGTACGTGCTCGACGGCGCCCTGCGGCCGCTGCCGACCGGTGCGGCGGGTGAGCTGTACATCTCGGGCGCGGGGCTGGCTCGCGGCTATCTCGACCGGCCGGGGCTGACCGCCGGGCGGTTCGTCGCGGACCCGTTCGGGCCGAGCGGGTCGCGGATGTACCGCACCGGGGACCTGGTGCGCTGGGGCGCGGCCGGGAACCTGGAGTTCCTCGGCCGCACCGACGACCAGGTCAAGATCCGCGGCTTCCGGGTCGAGCTCGGCGAGATCGAGGCCGTTCTCGCCGAGCACCCGCAGGTAGCCCGGGCCGCCGTGATGGTGCGCACCGAGGAGGAACCCCGCCTGGTCGCCTACGCGGTGCCCGAGCCCGGCGCCACCGTGACCGGCACCGCCCTGCGCGAACACCTGCGGGACCGGCTGCCCCGGCAGCTGATGCCGGCCGCGTACGTGCTGCTGGACGCGCTGCCGCTGACCCCGAACGGCAAGCTCGACCGGCGGGCCCTCCCGGCGCCCGAGCGACAGCCCGCCGCGCCGGGCCGCGCACCGCGCACCGCGACCGAGCACCTGCTCGTCGGGCTGTTCGCCGAGGTGCTCGGGGTGGCCGAGCCAGGGCCGGACGACAGCTTCTTCGACCTCGGCGGGCACTCCCTGCTGGCCACCCGGCTGGTCGCCCGGGCCCGCTCGATCCTCGGCGTGGAGCTGCGGCTCGGCGACCTGTTCGACGCGCCGACGGTGGCGGAACTGGCGGCGGCCGTGGACGTCGCGGGCCGGGCGCGCCCGGCACTGGGGCTGCGCGAGCGGCCCGACGCGATCCCGTTGTCCTTCGCGCAGCGCCGGTTGTGGTTCCTGCACCGCATGGAAGGCCCGAGCGCCACCTACAACATCCCGCTGACCTTGCGGCTGTCCGGTGACCTGGACCAGCGGGCCCTGGAAGCCGCCCTGGCGGACGTGGTCGAGCGGCACGAGAGCCTGCGCACCGTCTTCCCGACGGTCGACGGCGTGCCGTGCCAGCGGGTGCTGAACCCGGAGGAGGCCAGGCCGAGGCTGCGGGTGACTGAACTCGGCGAACGCGAGCTGCCGGAGCGGCTGGCACAGTCGGCCCGGTACGCCTTCGACCTCGCCGAGGAGCCGCCGCTACACGCCGAACTCTTCCAGCTGACGGCTGAGGAGCACGTGCTGCTGCTGGTGGTGCACCACATCGCCGGCGACGGCTGGTCGATGGGGCCGCTCTCGCGGGACCTCACGGCCGCCTACGCGGCCCGCGCCGAGGGCGCGAAGCCGGAGTGGTCGCCGCTGCCGGTCCAGTACGCCGACTACGCCCTCTGGCAGCGGGAGCTGCTCGGCGACGGCTCGGACCAGGACAGCCTGCTGAGCAGCCAACTCGGTTACTGGCGTGAGCAGTTGGCGAACCTTCCGGAGCAGGTGGAGTTGCCGTTCGACCGGCCCCGGCCGGCCGCGATGTCCTACCGGGGCGCCCACCTGCCGGTGCGGATCGACGCCGAGCTCCACCAGGGCCTGCGGACGCTCGCCCGCGGCGGCGGGGCCAGCCTCTTCATGGTGCTCCAGGCCGGGCTTGCCGCCCTGCTGGGCAAGCTGGGCGCGGGCACCGACGTCCCGATCGGCACGCCGATCGCCGGACGCACCGACGAGGCCGCGGACGACTTGGTCGGCTTCTTCGTCAACACCCTGGTGCTGCGCACCGACCTTTCCGGCGACCCGTCGTTCAGCGAACTGCTGGGCAGGGTGCGGGCCTACGCGCTGGCCGCGTACGCGCACCAGGATGTGCCTTTCGAGCACCTGGTGGAGGCACTGAACCCGGCCCGGTCGCTGGCGCACCATCCGCTGTTCCAGACCATGCTCGCCTTGCAGAACGCGCCCCTCGGCACGTTCGATCTGCCCAGGCTGCGGGTGGCGACCGATTTGGTCCACACCGGGACGGCCAAGTGCGACCTGACCTTCATCCTGGCCGAACAGCCCGGCGAGGGCGGTCTGTCGGGCATGGTGGAGTACAGCACCGACCTGTTCGACGCGGCCACCGTGACCGGGATCGTCGAGCGGTGGCTGCGGCTTCTGCGCGCCGTCGTCGCGGACCCCGGCCGGAGGATCGGCCAGGTGGACGTGCTGTCCGCCGACGAGCTCCGCGCGCTGCTCCCGGCGCGTACCGACCGGAGCGAGGGGCCGTCGGAGAGCAGCCTGACCGCGCTGTTCGAGCGGCAGGTACGGGCGAACCCGACCGCCGTCGCCCTCACGGACGGCGAAGTCTCACTGACGTACGGCGAGTTGAACACCCGCGCGAACCGGCTCGCCCACGCCCTGATCGACCGGGGGGTGGGCCCGGAGCAACGCGTGGCGCTGGCCCTGCCGCGCTCGGCGGAGCAGGTCGTGGCGGTGCTCGCCGTGCTGAAGGCGGGCGGCGCTTACCTCCCGGTGGATCCGCAGTACCCGGCCGCCCGGATCGCCTACCTGCTCCAGGATGCCCGGCCCGCGCTCCTCGTGACCACGAGCCGGATCGGCGATCTGCCGGGCGTGGACCCGGTGGACCGGCTGCTGCTGGACGCCGCCGATCTGGACGGGCTGCCGGACACGGACCCGGAAGTCCCCCTCGACCCGGGCCACGCTGCCTACGTCATCTACACCTCCGGCTCTACCGGCGATCCCAAGGGCGTGGTGGTCCCGCACCGGAACGTGGTGCGGCTGTTCGGCACCACCGAGAGGCTGTTCGGCTTCTCCGCCGAGGACGTCTGGACGCTCTTCCACTCCTACGCCTTCGACTTCTCGGTGTGGGAGCTGTGGGGTCCGCTGCTGTACGGCGGCCGTCTGGTGGTCGTGGACCACGACACCAGCCGCTCGCCCGGCCGTTTCCTGGAGCTCCTTGCCGGCGAAAGGGTGACCGTCCTCAACCAGACGCCGTCCGCGTTCTACCAGCTGATGCAGGCGGACGCGGAGGCCCCGGAGACCGGCCGCTCGCTCGCGCTGCGCACGGTGGTGTTCGGCGGTGAGGCGCTGGAGCACGCCCGGCTGGCGAGCTGGTACGAGCGGCACCCTGACGACGCGCCCCGGCTGGTCAACATGTACGGCATCACCGAGACCACGGTGCACGTCACGTACGCGGCTCTCGACGGGGCCGAAACCGCCGCCGGCCAGGTCGGAGCGGCCATTCCGGACCTGCGGACGTACGTGCTGGACGCCCACCTGCGGCCGGTGGCCCCGGGCGTGCCCGGCGAGCTGTACGTCGCGGGCGCCGGCCTGGCTCGCGGCTACCTGAACCGGCCCGGCCTGACCGCCGGGCGCTTCGTGGCCGACCCGTTCGGACCGCCGGGATCGCGGATGTACCGCAGCGGCGACGTGGTGCGCCGCGCGGTGGACGGCAGCCTGCGCTACGTCGGCCGGGCCGACCAGCAGGTGAAGGTGCGCGGCTTCCGGATCGAGCTCGGCGAGATCGAGGCGGTGCTGGCCGCGCACCCCGGCATGGCCCAGGTCGCCGTCCTGGCCCGGCAGGACCGGGCCGACGACACCCGGCTGGTCGCGTACCTGGTGCCGGCCGCGGGTACCGCACCGAGTTCGGCCGAACTGCGCGCGCACCTGCGCGAGCGGTTGCCGGAGTACATGGTGCCGTCGGCGTTCGTCATGCTGGACGCCCTGCCGCTGACCGCCAACGGCAAGCTGGACCACCGGGCGCTGCCCGCCCCCGACCTCGCCCCGGCAGCCACCGCTCGCGCGCCGCGCTCCCCGCAGGAGCAGATCCTCTGCGAGCTGTTCGCCGAGGTCCTGGGCGTGGCATCGGCCGGCGTCGAAGACGACTTCTTCGACCTGGGCGGGCACTCGCTGCTGGCCACCCGCCTGGCCGCCCGGATCCGCGCGACGCTCGGCGTGGAAATGCCGCTGCGCACCCTGTTCGAGGCGCCGACCCCGGCCGGCCTGGCCGCCGCCCTGGTGGCGGCCGGACCCGCGCAGGCCGCCCTGGCACGGCGCGAGCGCCCCGAGGCGATCCCGCTGTCGTTCGCGCAGCGGCGGCTGTGGTTCCTGCACCAGCTGGAGGGCGCCGGCGCGAACTACCACATCTCCCTGGCCTGGCGGCTCTCCGGGGATCTGGACCGGCGGGCCCTGGAAGCCGCCGTGGCGGACGTGGTGGCCCGGCACGAGAGCCTGCGCACCGTCTTCCCGGCGGTCGACGGCGTGCCGTACCAGCAGGTGCTGGACGTCGTGGCAGCCCGCCCGCGGCTGCTCGTGAGCCGGACCACCGAGGCCGAGCTGCCAGCCGCCATGGCGGAAGCGAAGGCCCAACGGTTCGACTTGTCGGTCGATGTGCCACTGCGTGCCGGGCTGTTCGAGCTCGCGGCGGACGAGCACGTGTTCCAGGTGGTGCTCCACCACATCGCGGGTGACGGCTGGTCGCTGGGCCCGCTTGCGCAGGGCCTGACCACCGCCTACGCGGCGCGCTGCCGCGACGAGGAGCCGCAGTGGGAGGAGCTGCCCGTCCAGTATGCCGACTACACCCTGTGGCAGCACGAGCTGCTCGGCGACGCGGCCGACGGGGACAGCCTGTTCGCCCGCCAGGCGGCCTACTGGACCCGGCAGCTGGCCGATCTGCCGGAGCAGCTGCAGCTGCCCGGCGACCGGCCCCGCCCGGCGGTCGCCTCGCACCGGGGCGGTTCCGTGCGTGCCCGGCTGGACGCCGAGCTGCACCGCGGGCTGCGCGAGCTGGCCCGCGCCCACGGCACCAGCCTGTTCATGGTGCTTCAGGCCGGGCTGGCGGTGTTGCTGAGCAAGCTGGGCGCGGGCGACGACATCCCGGTCGGCAGCCCGGTCGCGGGCCGGACCGACCAGGCGCAGGACGAGTTGGTCGGCTACTTCGTCAACACCCTGGTGTTCCGTACCGACACCTCGGGCGATCCGACGTTCGCCGAACTGCTGGGCCGGGTCCGGGAGACCGCGCTGGCCGGGTACGCGCACCAGGACCTTCCGTTCGAGTACCTGGTCGAGGCCCTCAACCCGGTCCGGTCGCTGGCGCACCACCCGCTCTTCCAGGTCATGCTGGTGCTGCAGAACGCACCCCGGGCGGACTTCGCGCCGCCCGGGCTGCGCGTCGGCGACATGCCGTCGACGTCGACCACCGCCAAGCTCGACCTGCTCTTCACCATGTCCGAGCGGCACGCGCAGGACGGCTCCCCGGAGGGGATCGACGGGTCCGTCGAGTACAGCGGAGACCTGTACGACCCGGCCACCGTCGAGACGATGATCGAGCGGTGGGAGCGGCTGCTCCGCGCCGTGGTCGCCGACCCGCAGCGGAGGCTCAGCCGCTTCGGCCTGCTCACCGCCGAGGAGCACGGTGAGCTGACGGCGCTGGGTACCGGCCCGGCGGCCCAGGCCTTCACCGAGAGTCTGCCGGAGCTGTTCCGGGCTCAGGTGCGTGCGACTCCGGACGCCGTCGCGGTGGTGGGGCCGGAAGCATCGCTGACGTATGCGGGGCTGGACGCGCGGGCGAACCGGCTGGCGCATGCGCTGATCGCGCGGGGCGCGCGGCCGGAGCGGCTGGTGGCAGTGGCCCTGCCGAGGTCGGCCGAGCTGATTGTGGCCATCCTCGCGGTGCTGAAGACCGGCGCCGCGTACCTCCCGGTCGATCCGGAGTACCCGGCCGCGCGCGTCGAATACATGCTCGACGACGCCCGGCCGGTCCTGGTGGTGACCGACTCCCGAGCCCGGGGCCGACTGCCGGAGACCGGTCCCACCGGGTGGCTGGTGGCCGACGACCCGGAGACGGCCGCGCTGGTGGCGGGGTGCCCGTCGACGGACCCTGCGGTGGCCATCGATCCGGGCCATCCGGCCTACGTCATCTACACCTCCGGTTCCACCGGCAAGCCCAAGGGCGTGGTGGCGACGCACGGCGGCCTGCGCAACCTGTTCGCCAACCAGTGTCCGCTGGTCTTCCGGACGGGGGAGCCGCTGCGGATGGGGCTGACCACATCCGTGTCGTTCGACGCCTCCTGCGACCAGATGTTCGCCCTGTACGCCGGCCACGAGCTGCACGTCCTGGACGAGGCGACCTGGTCCGACCCGGACGCCTACCTCGAGTACGCAGCGCGGGCCGGGCTGGACACTGTCGGCGGCACTCCGTCCTACTTGCAAGTCCTCGTCGAACACGGCCTGTTGAACGACCCGCAGTGGCGTCCGTCGGTGGTCGGGTTGGGCGGGGAGACCGTTCCCGAGCAGTTGTGGGAGCGGTTGCGGGCGGCCGACGGGGTGTTCTCCCTGAACTACTACGGGCCGTCCGAGTGCACGGTGGACTCGGTCTTCGCGCCGCTGAAGTCGAGCCAGCGCCAAGTAATCGGCCGGCCGCTCGGCGGTGTCCGGCTGCACGTGCTCGACGCAGCGTTGCAGCCGGTGCCCGCGGGTGTGCCGGGCGAGCTGTACATCGCCGGTGCGGGGCTGGCACGCGGCTACCTGAACCGGCCGGGCCTGACCGCGGGACGGTTCGTGGCGGACCCGTTCGGTCCGGCCGGCACGAGGATGTACCGCACCGGCGACCTGGTGCGGTGGGGCTCGGACGGGAACATGGAGTTCCTCGGCCGCACCGACGATCAGGTCAAGGTCCGGGGATACCGGATCGAACTCGGCGAGATCGAGGCGGCATTGGCGGAACACCCGCAGGTCGTGCAGGCCGCCGTGATCGTCCGGCAGGACCGGGCGGAGGACACCCGCCTGGTCGCCTACCTGGTGCCCGCCGGCGGGGCGGAGCTTCGCCCGGACGACCTGCGGGCGCACCTGCGCGAGCGGCTGCCCGACTACATGGTGCCGGCCGCGTTCGTCTCCCTCGCCGCACTGCCGCTGAACGCCAACGGCAAGCTGGACCGGCGCGCCCTGCCCGAGCCCGAGTACGCGGCGTCGCGGGTCGGCCGCGGCCCGCACACTCCTCAGGAACACGTGCTGGCCGGGTTGTTCGCCGAGGTGCTGGGTCTGTCTCAGGTCGGTGTCGACGACGACTTCTTCGACCTGGGCGGGCACTCCCTGCTGGCCACCCGGTTGGTGGCCCGGGTCCGTGCGGCCCTGGGCGTGGAACTGGCGCTGCGCACCCTGTTCCAGACCCCGACGGTGGCCGGGCTGGCCGCCGCGCTGGATGGCGCGGACCGGGCCCGGCCCGGCCTGGGGCGGGCGGAGCGGTCCGAGCTGGTGCCGCTGTCGTCCGCTCAGCGGAGGCTGTGGTTCCTGCGCCAGCTGGAGGGCGCCGACTCGGTCTACAACATGCCGCTCGCGTGGCGGCTCTCGGGACCACTGGACCTGGCGGCCCTGGAGGCGGCGCTGGGCGACATCGTGGACCGGCATGAAACCCTGCGCACGGTCTTCCCGGCCGCGGACGGCGTGCCCTACCAGCAGGTACTGGCCACCGGAGAGGCGCGCCCGAGGCTGTCGTTCACCACGGCCGACGAGACGGACCTGCCGGAACTGCTGGCGGGGGCCGCAGTGCGCGGATTCGACCTCGCGGCCGAACCGCCACTGCGCGCCGAGGTGTTCGGAGTCTCCGCGGACGAGCACGTGCTGCTCCTGGTGATGCACCACATCGCCGGTGACGGCTGGTCGCTGGGCCCGCTGGCCGCTGACCTGGCCACCGCGTACGCGGCACGCTGCCGGGGCGAGGAACCGCAGTGGGCGCCGCTGCCCGTTCAGTACGCCGACTACACCCTGTGGCAGCACGACCTGCTCGGCGACCCGGCCGACCAGGACAGCCTGTTCGCCCGCCAACAGACCTACTGGACGCAGCAGTTGGCAAACCTGCCGGAGCAGATCCGGCTCCCCGTCGACCGTCCTCGCCCCGCGACCCCCTCCTGCTCGGGCGGCCACCTCGCGGTCGAACTGGACGCCGAACTGCATGCCGGGCTGATCCGGCTGGGCCGGGAGCACGGCGCCAGCGTGTACATGGTGTTGCAGGCCGGCCTGGCATCGCTGCTGGACAAGCTCGGCGCGGGAACGGACATCCCGGTCGGCAGCCTGATCGCCGGCCGGACCGACCAGGCCCTGGATGACCTCGTCGGGTTTTTCGTCAACACCCTGGTGCTCCGCACGGACACCAGTGGCGACCCGACCTTCGCCGAGCTGCTGGGCCGGGTCCGCGAGGGCGCGCTGGCCGCGTACGCGCACCAGGACCTGCCGTTCGAGCACGTCGTCGAGGCCCTCAACCCGTCCCGTTCGCTTGCCCGACAGCCGCTGTTCCAGGTGTTGCTCGCGCTGCAGAACGTGCCCCGTACCGAGTTCGCGCTGAGTGGTCTGGCCGCCGAGATCCTCCTGGTGCGGACGCCGACGGCGATGTTCGACCTCGGCTTCCACCTGCTGGAGCGCGGCGGCAGCGGCGGCCCGGCCGAGGGCATCGTCGGGCGGGTCGAGTACAGCACCGACCTCTTCGACTCCGCCACGGTGGAGGCACTGGTCGCCCGGTGGCTGGGTCTGCTGGCGTCGGTGGTCGCCGAGCCGGACCGGCCGCTGAGCCGGATCGACGTCCTCACCGCCGAGGAACGGCACGAGCTGCTGGTCGTGCGCAACGACACCGCGTGCCCGGCTCATGATGCCGGCCTGCCGGCTCTGTTCGAGGCGCAGGTCCGGGCGACGCCGGAGGCCCCGGCCGTGGTGTTCGAGGACACCGTGCTGACCTACCGGGAGCTGAACCGCAGGGCCAACCGCCTGGCGTACGCGCTGATCGCGCGCGGAGTCGGGCCGGAGCAGGTCGTCGCCCTGCGGCTGCCGCGTTCGGCCGAGCTGGTGGTCGCTGTCCTCGCGGTGCTCAAGACGGGCGCGGCGTATCTTCCGGTCGACCCGGACTACCCGGCCGCCCGCATCGCGTACATGCTTCAGGACGCGCGCCCGGTCGTGGTGCTCGACGACCTCGCGGCCGTCACACCGGACGGCGAGCTGCCGGAGCACGATCCGGCCATTGCCGTGGACCCCCGGCACCCGGCCTACGTCATCTACACCTCGGGCTCCACCGGCCGGCCCAAGGCCGTGGTGATGCCCGCCGCCGGGCTGCTGAACCTGCTGGCGTGGCACCACCGGGCCGTCGGTGGCGAACCTGGCACGCGTACCGCGCAGTTCACCGCGATCAGCTTCGACGTCTCGGTGCAGGAGACGCTCTCCGCGCTGCTGTACGGCAAGACCCTCGTGGTGCCGACCGAGGAGCAGCGCCGCAGCGCCGAGCTGTTCGCCCGCTGGCTGGACCGGCACGGGGTCGAGGAGCTGTTCGCGCCCAACCTGGTGGTCGAGGCGCTGGCCGAGGCCGCTGAGGAGGCCGGCCTGGAGCTGCCGAAGCTGCGGCTGATCGCGCAGGCCGGCGAGGCGATGCGCCTCGGCGGTGCCCTACGCCGCTTCCAGGCCCGGCGGCCGGGCCGGGAGCTGCACAACCACTACGGCCCCGCCGAGACCCATGTGATCACCGCCTACCCGCTGCCGGCCGATCCCGCCGACTGCCCGCTGCCGGTACCGATCGGCCGGCCGATCGCCAACTGCCAGGTGTACGTGCTGGACTCGGCCCTGCAACCGGTCGCCCCCGGCGTGACGGGCGAGCTGTACCTCGCCGGTGCGGGACTCGCCCGCGGCTACCTGAACCGGCCCGGGCTCACCGCCACGCGATTCGTCGCCAACCCGTACGGTCCGCCCGGCGCGCGGATGTACCGCACCGGTGACCTGGTCCGCTGGCGCGCCGGGGGGCACCCCCGTCCGGCGGCTGGGGGAGGCGAGCTGGAGTTCGCGGGCCGGGTGGACCACCAGGTGAAGGTCCGCGGGTTCCGGGTCGAGCCGGGCGAGATCGAGGCCGAGCTGACCGCGCACCCGGGTGTCGCCCAGGTCGCGGTGCTCGCCCGGGAGGACCGGATCGTCGCGTACGTCGTCCCCCTGGCCGGGACCGGGGCGACCACGGCGGCGCTGGCAGCGCACCTGCGCGACCGGGTGCCGGACCACCTCGTGCCATCCGCGTTCGTGCTGCTCGACGCACTGCCGCTGACGCCGAACGGGAAGCTGGACCGGGCGGCGCTGCCCGCGCCGGAGCCGGGCGCGACCGCCGGCGGCCGGGTTCCGCGCACGCCGCAGGAGCAGATCCTGTGCGAGCTGTTCGCCGAGGTGCTGGGCGTGCCGCGGGTCGGGGTCGACGACGGCTTCTTCGACCTGGGCGGGCACTCCCTGCTCGCCACCCGGCTGGTCTCGCGGGTCCGGGCGACCCTCGGGGTCGAGCTGGAACTGCGCAGCCTGTTCCGGGCGCCGACACCCGCCGGGCTCGCGGCCGGGCTGCATGACGCCGGCACCGCGCGGCAGGCCCTGGTACCCCAGCCCCGCCGCGAACCGATGCCGCTGTCGTTCGCCCAGCGCCGGCTCTGGTTCCTCCAGCAGTTCGGGGCGCCGAGCGCCACCTACCACATGCCGCTCGCCCTGCGGTTGTCCGGCGACCTCGACCGGGCCGCGCTGTGTGCCGCGCTCGCGGACGTGGTGGCCCGGCACGAGACCCTGCGCACGGTCTTCCCGCACACCGCCGGAGTCCCGTACCAGCGGGTGCTGGACACCAGCGAAGCGGCCGTCCCGCTGACGGTACGCGCGGCCGGCGAGGCGGAAGTGCCCACCCTGCTGCGTGAGGCGGCGGTGCGTGGCTTCGACCTGACCTCGGAAGTACCGCTGCGGGCGGAGCTGTTCGCACTCGCGCCGGACGAGCACGTGCTGCTGCTGGTCATGCACCACATCGTCGGGGACGGCTGGTCCATGGGCCCGTTGGCCCGCGACCTCGCCGCGGCCTACACCACCCGGCAGGGTGGCGTGGCGCCGGCGTGGCCGCCGCTGCCGGTGACGTACGGCGACTACACCCTGTGGCAGCACGAGATCCTCGGCGACGAGCACGACGCGGACAGCGTGTTCGCCCGCCAGATCACCTACTGGACGGAGGCGCTGGCCGGGCTGCCCGACCAGCTGCACCTGCCCGCCGACCGGCCGCGCCCGGCCACCATGTCGTACGGCGGCGACCTGCTGGAACTCCGGATCGACGCCGAACTGCACGCGGCGCTGGTGGAGTTGGCCCGAAAGTCGGGCGCGAGCCTGTTCATGGTGCTTCAGGCGGCGCTGGCGGCGCTGTACACGCGGCTGGGTGCGGGCACGGACATCGCGATCGGGAGTCCGATCGCGGGGCGTACCGACGAGGCGCTGGACGATCTGGTCGGGTTCTTCATCAACACGCTGGTGCTGCGCACCGACACGAGCGGTGACCCGAGTTTCGCCGAGCTGCTGGGGCGGGTGCGGGAGACGGCGCTGTCGGCTTACGCGCACCAGGACGTGCCGTTCGAGCACCTGGTGGAGGCGCTGAACCCGTCCCGCTCGCTGTCCCACCACCCGCTGTTCCAGACCGGGCTGGTCGTGCAGAACGCGCCGGGTGGTGACTTCGAGCTGCCGGGTCTCCGGGTCTCCGGGGTGACCGTGCTCACCGGGACCGCGCGGCTCGACCTGACCTTCGGGTTCGCGGAGGAGCACGGGTCCGACGGAGCGCCGGCCGGGCTCAGCGGCGCGGTCGAATACAGCACCGACCTGTTCGACCGCTCGACGGTCGAGGTCCTGGTCGCCCGGTGGACCAGGCTGCTGACCGCGGTCGCCGCCGCGCCCGACCGGCCGATCGGCGGGATCGACCTGTTGTCCGCCGAGGAGCGCCGCGAGCTGCTGCCCGCCGTCCGGGGCGAGGCGGCCGGGATGAGCCTGCCGGAGCTGTTCGCGGAGCAGGTGACGGCGACACCCGACGCGGTCGCGATCGTCTGCGGTGATACCGAACTGACGTATCGGCAGCTGAATGTCCGGGCGAACCGGTTCGCGCATGCACTGATCGCCCGGGGCGTCGGCCCGGAGCAGACCGTGGCTGTGGCCCTGCCGCGCTCGGTGGAGTCCGTGGTGGCCGTCCTGGGCGTGCTGAAGGCCGGGGCCGCGTACCTGCCCGTGGATCCGGCGTACCCGCAGGCGCGGATCGCGTTCATGCTGGACGACGCGCGGCCCGCCGTGGTGATCGACGATCCGGCACTGGTGGCCGAGGCTTCCGGCCGGCCGGAGACCGATCCAGGTGTTGTGGTGGACGCCCGACACCCGGCATACGTGATCTACACCTCAGGTTCGACGGGCCGGCCCAAGGGCGTCGTGGTGAGCCACACCGGCGTGTCGGGCCTGGTGGCGGCGCAGGTCGACCGGCTCGGCGTGGCTCCGGGCAGCCGGGTTCTCCAGTTCGCCTCGCTCAGCTTCGACGCGTCCTTCTGGGACCTGTGCAGTGCCGTGCTCAGCGGGGCCGCCCTCGTCCTGCCCCCGTCCGAGGCCCCGCTGGAGGCCCTGACGGACCGCCGGCTCGACGTCACCCATGTGACACTTCCGCCGTCGGCCCTGGCGGCGCTGGAAAGCGCCGACGTCACGGCCGCCACCCTGGTGGTGGCGGGTGAGGCCTGCACGTCGGAGCTGGTGGCCCGGTGGGCGCCGGGCCGGCGGATGATCAACGCGTACGGTCCGACGGAGACGACGGTGTGCGCGACCATGAGCGACCCGCTGTCCCCGGGGTCCGGTGTACCGCCGATCGGCCGGGCGGTCGCGGGCTTCCGGGTGTACGTCCTCGACGCGCGGCTGCGCATCGTGCCGCCGGGGGTGGCAGGGGAGTTGTACGTCGCCGGTCCCGGTCTGGCACGCGGGTACCTGAACCGGCCCGGGCTGACGGCCGGGCGGTTCGTCGCCTGCCCGTTCGGCCCGGCGGGTGCGCGGATGTACCGCACCGGGGACGTGGTGCGCCGCCGGACCGACGGCGAGCTGGAGTACGTCGGCCGTGCCGACGACCAGGTGAAGGTGCGCGGCTTCCGCGTCGAACTCGGCGAGGTCGAGGCGGCGCTGGCCGAGCACGCCGCCGTCGCCCGGGCCGCCGTGCTCGCCCAGGACGACCGGCTCATCGGCTACGTCGCGGCCCGTCCCGACATGGCCGTCCGCCCTGCGGAACTGGCGGCGTACCTGCGCGACCGGCTGCCCGACTACCTGGTGCCGGCCGTCTTCATGGTGCTGGACGTACTGCCGCTGACGCCGAACGGGAAGCTGGACCGGGCGGCGCTGCCCGCGCCGGAGCCGGGCGCGACCGCCGGCGGCCGGGCTCCGCGTACGCCGCAGGAGCAGATCCTGTGCGAGCTGTTCGCCGAGGTGCTGGGCGTGCCGCGGGTCGGGGTCGACGACGGCTTCTTCGACCTGGGCGGTCACTCCCTGCTCGCCACCCGGCTGGCCGCGCGGGTGCGCTCGGTACTCGGCGTGGAGCTGGGGCTGCGCGCGCTGTTCCAGGCGCCCACCGTGGCGGGCCTGGCCGGGACGCTGGCCGAGGCCGACCACTCCCGCCCGGCGCTGACCGAGCACGAGCGGCCGGAGGCGGTGCCGCTGTCCTTCGCCCAGCGCCGACTCTGGTTCCTGCACCGCATGGACGGTGCCGCCGCGACCTACCACATCCCGCTCGCACTCCAGCTGACCGGAACGCTCGACCGGGCGGCGCTCGACGAGGCGCTGGCCGACGTGATGGCCCGGCACGAGAGCCTGCGGACGGTCTTCCCGGAGGTCGACGGCGTACCCTGCCAGCTCATCCTGGACCCGGCCGAGGCCCGGCCCCGGGCCCGGCTGACCGAGGTGTCGGAGGCCGAACTGGGCGAGCGGCTCGCCGAGTCCGCCCGACAGCCCTTCGACCTGGAGGCCGAAGCGCCACTGCGGGCGGAGCTGTTTGCACTCGCGCCGGACGAGCACGTGCTACTGCTGGTGATGCACCACATCGCCGGGGACGGCTGGTCCACCGGCCCGCTGGCACGTGACCTGGCCGAGGCGTACGCCGCCCGGTGCGAGGGCCGCGCGCCGCACTGGCCGGCCCTGCCGGCGCAGTACGCGGACTACACGCTGTGGCAGCGCGACCTGCTCGGCGAGGCCACAGACCCGGAGAGCCGGTTCGCCAAGCAGCTCGACTACTGGAAGCGTCAGCTGTCCGACCTCCCGGAGCTGCTCCAGCTGCCCGTCGACCGGCCGAGGCCGGCCGTCGCCGGCTGGCGCGGGGACCACGTCGGCTTGGAGCTGAGCCCCGAACTGCACGCCGCCCTGGTGGAGTTGGCCCGAAAGTCGGGCGCGAGCCTGTTCATGGTGCTTCAGGCGGCGCTGGCGGCGCTGTACACGCGGCTGGGTGCGGGCACGGACATCGCGATCGGGAGTCCGATCGCGGGGCGTACCGACGAGGCGCTGGACGATCTGGTCGGGTTCTTCGTGAACACGCTGGTGCTGCGCACCGACACGAGCGGCGATCCGAGTTTCGCCGAGCTGCTGGGGCGGGTGCGGGAGACGGCGCTGTCGGCTTACGCGCACCAGGACGTGCCGTTCGAGCACCTGGTGGAGGCGCTGAACCCGTCCCGCTCGCTGTCCCACCACCCGCTGTTCCAGACCATCCTGGCCGTGCAGAACGCGCCGATGGGCCGGTTCTCCCTGCCCGGCCTGGACGTCGCCACCTACGCGGTGGCCACCGGAACCGCCAAGTTCGACCTCGGTGTGAGCCTCGTCGAACAGTTCGGTCCGGACGGCAGCCCGGCGGGGATCGTCGGCGCGGTGGAGTACGCCACCGACCTGTTCGACCGCTCGACGGTCTCAGCCCTCGCCAGACGCTGGACGCACCTCCTGGAGGCGGTCACCGCCGACCCGGACCGGTCGATCGGACGGATCGAAATCCTCGACGCCGACGAGCGGCACCGTTTGCTGGAACAGGGCGACGCGACCGCCCGGGAGGTGCAGGCCGTCCCGGTGCCGCAGGCGTTCGCGGCGCAGGTGGTGGCGACACCGGACGCGGTCGCGCTGGTGTGTGGCGATGCCGAGTTGACGTATCGGCAGCTGAATGCCCGGGCGAACCGGTTCGCGCATGCACTGATCGCTCGGGGCGTCGGCCCGGAGCAGACCGTGGCTGTGGCCCTGCCGCGCTCGGTGGAGTCCGTGGTGGCCGTCCTGGGCGTGCTGAAGGCCGGGGCCGCGTACCTGCCCGTGGATCCGGCGTACCCGCAGGCGCGGATCGCGTACATGCTGGCGGACGCCCGGCCGGCACTGATGGTCGACGACCCGGCGCTGGTGACCGAGGTGTCCGCATGGCCGGAAACCGACCCCGTGGTCGCGCTCGACGTCCGGCATCCGGCCTACGTGATCTACACCTCGGGCTCGACCGGCCGCCCCAAGGGCGTCGTGGTCGGCCACGGCGGCGTCGCGAGCCTGGTCGCCGCACAGATCGAGCGCTTCGCGATCGAACCCGACAGCCGGGTGCTCCAGTTCGCCTCGCCCAGCTTCGACGCCTCGGTTTCGGAGATCTACACCGCACTGCTGCGCGGCGCGGCCCTGGTGCTGCCCCCGACGGCGGACCCGGTCGCCGCGCTGACCGACCGGGACCTCGCGGTCACCCACGTGACCGTGCCCCCGTCCGTCCTCGCCGCCGTGCCGGAGGGCGCGGTGAAGGTGCCGACACTGGTGGTGGCGGGTGAGGCGTGCCCGCCGGAGCTGGTGTCCCGCTGGGCGTCCGGGCGGCGCATGGTCAACGCGTACGGTCCGACCGAGACCACGGTGTGCGCGACCATGAGCGACCCGCTGTCCCCGGGGGCGGGTGTGCCGCCGATCGGCCGTCCGATCGCCAACGCCCGGGTGTACGTCCTGGACGAGCGGCTGCGGCCGGTGCCGACGGGTATGGCAGGGGAGCTGTACGTCGCGGGCGCGGGACTGGCGCGCGGCTACCTGAACCGGCCGGGTCTGACGGCCGGACGGTTCGTCGCCTGCCCGTTCGGGGCCGGTGAGCGCATGTACCGCACCGGAGACCTGGTGCGGTGGCTGGGCGACGGCCAGCTGGAGTACGTCGGCCGTGCCGACGACCAGGTGAAGGTGCGCGGCTTCCGGGTCGAGCCGGGCGAGGTCGAGGCGGCCCTGGCGGAGCACCCCGCCGTCGCCCGGGCCGCCGTTCTCGCCCAGGACGAGCGGCTCGTCGGCTACGTCGTCCCGCACCAGGACGAGGCCCGGGACAGTGGCCTGGAAGCGGACCACGTGGGCGAGTGGCAGGACATCTACGACGCCCTGCCCATCACCCCTGAGGAAGCCGACTTCGGCCAGAACTTCGTCGGCTGGAACAGCAGCTACGACGCGAGCCCGATCCCGATCCCTGTCGAGCAGATGCGAGAGTGGCGGGACACCACCGTGGCCCGCATCCTGGCCCTGCGCCCCCGTCGGGTGCTGGAGGTCGGCGTCGGCACCGGACTGCTGCTCTCGCAGGTCGCACCGCACTGCGAGACCTATTGGGCGACGGACTTCTCCGCCACGGCGGTCGACGCGCTGACCGCGCAGGTCGCCCGCCAGGACGACCTGGCTGAGCGTGTCGTGCTGCAGACCCGCGCTGCGCACGACACCGACGGCCTGCCGGCCGGGCGGTTCGACACCATCGTGATCAACTCGGTGGTGCAGTACTTCCCGTCCGCCGAATACCTCGCTGACGTGATCGGGAAGCTGATGCGGCTGCTCGCCCCCGGCGGCACGCTCTTCGTCGGCGATGTCCGCAACCTGCGGCTGCTGCGAGCGCTGGCCACCGCGGTCCAGCTGCACCGGACCGGTGCCGACGGCGACCTCGCAGCGGTGCGCCGCACGGTGGAGCAGGCCGTCCGGGTGGAGAAGGAACTCCTGGTCGACCCGGACTTCTTCACCGTCCTGCGTGAGCGCGGCACGGACATCGGCGCGGTGGCCGTGGAGGTCAAGCGCGGCCGCCACCACAACGAACTGACCCGCTACCGCTACGACGTGACGCTGCACAAGCCGCCGGTCGGTCCGGTGGTTCCGAGCCGGTCCGTCGAGCTGGCGTGGGGGCGGCAGGTCGCCGGACTCGACGAGCTGCGCGAGCTGCTCGCCCGGCCGCACGTGGACGTGCTGCGAATCACCGGGGTGCCGAACCGTCGCGTGGTGCGGGAGTCCGCCCTGGCCCGGGCGGTGCAGAACGGCGACGGCTCGCTCACCGAGCTGCTGGAGCGGCTGCACGGCCCGGAAGTGAGCGAACTCCCCGACCCGGAGGACTTCCGGGCCATCGGGCTGGAGTTCGACCGCTGGGTGGGCGTCACCTGGTCGGCCACCGTGGCCGACGCCCTGGACGTCGTCTTCGCCGACCCGCGGGCGCTTCACGGCTCCCCGGTCGAGCCGTACCGGCCGGCCCGGACTGCCGGCAGGCCGCTGTCGTCGCTGACCAACCGCCCGACCGGCAGCCGGGACACCGGCGCCCTCATCGGCGAACTCCGCGAATGGCTGCGGGGGCGACTGCCCGACTACCTGATCCCGTCCGCGTTCGTGGCGCTGGAGACGTTGCCGCTGACAGCCAGCGGCAAGCTCGACCGCCGCGCGCTGCCCGCGCCCGACCTCGGGCCGGCCGGAGCCGGGCGGGCGCCGCGCACCCCGCAGGAACAGCTCCTTGCCGAGCTGTTCGCCGAGGTGCTCGGCCTGGCCCAGGTCGGCGTCGAGGACAGCTTCTTCGACCTGGGTGGACACTCACTGCTGGCGACCCGTCTGGCCTCCCGCGTCCGGGCGACCCTCGGCACGGAGCTGGAAGTCCGGACGCTGTTCGAGACGCCGACCGTGGCCGGACTGGCGGCCCGCCTTGACGGCTCCGGCACGGCGCGCCCCGCCCTGACCGCGCAGCCGCGACCCGAACGCGTGGAACTGTCCTTCGCTCAACGCCGCCTGTGGTTCCTGCACCGGATGGACGGGCCGAGCGCCACCTACAACATGCCGCTCGCGCTGAGCCTGACCGGCGAACTCGACCGCCCGGCCCTGCACGCTGCGCTCGCGGACGTGATCGCCCGGCACGAGAGCCTGCGGACGGTCTTCCGTGAGACGGACGGCGTGCCGTACCAGGTCGTGCTGAGCGCTTCGCAGGCGCACCCGGAGCTGCCGGTGATCGAGCTCGACGAGAGCCGGCTGGCCGAGCGGCTGGCGCAGACGGCCCGGCGAGGCTTCGACCTGGCGGCAGAGCCGCCGGTCCGGGCGGAGCTGTACGCACTCGCGCCCGACCGGCACGTGCTGCTGGTCCTGGTGCACCACATCGCCGCCGACGGCTGGTCGATGGGGCCGCTCGCCGGCGACCTCGCGGCCGCCTACACGGCGCGCTGCCGTGGCGAGGAGCCGCAGTGGTCCCCGCTGCCGGTGCAGTACGCCGACTACACCTGCTGGCAACGCGATCTGCTCGGTGACGCCGCCGACCCGGACAGTCTGTTCGCCCAGCAACTGGCCTACTGGAAGGACGAGCTGGCGGGAATTCCGCAGCAGGTGCAGCTGCCCGCCGACCGGCCTCGGCCGGCTGTGGCCTCCCAGCTGGGCGGCCGGGTCGTGGTCCGGCTGGACGCCGACCTGCATCAGGCACTGCGGGACCTGGCCGCCGCGCGCGGCGCCAGCATGTTCATGGTGCTCCAGGCCGGCCTCGCCGCGCTACTCACCCGGCTCGGTGCCGGGACCGACATCCCGATCGGCAGCCCGATCGCCGGCCGTATCGACCAGGCGCTGGACGACCTCGTCGGCTTCTTCGTCAATACTCTGGTGCTGCGCACCGACACGAGCGGTGATCCCGGCTTCGCCGAACTGCTCGGCCGGGTGCGGCAGAAGGCGCTCGCCGCGTACGACCACCAGGACGTGCCGTTCGAATACCTGGTCGAGGTGGTCAATCCCGCCCGTTCGCTGTCGCACCACCCGCTGTTCCAGATCATGCTGGCCCTGCAGAACGCGCCGGTGGGCGAGTTCGCGCTGCCGGGCCTGTCGACCGGCCACCTGGAGGCGTCGACCGGGACCTCGCGGGTCGATCTGACGTTCAGCCTGGCCGAGCAGTTCCGCCCGGACGGCGGTCCCGACGGCCTGGTCGGCGCGGTGGAGTACGCCACCGACCTGTTCGACCCGGCCACCGTGGAGCTTCTGTTCGAGCGCTGGGCACGGCTGCTGCGCGTGGCGGTCGCCGACCCCGGCCGGCCGATCAGCCGGATCGACATCATGTCGGGTGAGGAACGCCGTCGGCTGCTGGACGAATCCACCGGCACCGCGGTCGAGCTGCCCGAGGCCGCGCTGCCGGAGCTGTTCGCCCGCCAGGTGCGCGCCACCCCGGACGCCGTGGCCGTCGTGGCGGGCGCCACCGAGCTGACCTACCGGGAACTCGACCAGCGGTCCAACCGCCTCGCGCGGGCACTGCTCCGCCAGGGCGTACGGCCGGAGACACCGGTCGCGGTGCTGCTGGACCGCTCGGCGGACCTCGTTGTGGCGCTCCTGGCGATCATCAAGGCGGGCGGCGCCTATGCGCCCCTCGACTCGCGCTTCCCGCAGTCCCGCATCGACCTGATCCTCCAGGAGGCCGGGGCCGCGCTGGTGCTCACCGAGGACGTGCTGACCGCGTTGACCGAGAGTGAGCCCGACTCTTCCGGCATCGAAGTACGGTGCGACCAGCGACAGTTGGCGTACGTGATGTATACCTCCGGCTCGACCGGCCGGCCGAAGGGCGTGGCCGTCACCCACCGCGATGTGGTGGGCCTCGCGCTCACCCCCGAATGGCGCGGCGGTGGACACGAGCGGGTGCTGATGCACTCCCCGACCGCCTTCGACCTCTCGACCTACGAGCTGTGGGTGCCGCTGCTCAACGGTGGCCGGGTCGTGGTCGGACCACCCGAGCGGCTCGACCTCGACCTGCTGCAGCACACGATCAGCACGCACGGAGTGACCGGACTGTGGCTGACGGCCGGCCTGTTCCGCCTGGTCGCCGAGGAGAGGCCGGGCCTGCTCGCGGGGGTCCGCGAGGTGTGGACCGGCGGAGACGTGGTCTCCCCGGCCGCCGTCGCCCGGGTGCTGGAAGTCTGCCCCGGCATCGAGGTGGTCAACGGCTACGGGCCCACCGAGGCCACAACCCTGGCCACCTGCCACCCGGTGCACACCCTCCCCGAGCACGCCGCGACCGTGCCGATCGGCGGGCCGATGGCGAACATGCGCGCCTACGTCCTTGACGACCGCCTGCGGCCGGTGCCCACGGGCCTGGTCGGCGAGCTGTACCTTGCGGGGACGGGCGTGGCCCGCGGCTACCTCGGCCGACCCGGCCTGACGGCGGAGCGCTTCACGGCCGACCCGTACGGGCCGCCCGGGAGCCGGATGTACCGCACCGGCGACCTGGCGTGGTGGCCGGCCGAGGGCACACTGGAGTTCGCGGGACGGACCGACCACCAGGTCAAGCTCCGAGGCCTGCGGATCGAGCCCGGCGAGATCGAGGCGATCCTCGCGAGCTGCCCGGGCGTCGCCCAGGCGGCCGTCATCGCCCGAGAGGACCGGCCCGGCGACAAGCGGCTTGTCGCCTACCTGGTGCCCGCCCCCGAGGGCCCGCCCGAGGCGGGCGAGCTCTCCGGACGGCTACGCCGTGAACTGCCCGATTACATGGTGCCGTCGGCGTTCGTCACCTTGGACACGCTGCCGTTGACCGCCAACGGCAAGCTGGACCGGGCCGCCCTGCCCGCCCCCGAGTACGGGGCGCAGGGCACCGGACGCGGCCCCCGGACGCCGCGGGAGCAACTGCTGTGCGACCTCTTCGCCGAGGTACTCGGCCGGGAACAGGTGCACATCGACGACAACTTCTTCGATCTGGGCGGGCACTCGCTGCTGGCCGCCCGCCTTGCCTCCCGCGTCCGCGAGACCCTCGGCCTGGAACTGGGCCTGCGCATGCTGTTCGAGGCACCGACCGTGGCCGGTCTCACCGAGCGCCTGGTCATGGACGACCCCGACGACGCGTTGGACGTGGTGCTGCCGCTGCGTTCGACCGGGACCGGCACGCCGCTGTTCTGCATTCACCCCGGCGGCGGCATCAGCTGGTCCTACAGCGGGCTTCTCAACCACGTCGGTTCCGAGCACCCGGTCTACGCGATCCAGGCGCGCGGCCTCGGCCGCCCCGAACCCCTGGCGACGTCCTTCGAGGAGATGGCGGCCGACTACGCCGACCAGATCCGCAAGATCCAGCCCGAGGGCCCGTACCTGCTGCTCGGCTGGTCCGCCGGCGGCCTGATCGCCCACGCGCTCGCCTGCGAGCTGCAGGCGCGCGGCGCGCGGACCGCGCTGCTGGCCATCCTCGACGCCTACCCGGTGAAGGACGTGCAGTTCGAGGAGATGCCCGTGCCCACCGAGCGGGACGTGCTCGTCGGCGTGCTCGACGTCGACCCGGACGAGCTGGGCGACCGGGAGCTGACCTACGGCGAGGTCGCCGAGGTCCTGAACCGGCGGGGCAGCGCGCTGCAGGGCCTGACGGAGCAGCAGATCGAGGTCATCGTCCACATCATGATCAACAACGCGAAGCTGGCGGTCGACTTCGTCCCCGCCAGGTTCGACGGCGACCTGCTGCTGTTCAACTCGACGATCGACCGCGGCGGGGACGACGCCGGGCCCGCGACCTGGCGCCCGTACATCGCGGGCCGGATCGAATCGCACGAGATCACCACCCGGCACAACCGGATGACCGAAGCCGGCTCGCTGGCCCAGATCGGACCGATCCTGGCCGCACGCCTCGCCGAGGCCACCGATGACAACCCCCTTCCCCAACAGGAGGACTGACCCATGACCAACCCGTTCGAGGACCAGGACGGCACCTTCCTCGTGCTCACCAACGACGAGAACCAGCACTCGCTGTGGCCGCAGTTCGCCGATGTCCCCGCGGGCTGGAGCGTCGCCCACGGACCCGACACCCACGCCGCCTGCCTGGAGTACGTCGAGCAGTCCTGGACCGACATGCGGCCCAAGAGCCTCGCCGACGCCATGAACGCCCAGCGGTAGCACGGCTCGCAGTGAACCTGACCGAAACCACCGGCGAGGCCCGCGACAGAGCGGGCCTCGCCCGGTCCGACGACCTCGCCGCAGCCCTGCTCACGCCCGAGGCCCGCCGGGACCCGTACCCGTTCTACGCCCGCATGCGGCGCGAGAGCCCGGTCCACCGCAGCAACCAGGGCATCTGGTACCTCACCCGGTACGCCGACATCGAGGCGGCACTGAGCGACCTGCGGCTCTCCAGCGACCGGGACCGGATGACCCGCGCCTACAGCGCGCTCGGCGGCGACCTCAAGGCATTCAGCAGGCTCACCGACCGGCTCGGCCGGGTGATGAGCAACACCGATCCACCGGACCACGCCCGGCTGCGCAAGCTGGCCAACCGCGCCTTCACCGCCCGGCGCGTCGAAGCCCTGCGCGACCGCATTCAGCGGATCGTCGACCGGCTCATCGACGAGGCGGTCGCGGCCGGGCCGACCATGGACCTGATCGAGGCGGTCGCCTCCCCGCTGCCGATGTCCGTCGTCTGCGAGCTCTTCGGCATCCCGCCCGAGGACCTCCCGCAGGTCAAGACCTGGTTCCACCGCTTCGGCCGGCTGAGCGAGGACATCGACAAGTCCGAGGCGGCGATCGAGCAGTACGAGGAGTACCTCGCCCGGCTCGTCCGCCGCCGCCGGGCCGACCCCGGCGACGACCTCATCAGCGCCCTGGTCGCCACTCAGGCGCAGGACGACCGGCTCACCGACTCCGAGCTGCTGTCCACCTGCTTCGTCCTGATCACTGCGGGCGACGAGACCACCACCCACCTGGTCGGCAATGGCATGCTCGCCCTGCTGCGTCACCCCGACCAACTGGCCCGGCTGCGTGCCGACCCGGCGCTGGTCCGCACCGCCGTCGAGGAACTCGCCCGCTACGACACCCCGACCCAGGCGATCGTCCGGGTCGCCGCCGAGGACATCGCGATCGGCGGGCGGACGCTGCAGCAGGGCGAGCTGGCCTACCTGTTCCTCGCCGCGACCAACCGGGATCCCGAGCGCTTCGAGGACCCCGACCGGCTCGACCTGACCCGCCCCGGCAACCGGCACCTCAGCTTCGGCAACGGCCCGCACTTCTGCCTCGGCGGCCCGCTGGCCAAGCTCCAGGCGGAGGTGGCCGTCGGCACGCTGGTCCGCCGGCTCCCGCACCTGCGGCTGGCCGACGGCGCGGTCCTCGACTGGCGGCCCAACCCGCTGCAACGGCGACTCACCGCGCTTCCGCTCACCTACTGACCCATGAATGACGACGAAGGAGAAGTGACCATGGCCCGAGAGCTCGAGGTCCGCCGGGAACAGGACCTGCCCGCCACGCCCGAACAGGTCTGGGACGCGGTCGCCACCGGCGCCGGCAACCTCGGCTGGCTGTACCCGATGGAAGTCGAGCCGCGCGTCGGCGGAAAGGCCTCGCGCGGTGACAGCACCGTCGTCGCGTGGGAACCGCCGCACCACTTCGCGGTTCGGGCCACCCAGGAAGGCGGGTTCTCCAACACGCTCACCTACCGCATCGAGCCGGCCGACGGCGGCACGAGCCACCTTCGGATGGGAATCCACTGGGTGCACACGGGCGTCGTCGACGACACCTGGAACTGGGACACCAAGGCGGACGCGGCCGAGAAGCACGTCGACTTCTACCAGCACTCCCTCCCCGAGTACCTGAAGCACTTCGCCGGCCGCCCCGCCGTCTACGTCAAGGCCGCCCGTGCCGAGTGCACCGACGACCCCGCCGACTTCGCCGCCCTGCGCCGACGCCTCGGCCTCGACGACGCGGCCGTCGGCGACCGGCGCTCGCTCGACCTCCCGGGTACGGAAGACGGCTCGACGGAGGTGGTCGTGGACTGGCTGAGCCCCGACTTCGTCGGCCTGCGAGGCCCGGACGCGCTGTACCGGTTCTTCAACGGCAGTTCCTGGAACTGGCCGATCTGGCTGGGCCATCACCTGTTCGCCGAGGATGCGGACGAAGCGCAGGCGACCAAGACCTGGAACGCCTGGCTCAACGGCTCCTGACCCCGCCGCACGACACGACCGAAGGGCCTCTGGTGGAAACACTGCTCTACGCCGCCGAACTCGTCCGGGGGGAAGACGGCACCTACAAACTCGTGGTGCAGGACGTGGTGCGAGACACGGTCCAGGTCACCCCGGTTCCCGAATCCGCGGTGGCCAGGCTCCCTGTCTTCCTGCCGGTGCTGAGTTCCAAGCTCGGCTCGGCGTCGGCACGCGGCCGCTGGTAGACCGCTTCGGGATCCACGAGACCGGTGCCGTCCGGCACATCAACTGCCGGACGGCACCGGCCTTGTGAATGGGCGCTCGTGTCCGGGACGTCATACGTGCTCCACTGACAGCGTTCCACGGACTCATGCCCACGCCGAACGTCAGCACATGACGGTTCGAGAGGCGGCCCTGAAGCTTCCCCGTGATCTTGGACACTCGATGCTTACGCCGTGGGGGCGTGTTCTTGTTGGAGGCGCTGCCGGGTCTCCAGCGGGGTGAGGTAGCCCCAGCGTGGATGGCGGCGTAGGCGTTGTCGGTTGTAGAAGGTCTCGACAAAAGCGAAGATGTCCGCGCGGGCGCTGGACCGGTCGGGCCAGCGACGGGTCCCGATCTCCTCCTTCAGCAGTGCGAAGAACGACTCGGCGGCGGCGTTGTCGAAGCACGAGCCGGTGCGGCCCATGCTCTGCCGCAGTCCCAACCCGCATATTGCGCACCGGAGTTCGTCGGAGGTGTATTCACTGCCGCGGTCGGAGTGCGCAATGCATCCGGGCTTCAGCTGCCCGCGTCCGGCGGCCATCTTCAGCGCGTCCACGACCAGGCCGGCGCGGTGGTGGTCGGCCATCGAGTAGCCGACGATCTCGCGGGTTGCGAGGTCCAGCCAGGTCGCCAGATACAGCCAGCCCTCGCCGGTGGCGATGTAGGTGATGTCGCCGACCAGCTTCATCCCCGGCGCCGCTGCGGTGAAGTCGCGGCCGATCAGGTCCGGGGCGGGCACCGCCCTTCTGGCCGCGCGGGTCAGGCCCTTGCGCCTGCGCCGTGTGACACCGCTGATGCCGCGTTCACGCATGACGCGCTCGATCCGTTTGCGGTTCACGCGGTGTCGGAGCCGGCGCAGCCCGGCGTGGATGCGCGGCACCCCGTAGGTGGCTTTGGAGGCGACGTGGAGCACGGTGATCTCGTGGGCCAGGGCGTCATCGGCGGCCTTCCTCGCCGAGCGCGTCTTCTCGCCGGCCGGCCACGCGTAGAAGGAGGAGCGGGCCACCTTCAGCAGCCGGCACAACAGAGCAACGTCATGGGTGGTCTTCTCCGCCTCGATGAACGCGTACACATCGCTCATCGATCGCTCTCCTTCGCGAAGAAGACCGCCGCTTTTCGCAGTACCTCGGTCGTCTCGGCCTGCTCGGCGGCCAGCCTCCGCAGCCGGCGCAGCTCTTCACGCTCGGCCGTCGTCAGCTCTCCCGGCGCGCCCTGCCCGCGGTCGATCGTGTCCTGCTTGACCCAGTTCCGCAGTCCCTCGGCGCTGACCCCGATCTCCCGGGCCACCTCGGTGACGGTCTCCCGGAGGAGCGAACGAGCGCGACCGCGTCCCGTTTGAACTCCTCCGTGTACCGCCTGCTGCGGTTGCTCTTGCTTCCCACCTGGCACTACTTCCTCTGGAACCTCATGTCCCAGTCTCCAGGTGTCCACGATCAAGGGGAAGGTTCACAACGCAAGGAACGCGCCCGCACCCGCAGCGAAAAGGGCATTCGCTGGGGCGGACGCCCCCTCGACACCGCGGCCTGACCAACCGCGAACAGCAGCCCCCGAACGCCGACGGGGCAAGTTCAGGAGAAGGACAGCGACAGAAGGATGACTCAGGAGGCGAACGGCTCGATCTCCCCCGCGAAGACGATGACCTGGTCGATGAGGCTCCGTCGCAGATGGACGACATCCGTTCCCGCCAGGCGGGGGCCTCCATCAGGTGTGGTGAAGACCCACTGGTACCGGGCCCATTCGTCAGGCATGTCCACCGCTGAGCAGCGCACCATCGTGCCGGTCCCCGCCGGGTGGCGTCGGATGTCCAGCACGAACCGCTCGACCGCCTCGATTCCTTCGCTGCGACCCAACGGCCCCCAGAAGACCACGTCTGAGGTCAGGGCCTGGGAGAGCAGGGCAGTCACATAGCTGTCGTCCGAGGCGTTGAACGCGGAGATGAACGTGTCGATCGCGGAGCGTGCGGTCTCTTCCTGCATGCCCCAGTAATACCAGCCGTTTCGCGTGCGCTCGTCCCACGAGCCGCCTTCCGATCACGGTGAACCTTCCCGATCACAGCACTAGCGAAGTCGAGTATGCAGTCCGTTGGACCGCTTCAGCGAGCCCCTCCCGGACCATCACCACCGACAGGGAGAGCCGCCCAGTCCCAGGGCCTACACGCAATCCAGTGCGATGGCGCAGCCCCGGGACAGCGAAGGACCCCGAGCCGCCCATCGTGCCCGGGGTCCTTCCTACCGGCCTTACACCGCCGCCAGTTCGTGGAAGGCGGCGCGACCGGTGCACTCACCAGTCGTCGGGCCCGCGGTCGGTCGCCACTGACTACTGCGTCTGGCCGCCCGGCATGTACCTATGTTGACATAGGTATGTTGGCGTACCTATAGTCGATGCGTGCTCGATTCCAGTGCCTCTGGCCGGCAGAACGACCACGTGGCCTCGGTCCTCGTGGCGGTTCTGCCTGTGCTGAACAGGGCGCTCGAGCGGCAGGTGATCCGGGACTTTCCGTACCCGACGCTGCCGGAGGGGCAGCTCGCTCTGCTGCGGCTTGTCGAGGAGCGTGCGGGCGTCACGGTCCGTGACGCGGCGGACGCCCTGCTGATGAAGCCGAACAATGTCAGCGCCCTCGTCGCCCAGCTCACCGAGTTGGGGCTGTTGGAGCGCAGGCGGGATGCCGTCGACAAGCGGGTCGCTCATCTGTACCCCACGGCGCTGGCCGCGGAGCGACTCGCGGAAGCGCGGGGGCTGAAGGAAGTCCACGTGGCGCGTCTGCTGGAGTCCCTCACCGAAGGGGAGCAGGACGCTCTCGGTTCGGCCTGTGGCGCGCTGCTGGCGTTGACCCGGCGCTTCTACTCCGCCGACTGACCTTCCGGCTCCGGTGCTCAGGGGCGAGCGCCCGGCCGCGTGCGCAGCCCGCATCTCGAGCGCGCCGTTGCCCCGCCGCGCTTCCCGCGTGGTGGCCGCGCGCTGCCGTATCTCCGCCTGCGCCGAAGGCCTTGATCCATCTCGTCGACCTGTCGACGTTCTCACCACAGACAAGGCACCCGCATGCCCTCCACGCCCGTGGACCACTCCACTCTGCACGCTCCCTCGCCACTGGGCGCCAAGCCGGGCCCGCGCTCCAATCCGTGGCTGACGCTGATCGCCGTCGCGATCGGTCTCTTCATGGTCAACCTCGACGGATCCGTGGTCTCAATAGCGAACCCGGAGATCGGCCGCAGCCTGCACGCGTCCACCGCCGACCTGCAGTGGGTCACCAACTCCTACCTCATCGCCATGGCCGCCGCCCTCATCCTGGGCGGCAAGCTGGGTGACCGGTTCGGGCGGCGCACGTACTACATGGCCGGAGTCGCGGGCTTCGTCGTGGCCTCCGTCATGATCGGGCTGATCGGCTCCGTCGAGGGCGTGATCGCCTTCCGCGCGCTGCAGGGGCTCTGCGCCGCGCTGCTGATACCCAACACACTCGGTCTGCTGCGCGCCGTCTTCCCGCCGCAGAAGTTCGGTACGGCGGTGGGCCTGTGGGCCATGGTGGCCTCGTGTTCGACCGCGCTCGGACCGATCGTCGGCGGCCTGCTGGTCGAGCACGTCAACTGGGAGTCCGTGTTCTACATCAACGCGCCCATCGGCATCGCGACCCTGGTCTTCAGCGCACTCGTGCTGCCGCAGAGCAAGGACTTCACCGGCCGCCACCGCTTCGACATCCCAGGCGTGATCCTGCTGGCGCTCGGTCTGGTCGCCGTGGTCTTCGGCGTGATCAAGGGTGAGACCTGGGGCTGGACCTCGGGAGGGACCCTGGGCGCCCTCGCCGCCGGACTGGTCCTGCTGGTGCTCTTCGGCTGGTACGAGACCCGTGTCCGGCACCCGCTGCTGCCCATGCGGCTGTTCCGCAGCCCGGCGCTGACCATCGGCACCCTCGTCACCGCGATCAACTTCTTCGTGCTGCTCGGCGTCATCTTCTTCCTGATGCTGTACCTGCAGAACGTCCGGGGTCTGACCCCGGTCGAGGTGGGCGTGCGCACCCTGCCGCTGAGCCTGGCCTCCGTGGTCGCGGCACCGCTGGGTGCGGCGCTGACCGAGCGGCTCGGAGCCCGCCTGTCCATGCCGGCCGGCATGCTGCTGGAGGCGGTGGCCTCCGTGTGGATGCTGACCTGGGACGCGAACTCCTCGTACGCGGCCATGTGGCCGCCCTTCGTCCTGACCGGCCTGGGCGTCGGCATGGTCATGTCGGCCTCCTCCGACGCGATCGTCGGCAACGCGCCCGTCCGGGACGGCGGTGTGGCGAGCGGCCTGCAGTCCACCGCACTGCAGATTGGCGGCGCCCTCGGTACGTCCGTTCTGGTCTCGCTGATCAGCAGCCGGGTCGGAGCCACGCTCACCGGGGAGCTGACCGGCGCCGGGGTGCCGGCCTCCGCAGCACACGGCTTGGAGGAGGCCAAGGATGCCGTGGCCATGGGCATCGCGCCGGTCACGGACGGCATGCCCGCACAGCTGAAGGCCGCCGTTGCCGAGGGCAGCGGCAACGCCTTCATGAACGGTGTGCACGCCGCCGTTCTCGTCACCGCCGTCCTGTGCGTCGCGGGTGCCCTCCTCGCCGCAGCTGGCCTGCGCCGCGGCGCCAACTCGCCCGCCGCCGACGGCTGATGGCGGGTGGGGCGGAGAGGTGGGCCGAAGCCGGGCACACGGCCCGTCCGCCGCGCCCGGTGTGCGGCAGACGGGGTGGTGCGCGTCGATCGCCCCGGTGACGTCCTGAGAAGTCGCTGAGGTCAGGGATGGAGGACGGCCGGAGCCGATTCCGCTCCGCCGTCGCTTCCCGGAGCCGGCGGTGCGGGCGCCTCGTCCTCGGCGGAACGGCGGGCGTGGAGCCCGATCATGCCGAAGGCGGTCAGGACCGCGGCGACGGCGGCCGCCACACCACACACCAGGAACGCGGTGCTGAAACCACTGCCCAGGGCCTCCAGGGCCAGACCGTGCGCGGCGGATCCCGGGGCGTCGGGCGGCAGGCTGTTCACGGCGATGGGCCCTCCGGCCTCGGCGATCTCGCGTGCCGCTGCCACCTGACCGCCCGGCAGGTCCGCGTCGGACAGGTTCGCCGCAAACGCCGCCCCCGCGTTGGAGAGGGCGACCGCGCTGACGACGACGGGGCCGAGGGCGAAGCCGAGGTCGCGCAGCATGTTGGTGGTGGCGCTGGCCATGCCCGCCAGGTGCAGGGGCACGCTGTTCAGCGCCACGGCCGTCACCGAGCTGACGGTCAGGGCGAAACCGATGCCGATCAGCAGGGCGGGGGCGAGGAACGCGCCGAGTCCCGGGTCGGTGACGTCCAGCCCGGTGAACAGCAGGCAGCCGACGGCCATCAGGACGAACCCGGAGGTCAGCAGCCAGGACGCGGCGACCCGGTGCAGGAGGCGCGAGACGACCGGGATGAGTACGAAGGCGGGTCCCTGGAGGAGCAGGAAGAGGATCCCGACGCGGATCGGGTCCTGGTGCTGCACAGGACCCAGCCACATGCTCATCGCGAAGCAGGCGCCGAGGAAGGCGAGCATGCCGATGACCGCGGCGACGGACGACACGGTGAAGGCCCGGTTGCGGAACAGCTTCAGGTCGAAGATGGGGGATTCGGCCCCCAGCTCCACCACGACGAATCCGGCGAGGAAGCAAATGCCGAAGGCGAAGGCGAGGATGACGGGGAGGGTGGTCCAGCCCGACTCGGGTCCCTCGACGGCGCCGTACAGCACCAGGATGAGCCCGACGGCGAAGGTGATCTGGCCGGGTACGTCGAATTTACGGCCCTCGGGCGCATTCGACTCCGTGGCCAGCACCAGGGTGAGCGCCATGCTGACCAGGGCGAGTCCGACGAGCACCCCGAAGGAACCACGCCACGACCCGACCTTGGCGAACATGCCGCCGAGCAGAGGCGAGACGGCGGCGCCGGCGGACAGGAAACCGCTCCAGAGTGCCACCGCGTGCGCCCGTTCCCGCAGGGTGCGGGTGACGGCGGTGATCGCGGTGAGCGAGCCGGGGAACATGGCGCCGGCCCCCAGCCCGTTGAGGGCGGCGCCGATCCACAGCACCTGCACGGTGGGCGCGAGCGCGGCCACGGTGCTGCCCGCGGCGACCAGGGCCGTGCCGGCCACGACCAGCCTTCGCCGCCCGAAGAGGTCACCGAGGACACCGAAGGTGAACTCGAAGCAGACCACGGCGATCATGAACGCGGCGGTGATCCACGTCAGCTGGGATCCGTGTGTGTTCAGGTCCTCCTGGAAGAGTCCGAGCAGCGAGGCCGGCAGCGCGTTCGCGACCTGGGCCACGAAGACCGCACCGCAGGCGGCAGCCAGTGTTCCCGCGTAGCCCGGTCTCCGGGCGGCCCCCGCGGTTGGGCCCTGGGACGTGGTCGTCCCGTTGTTGAGCGTCATTGCTGTTCTCCCTGGCTGGGGAAGGCGGGCGTCCCGGAAGCGGGAGCCCCGAGAGCGTGAAAGCGCTCGGCTCGGCGCACGCGGTGGGGGGAGAGGGCACGTCGCGAGTCCGGCGTGGTGTTGTGGAGGATGACACTTCGCTTTACGTCACGTCAATGAAATGCGCACAACTTAAAATCAGCAGTCTTGATGTAAGGCGAGCCGGGGGCTCAGAACCGCTCGGCCAGGTCCGTCTCCAGGGCGCGCGCGGCGGCGTCCAGAGTGGCCACCAGGGGCTGCAGGCGGTGCGGGTCGTAGCGCACGGTGGGCATCGACACCGACAGGCCGGCCAGCGCGGTCCCGTCCCGATCACGTACCGGTACGCCGACGGCGATCAGACCCCGCTCGGACCGTTCCTTGTTGACGGCGAACCCGTTGCGCCGCAGCCGTTTCAGCTCCGTGTGCAGGCGGGCGAGGTCCGGTCGGTCGGCCGGACGGTCGCGGTAGCGCTCGGGGGCGTACACCTCGTCCAGTTCCTCGTCGGAGAGTTCGGCGAGCAGGAGCAGTCCCGCCGTGGTGCGGTGCGCCGGGAACACCATGCCCTCCCGGGAGCCGACCCGCAGGGCCTGCCGGCACTCGACGCTGGCGATGAACCGGGCCGTGTCCCCGGTGCGCACCGTCAGGTTCGCGGTCTCGTCGAGCAGATCGACGACCCGGTGCAGGTGGGGCAAGGCCGCCGCACGCAGCCGTGAGACCAGGGACTGGGAGTGCGCGGCGAGTTCCAGCACCGGTCCCGCGCGGTAGAGGCGGTCCTCGTCCTGCACGGCGAAGTCCCGGTAGACCAGCATCGCCAGGATCCGGTGGGCGGTGGACCGAGCGACGCCCAGCCGCTCGGCGATCTGCGAGACGGTCGCGCCGCCCTCCATCTGCAGGATGGTCGCCGCCCGCAGCGCGTGGTCCACGCTGGCGATCGGGTAGGGCGGCGGTGTCTTCAGCGGCTTGTCCATGGCGCGTCCCCTGATTCTGCTCTCCAGAATCTCCATGTTCCCTCACCAGACGCAGCGCACGCTGATGCCGTGACTGAGACCTCCATAGCCCAAGACACCGCCACGGGTTCCCCGGTCCGGCTCCAGGCTGTCGCCGCGGAGGGGCAGCCCGAGGTCACCCCGGCGCTCGAAGAGCTTTACCGGGGCTTCGAACAGGAACTGCTCGTCCCGCTGTGGACCGAGATCGGCGACCTGATGCCGGCCCACCCGCGCTCGCGTGCCGTGCCGCACCTGTGGCGCTGGGAGAGGCTGCGGGAGCTTGCGGACCGGGCCGGCGGCCTGGTGCCGGTCGGCCGCGGCGGTGAGCGCCGGGCCATCGCGCTGGCCAACCCCTCCCTCGGCGGCAGGCCCTTCGCCACGCCGACGCTGTGGGCGGCCATCCAGTACCTCATGCCCGGCGAGGACGCCCCCGAGCACCGCCACACCCAGCACGCCTTCCGCTTCGTCGTCGAGGGTTCGGGCGTGTGGACGGTCGTCGGCGGCGACCCGGTGCCGATGAACCGCGGTGACTTCCTCCCGCAGGCGGGCTGGAACTGGCACGCCCACCACAACGCGACCTCCGAGCCGATGGCCTGGATCGACGGTCTGGACATCCCCTTCCAGTACGTCACCGAGGCGCAGTTCTTCGAGTTCGGCCGCGACGAGATCAGCGACGCCGAGCGGATCACCCCCGTGCGGTCGCGCTCCGAGCGCCTGTGGGGTCATCCGGGCCTGCGCCCGCTGTCGGCAGTACCCGCCACGCCGGGCAGCCCGCTGCTGTCGTACAAGTGGGAGTACACCAACGCGGCCCTGCGGGACCAGCTGCTGCTGGAGAAGGAGGGCTTCGGCGGCACCGTCGAACCCGGCCACGCCGCGGTGCGCTACTCCAACCCGCACGACGGCTCCGACGTCCTGCCGACCGTCCGCGCCGAGTTCCACCGCATCGCCCGCGGCGCCGAGACCGCGCCGGTGCGCGAGACCGGTTCGTCGGTCTACCAGGTCTTCGACGGCTCCGGCCTGGTGACCGTCGGCGACACGTCCTGGACGGTCACCCGCGGCGACCTGTTCGTCGTCCCGTCCTGGGAACCGTTCGCCGCCAGGTCCGAGGCCGGCGCCACCGACTCCGACGAGGGAGCCCTCGACCTCTTCCGCTTCTCCGACGCGCCCGTCTTCGAGGCGCTCCGGCTCAACCGCACCCAGAAGGACGCCTGACCATGAAGCTCGCCACCATCCGCACCGCCGACGGCACCCGGGCGGTCCGCCTCGACGGAGACCTCCTGGTCGACCTCGGGTACGCCGACCTGGGCGAGCTGTTCGCCGAGGACGGCTGGCAGGCCAGGGCCGCCGCCGCGTCCGGCACCACCTACCCGGCCGAGGCGGCGGACTTCGCGCCGGTCGTCCCGAACCCCTCCAAGGTCGTCTGCGTCGGCCACAACTACACCAACCACATCAAGGAGATGGGCCGGGATCTGCCGAGTCACCCGACGCTCTTCCCGAAGTTCGCCGACACCCTGCTGGGCGCGCACGACGACATCGTCAAGCCGGCCGAGACCGACGCACTCGACTGGGAGGTCGAGCTGGCCGTCGTGATCGGTAAGCAGGTGCGCCGCGCCGACGAGCAGCAGGCCGCCGACGCCATCGCAGGCTTCACCGTCATGAACGACATCTCGGTGCGCGACTGGCAGTTCCGCACCATCGAGTGGACCCAGGGCAAGATCTGGGAGGCCTCCACCCCGGTCGGCCCCTACGTCGTCACCCCCGACGAGGTCGGAGGCGTCCGCCCCGCGCTCGAAGTGAAGACGGTCGTCGACGGCCAGGTCATGCAGCAGGACGACACCGGAACGTTGCTGTTCGACCCGGTCTTCCTGGTGCGGTACATCTCCACCGTCATCACCCTGCGTCCGGGCGACATCATCGCCACCGGCACCCCGGCGGGCGTGGGCAACGCCCGCGACCCGAAGGTCTTCCTGCTCCCCGGCCAGACCGTGGTCACCGAGATCGCCGGCCTGGGTGCCTGCACCAACAAGGTGGTCGCGGAATGACCGAGGTCACGCGGACCTTCGCCGACGCGCGCGCGTGGGCCCGCACGGGCACCGAGCTGATGCTCGTCGCCGTCGCGGGCCTCGACGAGGCCGGCTTCTCGGCCCCGAGCGTGCTGCCGGAGTGGACCCGGGGGCACCTCGTGGCGCACGTCGCCGCAAACGCCGCCGCCCTGTGCAACCTGGTGCACTGGGCGGCCACCGGCGAGGAGACGCCGATGTACGCCTCCGCCGAGGAGCGCGCCGCCGGTATCGCCAAGGGCCCGTCCCTGTCGGCCGACCAGCTCCGAACCTGGCTGACCACCTCCGCGCACCGGCTCGCGGAGGGACTGGACGGGCTCACCGACGAGCAGTGGCAGCACAAGGTCGTCACCGCCCAGGGCCGCACTGTCCCCGCCACCGAACTCCCGTGGATGCGCGCCCGCGAGGTGTGCGTCCACGCCGTCGACCTCGGCGCCGGCGTCGTCACCTTCGCCGACCTCCCGAAGGGCTTCCTGACCGCCCTGGTCGCCGAGATCAGCGCCAAACGCGGGCTGACCGAGCTCCCCGACGGCCCCCTGCCCGAGGTCGCCGCCTGGCTGGCCGGCCGTCCCCACTCGCTCGCCGACGCCCCCGACCTCGGCCCGTGGCTGTAGAGGAGTGCATCCCATGTCCCACCCTGATGTGATCGTCGTCGGCGGCGGCATCGGCGGCCTCGGCGTCGCGTTCTCGCTGACCCGCCAGGGCCAGAGCGTCCGCCTGCTGGAGAGCGCCCCCGCCTTCGGCGAGGTCGGCGCCGGCATCCAGCTCGCCCCCAACTGCACCCGCATCCTCGACGACTACGGTCTCCTGGAGGAAGCCAAGAGCCTCGGCGTCGTCCCGGACGCGATGGTCATGCGCGACGCCGTCGACGGGGACGAGCTGACCCGGCTCGACCTGCGCGACCTGGAGAAGCGCTACGGCTACCCGTACCTCGTCATCCATCGCAGCGACCTGCACGGCCTGCTGCTGCGTGCCTGCGAACGCGCCGGTGTCGAGCTGATCAACGACGCACGCGTGACCTCGTACGAGAACACCGACGGGGGCGCCCGTGTGACCGTCGCCTCCGGCGAGACCCACGAAGCGGGCATGGTGATCGCGGCCGACGGCCTGCACTCTCCGGCCCGCAAGCTGTTCGTCGACGACCAGCCCGTCTCCTCGGCGTACGTCGCCTACCGCGGCACCGTGCCCGCCGAGCAGCCGCGGGTGAAGTCCGTCGACCTCAGCGAGGTCGTGGTGTACGTCGGCCCCGGCTGCCACTTCGTCCACTACGGCCTGCGCGGCGGCGAGATGCTCAACCAGGTCGCGGTCTTCGAGTCGCCCAAGGCGCTGGCCGGGCAGGAGGACTGGGGCACGCCCGACGAGCTCGACGCCGCCTTCGCCAAGACCTCCGACTTCGTCCGGGAGGGTCTGCCGTTCATGTGGCGGGACAAGTGGTGGCGGATGTTCGACCGCGACCCGATCATGAACTGGGTCCACGGCCGGATCGCGCTGCTCGGTGACTCCGCGCACCCACCGCTGCAGTACATCGCCCAGGGCGCGATCATGGCGATCGAGGACGGCTGGGTGTTCGGCGAGCACGTCGCCCGCAACCGTGCCGAGGACGGCACGGTCGACTGGAGCACCGCGCTCGCCGCCTACGAGGCCGTCCGCCCGGAGCACTGCCGCCGCGTGCTGACCACCTCCCGCAAGTGGGGCGAGCTGTGGCACCTCGACGGTATCGCCCGCGAGCAGCGCAATGTGCTGCTGCGCGTCCGCGACACGTACGACTACGCGTTCACCGACTGGCTGTACGGGCCGACCGCGCTGACGCCGGACGAGGAGCCGGAGATGTTCACGCCGGTTCCGCTGTCCTCGGCGGCCGTCGGGGAATCGGTGCTCGCGGGTGACGCGGCATGAGCGACGCCTACCTGTACGCGGCGGCCCGAACCCCCTTCGGCCGGTTCAACGGGGCCCTCGCCGGGGCGCGCCCCGACGACCTCGCCGCCACCGCGCTCACCGGCCTGCTGGCCAAGGTACCCGGCCTGGACCACGCCGCGATCGGAGACGTGGTGTGGGGCAACGCCAACGGGGCCGGTGAGGACAACCGCAACGTCGGCCGGATGGCGGTGCTGCTGGCGGGACTGCCGGTGAGCGTACCCGCCACCACCGTGAACCGGCTGTGCGGCTCCAGTCTGGACGCGGCGATCATCGCCTCGCGCACCCTGGAGTCCGGCGACGTGGACGTCGTCGTCGCCGGCGGCGTGGAGTCCATGACCCGGGCACCCTGGGTGTTGCCCAAACCGGACCGGGCCTACCCCGCCCGCGATGTCACCGCCGTCTCCACCACCCTGGGCTGGCGGCTGGTCAACCCGGCGATGCCCAAGGAGTGGACGGTCTCGCTGGGGGAGAGCAACGAACTGCTCCAGGAGAAGTTCTCGATCTCCCGTGAGCGGCAGGACGAGTTCGCGGTGCGCTCGCACCGGCTCGCGGCCGCCGCCTGGGACGACGGCTTCTACGACGACCTGGTCCTCCCGACGGAGGACCTCGCCCGTGACGAGGGCATTCGCCCCGGCACCGACCCCGCGAAGCTGGCAGCACTGAAACCGTCGTTCCGCCCGGACGGGACGATCACGGCCGGCAACGCCTCCCCGCTGAGCGACGGGGCGTCGGCCGTGCTGCTGGGGACCGGGGCGGCGGCCGGCCGGATCGGGCTGGCCCCGGTCGCCCGCGTCGCCGGGCGCGGCGTGCACGCGGTCGAGCCGCAGATGTTCGGCTTCGCCCCGGTGGAGGCGGCCGAGAAGGCGCTGCGCCGGGCCGGGATCGGCTGGGACGACGTGGGCGCGGTCGAGCTCAACGAGGCGTTCGCGGTCCAGTCGCTCGCCTGCGTGGATGCCTGGGGCGTCGACCCGGAGATCGTCAATACCCGGGGCGGCGCCATCGCGCTCGGACACCCGCTGGGCGCCTCGGGAGGCCGGCTCCTCGGGACCCTGGCCAAGGTGCTGCGCGAGCGGCGACAGCGCTGGGGCGTCGCGGCCATCTGCATCGGCGTGGGCCAGGCCCTCGCCGTGGTCCTGGAGAACGTGACCGACGAGGTGAGCCAGGGATGACCACGACCATCGCCGCCACGGCCGACGAGGCCGTGGCGGGCATCGAGGACGGTTCGACGGTCCTGGTGGGCGGATTCGGTCTGGCGGGCATGCCGTTCGACCTCATCGACGCCCTCATCCGGCAGGGCGCCGGCGACCTGACCGTGGTGTCCAACAACGCCGGCAACGGGGACGTGGGCCTGGCCGCGCTGCTGAAGGCCGGCCGGGTGCGCAAGGTGATCTGCTCCTTCCCCCGGCAGAGCGACTCCTACGTCTTCGACGACCTGTACCGGGCCGGCCGGGTCGAGCTGGAGGTCGTACCGCAGGGCACCCTCGCCGAGCGGATGCGGGCCGCCGGGGCGGGCATCGGCGCCTTCTACAGCCCGGTCGGCGTCGGCACCCCGCTGGCGCAGGGCAAGGAGACCCGGGAGATCGACGGACGCGTCCACGTCCTGGAGTACCCGATCAAGGGCGACGTGGCTTTGATCTCGGCGCACCGGGGGGACGGCATGGGCAATCTCGTCTACCGCAAGACCGCCCGGAACTTCGGCCCCGTCATGGCCACCGCGGCCGCCACGGTCGTCGCCCAGGTCACCGAGATCGTGCCCGTCGGGGAGATCGACCCGGAGACGGTGGTCACCCCGGGCATCTACGTCGACCGCCTGGTGCGGGCCGAGGCCCGCCGGCTGACCGTGCAAGGAGCCCGCTGATGACGACCGCAGCCACCACCGTGGAGCACACCGACCGGGGCCCGCTCACCACCGACGAACTCGCCGCCCGCATCTCCCGCGACATACCGGCCGGCTCGTACGTCAACCTGGGCATCGGGCAGCCGACCCGGATCGCCGAGCACCTGTCGCCGGACGCGGGGATCGTGCTGCACACAGAGAACGGCATGCTCGGCATGGGCCCGGCCGCGACCGGCGACGAGATCGACCCCGATCTCACCAACGCCGGGAAGGTGCCGGTCACCGAGCTGCCGGGGTCGGCGTACTTCCACCACGCCGACTCCTTCGCGATGATGCGCGGCGGTCACCTGGACGTGTGCGTCCTCGGGGCGTTTCAGGTGTCCCAGCACGGTGACCTTGCCAACTGGCACACGGGTGACCCCGACGCCATCCCCGCCGTGGGCGGTGCGATGGACCTCGCCGTCGGAGCACGGCGGGTCCTGGTGATGATGAAGCTGTTCACCCGGGACGGCGCCCCCAAACTGGTCCCCGCGTGCACGTACCCGCTCACCGGACCCGGCTGTGTCCACCGCGTCTACACCGACCACGGCGTCTTCGCCGTCGGCCCGGACGGTGTCCGGGTCCTGGAGACGTACGGCATTGCGGTGGCGGAACTGCGGGAGCGGCTCTCCGTGCAGTTGAACGCCTGAATTCCTTACATCGAGTAAAGATCGCAGGTGGTGTGAAAAGCAAAAGTTCGGTGTGTGCGTTCGCCGTGCAGAGACGGCGTTAGGATCTCGGGCATGGCGAACCTTCGTGAGGCACAGAAGCAGATGACCCGCCGTCTGCTGCTGGAGTCGGGACTCGAGCTGTTCAAGACGAAGGGGTACGCAGCCACCACGGTCGACGACATCGCGACCGCCGCGGGCACCACGCGCGTGACCTTCTACGCATACTTCCCCTCGCGCAGTGACCTGATGAGGGCACTGATCGACGAGCAGCTCAACGAGGTGCTGCAGCGCGTCCGCTCTCCCGAACACGGTTCCACGGCGCGGGACCTGGTGGCCACCGTCGCCGAGGGGACGCCGGAGGCGATCATGGCGTGGCTGCGACGGACCGCCGAGAGCTGGCCGGCCATCCGGCCGATCATCCGCATCGGCCGCGATGCCGCGGTGATCGATCCGGATCTCCCCGACCTGGTCGAGCGGTGGCTGGAGGAGGCCATCAGCGACATCGAGGACGGACTGACGGCGGCCGGGCGCCTCGAACCCCACCAACGCCACTTCCGGGGCGTTCTCGCCATGTCCCAGCTCGACTACGTCGCCCAGCACTGGGACGGTGCCGACTGGAAGATCACGCGCGACCAGATGCTCGACGAGCTCGGTGCCAGCTGGGTGCGGCTGCTGAGCTGACCGGGTCAGAGCCCCGCCGCGACGTCGAGGAGCAGCGCCCGGAGCCATTCGACGAAGTACTGATCGGCCAGCCGGGGGTTCCAGACCATGTCGATCCCGAGTCCGGGAAGCGGGAAGGGGAACTCCTCGATCCGCAGGTCGGCGAGCGTGCGCATGGCGGCGGCGACCTGGTAGCGCAGGAGAGCGACGCCGCCCGCGCGGGCGACCAGAAAGGGCACCAGCAGGAAGTCGGAGCTCAGCTGGCCCACCCGGTAGGGGATGCCCTTGTCCTCCAGCACGGAGTAGGGAAAGACCCGCCGGTCGGTGTCGACGACGATGTGCGGCTGTGTCGTCAGGAGTTCGAGCGCGCCGGCGTCCGGTGGGGTGTCCGGGGAGGCCACCACCACACAGCGGTCGTCGTACAGGCGCTCGCGCGGATACGGCGAGAGGTGCCCCTCGGAGATCAGCACGACGTCGACGCCCTGATCGGTGAAGGTCGCCTCGGTCGGCACTGTGATCGTCCGCAGTCGCAGCGTGGCGTGCGGAGCGCGCTCGGTGACGAGCTGGGTCAGCCGGGGCCCCACGACGAACGCCGTGCTGTTCGTCATGGCGACCGTGATGACCCGCCGGTCAGTCGCGGGGTCGAAGAGGGGGAAGTTCACGATGCGTGCCGTCTGCTGCAGGGCACTGCGCAGCGGCCCCACCAACTCCAGTGCGCGCGGTGTCAGCGTGACCCCGCTCCCTTGCCGGACGACGAGGTCGTCCCCCAGCATGCGCCGCATTCTCGTCAGGGCGTGGCTCATGGCCGGCTGCGACAGACCGACCCGCTCCGCGGCCCTGGTCACCGAACGCTCCTCGAGGAGCGCGAGGAGGGGCACCAGCAGGTTCAGGTTGACCGAGGCCAGTCGGTCCAGGCCCGAACCCGTGGTGCCCCGTTCCTCTGTGCTCATGCGGCGAACCCTACGTGGCCGCCCGGGTCATCCGGCGCAGCCGGGGGATCGGGATCCGGTAGTTGAGCGCCACGGCGTCACCGGTGCCGTCCTCGTGCGACCAGCGCATCAGCGCCGGACCGCCGCCGGGCCCTCCGTCGACGTACTCCGGCTCCCCTTCCACCGGCAGGTTGCCCACCGCCTTCAGACTCACTCCGAACTGCTCCGTCCAGAAGTACGGCTGGAACCGCAGCGGCGGAGCCTCGTCGCCGCGGACGAGTGCCCGCGCCGCGACCTTCGCCTGCTCGATCGCGCTGCTCCACAGAGGGATGCGGCGCAGGCCCTGCGGGGTGGGGAAGGCCGCGAGATCGCCGACAGCCGCCACGTCGGGGCGGACGAGACCGCGTTCGTCGACCGGGATGGCGCCCTTGGCGATGAGTCCCGATTCGGCGAGCCACTCGGTGTTGGGAACGTCGCCGGCGGCGGTCAGGATCACCTCGGCCTCGAGAACCCCGCCCTCGTCGAGGACGACCCGGGTGCTTCCGTCGCTCCCCTCTAGCCGGGCGGCCGCGGTCTCCACGACGGTGAGACCCTGCCCCAGGGCGGCCTTGATGAACACGTCGGCGAGATACGGGCCGAGCTGGAGAATCAGCGGCGCGCCCTGGGAGACGAGCGTGACCTTGCAGCCGCCGGCCAGACATCCGGACGCGATCTCCATGCCGAGTGGGCCGCCGCCCACCACGACGACCGACGGCCCGGTCGCCAGCCGGCCGCGCAGGGACAGCGCGTCGTCGAGTCCGCGCAGGGTGACTTCCCCGGGCAGATCGGAGAGACGTCGCGCCCGGGAACCGGTGGCCAGGACGACGCGGTCGTACGGCAGCGCCGTACCGTCGTCGAGCGAGACGAGCCGGCGGTCGAGGTCGAGGCCGGTCGCCCGCACGCCGAGCAGCTCGCTCGCCCCGTGGCCGGCCGGCGGCAGCTCGTGCGACGACATGTCGTCACCGTCGAGCAGGAGCGCCTTCGACAGGGCCGGGCGGCTGTATGCCGGGTGCCGTTCGTCGCCGACGATGGTCAGCTCGCCGTCGAAGCCGGCCTCGCGGAGGGTGTCGGCCGCGGTGAGCCCGGCGATCCCGTTGCCGACGACGACGACGCGCCTCAGAGTGCCGGTGCTCATACGACCCTCAGCGCCGCGACCGGGCACACACGGACGGCGGCGTTCGCCAGGGCGGCGTCGGCCTCACCGACCTCCTCGCGGTCCAGGACCAGTTCGCCCTCGTCGTCGAGGTGCATGAGCTGCGGCGCGGCCTCCTCGCACAGGCCGTGGCCCTCACAGCGGGGGCGGTCAAGGACGATCTTCATGCGGGGATCACCTCCAGGACGGGGAGCTCCTCGATGCTCCGGGTGGTGTTGCTGGGGACGCGGACCTCGGGTCCGGCGACGAGGCGCTCGACACGCCGGGAGAGCGCCTCGATCACGGCGTGCGCCTCCAGGCGGGCGAGCCCCTGGCCGGCGCAGCCGTGCGGGCCGTAGCCGAACGACAGGTGGTCGACAGGATTGCGCTCGACGAGGAAGGAGTCCGGGTTCTCGTAGTGCCGGGGGTCGCGGTTGCCGGCGCCGAACAGGATCGCGACCTGTGCGCCCGCCGGGACGACCGCCCCTTCGATCGTGACGTCCTTCGTGACGCGCCGGCCCCAGGCGTGGACGGGAGCCCAGAAGCGCAGTACCTCGTTGAACGCCGCGGGGACCAGCGACGGGTTCTCGCGGACCAGGGCGAGCTGGTCGGGATGCCGGGCGAAGAGGGCGACGATGTTGCCGATCGCCGCGATGGTGGTGTCGACGCCGGCCCCGAGGTACTGGTGGATGATGTGGCCGGCCGTGTCCGCCGGGATGGCGCCGCGGTCCTCGGCCTCGAAGATGCCGCGGCCCACGGACCCTTCCGCGAGGTCGTCGGCCTTGACCTGGGAGCACCAGGCGTAGAGCTCGCCGGCGATGGGGAAGTTCTCGGCCGTGCGCTGGTTCATGGGGCCGAGGACCTGCATGGCGGCCTGTCCCCAGCGGAGCATGTTGTCGCGCACGTGACCGGTGAAGCCGATCAGGTCCGCGACGACCTCCAGCGGGAAGGCCCGGGCGAGCGCGTCGATGGCCTCGAAGGAGCCCTTCTCGACGAGCCCGGCCACGAGGGCGTCCGCCTTCGTCTCGATCCCGGCCTTGAGACCGCGCAGCGCACGCGGGGAGAGGTTCTCGGTGAGCGTGGCGCGCAGCTGGGTGTGCACGGGCGGGTCGGACGCGAGCGAGGTGCCGGTGAGCGCCTCGTTGGCCATCGGATTGAACGCGATCGAGGCCGAGGAGAACGACTCCCAGTCGGCGAGGGCGCCACGGACGACGTCGTACCGCGTCAGCGCGTAGACGTCGTTCTCCGGGAGGTGGACGACGGGGCCCCGTTCCCGGAGTTCGGCGTAGACGGGGTAGGGATCGAGGACGACTTCGTCGGCGAAGAGGTCGACGTCGGAGGTAGGCGGGGTGCTCATGCCCCACAGTGAAGTGTCCGACCTCATATCGAACAAGTGAATGCTTTACATGGCTCTTCATGCATGGCGTGCATGTGTCATGCACTTGACAGTGCGCGCCGGCGCAAGGGGTCCGGTCGCGTTCGCGCAACCCTTGGCGAATTGTTTTTTCGTGGTGTTCGTTTCATTGACGGCATGTAAAGCGAATGGCTACCGTGACGGCAGCCACAGGGTGCGCGGGCACCCCACGCCGGACATGTGAGGCAAGCCATGAGCGTCGAAAGCAACACCGTGAACACCGTCCTGGGCCCGGTGCCGGCCGCCGAGCTGGGTGTCGTCTCGGTCCACGAGGCTCTGCTGTCGGTGGTGCCCGGCGCCGAGCACGCCTTCGACATCACCATCGACCGCGCCGAGATCTTCGAGACCCTCGCCGCGAAGCTGAAGGACTTCCGCGCCCACGGCGGCGGCACGATCGTCGACAGCACCGGCATGTTCCACGGCCGGGACGTCCGGCTGTACGAGACCCTCGCCCGCACGACCGGCGTGCACATCGTCGCGTCGACGGGTCAGGGCCCCGAGGAGTTGCTCGGCGGTTACTTCCTCACGCCGCAGACCAACCCGCCGACGCCGTGGCCGGCCGAGAAGTTCGCCGACCTCTTCACCAAGGAGGTCACCGAGGGCATGGTGGTCCCGCGGGTGGAGCGCCGCGGCGCGGCGGGCCTGGTGGCCACCACCGCGACCCGCGAGGGCATGACCGCGACCGACGAGAGCCTGTTCCGGGGTGCGGCCCGGACCGCTCTGAGTACCGGCGTCGCTGTCTCCATCCGCTACGGGAGCGACGCCGCGCACGACCTGGACGTCGTCCTGGACGAGAAGTTGGCGGCCGACCGTGTCGTCGTCGGCGGACTCGACCGCAAGGACGCCGTCGCCGCCGGAGCACCCCTGGAGGTCGCCCGGCGAGGCGCCTACGTCGCCCTCGACCACGTCGGCGTGGAGGACGGGGAACACGTCACCGACGCCGAGCGTGCCGCTCTGGTCGCCGACATGGTGAAGGCCGGCGTCGCCGACCGGATCCTGCTGTCGAGCAGCGCGACCGGTGTGGCGAAGGGACACTCCGGCAACGACCTGCCGTACAGCCATGTCCTGACCATCTTCGTCCCGCTCCTGAAGACACAGGGTCTCAGCGACGAGGACGCGCGGCGGATTCTCGTGGAGAACCCGCGCGACCTGCTGTCGGTGCGCTGAGCGCGCCGGCACGAACGACCATCAAGTCTCCTACTCAAAGGTGAGTGTTGTGTCGAGAGTGAACACGGTCCTGGGCCCGGTCCCGGCCGAGGAGCTGGGACTCGTGGCCGTCCACGAGCACATCGGGTACGGCATGCCCGGCTCCGAACTGGACACCAAGTGGTGGAAGACCCCCGAGCAGCGGTACGAGGAGACCGTCCCGAAGCTGCGCGCGTTCCACGAGTACGGCGGCGGCACCTTCGTCGACGCGACCGGCATCTGCAACGGCCGTGACGTCGACTACTACAAGTCGCTGTCCGCGAAGACCGGCGTCCACATCGTCGCCTGCACCGGCTTCGTCGGCGGCGACACCGCCCAGCCGCACTTCGCGAACGCCGACGTGGACTACCTGATGCGGCAGTTCGTCCACGAGATCACCGTCGGCATCGGCAGCACCGGCGGCCTCGCCGGTGTCATCAAGGTCGGTGTCAGCCGCGGCGGCCGCATGACGGACCTGGACAAGCGGATCTACCGCGCCGCGGCCCGCGCCTCGCTCACCACGGGCGTGCCGATCCTGACCCACCTCGCGATCGACGCCGAGAACGCGATCGCCATCTTCGACGAGGAGGGCCTGCCGCTGGACCGCGTCCTGTTCGGGCACGTCGACGACGGCGTGAACGCCGACAAGACGCGCGACGTCTGGATCGCGGAGAAGGGCGGCCGCATCGGCTTCGACACCTTCGGCTACGAGACCGAGCTGCCCGACCCGCCGTTCTGGGCCCGCCCCCGCAAGGAGCGGCTGGACCACTTCCTGCGGTTCATCGACGGAGGCCTGCGGCTCAAGCAGGTCCTGGCCTCCGCCGACGCCAACTGCAGCCCGCTGGGCTGGCCGGGCGTCGAGGGCCACACCGTCAACTACATCTTCGAGGACCTCATCCCGGACCTCCGCGCCGCCGGTCTCGACGAGGCCGCCATCAAGACGATCTTCGTCGACAACCCCGCCGACTTCCTCACCCTTCAGAAGTAAAGAGAGAACCACCATGCAGTCCTCAGACCTGAAGAACCTGAAGATCGCCATCGTCGGAGCGGGGTACGGCGGCGCGGCGGCGGCCAAGGCCCTGAGCCTGCTCGGCGCCGAGGTCGACGTCTACGAGCAGGCCAACCAGATCCGGGAGGTGGGCGCCGGCATCGGTCTGCGTCCCGTCACCATGAACCGGTTCCGCCAGTGGAGGATCTTCGACGCGATCGCGAAGGTGACCTCGCCGAGCGAGTACTTCGAGATCCTCACGGCCACCGGTGACCCGATCATGAAAGAGACGTGGCCGGTCGACGACGAACAGACCCATACCCACCTGATCCACCGCGGCGACTTCATCGACGCGCTCCTGGGCGTCCTCCCCGAGGGCATGGTGCACCTCGGCCACAAGCTCGAGAGCGTCGAGGACAAGGGGGACAGCTCCGTCCTCACCTTCGCGGGCGGCAAGACCGTCGAGGCCGACCTGGTCGTCGGCGCCGACGGCATCAAGTCGGTGGTGCGGGGGCAGCTGTTCGGCGAGAAGGGCCCGGTGTTCTCGGGCGAGCACGCCTACCGCGCGGTCATCCCCGTCGACGCCGCCCACGGGATGGTCGTCGACGACAACCTCCGGATGTACATCGGCAAGGGCACGAAGATCTACCTGCTGCCGCTGCGCCACCGGGGCCAGGTGTCGTTCGACATCACCGCCCTGTGCCCGGACGGCACCTGGAACCCGCAGGTCACGAAGGACGACATGCTGAAGACGGTGGAGGGCTTCGACGAGCGCCTCGTGAGCATCACGCGCGACCTCGACATGAACACCGTGAACATCCGCGCCGTCTACGACATCGACCCGGTCGACACGTGGCACTCGGACTCCGTCGTCCTCGTCGGCGACGCGGCCCACTCGATGCTGCACCACCAGGGCCAGGGCGCCAACTCGGCCATCGAGGATGGCGGCGCGCTCGCCGACGCCCTGCGGCAGGCGGACTCCGTGAAGGAGGCGCTGGCCCTGTACCAGGCCACCCGCAAGCCGGTGACCGACGAGCTGCAGCGCATCTCGCGCCAGGGGTGGACCGAGGACGAGATCAACGACGTCTTCCCCGGTCAGAAGCCCGCCGCTGCCGGGCAGGAGTGACACCGTGACGCTGCATCCCGAGATCGCCGCATTCATCGCGAGCCTGCCCGCCCCGCCCGAGGGTCCGCTCGACCCGGTCGCCCTGCGCGCCGCGGACGAGGCGCACGTCGCCCCCCTGGAGGAGCGCCTGCCGCTCCACGCGGTCGACGACGTGACGGCGAAGACAGCCGCCCGCGAGGTACCCGTACGGATCTACACCCCTGTCGAGGCCGACAGCTACGGTGTGCTGGTCTACTTCCACGGCGGCGCGTTCTTCCTCGGCAGCCTGGAGACCCACGACCACGTCGCGCGCTCACTGGCCAAGGAGACCGGGCTCAAGGTCGTCTCCGTCGGCTACCGCCTGGCACCCGAGGCGGCCTTCCCGGCCGGTCTCGACGACTGCTACGCGGTCGTGCGCTGGGTCGCCGAGGAGGGTACGGGCCTGGCCTGGGACGGTACGACCCTCGCCGTCGCCGGTGACAGCTCCGGCGGCACCTTCGCCGCCGCGGTCGCCGCCAGGGCGCACGACGACGGCTTCGACGGGATCACCCACCAGATCCTCTACTACCCCTCGCTCGACCTGGACTTCGACGTCGACCGCTACCCGTCGCTGCGGGAGAACGCGGTGGGCTACGGCCTGGAGACGGCGGGGCTGAAGCCCTTCAACGCCTTCTACCTCGACAGCGGCGCCGACCCCGCGGACCCGCTGGTGTCGCCGATCAAGCGGACCGACCTCACCGGTCTGCCGCCCGCGCTGGTCGTCACCGCCGAGCACGACCCCATGCGCGACGAGGGGGAGTTGTACGGCGAGCGGCTGTGCGAAGCCGGTGTGGAAGCGACGGTGAGCCGGTACGGGGGAGCGGGCCACGGGTTCGTCCAGCACTTCTCCTGGATCCCGGAGTACCACGCGGTCTTCACGCAGACGCGTGACTTCCTCGGCCGCAGCTGACCGGCCGGCCCGTGCACGAGCGGAGCAGAAAAGCATGACGCACCCAGTCACCGTCCACCCCCTGGTCTCGCCCTGGGGCCGGTTCGGTCTCTACAGCTTCTTCATCGACGCACCTGAGCCGGTGATCGTCGACACCGGCATCGCCTCGTCGCCCGCAGAAGGGATGGCTCCCGCGCTCGAGGCCATCGGACGCCGCATCGAGGACGTGCGCTGGATCCTGCTGACCCACGGTCACATCGACCACGTCGGCGGAGCGCACGCCCTGTGGGAGCTCACCGGGCGGCGCGCCCAGGTGGTCATCCACGAAGCGGACGCACCGATGCTCCGCTCGCGCCGGGCCCACGTCGAGGAGTACCTCGCGGGACGGGGCCGGTACCTGGACGCCCCCGAGGGCGAGGCGAAGGTGGCGGCCGCAACGGAGGCCGTCATCTCCGGGGAGATGGAGCCGTCCCTACTGGTCAAGGGCGGCGAGACCCTCTCCCTCGGCGGTGATGTCACCGTGTCGGTGCATTCCGTACCGGGCCACACACCCGGATCGGTCGCCTACGTCGTCGACGGACAGCGCTCGGTGTTCACCGGAGACGCCGTCCAGGTCCACGGGGCGGCGAACGGCTTCCCGGGCTACACGGACCCGGTGGCCTACCGCGCCGGCCTGGAGTACCTGCGGGACGAGATCCGCCCGCGGCACCTCTACCTGGGGCACCCCTACCGCCGCGTCGACGGCACACCGTACGGCGTCGAGCTCGACGAGGCGCAGGCCCAGGAGGCAATCACCCAGAGCCTGGACGTCGAGGCCCGTGTCGCCGCGGCCGCCTGCGGATGCCTGGAGGCGGGCCTGCGGGAGACGGATTCGCCGTACTCCCCGTTCGCCCGTGCCGCCGAGGAGCTCGGCTACACCGGGGACCCCGCGCTCGAGCCGTCGCCGTTCTTCACCTCCATGGCCGGCTACCGCACGCACCTCGAACAGAACGCGTAACACAGGAGCTTCACACCCATGACTGACCTTCACACGATCCGTTCGGGCGAGCAGTCGATCGCCGTCCGCAAGGATCTCCAGGTGCCGATGCGCGACGGTGTCACGCTGGTGGCCGACGCGTACAGTGGTGTGGACGACACGCCGCGGCCCGCGCTGGTGGCCCTGAGCCCGTACGGCAAGGAGCTCCAGGCCCTGGCCCTGACGACTCCGCCGCAGCGCCGGCCGAGCCCCATGTGGGACGGCTGCATCGAGGCCGGCGACATCGCGCGCGTCGTCCAGGAGGGCTATGTCCACGTCATCGGCGACCTGCGCGGCTCCGGCGCCTCCGAGGGCGAGCACATCGGCAACTACAACGCCGGTGGCGTCTCGCTCGGCCAGGACGCGTACGACTTCATCGAGTGGGTCGCCGCGCAGCCGTGGTGCGACGGCAACGTCGGCATGATCGGCATCTCCTACTTCGGCTCGATGCAGGTGCTGGCGGCGGCCGAGCGTCCGCCGAGCCTCAAGGCGATCTTCGTCAGCGGCGGCCACTACGACTTCTACGAGACCACCTACCACGGCGGCGTCATGTGGTTCATGCCGCGCGCCGCCCGTGAGGGGCGCGGCGGCGACTCCGGCTGGGCCTTCACCGACGGCGTCAAGTCCCGCATGCTAGAGGCCTGCTCGCCCGAAGAGATCAAGAAGCGGGTCGCCGAGCGCCTGCAGGACCCGGACGTGGCCGCCTGGCCCAACCTGGTCCACGTGCTGAACTACCCGAAGAACCACGAGGCCTGGTTCGACATCGTGATGAACGAGGTCGACGGCGACTGGTACGAGGAGCGCAACCCCGTCACCCTCGCGCCGAACATCGACATCCCGGTCTGGCTCCAGATCGACCAGGGCCGCGGCTGGACGATGGACGGCACCATCGAGGTCTTCAACCGCCTCAACGGCCCCAAGAAGCTGGACATCGGCCCGTACCCGCCCATGCAGTCGCGCCCCTTCATCGAAGAGCACGACAAGATGTTCCGCTGGTACGACTACTGGATCAAGGACATCGACAACGGGATCATGGACGAGCCCTCCGTCACCGTGCACGTCGAGGGCTCACGCCAGTACGTCACCGGGGCCCAGTGGCCGCCGAAGGACGTGGAGCACAAGCCGCTCTACCTCCGCCCGCGCCACAAGCTCTCCTTCGAACCCGAGCCCATGGGCGCCGAGCACGCCGTTCCCGACGGCTTCTACCAGGCGCCGCTCACGGTCACCGACAAGGTGGAGATGCTCAGCTGGAGCACCGAGCCGTTCACCGAGCCCATCGAGATGATCGGCCAGGGCGCGGCGCACCTCTTCGCGGAGATCGACCAGCCCGACACCAACTTCATCCTGCGCATGTGGGACGAGGCCCCGGGCGGCAAGCGGCAGCTCATCACGACCGCCTACCTCAAGGCCTCGCACCGCGAGCTCGACGAGGGACGCACCACCGAGGGCGACCCCTACCACCCGCACACCCGCGCGGTGCCGGTCGAGCCGGGGAAGATCGAGGAGTACGTGCTGCGCGTCTACCCGTTCGCGGCGATGTTCCTGCCGGGTCACAAGCTGGTCGTGGAGCTCTCCAACGACGAGCCGCTGGCCGACGCGCACAACGCGCTGCTGCCACCGGACGCCTTCCACCTGCCGGTGGGCCGCCCCGTGACCCACAAGATCTACCGCGACGCCGTACACCCCTCCCGGCTGGTGCTGCCGTTCACGACGGTCACGGCGCCGGACACGACGCGACAGAGCTCCGCGCGCAACGAAGACGGAGACCGGCGCAGCGGCTCCTGACGAGGCCGACGCCGCACGGGGGCCGCCGTACCCCGGCGGCCGGTCTCGCCTTTCCGCCCGGCCGGCGTCCGGACCTTCGCGCTCCCGGGCGCGTCGTCCCGGCCGCCGGCCCAGCAGCGGTCCGCCATGCCGGATCCTGCCGATCGGCCGATCCGGTCCGCGGTGGACCGGATCGGCAAGGGCCGAGTCTCTCCCCGGAGGAGACGCAAGGCGCCGCCGATGCCTCTCTGTTGTCACCAGCCGGCGTGGCCAGGTGACGCCACATCACCCGCCCGAGCGACCCACGCGATGACCAACGAATCGTCGAAAGTGGAGAGTACGTCACCGCACCAGGAAGGGGCGTTTGCTGTCGAAGGCCCAGTCCATTACCAGGTAGCGCATCCCGGCGGCGTCGTCACGGCCTGACAGCCGCTTCTCCAGGCAGAGCTCGTGGGCGGCGAGCAGCCTGTCCGCGCACCGTGACGGGGGCCAGGTGGCCGGCTGTCGCCATCACGCAGGTGCCGGCCAGGGGGTCGTGGATGGCGTGGATGCAGTCCGCGGTGAGTGCCTCGCGGCGTAGCGGGTCGCCCAGCGGCAGGTTGGCCCGTTCAGTGGCCAGTTCGGTTGCCGTGTCCTGCAGGCGGGCGAGTCGGGCGCGAGGTCAAAGGCGGACAGGGCTCGGATGACCGTCCGCATCTGGCCCATGGCGGCGGCCGCGTTCAAACCCTGCCCGGACACGTTGCCGACGACGAGCGCGGTGCGGGCTCTGGACAGGGCGATGGTGTCGTACCAGGCGCCGCGGGCGGCGCCGGTGGGGGAGAGGTGGGCGGCCTCCAGCGAGGCGTGGGTTTCGGGGCATGTAGCCGGCGCTGGACCGTGGCGGCGATGGCGTGCTCGCGGGTGAAGCGCCGTGCGTTGTCGATGGACAGGGCGGTGTGGGCAGCCACCTCCACCGCGAGTTTCTGGTCGGCCTCGTCGAATGGCGGCGACTTCCCCGTGCGGTAGAGGCTGACCAGGCCGAGCGCCGCGTCGCGCAGGGCCGGCGGCACTACCAGCAGGGTGTGGGCCTGCGCCGACTGGATGGCATCCGCGCGCGGACGGTAGGTGGGCAGCCGGGGCGCGGAGGGGTCCAGAGGGACCAGGCGGGGGCGCGGGTCGGTCAGGGCCTGGGTGAAGGGTGTGGGAGCCGGCAAGAGGCGCACATCACCCAAAGGGTGGGCCTGTAGAGGGTGGGGGGTGGCCGCTGCGGAAGGCGGTGCGCATCAGCAGTGTGCCCGGCGGCAGCGGGGCCTGCGGCGGGTCGTCGCCGCGCATCACGGAGTCCACCACCTCTACGACGGCGATGTCGGCGAACGCGGGGACCACGGCCCCGGCGGACTCGTCGCCGGTCGCCGCTGGATCCAGGGTGCGTCCCACGCAGCGCCGCACGGCGTCCAGGACGTGGACGCCGGCGTGCCCCCGCTCGCGTTCGGGGACGAACCGCTCGGCCGCCTCCACCCTCAGCTTCTCGTGGAAGACCCGCCGCTCCTCGGTCAGTCCGCCCCCTTGCGCATACCGCATGCAATCGGCATACCGCAGAGATCACGGGCCGTCAGCCCCTGCCGACACCACGCTTTGAAGGTGAGTAAATGCAGTCAGCCCCTTACTCATGGCATCCCGATGATCAGGCGAAGCCGGACTTCGCGGCGCCGCAAACCGCTCCGCCTGGAACACACCGGAGATCGCCTGGACAGCGAAAAGCCCCGCCGGATCGAGCTGCCCTGACGGCACCGTGCCCCGTGCTCCTCCGGTTGGATCAGCCTGGAAGGCGAATTACCAGCGACCGTGATTTCGTGCACTTGGAGGAAGTGCGCCTGCTTCCAGCAAGAGGCCGGGAGAATGCGAGGCGCGCGCATCGAATCGAGGAGAAATGACCACGTACAAGGTCGGCTACATCGTGGGAAGCCTGGCGACTCACTCAATCAACCGCACGCTTTCCAAGGTCCTGATCCGACTGGCCCCACCGGATTTGGAGTTTGATGAGATCCCGATCAGCGACCTCCCACTCTACAGCTACGACTATGACAGTGATTTTCCCAGTGAAGGTAGGAGGCTCAAAACTTCGATCTCTTCCGCCGACGCCATTCTATTCGTGACCCCGGAATATAATCGGTCAATCCCCGGCGCTCTGAAGAACGCCATCGACTGGGCCAGCCGCCCCTGGGGAGACAATTCATTCACCCACAAACCGTCCGCGGTGATCGGAGCCTCCCCCGGTGCCATCGGGACAGCCATCGCCCAGCAGAGCCTTCGCAGCGTCCTCAGCTACTGCAACTCTCCACAAATGAACGCGCCCGAGGCCTACATCAGATTCAACCCGGAGGTATTCACGGACGATGGCCAGGTCGCCAATAGTGATACGGAACAGTTTCTGCGACGCTTCATGGAGGAGTTTCGCGATCACATCGTACGCGTGCTCGCGGTGTTGCCTCCTAGCCTCGAAGTTTCGTGACGGTCCGCCGACGGAGTAGGTGGACCGTTTTCGTGCCGTGGGCTGAGGCTGTGCAGGCCGAGGGCCCGAGTGTCGCCTCGGGGTGGCGCCGGATTCCACTGCTCCGGGTGTTGAGGTGCTGTCGAAGGGACGGGGAATCCGCTGGTCAGCCGGGGTCGGGCAGTTGGGTGAGCCGGTCGAGGGCTGCAGTGATGTGGCTGGTCCAGGGCCAGTGCCGGGCCAGGCGGAGGATTCGCCGACGGCCGGTGGCCACGAGCTGTCCGGCCGCGGTGAACAGGCGGAGCCGTAGTCGGCGGGGTTCCCAGAGCCGGGCCTGGCTGGTCAGGGCGAGCATCGGCATCCAGGCCAGCAGGTCGAGAGCGATCTGCATGATCTCCAGCCAGATCCGGTTCTGGGCCGTGCGGTGCAGGGGCAGGTTGCGCAGGCCGGTGGCCCGGGCGGCGCGGATGCGGTCCTAGGCCCGGGCCCGCAGCCGGTGACGGAGCTCGAGCTCGGCGATCGGCCGGCCCAAGGTGTTGGTGGCGAAACAGGTGATCCGCATGCCGTCCGCATCCGTGAGCTGCAACTGGGCCCCGGGGTGCGGCCGTTCCTTCCTGACGATCAGCCGCATGCCCTTGGGCCAGCCGTCCAGGACGTCGCCGGTGAGTTCGGCGACCCAGGCGCCGTCGCGGATCTCGCCGTTCGCCTCGACGGCCGCCGTCCACGCCGATGCCGGGACCTTCAGCACATGCTGGTGGATCGCCTCGGTGACCGTCATGCCGACCGAGTGGGACAGCCACCGTCCCCGCTGGGCGAGCCAGGCGACGAAGTCGTGGGTGCCGCCCGCGGAGTCGGTGCGGATCAGGGTCCGGCGCCCGCGCCGGTACTTCTTCGGCATCTGGGCCAGGGCCAGGCCGGCGGCGGTGATGTGGTCGGCGGCCGTGTTCGAGCCCGCGTTGCCTGGTCTGAGGAGGGCCGCGACGGGTTCGCCGGTTCCGCCCGGTCCGTGGTCGACGAACCCCATCAGCGGGTGGTGGCCGTAGGTCTTCTTCCAGGTCGGGGCCGCGTCCTGCTTGTCCGAGTGGGCGAGGACCAGCACTCCGTCCAGGTCCACGGTCACCGTCCCGCCCGCATCAGGCGCTTCCCGGTCGGCCAACCGCCAGACACGTCGACGGGCTTCAGCCCGCGGGGCACGGATGGCCCGCAGGGCCTTCTCCCCGGCCGCGGCGAGGGTGTCGATGAGACGGGAGACCGTCGGGTCGGAGGCGACCGGCCCGAACACGGCCGGTTCGGCCCGCAGCACGGCGACATCCGCGAGGCAGTCCCCTCCCAGCGCGACCGCCAGGGCCACATCCAGCAGGATCTTGCCCGGATCGTGCACCGCCCGAGCCTTCCGCCACGGCGTGAGCGCCGCTGATATCGCGGTGTCCAAGCCGGCCTTGCGGAAGGTCTCAACCAGCAGTACGCCCCCGGCCTGCGAGACCACCGCCCGGCCGCCGCCCTCGATGCGGACACGCGGGTACGACCCGATACGCTTCTTCACCTGGAGAGTGCTTCTTTCCGTGCAGCCAACAGGACCCTAGACAAGTCCCATCGTTGCAGGTCAGAAGCACTCTCCGCTTATTCGATCAAGCCTCGGACACCCCACCTCGTGAAAGCGCGAGGCTAACGAAGCAGCGATCACTCTTGCGTCGTTCCTGTTCTGGGCAAGATCCGTTTGAAGACGGACCCTAGTGCCGCAGGACGCCGTCGACGTCGCAGAGTACGGCTTACGGCATCGAAGCGCGGGGCGGGAGGTGTTGAGTCATGTCCGTACTTTGCTGTCCCGCGCGGTGCGGGGAAGGCTCATCCGGTCATGACGACGGGGCGCATGGGTGCACCGTGCGCGAGGACGCCGGTGAGTAGGTCCGCGAGACCGAGCGGGTAGACCGTCTCGGCCGTGGCACGCAGTTCGGCGAGGGTCCACCAGCGGTGTTCGCGGATGTTGTCGGGCTGCGATGCCCGGGCCGGGTCGACGTCGGCTGCGGAGACTCGGGTGAGGAAGTACTTCTCCACCTGGCGGACCTCACGGCCGCCAACGAGGTGGTCCTTGCTGCGCTCCGCGAGCTGCGCCCCCAGTTCGACCGCCTTCTCGTCGATACCGAGTTCTTCGCTCAGCTCGCGGAGCGTCGCCGTGGCGTGGTCTTCCCCGTCCTCCAGTGAGCCGCCGGGCGTCGCCCAGAAGCCGCCGTTCTCGTCGTAGCGCAGCAGCAGGACGCGATCGTCGGCGTCGAGGACGATGGCGCGGGCGGCTTCCCTCGGCGGCGGAGTGGAGGTCGTCATGTCCTCCAGTGTGGCAGTCCGCGAAGGCAGGTCAGGACTGCTCTACCAGGTATTCGCCAACGCATGCCACATCCAGATCGCAGGCCTGGAACGTGGCGAGCGCGTGGGCTGGAGTCTCGACGATGGGCTCGCGGTCGTTGAAGGACGTGTTCAGGACGACGGGCACTCCGGTGAGTTGGTGGAAGTGCTCGATCAGTGCCCCGTAGGCGGGCGCGGTGGCCGGGTCGACGGTCTGGACTCGTGCGGTGCCGTCGACGTGCACGACTCCGGCGATCTTGTCGGCGTGGTCGGGGCGGACGGGCGGGGCCAGCAGCATGAACGGGCTGGTCACGTCCAGGTCGAACCAGGTGCTGGCGTGATCGGCGAGGATGGCCGGTGCGAATGGCCGGAATGGCTCGCGGTGCTTGATCCTTTGGTTGAGGGCGTCGGAACTGGCGGTGGTGCGGGGATCGGCGAGGATGCTGCGGGCCCCCAGCGCGCGGGGCCCGAGCTCGCTGCCGCCCTGGAACCATCCGATGATCTTCCCGTCGGCGATCATCTGGGCGGCTGTTCGGGCGATGTCGCTCTCGCGGCGCCACGTGAACGGTTTCCGGCGCCGTTCGACCAGGCCGGAACGGGGGTCGCGGCGCAGGGCCTGCTCGATCTCCTCGGACGTGTAGTCGCGGCCGAAGTAGTCGCTGGACAGCGGCCGCCTGGGCAGTTCGCTGGTGAGGCGGTGCCAGGCGTACAGGGCGCAGCCGAGGGCCTGGCCGCGGTCGGATGAGGCGGGTGGGGCGAAGTAGCCGGTGACCGCGTCCAGGCGGCGGAGTTTGTCGGCGGCGACGCAGTTGAGGGCCACGCCGCCCGCGAAGCACAGGTTTCCGAGGCCGGTGGAGGCGATCGTCTGTTCGGCGAGCGCGCACAGGGCGCGCTCGGTCTGGCTCTGGACGTAGGCGGCGGCGTTGATACCGAGCTCGTGCTCGCCGCGGCTGCCGTACGGGCCGAAGTCGAAGCCGGACTGTTCGGCGAGGTCGGCGACGCCGGGCGCGTGGGTGCGGGTGAGCCGTCCGTGGACCTGCGTGTCGACGACGTCGAACAGCGGAGCGGGGTAGAGGCCTGGATCGCCATACGAGGCGAGCGCCATGGTCTTGCCGGCCTCCTGCTCGTGCCAGCCGAGCCAGTTCGTGAAGGCCTCGTAGGTCGCTCCGATCCCACCGGAGCGCGGCCGGGTGGCCGGGGTGCCGCCCACGCGCTCGATCCCGGCGGAGGTGGCCCGGTAGTAAGTCTCGGTGTCGTTGTTGTTGCCGCCGCCGTCGACGACCAGCACGGTCGCCTCCTGGTGCGGGCTGAGGCAGTAGGCGGTGTAGGCGTGGCTGAGGTGGTGGTCGACCGGGACGATCCGGTTCGGGTCGATGCCGAGGTGGGCCAGGCCGGTCTCGGCCCAGGTGGGTGGGGTGCGGCCGATGCCGCTGACCGCGACCAGGTCGACGTCGGCGAGGGTCAGGCCGGCGGAGCGCAGGCAGTACAGCAGGGAGGCTTCCCAGCCGGGGCTGTAGCGGGTGCGGTTGAGGCGTTCCTCGCCGATGGCGACCATCACGGTGTCGGTGATCAGGGCGGCGCCGCCGTTGTGGCCGAGGTTGATGCCGACGACGCAGGGTGTGGGGCTGTTCATCAGGCGGCCCCCCGTACCGGCGGAGCGTCCGTGAGCGGGTTCCACAGCCGGGTGTGGCCGGCGGCGTCGGTGTGCAGGGCGCCGAGCTGGTACAGCTGGACGGTGCCGCCGCGGTGGGCGAAGGCAGGGGTGAAGGGGTGACCGAAGGCCTCGAGCCCGCCGAGCTCGGAGTAGGTGTCGGCGAACTGCTCGTTCAGCGGCGGCCGCGCGGCGGGAGCGCCGGCGGACCTGAGCGCCCGGGCGGTGTGGTCGAAGCCGGCGTCCTCGAGCACGTCGGCGACTTGGGCGGGGACCGACTCCCGGGTGGCGTCGTCGGTGTTGATGATCGCTGGTGGGATGGGGCACAGCGTGGGGGCGATGTCGGTGTAGAAGGTGTGCAACCGCTCCAGGATCCCCTGGTCGAACCACTGCTTCCACCTGGGCAGCTCGGCGACGTTACCGCGGCGGGTCAGGCTCTGCTCGGGGCTGGCCAGGAGGATCGCGGTCAGCACCGTCTCCGGGAGCTCGGGGGCGATACGGCGGGCGTAGAAGTCGCGGGCCGTGCGGTACGGCAGGGAGTCTTCGGCGCGGGTGGCGTAGCAGTACGCCAGGGCCCCGAGGTGGTTGCGGTCGGAGATGAGCAGGCTCGTTGCCGGGTCGGCGACCAGGTGAGCCATGGCGCGGGCCTTGTCGAGTTCGTGCCGCAGGAACCACAGGGTGTGTCCGGCTGGGCTGGGGTGCACGGGGGCGGCGAGGCCTGCGGAGAGGTGGGCGTTGGGCTCGGTGAACCACATGGCGGTGTCGCCCAGGGCGCACACCATGCGGGCGAGCAGGGACGTCTTGCCCGCGCCGGGCGGGCCGTCCAGGACCATTACGGGGGCGTGGTCGGCCATGATCAGGAGTCCTTTCGTGTGCGGGCGCCGGGTCGGGCGAGGCCGGCCAGGGCGAGGGCGAGGTCCTCGACGCGCAGCGCGAGGTCGGCGCTGGTCGGCAGGTCGGCGGGGTGCTGCCCGGCCAGGCGTGCGTTGACGGACGCCCACATGGCGGTGAACGGGTCACCGAAGCCGCTCTGGATGCCGTCGGCGGTGGTGAGCTGGGTGGTGGCGGCCGGCTCGTAGGGGCGGGCGAAGTCGAGAGTGGCGGCCGCGGCCGCGTCGGCGAGGTGGATCTGTTCGCGGAAGACACCGGCCGGACTTGCGCCGATGACCAGAGTGAACGGCTCCCCGTTCGGGCCGTGCAGCAGCGCGTGGACGGAACTTCCGGCCGGATCGATGCTGCAGGCGGTGGCGGTGGCGGTGGCGGTGGCGGTGGCGGTGGCGGTGGCGGTGGTGCCGGGGAGGGCCAGGATGAGCGCGGTCAGCAGGTGGTAGCCCTGCCACAGCAGGATCTGCAGCGCCGTCACCTGGTGCGGTTCCAGGTGGCCGGGGACGGGCTGGGGCGGGTCCTGGTCGAAGGTGTAGGGGGAGAAGCCGGCCGGGAGCAGGCGGCGGCGCGCGGCCTCGTCGACGCCGTCCGCTTTCACCAGCCAGCCTCCGGCGGGCTCGGGCACGTGGGCGAGGGCCGCGTGCAACGCAGGGTCGTGGGCGCGCATCGCCCCGACCTCCAGCAGCAGCCCGGCGTCCCGGGCCCGGGCGGCGAGCTTGCGGGTACGCACAACGTCCAGGCAGACGGGTTTTTCGGTGACGACGTGGACTCCGGCGTCGAGCGCCTCCTCGATGAGGTCCTCGTGTACGCCGGTGAGGATCACCAGCACGTCGGCGTCGGTCAGCAGGTCACCGACGCGGGTTGCGGTGCGGGGCACCGCGAACCGCTTCTGAGCGGTGCGGGCCCGTGCGGGGTCGCGGTCGGCTACGGCGATCACATCGAAGGCGTCCGAGGCCGTGAGGAGCGGGAGGTGGAGTCCGAAGGCGGCGGCGCCGCATCCGGCGACCGCGAGACGCCACGGCCGTACGGCCGGGATGAGGGTGGGGGTCATCGGGGTGCCTCCACAGGAGTCCAGCAGCGCGTGGCCGCGTGGTGGGACAGGCGGGCGATCTGACCTGCGGGCAGCGCCCGCAGGTTGGGGTTGAACAGCTCCACCGACACCGGCCCGGCGTAGCCGGCCTGGGTGAGGGCATCGGCGAACACCGTCCAGTTCAGGGCGCCGTCTCCGGGGAACAGCCTTTGCACATCGGTGAGTTCGCCGATGGCACGGTCGGCGGGGGCGTCGGCCACCTGCACGTGTGTGATGCCGCCCGAGCCGAGGCCGGTGATGTGGGCCGGGTCGGCGCCGGCGGCCGCCCAGTGGAAGGAGTCGACCAGCACGCCGACGCCCTCCGCGCGCGTGTCGTGCAGCAACTCAGCCAGCTGAGGCAAGGTGCCTGCGACCGGGTGCGGGCCGTCCAGGTCGGCGGGCAGGCCTCCTTGGACGCTGACAGCCTCGACGGCGAGCCGGACCCCGTGCCCGGCGGCCGCGTCGGCGAGTTGAGCGATGCGCTTCCGGGCGACGGCCTGGGCTTGGATGGTATCGAGCGGGGAGCGGGGGTTGAGCACGGTCGTGGCGACGGTGCAGCCCAGCGCGGCCATCGCCTCCAGCCGGCCGTCCAGCCCATGGAGGTAGGCGCGGTAGGTGTCCGGGTCGACCAGCAGCGGCGCGGGCAGCACGGGCCCGGCCGGCAGGATGCCGCTCGCGGCCGCGACCGTGAGCCCGAGCTCTTGGAGCAGGTCCCGTAACGGGCTGGTGCCGTGGGCCTGGGCCTGCTGGATAGAGATTTCGACCGTGGGGAATCCGGCCCCCGCGGCGACGGCGAGGAACTCTCGCAGTGGGAGCCCGGAGAGGGTGGCCGGGTTGAGGCAGGGCGCGAACGCTTCGCTGAGGGATGCGCTCATGCCGTGGCCAGCTTTCCGTCGAGCAGCTGCTCGCGCAGGGCGCCCAGGTCCTCCATGACATCGGCGATCACCCGGTGTACTCGGGAGGCGAGGATGGCGTTGGGGCCGGAGGTCTGCACGATCGCCTGCCAGGGGTCGGTCAGGTCCCGGCCGGACTGGGAGACCAGCGCGACCGCGCAGTCCAGCCCGGTCTCCTCGTGCAGCCGGCGTGCGGCTTCTGCGGCCGCCAGGTTGTACAGCTTGCCGACGTGGTAGACCGGGTTCTTGCCGGACACGCCCTCCGCGGACCAGGGCCGGAACATGCTGATCAGGCCGTTGGCCCGGTTGCCGCGTCCGACGACGCCCTCGTCGCCGGACTCGATGGAGGAGCCGGTCGCGGTCAGGTACAGCTCGGGCCGGGTGTCGACGTCGCGGGTGTTGACCCAGACCGTCACGTGATGCTCGGGCGCGATCGTCGACGCGAGTTCGGCGATCAGGTTACGGGCCTGGGCCCGGCGGGCGATGTAGGTGTCGAGGTCCGGGGTCTCGCGGGCGATCTGCGGCACGCACGCGGTCAGCTGCACGCGCGCGCCGTGGCGGACGACCATGACCTTGATGTCCGTGCCGTAGTAGGGGTGCTCAGTGCGGAACGCCTCGCCCGTCATGTGCGCTTCGATGCCGACGGCGAGCCGCTCGCCGATGCCCAGGGGCCAGTAGGCGACGCCGGCGCTGCTGTCGTTGCTGAACATGCGGTGGCGTTCGGCGAGGTCGTCCAGGCTGCGCGGGGCGAACCACCGCTGGCGGGACGCCTCACGCTCGGCGGTGTCCGGGGCGCTGACGGCGCCGGGGCTGGAGGCCTGGGTCAGCCGTGGCCGCACGTCGACCCACCGCGAGGTGTCGAGCAGCGGCAGCGCGCTCGCGAGGTAGTCGCGCGCCGCGGTCGTGACGATGTCGGCGACCGGGATGGTGTGGTCACCGAGGGCGGCGGTGACGCGTCCGTTGACCAGGACCTGGACTGGCGCGGTGAGCTCGCCGTGGCCGAAGCGCACGTCGGCGGCCCCGCCGAGCAGGCTGGTCTTGTCGGTGTTGTGGTGCAGGATCGCCCCGAACTCCTCGAGGCAGTAGCGGCTGTAGGCGCGGGAGATCGCCTCGGCGACGCCGTCGGCGAGGGTGTCGGGGTGACCGGCTCCCTTGCGTTCGACGACCTCGACGCCGGTCAGGGCGGAGGCGGCGGACAGGCCCGTCGTGGTGATCACGTCCATGCGGGGGTCTCCTTCTTCGGGGTGTGCTGGGCGAGGGCGATGGGGCGGCGGCTCAGGAGGCGCAGGCGGCCGCGTTCGAGGTGGTAGGCACCGATCCGGGCAAGGTTGCGGGCGGCCTCGACGGCGCGGGAGCGGTCCAGGAAGGTCCACCCGGCGGCCAGGTTGATGACCGCGGCGTGCACCGCCTGGCGGTCGGCCTGGATCGCGGCAGGCTCCACCGTCACGCTCAGGTGCATCCGGGCGACGCACACGCCGTGCCCGGCGCCCTGGCGGACGAAGTACCTGAGGGTCGTCTCCGGCCGGTAGACCGGGTGGGAGACGACCGCGGTCGGCTCGATCAGAGTCTGGTGGCCGGCCTGGCGGGCCCGGTCGATGAACTCCAGGTCCTCGCAGTCACCCATCCATCGTCCCCGACGTCCGAGATCGGTTCGGAACAGGCCGATGTCCAGCGCGGTCTGACGGTGGAAGAGCAGATTGCAGCCGGTGACCCAGTACGGCCACACGGCCAGTTCCCGGCCCTCGGGGCAGTCCACCGCGCCGTGGCACTCCCGCAGCGCCTTCGTCAGAGCCACGACCTGACCACCCGGGTACTCCACGGTGGTGCGGCCGCCGACGGCGAAGACCTTCTCCTCCTCGATCGTGTTGACGAGGGCCTGCAGCCAGTCGGGTTCAGGGGTGATGTCGGGGTCGGTGATGGCGATGTACCGGCCGCGGGCCGCGCAGATCCCGCGATTGCGGCCCGCGCTCAGCCCGGGCGTCGGCTCGTACAGCACTCGTACGGGAAACGGCCAGTCGCCGTCGCGGACTGCGTCCGCGACCGGCCGGACGGGGCCGGGCAGGTCGTTGTCGACGACGACCGCTTCCATCTGCTCGCCGGGCAGCGTCTGCGCTGCCAGCGCATTCAGCAGACTTCGTACGTTCGCAGTGTTTCCGCAGGTGCTGACGACCACGGACACCAGCGGCGTATCCGTCTGTGCCATGGGGGCTCCTCTCTTCTCACGCTCAAGTGGGGCCCCGCTGCCGCGTGGCGCGGCGCGAGAAGACGAGGATGGGCTCAACTGTTCTGCTCGGTCGACTAGTTAGAGGGGTCCCGCAGGGGTCCCGTCTCCGCGAAGCAGTCACCGTTCATGTGCGTTGAGTGATTGGATGGAGGCGTGCATGAGACCACCCGTCACCCGCTGGCCCTGGCGCGGCTCGCGCTCGGCATGACGATGGAGGAACTCGTCTCCGGAATTCGTGCCGCGGCCGCCCGGCGTGGTCTGCGCTCAGGCACGGACGAGGCGCGGGTGCGTAAATGGCAACGTGGCGTCAAGCCCAACGCGGAATCGCAGATCTACATCGCCGAAGCGCTCGGCTGGCCCGCGAACATTGTCCGCGCTGACGACTGGCCGAACTGGCTGCCGCTCACTGCCGACGGCGTGGTCCCGCTCGGACCCCACAGCTCTGTGCCCGCCCTGAGAGAGGCCCTGCGAACAGCGATGGACCGCCGCACCTTCTTCACGATCTCCGGCGCCACCCTGTCTGCGCTGGCCGCGGACTGGGCCGCCGGCCCTACGAGCGCGCTCGCCCAGGCCCGCGACGGCAAACCAATCGGCGAGGACTTCGTCGTGTTCCTGGAGAACACCACCCAGCAACTCGCCAGTCATGCCACCGAGCAGCGGCAGCACACCGCCACGCTGCTGGATGCCCACCTGTCCACGGTGACCGAACTGCTCGAACACGGCCGCTACACACCCGCCCTCGGGCTGCGCCTGCACACCTTGGCTGCCTCCCTGTCCCAGACTGTCGCCTGGCATCGCTTCGACCTGGGCCGCCACACCCACGCCAGCCAGAACTGGATCGCCGGCCTGCACAACGCCCACGCAGCCGGGGACCACGACATGGGCGCCAGCCTCCTGGGCGACCTCGCCTACCAGGCCGCCTGGCGCCGCGACCACACCACCGCGGCAAACATCCTCAACTACGCCCTGACCCGCGCCCAGAACCCCGCCGCCCGCTGCCTGCTCCAGCTACGCCTCGCCCGCACCCTCGCCGCACAGGGCGACCGCAGCGAACGACGCGCCGTGCTGCGTGCCCTCGCCGCGGCGGAGAAACACCTGGGCGACGCTGGCGCCGACCGGCCCGCCTGGTGCGCCTGGGTATCCGAAGCCGATCTCGCCGTGGACTCCGGCCAGGCCCTCCTGGACCTCGGCGACATCGGCCGCGCTCATCGGCTCATCGCCGAAGGCGAAGGCCTGCTGCCCCCGGCCCGGGACAAGACCCGCGGGGTGTTTCTCGCCTACCGTGCCGCGAGCTACCTCGATCTGAAGGAACCCGAGCCCGCCGCGGCCGCCGCCACCGAATCCCTGCTCCTGGCACGTCGCATTGGAGCACCCCGCTGCGTGAAGCTTGTCGACGACCTTCTCCCCCGCTTCCAGCACTACCAGGGCGCCCAGGGCGTTCCAGAACTCCTCCAGCTCGCTGCCGCATAGTAAGGGCGGCCTTGGTCGCCGCGGCCTGGCGCCGCCACTGAGCGCGGACCGCCTCAATCGGGGCCGTCGCATCGTCCGGGACGGAGAGGCCGGGCCGGGTGTCGAGGAGCGGGCGGGGGCGGTGGCCGATGCGGTGTGTGAGCTAGGTGTTCTGTCCGGGGAGGTTGTGGACGGGTGAGGCAGGTCTCGGCTGGGGGATTTTGAACCGGTGAGGGCCTTCCGGGTTCGGTGTGGATTGCGACGTCTACACCGACCGAAAGGCCCTCGTTCCCCACCGTTCTCCGACCACCAGGTCGCCGCCAGGACGGGGGCTCCGGCTTCCCGCTCGGTACCCGCGCGGCGCCGCCCGCCGCAGGCGAAGATCGCTCAGCGGGTCATCCCCCACGACCTGCGGCCCGTCGCCCTGCGGGACGAACTCATCGAGCTCGGAGATCTCTTCCGCGCCTACCAGCAGCGCACCGAACCCGACTTGGCGCTGCTCGCCGACCTCCAGGAGCGCAAGGCCCGCGCGTTCACCACCTGGGCCGATGTCACCTGCGAGGCGAGCCAGGCGGGCCGCGGTGGGCAGTGCTCTGCTCCGGCGTATCGCGCTCTTCCACACCGTCACCGCGTTCTACCGTGTCCAGTGCTGGGACGACGGCGGCAGCTGGAAGATCGACGCCCGCACCGCCCACCCTCGGGCCCTGTGGCACGACCAGCTCCTGCAGCGGCTGTGCCACCCGCGCTGGGGCCTGCCCGTGCACGTGGCCCACCGGTTCTGCCACTGCGCCGGACCGGACGCCCCCTACCAGTGGGGCCACACCTGCGCCTTCTACTTCGACAGCCACGACGAAGACGACCGCATCTATCTCCGCGTCCACGCCAGCCCCGAAGGGCGCGACTACGACCAGCAGATCGAGACGCTGCACCAGGTGGGAGCATCGCCAGGCTGGATGGCCCGAGCTTTTCCACGCCGCGCTGTCCAGCACCACGACCAGCACCATCAAGCGGAACAAGTGCGGTAACGGCGGGTTTGCTCACCGACCGAGAGAAGGCGGCTCATGCCTGGACCGGATTTGCCGCCGGCGGCGGATCCCATGACCGCACGAGCGTTGCTCAGCCGGTGGCCCACCGGCGCGCAGAAGGTGGAACTACTTCACGGCGTGCTCATCTTCGTCGGCGACTTCGACGAACGTGACCTGGAGACAGCGCGGCGTACCTATCCGGGCCGTCGTCCGGTGCTGAATGCCGACGGCGGCCTGGAGGTGCATCCGGCCGGAGCCGGTGATCCGACGCCCCTGCTCGCGCAGGAAAGCGGGTGATCCATCAATTCCCTTGTGCTGCCGCCCGGGAGCAAAACGCTGGCCAGGGCCGTTGTCAGTGGCCACCCGTACCCTCGCCTTGGGGCTATGACGGTTCTGAGCCGGAGGCATAATGGTCAGGGATTCACGCCGTGTGCAGACAGCGGTGCTCGACAACGCCGACTCCGAAGATCCGGTCGAACTTCCCACCGACGCGGTCGACCTCGAGCTGTTTCGCCAGGGCCACGTGGGCCGCACCTTCTGGTGCGGGGTGTGGCTGGGCGGTTGCGGGGGCCGGCTGACGACCAGGCTCTGCACGGACAAGATCTGCCACTTCGCGCATGTTCCGGACCCCGATGCCCCCGACTCCCCATGCCGCAGGACAAGTTCGAGGTCCTCCGGATCGGGCAGCGCCGACCACCTCTACGTCAAGGCCGCCGTGGCTGACTGGATGGCCCGTCACGGCCTCAGCGGCGACGCCCGCATCCTGCGCGACCCGGCCGGAGAGGTCAGGCTGGGTGCCCAGATCACCGCAGAGCCCAGCGGACACAAGCCCCTGCGCTTCATCCTCGACCCGTCCGCGCTGCTCGTGCCCGGCGAGTTCGACGCCGACACGGTGTTCGGCCCGGACATCGAGCCGAACCCGCGCCTTCTGCGCGAGCAGGGCTACGTGCACCGGGTGCGCTGTGTGTCCGAAGGGGCGCACCGCAAGGTGCAGTTCGGCACCCAGAGCAGCGACGGCGCGGTCGACTGGTACGACTTCACCGCAGACAACGTGCAGCTGGCGCCCGAGGGGCTGTCCACTCGGGCAGCAACCGAGATCCGGCGCCGGCGCAGCCACACCGTGCCGATCGGTGCGCACGCACGCGACTTCACCGAGAAGACCCCCGCCGCGTCCGCGTCCACGTCGGCCACGGCAGTACCGGACACGCCCGAGGACCGCACCGAGCTGGTGAAAGCGCTGCGCGAGGCCCTGGCCGGCCGCGTAAGCGTGACGCCACTGCAACGCTGCCTGGACCGGCTCGAAGCAGCCACCCGACAGGGAGCTACCGCCCAGGAGAACGAACTCATCCGGCAGGCATCCGACGTGCTGCTGCGGCTGCGCCGCGGCGTCGGCGCAGCAGCACCGGACCGGCCACAGCGCAAGAAGCCGACCCGCTTCCTCCCCGCACCCGCCGCAGCGTCTACCGAGAAGACAAGCACCCGCCCGGCGAAGAACGGGCCGCGCCAGGAGCGGCAGGCCCGTCGCGCGGCGGTCCGCCAGGCGAGGAACATCCTGCTGCGCCTCACTCAGCCCGTGCCTCTCTCCGACGCCGAAATGCAGCAGATGGGACGGGACCTCACCGCTGCGCTGAATACCGCAGGGGACAAGCTCCTGCCCAGCGAACGCCGCAAGGCCCAAGCCTGGATCGACCACCCGACCCAGCCGGAACCCGCGCGTACGCCCTTCGAGCGCCACGCCCTGGCCCCGGACCACCTGCGCTCCGCCGCCACCGCCGTGCGCGGGGCGCTGAAGAAGGCCGCCCGTGAGCAGACGACCACCAGCTGGAGCAGGCTGCAGCGTCAGCTCGGCTCGGCACTGCCCCGCATGACCGGTGCCGAACGCATCTCCGTCCTCAGCCTCGTTGACCAGCAGACGCCGAAAGACCAGCCTCTGCTGTCGAGCCTGGTCGCCGCAGGTGATCCCGGCATGGCGGCGTCCTACCGCGAGGTCGCTGCCGCACTGGGACTGGAAGTTCCTGCAGACGACGACGAACTGCGTGACGTCCTGGAAGCCGACGTGCAGCAGGTCCACCACCACTGGCGCCACCAGTAAGCTGCGCGGCCGCCAGGCCCCACCTGGACACTCGTACCGGGCAGCTGAAGGCCGCGCAAGGAGATCGACTTCGCGGATCGCGCCCCGCTCGGGCCCGGGTGCGCCGTACGGTCGCTTCTACGGATGGCGACCGGGCGGTGACGCCGGGTCAAGGGTTGGGAGGGGATCCGAGGATGGTCAATGCCCGTACGTACCCGTTGTGGCGGGATCTTGCGATGAGCGAGGACCTCCCCAAGGAGGCCCTCAAGACGGTGATCGAGGCCTTGTGTGCCCCGGCGAAGGCTCCGCACGGCTTTGACTCTCAGGCCGATCGGTGGCGAGAGGAAGCCCTCAAGGCCGCGCTGCCCGCGCTGCTGGCCCGGACCTCTGCCAAGCGGCTGCGCGGCCAGCTCCTGGTGCACGCCGACGAGAAGACGCTGGCCGTCCTGGCAGCCGACGGCACCGTGACCGCCGCCGACGTGCCCGCCATCCTGCGGCACCGCCGGGCCTGGGCCGGTCTGATCTCCGCGCTGGCACGGCACCATGGCCAGGTCGAAGCGGCAATCGGCCTCCTGCCCCGCCTCCCCGGCCACGAAGTCGAACGAGTCGTCCGGGACTGGGATCCCGACCGCTACACCCGCACCAAAGAGACCCCGCCGGCCCCGCCCCTGCCGCGGGAACTGTTCGACGCCGTCTTGGAAGCCTGCCTCACCCCGCTCGCCGCGTACCTGCTCCACCCAGAGCCCGAAGAGGGTTGGGAGGCTGTGTCCGCGGTCTCGAAGGACTGGTCGCTGGAGCTGGGCGGTCACAGCGCTTGGGCGATGCTGGCCAGGTGTCCCCAGCGGTGGGAGCAGCTCACCGCGCACCCCGTGCTCGGGGCGGCTGTCCAGCATCTGCTGCTGGACCAGGCCGAGACGCAGGCCCTCGAGGACGCCCGGCTCCGCGCCGCCGACCCGGATGGCGAGGAACTGCCCGCCGACCCGTCTCCCGCTCTCAGCGAGGACCTGCTGCTCGCCTGCCTTCCGGCTTTGTGCCTGCCCGAACTGGCCGACCTGTCCAACCCGCAGGTGACCGCCCGCCGGACCCTGCATCACCTCGCAAACCGCGTCCACAACAACCCGCGCCTGGTCGACCTCGCCGCTGACCAGCTGCACGCGGCCGCCGACGCTCTCGTCACCCGCGGCCAGCTACTCACCTGGGCTGACAAGCAGGAAGGCGACCACGGGTTCGACGGCCGCGTCCTCCGCCTCGCTGAGGACCTGGCCCTCCTCAGCGCCAACCCCGACCACCTTGCCGGGGCTTGTGCCCAGCTCGCCCGGCTGGATCCGCCGGCCGTCGTCTCACCCACGCCGAGCCGGACCCTGATCCGCGTCCTCGACAACGTCGATCCCGACCACGACCGCCCGGCCCGGCTCCTGGAACGCCACTCAGAGCACCGCCGGGTTCAGGCCCTGGCCACCCTCGCCGCCAACCCGCACACCCCGCACACCGACGTCGCGGACGTCCTGAACGGGCTGCACCCCGCCGAACTGGCCTGGATCGCCGAGAAGGCCGGCGGCCCCGACTGGTTCCTGGCCGCGGCGGCCGCCGTCCCGGTGCCCGAAGACGAGGACGACGGTGTGGTGCGGCTGCTGGATGACGACGAACTCGGCAAGCACCCCGACCCCGCGGCCGTCCTGCAGTCCTGGCTCGACTCCCCCGCCACCGGTGAAATCCTCTCCCGCTCCGAAGGCTACCGCGCCGTCGTGAAGTCCCGCTACCGCACCCTGGAGCACCTGCGCCAGATCCCCGCCGACGAGATCCTCGCCCACCACGAACCCGAAGTCGCCCTGAACATCCTGCTGGACCACTGTGGGCGCAGCACGGGACGGTGGGAGGCACTCGCCGTCACCATGTCCTTCGATTACGACGACGCGAAGATCACCTTCGGTCAGCTCCTCGACTCCCTGAACGGCGCACCCACCCGGGCGCGCACGTCCTGAGTGGGCTGCTTCGCCAGCCACACGCTCCGGAACAGGCCCGGGTTCACCTGCCTTCGCCCGTGTGCCGCATACGGTGGCCTCGCCGCCCGCACACCGCCCGGCAAGGCCGGGATGGAGCGGCGAGCATCGAATGACACGGGACGGGAGGAAGGCCGGGATGACGCAGGCCGCAGTGAGCGAGCTGGACGAACGGGTGCCGGGGCGCCGTTGGACGGTGCGTCTGGACGCCGCTGGCCGGGGCAGTGGGGCGGTACGCGTCTCGTGCAGCCGCCCCGCCTGCGCCGACCAGCGCCTGCCGTCCGCGGCCGCCGGCCGTGCGGCCGCCATCGCCCATCTCAAGGCTCACCTGCGCGCTGCTCCCGCCCCCAGGGCCGGGGTGTACTGCGCGTGCAGGGCTGAGGGCTGCCACAACCATCTGCCCGACACCAGCCGCCACGTGCGTTCAGAACCCTGGAGGTGCGGCGGACCGGTCGTCCTGGCCGTGATCACAGATCGGGAAGGCCGCTGGTGGCAGGCCATGGAGTGCTGCTCCCGGTGCGCGGCCGCCACCCCCGGAGCAAAGACTGCGGCTACCTCCCAGGTCCTCAAGGCCGCGGACCGCTCGGCCTCCGTCGCCACGGGAACGAATGTGCCGCAGTTCTCCGACCGCCAGGTCGCCGCTGGCCCGGTCCCGGCTCCCCGCTCGGCACCCGCGCGGCGTCGGCCGCCACAGGCAAAGATTGCCCAGCGGGTCATCCCACACGACCTGCGGCCCGTCGCCTTGCGGGACGAACTCGTCGAACTCGGTGACCTTTTCCGTGCCTACCAGCAGCGCGACGAACCCGACCTGGCGCTGCTTGCCGACCTCCAGGAGCGCAAGGCTCGGGCCTTCACTACCTGGGCCGACGTCAGCGGCATCGTGAGCCTGCGGCTGGATGCCCGGCGCGCCGAGCAGGCCGCTGACGCCGCGCGCCTCCAGCACCAGCAGCGTACCGGCGGCATCACCGACGGTGAGGGGCCGACAGTGGCCCGGCTGCTGACCGTGGCGACACAGTGGGAGCACGCGCGCTCTGTCCTCGCGCACGTAGCCGACCACGCGCCGCTGCCTGGACCGGAGGCACGGCTGCTGGTGCTGATGCTGGCCCTGCGCACCGCGCACAGCGGCAGCGGCAACCTCGTCGGCCAGGACCTCACCGCGCTGGGCCTGACCGACCCGGAGGACCTGATCGAGAAGCTGACTGGCTGTGGCTGGCTGGAACTTCCGGGCACCGTCGGCGACCTGCTCGCCTCCCGGCCGGAGAACCCCACCCCGATCACCGTCCCCTCCCTGGCACCCCGCGAGGACGGGACGGGCCAGTTCACGTTCGGCAAGAAGATGCGGCCCAAACTCTCCGGATGGGCTCAGAAGGTCGTCTCGGACAAGAAGCTCCGCAAGACCAAAGCCGCCGCCGGCACCCGGCTGCTCGCCCTGACACTGGCCACGCAGACCAACGCCTCGGGCCGCCTCGGTCCCGACGGCCACGGCATCGCCCTGAACGTCCTCACCGCCCGGGTCCCGGTCGATGCCGGCGAACTGAAGCACCTGGCCGACCAGCTGACCGCAGCGGACTGGCTCACCGACGTCCGCCTCACCGACACCCACCTCACCGGGCAGCTGACCGACCGCGTCCTCCCTCTCAGCTGCCCCCTCCGGGTTCCAGGCACGCACCCGTCCGAGTGATCCCATGCCGGCGCGGTACTCGTCCTACCGCGAGAAGGACACCCGTAGGAAGCCCAAGCAGTCCGCGAAGTCCAAGGACCAGGACGTGAAGAACAGGCGGGCGGGGCGGCGGAAGTAGTGCCCGTCTCAGGCCCTCTCGCGCACCTTCTCTTGATACGTGTCGTGGTAGCGGGCCGGGTCCCAGTCGGCGCTGAGGGTGCCGACCAGCTGTAGCGCCATCTCCAGCTGCTTGCCGTGCCCCGCTCGGCTGGAGGGAAGCTCGGGCACACAGGGCAGATGGCGACGGCCGGCTGGGCCGGAACGTCAACCGGTTGGCCAGAGCTGACTGGTTTCGGCCTGAATAACCGCTGGTCTTAGGTCAGTTGAGCCGATTCTCGCGCTGGGAGGCCCCATCCAGGGCAGCATACGCGTTGAACTCGATCGACTACTGACTGCAACGAAATGGGGGATGATGGCCCGTCAGCCGAACCCGGACCTGCCCAATACCCTGACGATGCTCCACGCAGCCGTCATGCACACGGACAAAAACATCCGGGACGCACTCGACAAGAGCGTCGAGAAGCTGGAGTCGGTGGGCCGGGCCGCCCACGACGAGACGACCAAGGAGGTCGTCGACGAGCTTGGCCGGATGCGCGCGAACTTCCGCGACGTCTACAACAAGCTGAACTCCAACGGAGAATCGCTCAACAGCGCCGTCCGTGACGTCGTCGCCCAGTTGCGCACCGAGTTGCAGGGCGTCCGCGTCGTGCTCGCGGACCTCACTCCGCCCGCACCGCTACCGCTCGCCGGCCCGCACGCACCCGCCTCGGACTCTCAGGAGGCATCCGCTAGTGAGGGCGACCACACCGGCCGTACGTCTGTACCGGTCACCACCATCACCGAGCCCGAAGAACTTCAGGAGGAGACCGCCCTCCATCCCGCGATTCCGGCGCAGCGCGCCGCCGGTCAGGACTCATCGCCCAGCCCGGCGCTGTCGGTCGACACGGTTCGCCAGGCCATCCGCGAGGTCCTCACCGAGGAACTCGCCTCCGTGCTCAGCCTGCCTACTGCCTCGGGCAGTACCGGCGACGGCCCGGCCAGCGGCCGGCAGGCCGTGCCGGACCAGCTGCGCGAAGCGGCCGGGGAGATCAAGGAAGAGCTCAGTACCGTGCTGGAGGAAGCCCGGAGCGGACTCGTCTCCTTGAAGCGGGAGATCCTCGACCTGCGTGCCGCAGTGGAGGAGCTGCGGCCCCGGCCCGACACCACTGACGAGGCCGCGGCCGCCGAAGTGAGCGCGGAGCACAGCAGCCTGCTCAAGACAGCAGCCCGCGTCTCCTCCGCCAGACTGCTGTGCCACCGCGACATCTGGGAGTTCATCACCGCCCACGCTGGACGGCACCCGCACTTCCGAGTACCGCCGCAGGTTGCCGACGAGGGAGACGAGCGGATCCGTGCCGCACTGTCCGGCCGCTCCCTGATCGCCCTACTGATCAGCCTGCACTCCATCAAGCACACCGCCAGCAACGGCGACGGAGACAGGGAGCTCGCCACCGCCCTGTATGAGCGGATTGAGGAGAGCCTCACCGGCCTCACCACCAGCGGTGAGCCGGTCACCATCACCCTGGACGACCGATCCCACCCAGGTCCCGACGACACGGATGGCACCGCATCACCCGCGTCCGATCGGCCCGAGAATGGGCCCGAGGCGACCGGCAACACCCCGCCAGCCCCCACCGACTAGTGGCTCGTCACGCAGCCTTGGCCGGGTAATAGGTCCAGGTACGGATCGGTGAGTCGGGTGCGAAGTTCGTCTTCGGTTCGGCGCGGGCGTTGTGCCAGCGGACGTAGGCGGCGATGGCGGCGTTCTGTTCGTCGTGGCTGCGGTGGTCGGTGCCGTTGAGAAGCTCCGATCGAGTTCACCGACTCGCGTCTGACTACGGTGGCCTCCGATGTCCTTGCGGACGATCAGCCGCATGCCCTTCGGCCAGCCGTCGATCAGGTTCCCGGTGAGTTCGGCGAGCCAGGCCCCGTCACGGACCTCGCCGTCCGACTCGACGGCCGGAGTCCAGGCCGAGGCCGGGACCCGGAGAACGTAC
>NZ_NNBK01000022.1 GCF_002803075.1 Streptomyces sp. CB01373 | reverse complement strand
GATCTACCCCACGACCGAAGATCCTCCCAACGCGGTTACACCACTACAGGGGGCATGACCTCAGCCGTCGCCGCCGGCGCTCTGCCCGATCCGCTCGACCCAGTACAGCTGGGTGCCCGGGCCGTCGAGGCTTTCCGCGATCTTCTGGGCCTCGGCGCGGGTGGCGTACCTGCCCACGCTGTACCGGTTGCCGTTGTCGTCCTGCCGGACGACGAGCCAGGGAAGGGTGATCGTGCCGTCGTTCATCGCGCCCCCAGTGCTCCTTCCCGCCCCTGTGCGTCCGGCTCCCGGCCCCCGCCGCGTCCCGCCCGTTGAGGAAACCGCACTCCGCATATGCCTGAGCCTACGCCCAACCTTTACGCAGCGAATACGGCTTTTCACAAAGAGGTAGGCAACCGGCCAGTACGGGAATCGGCCGCCCGGGGGCGCACGGGGACGAACGCGCCGTGCGAGGTGCGCTGGACATCCGCTCGGGGGCATGCGGCAGGCGCGATGGCGACCTGCGAGAACGGCCGGATTGCGGCGCCCGGGCGGGGCGGCGCGGCAGTCGGGCGGACGGTCCGGGCACCAAGGGGGCGCACACCACCCCCCACGGAATCACCGCTTCCGGACCGGCGTCCGCCCCGCCGTGGTCTCCAAGCCCCGGCCCCTGCGCCGCGTCTCCTACTTCACCGGCAGGTGGTACGCCACCCGGTACCGGTCGGCGGGGATCACGACGTCCGCCGTCTCGACGGGGCGGCCGGAGGCGTAGAAGGTGCGCTGGACCACGACCACGACATGGCCGGGGACACCGCCGAGGGCGTGCAGTTCCTCGGCGAGGCCGGGACGGGCGCCGACCTCCTCCGTGACGTTGTCGACGATGAGGTCGATGGCACGCATGCGCTCGACCACGCCCATGCCGCCGAGCGGGCCCTCCTCGGGGAGCATGACCGGGGTGCGGCCGGTGAGCGCGAGCGGCTCCCAGGAGGTGGAGAGCATCATCGCCTCGCCGGCGTCCCGGAACACGTACTTGGTGCGCATCACGCGGTCGCCGGGCTTGATGCCGAGCCGTTCGGCGATGGCGCCGCTCGCCTCGGCCTGCGTACTGCCGGACTCCCAGGTGCCGCGCGCCTCGGCGTCGGCCTGCTCCTGCCGGAACGGCGTGGCGCCGCCGGCCAGGCGGAAGCCGGAACGGGCGACCCGGCGCGGCACGGGCCGCTCACGCACGTACGTTCCCGAACCGGAGCGGCCCTCGACCAGCCCCTCGGCCATCAGCACCTTGCGCGCCTCCAGCGCGACCGTGTCCGAGACGCCGTACTCCTCGCGGATTCTGGCCTGTGAGGGGAGCCGCGTGTGCGGGGGCAGCAGACCGTCGACGATCTTCTTGCGGAGATCATCCGCGACGCGCAGGTACGCCGGCTGCTCACCGAAAGTCACTGGCCGCTCCCATCGAGTTGTACAGACGGCAACAGCGTGGCAACCGCGGGTTGTACTTGCAAGCAAGGGCCAGAGAATCACTCGAAGTGATGACTTGCGGAGCGCGAAGGCATGCCCAGGCGCTTTCTGCCCCCAGCGGCCGCCCTCACACCTTCGCGGGACGGAAAGCGGAGGCGACGGGGGCGTGGCGCCGGGCCTAGAGGGACGGACGTGCCGTACGGACGTGCCGTACGGGAGAGATGGCGGGGCGTCGGCGAACGCCGCCCCTTAACCTGCGTCCATGACACCTCTGCCGGACCGCTACTGCCCCACCGACGGCGTCCGCGTCCCCGGCGACTCCCTCGCCTGGTGCTGCCCGACCTGCCGCGGCCCGCTCGACCTCGACTTCTCCCCCACTCCGGCGTCCCTGAAGTCCCTCACCGGGCGGGTGAACTCCCTGTGGCGGTACGCGGAGACGCTGCCGATGCCGGCGCCCACGTTGTCCCTCGGCGAGGGCCGCACCCCGCTCGTGCCGCTGACGGACGAGGTCTCGGCGAAGCTGGACTTCCTGATGCCGACGCTGTCGTTCAAGGACCGGGGCGCGGTGCTGCTGGCCGAGCTGGCGCTGCTCTCCGGCCCGCGCCGGGTGGTCGCCGACAGCAGCGGCAACGCGGGTACGTCGATCGCCGCGTACTGCGCCCGCGCGCGGCTGCCGTGCACGGTGTACGTGCCGCTCGGCACGTCCGCGAAGAAGCTGGAGCAGATCGAGGCGCACGGGGCCCGCGTGGAACTGGTCGACGGCAACCGCGAGGCGGCGGGCCGGGCCGCGCAGCGCGCGGCGGACGAGCCGGACACCTTCTACGCCTCGCACGTCTACAACCCGTACTTCCTGCACGGCACCAAGACCTACGTGCACGAGCTGTGGGAGGACCTCGGCGGGCGCCTGCCGGAGGTCCTGGTCCTGCCGGTGGGCAACGGCACGCTGCTGCTGGGCGCCGCGCTGGCGATCGCCGAGCTGTTCGGTGCCGGCCTGCTGGACCGGCGTCCGGCGCTGTGGGCGGTGCAGGCGGCGGCGGTCGCCCCGCTCGCCCACGCCTGGGCGGAGGGCGCGGAGGAACTCACCGGCACGACCCCCGTGGCCCCCACCCACGCCGAGGGCATCGCGATCCCGCGCCCGCCCCGGGCCCGCCAGATCCTGCGTGCGGTAAGGGACTCGGGCGGCACCTTCCTGACCGTCACGGAGGACGGCATCCGCCACGCCCAACTGGACCTGGCCTCCCGCGGACTGTACGTCGAGTCGACGGGCGCGGCCTGCTGGGCGGCGATCCGCGAGGGCGCCCTCGCCGGAAAGTCGGCGGTGGTCCCCCTCTGCGGCGCAGGCCTGAAGTCAGGCCTGGCCCACCCCTGACCCCCGCCCGCCCCACCCCGGAGCCACAACCGGCCTGCCCCGTCCCGTCCCGGCCCACTCCGACCCGGTCAGGCTCGGACCGGCTCGGCCTGGCCCAACCTGGCCTGGTCCGTCTCGGCCCTTCTCGGCCCGGTCTGGCCCGGCCCGGTCTGGCTCGGCTCGGCCTGGCCTGGACCGGCTCGGTCAGGCTCGGACCGGCCCGATCCGGTCAGGCTCGACTCGGACCGGCCTGGCCTGGCCCGGCTCGGCTCGGGCCGGTCTGGCTTGGCTCGACCTGGTCCCGCCTGGTCGGGCCCGGCCCGGTCCGCCCTGATCCGGTCAAGCTCGTGCAGGCCCGGCCTGGCCCAACCTGGCCCAACCTGGCCCGGTCTGGCCGGCCCCGATCCGGTCAGGCTCGACTCGGACCGGCCTGGCCTGGCCCGGCTCGGCTCGGGCCGCCCCAGCCCGCTCCAGCCCCGCTCGGCTCGGTGCAGCTCGGCTCGGACGTGGGGGTCCGGGGGGTCAGGTCGTGGTGGTCTTCGTGGGTGCGGACAGGCGTTGTTGTTCCTCCTCGACGATGCGGCGGGCGAGGCTCGCGTCGGAGATGTCGACGGCCTCGGGAGTGGCGTCGGCCATGTCGCTGCGCCGGGCGAAGGCGTCGAACAGCCGTTCCTTGCGGGCCAGGATGCGCAGCAGCCGGTCGTCGACGCTGTCCGTGGCCAGCAGCCGGTGGACCCGGACGGCGCGGATCTGGCCCATGCGGTGGGCCCGGGCCACGGCCTGGTGCTCCAGGGTCGGTTTGACCTGCGGTTCGCACAGGATCACCACGGAGGCGGCCTGGAGATTGAGGCCGACGCCGCCCGCCTCGATCTGGGAGAGCAGCACGGCGTGGCCGGACGCCCCGGTGAAGTCGTCGACGAGCCGCTGTCTGCGGGCCGCGGGAACGCTTCCGGCGATCGGCCCGAACGCGCTGTCGCCCAGGCCCTGGCGGACGGCGTCGAGCACGTCCCGGAAGTAGGAGAACACCACGGTCTTCAGGCCGTTCGCCGCGGCCTCCGCGACAATCTCCCGCAGCCGCCGCAGCTTCGCGGACGTCTCCGGATCCGCGTAGGCGGCCCGCCGCATCGCCATGAAGTTCCCCTCGGCGACGGCCTCGTGGTAGGCGGCCCGGTCGGCGGGGCCGAGTTCCACCCACTCGTCGGTGTGCACCAGCGCGGGCAGTTCGGTGAGCACGTCCTCCTGGTTGCGGCGCAGGTAGGCGGGGGCCACCGAGCGGCGGAAGGCGTGCGGTCCGGCGGCCGCCTCGGTGTCGCTGACCGTGGGCACGAGGTCGGGCCGGAGGTGGCGCAGCAGGGCGCGGAACTCCTCGACCCGGTTCTCCATCGGCGTACCGGTCAGGAACAGCACGCGCTCGCAGCGTCCGGTCCACACCGCGACCGAGCGGGACCTGCGGGTGTCCGGGTTCTTGACGTAGTGGGCCTCGTCGACGACGAGCATGCCCGGCGGTGTGCCGTCGGGCGCGGGCAGCGTGTGCAAGACGTCGAAGGTGGTGACGGCGACTCCGCCGCGCTCGCGCCAGTCGGCGTGGGCGTCCTGCCGGTCCGGACCGTGCACGGCGAGGACGCGCAGGGTGCTGCGGGCGCGGATCTCGCGGGTCCAGTTGATGAGGACGCCGGCCGGGCAGACCACCAGGAAGTGGCTGTGCCCCTCGGCCGCGAGGTGGGCCAGGGCGGCGACGGCCTGCACGGTCTTGCCGAGGCCCATCTCGTCGCCGAGGACCACCCGGCGCTGGGCGAGGGCGAAGCGGGCGCCGAACTCCTGGTAGCCGCGCAGGGAGACCCGGCGGTGGGTGTCGTCGAGCCGCTGGGCGTGGACCCGTTCGGCCACCTCCGACGGGACGAAGCCCTCGCTCGCGGCGGTGTCCGGGCGCTGTTCGGAGACCTCGGCGAGCCGGCCGTAGTACTCCGCGGGGCGCAGTTCGAAGTCGACCCAGGCCTCGACGTCGGAGGCGGCCGGGCGCAGCAGGTCGGTTGAGGCCTGCGCGAGCAGCAGGCGTACGTCGGTGGCGGCCGCGTCGGTGAGCAGTGCGCCGAGTTCGGCGGCCGCGGCCAGGGCGCGTTCGCGGCGCTCGCGGCGGGCCAGCGCCAGCCGCAGCCGTCCGCCGGCGGGGCGGGCCGCGGGCAGCAGTTCGGCCAGCCGGGTGTCGAGCCGCTCGGCCGTGTCCAGGGCGCGGCGCAGTTCGGGGCCGGCCTCGACGAGCCGGTGCAGGGCGATCACCAGGGCGGTGGTGCGGGGTTCGGGGTGGTCGACGTCGATGCGGACGGTGACGGTGTCGGCCACGGCCCGCGCGATCTGCCGGGCGGCGGCGAGCGCCCGGTCGGCGGTCTGCTCGCCCACGCCGGGCACCTGCCGCAGTTCGTGGCGGCTCGCCTCGTGCACCGCGCGTACCGTGCGCAGGCCCGCCGCCTCCACGGCGCCGAGGCGCAGCCGTCCCCCGGTGACGTCCCTGAGCCGTGCCACGGGGATGGACTCGAGTTCCAGCGCGACGAGTTCGGCCTGCAGGGGGTCGAAGGCCGCGCGGACGGCGGCCACGGCGGCGGCATGGTCCGTGCGCACGTTCCGTGCCGCCTCGTGCAGCCCCGTGCCCTGCTCGCACAGCTCGCGGACCCCGCGCCCGGCCCGCGCCGGTACCTCCCCCTCCACGCCACCCCCGCCTGTTCGTGCCGCACGCGCCTCCCCGCCGTGCGGTGCGCGTCCATCGTGGCACGCGGCCCCGGCACCGGATCCGGGCGGCCCGGCCGGGCGGGCCTGTGGACGGTACGAAGGCGGGGCGGTGGTCAGTCCTTGTACTCGGGGCAGGTCCGGTCGAGCAGGCGCAGCAGCGCCGCCCAGGCGAGTTCGTACGCGTCGGCGTCCTCGAAGTCCGAGGTCGCCTCGCCCGCGAGCTGCTGTGCGGTGTACTCGCAGATCTCGGCCGCCGGGACGACGAGGGGGCCGCCGCCCGCCTGCGCGGTCACCTGGATCTCGCAGGCCCTCTCCAGGTAGTGCATGCGCAGGAACGCCTGGGCCGCGCTCTCGCCGACCGTCAGCAGCCCGTGGTTGCGCAGGATCAGGGCGGGGTGGTCGCCGATGTCGGTGACGAGGCGCCGCTGTTCGTCGAGGTTGAGGGCGACGCCCTCGTAGTCGTGGTAGCCGACCCGGTTGTGGAACTCCATCGACATCTGGTTGAGGGGCAGCAGCCCGTCACGCTGGGCGGCGACGGCGCAGCCCGCCTTGGTGTGGGTGTGCAGCACGCACTGCGCGTCCTCGCGGGCGGCGTGGATCGCGCTGTGGATGACGAAACCGGCCGGGTTGACCGGGTACGGGGTCGGCTCGACCGGCTTGCCCGACAGATCGATCTTCACCAGGTTCGATGCGGTGATCTCCTCGAACAGCAGGCCGTAGGGATTGATCAGGAAGTGGTGGTCCGGGCCCGGCAGCCGCAGCGAGATGTGCGTGAAGATCAGGTCGGTCATGCGGAAGTGCGCGACGAGCCGGTAGACGGCGGCCAGTTCGCGGCGCAGCCGCAGCTCCTCGGCGGCCGGATCGAGGGCCGGCGTGGCCTGACTCCGGGGGGCGGGTGTGCTCAGCAGGTCGGTCATGGTGGCTCCTTCGGAACGGTTCAGGCCTCGGGGTCGACGACGGGCGTGAGCGGGCGGCCGGTGCGCTGCCAGGCGATGACGTTCTCGGCGGGCTCGCACACGTACGCGCGGTGCGAGGCGTCGGACAGGAAGGCGCTGTGCGGGGACAGCTGGATGCGCGGGTGGCCGCGCAGCGGGTCGTCGGCGGGCGGGGGCTCCACCGGGAGGACGTCGAGGGCGGCTCCGGCGAGCCGGCCGCTGTCGAGCGCCCGGAGCAGGGCCTCGGGCTCGACGAGTTCGCCGCGGGCGACGTTCACCAGCAGGCCGCCCGGTCGCATGCGGGCGAGCAGCCCGTCGTCGACCATGCCCCGGGTCCGGTCGGTGAGCGGGACGTGCAGGGACAGCACGTCCGCCGCGCCCACCAGTTCGTCGAGCCCGAGCCGGTCGACACCGGCCGGCCATGCGGAGGGGTCGGTCTGCGGGTCGTACGCGGCGAGGCGGCCGAAGACGGGAGTCGCGATCCGGACGAGTTCCCGGGCGATGCGGCCCATTCCGACCAGTCCCAGCGTCAACCCGCTGGTGCGGCGCGGAAGTTCGGCCCTGGCGAAGTCGGTGGCCCAGCCCCCGCCGCGCACGACGGCGTCGGCCTGCGGCAGCCGGCGTACGAGGGAGAGTGCCGAGGCGAGGGCGTGGACGGCGACGTCCTCGGTGGCGGTGCCGGGCAGGTTGGTCACCCACAGGCCGCGGCGGCGGGCCGCGGCTGCGTCGATCATGTCGTACCCGGCCGACATGGTGGCGAGGAAGCGCAGCCGCGGCAGGCGGTCGAGGAGGGCCTCGTCCACGCGCGCGTAGCCGACGATCAGCGCCACGGCGTCCTGGGCCGCGGCCGCGATGACCTCGGGGTCGCGGCTGCCGGCGATCCGCACGGTGAAACCCGCGTCGGCGAGGAGCCGGACACCCGGCTCCGGGTCCAGCTCGCCCAGGTCCGTGTAGACGACCACGGGTTGCCCCACGGCGACCTCCTCAACTGATTCGACCGTTCAGAACGCCATCAACCTACGTTTCGACCGATCTGATGTCCATTGATGATTGACTCGACCGTGCAGTGATGCGCATCACCCGCCGATGGACGCGGCGGACGATGCCCGAGAATGACACCGGACCCGGGCGCCGCCGCACCACGGGCCGACACACCGAAGGAACCGAGGGGAACAGCCCAGGTGGATCTGGACCACACCGACCTCGCCGTCGTGCGCGAGCTGCAGACGGACGGCCGCCTCACCTACGAGACGCTGGCTCAGCGCGTGGGCCTGTCACGGCCCGCCACCCGGGCCCGGGTCCAGCGGATGCTGGATTCCGGCGCGGTGCGCGTGGTGGCCATCGTGCACCCCGCCGTGCGCGGGCTGACCGCCTCGGCACACCTGTCGATCGACACCCACGGAGCGGCCGGGCCGGTGGCACGCGCCATCGCCGCGATGCCCCAGGCACCGTTCGTCACCCTCACGGCGGGACAGCGGGCCATCATGACCGAGCTGCGCACCGAGGGGTTCGCCGAACTGGACCGGGCGATCGAGCGGGTGCGCACCCTGCCGGGCGTACGGACCGTCGATCCGCTGATCACCACCCGCCAGCTGAAGGACCCCTACCTGCTGCCCGACCCTCCGGCCGCCGCCGAGCTCGACGAGCTGGACCGGCGGATCCTGGACGAGCTGGAGCGCGACGGCCGGCTGCCTTTCGCCGAACTCGCCGACCGGGTGGGGCTGTCGGCGGGCGCCACCCGCTCCCGCACGCTGCGGCTGCTCGACGGCGGCGTCGCGAAGGTGCTCGCCCTGGTGCGGCCCGAGCTGCTGGGCATGGGCCACCTCTGCGGCTTCGCGGTGCGCCTGGACGGTCCCGCGGATCCGGTGGCCGAGCGGCTCGCCTCCTGGGACCGCGTGTCGTTCCTGTCCGCCTGCCTCGGCCGGGCCGATCTGGTCGGCACCATCACGGCCGAGTCACTGCCCGCGCTCCTCGCCACCCTGGAGCGGATGCGGGCGTGCGAGCAGGTGAGCGGCGTGGAGAGCTGGCTGCACATGGAACTGGTGAAGGAGCGCTACGACCCGGGAGCCTCTGCCCCTGCCCCGGCGCCGGCACAGGGAGCCGCAGCGGAAACCGCGGACAGTGACCCCCTCTGACGAATGATCCGTAAGCAAGGACGGCCATCGCCTTCCGAAACTTTTCCACGGAGCACCTCTAGCCAATCTGTCGTTCGTTATCTATCGTCCAGGCGAACGAATCAGCCGTCGCGTCGCTTCCGCGTACCTTCGGCGTCCCCTGGTCGAAAGCAGGCCCCATGCACCACCCCCTCGACGCCCCCGACCGCACCCTGCTGGTAACCGGTGCCGCGGTCGCCGCCGCCGGCACCGCGACCCGCGCGGAAGCCCTGGCCGTGCGCGGCGACCGGATCGTGCACGTCGGCACCGCCGACGACGCCCGCGCCGCGCTCGGCCGCGTGGACCGCGAGCTGAAGCTCGACGGCGGTCTGGTCCACCCCGGTTTCGTCGACGCGCACTGCCACCCGGTGATGTACGGCCAGGCCCTGGCCTGGGTCGACTGCCGGCCCGAGCGCGTACCGGACATCGACACCCTCGTCGACGTGCTGCGCGAGGCCGCTCGCACCCTGCCCGCCGGAGTCCCGGTGCGCGGATTCGGCTACGAGCACCGCCGCCTCGCCGAACGCCGCCACCCGAGCCGCCACGACCTCGACCGCGTCGCCGACGACCGCGAGGTCTACGTCATGAACGCTTCCGGTCACGGCGGCGTCGTCAACTCCCACACGTTGCGGACCTGCGGCATCACGGCCGGCACCCCGGATCCCGAGGGGGGCAGCATCGGCCGCTTCGACTCCGGCGAGCCCGACGGGCAGCTGTGGGACGCCGCGTGCGACCTGCTCACCGGGCCGGGCGGGGTGAAGATCGGCAACCACGGCCCGAACTTCCACCTCACCGAGCCGGACGCCGTCATGGCCGACCATCTGGCGCGCGCCCAGGAGGTCTTCCTGGCCGCCGGTGTCACCACGGTCGGCGACGCGCAGGCCTCGCGCCGCGAGATGGAGACCTACCTGCGGGCGCAGGAGTCGGGCTCCCTGCGCATGCGGGTGTCGGCGTACCTCACCTCCGCGCTGCTGGACACCGCGCTCGAACTCGGCGTCGTCCACGGCTTCGGCGGTGACCTGTTCCGGGTGCAGGGCGTGAAGTTCTACGCGGACGGCACGCTGGGCGGCTGGACCGCCTACTTCCCCGAGGGCTACGCCGCCGACTGCTGCCATCACGGGCAGCTGTACCACTCGGTCGAGGAGTACGCGGAGATCGTCGCGCGGGCCCACCGGGCGGGTCTGCAGACCGCGACGCACGCCCAGTCCCCGTACGCCATCGGGATGGTCCTCGACGCGGTCGAGAAGGCGCAGGCGGACCGGCCCCGGCCGGACATGCGGCACCGTATCGAGCACAGCGGCCTGCCCACCGACGAGCAGATCGAGCGCATGGGCGCCCTGGGTGTCGTCCCGGTGATGCAGCCGCAGCACCACCTGCGGACCGGCGACGGCACGCTGACCGCCGTCGGTGAACTCGGCCACCGCTACAACCCCGCGGGCCGGTGCCTCACGGCCGGCGTTCCGGTCGTCTTCAGCTCCGACGCGCCGGTCGCCCCGCCCGCCCCGCTGGAGGCGGTCTCCGCGGCCGCCACCCGGCGCACGGTCCTGGGCACCGTGCTGGGCGACGAGACCCTGCGGATGCCGGTCGCCGACGGCCTGCACGCGCACACCGCCGCGGCCGCCCGCGCCCTGCACCGCGAGCACGCGGTGGGCTCGCTGGCGCCGGGCATGCTCGCCGACTTCGTCGTCCTCGACGCCGACCCCCTGCAGACCGCGGCCGGCGAACTCGCCGGCATCGGCGTGCGCGAGACCTGGATCGGCGGCACCCGCGCCTGGGCGGCCCCCGGCCGCTGAGGCTCCCGCCCCCGCCCCGTCCCCTTCCCCCGGGAGCGGCGCGCTCCGCCGCGCCGCTCGCCCGCTCCCCCGTCCCCACCCTCAGCCGGAGGTCCCGCATGCCGGACCGCACCCACCAGCCCGATCCGAGAAACGCGCGCAGAGCCGCGCTGGCCGCCCTGGCCGGCACCTCGATCGAGTGGTACGACTTCTACGCCTTCGCCACCGCCGCGGCCATCGTCTTCAACGACGTGTTCTTCCCCGCGGACATGCCCTCGCTGCTCAAGACCCTGTCCGCCTTCGGCACGTTCGCCGTCGGCTTCCTGCTGCGCCCGCTCGGCGGCGTGGTGTTCGGGCACATCGGTGACCGGGTGGGACGCAAGAAGACCCTCGTCATCACCCTGCTGATGATGGGCATCGCGTCCTTCGCCATCGGCCTGCTGCCGACCTACGCCCAGGTCGGCGCCCTGGCTCCGGTCCTGCTCATCGTCCTGCGCCTGGTCCAGGGCATCGCGATCGGCGGCGAGTGGGGCGGCGCGGTGCTGATCGCGGTGGAGAACGCCCCGAAGGGCAGGAGGACCTTCTTCGGCTCGTTCGCCCAGCTCGGTTCGTCCGTCGGCGCCCTGCTGTCCACCGGCGCCTTCAGCCTGATGAACCTCTTCGGCCACGACGCGTTCCTCAGCTGGGGCTGGCGCGTGCCGTTCCTCGCCTCCTCCGTGCTCGTCGCCATCGGACTGGTCATCCGCGTCAAGCTCGAGGACTCCCCGGTGATGTCCGAGGTGCGCGAGGAGCGCGAGGAGCGCGGGACCGAGACCAAGCCGCCGGTGGCGGAAGTGCTCCAGAAGGCCTGGCGCACCGTGCTGGTCGGCGTCTTCGCCCTGGCCACGGCCACCGGCGGCTACTACGTGGTGACCAGCTATCTGCTGTCCTACGGCACCGGACACCTGCACCTGTCCGAGTCGATGCTGCTCAACGGCCTGACACTGGCGGCCTTCCTGGAACTGCTGGTGACCCCGGGCCTGGCCTGGATCGGCGACCGCGTCGGCGCGCACAAGGTCGTCATCGCCGGGCTCGCCGGAGTCGTGGTCCTGGCCGCACCGCAGTTCATGGTGATGGGCACGGGCAGCGTCTTCCTGATCTACCTGATGATGCTCGCGATGCGGTTCGTGATGTCGGCCCTGTACGGACCGATCGCCGCGATCCTCGCCGAGGGTTTCGAACCGCACGTCCGCTACACCGGGATCTCCCTGTCGTACCAGGTCTGCAACCTGATCTTCGGCGGCTTCGCGCCGGTGGCCTGCGTGTCCCTGGCCGCGCTGGCGGGCGGCCACTACTGGCCCCCGGCCGTCCTGCTGATGGTCATCTCGGCGATCGGCATCTGGTGCACGGGGCGACTGCACATCGCCCGCCTGCGGCGGGAGGCCGCTCAGCCGGCCGCCACGAAGGCGGATCCAGTGCCGGCGGTCTCCTGACGGCTCACGGCGGAGGGGGCGGGCTCCGCCTGGGCCCGCCCTCCCCGACGTACCGGTTCGGCCGTCGGATCGCCGGCCGGACACCGCGCATCCCCCGACCCGCGGGTTGAAGCCCCATACAGACCGCCCTCCTTATGGGTCCCGCACACATGCCCTCCCTCTGTCTCCCGTGCCTAATGTGGGCCGCCGCAGCGGGACGGAGCCGTGGATGCGCGAAGGAGAGGGCGGGAACATGCCGAACAGACGAAGCCGTGCGGGCCGGTGGCGGATGCTGCTCGCCCTGCTGATGGCCGTGGCGGCCGGACCGGTGGCCGGCGCCGGCACCGCGTCGGCCGCCGAAGCGCCGCCGTCGTACCTCACCCTTGAGGCGAGCTACGGGGCCGGCACCGTCACCAACGGCTGGGAGCGCGTGGAGCGCTACCTCGACACCACCCCCGGATTCCGCGCCGAGGGCTACCCGGCCGACGGCCGCGGCGACCAGGACGGAAAGCGCGTCACGTACTTCGGCGGGGTCTCCCGCCCGTCCTCCAGCCGCTTCCTGCTCTACTCGGCCCCCGGGTGGAACACCGGCAGCCGCACCACACCGGTCCTGCTCGTGCACGGCGCCAACGACACCGCGGACCGCGCCTGGGCCAACCCGGGCGAAGCGGGCGGCTACGGCTGCGGCGCCCTGTCCTGCCCGTCCACCGGGCTGATGCAGTACCTGTCCGCACGCGGCCACCGCGTCTTCGCCGTCGGCTTCGCGCACAAGCAGGGCGACAACCTGATGCAGGCGCAGATCGTCGGCGACGCCATCGCCGCCATCAAGGCGAAGCTCGGCGTCACCAAGGTCGACCTCGTCGGCTGGAGCAAGGGCGAGATGTCGACCCGCGCGTACGTGTCGTCGCTGAAGCCGAGCTGGGGGCGGGCGTACGCCGGTGACGTGCGCAGGCTGATCACCGTGGGCGGCCCCAACGGCGGCTACGACTACCCGTACGCGCACGGCTGGGCGCACGACTTCTCCATCTGGCCCGAGTGCGGCGGCACGGTCAACGCGCCTTCCCCGCATTCGCGGATGACCTGCTACGGCCTGTACACCGCACACCCCGAGTTCTCGATGACGCCCTCCGGCGGCTACGACAACTACCCGGGCCAGCGGCAGATGCTGGCCCGCTGGGACGGCAGGTACGGAGTCGACGGCGCCGCGCAGGACTGGTACACGACGTACTACGGCGGCCAGGGCTTCTACACCGCCGGCAGCGGCATCCAGGCCGCCATCGACGCCGGTTCGCTGATCAAGCCGCTGCACGACGCCGGCGTACCCGCCTCCGTCACCACCTATCTGCTGGCCGGCGGATCCCCCACCGTCGTCGGCATCTTCAACGAGAACCGCGGGCCGAGCGACGGTGTCGTCTTCATCGCCAGCGCGCTCGACACCACGGGCATGCCCACGGTCGGCGGCACCGCCACCGTCGCCGGGGCCAACCACCTGGAGCTGGGCTGGAACGGCTCGGCCGCCGACCGGATCGCCACTTGGCTCTCGTAAAGGATCAAAGGACCAGATGACGATGACCAGCAGCATCCGCACCCGCCGGGTACCCACCGACCGCCTCACCGTCCAGATCACCGACCTCCGGGACGAGGGCGAACCGGTCGTCTTCGTCCACGGCAACGTCTCCTCCGCCGCCTTCTGGCACCCCACCATGGCCCTGCTGCCGGAGCGATACCGGCCCATCGCGCTGGACCTGCGCGGTTTCGGCGGCACCGACCCGCTGCCCATCGACGCCACGCGCGGCCTGCGCGACCACGCCGACGACCTCGCCGCGCTGCTGGCGGCCCTCGGGATCGACCGGGCGCACCTGGTGGGCTGGTCCATGGGCGGGGGCGTGATCATGCAGTACCTGAGCGACCACCCGGCCGCGGTGCGCTCCCTGACCCTGGTCAACCCGGTCTCCCCGTACGGCTTCGGCGGCACGCACGGGGTGGACGGAACCCTCAACTCCGAGGACGGGGCGGGCTCGGGCGGCGGCACGGCCAACCCGGAGTTCGTCGCGCTGCTGGCCAAGGGCGAGCGCGGCGAGGACTCCCCGGTGGCGCCCCGCTCCGTCCTGGCGAACTGCTACGTCAAGCCGCCGTGGCGCCCCGAGGGCGAGCACGAGGACGCCTACGTCGACTCCATGCTCACCACCCGGACCGGCGACGACCACTACCCGGGCGACAGCGTGCCGTCGACGGCCTGGCCGGGCGTGGCCCCCGGCACCCGGGGTGTCCTCAACTGCCTTTCCCCGCTGTACTTCCGCCTCGACGAGCTGCATCTGATCGAGCCCAGGCCGCCGGTGCTGTGGATCCGCGGCGAGGACGACGTGATCGTCTCGGACACCTCGATGTTCGACCTGGCGCACCTGGGCGCGATCGGCGCGGTGCCCGGCTGGGACGGAACTCCCGCCCAGCCGATGGTGGCGCAGACCCGCCACGTCCTGGACCGCTACGCGGCGCACGGCGGCACGGTCCGCGAGGTCGCCGTCCCCGACGCCGGGCACGCGGTGCACCTGGAACGCCCGGAGGAGTTCGGCGCGGCCCTGCTGGGGATCCTCACGGCATGACACCACGCACCACGGTATGCACCACCGAACAGGGCGCCGTCCGCGGCAGGCTTTCCACCGCCGCGGACGGCGGCGTGGCGTCCTTCCTCGGCATCCCGTACGCCGCCCCGCCGTTCGGCCCCCGCCGCTTCCTGGCGCCGGGCCCGCCCGAGCCCTGGGCGGGCGTGCGCGACGCCACGGCCTACGGCCCGACCGCGCCGCACGCGCCCTACGTGCCGCCCTTCGACGCCCTCATCCCGGAGAACGACATCCCCGGCGAGGACTGTCTGAACCTCAACATCTGGACACCCGCCCCTGAGCGTGGGGCCGGCCTGCCGGTGATGGTGTGGCTGCACGGCGGGGCGTTCTCCAACGGCTCGGGCTCGGCGCCGGGGTACGACGGCGGCGCCTTCGCCCGCGGCGGGGTCGTCTGCGTCACCCTCAACTACCGCCTGGGCTCGGACGGTTTCCTCCACCTTCCCGGTGTGCCGGACAACCGCGGGCTGCTGGACCAGGTCGCCGCCCTGCGCTGGATCCGGGCCAACGTCGCCTCCTTCGGCGGCGACCCCGACCGGGTGACGGTCTTCGGCGAGTCGGCGGGCGCGATGGGCATCGGCGTCCTGCTGTCGACCGGCCTGGCCCGCGGGCTGTTCCACCGGGCGATCCTGCAGAGCGGCGCCTGCCACCACTTCCTGCGCCCGTCCTCGGCGGCCCTGATCGCGTCCCGGCTGGCCGCGAAGCTCGGCATCGAGGCGACTCCGGAGGCCTTCGCCGGGGTCCTCCTGGCCGACCTCCTCCCCGCCCAGGCGCAGCTCCGCGCGGAGGTGAGCGCCCGCCCGGATCCGGCCCTGTGGGGCGAGGCGGTGCTCAACATGATGCCGTTCGAACCGGTCACGGCCGGCCTGTCCCTGCCCGGCCCCGACTGCGGAGTCGACCTCCTGGTCGGCAGCAATCGCGAGGAGAACCGCCTGTTCCTGGTCCCCACGGGCCTCCTGGAGAGGATCTCCGAAGCCGGCCTCCACACCGCGGCGACGGCATACGGCCTCGACCCGGCCAAGGCCCTCCCGGTCTACCGGGCGACCCGCCCCGCCGCCACCGCGGGCGAACTCCTCTCCGCGCTGGCGACGGACTGGTTCTACCGCATTCCCGCCATCCGCCTGGCCGAGTCGGTCCCGGGCTCCCGCGTCTACGAATTCGCCTGGCGCTCCCCGCAGTTCGCGGGCCGCCTGGGCGCCTGCCACGCCCTGGAACTCCCCTTCGTCTTCAACCGCGTCCAGGACCCTTCGTACACCCCCCTGGTGGGCCCCCACCCACCCCAGCCTCTCGCGGACGCGATGCACGAGGCCTGGCTCTCCTTCGCGAAGACCGGCAACCCCGGCTGGCCCGCCTACGACACGGCCACCCGCACCACGATGGTCTTCGCGAACGCCCCCGTGTGTGAGGACGACCCGCGCGGGCAGGAACGCCTGCTCTGGGACGGCGTGCGCTGAAGTCCCCGCTCTCTCAGGCAGTTGGCGACCATGTGCGGCAGGAAGGCGCCCTCAGCGCAGTGACTGTTCCGTCCAGATGACCTTTCCGGTCGATGTGTAGCGGGTCCCCCAGCGCTGGGCGAGTTGCGCGACGAGGAACAGCCCTCGTCCCCCTTCGTCGGTGCTGGCGGCACGCCGCAGACGCGGTGAGGTACTGCTGCAGTCGCAGACCTCGCATATCAAGGTGCGGTCATGGATGAGCCGCATCTCGCACGGCTGTGCCGCGTACCGGATGGCGTTGGTGGCCAGTTCGCTGACGATCAGCTCGGTGGTGAAGGTCAGCTCCTCCAACTGCCATTCGGACAACTGACGAACGGCCTCCTCACGCAGGTGGGACACGGCGGCCGGGTCGTCGGCGAGATCCCAGCGCGCGATGTGCCGGGCGTCCAGGGCGCGGGTGCGTGCGACGAGCAGGGCGACGTCGTCGCCGCGTCGGGCGGGAAGCAGACCGTCGACCAGCACTCGGCAGGTTTCGCCGGGCGAGCCGCGGGCACCGCGGAGCAGTCGCCGCATGTGCTCGATTCCCGTGCCGATGTCGCGATCCCGGTGCTCGACGAGGCCGTCGGTGTACAGGATCAGCTGGCTTCCCTCGGGCAGTTCCAGGTCCAGGGTCTCGAACGGCAGACCGCCGAGGCCCAGCGGCGGCCCGGCAGGCCCGTCGAGGAAGTCGACCGTACCGTCGGGCAGGACCAGGGCCGGTGCCGGGTGGCCCGCGCGGGCCAGGGTGCAGCGCCTCGATGAGGGGTCGTAGACCGCGTAGAGGCAGCTCGCGCCGACGACCTCACTCGGCTCGACCCCTTCGGGCTCCGGGTCGAGGTCGAGGCGGACCACCAGGTCGTCCAGTCGGGTGAGCACCTCGTCCACCGGCAGATCGAAATCCGAGAAGTTGCGGACGGCCGTGCGCAGGCGGCCCATCGTGGCGGACGCCTGCAGGCCGTGGCCGACCACGTCACCGACGACGAGTGCCACCCGGGCGCCCGACAGCGGGATGACATCGAACCAGTCACCGCCCACGGCCGACTGAGCGGGCAGGTAGTGGCATGCGACATCCACGGCGTTCTGCTCGGGAAGAGTGTGCGGGAGCAGGCGCCGCTGCAGGGCCAGAGCGGTGGTGTGTTCGCGGGTGTAGCGGCGGGCGTTGTCGATGCACACCGCTGCCCGGCTCGCGAGTTCCTCGGCAAGGGAGAGGTCGTCCTCCTCGAAGGGACCGGGCCGCTCGGAGCGGTAGAAGGTCACCACGCCCAGGACGACCCCCCGGGCGCACAGAGGGGCGGCGATGAGCGAGTGCAGTCCCGCCTCACGGATCTGCTCAGCGCGTGCCGGGTCGTGAACCGTCCACGAGTAGGCCGTCTCCAGATCCGGTTCGAGGACCGACTGCCCGGTCGTCAGGCAGTTCCGCAGCACGGGCGGGGTGTATTCGATCCGCGTTCCGGCCGGGTAGAGGTGTGAACCCGGGCGGACGGCACCGAGGGCGATCCTGCGCATCTCCGCACCCGGGTTCGTCGGCTCGTCGCCGGTGAGCACGGACTCGGCGAGGTCGACCGAGACGAAGTCGGCGAAGACCGGGACCGCTGCCTCGGTCAGTTCCTCGGCCGTACGGGTCACGTCCAGGGTCGTGCCTATGCGCTCCGCCGCCCTGCACAGCAGTTCGAGGCGCTGTCGCGCCCGCACGGCCAGGCGCCCGATGCCAGGCTCGCCCACGGCGACGAGCCCGCCCTCCACGGCGCCCCGCCGCTCACCGACGGACGGCGAGGCGTGCGCCGGGGCGGGCCTCGCCGACACGGATACCGGCCTGGGCGTTGTCTCCGCGACCCGAGGGCTCATGGGCTCCAGGCGCATGGGCTCCAGGCACTGGAGCGCGCCATCGGCGCGCAGGGCCTCGACGACGAAACCGGTGAGGGCATCGATGGCGCCTTCCACGGGCCGGCTGCGCAGCGCGGCGGTGCGACCTCCGGCAAGGGGTACCTCGACGACCGCCGCCTGTCCGGCGGAGATGAGTTCCGCCGCCGCCTTCCGCAGGACCTCAAGATCGTAGCGGTGCAGCGGTTCCCCGGCCGTGCTGATGACGTCGCGCGCGAGAAGGTGTGCCGTGGCGCCGCCGGCCGTCCTGCGCTGGGCTCGCAAAAACGCGCGGAGCAGGGATCGCTCGTGTTCCTCTATGTCGTCGAGAAGCAGACGTTCGATGGTGTTGGCCGACTCCTGGACCAGGGTGAGCATCCACGGGTCGCCAAGATCGTTGATACTTGAAATATTGATCACGCCGCGGACTCGCCCGCTGAGCGGATCACGTATGGGCGCTGCCGCGCAGGCGAAATTCCGGTTGATGTCGGCGAAGTGCTCACTTCCACGGATGAAGGCCGGGCGCCGGTCCGCGAGTGCCGTACCAATGCCGTTGGTCCCGACGGCTCCTTCCAGCCAGCCGAATCCTGGTTCGACTCGCAGGGCCTCCAGCGAGCGGCTCAACGCGGGGATGCCCACCCGGCGTTCCAGCACCTGCGCCATGGGGTTGCAGAGGGCTGTGACGACGTCCATCCCCGACAGCCGGGACTGCAGCCGGTCCAGGGCCGGCCCGGCGATGGACAGCACGCTGTCCTCCTGGTTCACACTGTCGAAGTAGGGGATGCTGACGTGGTCCGCCGCGATGCCCCGAAAGCGACAACGCTGCCAGGAGAAGAGCACGGCGCTGCGCACCGCGAGATCCACGGACTCGCCGCTGAGGAATTTGAGACGCGCTTCTTCGAGGCGTCGCGCGTCGTCCCAGTTCACCCTCATATTGCCTCCTCGCCCGTAAGCGAGTCACCCTCGTCAAATATAACGCCCGCCGGGATCCCCGCAATACAGAGTGAAGGACTTTCCATTCGAAGATTCACTCCGCTCCACAGAAAAGGGAAGCGGGGCCGAGCGGGCACCGGAAATGCAGGGAATCAGCTCTCTTGAAGATCGGCCAGGAACTTCATCTTGTGTCCGGCGTCAGCCTTTTGAAGCGCGGGACCGGAAGGACGGCGCGGCACACTTCACCGAGCTGACACGCCGTCAGCTGGATCCGGCACCGGCCCAGCGGTGGGCACGGCGCGCTCCTCGCGGTGCGCCTTCGAGTCGATCTTCCGGCGAATGCGGATCCCTCGCTCCGGAGGCGCCCGACATGGAATCTCGTCGCCGTGGTCCGCGCGACTTTCGGGGGGCGTTCTGCACATCCCCGGCCGGGTCCTCCTGAAACCGCATTTCTTGCCTGCCCGGTCTGTCACGGGTCGACGACAAGTAGTCGCGATATCCGTCACGGGTCGGCGGCGCAGTCGCGATACCGGCGCTGCCGGCCGAAAAGGAACGTACGCTCATTCCTTATCGCCTGGTCCGGACGTCCAGGCGGGTTGTTCATGAGTTACGCATGCCACCATGGGGGGTGTTGTGCCGACGCGTTTCACTGTGCTGGGACCTGTTCGTGCCTGGAACGGGGATTCCGAGCTGGAGCTGGGGCCGCCGAAGCAGCGCGGTCTGCTGGCCCTGCTGCTCATCCAGGCGGGCCATCCGGTGGCCGTCCACGACATCGTCGACGCGCTGTGGGGACAGGCCCCGCCGGACAGCGCCGTCAATGTGGTGCAGCGGCACATCGGGGCACTCCGCCGCCTGCTCGAACCCGAGCTGCCGGCCCGGAGCCCCTCGCGATGGCTGGTGCGGGGTGCGGGCGGCTACCGCCTGGAGGTGGAGCCCGGCTCGCTGGACCTGCTGCGCTTCCGTGCCCTGCGTCAGGAGGCGGCCCGGTCGGCGGGCGCGGACAACCCCGCGCGGGCCACCGAGCTGCTGATCGAGGCCCTGAGGCTGTGGCGGGCGCCGGTGGCCTCGGACATCGCGCCCGAGGTGCGATCCCACCCGGCCTTCACCGCCGTGGACCGCGAGTATCTGTCCGCCGTCAAGGAGGCCGCCGACCTCGCGCTGGAGGCCGGGCCGGAACTCGGCACCGGAGTGCTGGTGGCGCTGCGGCAGGCCGCGGCCCAGCACCCCTTGGACGAGGCGCTGCACGCCAGGCTGATCGTGGTGCTCGCCTCGACCGGGCACCAGGCGGAGGCGCTGGACCTGTTCCGGACCCTGCGCGCCCGGCTCGTGGACGATCTGGGTCTTGAGCCGGGCCCCGAGCTGCGATCCGCCCATCAGCGGGTACTGCGCCAGGCCGTTCCGTCGCACGCGGCGCCGCCCGCCGCGCCCGAGGAGAGCGAAGGTGACCCGGAGGAGGAGCCGGGAGGGACGACCGCCGCGGCGAAGGCGCCGCCGTGGACGGCCGCCACCGTGCCTCCCGCCCAGCTTCCCGCGGATCTGGCCGTCTTCACGGGCAGACGCAGCGAGCTCGCCCAGGTGAAGGCGCTGCTGCCCGCCCCGGAGAAACCCCCCTCCATGGTGGTGATCAGCGCGATCGGCGGGATGGCGGGCATCGGCAAGACCACACTGGCCGTGCACTGGGCGCACCAGGCCGCCGACCGCTTCCCCGACGGGCAGCTCTACGTCGATCTCCGGGGGTTCCACCCGACCGGCTCGATCATGAGCCCCGGCGAGGCGATACGCACCTTCATCGACGCCTTCGGTGTGCCCGCGCACCGGATTCCCGCAGGACAGGACGCGCAGACCGCGCTGTACCGCAGCCTGCTCGCCGACCGGCGGGTGCTGATCGTCCTGGACAACGCGCGGGACACCGAGCACGTCCGGCCCCTGCTGCCCGGGGCGCCCGGCTGCCTGGTCATCGTCACCAGCCGCAACCAGCTCCACGGCCTGGTTGCGGCGGAGGGCGCCCACAGCATGACGCTGGACGTGCTGAGCGAGGCGGACGCGCTGGAGTTCCTGTCGCGCCGGCTGGGTGCCGGACGGATCGCGGACGAGCCCCGCGCCGCCACGGAGATCATCACCCTGTGCGGGCATCTGCCCCTGGCGCTGGCCATAGTCGCCGCCCGCGCCGCGGTGAATCCCTCCTTCTCGCTCGCCGCCGTCGCGGCCGAGCTGCGCGAGAGCCAGGGCAGCCTCGACGCCTTCACCGCCGAGGCCCCGGTGGCGGACGCGCGCTGTGCCTTCTCCTGGTCCTACAACCTGCTCACCCCGGCGGCCGCACGTATGTTCAGGCTGCTCGCCCTGCACCCGGGCCGGGAGTGCTCGCTCGCCGCCGCCGCGAGTCTGGCGGGGCTGCGGCCCGGCCAGGTCCGGCCGGCGCTCGCGGAACTGGTCCGGGCACATCTGATCTCCGAGCCCGCACCCGGCCACTTCAGCTGCCATGAACTGCTGCGCTCCTACGGAGTGGAACTCGGCGAGGACAAGGACACGGCGGAGGAGCTGCACACGGCCCGGCGCCGGATGCTGGACCACTATCTGCACAGCGCACATGCGGCGGACACCGTCCTCGCGCCCAGCCGGGACCGTATCGAGCTGGGCCCCCAGGAGGCCGGTGTGACCACGGTGTCCTTCGCCGACCAGACAGGTGCCGCCGACTGGCTGGACGGCAATCTGTCCGCCATGCTCGCCGCCGTCGAGCAGGACGCCCGACACGGAAGCGGCCGGCACAGCTGGCAGCTGGCCGTGACCCTGGAGCGCTATCTGGACCGCAACGGCCGCTGGCAGGAACAGCTCGCCGCGCAGACGACGGCCGCGGCCACGACCCGGCGCCTGGGCGACATACGCGGTCAGGCCCACGCACACCGGGCGCTCGGCTTTGTCGCCGGGCGGCTGGAGCGCTGGGACGAGTCGGCCGAGAACCTGTCGCGCTCCCTGGAGTTGTTCGGGGACTTCGGTGACGCGGTGGGGCAGGCCCGGGTGCACCGTTACTTCGCCTTCCTGGCCAACCGCCGGCAGGACCAGGAGAAGGCGCTCGACCACTACAGGTCGGCACATGCCCTGTACCGCTCGGCCGGGCACCGCAGCGGGGAGGCCAGCGTCTTCAACGAGATCGGCTGGACGTACATCCTGCTCGGTCAATACGGTGAGGCCCTGGACGAGTGCGGACGGTCCCTCGAAGCCCACCGGGCGATCGGCGACCTCAACGGCGAGGCCGCGGCGTGGGACAGCCTCGGCTATGCCCATCACCATCTGCACGACCACGACCGGGCGCTGGAGTGCTACGAGCACGCGCTGACGCTGTACCGCACCATCCGGGACGCCTTTCTGGAAGCCGACACCCTGGCCCACATCGGCGATGCCCACCATGCGGCCGGGCGTCCCGTGGAAGCGGCGCTCGCCCTGGGCCAGGCGCTGGAGATCCTCGACCGGATCGGACATCCGGACGCCGCACTCGTCCGTGGCAAGCTGACGGACCTCGCCCCGCCCTCCTCGTCCCCCGAGGACGGGGAAGGCCAGGGCGCCTGACGCCGGCCCCGATCGCCGCCCCCCTTTCCCGCGGCCGGACGTCAGTAAACCGTCAGTGTTGCGGAAGTGGCGGCTGCCTACGCTCGCCGTGCGCCGATTCACCGGGGGCCGCGGCGCGTTCGGCACACCTCGGTGTGCCGGCGGTGCGGCGACCTCCGGTTCCGTGGGGACCGGCTTCGTCCTGAGCATTCCTGCCGTGTCGGTGGTTCCTTCCCGGCGATCGTCGCGTATGCCCTCCCGCGTACGAACGAACAGTCCTGATGGGTGAGTACGGCGCACGCAAGGCCCTCCCCCTACAGGAACTGGACCATGAACACGACCTTCGCGGACGCCGCGACCCCCGAACACCAGACGCACCTTCTGCAGAGACTGGTCACCGACCACACCAAGGTGCTGCTCGCCTACGCCGAGAAACTGCTGAACGACCGCCACACGGCGGAGGACGTCGTGCAGGAGACCTTCATCCGGGCCTGGCCCTACGCGGAACGGCTGTACAGCACCCAGGGTTCGGTGCGGGGCTGGCTGCTCACCGTCACACGCAATCTGGTGGTCGACCGGATGCGCAGCGCGGCCTCCCGGCACGAGACGGTGGGCGCGGAAGACCATGACGCGTTCCAGCCCGATCACGCCGACGGGGTACTGACCTCGGTCGAGACGATCACCCTGCTGCGCCGGCTGTCCCATGAGCACCGGGAGGTGCTTCTGCACACCTACCTGTGCGGCAGGACCGTCAAGGAGACAGCGCGCATCCTCGGCATACCGGCGGGCACCGTGAAGTCCCGCCAGCACTACGCCCTCAGCAGTCTGCGCAACAAGGCCGCTGCTGTGCCCCGGGACGGGGCGCTGCCGGCGTGAGCCCGTCCTCACGGCCGGGCCCCCGCCGGCCGTGAACGTGACGCGCCGGGTGCCGGTCACCGGCAGGCGCGCGGCGGGTACCGGCCGCCCGTCGACAGGGGTCATGGGGTTCCTCTTCACGCCGGAACGGTGAGCCGCACGTCCAGCACCGGAATGTCCACATGGCCGTCGGCGTCCGTGTTCCAACGCCAGTGCGCGCCGTCCACCTCGCCGGAGACGAGTCCCGTCCAGCCCGCACCGCCCGGTCCGCACAGCGCGGTCAGCTCCGCGGTCTCCCGCTCCGTGGGGGTGCCCGCCAGGACCACCAGCCCCTTGACCGGGTGCCGTGAGGCGGCGGCACGGGTGGTGCCGCCACCGGTCGCGGGAGCCGCCGCCGGTGCTTCGACCCGGGGGAGCCGTTGCAGAGCTCCCGGCAGGGCGAGCGCGTCGGCGCCGTCCCTGCCGCCGAGGACGGTCACCGGGGTGTCCGGCCTGCTGCGGGCGATCTCCGCCAGCAGGTTCTGCACCACGTCGCGGGCCACGGCCTGATCGCCCGTCACACTGAGGACACCGTCCAGACGGCTGAGGTCCACGAACACCGGTTCGCCGTCGGTGTCGGTCCCCACCCGCACCAGACACGCGGCGGTGACGGCCGCCCATGAGGTCGTGGCTCCGTCGCCGCCGGCGGGGGTCATCCAGCCGACAGCGGCGGCGGTACGGCGCCACCGGGTGCCGTCGATGTTCTGCCAGGGGGCGTCGACCGCGGAGGAGGACGGCAGCCACACCGTGACACCGCCGTCGTCGACGCGCAGCCCGTGCACCGGCGCCTCCGGCCGCCCCCCGCCGGCGGAGAGTTCTCCGAGGGCGCCGTAGGCACGTCGTACGGAGTCGGCGTCTGCCGCGAACCGCCGGCCCGTCGCGCGTCGCAGCATCAGCCGGCGCCGCCGCCTGGCAGGCGCCCCCAGCTTTCGCACCACGCGCATCCCCGCGGCGTACACGGCGCGCGCCTTCTTCCTGCTCACGATGATCGCGGTCACCAGGGCCAGCAGGAGGGCCACGACCGCGGCCACCGCCGCGGCCAGGGGAATGGCGAACACGGTGGATCCGCCGGTGGCCGCTCCGGCGTCGCCCGCCGCGCCGTTCGGGTCCGTGGACGTGTCGTTCGCGTTCCCGGTCTCCCTCGCCAGCTGCACGCCGGGCCCCGAGGCATCCGGTGGCAGCCGCAGGATCCAGCCGGGATGCAGCTGCTCCTCGGGAGCGTTCAGCGCCCCGCCGTCCTTCTGCCGCAGACCGCGGTTGAGGTTAAGGATCTCCCCCGCACGCGAGGCGTCGCCCAGCGTGCCGGCGGCGATCGACTCCAGGGTGGCGAGCTGCCCGCCGGACTGCGCGGGGTCCTGGACCACGAACACCTTGATCAGATCGTCGCCTTCCGCGGCGGCCGCGGACGAGGCCGCGCCCAGTGCGGCCAGGCAGGCCATCACCACGGCCGCGAGGAAGCGCAGCACGGTGTGCGGCGTGCGGTGGGGCGCGGTGGCTCTCGGCCGGTGCCGAGGCACGGCGCCGGTGTCGTCGGTCATGGGGTCCGCCATGTCGTCTGCTACTCCTCCGGGCTGCTGGGAGCGTTCCGCGGGCCGTGCGGGGAAGGCCCTGCCGCTGTCCGCCGACGCGCTCCACCGTCTACACGGAGCCGGGCGGTGAAAGCGTTCGAAGAAGATGTGAACCCTTGGGAAGCCCGAGCCCGTGTATCTGGCGACTGCACCTGAGGGGCACCGCGCACGGGGGATGAACATGGCACGTCGGCACGCGAGTTCCGAGGACTTCCAGATCGTCGGGATGAACGGGGATCCGACGCCTGGCGACCCGGACCTGATCCAGGCCGTCATGCAGCGGTACCGGGACGTCGGAGACGCCGCGGAGAAGGCGCTGAACGTGCTGAAGAGGGACGGCACGATCGCGCAGGGCCGGGGTTCGGCCATGGACAAGCTGAAGGAGAAGATCGGCGACGATCTCCCGAACAAGCTGACCAAGACGATGACCTCCTATCACGACGCGGCCCAGGCCTACAGCGACTACATCCCGCGTCTGCAGGAGGCCCAGGACACCTTCGACCGGGCGGTCGACCAGGCGCGGGCCGCCGCACCGCAGGCGAACCAGGCGCCCAGGGAACTGGGTGCCGAACCCACGGACGAGGAGAAGGCCGAGGCCCGCCGTGTCCAGGACTCCATCGACTCCGGCAAAGGCGAGATGAGCGCGGCCAGGAGCCTGGCCGAGCAGGCCAAGGCGATGCGGCAGAGCGCCCAGCGGGAGTGCGCCGACGTGCTGGACCGGGCGGCGAGGGAGGCGATTCCGGAGCGGAACATCTTCCAGAAGATCGCCGACTTCTTCAGGGACTTCCCCTTCGTCCAGATCCTGCTCGCCGCTCTGATCGCCGTCGTGGCGGTGTTCTTCCCGGTGGTGGGCGCGTTGCTCGGCGGGGCACTCTTCGTCTTCAACCAAGTCGTCGCAAGTCAGACCGGCGGTATCAAAGCGGGTGACTTCGTCGTCGGCCTGCTCGGCATCGTCCCCGGCGGATCCCTGCTGAAGCTGGGGGGCAGGGCGGTGGAAGCCATCGCCCCCGCCGCGGTGGCCGCGATCAAGGGATCCAGCGTGATCACCAAGACCACCGGAACCATCACCAAGGTCACCGAGTCGCTCGCCAACAACAAGGCCATCAGCGGGATCCTCGACACGTCGGTGGGCAAGGCGGCCGCGGAGGCCGGCGGCGGCTTCCTGAAGAGCTCCGCCCTGGAAACAGCCGCCAAGGCGGCGAACCACGACGAGATCACCGCGGCCGGGGTCTTCGCCGGAGCCGCGGCGGGGGCCGTGGCGGGAGCCGTCTTCAAGGGGGGCATCGGCAAAATCGGCTCGGCCAGGGGGAACCCGCCGGTCAAGGACGGCGCCGGCGGCCGTTTCGGGGACACCACCGCTCCGGCACTGGGCGACAGCGTCGGAAAGCGGGCCTCCGACCAGGTCGGCAACTTCGTCGAGGAAGGCGCCACGCTCGGCGCCAAGATCGGTGTCGGGATCGCCCAGGGCGGCGATCCCAACGAGGTCGCGGCCGGTGAGATCGCCAACTCGGCCCCCACGCTGGGCGTGGGACCGGTCGGCAAGGCGGGCCTGGGCCGCGTGGTCGACGGCGTGACGGCCAAGATCCCGATCAAGGGCAACGTCCGGCCCGGCACCACGCCGCCCATCGCCCCGGCGGGCGTGCCGCTGCCCGCGCCACCCACGACGCCGCGACCCTCCGGCGTGAACCCGGCGGACGTGCCACTGCCCACGTCACCCACCAGCGGCGTGACCCCGGCGGACGTGCCACTGCCCGCATCCCCCACGACGCAGCGACCCACGGGCGTGAACCCGGCGGATGTCCCACTGCCCGCCTCACCCACCACCGGCGTGAACCCCGCGGATGTCCCACTGCCCGCATCCCCCACCATCCCACGACCCACCGGCGTAAACCCGGCAGACGTGCCACTGCCCCCATCACCCACCACGCCGGACGGCGGCCAAACGGGCGGGCGTCCCCCGCTCCCGCCGCTCACCATCCCCGACACCCCACCGGCCCGCGGCGCCGATACCTCGTCCTCACCGGACAGCAGCGGGTTCGTCACGGCACCGACCAGTCCCGACCAGCCGACCGGCAACGGCGGCCAGTAGCACCGGGCCGGGCCGCCCTCGGACCGGCCCGACCCGATGCGCCCTCGGCCCTCGGCCCTCGGCCCTCTGCCCTCACAGAACTCCATCCATGAACGGATGGACAAAACCGACCAGCAAGGAGTACTTCCATGCCTTCCTACAACGTCAACTCCGACGAGACCGCCTCGACTTCGCAGGCCCTCCTCAACGACTTCGCGCAGCTGCAGGACAAGCTCGCCGAGGTCAAGGGGAAGATCTCCAACCTGCTGGCCAACGGCTACAGCACGCCCGCCGCCCAGCAGAAGTTCTCCCCGTTCTTCGACGAGTTCGCCAAGGGGTTCGACCAGGTCAACCAGGGCCTGCAGGGGATCGGCCAGTACGTGAAGGCCGTCGGCGACGCGTTCTCGCAGACCGACGACCAGCTCGGCTCCAACCTCGGCTGACCCCGCGGCCCGCTCGGTGTCGAGGCGCAGTGAAGACACCCACCTCCCCACGAGAAGGACGATGAGCAGTGCGATTGACCGTCAGTGTTCGTGACCCTCGGATCGAGGGGGTGTCCACCACCGTCGTCGTCGACACCGAGCCTTCCGCGCAGGCGGGCAGGTTCGCGGCCGAGCTGGCCCGTGCCGTCGGCCATGCGGAGGCCGACGGGGCGGGGGCGCCGGAGCCTGCTCTCTACATCGGCTCCACGCCCGTCGACCCGCAGGCCACCCTCCAGACGGCCGGTGTGCGGGACGGCATGGACCTCGGACTCGGAACCCCCGTTCCCCAGGAGCCCGAGGCCGAGGGCCACAGCGAGGTCCGGGTGGTCTCGGGTCCGGGGGCGGGGACCGTCTTCCGTCTGGTGCCCGGCGACTACGACATCGGCAGCGGTCCGTCCTGCCGGATCAGACTGGCCGGAACGGCACCCACGCTCGCGGCCCGGGTACGGGTCCGGCTCGACGGAAGCGCCGAGCTGCTCAGGGCCGACATGGCACTCGTCGACGGCAGGAGCGCGACGGCCCCCTCCCCGTGGCAGGAGGGCAGCCAGCTCACCGTCGGTGACATCCTGCTGGAGCTGACATCACGTCAGGACTCCCGGGCGCCGCTGACGCCGGCCCAGGACGGGCTGGGCCTGGAGTTCAACCGGCCGCCGCGCTTCCTGCCGCCGGCGGCAGGCGCGAAGTTCCGGCTGCCCGCACCCCCGGCGAAGCCGGACAAGCGGCCCATCCCGTTGCTGCCGATCCTTCTGCTCCCGGCGGGCAGCGCCATGATCGCCATCTTCGTCACCCAGCGCTGGTCCTTCGTCTTCATCGCCCTGCTCTCGCCGATCGCCGCGCTGATCACCCAGTTCGGCGGCCGCAAGCAGGCGATGCTCAAGTACCTGGAGAAAAAAGAGGAGTACGAGCAGACTCTGGTGCGGGTGCGCGCGGACGTCGACCAGGCCGTCATCGAGGAACAGCACAACCTGCGCCTGTCCCTGCCGGACCCCGCGGCCCTGCTGCAGATGGCCGCCCAGCCCTCGGAACGACTGTGGGAACGGCGCTGGCAGGACCCCGACTTCCTGTCCGTACGGGTCGGCACGGCCGATCTTCCCTCCTCGTCGAGCGTCGACGATCCCACGCAGGACGAGCACCGGCGCACCACCGTGCCGCAGCTGAACCAGGTGCCCGTCGCCACATCGCTGCGCCGCGTCGGCGTGGCCGGGATCGCCGGCACGGGAGCGGCCCGGCTGGCCGGGTGGATGACGGCCCAGGCCGCCGCCCTGCACAGCCCCGCCGATCTGCGGATCGTGGTCCTCGCGGGACCGGACGGCGAGCGGGACTGGTCGTGGACGCGCTGGCTGCCGCACACCCAGGCACAGGGGGAGGACGCCTACGCCCTGCTGGGCAGCACCGCCGACTCCCTGGCCCGCCGCATCGGCGAGCTCGGGCAGATCGTCGCCTCCCGTATCGGGGCCGGACCCGATCTGACCCGGGGCGGCGCGAACGGCTACCCGGACATCCTGGTCGTCCTGGAACAGGCCCGCCGCGCACGTTCACTTCCCGGTGTCATCGCCCTGCTGCGCGACGGACCGTCGGTGGGCGTCCACACCCTCTGCATCGACCGCGAGGAACGGCTGCTGCCCGAGGAGTGCGGCGCGGTCGTGGTCACTGAGGCGGGCGCCACCACGGCCTCCAAGGTCCGCACCGGTGCGGGCGCGGCGCTGGAGGGGGTGCGCACCGACTCGCCGGAGGCCGGCTGGTACGAGCACTTCGGGCGCGCCCTGGCTCCGCTGCGCGGCGTCGGCGACAGCGACGAGAGCACCCTGCCCGGCTCGGTACGTCTCCTGGACCTGCTGGACATCGAGCCGCCGACGGCCGAGGCGGTGGTGGCCGGCTGGTCGCTCGGCGGCCGCAGCACCAAGGCCGTCCTGGGCACCGGATACGACGGGCCGTTCGCCGTCGACCTCGTGCGGGACGGCCCGCACGCACTGATCGCGGGGACGACCGGTTCCGGCAAGTCGGAACTGCTGCAGACCCTGGTCGCCACACTGGCGGTGGTCAACCGTCCCGACGAGATGACCTTCGTCCTGGTCGACTACAAGGGCGGCAGCGCCTTCGCCGAGTGCGCCGATCTGCCCCACACCGTCGGCCTGGTCACCGACCTCGACACCCACCTGGTGGAGCGGGCCCTGGTGTCCCTCGGGGCCGAGCTGCGGCGCCGGGAGACACAGCTGGCCCAGGCGGGCGCCAAGGACATCGAGGACTACCTCGACAAGCGGTCCCGCGGCGGCGACGTACTGCCGCCCCTGCCGCGGCTGATGCTGGTCATCGACGAGTTCGCCTCCATGGTGCGGGAACTGCCCGACTTCATCTCGGGCCTGGTCAACATCGCGCAGCGCGGCCGGTCCCTGGGGATCCACCTGGTGCTGGCGACGCAGCGGCCCGGCGGCGCCGTCACTCCGGACATCCGCGCCAACACCAACCTGCGGATCGCCCTGCGCACCACCGACACCACCGAGAGCCGGGACATCATCGACGCGCCCGACTCCGGGGAGATCTCTCCGGCCAACCCGGGCCGCGCCTACGCCCGGCTCGGACCGTCGGCCCTGCTGCCGTTCCAGTCCGGCCGGGTCGGCGGGCGCCGGCCCGGCGGCCACACCGCCGACGGCACACGGACCGTCATCCGGGCGGAGGCGGTGTCCTGGCAGGAGATCGGCGGTCCGCTGCCGCGCGACGGAGCCCGCGGCGGTGCACGTCCCGCACAGACCGAGGCCGTCACCGACCTGGCGGTCCTGACGGGCGCCGTCGCCCAGGCGGCCCGGCTCGCCGGAGTTCCCCAACAGGCCAGTCCGTGGCTGCCGCCGCTGCCCGGCCTCCTCACCCGGACCCCGGAAACCGCGCCCGCGCCCGCCGCCGAGCGCGCTCCGGCGCTGCCGGCCGTGGAGTACGGCATGGTCGACCTGCCGGCGCAGCAGACCCGTGCGCCTCTGGTGTTCGACCTCGACCGCTCCGGCCATCTGCACATCATCGGATCACCCCGCAGCGGGCGCTCCCAGACGCTGCGCACCCTGGCCGCGGCACTCGCCGAGGCGCACGGCGCCGACGACGTGCACCTGTACGGCATCGACTGCGGCAACGGCGCGCTCAACGCGCTGACCGCGCTGCCGCACTGCGGCGCCGTCGTCGACCGCAACCAGACCGAGCGGCTCGGACGGCTCCTTGAGCGGCTCAACTCCGAACTCACCGCCCGGCAGAGCATCCTGGGGACGCGCGGCACCGCCGACCTGACCGAGCTGCGCAAGGCGCAGAACCCCGGCGAGCGACTGCCCCACATCGTGCTGATGGTCGACCGGTTCGAGGTCTTCGAGCGCGAGTTCGCGTCCTACGACAACGGCAGCTACATGGAGCGTCTGGTCCGCCTGCTGCGCGACGGCGCGGGTGTCGGCGTGCATGTCGTCCTGGCCGGCGACCGGGTGCTCGGCGGCAGCCGGTTCTCCGGCACCACCGAGGACAAGATCGTCCTGCGGCTCAACGACCGCCAGGACTACTCCACCGTCGGCATCCCGACCAGGTCCGCCCCCGCCGACCTGCCGCCGGGGCGCGGTATCCGTCCGCAGGACCTCAGCGAGGTGCAGATCGCGGTGCTGAGCGAGGACCTGGCCGGCACCGCGCAGGCCGAGGTCCTCACCGACCTCGGCCGGCGGCTGAGCGAGCGGGAGTCCGCGCTGCCCGCGGAGCGGCTTCCGCTGCGCCTGGACGTCCTCCCCGACCGCATCGGCTACGCCGACGCCCTGGCCCTGCACTCCCACGGCGGGCCGACGCGGCCCCTGGTGGCGGTCGGCGGTGACACCCTCACCTCCCTCAGCCCCGATCTGGCGGACGTGCCGACCTTCGTCATCGCCGGGCCGCCGCGCACCGGCCGCAGCTCCGCGCTGCTGACCGCCGCGCATTCGCTGCTGGCGGCGGGCGCCGGACTGATCGTTCTCGCTCCGCGCCGCTCGCCCCTGCGCCTGCTCCAGGGCCGCCCCGGTGTGGCCGCCGTCATCACCGACGCGGAGGTGCCGGTCAACGAGTTCCGTCAGGCGCTCGGCAATGTGCCGGAGGAGAACGGGGTGATCGTCGTGGACGACGCCGAACTGTTCATGGGCGCCGAGATCGACGCCGATCTGGCCCTGCTCGCCCGGGGCGGGGCCGGGACCGGGTGGGGCGTTCTGGCGGCCGGCAACGCCGAGTCGCTGTCGCTGAGCCTGGCCGGCTGGATGGGGCAGGTCAAACGCAACCGCACCGGCATGCTGCTGTCCCCGCAGGGGCTCAGCGACGGAGAGGTCATCGGGGTGAAGCTGACCCGGGGCGTCGTCGGCCAGGCGCCGCAGCCGGGCCGCGGGCTCCTGCATCTGGGCGACGGAACACTGCGGACGGTGCAGGTGCCGCTCCCGGAAACGGATCTGTGAAGCCGGAGGTGCGCCTTTGACTCCCCCTCGCCGGGTGCACCTCCTTCCCCCGCGGGCACGGAAGAGTGGTCCTGCCCGCGGGACGCGAAGGGCGGCCGGGTGAAGCACCCGGCCGCCCTTCCTTGTTCCGTCGTGGGCGCCGGTCAGGCGGCGACCCCTCCGTCGCCGTCCACCGTGACCTGGACACCGTCGTCCGTCACAAAGCGGAAGGTGCTGGTGATCGCGTCGAACAGGTCGTACGCCTCGCTCTTCAACGGCAGATTGGGGCTGGCGAAGGTGACCACGAGGAAGTCCTCGGTGGTGCCCGGCACCGGCATCATGGTGTGCATCGTGAGCAGCTTGACGTCGATGTCCCCGGTCAGCCGCGTCACTTCGGTACCGGTGACCCGGGCCACCGTGCCCACGTGGGGCACCTTCGCGGAGGCGATGACCCGGTCCTTCGGCGCGGCCCCGGTCGCCGAGGAGACGCCGAGCCGCGCGGACAGCACCGGCAGCGTCAGCTCCTCACCCTGAGGAGTGGTGACGGCGAACACCATCCCGTACGCCATGAAGAGGCCGTCGGGGTACATCGTCGTCGTCCCCACCGCCAGCAGCGCTCCATGGCGGCGTGCGGCCCGGCTCACCTCCCGCCCCTGACGGAACATGTCGTTGATCCGGGCCTTCTCCCGGGGATCCCGGGTCGAGGCCAGCGCCCGCGCACGCACCTGGGCCAAGTCCTCACCGGAGAGGTCCAGTTGGTTCCACAGATCCGGAATGTCAAGCACGAAGCGCTGTGCAGCAGTACTCATCGGTCACCGATCGTCTCGTCCACCATCGAACACACTCCTCACCGCCGCCTTCCCGCCGCGCACACCGAGCCGCCGACGGCTCAGGCTCCTTCGCTTCCGATCTCCAGGTTGGACACGGCGTCGAGGTCGGTCCTCTCGAACGAGTCCAGGATGCTGCCGATCGCGTCCCGGATGCCCTGCACCTGCTTCTGCAACTGGTGCTTGCCGTCCTCCCACTTGTTCTCGAAGTTCTGGGCGGAACCCCGGGACAGCTCCCGGCCGAAGGCCGCATCGAAGTCGAACGTGTGGTGCCCGATGTCGATGAAGTCGTGCACGAAGCCCAGCATCTCCTGGGCCTCCCGGAGTTCACTCCCGGGTATGTTGATGTCCGAAGCCATCTTTGAGTCCCCGTTCCGGTGCGATGAGGATTCACCTGTGTGTACAACACGGGTGCGGGGGGCCGGATCGTTCAACTCCGGCGGTTTTCGGGGCGGTCGCCGGGCGCGTTGAACCTTCTCCGCTTCTGTCTCGTGTTGCAGGCATGACCTCGCTCCTCACCGGCCTGCCGTTCCGCAGCACCACCGCGCGCCGGACCGCCGCCAGTCTCGCCTTCGTCCTGTGCGGCGTCACGGGCATGTCCGCCTGCGGCAAGACCATCCAGATCGGCGACAGCGCCCCGCAGACTGCCTCGGCCCCCGCACCGGCGTCCTCCCCGGCCGCGACGGACGGCCGGAGCGCGGACAACAGCACACTGCAGGTCGTCGACTCCACCGCCCAGGAAGCGGGCCTGAGCGGCAACGGCGGCACCGTCGTCGGGGCCGTCCTCCAGGAGGAGCCCCCGAAGTGGGTCCAGTTGTCGGCGGTGACCTCGGCGCCCCTGTTCTCACCCCACCTGATCAACATCAACCAGGCAGCGCTGTACCGCTTCGACAACGACTCGGCCCAGCCGTCGCGGTCCAACTGCAACGACGACTGCGCCGTGCGGTGGCCCCCCGTGACCATCAAGGAGGGCGGCAACGTCTACCTGGCGGGCGTGGACCAGAAGGACGTCGGCGCGATCCGCCGCCAGGACGGCCAGGTCCAGCTCACCGTCGGCGGCTGGCCGGTCTACCGCTTCGCCGGCGACAGCAGGCCGGGCGATCTGAACGGGCAGGGCGTGGGCGGCACATGGTTCGCGGCGGGCCCCACGGGAGAGAAGGCCGAACAGCGGGCAAACGCCCCGCAGTGAATTCAGTAGTGGTAGCGGGCCGCGACGAGCCTCACTCAGCACCCTCACGGGCCACGTCCGGCAAGCCGGGATCGATCAGCTCTCGCTCCGACACGTTGACGTTGGCCAAGGCGTTCTCGACGCCTTGAGCAGTCGGCGAGCGTTCGCCGGAGAGCGCAGCAAGTACGAGTCCTCGCGCAGGGCTGCGTAGTCCTCGGCCGAGACGAGTACGGCGTTGCCGTGCCTGGAGACGATCTCAATGGCCTCGTGGTTCTCGTTGACCTTCTTGATCAGCGGAAAGAGTGCCTTGCGGGCTTCGCTCGCAGTCTTAGTGGCGCCGAGCCGCCGCACAGCGGAGGCTTGACCCGTGAGGGTCTTCCCGAGGAGGTCCGATGAACCTGGTCGTCCCGGTCGACGAGTACGTCACCGACGAGTGGTATCCGGGGTTCACGCCCGCCTTCGGGCACACGCCGTTCGTCATCGAGCCGTTCCGGACCTTCTCCAAGCAGGACGAGAAGCGCTTCTGGTTCCTCGACTTCCACTGCCCCCGCGGGCTCACCCCACTGGCGACGACCTGGCTGGAGGACGGCTACTCGTGGGGTACGCAACTCGCCGCCGAGCAGATGCCGCTGCCCCGCAGCCGCGGTCTCACGACACGGATCGCCGGCACCCACTTCTACGCCGCGGCGATTCCGGTCGAGAGCCGGTACGAGGCCGAGACGCGGACCGAACGGATGCGGAGCCACCTGCCCGGATTCCTGCGGGACTTCGACGATCTCTGGAACCGGCGCGTGGCCGAGATCAACGCGGGCTGGCGGCACTTCCAGCGGATCGACGTCGAGCGGTCCTCACTGAGGGAGCTGGGCGTGATGCTCGCCGAGGCACGTCGCTACGCCCAGCGGGCATTCGAGATCCACTTCGAGATGATGTACCCGCTGCTCGCCAACCACCTCGGCTTCGCCGGGATGTGCGCGGAGCTCGGGATGGACCCCCGCCAGGTCGGCACGTTCCTGCAGGGCTACGACACCAAGATCATGGAGACCGACCGTGAGCTCGGCAGGCTCACCGCGGCGGCCCGTGACGCGGGGCTGGAGCCGGTCTTCGCCGCCACCGAGCCGAAGCGGCTGGCGGCCACGCTGGCCGCTGCCGGCGGTGCGGCGACGACCTGGACGAGTCGGCTCCGCGACTTCCTCGACGTGTACGGCCACCGCATCGAGGGCACCTGCGACGTCGCGCTGCCGAGCTGGATCGAGGATCCCGCACCCGTACTGGCGATGATCAGGACCCTGCTGCGGAAGGGCGACGGCCATGACTTCGAGGCCGCGCTGCGCCAGACGCAGGCCGACCGGGAGACCGCGATCGACGCGGCGCGCTCGCGGCTGACCAGGCGGGAGCAGGAGATCTTCGACGCCGGCCTCGCCTCGGTCCAGGCCGCCAATTTCCCCTGGTGGCAGGACGACCACAACCACTACATCGACCTGCGGGTCTCGCTGCCGATGCGCCGGGCGGCACTGGGCATCGCGGAGAAGATCGGCGCCGACCGTCCCGACGACACGCTCTTCCTGTTCTGTACGGAGCTGAGCGCCGTGGCCTCGGGCGAGCGTGCGTACGACGAGTTCCGCTCGCTCGTAGAGGTACGCCGCCAGTACTTCGACCACTGGCGCGAGCGCCGCAGGAGCATGCCCAAGGTGCTCGGTACCATCCCCGAGGCCCTCGAGGACCCGATCCTGGCCGAGCTCTTCGGCCTCGACCAGCGCTTCCTGCGCGTGGTCACGCACGCCGGTCAGGGGGCCGAGAGGACCGTGCTCACCGGCATCCCCGCGGCGAAGGGGCAGGCGAAGGGCGTCGCCCGCGTACTCGCCGACACCGACGCCCTGCACCGCCTGCAGCCCGGCGAGGTGCTGGTGTGCGAGTCGACCTCGCCCAACTGGACGCCGGTGTTCGCCGCGATCACGGCCTGCGTCTGCGACAGCGGCGGCATGCTGTCACACGCCGCGATCGTCGGCCGCGAGTACGGCGTACCGACGGTCACCGCCTGCGGTATGGCGACCACGCTGGTCGAGGACGGCGACGAGGTCGAGGTGGACGGCGAACGGGGCGTCGTCACCGTCGTCCGAGCGGGAGCGGCAGTTGAGGACTGACCTGGTCACCTGGCTGGACACGGCCGATCCCGGCGCCGTCACGTCGGCCGCCGGGCCGAAAATGGGGTCCCTGGCCGAACTCGGCCGCGCCGGGTTCAGCGTGCCGCGTGCCTTCGCCGTCACCACGGCCGCCTACGCCTTGCACGTCGGTACGACCGGCCTGGACGTGCTGGCGGACCAGGTGCTGGCCGGCGTCCGCGATCCGCACCGGCGGCCGGAGCTGGAAACCGCCTCGGCCCGGATCCGAAAGGCCTTCGAAGAGGCCGACGTCGTCGAACCGGTCGCCACGCCGGTCGCCGAGTGCTACGCCGAACTGTGCCACCGGTCGTCGCGCCCGCGGGTGCTGGTCGCGGTCCGCTCGTCGGCGACCGGTGAGGACTCCGCGACGATGAGCTTCGCCGGCGTCTTCGACAGCTACCTCGGCGTGTCGGGCGCCGGGCCGGTGGTCGAAGCGGTGCGTTCGTGCTGGGCGAGCCTGTTCACCGAGCGGGCGATCTCCTACCGGCTGGAGCACGGCCTCAGCCATCGCGAGACCCCGATGGGCGTGGGCGTCGTCGAGTTGGTGGACGCGCGCTCGTCCGGCGTCGCCTTCTCGGCACACCCGCTCACCGGCAAGCGCGACCGGATGGTGATCGAAGCCAACTGGGGCTGGGGCGAAGCCGTCGTCCAGGGTCTGGTCACCCCCGACTGTGTCGAGGTGGACAAGGACGACCGCCGTGTCCTGCGCCACGAGGTCGCGACCAAGGAGTTCGTCTCGGCCTTCGACGATCGAGCGGGTCGCGTCGTCGGGATGCCGATGCCCGAGCGGCTGCGGAGTCGGTCCGTGCTCGACGGGGAGCAGATCGGCGGTGTCGTGGACGCCGTACTCGAGATCGAACGGCACTACGGCCACCCCGTCGATGTCGAATGGGTGATCGATAGGGACCGGCGCCCCGGCGGACGGGTCACCATCGTCCAGGCCCGGCCGATCACCTTCCGACCGCAGAGCGGGACCGTCGCCGCCTGGGATCCGGTCGCCTATGCGGCCAAGTACGCCTTCGGCGGAGGGGCCGACCGCTGACCCCGCGGTTGTCGCGGTCCGGGCCGTTCGACCCGGCTGCCGATCCCCGCCGGCGCGGTCCCGGCCCGCGGGACGGCGGACCGCGGGAGCCGGCGGCTGCGCGCGGAGCAGGCCGCGCCGTACACCGTCGGGGCGGATACCCTGACGTTGATGAGCACGGTGCACGGCGTGCCAGGAGCAGACGGCGATCCGCCCGAGGCGGACCGGATCCTCGCCGAGGTCAAGGGCACACGACCTGGACGCGCTCGACTCGGTCAAGTGGACCGAGGCCAACGGTTTCGTCACCTCGGGCGACGCACCGTGCATCGACGCCTCGGTGACAGGCGTCCGCAAGTCCCGGCAGCGCGCCCACCAGGACGTCTTCGACGCGGTCGGCACCTTGCCGAGCGGGCCGTGTCCATCGACGACATGTCCCACGACGTCTGCGGCGCCCGCCCGGTGGTACCCCCGCCATGAGCAGGGAGAATCCCCTCAAGAGCGAGATGAGCCGAGATGACGCGACACCGCTCCGACGAGGACACCGAGCTGGCGGAACTGGCGTTCGCCCAGTCTCCCTGCACCGTGGCGGTCTTCGACACCGACCTGCGGGCGGTGAGCGCCAACGCCGAGATGCAGCGCGCGGTCTCCCTCCCGGAGGACCGGATACCCGGGCTGCGGCTCACCGACATGCTGCACGCCGCCGGCGAGCGGACCGAGCAGGCCATGCGCGAGGTCCTGGAAACCGGGGAACGGCGGCACGTGGAAAACCGCGTGCGGGTCCCGGGCGACCCCCGTGAACACGCCTGGTCGGTCAGTCTCGCCCCGCTGAGAGACCGGACCGGCCGGGTGCGCGGGGTCGTCCTCTCCGCACACGACACCACCGAGCACCACCAGGCCCGGGAACGGCTCCTCCTGGTCAACGAGGCCGGCAGCCGTATCGGCAGCACCCTGGACATCGCACGTACCGCACAGGAACTGGTCGACACGGCCGTCCCCCGGTTCGCCGACTACGCGGCCGTCGATCTGCTCACCTTCATCGACCACGGCGACGAACCGCCCCCCGGCCTGCTGACCGGCCCGGTCACCATGCGGCGAACCGCGTCGGGATCCGCCCCCGGCACACTCTGGGAGGGCATGCTCCAACCCGGTGACCTGGCCGACTATCCGGCGTTCTCACCGGCGGCCCAGCCCATGGCGACCGGCCTGACCGGCGTGTACGAGACGAACGAGTCCGCCATCGACCGGTGGGCGGTCCACGACCCCGCCAGGGCGGCCCGGATCCGCCTGTCGGGAGCCCACTCCGTGATGGTGGTACCGCTGCGCGCCCGGGGCGTCACCCTCGGCGTCGCCCGCTTCGCCCGCAGCCACCGCCCGGAGCGCTTCGAACAGGACGATGTCCTCCTGGCCGAGGAGATCACCGCCCGGGCGGCCGTCTGCGTCGACAACGCACGCCGCTACACCCGCGAGAGGGTCACCGCGGTGACGCTGCAACGCACCCTGCTGCCGGTGAGACTGCCCGACCAGACCGCGCTCGACGTCGCCTCGCGCTACCTGCCCGCCGCCGGTAGCGTCGGCGTGGGCGGCGACTGGTTCGACGTGATCCCGCTCTCCGGCGCCCGGGTGGCCATGGTCGTCGGCGACGTCGTGGGCCACGGCGTACAGGCCGCGGCGACCATGGGCCGACTGCGCACGGCGATACGCGCCCTGGCCGACATCGACCTGCCGCCCGACGAACTGCTCACCCACCTCGACGACCTCGTCATCCGTACCGCCGCCGAAGCCGACAGCGCCGCGAGCACCGACGCCGCCACGGGTGCCGCCGCCGAGGCCGCCGGAGGCCTCGGCACCACCTGTCTGTACGCGGTCTACGACCCCGTCACCCTCCGCTGCTGCCTCGCCCGGGCCGGCCATCCGCCGCCCGCGTTGGTGGGGCCGGACGGCACCGCCGACCTCCTCGACCTCCCGGCCGGCCTCCCCCTGGGCCTGGGCGGCCTGCCCTTCGAGGCCGCGGAGATCGAACTTCCCGAGGGCAGCCTTCTCGCCCTCTACACCAAGGGCCTCATCGAAGCCCGCGGCCGCGACCCCGACGAAGGGCTCACGAGCCTGCGCCGGGCACTCAGCCGGCCCGCCCGGGCCCTGGACGCCGTCTGCGACGCCGTGCTCACAGCGACCCGCCCCGACCGGACCGAGGCCGACATCGCCCTGCTCGTGGCCCGTACCCGCGCCATCGGGGAGTCCGACGTCGCCACCTGGACCTTTCCCTCCGACCCCGAGGTCGTCGGCCAGGCCCGCGCCCACACCACCGACCAGCTGACGGACTGGGGACTGGACGAGGCCGTCTTCACCTCGGAGCTGGTCGTCAGCGAACTCGTCACCAACGCCATACGCTACGGCCGGCCCCCCGTCCAACTGCGCCTCATCCACGACCGCAACCTCATCTGCGAGGTCTCCGACGCCGGCAGCTCCTCCCCACACCTGCGCCGCGCCCGTGACTACGACGAGGGCGGCCGCGGACTGATGCTCGTAGCCCAACTAACCCAGGACTGGGGGACCCGCCAGACCCCCCAGGGCAAGACCATCTGGGCCGACATATCCCTTGAGCCGACCTGACGACCCGACGACCGGGGCGTCAAAGCGACGAGCCCCCTCCTCGGAGTCCTTTACCGTCTTCGAGTTGATGTCCAATTGCTCTTGATAGTCGCAGCGGCAAACCGCGCCTTCTCGGCACTACTTAGGAACAGGTCAGTCTTCCATACCTTCTTGATCCGTTCCCGAAGCTGAGGCTCGGCGGCAGCACCGCGAGCAGCGATCCCGGTGGAGGCGAGCGAGTTTGGCGAGCTGCCGAAACGTGACGTCAATCCGATCGCAATTGAGGTCTTCGAGGTCCGCTTGCGACAACTCATCGAAATGAGCCCTCAGAATTGATCGCAACACGGTGTAAAGAGCCCGACCGTACTCATCGACCGGTTCAGCCTGACTCGGAAAGGTGACATCAGCCACTCAGACCGAGAACTCGGCTACACGTTGAAGCGGAACGCCTGCGGTCCGAACCTGACCTGCGGCGGAGCCCAGCCCAGGGCGCCGACCAGCGCTTTCACCGTTTGGTTACGTTGGCCACCGACGGGCGTTTACGAGCATCCTGCGGACTGTTTGCGGACTCGCGGGTCCTCCCCCGCTCGGGAAACGCATGGCACCGGGACCGGCTCGTCGATGAGACTGCGCAGGTGAGCCGGACAAAGGGAAATCACACCGCCACGAGCCGGACGCGATCGCCGCATAGCTTGACCATGTCGTCGATATCGGAGGTCAACATGACCACGGGGCGGTGCTGCCGCAACGCAGCCTCGGCGACCGCAGCATCAATCGCATACTTGTGACCGTGCAAACCGGCATCCATCAGCAGCTTCGAGGCTGCCCTCGCCTCCTCGTCGCCCACCGGGACTACGCGCAGTCCGGAGAGCACCCAGTTCAGGCGGGACTTGTTCGTACGGACATGGACGACCTCGATAATGGTGAGCGCACTGATCACGACCTCCATGCCTCGCGAGCGTGCCTCAGCAACCAGAGCCACCACCTGCTCGTCGTCGGCGAGGAGCTTCGAGAGCCCCTCACTGTCGAGGACCAGCGTCCCCTCGTGACTCAGCCTGCGGCGGGCCACTCGGCCTCCTCGGCGAACACCTCGTCGAAGACCTGCCGCGCCCGCTGACGAGCCTGCTCGGAGACCGGCCCCTTGCGGTTCTCGTAGTCCGCCAGATACTCGTCCAGCACCTGGCCGCGCAACTCACGCTCGACCGCCGCGGCGATGAACGCAGAGAACTCCCGCTTGCCCACCCGCGCACGGATCGCCTCCGCGGTCCCCTCCGGAAGCGACAGGCTCACCCGCGTCGCCGGCCCTTCTCCGATGCTGTACGTCGTCTCAGCCATAACCCAAGTGTGTCAAACGAGTAGGAAAAGCGCTACGGTCCGCCCCGCCGAGCGCAATGTCCGGCATCCCGCGGGCGCCCCCGAACCAGCCGTCGCATGACCAGCTCGGCTTGACGAAAGACATAGAGGCACCACCCGGGAGCCACCCGGGAAAGGCCGGGGAAGAATCGCCCACCGCCACCGGCGGGCCGGCAGAGCCGCCACCTGATGCCCGGCACCCTGCCGCCCGGCAGTGAAGGCCTCTCGAAGCTCTGCCGCAAAGAACGTGCCGTCGTGGCCTTGGTCCAAGCGGCAGCAGAAGAAGGCGTTCGCGTGGCCACAAGCGCCCTGACCACCCTTGAGGCCGACTACGAGCGCATTCCTGAGGACCTGACACTCCTGTGCGGCCCTTCCGCAGAGGTCGTCAAGGCCTGAAACACCAGACACAGACGCACCAGCCTGACCCGCAGCCAACGCCGCAGCGCCTCGCGGGGCTGAAACTCCGCACGGACAGACACCTCGGACCCGACCCGCCCAACAGGCGGGCCGAGCCTGCCTTGACGAGTCGCTACACGTTGCAGCGGAACATGGAAGACAGAGCTGCGAACTGCGGAAACGCCGGTTTCGAGGGCCCGTCCCAGCACGGGAGCCGCATCCCAGTACGGCGGAGCGGATCGCCGTCGGCACGACGGGGTGCTCGTTTCGGCCCAGGCGGCGGGAGCGGAAGCGGGCAGTACGGGCAGTACGGGCAGTACGGAGGCTACGGTGGCGGCTCCGTCTCAGCGGTGGAGGAGTTGTCTGCGGTCCCGGCGCCGGTGCGGGGTCGGACGGTGAGAGCGAGGACGGCCAGGTCGTCGCGGAGCCGGTCCTTCCAGCGGATGCAGGCGTCCTTCAGAAGTTCCTCGGCAAGGCGGTCGGCGGGGCGGTCACCGAGCCCCGGGGGGAGGCCGTCGAGCAGGGCGGCGAGGTCCTCCGGATCGCGGGCGCGGTAGGAGCCGGAACCCTCGGTAAACCCATCGGTGTACAGGATCATGCTGTCGCCGGGGCCCAGGTCTATGTCCTCCACGGGGTGGTCAAGGGTGTCGAGCACCCCGAGCACGGGTCCTGCCGCCCCCATCGGACAGGTGGTCCCGTCGCCCCGTCGCAGCAGGGGGGCGGGGTGTCCAGCGCGGACGACGCGCAAACGCGCAGGCAAGGGGCCGGGGTCGAGGACGGTGTACACCAGAGTGCAGAAGGGAGTGTCGGCGCGCTTGAGCGCATGGTGGAGCAGAGCCAGGACGTGGCCGGGGTGGGGGTCCTGCCAGGCGGCGGCCCACAGGGTGTGGCGAACAAGGCCGGTGACCGCGGCAGCGGCGGGCCCCTTGCCACAGACGTCGCCCAGGGTGAGGACCCAGCGCCCGCCGGATACGGGGAAGACATCGTAGAAGTCGCCGCCGATCTGCAGGCTGTCATTGTGGGGGCGGTAGCGGGCGGCGATGTCGAAGCCGGGTATCCGCGGCAGCCGTGGGGGCAGCAGGGGACGCTGGAGGTCTTCGGCAGTGGCGTGCAGGCGCCGCAGGAGGAGATCCTGGCGGATGCCGGCGGAGATCCGGTCGGCGATACCGACGAGGGCGTCCAGGGTGGCCCCGGGCAGCGGGTGGCGAGCGAACAGGGCCATGACACCCATCAGTTCGCCGTCGGCGACCAAGGGGTAGCCGGCGAAGGCGGCCATGCCTTCGCGGCGCGTCCACTCCCGGTCGCTGACCTGCAGGTCGCCGGTCTTGGCGAGGTGGGGGCGGCACTCGGCCGCGATCATGCCGATCTCGTGTTCGCCGACGCGGACACGGGAGAGGTCGTCGTTCGGGCAGGGGCACGGGCCCGCACCCGCCTCCAGGCGGAGGACATCGCGAGGGGGATCGAGGGTCCAAATGTGGGCGGAGGCGGCGTCGAGCCGGTCGACGACGGCCTGGGTCACGCGCTGGAGCCGCTCAGCCAGGGGGCAGCCGGCGGTCATGGCGGCGGCGACGTCGCTGCTGAGCAGGGCGTGGCTGGTGTGCATTGCCAGCTCACTGCGGGCGGCGGTCTCCGCAGAGACGTCCTCCAGCAGCAGCAGGGTCTGCCTGTGGCCCTCGTGGTTGGTTACCTGCTGCGGGCTCAGGCGCAGGACCTGGCGGTGGTCGCCGTCGGCGCGTTCGAACAGCTCGGACGGGCCGATGCCGTGGGCAGCGGCTGCCAGGTGGCGGGACAGGCGCCGCCGGGCGATGGCGGGGAAGTAGTCCACCAGAAAGACGTGAAGCGCGTCGTCGGAGGTGAGGGCGAGCAGGTCGGCGGCCTTGCGGTTCCAGGCCGTGATGCGCCCGTCCCCGTCCAGGGCGAGAGCGCCGATCAGCGCCTGGTGGAGCAGGGGGCCGAACAGGTGCTCGCCGGGCTGGCGGCTGACCTCGTGCGTGGAGGCCAGCTGGCGCTGGGCGGCGGCCTGAGCTGCCCGGTAGTGGTGTTGACGGGTGAGCTGCTCCAGCATGCCGCGGACGGTCTCGGGCAGCCGGTGCGCGTCGCCGAGCGGCACCCGGCGGACCTGGTAGGGCGAGTACAGGAGGGGCAACGGGGCCATGTCGTCGTGGTCGGTCAGGACGATGACGGCCCAGTCGGCCGCGCGGGCCTCGAGGGCGGTGGTGAGGCCGACGGGGTCGGTCACCCGGGGCCCGACCACCAAGAGGGTCGGTCGCGGAACGTCGGCCTCCTGTGCCTGGTGGAGTGCGGCCCTGGCGCAGGAGGTGTCCGCCAGCGAGATCACCTCCGCCTGGTCGGCGAAACTCCGGCGCACAGTAGCGTCGGAGGTCTCGTCGGTCCCGACCAGCACGATCCGGCATGGTACGGCGGACATCTCAGCCCTCCAGGAGAGGTTGCTCCAGCAGAGCCCTGCCGGTCCACACGCGCAGGACGTCGGTGAGCGGCGCCATGACGTGGGCGGCGCGGGCGTCGCGCAGGTGGCGGTGCAGGGCCCCTTCGTCGGCGTAGCCGATACCGCCCACCAGTGTGAGGGCGTCGTTGACGACCGCCTGCGCCGTCTCGGCGACCTCCGCCTTGGCCGAGAAGAGCCCGAGCAGGGCCCCGGGGCCGCCGACGTCCGCTTCGGCAGCCGCGTGGTAGATCAGGCGCCGGGTGCTCTCCACACGGGCCCACATGGCTCCCAGCCGGTGCTGCACCAAGGACTGGGAGGACAGGGTGAGGCCGCTGTGCGCGTGGCGGCGGCGCAGCAGGTGGCTTCTGGCTTCCTGCAGGGCGGCGGCCGCCACGCCGAGGTAGGTGCCGGCCATGGCGATCAGGAAGTAGGGCGCGATGACACTGAAGACGTACCAGATCTCGTCTCCCTCCTCACCGAGGAGGTCGGCGCGCGGGACTCGTAGGTCCTGCAGTTGGACGGATCGTGAGGAGTTGCCGCGCATGCCCAGACCGTGCCAGTCCGGTCCCCAGGTCAGGCCGGGGGTGGCGCCGTCCAGGACGACGCAGGAGAACCGGCCGGAGGGCGCGGCGGGGTCGGCGGCGACGGTGGAGACCACATAGGAGTCGGCCTGTCCGCCGTTGGTCACAAAGCTTTTGGTGCCGGTGATTCGCAGATGCCCGGGGCCTTGGCCCTCCATGCGGGTCTGCGGCAGCCAGAACTCTCCACCGGTGCCGGGCTCGGACAGGGCCAGGGTAGTCAGGTGCTCGCCGGCCGCGATGGGTTCCAGGTAGGCGCGGGCGTGGTGCGGAGTGGCCTTTGCGGCGATGACGGCCGAGGCCACCAGATGCATGCCGAAGCAGATCGAGGTAGAGGCACAGGCCCGCCCAGTGGCCTCGCCGACCTGGGCGACCGCGAGCAGTGCCTGGCCCATCCCGCCGAAACGCTCGGGGATCACCAGGCCGCCCATCCGTCGTTGCAGGGCGGCGACGCCTTCCGCGGGCCAGCGCCCCTCGGCGTCCACGGCGGCCGCCTGCCCGGCCAGGGTCTCGTCGGCCACCCGGCGCGCGACTGCCACCGCCTCGCCCAGTTCCATGCGTGCCACTCTGCACCTGCCTTCGGCATCCGCCCTGCCGCCGTCCCTGTGGCCCCTGCAGGCCCGGCGAGCTTCCGGATTGATCGACTTCTCGCAGAGAACATCACTGCCATGGCGCGAGAGGGCATCTCCTACTCAAAGCCCCGCATCTCCCAGTCATGATCTGCGCACCACAGCGGGCATTTGCGGAGCGACAACCCTGCCGCGGCCCGCGCCCCTCCACAACGATGGTGCTGGCGGCGCGGCAGCCGGGGCCGCGTCGTCGTGCCGGACGGCGGTGGTGCAGTTGTCAACGAGGTGACTCGCTGCACGGCGCATATTTTCAGGGTACCGGCGGCGGGCAGGGCGCAGCGGCCCCGCGGGACCTCGACTTCGATGAGCCCGGCCGCGGTGATTAAACGCCGACTACCGAAGCGGCGTAGCACGTTACCTCAGCGATGACCGAAGTCTGCACGCTGCAGACTCCGTTCGAAATCGCAAGGGCCGCCCGACCCACTCCGCCGCAGGTCAGACGGCACTCCGCAAGATCGACTAGACGTTGAAGCGGAACGTTCATGGGATTCCCTCCTGCCCAGTGTTCCCAAGGGTTTCCGCCCCTCGAAGAGGCACAGGGTCAGCACCAAGTCAGCACCGTGTCGCCGAGTCAGCACGTCATGCCGCCACGGCAACGGCGCGTACCGGCGACGGCCGAAGCGCCTGCTGCATCACGTCCCGGCACCGGTCCCACGCCTCCGGCACCAGGTGCCCGTACGTGTCGACGGTCGTCTTGATGTTCCGGTGACCGAGCCAGCGGCTCACTTCGTGGATCGGAACGCCGTTCGCGAGCGCCGTCGAGGCGAAGAAGTGGCGCAGCGAGTGAGGGGTGTACTTCGGCTTCTTGTCCGGGGTGACCACGCCCGCCGCCGCGCACGCCTTCCGCCAGTGGTAGCCGTACGTCGACGCCGTGGGCATCTTCCCCTTGCCCCGCTCACGCGGTGCGAACAGCGCCTCTACGCCGTCGACCTCGACCGTGCCCCAGCGCTTCAGGTGGTTGCCGATCTCCTGGTCAAGGAACGTCGGCGTGGGCACGTCCCGGTACTCGTCCGCCGTACGGTGCTTGAGCGGCACGAAGCGGGTCACGCAGTCACCCTGATTCGCCTTGGCGCTGATCTGCCGGCGCAGCCGCAGGAAGCCCTCTCGCTGGCAGTCGGAGGTCAGCCCGAGAGCCTCGCTGATACGCAGCCCAGCACCCGCCTGGAGCCACACCGTGAGCCGGTACTGATCGGACATGGCGGCGGCGATGGCGTACACCTCCGCGAGCGTCGGTATCTCGTCCGGGTCGACGGCGGCGCCTGCCGTCTTGATCGGCGGCACCCCGTCGCACGGGCTCTCGTATATGCGCCGTTCCTTGACGGCCGTCGCCATCATGGCGCGCAGGATGTTCATGCGGTCGTTGACTGTCGATGCCGCCAATCCGCCGTTCACCATGGCCGTCTGAAGCTTCTTCACATCCGGGATGGTGACGCCGGCGAGGGTGCGGGCACCGAGCGCGGGAACCAGGTGGTTCGAGATGAAGCCCTGGTAGTTCCGTCGGGTCGACTCGTTCACCTGGTGCTGCGCGAGCCACTCTTCCGCCCACTTGCGCATGGAGATCTGCCCGAGCTGGTGGTCGATGTAGACCCCGGCCCGCTTGTCGTTCTCCGCCTTGACGCCGAAGCTCTCGGCCTCCCGCTTCGTGGGGAACGACTTCTCCCGCTGACGCCCCGTCCGCCCACCGGGCTCGCGGTACCGGACTGTCCACAGGTGCGCGCACCGGGTCTTGTTCCGGCAGTCACACTTCTTCAGTACCTGCGCCACTCTTCATCCCCCTGAGCACCTCGTCGGCCTTCTCCGTCAGCTGTCCGCCCGCCTTGCCCTCGACCTTGGTCAGGAAGCCGCGCTTCCGTGCAGCGCGCAGGTGCCCCTTGAGCGTGGCCTGCTTGATGTTCGTAATCTCCTCAAGCGCCTGGATCGGGGCCCGCTCGCCGATCTCGACGACCCGCACATAGACCGCCGAGAGCATGGCCAGGTACCTATCGGTGACCCCTCTGGGCCCGTCGGCGAGCCACCCACGCAGGAGTCCTGCTTCCTCCTCCACGGCCTGGTCAATACCGGCCGGAGCTGCGTCGAGCATCTCCACGAACGGTCTGGTGTCGATCTGCCGGAGCACCGTGCTGGACAGGCCGCGGGCGATCTCCTGCGGGTCGCCGTCTTCGTGAGGCTCGATCCGAATCTCCTGCGGCCCACCGCCCACGGAGTCGGCTGGCCGCCACATCGTCACCTTCCATGAGCCGATACGCCGGTGAATCTCGATGCCCGCACGCGACGGCGGACCGTCAGGGCTACGTGTGATCTCCATGCGAGGAACGTACGAGCCCATTCAGCCCCAGTCAAGTCTAGATGTGACGCATCCGGCTTTGACAGAACCAGACGCATTGCTCAGGATGATGCCGGTACGACGAACCGAAGGAGATCCGCCTTTGCACCACAACCGCCTGATGACCGTTGACGAACTGGCTGAGTACCTGGGCAAGAAGCCCGCCTGGATCTACAACAACCACCGGATACTCGGCCTCCCGTCCCGGAAGGTCGGCGGCAGCCTGCGCTTCCGCATGTCCGAGGTCGACCGCTGGCTCGACCGGGAGTGCCCGGCCTCGGCCTGACCTGCGGTCCTCTCACCCGTACCCGACCGAATGGAGGTCACATGATCCCGCCACCCGGCGGGAGACAGCGGCGCACACCTGTGCCGCTCCGCTCAAAGGAAGGACGGCCACGCACGGTGGGAGCCATCAAGGACAAGGGGCGGCAGCTCCACGAGATCGAGCGGGTCCCGTACGAGGACGCGTTCCTGATCGGCGACCTCCTCACCACCCGGACAACATTGCTGGCGGGCGAGCCCAAGGCGGGCAAGACACTGCTCAGCGCGGGCATGGGCATAGCCCTGCTCAACGGCGAGCCGACGTTCCTCGGCCTGCCGGTACATCGAAGCATCGACCACATCGTCTACGGCCTGACCGACGACGGCGCGGCGGAGGAATTGAAGGAGCGGCTGGACGGTGCCGTACCGGACGACTCTGTGACCATCTTCCCCGTCCGGGACGCGGGGGACTCCGGCTACTGGAAGGGCATCTACGAAGACCTCGCGGACATCAGGCCGGGCCTGTTCGTCCTGGACAACATGCTCGGCGCGCTCGCACCGGGTGAGGACATCTCATCCCCGGTGACAGCGCAACGGTTCGGGCACAGCTTGCGTCCGATCACGGACATGGGCATCCCCGTTCTGGTGGTGACGCACACCCCGAAGGGAACGGCGGAGGGAATGAGCGTCGCATCCTCGCCCATCGGCGGACGGGCGATCGCGGCCGGCGCTCGCGGCATCATCACCTTGAGGAACTCCGGCAAGCGCGGGCGGCGCATCGAAGTCAAGATGAATCGCGCCCGGGAAGACCTCAACCTCGACGTCACCGTGCACCGGGCCAGCGCGACCAGCGAGGTCCCCGTCTGGGAGCGGGCGAGGCCCCAGATCAAGGCCGTCGACATGCCGAAGGCGAAGCCCTGGGACGAAGTGCTCGCAGCGCGGATCATCGAGGAGCAGCCGGAGGAGACGAACTACAGGCCGCTCGCCCAGCGGTACGCCCCGACGGTCGGCAAGAGCGTGGAGACCATTCGCCCCAAGCTCAGGGATGCCCTGGAGTACGTCGACGGGCGCTGGACCCGGAGGCGCTCCGAGCCCGCCTGATCCGTGGTGGTGGTGATGCAGCCCCCTTACAGGAAGTGTCACCACCACCAGCTACCTCGCTCCGCTCGGCAAGCCTCGCTCCTCCTTCTACTTACATAAGTACGTCAGGATCTCTGGACACTGGCGGCCTGTGGCCGACCAGCACGCAGGCCACTGGGGGACTACGAAAGCCCGAGGCCTCGAAGCCCGCCAGGCAAAGGCAGCGGCTCCCCGAAGGAGCTGTTGAACGAGCAAAACGACTTACGCAAGTACGCGATTGCGTCCAGCGGCGAAGCCGTAAGCCTGTGCAGCGGCGAAGAGCAAGTACGTGAAGCCGTGAAGAAGCCCAACCAGGAAGCGGCCTATCGGCCGTTCTTCACGTAGACGACTTACGAGGCTCGACTTGCGTACTTGCTCTCACCGCTGCCTTCCTCGGGGCCGCGGATGCGGCCCACTCGTCAGGAGTCGGTGAGGCTCACGTCCAGTTTCTGACGCCGTTGCTCCCTACCCATGCCGTTCCGCCGTTGCCCTTCACCGCCGTAGGGATGGGGCCTCACGAGGTGGCGGCAGCTCCGATCGTTCCGCTGTCCCCCGCCCTGGCCGCGGGCACCGTACCGTCGCCCACCAGATCCATGACCGCGTCAGTGTGTTCCCTGATCAGATAGTCCATGGCGTGCTCGGTCGACGACTGATACTCAAGCTGCTCGCTGTAGAAGCGAAGCCGCTCCTGCGCGTCCTCGATGATCTCGCCCCAGGTGCGTACCCAGATCCGGTACGTGGGCTGGTTGACAGCACATCCAGGCATCCGGTCCTGCTGGTGGGCAAGTTGGCGAAGACCGTCGTCCATGGCATTGCCGACGAGCCAGAAGTCCCAGGTCACCTTGGGGTCCCGGAACCGGTCGTCGTTCATAACCGCTTGCGCATAGCTGTTGATCTGCGTGAACTCGGACATGCCGAGGGTGACACTCGACCTCTTGAGTTCGATCACGAGGTGGTGACGCTCCCCTTTCCGCTGCCGGGCAGCACGGGACAGCATCAGGTCGACGATCCCCCGACTCCCGTCCTCCCTCAGAACGGGGGCCGGTGCAGGTGTGTCCCGATCGAGAAGACGACAGTGCTGTCTCAGTACCTCGTTCAGACTGCGGTCGCTGACGTGCAGTCCGTACTCCTCGCCGAAGATCCAGCACTCGTTCTCCAGGATCCGGTGCAGCTCCGTGCGTTCCTTGACCCGCCCCTTGGCCACGGGGTCGAAGACGAGGTGCTCCAGGGCAGACAGGAAATCGAGGCGTCCGGTTGTCGCGGTCGACGCCTTGATCAGGGCGGACAGTGGCGTACGATCCAGCAGCCGACTGAGTTCCGTCTGCTCCTGCTTGGAAAGCGCGAATAGCTCCTCGGCGATGCGCAGCACTTCGCCCGGTTCGTGGGTCAAGACGGAGCGCAGAAGCGCGAAGGACACCTTCTGGGCCCTCTTGCTCGCCGGCAAGTGCCGGACGACCGCGGTCGCCACGGCGTCAAAGGTCTCGCGCTCCGCGCGCTCCTGGTCGTTGGCGGGCTCGCCTGCATACGGGTAGAAGCCTTCCGCACGCCACGAGTCGACGAGCTCACGACGGCGCTCATCGGCTCGGGAACGGAAGTGCTCACGCATACGCTCTCGGGCTTCGGCCAGCACCTCGGCAGCGGGCCCCTCCGGTGTCCAATCGGCGAAGGCGAGGTCGCCGACCGAATCATCCTCGAACCCCGACCAGGACAGGTACGCCGTGAAGTGGAAGCCCGGAGCCTGGATCTCCGGCTTCAGCTGCGCCAAGGACATACCTCGGCCGTCGCAGAGGAACAAAGCCCGGGAGTACGGACGCGACCATTCGATGATCTTCAACTGGGCCGACGGGTGAGAACTGTCCGGCGGAGCCGCCACCTCGTACGTCTCGACGTGAACCTGCTCAGACGCCGGGTCCAGCCGCGTCCCGTCGTAGGTGATGCAGATGTCCGGGTACGCCTCCAAATGGAGCGCGAAGGCGGCAGTCAGCGCCGTACGGGCGGCGTCCTCGGTCAGCTTCTGGAGGTCTTCCCCACCGAACGCCTCGAAGATCGTCCCCGTCACGTCGGCCGTCGGCTCGGGATCGCTGACGTCGAACTCGTCCATGGAGCCGCGATCGGACTCGATGACCACACGACGGCGGATCCCCTGCATTCCGCTCACGCTGGTCCAGCGCACCTCGCTGCCGAGCGCGAAGGCCCGGACTCGGCCTCGCCCGTTCTTCCCGTGCAGCACGCGCTTCTTGACCTCGCTGACCTGCGTGCGCTTCTTCCAGGACGTACCGATCTGCTCGAAGTAGTCGCCGCACTTCTCCGCCGCGATACCAGTGCCGTCGTCGATCACGGCGACCCGGTCGACTCCACCGAAGTCGTTGCGCTCAAGCACGACGGTGACAGTCTCGGCGTCCGCGTCGAGAGAGTTCCAGATCAGCTCCTCGACGGCTCCGACGGGATGGCGCAGGCGTGCCAGCTCCTCGACGTGCCCCCGCCCTACGGTCAACCGAAGCTTCGCCATGGGGTCAGCACCTTCCGCGTCATCGTCATCTGATGGGACTGAGGGGAAGCTGGACGCCTCCCCCATTTTTAACTCGCATAGCTGATAAACGTCACTCGATATTTTCGAGCAACGGAAATGCGTCCACTGTCCCTACGGGCTTCAGGGCAGACATGGGGCTGTTGCCGTGGAGAAGGCCGCGTCGGACACAAGTAGTCCTCGCTGCACTCAACGCCCCGTCCATAGCTCGTCAGAGAGCGGTGCGTCATTCAGGCGATCACGGCGACTACGCCAGTCCGGCAGGAAGCCATCCATCAGCTGGGCGAAGCGCTGGCCGTGTCCCCGTTCGAGATAATGGACCATCTCGTGAACGACGACGTACTCAAGGCACTCTGGATGCTTCTTGGCCAGTTCGGAGTTGAACCACAGGCGGCGGGTCTCCCGGTTGCAGGAGCCCCACTTGGTCTTCATCCGGCGGATACCCCACCACGGCACCGAAATCCCGAGCTTGGTCTCCCAGCGCTCGATGAGCGCAGGGATCGCCTGACGGAGTTGCTCACGACACCACCGGTCGAGCAGGTCGCGACGGCGCTCCTCACTCGTCCCGCTCGGCACGTAGAGCACCATTCGGTCGCCGTCGAGTTCTACATGCGGGCGTCCGGGCCGCTCGATGACCTTCAGGCGTCGTCGCACACCCCACACGTAGTGGGACTCTCCGCTGACCATCTGGCGCACTGACTGACGCTCCGCCGAGCGCAGTTGATCCTGCTGACGCTTGATCCACGGCAACCGCTGGATGACGGCCAGGCGAACCTGATCGTCATCCAGCTGCTGAGGCGCGGCCACCCGAACGCGCCCTATGGGGGGGTACACACCGATGTGCAGGTTCTTGATGTCCTTGTAGACCACGTGGACGTCAATGCCCCGGACCGCGAGACGGGCGCTAGTGGTACTCATGCCTTGCCTTCACCAGTTCAAGGAGCTCATCAAGCCGACCGAAATCGTCGGGCAGCGCTCGCTTCAGCGCGTTCCGAACCTTCCGCTCCCTTAACGGGTTACCCACCCATGCATGCGGCTTCGAGTGGAGCACCGCGGTGTCGACCTCGACAGCCAGTCGCTCATCAGGGAGGAAGAAGTCGACCAAGGCCCGCTTCGCCCCGTTGTTGGCCCAGGCGGGGTACTTGTACGTGTCGTCGGACTCTCCCCTACCGAGCTGCGCGGCAGTCTCCAGCAGTTTGGCGAGGTAGTCCTGGTACTCGATCGCGCCCTGGCGCCGCTTCTCGATTATGGCGTCGAGCAGCTCCGACATCTTGTCGAAGTACTTCGGATTCGTCGCATGCTCTTCAATGATCAGCTTGCGCATGTTGTTGGCGACCGTCTCGGCGACGGCTTCAGGGCTGCTCTTGATTCCCTTCGGCAGCTTGTCGAGGGCCCCGGCTCCCAGTTCGACGATGAGTTGAACGAGGCCGGTGTCCTCGAAGTCGGACACGGTCTCGGACGCGTCCGCCTGGATGTAGGTGTCCAGAAGGAACCGCATACCGGCCTCGTACTGCTTGAAGTCAACGTCCTCGCCGGCTCCGAGCTTCACCTCGTCGCGGACATCCGTGTAATGCCGGATCTCAGCGCGGATGTCCTCGGCCTCCTGGCTGGTGTATCCGGCGGCTTCCATGTCGTTGGCCAGGTTGGCGAAGGCCCGCGTGACCGCGGCAACGGCCTTGTAGAGCTCGACACGCTTGGGCTCGTTGGCCTTGAGCTGCTCGGCGTTGCCGGGATCAGCCGCACAGAAGTACTGCTGGTACTGGAGCGTGTTCCGGGGCTGCGCAACCACCTCGCAGAGCGCACGGATTCGTTCCAGCGCTTCGTCGAGAGCCTCTCGCCCCTTCTCGATCCGGTCAGTCAGCAGGCCCTCGATGTCTTGTGGTTCGTACCCGTCGAGTGCCCCGGACGTGTAGTCGGTGATGGCGTCCTGTAGGGAGTTGAACAGGTCGCGGTAGTCGACGATGCAGCCGAACTCCTTGTCGTCTCCGTCGAGTCGGTTGACCCGGCAGATCGCCTGGAACAGGCCGTGATCGCTCATCTTCTTGTCGATGTAGAGGTACGTGGCGCTCGGCGCATCGAACCCGGTCAGAAGCTTGTCGACCACGATGAGCAGGCGCATCCGGCCAGGCTCCTCGACAAACTGTCGCTTGACCTCTTTCTCGAACTCGTCAACCTTCGTCATGGCAGCGTCTTCGGACTCTCCGAAGTGGTCGGCGAGCATCCTTCGATAGATGTCGTACTGACGCAGCTTCTCCGTCTGGCCTGCGCCGGAGTCCTCCTTGGAGATATCTCCGGGACTCGGGGCGTAACTTGTGACGATGGCGCACTTCCCTCGGAAGCCCGCGTTGCAGAACAGCTCGTAGAACTTGCATGCCTGGTAGATGCTCTCGCCCACGAGCATGGCGTTACCGCGCCCGTCCATCAGGCGGGGCTTGGTCTCCATGTCGAGCAGGATGTCCTGCACGATCTGCTTCGCCCGAGGCTCGGAGGAGACGACCTTCTGCATCGTGCCCCAGCGCTTCTTCAGCTCCGCCTTCGACAGGTCGGTCATGCCCCGGGTCTTGGCCTCGAACCACCTGTCCACCTGCGCTGGCGATGTCAAGTGCTGGTCGATGGAGCGGGCTTCGTAGCAGAGGTCGAGCACGACGCCGTCCTCGACGGCCTCGTCGAACTTGTAGGCGTGGATGAACGACCCAAATTTCTCCATACTGGTGGCCTTGTCCGCCTTGAGCAGCGGTGTCCCCGTGAACCCGATGAACATGGCGCCCGGCAGCAGGTCCTTCATCGCGTCGTGCATCTTGCCGGACTGAGTGCGGTGGGCCTCGTCGACGAAGACGAAGAGGTTGCCCTTGGCCTTGAAGCCCTTGGGGATCCTGGCCTTGAGCTCCTTGATGAACTCGTTGTCGGCCTTGGATCCGTCCTTACCATCCGCCGAGCTACCGAACTTGTGCACGAGAGAGCAGATGAGCCACTCGGCAGACTTGTTCAGAGTGCCGAGGAGGTCCACGCCACTACTGGTGCGATAGATCTGCTCGTTGACGCCGTTGAAGACCTTCTCGATCTGCTCGTCCAGCTCGGTGCGATCGGTGATCAGCAGGACTCGGGCGTCGTCTTGGTGCTCCCGGATCCACTTCGCCAGCCACACCATCGTGAGCGACTTCCCCGAACCCTGGGTGTGCCAGATGATGCCGCCCTCGCGACGACCGATACGTTCCTGCGCGGCCTTGACGCCGAAGTACTGGTTGTGACGGCACGCCTTACGGACACCGGAGTCGAAGACGGTGAAGTCATGGATCAACTCAAGCAGTCGCTCCTTACCGCACATCTGGAGCAACGCACGGTCCAACGGTTCCTCGACGGGGGAGGGCTCCTTCCACTGCAACCAGTACTTCTCAGGCGTGTCGATGACGCCGTAGCGCAGGCCCTCCACGTCGTTGCCGGCGAGCACGAGCTGGACGGTGGAGAAGAACGACCGGATGAACCCGGTCTTCTGATTCCCGATGGTCTGCCGGATGCCCTCGCTCACGGCGATCCGAGAGCGCTTGAGTTCCAGAGTTACCAGGGCCAGGCCGTTGATGTAGAGCACGATGTCGGGTCGCTTCGTCTGCTTCCCGACAATCGTCACCTCTTCGACGACTACGAAGTCATTGGCCTGCGAGTCGCTCCAGTCAATGAGCCAGACCGTCTCGTACTGCTCGCCGGCTCCCGGCTTGACCTTGACCCCGTAGCGGAGCAACTCATAGACGGCGCGGTTCGCCTCGTACAGATCACGACCGCTACCGAGCGCGGCGGCCTTCTTCAGCTGGTCGATCGCCTTGTTAACGAGAGCTCGTTCGTAGCCGCGGGCGCAGAGGTTCTGCTCCAGCAGTTCAACCTCGATGTTCGAGTTACCTGCGCGGCGCTCCCAGCTACCGAGATAGCGGTAGTGCAACTGCTCTTTGAACAGCCGCACGACCCGGTTCTGAGCCTCGCGCTCGATTTGCCCGACATCGCTCATTCCGCTGCCCCCCCATCGCCGGTCAGGCGCTTGCGTCCAGTGAGGAGCTGCTGCATCATTCCGGCCTTGATCGAAGAAGCCTGATCCAGCTGCCGTCGCAGCCCTTCCAGCTCGCAGTCAACAGCGGACAAGACGTCGGCAATCGCCTTCTGCTCAGCACGATCCGTCGGCACGGTGATCTCGAAGGAATGCGCGTCGTTCCGGTTGAAGGTGGGCACTCCGGACCCGCTAGCGAAGCGTTCTAGGCCGAGATACGCCAGGAAGTAGAAGGCGAACTTCGCGTCTACTCGCGCGAAACTCGTCACCCAGAGCGAAGTGTTGTGGGGCCAGTAGTCGCCCTCAACAAAATGCACCTTGCCGATCGTCCCAGAGCGCCCAGTAACGACACCAGGTCCTTTAGCCATGGCTTTCGCGTGGTGCCGAGCAATCCCGTTGGAGTACACGACGGGGTATGGGCCGTTCACAACCCGGGAGGTCGGCAGGTCGAAGCCTCGCTGCAGGGGCAGGAAGTCTTTGAGCGGGCCAGTGCTCCATTCCCCGGAGTGACCGGGAAGCCGGTTCTGGCCCATGAGGAGCTGCTGCATAAGCCCTTGCTTGACTGCCCGCTTCTTAGCAATCAAGCGCTCCAGGGCGGCAATCAGCCGATCCGCATCGTCTAGGACCTGGCCGATCGCCTCCTGCTCGGACGGTGACGGAACCACGAGATTGAACTCGGCGATTTCAGCACGGTTGATCTTAGGAATTCCACTGCGGGCCGAAACACTAGTCGCGAAGTCCGTGAACTTCTTCCCGAGCATCGTATGCAGAATAAATGAGCCACTGACTCCTGGTTTAGGGGTGAGCGGGTACATGTCCGCACTGCATAGAGCCCGGAACTTGCACAGGTGCGCCTTCTGCAGGTAGGGACGGATCTTGCTGTACACCACGTCCCCTGGCTCGACAATGTACTTTCCGCTGATCGCCCCCTGATCCGCAGCCGACGACTTCGCCAGGAGACGCCCCGAGCGCGGAGCAATATGGTCTGGGGCAATCAGAGGAAGATTCCGGTATCGCTCGTTACGAGGGTCGACCTGCCCATTACGGATGGAGACCAGGTCTAGGAGCCGCACGCGATTCCAGGCCGTGGGGACGTCGTCCGGCATACTCACTTGACCCCCATGGCAGCAAGGTGATCAGCCACGATGGACTCGATGCGCTGCAGCTCCGCAGTGAGCTCGGCGACGGGTACGCCATAGCGCTCGCCAAGCTCCTGGATTCGGGCCACAAGTGCCAGTGTCAGCGCCTCAACCTCAGAGCTGACGCGTTCCATGACTGTCGCCCCCCACTTACTATCCAGGACGAGCGTCCATACCTCGCACTCCGAGAGGTCTTCGTACTTCTTCAGCGTCATGAGCGCGAGCGCCGCCGATGCCTCCTTGGCTGCCTTCTTGGCCACCGCCTCCTCGTTGTACAGCTTGATCAGATGCGACAGGGCTGCCACCTCGTCAGCGTCCGTACCCTCGTGTCGCGCCTTCTTTAGGCGGGTCGAAGCGAGTGCCTTGTTGATCTTTTCGTCGTCCATCGCTTCCGCCAGGAGCCCGCCCTCAACGGCATGCTCCTCGACGTACTCTTCGACCAGGCGACTCGCTTCCTGCGATACCGACATGAGCTCGTCGACCTCAGCGCGTTCCTGGGCGAAGTAACGCTCAACGATCAGATTCGGCGGGAGGAGATCCATCTTGTACTTCTCGGCACTGCGGCCCGTACCCACCACGAGGTCGGGGATCTCGGAGAGCTTTCGGTCCTTGTCCACCACGATCTTGCGCGGCTTAGCGGATTCGAGCCAGCCGTCGTTCATGACCATGAAGACGTCATCGTGCATGACGTCGTGCCAGTACGTCATGAGCTGTTCGTAGACGTCGTACTCGTCCAGCAAAGGAACTGGTTTGAATCGGGCCAGTAGGTCGTCGCCGAGAACGGCGATCAGGTCATTTGGCCGAGTGGTCTCGTCGATCCCTTCGAGCCTCTTGCGATGGGCGGCGAACCACTTCGTAGTAATATCCCGGGCCTCTTGCATGAACTTCTGGAACTCGGGCGAATCAAGGATCGCCTGTTGAACCTGGCTGACGTCAATGGTCAGGTCACTGTAGCCAGGACGGTTCAGCCGGAACAGCTGGTCTCGCAAGTGCGGGAAGGCATCCCAGTAGCCGCTGAGCGCGTCGAGATCGCGGTTCGGGATGCCGCCGTGCAGGTGCGCGTGGAGATCCTGGATGTCCTCAGGCTCGGAGGAGTCGATGTAGCGAGTGATGTTGAGGTTGTATTCGTTCTTCGGATCGGCGATCTCCGCCAGCGGAACCATGCGCGAGTAGCGGTCGATCGTGGTCTGTCGCGTGAAGACGTCGACAATCTTGTGGATGTCCTGGCTGCGGAGGCGGTTCTTGTTGCCGTCCTTGATGAAGCCCTTGGAGGCGTCGATCATGAAGACGCCGGTACGGCCGACGGCGTTCTCCTTGTCCAGAACGATGATGCAGGCCGGGATGCCAGTCCCGTAGAAGAGGTTCGCGGGCAGGCCGATGATGCCCTTGATGAACCCCTGCTTCAGCAGGCGCTGGCGGATGTCGGCTTCGGCGTTACCGCGGAAGAGCACTCCGTGCGGGAGGATGACCGCCGCCTTGCCCGTGCTCTTAAGTGACTTGAGGATGTGCAGCAGGAACGCGTAGTCGCCGTTCTTCTCCGGCGGCCGACCGTACTCGAAGCGGCCGTACTCCTGCTCCAGCCCGTTGCTCCAGGACTTGATCGAGAACGGCGGGTTGGCCACGGCGAAGTCGAACGTCTGGAGTGCGTTCCCGTTGGTGAACTGAGGGCTCGTGATCGTGTCGCCCTTGAGGATCTCTGCGTCTTCGTTCCCGTGCAGGATCATGTTCATCTTGGACAACGCCCACGTGGCGTTGTCCTTCTCCTGGCCGTAGATCGTGATGCCTCGCGGAGCCTCGGCAGCGACCTTCAGAAGCAGCGAGCCTGAGCCACAGGTCGGGTCGTAGACCGTCTGGTCCTGGCGAGTGTCCTTGGTGATACCGATCACCTTGGCCAGAACCCGCGAAACCTCCGCGGGCGTGTAGAACTGCCCCTTGCTCTTGCCGGACTCCGTGGCGAAGTGGCGCATCAGGTACTCGTAGGCGTCACCAAGAAGGTCGTCACCCTCCGCGCGCGAGCCGCGGAAGTCCAGGTCACTGAAGATCGTGACCAGCTTGGAGAGCCGGTCCTGGATCTCCTTGCCCTTGCCGAGCTTCTCCTCATCGTTGAAGTCGGCAAGGTCGATGACGTTGCGCAGGTCGTTCGCCTCGGCGAGACGACTGACGATCTTGTTGAAGCGGTCGCCGATCTCCTTGTCCCCCTTGGCGGCGACCATGTCGTCGAAGGAGCCGCCGGGCGGGACGTCGATGAGACTGTCGGGGTCGGCCTTGGCCTTGTCGGAGACGTACTTCACGAAGAGCAGCGTGAGGATGTAGTCCTTGTACTGGCCGGCGTCCATCCCGCCGCGCAGCTCGTCGCAGCTCTTCCAGAGCGAGCTGTAGAGGTCTGTCTTCTTAAGGGCCAAGGCTCTTCTTCCCGGTATGTCATGGCGGTCGCGCGGGCCGCCAACCCTGATGCCTGCGGCGTGACGCACGTCGCGCGGCCGTTTCCAGCCGTCGATGCGAGTTCCACGCAAGCGGCAGCCGAGTCCACGCGGGAAGCGTAGTAGAGAAAGCGGCAGAGCTGTCCTCTATGGGAAGAGAGGCACCTCGCGGCCGACGCCAAGCAGAGCCGTCCGGCGGGCGGGCCACAGAGCGAAGACGGCAATCCGCTGCGGCGGCCAGAGGATGCACCTTCGCGAAGACTCGAAGACGTACGAGCGCCACGGAACCTGATCGGACGATGTCGTGTGATTGCCTGACAGGAGAGGGACGGGTCCGGTAGATCTGTGCGCGTGACTGACTCCACGCCCAGCGATCCCATCCCCGAGGACGGCGAGCCCACCTCTTTCGCCAAGGCGAAGGGCTGGGTCAGCAAGCACAAGCCGAAGATCCTCGCCGTGGCCGGCACGGTCGGCAGCGCGGCCCTGGCCGTCGCCGTCCTGGCCGCTAGGCATGCCCAGGAACAGAACGTCGCCGAGGAGCCCCAGGACACCGGGTCGGCCGCCGACTCTACAGAGGAGAAGGAGCAGCGGAACCCGCCCGCCAAGCACAACGTCGCCCCGCACAAGAGACGGCTCGCAGACGGCCGCGAGATCGACGTGTCGGGTTACGAGCGGGGCGGCTCCTCGGAAGACGAGGACGAGGACCCCGGCGAAGCCGCGGCCTGAGCGCTTCTCATTCCTGTGCAGTGCCAACGGATGCCCTGTAGAACGGTCGGATCGCCGCTGACCTGCGGCTTCTATCGCCGCCGGAGGGAGCGCCACAGCTGCCCCGTCGCCCCTGGAACCGTGGCAGAACCCGAGCTGCTAAGACGCGGCGGCCGACGACGGGCCCCTTCGGGGGTCGTACCCCCACTCCCGCTCTCATCCTCTGGCTCTTCACGCCGCCCGCCGCCGTCCGTACGATCCGCGCATGATCAAGCTGACGTGGGCCCTGGTGGCCGAGCACGTGGACGAGTGGACCGGGGACGACGCGGCGCAGGGCGCGGCCGTACTCGAAGCCAGGGTGGGGGCCTCGGTCGAGGCGAGCGGCATGAAGCCGGAGGCCGTGCAGCATTGGCGTACGGACTTCCTGACCCCCGTGGTCACGTCGCTGCGCACGGAAGGCGCGGCAGCTCTCGCCAGGGGGGAATCATGGAGCCGGGCGGCCGGGCCGTTCATGGCCTGCGCATCCCCGCTCAGCTGAACACAGCCCGTCTCGTGAGCTAGGCAGGCTGACCGGCTCGCCGAGTGGCGCGGAGCCTTGGAGCCGCGATGAAGCTCAGGGCTCCAGCTGTGCGCCTTGCGGCGCGTTCCTCCTTCTCCCGGAGCATCGCCTGGTAGGCCGCCTCCACCTGTTCCGTCGGGAAGCCGAACCTGTTGAGCACCCACCAGACATCCTCGGCCGTCGGTTCCGGGGCATTGGCCAGCTGTTGCTCGATCCACTCCTCCTTGGTCTTCATCTTCTTCGGCTCGGAACGCTTCGCCATGGGTTTCGTCCTGTTCGATCTATACGGAGGCCCGTGTCTGTGTCGCGTGCTGGGGGCCGTCGGCGTCGCCTCCAGCGCGTCTGACGGCAACTGAAGCAAGGAACGCTCGGGTCGCCGTCACCCCGCCCGCACCACCAGAGCGAACGACGTGCACACCCGCCTGAATCCCTCGTGGCCGGTGCGTCCCGTGTGCCCCATGCACTCGATGTCCACGGCCGCCCCGACCTCGGAAGGCGTCGCCGCCCAGTCGCAGCGGAGGCACTCAGCCTCGAACGTCACATCGGTGTCTGGGTGCTGGGTGATCCGATGCGTGACGTACCGCAGCACGGCGCGGGGCATTACTCGCCCCCGTGCGCGTCCCGCAGGTGTGCGCGCAGGGTCACGTTCATGTCGGACACCTTGGAGTAGTCCCAGACCGACCCGGCGTTGGCCCGTTGTACCGCGAGGCCGAGGCAGTCCCGGCAGCCCGGGACGGGTTCCGGCCGTGCCGGCGGTAGGGAAGAAGCCACCGGCTCCGGCAGCGTCGACGGTTCTCCGTGCATCTCGTACGCCTCCCCGCATCTCGTCGAGAAGGCCATCGTGAGTCGGTCCGTCGGGTCGCAGCTAGGGCGTTTCCCGTTCGCGCAAGAACGCGTCCCGGATGCCCTCGACCAGGTCGCGCATTGCGTCCCCGGCGAGAGACACGGAGGCGAAGCGGTCGAACTTCTCGACGTACAGGGAGACGTCCCGTGGGTCGGTGACGACCACCTCGGCGTGTGTCGTCTCGACCGTCACCACGCGGTCGTCCCGGATGACGAAGGAGTGGCCGGGCACGTCGCGCTGCGGAGCGTCGAGAGGAACCACGCGTACGTCCACGTTCGGTAGGCGGGACACCGACACGATGCGATCCAGCTGGCCCGCCATCATCGCGGGCGGGAGGAGACGCCAGCGCAGGACGGGTTCCGTCACCACGAAGTGGAGCACTTTTCCGGTGTCGTACAGGACGCGTTGCCGCTCGATCCGGGCAGAGACCGTACGGGAGAGCTGCTCGTCCGTGAGGCCCTTCGGCTCCAGCACAACCCGGATGTACTCGGGCGTCTGGAGCAGACCGGGAACCAGGGACGGCTGGAAGAGGCGCAGGAGCGTCATCGAGGACTCCAGCGCCCTGATCTGCTCCTGCTTCTTGTGATAGCCCATGCGCCGGAAGAGTCGCCATGCAGTCGCCTCGGTGGCCTGTGCACGGGCTACAGCGAGGTACTCGGCCTTGATCTCCGGGGACACGTCCAAGGCCGTGAGGATGCGTTCCACGTCCGCCGTCGCCGGGGCGACACGGCCGTTCTCGATCTTCGACAGTTTGGCAGTCGACATGACGGCGCTGCGGGCGACGGCCTTGGCCTCCTTGCCGGACGCCTGCCGCAGCGCCCGCAGCGCGGCGCCCAGTTCTGCCTGATTCACGCTGCTCCGTGCTTCTCCCACCACTCGGTGAAGGGCATCGACATGGCCAGGGCGACCCTTCGATACGTCGCGTACTCGAACTCCTCGCCGGTGGGCAACGCCCCCTGTGCCGGGACGAAGGTCGGCCCGGTGAACGCCCCGTTCTCGTCGTAGTTGAGCACGACGGGCTCGCGGCCATCGAAGAGCCAGAAGTCGGGCACACCTTCCAGCGGATTCGGGCGGTCGGTCGTGTCGAGGATGTGGAACTCCTCGCCCGCCGTCATGTTCGTCTGGTAGCCCCAGCCCAGCTCATAGCGGAGGTACAGCGTGAGCGGACGGGACAGGACGTGGACGCGCACCATGCGCTTTCCACCCTCCGTCGCCTTGCGCACGGTCTCCAACCAGCCCGCGTTGTAGTCCGCGGGCTTGGGCTCCCCCGCGAGGAAGGCGCGGAAGGCGTCGGGGTTTCCCGAGTTGCTGTAGTCGTCGAGGGTCTCCAGCCGGAACGCCTCCTCCTGGAAGGTGGAGAAGCGGGCAGCCAGGTCGTTAGATGCGCTGATCACGGATTGCCTTCCGGATGAGGTCCATCGGGATTTCCACCAGTGCTTCGTCCTCCGGCACGTCGAGGCCGTGTCCACTCGGCACGCCTCCCTGCACGATCAGGGTTCCCTTGTCGGTCGCGTACAGGGTGGGACAGTCCCCGTTCTCACAGGTCGCGGCCAGCTTCGTCAGCCTCATACGGTGCCCCCTCGTTCCCGTGCTCCGGTGTCCCGTTCATCGTTCCCAGTCGGCGGCCTGCGCAACAAGAGGTTCGGGTTTCCAGAACCGGAAACCGGTCCGCCGTCGCTCCGTCCGGGCAATCCCTTCGGCTGCCTTCCCGTCCCCCTCCGGAGCTCCAGGTCAGAGCCTCCGTAAGCCGCAGCCTGGGTCAGCACCAAGTCAGCACACGACCCGGAAACGGCCTGAATGCGCAGGAAAAAAGGAAGGGGCCAGACCCGAAGATCTGGCCCCTGACCTGGGGATTCATGCCCTGCCCAGCCACGTCAGCCGATCAAGGAATCAGCCGCTACACGTTGAAGCGGAACTCCACCACGTCCCCGTCGCGCATCACGTAGTCCTTGCCCTCCATGCGGGCCTTGCCCTTGGCGCGGGCCTCGGTGACCGAGCCGGACTCCAGGAGGTCCTCGAAGGAGATGACCTCCGCCTTGATGAAGCCCTTCTGGAAGTCGGTGTGGATGACACCGGCGGCCTCGGGGGCGGTGGCGCCCTTCTTGATGGTCCAGGCGCGGGACTCCTTGGGACCGGCCGTCAGGTAGGTCTGGAGGCCGAGCGTGCGGAAGCCGACGTGGGCGAGAGTGGCGAGGCCGGGCTCGTCCTGACCGACGGACTGGAGAAGCTCCAGAGCCTCGTCCTCGTCCAGCTCGGCGAGGTCGGCCTCCAGCTTGGCGTTGAGGAAGATCGCCTCGGCGGGGGCGACCAGCGCGCGCTGCTCGTTCTTGAAGTCCTCGTCGACCAGCTCGTCCTCGTCGACGTTGAAGACGTACAGGAAGGGCTTGGTGGTGAGCAGGTGCAGGTCGTGCAGGAGCTCGGCGCGCTCGCTGCCCTGGACGATGCCGTGCGCGAAGAGCGTGTCGCCCTTCTCCAGGATCTCCTGGGCCTCCTCGACCGCCTTGACCTTGGGAGCGATGTCCTTCTTGATCCGCGACTCCTTCTGGAGCCGGGGCAGGACCTTCTCGATGGTCTGGAGGTCGGCGAGGATCAGCTCGGTGTTGATCGTCTCGATGTCGTCCTTCGGCGAGACCTTGCCGTCGACGTGGACGACGTTCTCGTCCTTGAAGGCGCGGATGACCTGGCAGATCGCGTCCGACTCGCGGATGTTCGCGAGGAACTTGTTGCCGAGGCCCTCGCCCTCGCTGGCGCCGCGCACGATGCCGGCGATGTCGACGAAGTCGACGGTGGCCGGGAGGATCCGCTCCGACTTGAAGATCGAGGCGAGCTGGGCGAGACGACCGTCCGGCACGCCCACCACACCGACGTTCGGCTCGATCGTGGCGAACGGGTAGTTGGCCGCGAGCACGTCGTTCTTGGTCAGGGCGTTGAACAGGGTCGACTTGCCGACGTTCGGCAGACCGACGATTCCGATCGTGAGCGACACGTTGCGACTTCCCGTACGTGAGGAGACTGTGGGCCAGGCGGCCGATCCACCAGTCTACGGCGTGTCGTACCCGGTCCCCCGCGACGGTTCGAACGCTTGGCCAGGCTGCGACACCCGGCGTGTCTGGCGGGCTATTCGCCACATAAGCAGACCTAGGTTGGTCCAGTGGAGCAGCACAGGACGCGACACCAGCAGCACGGACCGCGACGAGACAGGCCGCCGGTGCCCCCGGCACGGCGGCCTCCCGCGGCACGGCGTCCGGCCGTTCCCGCGGCGGCCCCGGCGCCCGAGCCGCAGCGCCCGTCCGGTCCGCGGCTGACCGGTCTGGGCGCCGGGCTGTTCTGCGGGGCCGTCATGTTCCTGCTGGGCGGTCTCGACCTGCTCCTCGGCGGCGGCTCCACCGTCTACGGGGTGCTGTTCCTGCCGGTGTGCGCGCTGACCGCGCTGTGGGTGCGCAAGGGCGACCTGCTGACCGCGCCCGTCGTGGTGCCGATCGGGTTCGCCGTGGGTCTGCTGCCGGTGATCGACGGGGACGCGGGGTTCCTCGGCAAGCTGATGAGCCTGGTGGCCGCGCTCGCCACCCAGGCCCCCTGGCTGTACGCGGGCACGCTGATCGCGGGCGTGACGGCGCTGGCGCGGCGGGTGGTCCGGGCGGCACGGAGACGGGCGATGCGCAAGCACATGGCGGGCTGAGGCAGCGGGTGCGCCGTCCGTACGGGGCAGGTATCGGTACCCCGCACGGGCACGCCGGGTGCCGCCCGGGAGCGCGTCCGGCGGCCTGCGCCCGGACGCGCGATCCTACGTCGGCCCGCACCGAGGCGGCGTCGCCGGCGGGGGCCGCCGCCCGCACTCCGCCCTGACACGCCGGGTCTGCCCCGGGGGCCCGGGCGGACGCGGCGGCCCCAGTCGTCTCAGCCGTGTTCCGCCGCGTGCATCGCCGCGCCGACGATTCCCGCGTCGTTCTGCAGCTGGGCGGGGACGATCTCCGCCTTGATGCCCTCGATGAGGGGCAGGAACTTCTCGGACTTCCGGCTGACGCCGCCGCCGACGATGAACAGCTCGGGGCTGAAGAGCATCTCGACATGGGCGAGGTACTTGCGGACCCGGCGCGCCCAGCGCTCCCAGCTCAGGTCGTGGTCCTCCTTGGCCTTGCTGGACGCCCGCTTCTCCGCCTCGTGGCCGTTCAGCTCCAGATGCCCGAGCTCGGTGTTGGGGACGAGGGCGCCGTCGACGAAGACGGCGCTGCCGATGCCGGTGCCGAAGGTCAGCAGCACCACCGTGCCCTTGCGGCCGCGGCCGGCGCCGAAGTGCATCTCGGCGACACCCGCCGCGTCCGCGTCGTTGACCACCGTCACCGGCAGACCGCCCAGCCGGCCGCCGAACAACGCGCGCGCGTCGGTGTCGACCCAGCTCTTGTCGACGTTGGCCGCCGTACGGACCGTGGCGCCGCCAGTGACGACGCCCGGGAACGTCAGCCCGACCGGTCCGGTCCAGCCGAAGTGGTCGACCACCTCTTTGACCCCGTCGGCGACGGTGCCGGGGGTCGCCGGGTGCGGAGTCAGCACCTTGTGCCGCTCCTGGGCCAGGGCTCCCCTGTCCAGGTCCACAGGGGCGCCCTTGATGCCGGAGCCGCCGATGTCCACGCCGAAGATCTGCATGGCCCCACGTTACGGCGTACGACGGACCGTCACTGCCGGGTCGTACCGGACCCCTGGCGCTCGGCGACCAGCGCGGCCGCCTCCTCGCGCAGGTCCCGGCGGAGTTCCTTGGGCAGGGAGAAGATGATGGACTCCTCGGCCGCCTTGACGATCTCCACGTCCTCGAAGCCGCGCTGCCCCAGCCATTCGAGCACCTGCTCGACCAGGACCTCCGGCACGGAGGCACCCGAGGTCAGGCCGACCGTGGAGACGCCCTCCAGCCAGCTCTCGTCGATCTCGTCGGCGAAGTCGACGAGGTACGCCTGGCGTGCGCCCGCGAGCTTGGCGACCTCCACCAGCCGCTTCGAGTTGGACGAGTTGCGGGAGCCGACGACGATCACCAGGTCGGCGTCGGCGCCCATCTGCTTCACGGCGAGCTGACGGTTCTGCGTGGCGTAGCAGATGTCGTCGCTGGGCGGCGAGATCAACTGCGGGAACTTGTCCTGGAGCGCGTCGACGGTCTCCATAGTCTCGTCGACCGACAGCGTGGTCTGCGACAGCCACACGACCCGGGAGGGGTCGCGGACCTCGACGTTCGCGACGTCCTCGGGACCGTCGACGAGCTGGATGTGCTCGGGGGCCTCGCCGGTGGTGCCGATGACCTCCTCGTGGCCCTCGTGCCCGATCAGGAGGATGTCGTAGTCCTCCTTGGCGAAGCGGACGGCCTCCTTGTGGACCTTGGTCACCAGGGGGCAGGTGGCGTCGATGGTGGCCAGGCGGCCCCGCTCGGCCTCCTCGTGGACGGTGGGAGCCACGCCGTGCGCCGAGAACATCACGATGTTCCCCGGCGGCACCTCCTCCGTTTGCTCTACGAAGACGGCACCCTTCTTCTCCAGGGTCTGCACGACGTACTTGTTGTGGACGATCTCGTGCCGGACATAGATCGGAGCCCCGTACTGCTCCAGGGCTTTCTCGACGGCGATCACGGCGCGGTCCACACCCGCGCAGTAGCCCCGGGGGGCGGCGAGCAGAACACGGCGGCCAGACGAAGCAGTCATGCCCCCCATCGTAAGGCCGCCGCCGCGGCTCGAAGATCGCCCCATGGGAGGTGGGCGAGGGGGTGGGGGTTGTCGGTGGTGGCGGTTACTCTCGCGGTCATGGCCCTTTCCACGTCCCCAGAAGCTCCCCTGCCCGTCGGTGAGGTGTCGCGGTTGATCGGGGGGTGGATCGAGCGGCTCGGCGCGGTGTGGGTCGAGGGGCAGATCACGCAGTTGTCGCGGCGCCCGGGTGCGGGCGTGGTGTTCCTGACGCTGCGCGATCCGTCGCACGACATCTCCGTCAGCGTGACCTGCTACCGCCAGGTGTTCGACGCGATCGCGGACGTGGTCGGCGAGGGCGCGCGGGTGGTGGTGCACGCCAAACCGGAGTGGTACGCGCCGCGCGGGCAGCTCTCGCTGCGGGCCGCCGAGATAAGGCCGGTGGGCGTCGGTGAGCTGCTGGCCCGGCTGGAGCAGCTCAAGAAGACCCTGGCGGCCGAGGGACTGTTCGCGGCCGGGCGGAAGAAGCCCCTGCCCTTCCTGCCGCAGCTCGTCGGGCTGGTCTGCGGCCGGGCGTCCGCCGCGGAGCGGGACGTGCTGGAGAACGCCCGGCACCGCTGGCCCGCGGTCCGTTTCGAGGTGCGCAACGTCCCCGTACAGGGCGTGCACGCCGTCCCGCAGGTCGTGCAGGCCGTCAAGGAGCTGGACTCGATCGACGACGTGGACGTGATCATCGTGGCGCGCGGCGGCGGCAGCGTGGAGGACCTGCTGCCGTTCTCCGACGAGCAGCTCGTGCGGGCGGTCGCCTCCTGCCGTACGCCCGTGGTGTCGGCGATCGGGCACGAGCCGGACACGCCGCTGCTCGACTACGTCGCCGACCTGCGCGCCTCCACCCCGACCGACGCCGCGAAGAAGGTCGTACCGGACGTCGGCGAGGAGTACGAGCGGGTACGGCAGCTGCGGGACCGGGCCCGCAGGTGCGTGCGGGCGCTCGTCGAGCGGGAGGAGCGGGGGCTCGCCCACGCGCTCGCCCGGCCCTGCATGGAGGACCCGCACCGCATGATCGACGAGCGCGAGGACCACATCGCGTCGGTCCTCGACCGCGGCCGGCGCACCCTGCGGCATCTGCTGGACCGCGCGGACTCGGAGCTGACGCACACGCACGCGCGCGTGGTGGCCCTCTCCCCCGCCGCGACCCTCCGGCGCGGTTACGCGGTGCTCCAGAAGGCGGACGGGCACGTGGTCCGCGACCCGGAAGAGGTGACGGCGGACGAGGCCCTGCGGGCCCGGGTCGCCGAGGGCGAGTTCACGGTTCGTGTCGACACATAGGGTGGGCGGATGACCAGCAAGACGGATGAGGCGCTCGGCTACGAGCAGGCACGGGACGAGCTGATCGAGGTCGTCCGGCGCCTGGAGGCGGGCGGTACGAGTCTGGAGGAGTCCCTCGCCCTGTGGGAGCGCGGCGAGGAACTGGCCAAGGTGTGCCGCCACTGGCTGGAGGGCGCACGGGCCCGGCTGGACGCGGCCCTCGCGGAGGAGACGGAGGGGGAGGGGCCCAAGGACGGCTCCCCCCGGTAGGGCAGGGTTCGCGGCCGGGTCCGGGAAGCCCACGGACCGGGCCCGCGCTCGGGTCCAGGTGTCCCACAGAACCCGCCGTCAAGGCGGGGGAACGGAACCCGCTGGTCAGGGCGCCGAAGCCACCTCCGGGGCAGGCCGCTCATGGGCACCCCGCGGCCGCGGCAGGCCGTCAGGAGGTCTTCAGGGCTCGGGCCATCGCCGTCAGCCGGTCGAAGGGCGCCGTGCCTGCGACCACCGTCGTGGAGCCCTTGGTGCCCTCCAGGACGAGCGCGTCGTAGCGGCCGCCGGTGTAACGCGTCCACGTACGGCCGTCGATCTCCTCGGTCACCTTCGTGACGTGCCCGCCGACACTGGCCGCGTCGATGAAGTCCTTGCGGTTCTCCGCGGACTGCTCGACCGCCACGTACTGACCGTCGGGATCCTGGAAACCCAGGTGCCAGTGCTCCTTCTCATGGGCCCGGAAACGGACCGAGGTGGCCTTCCAGGTGTCGGGCAGGCCCTCGGGGGCCGCCACCGGGTACGACGCCGCCCGGCGTGCGGTGGTCAACTCGATGCTGTAGTCGACCCGCTGGCTGTCGGGAGCCTTGGTGTCGTGCGGGACGAAGAGGTAGATCACCGCCGCCGCGATCCCGATCAGGCCCAGGGAGAGGATCATGTCCCGGACCGTCTTCTGCTTGCCGTTCGAACCTGCCACGCCCCCTATCGTCGCAGGTGCTCAGCCCGCTCATCCGTGGGGTCCCCTGCTCATTCTGTCCGTCCGGAGATAGAGTCGTGGCCAACACCCTCATCCGGCCGTCGTCGTATCAGAAAGGTGCGCTCCGATGACCGAGCATCATCATCTGCCCTCAGAGCTCGAGGTGCCCTCCGAGGCGCCCGACCGCAACATCGCCCTTGAACTCGTCCGGGTGACCGAGGCCGCGGCGATGGCCGCGGGCCGCTGGGTCGGGCGCGGTGACAAGAACGGCGCCGACGGCGCCGCCGTGCGCGCCATGCGCTCCCTCGTCTCCACCGTGTCGATGAACGGCGTCGTCGTCATCGGCGAGGGCGAGAAGGACGAGGCCCCGATGCTCTTCAACGGAGAGCACGTCGGCGACGGCACCGGGCCCGAGGTCGACATCGCCGTCGACCCGATCGACGGCACCACCCTGACCGCCAAGGGCATGCCGAACGCGATCGCGGTCCTCGCCGCCGCCGAGCGCGGCGCGATGTTCGACCCGTCCGCCGTGTTCTACATGGACAAGCTGGTCACCGGGCCGGAGGCGGCCGACTTCGTCGACATCAACGCTCCGGTGTCCGTGAACATCAAGCGCGTGGCCAAGGCCAAGCGGTCCACGCCGGAGGACGTCACGGTCGTCATCCTGGACCGGCCGCGGCACGAGAGCATGATCAGGGAGATCCGGGAGACGGGCGCCCGCATCAAGCTGATCTCCGACGGCGACGTGGCCGGCTCGATCCTGGCGCTGCGCGACGGCACCGGCATCGACCTGCTGCTCGGCATCGGCGGCACGCCCGAGGGCATCATCTCGGCCTGCGCCGTGAAGTGCCTGGGCGGCACGATCCAGGGCAAGCTGTGGCCGAAGGACGACGAGGAGCGGCAGCGGGCGCTCGACGCGGGGCACGACCTGGACCGCGTGCTGACCACGGACGACCTGGTCTCCGGCGAGAACGTCTTCTTCGTCGCCACCGGCATCACCGACGGCGAGCTGATGCGCGGCGTGCGCTACCGCGCCGAGACGGCGACGACCGACTCGATCGTGATGCGCTCCAAGTCCGGCACGGTCCGCCGGATCGACTCCGAGCACCGGCTGAGCAAGCTGCGGGCGTACAGCGCGATCGACTTCGACCACGCGAAGTAGCACCGCGCGAAGTAGCACGGCCGCGGGTCCGTCGCGGCGGTCACGGCGATGGGGCGCTCCCCGTGCGGAGGGGGCGCCCCATGCGCGTACCGCCCCAAAGGGCGTACGGAGGATCCGCGGGCGTACGGGCCTACCCCGCGGCCGCTATGCGGCCGGTGGCGCGGGCCGCCTTCTTCAGTTCCACGTCGCGGCGGCGGCGCCGGGCCAGGACCACGCGGCGCTCGGCGGCGGTGAGGCCGCCCCAGACGCCGTAGGGCTCGGGCTGCAGCAGCGCGTGCTCACGGCACTCGACCATGACGGGGCAGCGCGCGCAGACGCGCTTGGCCGCCTCCTCGCGGGACAGCCGCGCGGCGGTGGGTTCCTTGGAGGGTGCGAAGAACAGGCCCGCCTCGTCACGTCGGCACACCGCCTCGGTGTGCCACGGCGCGTCCTGATCCCTGTCACGCGCCGGCGCCCGCTGGGCCGGAACGGCAGCTACCTGCAGCGACGAATGCGGCGGTTGCAGCACGGTCTTCTCCTGACGACGGCTTCGCGAGCGGGAGGGTCCAAGAGACGATGCAGCAAGGCCTACCCGCTGTACGCGCGCCTATGCACTGAGTTCCCAACCGCCCGACCGCGACCGCCGGCGTCCGCGAACGACCGCTGTTGTCACATGTGCTTGCGCAGATGCTTGTCCACCTTGCGGTGGACCCGGTCGAGGATGTCCGCGACGAGCTTGCCCCGCCTCGGCCGCGCCTCGACGTTGCCCAGCACGGCCCAGCCGTCGACGTAGACGACGGGCGCCTCCGAATCGGCCGAGTCCAGCGTGATCACCTCGAAGTTGCCGAGGACGCCGCCGCCGGTGCCGCGCAGCGACACGTTCTCCGGGACGCGGACCTGCACGTCGCCGAAGACCGAGACGGCCTTGATCACGACCTGCTGGTACTCGAAGACCGCCTCGCTGAGGTCGATCTCCACGCTGCCGAAGACCGCGTACGCGTGCACCCGGCGCCCGGGGCGCCAGCGGCCGCGGCGGCTGGCCTGGCTGAACACCGCCACCACGTTCTCGTCGGCGACGGGGGGTATCGCGCCGGCCATCGGCCGGTTCGGCGCCGGGGTGTACGCGGCGGCCACAGGGCCCTGATGGGCGGCGGGCAGGTCCTGGATGAAGACCTCCAGCTCGCCGACCGTCTTGGCGTTCAGCACCCCCTCGACGCGCTCGGCGTGCTCGTCGGCGTTCAGACGGCCCTCGGCGAGGGCCTCGCGCAGGATGTCGGCGATACGGTCACGGTCGGCGTCCGAGGCACGCAGTTCGGCGACAGGGGCGGCGGCCGTACGCGGTTCGGTCTGCTTCTGAAGGTCCACGGCAGCAGGGTACCGAAACGCGATAGATCGCGACTAGGGGTGTGGACGACGGGCGCGCCGCGCATCGCGCCGGTCCGCGCTGAGCCGGACCTCACAGGTTCACCGTCGGTGGCAGGTTCTACGCTGGTGAGCGCCCGCCGGAGCCGGCGGGCGCCGTCTGCCGAGTGAGGAATGGGCTGACATGCCGCGTACTTCCCCCCCTGCCCGCCCTGCGTTCGCGTACACCGATCTTCTCCCCCAGGGTGAGGACACCACCCCGTACCGGCTGGTGACGTCCGAGGGCGTCTCCACCGTCGAGGGACCCGACGGGCGTACGTTCCTCAAGGTCGAGCCGGAGGCGCTGCGCGAGCTGGCCGCGGAGGCCGTCCACGACATCCAGCACTACCTGCGCCCGGCCCACCTCGCCCAGCTCCGCCGCATCATCGACGACCCGGAGGCCAGCGCGAACGACAAGTTCGTCGCCCTGGACCTGCTGAAGAACGCGAACATCGCGGCGGCCGGCGTGCTGCCCATGTGCCAGGACACGGGCACGGCGATCGTCATGGGCAAGCGCGGCCAGAACGTGCTGACGGCGGGCGAGGACGAGAAGGCCCTGTCCCGGGGCATCTACGACGCCTACACGAAGCTGAACCTGCGCTACTCGCAGATGGCCCCGCTCACCATGTGGGAGGAGAAGAACACCGGCTCCAACCTCCCCGCGCAGATCGAGCTGTACGCGACGGACGGCGGCGCGTACAAGTTCCTGTTCATGGCCAAGGGCGGCGGCTCGGCCAACAAGTCCTTCCTGTACCAGGAGACGAAGGCCGTCCTGAACGAGGCCTCCATGATGAAGTTCCTGGAGGAGAAGATCCGTTCGCTGGGCACCGCCGCCTGCCCGCCGTACCACCTGGCGATCGTGGTCGGCGGCACGAGCGCGGAGTACGCCCTGAAGACGGCGAAGTACGCCTCCGCGCACTACCTGGACAACCTGCCGACCGAGGGCTCGCCGCTCGGTCACGGCTTCCGGGACGAGGAGCTGGAGCAGAAGGTCTTCGAGCTGACGCAGAGGATCGGGATCGGCGCGCAGTTCGGCGGCAAGTACTTCTGCCACGACGTGCGCGTGGTCCGGCTGCCGCGGCACGGCGCGTCCTGCCCGGTCGCGATCGCGGTGTCCTGCTCGGCGGACCGGCAGGCCCTGGCGAAGATCACCCCCGAGGGCGTGTTCCTGGAGCAGCTGGAGAAGGACCCGGCGCGGTTCCTGCCGGAGACGACGGACGAGCACCTGGACGAGTCGTCGGACGTGGTCCGCATCGACCTCAACCAGCCGATGGAGTCGATCCTCGCCGAGCTGGCCAAGTATCCGGTCAAGACCCGGCTGTCGCTGACCGGCCCGCTGGTCGTGGCCCGGGACATCGCCCACGCGAAGATCAAGGAGCGGCTCGACGCGGGCGAGGAGATGCCGCAGTACCTCAAGGACCACCCGGTGTACTACGCGGGCCCGGCCAAGACGCCCGAGGGCTACGCCTCCGGCTCCTTCGGCCCGACCACGGCCGGCCGCATGGACTCCTACGTCGAGCAGTTCCAGGCGGCGGGCGGCTCCAAGGTGATGCTGGCCAAGGGCAACCGCAGCAAGCAGGTCACGGACGCGTGCGGCACCCACGGCGGCTTCTACCTCGGCTCGATCGGCGGTCCGGCGGCCCGGCTGGCCCAGGACTGCATCAAGAAGGTCGAGGTCGTGGAGTACGAGGAGCTCGGCATGGAGGCCGTCTGGAGGATCGAGGTCGAGGACTTCCCGGCGTTCATCGTCGTGGACGACAAGGGCAACGACTTCTTCCAGAACCCGGCCCCCCAGCCGACGTTCACGTCGATCCCGGTCCGGGGCCCCGGTCTGGCCTGAGCCGGTCCCCGCACACCCCCTGGAGCCCCCGGCAGCCGCCGGGGGCTCCCCCGTCCGGCCCACCGCCGGAACATCCCCACCGCCGCCCGCGCTGTACGCGGTATGAGCGAATACCGCACCGAGCACGACTCCATGGGCGAAGTCCAGGTCCCCGTCCACGCCAAGTGGCGTGCCCAGACGCAGCGGGCGGTGGAGAACTTCCCCGTCTCCGGGCAGCGGCTCGAGCGCGCGCACATCGAGGCGCTGGCCCGGATCAAGGGCGCCGCGGCCACGGTGAACGCGCGGCTCGGGGTGCTGGACGAGGACGTCGCCGAGGCGATCCGGGAGGCGGCGGCCGAGGTCGCCGAGGGCACGTGGGACGAGCACTTCCCGGTCGACGTCTTCCAGACCGGTTCCGGGACCTCGTCCAACATGAACACCAACGAGGTCGTCGCCACCCTCGCCGGCGAGCGGCTGGGCCGGGACGTGCACCCCAACGACCACGTCAACGCCTCGCAGTCCTCCAACGACGTCTTCCCGTCGTCGATCCACATCGCCGCCACCGCCGCCGTCACCCGCGACCTGGTGCCCGCCCTCGACCACCTCGCGAGCGCCCTCACCCGCAAGGCCGAGGAGTTCGCCGACGTGGTGAAGTCCGGGCGGACGCACCTGATGGACGCCACGCCCGTGACCCTCGGCCAGGAGTTCGCCGGGTACGCCGCCCAGGTCCGGTACGGCGTCGAGCGTCTGAACGCCTCCCTGCCCCGGCTGGCCGAGCTGCCGCTCGGCGGGACCGCCGTCGGCACCGGCATCAACACCCCGCCCGGTTTCTCCGCCGCCGTGATCGGGGAGGTCGCCCGCGCGACCGGGCTGCCGCTCACCGAGGCCCGCGACCACTTCGAGGCGCAGGGCGCCAGGGACGGCATCGTCGAGACCAGCGGCCAGCTGCGGACCATCGCCGTGGGGCTGACGAAGATCGCCAACGATCTGCGGTGGATGGCCTCCGGGCCCAGGACCGGGCTCGCCGAGATCTCTCTGCCCGACCTCCAGCCCGGCTCCTCGATCATGCCCGGCAAGGTCAACCCGGTCGTCCCCGAGGCCGTCCTCATGGTCTGCGCCCAGGTCGTCGGCAACGACGCCACCGTCGCCACCGCAGGCGCCGCCGGCAACTTCGAGCTCAACGTCATGCTCCCGGTCATCGCCAAGAACGTGCTGGAGTCGATCCGGCTGCTGGCCAACGTGTCCCGGCTGCTCGCCGACCGGACCGTCGACGGGATCGTCGCCCACCGCGAACGGGCCCGCGAGTACGCCGAGTCCTCGCCGTCCGTGGTCACCCCGCTCAACAAGTACCTGGGGTACGAGGAGGCGGCGAGGGTCGCCAAGAAGGCGCTGGCCGAGCAGAAGACGATCCGTCAGGTCGTCGTCGAGGGCGGCTACGTCGAGCGCGGACTGCTCACGACGGCACAACTCGACCAGGCGCTGGACGTCCTGCGGATGACGCACCCGTAACCACCTGCCACCCAAGCGTGAACGATGCCGTCCCGCACGGCGGAGGATGCCCCGGGCACCTAATATTTGGCCATGGCAGACGACGGAGCGACCGCACGCGCGACGACGGGCGGTGCGACGGCATCCTGGACCCCCGGCAGCCAGATCCTGTGGCGGTACCGGGAGAACGGCGGCGCGCGCTTCCACATCGTGCGGCCCGTGACCGTCGTGCGGGACGACCCGGAGCTGCTCGCCGTGTGGATGGCGCCCGGCACCGAATGTGTCAGACCCGTGCTCGCCGACGGCACACCCGTGCACCTGGAGCCGCTCGCGTCGCGCTACACCAAGCCGCGCACCGTGCGGCGCGACCGCTGGTCCGGCACGGGCGTGCTGAAGCTGGCCCGGCCCGGCGAGCCCTGGTCGGTGTGGCTGTTCTGGGAGCCCGGCTGGCGGTTCAAGAACTGGTACGTCAACCTGGAGGAACCGCTGGTCCGCTGGGTGGGCGGGGTCGACTCCGAGGACCACTTCCTTGACATCTCCGTCCACCCCGACCGCAGTTGGCGCTGGCTGGACGAGGACGAGTTCGCTCAGGCGCAGCAGGACGGGCTGGTGGACGCCGAACTCGCCGAGCGGATCCGGGCCTCGGGCCGCGAGGCCGTGGAGACGATCCGCGCCTGGCGGCCGCCGTTCAGCGAGTCCTGGCAGCAGTGGCGCCCGGATCCCGCCTGGGAGGTACCGTCACTGCCGGACGACTGGGACCGCACCCCCACGCGCGTGGCCTCATGAGACCCTTGATACGCCCCCGGGCGGGAACCGTAGGATCGTCCTCCGCAACAGGCGCAGGGCCGGTACCAACTCCCGGAGTGACAACCGGGACTGATCGAACGTCACCGAGGGGCGGCAGGACGTGAGCGAGGGGTACGAGGGCAACACCCGTGCGGGCCGCGGTCGGTCCGCCGGTGGCACAGCAACAGCCTCTGACCACGCCGGAAATCCGTTCCTGGGGCATGTATTCCGGGTATCGGGTCTTCGGCGGGACGAACTGCGCGCCCGGCGCGCAGCCCCGGACGGATGGATTCGACACGCGTGACGGAGCAGCCGACCTCCTTCGAACGCCCGCAGCCGGGCGCCGACCCCGCGGACGCCCGCGGGGCGCTTCTGCGTACCCCCTCCGCCCCGGCGGCCGCGGCCTTACCGCTTCAGTCCGGCCCGGCCGACGACGTGCCGCGTCCGGCCGCCGCGGCCGGGTCCGAGCACTCCCAGCCGGCGTCCGCCGAGCCCGACGCACACCGTCCGCGCCCCGCGCCGGACGGCATCCCCGCCCAGCCGGACGCGGCGGCCAGGGTCGCCGGGGGCAGGTCCGGCGACGGCGGCGCCCCCGACGGCGCCGGGTCCGGTCCGGCTGACGCCGAGGCGTCCCGCACGGCGGGCGGGCCCGGTGGCCAGGAGCGCCGGGCCGGGCGCGGTGCGCCTCCCGGCGGCCAGGAGCGCCGTACCGGGAAAGGGCTGCCGCCCGGGCGGACGCTGCCGATGCGGCGGGACGGGGACCGGCTGCGGTTCGTGGGTGCGGCCACCCGGCGCATCGCGCGCGGCCTGGACCTCGACGAGATCGTCCTCGGGTTGTGCCGGGCCACCGTGCCCACCTTCTCCGACGCCATCCTCGTGTATCTGCGCGAGCCTCTGCCGGTGGGCGACGAGCGGCCCGCCGGCCCGCTCGTCCTGCGGCTGCGCCGCACCGACCGGATACCGGCGGACCGCGACAACGAGCTGGGGTTCATGTCGGCGCCGGTTCCGGAGCAGCCGGCCGAGCTGTCGGCGGTGACCAACGAGCTGTGCGAGGTACGGCCCGGATCCGCGCTGGGCGAGGTGCTGCGCGGCGTGCGTCCGGTGTTCACGGACACCGCGGCCGCCCACCTGGCGCTGACGGAACTCCTCGGCGAGGACTCCGAGTTGGTCGTGCCCGACGGGCAGCGCACCATTCTCGCCCCGCTGCGCGGCCGGCGCCGGGTGATCGGCGCCGCGCTGTTCCTGCGCCGCCCGGAACGCCACGCGTTCCAGCCCGACGACCTGCTCGTCGCCGCGCAGCTCGCCACGCACAGCGCGCTGGGCATCGACAAGGCCGTGCTGTACGGCCGCGAGGCGTACATCGCCGACGAGTTGCAGCGCACCATGCTGCCGGAGACGCTGCCGCGCCCCACCGGCGTACGGCTGGCCTCCCGCTATCTGCCCGCCGCGGAGACCGCGCGGGTCGGCGGGGACTGGTACGACGCGATCCCGCTGCCCGGCAGCCGGGTCGCCCTCGTCGTCGGCGACGTCATGGGCCACTCCATGACCTCGGCCGCGATCATGGGCCAGCTGCGCACCACCGCGCAGACCCTGGCCGGGCTCGACCTGCCGCCGCAGGAGGTGCTGCACCACCTCGACGAGCAGGCACAGCGCCTGGGCTCCGACCGCATGGCGACCTGCCTGTACGCGGTCTACGACCCGGTCGCGCACCGCATCACCATCGCCAACGCCGGCCACCCGCCACCCGTCCTGCTGCACCTGGGCGGCCGGTCCGAGGTGCTGCGGGTGCCGCCGGGCGCGCCGATCGGCGTCGGCGGCGTCGACTTCGAGGCGGTGGAGCTGGACGCCCCGGCGGGCGCGACCCTGCTGCTCTACACCGACGGCCTCGTCGAGTCGCGGCTGCGGGACGTGTGGACGGGCATAGAGCAGCTGCGCGAGAAGCTCTCGGCGACCGCGCAGCTCACCGGCCCCGATCACCCGCCGCCGCTGGAGGCGCTGTGCGACGAGGTGCTCGACATGCTCGGCCCGGGCGACCGGGACGACGACATCGCGCTCCTCGCCGCCCGCTTCGACGGCATCGCGCCGAGCGACGTGGCGTACTGGACCCTGGACCCGGAGGTCGCCGCCCCCGGCCAGGCCCGCCGCCTGGCCCGCGGGGCGCTGTCCCGCTGGGGCCTGGAGGAGCTCACCGACTCCGTGGAGCTGCTGATCAGCGAGGTCGTCACCAACGCGGTGCGCTACGCCTCCCGCCCGGTCACCCTGCGCCTGCTGCGCACGGATGTGCTGCGCTGCGAGGTCGGCGACGACGTGCCGCAACTGCCGCGCCTGCGCCAGGCCCGCGCCACGGACGAGGGCGGACGCGGCCTGTACCTGGTGAACAAGCTGGCCCGACGCTGGGGCGCGACCCGGCTGAGCACGGGCAAGGTGGTCTGGTTCGAGGTCGCCACTCGGCCGTGAACGGCCAGGTCCGGAACCGGCGGCGGACACCGCGATGATCCGGGGCCGCTTTTCGGGGAAGCAACGAACAGCAAGGGGCGCCCGGCCTGGACCGGGCGCCCCTTCGTACTGCTCACCTCGCGGTGATCACCGCATGCCGCTCACTGATCGTTGGGAAGGAGCGGGTTGTCGCTGAGGTCGTCCGTCGGCTCTCTGCTCGACGACGTGTCGCTCGGCGACTGCGACGGTGTCTGGCTCGGCGTCTGCGACGGCGTCTCACTGGGCGTGTCGCTGGGCGACTCGGACACCGCCGGCGGGCTGCTCGAGGGCGTCTCGGACGGAGTCTCGCTCGGCGACTCGGAGACCGTCGGGGACGTGGACGGCTCCACGGCGGCACCCTGCTTGGTGTCCAGGTCGAACTTGCTGACGTCGCCCATCACGCCGAAGGTGTACTCGGCCCAGATCCTCGCGGGGGGCCCACCGCCGTTCACGCGCGGCTCGCCGATAGCCCCGTACAACGGAACGTGCTCGCCGTTCTTGGACACGTCCTCGCCGAACAGGCCGACCGAGGTGACCAGACCCGGCGTGTAACCGGTGAACCAGGCCGACTTGTTCTTGTCGGACGTACCCGTCTTGCCCGCGACCTGCTGGCCGTTGCGCTGCGGATTGTCCCGCACCGACGTCTTGGCCGTACCGTCGTCGACCACGCCGGTCAGCACGGAGGTGACCGTGTCGGCGGCCTCGCGGCTGATGACCTGCTCGCCGATCGGGTCGGCCATCTTGATCGTACGGTCCTTCTGCTCGGCCGACTTGACGATGGTCGGGGTGACCTTCCTGCCGTGGTTGTCGAGGGTGGCGTAGATCCCGGCCATCTCCAGCGGGCTGGCGCCCATGGAGCCCAGCGTCTGGGCCGGTACCGACTGCATGCCCTTGGTGTCCATGCCGAGCTTGCGGGCGACGTCCATCACGTTGTCCATGCCCACGTCGACGCCCATCTGCGCGAAGACGGAGTTGACGGACGCGTTCATGGCCCTCTGGACCGTGACGTTCCCGTAGTTCTGGTCGTCCTCGTTGGGCGGGCCGAAGCCGACCTTGGTGCCGTGGTCCACGACCTGGCGGCCGCTGGTGCCGTCGTAGACGGTGTTCGCAGCGATCGGCCGGCCGTCCTGGGTCCTGGAGTCCTCGTCCAGCGCCGCGGCCAGGATCACCGGCTTGAAGGTGGAGGCCGGCTGGTAGTCCCGCCGGGTCGCGTTGCTGAAGTAGTGCTTCAGGTAGTCCTCGCCGCCGTACAGGGCGACGACGTACCCGGTCTTCGGGTCGACGGAGACGGCGCCGGCCTGGACGTGCTTGTCCACCGACCGCTTCTTCGGTTCGAGCTTGCTGGTGAGCTGGGCCTTGACCGCCTCCTCCAGCGCGGCCTGCTTCTTCTTGTCGATGTTCAGGGTGATGTTCCAGCCCTGGCCCTCGACCAGTCGCTCCGCCTGGGCCTGCGTCAGGTCCTGGTCCTTCATCAGCTGCTGTTCGAGCTGGTGGTTGGCCAGCGCGATCAGGTAGCCCTTCTGGCCGTCCCGTCCGGGCGCGGGCCGGGGCTCCTTGGGGACGGGGAACTTCATGGCCTGCCGCTTGCCGGCGTTCAGCCAGTCCTGCTTGACCATGTTGTCCAGCACGTAGTTCCAGCGCTGCTGCGCGAGCCGCTTGCCGGTGTCGCTCGCGACGGCCCAGTCGTACTGGCTCGGCGCCTGCATCAGGGCGGCGAGGTAGGCCCCCTGCTGGACGGTGAGGTCCTTGGCGTCGACGCGGTAGTAGGCCTGTGCGGCGGCCTGGATGCCGTAGGCGCCCCGGCCGTAGTAGCTGGTGTTGATGTACCCGGCGAGGATGTCGTCCTTCGACATCCGCTGGTCCACCTTCAGCGAGATGACCAGTTCCTTCAGCTTGCGCGTGACGGTCTGGTCCTGGTTGAGGTAGAAGTTCTTGACGTACTGCTGGGTGATCGTCGATCCGCCCTGCGCGCCCTTGCCGCTCAGCGTGTTGAGCAGACCGCGGGCGGTGCCCCTCAGGTCCACGCCGTTGTCGCTGTAGAAGGTCTTGTTCTCGGCCGCGACGAAGCAGTGCTGGACGGCCTTGGGCACCTTGGACAGGTCCACCATCTCGCGGTTGACCTCGCCGGTACGGGCCAGGACCGAGCCGTCGCTGTACTTGTAGACGTTGCTCTGGAGCTGCGCGTCGGGGTTGCCCTCGGGTACGTCCACCACCAGGTACAGCACGATGAAGGAACCTATGCCCAGCAGGCAGACGCCGAGGAAGGCGCCGAGGATCTTCTTCCAGGTGAACAGGCGGCGTATGCCGCCCTTCCCCTTGGCGGGCCGGGCGGCCCTGCGTGCCGCGGCCCTGCCGCCGCCCTCGGGTCCTATGCCGGCCGCCGGTGTCCCGGACGGGCGCTGGGGCGCCGCGCGGCCGCCACCGCGCTGTCGCGCTCGTCTCTCTTCCGCTCGCCCCATGGGTCCGTACGCTCCGCTTCCGTCTCGGCTGTCACTCAGATGCGTGGTCCAGGTCAGCTCAGAAAACTAACACCGCTGCCTATGACAAAGGCCCGCTGATCCGCCCCATTACGGACGTGACAATCAGCACCTGTCCCACTGGATCCGACGTTCCAAGAGCGCCGAGGGTTGCCATCGGGCGATGAAGTGTTGCCACCCGGATGGACAGAGGCGGCCGACTGTCTCGTAGCAGAACCGTGACAAACGCCCCCCCACCTGCGCGATCGCCCCTTCCGTCACGCCGTGGACACGCGGTGTATACATCTCGCGTATACACACTGTGTACAGTCCTTGGCATGTCCATCGGTCACACCCTCCTGGGACTCCTTGAGTCCGGCCCGCGTCACGGTTACGACCTGAAGCGGGCCTTCGACGAGAAGTTCGGTCACGACCGGCCGCTGCACTACGGCCAGGTCTACTCGACGATGTCCCGCCTGCTGAAGAACGGACTCGTCGAGGTCGACGGAATCGAGGCGGGCGACGGCCCCGAGCGCAAGCGGTACGCGATCACCGAGGCCGGCGTCACCGACGTCGAGCAGTGGCTCGCCACTCCGGAGAAGCCGGAGCTGTACCTGCAGTCGACGCTCTACACCAAGGTCGTCCTTGCGCTGCTCACCCACCGCGATGCCGCCGACGTCCTCGACACCCAGCGCGCCGAGCACCTGCGCAGCATGCGGATCCTGACCGAGCGCAAGCGCAACGGGGATCTCGCCGACCAGCTCATCTGCGACCACGCCCTGTTCCACCTCGAGGCCGACCTGCGCTGGCTGGAGCTGACCGCGGCCCGTCTCGACAAGCTCCGTGAGGCGGTGGCCCGATGACCCCTCCCCCCGGCTCCCTGCTGACCGCCGAGAATCTGCACAAGGCCTACGGCCCGACCACCGCCCTGGACGGTGCCGGGTTCTCCATCCACGCCGGCGAGGTCGTCGCCGTGATGGGCCCCTCCGGCTCGGGCAAGTCCACGCTGCTGCACTGCCTCGCCGGGATCGTCACCCCCGACTCGGGTTCGATCACCTACGACGGCCGTGAGCTGTCGACCATGAACGACGCCCAGCGCAGTGCGCTCAGGCGCTCCGAGTTCGGCTTCGTCTTCCAGTTCGGCCAGCTGGTGCCCGAGCTGACCTGCGTGGAGAACGTGGCCCTGCCGCTCCGGCTGAACGGCACCTCCCGCAAGGAGGCCGAGCGGGCGGCACTGGAGTGGATGCGCCGACTGGAGGTCGACGACCTGCGCAAGAAACGCCCCGGCGAGGTCTCCGGCGGCCAGGGCCAGCGCGTCGCGGTGGCCCGGGCCCTGGTCACCGACCCGCGCGTCCTGTTCGCCGACGAACCGACCGGCGCACTGGACTCGCTCAACGGCGAGCGCGTGATGGAACTGCTCACGGAGGCCGCCCGGTCGTCCAACGCGGCCGTCGTCCTCGTCACGCACGAAGCACGGGTCGCCGCGTACTCCGACCGCGAGATCGTCGTACGGGACGGCAAGTCCCGGGACATGGAGCGCGTCGTATGAGCGTGCGATGGGGGCACCTCCCTGCTCGAGCGCAGTCGAGAGCTTGGGGGAGGGCTCGCGACCTGAGCATGGGGGCCAGGTTCGCGTTCACGGGGGGACGCGAGGGATGGCTCCGGGTCGTGCTCACGGCGGTCGGCGTCGGGCTCGGCGTGGCACTGCTGCTGCTCACGACCGCGATACCGAGCGCGCTGTCGGTACGGCACGAGCGGAGCGAGGCCCGCGAGGACTACACCTACATCCAGAACCCCCCGCCGAAGGCCGACGACACCCTGGTGATCGCGGACGTCGACACGACGTACCACGACAAGGAGGTGCGCGGACGTCTGGTGGAGCCCGAGGGGCCGCGGGCTCCGCTTCCCCCGGGAGTGGCCGCGTACCCGAAGCCGGGCGAGATGGTGGTCTCCCCCGCGCTCGAGGAACTGCTCGACTCCGGCTCCGCAAGGCTGCTGCGGGAGCGGCTGCCGTACCGAGTGACCGGCACGATCGCCGAGAGCGGACTCATCGGCTCCCGCGAACTGGCCTACTACGCGGGCGTGGAGAACCTGGCGGCGCGCATCAACGGCTGGCAGGTGGCCCGGATCACCGAGTTCGGCAGTCCGCAGCGGACGGAGCGCTCGGACCCGGTTCTGCTGCTGCTCGTGATGGTCGTCTTCGTGGCGCTGCTGATGCCGGTCGCCGTGTTCATCGCCGCGGCGGTGCGGTTCGGCGGCGAGCAGCGCGACCGCAGGCTCGCCGCGCTCCGGCTGGTCGGCTCCGACGGCCGGATGACCCGACGCATCGCGGCCGGCGAGGCGATGGCGGGCGCGTTGCTCGGGCTGGTCTTCGGTACGGTCTTCTTCCTGATCGGGCGCCAGGTGGCCGGGTCCGTCGAGGTCGTCGGCATCAGCGTCTTCCCCAGCTACCTCAACCCGTCCCCCTGGCTGGCCGCGCTGGTCGCGGTCGCGGTGCCGGCCGCGGCGGTGCTGGTCACCCTGCTGGCGCTGCGCGGAGTGGTCATCGAGCCGCTGGGCGTGGTGCGCACGGCGAAGCCCGCGCGGCGCAGGCTGTGGTGGCGGCTGTTGCTTCCCGTCGTGGGGCTGGGGATGCTCTACCCGATGTTCGGCCAGGGCCGCGGCAACGGGGACTTCAACCAGTATCTGGTGATCGGCGGCGTGACCCTGCTGCTGATCGGGGTGACCGCGCTGCTGCCGTGGGTCGTGGAGACGGTCGTCGCCCGGCTCGGCGGCGGTGGAGTGGCCTGGCAACTGGCGGTACGGCGGCTCCAGTTGAGCAGCGGCACGGCGGCACGGCTGGTCAGCGGCATCGCGGTCGCGGTGGCCGGGGCGATCGCGCTCCAGATGCTCTTCGCCGGGATCCAGGGCGACTACACCAAGGACTCCGGAAAGAACCTCTACCGGGCCCAGATGGAGGTGAGCGCGCCGCAGGGCATCTCGCTCACCGGGGCCGGCGAGAAGTTCTCGGCCACGAAGGGCGTGCGGAAGGCCACGGTGCTGTCCCAGGGATCGGTCGGTGACAAGTCCTGGAAGAGCGAGGAGGAGGATCGTGTCTCGGCCACGGCGACGATCGGCGACTGCGCCTCCCTGCGCGAGCTGGCGCGCATGTCCTCCTGCCGCGACGGGGACGTCTTCGCCCTCAGCGGCAGTGAGTTCGACGCCGACACCGTGAAGCTGGCCAAGCCCGGCCGCGAGCTGTACTTCGACATGTCCTACCGTGCGGAGCAGGACGAAGTTCCGTGGACCGTCCCGGCCACCGTGAAGCCCGCCCGCTCGATCGAGGACCCCAGGGGAGAAAGGCACAGCGGCCTGCTGATGACGCCGGCCGCGGCGCCCCCGGGGACGGCCACGAAGGTCTGGGGACAGATCTACCTGTCGATCGACCAGTCGGTCCCGAACGTGCACGAGTACGTGCGCAACACGGCGGCGGCGATCGACCCGATGACGGGCGCGCACGTGTGGGCCGCCGCCGAGGAGTCGAAGAAGTTCGCCTCCATCCGCACCGGCCTGTTCGTCGGCGCGACCTGTGTGCTGCTGCTGATCGGGGCGAGTCTGCTGGTGTCGCAGCTGGAGCAACTGCGGGAGCGGAAGAAGCTGCTGTCGGCGCTGGTCGCCTTCGGCACGCGGCGGCGCACGCTGAGCCTGTCGGTGCTGTGGCAGACGGCGATCCCGGTCATGCTCGGACTGCTGCTGGCCGCGGCGGTGGGGATGACGCTGGGAGCGGTGCTGCTGAAGATGACGGGCACGACGGTGGCCGTGCACTGGCCGAGCGTGCTGGCGATGACCGGCATGGGCGCGGGTGTCGTTCTCACGGTCACCCTGCTCAGCCTTCCGCCGCTGCTGCGCCTGATGCGCCCCGAGGGCCTGCGCACGGAGTGATCAAGCGGGGGTGATCCGGGATCGGGCCCCCGCACCCGGGGCTCAGTCCCGGTCGCCGTCCAGCACCCGCACCGGGAGGAGTCGCAGGTCCGCGCGCAGGGCGGCGGCCAGTTCCCGGTACTCGGCGGCGCGGGCCGCGCCGCCGCGCATGGCCAGGGCGATGCGGCGGGAGGGGGCGGGGTCGGCGAAGCGGCCGGTGAGGAGCCGGCTGTTGCGGGAGGTCTCGACCGTGAGGGCGGTGCGGGGCAGCAGGGTGCAGCCGAGACCGCCGGCGACGAGCTGGACGAGGGTGGACAGGCCCGCGGCGGTCGTCGACACCGGCGCGTTCTCGCGCCCGGCCTCGCGGCAGATGTCGAGCGCCTGGTCGCGCAGGCAGTGCCCCTCGTCGAGCAGCAGCAGATTGAGCTCCTTCAGGGCTTCGCGCGGTATGCCCGCTCGGCCGCCGAGCCGGTGGCCGAGCGGGGTCACCAGGACGAAGTCCTCGTCGAACAGGGGGAGTTCGACGACGCCGGGCACGGCGAGAGGTACGGCGAGGAGCAGCAGGTCGAGCCGCCCGGCGGCGAGCCCGTCCAGCAGGCTGGCGGTCTGCTCCTCGTGGACCTGGAGGTCGAGGTCGGGGTAGCGGTCGTGGACGAGCCGCAGCACGGTGGGCAGCAGATAGGGCGCGACGGTGGGGATCACACCGAGCCGCAGCACGCCGGTGAAGGGCGCCCGGACGGCCTCGGCCTCCTCCAGCAGGGCGCCGATGCCGTCGAGCACGACCCTGGTCCGCACGGCGAGCCGCTCTCCGGCCGGTGAGAGCAGCACCTTGCGCGTCGTACGCTCCAGCAGCGTGACACCGAGTGCCTCCTCCAGCGAGGAGACGGCCCCGGAGAGGGCCGGCTGGCTCATGCCGATCGCCGCGGCGGCGTCCCGGAAGTGCAGATGCTCCGCGACGGCGGCGAAGGCGCGCAACTGGGAGAGGGTAGGCTGCCTGCGCTTTCCGGGATTACCCACGGTCACTGATAACTACCTCCGATCAACCCGACCGAGTGTAGCTATTTCTGTAATCAATGCACCGTGTGCCAACATCAGCATCGTCCAACCCATGGGAAACGCCAGCAAGACCGGTGTTTCCTCGCTGCAAGGAGAGCACGTGCTCACTGTCGGTGACAAGTTCCCCGAGTTCGAACTGGCTGCCTGCGTCTCGCTGGAGAAGGGCAAGGAGTTCGAGACGATCGACCACAAGACCTATGAGGGCAAGTGGAAGGTCGTCTTCGCCTGGCCCAAGGACTTCACCTTCGTGTGCCCCACCGAGATCGCCGCCTTCGGGAAGCTGAACGACGAGTTCGCCGACCGTGACGCCCAGGTCCTCGGCTTCTCCGGCGACTCCGAGTTCGTGCACCACGCCTGGCGCAAGGACCACGACGACCTGCGTGACCTGCCGTTCCCGATGATGGCGGACTCCAAGCACGAGCTGATGCGCGACCTCGGCATCGAGGGTGAGGACGGCTTCGCCAAGCGCGCGGTCTTCATCGTCGACCAGAACAACGAGATCCAGTTCTCCATGGTGACGGCGGGCTCGGTCGGCCGTAACCCCAAGGAGGTCCTGCGGGTCCTGGACGCCCTCCAGACGGACGAGCTGTGCCCCTGCAACTGGACCAAGGGCGACGAGACCCTCGACCCGGTCGCTCTGCTGGCGGGTGAGTGACCCCATGTCCCTGGACTCCCTGAAGTCCGCCGTCCCGGACTACGCCAAGGACCTGAAGCTCAACCTGGGCTCGGTCATCGGCAACAGCGACCTGCCCGCGCAGCAGCTGTGGGGCACGGTGCTGGCGACGGCGATCGCCTCGCGCTCGCCGATCGTCCTGCGTGAGCTGGAGCCGGAGGCGAAGGCGAACCTGTCGCCGGAGGCGTACACCGCGGCGAAGGCCGCGGCGGCCGTCATGGCGATGAACAACGTCTTCTACCGCACCCGCCACCTCCTGTCCGACCAGGAGTACGGCACCCTGCGGGCCGGTCTGCGGATGAACGTCATCGGCAACCCCGGCGTCGACAAGGTCGACTTCGAGCTGTGGTCCTTCGCCGTCTCCGCCATCAACGGCTGCGGCATGTGCCTCGACTCCCACGAGCAGGTCCTGCGCAAGGCCGGCGTGGAGCGCGAGGTCGTCCAGGAGGCGTTCAAGATCGCCGCGGTGGTCCAGGCCGTCGCGACGACCCTCGACGCGGAAGCGGCCCTCGCGCAGTAACGGGCACCGCACGGCCGAACCCCGTCCACCCCTGAGGGTGGACGGGGTTCGCCTGTTTCAGCTCGGTTCGGAACCGCCCGGATCGTGACTCCCCGAGCCGGACGCCACGGTGGCCGGCTGCGCGGGAGCCGCCGCGGGCACCCGTGCCTGACGCCGCTCCTGTTCCCGCGCGTAGGCCCGCAGATACCCGACCACCGTGTTCGTCACCGCGACCAGCGGCACCGCCACCACCGCGCCGCCGATCCCTGCGATCAGCCCACCCGCGGCGACCGAGAGGACCACCGCCAGCGGGTGGACCCGCACGGCGCGGCCGAGGATGAACGGCTGCAGCACATGGCCCTCGAGCTGCTGCACCAGCAGCACCACCACCAGGACCATCACCGCGGTGAAGACCCCCTGGGTGACCAGGGCCACGACCACCGCCAGCGCGCCCGACATCACGGCGCCCACCAGCGGGATGAAGGCGAACAGGAAGATGAAGACGGCCAGCGGCACCGCCATCGGCACATTGAGGAAGTAGATCCCGAGGCCGATGAAGATCGCGTCGATCAGCGCCACGATCACCGTGCCGCGCACGTACGCGGTCAGTGTGCGCCAGGCCTGCGGGCCGGCACCGGCCACGCCCGGACGCGCCGCCGCCGGCACCAGCTTCAGCGTCCACTCCCAGATGCGCCTGCCGTCGTACAGCAGGAACAGTGTGGAGAAGACCGTCAGCAGGATCCCGGTCAGCGCCTCCACGATCACCGTCACGCCCTGGAGGCCGGCCGAGGTGATCTGGTCGGTGTTGGCACCGACCGCGTCCCGCAGGTTCTTCGCTATCTGGTTGATCTGCTTGTCGGTGACATGGAAGGGGCTGTCCAGCAGCCACTTGCGGAGCTGGTCGATGCCGTCCTGGATCTGGTTGGAGAGCGTGTCGATGTTCTCCATGACCTGCCAGGTCACGAACCACCCGATCAGCCCCATGATGACGAAGCCGAGGATCGCGGTGAGCGCGGTGGCCGGCCCGCGCGGCAGTCCGTGCCGCCTCAGCCAGGCCACCGCCGGCTGGAGCAGCGCCGTGATGAGCAGTGCGGTCACGAACGCCAGCACCACCAACTGGATGGCGCTGATAGCGCGCATCAGCACCCACACGGTGCCCGCGAGCACCAGCACCCGCCAGCCGGCCTCCGCGGCCACCCGCACGCCCCACGGCACCGCCTGGGCGGGATCGGGCCGGGCGGCGCCGGCGGTCGTCGTGTCCGGCACGGGCTGGACGTCCACGTCCATGCCCACGTCCACGCCCACGTCCGGCTCCGGCCGGGCGTGATCGGTGGCGTCCATGGGGTCGGGGGGGCCGGCGTGGACCTTCTCCACCTCGGCGCGGCGTTCGTCCAACCGCTCACCCATTTCGGTGAGTCCGGCGCCCAGCCTGCCGAGCCACCCTGGCACTCGCGACATGATCCGTCCTCTTCCCCCGTCTCTCCCCACCACTCCCCCCTGGAGTCGTCCGGTCCGACCGTACAGGGCAACAGCCCCTCCCCCTAAGACGGGGAGGGGCTGCGCGGAGGTTGAGTGCGGCGGTGATCCGGCTCAGTACCAGTGGTTGGCCTGCCAGAAGTTCCACGCGTCGCAGGGGCTGCCGTAGCGGCCGTCCATGTAGCTGAGGCCCCACTTGATCTGGGTGGCCGGGTTGGTCTGCCAGTCGGCGCCCACGGAGGACATCTTGGAGCCGGGCAGCGCCTGGAACAGGCCGTACGCGCCGGAGGAGGGGTTGACCGCCCGGTAGTTCCAGCTCGACTCGTGGTTCACGATGTTGCTGAAGCACTGGAACTGGCCGGCGGGCACCATGGAGCTCGCCATCGCCTGGATCTGCGCGACCGTGTACGAGCTCTGCACCGCGAAGCTGGAGGCGTCACGGGTCGCGGCACGGCTGGCCGCCGCCTTGAGCTCCTCACGCTCCTTGGCTTCCTTCTCGGCCTTCTCCGCCTCCGCCTTCTTGGCGATCGCCGTCTGGGCGGCGGCCTTGCGGGCGGCCTGCTCGGCCTCCTTCTTGGCGCTCGCGTCCGCGGCGATGGCCTGGGCGTCGGCCTGCTGCACCAGGGAGGCGGTCTGTACCTGGGCCTGCTGGCCTACGGGTATGTCCGCGAGAAGCGTCGCGTCGGCTGCCATCGCCTCGGCGTCGTTGTTCTGCGCGGTGCTGCCCGTGGCAACGCCGACGACGCTTCCGACAGCGGTGACCGCGGTGGCGGAGGCCACTGCGAATCCCCGGACCGAGATCCGGCTCACACGGTTTCCTTCCAGCATCGCCCGCTTCGGTGACCCTGGCGGACGCAATCGTGCCCCTGGCACTGGCCTCCCAACTGCGGGGTCACGGGAGGCACGGGCCCGGTGGGCAACTCCCGCGAGGGGAGCGCCGCGTGGTGCTCGGGCGGCATACGACGACGCTATGGAGTTGAAAGCGTGTTGTTTCAGGTGTCCCATACCTCCCCCAGGGCTTGACGCCTTGGCGGTTCCCCCAGGGGGTACGGATGTGTCGTATGCGGGGCCTGACAGGAGTGAGACTCTGCCGTAATCCAACGCCGCAGGGCAATTCCGAGTTGCGTGTGAAAGCTCACACCTCGTTCGGCTCAGGGGATTTCCCCGAACGCCCGCGAACGCGGACGCCGCCCGGCTAGGCTCAGGCCTTTGCCGGACGGCGCCAACTCCCGCACCACCCCTCCTGAGTGGGCGAATTGGATCAGATGTGCCCGTCCTCCAGCATTTCGGTCACAAGGGCCGCAATCTGGGACCTCTCGGACCGGGTCAGCGTCACGTGCGCGAAGAGCGGATGACCCTTCAGCTTCTCCACGACGGCGACGACACCGTCGTAGCGGCCGACCCGCAGATTGTCCCGCTGCGCCACGTCATGGGTCAGAACCACCCGCGAATTGGCCCCGATCCGGGACAGAACGGTCAGCAGGACGTTCCGTTCCAGCGACTGCGCCTCGTCCACGATCACGAACGCGTCGTGCAGCGAGCGGCCGCGGATGTGGGTGAGCGGCAGCACCTCCAGCATCCCGCGCGCGGTGACCTCCTCGATGACGTCCCGGGACGTGACCGCCGACAGCGTGTCGAAGACCGCCTGCGCCCACGGGCTCATCTTCTCCGCCTCGGTGCCCGGCAGATAGCCGAGCTCCTGGCCGCCGACGGCGTACAGCGGACGGAAGACCATCACCTTCTGGTGCTGACGGCGCTCCAGGACCGCCTCCAGACCCGCGCACAGCGCCAGCGCCGACTTGCCGGTACCGGCCCGGCCGCCCATCGACACGATCCCGACGTCCGGGTCGAGCAGCAGGTCCAGGGCGATCCGCTGCTCCGCGCTGCGCCCCTTGATGCCGAACGCCTCCCGGTCGCCGCGCACCAGGCGCACCCCGCCCTCGGGCGTGACGCGGCCGAGGGCCCTGCCCCGCTCGGACTGGATCGTCAGTCCGGTGTGCACGGGCAGTTCGGCCGCCTCCGGCACGTGGAGGTGCCCCTCCTCGAAGAGAACGTCCACCTGCTCACCCGGCAGGGTGAGTTCGGACATTCCGGTCCAGCCGGAGGAGTCGGTGATGGCGAGTTCCGCGCGGTACTCCTCGGCCAGCAGGCCCACGGAGGACGCCTTGATGCGCAGCGGCAGGTCCTTCGAGACGACGGTGACGTCGTAGCCCTCCGCCTGGAGATTGCGGGCGACCGCGAGGATGCGGGAGTCGTTGTCCCCCAGGCGGTAGCCGGTGGGCAGCACGCTGGGGTCCGAGTGGTTGAGCTCGACCCGGATCGTTCCGCCGAGGTCCCCGATCGGGATGGGGGCGTCGAGGCGGCCGTGCCGGACCCGGTAGTCGTCCAGCAGGCGCAGGGCCTGCCGGGCGAAGTAGCCGAGTTCGGGATGGTGCCGCTTGGCCTCCAGTTCCGTGACCACGACGATGGGGAGCACGACCTCGTGCTCGTCGAAACGGGTCAGGGCGTTCGGGTCCGCCAGCAGGACGCTGGTGTCGAGGACGTAGGTGCGCCGGTCTGGCTTGTGGCGCTTTGTGCTGGTCACCACGGAAGGACGTACCCCCTCGGATGAGGTCGGGGAGCGACGAGGTGGAGGCCCTGCTGGGCGGGCGGGAACAAGCCGGCCGGCCGGCGGCCCCCGCACACGACGGGCCGTGAACCGGCCCTCCAGGTCTTCGTCCGTGCTGTGACCATACGGTCGGGCTCGTACAAAGGGCCTCCCGGGCGGACGGCCCCGAGCCGCCCGCTGAGATCCGACACCCGTGGTTCGGGTGTCGACCTGTTTGCCTTATGCCCTCGAAGATGCGCCGCCATGCAAATAAGCGGAACGACGCACGAATGAACTCCTCGTGAAGAGGGGGCACCCGGGCGACCGGAGAGGTGTGTCCTCAGCCGCCGTAGCGGCGGCCCCGGGCCGCGTAGTCGCGCAGCGCGCGCAGGAAGTCGACCTTGCGGAAGGCCGGCCAGAAGACGTCGCAGAAGTAGTACTCGGAGTGGGCCGTCTGCCAGATCATGAATCCGGACAGCCGCTGCTCCCCGCTGGTGCGGATCACCAGGTCCGGGTCGGGCTGGGCCTTGGTGTACAGGTGGCGGCCGATCATGTCGATGTCGACGGATTCGGCGAGGTCCTCCATGGAGGTGCCCCGGTCCTGGGCGTCGAGGATCATGGAGCGCACGGCGTCGGCGATCTCCTGCCGGCCGCCGTAGCCGATGGCGACGTTGACGACTATTCCGTCGACGTGCGCGGTGGCCTCCGCGGCCTCCTTGAGAGTGGCCTGCATGACCGGCGGCAACAGGTCCATGGTGCCCACGTGATGGACGCGCCAGCGGCCGTCGGAGGCCAGGGTGCGCACGACGTCCTCGATGATGCCGAGGAGCGGGACGAGCTCTTCCTGGGGCCGGTCGAAGTTGTCCGTGGAGAGCAGCCAGAGCGTGACGACCCCGACGTCCGTCTCACTGCACCAGCCGAGGAACTCCTCGATCTTGTCCGCCCCGGCCCGGTGGCCCTGGGCGGTGGTCGAGCCGGCGGCCTTCGCCCAGCGCCGGTTGCCGTCCATGATGACGCCGATGTGCTTGGGCACCTGAGCGGGGTCCAGGTGGCCCTCCACCCGGCGTGCGTACAGCCTGACCAGCAGGCCACGCAGCTTGTCGCGCAGGTTCACGTGTTCGTCAGCCCCTCCGTATGGACGGACAGGCGCGGCCGGGGGCGTTCCCTGTCCGTGCGGCGGCCTGGTCCGTATGGCGGTCCCCGGGGGCGAAGCCTACCCCCGGCGATCCCAGCGTCCCTCAACAGGGCGCTGTGCGCGCCCTGGTGCGTCGGACACGCCACAGCGGGCGCGTGCGCGGGACGCGCGCATCGGACGCGGCGGACGCGGTGGACGCTGGGGGCAAAGAAAACGGGCCGGTCCGTGGGGGGGAGACGGACCGGCCCGAGGGGGGGTTTCCACCATAACCCTTCGTAAGGGCTGCCGTGTGCCCAGACGCGACAAAACTACTCTCCGAAGTCATGCGGCGACGCATGGAGAGCGTGCGGGAACCCTGGAATCCGTCATTCCGCCCCTGGTCATGACCGGATCCCGACGGAATCGACGACAAAAAGGTCAGGCTCCGATGAGAAGCGAAGAAGCTCCGCCCTTCGGGGGCCGCACGGCGTGTTGCCCCGAATCCCTCCCAGGGGCGACCCGCCCGCGAACGCCCGCTTGACGCCGGCGGCACCGCCCCGCACCGACCCCCCGGGCCGGGCGGATACCGCCATCAGGGGCCGCGCGCCGCGCAGTCCCCTCCACCACGCGGCACCGACCGCGTGACTTTGCTCACGCGAATTCCCTTGGTCTGAACTTTACGTGCGCTGAAAGGGTGACGCGAGGGGCAGGCGGTAACGATGTGAAAACAGGCGCCCCGGTCGCGCGTTCACCCCAACCTGCGGGCCTCGAAGAGGTGACGCGTGCTGTGTGCCACGAACGGTCCGCGCGACTCGATCCGTTCGTGCAGCGCCCGCAACCGGGGCTCGTACGCCTCGACCGTGAACCCGGGGACCATCCAGACCACTTTGCGCAGGAAATGCACGACGGCGCCGATGTCGTGGAACTCCACGCGGAGCCGTTCGGCGCGCAGGTCGACGACCTCAAGACCGGCCGCCCGCGCGTCGGCGCGCTCGTGGTCGGGGTGGCGGCCCTCGCGCGACTTTTCCGGTTGGGGCCCGAGGAAGTACTCGACGAGTTCGAAGACGCTGCCGGGTCCGACGTGCTGCGCGAAGTAGGTCCCGCCGGGTTTGAGGACGCGGGCGAGCTCGCCCCAGTGGGGGCGTACGGGGTGCCGGCTGACGACGAGGTCGAAGGCCGCGTCGGCGAACGGCAGCGGCGCGTCCTCCGGCGAGTCGACGACCACGACGCCACGCGGGCGGAGCAGTGCGGTCGCCCCGGCCACGTTCGGCAGCCAGCCCTCGGTGGCGGCGAGCAAAGCGGGCGCGGCCGCGGCCCGTCCGAGCGCGAAGTCGAGGACCTCCCCACCGCCGGTCTGCACGTCGAGCACGGCGCGGGCCCCGGCCAGCCGGGCGGCCATCGAGACGGCGTACCCCCAGGAGGGCCGCTGTTCCGTGGCCCGGCCCGCGAACCACGAGAAGTCCCAGCCCTCGGTGGGAACGGCGGCACCCTCGGCGACGAGTTCCTCGAAGGAACGGCCGGAACGGTGCGGATGGTCCGTCATGCGGGTGATCCTGCCGGAAGACGGTCATCCGCCGCCTCCCCATTACGGGCCGGGCCGGTCCGGCCGGCTGAAGGACCGTCCCTCCCTGCCCTCACGTCGCCGCGAACGCGCCCAGCAGTACCCCCGTCAGGGCCCCGGCGAGCATGAACGGCCCCAGTGCGATGGACGACTTGCGGCCGGCCCGGCGCAGTACCACCAGACCCAGGCCGTAGCCGGCGCCGTAGAGCAGACCGGCGAAGGCGCCGACGACGAGGACCGGCCAGCCGTACCAGCCGAGGGCCGCGCCGAGCGCCAGGGCGAGCTTGACGTCGCCGAAGCCCATGCCGGCCGGGTTGACCAGGAACAGCACGAAGTACGCGGCGCCCAGGGCGAGTCCGCCGAGCAGGGCGGTGGGCCAGGAGCCCGCGGCGGCGGGCAGTACGGCGGCGGCTCCGAGCAGGGCGGCGGTCGCGGCGGCCAGCGGCAGCGTCAGCACGTCCGGGAGCCGGTGCACACGGAGGTCGACGAGCGCCAGCAGCACGCCGACCGGCGCGGCGAGCAGCCAGACCGCCACCTCGGGGCGGGGCCCGGTGGCGGCGGCGAGCGCGGCGCAGACGAGCGCGGTCACGGCGGCGGTCACCCGGGCGCTCGGCCCGTACGCTCCACATCCGGCCTCCGCGCCCGTGCAGCGGGCCCGGCCCACCCAGCCGCCGAACGCGCCGGTGATCGGATGCCCGCCCGGGCACCGGGCGCTCCACGGCTCCCCGGCGCCGACCGACAGCCGGTGGGCGGCCCGGGGCAGCAGCAGCCCGGTCCCCGCGCCCCACAGCGCGGCCACGACGGTCACAAGTACGCGCACCCCGGGACCCTAACCGCGGCGGGCGCGCGGGGCATGGGTCCGTGGACCCATGCGGGGCCCACCGCCCCGCCGATACGGTCGGTCGGCAGCGCGCAGGACGCACGGGACGTAGAGGACTCAGGGGAGGGCGGCTCGGCATGGGACGACGCTGGCGCGACGGGCGGGGCAGGCTGATCGTGCACGGTGCGGCGCCGGTGACGGTCCCGCTGGAGCTGGCGACCTCCTACCGGGCCCGCACCAAGGGCCTGCTGGGCCGTGACGCGGTTGACGGCGCGATCCTGCTCTCCCCCGCCAACAACGTGCACACCTTCCGCATGCGCATCCCGATCGACGTCGCCTACCTCGACCGCGACCTGCGCGTCCTCACCGTCGTCACCATGAGTCCGAACCGGCTCGGCCTGCTCCGCCCGCGCTCCCGCCATGTACTGGAGGCGGAGGCCGGGGCGATGGCGGGGTGGGGGGTGCGGGCGGGGGTGCTGGTGACGGTGGAGGCCGAACAGAGGCCGATGGAGGGCGAGTAGGGGCGGCATCCGGGGCGTGGCGCGAGTGGTCACCGTGCGGCCTGGCGCCGCACCCTCCCCGGCAGCGTCTCGTCGGCCGCCGTGCGGTCGAGTGCCTCGCGGGCGTACGCCACGGCGCCGTGCCGGTGCAGCAACGCCATGGCCGGGTCCACGGCGACACCGCACCGGGCGTACCGCTCGGCGAGCTCGAACGCCCACGGGGTGAGGAGGGCGTTGTCGTCGACGTACGTGCCCAGCCAGGCGAAGACCGCGTCGGCGACCAAGCCGCCGATCCAGGTCACCCATCGCGTCAGGAACCGCGCCGCCTCCTCGCCGCCCGGATCCCGCGGTACGCCGGGGATGCCCAGCAGCGCGCACTCGCGCATCGCCTCGGTCATCCGTTCCCTGGTGACCAGACGCGCGTAGGGCATCAGGTCCGCCATGACCTGCCGGACGTCCAGCCAGGCGGGCCGCTCCTCGTCCGCGTCGCCGGTCCAGGCCGGGCCGGGGACGGGTTCGGGCACCGGCCCGGTCGGCGCGCAGGCCAGGAGAACCGCCCGCGCGCGGGCGGTGTTCTCCGCGTCCCGCGGAAGGCCGGCCGGCCACTGGAAGCCCGCGCCCCAGCTGTACGGCAGCTCCCGCACGGCAGAGGGCAGCAAGGGTTCCTCTCCGCGCGCCGGCTGCCTTCCCCGGGCTTCGTAGCCGGGGCGGCGCAGCACCAGGAGCCGGGAGCGGACGTAGGGACGGAAGTCCCGGACCTCGTCGTCGGTCACGAGTTCCAGCAGTGCCGCCTCCCCGCGCGGCCGGCCGAGGGCCAGGAGCAGGCGGACGGCCGGTTCCACCGCCAGACCGACGCGGACGTAGGCCTGGGCGAGCCGGACCGTGTCGTCCTCGTGCCCGGCGGGGGCGCCGCGTTCGAGGAGGAGGGCGAAGGCGTCGGAGGCCAGGTCCTGCCGTACCGTGGTCGCCCATTCCGCGGCCGTGGTGCGGATCTGTTCCGGCGTCGGCGGCGCGGACACCGTGGGGATGCCAAGGCGGGACCACTCCGCCAGGACCCGCGCCACGCCTTCCCGGGTGACGTCGGCGGTGGCCGGCATCAGCCGGGTCAGCCAGGCGTCCGCCTCGTCCAGGGTGTGGTCGTCCCGGTCGTCGTAGGCCTCCCGCAGCGCCTCGTCCCAGTCGTGCACGCTGTGCCGGTGCGGGGGCAGGGCCGCCCGCAGGACCTCCAGCGCCTGCTCCGCGCCGGAGGCCGGGAGTTCCGCCAGCGCGAGGGCCCGGCGGTGGGTCAGGTCGTTCCAGGGCGGCGGCAGCTCCCGCATCGCGGCGGGCAGCAGGTGATCGTCACGAGACACCCAGGTACTCCATCGCTTCCTTCGGGGTCGCCATCCTCGACCATTCCATCGTGCCCGCCGCCCTGCGCGCGTCGATCTCGGCCTGCATCCTGGCGAGCTGGCCCGGGGAGATGTCCTGTCCGGCGATCCGGACCGGAACGTTGTTCTTGGCCAGTGTGCTCGCCGGAGTGCCAGGCGGCCTGTATTTCACACCGTCGCGCTTGCCGCTCTTGTAACCGCTGAAGATGTTGCTCCACTTCTCGTCGGTGGCGATGTCGACCCGGACCGCGCGGCCCGCGCCGTCCTTGCCCTGCCACCTGGCCATGTCCTCGACCTGCCGCTCGAAGTCGGCCTTGATGGTGGCGTTGCCGGTGTTCTTGACCTCCACGACGTGGACCTTGCCGTCCTTCCCCTTGTAGAGCGTGTCGGCGTCATGGACGTCGGAGATGTCGACGCTCTCGCCGTTGCCGAGGTCGACCTCGGTCTTGCCGAAGTCCTTGCCGACCGCGGTGTGGACCGTGGTACCGGCCGCGGCCTCGGCGTCGGCCGCGTGCTGGACGGCGTTGAGTTCGGCCCGGGCCTGGGCGAGTTCGTCCGTGTTCTTCGCGTTGAGGATCTTGCTGGTGAGCGTCGACCTCGCCTCCTTGGAGACGTTCGGCGTCTTCGCCAGCTTCTCGATCTCGTCCAGCGCCCTGGTCGCGTCCTTGGTGCCGATCTCCTTCTTGTCCGGATCGGGGTTGTCCTTGGCACGGTCGGCGAAGTCGTCGGCGTTCTTCTTCGAGTACGGCACGCCCTCGTCGTCGAGGGCCTTCTTCGCGGCGTCCTTGCTGTGCGCCAGGTCGGCGCCGTTCGCCGCCTGATCCGCCTCGTCCGCCTTCTTACGGGCCTCGGCGGCCTCCTTCTTCGCGTCCTCGTCACAGCCTTCCTGGGCGAGGACCACGTAGCGGGGGCCGCCCGCGGCGAGGACGGTGGTTCCGGTGCCGGCGCCGCCCCCGGGTCCGCCGCCGCCCCCGTACGGGATCCGGCGGGCGGGCGCGGCGATGGAGCAGCCGGACTCGCGCGCCTTCTTCTCGGCCTCGTCGGCCGCCTCGTCCGCCTTCTTCGCGGCCCGCTCGGCGCCCTCGACGTCACCCGCCTTGGCCGCCTTCTTGGCGTCCTCGGCCGCCTCGGTGGCCTTCTCCGCGAGCTTGCCCAGCTTGCCGATCTTCCCGATCTTGCCGAGGTCGCCCACCTTCTCGGCGACCTTGCCGACGTCGTAGCCGGGGATGAAGAGGGAGCCGATGTTCCAGACGACGTGGGAGACGGCGCGGGTCTTCTCGCCGTTCTTCCAGTCCTCGGCCACGTCGTCGCCGATGAACATGTCCCACAGGACCGTCCCGCCGGTGTCGAGAGAGGCCCCTCCCCAGTCCCAGAGGGCCCCGAAGTAGTCGCCGTCCGACCACTTCTTCCCGGCGTCCTTGGAGTCCTCCATCCAGTCGTGCCCGAGTTGCTTGCCGTAGTCGGCGATCCCGCTGAGGGTGTCTCCCGGGTTCGTGACCATGTCCCAGATCCCGGTGACGTCCCCCCAGATCCCGTCGACGAAGACGCCCTCACCGACCTGCTTGAGCTGATCACCGGCACACCCGAAGAAGGCACCGAACCCGGAGAAACAGCCGTCGTCCTTCTTCTCGTCGGGGGCGGCGGTGTTGTCGGTGTCGGTGTCGTTGTCGTCGGATTCGGTGGTGGGAGTGTCTTCGGTGGTCTGGTCGCCGCTGTCGGTGGTGGTGCCGCCGGCCGCGGTACCACCGGTCGTACTGCCGCCGGTCGCGGAGCCACCACCAGTGCTGTCCGCGCCGCCACCGGACGTGCCACCACCGGTGCTGTCACCGCCACCGCTGGTGCCGCCACTGCTGTCGGTACCGCCGACGGTCGTGCCGCCACCACTGTCGGTACCGCCACCGCTCGTGGCGCCGCTGGTGTCGCCGGAGGCGTGGGTGTCGGTCCCGTCCCCGTTGCCCGTCGGCGCGGCGCAGCCCATCCCCGCGACCTTGCAGACCTGGGCCTCGATGCTCGTGAGGATCTGCGTGCCGAGACCGCTGACCACCAGCGCGAGCACGATGGCGACGACGATCGCGACCAGGCCGGCGTACTCGACCGCGGTCTGCCCCTCGTCCCTCCCCCGCCACCGGATCATCCGGGCGAGCGAGAAGGGACGGCGCTCGGCCCGTGCCGGCACGGGGAGTTCGAACCACTGCCGCGTCTCGGACTGGAGCAGGAAGTAGAGGATGAGAACCGGCAGGAAGAGCTGGATGCCGCCACGGGCCGAACCCGCGGTGAGGTTGGCGAGTCCCCCGAGGATCAGCCACACCTGCACGCCGACCAGCGCCCACCGGATCCGGCCCCCGCCCTGCCAGCTCCGCCGGGCGAGCCACCAGCCGAGCACTCCGGGCGCGGCGGCGTAGGCGACGAGGGCGACGACACCGCCGTCGAGGGCGCCGTACGACCCGGCCGTCAGCAGCAGACCGATCCCACCGAGCACGGTGGCGACGAACAGTGTGTGCACGAGCACCAACGCCGCCGACAACGACCGTGGCATGTGCCCTCCCCCCGGTTGGCGCACGACTCCAACCGAGGTTAGGAAACAGCCGGCCGCCCAGGATGGGTCCGCGGGCCCAAAACCGCACCCAGTTCCCGGAAGGCGGGAAGAGCGGGAACCGGAGCGGGAGCAGGGGGCGGGTGAGTTTTCCACAGCCCCGGACGCCCCATCAGGGCCCTGCGTCATAGTGCGGCATGACGATCAGTAGCGAGATCCTCCGACGGGTCCGCGCCACTGCCTCGCTGCAGGACTGGGTGGTGACGGCCCCGCAACTCAGGGCTGCCGGCGCCGACTGGAACACCGTGCGGCGAATGACCAGGTCCGGCCAGTGGGTTCCGCTGACCCGGGGCAGCTACTGGGTGGGGCGGGACGACCATGGACCGTCACTGCGTTCCCGGGTACGCGGCGCCCTCCTCACCTGCGGCCCACACGTGGTGGCCGCAGGCCCCACAGCCGCACGCCTCCTGGGTATCCAGGGCCTCCCCAGGGACGACGGCACCCTGCATCTGGCCACCCCACCCGGCGGGGAGATCCGCAGCCGCCCAGGCATCCGCGTCCACCGGACCCCCCTCTGCCCCACCGCCCGCACGGCACTGCACGGCATCCCCCTGACCACCCCAACCCGCACCTGCGCGGACCTCCTGCTCCAACTGCCGCGCGTGGAGGCGGTGAGCGTGCTGGACTCGGCCCTCCACCAGGGCCTGCTGTCCCAGGGCGACCTCCTCGCCATCCCGGCCCACCTGTCCGGCCGCCCCCACGCACCCAGGGCCCGGGCCTGGCTGCGCCTGGCCGATGGCCGGGCCGAATCCCCCCTGGAGACCCGGGTACGCCTCATCTGCCTGGACGACGGCCTCCCCCCGCCCCTCCTCCAGTGGCACATCCCGGACCCGCAGCAAGGCCGCTCCTACCGCATCGACCTGGGCTGGCCCACCCACCTGGTGGGCGTGGAGGCGGACGGCAAAGCCCCCCACAGCCTGCCCCAGGCCCTCTACCAGGACCGCCTGCGCCAGAACCGCCTGACCACCCTCCTCCCCGGCCTGACCCTCCTCCGCTTCACCTGGTCCGACACCCACCACCCCCCGTCCATCCTCCGCCCGCTCCGCCAGGCCCTGGGGTGCCCATGATCCCGACGGGTGCGACGCCAGGACCACTTTCGGCACCTTGAGACGGCCACAGCGTCACAGCGAACTGGGCAGGAACCGTCACCGAACTGCTTTGGCGGGCGAGGCCGCTCCGCCCGGCCGGCTTTCGGGCTGCCCTCACTCATTCGTGTGGCCATCGGTGATGTACGCGCTGGCACCCTCCCTCGGCAGGACCGCCCACATCCGCGTACCGCCGCCGGGCTCGCGGGCGTCACCGAAGCCCCAGTCACCGCCGCACGCCCGGACCACACAGGCTGGCAGGCGCAGCGCCGAGCGGCGGCGGGCGTCGCAGGCGGCGGCGAGGCGGGGGTGCTGGTGCCGGGGGTGCGCGTCGTAGAGGACCACGCGGAGCGCGTCCTCGCCGTAGCGGAGGCATACGTACACCTCAGGAGAGGTGGTGAAACGGCAGGCACAGGCGACGAGTTCGCTCGCCACCTGTACGACCGCGTCGGCCATGTCGGCGAGGCCGTGTGCGTCGAGGACCGTGCGGATCGTCGCCCTGACGATCGCCGGGCTCTGCGGTGCGGCCGGGAGGGTGAGGCTGTACGTGAGGGATTCCAGGGCGGGCGGGACGGGCGGCAGGTCCGTGGGCGTGTAGGGCAGGCAGGCGGAGGTCGTAGCGACAGGCATGACAACTCCTTTGATCGGTGGAGTGGTTGTTCCTCGCCTCGCGCACGGTGGCCTGTCACCCGGGCCTGGCATGGCATAGGCGATGCACTTCCGCGCGGCAGCGGGGGGTCGTGGTCGACCTGTCACAGACGGTAGAACATCGCGGAGTACACGTACTACCAACTTGCCGAAATCGACCCCCATCGAGTGGACCGGCCGCCGATCCCGGGGGCAGACTGACTCCCGTCAGGCAACGGGGCAGGAGGGGAGCATGGCGCCCAGAAGCGCACCAACGGCACGTCAACGGCGCTTGGGCCTGGAGCTTCGCAAACTGCGGGTCGCGGCTGGGATGACGACCGAGGCCGCCGCCGGGTTGCTGAGCGTCCCGCGAACGAACGTGCCCAACATGGAGTCCGGCCGCTCAGGCATCAGCCCTGAACGCGTACGCACGCTGGCGAGCAACTACGGGTGTTCGGATCAAGCCCTTGTCGAGGCTCTGGCCGCCATGGCCGCCGACAGAGACAAGGGGTGGTGGGAGTCCTATCGCGGTCAACTGCCCAATGCCTTCCTGGACATCGCCGAGATGGAGTGGCACGCCGTACGCGTACGCATGTCAGTAAGCGTGCACCTGCCGGGACTGCTGCAGACCGAGGAACACGCCCGCGCTGTCTTCCAAGCGGTGATCCCCGCCTTGTCACCGGCGGATGTAGAGGTCCGCGTCTCGCAACGCCTGGACCGGCAGCAGGTGCTCGACCACCCGACGCCACCCGAACTTGACGTCATCCTCCACGAGGCAGCTCTGCGCATGGCGTTCGGAGGATCTGCCGTGGCCCGGCAGCAGCTGGCGCACCTGCTGACCATGTCCGAGCGCGAGGCCGTAACGCTGTGGGTCATTCCCTTCAAAGCGGGTGGCTTCCCCGGAGCGGGCCAGTCGGTCCTGTACGCCGAGTCGTCCGTGCCTCAACTCGACACCGTGGAACTCGACAGCACTCACGGGCCGGAGTTCATCGACTCGGAGACCCAACTCGCCAAGTACCGGGCCATGCTCGCCGCCGCAAAGGCAGCGGCACTCGCCCCAGGGCCCTCACGCGACTTCATTCGCGGCCTTGTCAGCGAACTCTAAGGAGCCACCACCATGCCGGCCATCACCTGGGAAGATCCCTTCTGCGGAGAAGGCGCCAACTGCTTCCGCATAGGGACCGACGTCGAAGGCAACGCCTACATCGCCGTCGCCGGGCAGGAGGACCACCCCCTGACCGACAGCCGCGAAGCCCTCCGCACCCTTATCCGGGAGATCAAGGCGGGGAGGGCCGATCACCTGCTGTAGAGCCGGCCGATCGGCGTTACACCGGCACGGGCCAAGCTGTGCGGCGAGAAGGTCCACGCTGTGGTCGCAAGTCAGTTCTGGGTGCGGGGGAACGTGACCTCCACTCGGCGGTTCTTCTTGCGGCCGTCCTCCGTGGAGTTGTCCGCGATGGGGTACTGCTCGGCGTAACCGCGCACGTCGAAGGTGATGTTCGAGTCGTTCAACTCCTGGGAGAGGATGTCCTGGACGGCGTTGGCGCGCTGCTTGGACAGGACCACGCCGTGCGCGTGGGTGCCGAGGTTGTCCGTGAAGCCGAAGACACGGACCTGGTCCGGCTTCTGCTTCTTGATCTCCTGCGCGATCCTGTCGATGCGGGCCTTCGCCTGACTGCTCAGTTTCGCACTGTCCTTGGCGAACAGCACCTCGGCCTGGAGGGCGAACGTCACGTCCGTGTTGGTGTCCTCACGGCGTTCCTCACCGCCCTGCTCCTCGACCACCGACTTGATGTCCAGCACCTTGGGCTCGGCGAGGGTGGCCCCCTCGGGCAGCTTGAGGTCGGGATCGCTCGGGTCGACCTTCACGGGGGCGGAGGCGGACGGCTCGGTGCCTGGGGGCACGCTGGGACCACTGTCGGCACGGGCGGCCACAGCACCGTAGAGGTTCGCGGCGACCATGACACCGGCGGCGGTGAGGGCCAGGGTGAGACGGGTGGGGGTCATCGGGGCCTCACCCGGAGATCTTGATGGTGGCTTCGGCGAACGTCGGGAGCTGGAAGCTGACCTCGTCCGTGCTGGCTGGCGGCGCCGGGAACTGCAGGAAGATGGGGATGGTGTCGCCGGACTTGATCGTCTGCACACCGGTCGTGGTGAGCGGTCGCCCATCGGTGTCCCGCAGCACGTAGTAGCGCTTCTTCTCCTTGGAGTCCACGAGAGTGGCACCGCCGAAGGACCTACCGTTCTTCATAATCTCGGTCTCATTGCCCGTGAGCTGGGATGAGAGCACCGCCGTCTTGCTCCCGTCGTTCTTGAGATCGGCGTTGATCGTGACGAACCCCCCAGAGTCACGTTTGGCAGCTGTGATTTTCAGGATCAGGCCGCTCGGTCCCCTGAGTTCGGCAAGGGGCGCGTCGTCCTGTCCTTCCTGAGTACTCGGCTTGGATCCACCACCTTTGGTGGCGGATGCCGACGCATCCGGCTTCTTGTCGTCGCCGCCGCAACCGGCCGCACCGAGGGCCAAGCCGGCCGCCACGGTCAAAGCGACCAACCCCCTACGGGCCTTCGCAGTGAACCGAATGCTCATCACTCTGCTTCCTTCGTCACTCGTCGTTCGCTTGTCAGTCGGCCAGGTGGACGTCGAAGAGGTCCTCGGGGCGCGGCAGGTCCGTGAGATGGTGCGGATCGAGGTCCCAGTACCTGTTGTTCTTGCAGGTGAGTCGCGGGAGTACGTCCTTGTCCTCGGAATCACCAAGGGGAGGGTTGAACGAGCAGAGCGGCTCGATGACGGCTCTGGCATGCGCCTTGGAGTGCTCGCCCTCGGTGCCGGGGACAATCGACTCCCCTACCGACTTGTCGGCCTGGACGAACACCGTGTACCTCAACAACGACGGCTGACAGCGGTCCACATGGGCTTCGTTCTGCTGCGCGAGCTGGTACGCACGCCAGCAACCGTCCATGTGCGCCGCCCTGCCATCAAGGAGGTCCTGCCACTTGGTGGGATCGAGCACGATGTCGGCCCACTTGCCCGCCAGCTGGTCCCGGGTGTCCTGTGCCGCCGCCAGGGCCGCCGCGTCGGCCGCCGTCTGCGCCCCGTTTCGGTTGGCCGCCGCCTGGCCGACCGCCAGGTATGCGAACGCGAGAAAGAGCAGGCCCCCCACCACCGTGATGTAGATGGGGAAGGCCTGCCCTGCGTCGCCGTACCTGCGCGGCCGCGTCACCCGCCGGTGACCTCGGAGATCTTGGTCGTAATCGCATCGAAGATCGACTTTCCGATGTCCGTCCCCGTGATCGCCAGCACGATCGCCACCACCACCGCGATGATGCCCAGGTACTCGACCGCGGTCTGCCCCCGGTCGTCGGCGCGGCGGCGCAGCGACTCGGCCGTGGTGTTCTTCCAGCCGTTCACGCGGACCTTGGTCGCGACCGCGGTCTTCAGCATCAGGTCGGTCATGGTGTTCCCCTCCGGGTTCGGTCTCGGTGCCGCTTGCGACACCGGAAACGTATGCCGGAACACCCCGTCCGTCAGAGGGTCCCCGGACCCAATCCCGGGCCCAAAGCAGGACCCGGGCCCGCCTCCCCCGCACCGTCGTCATCACGCCTCACCCCAGCCCTCGTGACGAACCCGGTGCCGTGCCGAGCCACTTGGCGGCGGCCTCGGAGCGGCTGGTGCTGTGGAGCTTGGCGAAGATGCGGTTGATGTGGTTCTTGACGGTCTTCTCGCTGATGAAGCAGGTGGCGGCGATCTGCTGGTTGGTCATGCCGGACGCGATGAGGTCCATGATCTCCGCCTCCCTCGCGCTGAGTTGGAACCTCGACCTGTCGACGGCGGCCGGACGGCCACCTGTCCATCCAGACGAAGACTGTCCCACAGATGGTTGCAGATGCGAAAGAGTTTTCGCAGGAAGTCCTGTTTCTTGCGACGTTAGGAAAGTGTGATCGTGTGCAATCGCATCTTCTGGCGGCTGGTCGCGGCGTAGTCGGGCCACCAGCGCACCCGCCGCCGTAGGGGTGAAGTGGGCCCTGCCCTCCTTGACGTCACGTACGGCGGTGACGAGTTGGCCGGCCGTGAACTCGCCGTGGACCAGGTAGCCGCCCGCGCCCAGGCGCAGGGCCTCCTGGACGATTTCCGACTCGCTGCTGTAGGTCAGCATCATCACCGGGGCGATCCGGACCAGGTACGGCAGGGCGGAGAGGCCGTCCACGCCGGGCATGCGGACGTCGAGCAGGACGACGTCGGGGCGGTGCTGCTGGGCGGCCTCCCAGGCGGCGCGGCCGTCGGCGGCCTCCGCGACCACCGTGATGTCCGCGCGGCCGGAGAGCAGCGCCGTCAGGCCGGCGCGGACCACGGGGTTGTCGTCGGCCACGACGACGCGCAGGGGCACGGCCTGCGCGGGTTGCGGAAAACCCTCGAAGGGGTTGGGAGTCGTCTGGTCCGGCACGGCGGCGGCCTCCTCTCTGGGTCGTGGAGCAGGGATGGTTCGTCGGACGGTCATACGGTCGGTGTCGTCAGGGCTCCCAGGGGCAGTTCGAGGCGGACCTCCGTTCCCTTGGGGTGGGCGCCGCGGCCGATACGGATGCGGGCGCCGACCGAGGCCGCCCGCTCGACCATGCCGACCAGGCCGAAGTGGCCTGCCCGGCGGAGCTGTTCGAGGCTGGTGCCGGGCGGCAGGCCGCGGCCGTCGTCGTACACGCTGATCCGCAGCAGGTCGCCGTGGACTCCCGCGCACACCTCCACGTGCGTGGGCGCCGCGTGCCGGTGGGCGTTCTCCATCGCCTCCGACGCGATGGTCAGGAGCTGACGGGCCACGGCCGGCGGCACCGGCGGCACGCCCGGCTCGCCGATCGGACGGTAGGCGGCGGTCAGTCCGGTTCGGGAGGCGAAGTCACGGGTGCGGGCGACGAGTTCGGCGAGTACGTCGGTGCCGTGGTCCGGGTCGTTCTCGCGGCGCAGGTCGGTCAGCAGCTCGCGCGCCTCGGCGGCCGCCCGGCGGGCCGAGCGGGCCACCAGTTCCGCCTGCTGCTTCACCAGAGCCGCGTCCATGCGGTCGGCGCCCGCCGAGCCCGCGAGACCGTCGGCGGCCATGGCCACGCCGTGCAGGGTCTTCGCCACCGAGTCGTGCATCTCGCGGGCCAGGCGGGCCCGTTCGGCACCGACCGCCTCCGTGACGGCGAGACGGGCCTGGACCGTGGTCAGCGCCCGGGTGGCCTCGCCGAAGCGGAGGAGCAGGTTGCGCACGGTGACTCCGGCCGCGCCCGCGATGACGCACAGGCCGGGGAGGAGGGCGGCCTGGGCCAGGTCCGGGGACAGTTCCCTGGAGCTGGTGGAGACGACGAGCAGGATCAGCGACTGGAGCGAGGCGAACAGGGCCGCGCCGCGCCAGCCGTACACGAGTCCGGCGAGGAGCGGGGTGCAGACGCTGACGTAGGCCAGCGTGCTGTCCGGGCCCGCCGCGATCAGGAGGAGGGCGCCGAAGAGGGTGTCCAGGGCGAGGAGCGTGGGGTGCCGCAGGAGCAGGGGGCCGAAGCGTTCCCAGTCCCTGAACAGGACGTAGGAGCCCATGAAGGTGACGACCACCGCGGCGCTGACCAGGCGGGTGGCCAGTCCGGGGGCCGCGTTCACCAGGGCCACGGGGGCGGCGAGAGCGATCATCGCGAGGCGGAAGGCGAAGACGTGGCGGCACATCGCCTGCAGTGCGCTGATCTGCAGTTTTTCTGGCTCGGGTGCCGATGGCTCCGCGGGTGCGGGTCGCGTGGTGGGCACCCGGTCCTCGGGCGGGTCCGGGTTCCCGCCCACGCCACTCGTGCGGCCGTCGTCGCCGGTCGCGGGTGGCCCCTGTGGGGCCCGTTCGCCGTCGGCGGCGGAAGGTCCCTGCGACGGCTTCACCGGCTCCCACCCCGGCGGCAGCTCCGGCGTCACCGACGTCACTGGGATGTCCGGCGCGCCCGTGCGGACGTGGGCCGGCAGGACCGTGCCCGCCGGAGGGGTGGTGATCTCGGGGATTCTCGGGCGGCGGCGCAGCAGCCCGGTGCGTTCCTCCGTCGTCGCCATGTCCTCGCCCGCCCCCCTACTTGCCCGTACCCGTGAGGGAGCCGAAGTCCACGCCCGAGCCGAGGATCAGACCCGCGCCCAGGAGGATCATCGTGGCCGGGACCATGAACGTGGTGATCATCATGGTGGCCTTGGGCACCGCGCGGGCGGCCTTGCGGCGGGCGTTCTGCGCGTCGGTGCGGCGCATGTCCTTGGCCAGGGCCACCAGTGTGTCGACGATGGGCGCGCCCAGTTCCTCGCCCTGCTGGAGCGCGGTGACGAACATGGCGACCTGTTCGGAGTCGTTCCTGCGGCGCAGCTCCGCGAAGGCCTGTCGGCGGCTCATGCCGAGGTCCATCTGGCGCAGGGTGATGCGCAGTTCGTCCGCCCAGGGGCCCGCGTACTTGTCGGCGACGCGGTCCAGGGCCTGGCGGAAGCCGAGGCCCGCGCTCACCACGACCGCGAGCACGTCGAGGAAGTCCGGCAGCGTCCGCTCGATCACGTCCTTGCGGATGCGGATCGCCGACCAGATGCCGACCTCGGTCCAGAAGGCGCCGAAGGCGAACAGGAGCAGGGCCATGAAGAGCTGGCCCCGCAGGAGGAACACGAGTCCGCCGAGGCCCCCCAGGCACCCGTAGACCGCGCGCCGGGCCGCGTAGCGGTCGATCGTGAGGCCGCCGGGGTTGCCCGCCAGGTCGATCCTGCGGCGGTACTTCGCCACCCTCTTGGGGCCCATCAGACGCAGCACGGCGGGGGCGTAGCGCATGCCGAGGCGGTCGACGAGGGAGTCGACCGCGCCGGTGCGGGTGGCGCCGACCTCCAGGGCCAGTGCCAGGTCGCCGGGCAGCCGGGCCTCGGCGCGGTACATGCGGATGCCGGCGAAGACACCCCAGACGCCGAGGCCCATCACGAGTGCGAGCAGCAGTGCCATCCCTCTTCCCTCCTTCCGGGAACCCGGCTAGACGTCGATGCGGGACATGCGGCGGATGAGGACGAAGCCGACGGCGTAGAGCGCGAAGGCGACGATCACCGCGCCCTGGCCGATCGGGGAGGCGGTCATGCGCTCCAGGGCGCCGGCCTTGACACCGTTCATGAGGAACAGCGCGCCGATCCCCAGTACCGGGACCGCGTAGGAGGTCATGTTGACCTGGGAGAGCTGGGTGCGGACCTCGCGGCGGGTCTCCTTGCGCTCCTCCAGGGTCTCGGTGAGGTTGCGCAGGGCGCTCACCACCTGACCGCCGGCCCGGTTGGACAGGACCAGGGTGGTGACGAGGACGACCAGTTCCCGTGAGGGGAGCCGGTCCGCGAGCTCGGCCAGCGCGTCGTCCATCGAGGCGCCCAGCGCCAACTGGTGTGCGACTTTGGCCAGTTCCTCGCCCGCCGGGGCCTCCAGCTCCTCCGCCGCCATGCCGATCGCGGTGCGCAGGGCGAGGCCCGCCTGGGTGGCGTTGGCCAGGATGCGGGCCAGTTCGGGGAGCTGGTTGATGAACTTCTCGATCCGCTTCTGGCGCTGCCAGTTGAGGAACTGGAGCGCCGCCCAGATGCCGAGCAGACCGGCCAGCGGGCCGAAGAAGGGGGCCAGGGCGGCCTGACCGATCAGCCAGAGGGCGGCCACGGTGGCGAGCATGTAGACGAAGAACTCGCCCGGGGTGACGTCCAGGCCGGTCGCGGCGAGCCTCAGCTCCAGCCCGCGGCCGAGTTTCGTACGGCGCAGGCGGCGGTCGAGGCCGGGGAAGCGGCGCCGGCGGCCGACGGGGATCTGGCCAATCTGGGAGAGCCGGTCGACGAGGGCCTCCCGCTGGGCCTTGCCGGAGCTGTAGGCGTGCAGGCCCGCGACGGCCAGCACACAGGTCAGCAGGGTGACTCCGGTGGTGAGGGTGACGAGGGTGCTCAGATCCATGGGGAGGGTTCCTACCTGCCTACCTGGCTTCTCGGGTGGCCAGTTGGTCTGCGGACTGGGCGACGCCGAAGGCCTGGGGAATGGGCTGGCTCGCCATGTAGAGGCGGTCGGCGGTGCGGCGTGGCAGCGGGTGGTACTCGAAAGCGCCGTAGATCCGGCCGTCGGACGCCATGGGCTGGGCGGCGAAGCGGGCCACGGTGGCCAGCCGGTACGGCTCGCCGCCGTGGCTGTCGAGCACGGCGATCTCGGTGATGCGGCGGGCGCCGTCGGCGAACCGGGTGAGCTGGACGATCACGTCGACGGCGCTGTTGATCTGGTCGTGCAGGGCGACGAAGGGGATCTCCACGTCGGACATGGAGGCGAGGGTCTGCAGGCGTGTCAGCGCGTCCTCGGCGCTGTTGGCGTGCACGGTGGCGAGCGAGCCGTCGTGGCCGGTCGACATCGCCTGGAGCATGTCGAGCGACTCACCGCCGCGGACCTCACCGACGACGATGCGGTCGGGGCGCATACGCAGGGAGTTGCGCACCAGGTCGCGGATGGTGACGTGGCCGCGGCCCTCCACGTTCGGCGGCCTGGACTCCAGCCGGATCACATGAGCCTGCTGGAGCTGGAGTTCGGCGGAGTCCTCGATGGTGATGATGCGCTCGTCCTGGGGGATCAGCCCGGACAGGGCGTTGAGGAGGGTCGTCTTCCCGGTGCCGGTGGCTCCGGAGACGATGACGTTGAACTTCGCCTGCACCAGTCCGGCCAGCAGGTACAGCATGTGCTCGTCGAGCGAGCCGAAGCCGATCAGCTCCTGGAGGGTGAAGGAGCGGGGGAAGCGGCGGATGGTGAGGGTGGGACCGGTCAGCGACAGCGGCGGGATGATGACGTTGACGCGCTCGCCGGAGGGCAGACGGGCGTCGACCATCGGGTTGGACTCGTCCACGCGGCGGTTGACCGTGGAGACGATCCGCTCGATCGTCTGCATCAACTGGTCGTCGGAGGCGAAGCGGAGGGGCAGTTGCTCGACCCGGCCGCCGCGCTCGACGAAGATCGCGTCGGGTCCGTTCACCATGATCTCGGTGATGGAGGCGTCCTCCAGGAGGGGTTCGAGGATGCCGAGGCCCAGGGCCTCGTCGACGACCCGGCGGATCAGCTGCGAGCGCTCCACGGTCGAAAGGACCGGGCCCTCCCGGCTGATGATGTGCCCGAGCACGCGCTCAAGGCGCACCCGGCGCTCGGCGGCGGCCAGCGAACTCATCTCCGCGAGGTCGATCTCCTCCAGGAGCTTGGCCCGGTACGAGGCGACGAGGTGGCCGTCCTCGCCCCGGCTGCCTTGCTCCTCGGGGGAGTTGATGCGTGCGCGGAGGCTCATGGCTCCGGTGCTCCTCGCTCCTGGTCGGCGGTGTCGTGGTCGGTCCTGGTCGGTGGTCGGGCGGTCTGAGTCGTCGAGCGGTCTCAGTGGTCCAGTGGTCTCAGTGGTCGGGCGGTCTCAGTGGTCGAGCGGCATCGTCGCGGTCTTGTGGGCCTTGCCGAAGTGCCAGCCGGGCACGATCGAGGGGATCTCGACGCCCGCGGTGACGGTGACCTCCTTGCCGCCGTACGAGGGCAGGCAGCTGGTGCGGCCCGCCAGCCAGTCGCTGACCGCGTTCGCGCAGGCCTGCCCGGCTCCCTGCCGGAGCGACGCCGCGCGCGCCCCGGCGCGGGCCGCCGTGCCGGCCTGCTGGGCGGTGTAGGCGATCAGGCCGATCTGGATGACGGCCACGGCGAGCAGCATGAGGATCGGGATGAATCCCAGGTACTCGATGGCGGCCTGGCCCCGGTCGCGGCGACGGCGGTCGCGGCGTACGCGCTGGTACGGCATGTCAGTTCGTCGCCTCCTCTACGGCACCGGCCTGGCCCGTGACCGTGAAGGGGAAGCCGATCGCGCCGGGGAAGAGGACGGGCACCTTGAGGTGCACGTGCGCCCGTACGTAGCCGTCGCTCGTCTCGCAGCCCACCTCGGCCCCCCTTCGCCACGCCGCCGACAGCTTGTCGAGCCCGGCCCGGCTGCAGGCGGCGTTCCTGGCGCCGCGATCGGCCGCCGTGCCCGCCCGTACCGCCTCGTCGGCAGCATTCCCCGCAAGCGTGTACGTGTACCCCAGCAGCACGCACTGCCACAGCAGCACCAGCGTGATGAGGATCGTGGGCGTCATGCCCAGCAACTCGACGGCGACCTGCCCGCTGTCCGAGCGCAGCCGACCGGCCGACAGCCTCTTCCCTCTGCCTGCCCGCACGTTCATCCACCTGCCTCCCTGCGCCGCCGGAAACTCACCGACCCCCGGTCGCCCCGCAGCCGTCCGCCCTTGCGGTCGGCCTCGGGCGCCTTGACGATCCCGAGTTCACCGGCGAGTCCCCACAGCGCCTGCTTGACCGTGCTCTTGCTGTCCAGTTCGTGGATGCGGCCGGCGTCCACCGAGCCCTGGAGCTCCTTGAAGCCGGCGGGGACCGCCGTGCCCGCCACCGGCGTACCGGTGATCTTCTGGATGAGCGGCGGCTGGATCTCGGTCGCCCGGGTGTGGCGGTTGACGACGACCGTCGTCTCCTCGGCCTTGCGGATCTGCAGCCGGTCCCACATCCGTACGGTCCGCTTGGCCGCGCGCACCGCGACCACGTCCGGAGTGGTCAGGAGCAGCGCGGTGTCCGCCATCTCGACGGCCGCCGCGCTCGCCCCGCTCATCTGGGCGCCGCAGTCCAGGACGACGATCTCGTAGCGGGAGCGCAGCGCGCTGACGATCTGGCGGGCGGCCCGGTCGGTGACCTCCTCGCCGCGCTCGCCCTCGCCGGGGGCGAGCAGCAGCGCGAGCCCGCTGTCGTGGCGGAAGATCGCGTCGGCCAGGACGCGCGGGGAGATGTCGGTGATGGCCGCGAGGTCGACGACGGAGCGGCGGAACTGGACGTCCAGGAAGGAGGCGACGTCACCGGACTGGAGGTCCATGTCGACCAGGGCCGTGGCGCGCCCGGACGCCTGTGCGGCGAGAGCGAGTTGTATCGCTGTGAGGGTGGCGCCCACCCCGCCCTTGGCCCCGCTCACCGTCACCACCCGGCCGCCGGCCCCGGTGAACACCTCGCCGCCGTGGCCCAGATGGCGCCGTACGCCCACCGACCACTGGGCCACCGCCTGTACCCGGCTGACCAGTTCCTCGTAGCTCAGCGGGAGGGCCACAAGGCCCCGCGCACCCGAGTCCATCGCGGCCGGGAACAGGCCGGGACTGGCGTCGGAGGTGACGAGGATGACACCGACCGCCGGGAAGCGCAGGGCCACTTCGCGGATCAGTTCCAGGGCCGGTACCGGGCCGATCCGCTCGTGCACCACCACGATCTCGGGCAGTTCGTCGACGGACTCGGCGGCCAGGCGCGCCAGGGTGTCGATGAGCTGGGTGGAGTCGGCGACCGGTGCCACCGGCTCGGCGTCGGGGAGCTGGCTGAGCAGGGTGGTGATGGACCGGGCCGCGTCGGCGTCGCCGACGGCCGGAAGGATCCTGGTGGTCATGCCTGCCGGCCTCTCACTTGTCGTTCGCGAGTTCGTAGGTCCGGTCCTTGGCCGGGACGCTGGTGTCGCTGCCGGGGGCGACCAGCGCGAGCCTGACCCGCTGGGCGAACGACTCGGCGTAGGTGATGCGCTGGGCGTCGATGGTGGAGAGCGCGAAGGTGATCGGGACGGCGTCGGTGGGCTGCTGGGCCCGGTTGTCGGCGTTCGGCTGGAGCGCGGTGATCCGCCCGACGTCGAGGACCTTGGCGTTGGTCACGATGATCTTCGACTGGGCGGGGTCGCCCTGCCGCTGTCCGCCGAAGGTGGCGTAGACGTTGACCGTGGAGCCCGGTGTGATCTTGCCGGCCACGCCGGTCGCCGCGTCGATCATGATGGCGACCTCCTGCTGGCCCGGTTGCAGGGCGGGCTGGTTCACGATCATGTCGTTCTGCAGCAGGGAACCCTTGCGCAGGGTGGTGACCGCGATCTTGCCCTGGATCTGCGCGAGGTCGGTGACGGCGTTCGGCGACAGCCACCGTTTTGGCATCTTGACCTTCTCGAACTGTCCCGTGCTCAGCGTCGTGTACGGCGCGACGTCCGTGCGCAGCTGGTAGGCGGCGACCTCGGGGCCGACCTTGGACTTGACGTCGCTGATGACGGAGAGCACGCCCGCGAACGCGGCGAGGGCGCAGATGACGGACAGGATCAGGAGTATCACGCCGCGGCGCTGACGGGAGTTCATGAACCGTGCAACCTCATTGGGATATCGGTCGGCGAAGTCGAGCGGAATCGAATGACGGTGGTGCCGGTGGTTCAGGGTTCAGGGACTCATCCGGTGGGTGCCCGGTTCTCGGGCAGCGGCGGGGTGGCCGAGCAGAAGACGCAGCGGTCCCCGATGACGTCGATGCCGCACCAGTGGCACACACCCTGGCGGACCGAGGTGACCAGCTGGTAAAGCACCGACAGGTCGGGCAGGTAGGTGCAGAACTCGATCAGCTTGCCTGTGCCCCACCAGGTGGCGGACTCGGCCGGCAGGTCGGCCTCGCGCAGCCCGAGCGCGTTCCACGCGGGGGCGAGGGTGGAGCCGACCCAGTCGGACTGGAGCTGGCCCTTGGCGAGCAGCATCCAGCTGCCGAAGTCCGGTCCGTCCAGGGTGGCTTCGGGGCCGATCCGGACGAGCTGGGGTTCGGGGTGGGCGATCACGCCGAACTGGCTGCCCGGGACCCAGGACTTGGCGTGCGCCCTGAGACCGACGGGGACGCGGTCGAGGCGGGCGACCGAGGACAGGACGGCGCCCGCGTGGATGTAGTGGGTCAGCAGCCGGCCGGCCGAGGCGAGCACGCCGGGGCTGAGGTCGCAGGAGGCGAGCTGACGCAACTGGCGGGCGAGGACGGCGAGTCCGAGCGGCGGCAGATCGGGCCGGAACAGTGCGATGCGGTCGCTCTCCAGCAGCGACCGGACGGTGTGCAGCCGCCGTTCCACAGCGCTCGGCACGGCGTGCGAGCACACCACGACGACATACCCGTGCTGGTCGACCAGGGCCTTCATCGCGTCGAGCGTCTGCTCCAGCGGCTGCCGGTCCAGGTCCTTCAGGACGACGGCGGGCACGGTCCGCTCGTCCTGCGCGGGCAGCGCCATGTCGGCGCTTGTCACAGCAATGGCAGTTGACACGCGCAGCTCCCCGTTAGACGCCTGTCGGCCCGCCGGCGGTCATCCGGCACGCCGAGTTGACCTCACTGCGTGACTACCTCAGCACTGTATCCACGCCTCTGTGGCCGGAGAACAGCGATTTCGTACCTGGCCGGCAACTCTCCTCTCACAAGTCATTTCAAACCGGGGCAGGGTGAGCATCCTGAACCGACCCGAAAGCATGGGCCGGACGCAACTCGTTGACTGTGGGCCCTCGTTTGGGTCCGCGGACCCACGCCGCCCGGCACCGCCCGCACCTACGCTCGCCGCCCGGAACGGCGCTTGCCGGTGTGCGAGGAGGGGTGCCGCATGGCTCGCGGGGGCGGCAGACGGACATGCCGGAGGACGTACGGGTACGACGACTCGGGCGCGACCGCCACCGAGTACCTCGGCATGGTCGTGGTCGTCGTCGCCGTCGTGCTCGGCATCGGTGCCACCGGCGTCGGCCGGACCGTCCACGACCGGATCGCCGCCGAGATCTGCAAGGTCACCGGCGGCTCGGACTGCGGCGCGAGCACGCGGGAAGGCGACCGGGCCCTGGCCGACGCGGACTTCGAGCCGGCGCTGTGCCAGGTCTCGACGGTCAGCGACAAGGCGGGCTCCAAGGCGAAGATCCTGTTCTGGGAGATCGGCAAGGAGTACGGCTTCCAGGAGCAGCACCTCAAGGCGCACACGGACGTCAACCACGACGGCAAGGTCGACGACCAGGACGAGCTGGTCTACCTGACCTTCACGGACGCGGCCTCCGTCAGCGCCAAGAAGGACTTCAAGCCCGGGCTGAAGGTGGGGAAGGCCGGCACCGACAAGGTGGAGCTGGGCGCCGGGATCAAGGTGACCAACGGCGACACCTGGGTGTTCGAGAGCCCCGAGGAGGCACGCCGGTTCCGCGACGACGTCGAGAAGCTCCAGATGTACCGGATGCGGCGCCAGTCGCCGGGCGGCGCGGACGCGAGCCTCGGCGACAGCATCCTCTACCTGTTCGGCACCGGCCCCCTCAAGGACGAGGAGGACACGGAGAACCGGGTGAAGAAGGCGCTGGGCGACAACCGGAGGATCACCTACGGGAAGGTGGGCCTCGAGGCCTCCGCGGCGGCGGGCCTGAAGATCTCGGCGGGCGACGAGAAGAAGCTGAGCGCGGTGCTCGGTGGCAACTTCCGGTACGCCCCCGAGGTCACCTGGACCGACAACGCCTACAAGAACACCAAGTCGTACACGTACTCCTCGTCGATCGAGTACGGCGCCAAGGCGAGCTACGAGGGCGGCCCGCTCAAGGGGGACGCCTCGGCCTCCACGACCCGGACCGGCACCATCACCGTCACCTACGACAAGACCACCGGCAAGCTGGTCGGCGTCAACATGACCCGCACCGTCGAGCGGGGCGGCCCGAAGGGCGGCGCCAGGCTCGGCACGGGCAACGGCAAGTCGGGCAAGGACGAGCGCGGCGGCGGGGTGAGCGGGAGGGGCACCGCCAGCTCCACCGGCATCGAGATCGTCACGACCGCCCTGAGTTTCGACCCCGGTCCCGCCGGGGACCAGGACCGGGCCGTCGCCGAGCAGTGGCTCAGCAGCACCAACGAGCAGCTGGTGACGCCGTTCCAGTACATGTTCGACGACCACGCGCCGACCCGACGGCCGGGCGCCGACGACCCCTTCGGCCGACTGGTCTTCGACAAGGGCCGCTCCAGCAGGATGACGTACACGGGCCAGGTGAACGCCGCCGAGTACGGCTTCGAACTGAACCTCGGACTCAGCCTCGGTCTGTCGGTCAGCACCGAACAGAAGTCGGAGACGCTCACGGACGCCCGGTTCCTCGGTGCTCCGGACGGAGACCGCCGCTCCTACGTCCCCTACAGCTACTGTGCCAAGTGATCTCGCCGACTGGAGGGCTGGTACGCCGATGAGGACACGACTGCTGATCGCGGGCCTGCTCGCCGCCGCGGCCGCCCTCACGGGCTGCGGCAGGGGCGGCGCGGACTCCGCCTCCGTGCCGGACGGCTGGAAGACGCTGAACACGAAGGGTGTCTCGCTGTCGTATCCCGCGGGCCCCGAGGGATACGTCGAGCAGAGCGCCGCCGAGCGCAGCAAGTACAACGCGGCGGCGGCCGTGCGCGAGGAGTCCGGGCGGACGGTCTCGGTCATCACCGTGCAACTGGACTTCACCCGGGCCGACTCCGCCGAGCAGGCCGCCATCGCCGCGGAGGCCGGGATCCGGATGGGCGCGAAGGTGGAGGGCGAGAAGGACGTGAAGCCGGCCGGCACGGACCGGGCCAGGCGGATCGACTTCTCCTTCGACTCGACCGGCGAGGCCGGCAACCCGCCCAAGGGCACGCCGGTCCGGGGCGTGATCCTGACGGGCCTGGACTCGGCCGACCGGACCTTCGCGGTCCGGATCGACGCGGCGCGGGGCGTGCTGTCGGCGGCGGACCTGCGCGGGATCATCGACTCGGTGCGGGTGCACTAGCGGTGGGGGGTACGGCTCCCGTGCTGCCGCTGGTCCGGGCCTGGGCGGTGGGCGTGGTGGTGCTCGTCGCCACCGAGTACGTGCAGATGACACTGCTGTACGGGAATCTGGTCGGCCCGCGGGGCGTGGGCTCCTTCGGCGCGGCGCTGGCCCTGGTCCATCTGCCGAACCTGGTCTGCGTCGTGCTGGCGACCTGGGCGGCCGCGCGGGCCCATCCGGCCCCCTGGCGGGAGATCCCGGCGCGGCACGTGGTGGCGGCGTGCGCGGTGCCGGTGGCGGCGCAGCTGCTGACGCTGTCGCTGCGCCGGGAGCGGACCGGGCTGTCGTCTCCGGCGCTGTGGATGTCGACGGGGGTGCTGCTGGCGGGGTGCGCGCTGGGCCTGCTCCTTGAGCGGTGGCGGGAGGAGACCCAGGCGTAACGGGAGTGCGCCGCAAGGAGGTTGAGCCGCAGACGACTTTGGTCTGGACCTCTTGACAAGCCAAATGGTCTGGACCAACTTGTACGACCAGGGCGGTGGCCACCGCTCGTCCTGCCCTCCCCCCTCCCCCCTCACCCCCACCGGAGGCCCCAGTGGACCGCGTACCAGGCATGCCCAGACCCACAGGACGACGGCTGCGCCTGTGGTCGGGAGCCGTCACCGCCGCCCTCGCCCTCTCCTTCGCCGGGGCCGGCCAGGCGTCGGCGGCGGACGTCAACAACGCCAAGAACGCCGGCTTCGAGTCGGGCCTGAGCAACTGGACCTGCTCGGCCGGCAGCGGTACGACCGTCTCCTCCCCCGTGCACGGCGGCTCCGCCGCGCTGAAGGGCACCCCGGCCGGGCAGGACAACGCCCAGTGCACCCAGAAGGTCGCGGTCAAGCCCAACTCGACGTACACGCTGAGCGCCTGGGTGCAGGGCGGGTACACCTACCTGGGCGCGACCGGCACGGGCACCACGGACGTCTCCACCTGGACGCCGGACTCGACGGGCTGGAAGCAGCTCTCGACCACCTTCACCACCGGCTCCTCGACGACCTCGGTGTCGGTGTACCTGCACGGCTGGTACGGGCAGGCGGCGTACTACGCCGACGACGTCTCGGTCTTCGGCCCCGACGGAGGCGGCGGCGGTGACCCGGCCCCGACCGTGCCGTCCGCGCCGGGCGGCCTTGCGGTGACCGGCACGACGTCGTCGTCGGTGTCGCTGTCCTGGAACGCCGTCTCGGGCGCGACGGGCTACAACATCTACCGCGACGGCGCGAAGGTGACCGCGGTGAGCGGGACCTCGGCGACGGTGACCGGCCTCGCGGCCGCCACCTCCTACTCCTTCCAGGTGACGGCGACGAACACGGCGGGCGAGTCCGCGAGGTCGGCCACCGTGACGGGCACGACGGCGTCCACCGGCGGAGGCGGGGGCGGCACCCTCGCGAAGCACGCGGTGACCGGCTACTGGCAGAACTTCAACAACGGCGCCACGGTCCAGAGGATCTCGGACGTGCCGTCGCAGTACGACATCATCGCGGTCGCCTTCGCCGACGCCACGGCCACCCGGGGCGCGGTGAGCTTCACCCTCGACTCGGCCGGACTGAACGGCTACACGGTCGACCAGTTCAAGGCGGACATCAAGGCCAAGCAGGCCGCCGGCAAGAAGGTCGTCATCTCGGTCGGCGGTGAGACGGGCACGGTCTCGGTGAGCGACTCGGCCTCCGCGACGAACTTCGCCAACTCCGTCTACTCGCTGATGCAGACGTACGGCTTCGACGGCGTCGACATCGACCTGGAGAACGGCCTGAACGCCACCTACATGAGCCAGGCCCTGCGCGCCCTGTCCGGCAAGGCGGGACCGTCGCTGATCCTCACGATGGCCCCGCAGACCATCGACATGCAGTCCACGTCGGCCGGCTACTTCCAGACCGCGCTGAACGTCAAGGACATCCTCACGGTCGTCAACACCCAGTACTACAACAGCGGTTCCATGCTGGGCTGCGACGGCAAGGTCTACAGCCAGGGCTCGGTGGACTTCCTCACCGCCCTCGCCTGCATCCAGCTGGAAGGCGGCCTCGCCCCGTCCCAGGTCGGCCTGGGCGTCCCCGCCTCCACGAGGGGCGCCGGCAGCGGCTACGTCTCGCCGACGGTGGTGAACAACGCCCTGGACTGCCTGGCCAAGGGCACCAACTGCGGTTCCTTCAAGCCCTCGAAGACCTACCCGGCCCTGCGCGGCGCCATGACCTGGTCCACCAACTGGGACGCGACGGCGGGCAACGCCTGGTCGAACACCGTGGGCCCGCACGTCCACGCCCTGCCCTGACACCCGGCAGGCCCCGTCCACGGCTGTCGCCACGCCCCCGCCCGGGGGCGCGGCGGCAGCCGTTCGGCGTTCCCGCCCCACCGCCGAAGTCGCGTGAAACATTCCGGTGGGTCCACCGCATCAATGAGGTGGGGGCGCGACCGGGGGACCACGGAGCGCCCGGGGACACAAGGAGGGCACATGAGGCAGGGCCGGAACAACTGGACTGAGAAGTACCAGGAGTTCGCGGTGACACGCGCCGGGCATCTGTACCGGTCGGCCTGTCTCCTCACCGGAGGTGACACCCATCTCGCCGAGGACCTCGTCCAGGAGACCCTCGGCCGGATCTACCTCCGCTGGGGCCGGATCTCCCGCGCCGACAACCCGGCCGCGTACGCCCAGACCGTCCTCACCCGCGTGTTCCTCGCCCACCGGCGCCGCCACAGCAGCCGCAGGGAACGCGCCACCGACGTCCTCCCGGAAGTGCCCGAGCCGCGGACGGGCGGCGACGCGCCGCTGCGGCTCACCCTCCTGGAGGCGCTCGGACAACTGCCGCCCAAGGACCGGGCGGTGGTCGTCCTGCGCTACTGGGAGGACCGCAGCGTCGAGGAGACGGCGACCGCGTTGAACACCAGCTCGGCCGCCGTCCGGACCCGCTGCGTCCGCGCGCTGGCCCGGCTGCGCGTGCTGCTCGGCGACTCGCTCGCCGAGTACGCGGGCCGCTGACCTGCCCCGCCCCGACCGGACCAACAACCACCCTTGCGGAAAAGGCGGTTCGCCATGCCTGATGCAGACCACGACCCCTTCGAGGAACGGCTCGCCGACGTCCTGCGGGACACCGGCACCGAGTTCGGAACCGACCAGCAGATGCTGGCCGCCCGCGGCGAAACACACGGGCGGCGGCTGCGCTCACGGCGACGGGCCGCCGCCGTCGTGGGCGGTGCCGCCGCGGTGGCGCTCGTCGGACTGGGCGGGACCCTGCTCCTTCCCGCCGGCCAGGGGGACGGCGTACGACAGCGGTCCGCGGCCGCCGCCCCGGTGGCGCCGGCCACCCCCAGCCCCAGCCCCACCCACACCCCCGCCGAGACCGCCTCGAAGGTCGTGTCCGGCGAAGAACTCCTCCGCATTCTCGAAAAACTGCTGCCCGAGGGGCGGATCAGCGACAACAAGGACGAGGGCGACACGGCTGACAGGCCCCGGGCCAAGGTCCTGTACGACGACGGCGGAGGCAAGGCCGCCGTCACCGTGTCCCTCAACCGTGTGAAGCCCGGGAGCATGGAGGCCCGCCAGGCAACCCAGTGCCCCGACACGATGTTCATCGTCTACGACACCTGCACCTCCACGAAGCTCTCCGACGGCTCCGCCCTCATGCTCCTGAAGAGGTACGAGTCTCCGAAGAGCCGCACCGACAGGAAGCTGTGGACCGCCGACCTCATGACCCCGGCGGGCGGGTACGTCGGCGTGCAGGAGTGGAACAGCACCGGTGGGCTGGGCGCGCCCGCCACCCGGGAACAACCGCCCCTCGACCTGGACCGGTTGAAGGCACTCGCCACCGCTCCCGAGTTGCGCGCGGCCGCCGACGCCATGCCCGTCGACGCCCGTTCGGCGGCCGAGCCGGACACCGGGCCGGTCACCCCCGGCGGCTCGATCTCGGCGACTCTCAGCCGTCTTGTACCGCACGGGATCAAGATCGTCCGCAAGAGCGGTCCGGACGACGACGACTTCGGTTACGTCGTCCTGGACGACGGCAGGGGCGCGAGCCTGGTGCAGGTCAACGTCCAGCCGGACATGCGGGACGTGGAGAAGCAGCTGTTCGGTCCGGACGCCAAGGTCCTGCCCGACGGCACCAAGGTCGCCACACACCAGCAGCCCGGCGAGAAGGGCATTCCCGGGATCGTCTGGTGGAGCGTGGACACCATCCGGCCCGACGGCCGGCGCGTGGTGATCAGCGCCTTCAACTCCGGGGCGCAGGATTCCCCGGCGACCCGCAAGACCCCCGTGCTCACCATGAAGCAACTGGAGGCGATCGCCACCGACCCGAGGTGGCATCCGCAGGACTGATCACCGGCTGGGTACCGGGCCCGGCACTACTTGGTACCACTGGGCCCGGTACCGCCGGGGTCGGGATCAGGCGTCGTCGGCGGGCGGCTCGTCCGCCGTGTCCTTGCTGGTGGCGTCCTTCCCGGCGGCGGCGTCCTTCTCAGGGACGGCGCCCTTGCCGGCGTCGTCCTCGTCGGCGGCGTCGGCGGCGGCGGTGTCGTCCTCGGACGCCGCGCCGTCCTCGAAGTACGCGTCCAGGACCGCGTCCAGTCGCGTCTCCCACTCGGTGAAGCTCGCCCTGGACGGGGCCTCGATCTCGATGGGGTACCAGCGCCGTTCGGGGGTGTGCACGGTGATGGTGAACAGCTTGCCGAAACGGGAGGTCTCCGTCTCGACGGCGCCGATCTCGTCCCAGCGGAACTCGCACTCCTGGTCGTCCAGACAGAGGCGCACGCCGTTGTGATCGGCGACGATGCGGGCCCGGCGGTCGGCGGCCTCGAAGACGGGACCGTCGACGACCTCCTCCCGCTTCTCCTCCGGACTCTTCTCCTCCGGACTCTTCTCCTCCGGCCGTTCCGCCTTCCCGGCGGTCCCGGCGTCGTCCGCGACCGTCTCCGCGGCCGGCGGCTGCCCGGCCTGCGGCGGCCTGGCGTCCTCCGGTTCCGCCGTCGCGGGTGCGGTGAGCCCGGGGATGTGGGCCGGGTCGAACCCGGCACCCTTCACGGGCTCGGCCTTCAGGGGCTGGCTGCTCGAACCTATGCGCTGCTCCACAGCGGGCAGTATGGTCGACGAACCTGTGCCGGACACAACCAGCCCCGACTTCGTTATACGAAGATGGCCAAGACGCCTCAGCCGAGCACGGCGAGCGCGTCGATCTCGATGAGCAGACCCGCGGGCAGGCCGACGTAGACGGTGGTGCGGGCAGCGGGCGGCTGGGTGAGGCCCTGCTCCTCGAAGTACGTGTTGTACAGGTCGTTCATCTCGGCGAAGTGGGCCACGTCCGTGAGGTAGACGCGGATCATCATCACGTCGTCCCAGGTCGCGCCGCCCTCCTCCAGGATCGCCTTGACGTTGGCGAGGGTCTGGAGGGTCTGCTCGCGCAGGGTCGGACCGGCCGGTGTGGGCGCCTTGCCCTCCGCGGCGGGCAGGAAGCCGACCTGGCCGGCGACCTGGAGGATGTTGCCCTTGCGCACCCCGTGGGAGAACTTCGCGGGCGGGGTGGTGTGGGTCGCGGGGGTGAGGGCGGTCTTGGCCGTCGTGTCGCTCATACGAGGTCCTTCATCTCCTTCATACGGGGTACTTCATACGGGGTCCTTCACCGGGTTTCTGCCGGAGAACTCGTCGCTGACGGCGTCCGCGGCACGGCGCACCAGCGGGAGCAGGGCGAGGAGTTCGTCGGCGGTGACGACGACGTTCGGCGCGGAGACCGACATCGCCGCGGCCACCCGGCCGTCGGCGCCGCGGATGGGCGCGGCGACGCAGTTGATGGACTCCTCGTGGCCGCCGAGGTCTGCGGCCCAGCCCTGTTCGCGCACCGTCGCCAGCTCCGTCAGGAAGGCGGCGGCGTTCGGTGTCGAACGGGCCGTGTACAGCGGGTATTCGAGTCTCTGGGCGACCGCGCGCCGCTCGGCCCCGGGCAGGTCGGCGAGCAGCAGCTTGGCCACGGCCGCGACGGTGATGGCGACGGGTCTGCCGATCCGGGAGTACATGCGCACCGGGTAGCGGCTGTCCACCTTGTCGATGTAGAGCACCTCGCCGTCCTCGAGGACGGCGAGGTGCACGGTGTGCCCGCACTGCTCGTTCAGGCGCAGGAGGTGGGGATGGGCGATCTCGCGCACGTCCAGGCTCTCCATCGCCTCCTGGGCGAGGGCGAAGAGCCGGGCGCCGAGGCGGTAGCGCTGGTCGGACTGGCGGTGGACGAGCCCGTGCTGGTGGAGGGTGCGCAGCAGCCGCAGCGCGGTGGACTTGTGGACGCCGAGGCGCTCGGCCACCCGCCCGAGGTCGGCGGGGCCCTCGGCGAGCAGCGGCAGGATACTCAGCGCCCGGTCGACGGTCTGGCTCACGGCGTGCGTACCTCCTTCTCGGCCTCCTGGGCCCTGCCCGGTGCCCGTCGTCCGGCCGGAAGGGGCGGCTCCCGGTCCCCCCTCGGTTCCGAGGCTCTGGCATTGACCCGGCTCCGGCGGGATGCTAGACACCGGTGAGCACTGCACGCAATGACCATTGCACATTTTGCAACGGTCTCGAAGGAGGCTCGATGAGCACGGAAGCCCTCGCCCGGCTGGCCGAGGAACGGGTCGACCACCGTTTCAAGGGCCTCCCGCCGGACGCGGACGGTCTGACCGTCGGCGAGCTGACCGCCCAGCGCCGCAACCTCTTCACCGACGGCTTCGCCACGCCCGTGCTCGCCCTCTCCGCCGAGCGCCTGGAGCACAACCTGCGGCTGATGGAGACCTACGCGACCCGCCACGGCCTCGCCTTCGCCCCGCACGGCAAGACCTCCATGGCGCCGCAGCTCTTCCATCGCCAACTGGAGCACGGCGCCTGGGGCATCACCCTGGCGATGCCGCACCAGGTGCGCGTGGCCCGGGCGTTCGGCATCCGCCGGGTCTTCCTCGCCAACGAGCTGGTGGACCCGGCGGCCCTGCGCTGGGTCGCCGCCGAGCTGGCCGCCGATCCGTCCTTCCGTTTCATCTGCTACGTCGACTCCGTGCGCGGCGTGCAGCTGATGGACGCGGCTCTGGAGGGGGCCGCCCGCCCGGTGGACGTGGTCGTCGAACTGGGAGCCGGTGAGGGTGCGCGGACCGGCGTGCGCACGGAGGCCGAGTGCCTGGCGGTCGCCGACGCGGTGGCGGCCACGGACACCCTGCGTCTGGTCGGGGTCGCCGGTTACGAGGGCGAGGTGCCGCAGGCGGACCCGGAGCGGGTGCGGGCGTGGCTGACCCGGCTCGTCGCCCTGGCCGTGGACCTCGACAAGGCCGGGAAGTTCGCGCATGGGGGTACCCCCTGCTCGAGCGGAGCCGAGAGCTTGGGGGAAGAGGAGATCGTGGTGAGCGCGGGCGGCAGCGCCTGGTTCGACTCGGTGGCCGAGGTGTTCGCCGGCATCCCCGAACTCTCCCTGCCCGTGCTGAAGTTGCTGCGCTCGGGCGCGTACGTCTCGCACGACGACGGGCACTACCGCAGGATCACACCCTTCAACCGCGTCCCCGAGGAGGGCGCCCTGGAGCCCGCCTTCCGCCTCTGGTCCCAGGTGGTCTCCCGCCCCAGCCCCGGACAGGCCTTCGTCAACGCGGGCAAGCGGGACGCGGCCCATGACCTCGACCTGCCCTCCGCCCAGGTGGTGCGCCGGGACGGAGTCGAACGCCCGGCGACGGGGATCGAGGTCACCCGCCTGTCCGACCAGCACGCCTGGCTGAGCACCGCGCCCGGCGCGGAGCTGGAGGTCGGCGACTGGGTCGGCCTGGGGCTCTCCCACCCGTGCACGTCCTTCGACAAGTGGCCGCTCATCCCGGTGGCCGAGGCGGACGGTACCGTCGTCGACTACGTCCGCACGTTCTTCTAGGAGCTTCGAAAGGCACCGCCATGGATCCGGTGGAGCTCGCCGACTACGCCGATCTGGCCATCCGGGACGCGGACGTCGCCGATGGCACCGGGGCCCCTTCCTACCGCGCCGACGTGGCCGTCAAGGACGGCAGGATCGTCTCGGTCGTGAAGGAGGCCGCGGCGGCCGGCTGCCAGCGGCCGCGGGCGCGGCGGGAGCTGGAGGCGGAGGGCCTGGTGCTCGCCCCGGGCTTCATCGACATGCACGCCCACAGCGACCTCGCCCTCCTGCGCGACCCCGACCACAGCGCGAAGGCCGCGCAGGGCGTCACGCTGGAGGTCGTCGGGCAGGACGGGCTGTCCTACGCGCCGGTCGACGACCGCACCCTCGCCGAGGTGCGCCGGGCGATCAGCGGCTGGAACGGCGACGGCGACGACATCGACTTCAGCTGGCGTTCGGTGGGCGAGTACCTGGACCGGCTCGACCACGGCTTCGGCGGCGAGGGCATCGCCGTCAACGCCGCCTACCTGGTCCCGCAGGGCACGGTCCGCGCGCTCGCCGTCGGCTGGGAGGACCGCGCGGCCACGCCCGGGGAGCTGGACCGTATGCGGCAGTTGGTCGCCGAGGGCCTGCGGCAGGGCGCGGTCGGCATGTCCTCCGGGCTGACCTACACCCCCGGGATGTACGCGGAGGACGCCGAACTGACCGAGCTGTGCCGGGTGGTGGCGGCGCACGGCGGCTACTACTGCCCGCACCACCGCAGTTACGGCGCCGGAGCCCTCGACGCGTACGCGGAGATGGTGCGGGTCGCGCGCGAGGCGGACTGCCCGCTGCACCTGGCGCACGCCACCATGAACTTCGGCCCGAACAAGGGCCGCGCCGGCGAACTGCTGGCCCTCCTGGACGAGGCGCTCGACGCCGGCGCCGACATCACCCTGGACACCTACCCCTACACCCCCGGGTGCACCACCCTGGTGGCCCTGCTGCCGAGCTGGGCGGGCGAGGGCGGCCCGGAGGCGGTCCTCGGCCGGCTGTCCGACGAGGGCACCGCGGAGCGGATCCGCCACGACCTGGAGGTGACGGGCTCGGACGGCTGCCACGGAGTCCCGGTGGAGTGGGAGACGGTCGAGATCTCCGGGGTCACCGTCCCGGCGCTCACCGAGTACACCGGCCTGACGGTCCGGGAGGCGGCGGCCCGGCGCGGCGAGGAGCCCTGGACCACCGCCCGGCGGCTGCTGGTGGAGGACCGGCTGGGCACGACGGTCCTGCAGCACGTCGGCCACGAGGAGAACGTCCGGGCGATCATGCGCCACCGCGTGCACACCGGCGGTTCCGACGGCATCCTGCGGGGCACCAAGCCGCATCCGCGGGCCTACGGCACCTTCCCGCGGTATCTCGGCCGGTACGTGAGGGAGTTGGGGGTGCTGTCGCTGGAGGAGTGCGTCGCGCACCTCACCGGGCGGCCGGCGGCCCGGCTGCGGCTGCCGGACCGGGGCGTGGTCCGTGAGGGGTACCGGGCCGACCTGGTCCTGTTCGACCCGGCCACGGTCGCCCCTGGCGCCACCTTCGAACGGCCTCGCGCACTGCCGACGGGGATTCCGTACGTCCTGATCGACGGCCGCTTCGTGATCGAGGACGGACGGCGCACGGACGTACTGGCGGGACGGACGGTCCGCCGGACCTGAGCCACGACCGCCCGCCCCGCGCTGTGCCTTCCCGGTGCCTTCCCGGTCAGGGCTTGGGCAGGACGCAGCCGCTCCTGTTCAGGTCGAGCTGGTTGCCGGTGCCGAAGCAGGCGGGGATCTGGTAGGTCTGCTCGGCGTAGTTGATGCCCTGCCTGACGGTGACGGTGCCGTTCGCGTCGACCTCGCACGGGTTGTTCACGGTGCAGCGGCCGCCGCTCTCGTTGCCGGTGTTGTTGACGGCGACGACCTTGCCGGTGGCGGTGTCGACGACGGGTGAACCGGACGTGCCGCCGATCGTGTCGCAGGCGGAGGTGTAGCGGACCGAGTCCTTCCAGGTCCAGTCGCCCTCCTTCAGGCGGTAGACGAAGCCGTCGATGTTGCAGCTGTAGATCCGCTTCCAGTAGCCGGAGACCACCTTGATGGCGGTGCCGGCGACCGGGTGGGTGTCGCTCAGGGTCAGCGCGTTGATGCCGTAGGAGTTCTTGATCTGCGCGTAGGTGCTGGTGAGCTGGTAGATCGTGACGTCCGTGTCGGTCATGGTCGAGTAGACGACCTTGTTCGCCCGGAGCGTCGCGACCTGGGTGCCGGCCGAGTTCAGCAGGCCGAAGGTGCGGCTGGACGACTGGCCCACGACGACCTTGCCGGGCGCCGGGAAGCCGGTCTCCAGGCAGTGGCCGTTGCTGAGCACGAGCGCCGGGTCGCTGTCCGCGGAGGCGGGGAGGCGCACGACCGAACCGGAGCAGTTGCTCAGCGCGACGGTGCCGGCGAAGTCGACGGCCGCCAGCGCGGGGGCCGGCGCCGCGCCGGGGGTCTGCGTGGCGGCGGCCGCGGGTGCCATGCCCGCCCCGGTGATCACCAGGGTCGCGAGCGCGGCAAGGAGAGGCTTGTTCATCTGTGGGGGTCCCCTCTTCAGACGTGAGCGACCGGAGATCTTCCGGTCGCCCGTCTTGTCATGTGCATTGTGATGGCGCGAGGGGTGGGCCACAAGAAGACGTAGGCACCGGGCCGGGGGCGGTGCTGCGACCGGAGCGGGCCGGGGAGGACAACGCACCGCCCTCCGTGCGGCCATTCGGCGGATTCTGACCACACGGGAGTTTGGCCGACGCCGCGTCACAGTCGAATGCCGCACACGACTGGCCTTTTGATGGCTGCCAATCCCGGCTTTCCTGAAGGGCTCTCGATGCAAGCACAGTCCACCAAAAGCGCAGCGGTCCCCACACAGTCGCCGTCCAAGAAATGGGAGGCGGCCGAATCACCGTACTCAGGCCGCTTCGCCGGCATCTGGTGGATCTGGGTCATGGCGGGAACGCTCTTCGTGATGTACGCGGCGCTGTCGCTGCACTTCCACCATCGGATGATCACCAGCAGCTATGACCTGGGAATCTTCGAGCAGGTCGTCCGCTCCTACGCGGAAGGGCACTTGCCGGTCTCCGAAGTGAAGGGACAGGGCTTTCCCGTCCTGGGAGATCACTTCTCTCCCATCCTGGCGCTGATCGCGCCTCTCTACTGGGTGTGGCAGGGAGCGGAAACGCTCCTCGTCGTGCAGGCCGCTCTGATCGCCGTGAGCGTGGTCCCGCTGGCCCTCTGGGCACGTCGAACCCTTGGCATTCCGGCCGCCGCGGTCATCGGTGCCTGCTACGGACTGTCCTGGGGAATCGCCAGCGCGGTCGGCTACGACTTCCACGAAGTCGCCTTCGCCGTACCGCTCCTGACCCTCTCGCTCACCGCCCTGGGCAACGACCGGCTCGTCGCCGCGGGGTGCTGGGCCCTCCCCCTCCTGCTCGTGAAGGAGGACCTCGGGCTCACGGTTCTCGCCATCGGTCTCGTCATCGCCCGGCGCGGCAACCGCAGGCTCGGACTGTCCGCGGCCGCGCTCGGTCTCGTCGGGGCGGCACTCGCGATCTTCGTGATCCTGCCGGCGTTCAGCCCGAACGGGTCCTTCGCCTACTGGTCCCTGGTGGATGGCTCCTCCGGCGGCCCGGGAACGGCCGGAAGCGGTGGGGGCGGCCTGCTGGACCTGCTCCACCGGGGCACGATCGGTCTCGTCACCCCGCAGACCAAGGTGACGACCCTCTTCCTGGTGCTGGCTCCCACCCTCTTCCTGGCGCTGCGGTCCCCCCTGTTGTGGGTCGCCGTGCCGACCCTGGTGTGGCGCTTCGCGTCCAACAACGGCCTGCACTGGGGGACCGGCTTCCACTACTCGCTCGTCCTGATGCCGATCGTGTTCGCGGCGTTCGTCGACGCCCTGGTGCGGCGCGGAACGAGCGGGCCCAGTCTTCGACGCTACCTCGTGGGCTCCGCCGCGATCACCCTCGCCATCCTTCCGAGCTTCCCGTTGTTCCAGCTGTTCCAGCCGGACACCTGGCGGACCGATCCCCGTGTCGCCGTCGCCCACCGCCTGATGAACTTCATCCCCGACGGCGCCACGGTCCAGGCGTCCGACCATCTGGTGCCCCAGCTGACCAACCGCACGAGCGTCAGCATCTACGGCGCCGAAGGCGGCCGTCCCAACCCCCAGTGGATCATGGTGGACACCTGGGCTCCGGACGGATCACGAGGCTGGCTGGGCGCCCCGCTGAGCGCCGAAGCCGAACGGCAGCGTCTGACGGCCGACCGCCAGCGCGGATACGACCTGATGGCACTGCAGGACGGTTTCGCACTGCTGCACCACCGCGACTGAGTCGACCACGCCCGCATACCGGCTGAAACGCGGCGAGATCCGATGAACAGCGCCACTGATGCCAAAAGAGATCAAATCCTCCGTCTCACGTGATGGAAAACTCCCCACAATCGGTGCCATGTGGCCGTAAGCTCACGGGCATGCAGGTGATCCAGTCCACGAAGCTCGCCAACGTCTGTTACGAGATCCGGGGCCCCGTACTCGAGGAGGCGATGCGGCTGGAGGCGGCGGGTCACCGCATCCTGAAGCTGAACACGGGCAACCCGGCCGCGTTCGGCTTCGAGTGCCCGCCGGAGATCCTGGAGGACATCCTCCGCAACGTCTCCACGGCCCATGGCTACGGCGACGCCAAGGGCCTGCTGGCCGCCCGGCGCGCGGTCGTCATGCACAACCAGACTCTCGGCATCGAGACGGACGTCGAGCACGTCTTCATCGGCAACGGCGTCTCCGAGCTGATCGTGATGGCCATGCAGGGGCTGCTCGACGACGGCGACGAGGTCCTCGTGCCGGCGCCGGACTACCCCCTGTGGACGGCCGCGGTCTCCCTGTCCGGCGGCACCGCCGTCCACTACCGCTGCGACGAGCAGTCCGACTGGATGCCCGACCTCGCCGACGTGGAGCGCAAGGTCACCGACCGCACCAAGGCGATCGTCATCATCAACCCCAACAACCCCACCGGCGCGGTCTACGACCGGGCGGTGCTCAAGGGCCTGACCGACATCGCCCGCCGGCACAACCTGCTGGTCTGCTCCGACGAGATCTACGACAAGATCCTCTACGACGGCGCCACGCACACCCCGACCGCGTCGGTCGCGCCGGACCTGCTGACCCTGACGTTCAACGGCATGTCCAAGGCGTACCGGGTGGCCGGCTACCGGGTGGGCTGGATGTCCGTCTCCGGCCCCCGCGCGCACGCCGACTCCTACCTCGAGGGCCTGACGATCCTGGCGAACATGCGCCTGTGCGCGAACATGCCGGGTCAGCACGGCGTGGTGGCCGCGCTCAGCGGGCGGCAGAGCATCGGCGACCTGCTCCTGCCGGGCGGACGGCTGAAGGAACAGATGGACGTCGCCTACGAGCTGCTCACGCAGATCCCGGGCGTGAGCTGCGTACGGCCGAAGGGGGCGCTGTACCTGTTCCCGCGCCTGGACCCCGCGGTCTTCAAGATCAGGGACGACCGGCAGATGGTCCTGGACCTGCTGCGCCGAGAGAAGATCATGGTCGTCCAGGGCACGGGCTTCAACTGGCCCGAGCCGGATCACTTCCGGGTCGTCACGCTGCCCTCGGTCGACGACCTGCGGGACGCGGTGGGCCGGATCGGCACTTTCCTGGACGGCTACGGCCAGTCCTGACGTTCACGTTCGGTGCCCGTACGGACCAGTTCCGCGAACGGCCTCAACTTTAGACGCGTTCTAAGCTAGGATGTCTTCTGTCAGAGCACAGGAGGCCATCCCATGTACGAACCGATCCGCACCGGGCCCTCCGGCAGGTCCGTCCACAGCCCGATGGCCGGCACCACCTCCGACTTCCCCCACCGCTCCCGCGAGGAGGAGCTGGACATCCAGCTCGCGGGCCATCTCGCGGCGCTGCTCGCCGTCACGGACGAGCTGCGCGCACTGGCCCCCTCCGCCGACCTGGACAACGCGGCCGGGCGGCTGACCGAACAGGTGGCCCGGCTGGGTGGCGGTCACGGTGCGGCCCGCACGTCGGTGGCCGCCGTCCGCGAACCGTCGGCGCTGCACCAGCGGGCGCACGCGCTCGCCGGCCGCACGCTCGTCGTCGCCGCCTCCCGGGCGGACACGACGGTGGCGATCCTGGCGGCCGAGCGGATGGACGCCCATGCCGCTGCCGCGCGGAGTGAATCGCAGAAGTTCAGCGGTGCCGCCCACTAGGGCGTGTTTCGAAAGTGCCGTCTGCCCCGCGACGCCTGGCACGCACGCTCGCTGCGTTGTCGGGATCGCCCACGTACACCCAGTACGAGGGCGACCCTCCGCCTTGCGATCGCACGCACCAGACGCCGCGGGACCCGCCCTCCGGGCGAACGACGCCACTTTCGAAACACGCCCTAGCCCCAATACCGGTGATTTAGGTTGTTTTCCGGCTGGTTGAGGTGGCTCTGGTTGGCCCGACCA
>NZ_NNBK01000021.1 GCF_002803075.1 Streptomyces sp. CB01373 | reverse complement strand
CGCAGTGGACGGCGGGCGAGGACCGCGTCCACCTCCGGCGTCAACGCCGCCGCCAGCCGGGTCATCACCGGCAGCGTGTCGTCCTGGAGCGCCGCCGCCGCGGCCAGCACGGTGTCCCGCTCCGGCCCTTCGGGCACTCTGGCCGCCGCCCGGGTGTGCAGAGCGGCCCCCTCCTCCAGCACAAGACCCGCGTCGATGCCGGCCGGGACCTTGACGGACGCGACGCGGCGCCAGGTGGTGACCGGATCCGCCCAGGCCTCCACGTGGTACGTCCAGCGGCCGACCGCACCCGGAGTGACCTCGGCGCCCCAGCGGTCGGTGCCGGGGGCCAGTTCGCGCATCGGCGTCCACGGGCCGGCCCGGCCCTCCGGATCCGTCAGCACCACGTTCGCTGCCACCGCGTCGTGACCCTCACGGAACACGGTGGCGGTGACAGGGAACGTCTCTCCCGCGACCGCCTTGGCCGCTCGCCTGCCGCCGTCGACGGCCGGACGGACGTCCCGCACCGGGATGCGGCCGATCGCCGGGGCCGTCCAGAAGGCGGGGCCAAAGGCCGTACTTGAGGCGGGACTCGAGGCCTGGCTCTGGGTCGAACTCATGGGTGTCACCTCCACCGTGCTCGAGGCCGGGCTCGCGCCCGGCCGGGGATCGGATCGTGCCGGGCGGGGGGGCCTACCGCCCGGCGCGGGAACGCTTCTGGGCCGCCTTCGGCGGGCCCCGGCGGGGGACGGCGCTCCGGTGCGGCCGGCCGCTCTGCTCCCGCAGGTAGGTGACGAGGCTGGTGCACAGATAACGCTCGGCGGCGTCCGCGGCCTCCCGGGCGCAGCGCTTCCCCATCAGCACGCACAGGGTGTAACCGGAATCCTCGAAAGTGGACCGCACCCGGTTGTCGTCCGGTGACGCGAGCATCGCGCGTTCCCACGCCCGGTAGCGGCGCAAGTGACGGGCGACTTCGGCTTTGGCGGGTAGCAGCATGGCGCCATTCACCTTTCGGATGCGCTCGATGGGCTCGTTCCCCCGACAGCCGGGGCGGCGACCGCGCACGCGTGGGCAGCGGTCCCGTTGACGGCGCTCGAGACTTCACTCATGGTGCACGTTCAACGACACAGCGTCCTGTTGGAACTTCAACAAGCCCGCTGACCTGCTCGTGTTGCACGGATGGCGTAGCGCGCGCACTGTTGATCCTACTCAGAGGCAACATTCGCTCACGCTTCGTGTTCGGAGCTCCTCTCGCGGCATGGGGAGAGGAGCGCGGGCCTCGCCGGTGAGGAGCCAACGACGATGAAGACCGCAGTGCCCTGTTACTACCACCTCGACGTGGAAGTCAGCCCGGAGCGGGTCGGGCAGGTGAGGCGCATCCTGGCCGCGCACCTGCGTTTCTGGGACCTGGAGGACCTCGTCGAACCCGTGTGCGGGGGCGCCGAGATGCTGCTGAAGGCCATTGACGAGCACGCCACCGACAAGCACACCTCGATCGAGATGTGGTGGACCGGCCAGCACCTGATCACCGCCGTCGCGGAGAACAACCACGATCTGCGCCCCGACCAGGACCTGCGAAGCTGCCTGGCCCGAATCGCGGCGACCAGCGACGGCTGGGGCTGCTGCGCCGCCGCGACGGGCAGCAAGGTCATCTGGTTCTCGCAGCGGGCCCGCGCCGGGGTGCGTGTCCCGCTGGTCCCGACGGCTCCGGCCCCGACCCTGCGCGAGGGGCTGAGGACACCGCGCGAGCTGCCGGTCGCGGCCCTGGCCTCTCCGCTCAGCGGGCCGCGGGCCGTGCTGGAAGCGGCCCCATGACGGGCCGAAAGCGCCGGATAGGGGTACCCGTGTGGAGCGGGTACCCCTATCCGCTGGGGGCGGTGTACGACGGGAAGGGCACCAACTTCGCGCTGTTCAGCGAGGTGGCCGAGCGAGTCGACCTCGTCCTGGTGGACGACGCCGGCACCCATCGCGGGGTGCCCCTGACCGAGGCCGACGGCTTCGTGTGGCACGGCTATCTGCCCGGCGTCGGGCCGGGGCAGCGCTACGGATACCGGGTGCACGGGCCCTGGCACCCGTCCGCAGGCCACCGCTGCAACCCGAGGAAACTGCTCCTCGACCCCTATGCCAGGGCGGTGGACGGGCAGATCGACAACCATCCCTCGCTGTACGAGCGTGCCGCGCACGGTCCTGACCCGGCCGACAGCGCCGGGCACACCATGCTGGGCGTGGTGACCGACGCGGACTTCGACTGGGGCGACGACCGTCCGCCGCGGCGGGCGTACTCCGACACCGTGATCTACGAGGCCCACGTACGCGGCCTGACCCGCACCCATCCCGCCGTGCCGCCCGAACTGCGCGGCACCTACGCGGGGTTGGCGCACCCGGCGGTGATCGAGCACCTGACCGCGCTGGGCGTGACCGCGGTCGAGCTGATGCCGGTCCACCAGTTCGTGCACGACGGCGTGCTCCAGGGCCGGGGCCTTTCCAACTACTGGGGCTACAACACCATCGGCTTCTTCGCCCCGCACAACGGCTATGCCGCCGGCGGCACACGCGGACAGCAGGTCGCCGAGTTCAGGTCGATGGTCAAGGCGCTGCACACGGCCGGGCTCGAGGTGATCCTCGACGTCGTCTACAACCACACCGCCGAGGGCAACGAGAAGGGCCCGACACTGTCCTTCCGGGGAATCGACAACGCCTCGTACTACCGCCTGGTCGACGGCGACTGGGCGCATTACTACGACACCACGGGCACCGGCAACAGCCTGCTGATGCGCCACCCCTACGTACTGCAACTGATCATGGACTCGCTGCGGTACTGGGTCACCGAGATGCGTGTCGACGGCTTCCGTTTCGACCTCGCGGCCACGCTGGCCCGGCAGTTCCACGAGGTGGACCGGCTGTCGGCGTTCTTCGACCTGATCCAGCAGGACCCGGTGATCAGCCGGGTGAAGCTGATCGCGGAGCCGTGGGACGTCGGCGAGGGCGGCTACCAGGTGGGCAACTTCCCGCCGCTGTGGTCGGAGTGGAACGGCCTCTACCGTGACGCCGTACGGGACTTCTGGCGCGGCGAGGAACACACGCTCGGCGAGTTCGCCTCCCGGCTGACCGGCTCCGCCGACCTGTACGCCCACAACCGGCGCAGGCCGCGCGCCAGCGTCAACTTCGTGACCGCGCACGACGGGTTCACGCTGCGGGACCTGGTCTCCTACAACGACAAGCACAACGAGGCCAACGGCGAGGGCAACAGGGACGGCGAGAGCGCCAACCGGTCCTGGAACTGCGGGGCCGAGGGGGAGACCCGCGACCCGGCCGTCCTGGAACTGCGGGCCCGCCAGCAGCGCAACTTCCTTGCCACACTGCTGCTTTCGCAGGGCATCCCGATGCTGTGCCACGGCGACGAGCTGGGGCGCACCCAGGGCGGCAACAACAACGCCTACTGCCAGGACAGCGAGGTCTCCTGGATCGACTGGCGGCTGACCGACGGGCAGCGCGAACTCGCAGACTTCACGCGCTACTTGATTGCTCTGCGCGCCGCCCATCCCGTGCTGCGCCGGCGCCGCTTCTTCCAGGGGGAGACGGCGACCCGGTCCGACCAGCCGCTGCCCGACCTGGTGTGGCTGCTGCCGGACGGCCGCGAGATGGCGGAGGAGGACTGGCAGCGCTCCGACGCGCACTCCGTCGCGGTCTTCCTCAACGGCGACGCCATCGCCGAACCTGACCGGCAGGGCCGCCCCGTGGTGGACGACTCCTTCCTGCTGCTGCTCAACGGCTACTGGGAACCGGTCGACTTCCGCCTTCCCGGCCCCGCGTACGGCGACCGCTGGACCACCCTCCTGGACACGGCCGACCCCGCTGACCCCCCGGACGAATCCGAACACAAACCCACCACGACCGTCCGTACGGACCCCCGCAGCCTGATCCTCCTGACCCGGCCCCCGAAGAGGCCTCGCTGACGAGGGGCCCTTGGGCGATCATCGGCCGGCCGCCGTCGGCCACGTCGGGCGTTCAGGCCTCGCGGCGGGACGTCACCGTGAACTGCGCGCCGTCCCGGTCGCGGAGTACGGCCTCGTCGGGGCCCTCACGCAGGACGCTGCCGCCGTGGGCCTCCGCGGCGCGGGCGCAGGCGGCGACGTCGGCGACGCGGAAGTGGATCTGCCAGTGCGGGCGGATCGTGGGGTCGGGCGCCGCCTCCAGCGCGCCGGACTCGATGCGCGCCACGACCTCGCCGTGGCTGCGCAGCACCACCTCGTCGCGCTCGTAGCGGACCTCGCAGCAGCCGGGCCGCCGTGAGGCCCAGTCCAGCACCTCGCCGTAGAAGATGGCCGCGTCGAAGGCGTCGCGCGTGTGCAGCCGGATGAAGGCCGGCGCGGCCTTGCGCCAGGTCTCCCAGTCCGAGAAGAGGTCACCCTCCCAGATCCCGAAGGTCGCCCCGTCCCGGTCCGCCAGCAGCGCCGCCCGCCCCGGCGGGAAGGAGATCGGCCCGACCGCGGCCGTACCGCCGCGCTCCTGCACCCGTGCGACGGCCTGGTCCGCGCTGGGCACCGCGAAATACGGCGTCCAGGCGACCGCCATCTGCCACATGGCCGCCACCGCGCCGATCCCCGCGACCGGGGCGCCGTCCGCGAGAGCGATGCGGAAGTGGTCGCCGAGTCTTGCCGGCCGCCACTCCCAGCCCAGCACCGCCCGGTAGAACTCCTCCGTTGCCTGGAGATCGCGGCTGGTCAGGCTCACCCAGCAGGGAGCGCCGCACACCGAGTGCGTGGAAACGACGTCGGGGGAACTGCCGCAAGGTGTCCTGTCGTGGTTCATGGCCCGTCCTGGTCGAGTCAGACCGGTTTCCACCAGCCTGACACCAGTGTCCGACCGGCGCGCGGAAGACGCCTGCCGAGTACCCGCGGCGCGCCGCCGAAACGGCGCGGCACGTGACGGCCACCCCACGGGCGCCGCGGCGCCGCGCCGTTCACCCGGCTTCGGTGAGCAGTTCCTCACGCAGCTGGGCGAAACACCCGCTGAGCAGGCGCGAGACATGCATCTGCGAGATGCCCAGCTGCTGCGCGATCCGGCTCTGCGTCATGCCCCGGAAGAACCTGAGGTACAGGATGGTCCGCTCGCGTTCGGGCAGCGCCTCCAGGCAGGGCCTGACCGCCACCCGGTCCACGACCAGGTCGAACCGCGCGTCGGCCTCACCCAGCCCGTCGCCGAGCGCGTAGCCGTCCGTACCGGGGACCTCCGCCTCCAGGGACAGCGCGGCGAAGCAGTCCAGGGCCTCCATCCCGGTGTGCACGTCGCTCACGCTCAGCTGCGCGTACTCGGCGATCTCGGCCACGGTCGGCGTCCGGCCGGGCGTGGTCTGCGCCAGCTCCTTCGTGGCCCGCCGTACCCGGTTGCGCAGATCCTGGACCCGGCGCGGCACGTGCAGCGTCCACATGTGGTCGCGGAAGTGCCGCTTGATCTCCCCGGTGACCGTCGGCACGGCGTACGCCTCGAACGCGTAGCCGCGTGCCGGGTCGTAGTGGTCGACGGCCTTGACCAGACCCAGCGCGGCGACCTGGTACAGATCCTCCAGGGCCTCGCCGCGCCCGCGGAACCGCACGGCGATCCGCTCGGCCATGGGCAGCCACACCTGGACCAGCTCGTCCCTCAGCGCCTTGCGCTCGGCGCCCTCGGGCATACGGGAGAGCCGCTCGAACGCCTCGGCCGTGTCGGGGGCGTCGTCATGCGGATGGGTATTCGTTCTGCCGGTGGTACGCATGCGCTGCGCCTCCCTCAGCAGGTGCTGGATGGACGGACACCTTGGGAGGGGCGGGGCTCGGACCTACGGTAGTTGAACATCGGGGCCCGGCGCGCCGGCTCCCACGGACGTGCCTCCTGTCCGAAGCACTGGACTCGGGATTCCCGAAGTCGGCGATTTCGTATCTGTTCCGGGAATGCGGTGACATTATGCAACCGCACGAATCTCAATTGTTGTCCAGAGTCCGGGGAATCGCCACCGGAGGAAATGCGCGCATTTCCATGGCGGCGTGAATGCGGGTCCGGCCAGCGGTCCCGCGCCGTGCCGGTCCCGCCTCCGCGCTCAACCGCCGCCGTGTCCAGCGGCATCCTTGACCGGCCCTTGGGGTTTTACCTCTGCCACAGAGGTAATCTCGCAGACGTGACACCGGAGACCTTCCCCGAAGAGCTGGCCGACGCCCTCGTCGGCGTCCAGCGGCTGATCCGCCGCCGGCTGCGCGACGGGATGACCGTGCCCCGTCCGCGCGGCGCCGAGATCGAACTGCTGCGTCTGGTCGAGAGCCGCCCCGGCATAGGCGTCTCCGAGGCCGCCAAGGAGTTGCACCTGGCGGGCAACTCCGTCTCGACACTGGTCAACCAGCTCGTCCGCGACGGTCAGTTGATCCGTGAGACGGACCCCGCCGACCGGCGCGCCGCGCGCCTGCTGCTGACGGAGGCCGCCGGAGCCCGCCTGCGCGACTGGCGGGAACGCCGCGCCGCCCTCGTACGCCATCTGGTGGACCGGCTCGACGAGAAGGACCGCGACGCGCTGCGCGAGGCGATCCCCGCCCTGCGCAGACTGACCGAGAACCTGCGCGAGGAGGCCGACCGCCCATGAACCGGAACGCTGCCGCCGAGCCCGTCGCGGACGCGGACGCGGTCGCCTGCACCCGGCTCGCCTACGCCTTCGGCGACACCAACGCCGTCGACGGCGTGGACCTGTCCGTGCGTCCCGGCGAGGTGTTCGGGCTGCTCGGCCCCAACGGCGCCGGGAAGACCACGGCGATCCGCTGCATCACCACCCTCCTGCCGGTCCCCTCCGGCATGGTCCGCGTCTTCGGCCACGACGCCGCCGCCGAGCGCATGCCGGTGCGCCGCATGCTGGGCTACGTCCCGCAGCAGCTGTCCGCCGACGCCGCCCTCACCGGCCGGGAGAACGTGACCCTGTTCGCCCGCGTCTTCGACGTCCCGCGCCGCGAACGCGCCGACCGGGTCGCCCAGGCGCTGGGCGCGGTCGGTCTGGCCGACGCCGCCGACCGCCTGGCGAACACCTACTCCGGCGGCATGGTCCGCCGCCTCGAACTCGCCCAGGCCCTGGTCAGCTCACCCCGCCTGCTGATCCTCGACGAGCCGACGATCGGGCTCGACCCGATCGCCCGCACCGGGGTGTGGGAGCACATCGGCGCCGTCCGCGCCGCCACCGGCATGACGGTCCTGGTGACCACCCACTACATGGACGAGGCCGACATGTACTGCGACCGGGTCGCCCTGATGCACCGCGGCCGCATCCGGGCCCTCGGCACCCCGGCCGAGCTGCGCGAAGGGCTCGGTGAGCGCCGCCGTGCCCAGGGCGCCCCGGCCACGGATCCGCTGCCCACGCTGGAGGACGTCTTCCGCGACGTGGCCGGCAGCGGCCTCGACGACACCTCAGGAGACTTCCGCGATGTCCGAAGCACCCGCCGCACCGCGCACCGCGTCGGCTGACGCCGTCCGCGCCGACGACATCGGCCTGTTGCTGCGGCCGCCGCAACCCCGCGCCGGCTGGCGGCTGCTGCCCGCCCGGGTCGTCGCCATGTGCGCGGTGGAACTCCAGAAGCTCCGCCACGACCGCACCGAGCTCTACACGCGCGCGGTGCAGCCCGCCCTGTGGCTGCTGATCTTCGGTCAGACCTTCACCCGCATCCGGGCGATCCCCACGGGCGGCATCCCGTACATCGACTTCATGGCCCCTGGCATCATCGCCCAGTCCGCCATGTTCATCGCGATCTTCTACGGCATCCAGATCATCTGGGAGCGCGACGCGGGAGTCCTCAACAAGCTCCTGGTCACTCCGACCCCGCGCTCCGCCCTGGTCACCGGCAAGGCGTTCGCCGCCGGGGTGAAGGCGCTGATCCAGGCGATCGTCGTGATCGTCATCGCCGCCCTGCTCGGCGTGGGGCTGACCTGGAACCCGCTGCGGCTGCTCGGTGTCGCCGCGGCCGTCGTCCTCGGCTCGGCGTTCTTCGCCTGCCTGTCGATGACCATCGCCGGCATCGTGCTCAGCCGCGACCGGCTGATGGGCATCGGGCAGGCGATCACGATGCCGCTGTTCTTCGGCTCCAACGCCCTGTACCCGGTCGCCGTCATGCCCGGCTGGCTCCAGGCCGTCAGCAAGGTCAACCCGCTGAGCTACCAGGTCGACGCCCTGCGCGGGCTGCTGCTCGGCACTCCTGCGCACCTGGCCGCCGACTTCGCCGTCCTCGTGGTGGCCGCCGCGCTCGGCATCGCCGCGGCCTCCGCCCTGCTCGGCCGGCTGGCCCGCTGACGGCGCCCGGCGGACCGCCCACGGTGCCGCCCGTCGAAGTGATGTGCGGCACGCCCGGCGGACCACCCCGGCGGCCCGTCGGCGAATTCCCGCTGCCCACGGCTTGATCAGCGATCAAAGACGGTGAATTCCCCGGCCACGGCGCATTCCGCACATTTGACAGTGCGCTGAGCGCGCGGATAGGAAGCAGCTCTTGGAAGTCGAGAGGTGCAATGTGTACGAGCCGAACGTGGTCGGTGACTGGCAGGAGTACGAGGAGCATGCCGGTCTGCGAGTCCGCGTCCACCGACTGGAGCGGTCCGAGCCGCCGCGCGGGCGCGACGACGCCGCCGAGGGGCTGACGTACTTCCGCCTCCGCGTCACCGTGGAGAACCGCGGCACGCGGCGTTTCGGCGTCCACCTGGAGGACGGGCAGATCGACGTGCGGCTCGGCCCCGACGGCGAGGGCGCGTTCGTCGACTGGCGCAACTCGCAGTTCATCGAGGGCTACGACGTCTATCCGCTGCGCCGGGTCACCGCGGTGCTGTACGCGGCGGGGCCGGAGGCGGCCCTGTCCCAGATCGACGCGCAGATCCAGCTGCGAGTCGACGAGGAGTGGACCTCCCGCGCGCTGTGGACCGGCTGCGTGGACGGGCACGAGGAGTATGCCGGAACCGGCACGCACGCGGCCGCCGGGCAGGGCGGGCTGGCCCACCAGATCAGCAGCTTCCTGCGCGACCAGGCAGGACCGGGCACCGCGGGCTGACCCGCCGCCCTCGCCGTACCCTCGGAGATCTCCGCCGGGCCGCACTCCGCTGCCCCGCCGTATCCCCGGAGCCCCTTCGTCGTGCCCCGCCGGGTCCGCGCCGTACCGCGCCGGCCCCGCGTCCTCAGTGCGGGATCCCGTCGATGATCTCCCGGGCGCCCTGGCGGAGCAGGGCGACGGCGACCGACGTGCCGAGGGTGGCCGCGTCCAGCCGGCCCGCCCACTCGTGGGCGTTCAGCCGGATCTTGCCGTCGGGAGTGAACACACAGGCCCGCAGCGAGAGTTCCCCACCCCGGTCGACGTGCGCGTACCCGGCGATCGGGCTGTTGCAGTGCCCCTGGAGAACATGCAGGAACATGCGTTCCGCGGTGGCCGCGCGATGGGTGCCGGGGTCGCCGAGCGGCCCGACCGCCTCGATGAGTTCGCCGTCGCCCTCCCGGCACTGCAGGGCGAGGATGCCCGCGCCGATCGGCGGCATCATCGCTTCCGGGGACAGCACCTCGCTGATGACGTCCGCGCGCCCGATGCGCTCCAGGCCGGACGCGGCGAGCAGGAGCGCGTCCGCCTCGCCCGCGGCCAGCTTCTGCAGCCGCCGGTTGGCGTTGCCGCGGAAAGGCACGCACCGGAGGTGCGGGTGGGTCGCCGCGAGCTGGGCGACACGGCGCACCGCGGACGTGCCCACGCGGGTGCCGGCCGGAAGCCGGTCCAGGGTGAGCCCGCCCGGGTGGACGAGGGCGTCGCGGACGTCGTCCCGCTTCAGGAACGCGGCGAACGTCGTGCCGGCCGGCAGGGGCCGGTCGGCAGGCACGTCCTTCAGGCAGTGCACCGCGAGGTCCGCCTCGCCGGCCAGCAGCGCGGCGTCGACCTCCTTGGTGAAGGCGCCCTTGCCCTCGACCGCGGACAGATCGCCCAGCCACTTGTCGCCGGTGGTGCGCACCGGGACCACCTCGGTGCGCACACCGGGGTGCGCGGCGGCCAGTTCGGCGCGGACGCGGTCCACCTGCGCGAGCGCCATGGGGGAGTCACGGGAGACGATACGGATCAGCTCGGGGACGGACATGCGGGACACCCTAGACCTCGGTGCGGGCGGCTCCGTGCGGTTCAGGACATTCCGGAGTACGGAAGTTGACGTGCCGTCACATGTCCCGATCTTCGGGCGGGTCCACCACCGCGGCCTCCTCCGGTGTGAGGTCGGTGCGCAGCCGCAGCCAGGAGGGCTGGCGCAGCATCCCCGCCCGGGTGCGCACGCTGTAGCGGACCTCGCCGACCAGGCGCGGCAGCACCCAGTGCGCCCCGCGTGCCGCCGGTACGGGGTCGAAGGGGCACACATCGGTCGCCAGGGCCGCCAGCAGCGCGGCGAGCTCGGACCGCTCCGCCTCGCTCCAGCCGGTGCCCACACTGCCGACGTAGCGCAGCCGCCCGCCCGCGAACCGGCCCATCAGAACGGCGCCCGGCAGACCCGTCAGCCGCCCCTTGCCGGGCAGCCAGCCGCCCACCAGGACGTCCTCACTGCGCATGTTGCGGATCTTGATCCAGGCCCGGGAGCGCACCCCCGGCTCGTACACCGAGTCCAGCCGCTTGCAGACCAGGCCCTCAAGGCCGTGCTCGCGGGTGGCGGCCAGGGCCTCGGCGCCGTGGCCGACGACCGCCGAGGGCGTCGACCAGTAGGGACCCGTCAGGCCGAGGCCTTCCAACCGCTCACGGCGCCGTAGGTAGGGGAGGGCGAGCAGCGGGTGCGCGCCCAGGTTCATCACGTCGAACAGGACGAGGTGGACCGGGATCCGTGCGGCCCGGCGCGCGGCCCGGCCGGGGGCGTGCGCCAGCCCCATGCGCCCCTGGAGCAGCTGGAAGCTCGCCCGGCCCTGCTCGTCCAGCGCCAGCACCTCTCCGTCCAGGATCGCCGGTGTGGCGCCGAGCACCCGGCCGAGGGGCCGCAGTTCGGGGTAGGCGGCGGTGATGTCCTCGCCGGAACGCGCCCGCAGCAGAAGCCCGCCGTCACCGGGCAGATAGGCCACCACGCGCTGGCCGTCCTGCTTCGTCTCGTACGCCCACCGCGCGTCCTGGGCGGCCGGCGGGAGCGAACCGGGCGTGGCGAGCATGGGCGGGATCAGCGGCAGGGTCACGGCAGAGATGTCGACGAACCGGCCCGCCGCCACGCGCGCCGCCCGGCACTTTCCCCTGAAAGGGTCCCCGGCGGCAGCCTGTGGGCGGGCCCGCCGCAGACGGGGGAGGGGAGGCCCTGTCGCCGGGGACCAGAAACGCTGACACGATCGGCGCAGACCGTTACGACGACCATTTCGGAGCGCGGGGATGACGACGGACACGGGCACAGCGGGCGGGCGGCGGACCGGCGGGATCGAGGTCAGGCCCGTCGCCGGGTACATCGGGGCCGAGATCATCGGAGTGGATCTGGCCGGGGAGTTCGACGACACCGTGGCCGCGGAGATCCGCGAGGCGGTCCTCCGCTGGAAGGTGGTGTTCTTCCGCGGGCAGCGGCTGGACCACGCCTCCCACGTGGCCCTCGCCCGCCGCTTCGGTGAGCCGGTGGTCCTGCGGCGGCGCGGCGGCGCCTCACCGTCCGACGTGTCCGAGGTGGAGACCACCGCGGACCGGCTGGAGCTGGGCGGGCGGTTCGGCATGGACCACGACGAGTGGCTTCGGCGGCGCCGGCACACGCTGCTGCGCGGCTGGCACTGCGACCACGGCGCCCGCGTCGACCCGCCGGCCGCGACGATCCTGCGCGCCGAGACCGTACCGCCGTACGGCGGCGACACCACCTGGGCCAACCTGGCCGCCGCGTACGCCGGGCTGTCGGCGCCGGTGCGCGCCTTCGTCGACGGGCTGCGTGCCGAGCACCGGCTCGGGGTCGGCTACCAGCCGCGGCCCGGGGACGACGCGTACGTCCGGCATTTGATGGGCCATCAGATCGCCACCGTGCACCCGCTGGTACGCGTCCACCCCGAGACCGGTGAGCGGGTGCTGTTCGTCAACGGCTACTACGTCGAGCAGATCGAGGGACTCTCCCGGGCGGAGAGCGCGGCGATCCTGGAGATGCTGCTCGAGCAGGCGGTCCGGCCCGAGTACACGGTCCGGTTCCGCTGGGAGCCGGGCAGCGTGGCCTTCTGGGACAACCGGGCCACCATCCATCTTGCGCCAGGCGACAGCGCCCACCTCGGCCACCCACGGATCATGCACCGGGTGATGCTCGCCGGTGACGTACCGGTCGGAGTGGACGGCATACCGTCCGAGCCGGTCACCGGCAGCGAGCCGGGCCGCTGGTGACGCGGCCCGCCGGTGACCGGCCCGCGCGCGGCCGGCGCGGCTCCGGTCAGTTCAGGGGGATGACGACCTCGTCCTCGACGGGCGGGTCGATCTCCTGGGCCCGTCCGCCGGTCGCCGCGAAGCAGCGCAGCCGGACCGCCTCCCCGGTGACGTCGAGCCGCAGGAACGACTTGAAGAACGGCGGGCTGAACGTGGCCGAACCCGGCGAGAACAGCTGGGCGTAGAGCTTGCGCACCGGAAGGCGGAAGCGGGCCCGGCGCTCCGGGCGGCGCCCGGCACCGAGCAGGCTCGCCACCAGGCGGACGCGCCGGGTGACCCGTACGGGCTCGCCCCCGGCGCGGACGGACGGGACGCCGAGCCGTTCGGCGACGACGGCCATCGCCTCGGCCTCGCTGAGCGTGAGGAGGCGGCGCAGCCGCAGCCGGCGGGCGTACACCTTGCTGTAGAAGGCCAGGGAGTCGCCGCGCAGCGGATAGCAGCGGAAGCCGGACTCGGTGACGTTCGCCACCGAGACGCGCGGGATGGTGTGGGTGGCGTGCATGAACGCGCCCCCGCCGCCGGAGACGACGTACTGCAGGGTGCGGCCGTCCACGTCGACCGGGTAGCGCTGGTAGTTGTGGATGTCGCCGCCGATCGCGGCCACATAGCGGTGGGCCGGGTCGCGCACGATGTCGTCGACGGTGCCGCCGCCGTCGATGGGGCAGGGATGGTGCTCGCCGTCCACGTACAGCGGTGATCCGGTGAGGAGGATCTTCGGGCGGGGCCCCCGCGACACCTCCCGCAGCCAGGCGCCCTGTTCGGCGTCGATCGTGCCGAGCAGACCGGTGTCGATGCCGACGATCCGTAGCGGACCCGCGTCGATCGCCCAGTACGGGCCCGGCTGGTCGGCCTGTTGACCCGGGTGCGACCGCAACTTCCTTGCCTCGGTGAGGCTTTGCTCGTCCACCGGGCGCGGCCGGTGCCACAGCAGCGCACGCCACCAGGCGCGGCCCGGCGGCCGGGGTTCCGGCTCGGGCGGCAGCGGCGGTGCGTCGTCGCAGAAGACGCGCATGAATCCGCCGAGGTCCTCGTACCAGTCGTGGTTCCCCGGTATCGCGTAGATCGGGGCCGGATAGTCCTGGTACGGGCGGAAGAACTTGGTGCCGTAGTCGTCGGTGCTCCCGACCGGGTAGATCACGTCACTGGCGATCACGGCGAACGCCGTGCCCTGACCGGCCTTCAGCAGGCCGGGTACGACGGCGTACTGAGAGTCGTCGCCCGCGCCGGTGTCCCCGATGACCAGGAAGGAGAAGTCGTCGCCCTCCGGCCGTCGTATCACCTTGTCCGCCGGGGCGCCGGCCGCCGCACGCTGCGCCACCCACCGGGACCGGGTACGGCCGGTGGGGTCCCCGAACCAGGAGGCGACCACCCCGTTGCGGGCGGCCCACAGGACACGTGGGTCGAGCCAGGACAACTTCCGCACCCTGGCGGGCAGTAACTGCCGGTAGGAGCCGGGTTCGGCGCCCGTCCAGCCGGCGCCTTCGACGGTATCGCGTGAGGAGTCAGACACGCGGTGCACCGTAACAACGATCACGCCCGGCGTACGAGAGGGGCCCGGCCAACTGCTTTCCGGGCCCCTCCGTGGTCAACTCGGGCTAGTCCAGGGGATCGAGGGTCAGGTAGGCCTGCTGCGGATCGCCGTCGTGGACCAGGGACTCCTGGTTGCCGACGTCGTCGAAGGCGAACGCGTAGGCCTTGGAGTCGGCCATCCGGTCATGGATGACCCGCGCGTAGTGGTTGGTCACCGCGTCCTGGTAGAAGTTCGCCGCCGAGGCGTCCGGCTGCTCGGAGTTCACCAGGAGCGTGGAGCGGTTGAACGCCGCGCACAGGGTGCGGGAGATGGGGCCGCGCACAGTGTCGTTCGGCGCGTCCAGCAGCTTGTGGCAGCCGAAGACGCTGTCGGCGTCCGGCTTCTGGAAGCTGGTGACGACGGCACCCGAGGCGTCGGTGAAGTTCATGACGTCCCCCGAGGTCCGGCCGTAGTACCGGATGTCGGGCTGGTCCCCGAAGGGGGTGACGGTGAGCGTGGTGCCGGAGTACTTCTGCCACACCCGGTCGACGTAGTCGTCCATCACGTTGCCCGGCAGGTCGCCGTTCTCCATGCCGTGCCCGGGCGCGAGCGCTCGCAGCACGGTGCCGTCGGACCGGGTCTGGATCAGGCCGCCCCAGCCGGACTGCGCGCGCAGGGCGTCGAACACGGCGTGGTAGCCGCCCGGCTTGAGGCGGCCGGTGGTGACGGTGCCTCCGTCGGCGCGCCGGACACCCACCGAGTACGGCGCCGAGAACATGTCCACCTGGGTGCTGTTGAGCCACAGCCCGGCGTCGTTCAGCGTGTACTCGGACCAGTTGAAGAGGATGTCGTGGTTGGGGTCGCTCGGGTTCTGCACGGCGGGCTGGACCAGTCCGCCCGTGGTCAGCCTGAAGTCGAGCTTCCGGCCGTAGGAGAAGTAGATCCTGCCGGAGAACTTGGGGATCCGGATGGTCGCCGACTGTCCGGCGGCAGGACCGGGGATCGAGGCGTCGGGCGCGGGTGTCGGCGGGTTCCCGCCTTCCGGCCACGGGTGGAAGGTTCCGTCCGCGTCGGCCCAGCCCTGCTGACCGGTCGCGAGGGACGTGCCGATGTCGTAGATGTACAGCTGCTCGCCGCGGCCGGAGTCGTTTTTCACCTCCAGCGGGATCGTGTCGGGCACCGCCGCATCGGCCGTCGTGGGGAGACCGAATCCGAGCAGAGCGCCGACCAGGGCCGTGGCGGCCCCGGCCGACGCGAGCACCTTGAGTCTGCTGAGCATGCTCCACCTCCGTGGGGGGGGTTGGGGGGATACGGAGTTGGTTGGTCCGTACCTGAAGTGAGAGCGCTCTCAGAATTCCGTCTAGGGTGCGTGCATGTCAATCAGTGGCCTGTTCTGCGGGCGTCCGCGGGGACCCCGCGGCGGCGGACGCCCGTAGCCATGGGCCGCCCGCGCCGCGCCCAGCGCTCCCTATTCGAACCGCGAGACGTCGCCCGCGCCCCGCCGTACGATCTCCGCCTCGCCACCCGAGAAGTCGATGACCGTGGTCGGTTCGGTGCCGCAGTCGCCGGAGTCGACCACCGCGTCCAGCACGTGGTCGAGCCGGTCCTTGATCTCCCAGCCCTGCGTCAACGGCTCCTCCTCGTCCGGCAGCAGCAGCGTGCTGGACAGCAGCGGCTCGCCGAGCTCCGTGAGCAGGGCCTGGGTGACGACGTGGTCGGGGATGCGCACCCCGACGGTCTTCTTCTTGGGGTGCTGCAACATGCGCGGCACCTCCCTCGTGGCGGGGAGGATGAAGGTGTAACTGCCGGGCGTGGACGCCTTGATGGACCGGAAGACGTCGTTGTCGATCCGCACGAACTGGCCGAGCTGCGCGAAGTCCTGGCACACCAGGGTGAAGTGGTGCCGGTCGTCCAGGTGCCGGATCGTCCGGATCCGCTCGATGCCGTCCCGGCTGCCCAGCCGGCAGCCCAGGGCATAGCACGAGTCGGTCGGATACGCGATCAGCGCGCCGTCGCGCACGCTGTCCGCGACCTGACGGATCGCGCGCGGCTGCGGGTTGTCGGGGTGCACGTCGAAATACTTCGCCATCCGCCGAGCTTAAGCCGAACCGCCCGCACGGCTGCGCAGGGGCCTGCCCACGGCTGGTACGCGCCGCGGAGCCGCTGTGCGGCCACCGCGGCACTCGCCCGCGCGATGTCACTCGCTCGCGCCTGGAATTCATAGGCGTACTTCCCGGATCCGGGGGAAGCAGGGTTCTGGAACCGCTCGGGAGCTGTCCCCCCGGCCCCGGGCGTGCGGCTTCGCCGGTGTTCACCATCCCCCCTGTGAACCTCCGGCGGAGCCGCCTTTCCGCGTGCTTGCCCGATCGCGCGATGTCCTGGTCCGGACCGGAGGGATACTGCACTGGTAACGTCGCCGACCGGAAACACCGAGGTCAAGGCCACGGACATGCGACGGATGAGGAGAGAGCCGACATGGCCGGGCGAGAGGACGCGACCGACGGGGCCGCCGGAGCGCACGGACGGGCCGACCGGGCGTCCTGGGCCGAGGGACTCCTCGACCAACTGCGGCCGACCGGGCGGGACGTGCGCAAGGTCGTCGCCTGGCTCGCCGCGTCCGTGCGGGGAACCGGCTGCCTGCTGGACGGCACCGGCACCCTGCTGGCAGGGGAACCGGTTCCCCTGGACGGGAACGTGGTCGCGGACGTCGCCTCCGGCCGGTTCGCCTCCGCCGCCTTGGAGGACCGCGGACACCATGTCCGTCTGGTGCGGGTCGGAGGACCGCATCCGCAGTCGGCCCGGGCCCGGGTCCTGGCCGTCTCCCGCCCCGAGCCCTACGACCGGCAGGCCGCCGAGATGGTCACCCGCACCGCCGGGGTGCTCGAACTGCTGCTGCGCGCCCACGAGTCGGCCGTGGCCGGGCACCGGCTGGAGAAGGCGACGGCGGCCCTGCGGCTGGCGATCCTGCAACTGCTGATGGTGGAGGACACGGTCTCGGCCCGCCGGGTGGCCGCGGGCCTGTGGCCAGGACTGCTCGACACGGACGCCGCCCGGGTCTACGTCGTCGAGGCCCACCGTGCCGAACGCGACCGGCTGGCCGCCGAGTGCCTGGACGCCACCGGGGAGCGGGCGCTGGTGGTGCTCTGCCCGGCGGTGGACGAGCACGTGATCGTGGTCGCGCCCGTCGAGACCGACGGCCGCCACCTGCGCTCGCTGGTCGGCACGCGGCCGCGCACGTTCCTCGGCGGCAGCACCCGGCACAGCCTGGCCCGGACCGCCACCGCGTACGGGCAGGCCGTGAGCGCCCTCGCGGTCGCCCGGTTCCGCCCGGAGGGAGCCGCCGTGTACGCCGAGCGCAGCCACCCCGAACGCCTGATGGACCCCGAGGCGCTGCGCGCCTGGTCCACCCGGCTGCTGCGGCCGCTGGACACGCTGGCGCACCACACACGCGCCGAACTGCTCGCCACCACCCGGCTGGGCCTGGAGTTCACCGCGGTGAGCGCCGCGAAGGTCCTCGGGGTGAGCCGCAACACGGTACGGGCCCGTATGGAGCGGGTGGAGGGACTGGTCGGCGCGGACTTCGGCAGCCTGGCCGCCCGGGCCGCCGTCCACCTCGCCCTGAACACCCAGGCCGGCCTGGACCACCAGCCGGCCGCCGGGCCGGCGCCGCCGACGGGCCCGGTACGCTTCGGCGACCTGCTGACCGGACCGGCGCTGCGTACCTGGGCACGCGAACTCCTCGGCCGGCTGGCGGCGGACGCGCGGGACCTGCGCGGCACCCTGCGCACCTGGATCACCGCCGGCGGCAACGCCGAGCGCGCCGCGCAACTGCTCGGCGTGCACGCGCAGACCGTCCGCGAGCACGTCCGCGGTGTGGAGCCCGTCCTGGAACGCCAGCTCCTCGCCGCCGGCGGCGACCTGTACGAGGTCGTCCTGGCCCACCTGGCACTGGGCGACCTCGAACCACCCGCGCTCGGCGCGGAGTAAGGCGGGCATTTGGGACTCACTTGTGCACGGGTGAGCCCTCCACCGGTCCGAAGGGGCATCGGCGCGATACCCAACGGCTGCCCGCTACACGTAGGTTCGACGAGCCGCGGACACGGGACCGGAACGGGGGACCGGTCCCGTGCCGCCGGCCTCCCACGTGGAGCATCCGCAGGTACCTTCCGCTGGCCGAGCGCCCGAAGGTGCCAACCAAGTATGTGAGACGCGCTGCCACTGGCAAGCCAGCAGATACCGCCATACCTGGCCGGGATACCACGCCAGCCGCCGCCGGACGTCGGTGAGAGTACCGAGCCCGTCATGGAACACCGCTCCACCAGTGGTCTCAGCGAGCCTCTGCTGCGGCATCGCCAGCCATTCACGAGTGGTCGGCTCTGCACCGGCCGGACGCACTCCGAGTTGCTCGGCCAGCCATCCGTCCACGTCGTGCACGTCTACGCGATGGTTCACCGCGCCGTCGGTCGACCGCATACGCCCGACCGGATCCAGCGGATCGTCGCTCTCCTCGAAGTGGGTGGGCCAGCCCCGAACGTCCTTCGGCAGCCGTTCAGCCAGGGCGCGACAGATCGCACCACCGTGCTGAGCCCGGTCCTCGGCTGTCAGGAAGATCTCCAGCCGCGGGCCCCACTCGTGATCTGCCGACCGCGGTGTGTCGAAACCGAGCACCTCGGAGCCGCTGCCGATCCGAGCAGCCGCGTAACGCAGCCCTGGAAACGCATCCCGGAGGATCGGCTCCACCGCCTCCTCGTACAAGACCTCGGACAACTCGAGGCCAGGTATGAACCGGGGTCCAGAGATCGCCATGGCCCAACTGTGCTGGACCTGCTCACCCCGGGGCCACCGGTTATCCGCCCTGCCATCGGGCCGGGTTGGGGGGCGCGGGCGGTCAGGCCCTGGCTATGTTCCTGCCCGGCATCGGTTCCGCGAGCGCCGTTCGCCATTCCGGGGCGCCGAAGACGTCCGCGAAGTACTGGGTCTCGTGCACCACGTGCCCCTCGGCGAATTCCATGATGCTCACCGAGTAGCTGGGCACCCCGTCGTACGTGATGACGCACTCGCTCACCCACAGATTTCCGCCGCCCATGATCCGGTGGACGGTGAAGTGGCGACTGGCGGGGTGCCCGCCACGTTGCGCCGAGATCGTGGCGCGGCCCCGGAACCGTTCACCCGACTGGGGATAGTCGAGGACGGCGTCCGCGGCGTAGATGGCGTGCTCGGCCTCGGTGTCCCCGCGTTCCGATGCCCGCCAGTGTTCCTCGATCGCGGCCCTGGTCCGGATGTCAGGATCCATCGCACCGTCCCTTCCGCTGTGGCCGGGCAGGTCGCCCGCCGATCGCACGCCCCGCGTGCACGCCTCCACGACCCCGCCCGGGCCCCCGCACCCCACGACCGCCCCCCGCCTGGCCGGAAGCAGGCTCACCTGCCGGGCGGGTTCCAGCCCCCCGGCACCGCACCCGGCGACGGCCACACACGGACGCATACGTCCAGGGAACGGCCCGCCGGCCTCGTCGGCAAGACGGGCGCCGGCCATGCGGCGACGGGGGAGCCCAGCGGTCGGTAGCCTGAGGGCGCGTGAATCAGTTGTCGCGGCGCACGAATCTGAAGCCAAGCCTTGAAGCGGCAAGTGATCCGATCGTATTCTCCACCTCTACCTGGCCAACCGGGGCATCCTGCTCACCCCGTTCCACAACATGGCGCTGATGTGGGGCGAGCCGGCCGGGAGAGGGAGAGCGACACACGTGGACGAGATCGACCGGGCCATCCTGCGCGAGTTGCAGACCGACGGACGGATCGCGTACGCGGACCTCGGCCCCAAGGTCGGTCTGTCCGCGTCCGCCGCCCGCCAGCGGCTCCAGCGCCTGCTGGACTCCAAGGCCGTCCAGGTGGTCGGCGTGACCGATCCGATGGCCATGGGCGGACAGGCCATGGCCCTCCTGGGCATCGGCGTGGACGGCGACCCGCGGGCGGTCGCCGACGAACTGGCCGGCCGCCCCGAGGTGGTCTACTCGGTGCTGACCTCCGGCGGCTTCGACCTGTTCGCCGAGGTCGTCGCGCCCGGCCCGCGGGACCTGCTGGACTTCGTCAACGACGTGGTCCGTCCCATCGAGGGCGTACGGCAGGTCCAGTCGTTCCCGTACTTCGGCATCCACACCCACCGGTTCCTGTGGGACGTGGGCTGACCTGCCCCTCTCCGGCCGTTGTCAGCAACCCTCCGGCGGGCGGGGGCAGCGCGGCCGGGCTGCCGGGCCGGTCAGTCCGTGTCGCGCGTCAGCTCCGTCTCCGCCGCCGCGAGTATCTCGGTGACCCGGAGGCCGAACGCGGCGTCGCACGGATGAGGGCGGCCGGTGCGGGCGGCGGTGAGCAGCGCGTCCGTCGCGCGCGTGTAGGCGGCGACGGCGTCCTGGGAGGCCTCCGGAAGCAGCGTCACACCGGCCTCGCCCCGCAGCTCCACGGTCGCCCCCGCCGCCGCCGGGGGAGCGGTCAGGCTCAGGGTGAGGGTGCTGGACGCGCCGCCGACGTGGTCGAGGACCGCGTGCACCGTGTCCCCCGGACCGTGCGCGGCGGCCGTCACGCGCCGTACGTCGCCGAGGACCGGCAGCAGCACCGACAGCGCGTGCGGGCCGACGTCCCACAGCGCGCCCTTCTCCCGCCGCCACGGCGAGTCGGCGAACGGGCTGTCGCCGGTGAACACCGCGCCCAGCCACTGCGCCCGCGCCGTGAACCAGTCCCGGGCGGCCTGCTCGGCGATCCAGGCCGCCGGTTCGGGCTGGAAGCGGGTGGTGAAGAAGACCACCGAGGCCACACCGGTCTCCCGTAGGGCCTCGACCACCGCGCGGCCCTGTTCCACCGTCGCGGCGAGTGGCTTGTCGAGCAGCAGGTGGCAGTGCGCCCGCGCGGCCCGCACCGCGAGGTCGGCCTGGATGTGCGGGGGCAGCGCGACGGCGACCGCGTCCACCTCCGCCAGCAGGGCGTCGAGATCGTCGAAGGCGTGGGTGCCGTGTCGTTCGGCGAGATCCTTCGCGGCGGCCGTACGGCGCCCCCATACGCCGGCGAAGTCCAGCTCGCCGTGCGCGCTCAGGGCGGGGGCGTGGACCATCCGTGCCCAGGGGCCGGTGCCGAGCAGTCCGATGCGCATACCGGTGCCTCTCCACTGTGCCGGACAGAGTGACGACCGGCCGTACGGGCCGGTCGTCACCGAGCGTGTCACAGGACCCGGGTACCCGAGCAAGCCCACCGGCGAAAGCGGGCACGGAACGGGCCCGGCGGACGCACGCCCGGCGCACACCCGCGTGCGCACGCGGGCCGGGAGGCGCGCCGGCTCAGGCGGCCCGCCGCCGGTCGCCGGAGGCGGTCGGGCCCGACGCGGACGCGACCGGGCGGGCCTCGGGCCCGGAGCCGCGGCGGCCACCCGGGAGCAGCCGCAGATGTCCGCGACGCCCGGCATGACGGCCCCGCGCCGGAGCCGGATCCAGCATGCGCTGCTCCACGCGGTCCATGACCACCAGCAGCACGGACACGAGCGGTAGCAGCAGTACGGCGACGAAGACCATGACACCCCCTTGTCCGACAGAGGATCCGGGTGCTCCGTACCGCGCGGTTGATGGGTGCCGTCCGGTGAAGAATTCGTGAGGATCGGGACAGACTGTGATGCCGTCACGGGCCGTCGTCGGACCGTGGACTGGTCTGGGAAGATGCCGGTTCCCTAGGATGTACTCTCCGTCCAACCGGCCCAGTTGGCGCGGTGGAATCGGCGAATCTGGGGGACTGATGCCTGCGGAGAACCAGCTGTCGACGAACATCGACGAGAACGTTCCGACGGCTGCGCGTATGTACGACCACTACCTGGGTGGCAAGGACAACTACGCGGCCGACCGGTCCGCGTGCGAGGAACTCGACAAGGTCGTCCCCAGCACCCGCCGGCTCGCCCTCAACAACAGGCGCTTCCTGCAACGGGCCGTCCGCACCCTCGCCGAGGAACACGGGATCCGGCAGTTCCTCGACCACGGCTCCGGTCTGCCCACCCAGAACAACGTGCACCAGGTCGCCCAGCGCGTCGACCCCGAGTCGCACGTGATCTATGTCGACAACGACCCCATGGTGCTGGTCCACGGCCGGGCCCTGCTGCAGCAGGACGAGCGCACCGCGGTCATACACGCCGACATGAGGCAGACCGACGAGATCTTCTCGCACCCCGAGACCCGGCGCCTGATCGACTTCTCGCAGCCGGTGGCCGTGCTGTTCAACTCGGTGTTCCACTGCATCCCGGACAGTGACACCGACGGCCCGCTCGCCGTGGTGGAGCGCGTGCGGGAACGGCTCGTGCCCGGCAGCATCATGCTCATGTGCCAGCTCGTCAGCGAGGACCCCGAAGTGCGGGCCTTCGTCACGGACTTCATGGACAAGGCCACGCAGGGCCACTGGGGCCGGGTGCGCCAGGAGAAGGACGTCGCCGAATGGTTCGAGGGCCTGGAGCTGCTCGATCCGGGTCTGGTCGAGGTTTCCACCTGGCGGCCGGACACCGAGGTGGCGCCCCGGCAACTCACCCATGAGTGGGTGGAGTTCGGCGGCATAGGCCTGATCCGCTGACGCATACGACAAGCGCCCCGTCCAGGACCCGGACATCGGGTGTTGGTCGGGGCGTTCGTCTCATCCGGCCTTCGTGCAGCCTCGGCTGCCGTCTCCGGGCCGGGGGAGGCGAAGAAGCTAGGACGCGGACGCGTAGCGGTCGTTGGCCGTCTTGCGCAGCAACGCCAGGGACTCCTGCGGTGTGAGCGCCTCGTCCGCGAGCCGGTCCAGGGCGATCCGGTACTCCTCCGTCTCGTCGCGGTCCTCGAGGAAGTTGGCGCTCCTGATGTGTTCGAGGTAGACGACGTCGGGCAGGTCCAGGCCACCGAACCGGAGATACGTGATCGGGATGGCGGGCGCGGACGCGTTGGTCACGTCCAGCGGGACGACCTGCAGGGTCACGTTGGGGCGTTGCGCCATGGCGACGAGGTGGCCGAGCTGCTCGCGCATGACCTCGCGGCTGCCCAGAACGCGCAGCAGGACCGATTCGTCGATGACCGCCCACAGCTGAGGCGCGTCCTGCCGCAGCAGCAACTCGGCCCGGCGCGTGCGCAGTTCGATGCGCCGCTGTACCTCGTTCGCCGAGGCGGTCGGCAGCCCTCGCTCCACCACGGCCCGGGTGTACGCCGCGGTCTGGAGCAGCCCGGGCACGTACTGGATCTCGAAGGTGCGGATCGCGGCGGCCGCCTCCTGGAGGCCGACCAGCCGGTCGAACCACTCGGGCATCAGCCGCTTGTCGTAGCGCTGCCACCAGCCGGGCTCGCCCGCCCGACGCAGCAGCCTGAGCAGGACCGAGGACTCGTACTCGTTGGTGCCGTACAGCTTCAGCAGGGCGCGGACATCGCCCTCGGCCGGAGGGCGGCGTCCCTTGCCCGACTCGATGCGCGAGAGCTTGGCGGCGCTGAACCCGAGTTCGCGCGCCGACTGCTCCTGGGACATCCCGGCGTCCTCGCGGAACCCCGCCAACTGGACGCCGACCAGCATCTTCAGCAGAGTCGGGGCAGGCTCGGTCCGGTCCAGATAGGGTTCGAGGCGGGAGATGCGATGTGACTCGGCGGACATCCTGGCTCCCAGTAGACCGGCAGACTGAGCAGTCACCGTACCGCACCGTACGGCTGCGGAGGGCAGCCGCCGGGGGAAGTCGGCACGTTCCCTCCGCTTCTTGGCTGACGGCCGCGTTCACAGCAGATGGTCGAACTCGCCGTCCTTGGCGCCGGCCAGGAACGCGGCCACCTCGGCGGGGGTGTAGACCAGCGCGGGGCCGTCGGGGTCACGGGAGTTGCGCAGCGCGATGTCGCCGCCGACCAGAGTGGCGACCTCCACGCAGTTGCCTTCGGCGTTGCTGTGCCGGCTCTTGATCCAGCGGGCGTCCAGCGAACTGGCCCGCACTCCGTTCCGCACTCGTGGCACCGCGGTCTCCTTGCTGTTCACGTTCGCACGCCCGCTCGCACTTTCACGAGAAATTTCGCGTGCAATTGCATGCGGACGCTGTCAGCGTGGATAATAGCTGGGGCGTCAACCCCTTGTGGACGCCGTTCGGTGACGTCGCATCAGGGAGATGACGTGCCCTCACCAGTGAGCCGTGCACTCGAAGTGCCGAGCGCGGCCGCCGTGATCGCGCCGTGGGCGGAGGGGACCCCCGGCGCGATCGCGGCCGCGGCACTTCGGATCGACTGCGGCCGGGAGGGATTCGCCCGGGCCCGCGCCTTCACGCGCGAGACCCTGGGCAGATGGTCGCTCGACCACTGCTCCGACGACGCCGCCCTCGTCGTCACCGAACTCGCCGCCAACGCGGCGACGCACGCGGTGCCGTACGCCCCGCCCGGTGACACGGCCGTGTGGCTCGGACTCGCTGTCGACGCCGCACAGCTGATCATCACCGTCTCGGACCCCTGCGCCGGCCGCCCCGTACGCCGCACCCCGGCGGGCTTCGGCCTGCTGGAGCACGGCCGGGGCCTGAGCCTGGTCGACGCCCTGGCCGAGGACTGGGGCTGGACCCCGAGGCCCCCGGCCGGCAAGTCGGTCTGGGTGAGGCTGCCGACGCGTTCACCCCACTGAACCGCCCTTCCCCTCTTACGACCGCCGCCGGAAAGGACGACGCCATGCGCACCGTACCGATGGAGCAGCCCGGCGCTCAGCGCACCGACCGCGCGATCCCGTTGCCGGGCCTGGGGCAGGTGCCCTGGAGCGACATCAGGGACTCCACCGGCCCCGCAGCCGACATCCCCCTGTTGCTCCGCCGGGTGGCCTCGGGCGACGCCCGGACCGCCGGTGCCGCGCTGGACGAGCTGCGCGGACGGATCTGCCAGTACGGCTTCGTGGTGGAACAGGCCACCGCCGCCACCGTCCCCTTCCTGTGGGAGCTCGCCCAGCTTCCGGGTGTGACCTGCCGTCCGCGGATCATCCAGCTGCTCAGGAGCATCGCCGATGCCCGGCAGTGGGAGAGCGTCGCCGCTGTCTACCCCAAGCTCCTCAACCACCCTGAGAACCCGGTGGTGTGGGAGCGCAGGGCGCGGCAGGCCGTACGGTCCCGGAGCGGCGCGCTGCCTGCGCTGCTGGCCGACCGCGACCGTGACATCGCCGAGGCCACGGCGGAACTCGCCGACGCGCTCGCCGAATGAACCCGGACCCGGGGGTCTCCGGGCGGCCCTGACTGTCCGGACCCCAGGACCTCCCGTCGGCCCTGACTGGCCGGACTCACTGCACGAATTCGGCCACCAGCGCGAAGAATCACTCGCCGAGTGGGCCCGCGGCCGCAGGGCGTCCGCCCCGAGGGGCTCACGGCGGAGTGTTCTCCTGTGCGTCTCCTGCGTGGCGCTCACCCAATCGTGGCCGTGGGGCCGAAAAGCACCTATATTGCGGATACCTCTGCCGGGTCGTGCGGCGCCCTGCCGCCGCAGACGGGAGCTGCCCGGACATGTGCGGCCGAGTGTTCAGCGGAGGTCCCGGTGAGCTTTGTCCGAACGATCGAGAACTGGCGCGAGCGCGGGGCGTGCCGTTTCGAGGACCCCGAGCTGTTCTTCCCGCTCGGGGAGAGCGGTCCGTCCGTGCGTCAGATAGAACAGGCCCGCGCGGTGTGCCACCGGTGCCCCGTGCTGGGCGAGTGCCGGGCCTGGGCCCTGCGCAACAGCGAGTACGACGGTGTCTGGGGTGGCATGACCGCCGGGGAGCGCCGCGCCGCGGTGCGGCGCAGAACCGGGAGCCGCGGCCGGTAGAGCCGGCGGTGCCCCGGTGGCGAGCGGTGGGTCTGCCACCGGAAATCGACTGAATTCGGTCAAACATATGTTTGCGGCCGGTCGTTGTGCATGGCACGGCGTGCCGCGGGCATACGGAGCAAAAATCGAAGAGAGGGGCGCTCCGTGCTGGTTCCGGACCCGAAGGTCGTCAGGACGTTGCTGACTCGGTACGCATCGCTGAAGATCGCTCAGGCGGAGAGGGAGCGGGCCGAGACGGCCCGGGAACTGGAGGACGTCAGCTACACCTTGTGCGTCATGATGGGGGCCACCGGCATCCACGAGGCCATCGGCAAGGCGGACGCCCTGCTGCTCGCCCGGGGGAGAGCAGCGGACGCGGGCATGAGCACCGACGTCGAAGAGGACGGCGCCCTGTCCCTGGCGGTCTGAATCCGACCGTCCCGAACCTGGTCGCCCGCCACCTGGTTGACCCCGCGGCAGACGTACGAGCGGACGCTCTCCTGGCACCGCGTGCCGTCAAGGAGCCGCCGTACGCCTGCCGTTGGCGTACTCGTGTGCGCGTGGGGCGGGATGGCCGAGCCACTTGGCGATGGTGCGGGCGATCGGCTGGCCGGTCTCCACCTCGACGAACCCGAACTGTCCGGACTGGTTGCACTCCAGGAACCACCAGGTGCCGTCGGCGTCTTCGGCGAAGTCGAAGGCACCGTAGGAGAGTTCGGCCTGCCGTAGATAAGTGCGCACCGACGCGGCCACGGGTGGCGGAACCTCGGCCGGCCGCCACGGCGTCTTGGACGTGGCGAACCGGACGTCCACCTCCTCGGGGTCGGCGTCCGCCGGGGTCGTCTTGCGGGCGGCCAGCAGCGTGTCGCCGACCGCGGTCAGCCGGATGTCGGCGCGCTTGGCGATCCTGCTTTGCAGCAGGGTCGGTCCGTAGGCCACCGCGCCGAAGTCCGCGTCCGGGGCGACCCGGCTGGTCGGCACCGCCCTCGGCGGCTCCTGCGGATGCGCACCGGAGATCGGTTTCACCACCAGGTCCGGGAAGCGCTCGGCGAACTCCCGTGCGGCCCGCGGGAACGTGGTGATGAGCGTGGCCGGCACCGGCAGACCGCAGCGCTGGGCGAGGCGCAGCTGCCAGGGCTTGTGCCGGGCGCGCTCGGCCGCGTCCGGATGGTTCATCCAGCGGGCTCCGCAGCCGCGCAGCATTCCGTACAGGGCCTGTGCGGCCTCCTCGGACAGCCACGCGGACGGCCGGCCCGCCCGGGCGGCCGGAACTCCCGGTCTGCGCACCCATACCGAGCGCAGACGGCTCACGCTCACCAGCCGTCCGGCCACCGACAGATGGCCGTCGAAGGAGCCGTGGGCCCACTCGCCCGACAGAGCGGCGCCCGTGGTCAGATCGGCCGGGTCCAGCCGGACCACCGGGGTCGAGGAGGCGTTCAGGTGCATGACCACCATGTCCGCCGTCACGTCCTCCTCGCCGGTGAGGATCAGTACGGTCATCTCCGCGGCCGTCTTCAGTCGTCGAAGTGCGTCTTGGAGCCCGCCGTGGAGGTCGTGGTGCCCAGCTCCCTCAGCAGCGCGTGGTCGGATGCGGCGATCCGTCCGTCCATGAGAACGTTCAACTGCAGCCCGGAGTCGTAGGCGTACGGCGTGGTGGCGTCCAGTTCCACTGCCGGACGAGCGTAGTTGAGCGCGAACGGTTGCATCGTCTCTCCCCTGTCGGTGCAGCCGCGACCAAGCGGTGTTGCTGCTTGTGGCGTCGCTTGGCCCGCTGACTTCGTTTCGGGTTCCCGAGACTTATACGAATCGAACGGGTGATTGGTTTCCTTACGGAGCGTAGTTTTTCGCGTCCGGATGCCCTCGGTGCCCGAAAAGTCCGGGTCGGCGGGCCGGAGCGGGCAGCCGGTCACCGGCGGCGGCGTGCAGCGAACGCAGGGCCAGGAGCAGCACGCCGATGTCGTCGAGGTACACCGGGTCGGGCAACAGGTCCGTGGGCAGGACGAGATAGACGACCGCACCCCAGAAGACCCAGCGCGGTCCTGTCGGAAGGCCGGCGCGGCGCAGCTCCCGCCGGGTGCGCACCAGACGCCTGAGCAGGACGACGGCCACGGCCAGCACGGCGGCCAGAACCAGTACGACGGCCGTGATGACGGCGGTCATGAGCAGCACCTTCGCGGTGGAGTCCACGGTTGGGGCCCTTCCTGTCGTGCCGCTCGCGGCGCCTTCCCCTTTCGGATGCCCACGTTGCCGCACTTCCATGACCGGACGTCACCCCGGTGCGTCGTCCCGGTGGCGCGCCGGGCGGCAGCTCCCTTGTAATGGCGGGGTAAAGGCGTGTCGCGCTTCGGGGGCGCAGAGGCGGCCGCACCCCTGCCATGGAGCCCAGCATGACCACCCGCTCTGCACCATCCCAGTCGAACCAGGCCGTCATCGACTTCACCGACGAGATCCACTGGTCCGGGCCGCCCGGCGGCATGGTGGAAGGCGGCGAGGGCGAGGGCGCGGCCGGTGATCCCGTCGGCGGCCTCGTCCGGGCCGCGGTCGACGACCGCCCCCTTGAGGAGGTCCTCCGGCTCGTCACCCTCCTGGAGGGATCGCCCGAGCACACCGAGGCCGTGCGGCACGCCCTGCGCGCGGTCGCCCTCGACCGGCCCGTGGAGGACGTCGCCGGTCTGGTCGCGGAGCTGACCCGGCCGCCGCGGCCGGCCGACAGCGCCGACGACACGATCCGCGCCGCGGTCGGCGGCCGCTGCGTGGCGGACGTCACCCGGCTGGTGACGCTGCTGCACCGGCCGCCGCACCTGCCGCACTGCGGCCGGACGGCGATCCGCGCGGCCGCCACGAGCCGCACGGTCGAGGAACTCGTGGAGCTGATCGGGCGACTGGCCGGGGAGCGGCCCGACGAACCGTACGGAGTACCGCACGACGTGCCGGCTGCCGAGCCGGGCGCGGCCCCGCCGCGGGAGCCGGAGGCCGCGCAGGAGCCGGGGGAGCGGGCCGGGCGGGCCGCATTCTGGCCCAGCTGGATCGCCGCGGCGGCTCTCGTGGTGTGCGGCGCGGCCTACTTCCCACTGCGCTGGCAGGGCGTGCCCCTGTTCGTCTGCTTCCTGGCCCTCACCGTGTCGGGGCTGTGCGGGCTGCTGGCCCTGCTGCTGGCCCTGCGCGCCGGTGTGGCGGCCCTGGTGGCGGGAGCGGTCGTCCCGGCGGTGCCGGCCGCGGTCGGCTACGTCGAGGGCAGGTTCGCCCCGGCGCAGGCCTCCCGGGCCCTGGCGATCACGGTGGCACCGCCGCTGAGCGCCGGACTGACCGCGGTGTGCGCGTCGTTGGCCAGCCTGGCCGCGCTCTCGCTGCTGCTGATGGTGCAGGCGGCGGAGCGGCATCCGCCGCCCCGGCCGGCCGGACTGGGCCCCCGGGCCGTCAATCCGCCTGCTCCATAGGTCAGTTGCCCGGTGCCGGGAAGGGCCCCGTTCGAAAGCGAACGCCCAGGGCCCGACGGACGGCGCCGCCCGCGAGGGAGCCGCCCCGCCGCGGCGCGTCCGGGCGGCCTCCCGGACGGGCCGCAGCGCGGACCGAGCGTCCGGACCGCGCCACCTGGCGGGTCCGGGCACCCTTACCGCCGCGAACCGGGTTCAGTCCCCGGTCCGCGGATCCGAGCCTCCGGCCGGCGGGGACGTGCCGGCGTCCCCGCCGGCCGGAGCCGCGCCACCGTCGTCAGACGGGGCCGCACCGGCCTTCGGCCGCCGGTCCTGGGCACTGCCCGGACGCAGCGACAGGGCGGTGCCCTTCAGGCGCCCGAGCCCGCGCGCCAGCTGCTGGAAGGGGGAGCCCGAGGCTGTACGGGCCTGCTTCCCGGCGGGCAGTACGCCCCCGGTCTCCGCCTCCCGGTACACGGCGAGGGCCTCGTGGGCGCGCTCGGCGGCCTCCTTGTACAGGTCCCGGGACTTGGTCATCGCCTCCAGGGCCTCGGAGTACATGGTGACGAGCTCGCGCGCCCGGGTGAGCTCCTCCTCGAAGGTCAGCAGCTGCCAGTCCTCGCGCAGCGCGGTGAGCGCCCGGTCGGCGCCGTCCGGCAGGGGCCTGGGCAGCGCGGCGAAACGGTTGACGGCGTCGAGGAGTTCGGCCGGTTCCGTGCCGTCGAGGAACACGCTGCGTACCGAGAAGTCGGCCACGTCGTAGCCGGGCGGTGGGGGACTGCCGGGCAGGACCACGGCGCCGCCGCGGGGCATCCGGACGCCGAAGTCGTCCAGCACCCAGTTCACGGCCCGGAACCGGTGCGGCGCGGCCCGGTGCTCCACCACCCGGTGCCGCAGCCCCTCGGGCAGCGCCCGCACCACCGCCGCGCGGCCGCGCTCGTCGGGCGTCATGGCCTCGTGGACGACGACGTGCAGCGTCCAGGTGTCCCGCGCCGCGTGCCGCAGGATCCGCCGGAGGTCCTTGTCGTCCTCCGGGAGGGGGGTGACCTCGCCGAGCCGCAGCCCGGTGACGGCCTCGTACTGCCAGCCGGCGTCGGGCCCCTGCGGCCAGAACATGGCGGCGGGGGAGGGCCACCGTGGATCCCACGGCTGCTCCGCCTCCGCCATCAGCACCCACGCGTGCTCCTGTCCGACCTGTCCGGATCCGGAGCCGGTGAGGGGCGACAGCGTGAGCCGGGCCCGCACGGTCACCTCGCCGGGCACCAGCCAGCGGGCCTCGAAGACCTTCTCGCCGCCGGGGCCGGCATCCTCCGGTTCGAGGTGGTCGAAGATGACGCCGTCGGCCTTGAGCTGCTTGAGGTGGCGCCGTACGACGTCCTCCGCGGCGGGCCCGGTGTGGCGGCCGCGGGCCGGCCACACCGTGGGCGGTGTCGCGGGACGGGGGGAGGGAGAGTTCGACATGAGCCAATCTGAGAGCGGAGACGGCGTGTGCGTTCAGTATCGCCAAGCCGGATCATGCCCCGTCGCGCGGGGTCCATACGCGCGCCGCCGCGACGGCGGTTCCGCCCGCCCGCGGCCGCGCGCGTGATGTGGCGCAGTGTTCTCCGTGGTCAGCCCGTCCGAGCGGTGGCCCACAGCCGCTCACCATGACTCCCCGGCGAGTGACGGCGCGGCGTTGACGTGGGCGCCGGAGCACCTTGACTCCGTCGGGACCGACGCGTCCTGGCCGCCTTACCCGTTCGGAGCAGACCACGCCCTGTGAGGCTGACAGTCCTACTGCATTCGGCGGTGAAACGGTGTTCTGCGGCGCCCGGGACCCTCACCGTGGGAGCGCCCGTGTTCTTCGAGCGACAGGAGTTCTTCATGAGGATCAGAATGACGGCTGCCGCCGCCCTGGCTGGTGCGGCTCTGATGACGTGCGCGGGAACCGCCGCGGCCGACGCCGGCGCGACCGGCACGGCGAGCAACAGCCCCGGGGTGCTCTCCGGCAACGTCATCCAGCTCCCCATCGACCTCGGCCTCAACCTGTGCGGCAACTCGATCGACCTGATCGGCCTGCTCAACCCCGCCGCCGGGAACGTGTGCACGAACCGCTAGGCGACCCGGCGGGGCGGTGCGTGCGCCCGCGCGCACCTGTTTCCCGCACAGCGAGACGAGCCGTGCCCCGCGAGGGGTCACGGCTCGTCTCGTGTCGAAATCCGTGCGGGCCCGAAATGCGTGTGGGCCTGCAGGGACTACGCGCCGCTCGCCCGGAGCATGTCCTCGCGTTCGACGATCTTCACACGTTCGCGGCCCTGCGGCTCGCCCAGGGCCTTCTCGGCGGCGTCCAGGCGGTGCCAGCCCTCCCAGGTGGTGAAGCGGACGTTCCGCTCGGCGAGGAAGGCGTCGACGGCCTCCGGGGCGGGCGAGGCGGGGGTGTGCAGGCGCTCGTTCGCGAAGTCGTCCAGCAGGTTGGCGACCGTCTCGTTGGCATCGCCCTTGGTGTGGCCGATGAGGCCCACGGGGCCGCGCCGGATCCAGCCGGTGACGTACAGGGACTGCACGTGCTCGCCGGACTCGGCGATGATCCGGCCGCCCTCGTCCGGGACCGTGCCCGACTCCAGGTCCCATGGCAGCTTGGGCAGCTTGTCGGAGAGGTAGCCCACGGCGCGGTAGACGGCCGTGACGTCCCAGTCCTTGAAGGTGCCGGTGCCCTTGACGTTGCCGGTGCCGTCGAGTTCCGTGCGCTCGGTGCGCAGGCCGACGACCCGGCCGTCCTCGCCGAGGATCTCGGACGGGGACTCGAAGAAGTGCAGGAACAGCTTGTGCGGCCGGTCGCCGACGTCGCGGATCGCCCAGTTCTCCAGCGTCTTGGCGACCATGTCGGCCTGCTTGTTGCCGCGCCGGGTCGCGATGGAGCCCTCGTCGTAGTCGATGTCCTCGGGGTCGACGACGACCTCGATCGTGGGGGAGTGGTCCAGCTCCCGCAGCTCCATCGGGCTGAACTTGGCCTGAGCGGGGCCCCGGCGGCCGAACACGTGGATCTCCACGGCCTCGTTGGCCTTGAGGCCCTCGTGCACGTTCGGCGGGATCTCGGTCGGCAGCAGCTCGTCGGCCGTCTTGGCCAGGATGCGGGCCACGTCCAGAGCGACGTTGCCGACTCCGAGCACGGCGACCTTCCGCGCCGTCAGCGGCCAGGCGCGCGGCACGTCCGGGTGCCCGTCGTACCAGGAGACGAAGTCGGCCGCGCCGTACGAGCCGTCCAGCTCGATGCCGGGTACGGGCAGCGCCCGGTCGGCCGTCGCGCCGGTGGAGAAGATCACGGCGTCGTAGAACGCGCGCAGATCGTCCAGGCTGATGTCGCCCGGGTAGTCGACGTTGCCGAAGAGCCGGATCTGCGGCTTGTCGAGCACCTGGTGGAGGGCCGTGACGATGCCCTTGATACGGGGGTGGTCGGGCGCGACCCCGTAGCGGATCAGGCCGAACGGGGCCGGCATGCGCTCGAAGAGGTCGATGGACACGCCCGGCTCGGTGGCCACGTCGGACTTGAGGAGGGCATCGGCGGCGTAGATCCCGGCGGGGCCGGCTCCGACGATGGCTACCCGCAGGGGGCGGGGCATGATCAGGTTCCCTTCGAGCGAGGACGTGCGACTCGTCGGCAACCCTAAACTAAGGCAAACCTAAGTTGGTACGCGGGTCCCGTCTATGGACTCATAAGCCCGATGTATGGCCTGTCCGACCGCAGGACGGCACGGCGCCGGTCGGGCATGGTGGACGTGTGATCGGGTTGGCCGCGTGCTTCGCCGTGATGGGGGCCGCCAGCAACGCCATGGGCACGGCCTTCCAGCGCAAGGCGGCCTCCACGGTCGCGCGCGGCGGCGGCCTGCGTCTGCTGCTCGCCCTGGCGCGCCGCCCCGCCTGGCTGGCCGGTATCGGCGGGGTGATGGGGGCCGCCCTGTTCCAGGCTCTCGCCCTGGTGAACGGGCCGATGGCGCTCGTACAGCCCCTGTTCATCCTGGAACTGCCGTTCGCCCTGCTCATCGCCGCCCCCCTGATGCACCGGGGGCTGCCACGGGCGGGCTGGTGGGGTGTGGCGGGCATGGTCGGCGGGCTCACGCTGGTCCTGGTCTCGGCCGCACCCTCCGGGGCCCGGGACCAGGCGTCCATGATGGGGTGGATCCCGGCCCTGGCGGTCTGCCTCGGGGCGATGGCCACGGCGGTGGTCCTCGCCCGGCCAGGACGCCCCGCCCTGTTCCGCGCCGCCGTGCTGGCCGCGGCCGCCGCCATCGGCAACGCCCTGACCGCCGCCCTGCTGAAGTCGGCGGCCGGCACCCTCGACGCCTCCGGCTTCGCGGCCTTCCTCACCACCTGGCAGACCTACGGGTTCGCGCTCACCGGGGTCGGCGCCCTACTGCTGCTGGAGAACGCCCTCCAGGCCGGCTCCCTGGCCGCCTCCCAGCCGGCCCTGACGATCGGCGACGCGACGGTGAGCCTCCTGCTGGGCGTCACGCTCTTCGGCGAGCAGATCCGCACGGGCTGGTGGCTGCTCCCCGAACTGATCGGCGCCGGGGCGATCCTGTGGGGCGTCCTGCGCCTCATCCACGTGGTCCCGCACGCCCAGCAGACCCTCCTGGGCGACGGCCGCCGGGCCGCCGCCCAGGCCACCGACCGGCCGGCCCGACCCGGGCACGCGCCCTAGGGTCTTTCGTTTGGATCAGGCCGGATCAGGGAGCGGTGCCAGGGCCCGCGAGCCCGGCATGGTCCAAACGAGAGGCCCTAGGTGGCCGTCAGCCGGGGAAGCGGTTCGTGGAGCGCAGGGTCCAGCGGCGTTCCGCGTAGGCGAGGTCGTCGCGCCACAGGCGTCCTGCGGCCGCGCGGATCAGTGGTCGCAGCAGCGGTGCCGCGCGGCGGGCCGCGGCGAAGCCCGGGCGGTCGGAGGTCGCGATCACCGCCTCCACGACGGCGGTACGCGGCCGGCCCCACGCGTCGGGGCCGAGCGGCGTGGCGTGTGTCTCCACCACCGAGCCCCGCCCCTCGCCCTCGGTGATGCGCATGACCACCGTGCGCGGCTCGGGGGCGGTGAACTCCGCCCGTACGGGCACGACCAGGCGCCCCGCCACCTTGAAGGACACGTTCACGGTGAAACCGTCGTCGCCCTCCGTCCCGCCACGGCGCGCGGTCCCGCCGCCCGGCGCGACCACCCTGAGGTCCACGAACGAGTACGGGTGGAACCAGGCGCCGTGCCAGGGGTCCAGCCGGTTGGCGACCACGTCCTCGGGCTCGCAGGCGCCGACGCCCACGTAGACGGCCGACAGCGCGGCGGAACCGGCGGGCCGCCGGGGAACGAACGGCGCGGCGGTGGCGGGTTCACCGCCGACGTCGTCCAGCCGCACCCAGACCAGCACCCCGTCGTCGTACACCGGCAGCGGCTCCCAGCCGGCGAACGGTGTCCCGTCCAGGGCGAGTCCGTGCCAGTGGCAGATCAGCGTGCCGCACCGGACAGCGCTGTCCGCCAGCGGTGCCCCCAGGTGCGGGCAGACTCCGGGACCGGCCACCAGCCGGCCCCCCGCGCCACGCCAGACGACGACCTCCCGGCCGCCGACGGTCCCGGCGAGGGGGCGCTCGCCGCCCACGTCACGGACGGCCCCGACGACGTACCAGTTGCCCGACGGCCGGGCCTGAGCCCGCTTCAGCGCCTGCGCGATGACGGCGGGGCGGGCGTCCATCCAGGTCGGGCGCTGGTCCTGCCAGGGAACGGGACGCTGCCGCACCCGCAGGAGCCGGCGTCGTGGGCGGCCGGGGGACTGCTGGGACCTCACACGACCTCCCGCTGTACCGGTGCGGGCGGTGTGGTGAGGGGCTCGGAGAGCGGCTGTTCCGTACGGACGGGGCCGCGGCGGCGCTCGGTGAGGCGGGCCGCGGCCACACGGACGAGACCGTCCGCGGCGACCACCGCACGGCGCCTCCGCGCCACCACGGCCCGCCGCTGCACCGTGCTGTACCCGGCGTCGGCGACCGCGTCGAGAATGCCCGCGTACAGCACGAACGCGGTCCGGATGCAGGGCCGGGACACCGGGTCGAGCATGGCGATGCCGGGCGCGGCCCGGCGGTACACCCGCCGGGTGAGGTCCTCGAAGGCGCGCAGCGCCGCCACGATGCGCCGGTCGGAGCGGCCCCGGTCCCGGCTCCAGCGCAGCAGCTCCCGGTCGGCCCCGTGCGCTGCCAGCAGGTCGGCGGGCAGGTAGACCCGGCCGCGGTCCAGGTCCTCGCCCACGTCCCGCAGGAAGTTGGTGAGCTGGAAGGCGACGCCGAGCGCGGCGGCGTGCGGGGCCGCCTCCTCGCGCGGCACCACCGTCCCGAGCACCGGCAGCATCTGCAGCCCGATCACCGCGGCCGAGCCGTGCATGTAGGTGCGCAGGTCGGCGTAGGTCGCGTAGTCCGTGACCTCCAGATCGCTGCGCATCGAGGCCATGAAGTCGGTGAAGTGGCGGTGGTCGATCCGGTACCGGCGCGCGGTGTCGGCCACGGCCCGCACCGTCGGCTCACCGCTGCGGCCCTCGCGCAGGGCGAACTCCAGCTCCTTCTGAAGCCGGGCGAGCACCGCGGACCGCGAATCCGCGCTCACCGCCGGGTCGAGCGAGTCGACGATGTCGTCCGCCCACCGCGCGAAACCGTACAGGGCGTGCACCGCAGGTCGCCGCTCGGCGGTCAGGAGCCGGGTGGCGAGGAAGTACGTCCTGCCGTGACGGGCGTTCAGCCGACGGCACCGCGTGTACGCCTGACGCAGCGCCGGATCGGTGATGCCCGCCGCGTCCAGCTCGCGGCCGGTCATGAGCGCGCTCCACGGGCCGCCGTGCGCGCGGGTCCGCGCGCTCCCGGCCGGGCCGCCGCCCCTCCGGTGATACGGACCGCCGCCAGCTTGCCGGACAGCAGGACGGTCGGCACGCCGACGCCGGGCGTGGTGCCGCACCCGGCCAGCACCGCGTTCTCCGTGCCGCGCACCAGGTTGCGGGGCCGGAAGGGACCGGTCTGCGCGAAGGTGTGGGCAGCGGAGAAAGGCGTGCCCGCGGCATGGCCCAGAGCCTGCCAGTCGGCGGGAGTGACCAGGCACTGGCGCTCGATCGCGGACCCGATGCCCGCGAGGCCCCTGCGTTCCAGCTCGGTGAGCAGCGCGTCGCGATAGCGTGGCGCGAGGTCTCCCCACTGCGCGGCGGACGGCCCCAGGGCCGTGTTGGGGCAGGGCGCCAGGACGTAGTGGAGATGACGGCCCGGCGGGGCCAGCCCGGGATCGGTGGCCGTGGGGCGGGTGATCAGCAGGGAGGGGTCGCTCATGAGCTCTCCGGTCCGGGTCAGTTCGTGGAAGGTGCGCCGCCACGCCCGCCCGAACGACAGAGTGTGGTGCGCCAGTTGGGGCCAGGTGCGATCGCATCCGGCGTGCAGGACCACGGCGGACGGCGCATGCGTCACCGGCACCGGGCGGCGCGGCGTGCGCCCGAGCAGGCGGTAGGCGGCCGGCAGGTCCGGCGTGAGGACGACGGCGTCGCACGGGATGCGCTCGTCGGCCGTCACGACCGCGGTGATCCGGTCGCCGGACCGTTCCAGCCGGGTGACCGTCCGGCCGAACCGCAGGTCGGCGCCCGCGTGGGCGGCGGCGTCCGCCATGGCACGAGGCAGCGCGTGCATGCCGCCGCGCGGGAAGTACACCCCGGCGACGGTGTCCATGTAGGCGATCACCGCATATGCGGCGAGCGCCCGGTGCGGTGCGACCCCCGCGTACAGCGACTGGAAGGAGAACACCCGGCGCAGCCGTTCGTCCCGCAGGTACCGGCCGATGCGCGCGTCGAGCCGCCCGAAACCGCCCAGGGCGGCCAGCCGGACCAGATCGGCGTTGACCAGTTGCAGCGGCGAGTCGAAGTTGGCGTCGATGAACCGGCGCCGCTGCACCCGGTGGAGCTGTTCGAGCCAGGCGCGCAGCCGCCGGTAGCCCGCCGCCTCCGCTCCACCCGCAAAGCGCTCCACCTCCGCCTCCATCGCGGCCGCCTCGGTGTGCACGTCGAGCACGGCGCCGTCGGCGAACCTCGCCCGGTACGCCGGATGCAGCGGCACCAGTTCCACCCGGTCGCCGAGCCGCTCGCCGACCGCGGCGAACGCCTCCTCGACGATGTCGGGCATGGTCAGCACGGTCGGGCCGGTGTCGATGAGGTAGCCGCCACGCACCAGCCGGCCGGCCCGCCCGCCGGGCAGCGGGTCCCGTTCGACGACGGTGACCCGGCGGCCCGCGCCCAGCAGATGCAGTGCGGCCGACAGCCCGGACAACCCGGCACCGACGACCACCACGTGATCGGTGCGCCCGGTGAGGGTCCTGGTCATCGGCCGCTCACCCCGCCCCCGTCGCCGCCGCGGGCCCCGGAAGGAGCCGTACGACCCGACAGGGCACCGGCGGCGGCTCTCCCGCCCGGTGTCCCTTCGTCCGAGTGGAGCGCATGACTCGTCCGAGTGGAGCGCATGACCCATTCCTCTCGCGTGGCCGAAGCACGGTTCGGCGAAGCTCGGTTCGTCTGAGTCATTCCTCGGCGGCGGCGTCGCCGGATGCGCCGAACGGGGGCAGGTCGCAGGGAAACCGCCCCACCGGGCCCGCCGCGCCCGCCGACACGCCGTGCGCGCTGCATCCGGACGCCCGGAACAGCCGGAATGCTTCGGGTGACGCCCGAGTCCGTACGGGCGTGGCGGGAAGGAGCCCTGAGCCGTGCTGGAGGCGGACGTCGCCATCGTCGGAGCGGGAGCCGCGGGCCTGTCCCTGGCCCACTGGCTGGCCCGGCGCCCCGCCGGGACACGCCCCGTGACCGTCGTCCTCCTGGAGGCGCCGCCGGGCCCGCTGCGTCCGCCCCACCGCACCTGGTGCTACTGGGAGACCGAGAACGGCCCGTACGACGCGGCCCTCACCACGTCCTGGCGGCGGCTGCGCGTCCACGGAACCGACGGGCACGCCACCGAACGGGACATCGCCCCGCTGCGCTACAAGATGCTCCGGTCGGACGACTTCGAGACGTTCGTCGCCCACTGGACGGCCGGCAGCCCGGACACGCGGCGGCTGACGGCCGCGGTCGAGACCGTCGAGCCTGTTCAAGGCGGCGCCGAGGTGCGGGCCCGTACCGCCGACGGGCGACCTGTGGCAGTGCGGGCGCGCTGGGTGTTCGACTCGCGTCCGCCGGGCAGCCTCCCGGCGGCCCGGACCACGCTGCTCCAGCACTTCCACGGCTGGTTCGTGCGCCACGACCGGCCGGTCTTCGACCCGGACGCCGTGGAGTTCATGGACTTCCGCACACCGCAGCCGGCGCACGGGCTGTCGTTCGGGTACGTCCTGCCCACCGGGCGGCGCCACGCGCTCGTCGAGTACACCGAGTTCTCCGCGCGGGTCCTGCCACGCGAGGCGTACGAGGCCGCGCTGAGGCGCTACACGGGGAGCGTGCTGCGGCTCGGCCGCTTCGAGGTCACCGGTACCGAGTCAGGGGTGATCCCCATGACGGACGCCGTGTTCGCCCGGCAGAGCGGGCCGTCGGTCTTCCGCATCGGCGCGGCCTCCGGGGCGACCCGCCCGTCGACCGGGTTCACGTTCGCCGCCGTGCAGCGCCAGACGCGCGCCGTGGCCGCCGCGCTGCACGCGGGACGCCGTCCCCTGCCGCCGCCCGCGCACCGGGCCCGCTCACGGGTCATGGACGCCGTCCTGCTGCACGCCCTCGACAGTGGCCGCGTCGACGGGGCGGCCTTCTTCGCCGAGCTGTTCCGGCGGGTTCCGGCACGGCGGCTGCTGCGCTTCCTCGACGGCCGGACCGGGCTCCACGAGGACCTGTCGATCGGCCTGCGCACCCCCGTCCTGCCCATGCTGCGCTCCGCACTCGAACTGCCCCGCCTGCCCCGTCGGCCCTTCCCCGGCCCCTGACCGCCTTCGCCGTGCGCGACACCTCCCCGCGCCGTACCCCACGACCCACGGAGACCGCATGTCAGCGCCGCACAACCCCGCCCCGACCACCGCGATCGACGCCCCCGGCGGTTGCGGCCCGCGCGCCGCGGAAGGTGTCCCCGGCGGCCGCGCGCCGGCCCCGCGGCGGAGGCGGACGGTCCGTGCCCGCCGTGGCCGGGACCGGCGCGCCCGGGTACTGCTGCCGGCCCCGGGCGCGCCGCGGATCACCGGGCCGGCCCCCGCGACGGCTGTCGTCGGAGGCGGTGTCGCCGGCCTGGCCGCGGCGACCGCGCTGGCGGAGCGCGGAGTGCGGGTCACCCTGTACGAGCGCGAACCGGTCCTCGGCGGACGCCTCGCGGGGTGGCCCACCACGCTGCGGGACGGTACGACCGTGACGATGGGCAGGGGATTCCACGCCTTCTTCCGCCAGTACTACAACCTGCGCGGGCTGCTGCGCCGGACCGATCCGGGTCTGGAACGGCTGAACGGCCTGGCGGACTACCCCCTGTGGCACCGGTCCGGGATGCGCGACGGTTTCCGGCACGTGCCGCGGACCCCGCCCTGGAGCGCCCTCGGCTTCGCGGCCCTGAGCCCGTCCTTCCCGCCGCGCGACCTGACCCGGATGCGCCCGGCCGCCGCGCTGCCACTGCTCGACGTGCGCGTACCCGACGTGTACGACCAGCTCGACCACGTCAGCGCCCACGACCTCCTGGAGTCGATCCGCTTCCCCGAGGCCGCGCGTCACCTCGCCTTCGAGATCTTCTCCCGGAGCTTCTTCGCCGACCCGCGAAAGCTGTCGGCCGCCGAGATGGTCCTCATGTTCCACATCTACTTCCTGGGATCCGCGGAGGGACTCCTCTTCGACGTCCCGGCCGAGCCGTTCCCGGCAGCCCTGTGGGACCCCCTGGGCCGCTACCTGCGGCTGCACGGCGCCGAACTGCGCACGTCGGCACCCGTGCACAGCGTCGTACCGGCTCCGCACGGCGGATTCACCGTGACCCTGCCGGACGGGCCGCGCCACCACGACGCCGTGGTGCTGGCCCTCGACGTCGCGGGGCTGCGGCGCCTGGTGGCGGACTCCGCGCGGCTCGGCGACCCCGCGTGGCGCGCGGGAATCGGCCGCCTGAGCACCGCGCCGCCCTTCCTGGTCTCCCGTCTCTGGCTGGACCGCCCGGTGGCCCGCGACCGTCCGGGCTTCCTGGGTACGAGCGGATACGGCACGCTCGACAACGTCAGTGTGCTGGAGCGCTGGGAGGGCGAGGCCGCCCGCTGGGCCGCGCGCACCGGCGGATCCGTGGTCGAACTGCACGCCTACGCCCTGCCCGAGGACGCCGACCCGGACATCCAACGGGACTGTCTCGTACGGCAGTTGCACCAGGTGTACCCCGAGACACGGGCTGCGCGCGTCGTGGACGAACGGCACGAGTGGCGGGCGGACTGCCCGCTGTTCCCGGTGGGCGGATACCGTGACCGGCCCACCGTGCGCACGGCCGACCCGTACCTGGTGCTCGCCGGCGACACGGTCCGTACGGATCTGCCGGTCGCGCTCATGGAACGGGCCGCCACCAGCGGCTTCCTGGCCGCCAACGCCCTGCTGGAGCGCTGGCGGGTGCGCGGGCAGACGCTGTGGACGGTCCCGGACCAGGGGCGCAGCCGCGTGCTGCGCGGGCTCGCCCGGCTGGCTCACAGGGTGTGAAGGACCCCGAACGGGGCGTTGCTCAGCGGGTGCTCAGCAGCCCCTGCCGCAGCCGCCCCAGCAGCCGGTTGAGCAGGCGGGAGACATGCATCTGGGAGATGCCCAGACGCTCCCCGATCTGTGCCTGGGTGAGTTCCTCGACGAACCGCATGTGGATGATCAGCCGGTCCCGCTCGTCGAGTTCGGCGAGCAGCGGGGCCAGGCTGTGGAGGTCCTCCACGAGCTCCATGCCGGTGTCCTCGGCGCCGATGAAGTCGGCGAGGACGTTCTCGCCCTCCTCGCTGCCGCTGACGGCGGCGTCGAGGGAGGCGGAGGTGTAGCCGTTGGACGCCACCATCGCGTCGACGACCTCCTGCTCGGGCAGGTTCATCAGCTCCGCGAGCTCGGTGGTCGTGGGCTTGCGGCCCAGCCGGCTGCCGAGTTCCTCGGTGGCCTTGGCCAGCTCGACGCGGGCCTCCTGCAACCGGCGCGGGACGTGCACGGCCCAGGAGGTGTCGCGGAAGAAGCGCTTGATCTCACCGACGATGTACGGCACGGCGAAGGACGTGAACTCCACCTCGCGGGCCAGTTCGAACCGGTCGATCGCCTTGATCAGACCGATCATGCCGACCTGGACGATGTCCTCCATCTCCTGCGGGCCCCGGCTGCGGAAGCGGCCGGCCGCGTAGCGGACCAGGGACATGTTCATCTCGATCAGCGTGTTGCGCGCGTACTGGTGCTCGGGCGTGCCCTCCTCCAGCGTCGCCAGCCGTTCGAAGAACAGCCGTGACAGGGCCCGCGCGTCGGTGGGCGCGACCTTTGAGGGGTCGGCCACCTCCGGCAGCTCCGTACGAGCCCGAGTCGCCTTCGCCTCTGTGGTCACCGCCATCGTGCGGCCCTCCCTCTCAGCCGGAACACCTTCGGTACGCGTCCACCTTGTTGATCAAGGCGGACCCCGCAGCGTCTACCCCGGTACGCAAACCTCACACTCAATATTTCCCCTTCTTACCCCGACGCGCCCGTCGAGCCGGCGTGGGAGGGGCGGGGCGAAGGGCGCCGAACCGGCTCTCTGCGAGGCGTCAGCCGACCGTGGGACGGTCGCCGTGGAGCACGACGCGCGCGTGCTGCCCGCGGGGGGCAGTGGACCAGCCGGTCCTGAAGGCCGAGCCGCGCGGGCGGGCCACGGGTTTGATCCCGCGGATCGCGTCAACGGGCACTGTATGGCCCAGTCGAAGGAGAAGGCGCTGCGCGACAAGGGCGCCGGCCGGACCGGGACCCGGTCCGAGGTGGCCCGGGCCCTGACCGGGACGGGCTCGTCCCCGGACCTCTCCCCGGATCCCCGACCGGACCCCGCGCCGGGTTCGACCGGCGAGCACGTCCACGCGTACGTGCGTGGCCTGGTCGCGACCCTGACCGACCTGGACCCCGCGGTACGGCGCGGCAGGCCCGACGCGGTGCACCGGATGCGGGTCGCCTGCCGCCGGCTGCGCGGCTGCCTGCGCACCTGGCGTTCCGTCCTGGACCGCTCGGTCACCGACCCCGTCCGCGCTGACCTGAGGTGGCTGGGCGGCGAGCTGGGGGCGGAACGCGATCACGAGGTGCTCGCCGAGCGGCTGACCGCGGCCGTGGGGGAACTGCCAGGCGAACTGGTCCTCGGCCCGGTCACCGCGCGACTGCGCGCGTGGGACGTGACACGTCGGGCGCAGACACGCCGCCGCACACTCGAAGCGCTGGCCTCGCCCCGCTACCGGACCCTGCTCGACTCCCTGCACGCGCTGGTCGCCGAACCGCCGCTGCGAGCCCAGGCCGCCGCGGGCAAACCCCACAAGGTCATGGCCAAGGCCCTGCGGAAGGAGGATGGCCGGCTGCACCGCCGTATGCAACGCGCGCTCAGCCTGCCACCCGGCGCCGAACGCGACGCGGCGATCCACCACGCCCGCAAGGCGGCCAAACGGGTCCGCTACGCCGCCGAGGCGGCCCGCCCGGCCCTGGGCAAGGCCGCCGGGCGCCTGCGCCGACGGGCCAAGGCCGTGCAGAAGGCCGGGGGCGACCATCACGACGCGGTGGTGGCCAGGGACGCCCTGCGTCGTCTGGCCGTCGCGGCCCACGCGGCCGGCGAGCCCGGCTTCACCTGGGGCGTGCTGCACGGCCAGGAACGGGCGGCGGCCGGGGTGCGCGAACAGGAACTGTCGCGGTTGTGGGGCCGCCCCTCGCAGCCGGGCCCGCGCCGCAAACGCGGCGGCTGACCCACCTTCGCCGCGCGTCGGTGGCGGGGTGGCGCGGGAGGGTGTCGACGGTGAGAGGCGGGGAACGCGACCGTGGCACGGGCGATTCGCCCGCCGGACGGCGGCGCGCGCGGACGTCGCCCTCCCGGGCGGGTGCGCGTGTGGATGTCGACGGTCGGTCCGCAGGCAGGCGCGGTTGTCGTTCGCCGGGCGGGTACGCGTGTGGATACCGTCCGCCGGTCGCGGGCGGGCGCGGATGTGGCCCGCCGTGCGGGTACGTGCGTGCAATTCGACCGTCGGTCCCGGGTGCGCGTGGATATGGCCCGCTGGGCCGGGACGGTGCGGATATCGATCGCCGGGCTGGAGCGCGTGCGGGCACGTGCGGAAGACGACCGTCGAGGCGGGGCGCGTGCGACATTGACCGTTGGCGCGTGCTTCGGCGGCAACCGGAAGGAGCCTTCGTGAACGAGGAGCCTTCGTGAACAGGGACGCGCGGGCGGGCGCGCGCGCCGACGATACGGCCGGACGCGACCCGAGGCGCTGGAAGGCCCTGTGGGTCACGCTCGCCACCGGGTTCATGAGCCTGCTCGACGTGACGATCGTGGCCGTGGCGCTGCCGTCGATGCAGCGGGACCTGACGGCCTCACCGGCCTCCGTGCAGTGGGTCGTCTCCGGCTACGCCCTGTCGTTCGCCCTCGCCCTGGTCCCGGCGGGCCGGCTGGGCGACGCGGTGGGACGGCGCAGGATCTTCCTGTGGGCCCTGGCCGGCTTCGTGATCTGCAGCGCCGGAGCGGGCGCCGCGCCCACGATCACCTGGCTCGTCGTGGCCCGGATCGCGCAGGGCGCCTGCGCGGGCTGCCTCGCCCCGCAGAACTCGGCGCTGATCCAGCAGATGTTCCGAGGGGCCGAGCGAGGCCGCGCCTTCGGACTCCTCGGCGCCACGGTGGGCATCTCCAGCGCGGTGGGCCCCGTCACCGGAGGCCTGATCCTGGCGCTGGCCCACGGCACCCAGGGCTGGCGCTGGATCTTCTACGTCAACGTGCCGATCGGGGCGCTCGCGCTGCTGCTCGGTCTCCGCCTGCTGCCCCGCGTGGCGCGGGGCCGCCGGGAACACCTGGACCTGCCCGGCGTGATCCTGCTGGGCGCCGGGGTGCTGGGCCTGATGCTGCCCCTCGTGTTCGCCGACAGCGGGGGAGTGCGCCGCCTGTGGTGGCTGTTCGTGGTGGGCCTGGTGCTCCTGGTGGTCTTCGCCCGCTGGGAGCGGCGGGTCGCGGCGCGCGACGGCGGGCCGCTGCTGGATCCACGGCTCCTGACCTGCACCCGCGGCTACGCGGCCGGCACCGCGCTGGGCACGCTGTACTTCGTGGGGTTCAGCGGGGTGTGGCTGGTGTTCGCCCTGTTCTTCCAGGACGGCCTCGGTTACACGCCACTGGCCTCGGGTCTCGCGGTGACCCCGTTCGCGATCGGTTCGGCGGCCGCCGCGGTGGTCGCGGGCCGGCTGGTGGAGCGGTTCGGACGGCTGCTGACCGTCTGGGGGCTGGTCACGGTCGTCCTCGGGCTCGCGGCCACCGCGCTGATCCTTCGGTCGGCTCCGCCGGACGTCATGGCGTGGTGGGCCGCGCCCGCCCTGTTCGTGGGCGGCGTGGGCAGCGGCTGCGTCATCTCCCCGAACGTGACGATGGCGTTGAGTGACGTACCGGTGCGGATGGCCGGGGCCGCGGGCGGCGCCCTGCAGACCGGACAGCGGCTCGGGGGAGCGGTGGGCACGGCCGCCCTGCCGGGCCTGTTCTACATGGTGCTCGCGGAGAACGGGAAGGACTACCGCGCGGCCGTGGCCTTCGCCGTCGGCTGCGGCCTGGTGGCCCTGCTGGGGGCTCTGGCGCTCGCCGTCCTCGACTTCCGCCGCTACCGGCACCCCCGCGGCCGGCGCGGTCCGCGCCAGGTCAGCGCCGAGCACACCGGTGCGGGCCACGGCTGACGACGCCGGTCACTCGTCGTGATCGCCGGCGTGATCGGGAGGTTTGGCCGCCGCCGCGCCGAGCACCCGCATGGTGACACCGACACCGATTCCGCTGGGAGTGAGCGACTGTGGCTGGTGACCAGAAGGGCAAGGCCAAGAAGGAACAGATGAAGGGCAAGGCCAAGGAGACGGTCGGCCGCACGGTGGGCAACGAGAGCATGACCGCCGAGGGACGGGCCGAGAAGGCCAAGGGCAACGCTCGCCAGGCCAAGGAGAAGACGAAGGACATCTTCAAGGGCTGACGCCCGGCCGGCGAGGACGGCGACCCGAGCGCCCTCGGACGAACCCCTTCCCGGACGAATCCGGGAGCGCCGCCGGACGGCATGAACGCCCTCAGCGGGACCCCTGCTCGTCGAGCGAGGGTCCCGCCGGCGTATTCCCGGACAGCGGATCCGGCCGCCGGGCCCCCTCCACGGGCAGCCGGTGACCGCCGCGCAGCGCCGAGGCGACCGCGGAGACCAGGGCCATCGCCGCGGCCACGCCGAACACGATGGTCAGACCATGGTGGAACGGCCCGGAGACCAGCTCGGGGAAGAACGTGTGCCCGGTCAGCGCCTGCCGCTGCGCCCCGGACAGCCGGTCCAGCGTTCCGCTGGGTCCCAGCAGGTGCTGTACGGGGTTGTCGCCCAGGAACGTGGCGAACAGCGTGCTCACCGGCGGCAGCGAGGCGGCGTGCTGTGCCGTGGCCGCCGGCACGCCGTGCGCCCGCAGCCCGTCGCTCAGCGCCGACGGCAGGGAGGACGCGAGCCCCGAGATCATCAGTGAGAAGAACACGCCGATGGACAGGGCGGTGCCCGAGTTCTGGAAGGTGGAGCGCATGCCCGAGGCCACACCCCGGTACTCCGGAGGCACGCTTCCCATGATCGACGAGGTGTTGGGCGCCGAGAACATGCCCTGGCCGAACCCGTTGATCAGCAGCAGCGCCGCGAACGGCCCGTAGGCGAAGTCCACCGGCAGGGCCAGCAGGCCGATGAAGGACCCCGCCACCAGCAGCAGGCCGGTCGTGGAGAACAGCCGGGCGCCGAACCGGTCGGAGAGATGGCCGGAGACGGGACCGGCGAGCAGGAACCCCATCGTCAGCGGGAGCATGAAGATCCCCGCCCACAGCGGGGTGTCCTCGAAGTCGTAGCCGTGCAGGGGCAGCCAGATGCCCTGGAGCCAGATGATGAGCATGAACTGGAGCCCGCCGCGCGCGATCGCGGTCAGCAGGACGGCCACGTTGCCCGCGGCGAACGCCCGCACCCGGAACAGCGCGAGGTGGAACATGGGCTCGGCGGTGGGGGTCCCTCCTGCTCGAGCGAAGCCGAGAGCTTGGGGGCGGGTCTCGACGAAGCAGAACAGAAGCAGCAGGCAGCAGCCGCCCACCAGCCCGGCGAGCACCCAGGGGTTGCCCCAGCCGGTGGCGTCCCCGCCGTAGGGCTGGATGCCGTAGGTGATCGCGGCGAGCAGGATTCCGGCGCCCGCGGCGAAGGTGAGGTTGCCCGGCCAGTCCATGCGGCCGCGCCGCCCCGGCGCCGTCTCCCGCAGGCTCAGGTACGACCAGATGGTGCCGCCCACGCTGATCGGGACGCTCACCCAGAACACGGCACGCCAGTCGACGGTGGCGAGCAGCCCGCCCGCGAGCAGGCCGAGGAACTGGCCGGCCAGCGCGGTGATCTGGTTGATGCCCAGGGCCGTCCCGCGCTGCCCGGCGGGGAAGGCGTCGGTGAGGATGGCGGCCGAGTTCGCGGTGAGCATGGAGCCGCCGAAGGCCTGCACCACCCGCCACAGGATCAGCCACAGCGCGCCCGCTCCGCCTCTGAACGGGTCGAGGGACAGCGCCACGGAGGCGCAGGCGAAGACCAGGAACCCGAGGTTGTAGATGCGCACCCGGCCGAACATGTCGCCGAGCCGTCCGAGTACGACCACGAGCACCGCCGAGACCAGCAGATAGCCCAGGATCATCCACAGCAGATAGCTGATGTTGCCGGGCGCGAGCGGGTCGAGCCCGATGCCGCGGAAGATCGCCGGCAGCGAGATGATCACGATGGAGGCGTCCATCGCGGCGATCAGCACGCCGAGCGTGGTGTTCGACAGGGCGACCCACTTGTAGTGGGGGCCCACGCCGGCGGGGGTACGGGGGTTCACAGCCCTTCCGCCAGCCGGTCGAGCAGGGGCAGCGCGGCGGCGAGCGTGCGCTGTTCCCGTGGGGTGAGTTCTTCGATGGCGTCGGCGAGCCGGCCGACGGACTCGGTGTGCCGCGCGGCCAGCATGTCGCGCCCGGCGGCGGTGACGGCCACCACGCAGCGGCGCCTGTCGACGGGGTGCGGGGAGCGCAGGACCAGGCCGCGCTGTTCGAGCGCGGCGAGGGTCGCCGCCGTCGCCTGCGGCCTGACGCGTTCCAGTTCGGCCAGTGAGCCGGGCGAGTCCGGGCCGTCGGCGGCGAGCCGCGCCAGCACGGACATGCCGGACAGCGACACGTCACCCACCGCGTGCGCCTGCCGCAGCCGCCGCGTGATCCGTGCGACGGTCACCCGCAGATCGGAGGCGAGGGAAGCCGTGCCGTCCTTGCGCGCCTTGCTTTCCGGGGGGCCTGTGGTGGTGCCGGTACCTACCTGTTCGACGTCCACGTAGTAACAATAGGTTTATCAGTCTGGACTGTTGAACCAAGCGTCGGTCATCGTTGGTCCATGCACGCACATGGATCGCGGTCACCGGCCGGTGACCGCGATTCCTCGCCCCCGGCGGCGGTTCAGCGGTCCCGGAAGACCTCCGCGGCCTGGAGCCTGCGCAGGTCCTCGACGACGCGCTGCTGCTGCCCGGCCCGCTCGAAGAGGTCGTCCAGCCGCCGCGGATCCAGGCGAGTGTCCCGGTCGGCGAGTCCGCGCAGCACCTCCCACGCGCAGGCCTTTCCCCGGATGCCCGCCTGGAGCAGCTCCAGCTCCAGCAGGGTGCTCAGCGGAGACCGCCGCACCAGTCCGCCGTTGCTCTTCAGCCGCGCGGCCCGTTCGCCGAGGCGGCCGGCGTACACCTTGTAGCGCCGTACGGGGATCCGGAGCCGACGCATGATCTCCAGCAGGCTCCTGCGGTCCTCGGCGATCTCGGCCGCGATCGGGGCCATCGCGTCGCCGATCTCCGAGCCCCGGGTCGCCATGGCCAGGTGGCGGGAGCGTTCCGTGCCCGCGGTGGCGCCCGCCAGGTGGTCGTTGAGGTAGATCCCGAGCAGTTCGTGACCGGACTGCCCGGTGAACACCGGGAGGCGGGTACCGGCGTGAGCATGCTCGCGCATGGTGTCCTCCCCGTTGTTCATCCGCCGTTGCGGGCGGGCAGCTTGGCGCGCAGGCCGCCGACCGCGGCGGCCGGGCGTGCCGTCGCCCGTACCGAACGGCGCACCAGACGGGCCTCGCGCTGCAGTTCGTGGGCCGTGTGACGACCGCGCCACAGCAGGGACGGCGCGCTGCCGGTGTCGTCGGCCGCGATCAGCAGGCCGCCCAGCATGGACAGGTTCTTCAGGAAGTGGATGCGCTGCTGGGCGCGGCTCGCGTCGTCCTCCGCCTCCCAGAAGCGGTGTCCGGCCAGGGTGGTGGGCACGAGGGTCCCGGCCAGGGCCGCGGCCGACAGCCGCGGGAACCACCCCAGGCCAAGCAGCACGCCCGCCACGACCTGGACGCCGCCGCTGAGCCGTACGACCTGCTCGGTACGGTCCGGCAGCACCGCCACCCGCTCGGTGATCGGCCGTACGACGGGTTCGGCGATCGGCGCCACCTCCTCGGGACTGCGGAAGGAGGCCATGCCTCCGACGACGAACATGGAGGCGAGCAGAGGCCGACCGGCCACGCGCAGCAGACTCATGGTCCTCTCCAGGGGTGAGCGGTACGTATGCGGCGTTCCCCCGGGTTCCCGGCCCACGCCGGGACAATCGGCCCACGCGACCGGAGGCGCTCGGTGGTGTGCCGTCGCGCGGGGTGGGAACCCGGCGGCGGTCCAGCGGTATGACCTCCAAGGTCCAGCAGCAAGGAGCCCGGCCATGGGACACGGCGGAGACGTCATTCAGGAACTGACCACGGACCACCGCGAAGTGGAGGAGATCTTCGCGCAGATGGAGGCCCTCCCCATGGGGAACTCGCGGCGCAAGTACCTGGCCGACCAGGCCACGATCGAACTGGTCCGCCATTCCGTGGCCGAGGAGATGCACCTGTACCCGGCGGTGCGTCACTACGTCCGGGACGGCGACGCGATCGCCGACCGCGAGGTCCAGGACCACGCCGAGGCCGAGCAGACGATGAAGGACCTGGAGGGCCTGGGCGCGGACGACCCCCGGTTCGACGAGCTCGTCGGCCGCCTGATGCGGGAGATCCGCGAGCACGTCACCGACGAGGAACAGAACCTCTTCCCGCTGCTGCGGGAGGCCACCAAGCCCGAGGAACTGGAACAACTCGGTGAGAAGGTGCGCTCGGCGAAGAAGACCGCACCGACTCGGCCCCACCCCGCCGCTCCGGACAAGCCGCCCCTGAACAAGCTGCTCGCGCCCGGCGCCGGACTGGTCGACCGGATCCGGGACGCCGTCACCGGACGCGGCAGGACCCGCTGAGGCCCGCCGCCGCACCGGCGGCGCGCGGACCACCGCTCACGGGACCGTCGCGGCCGTCACCGCCCGACGGCCCCGCGGGCATGCCCGTACACCTGTGCCGAAGGTGCGGCCAGTGGTCCGCCCCCGCAGTCGTCGCGCCCGTGCGGACCCCCGCCGCGGCCGCTACCTTCGTCGAAGGCACGCCGAATCCGCGGGGAGGGCTCGTTCAGCCCCAGGGAGGCGATGTGAGGCCGCACCACGCACAGGAGCACGCGGGGGACACGGGGCACACGGCGAAGGACTCCGCGCACGGCACCGCCCGCAGGCGTTTCCTCTGTCTGTGCGCCGGGGCCGGACTGGGCGCGGCGGCCGTCGCCTGCGACCACACGTCCGCGAACCGGCCGTCCGCCGACACCGACAGCCGCCGCCCGGAGGCCGACCGGGACCGCCCGGGCACCCGGGACTGGCGGATCGGCTCCACGGGCCCGCCCGACGCGGTGGCCGGATACACCGACCGCATCAGCGTCACCCCGGGCCAGGAGTGCGGCCTGCACGTGTCGACCACGGCGTCCTCCTTCCGCGTCTCGGCCTTCCGTGTCGGCTGGTACGGCGGCGGCCACGCCCGCCTCGTCTGGCGTTCCCGCCCCGTGCGCGGACGCGCGCGGCCCGCCGCCCGGACGCTGTCGGCGACCCGCACCGTACGCGCCGACTGGCCCCGCACCCTGGCCTTCAGCACCGAGGGCTGGCCCGAAGGCGCCTACCTGCTGCGCCTCGACGCCGACAACGGCCATCAGCGGTACGTCCCGCTGATCGTGCGCTCCACGCACGGCGCCGGCCGCACGGTACTCCTGCACGCCCCGGCGACCTGGCAGGCGTACAACAGGTGGGGCGGCTCCAGCCTGTACAGCGGCGCCTCCGGCGCGTACGCGACCCGCTCCCTCGCCGTCAGCTTCGACCGGCCCTACGACGCCGACGGCGCCGAGAAGTTCCGGGTGTACGAGTGGGCGGCCGTGGTCCTCGCCGAACGCCTCGGCATACCCCTGGCGTACACCACCGGCACCGACCTGCACCACGACCCCGGCGTGCTGCGCGGCGCCACCGCGCTCGTCTGCCTGGGCCACGACGAATACTGGACGCCCGAGCAGCGCCGGCATGTCGCCGAGGCCCGCGACGCGGGCACCAACGTGGCCTTCCTCGGCGCCAACACCTGCTTCCGCCGGATCCGCCTGGAGGGGAACGGCGCGGGGGCCGGGCGCACCGTCGTCTGCTACAAGTCCTCCTACCGGGACGACCCCTGCTACCCGTCCCGCCCCGCCCTGGTCACCACCGACTTCCGGCAGGCCCCGGGCGCCGACCCCGAGTCGTCCCTCACCGGGGTCCTCTACGAGGGCTATCCGGTGGACGCCCCGTACGTCGTGCACGCGGCGGACCACTGGCTGTACGAGGGAACGGGAGCGCACCCCGGCGAGAGCTTCGACCACCTGGTCGGAGTGGAGTACGACCGGGTCACCCCCGGCTCGCCCGTCCCCGCACCGCTGGAGATCACCGCGCACTCGCCACTGGTGTGCGCCGGCAACCGCAGTCACAGTGACTCGGTTTACTGCACGGTGCCGAGCGGGGCGGGCGTCTTCGCCACCGGCACCATGCGCTGGGTGGAGGCACTGATGGCCGGCACCCCCGAGGGCGGCCGCGACCACGGCATGGGCGCCCGCACCCGGGCCTTCGTCACCCGCACCACGGAGAACCTGCTGCGCGCCTTCGCCGAGGGCCCCGCGGCCCGGCATCGGCCGGCCCCCCGCCCCGACACGCGCCAGGTGTACGGCACGCCGGAGTGACCGGGCCCTCCGGGTCAGCGGGAGGCCAGGGCCGCCTCCAGGGTGGGGTAGCAGGGTATGAGCGTGTCCACGCCGACGAGTTGGAGCACCCGCAGCACCGCCTCCTGCGGTGCGGCCAGACGCAGCCGGGTGCCGCCCGCCTGCGCGGCCTGGTGGGCGGTGATGAGGGCGTTGATTCCGCTGGAGTCCATGAAGGTCACGTCGCCGAGGTCGACCACCGTGCCGGGCGCGGTCCCGGGACAGGACAGCAGCGCGTCGCGCAGGTGTGCGCTGCCGTCGAGGTCGACCTCTCCGGCGAGGGCCACGACACAGCTGCCGTCGTCGGCCGTGGTACGGGTGATCAGCAGGCGCTCGGGCACCGCCGGTCCCTCGGTCTCTGCCACACTGCCCTCACTTCTCGTGAACATCTGGCCCTGGTCAGGGTGTTGTTGGCCATGATGTTAGGGCTTCGTGAAGCCAGGGGTGAGGGGGTGTCCGAGAAGCCCGCCCCCTCTCGTCCCACCCCTGCCGCGCGCGCCGGTGCTCACCCCGGTGAAGAATCCTCTCCGGCGGACCCGGCCCGCGGGTCGCTACCCTCCGATGCCCGTTCGCAGTGCTGGGATGAATCCGGCAGAACGGCAGAAAGGGGTCGTGGTGGAAGGCGAGTTGGTGTCGGACCCCGGGAGCGCCGCGACGGACCGCTTCGCACTGGCCCGGCGGGCGGTCGCCGCGATCGGTACGACCCTCGACGACCGCGGGACGGCGGCCGAACTCGCCGCCTTCCTGGTCGAGGAACTGTGCGACTCGGCGACCGTCGATCTCTACGGCCCGCAGGAGGGCCGCCGTGAGGCGGGCGAGTCCCTGCACTCCGCCGCCGTGGCCGGGCGGCGCGACCTGCTCGACAGCCTGGAGAAGGCCCCGCGCGACCGGGTGTCCGTCCGCGCCCTGGACGCGGGCCACCCGATCACGGCCTCGTCCAGCCATGGCGGCGCGGCCCTGGTGACCCTGTCGGTGCCGCTGCTCGCCTGGGACCGGGTCTACGGGGTCGCCCTCGCCCTGCGGGCCGACCGGCCCTTCGACGACGACGAGACCGCGGCCGTCCACTACGCGGCGCGGCTGGCCGCCGCGCACATGCGGCACTCGGAGGAGCAGCGCGAGGCCGGCCCGCGGGTGTGGGACCTGCGGAAGGTGCTGCCGGCCGACCCGGAGCGTACGCACCCCGAGGTGGAGCTGGCGGTGCGCCACGTGCCCTGTGGCACGGGCGGGCGCGTCGGGGGCGACTGGTGCGAGACCCTGCACCTGCACTCCGGCCGCGTCCTGCTGGTCGTCGGTGAGGTCATGGGCCACGGCCTGGACGCGGCGGTCGACATGAACGCCTACCGCTCCACGCTGCGGTGCGTCGCCTCCACCGACCTGGCGCCGCACGGCATCCTGCGCCGGCTGGACGCCATGATGTCCGCGGAGAGCGGCCGCCGCCCGGCGACCTGCCTGCTGGCCCTGCTGGACCCGGCGGACGGCACGGCCCAGCTCGCGAGCGCGGGACACCTGCCGCCGGTCGTCTTCCGAGCCGACGGCACGGCCGGGCCGGTCCCGCTGCGGGTGGGTCCCCCGATCGGCACCGGCCCCGGCAGCGGCCTCGCCGCCCACGAGGCGACGAGGCTGCCCCTCGCGCAGGACGACACGCTGGTCGCGTTCACCTACGGACTGATCGCGCGGCGCGGAGAGGACATCGACACCTCGCTCGCCCGGCTCTCCGGCCTGCGTACGGGGCCGGGCGCGGGAGCCGGCGAACTCCTGGACGGCATCCTCGGCGAATTCCTGTGCGCCCCGGCCCCGGACGCCGCCCGGACGGACGACGACATCACCGTACTCGCCACCCGCCTGCACCCCCGCCCCTGAGGAATCCGCCCCGACCCGCCCCGCCCGGCGCGGGCGGGGCAGGGGCCGTCCGTGCCCCGCCCCTGAGGTGCGCGCCGCCGATTGGGCCGTCGTGCGCTGCGGGCGGACACTGGAGGGCATGACCGATGGGCGGGAACGCGCGGCGCGCCCGGTGGGGCGCAGGGCCGTACTGCTGGGCATGGCGGCCGCGCTGCTCGGCGCGGCGGGCCGTAAGGGCGCCGCCCCGGAGCCGAAGCCGGCCCCCTCCACCACGTCACCGTCCCCCACGCACACCGGGGCGGTCCTCCCGCACACCACTCTCTGGCGCCCCGGTCCCGCCGAGGTCCACCCGGAGGTGAAGCGGCGGGCCGTGGACCTGGTCGCGGCGATCGGCGCCTGGCCCAGCGGCAGGGGCGGCGCGTCCGCGGCGCGTGCCAGAGTGGCCGCCCAGGGCCTGCCGACGAGTCTTGTGGCGCAGGCGGGTCCGCTGCTGCCGTCCGCCGACGAGGCCGTGTTGCAGGTGGTGAACGCCCAGTACGGCGGGATCCTCGCCGACTCGGCGAGCGTGCTGGTGGTGTGCCGGCAGTGGACACGGCACGGCGGCGCCGTCCGGGCGGGCGGCACGACGGTCGACGTACGGCTCGCCCGGTCCAGGAGCGGATGGACGGTCACCGCGCTGCACCCGGCCCGGCCGGGCCCGCCGGAGGCCTCGCCCCCGGCCGGGGTGCGGCGAACGCTGGCCGACTCCCGGATCGTGCTGCCACCCGCGGCGGAGGCCGACCTGAGGAGCGGCCGGGTCCACGACAGCGTGGCCACCGCGATGCTGCGTCTGGCGGGGACGTACCGGATGTACGTCAGCGTGGTCCGCTCGGGGCATCCACTGGACGTCTTCGGCACCAGCCGGCCCAGCGACCACCCGCGCGGGCGCGCCTTCGACGTCTGGCAGATCGACGGCCACGCGGTCGTCGACCCGGCCACCCCCCGCTCCCTCGTCGAACGGTTCATGCGCGACGCGGCGGCCGCCGGCTCCTACAACGTCGGCGGCCCCGTACTGCTCTCCGGAGGCCGCACTCCGAACCAGTTCTTCAGCGACGCCACCCACCACGACCACGTCCACATCGGCTTCCGCACCTGAAGAAGCCCCGGCGTGACCGGAGAGGCTCAGTCGTCACCCGGTGCATCCGCATGCGCCGGTGCGCCACGGCCGACGGTCAACGACCAGCGCACCGCCTGGGGCGCCTCGACGTCCACGACTCCACCGCGCTCCACCCCGGACACGGCAAACTGGTTCGAGACGCTGCTGACCTGTCCGGCATCGCACTCCAGGGGGAACGAGACGTGCACGGGTCGCACCGCCACCGTGATCTTCCCCTTGCCCTGGCAGCTCACCGTGACGGTGAGGGCGTCACCTTTCCTGCCCTTCTCGTACGGAACGACGGCGTTCCCCGCGGTCACCTTCTGGCGGCCCGCGAGTGACGCGCCGGGGTCCGGCTCCGGCGGCTTCAGCGGGGAGGGCCGCGTGGTGCCGGGCACGGTGCCGTCCGAGGCCGGGACCGACGTCGTCGAGTCCTGGGGCTGCGCGGGCAACGCCGCGTGCGCGGGGTCCGCCCTGCACGCGGAGACGGACAGAAGTACTGCGGCGCAGGCGGCGCTCACCGCCGTACGGGTTCGGCGAGACATATCAGCTCTCCGGGACAGCCGGCCGACGTGATGCGGCGTATGGATGATGACCTTGCGTGTGCTGTCCGGCCGGCAGCTGTCGAGATCATGTCAGCGCGTCGGGTGATCCACCAGCCTTCCGCGTCCTTTCTGAGCAAGACCTGAGCCGGGCCGGTCAACCGGTTCCCCGCCCGACTCCACGGGCGGGGGTCAGGACAGGGCCATCATGAGGGCGGCCGCCACGGTGAGGGCCGCCAGCGGCAGCATGATCGGACGTGCGCGTTCCCACCAGGCGGGCCAGTCGTCGGTCCGGTGCCAGAGGCGGCCGATGCGGAGCCCGGCGTCCGGAACGGTCAGGGCCCGGCCGGAGCCGAGCAGCGAGCGGCACCAGGGGCATTCGCCGTCCTCCCACGATTCCATGCCGCGCTCAACGACACCCCCGGGACCGGGCAACGCCCACGCCCACCATCGTGATCCCGCCGTCACCGAGCCGTGAGCAAGCGGTGCCCCGCGCGGTCCGGGCCGGGCCCCGGGGAACGGCCCGGCCCCCTCTCCGTCCGGACTCACAGACCCGGCAGCCCACGCGGCACGGGCACGGCCGGAACCGCGGGAACCACCCGCGCCGCCGCTTCCGGCGGCCTCTCCCCGGAGCCGACGCCCCAGGGCCGCAGCAACGGCGAACCGGGCTCCCGCCCCGCGGACGCGACGGCCGGGGCCGGCGAGCCGGCGTCCGCGAAGGACGCCCACTGGACCGGGGACGGTTCGGGCGCGCGCCGCCCGCCGGCGCGCGGTGGCGCCGGGTCCGAGGCGTGGGGCGGCGAGTGGACCGGCGCCGGGTCCGAAGGCCCGCTGGTCAGTTCCGCGTAGGGCCGTTCCGCGGGGAGGTGGCCGAGCGAGCGCGGCACGGCCCCAGAAGTGCTCTCCATGCCGGAGCAAACGGCGCTCACACCGCCCGCGTACGCCTCATGCCGCACTCCCTCACCACATCAGGTGAGGACACCGCTCGAACGGCCGCCTCCGCTCATGCGACAAGCAGCCCAGGGCGCCCTCCCCGGCCCCGTCAGTTCTTCCCGGGGGTCAGCTCGGCGAGCAGCAGCGTCCGGTCGTCCGTCACGTCGTCGGAGCCGTCGCGACCGGTGTCGGCCAGCAGTCGCCGGCACAGCGACGGCAGCGCGTCCGGGTGCCCGGCGTCCGTCACGTCGTCGGCCCCGGCGTCCAGGGCGTGGGCGAGGCGCGCGATGCCCTGGTCGATGTCATGGGTACGGGACTCCACCAGACCGTCGCTGTAGAGCAGCAGCAGGGTCGGTTCGGACAGGTGCAGCACGGTCGGCTCGTAGGGTCCCGTGGCCAGCCCCAGGGGGAGACCGGCGGAGGCGAGGGCCACCGGCGCCGCCGGGCTGCCGGGGCCGCGGATCAGGGGCGGCGGATGGCCGGCGCCGACGAAGGTGCAGGTGTGCAGTTCCGCGTCCCACTCCGCGTAGATGCAGGTGGCGAAGGATGCGCCGGGCGTGGTGCCGGCGACGGCGTCCAGCCGGTCCATGAGCTCGGCCGGCGGGATGTCGAGCGCCGCGAGGGCACGGACGGCGGTCCGCAGCTGGATCATGGCCACGGCGGACTCCGGTCCGTGCCCCATGGCGTCGCCCACGATCATGGCCAGGCGCCCGTCCCCTCGGGGCAGCACGTCGTACCAGTCGCCGCCGATGACGTTGTCCTGCCCGGCAGGCCGGTAGCCGTGCGCGACCCTGCAGCTCTCGAAGGCCTGTCCGGTCTCCGGGAGGAGACTGCGGCGGATGGCCAGCGCCGTGCGGCGCTCGCGTTCGTAGCGGCGGGCGTTGTCGAGGGCGACACAGGCCCGGGCGCCGAGCGACTCCACCGCCACCGCCTCGCCGCGCGTGAAGGGCTCCTTGCCGGGATCACGTGTGCAGGCGATGAAACCGACCGCCGCGCCGCGCAGCCGCAGCGGGACGATGAGGAACCCGGCGCTGTGCAGCAGGGCGTCCACGCCCGCGTCGTCCGGGTCGGTGCCGCGCAGCCGCTCGAAGGTGTGCCGGTCGACGCCGTCGAGCAACTGACTCTGCCCGGTCGCCACGGCACGCGCGTACGGCGTGTGGCGCGGGAAGACCAGCACCTCCCCGACCGGCAGCAGATGCTCCCAGTCCTCCGAGCTGTCCGACCCTATGCGCAGGGCGAGCCGGCGCGCCTCGATCTGCGGCGGGTCGGCCGCCGTGCGCGCGTTCTCCTCCAGCAGCCAGCGCTGGAGCAGGTACACCGAGGCCGCGTCGCAGAAACCCGGCGCGAGGGCGTGCACGACATGACGGCCGGTCAGGTGCAGGTCCAGCTCCGAGCCGATGGCGTCGGCCGCGGGGGAGAAGTGCGAACGGCGGCGGAGCGGCGCTGTGGGGGGTGGGTCTTCGGGGTGGCCGCGTTCTGTGTTCCGCAGGATCGTGTGCCTTCCGGGTGGGGCCGGTGGGCCGGAGGTCCGGTGGGGCGGGGACGGACGGGCCGGTCGGACCGGTCGGGCGGTACGGCGTGGTATGCCACTGGCAACTATATGATGCACAGTCAATGTCGTTTAATAGTAGGGGAGTTGGCGGATGCGGGACGGAGAGGGGCTGCCCCGGGGGGTGGATCCGGGCAAGGCCAGCGTGGCCCGGATGTACGACGCCATGCTGGGCGGCGAGCACAACTTCGCCATAGACCGGGAGGCGGTGGCCGCCTTCACGGCGATCGATCCCCAGGTGCGCACCCTGGCCCGCGCCAACCGCGCCTTCCTGGGCCGCGCCGTGCGGTTCCTGGTGGACGCAGGGGTACGCCAGTTCATCGACCTGGGCTCCGGGATCCCCACCCAGGGCAATGTGCACAAGGTCGCCCAGGCCGCCAGTCCCGGCGCCAGGGTGGTGTACGTCGACAACGACCCGGTCGCGGTCGCGCACAGCGAGGCACTGCTCGCCGACAACCCGGACGCGGCGATCGTGGCCGCCGACATCCGCGATCCCGCGGGGACACTCTCCGCGCCGCAGGTGCGCAAGCTCATCGACTTCGACGAGCCCGTCGCCGTCCTGATGATCACGATCCTGCACTTCGTCACCCCGCAGGAGGACCCCGGCGGGATCGTGGCCGCCTTCCGGGACGCACTGCCCGCGGGCAGTTGGCTGGCCCTGACCCACGCCACGGACGAGGACCGTCCGGACACGGCGGCGGCGGTCGGGCAGCTGTACCGGGACCGGGCCACCTCGCCGGTCACGGCACGCTCCCACGACGAGATCGAGTCCCTCTTCGACGGCTTCGACCTGGCGGAGCCGGGGCTGGTCTACGTTCCGCTGTGGCGCCCCGACCGGGAGGAAGAGGTCCCGGAGGACCCGTCCCAGTTCTGGGTGTACGCCGGGGTGGGCCGCAAGGACGTGTGAACGGCGGGCGGGGAGGCCCGGGTGACGCCGTGGCGGTCACCCGGGCCTCCCCGCCCGTGTCGGCTCAGGCCGGCCGTATGGCGCTGTGGATGGCCTGCGGGCCCGCGAAGAAGATCGACTCCTCGCGTATCGACGCGCCCGGACTCGGGGCGTGGATCATGGTGCCGTTGCCCGCGTACAGCCCCACGTGGCTGACCTCGCCGTAGAAGAAGATCAGGTCCCCCGGCTCCAGTGCGGCGAGCTCGATCGCCGCGCCGGAGCCGACCTGTTCGTGGGTGGTACGGGGCAGGGCCACGTCCGCGGCCCGCCAGGCGGCCTGGGTGAGGCTCGAACAGTCGTAGGAGCCCGGACCGGTGGCTCCCCACACGCACGGCTTGCCGATCTGCCCGCGGGCGAAGGCCAGCGCCTTGGCGGCCTTCCGCTCGTAGGCCGCGGCCGGGCTCTCGGGTACGGAGGGGCCGGTCGCGGGGCCGGGGGCGGCTCCGGCCTCGCCCGCCGCTCCCAGGGAGCCCGGGACTCCCGCCTGGCTGGCGTCGAAGAGCGAGTTGCCGTCCAGCGGCGGGGTCGTGTCGAAGAGTCCCGTGGCGTGCTGCTGCCACTGCGCCGCCTCCGGCTTAGGCGCGGGCTCCCCGGGAGCTCCGGGAGCGACGGGCGGCGGCGCGCTCTGCTGCGGGGCGTGCCGGGCCAGCATCTCGCCGGCCTGGGCGAGCTTGCTCCGCATCCGCTCCTTGACGGGCCGCTGCATCGCGGCGCCTTGCCAACGACGCCCCGGCCCGGCCCCACCCGCAAACGAGGCAACCGGGCCGGGCGGGGCCGTGACACCCAGGCTCCCAGTGGCAGCCTCCACGGCCCCACCGGAGAGCGAGTCCAGGCCGCCGACGGACGGCGCCGCCTGCATGGTGCCGGCCAGAGGAGCCTGCATGGCTCCGGTGAGCGGCGGCTGCGTGGCGCGGTTGGGGAGCACCCCCATCGTGCCGGTGGTCGGAGCTTCGATGGTTCCGTTCGGGAGCGGGCCCAGGCTGCCGGTGGGCGGTGGCTGCATGACGCTGTTGGGCAGTGCCCCCATGGCGCCGGTGGCGGGGTGCATGGCGCCGTTGGGAAGCACTCCCATGGTGCCGGTCGGCGGCGCTTCCATGCCTGTCGGCGGCAGTGTCCCTGTGGGTGCGCCCGGCAGCGAGCCCAAGGGGTCGGTGAGCGGCGGCTGCATGGTGGGGTTGGGGAGCACCCCCATGGTTCCTGTGGCGGGCGCGCCGCCGGTTGCGCTCGGGAGCGGGCCCAGGCTGCCGGTCGGGGGCGGCTGCATGGTGCGGTTGGGGAGTACTGCCATGGTGCCGGTCGTCGCGGCGTCCATGGTTCCTGCGGGGGGCGTGCCGATGGTTGCGTTCGGCAGCGAGTTCATGGTGCCGGTGGGGGGCGGTTGCATGGAGCGGTTGGTGAGTGCGCTCATGGTGCCTGTGGGCGGCCGCATGGTGCCGTCGGGGAGCGAGCCCATGCCGGTGGGCGGCTGCATGGCCCCGTTCGGGAGTACTGCCATGGTGCCGGTCGTCGCGGCGTCCATGGTTCCTGCGGGGGGCGTGCCGATGGTTGCGTTCGGCAGCGAGTTCATGGTGCCGGTGGCGGGCGGTTGCATGGAGCGGTTGGAGAGCGCACCCATGGTGCCGGAGGGCGGCTGCATGGCCCCGTTGGGGAGCGCACCCATGGTGCCGGTGGTGGGCGTCGGCGCCGTCGTGCCGGTGGGCGGTGGCGGTTGCATGGGGCGGGCGGTCAGTTCCGCTACGGGCAAGGCGGCGGGCAACTCCGGGGTGGCCCGCGCCGCGGCCGGCAGTTCGGGGGCCGAGGCCACCGGGCCGGCGGGCAGCTCCGGCCGGGGTGCCCTGCCCGCGTCGAGCGCCAGTCCCTCGCGGACATCCGCCGGACGCCTGCCCGGCGCCGCGGCAGGGGAGTCGGCCGGTTTCGGCATACGGTCCGGCGGCAGGACCGCCGGCCTGGTCGGACCCAACTGGGCACGCCCCACGTCGAACCACTTCCGGGCCATCCGGTCCACCGCCGGATCGGAGCCCCCGGAACCGCCCCAGGCAGCCGAACCCCGCCGCGTACGAGCGCTGTTGCTCATCGCGCGCGTGGCGTTGAAGTTCCCCGTGGCGTTCTCCGCCTGGTCGTACAGGCTGCTGATCCGCTGCTGGACCTCGGCGCGGCTCGGCCTGTCGTCGCTCGGTCGTTCCGGCGTCAAGAAGGACGCACCCCTCCCATGGGCCGCCTACCGGTTCTGCTCTCGGCATCGGGCGGACGTTCTGTGGAAGGCGTGCCCCGCGGCCCTTGTCCCGAGGGACAGTTGGACCGCTTCACCCCGAGGTTGGTCGGTTCCCCGGCTCCGGTCGCTGCGGGGGCGTACCGGACTCGGCGGAGGTCGCACGATCCGACGCGACTCGCCGGAGGCAATCGTGCGGCCTGCTCGTCAACTTAGCGAACATGTGTACCCGGTGTGAAGATTGAAGTGTGGAATGTCCGATACGTATTCGTGACCTTCCCGTGAGCTGCCTCACGTCCGGACGCCGGAGGCCGGGGAGAGCCCCCTGGCGGGCGGCGCGGGGGCAGGCGTGGTGCCAGGCTGGAGGCATGAAGGAGTCGTACGAATCCAGGGACGCCGGGTCCGGCGGGCGGAGGCCGGCCGGGGCGGCGCGGGTGCTGGTCGTCGAGGACGACGCCACGGTCGCCGAGATCGTCTCCGGCTACCTGGACCGCGCGGGCCACGTCGTCGACCGTGCCGGGGACGGGCCGACCGCGCTCGCCCGGGCCGCCGCCCACTGGCCGGACCTGGTCGTACTCGACCTGATGCTGCCCGGCATGGACGGCCTGGAGGTGTGCCGCCGGATACGCGGGCGGGGCCCGGTGCCGGTCATCATGCTCACGGCCCGCGGCGACGAGGAGGACCGCATCCTGGGCCTCGAGGTCGGCGCCGACGACTACGTCACCAAGCCGTTCAGCCCCCGCGAACTCGTCCTGCGGGTGGAGTCGGTGCTGCGGCGCACCCGGCCCGCGACCGTGCCGCCGCCGCTCGCCGCCGCCGGACTCGCCATGGACCCGGCAGGCCGCCGCGCCACCAGGAACGGCACCGAACTCGCGCTCACCCTCCGCGAGTTCGACCTGCTCGCCTTCTTCCTGCGCCACCCCGGCAGGGTGTTCAGCCGCGAGGACCTGATGCGGGAGGTGTGGGGTTGGGACTTCGGCGACCTGTCCACGGTCACCGTCCACGTCCGGCGGCTGCGCGGCAAGGTCGAGGACGACCCGGCCCGGCCCCGCCTCATCCAGACCGTGTGGGGCGTCGGCTACCGCTTCGACCCCACCGGACACGAGCGGAGTTGACGGTGCGCGAGCCCCTGTTCATCGCCCTGTACGCCTTCCTCGGCGCCGCCGTGGCCGGACTGGCCGGGGCGGGCGCGCTGCGGCTGATCCGGCGGCGCTCACTGACGGCCTCCCTCGCCGTGGTCGCCGCCGTGGCGGTGGGCGCGATGCTGGCCGGCACCCTGGCCGTGGCCCAGGCGATGTTCCTGTCCGCGCACGACCTGTCCGTCGTCACCACCGTCGTGGCGATGGCGGCGGTGGTGTCCCTGGCCACCGCGCTGCTCCTGGGCCGCTGGGTCGTGGCCCGCAGCCGCGAGCTCGCCCGAGCCGCCCGCGCGCTCGGCGACGGTGGCGACTTCGCCGCGCCCCACGGCCCGGCGACCGCCGAACTGGAGTATCTGAGCCGCGAGTTGGCGGCCACCAGTGCCCGGCTCGCCGAGTCCCGTGAGCGGGAGCGCGCCCTGGAGTCCTCCCGCCGGGAACTCGTCGCCTGGATCTCCCACGACCTGCGCACCCCGCTCGCCGGACTGCGTGCCATGTCCGAGGCGCTGGAGGACGGTGTGGCCGCCGACACGGACCGCTACCTGCGGCAGATCCGCGCCGAGGTGGAGCACCTCGACGCCATGGTGGGCGACCTGTTCGAGCTGTCCCGCATCCACGCCGGCTCCCTCGCCCTCACCCGCTCCCGGATCTCCGTGTACGACCTGGTCGGCGACGCGCTCGCCGGGGCGGATCCGCTGGCGAAGGAACTCGGCGTCCGTCTCGTGGCCGGCCACGTCGAGCCGGTGCCGGTCGAGGTGGACGCGGAGGAGATGAACCGAGTGCTGGGCAATCTGCTGGTCAACGCGATCCGCCGCACCCCCGCCGACGGCACGGTCGCGGTCGCCGCCGCACGCGCGCCCGGCGGTGTCGTGCTGTCCGTCGAGGACGGCTGCGGCGGCATCCCCGAGGCGGACCTCGCGCGCGTCTTCGACACCGGCTGGCGCGGCACCCACTCCCGCACACCGCCCGCGGGAGCCGGCCTGGGCCTGGCCATCGTCCGCGGCATCGTCGAGGCGCACCACGGCCGGGCCGCCGTACGCAACATCCCGGGCGGCTGCCGCTTCGAGGTGACCCTGCCGGCCCCGGAGGGCTGACCCCACCGGCGGGCGTGAGGCGCTCCCGCTCCCCGCAGTGCCACCGTGGCACCCTGGCCCCATGTGCGGTCGCTACGTCTCCACCCGAGGTCCGCAGGACCTCGTCCGGCATTTCCGGGTCACCGAGTGGCGCCCCGAGGAGGCGCTCGCGCCGAACTGGAACGTCGCCCCGACCGACGAGGTGTGGGCCGTTCTCGAACGGGCCCCGCGCGAGGACCGCGCCCCGGCCGCCGTCCGCAGGGAGCTGCGGCCGCTGCGCTGGGGGCTGGTCCCGTCCTGGGCGAAGGACGTGAGGGCCGGCGCCCGGATGATCAACGCCCGAGTGGAGACCGTGCACGAGAAGCCGGCCTTCCGCCGCGCCTTCGTCAGGCACCGCTGCCTGCTGCCCGCCGACGGCTTCTACGAATGGCAGCAGATCAAGTCCCCGGACACCGGCAGGACGCGCAAGCAGCCGTACTACATCAGTCCCGAGGACGGTGAGCTGATGGCGCTCGCCGGCCTGTACGCGTACTGGCGCGACCCGCACGTGGCGCGGGACGACGACCCCGCCGCCTGGCTGACCACGTGCACCGTCATCACCACCGAGGCCACCGACGAGGCCGGCCGCGTCCACCCCCGGATGCCGCTGGCCCTCACCCCGGACCACTACGACGCCTGGCTCGACCCCCGCCATCGCGACGCCGGCGAACTGCGGGCGCTGCTGAGTCCCCCGGCGGGCGGCAGGCTCGGCGCCCGGCCCGTCTCCCCGGCCGTCAACAACGTGCGCAACAACGGCCCCGAACTGCTGGAGGAGACGACGCCCTGACGGGCCGGACCACCCCGGCGCACCCGCGCGGCACCGTGCGCCGTACGGGCACCCGTTCCCTCTGATGCCCCCGCTGACCGCCCACCCGGCCGAACTGCACCCCGGCCCCCGCCCGGCCGGACCTTACGGTGCTCAAGAGGGCTCAGGATGCTCAAGAGGTTCAAGAGGGCCCCGGACGAAGGGGAGGCGCGGTGGCTGCTGCGGGCGCTCCGGCGGGCGGGCCGGGCCGCGGGCGCCGGACGCCCGGCAGCCGCCCGGCGCACTCCGTACGCCTCCCGCCGCACGCCCGGACCGCCCCGGCGGCCCGGAAGGCCGAGGGCACCGTCCCCTGGCTGCGGGTCGCCGCCGCCTACGCCTGGCGCCTCATCCTCGTCGGCATCGCCGTCTACGGCGTCTTCACCGTTCTCGGCCGCTTCCAGCTCATCGCCGTGGCCCTGTTCCTCGGCCTGGTCATCACCACGATCCTGCGCCCCCTCACCGACCTGCTGAACCGCTTCCTGCCCCGGGCACTCTGCGTCGCCGTCGCCCTGGTGGGCAGCATCCTGTTCCTGTTCGCCCTGCTGGCGTTCATCGGCCACACGGTGGCGGGGGAGTCGGCCAAGCTCGCGGGCGAGTTCGGCGGTGGCATCCACAGAATCGAGGAGTGGCTTCAGCGCCCGCCGTTCCGGCTCAGCCGGGGCAAACTGGCCGACCTGCAGAAGCAGGTCCTGGCCTACCTGTCCGCCCACCGCGCCGGGCTCCTCAGCAGCGCGCTCAGCGGCTTCGGCAGGCTCGTCGAACTGGTCACCGGCGCCGCCCTCGCGGTCTTCTCCTCCGTCTTCTTCATCCACTCCGGCGAGAAGCTCTGGCGGTGGGCGCGCGACCAGCTCCTGCCCAGCCGGGCCCGGCCGGTGTGGGACCGGGCCGGGTACGCAGCCTGGCGGACGTTCGCCGGGTACACACGCGGCATCATCATCGTGGCGGCAACCAACGCCGTCCTCGTCGGAATCGCCCTCTCGGTGCTGCGCGTACCGCTCGCGCTGCCGCTGACGCTGCTGGTGTTCTTCGCCACGTTCGTGCCGCTCGTGGGCTCACCGGTCGCGCTGGCCGTGGCCACGGTGGTCGCCCTCGCGGCACGTGGCCCGCTCATCGCGCTGGCCGTGCTCGCCCTCATCGTCGTCATCGGCCAGCTCGAAGGACATGTGCTGCACCCGGTGGTCATGAGCTGGGCGGTGCGCCTGCACCCGCTCGTCGTCGGCGTCTCCGTCATCGCGGGCGGCATCGTCGCGGGCGTGGTCGGCGCCGTGGTGGCCGTCCCGTTCGTCTCCGTCACCTGGGCGGTGGTGCGCGCACTGTGGCCCGCCCCGCCCTGACGTCCCCTTTCCGTTTCCTCCGCTGGCGCTTTTCGGCCGCGGCAGAAGGGGCACGCGTCCGTGACACGACCCCCGAGCGGAGGAACGGTGCCGTCATGGCCGAGTACGAACGTTCACGCACGATGCCCGCTCTGCCCGAGCACGTCTTCGACCGGGCCGCCGACATCGGCCGGTTCGACGCCTGGCTGCCCGGTGAACTGCACGTGCACGCGGAGCAGCCCCCCGCCGTCACGGTGCACGAGGACCAGACGGACCGGGACACCGCCGCCCAGCTGCGCGCCGAACGCGACCGGATGCGGATCGAGTGGGGCACCCGGGAGCAGGGCGGCTACGCGGGCTGGCTCCAGGTCGCCGGCATCGGCAGCGGGGCCAGCGAGGTGACCGTCCATCTGTCGTTCTTCGACGACCGCCACGATCCGGGCGAGCGGGCCGCCTGCGACGCCCTCGACGGCAGCCTGCGCCGCCTGGAGGAGCAGGTACGGCTGCGCACCGACCACACGGGCGGCTGACCGCCACGCTCCGGGCCATCCCCTCAACATGCCGCGGCGTGCGGCCCCATGACGGACAGGGGTGAGCCGGACGCGTCGTCCGGTCGCGGCCGGGTACCCGAACGGCCGCCCGGAGGCGCGGCCGGACGGCGCATGCGCGGAAGCCCGACCTGGCGTACGGCGTGTCATGCGGACGGCCGCGGGCACTGGGGGACCATGGGCGGGCATTGACACCCGCGAGGTCGGTCTGCGGACGGAGAGGCCAGGTGGAGCAGCAGGTCACGGGAGAGCGAGCGGGCCAGGAGACCGGTACGGACGCCCGCGGCGCCGCCCCGACCGGTCACGGCTCGACCGGCCACGACCCGACCGGTCACGGCCGGGCCGTGGGCGATGCCCGGCGGCGGATTCCCCGTACGGACGCCGTCCTGCGGGACGCGCGCCTGGCGGACGCGGCGGCGCGGCTCGGACCGGGCCCGGTGAAGGCCGCGGTCCGGAAGGCACAGGAGCGGGCGCGCCAGGGCGCCATCGACCCCGAACAGGTGGCGGACACCGCGGTGGCGCTGCTGCCGCGGTCGGCCGGCGGGCTGCGCCCGGTGATCAACGCGACCGGAGTCCTGCTGCACACCAACCTCGGCCGTGCGTCGCTGTCCTCGGCGGCCCGGCAGGCGGTCCAGGACGCCGCCGGACCCACGGACGTCGAACTCGACCTGCGCACCGGCGTCCGGGCCCGCCGGGGCCGCAGCGCCCTGGAGGCGCTGCGCGGCCGGGTGCCGTCCGCCGCCGCGGCCCACGTCGTCAACAACGGCGCCGCCGCGCTCGTCCTCGCCGCCACCGCGCTCGCCGCGGGCCGGGAGATCGTCGTCAGCCGAGGCGAGATGGTGGAGATCGGGGACGGCTTCCGGCTGCCGGACCTCCTTGTGTCCACCGGGGCCCGGCTCCGCGAGGTCGGCACCACGAACCGTACGACCGTCCGTGACTACGCCGATGTGATCGGCCCCGACACGGCGTTCGTCCTGAAGGTCCACCCCTCCAACTTCCGTATCACGGGCTTCACCCGGGCCGCCGGGATCCGCGATCTGTCGGCGCTGGGCGTGCCGGTGGTGGCCGACATCGGCTCCGGACTGCTCGCCCCGCATCCGCTGCTGCCCGAGGAGCCCGACGCCGAGACCCAGTTGAGGTCCGGCGCGGCACTGGTGACGGCGAGCGGCGACAAACTGCTCGGCGGCCCCCAGTGCGGGCTGCTCCTCGGCGACGCGGAACTCCTGCGCGTCCTCACCCGGCACCCCCTGGCCCGCGCCCTGCGGGTGGACAAGCTCACCCTGGCCGCGCTGGAGGCGACCCTGACGGGCCCGCGGACCCCGACGGCGGAGTTCCTGACCGCCGACGAGACCGCACTCATGCGGCGGGCCGAACGCCTCGCCGCCGAGCTGGGCGCCGCCGGGGTCGAGGACGTCCGGGCCGTCGCCGGGACCGCCACCGTCGGCGGCGGCGGGGCGCCGGGCGTGACGCTGCCCAGCGCGGCGCTGTCCCTGCCGGAGTCGTACGCCGCCGTCCTGCGCACCGGGGAGGTCCCCGTGGTGGGGCGCCTGGAGGCCGGACGGTGCCTGCTGGATCTGCGCGCGGTGCCGCCCGCCGACGACGAACGCCTCACCGGGGCCGTGCGGTCGGCGGCGGAAAGGTAGGTACCACGCCATGCGAGTGCTGGCCACCGCCGGGCATGTCGACCACGGCAAGTCCGCCCTGGTGCGGGCCCTGACCGGGATGGAACCCGACCGCTACGAGGAGGAGCGGCGCCGGGGACTCACCCTCGACCTCGGCTTCGTGTGGACGCCGCAGGACGCCGGGGGCGAACGCCTCGCCTTCGTGGACGTACCGGGCCACGAGCGGTTCGTGGCCACCATGCTGGCTGGGGTCGGACCCGTGCCCGCCGTGCTGTTCGTGGTCGCCGCCGACCAGGGCTGGCAGCCGCAGTCCGAGGAGCACCTCGCGATCCTCGACGCCCTCGGTGTACGGCACGCCGTGCTCGCCGTGACCCGCAGCGACCTGGCCGACCCCGAGCCGGTGCGCGCCGAGGCCGTCAAGCGGCTGGCCCGGACCTCCCTCGGGACCGTGCCGTCCGTCGCGGTGAGCGCGGTGACCGGCGCCGGACTGGACCAACTGCGTGCCGAACTGGCCCAGATGGCCCGCGCACTGCCCGTACCGCCCGCCGACGCGGACGTACGGCTGTGGCTGGACCGCGCCTTCACCGTGCGCGGCCACGGCACCGTCGCGACCGGCACGCTCGGCGCGGGCACCCTGCGCGTCGGGGACCGGCTGGTGAGCGGCGCCGGCGCGCAACCGCTGAGGGTGCGCGGACTCCAGTGCCTGCGACAGGACCGGAGGGCCGTCAGCGGGGTGGCGCGGGTCGCGGTCAACGTGCACGGCCCGCTCGCGGGACAACTGCGGCGGGGGAAAGTGCTGTTGGCGCCGGACCGCTGGCTGTTCCCCGACCGGATCGACGTCCGCGTCACCGGCGAGCCGGTCGGCGACCTGCCCCGGAACATCACCCTGCACATCGGCACGGCGGCCGTCGCGGTGAACGTCCGCCCCCTCGGCGAGGACACCGCCCGGCTGACCCTGCGCCCCCCGCTGCCCCTGCGCGTCGGGGACCGGGCCGTCCTGCGCGAACCCGGCGGCGGGCACAGCCCCTGCGGGGTGACCGTGCTCGACGTGTGCCCGCCGGACCTGACCCGGCGGGGCGCGGGGCGGGCCAGAGCCGCCGTACTGTCCGCCATGACGGGCCGTCCCGACGGGGCGGCGGAGCTGCGGCGCCGCGGACTCGTCCGCCGCTCCCACCTGCTGGCCATGGGCATCCCCCCGCCCGCCGAACCGGTCACCGGGGACTGGCTGGCCGACGAGGCCCACTGGGCCCGGCTGCGCGAGCGGCTGGCCGCCGCGGTCGAGGAGCACGCACGCCTGCGTCCCATGGAGCCGGGGCTGCCGGCCGAAGCGGCCCGGCATCTGCTGGACCTGCCCGACCGGGCGCTGGTGGACGCCCTCGCCGCGGCACCGGGCGAGCCGCGCCTGCTGCGCCGCGACGGACGCCTGTACCGGTCCGACAGCGCCGGCCCCACCCTGCCGCCGCCGGTGCGCGCCGCCGTCGACGCGGTACGGCGCGAACTGGAGAAGGCCCCGTTCCGCGCCCCCGAGGCCGACCGCCTCACCGCACTGGGCCTCGACCGCAAGGCCCTGGCCGCGGCGGTCTCCGCCGGTGCCCTGCTGCGGGTCGGCGAGGGAATCGTTCTGCTCCCCGGAGCGGACGCCGAGGCCACCGCGGCACTCCGCCGCCTGCCCCAGCCCTTCACCCTCAGCGAGGCCCGCAAGGCCCTCGACACCACCCGCAGAGTCGCCGTGCCCCTGCTGGAGTACCTCGACACCCACGGCCACACGGAACGAGTCGACGCCCAGCACAGACGCTGCCGAGCGGACACAGAGGAGAGCGGAGGCGGACGGGAATCGAACCCGCCTGTCCGAGATCCTCGGACACCTCGGTTTTGAAGACCGGGAGGGCCACCAGGCACCCACACGCCTCCACCGGCGGCCACGCTACCGGAAGGCCGGCACGGACGGCGCGGGCGCACCGACCGGTCCACCGGGACCGGGAGAGCGCCGGATCATCGAGACAGGAGACAGGAGCACAGCGTGACCGCCACCCATGAAACCCCCGTACGGCTCACCCAGTTCGCCCATGGTGGCGGCTGCGCCTGCAAGATTCCGCCGGGTGAGCTGGAGGACGTGCTCGGCGGGCTGGCCACCATGCTGCCGGACACCGGGGACACCCCGCTGCTCGTCGGACTGGCCACCGGGGACGACGCGGCCGTCGTGGCGCTGCCTGCGGGGGGTGACGCCACGCAGGCGGTGGTGTCCACCGCCGACTTCTTCACCCCCGTCGTCGACGACCCCTACGACTGGGGACGCATCGCCGCGGCCAACGCCCTGTCGGACGTGTACGCGATGGGCGGCCGCCCCGTCCTCGCCGTCAACCTGCTGGCCTGGCCGCGGGACGTGCTGCCCTTCGAGCTGGCCCGCGAGGTGCTGCGCGGCGGTCTCGAGGTCGCCGCCGGGGCCGGCTGCCACGTGGGCGGCGGGCACAGCGTCGACGACCCCGAACCCAAGTACGGCATGGCCGTCACCGGCCTGGCCGATCCCGCCCGGCTGCTGCGCAACGACGCCGGCCGGCCCGGTCTGCCCCTGACCCTGACCAAACCGCTCGGCCTCGGCGTACTGAACAACCGCCACAAGGCCACCGGCGAGCGGTTCGAGGAGGCCGTGGCCACCATGGTGGCCCTCAACCGGGACGCCTGCGCCGCCGCCCTGGCCGCCGGGGCCTCCTGCGCCACCGATGTGACGGGCTTCGGCCTCCTGGGCCATCTGCACAAACTCGCCCGCGCCTCGGACGTGACGGCGGTGATCGACACCGCCGCCGTGCCCTACCTGGACGGCGCCCGCGAGGCCGTACGCGACGGCTACGTCAGCGGCGGCACACGGCGCAACCTGGCCTGGGTGGAGCCGTTCACCGACTTCGGCGGCGCCGACGCCGGCACCCGCCTCCTGCTGGCGGACGCCCAGACCTCCGGCGGCCTCCTGATCGCCGGGGAGGTCCCCGGCTTTCCGGTGATCGGTGAACTCGTCCCGCGCGGGGCCCACTCCGTCGTCCTGAAGTGAGCCCCGCACGATCCGCCGGTCAGGGCTGGGTTCCGGTGTGCTCGTCGATGCCCGCCCGCGCCTGGTAGGAGCGGACCAGTTCCACCGCAGCCGGCCCCCTCGGGCGGCGGCCCGGGCGGATGTCGACGCCGAACGCCTTGGCCTCCTGGATGTGGACGTTGGGGTCGAGGGAGAGGTGGAGCAGTTCGTTGGCGGCGTCGCCGGTGCTGTAGCCGTTCGGGCCCCAGTGGTAGGGCAGGCCCACCTGGTGCAGGGTGCGGCCGTGCACGGTCAGCGGCGGCACCCGGTCGGTGACCAGCACCCGTGCCTCGATGACGGCCCGGGCACTGACGATCGTCGCCCAGCCGGTGTGCTCCAGACCGCGCTCGGCGGCCAGTTCCGGCGACACCTCGCAGAAGAACTCCGGTTGCAGCTCCGCCAGATAGGGCAGCCAGCGGGACATGCCGCCCGCCGTGTGGTGCTCGGTGAGCCGGTAGGTGGTGGCCACGAACGGGAACACCTCCGAACCCGGCTCGCCGGCACTGGGCCCGTAGCGGTTGTCCGGAAGCGACCGCGTCACGTACCGCGCCGGATTGCGCTGCTGCCCGTACAGGAGGTTCGGGAACGGCGACTCCTGCGGCTCGTAGTGTGTCGGCAGCGGCCCGTCCGTGAGCCCGGACGGCGCGTACAGCCAGGCCTTGCCGTCGGCCTGCATCACGAAGGGGTCGATGCCCGACAGGGCCTGGGGGCCGGTCGCGTCCGGCGGCGGCCGGTGGTGCGGCGACTTCTCCTTGGCGAAGTCGGCGATGTCGTGGCCGGTCCACTGCGCCTCGTCCTCGTCCCACCACACCAGCGCCTTGCGCTCGCTCCACGGTTTGCCGTCGGGGTCGGCCGAGGCCCGGTTGTACAGGATCCGGCGGTTGGCGGGCCACGCCCAGCCCCACTGGTTGGCGACCCAGTTCTGCTCCTTGCCCGGCTTGCGGCGCGCGGCCTGGTTGACGCCGTCGGCGTACACACCGCAGTAGATCCAGCAGCCGCACGCGGTGGAACCGTCCGGGGTCAGCTGCTCGTAGGACGCCAGCGGCCGTCCCTCGGCGTCGAACCCGTTGATCTCGGCGAGCACCGCCTCCGCCTCGGGCTCGGCGGTCTCACCCTTCGTGGGATAGTCCCAGGTCAGGTCGAGCACCGGCCGGTCCATCGGGTCTGCCGAACCGGCGAGCTTGCGCCGGATGATGCGGCCGAGGTGGAAGGTGAACCACAGGTCGCTGCGCGCCTCGCCGGACGGTTCGACGGCCTGGTGGTGCCACTGCAGCAGCCGCTGCGTGTTGGTGAAACTGCCGTCCTTCTCCGTGTGCGCGGCGGCCGGCAGGAAGAACACCTCGGTGCGGATGTCCTCCGTGCGCATCTCCCCGCTCTCGATCTCCGGGCCGTCCTTCCACCAGGTGGCCGACTCGATGAGGGAGAAGTCGCGAACCACCAGCCAGTCCAGGTTGGCCATGCCCAGCCGCTGCATCTTTGCGTTGGCGGAGCCCACCGCGGGGTTCTCTCCCAGCAGGAAGTAGCCCTTGCAGACGCCTTCCATCTGGGCCATCACCGTCTCGTAGGTGGAATGGGAGCCCGTGAGCCGCGGCAGGTAGTCGAAGCAGAACTCGTTGTCGGGCGTCGCCGCCTCACCCCAGTACGCCTTGAGCAGGCTCACCAGGTAGGAACGCATGTTGCCCCAGTAGCCGTTGCGCGCCGCCTCGCCCTGGACGAAGGAGTCCAGGTCGTCGTTCAGATGGGCGTGCGGCATCGGGATGTAGCCGGGCAGCAGGTCGAACAGGGTGGGGATGTCCGTCGACCCCTGGATGGAGGCGTGCCCGCGCAGGGCCATGATGCCGCCGCCCGGCCGGCCGATGTTGCCGAGCAGGGTCTGCAGCACGGCGGCGGCGCGGATGTACTGCACCCCCACGGTGTGCTGGGTCCAGCCCACCGCGTACGCGAACGCGGTGGTCCGCTCGCGCCCGGAGTTCTCGGTCACGAGCTCGCACACCTGGCGGAACAGGTCCTGCGGCACGCCGCAGATCCGCTCGACCATCTCCGGGGTGTAGCGGGCGTAGTGCCGCTTGAGCACCTGGAACACGCACCGCGGGTGGGTCATCGTCTCGTCGCGTTCGGGGTGGCCCGCGCCGATGTCCGCGCCGCCCGAACCGTGGGCCTCGCCACGTGCCGACTCGCTCACCAGGCTGCGGCGGCCGGTGCGCTTCTCGTACTCCAGGTCGCGCTTGCCGGAGGCCGCCTGCATCTCCATGCCCTCGTACTGCCAGCTCGTGCTGTCGTACGTGCCGCTGTCGGGGTCGAGGCCGGAGAACACGCCGTCGAGGTCCTCGGTGTCCTGGAAGTCCTCGCTCAGCAGCACGGGCCCGTTGGTGTAGGCCACGACGTAGTCACGGAAGTACTTGTCGTTGCTCAGGACGTAGTTGATGATCGCGCCGAGGAAGGCGATGTCCGAGCCGGCGCGCAGCGGCACGTGCACGTCGGCCAGCGCGCTGGTGCGGGTGAACCGCGGGTCGACGTGGACCAGCTTCGCGCCTCGGGCCTTCGCCTCCATCACCCACTGGAAGCCGACCGGATGGCACTCGGCCATGTTCGAGCCCTGGATGACGATGCAGTCCGAGTTCTGCAGGTCCTGCTGGAAGTTGGTCGCGCCGCCGCGGCCGAACGAGGTTCCCAGACTGGGAACGGTGGAGGAGTGTCAAACACGGGCCTGGTTCTCGATCTGGATCGCGCCCAGCGCCGTGAAGAGCTTCTTGATCAGATAGTTCTCCTCGTTGTCCAGCGTCGCCCCGCCCAGGCCGGCGATGCCCATCGTGCGCCGGGTGCGGGTGTCGTCGACCTCCCACTGCCAGCCGGCGCGACGGGCCTCGATCACCCGGTCGGCGATCATGTCCATCGCCGTGTCGAGGTCGAGCCGCTCCCACCGGGTGCCGTGCGGGCGCCGGTAGAGGACGTAGTGCTCACGGGCACCGCCCGTGGTGAGCTGAAGGCTGGCCGCGCCCTTGGGGCACAGCCTGCCGCGGGAGATGGGGGAGTCCGGGTCGCCCTCGATCTGGGTGACCCGCTCGTCCTCGACGTAGACGTTCTGGCCGCAGCCGACGGCGCAGTACGGACAGATCGACTTCACCACCCGGTCGGCGGAGGCGACCCGCGGAGTGAGCCGTGCGCTGGGCCCGCTCTTGGCGGCCGCCCCGCGGCCCAGCGGGTCCGTGCCCTTGAGCTGGCGGTAGACCGGCCAGGAGTCGATCCATGTGCGTACACCCATGAGAGGGATCCCTTTCGGTACTGCTGCTCGGTGCCGTCAGTCCTGCCGACCGTGCGGGTGCGGCACGGTCGGCGCGCTCTGCCAGGCCTCGACGACCTCGGCCCCCAGGCGCTCGCGGTCCTGCTGCGGAAGATTCTCCCGCAGCCGGGTGAAGACGGCATCCTCGAACGCCACATGCCGGCGCACCTGGCTCTCCAGCCGTTCGGCCAGCTCGTCGAACTCCTCGCTGTCCGGGGAGGTGCCCCGGAGGGCCGTCAGCGTGCTCATGCCCTCGGTTTCCTGCTCGACCGCCTGGTCGGCCAGCCGGTCACCGGTGTCGAGCGCGTCGCGCACGGCCGGCCACAGATGGCGCTGTTCGGCCGGTTCGTGGCTCTCCAGCGCCTGTGCGATCAGGGCGACCAGGGACTCCCGGCGTGCCAGGTCGGGCCCGGTGCCGCCCTTCGTCACCCCGGGAAGCGCCTTCAACTGCTTCAGCAGGCCGGTGACACGGTCGTGGTCGCGGGTCAGCACGGAGGTCAGCTCGTGCACGTCACCGGGTGCGCGGTCGCCCTTCGGACGGGCGTCCCACTGTTCGGCGGCCTGTCGCATCCAGCGGTCGGTGACGGCCCTGCGCCGCAGCCACCGTCGCGTCCCGTCCTTGCCGGTGGGGTTCTCGGCGGGCGGGTCGGCGAGGTGCTGGGTGGACTCCTGGGGCATACCGGCCCGGTGCTGCTCGGCGGCGGTGAGGGTGTCGCCGCCGTCGGCGGGCAACCCCGTGGCGATCAGGAAGGCCTGACCGGCGGGCACCCCCAGCCGGTGTCCGGCCTCCTCGTAGTCGAGACCGTCCGCCAGCAGGCGCTGCACCTGACTGCGGCTGGGCATGGGCCTGGTCTCCTTCCGGTCCGGTCGCCGCACCGAAGTACCCGGTCCGTACGGCGTGAAACAGCCCGCCGCGTGCCGTGCCGTCCGTCCTTGCCGTCAGTCCGTGCCGTCAGTCCGTGCCGGCGGTCCGGAGGCGCTCCCGTTGCGGTACGACCGTGTACTTGGGGTCCTCCGCCGAGGCCACGCCCGCGTGGAAGACGCCGAACCTGAGCGCGGCGGAGCCGGACAGCAGGGCCAGCCCGGCCGCCACGGCCAGAGCGCGGCCACCCCGGCGCCGCCCCGCGACCGCCGCCAGCGCGGTGCCGCCCGCCGTGAGCAGCTCCGCCGCCCGCAGCAGACGCCCGGCATCGCCCTGCTCGAACGGCTCGGCCGCCAGGCCCATCCGGCGCTTCATCAGCTGGAAGGCGCCCATCTCCAGCCCGGCCGCCAGCACCGCCATGCGATGCGCGGGCCCCGCCTGCTCCGCCGGCACGAAGGCCAGCGCCAGCCCGGCGGCCGCACTGGCGCCGGAACCGGCGAACACGAAGGGCATCTCCCGGTAGCCCTCGTGCCACGAGGGCACCGCCGTGTCGGAGATCAGTACGGCGGTGTAGGTGGCGACCGCCGGACCCAGCACGGCGGCACCCGCCGTCGCACCGGCGCCCAGCAGGCGGTAGCGGCGGGCGACATCGGTGGCCGCGGCGACCACCGTCAGCGGCGCGTACCCGGCCAGCAGCCAGGAGCCCACGCTCATCGGCGAGGTGGGCTTGAAGACGCGCAGCATGTTGACGAAACGGGCGGGCCGCCCGAGGTCGTGCACGAGCGCGACCAGCGAGGCGGAGATCGCGCCCGCCGCGCCCAGCTTCGCCGTCCGGGCCAGCGCCGGCCGCCCCGTGGCCTGTGCCCCCGCCGCCAGCAGCGACGATCCCCCGGCGAGGCCGCCGAGGTAGAGGTAGCCGGCGATGTCGACGGACTTCCAGGTCGGCCTCTTCAGGACCGGTTTGCCGTAGTAGGAGGAGAACCGGGCCTCCGGGACCATCGACTGCTCGCCGCGTCCGCGGCGACGCCGGTGCCGTCCGTGCCCGGCCGCGTCGTCGGCCGGGGCGTCCCGGCCGGGCCGCGCCCCCTTCACACCCTCACGGGTGACGTCGGACTCGCTCATCGCGGCCTCCTGACGAAAGCGGCGACGCCCAGAGCCGCGAGCGACACGGCCGCCGTCGCCGCGTGCTTCCACATCGAGGGCAGATCCCGGGTGGTGACCACCGGGTCGGGCGGCAGGCCGTACACCTCGGGCTCGTCGAGCAGCAGGAAGAACGCGCCGTCGCCGCCCACCCCGTCGTCCGGGCTCTCCCCGTACAGCCGGGCGTCGGTGACACCGGCCGAGTGGAGCTGCACCACCCGCGTGGCCGCCCGTTCACGCAGCTCGTCCAGCGGGCCGAACTGGATGGAGTCGGTGGGGCACGACTTGGCGCAGGCCGGTTCCATGCCGACGCCGAGCCGGTCGTAGCACAGGGTGCACTTCCAGACCCGGCCGTCCTCCTTGCGCTGGTCGATGACCCCGTACGGGCATGCGGGCACGCAGTAGCCGCAGCCGTTGCACACGTCCTCCTGGACCACGACGGTCCCGAACTCGGTGCGGAACAGCGCACCGGTGGGACACACGTCGAGGCAGGCCGCGTGGGTGCAGTGCTTGCACACGTCGGACGACATCAGCCAGCGCAGCTCGTGTCGCCCGTCGGGCGACACCGGGGAGATCGCGTCGGCCGGCGCGCCCGCCGGGGCCGGGTCCGGCGCGGTGGAGGGCGTGGAACCGAGCTGCCGGGCCGCCTCGAACGCGTCGAAACCGCCGCCGCCCGCCTCCGGTTCCCGACCGCCGCCCAGCGGCCTGCGCTGCTCGATGAAGGCAACGTGCCGCCAGGTGCTGGCTCCGAGCCCCTGGGTGTTGTCGTAGGACATGCCGGTCAGTTCGAGGCCGTCCTCCGGCACGGCGTTCCACTCCTTGCACGCCACCTCGCAGGCCTTGCAGCCGATGCACACGGAGGTGTCGGTGAAGAAGCCCATCCGGGGCGGGGCGTCGGCGTATCCGGACGCCTGCGCCACGTTCGGCAGCGGCCCGAACAACAGGTTTCGTGCTTCCGACGGGTCGCCGCCCGCCGCGTTCAGCGCCGTCGTGTTGCCGTCGGTCATGTCCGGACCTCCTCGCTCAGCTCAGCGGGCAGGGCGATCGCTCGTCGACCGCGCGGACCATCCGCCCGGCGCGCGCGGGCGGCCGGGTCGATGCGTGCCCGTCAGCCACCGCCACGCCGTGCCCGCCTTTCTGCCGCGTGAAGCCCGCACTACAGTGCTCATTTCGAGCCTGGCACGGGTGCCCGGACCGCGCGCGCCCAAAACCGTGCCCTCAGGACACCGCCGACCGGAGCACCGGCCCGCAGCGCGACGTACGACGTTCGATTCGACGTGACCACGGTGGCCGTACCTGAAGTCCCTGCCGTCACGCGCTCAGGGCGGCGTCCGCCGGCGCCGGTGTGCGTTGTGCCACGCGACTGCACTGCGGATCTCCGGCTCGTGCAGCCCGTACGGCGGCCGAGCTCCTCCAGCGTGGTGACCTGGGTGCCGGCGCCGAAAGCACGGACGATCTTGGCGGCCCACAGTTCCTCCGGCACGAAGTCACGGCGCCGGTACTCGTCCTGGACTGCCGCGAAGTGCGCGGCACCGCACGCGGTGACGCGGCGCAGGCCGTCGAACCAGTCGTTGGTGGGATGGACGCAGGAGGAGTCGGGAACCCAACCGCGTACGGCATCGTCCTGAGGGAAGGTCGCGCCGCACAGGTCGCACAGCTCCAGCGGCAGGGGTTCGCCGGGCCGCCGTACGCGCCTACCGCGCTTCCACATCGCATCTCACTCCCCGCTACCGTGACTCAAGGCCCCGGGGAAGAGGGGTTGCCGCGGTCACCGTACGCCGAAACGTCCCGGTTCAACCGGACAGGTGACGCTGGATCCAGTCGGCGGCGGTCCTGCGGAAGGCGCGGCGGTTGTCCGCACGCCGGAAGTCGTGGCCGTCGTCGCGCAGGACGAGCAGTTCCGCCTCCACCCCGCGTTCCCGGGCCGCTCGTACGAACTGCTCGGACTCGCCCGGCGGCACGTTGGTGTCGTGTTCGCCGTGCACCGCCAGGACCGGCACGCGCAGCGCGTCGACGCGGCTCATCGGGGACAGCGCGCGCAGCAGCTCACGGTCGCGTTCCGGATGCCCGTACTTGTGCGCGGCCGACTGGGCCAGCCACGGCTCGGTGCCCGCGAAGAACGTCGTGAGGTCCGACATCCCGCAGACCGGGACGCCGGTGCGGAACAGCTCCGGATGCCACACGAGGGACGCCATCGTCAGATAGCCGCCGTAGGAGTGGCCCATCACGGCCAGCCGGAGCGGGTCGGCCAATCCCTCCAGGAGGATGTGCGCCGCGCAGTCGGCGACGTCCTCGATCGCGGCGAACCTGCCTCTGCCCAGATCCGCGTCGACGAAGGAACGGCCGTAACCGGACGAGCCGCGCACATCGGGGGCGAACACGTCCAGTCCCCGGCCCAGCAGCTCGTGGTAGAGCGGGTCGAACACCGGGCGCTCCTGCTCCTCCGGGCCGCCGTGCAGATGCAGGACGCAGGGCGCGGGCTCCTGCGGCGCGCGGCCCGGCGCGCGGTAGTACCAGCCGCCGAGGCCCAGTCCGTCCCGGGCGACGGGACGCACCGGCACCGGCCGTACGGGACGGTGGACGCCGGGGGCGACGACGTCCTCGTCGCGCGAGGACCACGGGGTGCGCAGCGCGGCGCCCTGCGGGAGCCACCAGACCCCCGGCCGGCGCAGTGATCCCGACAGCGCCACGACGGGCGCGTCCGGGTCCGCGGTGACGGCCACACGGGTGACGACCTCGTGCGGGAGCGGTACGGCGCGGGACGGTCCGAGGGCCGTCCCGGGCACCGAGATCAGTGGGACCACCTCCAGCTCGCTGACCCCGCGCACGTTCCAGGCCAGCACGGCGCCGCGGCCGTCGCGGTCCACGGCCAGCAACTCGAGGCCGCTCCCGTCGCGTTGGGCGGCCACCGTCAGGCCGAGGCGCCGTCCCCGCCGGTCGAGGGCGACCGCGTACAGGGCGGCGTGCTCACGGTCGTGGTCGCTGCGCAGCCACACCGTACGGGCGTCCGGCGCGAACGCGCCGATCCACGGGTCACCGTCGGCCACGGGCAGCGCGCAGGTCACCCGCAGATCCCGGGTGCGCACCACCAGGGCCTCCCGCCGGGCCCGCGGTCCCCGGCGCACCAGCGCCAGCCGCCCGTCCCTGCTGATGTCGCACACGCGCAGGGTGGCGGCGTCCGGCTCGCTCGCGACCAGTGCGGGGGCGGCCGTGCCGTCCGGGTCGACCAGGTACGCCGACAGGGTCCGGGGCGTGGGTTCGGCCGGGGCCGTGCTGCCGTCGGCGGCGGAGACCGAGTCGACTCCGGTGACGCGAGTCGTCGGCGGCCCCGGCCGGGCCGGGGCGCCCAGGAGGGTGGCGCGGCCGTCGCGCGCGGTCCAGCCTTCCGGGTGGACCGTCGTGGCGGCGCCCGAGACGAGTGCGCCGGAGGAGACGGCGCCCGCGCCGGCCTCCGCCCCGGCCGGGGCCGGAAAGTACGTGGGGGCCTCGGCGACCGTCACGGCGAGCGCCGAACCGTCGCGCGTCCAGCAGCCGAGGTACGCCGAACTCCCCGGCTCGCCGCCCGCCAGGACCCGCCGCCCGGTGCCGTCGGGGCGTACGCACAACACGCGCGTGTGCTCGCTGCCGCCCGGAGCGGTGGTGTACGCGATCCACCGGCCGTCGGGCGACCAGGCGACCTCGGTCACCGGATCCGGCTCGGTGTCCAGCAGGTGCACGTCATCGCTGTCGACCGGGCCCGCCCACAACTGGGGCACCCCGCCCCGGTCGCAGATGAACGCGACGTTCCGCCCGCCGGGGTCGACGGAGGGGTACCAGCATCCGTGCGAGACGAGCACCCGCGGCACCGCGTCGAGCGGCACCGCCGCGTCCGGCACCAGCACGACCTCGGGCGCGGCCTGCGCCCCGCCGCGCGCCACCTGTCCGGGAACGGCCGGCGCCGTCGACGACGGCCCGGCGAGGCCTTCGCGCGCGTGTGGCGCCCACCCCGGCGACGGCGTGCCCACGTGACCCGCCCCGTACTCCGCGCCCGCGGTGCTTCCCTCCCCGGCGGTGCGGGGTGGGTCCACTCCGTGTTCCACCGGTTTCGTACGTGACCGCTGCGCCGCGTTCTCCGCCGCCACGGCCCGGCTGCTCCACGGGGCCGGCTCGCCGGCCCGGTCACCCCGCTCCTGGCCCGCCGAGCTCCCGGCCGGGCCGGACCCGGGGAGGTCCGGCCCGGTCCGCGTGCGGTCCGCGTCCCCGGGCGGGATCGCCCCGGGGGGCTCGCCGGTCAGTGGATTCCGTGGGTCTGCAGCCATATCTCCAGCAAAGCAACCTGCCACAGCGCGTTCGCCCCGCGCTTGGTGCGGTGGGCGTCGGGCGCGGCGAGCAACTCGTCGACGTAACTCTGGCGGAACAGGCCGCGGGCCCGCGCCTCGGGGGCGGAGAGGGCCTCGCGGACGCGGAGCAGCACCGGTGCGGCCATGTGCTTGATCGCCGGGACGGGGAAGTAGCCCTTGGGCCGGTCGACGACCTCCCGCGGCAGGACCCTGCGGCCCGCCGCCTTCAGGACGCCCTTGCCGCCGTCCGCGAGCTTGAGTCCGGGCGGGCAGGCGGCGGCCAGTTCGACCAGTTCGTGGTCGAGGAACGGCACGCGGGCCTCCAGACCCCAGTCCATGGTCATGTTGTCGACCCGCTTGACCGGGTCGTCGACCATCATCACGTGGGTGTCCAGCCGCAGATCTGCGTCCAGCGCGGTCTCGGCGCCCGGCACGGCCATGTGCGCGCGCACGAAGTCGCCGCAGACGTCGTGGCCGGGCAGCACCGAGGGGTCCAGCATGCGCGCGAGGCCTGCGTGCGGCCGGTCGAAGTACGTCTCGGCGTACGCGTCGGCCGCGCGGTGCCGGGGCACGTCCGCCATCGCCGGGTACCAGTGGTAGCCGGCGAAGACCTCGTCGGCTCCCTGGCCGCTCTGCACGACCTTGACCTCCTTGGCCACCTGCTCGGACAGCAGGTGGTAGGCGACCACGTCGTGGCTGGTCATGGGCTCGCTCATGGCCAGGACCGCACCTTCGAGGGCCTGCGAGACCCGGTCGGAGGGGACCATCAGCTGGTGGTGGTCGGTGCCGAAGTGCCGTGCCACCAGGTCGGAGTAGTGGAACTCGTCGCCCTCCTCGCCTGCCTCGGACTCGAAGCCGACGCTGAACGTGGCCAGGTCGCACTGCCCCTCGTCGGCCAGCAGCGCCACGATGAGGCTGGAGTCCAGACCGCCCGACAGGAGCACGCCCACCGGAACGTCGGCGACCATCCGGCGCCGTACGGCCGTGCGCAGCGCCTGAAGGACCGCTTCCGTCCAGTCCTCGTCGCTCAGACCGGCGTACTCGGGGCGGCGCGTGTAGTCCGGCTGCCAGTAGCGGTGGTCGCGGTACGTGCCGTCCGGCTCGACCACCCGGACGGTGGCAGGCGGCAGCTTGCGCACGCCGTTGAGGACGGTGCGGGGCGCGGGCACGGTCGCGTGCCAGCTCAGGTACTGGTGCAGTGCGGAGGGGTCGATGGACGTGTCCACGCCGCCGGCCGCCAGCAGCGCGGGCAGCGAGGAGGCGAACCGGAGCCGTCCGGGAGACTCCGCGAGGTACAGCGGCTTGATGCCCAGCCGGTCGCGGGCCAGGACCACCCGTCCGCTGTCCTGCTCGACGATCACGAAGGCGAACATGCCGGTGAAGTGCTCGACGCAGGAGGTGCCCCACTCGACGTACGCCTTCAGGATCACCTCGGTGTCGGACTCCGAGAAGAACTGATGGCCCCGCGAGGCCAGATCGCGGCGCAGCTCGCGGTAGTTGTAGACGCATCCGTTGAACACGCCGACGACGCGCGCCCGGGGGTCGGCCATCGGCTGCGCGCCGCTGTCCGTCAGATCGATGATCTTCAGCCGCCGGTGGCCGAGGGCGACGGGCCCCTGCGACCACACCCCGCGGCCGTCCGGCCCGCGGGGCGCGAGCCGGTCGGTCATCCGCTCGACCGCGGCCAGGCCCGGCTGCCGGCCGTCGAACCGGACCTCGCCGCTGAGCCCGCACATCAGCCGGACCTCCCTGCCGCGGCGGCCTCATCGGCCGCCGCGGGGGGTCTGCCGTCAGTGCCGGAGGCGCGGGGCACTCCGAGGGAGGCGGGCACGGCCGGGCAGTCGGCGGTGGCTGCGATGGCGGGTGCGGGTGACATGGCGCTGACCACTCTCCTGGGACGGTCTCGGGCGCCGCCGGTGAGGGCGGCACGCGGGTCGGGCCGGGACGAGAAGGGCCCGTCAGGTTCCGGCGCCGGCGGTCGGGCTGGGACGGGGGGCGCGGGCGGGGCGGGCCGGTGGGACCGGGCGCGGCCCGGTGGCGCCGCGGGTCTCGGCGACCATGAGGTCGATGCTGGCGAGGAGGTCCTCCTCCTCGGCCGCCCGCCGCAGCCGGTGCGCGGCACTGCCGAAGGCCAGAGCCCGGGTGAGAAGTTCGTGCACGGCCTCCCGGTCGCCGGACGCCTCCAACGCGGGACGGAGTCGTGTCGCCATGGCGCGCAGCACTTCGGGGGCGGGGGCCGGGCGCCGGGTGACCGGGTCGACCAGCGGGCCCTCCAGGCCCGAGCGGGCGGCTCGCCAGCCGGCGGCCCGCAGCCACTCGTGGTGGCCGTCGCACCGGCCGGTGTCCCCGCGGGCCAGCCGGTCGCAGGCGTCCTGGACCAGTGCCCGGAAGAGACCCGCGACCAGCACGACCGTCTCCACACGCGGGCAGGCGTCGCAGATCCGCAGTTCCAGCGTGGGCTGGTGCGCGGAGGGCCGTACGTCGTGGTAGATCATGCCGGCGTCGGCGATGACGCCCGAGCGGATCAGCTCCTCCAGGGCGGCGTCGTAGGCGGCGGCGTCGGCGTAGCAGCCGGGTGGTCCGGCGGTCGGCCAGCGCTGCCAGAGCATCGTCCGCCAGCTCGCGTAGCCGGTGTCCGCGCCGAGCCAGAACGGCGAACTGGCCGACAGCGCGAGCAGCGGCGGCAGCGACGGCGCGACCAGGCACATGGCGCGTACGGCGGTGTCCCGGTCCGGTATGTCGACGTGCACCTGCGCGCTGCAGATGAGCTGTTCGTCGGCGACCCTGCGGTAGTCGTCGGCCATGTGCCGGTAGCGGCGCCCGGCGGTGATGTTGCCGGAACCGACCCGTGCCAGTGGCACGGTGCCGGCGGCCACGGTGGCGAGGCCCAGCGAGGAGGCCGCCGTGTCCAGCAGCCGCCGCGACCGGGCCAGGTCCGCGAGGAGGGCGTCGAGGGTGTCGTGGACCGAGCTGTTGGCCTCCACGACGGACTGCTGGAGCTCGGCGGTGAAACCGGGCCTGCGCAGCCGGTCCAGTACGGCGCCGGCCCGCGGCACCAGCCGGCCGCTCTCCACGTCCAGCACGTGGAACTCTTCCTCTGCCCCGATGCGCAGCGTCACGTCACGTTCTCCCCTTGCCTGGGCGATCACCCGGCGCTCGAGCCCGGTCCCTCTGGGGACCCCGCGCCCCGGGACCCCCGAGTGCCCAGACCGGCACCTTCGCAAGCGTCCCGGCCACGGACGAAAAATCCGTGGCCGGGGGGATCAGTCCCAGAGGGGATACGTCTCCACTCGTGCGGCGCCTTCCGGGCGGGCCGCCGGGAACTCCAGGCTCAGCCGGGTGAAGTGCCGCAGTTCCGGGCGCTTCTTCCAGGAAGCCGGACCGTCCAGCCGCACGATCACCGGGTAGTCGTGGAACCGTCCGGCCGCGCAGTAGGGCTTGCAGTCGTTGACGAGGTTGAAGCCCCTGGCCGTCGCGGACTGGTCGTTCCACTGCGACCACCGCAAGGCGGACAGGACGCTGTTGCCGTCACCGCAGGCGAGGATGAACGCGCCGGGCCGCTGCCGCGGCTTCGACAGACAGTCGACCAGCACCGGCTGCCCGTTCGTCCGTTTCTCGGCGTGCGGCGAGTCCGTGTTCCCGTGCGGGGCCGCCGGTGCGGCGGAGGCCGTACCCGCGCTCGCCGCGAGCAGCCCCGCGGCGCAGAACGCGACCGCTGTCCTCATTGTGTGTCTGCCCATGTCCGCTCCTGGCCGACGACGTCCTGGGTCCTTAAAGACGCTACGGCCGAGTCGGACGACGTACCACTCGTGCGGGGCGAGGGCGTGCGCGTGTCGAGCGGGGGGTCCTCGTCCGCGCCCTGCTGGCAGGCCGCGCACAGTTCGTGGTGACCGTCATCGGTGACCACGGTTCCCCAGCCCAGGCAGGCCTCGCAGTCACGGGCCGGGCCCAGATCGGGGTGGGGAGGCGGGGTCGCGTTGTGGTCGGCTCCGTACGCCATACCGAGGCGGCTCCTTGGAAGCGGTGGTGGGGGGATGTAGACCATTTTGTCCTATTTCCTAAATCTGTCCAGACTCTTTCCTGGTTCTTGGAAATCACGAACGCACCGAGTCGACGGCGATGTTCAGATGGCGCGGGCCGCGCAGCACCGCGTTCCGCCGGTAGGGCGGCGGGTCCTCCACCAGGCGGGGGTTGTCCAGGCGGCGGGCCAGCTCGGCCAGCGCGAGCTGCGCCTCCCGCCGGGCCAGCGGCGCGCCGAAGCAGATGTGGATGCCGCTGCCGAAGCCGAGGTGCTCGATGTCCTCGCGGTCGGGATCGAACCGGTCGGGATCCGCGAACCGCTCCGGGTCCCGGTTGCCCGCGGCGAGCATCAGCCAGATCCGCGCGCCCTTGGGAATCGTGACCCCGCGCAGGTCGATGTCGGCGACACAGGTGCGCTGCGGCACCAGCTGCACCGGAGGCTCGTAACGCAGCAGTTCCTCCACGATCCTGACGGACAGTCCCGGATCCTCGCGCAGCCGGTGCAGAAACTCCGGGTGGCGCAGCAGGGTGAGCATCCCGTTGGTGATGAGGTTGACCGTCGTCTCGTGGCCCGCGATCAGCAGCAGCACCGCCGTGCTGAGCACCTCCATCATCGACATGGTCCCGTCCGTGCCGTGACTGGCCGCGAGGTCGGACAGCAGGTCGTCGCGCGGCTCCTTGGTGCGCTGCTCGACCAGACCGGCCAGGTACATGCCGAGCTGCATCCGGGCCTCCTGCGAGGCGCGCTGGAAGTCGTCGTCGGTGCGCTGCCGGGTCTCCGGGTCAAGGGCGGCGACGATCGGGTCCACCCAGGTGCGAAAGCGCGGCTCGTCCTCGCGCGGCACCCCGAGCAGCCGGCAGATCACCGTCACCGGGAAGGGATAGGCGAACTGGTCGACGAGGTCGATCTGCCGCGCGTCGCCGAAGCCGTCGATGAGCTCGGTGACGATCCCGCCGAGTTCCCCGCTCATGGAGTCGATACGGTCGGGCCGGTGCGGCGGGCCGAAGGAGCTGTTGGCGATCCGCCGCAGCCGGTCGTGCTCGGGCGGATCGAGCCTGATGAAGCTCGGCGGCAGCCCCGTGGCCTCCGGTCCCGACAGCTCGTCCGCGCCGGCGGCGATGAGGTTGGTGGCGTCCGAGCTGACCCGCGGGTCGTGGAGCAGCCCGAGGATGTCGTAGTACGAGCTGACGGCGTAGGGGCCGTCCTCCTCCTCGTGCAGCACCGGCGTCCTGCGCAGCTCCTCGTAGAGCGGATACGGGTCGGCGCGGTTGGCGTAGTCGGTGATCCGTTGCAGGAGCGGGCCGTTCGTCATGTCGGGTCCTTGGCGCGTGGAGGTCCGGAGATCCGGGATCCGGGATCCGGGAGGGGAAGCGGGGCGCCGGCTCAGTGGCGGGCCGGTGTGAAGACCAGTTGCCGGTCGGTCGGGGAGTAACCGCTGAGGGTCACGGTCGGGCCGTGCGTCGGCAGCGACGGGTCGGGAAAGTCGGCCGGCACCGGCTTGCGGCCCTCGGGCCTGCGGTCCACCGTCGGGAACTCCACCGGGAACGGCGCGCCCGTCTCGATCAGTCGCTGGTAGAACTCCAGCCACCGCGTGTTGTCGAAGCTCACGGCGGCGATCACGCGGCCCTGGTAGCCGTACACCCCGACGAACCGCCGCTCGGTCAGCGACCCCTGGGTGATCATGACCTCCTCGCCCATGGACGGTACGCCGACCGACTTGATGTTCACGCCGAACTGCGAGGACCAGAAGGCGGGCACCCACATGTGCGGACGCCGGTCGGCGCCGGCGCTGATCATGTTGTGCGCGGCCACCTCGGCCTGGGCGACGGCGTTGCCCCAGTGCTCAAGGGACAGGAACTGGTAGCCGAACAGCGGATGCGGGGAGCGGGCGACGTCGCCCGCGACGTAGATGTCGTCGGTGACGATGCCGCGGAAGTCGAAGGCCCGGCAGCCCGCGTCGCAGGCGATGCCGCGGGGTCCCGCACCCAGCCCCGAGCCCGCCAGCCAGCCGGTGTTGCGGCTCGCGCCCAGCGATACCACCACCACGTCCGTCTCGACTGAACTGCCGTCGGACAGGTGCGCGACCCGCACCCGGCCCGTGGCGTCCCCCTCCAGACCGGTCACCATGATCCCGGTGCGCAGGTCCACCCCGTTCTCCCGGTGCAGCTCCGCCGCCACCGCGCCGATCACCCCGCCGAGCGCTCCCACCAGCGGAGCGTCGGCCCGCTCCGCGACCGTGACCGCGATGCCCTGGTCGCGGCAGGCCGAGGCGATCTCCGATCCGGTGAAGCCGGCCCCGATGACCAGCACCCGCCGAGGCGGGCCCTTCATCCGCCGGTGCAGACGGACCGCGTCGTCCCGGGTGCGCAGCACGAACACCCCGTCCAGCTGGGCCTCTTCCTCCTTCGGCCAGGGCCGGGCGTGCACACCGGTCGCGATCAGCAGCCGGTCGTAGGGCACCTCCTCGCCGTCGGTCAGCCGCACCCGCCTGGCCGCCATGTCGAGACCGGCCGCCGCGACCCCGAGCCGCCAGGTCGCGTCGATGTCCCGGCGCCGGGGCAGCTCGGTGTGGTCCGGGGACGCCTTGCCGAGCAGCACCGCCTTGGACAGCGGGGGACGGTCGTACGGCTCGTAGGGCTCGTCACCGATCATGGTGAGCGATCCGGCGAACCCCTCGGCGCGCAGCGTCTCGGCAGCCCGCAGGCCCGCCAGCGAGGCACCCACGATCACGATCCGGCCCTCGAGTCTGAGCCACTCGTGGAACGCCTCAGCGGGCATCGGAGGCCCCCCGCCCGGCGCCGACGGGCTCCTCGCCCGTCCCGGGCAGTCCCTCGGCGGTGATCGCCTGCACCGGGCACGCCGCGACGGCGCGCGCGACCTTCTCCCGCTGCTCCGCGCCGGGCCGCGGGTTGTAGACCAGCGACTCCTCGCCGTGCATGGTGAACACGCCCGGCGCGAGGAACGCGCACTGCGCGTATCCCTGGCACTTGTTGAGATCGACGACAAGCCTCATTGGCGACCCGCCCTTCCGGCGGCCAGGTCCTCCGGAGCCACCCGCTCGGCGGTCACCCTCGGACGGCGGTCATCCCACGCCAGGATCGAAGCCCCGGTGCCCTGCCCGCGCGCCGGGACCCGCCGATGGGGTGACGCCGGTCGCGGGGCGAAGAGGCCACGACGGGCCGCGGCCCGTCCCGAGCTCACCCGGCCTCCGCGGCCCCGCCGGGAGCCGCCTCACCGGGCCGCCCCGGTGCCGGGTCGTGCTCGGCGACCGCCGGTCACCCAGGCGCCGACGGCGAGCACGCGAAGACGGCCGCCATCCGCGTCGCGTACCCGGTCATCAGCGGGTACGCGACGCGGATGGCGGCCGAAGTCCCGGGCGGCGGGCCCGTCCGGCCGCGCGCGGCGTCCGCGGCGGCCGCTCGGGCCCGTCTGTCACTTGAGGTAGCCGAGGATGGTCATCATTCCCGACTCGGAGTGGTACTGGTTGTGGCAGTGGAGCATCCACAGCCCCGGGTTGTCGGCGTAGAAGTCCACCACCAGCTTGTTCTGCGGCAGCACGATCGCGGTGTCCTTGCGGGGGCCGAGGCCGTCCGGGCCGACGAGGGCGAAGGTGTGGCCGTGCAGGTGCAGCGGGTGCCACATGCCGGTGCGGTTGTGGAACGTGATCCGGACCCGCTCGCCCTGGCGGACCGGATGGCGCTGCTCGACCGAGTACGGCCGGCGGTCGAAGCTCCAGTCGTACCACTTCATGTTGCCGGTCAGCTTGATATCGATCTCGCGGTCCGGCTCCTCGTCGGGGAACGTCACCGAGTCGTCGGCGGTCAGCTGGTGGGCCATCAGGAGGCGCCCGTCCAGCTCGTCGATGTGGACGGAGGGCGGGGGCAGGTCCCTCGACCTTCCGGTGTTCAGCACGGCGAGGGCGCGCGCGTCCTTGCCCTCGGCGAGCGCGACCAGCGGGAACACTCCGTCCTCGGCGGTGATGACGACGTCGTACCGCTCCGCCATGCCGATGAGCAGCGAGTCCGTCGTGATGTGATCGACCGGGTAGCCGTCCGTGTGCGTCACCGTCATCTCGTGGTCGCCCAGCGCGACCCGGTAGGCGGTGTCGGCGCTCGCGTTGATGAACCGCACCCGGATACGGTCGCCGGGACGGGCCCGGAAGACCGAGGGATCGTGCGGGACGCAGCCGTTGATCAGGTAGTACGGGTAGTCGACGTTGCCGCCCATGCCCTGCAGGATGCGGCTGAGTCCGGCCCGCAGCATGCGGTCGGGGCCGTGGGACGAGCCCTGCGGGGCCGAATGCCCGCCGTGGCCCCCGTGGCCCATGTCCATGCCGCCCATGTGCATGCCGCGGGGAACGGGACCCTTGACCTTCTGCAGCTGCGCGAGCACCTTCTCCGGAGTGGAGCCGCCCAGGCCGTCCACCCAGTCGTCCAGGACGACCACCCACTCCCTGTCGTACGACAGGGGCTCCCTGGGGTCGTCGATGATCAGTGGTGCGTACAGACCGCGGTCCAGTTGCATGCCCTCGTGCGAGTGCAGCAGGTAGGTGCCGGGGTGGGACACGACGAAGCGGTAGTTGAACTCCGAGCCGGGCCTGATGGACCTCTGGGTCAGGTCCGGCACGCCGTCCATGTCGCAGCGCAGCCGCACACCGTGCGAGTGCAGTGTCGTCCCCACCGGCAGGCGGTTGCGAAGCGTGATGTCGAGGATGTCACCCGCGGTGGCCCGGACCAGCTCGCCGGGGATCCCGTCGCCGTACGCCCAGGTCTTCACGGTCTTGCCGGACAGGTCGAACGACGTTGGGCGGGCGGTGAACCTGTACTTGCGCACCGGCCCGCGCCCGCGCCGGTGTTCGGCGGCCAGGACCTCCCGGTCGGACGGGTTCACGTACCCCTTGGGTCCCTTGGGAACGAACGGGCGGAAGCCGTCGACGGCCCCGGGGCCCCGCGCGGACCCCGAGCTCTGCCCCGAGCCCGGCGCGGATCCCGAGTGCGGGCCGGGCTCCGCGCGGGAGCCGGCCCCTGAGCAGGCGGTCAGGAGTCCCGAAGCGGCAGCCGTGACCGAGGCACTGAGCAAGGTGCGCCGCGAGTATGTGTCCATGAGTCGAATAACACACGTTTTGCGGCGATATGTGGGAGAACTGACACGGCGCGTCTGACGATCTCGGCAACCATTGCCCTGGTGGCGGGGTGATACGGGGTACGGCCCGCGCGGCGACGTGCCGCGGCCGGGCATCTGCGCTATGCTCGATCTTGAGCGCGTCACCGGAACTCCCGGTGGCCGGCTGTGCGTTGGTGGTCCAAGGAAAGACGCCCCGCTTCCTGCGGGGAGATGCAGGTGCAAGGCCTGCCCGGCGCTCGTGGACGAGCCCCACTCCCGACATGGGAGTGGGGCTTTCGTCGTGTCCGCCGAACGGGCGTTCGCGCCACCTGCCGATCCACGGCGCGCCGCGCCGCCGCTTGTGCGGGCCGCCACCGCTCGCCGCCCGGGGTCGGCGACGCGGGGGATTCCGCGGGGCGCTTGAACATTCCCGGGCCGAACTCCGTATGGGACGGGGGGAATCGCATTCCCGGCCGGCCACGACGCGTAGGAGAAGTTCGGTGAGACGCAACACGCGCAGACGACCCACGGGCCCACGGCGCGCCACCATCGGTGCGATGGCGCTCATCCTGGGCGGAGGCGGGCTGATGGTCGCCAACGTGTACGCCTCCGCCACCGAAGACACGTCGGCCGTGCAGTCCGTAGGGGACCGTAAGCAGAGCCCGGCGGCGGGAGGCGCCACGATCGACTGCCCGGACGTCGGCGCCCGGCTGACCGAGGTGCCGGAGGAGGCGAAGACGACCGTCGACGAGCAACTCGCGGCCCTGGACCAGCAGATCGCGAGCGCCTACCAGCGGATGCTGGAAGCGGTGAAGGACGGGCGTATCGACGTCGACGCCGTGGACAAGGGGATCGTGGGCCCGCTCACGCAGGAGCGGACCACGACGATCGGCGGCATCGCCGACGCGATCGAGCGTGCCGGGGAGCGGCCCGACGGGCTCAGCGACCTCGCGGCCTGCACCCTGCGCACCTCCGACACCGAGGGCGGCGACGGGCAGACCGGCCAGGACCAGAGCGGTCAGGACCAGAGCTTGCCGCAGGACGGACAGCAGGAGCCGGAGCAGGGCGCCGACGACGGGCGGTCCGGCAACGGGCCCGTGGCCGCGGACTACGCGGACATCAGCTCCGTGCAGCCCAATGCCGGCAAGCCCCGTGAGGAGGCGGACGCCTCACGCGGCACCTTCGCCTCCAGCTGCGGAGTGAACGCGGGCGGCCTGTTCAACTCGGACAACGTGATCGTCGCCCCCGGCGTCACCAACGGCGCCCACCACTTCCACGACTACATCGGCAACCAGGGCAACAGCGCCTTCGCGAGTGACGAGGACCTGGCGAAGGCCGACACGAGCTGCGCCGACAAGGGCGACAGGTCGACCTACTACTGGCCCGTGCTGCGCCTTCAGGACGGAACCCGTGAGCGGGACGCCGACGCCCCCGGCGGCGGGACCGAGGGCAACGCGGGCAAGATCGTGACGCCGAAGCAGGTGACGCTGTCCTTCGAGGGCAGCCCGCGCGGCAAGGTGACGGCGATGCCGCGCTTCCTGCGCATCATCACCGGTGACGCCAAGGCGTTCGTCAACGGCCCCGCCAACGCCAACGCCTCCTGGTCCTGCACCGGGTTCGAGGACCGGCAGCTGAAGGACAGGTACCCGCTCTGCCCCCAGGGCAGCGACGTGGTGCGCACCTTCAGGTTCCAGAGCTGCTGGGACGGCCGGAACGCCGACAGCGCCAACCACCGCACGCACGTGGCGTTCGCCGACGGCGAGGGCAACTGCCCGGAGGGATTCCGGGCGATCCCGCAACTGGTGCAGCGCATCGTCTACGGCGTCGACGCCCCGAGCCTGAACGACGGCGGTGCGACCACCCCGCTGTTCGCCGTGGACTCCTTCCCCGAGCAGCTGCACAAGCCGGGCACGGACCACGGCGACTTCATCAACGTCTTCGACGAGGACCTGATGGGCCGGATGGTCGACTGCATCAACAGCGGCCGCACGTGCGGCGCCGGGGCCGACCAGGGCGCGGAGTCCGGCGCGCAGCCGGAGAAGCCGCAGGAGCCGGAGAAGCCGCAGGACCCTCAGGAGCCTGAGGAGAAGCCGACGGAGACCTCGGGCGCGCGGCCCGGAGACGGCGCCGGCGCGGCCGGTACCGGCGGCAACGGCGGCGCGGCCGGGGCCGGCAAGGGCGGCGCAGGGGCGGAGAAGTCCGCGGAGCCCACGGGCGGCGCGGTGGAACCCAAGGCCGACACCTCCCGTCAGGCGGGGACGAGCGCCACGGGTGCCGAGACCGGTGCCGCGACCGGTGGTGAGGTGGGCTCGCCCGCCTACACCCCGGCTCCCGGCGGAGACGGCCAGGCGGCGGCCGGCGCACAGACCGGACCGCAGACCGAACCGCAGGCAGTCAGGGGCAGCCTGGCCGAGACCGGAGCCAAGCTGTGGCCCGCGGCCGCCGGTGCGGTGCTCGTGACCGCGGGCTTCGTGCTGCTGCGCCGGATCAGGCGCAGCGCCGCCTGACGACGCCACGGGCCGCGAAGGGGGCGGCGGTGGGACCGGATGACCGGTCCCACCGCCGCCCCCTTCGGTTTCGCCCGGCCTCGGTTTCACTCGGCGCGGGCGAGACCTCTTCGGGCGTTGTTGTAGATGCGCATCAGGTGCTTGGCCACGGCGCACGGAATGGCATGCGCCTGACATTGACGGCAGGTCTGCCTGTGCTGCTCGTAGTCGGAATGCGCTTGCTGCAGAGCAGCGTCCGGAGACGGCATGAGGATCCTTCGCACGGGGGGTCGGACGGCACGGGTGCGCCCGAGGTGACTGGGGACAAAGCCCGGAGCCAAAGTGGATCATGTTACTTCGGGTAGAGGGAAGCGGCGTCGGACCGCTGTGTGCGAAGGATCGGCGAGGCGCCTTACGCGCTCCTGGGGCTCTGCCGCCCGGAATGGGCCCACCAGCGGCCCTCGTGCCGGCTGACCGCGATGGGGCGGCCGAAGCACGTGGTCAGCCACGGCCCGGTCAGTACGTCCTCGACGGGTCCCTGGGCCAGGATCCGGCCTTCGCGCAGCAGCAGGGCGTGACTGACGGCGGGGGAGAGTTCCTCGAGGTGGTGGGTGACCGTCACCGTGGCGAGCCGTGGCCGTCCCTCCGCGAGCCGGTGCATGGCCTCGACCAGATCCTCGCGGGACGGCAGGTCCAGGGCGTTGAAGGGCTCGTCGAGAAGCAGCAGCGCGGGCTCGGCCATGAGGGCCCGGGCGATCAGGACGCGCGCCCGCTGCCCGCCCGAGCAGACTCCGTACGGCCGGTCGGCCAGGTCCTTGATGTCCAGCTCGGCGAGCAGTTCGTGGGCCCGCTGCCGGAGCTCCTCGTCGTACATCCGCCACAGTGGCTGCACCGTGCCCGAGTGACCGGTCAGCACGACGGTGTGGGCGTCCAGTTCACCAGGAACGCGCTGCGCGGTGGTGACGTGCCCGATGCGTGCGCGCAGTTCCCGTACGTCGACGCGGCCGAGGAGTTCGCCGAGGACCTCGACGCTGCCGGCCGTGGGGTGCATCAGGGCGCCGAGCAGCCGCAGCAGTGTGGTCTTCCCGGCGCCGTTGGCACCCAGCAGTGCCCAGTGCTCTCCCGCGCGCACCGTCCAGTCGACGTCGTCGAGGATCACCTGGTCGGTCGTGCAGCGGCGGACGCCCACCTCGCGGAGGGCGACGACGGTCCCGTGCTCCCGCGTTGTCCGCTCCGCTGTGTCCTCGGCCATGCTGGGCTCCCCTCGACCGTCGAGGCCGTCGCTCGACCGGCACCACGAACGGTAGATGCATCCGGCACCTTGTCGCCGTTCTGTCCGGCTCGTGGACGCGGCGAGGGCGCGGGTGAGGTCGCGGTGACGGCGCCGCCGTCGCCGGCTCGCCGCTCCGCGGCGGCCGGTCGCCCGTGTGACGAAGCAGACACGGCGGCCGCAGGCGTGCCCGGCCGGAAGAGGGGTATGTGCACGCCGTGAACAGGGTGGTGAAGGCGGTTGGGATGGAATCCGTCCTCCTCGGCGGCGCGGAGCCGGCGCCGGATACCGGCGTGATACGCATGGCGGCGGCCCTCGACGGCGACGGAGCGTGCATCGCCGAGGCCCGCCATCTCGCGGCCGCGTTCCTGAGCCGGGCCAGGACCGGCCACGGACTGACGGTCTCGGACCGGGCCATGGACCTGACGCAGCTGGTGGTCAGCGAACTGGTCACCAACGCCCGCAAGTACGCCTCCGGCCCCATCCTGATGGATCTGCGGATCGCCGGAGACGCCGTGGACATCGCGGTCTGGGACAGCGATCCGGTGCTGCCCGTGGCACGGGCAGCCGATCCCGGACGGGTGGGCCAGCACGGTCTGGAGATCGTGATGGCCGTGGTGGAGCGGTTCGAGGTGCGGCGCGAGCCGGTGGGCAAGCGTGTCGTCGTCCGCGTAGCGCTGCTCGACGCCGCGCGGCCGTGAGGCGGCTGCGGCCGGCGGCCCCCGCCGGGCGGCGTCAGGCCTGGAGGTCCGCCTTGTCTCCCATGACCACGACCGGGTGCTGACGCGGGTCGAGGGAGCGCAGCAGGTACCGCATCGCCGACTCGGACAGGGTCACGCACGCGGAGGTGCCGCTGCCGTGGTCCATGTGCAGCCAGATGCCGCCACCCCTTGACTGCCCTTGAGGCCGGGTGGGGTCGTTGGGCGGTGTGCCCTTGACGCGGTTGAAGTCGATGGCGATGACGTAGTCGAAGTCGTGCCAGGCGTTCTTCGTCCAGGACCGGGGCGCCTGGAACGCGGCGGACCGTGTGTACGGGAGCTTCGCCCCGGGGTTCTCGAGCACGCCGCCGGCGTCGCTCAGCGTGAACACCCCCACAGGGGTGCGCTGGTCGCCCTCGTGATGGTCCGTCGTCCAGCCCTTCCTGCCGTTGTGGGCCGGCCAGGAACCCGCCCGCTCCCAGTGCGAGCCGTGCTTGGTGAAGAAATCGACCGTCGCGTCGGGGGAGTCGGGCCCGGCTCCGTGGACGGCGACCACCTGGCGGGACCCGGACGGCACCCGATGCCACATGTGGTCACCGATGCCCGGCACCCGGCTCGGAAAGGCCCCGCGGCCCGGCGTGCGCTCCGCCGGCCCGCCGTGACCGGCCGGGCGCCGGTGGCCCGTACCGCCGCAGGCCGTCAGCGACATCGCCAGCGCCCCACCGACGGCCACCACGGCCGCTGTCCGCAACGCTCCGCCTTTTCGCATGCGCCCCATGATGGCACCACCGGGGGCCCGTGTTTCACCTGAATGGCCGTCCGTGGCTGCGTGCAGATGGCCCACTCGGTGTCTCCTTGAGTGAGAGAGGCGTCCATCGAGGGAGTGGAGCCGATCATGTATGAGATGTGTGCAGGAGCAGAGAAGCCCGGTGGGGCTCTGGTCTGGCACGTCATGGCCAAGCACACGACCACCACCCTGTGCGGACAGAAACTGGGTCAGCACGTCGACGGCGCGAGCGCACAGCGGGCTGGACACTGTTCCACCTGCATGGCGTTGTTCGGGAAGCTGATGACCGCACCACCCGCGGTCGGCTCTCCCGCCGCCACGGACCATTAGGTCCTGGCACCCGGCTCCCGTCCTCCGCCACGAGGACGGGAGCCGGGTGTTCGCGCTCCGTCCCCTTGAGGCGCGCGGGGGCGGCCGGTCAACACTCAGACCAATTTTTGGCAAGGTGTCCCAATATCGCATTCCGGCGGCGGTCGGTGGGTAACACTGACCGGCGGAGGGGGGAGACGTGCGGCGGCGCTCGGCCGGCGCGCACATCCCGGAGTGTCACGCCCGCCTTGGGGAAGGCGGCGAGGGGACCAGCGGGGGGATGCATGACGCAGTCGCTTCCGGGGCCGTGGCCTGCCCACGGGGGAGCGCGGCCGGGGCGCCCGGCGCTGCCGGTCGTGGTGGTCGGCGCCGGGCCGTACGGGCTGTCGGTCGCCGCGCACCTGCGCGGGGCGGGAGTTCCGGTGCGCGTCTTCGGTGAGGTCATGGGCAGTTGGCGGCACGCCATGGCGACCGGGATGTTCCTGAAGTCGACGCCGGACGCCGTCGACCTGTCGGCGCCGGAGCCGGGCGGGCGGCTGGCGGACTTCCTCCAGGTGCACGGTGAGCCGGAGCTGACCGAACTGACGCCCATCCCGTGCGAGGTGTTCGTACGGTACGGCCAGTGGTTCCAGAAGCAGTACGTCGGCGAGGTGGAGCCGGCCCGGGTCGCGGCCGTCGACCTGGCCACGGCCGGTACGGGGTTCGCCGTACGGCTGGACGACGGACAGGAACTCGCGGCCGCCGCCGTGGTCGTGGCCACCGGCCTGAACGGACTGGCCCACATACCCGGCGAGTTGCGCGGCCTCGTGCCCGAAGGCCCGGGGCCCGGCGCGCCGGTGTCGCACACCAGCCAGCACACCGACCTGTCCCGGTACGCCGGCCGCCGGGTCGCCGTGGTCGGCGGGGGACAGTCCGCCCTGGAGAGCGCCGCACTGCTCCACGAGTCCGGTGCCCGGGCGCAGGTGCTGGTCCGGGAGAACGGCGTGCTGTGGGGGACGACCCCGGAGCAGGCCCGGTCCTGGACGCGGCGGATCGGCAGGCCCGCCTCACCGCTGGGCACGGGCTGGATCCTGGCCGCGGTCTGCCGGGCTCCCGGCGGGGTACGGCATCTGCCGGCCGCGGCCCGGCTGCTGCTGTTCCGGCGCGCGTTGCGTCCCTCGGGCGGATGGTGGCTGCGGGACCGGGTCGAGGGCGTGGTGCCGGTGCGCACCTCGTGCCGGGTCGTACGGGCCGGGACCGACGGGTCCGTCGTGCGGCTGGACCTGGCCGGGCCGGGCGGCGTGGCGGAGGCGCTCGACGTCGACCATGTGCTGGCCGCCACCGGTTACCGCCTGGACCTGGACGCCGTTCCGTTCCTGTCGCCGGCGGTGCGTGGTGCGCTCAGGCAGGTGCCGGGTTCGAGGGCGCCGTGGCTGAGCCCGGGGTTCGAGTCGTCGGTGCCGGGTCTGTACTTCACCGGGTCGCTGGCCGCCCCGATGTTCGGGCCGATGATGCGCTTCGTCGCGGGGACCGGGTACGCGGCGGCCCGGGTCGCCCGGGACAGGGTCCGCAGGGTGGCCGGCACCGGTTGACCACGCGAGCCGTCGAGAGGGGGCCCCGGCCGAGCCTTGCCGGAGCCCCCTGGTCGGTGCGGGTCAGGCGGTGTGCAGGGTCAGTCCGTAGCGGTTGAGGATCTCGTTGACCGGCTGGAACCAGGTCTCGCCGCCGCTGGAGCAGTTGCCCCAGCCTCCGGAGGTGACGCCCTGGGCCTGGTCACCGCTGATGAAGGAGCCGCCGGAGTCGCCCGGTTCGGCGCACACGCTGGTCTTCGTCAGCTCGTGCACGGCGCCCTGGCTGTAGTTGACGGTCTCGTTGTGCGCCAGCACGGTGCCGCAGTGCCAGTGCGTCGTCGAGCCGGAGCGGCAGACCGAGGCGCCGACAGGAGCCACGGCGGAGCCGCGCACCAGCTGGTCCGGGACGGTGCCCCAGCCGAGGACGACCGGGACCGTCCACCAGCCGCTGCCGACGCTGACCCAGGCGTAGTCGTTGTCGGGGAACGAGGACCCCTGGAAGTTGCCGATGTACGAGCCGTCCCAGCCGCTCACCCCGGCGCCGGCCTGGCCGCAGTGTCCGGCGGTCACGAAGCCGCCGTACACCGAGAAGCCGATGGAGCAGCGGGCGTTGCCGGTGTAGTACGGGTCGCCGCCGACCGTGCCCGCGGCGAAGGTCTGCGGCGCCGCGGAGACTGTGCGGACGGTGACGGGGCCGGCCGCGCGGGCCTTGGAGAGGAAGCGTTGGACATCGTTGTCGGAGCGCGCGGCGCCGACGACGTCCACGACCACCGTGTTGGCCTTCGGGTCCACCCGCCAGCCGCTCACACCCTGCGGTGCGGTCGTGCCGTCGAGGCGGTCCTTGGCCGTGTCGAGCTGCCGAGCGCTGTGCCGGACGGTGCGGACCTCGGCGCCGGCGGTCCGGACGGCGCGCAGGGTCGAGTCGGAGGCGTCGGAGGTGACGGCCACGGTGAGGCGGCCGGTCCTGTCGTCGAACCACGAGCCGCCGAAGGCGGAGCCGGCGGCCGCGCGGGCCTTCGGTTCCACGGCCGTGGCGGTGCGTTCCGCCGACAGGCGCGCCTCGGCCTGCTGCGGGGAGAGTCCCAGGTCACGCTGCATCGCCTGGAGCAGGCCGGGGGAGGCGGAGGGTGCGGCGGCGGGGGTCGCCGCTCCCGCCGGCGTGGTGCCTGCCACGGCCCAGCTGCCGAGCAGGACGAGCGCGGCCACGGCCACGCGGTGGAGTTTGGTGCGTCTCACAGGGGGTGCCCTTCGTCGTTCCAACGAGGTGGGGGTGGAACACGGGGTGGAACTACCGCGACCTGAGAGCGCTCTCAATCGGGTCGGGGAGCAGCTTAGCGGGACCGACTGAACAGGTCCATGCCAATGCTGGTATTCGCGGCCGAGCCAAACGTCCTGCCGTTTGCCTAATGGGCTTAGGCATATGTTCAATGGCTTCAGGTTCTTGGTGGGCTCGGGTGGGAGGAGCGGCATGGCGCGTGCGGGGTTGACCACGGAACGCCTGGTCAGGGCGGGAGCGGAGTTGGCGGACGAGGTCGGCTTCGAGCATGTGACCGTCTCGGCGCTCGCCCGGCGGTTCGACGTCAAGGCCGCGAGCCTGTACTCGCACCTGAAGAACTCCCAGGACCTCAAGACGCGGATCGCCCTGCTCGCCCTGGAGGAACTCGCGGACCGGGCCGCCGAGGCGCTGGCCGGGCGGGCCGGGAAGGACGCCCTCGCCGCCTTCGCGAACGTCTACCGCGACTACGCCCGGGAGCACCCGGGGCGTTACGCGGCCGCGCGCCTCCGGCTTGCCCCGGAGACCGCCGCGGCGAGCGCCGGGGGCAGACACGCGCAGATGACCCGCGCGATCCTGCGCGGCTACGACCTGACCGAGCCGGACGAGACCCACGCCGTCCGGCTGCTCGGCAGCGTCTTCCACGGCTACGTCAGCCTCGAACTGGCCGGCGGCTTCGACCACAGCGCCCCGGCCCCCCAGGAAACCTGGACCTGGATCCTCGACCGCCTCGACACGATGCTGCGCACCTGGCCCCCGGCGTAGCGTCCGCGCGCGTGTGCCCGCGCTTGGCAAGCGCGCGTTCGCCTGCGGCGCCCCTGTGCCGGTCGTTCGTGCAGAGACCCGTGCGGGTCTGAGGCTCGCGCCCGCGCAGGGGGAACGGTGTCCGCGCGGCCCCTGCCCAAGCCCGCCGGGTGGCTGCGGTCCGGGCCGTCGGCCGCACCGCGGCGCCCCACGGGGTGGTCCGCGTTCCGGTCCCGCGTCCGGCCGCCGGTCCCGGTGTGCCTCTGCCGGGGTCGGCCCGGCGGACCGCTCGCCGCCAGGCGCTGCCGGCCGCGCGGCCGGCGCCGACCGGTCGGGCGCGGCCGACTGCGCTCCGCTGTTGTTCGCGGACGAGTCGTAGTCGAGTTGCCGTGAGTCGTCGATGCCTCGCGGAAATTCTCCGCGCCACGGCGGACAGCGCTTTCACCCGCCGGAATCTCCGAGATCCGAGGGTTCCCCGTGTGGTCCGGACCTGGCCCCTGCCGAACGATCAATCGTGAAAGTCGTGACGATACGGGAGGGTGGATGTTACAAATGCCGGATGGCAGCCCGTTTTACCCGTCTTCGACGTATATCGCTGCGCTCGCTGCTGGGAAAGAGCCCGCGAAGCGTCGCCGGACAGGTGTTCGTTCTACAGGTGGCGCTGGTGGCGCTGCTTGTGGCCTTCGCCGTCTTCTCCCTCGTCCTCCAGTCGCAGCGCGACATCAACGCCGAGGCCAAGCGCCGTTCCGTGGCAGTGGCGCAGACCTTCGCGCACTCCCCGGGCGTCGTGAGCGCACTGCGCACGCCCGCCCCGTCGCAGGTGCTGCAACCCCTCACGGAGGCGGGACGCAGGTCCGCGGGGGTCGACTTCATCGTCGTCATGGACACGAAGGGCATCCGCTACACCCACCCCCTGCCGGGCCGCATCGGTCAGCGTTTTGTCGGCACCATCGGGCCGTCGCTGGCCGGAAACGTCTACACCGAGAGCGTCCACGGGCCGCTCGGCGAAGAGGTACAGGCCACCGTTCCCATCAGGGACGGCGGCCGCGTCGTGGCGCTGGTCTCCGCCGGTCTCCAGGTCAAGCACGTGACCAGCCAGGTGAACCGGCAGATCCCGATCATCCTGGGCGCCGGGGCTGCGGCGCTGGGCCTGGCCACCGGCGTGACGGCCCTGGTCGGCAGGCGGCTGCGGCGGCAGACCCACAGCCTTGCCCCGGACGAGATGACCCGCATGTACGAGCACCACGACGCGGTGCTGCACTCCGTGCGCGAAGGGGTGCTCATCATCGGTGACGACGGGCGGCTGCTGCTGGCGAACGACGAGGCCAAGCGGCTGCTGGACCTGCCGTCGGAAGCCGAGGGCAGGCAGGTGACGCACCTCCCGACGCTGGAGCCCGAGACGGTCGAACTGCTCACCTCCGGCCGCGTGGCCACCGACGAGGTGCACCTCGCCGGATCCCGCCTGCTCGCCGTCAACCAGCGGCCCACCCACCGCGACGGATGCGGCCGGCGCACAGTGGTGACACTGCGCGACTCCACCGAACTCCAGGCCATCTCCGGCCGCGCCCAGGTCGCCAGGGAACGGCTCGAACTCCTCTACGACGCCGGACTGGGCATCGGCACCACCCTCGACGTGGCCCGCACGGCCGACGAACTCGCCCAGGTCGCCGTCCCCCGCTTCGCCGACTACGTCTCCGTGGACCTCGCCGAGGGCGTACTCCAGGGCGAGGAGCCCGCCACCACCGCGACGGGCCTGCGCCGCATCGCCGTACGCGGTGTCCAGGACGACTCGCCGCTCTACGAGAAGGGCCGGCTGATCGACTTCCTGCCGTCCACGCCCCAGGCACACAGCTACGGCACCGGCCATCTGGAACTGGTGACGGACCTGGCGTCGGCGCACGGCTGGCACGCCCAGGACCCGGCACGCGCCGAGGCGATCGTCGACTACGGCATCCACTCGCTGATCTCGGCCCCCATCCAGGCCCGCGGTGTCGTCCTCGGTATGGCCAACTTCTGGCGCTGCAAGGAGCGTGGCCCGTTCGACGAGGAGGAGCTGTCCCTGGCCGAGGAACTGGTCGCCCGGGCCGCCGTCAGCATCGACAACGCCCGCCGCTACGCCCGCGAGCACGCCCTCGCGGTCACCCTGCAGCGCAGCCTGCTGCCGCGGGCCCTGCCCGAGCTGACCGCGCTGGAGGTCGGCTACCGCTATCTGCCCGCCCAGTCGGGTGTCAGCGGTGACTGGTTCGACGTGATCCCGCTGCCCGGCGGACGGGTCGCCCTGGTCGTCGGGGACGTGGTCGGGCACGGCCTGCACGCCGCCGCCACCATGGGACGGCTGCGGACCGCGGTGCACAACTTCTCCACGCTCGACCTGCCCCCCGACGAGCTGCTGAGCCACCTCGACGACCTCGTCGGCCGCATCGACCAGGACGAGGCCTCCACCGGTGCCGCCGCGGCCGTCGTCGGAGCCACCTGCCTGTACGCGATCTACGATCCCGTGACCCGCCGCTGCGCCATGGCGCGCGCCGGTCATCTCGCGCCCGCGCTGATCAGTCCGGACGGCGATGTCACCTTCCCGGATCTGCCGCACGGCCCGCCGCTCGGCCTGGGCGGCATGCCGTTCCGCACGGCCGAGCTGGAGCTGCCCGAGGGCACCCAGCTCGCCCTGTACACCGACGGGCTCGTCGAGGACCGCAGGCGGGACCTCGACGTCGGCATGGAGATGCTGCGCCAGGCTCTCGCCGGCCACCCCGACCGCTCGCCGGAGCGGAGCTGCCAGGCCGTGCTTGAGGCGCTGCTGCCCGCGCGTCCCAAGGACGACGTCGCCCTGCTCATCGCCCGCACCCGCGCGCTGCCGTGCGACCGGGTCGCCGAGTGGGACGTGCCGCCCGACCCCGCCGCCGTCGCCCGGGTCCGCGTCGCGGCCGCCCGCACCCTCGACGAGTGGGGCCTGTCCGAGCTCGGCTTCGGCATGGAACTGGTGCTGAGCGAGCTCGTCACCAACGCCATCCGCTACGGAGGCGAGCCGATCCACGTCCGGCTGATCCGCGACCGCACGCTGATCTGCGAGGTGTCCGACGGCACCAGCACCTCGCCGCACCTGCGCTACGCGGCGACGACCGAGGAGGGCGGCCGGGGTCTGTTCCTGGTGTCGCAGATGACCGAGCACTGGGGCACCCGCTACTCCCCGCACGGAAAGGTGATCTGGGCGGAGTTCGCCCTGCCCGAGAACGTCCAACCCCCGGGGACGGCCTTGTCCGGGGCGGTCGCGCCCTCCACCGACGGCTGGCCCGTCGCACCACGGACACCGGTGCTCCCCGGCCAGGTGGCGGGCGACCGCGCCGGGTGACGGATGATCCCCGGCCATCGGCGCACAGCCGGCCGGCGGGTCTCCAAGCAGCGACGGCGCGGGACCGACCCCTCGTGGGCGGTCCCGCGCCGTCGCAGGAAGCGCGGACGGACGCGTCAGGCGGCGGGCTCCACCTGCGGGGCGTGCCGCGGCAGCGTCAGCACGGCCAGGAAGCCGAGGACCGCGACCGCGGCGAAGAAGTAGAAGCCCCATGGATGGCCGATGCCCGCCGTGACCAGGGCCCCGGTGATCGTCGGGCCGACGATGGAGCCGATCCGGCCGATGCCGGAGGCCGAGCCGAGAGCGGTCCCGCGCACCGCGGCCGGGTAGAAGTGCGTCACGTAGGCGTACACGAGCACCATGGCGGAGAAGACGAACACGCCGGTGAGGAAGACGACGACGTTGAGCAGGATGTCGCTGTTCATCTTGATGCTCAGGCAGCCGAGCATGACCACGGACACCGCGAACCAGCCGAGTATGGTCCCCTTGATGCCCCGCCGGTCGGCCACGAAGCCGCCGACGACCAGGCCGACGACTCCGCCGACGTTGAGTATGAGGAGCTGGGTGACGGCCGTGGGGACGGGATAGCCGGCGTCGTTCATGAGCTTGGGCAGCCAGGTGTTCAGGCCGTAGACCAGCAGCAGCCCCATGAACGAGGCGACCCAGATGCCGATGCCCGCGCGCAGGTAGGCCGGCTTGAGCAGCTCGGTGACCGGAACCCGCTGCGCTCCCGTCGCCTGCTTGGCCTGCGTGAACGCCTCCGACTCCGGCAGCCGGAACCACTGGATCGCGGCGACGACGAGGCCGGCCACGCCGAGGACGTAGAAGAGGATCTGCCAGTTGTCGGTCACCTGGAGGGCCAGCAGGGAGGTGATCACGGCACCGGTGTGGTAGCCGGTCATGGTCAGGGTGCTGGCCCGGGCACGACGGCTGGCCGGCATGTGCTCGGCCATCATCGTCAGCGACACCGGCATGCAGGCGCCGAGGCCCAGACCGGCGATGAGCCGGAGGACGGCGAACATCGTCACGGAGCCGGCCAGCGGCACCACGATGGTGAACACCGAGAACACCACCACCGAGGCGATGAGCAGCAGGCGGCGGCCCAGCCGGTCGGCCAGCGGGCCGACGCAGACGGCGCCGATGGCGACGCCGACGAGCGACAGCGTGGCGATCATGGTGGCGTCGCCCGCGGTCATGCCGAGGTGGCGGGTCTTGAGCAGGGTCGGGATGATGGCGCCGAGGACGACGAGGTCGTAGCCCTCGAGCATGACGGTGATCCAGCACAGGACCACGGTCCACGTGCCGCGTCCGGCGGTGCCGGACTGCACGGTCGTCTGGGACGAGACGGCGGATGTCATTGCGGACGTTCCCCCCTGGGGACGGGAGCGGACGGGCGGGGACGAGCGGGGTCGGAACAGGGTCAGAACGGGTAGTCGGCGATGTCGGGCCGGACGGTGAGCCACTGGGTCTCGGTGAAGGCCTCGACGTTGGCGGCGGCGCCGCCGAACCGGGACCCGGTGCCCGAGGCCTTGACCCCGCCGAAGGGGGCGTTGGGCTCGTCGCTGACGGTCTGCTCGTTGATGTGGACCTTGCCGGAGTCGATCCGGTCGGCGAGCTTCATCGCCGTGCCCACGTCGCCGAGGATCCCCACGGACAGCCCGTACTCGCAGTCGTTGACGATCCGCGCGGCCTCTTCCGGCGTCGAGAAGCCGATGACGGGCGCGACGGGCCCGAAGATCTCCTCGCGCCAGGCCGGCATGTCGGTCGTCAGCCCGCTCAGCACCGTGGCCCGGTAGCCCGCGCCGACGATCTCGCCGCCCGCGGCGAGGGTCGCGCCCGCGGCGACGCTGTCGGTGACGATGCCGTGCACCCGCTCCAGCTGGCGCCGGTCGATGAGCGGGCCGAGCGCGACGTCCTCACGGGCCGGGTCGCCGACCGGCAGGGCCGCTGCCTTCGCGGCCAGCGCCGCGGTGTACTCCTCCAGGAGCGACTCGTGGACGATGTGGCGGCCGGTCGTCATGCAGATCTGGCCCTGGTGCAGATAGGAGCCGAACGCGCCCGCGGAGGCAGCCTTCCGCACGTCCGCCCCCGGCAGTACGACCAGCGCGTTGTTCCCGCCCAGCTCCAGGTGGGCACGCTTGAGCAGGCGTCCGGCCTGCTCGCCGATCGCCCGCCCGACCGGGGTCGAGCCGGTGAAGGAGACCACCCGCACCTCGGGCGCCTCGACGACCGCCCGGCCGACCGGGCCGTCGCCCGGCAGCAGGTGCAGCACGCCGTCCGGCAGCCCCGCCTCCTCGAAGACGCGTGCGATGACGACACCGCCGCTCACCGCGGTGCGCGGGTCCGGCTTGAGCAGCACCGCGTTGCCCAGGGCCAGCGCCGGCGCCACCGAGCGCAGACCCAGGACGAGAGGGAAGTTGAAGGGCGCGATGACACTGACGACACCCGCGGGACGGCGCCGGGAGAAGGACCAGCGGGCGTCCTCGGAGGTGAGCACCTCACCCTGCGGGTGCGTCGGCAGGCCCGCGCACTCGAAGCACTCGCTCACGGCGAGCCGCGCCTCGAAGGCCGCCTTGGCCCGTACGGACCCGGCCTCGCGCACCAGCCATTCCTCGATCTCGGCGGAGTGCTCGGCCAGCAGCTCGCCCGCCCGGCGCAGCACGGCGGCCCGCCGCTGCGGGGAGGCCGCCGCCCAGTCGCGCTGCGCCTCGGCCGCGCGGGCGGACGCACGCCGTACGTCCTCGGTGGTGGCCAGGCCCGCCGTCGCGAGCTGTTCGCCGGTCGCGGGCTCGACGACCGGCTGCTCGGCCGAGGCGTCCCTCCAGCCGTCGCTGAAGAACTTCTTGCCCCAGACGTCGCTGTCCAGGAGTGCCATCGCGTTTCCTCTCTTCTTCTCGGGGCGGATCAGGACGGGGTGGTGAGCGCCGTGTCCACCTGGATCAGGCGCGGGTGGTCCGGACGTTCGGCGAGGGCCGCCCGCAGCTCCTCGGCGTCGCCGACGTGCCGGGCCGGGACGCCGTATCCCTCGGCGATGCGGGTGAAGTCCAGACCGGGGATGTCCAGACCGGGGGCGTCCGGCACGCCCAGCAGGCCGCCGAACCAGCGCAGTGCCCCGTACGTGCCGTTGCGCAGCAGTACGACGGTCAGCGGTACGCGGTGCTGTGCGGCCGTCCACAGGGCGGTGATGCCGTAGTTGGCCGAGCCGTCCCCGATGACGCCGACCACCGGCCGGCCCGGTTGGCCCATGGCGACCCCGACCGCGCCGGGCAGCCCGAACCCGAGTCCGCCGGCCGCCGGGAAGTAGTAGGAGCCGGGCCGGCGCAGGTCCATCTGGCGCCACCAGGAGGAGTTCGTCGACGTCGACTCGACCACGTACGCGGTGTCCCCGGGCAGTTCGTCGCGCAGCGCGGCGAAGACCTGCTCCGGGTGCAGCCGGGAGCCGTCACCGTCCGGCGGCCCGGGCGCGGGCCGGAAGGCGTCGGCGGGCGCCTCGGGTTCGTCGAGCAGCTTCAGGAGCAGGCCGATGACGGCTCCGGGGTCGGCGACCAGTGCCTCGCCCATCGGCGCCCGCGCGGCGGCGGAGGCGTCCTCGGTCACCTGGATCAGCCGGGTGCCCTCGGGCAGGTACCGGCCGGGCAGGTGCTCGTGGTAGCGGAACACCGGCGCGCCGAGCACCAGGACCAGGTCGTGGCCCTCGAACGCCTCGCAGACCGGCGCGATCCCGGCGGGCAGCACCCCGCGGAACAAGGGGTGCCGGTTGGGGAAGGGCAGCCGGAACTGCGAGGGGGCCGCCCACACCGGGCCGCCCAGGCGCTCGGCCAGCCGGACGGCGTCGTAGAACAGTCCCGCCGAGTCGATGTCTCCGCCCAGCACGAGCGCGGGCCGCCGGGCGGAGGCGACCTGCTCGGCCAGCCGGCGGCCCTGCTCCCCGTCGGGGACGGAAGCACGGGCGACCCGTCGGTCGAGGACCGCGAGGGCGTTGTCACCGGCGTCGGCCGCCCAGTCGTCGTAGGGGACGGACAGGTACGTCGGGCGCCGCTGGAGCTCCGCCTCGAAGACGGCCTGGGCGAGGGCGCGCGGCACGTCCTGGGCGCACGCCGGCTCGGCCGCCCAGCCGACGAGCGGCCTCATCAGCGCCGAGGCGTCCACGTTGGACAGGTTGGCCTCCGGCCCGACGGCGGAGCGCACCTGCTGGCCGGCGACCATCACGAGCGGGGTGCGGGAGGCCACGGAGTTCGTCAGCGCGCCCATCGCGTTCCCGGAGCCCGAGGCCGCGTGCAGATTGACCAGGACGGGCCGGCCGGTCGCCTGTGCGTACCCGTCGGCCATGCCGACGACGGCACCCTCGTGCAGGCCGAGGACGTAGCGGAAGCTGTCGGGGAGTCCGGCGAGGAAGGGCAGTTCGTTGGAGCCGGGGTTGCCGAACACGGTGGTGAGGCCCTGGCGCTCCAGGAACTCGTGGCAGAGGCGGCGTACGGAAGGCACGGGCGTTCCTTTCGGAGTGACGCACGCCACGCTAGGCAAGCGTTGACATGAGCACCAATAAATCTTTTACCTTCGCGATATAGAGTGCTTCGATATGAGGAACTTCGACCTCAACCTCGCCCGCGTCTTCGTACTGTTGTACGAGACCGGCAGTGTCACGGTCACCGCGGACACGCTCCACGTCACCCAGCCCACGGTCAGCTACAGCCTGGGCAAGCTGCGCCGGCACTTCGGCGACGAGCTGTTCCGGCGTACGGGACGCGGACTGACGCCGACCGCGGGCGCCCGCCGGCTGTACGAGCCGTTGCAGCGGGCCCTCGCCGACATCGACGGCACGGTCCGCCAGGCCGACGTCTTCGACCCGCGGGCCATGTCCGGCCGCTTCACGGTGGCCCTGTCCGACCTGGGCGAGGTGACCCTGCTGCCGCGCCTGATGGCCGCGGCCCGCGAGCGGGCTCCCGGGGTGTCCTTCACGGTGCGGCCGCTGGACGTGGACGAGGCGGAGCACCAGCTGCGCCGCGGCGACATCGACGCGTTCGTGGCCACCCCCGTGCTGACCTCCCACCGGACCGTGCGGATCCCGCTCTTCCACGAGCGCTACGTCGGCATGGTCGCCGCCGGCCACCCCCGCGTGCGGGGCGAGTCGGTCACCCTGGCCGAGCTCGCGGCCGAGTCCCACGCCACCGTCTTCGGACCCAGCGGCCACGTCGTCCCGCGTGCCGTGCTCGCCGCGCACGGGCTGCTCGACCGGGTGGTGGTGGACGCCACCCGCTTCTCGATGCTGCCCTACCTGCTGGAGCAGACCGACCTGATCGCCATCGTCCCCGAGTACGTCGGCGAGGTCTTCGCCTCGTCCCATCAACTACGCATGGTGCGGCTCCCGTTCCACACCGAGCCGATCGAGGTGGCGCTGTACGCGCGGCACGAGTCCTCGCGCAGCCCGTCCCAGCGGTGGCTGGTGCGGTTCATGGCCGAGGTCCTGGGGGAGCGGGTGAGCCCGGCCCAACTGCCCCCGTCCGCCATCGGGTAGGCCCGCGCCGCACGCCGTGCCGGCCGCGCCGCGCCCGGTGCCCGCCATGAGCGTGAGGCACGTAGGCCAACCGGGTGCAATCCGCCGGGTGTTACTCCGTCCAGGCGATGGCCGTCTCCGGTTCGGCGGCGTGAGGCGGAAGGATGGAAGGCGGGCCCTGCGGGAGAACCGCGTGGACCTTCGTGTACCCATCTCCCGAGAGAAAGCGTGTCACGGGCCGCATGACAGACGTCCAGCACACCACGCGGGAAACCGCCGCTCCCCGTCGTCACCTGAGGCCCGGTGCCGTGGTGGTGAACTGGGTGACGACGACCGATCACAAGACGATCGGCTCCCTGTATCTGATCACCTCCTTCGTGTTCTTCCTGCTCGGCGGCATCATGGCGCTGGTGATGCGCGCCGAACTGGCCCGCCCGGGTCTGCAAATGCTGTCGACCGACCAGTTCAACCAGATGTTCACGATGCACGGCACGATCATGCTGCTGATGTTCGCGACGCCGCTGTTCGCCGGGTTCACGAACTGGATCATGCCGCTGCAGATCGGCGCCCCGGACGTGGCCTTCCCACGGCTGAACATGTTCGCCTACTGGCTCTACCTGTTCGGCTCGCTGATCGCGGTGGCCGGCTTCCTCACCCCGCAGGGCGCCGCCGACTTCGGCTGGTTCGCCTACGCCCCGCTGAACGACGTCATCCACACACCGGGCCTCGGCGCGGACCTGTGGATCCTCGGCCTGGGCATGTCCGGCTTCGGCACCATCCTCGGCGCCGTCAACTTCATCACCACGATCATCTGCATGCGCGCACCGGGCATGACCATGTTCCGCATGCCGATCTTCACCTGGAACGTGCTGCTGACCGCGGTGCTGGTCCTGCTGGCCTTCCCGGTCCTGGCGGCCGCCCTGCTCAGCCTGGAGGTGGACCGCAAGTGGGGCGCCCATGTCTTCGAGGCGGCCAACGGCGGTTCGCTGCTGTGGCAGCACCTGTTCTGGTTCTTCGGGCACCCCGAGGTGTACATCATCGCGCTGCCGTTCTTCGGCATCGTGAGTGAGGTCATCCCGGTCTTCTCCCGCAAGCCGATCTTCGGCTACATGGGCCTGGTCGGCGCGACGATCTCGATCGCGGGTCTGTCCGTGACGGTGTGGGCGCACCACATGTTCGTCACCGGCGGTGTGCTGCTGCCGTTCTTCGCCTTCATGACCTTCCTGATCGCGGTCCCGACCGGTGTGAAGTTCTTCAACTGGGTCGGCACCATGTGGAACGGTTCGCTGTCTTTCGAGACGCCGATGCTGTGGTCGACCGGCTTCCTGGTCACCTTCCTCTTCGGTGGTCTGACCGGTGTGATCCTGGCCTCGCCGCCGCTGGACTTCCACGTCTCGGACTCGTACTTCGTGGTGGCCCACTTCCACTACGTCGTCTTCGGCACCGTGGTGTTCGCGATGTTCGCCGGCTTCCACTTCTGGTGGCCGAAGTGGACCGGCAAGATGCTCGACGAACGCCTGGGGAAGATGACCTTCTGGACGCTCTTCGTCGGCTTCCACACCACGTTCCTGGTGCAGCACTGGCTGGGCGCCGAGGGCATGCCGCGCCGGTACGCCGACTACCTGGCGAGCGACGGCTTCACCACGCTCAACGAGATCTCCACCATCGGCTCGTTCCTGCTGGGGCTGTCGATGCTGCCGTTCTTCTACAACGTCTGGAAGACGGCCAAGTACGGCGAGAAGGTCGACACCGACGACCCGTGGGGCTACGGCCGCTCCCTGGAGTGGGCCACCTCCTGCCCGCCGCCGCGGCACAACTTCGTCACCCTGCCCGTGATCCGAAGCGAGTCCCCGGCCTTCGACCTGCACCACCCGGAGGTCTCGGTCACGGACAAGCGGGAGAACCTGGGCCTGCCAGGATGACCGACGCGGCGGAGCGCCCGGACGGGCAGCCGGGCGGGCCCACCGGACTGGTCGAGCAGGTCGAGGGCTATCTGCTCTGGCAGACCCGCGTCGCCGAGGCCGAGCAGCGGGCCCGTGCCTTCACCGAGCCCATGCAGTGGCTGACCACGGCGCAGCGCGAGGAGATCGAGGAGTACTACGTCTCCGACTGTCTGCTGCGGGCCCGGGCGGACCTCCAGCGGATCGCCGAACGGTGCCGGGCGCTGCGCGGCGAGTACGAACAGCGCTACCGCCAGTTGCGGGCGCGGTGCTTCGCGTTCGTCCTCATGGCTCTCGCGGTGCTCGCCGGGGCGGCCGTCCTGGCGTTGGCCCTGGCGCGGCCCTGAGACCACGGATCCGTCCCGCCCCACCTGTGCCGAACACACTCGGGCCGCCCTCCTCGCGGGGGCGGCCCGAGCCCGTCGTACCGGCCCACCGGGCCGGCGCTCCTGATCACGGGGGCGTCACTGCGGCGGCTGGTCCTGACCCGGGTCCGGCCGGCCGAGCTGCTCCTTGAGTTTGTCCTGACCCGTGTCGACCTGGCTCCGGTACTTGCCCTGGGTCCGCTCGTCGACGTAGTCACCGCCTTTGTCGATGCCCTTGCCGGCCTGCTCCTCGTGACCTTTCAGCAGTCCCTTGAGCTTGTCCAGCATGCTCATCGCATACTCCTTAACGCCGGGGGTTCCTCCCAGCATGGCCGACGGCGGCAGGGGATGCATCCGCAGCCGGAAAGCCCCGGATCACCTGTGGAAACACCGGTCTTCCGTCAGGGCGCGCACAGGTTCTCGGCCGGCGGCACACCGTCCAGCAGCCGGCGGCCGTCCCGCTCGGTGATGTGCCAGGCCGTGCACACGGAGTCGCCCTGCGCGGAGCGCAGCAGCAGGAAGTCGTGTCCGCCGCGGTGCTCCACCCGGGCCTGCAAGGCAGGGGCGTGCTCGCCCAGCCGGTCCAGGTAGTCGGCGGCGTAGTCGTCGGAGACGGTGTCCTCGTCGAACAGCGTCTGGAGGCCGTCCGCGTCCCGGTCGGCGGCCGCCTTCTGGGCCATGTCGGCCAGCGCGGCCATGCTCGGCGCGCCGGGCGGGGCCTCTGTCGCGATCGAGTAGCACACGAAGCCCAGCCAGGTGCCCAGACCGACGATCAGCGCGATCACCGCGAGACGCGACTTGCTCGAACGCTTCGGGCGCCCTTCCGGCACTGCACTTCCTCCCGACCTGCCCTGTGTAGGGGACCACTCTCCCATGACGGAGGAGTAGCACGAGCACGAGGTCGGGGCGCAGCTCGGGCTACGAGGCCGAGAGACCCGATCACACCTCCTGTCGGTCGGCCTCGCCCAGCCATCGCGTCAGGCCCTTGCGCACCTCGTCCGGGGCGGGATCCTCGGCCGTACCAGCACGGCGGCCGCGCTCACCTGGACGCCTGGTACCCCTGTCAGCTTGCGAGCGCGGTCCGTACCAGATCGCCCACGCCTGACAGCGGGGTCATCAGCTCCGCCGGGACCTGGTAGCGGCGTCCCAGCTCAGCCGCGTCCTGGTAGGCGACTCGTACCTGGCCGTGGCCGTCGTCCCACACCAGAGCCTTGAGCGGGAGCTCGAGTGCCAGGAGCGGTCGCGCCGCCATCGCCGGCGTCCCGCCCCGCGGATTGCCGAAGATCAGCACTTGGGTGTCATTCATCGTCAGCCCGACGCTCTGGGCGCCTGCGCCGTGATCCACCACCGCGAACAGGGTCATCCCGCCGGCCTCGACGGCTCGCTTGAGCCGCTCCACGGTCTCGGCCACGGAGAACGGACTGGCCACGCTCAAGATCCCCGCTGCATCGGATCCGGAGGAGCCCGCTTCTTGCGTCGTCACCGCATTCCTCCTCAAGAGGCCCGGGCCGATGCCCGCGGAACTGGCGTGCGGCCAACCCGCTCGCGGGGTCACACAGGGGCGAGGCCGAGTTGACGCAGCATGCCGAGTTCGTCGCTGCTTCCCCAGCGTTCGACGAGCTTGCCGTCGCCGTCGAAGCGGCTGATCTGCATGCCCCGGTAGCTCACCTTCTTGCCGGTCGCCGGTCGCCCCATCAGTGAACCCAGATGCGTGCCCGTGATGGTGTAGGCGAAGGCCAACTCGTCGTCGGTGACCACCAGATGCTCCACCTCGACGTGCAAGTCGGGAAAGGCTGTTCGCAACTCGCCGAACATGGCCTTGTACCCTTCGGGCCCCGGCGCCTGTCCTGGGGCGGGATCATGATCGATCGAGTCGGGGGCGACGATCCCGGCCAGGTCGTCGAGGTTGCCGGTGACGACGGCCTCTCCGAAAGCAGCCTGTGCGGCGATGTTCTCCTGCTGAGACATGGGCACTCCTCGGGCGCGTGCCCGCCGCGGCCTGTCCGTCAGCTGCGAAGTCCACGCACCTACGGCATACCGGGACCGTACACCAGCCATACGCGCCAAGCATGTCCACGCGGGTGCACGACGCGGCCCCGCCGCGGGACTAAGCCCCGGGCGTCCACTCGCCGGCCTTGTACAGGGCCCGCGACGTGGTGATCAGTTCCCGCCGCTCCCGCGCGGAGCCCACCATCGGCTGGGAGCCGTTGAGCGGCACCTGGGCGCTCTCCGGCAGGAACCTCACGGTCACCAGGCCGATCGCGCCGGCCAGCATGAGGTAGTGGGCGGGCATCATGTCGTTGCCCGTGACGTTGACCAGGGCCTCGGTCACCAGAGGGGGGGTGCCGCCGAACGCGGCGACGGCGAAGTTGAAGCCGATGCCCATGGCCGCGTAACGCACCGCGGTCGGGAAGAGCGCGGGCAGGGTGGCGGCGCTCGGCGCGGCGAAGCAGGCCAGCAGCGTGGACAGGATCAGCACACCGCAGACCGGTGCCCAGGTCCCCTGCGTCTTGATCAGCAGGAACGCGGGGACCGCGAGGACGATCATCGCGGCGGCCGCGACCCCGTAGACCGGGCGCCGTCCGACGTGGTCGCTGAGCCGGCCGATGAAGGTGATCAGCAGCACGATCCACACCATGCCCAGCAGCACCAGCAGGTCGGCGGAGCCGCTGGAGCGGTGCAGGGTCTCGGTCTGGTAGGTGGGCAGGAAGCCGGTGACCATGTAGTTGGTGACGTTGTAGAGCAGCACCAGGCCCATGCAGATCAGCAGGGCGCCCCAGTGGTTCCTGACGACGGACCGCAGTTCGCTGCCCGCCGACTTCCGGGCCAGGCTCCGCTCGTGCTCGTCGAGCTGCTGCTGGAAGGCGGGCGACTCCTCCAGCCGCAGCCGCATGTACAGGCCGATCACACCGAGCGGTCCGGCGATCAGGAACGGGACCCGCCAGCCCCAGGCGATCATCTGGGAGTCCGTGAGGAGCAGGTTCAGCGCGGTGACCAGGGCGGAGCCCAGCGCGTAGCCGACGAAGGTGCCGAAGTCGAGCCAACTGGAGAGGAAGCCGCGGCGTCGGTCGGGGGAGTACTCGGCGACGAAGGTGGTGGCGCCGCCGTACTCGCCGCCGGTGGAGAGGCCCTGGACCATCCGGGCGAGCAGCAGGAGGGTCGGGGCGGCGATGCCGAGGGTTTTGCAGCCGGGGATCAGGCCGATGGCGAACGTGCCCACCGCCATCATGATCATCGTGGTGGCGAGCACCTTCTGCCGGCCGATCCGGTCCCCGAGCGGGCCGAACACGAGGCCGGGGACCGGCGCCGACGCGACCTGCGACCGGGATCCGCACGGGCACGACTCGCTTCCCGCGCACGGGGGAAGATGAGACCGCGAGCGGACAGCGGACGCACGAGCGACGCGGAGGAGCGTGGGTGCCATGCAGCACGAGCGAGCGGGCAAGCCGGCCGGACCCGAGGACCTGATCGACGTCGCCCGCCTGGTGACGGCGTACTACGCGCTGCACCCCGATCCGGCCGAGGCCGGACAGCGCGTGGCGTTCGGGACCTCCGGACACCGTGGATCGTCCCTGACGACGGCGTTCAACGAGGACCACATCGCCGCGACCAGCCAGGCCATCTGCGAGTACCGCGCACGGCAGGGCACCGACGGCCCCCTCTTCCTGGGCGCGGACACCCACGCCCTGTCCGAACCCGCGCGGGTCACCGCGCTGGAGGTCTTCGCCGCCAACGACGTCACCGTCCTCATCGACACGGCGGACGGCTACACCCCCACCCCCGCCGTCTCCCACGCGATCCTGACGCACAACCGCTCCCGCACCTCGGGCCTCGCCGACGGTGTCGTGGTGACCCCGTCGCACAACCCGCCCGGCGACGGCGGCTTCAAGTACAACCCGCCCAGCGGCGGCCCCGCGGGCTCGGAGGCGACCTCCTGGATCCAGGACCGCGCCAACGAGATCATCGCGGGCGGACTGAAGGACGTACGGCGCCTCCCGTACCCCCGCGCGCTCACCGCGCCCTCCACCGGCCGCCACGACTTCCTCGGCGCCTACGTCACCGATCTGCCGAGCGTGCTGGACCTCGACGCGGTCCGGGACGCAGGCGTGCGGATCGGCGCCGACCCGCTGGGCGGAGCCTCCGTCGCCTACTGGGGCCGCATCGCCGAGCAGCACCGTCTCGACCTCACCGTCGTCAACCCGCTCACCGACCCCACCTGGCGCTTCATGACGCTGGACTGGGACGGCAAGATCCGCATGGACTGCTCATCGCCGTACGCGATGGCATCGCTCATCGGGCAGCGCGACCGCTTCCGGATCGCCACGGGCAACGACGCCGACGCCGACCGGCACGGCATCGTCACCCCGGACGCCGGACTGATGAACCCCAACCACTACCTCGCCGTGGCCATCTCCTACCTCTACGCCCATCGCACCCAATGGCCCGCCGAGGCGGGTGTGGGCAAGACCCTGGTCTCCTCCGGCATGATCGACCGGGTCGCCGCGGACCTCGGCCGCCGACTGGTCGAAGTGCCCGTGGGTTTCAAGTGGTTCGTGGACGGACTGATCGACTCCTCGCTCGGCTTCGGCGGCGAGGAGTCCGCCGGGGCGTCGTTCCTGCGCCGGGACGGCTCGGTGTGGACCACCGACAAGGACGGCATCGTCCTGGCCCTGCTCGCCTCCGAGATCACCGCCGTCACCGACCGGACGCCATCCCAGCACTACGCGGAACTCACCGCCCGCTTCGGCGAACCCGCCTACGCCCGCCTCGACGCACCGGCCACCCGCGAGGAGAAGGCCCGTCTGGCGAAGCTGTCCCCGGCCCAGGTCACCGCCGACACCCTCGCCGGGGAACCCGTCACCGCCGTCCTCACCGAGGCGCCGGGCAACGGCGCGCCCATCGGCGGCATCAAGGTGACCACCGAGAACGCCTGGTTCGCGGCCCGCCCCTCGGGCACCGAGGACGTCTACAAGATCTACGCCGAGTCGTTCCGGGGCCCCGGCCACCTCTCCCAGGTCCAGGACGAGGCCGAACGCGTCGTCCACGCGGCACTCGGCGGGTGACCCCGGCACCACGACAGCGGCGGGAGCGCGGGAGAGAATCGGGATGAGTGGCCCGGCTCACATGGCAAGGCGAGGGCATGGCCGACACCATGGTCCTTTCACCGGCAGGCCGAAGGGATAGAGCATGTTCCGCAAGGTGCTGGTCGCCAACCGCGGCGAGATCGCGATCCGCGCGTTCCGCGCCGGCTACGAACTGGGCGCGCGAACCGTCGCCGTCTTCCCCCACGAGGACCGCAATTCGCTGCACCGGCTGAAAGCCGACGAGGCCTACCAGATCGGCCAGCCGGGCCACCCGGTCCGCGCCTACCTCTCCGTCGAGGAGATCGTCCGCGCGGCTCGCCGGGCGGGCGCGGACGCCGTCTACCCCGGCTACGGGTTCCTGTCCGAGAATCCCGAACTCGCCCGCGCCTGCCAGGAGTCGGGCATCACCTTCATCGGACCGGACGCCCACACGCTGGAACTGACGGGGAACAAGGCCCGCGCGGTCGCGGCCGCCCGCGCGGCCGGCGTGCCCGTGCTCGGCTCCTGCGCGCCCTCCACCGACGTCGACGAACTCGTCCGCGCCGCCGAGGACATCGGCTTCCCCGTGTTCGTCAAGGCGGTCGCGGGCGGGGGCGGGCGCGGCATGCGCCGGGTGGAGGACCCCGCCGCGCTGCGCGAGTCCATCGAGGCGGCGTCCCGGGAGGCGGCGTCCGCGTTCGGCGACCCCACCGTCTTCCTGGAGAAGGCCGTCGTCGAGCCGCGCCACATCGAGGTGCAGATCCTCGCCGACGGCCAGGGTGACGTCATCCACCTGTTCGAGCGCGACTGCTCGCTCCAGCGCCGCCACCAGAAGGTGATCGAGATCGCGCCCGCGCCGAACCTCGACCCGGCGCTGCGCGAGCGGATCTGCGCCGACGCGGTGCGCTTCGCCCGGGAGATCGGCTACCGCAACGCGGGCACCGTGGAGTTCCTGCTCGACCGCGAGGGCAACCACGTCTTCATCGAGATGAACCCGCGCATCCAGGTCGAGCACACGGTGACCGAGGAGGTCACCGACGTCGACCTGGTCCAGGCCCAGATCCGCATCGCCGCCGGCGAGACCCTGGCCGACCTCGGGCTCTCCCAGGACACCGTCACCCTGCGCGGCGCCGCCCTGCAGTGCCGCATCACCACCGAGGACCCGGCCAACGGCTTCCGCCCGGACACCGGACGCATCAGCGCCTACCGCTCCCCGGGCGGCTCCGGCATCCGCCTGGACGGCGGAACCACCCACGCCGGTACCGAGATCAGCGCGCACTTCGACTCGATGCTCGTCAAACTTACCTGCCGCGGACGGGACTTCAAGGCCGCGATCGGCCGGGCCCGGCGCGCCGTGGCCGAGTTCCGCATCCGCGGCGTCGCCACGAACATCCCGTTCCTGCAGGCCGTACTCGACGACCCCGACTTCCAGGCCGGGCGGGTCACCACGTCGTTCATCGAGCAGCGCCCGCACCTGCTGACCGCCCGTTCCTCCGCCGACCGCGGCACCAAGCTGCTCACCTACCTCGCCGACGTCACCGTGAACAAGCCGCACGGGGAACGGCCCGAGGTGATCGACCCGGTCACCAAGCTGCCGCCGCTGCCCGCGGGCGAGCCGCCGGCCGGCTCCCGGCAGAAGCTGGTCGAACTCGGCCCCGACGGTTTCGCCCGCCTCCTGCGCGAGTCGCCGACCATCGGCGTCACCGACACCACCTTCCGCGACGCGCACCAGTCGCTGCTCGCCACCCGCGTGCGCACCAAGGACCTGCTCGCCGCCGCCCCGGCGGTGGCGCGCACCCTGCCGCAGCTGCTGTCCCTGGAGTGCTGGGGCGGTGCCACCTACGACGTCGCCCTGCGCTTCCTCGCCGAGGACCCCTGGGAGCGTCTGGCCGCCCTGCGGGAGGCGGTGCCCAACATCTGCCTCCAGATGCTGCTGCGCGGCCGCAACACCGTGGGCTACACGCCGTACCCGACCGAGGTGACCGACGCCTTCGTCCAGGAGGCCGCCGCCACCGGCATCGACATCTTCCGCGTCTTCGACGCCCTCAACGACGTGGGACAGATGCGGCCGGCCATCGACGCCGTACGCGAGACCGGGACGGCGGTCGCCGAGGTCGCCCTGTGCTACACCGGGGACCTGTCCGACCCCTCCGAGCGCCTGTACACCCTGGACTACTACCTGCGCCTGGCCGAGCAGATCGTGGCTGCCGGAGCGCACGTCCTGGCCGTGAAGGACATGGCCGGGCTGCTGCGGGCGCCCGCCGCCGCGAGGCTGGTGTCCGCGCTGCGCCGAGAGTTCGACCTGCCGGTCCACCTGCACACCCACGACACCGCGGGCGGTCAGCTCGCCACCTATCTCGCCGCCGTCCAGGCCGGCGCGGACGCCGTGGACGGCGCGGTCGCCTCCATGGCCGGCACCACCTCCCAGCCGTCGCTGTCGGCGATCGTCGCCGCCACCGACCACTCCGACCGGCCCACCGGCCTCGACCTGAAGGCGGTCGGCGACCTGGAGCCGTACTGGGAGAGCGTCCGCAAGATCTACGCTCCGTTCGAGGCGGGACTGGCCTCGCCGACCGGACGCGTCTACCTCCACGAGATCCCCGGCGGTCAGCTGTCCAACCTGCGCACCCAGGCGGTCGCGCTGGGTCTCGGCGACCGCTTCGAGGACATCGAGGCGATGTACGCCGCCGCCGACCGCATCCTGGGCCGCCTGGTCAAGGTCACGCCCTCGTCCAAGGTGGTCGGCGACCTCGCCCTGCACCTGGTCGGCGCCGGTGTGGCGCCGGAGGACTTCGAGGAGGCGCCGGACCGGTTCGACATCCCCGACTCCGTGATCGGCTTCCTGCGCGGTGAGCTGGGCACGCCGCCCGGCGGCTGGCCGGAGCCGTTCCGCACCAAGGCGCTCAACGGCCGCGCGCAGGCCAAGCCCGTCACCGAGCTCACCGCCGAGGACCGCTCCGGCCTGGAGAAGTCCCGCCGCTCCACCCTCAACCGGCTGCTGTTCCCCGGCCCGACCCGGGAGTTCGAGGCCCACCGCCAGGCCTACGGCGACACCAGCGTGCTGGACAGCAAGGACTTCTTCTACGGGCTGCGCCCCGCCGACGAGTACGCCGTCGACCTGGAGCCCGGTGTGCGGCTCCTCATCGAGCTCCAGGCCATCGGCGAGGCGGACGAACGCGGTATGCGCACCGTGATGTCCACGCTGAACGGCCAGCTCCGCCCGATCCAGGTGCGCGACGCCACGGCGGCCTCCGACGTCCCCGTGACGGAGAAGGCCGACCGGGCCAACCCCGGCCATCTGGCCGCACCGTTCGCCGGCGTGGTGACCCTCGCGGTCGACGAGGGCGACGAGGTGGCGGCCGGAGCGACCGTGGCCACCATCGAGGCCATGAAGATGGAGGCCGCCATCACCGCCCCCAGGTCCGGCCGAGTGACCAGGCTGGCCATCAACCACATCCAGCAGGTGGAGGGCGGCGACCTCCTCGTCGAGGTGAGCTGAGCCGACCCCCTGCACGGCGCACCACCGCCCGGCGGGTGGTGCGCCGTCCGGCTGCCGTGGCTGACCTCGCCTACGGGCCGACCGGTATCGGGCGTCTGCGCCGGGGAGTGTCCGTGTGGGTGTCCGTATGGGACGTCTGGGGGACGCGGGCGGGGCGGGGCGTGGTGCGCGGGTGGGTGCCGGCGCGGTTCAGCCACGTCTGGTAGGCCGGGGACTGGTGGGCCGCCTCCCAGTAGGACTCCTCCAACTCGGCGTAGGCCAGGTCGAGTTCGGACTCGGTGCGGGCCGCGAGCAGGAGTCGCACTCCGATGGGGTCGCCCTGCAAGGGGCGGATGGCGAGTTCGGAGCGGGGGCGTGCGGTGGGCTGGCTGACCGTCACCACCTCGCCGGTGGCCGCCAGGGAGTACGCGGTGAGGTAGTCGCCGTGCAGCATGTCGGAGTCGAGCCCCGCCTCGCGCAGCACGCGGCACAGGGCGTCCCATTCGCCGTCGACCGTGGAGTCCACCATCCAGCGGTCGCCCGCGAGGTCGGCGAGCCGCACCTCGGGCAGCGCGGCGGCCGGATGGTCGGCGGCGAGGGAGACGAACTGCGGTTCACGTTCGACCAGTACGCGCACACAGAGCCCGGCCGGGATCCGCAGTGGGCTGCCCTCGACCTCGTGCACGAAGGCCATGTCCAGCCGCCCGGCGGCGACCAGGCCCAGCAGGCAGTTCGCCGACGCGTCCATCTGGAGGGTGGGTTCGGTTCGCGGCGCGCGGGTGCGCAGCCGGCGTAGCCAGCCCGGCAGGGCCCGGCTCGCCGTGGCGCCGATGCGGAGCCGCGCGCCGCCGGCGGCCCGGGCCGCGGCCGCCCGCGCCTCGGTGACGAGGGAGGTGAGTTCGGCGACGAGGGGTCTGGCCCGGCTCAGTACCGCGTGACCCAGCGGTGTGGGACGGCAGCCCGCACGGGTGCGCAGGAAGAGCTGACCGCCGAGCGCGTGCTCGATACGGCGCAGTTGGGTGCTCAACGAGGGCTGAGCCACACCGAGTTGCCGAGCCGCCCGGTGCAGGCTGCCGTGGTCGGCGATGGCGCACAGCACACGCAGGTGCCTCACCTCGAGCTCCATGGGAGGGAGCGTAGGGGCGCGTGTGACGCCGCACCAGACGTTCAAATGCCAACGGACCCAGCGGAATCGTACGAGTCGGCCCCGATAGCCCCGCGCTATCCCCGGTTGCCATCATCCGCCGGCCCGTTGGTGTGCCCGAAACTCCTGCGTGACCGGTCGTTCACCACCCCACACGAACGAGTAGGAGCCCCCCCACATGAAGGCGTCCCGTACGTCCTCCACGTCCGCGAAGACCTCCCGGCGGCTGCTGGCCCTCGCGCTCGGCCTCGGCCTGGCCTCCGCCGCCCTGGGCACCGCTACCCCGGCGAGTGCCGAGACCGCCCGCTCCGCGCCGTCCGCCTCCGCCGCGTACGCCCAGTACGCCGGCTCCGCGGAGAGCGCCGCCAACAACAAGGCGTTCTTCGAAGCGGTGCTGAAGTCCGTCGCCGAGAAGCAGGCCGCCCACCCGACCCTCCAGTCGGTGACTGTCTACTACAACGCCTCCCAGGCGCCGAGCTTCGCCTCGCAGATATCCAATGCGGCCTCCATATGGAACAGCTCGGTGTCCAACGTCAAGCTTCAGGCGACGTCGGGCAGCGCCGACTTCGCGTACTACGAGGGCAACGACTCGCGGGGCTCCTACGCCTCCACGAACGGCCACGGCAAGGGCTACGTCTTCCTCGACTACGCGCAGAACCGGCAGTACGACTCGATCCGGGTCACCGCCCACGAGACCGGCCACGTGCTGGGCCTGCCGGACCACTACAGCGGCCCCTGCAGCGAGCTGATGTCGGGCGGCGGCCCCGGCACGTCCTGCACCAACCGCTACCCCGACGCCAACGAGCGCGCCCGCGTCAACCAGCTGTGGGCCAACGGTCTCGCGAAGGCCCTGAAGGAGCTGGACAAGGCCAACTGACGTTCCGCCCCCCACTGGTGCGGGCCGCCCACCCCACAGGGCGGCCCGCACCGCCGCGTCCTCGAAACCTTTCGGTCACAACTGGGCTGCGGCTGGCTGAAAAACGCCGCTGAGCCTCCCCAAGTCTCAAGCACCCTGTGATCATCCCGCTTGATGCAGGCGCAGGAGCCGCACGAATCACCAGGGATGTATCCATGCGTAGACGCCGCCGTGACCAGCCCGGAGGCCCATCGGAGTCACCGACCGCCTCGGATGCGATCGCAATCAGCGTTCGGGAAATGGCCACTCTTGTGGAGATTTTCGAGTACGCCCATGCTCAAATTGCCGAATTAAGCTCCGCGGACGAAAAAACAATAGCCAGTGCCAGTGGATCCGCGCTGATACCGGCGCTGTACGCACGAGCCGGACTGGCCTCGAGCCAGCTCCGCGACGATCTCCCCCTGCTCACCGGCGAGCTTCGCCTGCTCGAGGCCGCGGTGATCAACCTCGAATCATATGAGGGCAGCGAAGTGATGCTGTGTACCGGCTACGAACTGCTGGACAGCTTCACGCAGCGCAGGAGAAACGTCCACCCTCTGCGCCTCGTGCACGGAATCCTGTCGTTCGTTTATGAAGCGCGGGGTGCCGTTGGCGGGACCGGATCGACGGTCCTGGGTGGTGACGGCCCGGTCCCGTGCGCCTAGGACGCTTCAACTGACCGTCACGATCCCATCACAGAGCCGACACGGGATCCACCATTTTCGGTCACCGGGCAGATGATGTTGTTTCGATCTCATCCTCATCACTTGTCCAAGGGGGATCATGCGCATCCGTGTCACCGCCGTCGCGGCCGCAGTCTTCGGTTGTCTCGCCCTGACCGGCTGCCTCGGCGGCTCCGGCACCGCCGAGCGCGACAGCACCGACAACACCGAGTCCGCCGCCACCCTGGGCGACCCCGACTCGACTGGCTACATCACCGAACGGACCACCACCCCCTGGCCGTTCACGGTCGCCTCCGGCAACCTCGCCTGCGCCGGCCAGGCCGTCACCTTCATCACCGCCGAAGGCACCTACGGTCTCAACAGCCGCGCCCGGCAGAAGCACCCCGGGCCCGACCCCATCTGGGCCGGCGACCCCAACAACCCCGGCAAGAACATCTCCCTGGAGGCGGTCATCGACCGCGGCCTGGAGCTCTGCAAGTAGTCCGGCCCCGCCTTCCGCCCCGGGCGCCCCACCCCTGGCGCCCGTGGCGGTGGCCCCGGGCTCGCCGGCCCATGCGGTGCGGGCCGGCCGGGCTCCGGACGGATCACCCCACGACGACCGTGGCCCCGGCCCGGGTGAGCGCGGTGCGCAGGTCGGCCGGGCAGGGCTGGTCCGTGATGAGGGTGTCGAAGCCGTCCAGCTCGCACACGCGGTGGGCGGCCGTGCGGCCGAACTTGCTGGAGTCGGCCAGTACATAGCGGTGCGAGGCGCCGGCGAGCATGGCCCGCTTGGTGGCGACCTCGTCGAGATGGAAGTCGGTGAGCCCGTAGGGGGCTATCCCGCCGGAACCGAGGAAGACGGCGTCCGCGCGCAGGTTGCCGAAGAACTCCACCGCCTGGGCGTTGGAGCAGGCGAGGTCGCCCGCCCTCAGCCGCCCGCCGCTGACGAGGACCTCCACCCGGGGCCGTGTGCTGACCTCCGCGGCCACGAGCAGGGACGGGGTGGCGATGACGCCGGCGTGGTCGGCGGGCAGTGCGCGGGCCACCTCCAGAGCGGTGGTGCCCACGTCGATGACGACGGTCTGATTCGGCTCGATCAGCGCCGCCGCCGCCCGGCCGATGGTCTCCTTCTCCGCGGCGAGGCTGCCGCTGCGTTCACTGAAGGGCGCCTCCTCGCCGACCGGCGCCTGGGTGCTGGTGGCGCCGCCATGCACCCGGGACAGCTCGCCGCGGCGTTCGAGCAGGGCGAGGTCCCTGCGGACCGTTTCGTGGGAGACGCCGAGCAGCGTGGTCAGGTCGTCGGTGGTGACGAACTTCAGCCGGGCGATCTCGGCGACGATTCTGCGGTGACGCTCGGCGGCGAGCACGTCCCACCTCCCTGGGTGATGACCGTTTCTGTGGATCTGTGACTGCATTCTACGGTCGGCCGGTGCCGGGCCGGACCGGCACCCTCGTTTCCGAACCGGCGTCCTCGTTGTCGTACATGGTGAACGACTCTTGACGGTAGACGGGCAAGGGTCCACACTTTCAGCAACGCGCGGTCAGTAATCCACAGAAACGGTCAGATGGGTGGGTTGCCGAGACCGCTTCGGCCACGGCCCTGCGCACCCCCGCAGGCCCCGCCGCCCCCTCGGCGGACAGGCCCCGGCAGACCCCGCGCGGGGCGTCCCCGCACAGCCGACCGAGTTCGGTTGCTCACGTTCACTGGCTCTCGCACTCCACGGCGGGGCACTGTTAAACAGGGAAAGAGTCATGGCACACGCAGAATCAGGTCCCCAGAGATCAGGAACAGGCGCCCCGGGCGCGGGTGAGCCCAAGCAGATGGCGCGGGAACTCGGCTGGTACGCCTCGTTCTCCGTGGCCTTCGGGTTCGTCTCCATCGCCACCGGCATCTTCACCACCTACGGCTCGGTGCTCGCGACCTCCGGCCCGCGCGGCATCTGGGCCTGGCCGATCTCCGTGATCGGCCAGCTCTCCATCGCCCTGGTCTTCGGCGCCCTCGCCGCGCGCATCCCGATCAGCGGCTACTCGTACCAATGGGTGTCACGGATCGTGGGCCCGGTATGGGGCTGGATCATGGGATGGATCTCGTTCGCCTTCCTGGGCGTGGTCCTGATCGCCGTCGACTACACGATCGCCTCCACCATCCTTCCTGAGCTGTTCCGCTACGTCGGCACCACGCAGAACGCCTGGGTGATCACCGCCGGCGTCGTACTGCTCCAGGCACTCCTCGTCGCCGCCTCCACCCGCACCACCCACCGGGTCAACAACGTGGCCGTCACCGTGCAGCTCGTCGGCATGATCGCGCTGACCGTGCTGCTGTTCGCGGTGGGCGCCTTCACCGGCAAGCTCGACTTCGGGCACCTCTTCGACACCGGAACCGTCCCCGCGAGCGGCTACTACGGCCTGGGTGGCGGCACCACGGCCGGACCGTTCGCCCTGGCGTTCCTGCTCGGCGCGTTCACCATCGTCGGCTTCGAGTCGGCGGCCAACCTGGCCGAGGAGACCAAGAACCCGGCCCGGGTCATCCCCAAGGCCATGGTCCAGGCCGTGCTCTCGCTGGGCGTGCTCGGCTTCCTGTTCCTGGTCGCGGTCACCGCGGCGGCCGGCCGGATCGACGGTGTCGGCGCCTCGGCGACTCCCGTGGCCACCGTCATCACCGCCGTGCTCGGCTCGGTCGTCGGCAAGATCCTGCTGGTCCTGGTCGTCGTGTCGATCTTCTCCTGTGGACTGGTGATCACCCTGAGCGGCACCCGCCTGGTCTACGCGATGTCCCGCGACGAGCGCTTCCCCGGCTGGCGGCTGCTCAAGCGCCTGGACCGGCGCACCGCCACACCCCTGAACGCCTCGGTGTTCATGATGCTCATCGCGCAGATCATCCTCGCGGTCTTCTCCCGCTCCACCGACGCGCTCTTCCAGCTGTTCTCCGCCGGAACCCTGCTGCCCGCCCTCATCTACGCCGGCACCGTCGCGATGTACGCCATCAAGCGCCGCTCCCTGCCCGCGTCCCAGGGCTTCTCGCTGGGCCGCTGGGAAGTGCCGGTGCTGGTCGTCGCGGGCGTCTGGCTGGTGTACGAGCTGCTGATCTTCCGGGATGCCTCCTTCCGTGCCCCGTGGACCTACGTCCTCGTGCTGTTCGCGATCGGTGCCGTCTACTTCACCGGTCTGCTGATCCGGCGCGGCCGGGACGGGCTGACCATGCCGGACATGGCCGACGTCGACCGCGCCCTGGACACCGCCGACGGCACGCCCTCGGACACCGTCACGGAAGGGAGCGCACGGTGACCGCGATCCTCGCCATCGACCAGGGCACCTCGGGCACGAAGGCCATCGTCGTCGACCCCGAGGAAGGCACCGTCGCCATCGCCGAGGAGACCGTCCGGCCCACCTACCTCGACGGCGGAGGGGTCGAGCAGAACCCGCACGAACTGCTCGACTCCGTCCTCAACGCCGGCCGCCGCGCGGTGAGCGCGGCCGGCCGTCCGATCGCCTGCGTGGCCCTCGCCAACCAGGGCGAGACGGTCCTGGCCTGGGACCCGGCCACCGGGACCCCCCTGACCCAGGCGCTCGTGTGGCAGGACCGGCGCGCGGAAAGCGTCTGCGGTGAACTGGCCGAGCACGCCGAGAGCATCGCCCGGCGCACCGGCCTCGTCCTCGACCCGTACTTCTCCGCACCCAAGATGGCCTGGCTGCGGCGCAACCTCACCCGCGAGGGCGTGGTGACGACCACCGACACCTGGCTGGTGCACCACCTCACGGGGGAGTTCGTCACCGATGCCTCCACCGCCAGCCGCTCACTCGTCCTCGACCTGGACACCGCCGCCTGGGACGGGGAACTCCTGGACCTGTTCGGCCTCGGCGACGAGCGGCTGCCCCGCATCGCCGCCTGCGACGAGGTCGTCGGCACCACCAGGGCCTTCGGCCAGGAGGTGCCGGTGGCCGGTCTGATCGTCGACCAGCAGGCGGCTCTGGTCGCGGAGCGCTGCCTGGAGCCGGGCACCGCGAAATGCACGTACGGCACCGGCGCGTTCCTGCTGGCGAACACCGGCCTCGACCCGGTGCGCTCCAGCGCCGGACTGACCACCTCGGTGGCCTGGCGGGCGGCCGGACGGACGCCGTACTGCGTGGACGGGCAGGTCTACACCGTCGCCTCGGCGGTGCGCTGGCTCCAGGACCTCGGCCTCATCCAGTCCGCGACCGACCTGGACACCCTGGCGGCGGCCGACGCCGGGAACGTGCTGTGCGTGCCCGCGTTCGCCGGCCTCGCCGCGCCCTGGTGGGCCCCGGAGGCCACCGCCTCCTTCACCGGCATGACCCTGGCCACCCGGCGCGAACACCTCGTCCTCGCCCTGCTCCAGGGCATCGCAGCGCAGGTCGCCGAGCTGGGCACCCTGGTCGCCGAGGATCTCGGCAGGCCCCTGACCCGGCTGCGCGCGGACGGCGGACTGACCAACTCCGCCGTCCTCATGCAGGCCCAGGCCGACATCGCGCAGATGCCGGTCGACATCTACCCCCACGCCCACGCCACCCCCCTGGGGGCGGCCGCCCTGGCCCGCTGCGCCCTCGATCCGGCGCTCGGACTCGAAGAAGCCGTCGGCGACTGGCAGCCGACCACCGTCTACGAACCCCGCTGGTCCGCCGACCGGGCCGAGGAGTTCCGTACCGCATGGGCGCGGGCCGCGACGTCCCGTGCCACCGAAGGAGACCATTCATGACCGCCACCCCGCACCGCCCCCACGACGACGTCTTCGACGTCGCGGTGATCGGCGGAGGCATCGTCGGCGCGGCGATCGCACGCGAACTGTCCGGCCACGACGTCCGTGTCGCGCTGCTCGACGCCCGCGACGACGTCGGCGACGCCACCAGCAAGGCGAACACCGCGATCCTGCACACCGGCTTCGACGCCAAGCCCGGCACACTCGAATCCCGCCTGGTCGCCCGCGGCTACCACCTGCTCAGCGCCTACGCCGAAGCCACCGGCATCCCCGTCGAACACACCGGTGCCGTCCTGGTGGCCTGGACCGACGAGGAACTCCAGGCGCTGCCCGGCCTGAAGGAGAAGGCCGAGGCCAACGGCTACACGCACTGCCGGATCATCGACGCCGACGAGGTCTACGGACTGGTCCCCGACCTCGGTGAGGGGGCGCTGGGCGGGCTGACCGTGCCCGACGAGTCCATCATCTGCACCTGGACCACGAACCTCGCCCTGGCCACCGACGCCCGGCAGCGCGGCACCACGATCCTGCTCCAACACGCCGTGACCGGCGTCGACGAAGGCGACGAGGTCACCACCCTGCACACGCCCGCCGGCGACGTACGGGCCCGCTGGGTGGTGAACGCCGCCGGTCTCGGCGCGGACCGCATCGACCGCCTCTTCGGCCACGAGCGCTTCACCGTCACCCCCCGCCGCGGCGAGCTGTTCGTCTTCGACAAGCTCGCCCGCCCCATGGTGAACAAGATCGTCCTCCCGGTGCCCACCTCACGCGGCAAGGGCGTACTGATCTCCCCGACGATCTACGGCAACGTCATGCTCGGCCCCACCGCCGAGGACCTCACCGACCGCACGGACACCGCCACCTCCGAGGACGGCTTCGACTTCCTGCTCACCAAGGGCGAACGCCTCATGCCGCGCCTGCTGGCCGAAGAGGTCACCGCCAGCTACGCCGGGCTGCGCGCCGCCATCGACCACTCCGACTACCTCATCGAGGCCGCCCCTGAGCAGCGCTACCTCCTCGTCGGCGGGATCCGCTCCACCGGCCTGACCGCAGGCATCGCCATCGCCGAACACGCCCGCACCCTGCTGGAGGAGGCCGGCCTGGACCTGCGCCCGCGCGCCGAACTGCCCGAGCCGCCACGCATGCCCAACATCGGCGAAGCCGGCACGCGCCCCTACCAGGACGCCGACCTCATCGCCCGCGACCCCGCCTACGGCACCGTCGTCTGTTTCTGCGAACGGGTCACCGAGGGCGAGATCCGCGACGCCTGCCACGCCCCGGTACCCGCACGCAACCTGGAGGGACTGCGCCGCCGCACCCGCGCGATGAACGGCCGCTGCCAGGGCTTCTTCTGCGGCGCGGCCGTAGCCGCCCTGCGCGAGAAGCACCACACCCACGACGGCTGCCGCAGCCAGCACAAGGACAACCGATGACCCACCAGCCGCCCCTGACCACGCCCGACGTCCTCATCATCGGCGCCGGACCCGCGGGCCTGACCGCAGCGGCCGAACTGGCCGGACGCCGGGCCGGCCGCGTCCTCGTCGTCGACCGGGAGCAGGACGCCGGCGGCATCCCCCGGCACAGCGACCACACCGGCTACGGCCTGCGCGACCTGCGCCGCGTGATGACCGGCCCCGCCTACGCCCGCCACCTCGTGCGGCAGGCCACCGGGGCCGGAGCGGAGATCCGCACCCGCACCATGGTCACCGGCTGGGCCGACGAACACACCGTCGACGTCACCAGCCCCGACGGCCGCTACCGGATCCGGCCGCGCGCCATCGTGCTGGCCACCGGCGCCCGCGAACGGCCCCGCACGGCACGCCGCATCCCCGGCGACCGCCCCCACGGCGTCTACACCACAGGCCAGTTGCAGAACCTCGTCCACCTGCACCACCAGCCCGTCGGCAAGCGGGCCGTCATCGTCGGCGGCGAACTCGTCAGCTGGTCCGCGGCCGTCACCCTGCGCGAGGCCGGCTGCACCCCCGCCCTCATGGTCAGCCAGTACCCGAAGGCGGAGTCCTACGCCGCCTTCAACGCGGCCGGACGCACCGTGCTGCGCGTCCCCGTCGCCACCCGCACCCGCGTCACCCGCGTCATCGGCAAGGGACGCTGCCAGGCCGTGGAGATCGAGCACCTCGACACCGGCCGGCGCCGTACCGTCGCCTGCGACACCGTCGTCTTCACCGGCGACTGGATCCCCGACCACGAACTCGCCCGCTCCGCCGGCATCACCCTCGACGAAGGCACCCTCGGCCCGCTCACCGACACCGCGCTGCGCACCAGCCGCCCCGGTGTCTTCGCCGCGGGCAATCTGCTGCACCCCGTGGACACCGCCGACGTCGCCGCCCTGGACGGCAGGCACGTCGCCCGGCAGGTCGTCCACCACCTCAACGGCGAGGACCGGCCGGCCGAGGGCGTCCGCCTGATCGCCGACGCCCCCTTCCGCTGGGTCGCCCCGCAGATCCTGCGGCCGGGCGACCCCGCACCCGCCCGGGGGCGCCTGCTGCTGTGGACCGACGAGTTCGTCCGCCTCCCCAAGGTGACCGTCCGTCAGGACGGACGGACCCTTGCCCGCCGCACCCTCGCCTGGCCGGCCGCTCCCGGCCGCGTCTTCCGGGTCCCGGCCGGTCTGCTCGACGGCGTCTCGCCCACCGGCGGCCCGGTCCACATCGGTCTCGGCTGATCCCGGCACGCCCGGTCGCGGGCACCGCGATGCCCTTGTGTCGAATGTCGCTCTCTCCCGGGTGAACCGTTTGCTGCTGACAAGAGTGAGCAAGCGGTCCCATGGACGTCCGCGTGCCCAGGACGCCCGGGAGAGAGGAGACCCAGATGGTGGACAAGGAAGACGGCGCCGCCCCGGCGGATGCCGATCCCGAGGCTCTCAAACGCCACCGGACACTGTTCAGGGCCGTCAGGCGGCGCCGGAACCCTCCACTGCGGCGCACGGACATCACCGTCACCGACGAGGCGGCCGTGCAGCGGGCGGTGAAAGCCGCCTCGCTCGGCAACGCCATGGAATGGTTCGACTTCGGCATCTACAGCTACCTGGCGGTCACCATCGGGCACGTGTTCTTCCCGTCCGGGAACGGCACCGTCCAGTTGCTGTCGTCGTTCGCGACCTTCGCGGTGTCCTTCCTTGTACGTCCCCTGGGCGGCATGGTCTTCGGCCCCATGGGGGACAGGATCGGCCGCAAGAAGGTCCTCGCCCTGACCATGATCATGATGGCGATCGGCACGTTCGCCATCGGCCTGATCCCCTCCTACGCCTCGATCGGCTTCTGGGCCCCCTTCCTGCTGATCCTCTTCCGGCTGGTGCAGGGCTTCTCGACGGGTGGTGAGTACGGAGGCGCGTCCACGTTCATCGCCGAGTACGCGCCCGACCGACGGCGAGGCTTCTTCGGCAGCTTCCTCGAACTCGGCACGCTGGCCGGCTACATCGGCGCGGCCGGCCTGGTGACGCTCCTGACCGCGCTGCTCGGCAACGCCGGCATGGACTCCTGGGGGTGGCGCGTACCGTTCCTCGTCGCCGGCCCGATCGGGCTGATCGGCCTGTACCTGCGGCTGCGACTGGACGAGACGCCCGCGTTCCGGAAGCTGGAGGACGACTCCGTGCACCGGGCGTCCGAGGCGGCCTCCACGGTGGAGGCGACCGCCAGGGGAGACCTGGCGAAGATCTTCCGGAACCACTGGCCGACGCTCGTCCTGTGCGTCTGCCTGGTCGGCGCGTACAACATCACCGACTACATGCTGCTCTCGTACATGCCCACCTACCTCTCGGACCGGATGGGGTACTCCGAGACGCACGGCCTGCTGATCCTCATCGGCACCATGGTGGTGCTGATGCTGCTGATCAACCAGGTCGGCAAGCTGTCCGACCGGCTCGGCCGGAAACCCGTCCTGATGACCGGCATGCTCGGCTTCCTGCTCCTCTCCGTCCCGGCCTTCCTGCTGGTCGAGCAGGGCAGCCTGGCCGCCGTGTCCGCGGGGATGCTGATGCTCGGACTGTCGCTGGTGTGCCTGCTCGGGACGATGTCCGCGGCGCTGCCCGCCCTGTTCCCCACCCAGGTGCGCTACGGCTCCCTTTCCATCGGCTACAACCTCTCCGCCTCCCTCTTCGGCGGGACGACCCCCCTGGTGATCACCGCCCTGATCTCGGTCACCGGCAGCGACCTGATGCCCGCCTACTACTCCATGGCCGCGGCACTCGTCGGCGTGATCTCGGTGGCCTGCATGAAGGAGACGGCACGCCGGCCCCTGGAGGGCTCCCCACCGGCCGTCGCGACCCCGGAGGAGGCCGCGGAGCTGGTGGAGGGTCAGGCCCCGCTGCCCAGGTTCTGACGCTGCCCAGGTTCTGACGGGCCGGCACGAGAGCGCGGGCGGGCGGGCGGCGGGACCCGGCCCGGCGGGTCCGGGTCCCTGCACGTACGATCAACGGGCCCGTCCCGTCGCAAGGAGCGCCAGCCCGTGACCTCCGTCGTCGCGCCGTCCACCGCTGCCGGACTGCCGGCCCCGCGGCGGCTGACCCGCACCGAGGACGGACTGCGGCTGCCCACGCTGGTGTGGCGCGCCGGCCCGGGATGGCGGATGGTCAGCAACGCCGTGCTCGGTGGCGGCATCGGAGAGCGCCGCTGGGTCCTCAACGCACAGGTGGCCCACGGCTACCGGCGCACCGACCCCGAACGCCACCTCGCCGAGATCGCCGAGGCGGCCGGCCTCGACGGCGTGGGAGTGGGCCTGATGACCGCCGCCGACGTCACGGCTCACGGCAGCGCGGAGGACGGCGGGGCCACCGCGGTCGCCACCGCCGGCGTCCGGGTGCGCGGATGGGCCGCCTCCCCTGAACCGGGGGCGGACGGCCGTGGCACGCCCGGCACGATCAACGTCGTCGCCGCGCTCCCGGTCACCTTGTCGGACGCCGCACTGGTCAACGCGGTGGTCACCGCGACCGAGGCCAAGGTGCAGGCGCTGCTGGAGGCGGGCTACGACTGCTCGGGCACCCCCACCGACGCTGTGTGCGTGGCCGCCCGCATCCCGAGCGACGACGAAGAACTCCATACCTTCGCCGGCCCGCGCTCGCTCTGGGGCGCCCGCCTGGCACGCGCCATTCACGGGGCGGTGCGCGCGGCCCTGCCCGTCCCCGGGGAGTGAGGAACGCCCCTGACGGCGCCGCTGCAACCATCGGCTGTGACGGGTTGGGTGGCCGGAGCCAGTGCGCCTCGGGAAGCTGCAGCGCGAGCGTCTCCCGGTAAGGCGAGCACGTGCCTGACCGGAGCCCAGCAGTGGACACCGAGGCGCACTGTGATCACAGTTGGTGCGACACCTCCCAGTGGGCTGCGGGAAGAACCTTGGTGTAGTACTGGTTCGGGGTGTTTCCCGTAGCGCTGCCGAGTCGCGGGTCCTTGCGGAGGATTTCGCTGTAGCCCTTGAAGACCGCCATTGACATGTGGAGGCAGTTGTTGGTGGCGACGTTGTAGCCGCGCTTCTTCACCGCGCCATACCAGGACTGGGCCCTCTTCGCGTCACCGTCCTTGGTGTTCACGCACCGATAGCGCGTGTAGTACCGCGCGTTCTCGTGGTCCTTGTCACGCACGGACGTGAAGTACGCGTGGGCCTTCTCCCACGTGCCGCCCTTGATCCAGCCGGCGATCGGTGCGTCGTTGGTGCTGCCGAACGAGCCGTAGACCCAGTGGTTCGCCTCCCCGCGAACCTTGACGGCGAAGGCGGCGTGCCCCGCTCCGTAGGCCCCCTCGGGGGCCTCGAACATGCACGCGCGCCCCAGCGGAGCGGCCTGTGCCCCCACCGGGGCGGTCACCGCGCCCACGGTCAGAAGAGTGAGCGCGCCGACCACCGGCGCCGCGATCCGGGCCATCGGCTTCCTGACGATCCTCATGTCACTGGTCCCTTCGTGTAGGTGACGAACCTGTCCCCGAACGCCCTCTCGAAGCGGGCGAACGGTTCGATACCCGCACTTTTGCCGCTGGCTTGATGACCCGCCACACTTCTGCCTGCCGGTCAATGACCGGTCATCAAGAAAGCCGGATCGAGGAGCGATTGAGTGGCCAGTAACCAAGGTCGGCAGGAGAGCCCGATCGACCCCGAGGGCGGCCCCCTGGCGCTGTTCGCCCTTGAACTCCGTCAACTGCGAGAGCGGTGCGGCCGTCCGACCTACCGGCAGTTGGCGACATGGTCGGCGAAGGTGGGCAGCCCGTACTCGGACACCACTTTTTCCACCGCGGCCAGGGGCCACACCCCTCCCTCCCGCGAGGTCGTTCTGGCCTTCGTGCGGGCATGTCTGGCCTATGCCAGGACCGGCCGGCAGCAGACGGCCCGCGCGGTCGGTGAATGGACCGCGCGCTGGGAGGCGTTGGAGGCCGAACTCAACGCTGGAGCAGTCGCCCAGCCGCCTTCGGACCTTTTCGCCCCATCCGAGGCGGCCCCTTCGGCCCCTCCGCCGCTCAGGCCGGTGGCAACGGAAGACCAAACGGCGGAACCGCTCGAACCGCCGTCGGCCACGCCTGCCGTCCCCCGGACCCCGAGCCGCCGTGGGAAGCAGGTGCTGGCTACCGTCGTCGGCCTCGTGGCTCTCTGCGGGCTTGTGCTCGTTGCACGTCACATCGCCGCGCCCGGCTCGGCGGTCGCGGACTCGGAATACACGGTCGAGGCATCCGTCGCCACTCAGCCGACTTCCGCCGGCCTGGGCGGCAACAACCGGTGCGGCCGGCCCCGCTACGTGGACGGTGTGGCATGGACTCCATGCACCCGTGCCGACGGCGCTAGGCTCGTCTTCGCCGTGCAGATGACCAACACCGGGCCGGACCCGGTCACCGTCAAGGCCAAGCTCGCCTACGTCCGAGCCGCGGTCGCCCACACCTGTCCGGGTGTCTGGGGCAGAGGGGTGGAACTCACCGTGGCACCCGGCAAGACAGTGGTCAGCCCCCTGGCGGAGTGCACGGTGGCCAAATTGCCGGCCACCGCGTTCCAGGCCAAGGCCTGGGTGATCACGTCCAGCGACTACTCCTGGGGATACCGGGAGATGTCCCAGACCATCCATGTCCAACCAGACGGCCGGACAGCGCTCTGGGCCGACGAGTCTTGATCGCCGAGCGATCAGGGCGGCGACGGCCCGAGCGGTCCGGTCCGCCCCTCTCCCTCGGTATCTCTGCTGCGCACACCCATGACAGCCAGGGACTGGAACCGTCCTAAAGACTGAGCGGGAGTGAGTCCTGTTGCCAGGACCCGTGCTCAGCCGCGTGCCCCGAACGGTGTTGGGCACACTGGTCTCCCGCTTTCGCTCTCACGTCCGGTGCAGCGGGTCGTGCCCGTTGTCCGGGGACGGAGGGGCGGGTTTCCTCACGCCCCGGGACGCCTGGTCGGGCCTGGACGGTCCGATGCCCCGCACGATCGCTCTGGTCGTGCGGGGGTGGTGCCGTCCGTCGCCGGACCGGGTGCCCTCACGGAACCAGCGATACGCGGTCTGCGGATGCACGCCCTGCGTCCTCGCCCATTCCGTCAGATTCACACTCTGACAACGGCACTCACCCAAACATCGTTACGCTCACTTACCCGACCTACTGCTCGTTTCACAATGAGTTGAGCCTCAGGCCTTGCACTCAGTGATCTTGGTCGGCAGGGTGTCCGCGTGCGCTTTGATCTTGTTCCGGATGACCTGTGGGAGCATGTGGCTCCGCTGCTGCCGCCTGCGCCCGAA
>NZ_NNBK01000020.1 GCF_002803075.1 Streptomyces sp. CB01373 | reverse complement strand
CTGGCCGCCACCGACCTGGCCGCGCGGAGCGGCTCCGGCACCGAGCCGGCCCGCCCCGCCCTGCTGACCGCCCGCGCCCAGCGCTCCACCGCCCTGCTGACCGCCCTGACGGCGGGCCGCGGCGGCACCGGCGGCGGCAGCCGCGGCGGCCGGACCGCCCGCGCCCGGGCCGCCGGGCTTGCCCCCGCCCGGCTTCTTGCCGCCCTGGGCGACATCGACGGGCAGCATGACGAGAGCCGTCGTACCACCGGAGTCGGAGGGGCGCAGCTGGATGCGGATGCCGTGACGCTGCGACAGACGACCGACCACGAACAGACCCATGCGGCGGGAGACCGAGACGTCCACGGTGGGCGGCGCGGCGAGCCGCTCGTTGATCGCGGCCAGGTCCTCCGGGGACAGACCGATACCGGTGTCGTGGATCTCGATCAGTACCCGGCCGTCCGGCAGCGCGTGACCGGTGACCTTGACCTTGGTCTGCGGGGAGGAGAACGAGGTGGCGTTCTCCAGCAGCTCGGCCAGCAGGTGCACGAGGTCGTTGACCACGCGGCCGGCGACCTCGGTGCCGGGCACCGAGGCCAGCTCGATGCGCTCGTACTGCTCCACCTCGGACGCGGCGGCGCGGAGCACGTCGACCAGCGGGACCGGACGGGTCCAGCGGCGGCCGGGCTCCTCACCGGCGAGGACGAGGAGGTTCTCACCGTTACGGCGCATGCGCGTGGCGAGGTGGTCGAGCTTGAACAGCGAGGACAGCTGGTCCGGGTCGGCCTCGCGGGACTCGAGTTCGGAGATCAGCGAGAGCTGGCGCTGGATCAGACCCTGGGAGCGGCGCGAGAGGTTGGTGAACATCGCGTTGACGTTGCCACGCAGCAGGGCCTGCTCGGCGGCGAGGCGGACCGCCTCGCGGTGCACCTCGTCGAAGGCCGTGGCCACCTGGCCGATCTCGTCCCGGGAGTGCACACCGACCGACTCCACGGACGTGTCGACGTCCTGCGGGTCGGTCTCCGAGAGCTGGCGGACCAGCTCGGGCAGGCGTTCCTGGGCGACCCTGGTGGCCGTCTCCTGGAGCCGGTGCAGCGAGCGGATCATGGAGCGGGCCACGACGAAGGCGCCGACCAGCGACACGCCGAGGACGAGCAGGATCAGCACACCGGAGACGATGGCGTCGTACTCGGTGGCGCTGCGCAGCTCGCGGGCCTTCTGCTCCATCTCCTCGAGCAGCGTGTGCTCGATCTTCTTCATCTGCTCGATCTTGGTCGAGCTGTCGTCCACCCAGTCGCGGTAGGAGCGCTTGTTGGCCGCCTTGACGCCGTCGGGGTTGTCCAGGACGCGCTTGGCGTAGGTGTCCGCGGACAGAATCGTCGGGTTGCCCTCCGAGATGGGCTTGATGAGCTCCTCGGAGCCCTCCCCGTAGATGTTGCGGAAGCTGTTGAGGTCGGAGGTCTGACTCTCCAGCGCCTGCTGGGCGTAGAGGCGGTCGTTGTCCGAGAGGTTGCCGACGTTGATGTTGTTGGCCGGCAGGGCGGCGGCGATGACGGCGCGCTGGACGGACGCGTACTCCTTGGCGGAGGAGAAGGCGGCCAGGGCACGCGTCCGCTGGATCATCTGCGGGTTGCTGGTCGCCTCGGCCATGTCCTGGGAGAGGGCGAGCAGCTCGGTGATGAGCCGGTGGTAGCTCTCGACCGTGCGGGCCGAGTTCTCCTTGGACTGGTACGCGTCCTTGCGGATCTTGCCGAGGCCGTTGAGGTCGCTGGCCAGGCCGACCAGGGTGTCGCGGACACCGAGGAGGTTGCCGTCCTTGCTGGCGGCGTCGATCTCCTCGGACGCGGTCAGGAAGTTGGAGCGGGAGCGGTCGGTACGGTCCCGGTAGCCCTGGATGGTGATGGCGCTCGCGGGCGAGGGGTTGGTCAGCGGGCCCGCGGACTGGTCGCGCTCCTCCTGGAGCGCGGCGGCCAGTTCGGTGGCCTGCTTGGTCATGACCGTCAGCAGCTTCATGTTGTCGAGCTGCTGGATGTCGTCCATGCTCTCGCTGATACGCAGCCCACCGAGCGTGGTGGCGGCCGCCACGGGCAGCGTGAGCAGCGCCACCAGACGGGTGGAGATGCGCCAGTTGCGCAGTGCCATGCGCGAACCGGTGCCCACCGGAGTCTGGTTCCCGGACTGTGTGGCCGCCGAGGCCGGGCCCGACGCCGGCGCGCCGGCCGGGCCGGTCGTGCCCGAGCGTCCGGTTCGCTCCGCGCCGTCGCCGCCCGAAGCCGGATTCTGGGCGTGCTGGGGCGAGGAGCTGACGGCCATGGGGCCAGTCCCGCCGTGCGGCTCCGGCTCCGCCGAAGCGCTGCCATCCCTCTTGAAACGTCCCTGCACTAGCGTCGCAACCTCTGGACCAGGCGTCCCCCCGCGCGAACGGAAGGACGGTGTCGGCGTTGTGGGAAGAGCCCTGAGACGCACTTCCCGGATGGTCGTGAGTGACCGGCGCTGGCTCCCCCTTCTCACCGCCACTCGGCGCTGCGTTGCGCCCCCTGCGCGCCGGCTCGATCCTGCGGCGGTCCGTGGCATTCCAGCACAGTGGCGGATCTCCAACAAGGCATGTGGGCCAGGCTGTGACCTCCGTGACAGCGCGTGAGTGACGGATTACCTCCCGTGGAAAGTGATCTCCCGTATAGGGGACATTTCGCTACCTACCTGTGAGTCACTTCAGGTGTCCCGGTCGGCATGATCGGGAGCGGAATGATGGCTTCAGTGGGACAATGTCCGATTCGGTGATCAGAGGCGCGTCTGTGAATCGCCCGGATTGTCCATGGCTTCGTGAGCAAACTCACACCGACATCACGGGCTCTTCACGCCTTCGGCCGGGAATTGAATGTTTAGCCTGACGCTTTACAGGGATGGCAAATCCGACAACCGGCGCCCGAATGTGGGGTCATGCGGCCCTCCCGGTGCCCGTAGACGACAAGGTCTCGTACAACCGTGAAGACGACGATGATGTTCCGCAACATAGCCAACCCCCGGCGCACGACGCTGACGCACCTCGAGGGAACCGAGACGTTGCAGACGCCGGAGCAGCCGGAGCACTCCGTCTCCCTTCCCGAGCAGACCGCCAACCCCCGGCGCACCATTCTCATGGAGGCGCCCGTCGCTGCCGTCGCCGCGGAGTAGCACGCGGTCCGGACACGGACGAAGGACCACGGGGCGTTCCGCGCGCGGGACGCCCCGCTCTCATGCCCCGCACGCCGTAATCGCGCGAGGTCCGGGGCCCGGCCGCGTTAGCCTGGAGCGTCAGACTCCAGCCGTTTCAGTCAAGGGGCCAAGCAACCCGTGCGCATCGCCAGGTTCTCCATCGACGGGAACGTCGCCTTCGGCGCGGTCGAGGGCGACAAGCCGGACGAACTCGTCCTCGACATCATCAAGGGCATCCCGTTCGCGGACTTCGAGCTCTCCGGCACCCGGGTGCCGCTGAGCAAGGTACGGCTGCTGCCGCCGGTGCTCCCCAACAAGGTCGTCGCCTTCGGCCGCAACTACGCCGAGCACGCACGCGAGCTCGGCAACGAGGTGCCCGACGCCCCGTTCGCCTTCTTCAAGCCGTCCACCTCGGTGATCGGCCCCGGCGACCCGATCCAGTACCCCTCCTTCTCCCAGGAGCTGCACCACGAGGCCGAGCTGGCCGTGGTCATCGGCCGCATGTGCCGCGAGGTCCCGCGCGAGCGCGTCAAGGACGTGATCCTCGGCTACACCTGCGCCAACGACGTCACCGCCCGCGACGTGCAGCGGCGCGAGAAGCAGTGGGCCAGGGCCAAGGGCTTCGACACCTCCTGCCCGCTCGGCCCCTGGGTGGAGACGGACATCGACCTCACCGCCGCGGCCGACCTGACCATCCAGCTCACCGTCAACGGCGAGCAGCGGCAGCTCGGCCGCACCAGCGAGATGATCCACCCGATCGAGGATCTGATCGTCAACATCTCCGAGGCCATGACGCTGCTCCCCGGCGACGTGATCCTCACGGGCACCCCGGCAGGGGTCGGCCCCCTCAACGTCGGCGACGAGGTCGCCGTCACCATCGAAGGCATCGGCACTCTCACCAACAAGGTTGTCAAGCGTGGCTAGCGCACCCGGCTCTCCTGTACGCGTCCGTTTCTGCCCGTCCCCCACCGGTAACCCCCACGTGGGCCTGGTCCGCACCGCCCTGTTCAACTGGGCGTTCGCCCGGCACCACCAGGGCACGCTGGTCTTCCGCATCGAGGACACCGACGCGGCCCGCGACTCCGAGGAGTCCTACAACCAGCTCCTCGACGCGATGCGCTGGCTGGGCTTCGATTGGGACGAGGGCCCCGAGGTCGGCGGACCGCACGCGCCGTACCGGCAGTCGCAGCGCATGGACATCTACGCCGACGTCGCGGGCAAGCTGCTCGACGCCGGCCACGCCTACCACTGCTACTGCTCCCAGGAGGAGCTGGACAGCCGCCGCGAGGCCGCCCGCGCGGCCGGCAAGCCGTCCGGCTACGACGGCCACTGCCGCGACCTGAGCACCGCGCAGGTCGAGGAGTACAAGGCGCAGGGCCGGGCGCCGATCGTCCGCTTCCGGATGCCCGACGAGACGATCACCTTCACGGACCTGGTGCGCGGCGAGATCACGTACCTCCCGGAGAACGTCCCGGACTACGGCATCGTCCGCGCCAACGGCGCCCCGCTGTACACCCTGGTCAACCCGGTCGACGACGCGCTCATGGAGATCACCCACATCCTGCGCGGCGAGGACCTGCTCTCCTCCACCCCGCGGCAGATCGCCCTGTACAAGGCGCTGATCGAACTGGGCGTCGCCAAGGACATCCCGGCCTTCGGTCACCTGCCGTACGTGATGGGCGAGGGCAACAAGAAGCTCTCCAAGCGCGACCCGCAGTCGTCGCTGAACCTCTACCGCGAGCGCGGCTTCCTGCCCGAGGGCCTGCTCAACTACCTCTCGCTGCTGGGCTGGTCGCTCTCGGCCGACCGGGACATCTTCTCTGTCGAGGAGATGGTCGCGGCCTTCGACATCGCGGACGTGAACCCCAACCCGGCCCGCTTCGACCTGAAGAAGTGCGAGGCGATCAACGCCGACCACATCCGCCTGCTCGATGTGAAGGACTTCACCGAGCGCTGCGCCCCCTGGCTCAAGGCCCCCGTCGCGCCGTGGGCGCCGGAGGACTTCGACGAGGCCAAGTGGCAGGCGATCGCCCCGCAGGCGCAGACGCGTCTGAAGGTCCTGTCCGAGATCACGGACAACGTGGACTTCCTGTTCCTGCCCGAGCCGGTCTTCGACGAGCCGAGCTGGACCAAGGCGATGAAGGAGGGCTCCGACGCCCTGCTCCGCACCGCCCGGGAGAAGCTGGAGTCGGCCGACTGGTCCTCCCCCGACTCCCTGAAGGAGGCCGTCCTGACCGCCGGCGAGGCCCACGGCCTCAAGCTCGGCAAGGCCCAGGCCCCGGTCCGCGTCGCCGTCACCGGCCGCACGGTCGGCCTGCCCCTCTTCGAGTCCCTGGAGGTCCTGGGCAAGGAGAAGACGCTGGCACGGATCGACGCGGCGCTCACCAGGCTCGCGTCCGCGTAAGCACCGTGTGACGCGCACAGGGCGGCAGTCGACTCGGCTGCCGCCCTGTCATATGAGGACGGCCGCGGGCAGGTGGTGCCTGGTGCGCGACGGCCTCCGGGAACCCCGGTCGCGCCGGCGTACCGTCGGTGTCATGCCGATCAAAGCCGTGCTCTGGGACGTCGACGACACGCTCTTCGACTACACCACCGCCGACCGCGCCGGTATGCGCCTGCACCTGGCCGCCGAGGGACTGCTCGACGGGTACGCGACCGTGGAGGACGCCTTGGCGCACTGGCGGCGGACCACCGACGCGCAGTGGGCGCGGTTCTCGGCGGGGGAGGTGACCTTCGAGGAGCAGCGGCGGGACCGGGTGCGGGTCTTCCTCGCCCGGCCGGAGCTGGCCGACGCCGAGAGCGACGCGTGGTTCGCGCGCTACCTGGGGCACTACGAGGCCGCCTGGGCGCTCTTCCCGGACGTGCTGCCCGTCCTCGACGCGCTCGCCGCCAGCCACCGGCACGCCGTGCTGTCCAACTCCAGCATCCACGTCCAGGAACGCAAGCTGCGCGCCCTCGGCGTGCGCGACCGCTTCGAGACCGTGCTGTGCGCCGCGGAACTCGGTGTGTCCAAGCCGGAGCCGAGGGCGTTCCACGCGGCCTGCGAGGCGCTGGAACTCGGCCCGCACGAAGTGGCCTACGTCGGCGACCATCCGGACATCGACGCGCGGGGCGCCGCCGAGGCCGGGCTGCTGTCGGTCTGGATCGACCGCGCGGGCGTGCACGCCGGCGGCCGGGACGGCGCCGGTTGGCGCCGGATCGCCTCGCTCGCCGAACTGCCCGCGATCCTCCGCGCCGATACCCGTTTTGGAGCCCCGTCCACCTTCAGGTAATGTTCTTCCTGCGCCGCGGGGCGGACCGAAGGTTCGGAGCCGCGGATGCAACACTAGAAGAGGATCCCGACGGGATCTAGCCTTCCAGTGGCCTATGGTGTAATTGGCAGCACGACTGATTCTGGTTCAGTTAGTCTTGGTTCGAGTCCAGGTAGGCCAGCTCGCAGAGCTCATCTGCATCGCGGATCTCATCCGCAGGCCCCCGTTGTGTAGCGGCCTAGCACGCCGCCCTCTCAAGGCGGTAGCGCCGGTTCGAATCCGGTCGGGGGTACGGATCTCAGGAGCATTCCAGGGATCAAGGCCCCCGTTGTGTAGCGGCCTAGCACGCCGCCCTCTCAAGGCGGTAGCGCCGGTTCGAATCCGGTCGGGGGTACGACTGGTCTAAACCATCATTGGTCTATGGTGTAATTGGCAGCACGACTGATTCTGGTTCAGTTAGTCTTGGTTCGAGTCCAGGTAGACCAGCTCGGGCCTGCGGAAACGCAGTGTCCACGCCCCCGTTGTGTAGCGGCCTAGCACGCCGCCCTCTCAAGGCGGTAGCGCCGGTTCGAATCCGGTCGGGGGTACGCATTTCGGAAGGGCCCTCCCTTAGGGGAGGGCCCTTTTGTGTGTTTCCCTTGCGCGCCGCACATGGAGAGTGCCACTATCCAAGTATGGATAGCGGGGCTATCCATGACGCTGTCTGTGCCTGACCAGGTGCGAGGGGATGGGGGAACGGGATGGGTGTCCAGCCGATCAAGGGGCGCATGACCGCCGGGCACGAGGGCGAGGTGGTCGTCTTCCATATCGGGGTGCGCATCAACAGCTTCGCCGCGGTGCGTAGTTGGTGGCCGGTGGTCAAGGCGATGGGGCCGATGCTCGCGGAACTCCATCGCGACCGTGACGGCGGACTCCTCGGAGCCAGGCAACTGCTGGCAGGACCGCGTGAGGTGCACGTCGTGCAGTACTGGGAGTCCAAGGAGAAGCTCCTCGCCTACGCCGCCGCGCCCGACCGGAGCCACCGCCCGGCCTGGTCCGCGTTCAACCGCCGGCTGCGCGAGGGAAGGGGCAAGGTCGGCTTCTGGCACGAGACCTACGTGGTCCCGGCCGGCGCCCACGAGGCCATCTACATGAACATGCCGCCCACCGGACTCGCCAAGGCCACGGACGTGGTCCCGGTGGCCCGCCGCGGAGACCGGGCGGCGGCCAGGCTGCGCCTCTCCTGACCGACCCGGTGCCGCCTTCGCGGTGCCCGTGGTTCGCGGGGACGGGGTGTGCTGTGTCCCCAGTCCATGTGTGTGGCGTCTGTGACGTCTGTGTCCGCGGCGCCGTGGCGCACAGGGCGGTGGACAACGACCCGACCCCGGTCGAGCGTCGCTCGACCGGGGTCGGGTGGTCGGATGTGGGTGTCGGTGTCCCGTGCACGGGGCCTGCCGCGGCGTTGAGGCCGGCCCTGCGGGGCGCGGGGGTCAGCCGGAGCGGCGCAGGGCCTCGGACAGGCGTGCGGCGGAGTCGATGACCGCCTGGGCGTGCATGCGCCCGGGGTGGCGGGTGAGGCGCTCGATGGGTCCGGAGACCGAGACGGCGGCCACCACGCGGTTGGAGGGGCCGCGCACCGGCGCGGAGACGGACGCGACGCCCGGCTCGCGCTCGCCGATCGACTGGGCCCAGCCCCGGCGCCGTACGCCCGACAGGGCCGTCGCCGTGAAGCGGGCGCCCTGGAGGCCGCGGTGGAGCCGCTCCGGCTCCTCCCAGGCCATCAGAACCTGCGCCGAGGAGCCCGCCTTCATCGTGAGCGTGGAGCCGACCGGGACCGTGTCCCGGAGGCCGGACAGGCGCTCGGCCGCGGCGACGCAGATGCGCATGTCGCCCTGGCGGCGGTAGAGCTGCGCACTCTCGCCCGTCACGTCCCGCAGATGCGTGAGCACCGGCCCGGCGGTGGCCAGCAGGCGGTCCTCGCCCGCGGCCGCGGCCAGCTCCGCCAGGCGCGGGCCGAGGATGAACCGGCCCTGCATGTCGCGCGCCACCATGCGGTGGTGTTCCAGCGCCACGGCCAGCCGGTGGGCCGTGGGTCGTGCCAGTCCGGTGGCCGCGACCAGACCCGCGAGGGTGGCCGGACCGGACTCCAGAGCGCTCAGGACAAGGGCTGCCTTGTCCAGAACGCCGACGCCGCTACTGTTGTCCATGCAACGATACTTGCGTCTCACTCTGTGAAACGCAAGTTCAATTTTCCGTGGAACACGCCACTCTGGTAGTCACAGCGGCCCGCGTCGACCGGCGGGCTCTGCGGCGGACGCCCGAAGGGGGGCGCGGGTGCCGCATCCTCAAGATCTCTAGTTGGGCCGGCGCGCTTTGCGTCCGGCCGGAGGGAAAGCGATGGGTAGGACACTCGCGGAGAAGGTCTGGGACGACCACGTCGTCCGGCGCGCCGAGGGCGAGCCCGACCTCCTCTTCATCGATCTGCACCTGCTGCACGAGGTGACCAGCCCCCAGGCCTTCGACGGCCTGCGCAAGAGCGGCCGCGGTGTGCGCCGGCTCGACCTGACCATCGCGACCGAGGATCACAACACCCCGACCCTCGACATCGACAAGCCCATCGCGGACCCCGTCTCCCGCGTCCAGCTGGAGACGCTGCGCAAGAACTGCGCCGACTTCGGGGTCCGGCTGCACCCGCTGGGCGACGTCGAGCAGGGCGTCGTCCACGTGGTGGGACCGCAGCTCGGTCTGACCCAGCCGGGCACCACCGTCGTCTGCGGTGACTCCCACACCTCCACGCACGGCGCCTTCGGCGCGCTGGCGTTCGGCATCGGCACCTCCCAGGTCGAGCACGTGCTCGCCACCCAGACCCTGCCGATGGCCCGCCCGAAGACCATGGCGATCACCATCGAGGGCGAACTGCCCGAGGGCGTCACGGCCAAGGACCTGATCCTGGCGATCATCGCGAGGATCGGCACCGGCGGCGGCCAGGGCTACATCCTGGAGTACCGCGGCTCCGCCATCGAGAAGCTCTCGATGGAGGCCCGCATGACCATTTGCAACATGTCGATCGAGGCCGGCGCCCGCGCGGGCATGATCGCCCCCGACGAGACCACCTTCGCCTACCTCCAGGGCCGCCCGCACGCCCCCGAGGGCGCCGACTGGGACGCCGCGGTCGCGTACTGGAAGACCCTGCGCACCGACGACGACGCCGTCTTCGACGCCGAGGTTGTCATCGACGCCCCCGAACTGTCCCCGTTCGTCACCTGGGGCACCAACCCCGGCCAGGGCGCGCCGCTTTCGGCCGACGTCCCCGACCCTGCTTCGTACGAAGACGCTTCGGAGCGCCTGGCCGCCGAAAAGGCCCTGGAATACATGGGGTTGGAGGCCGGACAGCCGCTGCGCTCCATCGGCGTGGACACCGTCTTCGTAGGCTCCTGCACCAACGGCCGCATCGAGGACCTGCGGGCCGCCGCCGGCATCGTGCGGGGCCGCAAAGTCGCCGACGGCGTACGGATGCTGGTCGTTCCCGGCTCCGCGCGCGTGGGTCTCCAGGCCGTCTCCGAGGGCCTGGACGTGGTCTTCAAGGAGGCCGGCGCCGAATGGCGGCACGCGGGCTGCTCGATGTGCCTGGGCATGAACCCCGACCAGCTCGCCCCCGGCGAGCGTTCCGCCTCCACCTCCAACCGCAACTTCGAGGGCAGGCAGGGCAAGGGCGGCCGCACCCACCTGGTCTCCCCGCAGGTCGCCGCGGCCACCGCGGTCCTCGGCCACCTGGCCTCCCCGGCCGACCTGTCCGACGCCGCCGCCCCCACGCCCGCTGGAGTCTGAGAGATCATGGAAGCCTTCACCACCCACACCGGCCGGGCCGTCCCGCTGCGCCGCAGCAACGTCGACACCGACCAGATCATCCCCGCCCACTGGCTCAAGAAGGTCACCCGCGACGGATTCGAGGACGGACTCTTCGAGGCCTGGCGCAAGGACCCCGACTTCGTGCTCAACCGCCCGGAGCGCGACGGCGCCACGGTCCTGGTCGCCGGCCCCGACTTCGGCACCGGCTCCTCCCGTGAGCACGCCGTCTGGGCGCTGCAGAACTACGGCTTCAAGACCGTGATCTCCTCCCGCTTCGCCGACATCTTCCGGGGCAACTCGCTGAAGAACGGCCTGCTCACGGTGGTCCTGGACCAGAAGGTCGTGGACGCCCTGTGGGAGCTCACCGAGAAGGACCCCCAGGCCGAGGTGACCGTCGACCTGGTCGCCCGCGAGGTGCGCGCCGAGGGGATCACCGCCTCCTTCGAGCTGGACGAGAACTCCCGCTGGCGGCTGCTGAACGGGCTGGACGACATCTCCATCACCCTCCAGAACGAGACCGACATCGCCGCGTACGAGGCGAAGCGCCCGGCCTTCAAGCCGCGCACCCTGCCGGTCTGATCCCCGGTCCCGGCCGATGACCGGCCGCCGAGCCGGAAACCCCTCTCCGGCGCCTTGGCAAGTCGACTTTCGGCCACCGTACGACCCAGCTGTACCCCCGATCGAGGCGATCGGGGGTACAGCCTTTTTTACGTCCGTACCACCCGGCGCGCCGCCGTCGAGGCGCTCAACTTCCCACGTTAAACGGGTTGTTGCCGGGGTAGACGAGGCTCCGGAGCCTGCCCGGCGCAGTCGCCCGGATGGTCGCCGCAGGCGCCAGTTGCCCCCCAGCGCAGGCGACAACTCGCCCCAGATGGCACAATCTGTGCATGGACAACGACGGCCAACTCGAGCTCTATACGGCGGTCGCGGCCCAGCTCAAGGAAGCGCACGAGAGGGTGCGCGCACTGCAAGTCCCGGAGAGCGTACGGATGGCGCTGACCCGGAAGCTGCTGGTCATTACGGCCGCGGCCAAGCACGATCTCGCCGGTGCGACAAGGCGTCTGGAGCGGTTCATGGCAGACCTCGACCAGGGGCGAATCCCCGGCGAGGAAGGCTGAACAGCCCGAGGCCGTCGAGTCCGTTGCGGCACAAGGGTGATTAGCCCGTTTCGTGTTTGATTTGCGGTATATATCTGCCTAACGTGCGAAAACGCTTGAACACTTTCGTTCCGGCAAGGTCTCCGAAGGGGAAGACGTGAACAAGGCGCAGCTCGTAGAAGCGATTGCCGACAAGATGGGCGGCCGCCAGCAGGCCGCCGATGCGGTGGACGCGGTACTGGACGCCGTGGTCCGCGCGGTCGTCGCGGGAGACCGGGTCTCGGTCACCGGCTTCGGATCCTTCGAGAAGGTCGACCGTCCCGCCCGTTACGCGCGCAACCCGCAGACGGGTGAGCGGGTGCGGGTCAAGAAGACCTCCGTTCCCCGCTTCCGGGCCGGCCAGGGCTTCAAGGACCTGGTGAGCGGTTCGAAGAAGCTCCCGAAGCACGACATCGCGGTCAAGAAGGCGCCCAAGGGCAGCCTCTCCGGTCCGCCCGCCACCATTGCCAAGGCCGTCGGCAAGAAGGCCGCGGCGAAGAAGACCACCGCGGCCGCGAAGAAGACGGCCGCGAAGAAGGCCGCCCCGGCGGCCAAGAAGACCACGGCCAAGAAGGCCACCACGGCCAAGAAGGCCACTACGGCCGCCAAGAAGACGACGGCCACGAAGGCCGCCGCCAAGAAGACCACCGCCAAGAAGGCGCCGGCGAAGAAGGCCGCGGCCAAGAAGGCCCCCGCCAAGAAGTCGACCGCCCGCAAGACCACCGCCAAGAAGACCGCCGCCCGCGGCAAGTAGCGGCGCAGGGGCACTCACGCGCCGGGCCGGACTCCCGAGGGAGCCCGGCCCGCGGTGTGTTCGGACTCCACCGGCGCGGTATCCGGGTCCCGTGCGCCGGGTGGACGGTCCTCCCGCCTGCTCAGAAGGTCTGCAGCGTCACCAGGGTGATCCGCAGGCCGTTCCCCTCGCCCTCGGTCTCGATCCGCACCCGCTGTCCCGGCCGCAGCAGCCGCAGACCGCCCGCGTCGAACGCCGGCGCGTCGAAGGACACCGGGGTGCCGTCGTCCAGCAGCACCTGTCCGCTGCGGCTTTCGGGGTCGTACGTGTATGCGGTCGCCTGCATGACGGCAGCCTACTGCCCCCGGGCCGGCAGCCGCGCCGCCACCGCGGCCGTCCGCGGCCCCACGCCGAGGGCCAGCGCCGCCCGCAGATCGTCCCCGGTGTCCACGTCCTGGCGCACGGATTCCACCGCGTCCAGGAACAGTTCCACCGCGCCGGACGCCCGGTGACGGGCCCGGGAATCGGTACCGAAGGAAGGGAGCAGCGGATGTCCGGAGGAGGCCGCCAGCAAAGTCGTGCCGACGGCCGCGGAATCCGCGAGAAATGCCCGCGGGAATTGTCCGGCCGCCGCCAGGACCCGGGCCAATTCCATGGGCCGCAACGCGGGAAGATCGGCGTTCAGGGCCGCCACCGGAGTCCGGGGGTGCGCGGCCCGCACCACCGCCGCTCCGTGCGCGAGGGCGGCGTTCAGGCCGGCCCGCGGATCGTCCGCGACGATCCGGGCGCCCAGCGCCGCCAGCTCCCGCGCGGCCTCGGTGTCGTCCGTGACGACCGCCACATCCGCGACCGCCGGGCAGGCCAGCGCGGCCGCCACGGTGTCCACGGCGAAGGCCAGGGCCAAGCCGGGACGCACCCCGTCGCCGGCGGTGTCCGACAGCCTGCTCTTGGCCCGGTTCAGGGGCTTCAGGGGAATGACCAAGGTCCACTGCACCGGCGTTCCGCCCCTCTCGTGTGGTCCTCATTGTCCCCCGGACCGTCCGGCTGACCGGGAAAGGAAGGGGCGCGGAGCCCCTTCCAAAGACGCTCCCCGTGACGTGCGGGCGTACGGTGTTCTCGACAGACAGGCGGCCTGGGGCGACACTTGTGCGGCCCCCCAGGCCCTAGAGGAAGGTGTCCGCGTGCCCCGCCGCAGAATCGGCTTTTGGTATCGCTTCGCAGCGGCGATCTGCAAACCGCCACTGGTGGTTCTGATGAAGCGGGACTGGCGCGGAATGGAGCACATTCCGGCCGACGGCGGATTTATCACCGTGGTGAACCACAATTCGCACGTCGACCCCTTCGCGTACGCCCACTATCAGTACAACACTGGGCGCGTTCCGCGATTCCTGGCGAAGAGCGGGCTTTTCAGGAAGGGATTGGTGGGCGCCACGATGCGCGGCAGCGGGCAGATCCCCGTCTACCGCGAGAGCACGGACGCGCTGAGCGCGTTCCGCGCCGCCATCGACGCCGTGGAGCGCGGCGAGTGCGTCGCCTTCTACCCCGAGGGCACCCTCACCCGCGACCCCGACGGCTGGCCGATGACGGGCAAGACCGGCGCCGCCCGGGTCGCCCTCCAGACCAAGTGCCCGGTGATTCCGGTCGCCCAGTGGGGCGCCAACGAACTGCTGCCGCCCTACGCCAAGAAGCCCGAGCTGCTGCCCCGCAAGACCCACCACGTGCTCGCCGGGCCGCCCGTGGACCTCTCCCGCTTCTACGACCAGGAGATGACTCCGGAGCTCCTCAAGGAGGCCACCGAGGTCATCATGGCGGCCATCACCCGCCAGCTGGAGCAGATCCGGGGGGAGAAGGCGCCCGCCGAGCCGTACGATCCCCGCCGGGAGCGGATCGAGCAGCGCCGCCGCACCGAGGTGCAGACACAGGGCAGGACCGTGCCGGCCGCGCAGCGCGGGCCGGACGTGCGGGAGTCCGTACAGGAAGAGGGGCAGGGCGCGTGAGCAAGCCGGTCAAGGCGGCCGTCTTCGGTACCGGATCGTGGGGCACCGCCTTCGGCATGGTCCTCGCCGACGCCGGTTGCGAGGTGACCCTGTGGGCCCGCCGCGCCGAACTCGCCGACGCGGTCAACTCCACCCGGACCAACCCCGACTACCTGCCCGGAGTCGAACTCCCGGAGAACCTGCGGGCCACGGCCGACGCCGCCGAGGCCGCCCGCGACGCCGACTTCACGGTGCTCGCCATCCCCTCGCAGACCATGCGGGCGAACCTCGCCGAATGGGCGCCGCTGCTCGCCCCCGACACCGTCCTCGTCTCCCTGATGAAGGGCGTCGAACTCGGCTCGGCCATGCGGATGAGCGAGGTGATCGAGGACGTCGCCAAGGTGGGCGCCGACCGCATCGCCGTCGTCACCGGGCCCAACCTGGCCCGGGAGATCGCCGCCCGCATGCCGGCCGCCGGCGTGGTCGCGTGCACCGACGAGGAGGTGGCCCGCCGGCTGCAGGCCGTCTGCCACACCCCGTACTTCCGGCCCTACACCAACACCGACGTGGTCGGCTGCGAACTCGGCGGCGCCGTCAAGAACGTGATCGGTCTGGCCGTCGGCATCGCGGACGGCATGGGGCTCGGCGACAACGCCAAGGGCTCGCTCATCACCCGCGGCCTGGCCGAGACCACCCGGCTCGGCATGGCCCTGGGTGCCGACCCGCTCACGTTCTCCGGACTCGCCGGCCTGGGCGACCTGGTGGCCACCTGCTCCTCGCCGCTGTCGCGCAACCACACCTTCGGCACCAACCTCGGCAAGGGCATGACCCTCCAGGAGACCATCGCGGTCACCAAGCAGACCGCCGAGGGCGTCAAGTCCTGCGAGTCGGTGCTGGATCTGGCCCGCCGGCACGGCGTCGACATGCCCATCACGGAGACCGTCGTCGGCATCGTGCACGAGGCCAAGCCGCCCGTGGTGGCCCTCAGGGAGCTGATGTCGCGCAGCGCCAAGCCCGAACGCCGCTGAAACCCGCCCCGTTCGGCCGTCCGCATCACGTTGCGCGACCGTCCGTGCGACGCTGAGCGACGGGCCCCGGGGCGGGCACTGACGTCACGGATACCAGCGGGTACTCTCATCGCGATATGAGCAGCGAGAACCTCCCCCAGAGCCCCGAGCAGCCGTCCCGCAAGCCCCGCGTGGCCGTCGTGTGCGGCGGCCGCAGCTCCGAACACGGGATCTCCGTGGTCACCGCGGGCGCGGTGCTGAGTGCCATCGACCGGACCAAGTACGAGGTCCTGCCGATCGGCATCACCCGCGACGGCCGCTGGGCCCTGACCGCCGACGAGCCGGAGCGCATGGCCATCACCGAGGGCCGCACCCCGAGCGTCGAGGAGCTCGCCGACTCCGCCGAGGGCGCCGTGGTGCTGCCCGTCGACCCGTCCAACCGCGAAGTCGTCTACAGCGAGCCCGGTTCGGTGCCCAAGGTGCTCGGCGAGGTCGACGTGGTCTTCCCGGTGCTGCACGGCCCCTACGGCGAGGACGGCACCCTCCAGGGCCTCCTGGAGCTGTCCGGCGTGCCGTACGTGGGCTCGGGCGTGCTCGCCTCGGCCGTCGGCCAGGACAAGGATTACATGAAGCGGGTGTTCACCTCCTTCGGGCTCAAGGTCGGCCCGTACGTGGTGATCCGGCCGCGCGAGTGGGCGCAGGACCCGTCCGCCGCCCGCAAGAGGATCGTCGACTTCGCCGGCGAGCACGGCTGGCCGCTGTTCGTGAAGCCCGCGCGCGCCGGTTCGTCGATCGGCATCACCAAGGTCGACGACCTGTCCGGCCTCGACGAGGCGATCGAGGAGGCGCAGCGGCACGACCCGAAGGTGCTCGTGGAGGCCGCGCTGCGCGGCCGCGAGATCGAGTGCGGGGTGCTGGAGTTCGAGGACGGCCCGCGGGCCTCCGTACCGGCCGAGATCCCGCCGCCCGAGGCGCACGCGTACTACGACTTCGAGGCCAAGTACATCGACTCCACGCCCGGCATCGTGCCCGCCCCGCTGACCGACGAGGAGACCGCCGAGGTACAGCGGCTCGCGGTGGACGCGTTCGAGGCGGCCTCCTGCGAGGGCCTGGTCCGCGCGGACTTCTTCCTCACCGAGGACGGCGAGTTCGTGATCAACGAGATCAACACCATGCCCGGCTTCACGCCCATCTCGATGTACCCGCAGATGTGGCAGGCGAGCGGGATCAGCTACCCGGAACTGGTGGACCGGCTGATCCAGGCGGCACTGCGCCGCTCCACGGGCCTGCGCTGACCCCGTACGCCCAGGGGGCCCGGGACACCTTCCGGTGTCCCGGGCCCCCTGGGCGTGTGTCAGGCGCTCAGTCGGCGATTCCCTTGGGGATCGCCTTCTTCACGGCCGGGGCCAGATCGACCAGCGGCGCGACCCCGTGGTCCGTCCGCCCCGCGGGGATCGTCACCTCCACATAGGCCAGGCGCAGTGCGGTGGTGAAGCGGAACGAACCGTCCCCCTGCTTCTGCAGCAGCCAGTTCACATCGTTCACCTCGGCGCCGTCGGACTCCGGATCGTCCATCGCGGCGGGCCGCGGGACACCGCAGCGCAGTATGATCGCCGGGCTTCCCCAGCCCGCGGTCAGCGCGGAGGCGGGCCGGGGGTCCTCGCGGCTCAGTCCGTCCACTTTCCCAGGCAGTTCCCGGTCCAGATGGCGGCACAGTCCGGCCACCGACGGCCCGGGGGTGGGAACCGTCACGGAGGCGCTGTCGCCGCTCGGGGAACAGCCCGCGACGGTGATCAGCGCGGCGAGGACGGGCAGGCCGAGAAGCCGGTGACGGAGGAAGCTCACCGGCCAAGGGTAGACGGGGGCTACAGATGCACGACCGGGCAGGTCAGGGTTCGTGTGATGCCGTCCACCTGCTGGACCTTCGCGACCACCATGCGGCCCAGGTCGTCCACCGTGTCGGACTGGGCGCGCACGATGACGTCGTACGGCCCCGTCACGTCCTCGGCCTGGATCACTCCAGGGATCTTGCCGATCGTCTCTGCGACGGTCGACGCCTTGCCGACCTCCGTCTGGATCAGGATGTACGCCTGTACCACGGAACCTCCAGGGCGGCCACGAGGATCATCTGGGGGAAAAGGAACGCCACGGTATCGCGTCGTCACACGCCGTGGGGAGACCCGGGAGAGCCGTGACGCACGCGCCGGGGTGCAGGTAGGACAGAAGTTGACGGTCATCTCGACCGTAGCGAGGACCGCGTTGACGCGCGACCGGGAACGTAATCCGGGAACGCAACCGGAATACACGGGGACAGAAGGGGCGAAAGGCCGATGAAGGGCACTGTGGGTGAGCTCGGGGAGTTCGGGCTCATCAGGGAGCTCACCTCCCGTCTCACCACCACCCCGGCGGTCCGGGTCGGTCCCGGCGACGACGCCGCGGTGGTCGCCGCCCCCGACCGCAGGGTCGTGGCGAGCACCGACATACTCCTCGAGGGACGGCACTTCCGCCGGGACTGGTCCACGGCGTACGACGTGGGCCGCAAGGCGGCCGCCCAGAACCTCGCGGACATCGCCGCCATGGGCGCCGTGCCGACCGCGCTGCTGCTCGGCCTGGTCGTCCCCACCGAGCTGCCGGTCACCTGGCCCACCGAGCTGATGGACGGCCTGCGCGACGAGTGCCAGGTCGCCGGGGCCGCCGTCGTCGGCGGCGACGTGGTGCGCGGCGACACGATCATGGTGTCGATCACCGCGCTCGGTGATCTGCGCAACCACGAGCCGGTCACACGCGCCGGCGCGCAGCCCGGCGACCTGATCGCGGTGACCGGCTGGCTGGGCTGGTCCGCGGCCGGGTACGCGGTGCTCTCCCGGGGCTTCCGCTCGCCCCGCGCCTTCGTCGAGGCCCACCGCCGTCCCGAGCCGCCGTACCACGCGGGTCCCGCGGCCGCCGGGCTCGGCGCCACCGCGATGTGCGACGTCAGCGACGGACTGATCGCCGACCTCGGGCACATCGCCGAGGCCAGCAAGGTCCACATCGACATCCGCTCGGGAGCCATAGACATCCCCTCGCAGATGCACGACATCGGGCAGGCCGTCGGTGTCGACCCGTTGCAGTGGGTGCTGACCGGGGGAGAGGACCACGCGATCGTGGCGGCCTTCCCGCCGGACGTGAAGCTGCCGGCCCGCTGGAAGGTGATCGGCGACGTGCACAGCCCCTCGGCGCTGCCCCAGGTCACGGTCGACGGCGCGCCGTGGACCAGCAAGGGCGGCTGGGACCACTTCGGGGACATCGAGTCGTGACCGCCGCCCCTCCCCGGGTACTGACCGTCGCGGGCTCCGACTCCGGCGGCGGCGCCGGCATCCAGGCCGACCTGAAGACGATGCTCGCCCTCGGCGTGCACGGCATGAGCGTGATCACCGCGGTGACCGCGCAGAACTCCCTCGGCGTGCAGGGGGCCTGGGAACTGCCCGTGGAAGCGGTCCGGGCCCAGTACCGCAGCGTCGTGGACGACATCGGCGTCCAGGCGGTGAAGACCGGGATGCTGGCCTCGGCGGAACTGGCCGGGGCGGTGGCCGAACTGATCGCCGGTACGGACGCGCCCGCGGTCGTCGACCCGGTCGGCGTCTCCAAGCACGGCGACCCGCTCCTCGCCGAGTCCGCGCTTCGGACCGTACGCGAAAGGCTGCTCCCGGTGGCGACCGTCGCCACGCCGAACCTCGACGAGGTGACCCAGCTCACCGGCATCCGGGTCCGGGCGGAGGAGCAGATGCGGGAGGCCGCGGCGGCGATGCTGGCGTTCGGGCCGGAGTGGGTGCTGATCAAGGGCGGCCACCTCGCCGGGCGGGAGGGCGGTGACCAGGCCGTGGACCTGCTCACCGACGGCGCCGAGGAGCACTGGCTGCGCGCCCCCCGGTACGACAACCGGCACACGCACGGCACCGGCTGCACCCTCGCCTCCGCGATCGCCTCGCACCTGGCGAAGGGGCGGTCGGTGCCGGAGGCCGTGACGGAGGCCAAGGCGTACGTCACCGGGGCGATCGCGGCGGGCTTCGCGCTCGGCGGGGGGATCGGGCCGGTGGACCACGGCTGGGCCCTGCGGAGGCCTTGGGCGGGGTAGTCGCACGGCCCGCGCACCGGCCGGCCCACACGGCTCCCGGTGTGCGGGCACGCGTGTGCGGGCACGCGTGTGCGGGCACGCGTGTGCGGGCACGGCAAAAAGCCGGTCCACCGAGGTGGACCGGCTCAGTGCAGCGAACCAGCAGTGGCCGCGCGCTTAGCTGTTGCTGTGCGTCAGCGCGAGACCTTGCCGGCCTTGATGCACGAGGTGCAGGCGTTCACGCGCTTCGGCGTCCCGCCGACCACGGTACGCACGCGCTGGATGTTCGGGTTCCAGCGACGGAGCGTACGGCGGTGCGAGTGCGAGATGTTGTTGCCGAAGCCCGGCCCCTTGCCGCAGACGTCGCAGTTGGCAGCCACGGGTCACTCCAAAGACTTCAGATGCACTTACGGTTGATCCCGGCATGCCGGGATCAAGATCTCAGGCTCGGAGAGCACTTCTTGAAATCTGAGTGGCGTTGCCAGGGGGAAAAGCCCGATCAGGATCGGGCAACCGGAGCAGCATACAACGGCTGCGTCCGTAAGGCGAAACTACCACGGCGGCTCCGCTGCCCCCGCGGGCCCTCTTCCGTCGGGCACCGCCCCTGGGTCTACGCTGCGTCCAGTCCAGCAGCTCAGGGAGGCGCAGGTGGCGCAGACGTTCGACGCGCCGGCGGTGCGTACCTGGTGCGGACTGGCGCTGCGGGCTCTGGGGCGCGCGCGCGAGGAGATCGACGCGATCAACGTCTACCCCGTGGCCGACGGGGACACCGGCACCAACCTGTATCTGACCGTGGAGTCCGCCGTCGCGGCGGTGGAGGCCGTGTTCGCCGCGCACGAGGTGGGCGACGGGACCGGCGTGGCCCTCCCCGGTCCCTCCCTGGCCGACGCCGCGCGGGCGATGGCGCACGGCGCGCTGATCGGGGCCCGCGGCAACTCCGGGACCATCCTCGCCCAGCTGCTGCGCGGCATGGCCCAGGTGTTCGGCGCCGACGGTGACCGAACGCACACCGACGGGCGCGGGCTCTGTCTGGCCCTGCGGCGCGCGGCGGACTCCGCCCGGCAGGCCGTGGCGCACCCGATGGAGGGCACGGTCCTGTCGGTGGCCTCGGCCGCCGCGGACGCGGCCACCGAGGCGGGCGGAGACTGCGGCGCCGTCGCCCTGGCCGCCTACGAGGGCGCCTGCGCGGCCCTCGCCGCGACCCCCGGCCAGCTGGCGGTCCTGGAGCGCGCCGGGGTGGTCGACGCGGGCGGGCGGGGACTCGTGGCGGTCCTCGCGGCCCTGGTGGAGACGTGCACGGGACGGGCGCCGGAGCAGGGCGCGTCCCCTTCGGCGGTCACGGTGGCGGGTGACGGCGGCCCGACGGTGCCGCACGCGCGTGTGTGCACCGCCGGGGACGACGGGCCCGGTGCCTGCGCGCCGCCCACGAGCGGTCCCGCCTTCGAGGTGATCTACCTGCTGGACGCCGAGGACGCGGCCGTCGCCCGGCTGCGCGAGCGGCTCGACGGGCTCGGGGACTCCCTCGTCGTGGTCGGCGGCGACGGCCTGTGGAACGTGCACGTGCACGTCGACGACGCCGGCGCGGCCGTGGAGGCGGGCGTGGAGGCCGGGCGGCCGCACCGCATCCGGATCACGCACTTCGCCGCCGATGACGCGCGCACCGGCGGGCCCGGGCGGCCGCCGCAGCGGGAGCGGGCCCAGCGCGCCGTGGTGGCCGTCGTACCCGGCGAGGGCCTGGCCGGGCTCTACACCGAGGCCGGGGCGACCGCGGTGCTCGCCAGGCCCGGGGAGCAGCTCGCCAGCGGGGAGCTCGTCGACGCCGTACGGCGGGCACACGCGCGCGAGGTGGTCCTGCTGCCCAACGACCCCGACCTGCGCCACACCGCGTCCGCGGCGGCCGAGCAGGCCCGCGGGGACGGTGTCCGTGTGGCCCTGATCCCGACCCGCTCGGCGGTGCAGGGCATCGCCGCCCTCGCCGTGCACGAGCCGGGGCGCCGCTTCGACGAGGACGTCGTCGCCATGACCTCGGCGGCAGGTGCCACCCGGCACGCCGAGGTCATCGTCGCCGAACGCCAGTCGTGGACCACGGCCGGCATCTGCCAGGCCGGTGACGTCCTCGGTCTCATCGACGGAGACGTGGCCGTGATCGGCTCGGACGTCACGGCCACCGCCGAGACCGTCCTGGACCGCATGCTCGCGGCCGGCGGCGAACTGGTCACCCTCGTCCTCGGCGACGAGGCCCCCGACACGATCGCCAACCGCCTCCAGACCCGGGTCCGCGAGTCCTACCTCGCCGTCGACACGGTCATCTACGAGGGCGGCCGCCAGGGAGCGCTGCTGCTCATCGGCGTGGAGTGAGCCACACCTCCCCGTCCGGCCACCGCCGGTCAGCAGCCTGGTCCCGCCTCCAGGGTGCGCAGGAGCCCTTTGGCCTCTGCGCGCCGGGAGTGCGTCCGGCCGTCCTCGGCGCGGGCTGGTGGGCCGTCGCCGCGGCACGCGTGTGCGTGGTGGCCTGGGCGGGGCGGCCTGGTGCCGTAGCCGGCCGTCCGGTGGTGAGTTCCGCTGCGGGGTCGCCGGTCAGTCGTCCGGTCCCGCCTCCAGGGTGCGCAGGAGCCCTTTGGCCTCTGCGCGCCGGGAGTGCGTCCGGCCGTCCTCGGCGCGGGCTGGTGGGCCGTCGCCGTGGCACGCGTGTGCGTGGTGGCCTGGTGCCGTTGCCGGTCGTCCGGTGGTGAGTTCCGCTGCGGGGTCGCCGGTCAGTCGTCCGGTCCCTGCTCCAGCGCGCGCAGGAGACTTTCGGCTCGCGCGCGCAGGGGCGGCGCCTCGGTGTCTCCCTCGTCGGCGTCCTCGTAGGCCGCCAGCACGGCACGTGCGTGTGCCGTGGTTTCGGCGGAGCGGCCCAGGTCGGCTGCCAGACGGCCCGCGGCGAGTTCCGCCGCGGTGCGGTCGTGCAGAGCGGCCGGACCCAGGAGGGCGAAGGCGGCGATCGCCTGCTCCAGCCTGGACAGGGCCTCCTCGGCCACGGCCTCGTCCGCCGCGCCGTCCGCGAGCAGGTCGCCGAACTGCCGGAGGGTCTGACCGAGTTCCGCGACCAGCCGCTGTCGCGCCGCCGCGTCGTCCACCGCCTCCAGCGCCGACTCGCACTCCGTGACCGCGGCCCCCATCAGCTCCCGCGCCGCGTCCGGGCCTGCCTCGGTGCCCGATGCCAGCCACGCGCGTGCGCGCAGGGCACGGACCAGGCCGTGCACGTCGCCCAGGGACCGCCACAGGTCGCCCGCGCGCGTGTACGCACGCTCGGCCTCCTCGTGCAGCCCCGCCCGGCTCAGCGACTCGGCGGCCAGATGGGCGAGGGTCGCGTGGTCCTGCTGCTCGGGCCAGTGCCGAGCGATCTCGGCGGCCTGCAGCCGGCGTTCGGCCGCCGCGCGGTGTTCCCCGAGCTCGCTCAGACAGTCGCCCAGCCACCACTGCGTCTGCACGACGGCCCCGTCGCCGTGCGTGTCCGCGGACAGGTCGGGCAGCGCGGACTCCAGCACCTCCGCGGCCTCCGCCCACCGCCCCAGCCGCAGCAGCAGACCGCCGAGCTGCTGGCGGGCCCAGGCCCCGAGCGCCGGTCCCTCGCCCGCCTCGTCGGCCCAGTGCGCGGCCTCCAGGGCGTGTTCCGCCGCCTCCTCGGTCCGGTCGAGACCGCCGAGCACCTCGGCGAGCTGAAGGTGCAGCTGTGCCCGGCCCGCGGCCTCCAGATACGTCCCGCCGTGCTCCAGGGCCGCCCGCAGCGCCCGCTCGGCGCCCTCCGGGTCGCCCAGATGGTGCGCGAGCGCCGCGAGCCGTGCCTCGTACTCCACCGCGAACCACGGCACACCCGCCCCTGCGTACTCGGCCGCGGCCCGCTCGAACAGCTCCGCGGCGCCCCGCAGATCCCCGGCGCGCGCGGCGGTCTCGGCGAGCATCGCCCGCGCCTCGGCCGCCCGGGCCGCCAGCCGCACATCGTCCCCGGTGTGCCCCTCCACGAGGGCCAGGACCTCCCGCACGGCCTCCTCGGCGGCGGACAGCGCCCCCGGGTCCACGGGCCCCCCGGCCTCGTACACCGGCCGCATCAGGATCCGTGCCCGCCCCATCACCACGGACGCGGTCTGCCGAACGCCGGTGCCCTCCTGCGCGTACAGCGCGAGGACGCGCTCGTAGGGCTCGGCGACCGCGGCGAGCGCCCCGTCCACATCGCCGGTCAGCGCCCTCATGTACGCGGCCCGCGAGCGTGCCGCCAGCGCCTCGCCCGGGTCGCCCGCCCGCGCGTACGACTCGGCGGCCCGCTCGAACAGCGCGGCACCCTCGGGGCCCTGGCTCATCGCCTCGTGCTCGGCGATCTCCGCCTGGTCGCGGGCCGCCAGCTCGACGCCCTCCGCGGCCCGCGCGACCGCCGCCCACGCCTCCGTGGCGTGCGGCCGCAGGGTGTCCGACAGCCGCCGCGCCTCGGCGATCAGCGCGGGCAGGCCGGCTTCCCCGGCCGCCGCTTCCGCAGTCGCGGCTTCAGCCGTCTCCACGGGGACCCGCGCGGCGGGAGCCGAAGCCGTGCCGGCGGGCCGCCGCGCCGTGCGCACGCCCAGCGGCAGCCGCTCCACCAGCGGGCGCCGCGCCATGCGCGCGCGTGCCCGCTCGCCCACCCGGGACGTGCCGTTGCGCTCGTCGAAGCGGACCGCCAGGGCCGTCGCCTCCGCGCGCGCGTGCGCGGCGAGTTCGCCGGCCGTCCAGGCCCGCCCCGCGGGACCGGGCACCGTCTGCCCGTCCCACCCCAGCTCGACCAGCCGCTCCATGAGCAGGGCCGTCACCGCCAGGAAGTCCAGCCTGCTGAGCGGGTTCCCGTCGTCCGCGAAGTACGCGGGCCGCTCGGCCAGCAGCTCCAGGGCCCGCGCCTCGTTGCCGGTCAGCGCGCAGAACGCCACATGGTCGGCGTAGGCGCCCCGCATGCTCTCCATCGGCCGCACCAGTCTCAGGCCCCGCAGATGATGAGCGCGCGCCTCGTCGAGACGGCCGAGCCGCAGCAGCGGCAGCAGCGAGGAGGCGAGGACGCCGTGCGGCTCGTGGGCGCAGGAGAACTCGCCGTCCAGCACCGGCCGCCACAGCTCGACCGCCTCCGCGTCCCGGCCGCACTCGGCCTGCCACCGGCCCTGGTCGTGCAGTTCGCAGGCATGGCAGTCGGCCATGCTGTCCCGGTCGGCGGCCAGCCACGCCGCGTACGCGCGCTCCGCCCGCGCGAGGTCCCCGATGTGCCGGGCGACACTGAACTCGGCGCTGCGCACGGCACGTTCGGAGTGGCCGGCGAGCCGGTAGCGGTGCTCCATCTCGCCGAGCCACTTCTCGATCGCGGCCAACGGGATGTGCGGCTGCCCCAGCATGCCCGCCGACATCCACTTGAAGACCCAGTGCAGCGAGTGGGTCTCGTACTCGTCGAAGTCCTCGGGGCGGTCGTCCCACATGCGCAGCAGCCGCGCGAACGGGACGAACATCTTGTCCTTCTCGGAGCTGTAGTTGTAGACCTTCAGCTGGTGTCCGAGCGCCTCGATCACGGCGAGCGGGATGTTCAGCCGCTCGGCCTCGGCGAGCAGCAGCTCCGCGCGCGCGTTGCGAGCCGGACCCTCGGGCCGCTCCCCGTTGGCGGCCAACTCACGGCGCAGCGAGTCGAAGTCGGTGGTCTCACTCATCGGTGGCCGTCCCCCGTCGCGTCGGTGTCGCTGTGCGTGGCCCACTCCAGCAGGCCGATGAACGCCCGGTTCAGCAGCGCCGAGTCCGCCGGCCGCAGCGGGCGCTGCGCCATCAGCAGCGCCTGCCCGTACAGCGACTCGGTCGCGGTGCCGATGAGTTCCGGGTCGCCGAGTGAACCGATGCGGCGGATCAGCGGGTTGAGGTGGTTGAGCACCAGACGCGCGCGTGGGGCGCCGCCGCGCAGCGAGCCGAGGATGCCCGCCCACAGGTCGTCGGCCTGCTCCTCGGCCTCGGCGCGGGCCTGCTCGTGCCGGGCCGACCGGTCGTCCAGGTGCAGCGCCGGCACGGACAGCGGGTGGAAGGCGCGCAGCACGACGTCGCAGCCCAGCGGGTCCAGCCGGGCCCGCGCGGCGGCCAGGAAGCCCGACAGGGCCAGTTCCTCGGCCGGGTCGACGGAGTCCAGGTGCGCGGTCACGGTGTCCGCGTCCAGCTCGGCGACCACCGTCCCCGGGCGCACCGACGGCAGCGCCTCGACCAGCTCGCTGTCGTAGGTGTAGCCGCCGTTGACGACGCCGACGCCCTGCGCGGAGGCGATCGGCGCGACCTGCCGGTACTCCTCGACCGTCCGCGTGAAGTGCACGACGGGGTGCCGTCGCGCGAACTCCTCCAGGGACAGCCGCCCGTCGGTCGTCTCGAAGGGCAGCCACGGCAGCATCGTGCGCAGCATCTCCGCGTCGTGCCGGGCCAGCGACTTGACCCCCAGGAAGTGCACCGACAGGAACGCCTCCAAGCGCTCCGGATCGCCGGCCGCGAGAGAGGTCAGCCAGGACCGTATCCGCTCCCCGAGCGCCTCGCGCACGGCGGCCAGCGTCTCGTCCTCGTACAGCGACTCCCGCGACGCGGTGGGCCGCAGACTGTCCGTGTCGAGCACGCAGCGCACGAAGAACGCCCAGTCGGGCAGCAGCTGTTCGGCCCGCTCGGTCAGCAGCATGCCCTTCAGGTGCACGCGGTGACCCGCCCGCTGCGCCGGGCTGACCGCCGACGGCAGCACGTACGCCACCCCGCGGATCCCGGCCAGCGGCACGTCCAGGCCGATGGCGTCCAGCGGGGTGAACCCGAACACCTCGTGGCAGTGCCGGGCCAGGGCGACCCGGCGGGCCGCGGGGGAGGGGTACGCCCGGTCCCAGGGCGCCGGCAGGTCGGTGACCGCCTCCTCGCCCACCCGGACGTCGTAGGGCAGCAGCGACCCGAAGTCCCGTGCCAGCGCGAGCACACGCCGCTCGGTGAGCCACTCGCCCGCCCCGGCCCGGGCCTGGAGGTGCACGGTGGTGCCGGGTTCCGGGCGGGCGGAGTCCGGCAGGGTCCGCACGGTGTACGAGCCGTCGTCGCGCGCCGTCCACTCCACCGGAGGCGCCTCGGGCGTCCGGGCGCTGCGGCTGACCACCCGGATCCGCTCGGCCACCACGAAGCAGGCCAGCAGGCCGATGCCGAACTGGCCGAGGAAGTCCGAGCGCGCCTCTCGCAGGCCCTCGGCCCGCTTGGAGCTGCGGCCGATGGTGGCCAGCAGTTCGTGCACGTCGGACTCGGTGAGGCCGACGCCGGTGTCCTCCACCCGGAGGGTGCCGCCGTCCGCGAACAGCCGTACGCGCGCCGGGGCGCCGGGCTCCTCCGCGCGCCGGGCGGTGATGGCGTCCACGGCGTTCTGGAGCAGTTCGCGCAGGTAGACCTTGGGGCTGGAGTACAGGTGGTGCGAGAGCAGGTCCACCAGTCCCCGCAGATCGACCTGGAACATATGGGCCGGGCGGGGCTCGCCGGACGACTGTGATGAGTGGGATGCCTGTGCTGACTGTGAGGTCTGGAAGTCCATCGTCGCAGCGCCGGTGGGGGGATCTCGGGTCGGCGCGGGGTAGGGCGGCACCTGTGAGGCGGCAGCCGCGGGGATGGCCGGAGCGCGTCATCCTAGGCCCTGCACGGACCGGCTGACCAGGGGTTTCCCCGGAGGTTTACGGCATTGTCGGTGCCGTGGTGTGCAATGGATCTCGTGCCCGCACTGCAAGAACCACTGAAACAGCCACTGAAGTCAGTGCTCGGCCCCGCCACCGCGAAGGTGATGGCCGAGCACCTCGGCCTGCACACCGTCGGCGACCTCCTGCACCACTACCCGCGCCGGTACGAGGAGCGCGGCCAGCTCACCCACCTCGCCGACCTGCCCATGGACGAGCACGTCACGGTGGTCGCCCAGGTCGCCGACGCCCGCCTGCACACCTTCGCCTCCTCCCGCGCGCCCCGCGGCAAGGGTCAGCGTTTGGAGGTGACGATCACGGACGGCAGCGGCCGGCTCCAACTGGTCTTCTTCGGCAACGGCGTGCACAAGCCCCACAAGGAACTCCTGCCGGGCACCAGCGCGATGTTCGCGGGCAAGGTCTCGGTCTTCAACCGCCGGCTGCAACTGGCCCACCCGGCGTACGAGTTGCTGAAGGGGGAGGACGGGGAGGCGGTCGAGAGCTGGGCCGGCGCGCTCATCCCGCTGTACCCGGCCACCGCCAAGCTGGAGTCCTGGAAGATCGGCAAGGCGGTCCAGACCGTCCTGCCCAGCGCCCAGGAGGCGCTCGACCCGCTGCCCGAGTCGCTGCGCGCGGGCCGCGGCCTGGTCACCCTCCCCGAGGCCCTGCTCAAGGTCCACCGCCCGCACACCAAGGCGGACATCGCCGACGCCCACGCCCGGCTGAAGTGGGACGAGGCCTTCGTCCTCCAGGTCGCCCTCGCCCGCCGACGCCACGCGGACACCCAGCTCCCCGCCGTCGCCCGCGTACCCGGCCCGGACGGCCTCCTCGCGGCCTTCGACGACCGCCTCCCCTTCACCCTCACCGACGGTCAGCGGAAGGTCTCCCGCGAGATCTTCGCCGACCTGGCCACCGAGCACCCGATGCACCGCCTGCTCCAGGGAGAGGTCGGCAGCGGCAAGACGCTCGTCGCCCTGCGCGCCATGCTCGCCGTCGTCGACGCGGGCGGACAGGCCGCGATGCTCGCGCCCACCGAGGTGCTGGCCCAGCAGCACCACCGGTCGGTCACCGAGATGATGGGGGAGCTCGCCGAGTCGGGCATGCTGGGCGGCGCCGAGCACGCCACCAAGGTGGTGCTGCTCACCGGGTCCATGGGCGCCGCGGCCCGCCGGCAGGCCCTGCTCGACCTGGCCACCGGCGAGGCGGGCATCGTCATCGGCACGCACGCGCTGATCGAGGACAAGGTCCTGTTCGACGACCTGGGACTGGTCGTGGTGGACGAGCAGCACCGGTTCGGCGTCGAACAGCGCGACGCCCTGCGCGGAAAGGGCAAGCAGCCCCCGCACCTGCTGGTCATGACCGCCACGCCCATTCCGCGCACGGTCGCGATGACGGTCTTCGGCGACCTGGAGACCTCCGTCCTCGACCAGCTCCCGGCGGGGCGCTCGCCTATCGCCAGCCATGTCGTCCCGGCCGCCGACAAACCCCACTTCCTGGCCCGGGCCTGGGAGCGGGTGCGCGAGGAGGTGGCGAAGGGCCACCAGGCGTACGTGGTCTGCCCGCGCATCGGGGACGAGGAGGACGATCCGAAGAAGGCCGCCGCGAAGAAGTCCGCCGAGGACGAGGCGGAGAAGCGCCCGCCGCTCGCCGTGATGGACATCGCCGACCAGCTCGCCAGGGGCCCGCTGCACGGCCTGAAGGTCGAGGTGCTGCACGGCCGCATGCAGCCCGACGACAAGGACGCGGTCATGCGCCGCTTCGCCGCCGGCGAGACCGACGTCCTGGTCGCCACCACGGTCATCGAGGTCGGTGTGAACGTACCGAACGCCACGGTGATGGTGATCATGGACGCCGACCGCTTCGGTGTCTCCCAGCTGCACCAGCTGCGCGGCCGCGTCGGCCGCGGCTCGGCGCCCGGACTGTGCCTGCTGGTCACCGAGATGCCCGAGGCGAGCGCCGCCCGGCAGCGGCTGAACGCGGTGGCCTCCACCCTCGACGGCTTCGAGCTCTCCCGCATCGACCTCGAACAGCGCCGCGAGGGCGACGTCCTCGGCCAGGCCCAGTCCGGCGCCCGCTCCAGCCTGCGGGTGCTCGCCGTCATCGAGGACGAGGAGATCATCGCCGAGGCCCGCGAGGAGGCCGCCGCGGTGGTGGCCGCCGACCCCGAGCTGGAGCGCCTGCCCGGGCTGCGCACGGCGCTGGACGCGTTGCTCGACGAGGAGCGGGAGCAATACCTGGAGAAGGGCTGACAGACTGGGACCGGCCCGCACCCGAGCCGCCACCGCCACGGCCGCCACCGACCAGGCCGTCCCCGACAAGCAAGGACCAGACATGACCCGCGTGATCGCCGGCCGGGCCGGCGGACGCCGTCTCGCCGTACCGCCGGGCAGCGGAACCCGTCCCACCTCGGACCGGGCGCGCGAAGGCCTGTTCTCCACCTGGCAGTCGCTGCTCGGCGGCCCGCTGGACGGCGAGCGCGTCCTGGACCTGTACGCCGGCTCGGGCGCCGTCGGCCTGGAGGCGCTGTCGCGGGGCGCCGGGCACACCCTGCTCGTGGAGGCCGACCAGCGAGCGGTCCGCACCGTCCGGGAGAACGTGAAGGCGCTCGGCCTCCCCGGCGCCGACGTACGGGCGGGCAAAGCGGAACAGATCGTCCACACGTCGCCCCCGGCGAAGCCGTACGACCTCGTCTTCCTCGACCCGCCGTACGCGGTCTCCGACGACGATCTTCGCGAGATCCTGCTCACACTCCGCACCCAGGGGTGGATCGCGGCCGACGCCCTCGTCACCGTGGAGCGCAGCACCAGGGGCGGGGAATTCACGTGGCCGCCGGGATTCGAAGCGATCCGGGCCCGTCGCTACGGCGAAGGGACGTTTTGGTACGGTCGCGCCGCCTCTACGTGCGAAGACGCACGATGACCGAACCGGAGAGCGAGGGATTTCAAGTGCGCCGCGCCGTCTGCCCCGGGTCGTTCGACCCCGTCACCAACGGACACCTGGACATCATCGCCCGCGCCTCCCGTCTCTACGACGAGGTCTACGTCGCGGTGATGATCAACCAGTCGAAGAAGGGCCTGTTCGAGATCGACGAGCGGATCGACCTCATCCGGCAGGTCACCGCCGAGTACGGCAACGTCCGCGTCGAGGCCTTCCACGGCCTCCTCGTCGACTTCTGCAAGCAGCGTGACATCCCGGCCATCGTCAAGGGCCTGCGCGCCGTCAGCGACTTCGACTACGAACTGCAGATGGCCCAGATGAACAACGGCCTCTCCGGGGTCGAGACGCTGTTCGTGCCCACCAACCCCACCTACAGCTTCCTGTCGTCCTCCCTGGTCAAGGAGGTCGCGGCCTGGGGCGGCGACGTCTCCCACCTGGTGCCGCCGCAGGTTCTCGAAGCCCTCGCCGGGCGGCTGAAGAAGGACTGAGGCGGCTGACGGCCCGTCACCCGGTGTCCGGCGATCACCTCATGGACGTACAGTCGTTCCGTCCGTCTCCGACACATCGGTAGTCCAACACACCTGTAGAGAGTGGCGAGCACACGGTGGACGTGCAGAAGAAGCTCGACGAGATCGTGTCCACGGTCTCCAGCGCCCGGTCCATGCCCATGTCGGCGTCGTGCGTGATCAACCGCGCCGACCTGCTCGCACTGCTCGACGAGGTGCGCCAGGCCCTGCCCGGCTCCCTCGCCCAGGCCCAGGAGCTGATCGGCGACCGCGACCAGATGGTGCAGGAGGCCCGGCACGAGGCCGAGCGGATCATCGAGACGGCGCACGCCGAGCGCGGCTCGCTGATCTCCGGCACCGAGGTCGCCCGCCGCTCCCAGACCGAGGCCGACCGGATCCTCGGCGAGGCCCGGCAGGAGGCCGAGGAGGTCCGCGCCGAGGCCGACGAATACGTCGACTCCAAGCTCGCCAACTTCGAGGTCGTCCTCACCAAGACCCTCGGCTCGGTCGGCCGCGGCCGCGAGAAGCTGCTCGGCACCGGCCCCGGCCTCGACGAGGACGGCTACGAGGACGAGGACGCCCCCGAGCGCAGCCACGACCCCGAGACCCTGCGCCGCAACGCCGACGCGTACGTCGACGCCAAGCTCGGCGCCTTCGAGGCGGTCCTCGCCAAGACCCTGGAGGCCGTCGGCCGCGGCCGCCAGAAGCTGCACGGCCGCATCGCCACCGACGACCTCGGCGCCCTCGCCGACGACACCACCACCGTCCAGCACTCGAGCGACGCCGACTACCTCGCCGACCTCGCGGCCCTGGCCGACGCCCCGCTCACCCCGGCGGCACCGGCGGCCGCGCCCGCCGAGCAGCCCGCCCCGCCGCAGTACGAGCCGCAGCCGGCCTACGGCTACCAGCAGCCCGGGCAGAACGATCCGTACGGCGGCTACCAGCAGGGCTACGGCCAGCAGGACCAGTACGGCTACCAGCAGCCCGACCCGTACGCCGCCACCGCGGACGCCACCGGCTACGCCCAGGCGCAGGGCGCCTCCTTCCAGGCCTACGACGCCCAGCCGGGCGCCTACGACCCGAACCAGGGCCAGCAGGACCCGCAGGACCCGCACGGCTACGCACAGCCGCAGGCCCACGCCCTCGACGAGACCAGCCTCTTCGACACCGGCATGATCAGCGCCGAGCAGCTGCGCGCCTACGAACAGGGCCGAGGACTCTAGGCAGGCCGCCGATTGGGCCGAGAGCGAAAGGTCAAGTATCCTGGCCCTTCGGTCGCGCATACGTCCGCGATCCGCGCTGCCCGGAACATCACCGGGTAAGCGTCCCCCCGAGTTTGGAAACCGAAGCAGGAATGGCTCAGAACGCCCGCCTAGACCACCGCAACCCTCTCGTGTTCGACACGCATGAGCTGGGGCGGCGGCCCGGCGCGCAGCAGCGCCTGACCCGCACGGTCCCCGCCCCCAAGGACCTCGGTCTCCAGGGCGTCGTCGGAGTGCCGGAAGGCGCCCCGGTGGAGCTCGAACTCCGGCTCGAGTCGGTCATGGAAGGGGTGCTCGTCACAGGCACCGCCCGTGCACAGGCCGAGGGGGAGTGCGTAAGGTGTCTGGAGCCGCTCGAGTTCGATCTCGAAGCGGACTTCCAGGAGCTGTTCTCGTACCCTGACGCCGACGAGCGGGGCCGCGTGTCCGCGGAGCCCGACGCCGACGCCGAGGACGACGAGGACAGGCTCTTCCTCGAGGACGGACTCTTCGGCCTCGAACCTCTGCTGCGCGATGCGGTGGTGCTCGCACTGCCGATGCAGCCGGTGTGCCAGGAAGACTGCCCTGGGCTGTGCTCCGAGTGCGGTGCGCGGCTCCTGGACGACCCGGACCACCACCATGACGCCGTCGACATCCGTTGGGCGGCTTTGCAGGGACTCGCCGGCACCATGAAGGACGGCGAGAAGGACGAGATGAGCGGCGGCGCGCCTCGATCGGCACGCCCCGACGAGAAGCAGGAGAAGTAGCCGTGGCTGTTCCGAAGCGGAAGATGTCGCGCAGCAACACGCGCCACCGCCGGTCGCAGTGGAAGGCTGCGGTCCCCACCCTGGTTGCGTGCGAGCGCTGCCACGAGCCCAAGCAGCAGCACATCGCGTGCCCGTCGTGCGGCACCTACAACAAGCGCCAGGTCCTCGAGGTCTGAGCGGCTGGTGAGAGGCACTGTGTCCACTGCCAAGAAGGCGGAAGGCGCCGAAGCGGGCAACCACCGCCGCCGCGGAGCCGCTCCGTCGGACAACACGGCCTCGTCCCACACGCTTCTGGAAGGGCGGCTCGGCTACACGCTCGAGTCCGCCCTTCTGGTGCGCGCGCTGACCCACCGTTCCTACGCGTACGAGAACGGCGGTCTGCCGACGAACGAGCGGCTGGAGTTCCTCGGTGACTCCGTCCTCGGCCTGGTCGTCACGGACACGCTGTACCGCACCCACCCCGACCTGCCCGAAGGCCAACTGGCCAAGCTGCGGGCCGCGGTGGTCAACTCGCGTGCGCTGGCGGAGGTCGGGCGCGGCCTCGACCTGGGCGCCTTCATCCGGCTCGGCCGCGGTGAAGAGGGCACGGGCGGCCGGGACAAGGCGTCCATCCTCGCCGACACCCTGGAAGCGGTGATCGGCGCGGTCTACCTCGACCAGGGCCTCGACGCGGCCTCCGAACTGGTGCACCGCCTGTTCGACCCGCTGATCGAGAAGTCCTCCAACCTCGGAGCCGGCCTGGACTGGAAGACCAGCCTCCAGGAGCTCACCGCGACCGAGGGGCTCGGCGTGCCCGAGTACCTGGTCACGGAGACCGGCCCCGACCATGAGAAGACCTTCACTGCTGCCGCCCGCGTCGGAGGCGTCTCGTACGGCACCGGCACCGGCCGCAGCAAGAAGGAGGCGGAGCAGCAGGCCGCGGAGTCCGCGTGGCGGGCCATCCGGGCCGCGGCGGACGAGCGCGCCAAGACGGTGGGATCCACCGACGGCGCCGGTGACGCGCCGGCCCCCGCCTGAGAACCGGAAAACCGAGCGCGGCCGTCCGGCGGTACTCCGCCGGCGGGCCGCACCCAGCAGAACGCGACCGAGCGCCCGTCCCCGCCCCGGGGCGGGCGCTCGGCCCGTGACGGCCACAGCGGCCGTGACGTGTGAACGGGGGAGTCATGCCCGAGCTGCCCGAGGTCGAGGTCGTACGACGCGGACTGGAACGGTGGGTCGCGCACCGCAGCGTCGCCGACGTCGAGGTGCTGCACCCGCGTGCCGTACGCCGCCACCTGGCCGGAGCCGAGGACTTCGCGCTCCGCGTCCAGGGTCACCGGCTCGGCCTGCCCGGCCGCCGCGGCAAGTACCTGTGGCTTCCCCTGGAGGACAGCGGCCAGGCGGTCCTGGCCCACCTGGGCATGAGCGGCCAGCTACTGGTCCAGCCGGTCGGCGCGCCCACCGAGAAGCACCTGCGCATCCGCGTCCGCCTCGCCGACACGCTGACACCGGCCGCTTCCACGGCGGACGCGACCGAACTCCGCTTCGTCGACCAGCGCACCTTCGGCGGCCTGTCGCTGCACGACACCACCCCCGACGGGCTGCCCGACGTCATCGCGCACATCGCCCGCGATCCCCTCGACCCGCTGTTCGACGACGAGGCCTTCCACCAGGCCCTGCGCCGCAAGCGGACCACCATCAAACGGGCCCTGCTCGACCAGTCCCTGATCAGCGGCGTCGGCAACATCTACGCGGACGAGGCCCTGTGGCGCTCCCGCGTCCACTACGAACGCCCCACCGCGACCTTCACCCGCCCCGGCACGGCCGAACTCCTCACCCACGTCCGGGAGGTGATGAACGAGGCCCTCGCCGTCGGCGGCACCAGCTTCGACAGCCTCTACGTCAACGTCAACGGGGAGTCCGGCTACTTCGACCGCTCCCTGGACGCCTACGGCCGCGAGGGCCTGCCCTGCCGCCGCTGCGCCACACCGCTGCGCCGCCGCCCGTGGATGAACCGCTCCAGCTACTACTGCCCGAAGTGTCAGCGGGCGCCGCGCGCGGTGTCGTAACGCTCGCGTGCCGCCAGGACGTCGTCCATGCGCCCCTCCACGCAGTGGATCAGGGCCAGCAGGCGTTCGGCGACCTCGCGGCCCAGCGCCGTGAGCTCGTAGTCCACTCGCGGCGGATTGGTCGGCTGGGCCTCCCGGTGCACCAGGCCGTCCCGCTCCAGCGCCTGGAGTGTCTGGGACAGCATCTTCTCGCTCACCCCGTCGACCCGGCGGCGCAGCTCGTTGAAGCGGAGCGAGCCCTCGTACAGGGCGCCCAGCGCCAGCCCGCCCCAGCGCCCCGTGACATGCTCCAGCGTCCCGCGCGAGGGACAGGCCCTGGCGAACACGCTGTACGGGAGGTCCTGGGTCTGCGGGGTGCTCATGTCCTCCAGCGTACTGGCGCACAGCGCTGACCGTCGGGCGGCGCTAACCACGAGTCAGTGCCACCTCAGGGCACAGCCGAAGGGGGTGCCGGCCGTATCGCTATTCCAGTTGTGCTCATGTCAGGCACAATCGCACGCATGCCGACACCCGACCCGCGGTCACCACGCCGCGCCGCGCAGCCCGTCTCCACCGACCGTGTCTTCCGGTCGCTCCTCGACATCGCCACAGGAGCGGTACTGCTTGTCGTCGTCCTGTGTCTGGGCATCGCCGCGGTCGTCACCACCGACGGCGGCATGCCCTGGAAGGCGCTGGCGGCGATGCTGCTGGTGATTCCGCTGCTGTTCGCCCTCACCTTGCGGCCCGCGGTCTTCGCCAACGACCACCGGCTGCGCATCCGCAACCCGTTCCGCACCATCACACTGCCCTGGGGTGCCGTCTCCGGTCTGCGGTCCGGCCACTCCAACGAAGCCTTCGACCAGATCGGCACCAAGTACCAGTTGTGGGCCATCCCGCTCTCCACGCGCCGCCTCAAGCGAGCCGGCCGCGCGCAGATCAGGATGTCCCACGCCTTGCAGAGTCCGGGTGGCCCCGGCCTGGACCGCCGCCTCTACGACCTGGGACGGCCCGACCGGCCGAGCACGGGGCTGGAACGCCTGCAGCCGCAACCCGACAGGACCATGGACAGCCTGCGTGCGCTCCAGGAGGCAGGTGCCATGACCAAGGAGGGCCAGGGGCAGCCCGAGGTGCGCTGGGCGTACGAGATCCTCGCCCCGGCGGCGGCCGGCCTGGTGCTGCTGGTGGTACTGCTCGCCGTGGCCTGACCGCACGCGAAGACATGTGGCCCATGGGCGGCCGGCACGAGTGTCAGCGATCGAACTGTCCCCGACCCACCACTTCCCCGGCTCCCACAGGTCAGTACCCGAAGTCCTGCGTCCACCACGGACCGCCGGAGCCGAAGTGCGCGCCGACGCCCAGGGTCTTGAAGTCGCAGTTCAGTATGTTGGCGCGGTGGCCCGGGCTGTTCATCCAGGCGTCCATCACCGCCGCCGCGTCGGCCTGTCCGCGGGCTATGTTCTCGCCGCCGAGGCTGGTGATGCCGAGCTTCGCCGCCCGGTCCCACGGCGAGGCACCGCTGGGGTCGGTGTGGTCGAAGAAGTTCTCCGCGGCCATGGCCTCGCTGAAGTCCTGCGCGAGGCCGGCGAGCGCGCTGCTCGCCGTCAGCGCGCTGCACCCGACCTTCGCCCGCTCCTCGTTGACGAGCCTGAGCACCTCGGCCTCGACGGCCGCCTGCGTGGGGGCGGCGGTCGGGGCCTCGGTCTTCGCCGGGGCGGCCTGGGAGGCGGTCTCGGCGGGCGCGGTCTCCGGCTTCTCCGGGGCGGTGGTCGGCTTCGCCTCCGGTGCCTTGGTGGGCGTGGCCGACGCCTCCGCTTCCGGCTTCGAGGCCGGAGCCGACTCGGAGGCGGACCGCTGCGACGGAACGGGCCGGTCCGCGCCGCGGCTCGTCGTGGAGCCGCCGGCCTGGCCGCCCGCGTCGGCGCTGCCGGAGGTGCCGCCCAGCGGGGCCTCGCTGTTCGTCGGCGAGCCCGCGGCCTGCACCTTGTCGGCGCCGCCGCCCGGGCCGCCCAGCTTGTAGTTCTCCAGACCGGGCACCGCGCCGGTGGCGACCGCGACGGTGCCGAGGGCGACCGCGGCGGAGACCCCGAGCAGCCCCGTGCGGACCGGCGTCGCGGCCTTCTTCTTCCGGCGGTGCCCCCGCTCCCGCGGCCCGTCCGCCGGGCTGAAGCCGTCGGCCGGGAAGATCACGGTGGTGTTGGCGTGGGCGGAGCCGTCGTCCGTGTCGAAGAGGTACTCCGGAGCCGTGGCGGGCGCGTCGCCGTACAGGTCCGGGTTCAGATAGGGCGCGATGCCCAGGCGGCCGTCGTCGTCCTGCGGGCGGCTGTCCCACGGATCGCGGTCGGGCTCGTACTCGTACGAGCCGTGCGTCCGACTGTCCCCCGTGGCGCGGCCCGTGGCGGCGCGGCCGGCGTCCCAGCGTCGGTGGCGTCCCATGTGCTGGCCTTCCTCGTCTCTCTCGGTCGACGCGCGCCCTGAGCCGACGCGGTCAACCCAACTCACACGATCGAGTGAGTTTCAGATGAGATTCATTGGATCGGGACGGTACCGCATGGCGCGAGGGGCGGAGGTGCCGCGAGAGACATTGGCCGGTTAGGTTGCACCCATGAGCGAGGATGTTCGACTGGTCGCCTGGGTCCGCGGGCACGTCCAGGGAGTGGGTTTCCGCTGGTTCACGCGGGCCAGGGCGCTGGAGATCGGGGACCTGAGCGGTTTCGCCCTCAACCTGGGGGACGGGCGCGTGCAAGTGGTCGCCGAGGGGGCCCGCGAGGGGTGCCAGAAGCTCCTGGACTGGTTGCAGGGCGGCGACACGCCCGGACGCGTCGACGGTGTCACCGAGATATGGGACACACCTCGCGGCGGCTACGACGGGTTCGCGATCCGCTGACCGTGTGGCGCGGTGGGGCCCCGACGGCGGCGGCGGCATCTGCCACCGGCACCTGCCCGGAGGGAAAAGGAGCAGGTGGTTGCCAAGAAACGCGCGGCATGGCAGGCTCCGCACAGCAGGATGATCCGCACGCCCCGAAGGGCCCGCAGGAGTCGCAGCGCCACCTGATTTCCGGTCGCGCGCCCCCGGGACACCCATGGATACGGGGCGTGATCGTGTTGACCGTCAAACTTTTTGGTGAGACGCTGAAAGCCCGCGCACCTCAGCTGTTTGGCATGGATGAACGGCACCACAACTCAGGCAGTGCCAAGCACCACGGGTGCGAATCCCTCACGACCCACACCGCTTCGGTCGGTCACTCAGTGTGGAGGACCATCCATCATGGCAAAGGCGCTTCTCGGTTACGTCGGCGGCTCCGACCCTCGACTCCTCGCCGAGATGCGACGGCTCCAGCAGCGCGTCCAGGACCTGGAATCCGAGCTTGTGCGGATCCAGGCCGAGAACGACGCCCTGACGGCTGCCGCTTCTCACGACAGGATCATGGAGCGCGTCGACGCACACCAGGCGGAGCCTGCGCTCACCTGATCACTGCATCGCACAACGACACAGGGGTTGGGCTGTCGTCAACCGCTCAGTTGCCAGAGTTGCAAGGGACGCTTCGGCGTCCCTTCGTTCTTTCCCCCGCCCTGCTTGGCCCTGCTTGGCCCCGCTTGCCCCGCCTTCGTTGCCCCCGCGCACCCTTTCACCGTCTTTAACATTTGGTGTGCCCTGCATATTCAGAGGCGAAACCGCGCGGTTGCGGGGGTTAGTGAAGTGGGGTAGGAGCTGCCGGTAAAGTCCGGCTGCGTGCACCTCAAGGCCCTGACCCTCCGCGGGTTCAAGTCGTTCGCCTCGGCGACCACGCTCCGGTTCGAACCGGGGATCACGTGCGTCGTCGGGCCGAACGGCTCGGGCAAGTCCAACGTCGTGGACGCGCTCAGCTGGGTCATGGGCGAGCAGGGGGCCAAGTCGCTGCGCGGCGGCAAGATGGAGGACGTCATCTTCGCCGGCACCACCGGGCGCCCGCCGCTCGGCCGCGCAGAGGTGTCCCTGACCATCGACAACTCCGACGGGGCCCTGCCCATCGAGTACGCCGAGGTCACCATCACGCGGATCATGTTCCGCAACGGTGGCAGCGAGTACCAGATCAACGGCGACACCTGCCGGCTGCTCGACATCCAGGAACTGCTGTCAGACTCCGGCATCGGCCGCGAGATGCACGTCATCGTCGGCCAGGGCCAGCTCGACTCCGTCCTGCACGCCGACCCCATGGGCCGCCGCGCCTTCATCGAGGAGGCCGCGGGCGTCCTCAAGCACCGCAAGCGCAAGGAGAAGGCGCTCAGGAAGCTGGACGCCATGCGGGCCAACCTCGCGCGCGTGCAGGACCTCACCGACGAACTGCGCCGCCAGCTCAAGCCGCTCGGCCGGCAGGCGGCGGTCGCGCGCAGGGCCGCGGTCATCCAGGCCGACCTGAGGGACGCGCGCCTGCGGCTCCTGGCCGACGACCTCGTCGGCCTGCGCGAGGCGCTGAGCAACGAGGTCGCCGACGAGGCGGCCCTGAAGGAACGCAAGGAAGCCGCCGAGCAGGAGCTGAAGAAGGCCCTCCAGCGCGAGGCCCTCCTCGAGGACGAGGTGCGCCGGCTCGTCCCGCGCCTCCAGCGCGCCCAGCAGACCTGGTACGAACTGTCCCAGCTCGCCGAACGCGTACGCGGCACGATCTCGCTCGCCGACGCGCGCGTGCACAGCGCCACCTCCGCGCCCGCCGAGGAGCGGCGCGGCCGCGAACCCGAGGAACTGGAACGCGAGGCCGAGCGCGTCCGCGAGCAGGAGGCAGGGCTCGAGGCGGCCCTGGAGGCGGCCCAGCGAGCCCTGGACGACACCGTCGCCCACCGCGCCGAGCTGGAGCGGGAACTGGCCGTCGAGGAGCGGCGCCTGAAGGACGCGGCCCGCGCCATCGCCGACCGCCGCGAGGGCCTGGCCCGGCTCGCCGGCCAGGTGAACGCGGCCCGTTCGCGCGCCGCCTCCGCCCAGGCCGAGATCGAGCGGCTGGCCGCCGCCAGGGACGAGGCCCAGGAACGTGCCGTCCAGGCCCAGGAGGAGTACGAGGCGCTCAAGGCCGAGGTCGACGGCCTCGACGCGGGCGACGAGGAACTGGCCGGGCGGCACGAGGCGGCGAGGACGGCGCTGGCCGAGGCGGAGGCCGCCCTCACCGCGGCCCGCGAGGCGGTCACCGCGGCCGAACGCAAGCGGGCGGCGACCCAGGCCCGGCACGACGCCCTCGCCCTGGGCCTGCGCCGCAAGGACGGCACGGGCGCCCTGCTCGGCGCGAAGGACCGCCTCACCGGCCTGCTGGGCCCCGCCGCCGCACTCCTGACGGTCACCCCCGGCTACGAGACCCCTCTGGCCACCGCCTTCGGCGCCGCCGCCGACGCCCTGGCCGTGACCAGTCCCACCGCGGCGGCCGACGCCCTGCGCCTGCTGCGCAAACAGGACGCGGGCCGGGCCGCGCTGCTCCTCGCCGGCCCCTCACCGGAAACGACCGCGGCCCCGCCCGGCCCGGCACCGGACCACCCCTTCGCCGCCGAGTTCGTACGCGGTCCCGCCGAGCTGATGCCCGCCGCGCGGTGGCTGCTGCGGGGAATCGTCGTGGTGGGGACGCTGGAGGACGCGGAGGACCTGGTTCTCGCACGGCCGGAGCTGACCGCGGTGACCGCCGAGGGCGATCTGCTCGGGGCGTACTTCGCCCAGGGCGGCTCCGCGGGGGCGCCCAGCCTGCTGGAGGTACAGGCCTCTGTGGACGAGGCCGCCGCCGAGCTGGAGCGGCTCGCCGTGCGGTGCGAGGAGCTGACCGCGGACCAGCAGCGGGCCGCCGAGCGGCGCGGCCGGTGCGCGGCGCTGGTCGAGGAACTGGGGGAGCGGCGGCGGACCTCCGACCGGGAGAAGTCGGCCGTCGCCCAGCAACTGGGCCGGCTCGCCGGACAGGCACGCGGCGCAGCCGGGGAGGCCGAGCGCTCGGCGGCCGCCGCCGCCCGCGCCCAGGAGGCCCTCGACAACGCCCTTCAGGAAGCGGGGGAGCTGGCCGAGCGGCTCGCCGTGGCCGAGGAGACGCCGATCGAGGAGGAGCCCGACACCTCCGCACGCGACCGGCTCGCCGCCGACGGCGCCAACGCCCGCCAGACCGAGATGGAGGCCCGCCTCCAGGTCCGTACGCACGAGGAACGGGTCAAGGGGCTGGCCGGCAGGGCCGACTCGCTGGACCGGGCCGCCCGCGCCGAACGCGAGGCACGCGCGCGTGCCGAGCAGCGGCGCGCCCGGCTGCGCCACGAGGCGGAGGTGGCCTCGGCGGTCGCCGCCGGCGCCCGGCAGCTGCTCGCCCACGTCGAGGTCTCCGTGGCCCGCGCCGAACAGGAGCGGTCCGCCGCCGAGGCCGCCAAGGCCCGTCGCGAGCAGGAGCTGACCGCCGCCCGCGCCGAGGGCCGGGACCTCAAGGCCGAACTCGACAAGCTGACCGACTCGGTCCACCGGGGCGAGGTGCTCGGCGCCGAGAAACGGCTGCGCATCGAGCAGCTGGAGACCAGGGCCCTGGAGGAACTCGGGGTCGAACCGGCGGGCCTGATGGAGGAGTACGGGCCGCACCAGCCCGTACCGCCCTCGCCCCCCGCCGAGGGCGAGCAGCTCCCGGAGGACCCGCAGCACCCCCGCAACCGGCCCCGGCCCTACGCACGGGCCGAGCAGGAGAAGCGGCTGAAGGCCGCCGAGCGCGCCTACCAGCAGCTCGGCAAGGTCAACCCGCTCGCCCTGGAGGAGTTCGCGGCGCTGGAGGAACGCCACCAGTTCCTCAGCGAGCAGCTCGAGGACCTCAAGAAGACCCGCGCCGACCTGCTCCAGGTCGTCAAGGAGGTCGACGAGCGCGTCGAGCAGGTCTTCACCGAGGCCTACCGGGACACCGCCCGCGAGTTCGAGGGCGTCTTCGGCAGGCTCTTCCCGGGCGGCGACGGGCGGCTCGTACTGACCGACCCCGACAACATGCTCACCACGGGCGTGGATGTCGAGGCGCGCCCGCCGGGCAAGAAGGTCAAGCGGCTGTCCCTGCTCTCCGGCGGCGAGCGGTCGCTGACCGCCGTGGCGCTGCTCGTCTCCATCTTCAAGGCCCGTCCGAGCCCCTTCTACGTCATGGACGAGGTCGAGGCGGCCCTCGACGACACCAACCTCCAGCGGCTGATCCGGATCATGCAGGAGCTCCAGGAGGCCTCGCAGCTCATCGTGATCACGCACCAGAAGCGCACGATGGAGGTCGCCGACGCGCTCTACGGCGTCTCCATGCAGGGCGACGGCGTGTCGAAGGTCATCAGCCAGCGCCTGCGGTAGCGGCCCGGGGCGCGTGCGGAGGCGGGGGAGGCCGGCGCCCGCGGCAGCGACCGGGCGCTCGTGCGGCGGCGGGCGGGTCCGCGTGCGCCCGCCACTTCGGGGTAGTCGGATCATGCCTGACCCCCACCCCGGAAGCGCCTGCCGGGGTGTGCCCGAGGAGTACACGTGACCACGACGCAGGCCCCAGGCCCAGGAGCCCGGACAGCTCACCCCGAACATCTCGGGCACGTCATCTTCATCGCCGCGGCCGCCGCCATGGGCGGCTTCCTGTTCGGGTACGACAGCTCCGTCATCAACGGCGCCGTCGAAGCCATCCGGAGCCGCTACGGCATCGGATCCGCGGAACTGGCCCAGGTCATCGCCATCGCCCTGATCGGCTGCGCGATCGGCGCCGCCACCGCGGGCCGTATCGCCGACCGCATCGGCCGGATCCGCTGCATGCGGATCGCCGCGACCCTGTTCACCATCAGCGCCGTCGGCTCCGCCCTGCCGTTCGCCCTGTGGGACCTCGCCTTCTGGCGGATCGTCGGCGGCTTCGCCATCGGCATGGCCTCGGTCATCGGTCCCGCCTACATCGCCGAGGTCGCCCCGCCCGCCTACCGCGGCCGCCTCGGCTCCTTCCAGCAGGCCGCGATCGTCGTCGGCATCGCCGTCTCCCAGCTCGTCAACTGGGGACTGCTCAACGCCGCCGGCGGCAACCAGCGCGGCCGGCTGCTGGGCCTGGAGGCCTGGCAGGTCATGCTCGGCGTGATGGTCGTCCCGGCCGTCCTGTACGGACTGCTGTCCTTCGCCATCCCCGAGTCCCCGCGCTTCCTGCTCTCCGTGGGCCGCCGCGAGAGGGCCCGCCGGATCCTCGCCGAGGTCGAGGGCGACCACATCGACCTCGACGCCCGCGTGGCCGAGATCGAGAACGCCATGAAGCGCGAGCACAGGTCCAGCTTCAAGGACCTGCTCGGCGGCAGCTTCCTCTTCAAGCGGATCGTCTGGATCGGCATCGGCCTCTCCGCCTTCCAGCAGTTCGTCGGCATCAACGTCGCGTTCTACTACTCCGCGACGCTGTGGCAGTCGGTCGGCGTCAACCCGACGGAGTCGTTCGTCTACTCGTTCACGACATCGATCATCAACATCCTCGGCACGGTGATCGCGATGATCTTCGTGGACCGCATCGGCCGCAGGCCGCTCGCGCTCATCGGCTCGGCCGGCATGGTCGTCGGTCTCGCCCTGGAGGCCTGGGCGTTCTCGTACCCCCTGGTCGGCGGCAAGCTGCCGGCCACCCAGGGCTGGGTCGCCCTGATCGCGGCCCACGTCTTCGTCCTCTTCTTCGCCCTGTCCTGGGGTGTCGTCGTCTGGGTCCTGCTCGGCGAGATGTTCCCGAACAAGCTCCGCGCCGCCGCCCTGGGCGTGGCCGCCTCCGCGCAGTGGATCGCCAACTGGGCCATCACCGCGAGCTTCCCGTCGCTGGCCGACTGGAACCTCGCCGGGACCTACGTCATCTACGCGGCCTTCGCCGCGCTCTCCATCCCGTTCGTCCTGAAGTTCGTCAAGGAGACGAAGGGCAAGGCGCTGGAGGAGATGGGGTAGCCGGGCGGCCGGCGGGCCCGGTGTTCCAGGGGCACGCGGCCCCGTCGGGACTACCGCTGAACGCCCAGGTGGTCGCGCATACTGGACGCGTTATGGAAACCATCATCCTTGCTGTAGTCATCGCCGTGGTGGTGCTCGGCGCGCTCGGCGGGCTCATCGTCGGCAGCCGGCGGAGGAAGCCGCCGCCCCCGCCGCCGCCCTCGGCGCCCGACATCACCGCCCCTCCGGCCGAGCCACACGTCGGCGAGGAGGCCGAGACGCCGCGGGAGGAGCCGCGGCGGACGATCGAGGAGGTGGACCTCCCCGGCGGCTCGGCTCCCACCGCCGTCGAGGAGCCGCCCGTCGAGGAGCTCCCGGCACCTCCGATCGAGGTGCCCGAGCCCACCGCCGGCCGTCTGGTGCGGCTGCGCGCCCGCCTCTCCCGCTCGCAGAACGCCCTGGGCAAGGGCCTGCTCGTCCTGCTGTCCCGCGAGAACCTCGACGAGGACACGTGGGAGGAGATCGAGGACACGCTGCTGACCGCCGACGTCGGCGTGCAGCCCACCCAGGAACTGGTCGAGCGGCTGCGCGAGCGCGTGCGTGTGCTCGGCACCCGCACGCCCGAGGAGCTGCGCGGACTGCTGCGTCAGGAGCTGCTCACGCTGATCGGGCCCGACATGGACCGCATCGTGAAGACCGAGCCGGCCACGAGCAAGCCGGGCATCGTGATGGTCGTCGGCGTCAACGGCACCGGCAAGACCACGACGACCGGCAAGCTCGCCCGCGTCCTGGTCGCCGACGGCCGCAGCGTCGTGCTGGGCGCCGCCGACACCTTCCGCGCGGCCGCCGCCGACCAGCTCCAGACCTGGGGCGAGCGGGTCGGCGCCTACACCGTGCGCGGACCGGAGGCCGGCGACCCCGCCTCCGTCGCCTTCGACGCGGTGAAGGAGGGCAAGGAGATGGGCGCCGACGTGGTGCTCATCGACACCGCCGGCCGCCTGCACACCAAGACCGGCCTCATGGACGAGCTCGGCAAGGTCAAGCGCGTCGTGGAGAAGCACGCGCCGCTCGACGAGGTGCTGCTCGTGCTCGACGCGACCACCGGGCAGAACGGCCTGGTCCAGGCCCGTGTCTTCGCCGAGGTCGTCGACATCACCGGCATCGTGCTCACCAAGCTGGACGGCACGGCCAAGGGCGGCATCGTGGTCGCCGTCCAGCGCGAGCTGGGCGTGCCGGTCAAGCTGGTCGGCCTCGGCGAGGGGCCGGACGACCTGGCCCCCTTCGAACCGGAGGCCTTCGTCGACGCCCTCATCGGCGACTGACCCCCACCCTCCCCAGCGCCCGCCCCATCACCGGGGCGGGCGCTTTCGTGTGACGCCGTCGCGGTGGGGGAACCCGCGCCCCGGTCCTCGCTCGCCGACGGAGGTCGCTCGCCGAAGGAGGTCGCCGCCGTCGCCGTGCCGAGCCCGTTCCGCTACGCCCGGGAGCGGTGGGCCACGTAGGCCAGGGTGCCGAGGAGGAGGCGGGCCTGCGGGGGCTTGGCCGCGTCCAGGGCGGGTGGGCGGAGCCAGCGCACCGGGCCGAGGCCGCCGCGGTCGGAGGGCGGGGCCGTGAGGAACGTACCGGGGCCGAGTCCGCGCAGGTCGAGGGAGCCGGGATCGTCCCAGCCCAGCCGGTAGAGCAGGGCGGACAGCTCGGCGGCGGCGCCGGGGGCGACGAAGAACTGGGCCCGGCCGTCCGGCGTGGCGGTCACCGGGCCGAGGGGCAGGCCCATCCGCTCCAGCCGGGCCAGGGCACGGCGCCCGGCCGGCTCGGCGACCTCGATGACGTCGAACGCGCGGCCGACGGCCAGCATCACCGCGGCCCCCGGCAGCTCCCGCCACGCTCTGGTCGCCTCGTCGAGCGTGGCCCCGGCCGGGATCCCGGGCGCGAAGTCCAGGGGATGGGCACCCGGAGCCGGGCAGGCCCTGCGGCCGCAGGAACAGGCCCCGCCGACGGCCCGCGCGCCCCGCACCACGTCCCAGCCCCACAGCCCGGTGTACTCGGCCACCGCCGTGCACTCCGAGGAGCGGTACGACCGGCCGCGGCGCCGCGTACCGGAGCGGATCTCGCGCATACCACCGATCGTGAAGCCCATGCCCCCTCCAACGGGTCCACCGCCCCGATGGTTACGAGACGAATGTTCATCGTCACTCTCCGTCGCCGAACCTCCCCGGTTGTACCGGGTCCGTGCGGCGTGCGGAAGTGCCGCGGGTGGTGCGCCCGGCGGCGCGCGCCCTCGCGTGCACCGCTCCACCCGCCCGCGGCCGGACTATGTCAAGTGAATCGCGCCTGGGCCGGCGCGGGTTCATACGAAGGGGTGGCGAATGGTGGCGTTTCAGCGATCCCCGTGGCTGAGCGGGTGATCGTAGGATTACTGTGAGTGTGCGAGGCCTGGGGGCACATGCACTCGTGGGTATGCCGGAGGCAACTCGGCAGTCGGTTCGAAGGGTGAGAATCGGCGGACGAAAGGCCTTGTTGACCGGCATTCTGATAGGGCTTGGCGCACCAAGCGACAAGTGGTCTCAGGGATGGGGGCGTTCCAGTGAGCGGCAACGGCGGAAGCGGGACGAGCGCTGCGAGCGCGGACAAGCGCCCGAACGAGCTGCTCGCCTCGTGGTTCGTGCGCAGCGGCTGGTCCAAGGGCGAGCTGGCCCGCCAGGTCAACCGCCGCGCCCGCCAGCTGGGCGCCAGCCACATCTCCACCGACACCTCGCGCGTCAGGCGCTGGCTGGACGGCGAGAACCCGCGCGAGCCGATCCCCAGAATCCTCTCGGAGCTCTTCTCCGAGCGTTTCGGCTGCGTCGTCGCCGTGGAGGACCTGGGCCTGCGCACCGCACGCCCGACGCCCTCCGCCACCGGTGTCGACCTGCCCTGGACGGGCCCGCAGACCGTGGCCCTGCTCAGCGAGTTCTCGCGCAGCGACCTGATGCTGGCGCGGCGCGGCTTCCTCGGAACGTCGCTGGCGCTGTCCGCGGGCCCGTCCCTCATCGAACCGCTCCAGCGCTGGCTCGTGCCCGTGCCCCCGGCGCCCCTGGCGGAGCCCGAACCGCAGGCCGCCTCCCGCCGCCCCGGCCGGCTCTCCCGGCCCGAGCTGGAGCTGCTGGAGACCACCACGGTGATGTTCCGGCAGTGGGACGCCCAGTGCGGCGGCGGCCTGCGCCGCAAGGCCGTCGTCGGCCAGTTGCACGAGGTGACGGACCTCCTCCAGGAGCCCCAGCCCGAACCCACCGGCCGCCGGCTGTTCAAGGTCGCCGCCGAACTCGCCGAACTGGCCGGCTGGATGAGCTACGACGTGGGACTCCAGCCCACCGCCCAGAAGTACTTCGTGCTCGCCCTGCACGCCGCCAAGGAAGCCGGCGACAAGCCGCTCGGCTCCTACGTCCTGTCCAGCATGAGCCGCCAGATGATCCACCTCGGCCGCCCCGAGGACGCCCTGGAACTCATCCACCTCGCACAGTACGGCAGCCGCGACTGCGCGAGCCCGCGCACCCAGTCCATGCTGTACGCGCTGGAGGCCCGCGCCTACGCCAACATGGGCCAGCCCGGCAAGTGCAAGCGCGCCGTGCGCATGGCCGAGGACTCCTTCGGTGACGCCGAGGACTGGGACGAGCCGGACCCCGACTGGATCCGCTTCTTCTCCGAGGCCGAGCTGTACGGAGAGAACTCCCACTCCTTCCGTGACCTCGCCTACGTCGCCGGCCGCAGCCCCACCTACGCCTCCCTGGCGGAGCCGCTGATGCAGAAGGCCGTGGAACGGTTCGCCGAGGACCACGAACACCAGCGGTCGTACGCCCTGAACCTCATCGGCATGGCCACGGTGCAGCTGCTCCAGCGCGAGCCCGAGCAGAGCACCGAGTACGCGAGGCAGGCCATGAGGGTGGCCAAGAAGGTCCGCTCCGAGCGCGTGAACACCCGTATCCGCAAGACCGTCGACAACGCCGTACGCACCTACGGGGACGTCGCCGAGGTCATCGACCTGACCGAACAGCTCGCCCTCGAACTGCCCGAGACCGCCGCCGAGGCCGTCTGACAGCGCCTCCCCGACCCCGGCCGCGGCCGGCCCTCCCGAACTGCCCGACTCGGCTCCCCCATGCCTGGTCATCGGAAGGCCGCCCGCGGTCGGCCTGTTCTTCCGTACAGGCTTCACGGCACGTCATCACGCGATTCACCGCCACGTAACACAGCAGATCTCTTCGTCATCCGGGCGAAACAACGAGAGGCGTCCGCCGAAACCGCGCTCGGCCAGTCTCGTGACACGGTCGGCCGGCCAAGCCCGCGCCGACTCGCCGACCGGACCGAGCAAGGCTTCGCCCGGCCGCCCGCACGGGGCCGTACCGACCGACGAGGAGACGCCGATGGCACCAGCCGCCATCATGCTGGCGGCGGACGCGCCCAAACTGTCGTCCGCCAACACCGGCTTCATGCTCATCTGTTCCGCCCTCGTGATGCTGATGACCCCCGGACTGGCCTTCTTCTACGGAGGCATGGTCCGGGTCAAGAGCACGCTGAACATGCTGATGATGAGCTTCATCAGCCTCGGAGCCGTCACCGTCCTGTGGGTGCTCTACGGCTTCTCGATGGCCTTCGGCACCGACCGGGGCTCCCTCATCGGCTGGACCTCCGGCTTCGTCGGCTTCAGCGGCATCGGCAAGACCGAACTGTGGCCGGGATCCACCATCCCGGTCTTCGTCTTCGCCGTCTTCCAGCTGATGTTCGCGATCATCACCCCCGCCCTGATCAGCGGAGCCCTGGCCGACCGGGTGAAGTTCAGCGCCTGGACACTGTTCCTGGTGCTGTGGGTCACGGTCGTGTACTTCCCGGTCGCCCACTGGGTCTGGGGCCCCGGCGGCTGGGCCGGCAAACTCGGAGTGATCGACTTCGCGGGCGGCACCGCGGTCCACATCAACGCCGGCGCGGCGGCACTCGGCGTGATCCTCGTCATCGGAAAGCGCATCGGATTCAGGAAGGACCCGATGCGCCCGCACAGCCTCCCGCTGGTCATGCTCGGTGCGGGCCTGCTGTGGTTCGGCTGGTTCGGCTTCAACGCCGGCTCCTGGCTCGGCAACGACGACGGCGTCGGCCCGCTGATGTTCGTCAACACCCAGGTCGCCACCGGCACCGCCATGCTCGCCTGGCTCGCCTACGAGAAGGTCCGGCACGGCGCGTTCACCACTCTCGGAGCCGCCTCCGGCGCGGTCGCCGGACTGGTCGCGATCACCCCGTCCGGCGGCGCCGTCTCCCCGCTCGGCGCGATGGCCGTGGGCGCCGTCGCCGGAGTCCTGTGCGCCATGGCGGTCGGCCTGAAGTACCGGTTCGGCTACGACGACTCCCTCGACGTGGTCGGCGTCCACATGGTCGGCGGCGTCGTCGGCTCCCTGCTGATCGGCCTCTTCGCCAGCGGCAAGGGCCAGTCCGCCGTCCGGGGCCTGTTCTACGGCGGTGGCCTGGAGCAGTTCTGGAAGCAGTGCGCCGGAGTCTTCGCCGTCCTCGCCTACTCCCTGATCGCCTCCGCGGTCCTCGCCTTCCTCCTGGACCGGACCATCGGCATGCGGGTCACCGAGGACGAGGAGGTCTCCGGCATCGACCAGGCCGAGCACGCCGAGACCGCGTACGACCTCACCGGAGCGGGCGGCGGAGTCGTCGGCGTCGCCACCCCGGCCCTGGCCGCCGCGCAGATCAAGAAGGCCGCCACACGGAGCAGGAAGGTGGACGCATGAAGCTCATCACCGCCGTGGTCAAGCCCCACCGGCTCGACGAGATCAAGGAGGCCCTCCAGTCGTTCGGCGTCAACGGCCTCACCGTCACCGAGGCGAGCGGCTACGGACGCCAGCGCGGCCACACCGAGGTCTACCGCGGAGCCGAGTACACCGTCGACCTGGTGCCCAAGATCCGCATCGAGGTGCTCGTCGAGGACGACGAGGCCGAGCAGCTGATCGAGGTCGTCGTCAAGGCCGCCCGCACGGGCAAGATCGGTGACGGCAAGGTCTGGTCCGTGCCGGTCGAGACGGCGGTCCGGGTCCGCACCGGCGAGCGCGGCCCGGACGCGCTCTGAACGGCGAGGACAGGAGCCGCCGATGACGGGCGCGGACGTACGAGGCGAAGCGGAGAAAGGCTACGCGGCGGCCCGGCTGCGCCTCCTCACCGAGGGGACACCGTCGGGGAAACCGCGCCGGACCGCGCTCGCCGAACTGACCGACGGCTGGCTCGCGGAGCTGTTCACCGCGGCGGCCGGGAGACTGCGGGGCGTCGCCCTCGTCGCCGTGGGCGGCTACGGGCACGGGGAGCTGTCGCCCCGCAGCGACCTGGACCTGCTGCTCCTGCACCACGGCGGCGACCCCGAGGAGATCGCCGCCCTCGCCGACCGCCTCTGGTACCCCGTGTGGGACCTCGGCCTCGCCCTCGACCACGCGGTCCGCACCCCGGCCGAGGCCCGCCGGGCGGCACGCGAGGACCTCAAGGTCCAGCTCGGCCTGCTGGACGCCCGGCACCTCGCCGGCGACCTCGGCCTGACGACCGCACTGCGCACCGCGATCCTCGCCGACTGGCGCAACCAGGCGCCGGGACGGCTGCCCGAACTCCGCGACCTGTGCGCCGAACGCGCCGAACGGCAGGGCGAGTTGAGGTACCTCCTGGAACCCGACCTCAAAGAGGCCCGCGGCGGCCTGCGGGACGCCACCGCCCTGCGCGCCGTCGCCGCCTCCTGGCTCGCGGACGCCCCGCGCGAGGGCCTCGCCGACGCCCGCCGCCGGCTGCTCGACGTGCGCGACGTCCTGCACCTGACGACGGGCCGCGCCACCGACCGGCTCGCCCTGCAGGACCAGGACCAGGTCGCCGCGGAACTGGGCCTGCCCGACGCCGACGCGCTCCTGCGCCAGGTGTACGAGGCGGCCCGTGTCCTCTCGTACGCCGGTGACGTCACCTGGCGCGAGGTGGGGCGCGTGCTCCGGTCACGCGCCGTGCGGCCGAGGCTGCGCGCCCTGCTCGGCGGCGGGAAGCAGGTCGCGGAGCGCACCCCGCTCGCCGAAGGCGTGGTGGAACAGGACGGCGAGGTCGGGCTCGCCCGCACCGCGCGCCCCGAGCACGACCCCGTGCTGCCGCTGCGCGCCGCTGCCGCCGCCGCGCAGGCGGGCCTGCCGCTCTCCCCGCACGCGGTACGGCACCTTGCCGCCACCGCGCGCCCGCTGCCCACGCCCTGGCCCGCCGAGGCCCGCGAACAGCTCGTCACTCTGCTCGGCTCCGGCCGCCCCACCGTCGAGGTCTGGGAGGCACTGGACGCGGAAGGGCTGATCACCCGGCTCCTGCCCGACTGGGAACGGGTGCGCTGCCGCCCGCAGCGCAACGCCGTCCACCGCTGGACGGTCGACCGCCACCTGATCGAGACCGCCGTCCGCGCCTCCGCCCTCACCCGGCGGGTCGGCCGCCCCGACCTGCTCCTGGTCGCCGCGCTGCTGCACGACATCGGCAAGGGCCGGCCCGGCGACCACTGCGCGGCCGGGGAGCCCATCGCCGCGGAGGTCGCCGGGCGCATCGGCCTCGACCCGGCGGACACCCGGGTGCTCGCCACCCTCGTACGCCACCATCTGCTGCTCGTCCGGACCGCCACCCGGCGCGACCTGGACGACCCGGCCACCGTCCGCGCCGTCGCCGAGGCGGTCGGCACCCAGAGCACCCTCGAACTGCTGCACGCCCTCACCGAGGCGGACGCCCTGGCCACCGGGCCCGCCGCCTGGTCGTCCTGGCGCGGCTCCCTCGTCACCGACCTGGTCGGACGGGTCCGCGCGGTCCTCGCCGGGGACATGCCCGACGAGCCCGAGCCCGCCACGCCCACCGCCGAGCAGGAACGTCTCGCCATCGAGGCCTTCCGCACCGGCGGGCCGGCCCTGGCCCTGCGGGCGCGGACCGAGCCGCCCGTCGAGGAGCACCCGGGGGAGCCCGAGCCGCTCGGCGTCGAACTGCTGATAGCCGTCCCCGACCAGCCCGGCGTCCTGCCCTCGGTCGCCGGAGTGCTGGCGACCCACCGGCTCACCGTCCGCACGGCCGAGCTGCGGCCGCTGGACCTGCCGGACGGCGTCGAGGGCGGCTCCGTGCTCCTGCTGGACTGGAGGGTCGCCGCCGAGTACGGCGCTCTGCCCCAGGCCGCCCGGCTGCGCGCCGACCTGGTCCGCGCTCTGGACGGCTCCCTCGACATCGGCGGCCGCCTCGCCGAACGCGACGCCGCCTACCCGCGCCGCCACGGCGTGGCCGCGCCCCCGCCCCGGGTCACGGTCGCCCCGGCCGCCTCCCGGCACGCCACCGTGATCGAGGTCCGCGCACAGGACGCGCCGGGACTGCTGTTCCGGATCGGACGGGCGCTGGAGGACGCGAAGCTACGGGTGCGCAGCGCCCACGTCAGCACGCTGGGAGCGAACGCCGTGGATGCCTTCTACGTCACCGGCCCCGCGGGCGACCCGCTTCCCGACCAGGAGGCGGCGTCGGTGGCGCGACGGCTGGAGGAGGCGCTGCGGACGTGACCTCGCGGTCGTTGTTTGCGTTGATTGTGGTGTGTGCTCCTCGCCTCATGCGGGGATGATCCGCCGGCTCAGCACGTGCTCAAGGTGGTGAATGCCTGCTCCCCGCCGACGCGGGGCTTGCGTCCCCGCCCGTTCACCCTGTGGGCGGGGACGAATCCCTTGCGGAGCCGGATACCCTGGAGGGCGATCCATCCTGTCGCCTATGCCGAGGACCGACGCCGCCGTGTTCGATACTCTCTCCGACCGCCTCTCAGCCACCTTCAAGTCCCTCAGGGGCAAGGGGCGCCTCAGCGAAGCGGACATCGACGCGACGGCTCGCGAGATCCGCATCGCGCTCCTCGAGGCGGACGTGGCCCTGCCCGTTGTCCGGACGTTCATCAAGAACGTGAAGGAAAGGGCCCTTGGAATCGAGATTTCCAAGGCCCTGAACCCTGCGCAGCAGTTCATCAAGATCGTCAACGACGAGCTGGTGACCATCCTCGGCGGGGAGACCCGCCGTCTGCGCTTCGCCAAGCAGCCGCCCACCGTGATCATGCTGGCCGGTCTCCAGGGTGCCGGTAAGACCACCCTCGCGGGCAAGCTCGGCAGGTGGCTCAAGGAGCAGGGCCACTCCCCGCTGCTGGTCGCCTGTGACCTCCAGCGCCCGAACGCCGTCAACCAGCTCAGCGTCGTCGCCGAGCGCGCCGGCGTCGCCGTCTACGCGCCCGAGCCGGGCAACGGCGTGGGCGACCCGGTCAAGGTCGCCAAGGACTCCATCGAGCACGCGCGGACCCAGGTCCACGACATCGTGATCGTGGACACCGCCGGCCGCCTCGGCATCGACCAGGAGATGATGCAGCAGGCGGCGGACATCAGGGACGTCGTCAGCCCCGACGAGATCCTGTTCGTCGTCGACTCGATGATCGGCCAGGACGCCGTCAACACCGCCGAGGCCTTCCGCGACGGCGTCGGCTTCGACGGCGTGGTGCTGTCCAAGCTCGACGGTGACGCCCGCGGTGGCGCGGCCCTGTCGATCCGGCAGATCACCGGCAAGCCGATCATGTTCGCGTCCAACGGTGAGAAGCTCGACGACTTCGACGCCTTCCACCCGGACCGGATGGCCTCCCGCATCCTCGACATGGGTGACCTGCTCACCCTGATCGAGCAGGCGGAGAAGACGTTCAGCCAGGAAGAGGCCGAGAAGATGGCCTCCAAGCTGGCGTCCAAGAAGGGCCAGGACTTCACCCTGGACGACTTCCTGGCCCAGATGGAGCAGGTCAGGAAGATGGGCAGCATCAGCAAGCTGCTCGGCATGCTGCCCGGCATGGGCCAGATCAAGGACCAGATCAACAACATCGACGAGCGGGACGTCGACCGCACGGCCGCGATCATCAAGTCGATGACCCCGGGCGAGCGCCAGGACCCGACCGTCATCAACGGCTCGCGCCGCGCCCGTATCGCCAAGGGTTCCGGCGTCGAGGTCAGCGCGGTGAAGAACCTGGTCGAGCGGTTCTTCGAGGCGCGCAAGATGATGTCCCGCATGGCCCAGGGCGGCGGGATGCCCGGCATGCCGGGGATCCCGGGCATGGGCGGCGGTCCCGGCCGGTCCAAGAAGCAGCCGAAGAAGGCCAAGGGCAAGCAGCGCTCCGGCAACCCGATGAAGCGCAAGCAGCAGGAGCAGGAGGAGGCCGAGCGCCGCGCCGCCGCCGCCCAGTCCGGCGGCGCCCTCGGACTGCCGCAGCAGGGCGGCCAGGACTTCGAGCTTCCGGACGAGTTCAAGAAGTTCATGGGCTGAGGCCCACCCGAGCGCCGTACGGGACCCGCGTGTCACCCGTACGGCGTCTGGACAACGCCGAGGGCGCCCTTCCGTGGAGGGGCGCCCTCAGCGCGTGCCGGGGTACGCCATGTGTCGTAACGTCCAGATATGAGCAATGCCGCGCCGTCGCGCGATGGCTCTGACCAGCCGTGGCGTACCGAGGGCACGCCGGACGAGCCGCCGGGGCGGCCCGGTGGCAGGCGGATGCGCGGCAGGTGGTGGGGGCTGCTCGTCACCGCGGTGATCGTCTTCCTGGTGGCCTACGGCGGGCTGAGCTACTACAACCAGGGCAACGAGCCGACGATCTCGTACACCGAGTTCAGCAGGCAGCTCGGCGCCGGCAACGTCGGCACGATCTACTCCAAGGGCGACGCGATCCAGGGCCGGCTCAGGAGCGCCCAGGCCAATCCGCAGGGCGGGGGGAAGTACACCAAGTTCAAGACCCAGCGCCCGGCCTTCGCGGACGACAAGCTCTGGCAGAGCCTGAGCAGCCACCATGTCACGGTGACCGCGCAGCCGGTCGTGCAGGAGCGCGGCCTGCTGCCGAACCTGCTGCTCTCGCTGGCGCCGATCGTGGTGCTGGCCGCGCTGTGGATCTTCTTCGCGCGGCGGATCGGCTCGGGTCTCGGCGGGCCGGGCGGTCTGCTGGGGCGCAAGGCGCCGCCCAGGCCGGTCGAACTCCAGCCGGGCACCCAGCGCACCACCTTCGCGGACGTGGCGGGCATCGACGAGGTCAAGGGCGAGCTCGACGACGTCGTGGACTTCCTGGAGCATCCGGACGCCTATCGCCACATGGGCGCGAAGATGCCGCGCGGGGTGCTGCTCACGGGGGCGCCGGGCACGGGCAAGACGTTGCTCGCGCGGGCCGTGGCCGGTGAGGCGGGTGTGCCGTTCTTCTCGGCGTCGGCGTCCGAGTTCATCGAGATGATCGTGGGGGTGGGTGCCTCCCGGGTGCGCGAGCTGTTCGCCGAGGCCCGCAAGGTGGCGCCGTCGATCGTGTTCATCGACGAGATCGACACCATCGGCCGGGCCCGGGGCGGCGGCGCCTCGATGGGCGGGCACGACGAGCGCGAGCAGACGCTGAACCAGATCCTGACGGAGATGGACGGCTTCTCCGGCTCGGAGGGCGTCATCGTGCTCGCCGCCACGAACCGCGCCGACGTGCTGGACCCCGCGCTGACCCGGCCGGGCCGTTTCGACCGGGTGGTGAGCGTCTCCCCGCCGGACCGGGGCGGCCGCGAGGCGATCCTGCGGATCCACACCCGCCGGATCCCGCTCGCCCCGGACGTGGACCTCGCCCGGGTGGCGCGTACGACTCCGGGCATGACCGGGGCGGAGCTGGCCAATCTCGCCAACGAGGCCGCCCTGCTCGCGGTCAAGCGGCGGCAGGAGCAGGTGACGCCGACCGACTTCTCGGAGGCGCTGGAGAAGGTCCAGCTCGGCGCCGAACGTGCGCTGGTGATGCCCGAGGAGGAGCGCAGGCGCACCGCGTACCACGAGAGCGGGCACGCCCTGCTGGGCATGCTCCAGCCCGGTGCCGACCCCGTACGCAAGATCACCATCGTGCCGCGCGGGAGGGCGCTCGGGGTGACGCTGTCGACGCCCGAGTCCGACAAGTACGCGTACACGGAGGAGTACCTGCGGGGCCGCATCATCGGCGCGCTGGGTGGCATGGCGGCGGAACACGTCGTCTACGGGGTGATCACGACGGGCTCCGAGCACGACCTCGAACAGGTCACCGGCATCGCGCGCGGGATGGTGGCCCGCTGGGGCATGAGCGAGCATGTGGGCCGTCTCTCCGCCCTCCCGGACGACGCCCAGCAGGCCTACGGGCTCGCCGCCGCCCCACAGACCCTGGACGCCATCGACAGCGAGATGCGGCGCATCGTCGACGAGTGCTACGACGAGGCGTGCCGCAAGCTGCGTGACCACCGGGAGCAGCTGGACGCGCTGGCGCAGGCGCTGCTGGAGAACGAGACGCTGGAGGAGGCCGACGCCTACCGGGTCGCCGGGATCACCCGGCTGCGCAAGGAGGCGGAGGCCGGCGACGGCGTCCGGTGAGACCCGTTCCGCGAGGTTCAGGGCGTCCGTGCGATCAGGTACCGGAAGACGTTGGGCATCCACACGGTGCCGTCAGGGCGCTGGTGCGCGTGCAGGGCCTCGGCGAGTTCCTTGTCGACCTGGTCCTGGTCGGTGGCGGCGACGGCCGCGTCGAACAGCCCCGTGGAGAGCAGTCCGCGCACCGCGCTGTCGAGGTCGGCGTACCCGAACGGGCAGGCGACGCGGCCGGAACCGTCGGGCCGCAGGCCGGCGCGCTGGGCCACCTCCTCCAGGTCGTCGCGCAGGGCGGGGCGCCAGCTTCCGGGACTGCGCAGCGGATCGGCGAGCTTGGTGGCCACCCGCAGCACGGACGAGGTCGCACAGCGCTCCGGCGGTCCCCAGCCTGCGAGGACCACGGGCGCCCCTTTCTCGGCGAGCGGTGTCGCGGCGGCCAGCAGGCCGGCGAGCCCCTCCGAGTCGCCCGCGAGGCAGCCGATCGGCTCGAAGGCGGTCACGAGGGTGTACGGGTCGGCTCCGGGGCCGGCCGCGTCCCGTGGCGAGCCGTCGACGATCCGGGCGGCCGTACGCGTACGTGTGTTCCACGGTTCCGGCAGCAGCCGCTGCCGGGCGAGGGCGAGCCGCTCCGGGCAGGAGCGGTCGACGCCGGTGACCGTCGCCCCTCTGGCCGCGGCCAGGAGCAGGGCGAGTCCGGAGCCGCAGCCGAGGGCCAGCAGCCGGGTGCCGGAGCCCACCTCCAGCCGCGCGTAGACGGCCTCGTGGAGCGGGACCAGCATCCGCTCCTGGATCTCGGACCAGTCACGCGCGCGTGCGCGTGGCTCCGAGTCGGCCGCTGTCGCCGTGTTCTGTAAGTGCCGCCGCACGAGCGCAGGTGTCATGGATAGGCGCCCCAATCCGCCGAGTGCTGCCGTTGTGCCCGGTTCCGTGGCCCCCGTGCAGTGCGCTCCCACTTCCCCCGTATGCCAGATAACTGCGTGCCCTCGCCCGCGTCCAGGGGTCGCGGGGCCCCGCTTGCCTCCTGGGGCGGTACGGGCCGGGATTTCACGTACCGGCAACCTGGGCCCGGGATCGACGTGGCCGGAAGTCGGCTGTCCCGTGGGCCGGTGTCGGACGCGGCGAGCGCACCGGGTAACGTCGGGGGTCTCCGACCGGTTGAGGCTCTTTGGCCCGGGAAGCGGCCGAAACGCCTCTTGCGCGTGGCCCGATCCCGCCGCCCCCGGCGTGCGGGAGTGTCGTACGCGCCGGTGCGTACTCCCTTTGCGCACCACCTTGGGATGAGCTGTGCGGCTTCTCCGCAGATCAGCGCACCCGCCCTCGTCAGGACGCATCAGTGACGACTGACGGGTACGTGCAAATTATTTGGGATGCCCCGGAATAGGAACACAGCGGCCCTTCGGCTCGTTGTCATTACGTGAGCACGACACCACCTGTTCTCGCCGCAGAGCTGGCGCAGGCGTGGGCCGACATTCAGCGGTACCACCCCGAGCTGCCGGACCTTGCCGCGCCTGAGTCCCTGATCGGGGAGTCCTCGTCCGCATGCGGACACGAACTCTCCTTCGAGCGACTGCTTCACGAGGCAGTCCATGGCGTAGCCGCCGCGCGCGGCGTACGCGACACGTCCCGTGCCGGCCGCTACCACAACCGCAGGTTCCTCGCGATCTCCGAGGAGCTGGGCCTGGACCACCCCGAGGAGCCGCATCCGAGCAGCGGCTTCTCGCTGGTCACGCTCAGCCCCGAGGCGAAGCGGCGCTACCGCCCGACGATCGAGCGCCTCCAGCGTGCGCTGAAGGCGCACTCGGCCGCCACCTCCACCGACACCGGCCGCAGCTTCCGCGGACCCGCCGCCCGGCACGGTTCCTCCGGCGGCGGGGTCAGGGTCAAGGCGGTGTGCGACTGCGGCCGCAATGTGCGGGTCGTCCCCTCTGTCCTGGCCCAGGCCCCGATCATGTGCGGCGGCTGCGGCAAGCCGTTCAGGATCCCGGAGCCGGTGGGCGCGGCGGCCGGCTGACCGGCCGACGGCGTCCCGGCATCTCGTGGGTGCCGGACGAGCAGCAGGACGGTGCGCGGGGCGCCGCCGTACCCGGCGGCGCCCCCGTCGACGCGGTTGGGCCCCCGCGTTTCATGGCACCCGGGGCGCCGGGTGCCGCTCAGTCGTGCCCGGAAGCGGCCCCTACGCCCTCCGCGGAAAGCGCCCCACCGGGTGTGGCACAATGGCTAGCTGTACTCGACAGCCGCACAGGACCCCTCTCTCCTCCGGCTGACGCGTCCGTCGGGCACTCGGGTACCGCAACCCCACGCGGCGTCTCCGCCGTGCCCAACCACGTCAAATCCAGGAGAACCCACTCCCGTGGCAGTCAAGATCAAGCTGAAGCGTCTGGGCAAGATCCGTTCGCCTCACTACCGCATCGTCGTCGCCGACTCCCGTACCCGCCGTGACGGCCGGGCCATCGAGGAGATCGGTCTGTACCACCCGGTGCAGAACCCCTCGCGCATCGAGGTCAACGCCGAGCGCGTGGCGTACTGGCTCTCCGTCGGCGCCCAGCCGACCGAGCCCGTGCTCGCCATCCTGAAGAAGACCGGCGACTGGCAGAAGTTCAAGGGCGAGCCCGCCCCTGCGCCGCTGCTCCAGCCGGCCGAGAAGGCCACGCGCCCGTCGTTCGAGGCCCTCGGTGGTGACGACGAGAACAAGGGTGAGGCCATCACCCAGAAGAAGAAGGCTGAGAAGAAGGACGAGGCCGGCGCCGAGTCTTCTTCGGCTGAGTCGACCGAGGCCTGAGCAGCATGCTCGAGGAGGCGCTTGAGCACCTCGTGAAGGGCATCGTCGACAACCCTGACGATGTGCAGGTCGCCTCGCGCGACCTGCGTCGCGGGCGCGTGCTCGAGGTCCGGGTCCACCCGGACGACCTCGGTAAGGTGATCGGCCGCAACGGCCGCACCGCGCGCGCCCTGCGCACCGTCGTGGGCGCCATCGGCGGCCGCGGAGTCCGTGTCGACCTCGTCGACGTGGACCACGTCCGCTGACGCTTTGCGCAACCGGCTCGGGCCGGGGAGGGCCGCTGGGCCGTCCCCGGCCCGTAGTCGTATGAGCCGCCCGGTGGCTCGTGTTCTGACGTTCCGACAGGAGATCTTCCACGTGCAGCTGGTAGTCGCACGGATCGGCCGCGCCCACGGCATCAAGGGCGAGGTCACCGTGGAGGTACGTACCGACGAGCCCGAACTGCGGCTCGCCCCCGGCGCCGTCCTGGCCACCGACCCGGCGTCCGCCGGTCCGCTGACCATCGAGACGGGCCGCGTCCACAGCGGCCGCCTCCTGCTGCGCTTCGAGGGCGTGAGCGACCGCAGCGCCGCCGAGGCCCTGCGCAACACCCTCCTGATCGCCGAGATCGACCCGGAGGAGCTTCCCGAGGGCGAGGACGAGTACTACGACCACCAGCTGATGGACCTCGACGTCGTTCTGGAGGACGGCACGGAGATCGGCCGGATCACCGAGATCTCCCACCTGCCCTCCCAGGACCTGCTGATCGTCGAGCGTCCGGACGGCACCGAGGTGATGATCCCGTTCGTCGGGGAGATCGTCACCGAGATCGACCTGGAGGAGCAGCGGGCGGTCGTCGACCCGCCGCCCGGCCTCATCGACGACCGCTCCGAACCCGACGAGGCCGCCGATGGGCCCGGCGCCTCCTCCCGCACGCCCGCGGAGGACTCGGAGGACACGGCGAACTCGGAGGACGAGTCCTGATGCGGCTCGACGTCGTCACGATCTTCCCCGAGTACCTGGAGCCCCTGAACGTCTCCCTCGTCGGCAAGGCACGCGCGCGCGGGCAGCTGAACGTGCACGTCCACGATCTGCGCGGCTGGACGTACGACCGCCACCACACGGTCGACGACACGCCCTACGGCGGCGGTCCGGGCATGGTCATGAAGACCGAGCCCTGGGGCGACGCCCTGGACACCGTCCTCGCCGACGGCTACGAGACCGGCTCCCACGCGCCCGCGCTCATCGTCCCGACACCCAGCGGCCGCCCCTTCACCCAGGAGCTCGCCGTGGAGCTCTCCGAGCGCCCCTGGCTGATCTTCACACCGGCCCGCTACGAGGGCATCGACCGCCGGGTGATGGACGAGTACGCCACCCGCATACCCGTCTACGAGGTCTCCATCGGCGACTACGTCCTCGCCGGCGGCGAGGCGGCCGTACTGGTCGTCACCGAGGCCGTGGCGCGGCTGCTGCCCGGCGTCCTCGGCAACGCCGAGTCGCACCGCGACGACTCCTTCGCGCCCGGCACCATGGCCAACCTCCTGGAGGGCCCCGTCTACACCAAGCCGCCCCTCTGGCGCGGCCAGGGCATCCCCGAGGTGCTGCTCAGCGGCCACCACGGCAAGATCGCCCGCTGGCGGCGCGACGAGGCCCTGCGGCGTACGACGGCCCACCGGCCCGACCTGATCGAGCGCTGCGATCCGAAGGTCTTCGACAAGAAGGACCGCGAGATGCTGTCCATCCTGGGCTGGGCGCCGGACCCCGAGGGCGGGGCGCGGGGCCGATTTTGGCGCCGGACCGACGGCATGGAAGAATAGACCGCTGTTGTGCGCCGTCCGGCGTGCGCCCCTGCCGCAGGGGGACACGACGCCCGTTCCGACCCGCGCAGCACCCGATCCCGTACATCTAGTTCCCGTTGATGACCTGTGGCATCAACGAAGAAAGCAGACGAAATGTCTCACCTGCTCGACTCCGTCGACGCCGCGTCGCTGCGCGAGGACGTCCCGGCCTTCCGCCCGGGCGACACCGTCAACGTGCACGTCCGCGTCATCGAGGGCAACCGCTCCCGTGTGCAGCAGTTCAAGGGCGTGGTGATCCGTCGCCAGGGCTCCGGCGTGCGCGAGACCTTCACGGTCCGCAAGGTCTCCTTCTCCGTCGGCGTCGAGCGCACCTTCCCGGTGCACACCCCGATCGTGGAGAAGATCGAGCTCGTCACCAAGGGTGACGTGCGCCGCGCCAAGCTGTACTACCTGCGCGAGCTGCGCGGCAAGGCCGCGAAGATCAAGGAGAAGCGCGAGCACTGAGCGCCTCCCGGAGTTCATGGCGGGGCCGGATAACATTCGGCCCCGATGGACACCGAAGCACAGCAGACGGAGCGCGACCGCTCCTCCCGCCCTTGTGACGGCGAACCCGGGACGACCCCGGGGACGCGGGGGCCGGAGGAACGGTCGCGTTTCGCGTTGATCTCGCGGATCACCGAGTGGCTCCCCGGCGGGAGGGTCACCCTGACCGCGCTGAGCTGCCTGGTCCTCCTGCTGCTCCTCAACACGTTCGTGATCCAGCCGTTCGAGATTCCGAGCGGATCCATGGAGCCGGGATTGAGGATCGGGGACCGCGTTGCCGTAAACAAGTTGGCGTACCGTTTTGGAGCCGTGCCGCGGCGCGGCGACGTCGTCGTGTTCGACGGCACCGGGTACTTCGGGGACGGCGACTACATCAAACGCGTTGTGGGTGTGGGCGGAGACCATGTGGTCTGCTGTGACAAGGAGGGCAGAATCCAGGTGAACGGCCGGTCGGCCGACGAGTCGGCGTTCCTCTATCCCGGTGACAGCCCGTCCACCGTGCCCTTCGACGTGGTCGTGCCCGAGGGCACCCTGTTCGTCCTCGGTGACCACCGCGGCGACTCCAGCGACTCCCGCGACCATCTGGGCTCGCCGGGCGGCGGCATGATCCCGGTCGGCGAAGTGATCGGCCGGGCCGACTGGATCGTCTGGCCCTTCGGCCACCGGACCCACCTGCACCGCCCGGACGCGTACGCGCGCGTGCCGGCGGCCGGCCACGCGGACGGCATCCATGGGTAGCCGCGGCAGACCGCGCGGCGTCTCCGCCGACGCCGCCGACAACCTCCTGCCCACCGGGGCACGGCGTGCCGCCGGTCCGGCCGGCGGCCGCAGCCGCGCGGAGCGGCGCAAGCTGCAACGCAAGGTCAAGCGGCGGCGCAGGCGCTCCGCGGTCCGGGAGATACCGCTCCTGGTCGGCGTCGCCGTGCTCATAGCCCTGGTGCTGAAGACCTTCCTCGTACAGGCCTTCGTGATCCCGTCCGGCTCCATGGAGCAGACGATCCAGATCGGCGACCGGGTCCTGGTCGACAAGTTCACCCCGTGGTTCGGCGCCAAGCCGCAGCGCGGGGACGTCGTCGTCTTCCACGACCCCGGCGGCTGGCTGGCCGGGGAGCAGACCGCCCACACGGACGACCCCGTCGGCGTCAAGCAGGTCAAGCAGGGCCTGACCTTCATCGGCCTGCTGCCCTCCGACGACGAGAAGGACCTCATCAAGCGGGTCGTCGGCGTCGGCGGTGACCATGTCAAGTGCTGCGACACCCAGGGCAGGATGACCGTCAACGGCGTTCCCCTGAACGAGGGGGCTTACCTCCATCCGGGCAACGCACCCTCCAACACCCAGTTCGACATCACCGTCCCCAGGGGCCGGCTGTGGGTGATGGGCGACCACCGGGACAACTCCGCCGACTCGCGGGCCCACCAGGACACCCCGTACGGTGGCACCGTCGCGGAGACGTCCGTGGTGGGGCGGGCCATGGTCATCGGCTGGCCCGTCGGCCACTGGACCATGCTGAAGGAGCCGAAAACCTTCTCCTCCGTGTCCGACGCGGCGGCGGGGTCGACCGCCACTCCCCGGCTGTCGCATAGGGTTGCCCCGGACGATCCGAACGGATCGGTTCGACTCCCGAGCCCTGCGGAACTCCCGCTCGTTATGGGAGTGGTGGGCCTGCGCCGCGCATGGGGCAGGCGGTGGCACGGAGTGAGGAGTTGGCGTGGGGGATGTGGCGGTCGGCGCACGGTCCGGACACGACGGCGAGGAGCACCGCGGACACCCCGAAGGAGCGGCGGACCCCGCTGCGCGCGGCGCCGTGGCCTCCGGGAGTGAGAGCGAAACAGCCGAGGACGGCACGGTGACGGAGTACAACGACGGCGGTGACCAGGGAAGCGGGAGCACCCCCGAGGCGAGGAAGCCCCGCTCCTTCTGGAAGGAGCTGCCCATCCTGATCGGTATCGCGCTGGTGCTGGCGCTGCTGATCAAGACCTTCCTCGTACAGGCGTTCTCGATTCCCTCGGACTCGATGCAGAACACCCTTCAGCGGGGCGACCGCGTCCTGGTCGACAAGCTGACCCCGTGGTTCGGCTCCGAGCCCGAGCGCGGCGAGGTCGTCGTCTTCCACGACCCGGACGACTGGCTGGCGGGCGAGCCGGCGGCCAGCCCGAACGCGCTGCAGACGGTGCTCAGCTGGATCGGCCTGATGCCGTCCGCGGAGGAGAAGGACCTCATCAAGCGCGTCGTCGGCGTCGGCGGCGACACCGTCGAGTGCAAGAACACCGGCCCGCTGCTGGTCAACGGCAAGCCGCTGGACGAGCAGTCGTACGTCTACGCGGGCAACACGCCGTGCAGCGTCGACGACCAGGGCGGCCAGTTCAAGGTTCACGTGCCCAAGGGCTTCATCTGGGTCATGGGTGACCACCGGCAGAACTCCCGGGACTCGCGCTACAACCAGAGCGACAAGAACCACGGCATGGTCCCGGTGAAGGAGGTCGTCGGCCGTGCCATCGTCAAGGCCTGGCCGATCAACCGCTGGGGCACGCTGCCCGTTCCGGACACCTTCGACCAGCAGGGCCTCAACCAGCAGTCCTCGGCGGCGGGCCTGTCGGTGGCCCCCGAGGGCGTGGCCCTGACCGCGGTCGTGCCGGTGGCGGTGTGGCGGCGCAGGCGGGCCGCGAAGGCCGCGGCCGGCACGGGCACGCCGACGACGGCCACGGGAGGCCGCTGAGCCCCGCCCGCTGCGGCTCGCGCTCGTGAGTCCACCGCTGTGAAGCCCTTGTGGAGCGTGCGGTGGTGGCCGGGCAGGAGGGGCTGACCCGTTCCGGTACCGACCGGTAGGGTGCGGGTCCATGGGTGGTGAGAGCGCGACGCGTACGGCCCCGCGCAGCGGCGGCACAGGCAGGAACCCGGTGGGCGGCAGGGCCGGAGAGCGGCTGTCCGGTCTGGCGGTGGCCGTGGGGCTGGCGCTGTTCCTCGCGGGATTCGCGTGGGCGGCGGTGGTCTACAGCCCGTACACCGTGCCCACCAGTTCGATGGCGCCCACGATCGGCATGGGCGACCGGGTGCTGGCCCAGCGGGTCGACGGCGGCCAGGTGCACCGCGGCGACGTGGTCGTCTTCCACGACAAGAACTGGGTGCAGAACTCCGCCGTGATCAAACGCGTGGTCGCCGTCGGCGGCGACACCGTCTCCTGCTGCGAGAAGGGCAGGCTGACCGTCAACGGCAAGCAGATCGACGAGCCGTACCTGAAGGGCGCCGTCGCCGAGGCCGGCGGCTTCCCGGCCGTGAAGGTGCCCCAGGGCCGGCTGTTCCTGCTCGGAGACGAACGCCACGGCTCCCTGGACTCCACCGCCCACCTCACCGACGCGGCCGCGGGCACCGTCTCGCGCGACGCCGTGGACGCCCGGGTCGACGCCGTCGTCTGGCCCGTGAAGGGCCTGCTGGAGCGCCCCACCGGCTTCCAGGCGCTCGGTGCCCTCTCCCAGCCGGGCCCGCTGCGCACGATCACCACGATGATCGTGGCGGGTGCCGTCCTGGTCCTCGCCGGGGGCGCCTACGGCCCGATCGCGGCGCGGCTCGGCGGCTCGCGCGCCCGCACCCGGACGGAGCCGGCCGGTGCTCGCTGAGGACGCCGGGGGCGCCGGGAACGCGGACGGCCGGCCCGGAGGGCTGCGCAAGGTCGCACGGGTGGTCCTGCTCGACCCCGAGAACCGCATCCTGCTGCTGCACGGCCACGAACCGGACGACCCGGCCGACGACTGGTGGTTCACCCCGGGCGGCGGCCTGGAGGGCGCCGAGACGCGCGAGGAGGCCGCCCTGCGGGAACTCGCCGAGGAGACCGGCATCACCGAGGTCGAACTCGGCCCGGTGCTGTGGCGCCGGACGTGCTCGTTCCCGTTCGCGGGCCGACGCTGGAACCAGGACGAGTGGTACTACCTGGCCCGTACGGACCGGACGGCGGTCGAGGCCACGGCCCTGACGGAGCTGGAGCGGCGCAGCGTCGCCGGAGCGCGCTGGTGGACGTGTCAGGAACTGATCCGGGCACATGAGACGGTGTATCCGACCAGACTCGCCGAGCTGCTGCGCACACTGCTCGACGAAGGTCCCCCGGCCGGGCCCGTGACCCTCGACACCGAAATCGTCTAGGGCCTCATGGGACTGGCGCACAATGGTGGGATCGCACGGCTGAAGGGGAACATGCCATGAGCGCCGAGGACCTCGAGAAGTACGAGACCGAGATGGAGCTCAAGCTCTACCGGGAGTACCGCGATGTCGTCGGTCTGTTCAAATTCGTGATCGAGACCGAGCGGCGCTTCTACCTCACCAACGACTACGAGATGCAGGTCCACTCGGTGCAGGGTGAGGTGTTCTTCGAGGTGTCGATGGCCGACGCCTGGGTGTGGGACATGTACCGGCCGGCCCGGTTCGTGAAGCAGGTACGCGTCCTCACGTTCAAGGACGTGAACATCGAGGAGCTGAACAAGAGCGACCTGGAGCTGCCGGGCGGGTGAGGGTCGTCATCGGCCTCACCCCGCCTCGATGCCGCTGCTCTCTGTTGTCGGCTCTCTGTTGTCACTCGCGTGAGTGACCGTGTTGTCCACAACCGGTGAGTAGCCCACCAAGATCCACTCCATGGGGCCGGATGCGTGACCGTGGGCGCCGGAGGTGGTGCCGACATGAACGCACGAAGCGCGCTCGGCAGGTACGGAGAGGGACTGGCGGCCCGCCGGCTGACGCAGACCGGCATGACGGTCCTGGAGCGCAACTGGCGCTGCGGCAGGACCGGTGAGATCGACATCGTGGCCCGGGACGGCGACGTCCTGGTCGTCTGCGAGGTGAAGACCCGCCGGGAGGGACTCTTCGAGCATCCGATGGCCGCGGTCACACCGGGGAAGGCCGAGCGGCTGCGCGGCCTCGCGGAACGCTGGATCCAGTCCCACGGAGGGGCGCCGCCGGGAGGCGTCCGCATCGACCTGGTCGGCGTCCTGCTGCCCCGGCGCGGCGCCCCCGTGGTCGAGCACGTACGGGGGGCCGCCTGATGGGCTTCGCGCGTACGTGCTCCGTGGCCCTCGTCGGTGTCGAGGGCGTGGTCGTCGAGGTCCAGGCCGACCTGGAACCGGGTGTCGCCGCCTTCACCCTGGTGGGCCTGCCGGACAAGAGCCTGACCGAGAGCCGGGACAGGGTGCGGGCCGCGGTGGTCAACTCCGGTGGCGAATGGCCGCAGAAGAAGCTCACGGTCGGTCTCAGCCCGGCCTCGGTGCCCAAGGCCGGCAGCGGCTTCGACCTGGCCGTGGCCTGTGCGGTGCTCGGCGCCGCCGAGCGGATCGACCCCCGGGTGCTCGCCGACATCGTGATGATCGGGGAGCTCGGCCTGGACGGGCGGGTGCGCCCCGTCAGGGGCATCCTGCCGGCGGTGCTGGCCGCCGCCGACTCCGGGTACGAGCAGATGGTCGTGCCCGAGTGCGCCGCCGCCGAGGCCGCGCTGGTGCCCGGCGTCTCCGTCCTCGGCGTCCGAAGCCTGCGGCAGCTGATCGCGGTGCTGACCGACGAGCCGGTGCCCGAGGAGGACCCGGACGAGCAGGGGCGACCGGACCCGCTGCTGGCGGGCCTGCGCCTTCCCGGCACGGGCGCGGCCGCCGGAATGCACAGCGTGGGCGCCGCCCAGCAGGACCAGGGACACGACCTGGCTGACGTCGTCGGCCAGGTCTCGGCCCGTACGGCGGTCGAGGTCGCCGCGGCCGGGGCGCACCACCTGTTCCTCGAAGGACCGCCGGGCGCGGGCAAGACCATGCTCGCCGAGCGGCTGCCCGCCCTGCTGCCCCGCCTCGCCCGGGAGGAGTCTCTGGAGGTGACGGCGATCCACTCGGTGGCCGGACTCCTGCCGCCGGGCAGACCGCTGATCGACCTCGCCCCCTACTGCGCCCCGCACCACTCGGCCACGATGCAGGCTCTCGTCGGGGGCGGCCCGGGCGTCGCCAGGCCGGGGGCCGTGTCGCTGGCCCACCGGGGCGTGCTCTTTCTGGACGAGACCCCCGAGTTCAGCAGCCATGCGCTCGACGCCCTGCGCCAGCCGCTGGAGGCGGGCCATGTGGTGATCGCCCGCAGCGCCGGGGTGGTGCGCTACCCGGCGAAGTTCCTGATGGTGCTCGCGGCCAACCCCTGCCCCTGCGGACGGTTCTCGCTGCGGGACACCCTGTGCGAGTGCCCGCCCTCGGCGGTCCGCCGCTACCAGGCCAGACTGTCCGGGCCGCTGCTCGACCGGGTCGACCTGCGGGTCGAGGTCGACCCGGTCACCCGCTCCGAACTCACCCGGCGCGAGGCCGGGGGCGAGGCCACGGCGGCGGTGGCCGACCGGGTGCGGGCCGCCAGGGAACGCGCGGCGGCCCGGCTCGCGGGCACGCCGTGGCGCACCAACAGCGAAGTGCCCGGCCGCGAGCTGCGCAGCCGCTGGCAGGCGGCGGCCGGCGCCATGGACGAGGCCGAGCGCGGTCTGGAGCGGGGCGTCCTCACCGTGCGCGGACTCGACCGTGTCCTGCGGGTCGCCTGGACGGTCGCGGACCTCGCCGGCCACGACCGGCCCGGCGCGTCGGACGTCGCCCTGGCGCTGCAACTGCGCACCGGAGTGCCCCGGGGAGTGCCCATGGCCATCGGGGCGCCGACGTGAGCACCGTCCCGCCCCCCGACGGCGAGCTGCTCGCCGTGGTCTTCCTCAGCCGGGTCCTGGAACCCGGGGACACGGTCGGCGGGCGGTGGCTGCGGGAGTTCGGGGCGGTGGAGGTGGCCCGGCGGCTGCGCTACGGCGGCCCGCGGCTCGCCGGGGTGTCGGACAAGCGGTGGGCGGGACTGTGCGCCCGGGCGGCAGGGGCCGATCCCGGACGGGATCTCGCCGCGGCGCGGGAGGCCGGGGTGCGGTTCGTGCGCCCCGGGGACACCGAGTGGCCCGCGCAGCTCGACGACCTCGGCGACGCGCGGCCCACGGGACTGTGGGTGCGCGGCCGGCCCAGCCTGCGGATATGGGCGCTGCGCTCGGTCGCGCTCGTCGGCGCCCGGGCCTGCACCCAGTACGGCGCCCACATGGCCGCGGCCCTCGCCGTCGGCCTCGCGGAGCACGGCTGGGTCGTGGTCTCCGGCGGCGCCTACGGAGTCGACGGTGCCGCCCACCGGGGCGCGCTCGCCGCGGGCGGTGCCACCGTCGCGGTACTGGCCTGCGGCGTCGACCGGCCCTATCCGCGCGGGCACACCGAGTTGATCAGCAGGATCGCGCAGCAGGGACTGGTGATCGGCGAGTTGCCACCCGGTGACCACCCGACGCCGAGCCGGTTCATCGTCCGCAACCGGGTGATCGCGGCGCTCACCCGGGGCACCGTGGTCGTGGAGGCCGCCCACCGCAGCGGATCACTGGTCACCGCACGGGCGGCGTTGCGGCTGGGACGGCACACCATGGGGGTGCCCGGCCCGGCCACCAGCGCGCTCTCCGCCGGTGTCCACGAACTCCTGCGCGATGGTGCGGTGCTGGTCACCGACGCCGCGGAAGTCGTCGAACTCGTCGGCGACATGGGGGAACTCGCTCCGGACCGGCGCGGTCCCGTACTCCCGCGCGACCTGCTGGAACCGGACGCCCGTCAGGTTCTGGCCGCGTTGCCGGCGCGCGGCGGGGCGACGCCGGACGAGATCGCCCGAGCTGCCCGGACGACCATGGACGACGCGATCGCGAAACTGTACGAACTCCGGTCGCTGGGGTACGTCGAACGACACGGCGATGGATGGAAGTTGACACGCCAGGCGCTGATCTCGGCCCGGGAGGGCCGCGAGCGGTGCTGACCGAGCGTGTTCGGCCGTCCGGGGGAGGCCCGACGCCATTGGGGATTCCCGCAGTTGGGCGTCGCGGTGGTCACCGAGGGTGACAGGTGTGACCCGGTGGGGCGCATCGCGGAACGAATCTGCGCACGCTTCGCGCCCCGTCCTTCGCGCACCGCGACACTTCAGTCACGCTACGCTCACGTGGTTCGGGCGCAGATACCACTCAGAACGACAGCTCACTCGGACGCCCGCATTCCACCGCAGAACGACGCAAGGCGACTAATGCCCCAGCACACCTCCGGGCCCGACCGGGCGGCGATCCCCCCAGCCGCCCGTGACGGTGGCAGCGTGCGGCCGCCCGCTCCTTCGACGCTCGAGGAGCTGTGGCGGTCGTACAAGGCGACGGGGGACGACCGGTTGCGGGAGCAGCTGATCCTGCACTACTCGCCGCTGGTGAAGTACGTGGCGGGCCGGGTGAGCGTCGGCCTGCCGCCCAATGTGGAGCAGGCCGATTTCGTCTCCTCAGGGGTCTTCGGGCTCATCGACGCGATCGAGAAGTTCGACATCGAGCGGGAGATCAAGTTCGAGACCTACGCGATCACCCGGATCCGGGGCGCGATGATCGACGAGCTGCGGGCGCTGGACTGGATCCCCCGCTCGGTACGGCAGAAGGCGCGGAACGTGGAGCGGGCGTACGCGACCCTGGAGGCCCGGCTGCGACGTACCCCGACGGAGGTCGAGGTGGCCGCCGAGATGGGCATCGCGGTCGACGAACTGCATGCTGTTTTCAGCCAGTTGTCGCTGGCCAACGTGGTGGCGCTGGAGGAGCTGCTGCATGTGGGCGGCGAGGGCGGCGACCGGCTGAGCCTGATGGACACGCTGGAGGACACCGCCGCCGACAATCCGGTGGAGGTGGCCGAGGACCGGGAGCTGCGGACGTTCCTGGCCCGGGCGATCAACACGCTGCCCGAGCGGGAGAAGACCGTCGTGATGCTCTACTACTACGAGGGACTCACGCTCGCCGAGATCGGCCATGTGCTCGGTGTGACCGAGAGCCGGGTCAGCCAGATCCATACCAAATCGGTGCTCCAGCTGCGGGCGAAGCTGGCGAGCTTCGGCCGCTGACCCGGGCGGAGTCACTCCCGGTCCGGGTGGCACATCCGTAAAGTGGTTGACGTGCCAAGGATTCGAGCGGCCTCCGTGGCCGAGCACCGGTCGATGCAGCGAGCCGCCCTGCTGGACGCGGCGCGGACTCTGCTGTCCGAGGGCGGGACGGAGGCGCTGACCTTCCCGGCCCTTGCGGAGCGGACGGGGCTCGCGCGGTCGTCGGTGTACGAGTATTTCCGGTCGCGGGCCGCCGTGGTCGAGGAGCTGTGCGCGGCCGACTTCCCGGTGTGGGCCGCGGAGGTCGAGGCCGCGATGGCCTCCGTCGACGGGCCCCCGGCCAAGGTCGAGGCGTATGTGCGCAAGCAGCTGGAGCTGGTCGGGGACCGGCGGCACCGGGCCGTCGTGGCGATCTCGGCGAGCGAGCTGGACGCGGGCGCCCGGGAGAAGATCCGGGCCGCCCACGGCGGGCTCGTCGCCATCATCGTGGAGGCGCTCGGCGAGCTGGGCCACGAGCAGCCGCGGTTGGCGGCGATGCTGCTTCAGGGCGTGGTGGACGCGGCGGTACGGCGCATCGAACTGGGCGCCGCGGAGGATCCGGCGTCCATCGCCGAGGCCGCCGTCGCCATGGCCCTGCGCGGCGTCTGCGGCTGACCCCACGGCGAGGCGCCGGTGCCAGGCCCTCCGTGAACAGTGCCGGAGCATCAGGGCAGTGGCACTCCCAGGACCGGGAGCAGTCTCGTTGGTCCGTTCAGGAGCCATGGGGGGAGCAGGAGGAGAGGGTTCAGGTAGGTCTTGCCGCGCAGTAGGCCCCAGTGGATGCACGGGCCTTCGCAATGCCGGCCCGTCGCCTCGACCGTGCCGACGACCGCCCCCGCCGTCACCTCGTCGCCCTGTTTCACCGACGCCCTCACCGGCTCGTACGTCGTCCGAAGCGGTGGTTCGCCGGTGCCGGACAGCTCGATCGACACCACGCCCCTGCCGGCCACCGGGCCCGCGAAGAACACCCGCCCAGCCGCCACCGCCCGGACCTGGGCACCCGGCGGCGCGCTCAGGTCCACGCCCCGGTGCCCGGGCCCGTAGACCGTCGCCGGTGGATCCCAGCCGCGCAACACCCCGGGCCGCACTCCCACGGGCCACACCCGACCCACGGCGGGCACGGGCGGATCCTCTTCCCCGGACCCGGACCCGGACCCAGGACCGACCGGCGTAGTGGGGTGGTCGCCCGCCCAGGTCGTCCATGTCACCGAGCCGGCCAGCGCCGCCGAGGCCGTGAGCGCCATCAGTACCACCGAGGCCACCAGGGCCATTAGGGCCACCGAGGCCGCCGGGGCCGCCGCCCGCCCGGGCAGTAGACGCCGCCGGACGCCGGCGGCCGTCCATCGCATCGCACGCATCCGAAACATGCGCCCACCGTCCCGCACCCCGCCGACCGCGACCGGAACCTGTGGACGACTCACCCATTGTGGACAGCGGCGTCACCCGGCGCCCCGCGGGTCCCGTACACTTCTGGTGGCGACCCGGGTCACTGGGTCGACTTCGCACGCCCCGACACTCCGACCGGCAACGGCCGGTGTCAGCGCCCCTCGGTCCCTCGTGGCACGGCGCACCGCGGGCGTCAGGCGCGGAAGCCGTCCGGCATCCGCGGCACAACCGAGAAACTCAAGGAGATACGGCCATGGCCGTCGTCACGATGCGGGAGCTGCTGGAGAGCGGCGTCCACTTCGGTCACCAGACCCGTCGCTGGAACCCGAAGATGAAGCGCTTCATCTTCACCGAGCGCAACGGCATCTACATCATCGACCTGCTCCAGTCGCTGTCGTACATCGACCGCGCCTACGAGTTCGTCAAGGAGACCGTCGCCCACGGCGGCACGGTCATGTTCGTCGGTACGAAGAAGCAGGCGCAGGAGGCCATCGCCGAGCAGGCCACCCGCGTCGGCATGCCCTACGTCAACCAGCGCTGGCTGGGCGGCATGCTCACCAACTTCTCGACCGTCTACAAGCGCCTGCAGCGCCTGAAGGAGCTCGAGCAGATCGACTTCGAGGACGTCGCGGCCTCCGGTCTGACCAAGAAGGAGCTCCTGGTCCTCTCCCGCGAGAAGGCCAAGCTGGAGAAGACCCTCGGCGGTATCCGCGAGATGCAGAAGGTGCCCAGCGCCGTCTGGATCGTGGACACCAAGAAGGAGCACATCGCGGTCGGCGAGGCCCGGAAGCTCAACATCCCGGTCGTCGCCATCCTCGACACCAACTGTGACCCCGACGAGGTCGACTACAAGATCCCGGGCAACGACGACGCGATCCGCTCCGTCACCCTGCTCACCCGTGTGATCGCCGACGCGGTCGCCGAGGGCCTCATCGCCCGCTCCGGTGTCGCCACCGAGGGCAAGGGCGAGAAGGCCGCGGGCGAGCCGCTCGCCGAGTGGGAGCGCAACCTGCTCGAGGGCGAGAAGAAGGCCGAGGAGGCCCCGGCTGTGGAGGCTCCCACCGAGGAGGCCCCGGCTGTGGAGGCTCCCGCCGAGGAGGCCCCGGCTGTGGAGGCTCCCGCCGAGGAGGCCCCGGAGGCTCCGGCCACCGAGGCTCCGGCCGCCGAGGGCGAGCAGGCCTGACCCGTCAGCGCCAGCGTTGACGGCGGGAGCGGCGACATGAAGTCCGCTCCCGCCGTTCACCCGTAGGTCAGCACCGAGTCGGGAATCTGCATCTACATGTAGACCGCAGACCGTGCAGATCTTCGATCCTCCAGACTTCGAGAAAGATTTACAGACTCATGGCGAACTACACCGCCGCCGACGTCAAGAAGCTCCGTGAGCTCTCCGGCGCCGGCATGATGGACTGCAAGAAGGCGCTGGACGAGGCCGAGGGCAACGTCGAGAAGGCTGTCGAGGCGCTCCGTATCAAGGGCCAGAAGGGCGTCGCCAAGCGCGAGGGCCGCTCCGCCGAGAACGGCGCCGTGGTCTCGATCATCGCCGACGACAACTCCTCCGGTGTCCTCGTCGAGCTGAAGTGCGAGACGGACTTCGTCGCCAAGGGCGAGAAGTTCCAGGCCGTCGCCCGCGAGATCGCCGAGCACGTCGCCAAGTCCTCCCCGGCCGACCTCGACGCGCTGCTCGCCTCCGAGATCGAGGCCGGCAAGACCGTCCAGGCGTTCGTGGACGAGGCCAACGCCAACCTCGGCGAGAAGATCGTCCTGGACCGCTTCGCGCAGTTCTCCGACGGCTTCGTGACCGCGTACATGCACCGCACGATGCCCGACCTGCCCCCGCAGATCGGTGTCCTCGTCGAGCTCGACAAGCAGACCGATGAGAGCGCCGCGGTCGCCAAGGGCATCGCCCAGCACATCGCCGCCTTCGCGCCGAAGTACCTCGCCAAGGAGGACGTGCCGGCCGACATCGTCGAGTCCGAGCGCCGTGTCGCCGAGGAGACCACTCGCGCCGAGGGCAAGCCCGAGGCCGCGATCGCCAAGATCGTCGAGGGTCGTCTGAACGGCTTCTTCAAGGACGCGACGCTGCTCGGCCAGCCCTACGCCCTGGACAACAAGAAGTCGGTCCAGAAGGTTCTGGACGAGGCCGGTGTCACCCTGAAGCGCTTCACGCGCATCAAGGTCGGCATCTGAGTCCACGGTCCGTACCGCGACGGACCCCCGACCCCGATAGGGTCGACAGCAGTCGTCCACGTCACGCGCGTGTGCAGCCACACGCGCGTGACGGACGGCAGCAGATCTGACGAGGAGGCCATTGCCGCTGCATGGGATGCGAATCACGCCCCACCGGCAATGGCCTTCTTCGCATGTGCACCACGTAACAGAGGCGGGATCTCATGACCACCAAGGCCCAGAAGAGCGACGACGGCAAAGTACCCGGCCGGTTTCTGCTGAAGCTGTCCGGAGAGGCCTTCTCCGGCGGCGGGGGCCTGGGAGTCGACCCGGACGTGGTGCACGCCATCGCCCGTGAGATCGCGGCGGTCGTACGCGACGGAGCGGAGATCGCGGTCGTGATCGGCGGCGGCAACTTCTTCCGCGGTGCCGAACTCCAGCAGCGCGGCATGGACCGCGCCCGCTCGGACTACATGGGCATGCTCGGCACCGTGATGAACTGCCTCGCCCTGCAGGACTTCCTGGAGAAGGAAGGCATCGACAGCCGGGTCCAGACCGCCATCACCATGGGCCAGGTCGCCGAGCCGTACATCCCGCTGCGCGCCGTGCGTCACCTGGAGAAGGGCCGCGTGGTCATCTTCGGCGCCGGTATGGGCATGCCGTACTTCTCCACCGACACCACCGCCGCCCAGCGCGCCCTGGAGATCGACGCCGAGGCGCTGCTCATGGGCAAGAACGGCGTGGACGGGGTTTACGACTCCGACCCGAAGGCCAACCCGGACGCCGTGAAGTTCGACTCCCTCGGCTACGGCGAGGTCATCACGCGGGACCTGAAGATCGCCGACGCGACGGCGATCACGCTGTGCCGGGACAACAAGCTCCCGATCGTCGTCTTCGAGCTCCTGAAGGAGGGCAATATCGCCCGCGCCGTCAAGGGTGAGAAGATCGGCACGCTTGTGGGTGACCAGGGCAGCCGGGACTGACCGGCCGACCCCGTACCGCGGGTCGCCGGAAAGAGACCTGTCCGGGCGACGGACGGGACGGACTCCGGCCGGAGGATGGACAATGTCCTGCCGGTCGGGAACCGTGCAGGAAGAACGCGACGAAGCCGGTCGCCGGTCCCGACAGGGAACCGCAGCCGGGCCTACTCAAGACACGCAGGAGCAAGTGGTGATCGAAGAGACCCTCCTCGAGGCCGAGGAGAAGATGGAGAAGGCCGTCGTGGTCGCCAAGGAGGACTTCGCCGCGATCCGCACCGGCCGTGCGCACCCGGCGATGTTCAACAAGATCGTGGCCGATTACTACGGCGCGCCGACGCCGATCAACCAGCTGGCCTCGTTCTCCGTGCCGGAGCCGCGCATGGCCGTCGTGACCCCGTTCGACAAGACCGCGCTGCGCAACATCGAGCAGGCGATCCGCGACTCCGACCTGGGCGTCAACCCGAGCAACGACGGCAACATCATTCGCGTGGTGTTCCCCGAGCTCACCGAGGAGCGCCGCCGCGACTACATCAAGGTCGCCAAGGGCAAGGGCGAGGACGCCAAGGTGTCCATCCGCTCCGTGCGCCGCAAGGCCAAGGACGCCATCGACAAGCTGATCAAGGACGGCGAGGTCGGTGAGGACGAGGGCCGTCGTGCGGAGAAGGAGCTCGACGACACAACCGCGAAGTACGTGGCGCAGGTGGACGAGCTGCTGAAGCACAAGGAAGCGGAGCTGCTCGAAGTCTGATGGACGACACTTCCTGGGGAGCGCCGCGGCAGGCCGGGTACTGGGGGCCCGCGGACGGGCCATCCGCCCATCAGGGGGGACCCGTCCCGGGGGCCGCTCCGGCGGGTGCCGCGTACGATGCGCATGACGCCCAGCGGACCCGCCCCATGCCCGTCGTGCCCGACGCGCCCGCTCACGGCGGAAACCAGGATGACGACCGGGGTGCCGCCCAGCCGGGCGGCGCCTCGTTCCGCGACGACACGCCGCAGCAGCCGCACCAAGCGCCGCAGCCGTGGCCCCACGACACGCCGCAGACACCGTCCTTCCACAGGACGGCGTCGCAGAATCCGGAGCCCATGCCCGACGCCCCGCAGCCGGCGCCCGCGCCGCAGAAGAAGAACGCGGGCCGCGACCTGGGCGCCGCCATAGGCGTCGGCCTCGGACTCGGCGTGGTGATCGTCGTGTCGCTGTTCGTCGTCAAGGCCGTCTTCGTGGGCGTCGTCGCGATCGCGGTCGTGGTCGGCCTGTGGGAGCTCACCAGCCGGCTCCAGGAGCGCAAGGGCATCAAGGCGCCGCTCGTTCCGCTGGCGGTCGGCGGCGCGGCCATGGTGGTCGCCGGGTACGTCCGGGGTGCCGAGGGCGCCTGGGTGGCGATGGCGCTGACGGCGCTCGCGGTCCTGGTCTGGCGCATGACGGAACCGCCGGAGGGCTACCTCAAGGACGTCACGGCCGGCGTCTTCGCTGCGTTCTACGTGCCGTTCCTGGCCACGTTCGTCGCGATGATGCTGACCGCGGACGACGGTCCGCGCCGCGTGCTGACCTTCCTGCTGCTCACGGTCGTCAGCGACACGGGCGCGTACGCCGTCGGCTGGCGTTTCGGCCGGCACAAGCTCGCTCCGCGCATCAGCCCGGGCAAGACCCGGGAGGGCCTGTTCGGCGCGGTGGCCTTCGCGATGGTGGCCGGCGCGCTGTGCATGCAGTTCCTGATCGACGACGGCGTCTGGTGGCAGGGCCTGCTGCTCGGCCTCGCGGTCGCCGTCACCGCCACGCTCGGCGATCTCGGCGAGTCCATGATCAAGCGGGACCTGGGCATCAAGGACATGGGCACGCTGCTCCCCGGCCACGGGGGCATCATGGACCGCCTGGACTCCCTGCTGCCCACCGCACCGGTGGCCTGGCTCCTGCTGGTCCTCTTCGTCGGCTCCGCCTGATCCCACGACCTGCCATCGAGCCCCCACCCGGCGGGTGGGGGCTCGATGCCGTTCCCCGCGGGGAACGAGATTCAGCGGTCGGCTTGCGTCCTGCCGACCACGGGTCGTGCCGCCCTGTAGAGGGTGAACGCTCGATGAGCGGCTTGAGCCGCCAGGAGCGCGAACAAGGTTCCCCCCAGGCATCGCGCAAGAAGGCTCCACCAGTCCATTGCCGGCCCCGCAAGAATCCGCACCGTCCACCAGACGTCGCAGGTCACCATGCCGGCCAGTCCCGCAGCCAGGAGAGCGGCCGTCCACCAGCGCTTGGGCCAACCATCGGTCACGTTTCCCCCCGGGCGAAATCACTCACCATTACCGGCCGTCTCCGGAGTGTGCCACGCCCGCTGCCTGCCCGTTCAGGCAGGAGCAACGGTGTGGCGGGCTGGAGCGTCTGGACGAGTGCCGGTTTCATCTTGGGCCAGGCTGTGTGAGGGGGGCTTGTGGCGCGGGGTATGCGGGAGCAGGACGGTACGGAGCGAGAGCTGAACGCGTACGAGCGGGTGCTCGCTGAGGACCGTCGGGTCGTGCGCGAGATGCTCCGTGTGAGTACCGGCGGTGCCCATGCCGGGCTCGCCATCACGGTCATCGTCGTCGCCTTGATCGCTGCCGTTGGCGGCGCCCAGTGGGCTCTGATGGTCGGTGGAGCGGTCGCGACCTGGTTCGCCGTCGCCCTTTTCGCGGTTGCCCGTGGCGGGCGCCGAGGGCTGGCCGCGGTCACGCGCGCTTACCTCCTGACTTTCGGCTGGGCCAGTTGGCTGTGATGGTCGCAGGCGTTGCATGGCTGGCACGATCATGCCCGCCGGGGGCAGAGTCCCAGGGAACTGGGCCGGTCCGTTTGAACTCAGCCGGACTGCTCGTTCCCCCACCGCGACCACAGCGTCTCGTGCCAGTGGTCGGTGTCGGAAGCGGGACGAGCCACTGAGGGCACCGGCCCAGGGCCCGTCTCGATCAGGTGCACCAGCGTCCAGGCGACGCCGTAACAGTCGTCGGGCCCGAAACACGTGGCCAGCGCCTGTGCCTCCTCCGCCGTAACCGGTCGGGAGATTGCCCGAAGCTGCTCGCAGCGCCTGTCGACTTCTTCTTCACTCCCGTCCCAGTCGGGGAGAGGACCGTCGGCGACGAACGCCTGCACTTCGGGTCTCATGCTCGAATGATCGGCAGCGGTAGCTGTCGTGGCAAGGCGTCTTGGCAGAACTCAGGTTGTCTGATCCTGAGAGCGAAGGGCACTGTGGTCGGCGGTACGTCGGGTGCATGATGATCCAATGACTTCTTGGCTGAGCAGCCGGAGCACATGGTTGCTGGTACCGCTCTTGTGGGCGATCACGCTGACAGCCACCCTGATCGGAATGGCGTTCGTCCGAGCCTTCCTTGAAAACCCGCCTCTGAGGCCCTTCGCTTCTCAACTCCCCGTGACAGTAGGCGGCACTTTCTGCCTCGCCGTGATCAGCGCCAGGGGTTGCGTCGTAGGCGACGGCAGCAAGACCGATGAGGGGGAGCCGGTTGCCGTACAGCACGGCACGATAGGCGCCTGGATCAAGGTGTATCGGTGGTGCGATCGTCGTCCTGGACTCGCGCAGCCGCATCTCTTCTGCGAGGTTGGCCTGCCTCAGGGTCTGGCCGGGCGATCTGGGAACTCTGGCAGAGTAGGTGCCGGTGTCCTCCGCGCCGACAAGCCGGATGACGGCGGTGCGGTCGGCATGGGCCCCGTCCCCGGAGCCGAGTTCGTCGTTGCCGCGGACGACCTCACTGCCTACGCCGACGTCGCGGCCACCCGGCCTCAGCCGCCGGGCTGGTCCCAGTCCCACGCGATTCCGCCGCCACACCAGCAACCTGCACCGCCCCAAGCACTACAGCCGCCGCCTACGCAGAGTCTTCTACCTCTCCGCGCAGACCAGCATCATCCGCGACGGCCTCAACCCTCGCGCGACGCCGCACGAGTGTGCTGTGGTCTCTCCTGCGTGACGACCGAGCCTTCACTCCCACCCCGCCCATCACGCAGACGGCTTGACTCAGCTCGACGACGCAAAGCTGGCAGCGTGGCTGAGGCCGGCGGGGCTCAGCGAGGCACACGCGCGCCTGATCGGTCAGCATGCCCGCCGTCGTGGCCGACTTTCGCCGGCTGAGGCACAAACGATCTCCGAGACGAGAGTGCCGCCCTCACTGGTGGAGGGCGGCCCATGACCTTGACTTGGTCATTGAAACTTCTACCCCAAAGCCGCTCCGCCGACCGCGCGATAGGCTCACCGCCTGTATAGGCAGGCCTCAGAGCAGTAAGGGGGGAGGAGCCGTGCAGCTCACTGTGCACTGGTGGGACCTATGGGCGCCCGTTTCGATGATCGTCCTAAGCGTCATTCTCAGCCGGGCAACTCGTCGGCGGCGGCACAAGCGGCAGACAGCAGTGAAGTGGGGCTCACGGACTCACTGGGAATGGCTGCCGTTCATGTTCGGGCTGACCGTAGCGATCGCGGAGTTCTCGCTCCTTCTTGACGTACCCGATCCTTGGACCGCGATCTCTGACGCGAGTGCCCGTGCGCTCGGCCTCACCACCGTGTTCATGGCCGCCCGGACAGCGTTCATCCTCTTCATGCGCGGCACTCGACACTTGTTCCGACGCCGAGGAGCGGACACCAGTAGCGGTCCGCGATGGTCGACCTGATAAGGATGAGGCCAGATTTCTCGCAGCTGGCATCCGGCACGGCGCCTGGCGGATCACGGCAAGCATGATGCGCCTACCGGCATTCATACATGGGGGAGCCATGAACACCCGCACCATTGCCGTCATCGCGGCCGTCCTGCTCGCTGGGCTGGCCGGCTGCGGAACCGGCCGAGGTCAAGAAGTCGACTACGGATATCCGCACCTCGGTTGAACACCTCCGTGAGGCGATAGACGAAGAGACCAAAGCGGTCAAGGGGGAGAGGGGCGATGTGCGCGCTCAGGCGGAGAATGTCCGCCTCGTCGCGCGGATCGAGTCCACGAACCTCACGAAGTACGCCAGCCGCGCCCCGGCCGAAACGCAACACTTCGCCAACGCCGCAAAAAGCTGGGCGGAGAGCGTCGCCACCGCACGCGAGGCGATGCTCAGCGACCAGGAAACCAGTGCCATCGCCCTCGCCGACTCCATTACCGAGGAACGGTTCATGGACTCGGCCGCCGCGGACCTCCACGTCACACCATGGACGCCGAGGCCCCCGTGGACGCCGAGCCCCGAAGCTGACAGCGAATAACCCAGAAGCCGGGCAGGCCTCAACGATCGCCCCGCCTGCAGTTCGCATCGAGGGGCGCACGCGACACCCCCGCTCGGGCTGTCTCCGGGCCGTGCGGGGATACTCAACCATGACAGATGACGACAGTCGACGACGGCTTCTCCCCCTGCTCGGAAACGGCGCTTCGGGTACCGGCGCAGGTGCTCATCCGTGAAGCAGAGTTGAAGAAGACCAGATCGACATCGTGAGCCCAGGCGCACCGTCCCCAGCAGTGAACGGGTCTCAGACGTTGATCCAGAAGGACTGACCGCATGCGCCCTTAACTCGGTCATTGAAACTCCAACTCAAAGCCGCTCCGCCGACCTAGTGCAATATCTACCTGTATGTCTCCGAGCGGGGTTCCTCAGTGAGCAGGTACAGCCCCAAGTGCTGGCGGAGAAAGCTCTCCAGCCGTGGAAGGCCGATCGCGTCGGCCGGGAGATCACTGGAACGGGGGTGGTAGAGCTCGACCAGCTGGGCCATCAGCTCTTCGTCAAGCACCGGCGCCTGATAGCGATTGATCGTCCCGAGGTAGAAGAGCCAGCTGTGCAGCCGGTTGGCAGGGCAGCGCCCTTGGCCCGCATGCGGATTCTCCGGCTCGTGCTCGTCACCCCAGGAACCGACGTGGAGGTAGGAGGCGCGACGCAAGCCCTCGTCCAGAACCGGGGTCGGATCATCCTTGCAGTTCCAATAGATCCGAGCCTCGTTCTCAGGTATGGGGCTCGGCACGGCCGCCAACCACAGTTGGTAGATCTCCTCCACGGCCGCAGTTTGGCATGCCGGGCCAAGGCGAAGCCTAGTAGTGGGATCACGTTTGCTGAGGTGGTGTATCGACGGCCACTCGGTGATCTCGTTTGAGGCTATGCGGTGAGTTCGGTGGGCAGGACGGTGTCGTCGGTTTCTGACTCGATCGGGTGGAGGCGGGCTTTGGCGAGGAGTTCGCGGCCCATGTAGCGGCGGGCCTCGGTCCACTCGTCGTTCTGCTCGGCCAGGACCGCCCCGACGAGCCGGATCACGGCGGTGCGGTCGGGGAAGATGCCGACCACGTCGGTGCGGCGGCGGATCTCCTTGTTCAGCCGCTCCTGCGGGTTGTTCGACCAGATCTGTCGCCAGATCTCGCGGGGGAAGGCGGTGAAGGCCAGCAGGTCGTGCTGGGCGGCATCCAAGTGGGCTGCGGCCTTGGGGAACTTGGCCTCCAGCGCGTCCAGGACATGCCTCATCTGTGCTTGGACCGCGTCGGTGTCGGGCTGTTCGAAGACCGTCCGCAGCAGTGTGGCCACCCAGGGCTGGGCCGATTTCGGAACCTGGCTGAGCAGATTTCTCGCGTAGTGAGTGCGGCAGCGCTGCCACGACGCACCGGGCAGGACCGCGCCGATGGCGTCGACGAGGCCGGCATGGGCATCGGAGATGACGAGCTGGACGCCGGACAGGCCGCGGGCGATCAGGGAACGCAGGAAGGCGAGCCAGCCGGCGCCGTCCTCGGCGGTGGCGACGTCGATGCCGAGGATTTCGCGGTGTCCGTCGGCGTTGACGCCGACCGCGATCAGCGCGTGGACGTTGATGATCCGGCCGCCTTCTCGGACCTTCTGGGTGAGCGCGTCGACCCAGACGAAGGAGTACGGGCCGGCGTCCAGGGGCCGGTTGCGGAAGGCGGCGACCTGCTCGTCCAGGTGCTTGGCCATCGCGGAGACCTGGGACTTCGACAGCTGGGTGACGCCGAGGGACTCGGCGAGTTTCTCGACTCTGCGGGTGGAGACGCCGAGGAGGTAGGCGGTGGCGACCACCGAGATCAGGGCCTGCTCGGCCCGGCGGCGGCGTTCGAGGAGCCAGTGCGGGAAGTAGCTGCCCTGCCGGAGCTTGGGGACGGCGAGCTCGACCGTGCCGGCGCGGGTGTCCCACTCGCGCGGGCGGTAGCCGTTCCGGTGGTTGACTCTCCCTTCGCTGACCTGCCCGTATTCGGCGTTGCAGAGGGTGTCGGCCTCCGCCGACATGAGCGCGTCGGCGAACGTCTTGACCATCGCGCGCAGCAGGTCCGGACTCGCCGAGGCGAGATTGTCCTCCGCGAGGGCGTGCAGGGGCAGACTGTCGGGTGCGGTCATCGTGCTGATCTCCTTCGAGCCTAGACATCTCGAAGATCAGCCGGTGGCCGTTCTTATATCCGGACCCTCACTCCGACGCCGGGACAAACACCCGGATCAGGTGGGAACCGGTACACCACTTCCCTGGACGCAACCGGCCCGTACCCCGACAGATACGGACTATGAGCGTCGGCTGCGGCGTGAGGCTCATGCCCAGAACGCGGCGGCGAAGCGAGCTGTACAGCAAGGAGGTACAGCAACCACAGCAACCAGCCTCGACCAGTAGCGCCTCCGAGGGGCCATGAAGCGGCCTGTATGACCGTCACCGACTGATCCACATAGAGCTACGGACTAGAAGCTACGGGTGCTGCGCACAATCGCAGTATGACCGACATCGTCGAAGCCGCCTGGCGCAAGATCCTGGCAACCGCCGGCGAGCACACCTGGCCGGATGGCTCGCCGCTCCTGGGGCCGTTCACAGAGATGGTGCGGATGGCCCATGCCGAGCCGCAGCTGCGTCAGCTCTACCCGTGGACGGGCATGTGGGAGCTGCACTTCAGCAGATGCACGGGGTTCCGTCCCACCTGGGACATCCCCTACATCGGTACCCTGAGCGACGGCCGGTACTACGTCGAGGGACCGCGTCGCAACAGCCCGCGGATCGCTGAAACGGACAGAGCACAGGCCGCCGTAGCCATGGTCATCGAGCGACTGCCACCAGGCTGCGGCCCGGCCTTTGTGGGCACTGCCGAGGAGCTGGCGGCTTACGAGAGGGAAGACGGACCCGAGTAGAGCGCAAGATCGATGAGTGCTCCCCGGGCCGTCTGCGGGCCGTCCGCGGGCGGTCAACGACGACCGGTGCCGACCACTGACGACAGTCGTCCGGGTGGACAGCCGCAGGTCACCCAAGTGGATCTGCGACACTGGTACCACCATGCCCAAGCCCGGAGAACTGGCAGTGGCCGGGCAGCAATATGCCCCCTACCAGCGCGTTCGGCGCGGACAGGGGGCCTGGTGTGGGTCACTGGGCCGTCTCTGGGCCGTCAGGCTCGCGCGGGGCCGGCAGAAGCACCCGATCCACGGCCTTCCTCGTACGCTCCTGACTCGACGGCATCAGGTGCGCGTACACCCGCAGCGTCAACCCAGGGTCGGAGTGCCCCAGGTACTCACTCACGGCCTTGATGCTCTCTCCCGCGTCGAGCAGGACCGAGGCGTAGAAGTGCCTCAGCGCGTGCATGCCGTGCTCGCGGGCGGACTCGTACTTGCGGTCCTCCCCGGCTTCCGCGATCAAGCCAGCCGCCGCGAGTGCAGGCTTCCATTCCTGGATATTGAAGTTGCTGCGCCAGACGAGTCCGCTTGCAGTGTTCGTGAACAGGAGGCGGGCCGACACCTTCGGGCCGTCCGGCTTGCGCCAGGGCAACGTGATCTCGACCGGCTTGTACGCGTCCATATGGGCACGAAGTGCCTCGGCGACCGATGGAGGCAGTGGTACGTCCCGCTCCTTGTTGCATTTCGGCGGAGCGAACACGGCCTTTCCTCGGATGAGCTTCACCTGCCTGACCACCCGCAGTGTGGCGCCCTCGAAATCCAGTGCATCCTCAGCGAGCCCAACGATCTCGCCTTGACGGAGTCCGCACCCCGCGCCCACGTCCACCATGGTCCGGTACCGCTCGGGGAGCGCGGCGCGGACGGCGTGCACCTGCGCGGGCAGCCACGGCACAACGCGGCGTTGCTCGGCGACCGGCGGGCGGACGGACTTCGCGGAGCACGGGTTTCGGGGCAACAGCCCGTCGTCAACCGCTGCACTGAGTACGGCTCGTACGTCGCCGTAGATGTTCCGCGCGTACCCGCCACTCACGGCAGGGTCCTTATCCAGCGCGCTCACCAGTCCACGGATGTGCTCCGGACGGAACGAGTCCAGCGGCCGTGCACCAATCAGCCGGAACGCGTGCAGACGCAACCGCTGTTCGACCACGACCTGACTGGCCGGGTCGATGCCGTGAGTCTGGAGCCACCTCTCCGCGTAGCTCTTGAAGGTGATCCGAGCAGCGCGCGGGTCGATGTACCGACCGCGCGACATGTCCGACGCAATGTCAGTGAGCCACTGCTCAGCGAGCCGTTTCTGACGGTCCGGGAAACTCTTGGACGCGCTTGCGGCGCCACTGGTAGACCGTCTCGACACTGGGCAGCTCGAACATCTCGACCAGGTCCTCAGGGGTCAGGAACCGGTTCGGCAGCTGTGAGGCCATGGTCAGCACTCCCTTTCGTCGGCGAGTTGGTCGCGTAGGGCTTCGCGGGCGGTGTGGCGGTTGAGTTGGAGGTCGCGGGCGATGGTGGCGGCGAGGGCGGATTCGCCGGGGGTGTGGCCGTGGCCGGCGTATTGCCAGTCGGCGAGGACGAGGACGGTGTCCGGCTCGGCGTCGTCCAGGCCGAGGGCGGCGTGTTCCTGGGCGGCGCGGTAGTCGGCGCGTGTCTGGCGGAGGGCGCCGAGGGTGGTGGAGTAGCGGCGGGATTTGGAGGAGAAGTGGCCGCGGAAGCCGAGCATGTGCGCCCAGGCCCACAGCCGCCGGTCTGGATACAGGGGGTCGAGCGTCTTGCAGGCTTCGATCAGGTGCCGGGTGTGGTCGGGGACTTGGTGGCGGTCGAGTTCGGCGAGTTCGCCGATGCGTCGGTCGAGGGTTCCGGTGTTTTCGGCGGCTTTGGTGGCGTACTTGGCGACGTAGGAGGCGACGGCCTGTTCGGTGATGTCGGAGCTGTCCCCGAAGGCTTTGACGGGCCGGACGTCGAGTTGGGTGCCCCAGCGGAAGGTGCGGGCCGGTTGGTCCGCGGCGGCCGGGGCGGAGACCGAGGTGTATGAGTGCGCGGCGGCGGCGCGGATCGCGTCGGCGAGGAGGCCGACGGTGGCCCAGGATGGCGGCGGGGTGTCCGGGCCGTCGGGTCCGTCGAGGCGGATCACGGCGTGGAAGTGGACGGCGCCGCGCTTTTGGAACTCGGCGACCTTGCCGTAGGACAGCCGGGTCGATTCCTTCAGCTCCCGTTGGGTGATGCCGGCGTGGGCGGCGATCTCGCGGCGGAGCCGGTTGGTGAAGCGCTGCCAGAGCTGTCCGGCGTGGTTGTTGAACAGCACGGCGCCCGCGTAGTCGTAGGTGGCCGGGTCGAGGGCGGTGCCCAGTTCGGGAGCGTCGGGGGCGTGGCGGGTGCCGCAGCGGCAGGCGCCATGGTCGGGCCGGTTGTGGACCGGGCCGAACGAGGGTGCGGTGAGGGTGGCGAAGACGCGGGGGTGATCGCGGACGGTGGCGGGGATGTCGCGGCGGTCGTCGCCCGCGAGCCCTGCGCGGATGAGGTGGTAGGTGTCGCCCGCGTAGGTCCAGGCGCAGGACGGGCAGCGGGAGGCGCGGCGGTTGCCGCAGGCGACGCGGAGTCGTCCGCCCGGCTCACCCTCGGTGCTGTAGTGGTGCAGGGTCTGGCCGGTGGTCTTGTCCTTGTGGAGGACCCAGCCGGTCAGGTGGATGGGGTCGGCGCATCCTCCGGTGCGGCGGATCTGGTCTTGCCAGCGGTCGAAGCCGGGGGACCCGGCCACCCGCAGGGAGCTCCCATCCCGTCCACCGTCGACCCAGGCAGAGCCGAGCAGACGCGGCCCATGGCGTCCAGGTCGTTCGTACAGTGGCGCGCTCCACCTGGACGCCATGGACCACGCCCGCTCCACGGTGTGTGGGTCGACGGCGGACGGGATGGGAGCTGAGGTGGTTGGTGGAAAAGGTGAATGGTTGCGCGGCGGCGATTTTCAGCCACATTTTATGATCTATCCAGCTAGAAGATGCTAGCCAATGCTAGCCAATCCAAGTTGCCCCCGACCTGCGTGAACGGATGATTCCAAAATCCCTGTGTAACGCTTTCGTCGCTCTGACCAGGGAAAATGCTCTGGCTTGTTCTTGCATTGCGTACGCACTACAGGAAAGCCTCGCGTAGAGCCTCGCGGAACGGCTAACTCCTGCCTGAAGCCGCCCTCTTGGGGTCCCTCACAAGGCAGCATGCTCGTAACAGCCAGAAGCCCACCACGCGGCTCCGACCTGGAAGCAAGGGCTGCGTGATGGGCTAGGAACCCGGAGGTTCTACAGTGAGTTTGGACCCGACCCCGAGGTATCTGTCAAACCGCCCCAAGTTCCCGTGGGTGGTCGTGATCGTCCTCGTGCTAATGATCGTATGGCCGCCTGTTGCCGAAGCGGTGAGTGCCTACGTCGATGCGGTCGCTGTTGCGGCCCTTTTCGCTGCCGGTTCCAGTACAGCAGTGAAGTACAGCAACCACAGCCGCCGATCCCGTCCGGTAGCGTCTCCCTAGGACCGTAGCGTGACCTGTCTTACCGCCGCTGACCGATTTCTTTAGAGCTACGGATCAGAAGGTTGCAGGTCCGAATCCTGCCGAGTGCGCACAGACCGGAGGCCCTGGAGAGATCCGGGGCCTCTGGCGTTTCAGAGGTAAGAGGCTCCCGGCCGAAGTCGCTGCGCCGACCGCTCTGTAGGGTGCGGCACACACTGGGGCGGGGTAGCTACTGGGGGAGTCATGAACGGCATGAAGGCTCATCAGCACATCGATGTGCGACCGTGGCACGTCTTTGCGTTCGGCTCGGCGCTGGGGTTGGCCGCGCTCTACGAGCGGGTGCAGGGCTTTCGGTCGGGCCGCCAATACGTGCTGTGCCACCAGTCACCAGCTCTGAACCACATCACGCTCGTGGCTCTCGCACTGGTCGCAGGAGCCTTCCTGATGGCCGTGGTCGGCGCGGGGACAGCGACCGTGAGGGGCAAGCCTTCGCGCCCTCCGTTCCTCATTGCTTGCATGTTGGCCGCCCTGGCCCTAGTGGTGGCAGCCGACAGGGTGGACGCCGGCGGCGAACAGCGGGCAGCCAAGATGGCGGCCGAGCCCTTCAGAGAGAACATCTGCGACTACGCGCCGCAGGACTACTCGGCCACTCCCGGTTGGTTCTCCTGGTGATCAGCCGCGGACGGTGATGAGAGGGATGGGTCCGTACTCGACGCCTTGGATCACCTGCACGGCTTGGCACGCGGCGATCACTGCGCCTCACCATGAGCTCGGCAGACAGCCCGACACCACCGAGCACACCCCAGGACTCCGATCAGCGTGACCGACGGCTAGGCCCACCTCGTGCCCGCCGTCTCATTTCCCGTCTCATTCAGCCCCGTTCACGGCCGTTCAGGAAGGACCGCACGCCGGGCTCAACGAAGGACTGAGAGGGACGATTAGATAACACAAAGGTAACGGATTGCTGGCCGTTTTGAGGGGGTCTGGGGCGATTCGTAGGTCACGGGAGGGTCACGGGAGCCAGATCACGTTATTAAGGCCCCTTGCGTTCCTGTCGTGATCAATAAATGCGAAATCGCTGCTCGCGCTGAGTTGCTGCAAGGCGCAAATGGCGTCTCAATTGCCAGCCAAATGGCAGCCATTGGCGGGCATTTGGGGCCGGCGAACCTTTTGCGTATCCCCTGGCCTACCAGCCACTATGGGCGACGTCATGAAGAAGCCCACCCATCCGCAGGCTTACCGGGCACAGGCGGAAAGGTGGGCACAAGCCGTAGGAGGCTCCGTATGAGTGTGACTCGTGCCCCATGGGGCGTGTCAATCCCGAACCTCAAGCTATGGGTGATCACTGTCGTGGTCGTCGTGATCGATTGGCGCGCTGTGGCTGATGCGCTGACCGCACTCGCCAATGTTCTGGGGCTCGTAGCCGTCCTGAGTGTGGGGGCGTACAGCAGCGCGGTACAGCAACCGCGCCGACCCTCAACCGACTGGACCGTCCTCCAATGACCGCTTGACCATGCTGCAGGACCTCAGCGACCCTCCCGCCCATAGTTCGCATCGAGGGGCGACCTGACATCCACGGCTGACATCAACGACGCCGGACGGGGGCGTACCCCAGCGCCTCTGTCCGGCCGTCGCTCCAGTCGATGACAGCAGGCGGAGCAGGCTCGGATCGAACTCCTAAAGCGGGTGTCGTGCCAACGGGCACGTGGCTCATTGGTCGCGGTGGTGACGCCCGCAGCGCGCAGCCCTGTGCTATTCGGCCAGGTAGCCAAGTCCATGGTCCGTCGGCCGGGTAGTCACAGATCCACCCCTCACCTGCCACTCGACCTGTTGAGCCACCTCGCTGCTGGCTACAAAGAGTCCGCGAACCCGGTCCCCGTCCTCGTCGGAAGCAGGGATCGCGGCTATGGACCGCAGTTGCTCCATGAACCAGTCCACAGCCGACTCACGAACATCGCCGCCGTAGAACACGTAGTAGGTCCAGTTGAAGTGGCGGGCGGGAAAGCCCCAGCCGCCGCTGTAGTGCCCGTCAGAATGCCCCGCGATCACTTGACGGACGGCGGCGAGCTGCTGCTCGTCGCACTCCAGCCAGCCCCTGATGGAGACGAAAACGCCCATCTTGTCGCCCTCCCATTGGACCAGCATCACCGTGCCTGCCAAGAGCCGATCTTCCGTGGGAATCGTAGGCGCACCCCCCACCCGCGGGCCGGGCCGACAGCAACGCTGACGGCAACGAGGGCGAACGGCGGCGGCTCCCACTAGCCCGCCGCGGCGGTGGCGCAAGCCTGTCGGCCTGAGGTACGAGGGGTCCGCCCGCATCTTCTAAGCACCGGTCCCAGGGCGTCATGATCTGCCGATGGATGAGTACGCCTGGCCCACGGGCCCTGAAGTGCCGGCCGCGGACTTGGTGCGGGAGAGCTGGGAGGCAACCGTCGCGGCTCTGCCCGTCGAGGCCCGGATCACTGGGGAGGTCATCGGTCGCCAGCGCTTCGGGGTCTTCATACGTATAGACGGCGTGCCGTACGCCACAGCGCTGGCGGAGATCACGGCCATGCCGCTCGGGATGGACCTCGCAGCCCTCGGGGCCTTCGTCAGTGGGGAGGTCATCTGGCACGCCGCCCACAACCACCAGGTCAAGGTCCAGCTCGATGAGTGGCGGGCAGCCGACGAGTGATCTTCGCTGGGCCGTCTCTGGGCCGTCCGAGGCTGCTCAGGGGCGACCGGTGACGACTACTAACGACAGTCGTAGCGACCGGCAGCCCCAGGTCACAGGATTTGATCTGCGACACTGGTAGCGCCATGCCTAAGCCCGGAGAACTCACTTTCGTCGCCCCGCGCGGTGCCAAGAAGCCGCCGCGGCATCTTGCCGACCTGTCGCCTGCCGAGCGCAAGGAGGCTGTCGCCGCGATCGGCGAGAAGCCGTTTCGTGCGAAGCAGCTCTCGCAGCACTACTTCGCGCGGTACGCGCACGACCCGGAGCAGTGGACCGACATCCCCGCCGGGTCCCGCGCCAAGCTCCAGGAGGCGCTGCTTCCGGAGCTGATGACGGTCGTACGGCATCTGTCGACCGACCAGGGGACCACCCGCAAGACGCTGTGGCGCCTGTTCGACGGCACGCTCGTGGAGTCGGTGCTCATGCGCTACCCGGACCGGGTGACCATGTGCATCAGCTCGCAGGCGGGCTGCGGCATGAACTGCCCGTTCTGCGCCACGGGACAGGCCGGGCTCGACCGGAACCTGTCCACCGCCGAGATCGTGCACCAGATCGTCGACGGGATGCGCGCCCTGCGGGACGGCGAAGTCCCCGGTGGTCCCGCGCGCCTGTCGAACATCGTCTTCATGGGCATGGGCGAGCCGCTCGCCAACTACAACCGCGTCGTCGGTGCCATCCGCGCCCTGACCGACCCCGAGCCGGACGGGCTCGGCCTGTCCCAGCGCGGGATCACCGTCTCGACGGTGGGCCTGGTCCCGGCGATCCACCGGTTCTCCGACGAGGGCTTCAAGTGCCGGCTCGCCATCTCCCTGCACGCGCCGGACGACGAGCTGCGCGACACGCTCGTCCCGGTCAACACGCGGTGGAAGGTGCGGGAGGTGCTCGACGCCGGATTCGAGTACACCGCCAGGTCCGGGCGGCGGCTGTCCATCGAGTACGCGCTGATCCGGGACATCAACGACCAGGCGTGGCGCGGCGACCGGCTCGGCCGGCTGCTCAAGGGCAAGCCCGTGCACGTCAACCTCATCCCGTTGAACCCGACGCCCGGCTCGAAGTGGACCGCGTCCCGGCCCGAGGACGAGAAGGCGTTCGTCGAGGCGATCGCCGCCCACGGTGTGCCGGTGACCGTCCGGGACACCCGGGGCCAGGAGATCGACGGCGCCTGCGGTCAGCTGGCTGCGACCGAAAGGTAGCCGGACGGTAGGCTGAGAACCTACACATCTTCATATTCCGACAGGGGAGCGCCACAGCGCTGAGAGTGCGGCACCGGCCGCAGACCCTCTGAACCTCGCCCAGGTCATTCTGGGTAGGAAGTTCGGTCATCACTCAAGCTGTTGTGCCCTGCCCGGGTGTCCCTCGCGGACCCCGGGCAGGGCCGCGTCTCTTCCTGGCCAACCCCCAGGAGGACATCCAGTGCACATCAAGACGTTCGCCGTGGCCGCGGTCGGGCTCGGCCTGGTCACGCTGTCGGCGTGCGGCTCGTCACCCAGCGACAAGGGCTCCGCGGGCGCCAAAACGGTGACCCTCGTCAGCCACAACTCGTGGGCCGCCTCCAAGAGCGTCATCGCCGACTTCGAGAAGAGCTCCGGCTACAAGGTGAAGGTCCTGGAGGACGGCGACGCCGGCCAGGCCGTCAACAAGGCCATCCTCACCAAGGACAACCCGCAGGGCGACGTCTTCTTCGGCGTCGACAACACCCTGCTGTCCCGCGCCCTGGACAACGGGCTGTTCCAGCCGTACGAGCCGAAGGGCGCCGACCTGGTCCTGCCGCAGTACCGGGTCGACGAGGCCAAGCACCGGGTCACGCCCATCGACACCGGCGACATCTGCGTCAACTACGACAAGAAGTACTTCGCCGACCACAAGCTGACCCCGCCCGCCTCGTTCGACGACCTGATCAAGCCGGAGTACAGGAACCTCCTCGTCACCGAGAACGCCGCCACCTCCTCGCCCGGCCTCGGCTTCCTGCTCGGCACCGCCGCCAAGTACGGCGACCAGGGCTGGCAGGACTACTGGAAGAAGCTCAAGGCCAACGGCGTCAAGGTCGTCGACGGCTGGGAGCAGGCCTACAACCAGGAGTTCTCCGGTTCCGCCGGCGGCAGGAAGGCCAAGGGCGACCGGCCCCTCGTCGTCTCCTACGCCTCCTCGCCGCCCGCCGAGGTCATCTACGCCGACCCGCGGCCGAAGACCGCGCCGACCGGCGTCGCGCAGGGCACCTGCTTCCGCCAGGTCGAGTACGCGGGACTGCTCAGCAACGCCAGGAACACCGAAGGGGGCAAGGCCTTCCTGGACTTCCTGATCACCAAGAAGTTCCAGGACGACATGCCGCTGAACATGTTCGTCTACCCGGTGCGCGAAGGCGCCCAGGTGCCCGCGGAGTTCGCCGAGTACGGCCCCCAGGCCAAGAACCCCGAGACCCTGGCCCCCGACAGGATCGCCGCCAACCGTGACCAGTGGGTCAAGTCGTGGACCTCGCTCGTCCTCAGGTAGGCCGCGGACGCGGCCGCCGCACGGGGAACGCGGCGCGGCTCGGCCTCATGGCCGTGCCCGTCGCGTTCTTCGCGGTGTTCTTCGCCTACCCCGTGGCCGCGATCGTCCGGCGCGGCCTGGAGACGGACGGGGCCTGGCAGCTGCGGCGGATCACCGATGTGCTCGGACAGTCCGACATCCGGCACGTGCTGTGGTTCACCACCTGGCAGGCGCTCGCCTCCACCGCGCTCACCCTGCTCGTCGCCCTGCCCGGCGCCTATGTCTTCGCCCGCCTCGACTTCCCCGGCCGACAGGTCCTGCGGGCCGTCGTCACCGTGCCGTTCGTGCTGCCCACCGTCGTGGTCGGCACCGCGTTCCTCGCGCTGATCGGGCGGGGCGGCCTGCTCGACGAACTGTGGGGCGTCCGGCTGGACACCACGGTGTGGGCGATCCTGCTCGCCCACGTCTTCTTCAACTACGCCGTCGTCGTACGGACCGTGGGCGGACTGTGGGCGGGGCTCGACCCGCGCCAGGAGGAGGCGGCCCGGATGCTCGGCGCCTCGCCGCTGACCGCCTGGCGCAAGGTCACCCTGCCCGCGCTGGCCCCAGCGGTGGGCGCCGCGGCGCTGATGGTCTTCCTGTTCACGTTCACCTCCTTCGGCGTGGTGCAGATCCTCGGCGGCCCCGCCTTCTCCACCCTCGAAGTGGAGATCTACCGGCAGACCTCCGAGATCTTCGACCTGGCGACCGCGGCGGTCCTGACGATCCTCCAGTTCGCGGCGGTGGGCGCGATCCTCGCCGTGCACGCCTGGACCGTACGGCGCCGGGAGACCGCGCTGAAGCTGGTGGACGCCTCGCTGACCGCCCGCCGGCCGCGCGGCGCCGGACAGTGGACGCTGCTGGCCGGCGTCCTCGCCACCGTCGCCGTCCTCCTCGTGCTGCCGCTCGCGGTACTGGTGCAGCGGTCGCTCGCCGCGCCCGGCTTCGGCTACTACCGGGCGCTGACGAACGCGGACGGCGGCACCTTCCTGGTCGCGCCGATCCACGCCGTCGGCACCTCCCTGAGCTACGCCGCCGCGGCGACCGCCATCGCCGTGGTGATCGGCGCGCTCGCCGCCGCCGCTCTCACCCGCCGGGACGCCGGCCGGCTCGTGCGCGGCTTCGACGCGCTGCTGATGCTGCCGCTCGGGGTCTCGGCGGTGACCGTCGGCTTCGGCTTCCTGATCGCCCTGGACCGGCCGCCGCTGGACCTCAGGCAGTCCTGGATCCTGGTCCCGCTCGCGCAGGCCCTGGTCGGCGTGCCCTTCGTCGTACGGACCATGCTGCCCGTGCTGCGCGCGGTGGACGTACGGCTGCGGGAGGCTGCGGCCGTGCTCGGGGCCTCGCCGTGGCGGGTGTGGCGGGAGGTCGACCTGCCCCTCGTACGGCGGGCGCTGCTGATCGCCGCCGGGTTCGCCTTCGCGGTGTCCCTGGGGGAGTTCGGGGCGACCGTGTTCATCGCGCGGCCCGAAAGTCCGACGCTGCCGGTCGCCGTGGCACGGCTGATCGGCCGCCCGGGCGACCTCAACTACGGCCAGGCGATGGCCCTGTCGACGATTCTGATGGTGGTGTGCGCGGTGGCGCTGCTGGTGCTCGAGCGGCTGCGCACCGACCGGAGCGGGGAGTTCTAGATGCTGCTGAGCCTCGATGCCGCGACCGTGCGCTTCGGCGGACGGGCCGTGCTGGACGCGGTCGACCTGTCGGTCGCCGAGCACGAGATCGTGTGCGTGCTCGGACCCAGCGGCAGCGGTAAGTCGACGCTGCTGCGCGCGGTGGCCGGGCTTCAGCCGCTGGACTCCGGACGGGTGCTGCTGGACGGGCGGGACCAGTCGGGGGTGCCGGTGCACCGGCGCGAGGTGGGGCTGATGTTCCAGGACCACCAGCTGTTCCCGCAGCGGGACGTGGCCGGCAACGTCGGCTTCGGACTGCGTATGCGCGGCTCGGCCAAGGGAGAACGGGACGCCCGGGTCGGGGAGTTGCTGGAGCTGGTCGGGCTGCCCGGGGCCGGGCGGCGTGCCGTGGCCGCGCTCTCCGGCGGGGAGCAGCAGCGAGTGGCCCTGGCCCGGGCGCTCGCCCCCCGGCCGCGGCTGCTGATGCTGGACGAGCCGCTCGGCCAGCTCGACCGCTCGCTGCGGGAGCGTCTCGTCGTGGAACTGCGTGACCTGTTCGGGCGGTTGGGCACGACCGTGCTCGCCGTCACGCACGACCAGGGCGAGGCCTTCGCCCTCGCCGACCGGGTCGTGGTGATGCGGGACGGCAGGATCGCCCAGTCGGGGACGCCACTTGAGGTGTGGCAGCGGCCGGCCGATGCGTTCGTGGCACGTTTCCTCGGCTTCGAGAACGTGGTGGAGGCGAGCGTGGACGGAGAGGCCGCGGTCACCCCGTGGGGCAAGGTGCCGGTGCCCGGCGGCTCGGCCCAGGGCTCCCGCACCCTCCTCGTCCGGCCCGCCGGAGTCCGCCTGGTCCCCGCCGACGAGGGCCTGCCCTGCACGGTGACCGCGCGCACCTTCAAGGGCACCCACGTCACCGTCCACCTCCAGCCCGCCAACGCCCCGCGTCTGGAGGCCGCCTGCGCCCTGCGTACGGCACCGGAGGTCGGGGACGGGGTGGCGGTGGAGTTCGACACGGCCGAAATCCTGGTGATGGAATGATCGCGCGGCACCTAGTGTGCGGAGCATGACGCTACTTGCCTACAACCGTTACTGCGACCAAATCGCCTACCAAGTCGACGAGTTGAGGTCCCTGGTCACCTCCGGGACCGACTTGTCCAGCACTGTGCCGACCTGTCCGGACTGGACACTGGAGAAGCTGGTCCGGCACGTGGGCGGCGCCCTGCGCTGGACCGAGGCGCTGGTCAGGACCCGCGCACAGGAGAACATTCCGCCCACGGAGATCCCACTGGCCGGGGGCCCCGAGGCGCAGGGCGACCCGGCCGCCCTGGACGCCTGGCTGGCGGAGACCGGCCGCATCCTCGTCGAGGCCCTCCGTGATGCCGGACCGGACACGAAGGTGTGGACCTGGGCCGGAATCCTCGACGCCGGCTTCTGGGCCCGCCGGATGACCCACGAGATCACGATCCACCGTGCCGACGCGGCGCTCACCGCGGGCCGGCCCTACGAGGTCGCCGCGGACGTGGCCGCCGACGCCGTCGACGAGTGGCTGCAGATCGTGCAGTTCATCCAGCGGAGCAACGCGCGCCCGGGCATCCAGGAGCTGCGCGGGCCGGGCCGCAGCATCCATCTGCACGCCACCGACGCCGATCCCGGGCTGAACGCCGAGTGGGTCGTCGAGCTCGCCGAGGACGGCGTCGTCTGGCGCCGCGGTCATGAGAAGGCGACCGTCGCCCTGCGCGGGCCGCTCACCTCCGTGCTGCTCGCGTTCTGTCGCCGGCTTCCCCTGGACAGCCCCGGCTTGGAGGTGCTCGGCGAGCGCGAGGCGCTGGAGTTCTGGCTGGAGCGGGCGGCCTTCTGAACGACCGTGGCCCGCCCCCGAACTCGGGGGCGGGCCACGGATGGTGTGCGCGGGGCGTCAGCGGTTGCTGTTCGCTCCACGGCGGCGCATGCCGAAGAACACGGCGCCACCGCCGACGACGACCAGGGCGGCCGCGATGCCGGCGATCATGCCGGTGTTGGAGTCGGCACCGGTCTCGGCGAGGTTGGAGTCACCGACCGCGGGCGACGGGGCGTTGGCCTCGGCGCCCGCGGGGGCGGTGGTGCTCTCCGAGGCGGACGGCGCCGAGGACGCCTCCTGCGACGGGGACTCCTCCGACTCCGGGGCGGACTCCGACGGGGCCGGCTTCTCCGTCTCCGTCTCCGTCGGAGACGGCGTGGTGGAATCGGTCGGCTCCTCGGTCGGCTCCTCGCTCGGCTTCTCGGACTTGCACGCGGTCGCCGGAGCGGTCAGGTTGCCCTTGATGTCCGCGTTGACCTTGAACCGGCTGTTCTTCGCGGTCTCGACGTGGACCCGGTAGACCGCGTTCGGCTGCCAGTCCTCGGCGAAGGTGATCGTGGTCGCACCCTGGATCGGCTTCTCACCGATCTTCTTGGCGTCGGCACCCTTGTCCTCGAGGAACACGGTGACCGTGGCCGGGGTTTTGGAGGTGTCGGTGCTCTTGACGACGATGACACCGTTCTCGCCGTCACACTTGGCTTCGGCGGAGAAGTCCTTGATGTCACAGGCGAGTGCGTTACCCGCAGCGCCGAGAGCGAGAGCGGCGGACGCGGAGGCGACACCGAGGATGCGCACGGTACGTGCGGTACGGCGGGATATGGACAAGATAGCCACTTTGCCCTTCACGGGATGCCCAATTGCGGGGGGTTTGGGGGGCGTTGGGGCGGCGACGAGGCCGAACCCACAGAAACCCCAGGAGGCTCAGATTTATAAGTGCTCCAGCGGGAGTGTCAATCCGAAAGCCTCCCACCGGCGTTGACTTTACCGCATTATTAACTAGGCAAATGTTTCAACGTGTTGGCAGACGTCGGGGCGGGTGCCGACGCACCCGCCCCGATCGTGGTGAGCCTCCGCCCCCGCGGGCTCAGCCCTGCACCGCTGCCGGGTCCATCCACATGACCTCCCAGGTGTGGCCGTCGAGGTCGTCGAAGGCGCGGCCGTACATGAAGCCGTGGTCCTGTGTCTCGCCGCTCACGGTGCCACCGGCCGCGACCGCCTTGTCCACCAGCTGGTCGACCTTCTCGCGGCTCTCCGCACTCAGACAGATCAGCACCTCGCTGGACCTGGTCGAGTCCGCGATCTCCTTCTTGGTGAAGTTGGCGTAGTGCTGCTTGCTGAGCAGCATCGCGACAATGGTGTCGCTGATGACGACGCAGGCGCAGTCGTCGGTGGAGAACTGGGGGTTGATGGTGTAGCCGAGGTCGGTGAAGAACTTCCCGGACGCGGCCACGTCGTTCGTCGCCAGGTTCACGAAGATCATCTGCTGGTACATGGCGGGTCTCTCCCATCGCGGTTCTTTGCCGTTCGCAGGGGTAGACCCGGGGCCGGCGCGGAACTCATCGGGGCCCCGGGACTTTTTTGTACGTCTTCTCCGGGCCCGGCGGCGAGCCGGTGGGCCGGTGGCTCAGGGGAGCAGCGGCAGTGCGGCGAGGTCGGCGACCACCAGGGTCAGCGGTACGAACAGGGCCAGCAGGGCGCCGCAGCGCAGGAGGGCGGCCGAGCGCAGCATCGTGACCGGCGCGCCGAGCCGCCGCAGCGCCGCGGTGGTGTCGGCACGGGACTGCCTCGCCTCGACGGCGGCGATCAGGAGGGTGGTCAGGGCGCAGCCGGTGACGAGCACCGTGCCCAGTGCCGTCAGCGGGCCGAGCGGCCGGGCGGAGCCGTCGTAGGCCGCGATCATGGCGTACGTCCCCGACGCCACCGCGCAGACCACGCCCAGCGGGCGGCCGACGCGGCCCGCCTCCGCCATCAGGACGCGTCCGGCCAGGAGCCGCAGGGCTCCCGGGCGCGCGGCCTGGAGCACACGGCCGCACAGGTGGGTGAGGCCGGGGCCGGCCAGGGCGAGGCCGAGGGCGGTCATCAGCCAGCCGACGAGCACCGTGGCGGAGTCGGCCGCAAGCCCGCCGGGCAGGGTCGGTCCCGGGGCGGCCGCGGAGTCGGCGGACTGTCCGGCGTACGCCTCCACGGCCAGCCCGGCGGCGAGCACGGCGATGCCCCAGGGGAGCCCGGAGGGCACCTGCCGCGGTGCCGGTGGCCGGTGGGGATCGGAGCCGTCACGCACACCTTCGCCCCCATGGGCGCCGGACGCCCCGGCCGGCTCCGCCCCGGCCAGGTCGGCTTCGGTCAGGCCGGCCCTGGTCGGGTCGGTCTCGGTCCGGTCGGTCTCGGCCAGGTAGGTCCCGGTCACGTCCGCGCCGGTCAGGCCGTGCCTGCTCGGGTCGGTCCGGGCGGGGTAGGTTCCGGTCGGGTCGATCCGGGTCCGGTCGGTCCCCGTCAGATCGGTCCCGGTCGGGTCGGGGCCGGTCAGGCCACTCAGGGGCAGGTCAGTACCCGTCAGGTCCGCCCCGGTCAGGTCTTCCCCGGTAGGGCCGTCCCCGGTTCGCACCGTGCTGACGGCCGTGTCCCGGGGCCGGGTCGCGCAGGCCGTCGCCGAGTCGCCCCGGCGCGTGGCGGTGCCGTCGCCGAGCCGGGCGCCGAAGCGGCCGTACGCACCGAACGTCTCCGGCGTGCCGGTGCGGCGGTACGCGCCGAAGCGGCCGAACCGGCCCGGAGGCCGGGGCGCCGAGGGCCGCGCCTCGCGGGGGTACAGCACCAGCGCGACCGCCACGGAGGCGAGGACGGGGACGACGGCCAGCAGGGTCAGCACCGCCGGCACCGGCAGCGGCTCCCCGGCCGCGAGGAACGCCTGCGCCGCGCCGACGCCGCGCAGGGACATGAAGACCAGCAGCGCGAGCAGCGAGCCGAGCCCGCAGGCCAGGGCGGTGGTGGCCGCCGAGACGGCCATCAGCCGGCCCTGGCCGAGGCCGAGCGCCGAGAGGCCGGGACGGGGACGGGTCCCCGGGTCGGTACGGGCCACCGCGACCGCGAGGTACAGCGTCGCGGCCAGGGGCAGCACGCACCAGGACAGCCGCAGTGCGGCCGCGGCCGCGTGCTCCGGGTGGCCGAGCGCGTAGCCGAGGCTGGACAGCAGCAGGAAGCCCGTGCCCGCCGACGCCGCGGCGACCGTCAGGCGGCGCAGATGGACGCCCGGGCGGGCGACGCGGATCAGACGGAGAGCGAGCACGCGGCCCGGCCTTCCGCCGTGTCGCCGACCGGGGGCAGATGCACGGTCCTCACACACCGCCCGTCGAGCACCGGCACCGTCCGGTCGGCGAGGGCCGCGGTCGCGGGGTCGTGCGTGGCGAGGACGACCGTGATGCCGTGCGAGCGCGCCGCGGTGGTGAGCGTGCGCAGCACATGGGCGCGGTCGGCGCGGTGCAGCGGGGCCGTCGGCTCGTCGGCGAACAGCACCGTGGGGAAGGGGGCGAGCGCGCGGGCGATGCAGACGCGCTGGCGTTCGGCCTGGCGCAGCCGGTGCGGGCGCATCCGCGCGAGGTCGCCGACGTCGAGGCGCTCCAGCCACTCCAGGGCGGCCGCCTTGGCCCGCCGCCGGCTGGTGCCCCGAAGCATCAGGGGCAGGGCCGTGTTCTCCCAGACGTTCAGCTCCGGTACGAGCACGGGCGCGGGGTCGACCCAGCCGAACCGGTCCCTGCGCAGCCGTTCACGGGCCAGCGGGCCGAGGCTGTGCAGGGGGACGCTGTTGAACCAGACCTCGCCGCGCCGCACCCGCGTCATGCCGGACAGGCACCGCAGCAGGGTGGTCTTGCCGCTGCCGCTCGGCCCGCTCACGGCGAGGATCTCGCCCTGCGCCACACCGAGGGAGACGCCGCCGAGAGCGGGCGAGCCGTCGTCGTGGGTGTAGTGCAGGGCCCGCGCCCAGAGCACCTCGTTCTCGGGTGGGACGTCCATGGGCGTACACCTCGGTTCTCATCGGGAATGCCGTGCCGTGTCCCCCGTACGGGCGAACGAGTTTGAAGACCTCGGGTCACGGAGCCGGTCCGACGCAGAGTGACGCGTCAACAGCACGCTAGGCAGCCCCTGTCAGGAGCCCGGACAGCACACGGCCCCGGGCCGCCGTTTCTCACTCGAACGGTCGGCACCGGGGCCGGTGATGATCAGCTGATCGCAGGTGTGCGCCTTTCGCGCGGCGGTCGGGCCGCCGCGGTCACAGCTTGGTCCACGCCTCCGTCAGGGTCGCGCGCAGGATCTGCTCGATCTCGTCGAAGGTCTCCTGGTTGGAGATCAGCGGCGGGGCGAGCTGGATGACCGGGTCGCCGCGGTCGTCGGCACGGCAGTACAGACCGTTGTCGAACAGCGCCTTGGAGAGGAAGCCGTACAGGACCCGCTCGGTCTCCTCCTCGTTGAAGGACTCCTTGGTGTGCTTGTCCTTCACCAGCTCGATGCCGTAGAAGAAGCCGTTGCCGCGGACGTCGCCGACGATCGGCAGGTCGTGCAGCTTCTGCAGGGTCGAGAGGAAGGCGCCCTCGTTGTCCAGCACGTGCTGGTTGAGGCCCTCGCGCTCGAACAGGTCGAGGTTGGCCAGGCCCACCGCGGCGGAGACCGGGTGGCCGCCGAAGGTGTAGCCGTGCAGGAAGGTGTTGTCGCCCTTGTAGAACGGCTCGGCCAGGCGGTCGGAGATGATGCACGCGCCGATCGGGGAGTAGCCCGAGGTCATGCCCTTGGCGCAGGTGATCATGTCCGGGACGTAGCCGAACTTGTCACAGGCGAACGTGGTGCCCAGGCGGCCGAAGGCGCAGATGACCTCGTCGGAGACGAGCAGCACGTCGTACTGGTCGCAGATCTCGCGCACGCGCTGGAAGTATCCGGGCGGCGGCGGGAAGCAGCCGCCGGCGTTCTGCACCGGCTCCAGGAAGACCGCGGCGACCGTGTCCGGGCCCTCGAAGAGGATCTGCTGTTCGATCTGGTCGGCGGCCCAGCGGCCGAAGGCCTCCGGGTCGTCGCCGAAGATCGGGGCGCGGTAGATGTTGGTGTTCGGCACCTTGTGCGCGCCCGGAACCAGCGGCTCGAACGGCGCCTTCAGGGCCGGCAGGCCGGTGATGGACAGGGCGCCCTGCGGGGTGCCGTGGTAGGCGACCGCGCGGGATATGACCTTGTACTTGGTGGGCTTGCCGGTCAGCTTGAAGTACTGCTTGGCGAGCTTCCAGGCGGTCTCGACCGCCTCGCCGCCGCCGGTGGTGAAGAAGACCTTGTTCAGGTCGCCCGGGGCGTGGTGCGCCAGACGCTCGGCCAGCTCGACGGCCTTGGGGTGGGCGTAGGACCAGACGGGGAAGAACGCCAGCTCCTGCGCCTGCTTGGACGCGGTCTCGGCCAGCTCCGTGCGGCCGTGACCGGCCTGGACCACGAACAGACCCGCGAGACCGTCGAGGTAGCGCCTGCCCTTGTCGTCGTAGATGTAGGTGCCCTCGCCGCGCACGATCGTCGGCACGGGGGCGTTCTCGTACGAGGACATGCGGGTGAAGTGCATCCACAGGTGATCGTACGCGGTACGGCTGAGGTCCTTGCTCACGGTTATCGGGTTCCCCACATGTAGGTCTGCTTCTTGAGCTTGAGGTAGACGAAGCTCTCGGTGGAGCGCACGCCGGGCAGCGCCCGGATGCGTTTGTTGATGACGTCCAGCAGCTGGTCGTCGTCCTCGCAGACGATCTCGGCGAGGATGTCGAACGAGCCCGCGGTCATCACCACGTACTCGACTTCCGACATGCCGGTCAGAGCGTCGGCCACGGACTCCGTGTCGCCTTCGACGTTGATCCCGACCATCGCCTGCCGGCGGAAGCCCACGGTGAGCGGGTCGGTCACGGCGACGATCTGCATCACGCCCTGGTCGAGCAGCTTCTGGACGCGCTGGCGCACGGCGGCCTCGGACAGGCCGACGGCCTTGCCGATGGCGGCGTACGGACGGCGGCCGTCCTCCTGCAACTGCTCGATGATGGCGAGGGAGACGGTGTCCAGGTTCGGGCTGCTGCCGTTCCTGGACTCGCGGGAGTCCCTCTGCTCTGCGCTTCGACTGGGCACGACCATACTCTGCACGACGTATCGACAGTTCCGCAAGGCCGGGGCGATGAAATTCGTTGTTTGCGACACCGAGACGTGCGGATTTCGCAGAACTCGCGCTGACAGGGGTGTTGAAAACGTGGCACCGCGGACTAGGGTGGGTGCCTCAGCGATGGGACATCTTGAACAGGACCAGGAGGGCCGGGCAGTGAGCACCGAGCTGGGACGGCTGCGCAAGCTCCGTAACTACATCGACGGCGAGTTCCGCGACGCCGCCGACGGACGGACCACCGAGGTGGTCAACCCCGCGACCGGCGACGCGTACGCGACCGCGCCGCTCTCCGGGCAGGCGGACGTCGACGCCGCCATGGCCGCCGCCGCCGCGGCCTTCCCGGGCTGGCGCGACACCACCCCGGCCGAGCGCCAGAAGGCTCTGCTGAAGATCGCGGACGCCTTCGAGGAGCGCGCCGAGGAACTGATCGCGGCCGAGGTGGAGAACACGGGCAAGCCCATCGGGCTGACCCGCTCCGAGGAGATCCCGCCGATGGTCGACCAGATCCGCTTCTTCGCGGGTGCGGCGCGGATGCTCGAGGGCCGCTCGGCCGGCGAGTACATGGACGGGATGACCTCGATCATCCGCCGCGAGCCGATCGGCGTCTGCGCGCAGGTCGCGCCGTGGAACTACCCGATGATGATGGCCGTGTGGAAGTTCGCCCCGGCGCTCGCCGCGGGCAACACGGTGGTGCTGAAGCCGTCGGACACCACCCCCGCCTCCACGGTCCTGATCGCCGACATCATCGGCTCGGTCCTGCCCAAGGGCGTCTTCAACGTCATCTGCGGCGACCGCGACACCGGCCGTCTGATGGTGGAGCACCCGACCCCGGCGATGGCCTCCATCACCGGCTCCGTGCGCGCCGGCATGTCGGTCGCCGAGTCGGCCTCCAAGGACCTCAAGCGGGTCCACCTGGAGCTGGGCGGCAAGGCCCCCGTCGTGGTCTTCGAGGACACCGACATCGACAAGGCCGTCGAGGACATCTCGGTCGCCGGCTTCTTCAACGCCGGCCAGGACTGCACGGCCGCCACCCGCGTCCTCGTGCACGAGTCCATCCACGACGCGTTCGTCTCCGCGCTCGCCAAGGCCGCGGCCGAGACGAAGACCGGGCAGCCGGACGACGAGGACGTCCTGTTCGGCCCGCTCAACAACCCCAACCAGCTCAAGCAGGTGGCCGGCTTCATCGAGCGGCTGCCCGCCCACGCCAAGGTCGAGGCCGGCGGCCACCAGGTCGGCGACAAGGGCTACTTCTACGCCCCGACCGTCGTCTCGGGCCTGAAGCAGGACGACGAGATCATCCAGAGGGAGGTCTTCGGCCCGGTCATCACCGTGCAGTCCTTCTCGGACGAGGACCAGGCCGTGGAGTGGGCCAACGGCGTCGAGTACGCGCTGGCCTCCTCGGTGTGGACCAAGGACCACTCCCGCGCCATGCGGATGTCCAAGAGGCTCGACTTCGGCTGCGTGTGGATCAACACCCACATCCCGCTGGTCGCCGAGATGCCGCACGGCGGCTTCAAGAAGTCCGGCTACGGCAAGGACCTGTCGGCGTACGGCTTCGAGGACTACACGCGCATCAAGCACGTCATGACGTCGCTCGACGCGTGACACGCTGACCGGGCGGTTCGCCCGCTCGCGGCCCCGGACGGAGGACGGACCGTCCGGGGCCGCGGTGTGTCCGGGGCAGGAAGCCCGGGGTGCGGCCGGGCGTTGATCGACAAGGTGTCGGATCCCTCCCGGCGTGCTCGACGCTGCGTCGATTGTCCGGCCACGGACACGGACGGCATCCTTGGTCGGTGCCCAAGACTCCGAAGACGCCCCCGCTCTCCCGCCGGTCCCTGCTGCGCGCCCTGGGCGGCACGGCCGCGCTCGGTGCGCTCGCCGGCTGCGGGGTACCCGCCGCCTACGTCCAGCCCGGTGACCGCGCCATCCCGGACGCCTCCGCCACCGATCACCGGCTGATCTGGGCGAACTGGCCGCTCTACATCGACACCGACGACAAGCACCCGAACAGGCGGCCCACGCTGGAGGCCTTCGAGAAGCGCACGGGCATCGCCGTCGACTACGTCGAGGAGATCAACGACAACGACGAGTTCTTCGGCAAGATCAGCCCGTCGCTGATGAACCATCAGGACCCGGGCCGCGATCTCGTCGTGATCAGCGACTGGCTGTGCGCGCGGTTCGTCCGGCTGGGCTGGGTGCAGGAGATGGACCGTGCCCGTCAGCCGCAGGTGGCCAAGTACCTCGACCCGCTGCTGCGCGACCCCGCCTTCGACCCGGGACGCAAGTTCACGATGCCGTACCAGTCGGGCATCACCGGCATCGCCTACAACCGCCGCAAGCTCGGCCGCGAGATCCGCCAGGTCTCCGACCTGTGGGCGAGCGACCTCAAGGGCCGCGTCACCCTGCTGTCCGGCCTGGACGAGGCGTTCGCCCTGCTGATGCAGGCCAACGGCGTGGACATCACCAAGTGGAGGACCCGCGACTTCGACAAGGTCTGCGACCAGGTGGAGCGGCAGGTCCACAAGGGCCAGATCCGCCGCTTCACCGGCAACGACTACACCAAGGACCTGGTCAGCGGGGACGTCCTGGCCTGCCAGGCCTACTCGGGCGACGTGATCCAGCTCCAGGCCGACAACCCCGACATCCGCTTCGTCGTGCCCGAGGAGGGCGCCGAACTGTGGTCGGACTCCTGGATGATCCCCAACCGGGCCGGCCACATGGCCAACGCGGAACGCCTGATCGACTACTACTACGACCCCGAGGTGGCCGCGGAACTCGCCACCTGGGTCAACTACGTCTGCCCCGTTCCGGCCGCCCAGGGCGTGCTCGCCGACTCCAAGGACAAGGACACCGCCGAACTCGCCGAGAACCCGCTGATCTTCCCCGACGCGACCATGCGCAAGCGCCTCGCCATCGCCCGCGACATGTCCTCCGAGGAACGCGTGGACTTCGCCAAGCGCTGGAACGCCATCGTGGGTCTATAGCAGACTCACCTGCGTGACACACACGCCGAGCGACCAACAGGTGGGCTCCACCGTCACGTTCGGGCTGCTGGCGGCCTGGGCCCTGCACGACGCGGAGGAGTTGGCCACCGTGCGGCGGTCGTTGCGACGCCATGTACCGGTGTTGCGGGAGCGGTTCCCCCAGGTGCCGGAGGCGGTGTGGCGACGGCTCGAATCCGTGGACACACGGGAATTCGCGGTGGCCGTGGGGCTGGTGGGCACGCTCGTCGCCGCCGCGTCCGCCGCGGGCCGGGCGACCGGCGGGCGTTCCGCCGTGTACCAGACGACGCTGAACGCCTTCGGGCTGCACGGCCTGGTCCACCTGGCCCAGGCCGCGGCGGTGCGCGGTCACACCCCGGGCTCCGCGACCTCGCCCGTCGTGGTCGTCCCCTTCACCCTCTGGGCCCGCGCCCGCCTGCGCCGCGCCGGTGTCCTGCGCCCCACGCGCCCCCGGGACCTGGCCCTCGGCCTGGCCCTCGCGGGCGGGGCCGCGCTGGCCTCGCACGCGGCGGCCCACCGGCTGCTGGGCGGACGATCCGCTACCTGAGTGCCGCCAGCGCGATGCGTTCGGCCACCGGGTTCATGGACTCGCCCTTGGCGTCGGTGGAGTTGACCGAGTAGACGAGGGTGCGGCTCAGATCGCGGGTCGCGCCGAGCACGGCGCTGTAGCCGTACCGTGCGCCGCTCTTGATCCAGTACACCCGGCCGTCGTACTCGAAGCGCTGGAGGCCCGCGCTGTAGGTGGCGCCCTCGATGCCCGCCGGGACCGTGAACATCTCCCGCAGCTGCGGCCCCGGCACGATACGGCCGCGGAACAGCGAGTGCAGGAGCCGTTCCAGGTCGGCGGTCGTGGAGATCATGTCACCGGCCGCCCAGCGGTCCGCCTGGTTCCAGTCGGTGACGTCGACGAAGCGTGTCGTGCCGTCGGCCCCGCGCACCGCCTGGTAGCCGTGATTGTGCGGGCCGCGGATCCGCGGGTCGGTGCCGGGGAAGTAGGTGTCCCGCATACCCGCGGGGCGCAGGACGAGCCGCGTGGCCTCGGAGGCGTACGAGTGACCCGTCACCTTCTCGATGAGCAGGCCGAGGATCGTGTAGTTGATGTTCAGGTAGTCCTGCCGGCAGCCAGGCCCGAACTCCGGCCCCTTGGCCGCCGCCGACGCCACCACCTGGCGTGGCGTCAGTGTGTCGAAGCGGTGCGCGTACTGCTCCTCGAAGTCGTCCCCGAAGCCGTCACCGGCCTGGATGCCACTGGTGTGGTTGAGCAGCTGCCGTACGGCGATGGGCTGGAAGTCCCTGGTGAGCAGGCCCGGAAGATACCGCTGGACCGGCGCGTCCAGGTCGACCCTGCCCTGTGCGGCGAGCCGCAGTACGACTGCCGCCGTCACCACCTTCGTCGTCGAACCGGCCCGGAACCGGGCGTCCGGGTCGGCCGGCCGGCCGCCGCGCAGATCGTGCACGCCCGCACTGCCGCGCCAGGTGCCGCCGGTGCCGCCGACGCGGACCAGGGCGGCCGTGGCGTCCGCGTCGGGCAGCGCGGCGATGGCGGCACGCAGCGCTTCGGCGTCCGGGCCGGCCGGGGCGCGGCCGGCGGCGGGGGAGTCCCGGCCGGAGAGGACGTGGCAGGCAGCCGGTGCGGGTTCGGCGGGGGCGGGTGCGGCCAGGGCCGGTGCGGCGGCGATCGGTGCGGTGACCAGGGCGAGGGCGACGGAGGCGGCCGTCAGGGCCGTTGCGCGTGAGTGCATCGGTGCTCCCGGAGGGTGTTCGGTGGGCTGGTGCCGAACATCCTTCAGGCATGCGGCGGTCTGTGGATCGTCGCCGGGGAGGGCAACCGCCCCCGAGGTGACCCGGAGCAAGTTCCGGGCCGTCTCGGGGTGTTGTGGGGGCCGGCCCCTACGGTGCCGCCGTTTGCCCGGTGCGCAGGGTGTGCAGCAGATCGACGCGATTGGTCGTGATCGAGTCGACGCCCAGGTCGAGCAGACGGCGCAGGGAGCGGCGGGTGTCGGGGGTCCAGACGGACAGCAGGTAGCCGTCTCGGTGGACGCGGGTGGCGAGGTCCCGGTCCACCAGCGTGAAGCGGTAGTTCAGCCACCGGGGCCGCACCGCGTCCAGCAGCCCGGCCCGCGGCGGCGCGAGGGTCGTCCAGGTCAGCGCGATCTCGGCGGCCGGGTCGGCGGCGCGCACCGCGAGCATGGCCTCGGCGCCCGCGCAGTAGTACACGCGGTCCCGGGCCCCGCACGCCTCGACCACGTCGACGATCCGCCGCACCGCCCGCGGGCGGGCCGGGCCCGGCAGGTCGATCATCACCCGGCCGTCGCCCGTCGCGGTGAGCGCGTCCTCCAGCGTGGGCACCAGACCGTCCGTCACGTCGCGCACCTCCGCCGCGGACAGCGCGTGCAGCGGCCGGTCATGGTCCCACAGCCGCTTCAGCGACTCGTCGTGGAGCAGCACCGGAACACCGTCCCCGGTCAGCCGTACGTCGATCTCGACCGCGTCCGCGCCCTGGTCGAACGCGGAGCGCAGCGAGCCGACGGTGTTCTCGCGGAAGCGGTAGGGGTCGCCGCGGTGTGCCACGGCGGTCACGGTCTGCATGTGCCCCATTGTGTCCCGCCGGGTCCCGCTCAGGGCGCGAGCCACCGTGCGGTGTAGGCGTCGATCTCCTCCACGACGCGTGCCTTGCCGGTCGCGTCCATGAAGGAGGCGTGCACCGCGTTCTTGGCCAGCTCGGCCAGACCCCGCTCGTCGAGGTCGAGCAGCCGGCCGGCCACGGCGTACTCGTTGTTGAGGTCCGTGCCGAACATCGGCGGGTCGTCGGAGTTGACCGTGACGAGGACCCCGGCGCGGGCGAACTCCTTGATGGGGTGCTCCTCGATGGTGCGCACCGCCCGGGTGGCGATGTTGGAGGTCGGGCAGACCTCCAGCGGGATGCGGTGCTCGGCGAGGTGGGCGAGCAGCTTCGGGTCCTGGGCGGAGCTGGTGCCGTGGCCGATGCGCTCGGCACGCAGCTCGGTCAGCGCGTCCCACACCGTCTGGGGCCCGGTGGTCTCGCCGGCGTGCGGAACGGAGCGCAGCCCGGCGGCGATCGCCCGGTCGAAGTAGGGCTTGAACTGGGGCCGCGGTACTCCGATCTCGGGCCCGCCGAGCCCGAACGAGACCAGGCCCTCCGGGCGCAGCCGGTCGTCGGTGGCGAGGCGGGCGGTCTCCTCGGCCGACTCCAGTCCGGCCTCGCCGGGGATGTCGAAGCACCAGCGCAGCACGGTCCCGAACTCTGACTCCGCCGCCTTGCGGGCGTCCTCGATCGCGTCCATGAAGGCGCGCTCGTCGATGCCCCGCCGGGTGGAGGAGAACGGCGTGATGGTGAGCTCCGCGTAGCGGACCTGCTGCCGGGCCAGGTCGCGGGCCACCTCGTAGGTCAGCAGCCGGACGTCCTCCGGGGTGCGGATCAGGTCCACGACGGACAGGTACACCTCGATGAAGTGGGCGAAGTCCGTGAAGGTGAAGTAGTCGGTCAGGGCCTCGGGGTCGGTGGGCACCTTGGAGTCGGGGTGGCGGGCGGCCAGCTCGGAGACGATCCGGGGGGAGGCGGAGCCGACGTGGTGCACGTGCAGTTCGGCCTTGGGCAGTCCGGCGATGAAGGCCTGCCGGTCACGCGGCGCCTGCGGGTCGAGCAGCGTGTGCGGGTCACGGGGTGCGTACTGGTCGGTCAAGGGTTCCCTCCCGGGAAGGGCGCCGCGGGCCCTGGGGCGCGGCGCGGGTGATCGGCTGATCGGTGAGCACCGTCATCGTAGGCGCATGCCTCGCCGCCGCCCCCGGGCCGCCTCCCGGAGCGGAGGGCGGAGCCGCCCGGTGCCCGGCGGTCCGCCCGCGCCGGCCAGGCCTTAGCATGGCGGGGCGATCGATCGAGGGGGAGACGAGGACATGACGGACGGAACGCAGGCCGGCGGTGGCGCGGGAGCCGAGGATCCATGGGCGCCGCCCGGTAACGGACCCTCTCTGGAGAAGAACCCGTCGGCCCCGGCCCAGCCTTTCGGGCCGGAGCAGCCGTCCGGCTTCCCCCCGCCCTCCGTGCACGACCAGGAGACGATGATCTCGGCGCCGGGGGCCGGCTTCCCGCCGCCCGGCTTCGGCGCCCCCACCGCGGGCTCCGTACCGCCGCCGCCCGTCGCGCCCACCGGTCCGGGCGTGCCCACCGGCCCGGTCCCGGGCGGGTACGGCTACCCCGCCTATCCGGCAGCGGGCCAGGGCTGGCCCGGCATGCCGATGCCCGCGCAGAACGGGATGGGCACCGCCGCCATGGTGCTCGGCATCCTGTCCTGCGTGATGTTCTGCGTCTACGGCATCTTCAGCGTGGTGCTCGGTGTCCTCGCCGTGGTCTTCGGCGTCAAGGGCCGCCGGAAGGCCGATCGCGGCGAGGCCAACAACCGCGGCCAGGCCCAGGCCGGCCTGATCACGGGAATCATCGGCATCGTCCTCGGCCTCGCCACGATCGCCCTGGTGATCCTCGGCGTCGTCTATGTCAACAACGTCGAGGTCTCGGACAGCTCCTACGACGAGGGCGCCCGCGTCCCCCAGCCGACCGTGACCGTTCTGACCGACCGCTGACCGGCGTCGGCCCGCACTGGGCGTGTTTCGAAAGTGCCGTCTGCCCCGCGACGCCTGGCACGCACGCTCGCTGCGTTGTCGGGATCGCCCACGTACATCCAGTACGAGGGCGACCCTCCGCCTTGCGATCGCACGCACCAGACGCCGCGGGGCCCGCCCTCCGGGCGAACGACGCCACTTTCGAAACACGCCCTAGGTGCAGGCCGATGTCACCCCGGCCCGCCCGCCGCTGCCGACCGGCCGCACGCGGCCGCCGGACTGGCCCGCGTGCTGCCGGACTGGTCCGTACGCCGCCGCCAAACTGGCCCACGCGCCACCAGACCGGCGCGTACGTCGCCACGAGCCCGGCCCGCACTCCGTGCGGGCCGGTCAGCTCGCCCGCGTACCGGCCCGCAGCCGCTCGCGTGCCTCCATCAGGGCGAAGCCCAGCAGGTTCGGTCCGCGCCAGCGCTCCGGATCGGCCGCCGCCTCGTCGCCGGCGGCCAGTCCGATCCCCCATATCCGGTCCACCGGACTGGCCTCCACCAAGACACGCTCGCCCGTGGCCAGCAGGAACTCGCGCAGCGCGGGGTGGGCGGCGAACTTGTGGACGCTGCCCTCCACCACGATACGGAACCGCTCGCGCTCCCATAGACGCTCGTCGAAGCCGCGCACGAGCCGCCCCTCCTTCTTGGCCTCGGCCGGATGCCGCGCGGCCAGCACCCGCCGCTCCGCCTCCGCGTCCCCGAACAGCCGCGCCTTGCCGGCCATCATCCAGTGCTCCGCGGTCGCGTACGGCACCGCGTCCACGGTGAACGGCGACGGCCACCACTGACTCAGACAGCTCGGTCCGACCCGGCCGCCCGGGTGCGGCCGATGTCCCCAGAAGTGCAGGTAGCGCACGCGCCTTCCCGCGCTGACTTCCCTGGTCAGAGCCTGCCAGGAGTCGATGTTCCCCATGCACGCGAGTGTGGCACGCACCACTGACACACCGTCCTGCCTTTTCCGTGCCGACTCGACACCTGGTCGACAGATTCCGTCGCGTAACCAAAAGGCAACAACGGAATCCCTTGTTGCGGCCCCTGGCCTCTGCCAGGATCGGCACTCAAATCGAGCTGGAGCTACGCCACCCGCCCTCGGCGACCGAGGAGCGACGGCGGAGGAGAGCGACATGTACAACCCGGGCACAACCCCGGACCGATTCCCGGCGCAGGACCGCTTCGCGGACGGCGCGCAGTACATCTCCGGCCGGCTGACCAAGGGCACCTCGGGCAGCAGCCACGCGGTCGTCGACCCTGCCACCGGCGACGAGGTCTTCACCTACGAGCTGGCCGGTCCCGAGGACGTCGACGCCGCGGTGGCCGCCGCGCGCGAGGCGTTCTCGGGCTGGGCGGGCGCCACGCCCGGCGACCGCTCGGACGCGCTGCACCGCTTCGCGGCCGTGCTCGCCGACCGGGCGGAGGACTTCGCCCGCGCCGAGTCCCTCCAGTGCGGCAAGCCGCTGAAGCTGACCCGCGAGTTCGACGTGCCGGGCACGATCGACAACGCCGCCTTCTTCGCGGGCGCCGCCCGGCACCTCCAGGGTCAGGCGGCCGGCGAGTTCTCCGGCGACCACACGTCCTACGTCCGCCGTGAGCCCATCGGTGTCGTCGGCTCCATCGCGCCCTGGAACTACCCGCTCCAGATGGCCGCCTGGAAGATCCTCCCGGCCGTCGCCGCGGGCAACACCATCGTGCTCAAGCCCGCCGAGCTGACCCCGCTGACCTCGCTGATGTTCGCCCAGGCCGCCACCGACGCGGGAATCCCGGACGGCGTGATCAACATCGTCACCGGCACCGGCAGGGTGGCGGGCGAGCACCTGATCGGCCACCCGGACGTGGCCATGACGTCCTTCACCGGCTCCACCGCCGTCGGCAAGCGGGTCGCCGAGATCGCCACGGCGACCGTCAAGCGCCTGCACCTGGAACTCGGCGGCAAGGCGCCCTTCGTGGTCTTCGACGACGCCGACCTGGAGGCCGCCGTCAACGGAGCGGTCGCGGGCGCGCTCATCAACACCGGGCAGGACTGCACGGCCGCCACGCGCGCGTACGTGCAGCGTCCCCTGTACGAGGAGTTCGTCGCGCGGACGGCCGCCCTGATGGAGACCGTCCGGCTGGGCGACCCGTTCGCCGCCGGCACCGACCTCGGCCCGCTGATCTCGCACGTCCAGCGCGACCGCGTCGCCGGTTTCGTCGACCGGGCGCGTGCCTACGCGCGCGTGGTCACCGGCGGTGAGGCTCCCCAGGGCGCCCTCGAGGCCGGGGCGTACTATCGCCCCACTCTCGTCGCGGACGCGGCGCAGGACAGCGAGATCGTCCAGTCGGAGATCTTCGGTCCGGTACTGGTCGTACTGCCGTTCGACAGTGATGATGAGGGGATCCGTCTGGCCAACGACACTCCGTACGGTCTGGCGGCCTCGGCGTGGAGCCGGGACGTCTACCGGGCCAACCGCGCGACGCGGGAGATCAAGGCGGGGTGCGTATGGGTCAACGACCACATTCCGATCATCAGCGAGATGCCGCACGGCGGTTATAAGCAGTCCGGCTTCGGCAAGGACATGTCCTCGTACTCGTTCGAGGAATACACGCAGATCAAGCACGTCATGTTCGACAACACGGCGGTGGCCCGCAAGGACTGGCACCGCACGATCTTCGGGGACCGATAGCAACGACCAGGCCTCGAACCAGGCCACCTTCCCGAAAGGGCACCACGCGCATGGAGCAGTACGAGCCCGACCGCCTCACCCCGGCCCAGCTGGCCGCCGTGCGGCGCAGCTTCCGCGACGGCAGGGCCGCTTTCAGCCGCCGTTCGCTGCTGCGCGCCTCAGCGGGCGGCGCGCTCACGGTCGGGGGACTCGGGGCGCTGAGCGCCTGCGGGATCCCCCCGGCCGGCCAGGCACAGGGCGGCACCTCCGCCGAGGACCACTCGGCCAAGGAGAAGGTCGTGAACTTCTCCAACTGGCCCGTGTACATCGACGTGGACAAGAGCGGCAAGCAGCACCCCACGCTCGACGAGTTCACCCGGCAGACCGGCATCAAGGTCAAGTACACCGAGGACGTCAACGACAACAACGAGTTCTTCGGGAAGGTCAAGCCGCAGCTCGCCGCCGGCCAGGACACCGGCCGCGACCTCATCGTCGTCACCGACTGGCTGGCCGCACGGCTGATCCGCCTGGGCTGGGTGCAGAAGCTGGACTCGGCGAACCTGCCGCACGCCTTCGCCAACCTGTCCGAGCAGTACCGCAGTCCGGACTGGGACCCGGGGCGCGCCTACTCCTACGCGTGGCAGGGTGTGTCGACCGTCGTCGCCTACAACAAGAAGGCGCTCGACGGCATCGAGGTCAAGTCGGTCTCCGACCTGCTGGACAACCCCAAGCTCAAGGGCCGGGTCTCGTTCCTGTCCGAGATGCGGGACACCATGGGCATGACCCTGCTCGACATGGGCAAGGACCCGGCCAAGTTCACCGACGACGACTTCGACGCGGCGATCGCCCGCCTCCAGAAGGCCGTCGACAAGGGGCAGATCCGGCGCTTCACCGGCAACGACTACACCTCCGACCTGACCAAGGGCGACATCGCCGCCTGCGTCGCCTGGGGCGGGGACATCGTCCAGCTCCAGGAGGACAGCGCCGACGTCGACTACGTCATCCCGGACGCCGGCTGGCTCACGTCCACCGACAACCTGCTGATCCCGAACAAGGCCCGGCACAAGGCCAACGCCGAGCGGCTGATCGACTTCTACTTCCAGCCGAGGCAGGCCGCGCAACTCTCCGCCTACGTCGCCTTCATGAGCCCCGTCGACGGGGCGAAGGAGGAACTTGCCAAGATCGACAAGGCGGCGGCGGAGAACCCGCTGATCATCCCCACCAAGGACATGGTGGCCAAGGCCCACTCCTTCCGCGCCCTGAGCGACAAGGAAGAGGCGGCCTACGAAGCGAAGTTCGCGAAGCTCACAGGGGCGTGACGAGAATGACGACGAAAGACAACAGCGGCGACGTCCGCCTCTCCCAGATCGGCAAGCGCTACGGCGCCTTCACCGCCGTGCACCCGCTGGACCTGACCGTGCCGCAGGGATCCTTCTTCGCCCTGCTCGGTGCCTCCGGCTGCGGCAAGACCACCACCCTGCGCATGATCGCGGGTCTGGAGGAGCCCACGCAGGGCACCGTGCACCTCGGCGACCAGGACGTGACGCACCTGCCGCCGTACAAACGCCCGGTGAACACGGTCTTCCAGTCCTACGCCCTCTTCCCGCACCTCGACATCTTCGAGAACGTCGCCTTCGGTCTGCGCCGGCGCGGCATCAAGTCGGTGAAGAAGCAGGTCGAGGAGATGCTCGACCTCGTGCAGCTGGGCGAGCAGGCCCGCAAGAAGCCGCACCAGCTCTCCGGCGGCCAGCAGCAGCGCGTCGCGGTCGCCCGCGCGCTGATCAACCACCCCAAGGTGCTGCTGCTGGACGAGCCGCTCGGCGCCCTGGACCTGAAGCTGCGCCGGCAGATGCAGCTGGAGCTCAAGCGCATCCAGACCGAGGTCGGCATCACCTTCATCCACGTCACGCACGACCAGGAGGAGGCCATGACCATGGCCGACACGGTCGCCGTGATGAACGGCGGACGGGTGGAGCAGCTCGGTTCGCCCACCGACCTCTACGAGAACCCGCAGACCACGTTCGTCGCGAACTTCCTCGGCACCTCCAACTTGATAGAGGCCGAGGTCGACTCCCGCAGCGGCGAGGAGGTCGTCCTGAAGGCGGGCGGCGGCAAGCTCTCGCTGCCCCAGGCACGATGTTCCGCCCCGGCGGCGACCGGCGGAAAGGTGCTCGTGGGCGTCCGCCCGGAGAAGATATCGCTGACCCACGCCGACGACGCGGGCGAGATACCCGACGGCCGCAACCGCATCACCGGCCGGATCTCCGAGTCGAGCTTCATCGGCGTCTCCACGCAGTACGTGATCGACAGCCCCGTCTGCCCCGGCTTCGAGGTCTACGCCCAGAACATCGACCGCGACGCCCGCCTGGTGCCCGGCGCCGAGGTCGTCCTGCACTGGAACCCGGCCCACACCTTCGGTCTGGACGCCACGCAGGACATCGACGCGGGCGTCGAGAGTGTCGAGGAGGACGCAGCCTGATGGCCGCCGTCACCGAGGCGCCCTCGCCGCCCGCCGCCCAGCAGACGAGACCGCCGCGCAGGCGGGGCCGCCTCACGCCGTACTGGCTGCTGCTGCCCGGCATGCTGTGGCTGGTCGTCTTCTTCGCGCTGCCGATGATCTACCAGGCGTCCACGTCCGTGCAGACCGGCTCCCTGGAGCACGGCTACGAGGTCACCTGGCACTTCGCGACCTACTGGGACGCGCTGTCCCAGTACTGGCCGCAGTTCGTCCGCTCGGTCCTGTACGCGGCCTCCGCGACGATCCTGTGCCTGTTGCTCGGCTACCCGCTGGCGTATCTCATCGCCTTCCGCGCGGGCCGCTGGCGCAACCTGATCATGATCCTGGTGATCGCGCCGTTCTTCACCAGCTTCCTGATCCGGACCCTGGCCTGGAAGACGATCCTCGCCGACGGCGGCCCGGTCGTGGGCGCCCTCAACGCGCTGCACGTCCTGGACGTCACCAACTGGCTCGGCTGGACCGCCGGCGACCGGGTGCTCGCCACCCCGATGGCGGTGGTGTGCGGTCTGACGTACAACTTCCTGCCGTTCATGATCCTTCCGCTGTACACCTCGCTGGAGCGCATCGACGGGCGGCTGCACGAGGCGGCGGGCGACCTGTACGCCCGGCCGTTCACCACCTTCCGCAAGGTCACCTTCCCGCTGTCGATGCCGGGCGTGGTCTCCGGCACGCTGCTGACCTTCATCCCGGCGGCCGGCGACTACGTCAACGCGGACCTGCTCGGCTCCACCGACACCCGCATGGTCGGCAACGTCATCCAGACGCAGTTCCTGAGGATCCTGGACTATCCGACGGCGGCGGCCCTGTCCTTCATCCTCATGGCCGCGATCCTCGCCATGATCACCATCTACATCCGCAAGTCCGGCACGGAGGATCTGGTTTAAATGGCCTTCGTCAACTGGCTCAAGCGCCACCTCGTCGTCCTCGCCGGACTGCTGACGCTCGGATACCTGCTCCTGCCGAACGTCATCGTCACGGTTTTCTCCTTCAACAAGCCGAAGGGCCGCTTCAACTACCAGTGGCAGGCGTTTTCCATGGACGCCTGGAAGGACCCGTGCGGTGTCGCCGACATGTGCGGATCACTGTCGATCAGCCTCCAGATCGCCGTCTGGGCCACGATCGGCGCCACCGCCCTCGGCACGATGATCGCCTTCGCGCTGGTCCGCTACCGCTTCCGCGCGCGGGGCACCGTGAGCTCGCTGATCTTCCTGCCGATGGCGATGCCCGAGGTGGTCATGGCGGCCTCGCTGCTCACCCTGTTCCTCAACATGGGCGCGCAGCTCGGCTTCTGGACCATCCTGATCTCGCACATCATGTTCTGCCTCAGCTTCGTCGTCGTCGCCGTCAAGGCGCGCGTGATGTCGATGGACCCGAGGCTGGAGCAGGCCGCGCAGGACCTGTACGCCGGACCGGTGCAGACCTTCCTCCGGGTCACCCTGCCGATCGCGGCCCCCGGTATCGCCGCGGGCGCGATGCTCGCCTTCGCCTTGTCGTTCGACGACTTCATCATCACGAACTTCAACGCGGGCTCGACCGTGACCTTCCCGATGTTCGTCTGGGGCTCGGCACAGCGCGGCACACCCGTCCAGATCAACGTCATCGGTACGGCCATGTTCGTCATCGCCGTGCTGCTCGTCCTGGTCTCCATGGCCATCGGCAACCGCCGGGCCAGGCAGAAGGCCTGACACCCGCCCCACCGCACCAGCGAAATTGACTCTGTAGGGAGTTGAAATCATGGCCCGTAGCGCCATGAGCCGTGAAAACGACTGGACCACATCCCTCTCCGAGGCCCAGCCGGTCCCGTACTGGCTGGACGACCCCGGCAGGCCCCGCCCGGAGCCGGCGCTGACCGGTGCCGAGACCTGCGACCTGCTGGTGGTCGGGGGTGGTTACAGCGGACTGTGGACCGCGCTGATCGCCAAGGAGCGCGACCCCGACACGGACGTGGTGCTGGTGGAGGGCCGCGAGGTGGGCTGGGCCGCCTCCGGCCGCAACGGCGGCTTCTGCGCCGCCTCCCTCACCCACGGACTGGCCAACGGACTGGCCCGCTGGCCGGAGGAGATCCACAAGCTGGAGGAGCTGGGCGCCCGCAACCTCGACGCCATCGAGGAGACGGTCGCCCGCCACTCCATCGACTGCGAGTTCGAGCGCACCGGCGAACTCGACGTCGCCACCGAGCCGTACCAGGCCAGCGAACTGAAGGACTGGTACGAGGAGATGCGGCAGCAGGGCCTGGCCGAGGGCCAGGAGTTCCTCGACCGTGACGCGGTGCGCGAGCAGGTCGCCTCGCCGACTTTCGAGGCCGGCCTGTGGGACCGCCGGGGCGTCGCCATGCTCCACCCGGCCAAGCTCGCCTGGGGCCTGAAGCAGGCGTGCGTGCGCCTCGGCGTGCGCGTCTACGAGCGCACCCCCGCCCTGACCCTGAGGCCGTACGGCGCCGGGATGTCCGTGCGCACGCCCTACGGCCGGATCAGGGCCCGCCGGGTCGCGCTCGGCACCAACGTCTTCCCCAGCCTGGTCAAGCGGGTGCGCTCGTACACCGTCCCGGTCTACGACTACGCCCTGATGACCGAGCCGCTCAGCGCCGAGCGGATGGCGTCGATCGGCTGGAAGAACCGCCAGGGACTCGGGGACGAGGCGAACCAGTTCCACTATTTCCGGCTGTCGGCCGACAACCGCATCCTGTGGGGCGGCTACGACGCGATCTACCCGTACGGCGGCCGGGTGCGCGCGGAGTACGACGACCGTCCCGAGACCTACGCCAAGCTGGCCGGCCACTTCTTCACCTGCTTCCCGCAGCTCGAGGGCGTCCGCTTCACCCACGCCTGGGGCGGGGCGATCGACACCTGCTCGCGTTTCTCGGCGTTCTTCGGCACCGCCCACCAGGGGAAGGTCGCCTACGCGGCCGGCTACACGGGCCTCGGCGTGGGCGCGACCCGCTTCGGCGCCGAGGTGATGCTCGACCTGCTGGCGGGTGAGCGGACCGAGCGCACCGAGCTGGAGATGGTCCGCAAGAAGCCTCTGCCGTTCCCGCCCGAGCCGTTCGCCTGGACCGGCATCGCGCTCACCAAGTGGTCCCTGGCCCGCGCCGACGAGCACGGGGGCCGGCGCAACCTGTGGCTGCGGACGATGGACCGCCTCGGGCTGGGCTTCGACAGCTGAGACCCGAGACCCGAGACCCGAGACCCGAGGCCTGAGGCCTGAGATCCGAGGCTCGAACCCCGAGCCCGAGGCCTGAGAGGAGACCTCCCTTTCCCTCACGACGCGCCACGCGTCCACGGGAGAGGGAGGTCTTCTCATGCCCGCCGACGCCACAGGTCTTGACAACCGAATTGGTCTGGACCAAATTGGGCGCGCTCCACCGTCCCCAATCCCCCCATGTCCGGAGGCAGTTGTGGATCGCGACATACTGAGACTGGCCGGTCCAGCCGGACCGGCCAAGCGCCGAGTGCTCGCCGGGCTGACGGCCGGCCTCCTCGCCCTGCCCGGCGTCACCGCGCTCACGACGACCGCGCGAGCGGCCGACGCGGACGTCCTGCGCAACGGCGGCTTCGAGGCGGGCCTCGACGGCTGGACCTGCTCAGGATCCTCCGGGACCACGGTGAAGTCACCTGTCCGCAGCGGTAGTTCGGCGCTCCAGGCGACCCCGGCCGGCAGCGACAACGCCCAGTGCGCACAGACGGTGTCGGTCCAGCCGAACTCCCAGTACACGCTGACCGGTTACGTCCGCGGCTCCTACGTCTACCTGGGCGCGAGCGGCACCGGCACCACCGACGTCTCCACCTGGACCCAGTCCGCCCCCGACTGGCAGCAGCTCACCACCGCCTTCCGCACCGGCGCGCAGACCACCAAGGTCACGGTCTACACGCACGGCTGGTACGGCACGGGCGCCTACTACGCCGACGACCTCTCGCTCACCGGACCGGGCGGGAGCACCGGCCAGCAGCCGCCCGCCGCGCCGTCCGGCCTGAAGACGGGCACCGTCACCTCGACCAGCGTGGCCCTGTCCTGGTCCCCCGTCTCCGACGCCACCGGCTACGCGGTCTACCGCGACGGCACGAAGGCCCAGACGGTCACCGGCACGTCCGCCACGATCACCGGCCTGACGCCCTCGACCTCGTACGGCTTCCAGGTCGCGGCGGTGAACTCCGCGGGCGAGTCCGCGAAGTCGGCGACGGTGACGGCGAAGACGGACGCGGACGCGGGCGGCCCGGGCGGCGGCACGGACGGCCTCCCGGCGCACGCCCTGGTCGGCTATCTGCACGCGAGCTTCGCCAACGGCTCCGGCTACACCCGCATGGCCGACGTGCCCAACAGCTGGGACGTCATCGACCTGGCCTTCGGCGAGCCGACGTCGGTCACCTCGGGCGACATCCGCTTCAACCGCTGCCCGGTCACCGAGTGCCCGAACGTCGAGAGCGACGCCGAGTTCAAGGCGGCCATCAAGGCCAAGCAGGCGGCAGGCAAGAAGATCCTGATCTCCATCGGCGGCCAGAACGGCCAGGTGCAGCTGTCCACGACGGCGGCCAGGGACACGTTCGTCTCGTCCGTCTCGAAGATCATCGACACCTACGGCCTCGACGGTCTCGACATCGACTTCGAGGGCCACTCCCTGTCCCTCAACGCGAACGACACGGACTTCAGGAACCCGACCACCCCCGTGGTCGTCAACCTGATCTCGGCCCTGAAGACCCTGAAGGCGAAGTACGGCGCCAAGTTCGTCCTGACCATGGCCCCGGAGACCTTCTTCGTGCAGATGGGCCACCAGTACTACGGCACGGGCAAGTGGGGCGGCCAGGACCCGAGGTGCGGCGCCTACCTCCCGGTGATCCACGCCCTGCGCGACGCCCTGACCCTGCTCCACGTCCAGGACTACAACTCGGGGCCGATCATGGGTCTGGACGGCCAGTACCACTCCATGGGCGGCGCGGACTTCCACATCGCCATGACCGACATGCTGCTGACCGGCTTCCCGGTGGCCGGTGACGCGTCGAACGTCTTCCCGCCGCTGCGACCCGACCAGGTCGCCATCGGCATGCCGGCGTCCGTCAACGCGGGCAACGGCTACGTCGCCCCGTCCGAGGTCACCAAGGCCCTGGACTGCCTGACCAGGAAGACGAACTGCGGCTCGTACACCACCCACGGCACCTGGCCGGCCCTGCGCGGACTGATGACGTGGTCGGTCAACTGGGACCGGTTCGGGAACTGGCAGTTCCAGAACACCTTCGACGCCTACTTCGGCCGCGGCCGCTGACCCGTGAGCCGGTTCACTCCATCGAGGGACGGTAACCCGCGTAATGCCTGATGGGCGACCTCCCTCTCTCCCTCGTGACGCGACCCGCGTCCACGAGAAAGAGAGGGAGGTCTTCTCATGACTGGGGGGAAAACGGAGGTCGCCTGGCTGGCGTCGGTCGCGCCGGACCCGGAGGCCTGCCGCTGGGAGTGGGAACGCAACCCGCGGGGGGTCGCCCTGCTGCCCGCGGGCAAGGCCTGGGACGTCCTGATCCTGCCCGGGGCGCTCGGCTACCCGACACTGGACGTCCTGACCCGCTTCCTCGACCGGCCGGGGCCGGTGCTGGCCGACTTCGGGGACGAGCGACTGGGCTTCTTCGTGCCGCCCGGCACCGCGGCCCGCTGGCTCGGCACCGGTATCCGCGGCGCCGGGCTCGGCACCTGGATCGTCGTCCCGTACCCGGGACGCGTCACCGGCAGGCTGCGCTGGCTGGTCACACCGGACGGCTCGGGCACCCTCACCGATCCGGCGCTGCTGGAGCTGGCGATGCACGAGGCGGCCGCGGCCGTGGCCCTCGAGGAGGAAGGCCGCTGATCAGCAGCCACAGCGCGGAGAGCAGCACGACCGCCAGGCACCAACTCGCCACGACATCCAGTGGCCAGTGGTAGCCCCGCCGCACGAGCCCGAAGGAGGCGCCGGACACGAGCGCGGCGAACAGCGCGACAACGGTCCGGCGGGCGGCGGCCGTGCGCAGCCAGGTCAGAAGCACGAGCGCCGCGGCACCGTAGGCGACGGCGGCGGTGGCCGCGTGCCCCGACGGGAAGTAGCCGGTACCCGGCGGCATGACCGCGGTGCCGGGGCGGGCCGTCCAGGCCTTCAACGGCACGACGAGCGCCGGGAGAAGGGCCATCGGCACGGCTGCCGCGAGGGGCACGAGCCACCAGCGCCCCGCGCCGGCGGCGCGGCCCCGCCAGGCGGTGTACCCGCCCACGGCCACGAGAACCGGCACGGCGACCTGCGCGTTGCCGAGATCGGCGAGCAGTGCGGAAACCCGGTCCGGATGGAGCAGAACACGACCGACCGCCCGGTCCGTGCGCAGGAGCGGGCCGTCGGCGACGACCTGCCAGGTGATCAGCGCGAAGACCGCGGCCGAGAACCCGACGAGGACGACGAGAACGAAGAGGACCCGCCCCGGCCGCTGCGGTCCGGAGCGCCGTGCGTCCCGCCGGGCGGGCGCACGCTCGAGGTCCTGGTTCCGCGAAGTCGACACGGCACACAGGATCGCAGGTCCAGCCGGCCTGCCTTCAACCCGGCAGGGCGGCGGAGCCGCGTACGCCGAAGGGCCGGCGCAAGGGGGGATGTGCGCCGGCCCGACGGAGACGGCCGGCCCATCTGTCTGCGACCGTCCGGAACGGAAGGCCGCGCGCCCCGGGGGGTTTGGGGCGGGCGACTGTCCGATCATTGAGGAGAACCGGAACCCGTGGGTTCCGGGTGTGTGCGCGAGGCACGACCAGGTCGAAGCTGGGGAGGCTACGGCCTGAGGCCGCCCACAGTCCCCTGTGGACGGGTGTATCTCTCATCCGGGAAGAACTTACGGCAGCCGGTGGGCGGGGGACAGCAGGAACGGCGTCCTGCCATCCACCTCGCACACCTTCTTCACACGCTCTGCCGCCGGCTGCGTCAGGCGTGCGTATTCGCCGCTCAGATGCGCGCGAACGCCTGCTCGATGATGTCGAGGCCCTCGTTCAGCAGGGACTCGTCGATGACGAGCGGGGGGAGGAAGCGCAGCACGTTGCCGTAGGTGCCGCAGCTCAGCACCAGCAGGCCCTCGGCGTGGCAGGCCTTGGTGAGCGCTGCCGTCGCCTCCGGGTTCGGCTCCTTGGTGTCACGGTCCTTGACCAGCTCGATCGCGATCATCGCGCCGCGGCCGCGGACGTCGCCGATGATGTCGAACTTGTCCTGCATCGCGGTGAGGCGGGCCTTCATGACCTCCTCGATCCGCTTCGCCCTGGCGTTGAGGTCGAGCTCCTTCATGGTCTCGATCGCGCCGAGCGCGCCCGCGCAGGCCACCGGGTTGCCGCCGTAGGTGCCGCCGAGGCCGCCCGCGTGAGCGGCGTCCATGATCTCGGCGCGGCCGGTGACGGCGGCCAGCGGCAGACCGCCGGCGATGCCCTTGGCGGTGGTGATCAGGTCCGGGACGATGCCCTCGTCCTCGCAGGCGAACCACTGGCCGGTGCGGCAGAAGCCGGCCTGGATCTCGTCGGCGACGAAGACGATGCCGTTGTCGGCGGCGAACTGGCGGATCGCGGGCAGGAAGCCCTTGGCCGGCTCGATGAAGCCGCCCTCGCCGAGCAGCGGCTCGATGATGATCGCGGCCACGTTGTCCGCGCCGACCTGCTTGGTGATCTGGTCGATGGCCTGCTTGGCGGCCTCGGGGCCGGCGTTCTCCGGGCCGGTCGGCCAGCGGTAGCCGTAGGCCACCGGCACCCGGTAGACCTCGGGCGCGAAGGGGCCGAAGCCGTGCTTGTACGGCATGTTCTTCGCGGTCAGCGCCATGGTGAGGTTGGTGCGGCCGTGGTAGCCGTGGTCGAAGACGACGACGGCCTGGCGCTTGGTGTAGGCGCGGGCGATCTTGACGGCGTTCTCGACGGCCTCGGCGCCCGAGTTGAACAGCGCGGACTTCTTGGCGTGGTCACCCGGCGTGAGCTCGGCCAGCGCCTCGGCGACGGCCACGTAGCCCTCGTACGGCGTGACCATGAAACACGTGTGGGTGAAGTCGGCGAGCTGCGCGGAGGCACGGCGTACGACGGCCTCGGCGGAGGCGCCGACCGAGGTCACCGCGATGCCGGAGCCGAAGTCGATGAGGCGGTTGCCGTCGACGTCCTCGATGATGCCGCCGCCGGCACGCGTGACGAAGACCGGCAGCGTGGAGCCGACGCCCTGCGCGACCACTGCGGTCCGGCGGGCCTGCAGCTCCTGCGACTTCGGGCCGGGGATGGCGGTGACGACGCGGCGCTCCTGCTCAAGTGCGGTCATGGGGGCTCCCTGATGAGATCTTGCGTACGGCGGCGTTTTTCGGACGCTTTTCCTTCTTTTCTCGCAGGTTAGGACGGCGGGCACAGGCTGGGCATGCTCCATGTGGGCGTTGTCGTCGCCCGCGGTTGTCCGCGGTGGACATAGGAGGGCCGCGGGCCGGAAAACGCGGGCGCCGGCGCCGTGACCTGCGGCGCGCCGCGCAATCGGTGAACTCCCCATGCGCGGGCGTTAGATTGACTCGCTGACGGTGGACACAGCGGCTGGCCAGGGGGCAAGGGCGATGGACGACGGGACGCAGGACGCCCGGGGTACGCACGCGAACCCCGTGCCACGCCCGGCGATGCCACAGGAGGCTCCCGCGACGCCGCCCCGGCCGCGCATGCCCCCGGCTGCCGCCCCCGGCGCCCAGGAGCAGCATCCCCGAGGGGGACCCGCGCACGGGCAGCGGTCCGCCGTCGCCGAGTGGCTCGACACCCCCCGCCCGGCCGCCGCGCCCGGCGTCTGGCGCTTCGGCCACCGCCCGCCCAAACCTGCCAGGACACCGGACCGGCTGCCCTCGATCACGATCGTCGGACTGCTGATCCCGCTGGTCGTGGCGCTGCTCGTGTGGTCGCTGTGGCGGCAGGGCGCGCTGCCGTACCAGTGGGCGCCGCTGAAGCTGTTCACCCCGGGCGACTGGTGGTGGGGCGGCACCGTGTCCCCCAAGGAACCGCAGGGCCGCGAGGCGATGGTGGTCTACGACGGTGTGTTCTTCGCCGTGCTCGTCTTCGCCGCCGCACGGCTGGGCAGCTGGCCCGACGTCGTACGGCACTTCGTGGGCCGCCGCCCGCAGCCCGCGCGGGCCCTGTCCGCCGCCGCCGGCGCCCTGATCGCGCTCAGCCTGGTCTTCCCCGGCGCCTTCCCGGGCGTCGGCTGGGATCCGGTGCCGGTCGTCGACCCCCTGTTCTCCCTGATCGTCCTCGTGTCGGGCGGTTACGGCCTGTTCGCCTCCCCGTTGTTCACCGACGCGCTGTACGCGCTCATCACCCTGCTGGTCGTCTGGCCGTTCGCCCGGGTCGGCGGCTGGTGGGCGTACGCCGGGGAGGTCGCCGCGCGCCGCCGGGCGGCCGCGGCCCCCGCCGCCCCGCCCGCGGCGGACCTGCCGCGCTCGCAGTGGCCCGGGCCGCGCGAGGCCGGGCAGTACAAGGCGGCCGACCTGCTGGCTGCCGAGGTGGCCGCCGACCGCATGAACGATGTCGACTGCGCCCGGATCGAGCGGGAGTGGGAGGCGGCCCGGCGGGAGGCGCGCGCGGCCGCCTTCGCCGACACCGTGCTGCGGGAGGGCGCCGCCGCCTGGACCCACCCCTCCGGGGAGCGCGACCTGCCGGGCCGCACCGCGCGCCACGACCTGCTGGAAGGCCAGGTGCGCATCGGACGGTGGACGGGGGAGCGGACCCCGCACGACTACGAGGGCGCCGGGGCCGCCCTCGGCACCGGGACACTCGGCACCTCGCTGCTGCTGGTGGGCCCGCCCGGCTCAGGGAAGACCCGGCACGTCACCGCCCCGGTCACCGAGGCGCTCACCCTCCGGGCGCTGACCGGCGGATGCGCGGTCGTCGCCGTCTGCGCCGCCGGGACCCCGCTCGGCCCGGACTCCGCGTACGACGTGGTGGTCCGGATCGGCGACCCCGCCTCCGTCCACGACCTCGACCCGTACGCCGGGTCCGACGACCCCGACGAGGCCGCCGCCTTCCTCGCCGAGGCCCTGGCCGGCGACCTCGACACCGTCGGCGGGCAGAGCGCCGCCACCGCGCTCGCCCAGTTGCTCGGCCCCTACCGCGCGGTGCACGGGCACTTCCCGCCGCTGCCGGTGCTGCGCGAACTGCTGGAGGGCGACCCGGGCGCGCTGGCGTCCCTGCGGGCGGCGCTGCCGGCGGACGAGCACGCCGTGCTGCGGCGCGAACTCGACGCCCGGATGCGGCAGGCCGGCTCCGCGGCCGACGCCGGACGGGCCCTCGCGGACCGGCTCGCGCTCCTGGACCGGCCGGTCTTCGCCGAGTTCTTCGGCGCGGCGGGGCCCGGCGGCCGGCCCTTCTCGCTGCGCGCGGTGGCCCACCACCCGCTGCGGGTCCGCGTCGACCTGCCCGAACACGGGCACGAGGAGGCGTCCCGGCTGATCACCCGGCTGGTCCTGGCCCAGTTCCACACCGTCGTACGGGACACCCGGCGCCCCCACTTCGCCTGTCTGGTCCTCGACGACGCCACCGGGGCCGTCACCGCCGAGTCGGTGCGCCGCGTCCAGGGGCTGCGCTCCCAGAACGCCGGCGTCGTCCTCGCGCTCCGCTCGGTCGCCGACGTGCCCGAGGCGCTGCACGGCCCGCTGCTCGCGGCCGTCGGCTGCCGTATGGCGCTGGCCGGTGTCACCACCTGGGACGGCAGCCGGTTCGCGCAGGCCTGGGGGACCGAGTGGGTGGAGACCAAGGAGGTGGCCAAGCACACCGTCTTCGCCCACCAGCCGATGACCCGCGCCATCCACGCCCTGCGCAAGCTGGTGACCGGACGGGCCGTGACCACGGACGCCGTGACGACCCGGCAGGTGGAGCGGGAGCGCTGGTCCGCCTCCCAGCTGGCCCACGAGGTACCACCCGGACACGCGGTGCTGTCGCTGACCGACGTACGGGGCGAGCACGCGCCGCCGCTGCTGGTGGACCTGCGGGGCTGACCGGACCGGGGCGGAGCGAGGCGGCGGGCGTCCGTACGGACGTGACGCGTTCACCGTACGGTGAGGCAGAATCGGCATAGGCCGTTCATACGTGACGTCCAAAAGATCACAATGATCATCCGACCTCCATGGAAGTTCCGGAGAACTTCCGGAAAAACCGCCGCCCGCAGGACCTCCGCCGCCGCACCTCTGCCGACCAGAAGGCCCCATGCCCCCGACGCTCGCCTCGCTCGTGCACCACTCCGCGCTCAAGCTGACCGTGCGCGCGGCCGGGGACCGCCTGGACGTACCCGTCCGCTGGGCCCACGTCAGCGAGCTCGCCGACCCCGTGCCGTACATGGAGGGCGGGGAGCTACTGCTGATCACCGCGCTCAAGCTGGACGCGGAGGACCCCGAGGCCATGCGCCGCTATGTGAAGCGGCTGGCCACGGCCGGGGTCGTCGGGCTCGGCTTCGCCGTCGGGGTCAACTACGAGGAGATCCCCGCGGCGCTCGTCGACGCCGCCGAGGAGGAGGGGCTGCCACTGCTCGAAGTGCCCCGCCGCACCCCGTTCCTCGCCATCAGCAAGGCCGTCTCGGCGGCCATCGCGGCCGACCAGTACCGGGCGGTCACGGCCGGCTTCGCCGCCCAGCGGGAACTGACCAGGCAGGCCCTGAACGCCGGACCGGAGGGACTGCTCGCCGCGCTCGCGGCCCAGGTGGACGGCTGGACGGCGCTCTACGACGCCTCGGGAGCCGTCGTCGCCGCGGCACCCGAATGGGCCGCACGCCGCGCCGAACGGCTCACGGCGGACATCGAACGGCTGCGCGACCGGGCGGCCCCGGCGTCCGCCGTGGTCGGCGGACCCGAGACCGAGGACCGCGTCGAACTCCACTCCATCGGCACCGGACGCCGCCCGCGTGCCGCGCTCGCCGTCGGCACGGCCGCCACCCTCGGCACCGCCGAGCGGTACGCCGTCCACTCCGCCGTGGCCCTCCTGACCCTCACCACGGAACGCTCACGCTCGCTGCACGCCGCCGAGCAGCGGATCGGCGCCGCCGTGCTGCGCATGCTGCTCGCCGGTCAGCCCGACCACGCCCGCGCGGTGGCCGGTGACCTGTACGCCGGCCTCCTGGACGCCCCCTTCCGCGTGATCGTCGCCGAGTCCGCCTCGGCCTCCGCCGCTCGGGCCCACGCCGGCGCACACGCGCGTGTGCGGCCCGCGGCGCCCTCCCAGGCCGCCGTACTGGCCGCCGCCGACCCCGGCGCCGACCCGCTCACCGCGCTGGCCGAGGTCGTCGAGGCGGCCGCCGCCCGGTCGGGGGAGGCGGTCCTGGTGGTCCCCGACGGGGAGCGCCTGGTGGTGCTGGCCGCCGACGGGGGAGCGGCCGTGGCGGTGTGCGGCCAGTACGCGGCGGCGCTGGAGGCGGCGCGGGCGGAGGCCGTGCGCGAGCAGTCGGGCGGAGGGGACGAGGACGAACTGGTCGTCGGGCTGTCCGGACCGGCCGGGCCCATCGCGGCCGCCGCCGCGTACAAGCAGGCCGAACAGGCGCTCTCGGTGGCACGGCGGCGCGGACGGGTGCTCGTCGAGCACGAGCAGCTCGCCTCCGGATCGGTGCTGCCGCTGCTGGCGGACGACGCGGTCCGGGCGTTCGCGGACGGGCTGCTGCGCGCGCTGTACGAGCACGACGCGACCGGACGCGGCGACCTGGTGGCCTCGCTGCGGGCGTGGCTGTCCCGGCACGGCCAGTGGGACGCGGCCGCCGCCGACCTCGGCGTCCACCGGCACACCCTGAGGTACCGGATGCGCAGGGTCGAGGAGATCCTCGGCCGCTCCCTGGACGACCCGGACGTGCGGATGGAGCTGTGGCTGGCACTGAAGGCCACGTCCACGGAGTAGGCACCCCGCTCTTCGGCGCTCGTACGCCAATCCGGCGCACCCGCGCCCCGCACTGCTACGACTCGGACAAACGACCCCGGGCCGCCCCAGCCCTACCGTGGACGACGAAAGCCAAGTACATCTCCTACGCGGAAGGGCCGGGACTCCTTGATGACTTCCACCCACGCCTTCTGGCTCGCCGGCCGCCAGGTCACCGGCGAGGACACCTTCGACGTCACCAACCCGTGGGACGGGCGCCTGGTCGGCAAGGTCGGCGTGCCGACCGACGCCCAGGTCGAGGAGGCCGTGGCCGCCGCGTACGCAGTGCGGGACGAGTTCGCCGCCACCCCGGCGCACGTGCGGGCCGCCGCCCTCGACCACGTCAGCAAGCGGCTGGTCGAGCGCACCGAGGAGATCGCGCAGCTCATCTCCGCCGAGAACGGCAAGCCGATCAAGTGGGCGCGCGGTGAGGTCGGCCGTGCCGTGTCCGTGTTCCGGTTCGCCGCGGAGGAGGCCCGCCGGTTCAACGGCGGCGACGCCCAGCGCCTGGACACCGACGCCGGCGGCCAGGGCCGCCTCGCCCTCACCCGCCGCTTCCCCAAGGGCGTCGTCCTCGGCATCGCGCCGTTCAACTTCCCGCTGAACCTGTGCGCCCACAAGGTCGCCCCGGCCATCGCCGCCGGCGCGCCGATCATCCTCAAGCCCGCCCCGGCCACCCCGCTGTCCGGGCTGATCCTCGGCGAGCTGCTGGCCGAGACCGAGCTGCCGGCCGGCTCCTGGTCGATCCTCCCGGTCGCCAACGACAAGATGCCGGCCCTCGTCCAGGACGAGCGCCTGCCGGTCATCTCCTTCACCGGTTCCGAGAAGGTCGGCTACGCGATCATGGACTCGGTGCCGCGCAAGCACTGCACCCTGGAGCTCGGCGGCAACGGCGCGGCCGTCGTCCTCGCCGACTGGGCGAGCGACGAGGACCTGGACTGGGCCGCGGGCCGCATCGCGACCTTCTCCAACTACCAGGGCGGCCAGTCCTGCATCTCCGTGCAGCGCGTGATCGCCGACGCCGCGGTCTACGACCGCCTGCTGCCGCGCATCGTCGCCGCCGTCGAGGCCCAGGTCACCGGTGACCCCTCCGACCCGAAGACCGATGTCGGCCCGCTGGTCAGCGAGGACGCCGCCAAGCGCGTGGAGTCCTGGGTGCAGGAGGCCGTCGAGGCCGGCGCCACCCTGCACACCGGCGGCAAGCGCGACGGAGCCTCGTACGCCCCGACCGTCCTCACCGATGTGCCCTCCGAGGTGACGATCTCCTGCGAGGAGGTCTTCGGTCCGGTCCTGAGCGTGCAGAAGGTGAACGGCGAGGCCGAGGCCTTCGCCGCCGTCAACGACTCCAAGTACGGCCTCCAGGCAGGCGTGTTCACCCACGACCTTCAGACCGCCTTCCGCGCCCACCGCGCCCTGGAGGTCGGCGGCGTGGTCGTCGGCGACGCTCCCTCCTACCGCGCCGACCAGATGCCGTACGGCGGCGTCAAGCAGTCCGGCGTGGGCCGCGAGGGCGTCAAGTTCGCGATGGAGGACTACACCTACGAGCGCGTCCTGGTCCTGACGGGCCTCGCCCTGTAGTCCCGACGGCCCACCAACGACGACGGCCGGAGCCCGCTGTGCGGGGGCTCCGGCCGTCGTCGTACACCTGCCCACTGACCTGCTGAAACGGTCGAATCATGGCTGATTCCTGGGAGTTCACAGGCAGTGGCGAGGTTGCTCGGGTCGTCACGCCCGCCGAGGGCGACGGGCGTGATCATGATCCTCGGCCCGCTCGCCGCCTCCCTCATCCACCTGGCCATCAGCCGTTCCAGGGAGTACGAGGCGGACGTGTCCGGCGCCCGGCACCGGCGACCCACTTGCCCTCGCCGGTGCCCCGCGCAAACTGGAGATGGGGACCCAGCAACTCCCGCCGCCCCCGCAGCCGCGCATCGAGACCGCGAGCCACATGGTGATCGCGAACCCGTTCCGCCCTGGTCAGGGGGTGTCGAAGATGTTCTCCACGTACCCGCCGACGGCGGAGCGCATCGCCCGACTCGAGCAGATGGCAGGTCGTCACCAGTGAAGACAATCCTCAACGTCATTTGGCTGGTCCTGAGCGGCTTCTGGCTGTTCCTCGGTTACTTCCTCGCGGGCGTGCTGCTGTGCATCACGATCATCGGCATCCCGTTCGGCATCGCGGCGTTCCGTATCGCTGTCTACGCCCTGTGGCCCTTCGGATACACCACGGTCGAGCGCCGCGGCGCGGGTGCCCCCTCCTTCATCGGCAACGTCCTGTGGCTGGTCCTCGCGGGCTGGTGGCTGGCCCTCGAGCACATCGCCGTCGCCATCGCGCTGGCTGTCACGATCATCGGCATTCCGTTCGCCATCGCCAACCTCAAGATGATTCCGGTCGCGCTGTTCCCGCTGGGCCGGGAAATCGTCCCCACGGACCAGCCGTTCGCGACGCGCTGACGGACAGGGCGCGCCAGGCGACCTGAGGGCTGTCGCGTCGCCGTCCACCGTCGTACGCCGTATGAGGCCATGCCCGTCGCCGGTACCCCGCTGCCCACGGCCACCGAGAGCCAGGACAGGGGCGAACGCCGGCATCAGGCATCGGACGAGGCCCAGGGCCGGCACCGCGCGCCGGGGGGAGCGGGGTCGAGGGTCCGGGCGGAGGCGTTGGTGATCGCGTAGTAGGCCAGGACGCCGAAGGAGGAGGCCGATCGTGCCCCGGGTGTGGCCCCTCTTTCGTTCTGGGTCACCGACGGGTGTTCGACGGCGAGTGGGGGTACCCGGAGCTGCGGGAGATGCCGTTCCACTGGCTGGAGCCACAGGGCAGGCGTTCCGGAAGAAGGCGACCGCAGTGAACTTCGTAGAACTCGCCGAAGACCCCGTTACCGACCTCATCGTGTGGTTCGCCATCATGGGCGCGATTCTGTTGGTGGCTCTTGCGACCATGCTGGTGAAAACCAGGCACCGTTGACAGAGCCGCATTTGCGCAGGCCGGCGGATCCCTCCGATAGCCCGTCTCGCCATCTTTCCCGGTCCTGCGGTCGTTACGCTTGTCGACCACAGGGTGTCGAAGCGGGAGGTATCGGGATGGCTGGGACGAACGCGCTGGTGTGGGTCTCCCAATCCCTGATGGCGGCTTTCGCCGCTGGTCGGACCGTAAGGCGGAGCACGTCCTGGTCGACGCCATCGAACACGACGAGCGGACGCCGTCCCGAGGCGGCCCCGGGCGGGCTGACGCGGGTTGAAGCGTGGAGGTTTCCGCAGTTCGGAGGGAAACTGCAGGTCAGAGCACGTGCAAGGGGCTTTCTGTGCGGGGGCTCCGGCCGTCGTCGCACCATGAGCGCGGGTTCGGTCCCGGATCGGGCGGAGGCGGGCGAAGGGGGGACGGGCGGTGGCCCCACGTAGCCTCTTCCTGTGTCAGCCTCCCGCCTGCATCGCGTCGCCGTCCTTGTGCTCGAGGGGGCGAAGCCGCTCGATGTCGGAATTCCCGCGCAGGTCTTCACGACCCGCGCGAGCATGCCGTACGAGGTGCGGATGTGCGGGGCGACACCCGGTCTCGTGGCCGGCGGCGACGGCCTCGCGTACTACGTCGCCCACGGCCTCGACGCGCTCGAGTGGGCCGACATCGTCTTCGTCCCCGGCTACCGGTTCCCGGACCGCGACGACCCGCCGCAGGCCGTCGTCGACGCGCTGATCGCCGCCCACGACCGGGGCGCGAGGCTCGCCGCCATCTCGACGGGCGCCTTCGCGCTCGCTGCCACGGGCCTCCTCGACGGCAGGCGCGCCACGACGCACTGGCACTACACGCGGGCACTCGTGGCCAGGCATCCGCTCGTCCAGGTCGACGAGAACGTGCTGTTCGTCGACGAGGGCAGCGTGCTCACCTCGGCCGGCGCCGCCTCCGGCATCGACCTGTGCCTGCACATCCTGCGCGGCGACCTCGGAGTGGCCGCGTCCAACCATGCGGCCCGGCGTCTGGTCGCCGCCCCCTACCGCAGCGGAGGCCAGGCCCAGTACGTGCCGCGCAGCGTGCCCGAGCCACTCGGCGAGCGGTTCGCCGACACCCGTGAGTGGGCGCTGCACCGGCTCGGCGAGCCCCTCACCCTCGACGTACTGGCGCGGCAGGCCGGGGTCTCGCCGCGCACCTTCTCCCGGCGCTTCGTCGAGGAGACCGGCTACACGCCGATGCAGTGGGTGATGCGCGCCCGCATCGACCTGGCCCGCGAACTGCTCGAGCGCTCGCAGCGCAGCGTCGAACAGATCGCCGCCGACGTCGGGCTCGGCACCGGCGCGAACCTGCGCCTGCACTTCCAGCGCATCCTCGGCACCACACCGAGCGAGTACCGGCGCACGTTCACCCGGGGCGAGTGACCCGCCCGCCACCCATGGCGGGATCCTTTTGAACCATGGCGATCCCGCCACTGTCAGTGGCGCGAGCCGCGGGCGAGGCTGGTGGCGAAGGGAAGGGACATCACTCATGACTCGCATCGCCATCAACGGATTCGGCCGCATCGGACGCAATGTGCTGCGCGCACTGCTGGAGCGCGACAGCACCCTCGAGATCGTCGCCGTCAACGACCTGACGGAGCCCGCCACTCTCGCGCGGCTGCTCGCCTACGACAGCACGGCCGGCCGACTCGGGCGCCCGGTGACCGTCGACGGCGACGCCCTCGTCGTCGACGGCCGTCGGATTACGGTGCTGGCCGAGCGCGAACCGGCGCAGTTGCCGTGGGCCGAACTCGGAGTCGACGTCGTCCTGGAGGCCACCGGCCGCTTCACCTCGGCCAAGGCCGCACGCGCCCACCTCGACGCGGGCGCGAAGAAGGTACTCGTCAGCGCGCCGTCTGACGGCGCCGACGTCACGCTCGCGTTCGGGGTCAACAGCGACGCCTACGACCCGGCCGTGCACACGATCGTCTCGAATGCCTCCTGCACCACCAACGCGCTCGCGCCGCTGGCCGCGGTCCTCGACGAACTCGCCGGTATCGAGCACGGGTTCATGACGACGGTGCACGCGTACACGCAGGAGCAGAACCTGCAGGACGGTCCGCACCGCGACGCGCGTCGCGCCCGGGCCGCCGGCGTCAACATCGTGCCGACCACGACCGGCGCCGCCAAGGCGATCGGCCTGGTGCTGCCGAACCTCGACGGCAAGCTGTCGGGCGACTCGATCCGCGTACCGGTGCCGGTGGGCTCGATCGTCGAACTCAACACGACCGTCGCCCGCGACGTGACGCGCGACGACGTGCTGGCGGCGTACCGCGCCGCGGCGGAGGGGCCGCTCGCCGGCATCCTCGAGTACTCGGACGACCCGCTCGTGTCGTCCGACATCACGGGCAATCCCGCCTCGTCGATCTTCGACTCGGCCCTCACCCGCGTCGAAGGCCGCCACGTCAAGGTGGTCGCGTGGTACGACAACGAGTGGGGCTTCTCGAACCGCGTGATCGACACACTCGAGTTCCTCACCACCCGCTGACCGGACGCCTCACCCGGCCAAGCCCGGCGTCGTCGATACGATGGCCCGACCCGGCGCCCTGTCGACAGCGCCGACCCCGGTGAGAGGACCACCCCAGTGAGCCAGCCCCGCGCCCGTGCGGCGGTGTTATCGGCCGGCTCCTGGGGTACGGCCGTCGCCAAGATCATGGCTGACGCCGGCAGCGACGTGATGGTGCACGCCCGGCGCGGCGAGATCGCCGACGCGATCAACACCCGCCACCGCAACCCCGCCTACTTCCCGGACGTCGACCTGCCCGTCTCCCTGACGGCCACGACCGATCCGGCCGCGGCCCTGGACGGCGCGGACTACCTCGTGTTGTCCATCCCCGCGCAGACGCTGCGGGCCAACCTCGCCGTGTGGGCTCCGGACATCGGGCCCGACACCGTGATCGTGTCGCTGATGAAGGGCATCGAGCGGGACACCGGGCTGCGGGCGAGCCAGGTCATCGCCGAGGTGACCGGTGTGAGCGAGGACCGGGTCGCGGTGCTGTCGGGGCCGAACCTCGCTCGCGAGATCATGGACGGCCGGCCCGCCGCCGCGACCGTCGCCTGCCCCGACGAGGACGCCGCGCGCCGCTTCCAGACGGCGTGTCACACCCGGTACTTCCGGCCCTACACCAGCACCGACGTGATCGGCTGCGAGCTGGGCGGCGCGGTGAAGAACGTCATCGCCCTGGCGGTCGGCACAGCCTCGGGCATGGGCCTGGGAGACAACGCCGTGGCGCTGCTCATCACCCGTGGCCTGGCGGAGATCACCCGACTGGCCACGGCCATGGGCGCCCACCCGGTCACCCTCGCCGGTCTGTCCGGCCTGGGCGACCTGGTGGCCAGCTGTACCTCCCCGCTCGCCCGCAACCGCACCTTCGGCGTCCACCTCGGTCACGGCCTGAGCGTCGAGGAGGCGATGGCAGCCACCAGGCAGACCACCGAGGGCGTCAAGTCCGCCGAAGCGGTCCTCGACCTGGCCCGCGCCCATGACGTCGAGATGCCGATCACGGAAGTGATCTCCGCACTGCTCAACGACAAGGTCACCCTCGACGAGGCCGCGGCCGCGCTGATGCAACGGCCCTCCAAGCCCGAGCGCTGACCGCAGGGCGGCCCCGCTCGCGGGCCGTTTGCCCGCACCTTTTCGCTGTCGCGGTCACCTTGGTCGTGCGGATGGTCACCCGCCGCCTGCCTGCCCGTCAGCTTGACGCGGGGCAGCTTCCGGTCAACCTGGCGGCCGGCGCGGGCTTGTGGAGCCCAGGAGCGGGAACGAGCTGGTCGGGCCCCTACGCGTTTACGTGTTCCCGTGCCGTCCAAGGCGGCCGTGCTCATCATTTGGGGCCTGGCCATGGGCCGCCGCCATCGCTGCAGGACTACGTCAGCGGGCGTCGCTGGCGTCCTGCGCCGGACCGATTGGGGCGCGCGATCATCGCCCAGACGGCCGGCGCGGTCGCGGCGAGCAGCGCCCCGGCCGTCCCCAGTGCGTGCTGCGCGCTGAGGCCCGCGGCCTGCCCGGCGCCGTCGCCGGTCAGGTAGACGCCGCCGACGACGGCTACGCCGAGCGTGCCGCCGAGTTGCTGGACGGCGTTGAGGAGCCCCGCCGCCGAGCCGGTCTCCTGCGGGGAGACGCGGCTCAACGCGACGGTGAAGAACGGCGGGGTGAACAGGCCCACACCGAGGCCGGCCAGGGCGAGGGCGAACAGCAGGCCGAGCGGGAAGTGGCCGGCGGGCGCCGTCCGGTAGACGAGGGCTGCGGCGGCAAGGCCGGCGGCGAGGGTGGCGATGCCGGCGTGCAGGACACGGGTGCCGTAGCGGGGGACGAGGTGGCTGCCGGCGGCCCAGGAGGCGACGGCCAGGCCGGCTGACCATGGCAGCAGGGTGAGACCGGCGGTCAGCGGGCCGGTGTGCAGGCCCAGTTCCAGATGCAGCACCACGGTGATCACGACGCCGCTCATGACAGCGAAGAACAGGGTGGAGCTGGCCAGTGCGGCGGGGAAGACGCGGCCGCGCAGCAGGGAAGGTTCGACCAGCGGGGTGCGGCCGGCTGCGGCCGCGCGGCGCTGGTGGGCGGTGAACACGATCAGCACGATCGCGCCGAGCCCGGCGGCGACCCACGCGGTGGCCCCCGGCGCGCCGGTGCCGACGGCGAGCGGGCATACCAGCAGCGCAGTGCCGGTCATGGCCAGGGCGGTGCCGGTGGGGTCGAGGCGAGGGCGTACGGGGGCGCGGTCCTCGCGCAGGCGCGGGGTGATGGCCAGGACGACGGCCGCGAGTGGCAGGTTGACCAGGAACACCGCGCGCCAGGAGGTGCCGAGCAGGTCGGCGTGGGTGAGGACACCGCCCACGACGGGGCCGAGGACTGCGGACAGGCCCATGACCGGGCCGATCGCGCCCAGTGCCTTGGGGAGTTCGTCGCCGTCGAACATGGCTCGGATCAGTCCGAAGGTCTGGGGAATGATCAGGGCGGCTGCGGCGCCCTGCGCCGCGCGCATGCCGATGAGGGCGGTGGTGGTGGGGGTGAGCGCGCAGGCCAGCGAGGTGAGGGCGAACGCGGTGACGCCGATCCGGAAGACGCGGCGGCGGCCGGCGATGTCTCCCAGGCGGGCGGCAGTGAGCAGGCCGAGGGCGAAGGCAAGGGTGTAGGCGGCGCTGTACCAGGGGATCGCGGCGGCGGGGCCGCCGAGGTCGGCGCGGATGACGGGGCCGGCGACCTGGACGATGGTGGCGTCGAGGAGGTTCATGGCCTCGGCGGTGAGCAGCGCGACCAGGGCGGTCCACCGCCAGCGGTACGCGGCGGGGGCCGGCTGGTCGGGCTCGGCCGGGGTGTCGTGGGCGGCGCGGGCGGCGGCGCCAGCCGTGCCGACGGGCGTGATGGGGCGCTCGGTCATGGGGTCCCCCGTGGGTGGTGGTGTGGTGTGCGGATCTGCCGCCTGCCGGACCGGCGTTCTGGCATCCCGCCTGACCACCACCCTGACCCCGCTCGCACATCCGGTTCCATTTCTGGCTGCCAGATCGACGATTCCATCCATCGCGATCCGCTATTTTGATGAACATGCTCGCGGTGGATGCCCTCGATCGCGGCCTGATCCACGCCCTCCATGTGGATGCGCGCGCCCCGTTCACCCTCATCGCCGACGTCCTCGGCTCCTCGACCCAGACCGTGGCACGGCGCTACCGCCGCCTGCACGCCGAAGGCGGCCTGCGCGTAGTCGCCTTGCCGACCCCGCGCAGCGCCCGCAGGCACCAGTGGCTTCTCCGTCTGACCGCCGCCACCCGCACCGCCCACGACATCGCGGTCGCGTTGGCCCGCCGCTCCGACACCTCGTGGGTCCGGCTGACCTCCGGCGGCACCGAGATCGTCGCGATCATCCACACCGCGCCCAGCGGCCCGGACGCCCACTCCCTCCTGCTGCGCGACATCCCGCGCACCGCCGGCATCACCGCGGTCTCCGCGCACTACCTGCTGCACACCTACCTGGGCGGGCCCACCGCGTGGCGCGGCCGGGTCAGCACGCTCACCCCCGAACAGGAGGCCCAGCTGCGCGCCCACGGCGTCCCGGCCGGCGTCAAGGACGATGATCCGTACACCCTCACCGACGCCGACCTGCGCCTGCTGGCCGCGCTGCGCGAGGACGCCCGGGCCGGCTACGCGGACCTGGCCACCGCGACCGGCTCCACGCCGTCCACCGTCACCCGTCGCCTGACCGAACTGCGCTCGCGCGGCGCGCTGTTCTTCGACGTCGACATCGAACCGGCCGTCCTCGGCGCCACCGTGTCCGCGCTGCTGTGGGTGCAGGTCGCCCCCAGTCGTGTCGACGAGGTCGCCACCGCGTTGGCCGCCCACGACGAACTCGCCGTCGTCGCCGCCACCACCGGCCCCACCAATCTGATCGCCCACGCTCTGTGCCGCGACGCGGAGGACCTGCACCACTATCTGACCCGTCGCGTCGCCTTGGACGCCATCACCCGCATCGAGACCGCACCGGTCCTGCGCACCTACAAGGCCGCCGCCACCCTGCGCGGCTGACGAGCGGAAGCTACGCGCACAGCTCAGCCTCTGGGAACGCCGTCTTCACGCCCCTGGGCACCCTGGGCCGCGAGGGCCAGCTGCTTCGCGGCTTCCAATGTTCGATATGTCATGAGATGCCGACAGGCGAGTGTTGTACGCGTTGCGGGGCCGCGCGTGTGCGGAGCGGGGCGTGTCGGTGGGGATGGGTTGCGCGTTGCTCATTTTGGACCGGACGGGCGGAGACGGGCGGGGCGCGATGAGTGAAGTGGTGCGGCAGTCGGACGGGGCTGACGGAGACGGGGTGCCCGGGCGGGATGTGGAGCCGGGGGTGCCGCTGGAGCCGGGGACGGGCATTTTGCGAGTGTTCGGGCGGCAGTTGAAGAGATTTCGGCTGCGGGCAGGGCCGGAGCGTGCCGAGTTCGGGGCGCGCACCGGGTATTCGGTGTCCACGATCGCCTCGTACGAGCAGGGGAGGCGGGGCCGCCGCCTCGGTTCATCGACGTGGCGGACGAGTTGCTGAACGCGGGCGGCGTCCTGCTGGAGATGAAGGAAGAGGTGGCGCGGGCCCAGTACCCGGCGTTCTTCCGGGATGCGGCGCGGTTGGAGGCCGACGCAGTCGAACTGCACGTGTATGACAATCACTTGATCAACGGGCTCTTGCAGACGGAGGAGTATGCCCGGGCCGTGTTCAAAATGCGCCGACCGCTCTTGAGTGAGGAGACGATCGAGCAGTGGGTGGCGGCCAGGATGTTGAGGCAGGAGATCCTCTCGCGGTGGCCCGCCCCGCTGATGAGCTTTGTCATCGAGGAGGCCGTGCTGCGCCGCCCCGTCGGTGGCGCCGACGTCCATCGAGGGCAACTGGAACAGATCCTGCTTGTCGGGCAGAACCGCAACGTCGAGATCCAGGTCATGCCGCTCCAGCGGGAAGAACACGCGGGCCTCGCAGGCCCGTTCACCCTGATCGAGACGACGACGGGACGACGGATCGCATACGCGGAGGTCCAGAAGAGCAGCTATCTCTACACGGAGCGGACACCTGTTCGGGATCTGGAGGCGCAGTATGGGATCATCCGGGCCCAGGCTCTTACTCCACGGGAGTCGACGGCTTTCATCGAGGGATTGCTGGGAGAGCTATGAAGAGCGCATCGCGACTGAGTTGGGTCAAGAGCACTTACAGCAGCGGTGAGGGCGGCCAGTGCGTCGAGGTGGCCCTCGGCGCTCCCACCGTCCACGTCCGGGATTCCAAGGACACCGCCCGCCCTACGCTGGCCGTCGGTCAGGACGCCTGGGCGATGTTCGTGGCGCACGCCGTCGACCGGATCGGCTGAGTCGCAGTCGTGCGACGGTACCTCCTCGGCTGAGGGAGTCCAGAAGATCGGGCGATCAGGCGGCCCGGGTGAATGGGATGGGTTCTCGGTGTTCAACTTGGTGGCCGGAGCGGTGATTGCCGTCGGGGCGGTCCTGCACGGGTGCCTCCTGACCCGCAGGGTCTGGCGTGATCCCGACTTCGCCCGGCGTCTGACCGGGAGGATGGCCGGTCTTCCCCATGGCCTTGAGGGACGCCGGGGAGTGGTGCGGTCCTCCGCGCTGGTCACGCTCCAGTTGGGCTTCATCGGATGCGTCTTCGTCACCGGTGGTCTGGAGGACATGCGGCAGGACGGGGCGGGCGAGGACGTGCTGCTCGTCCTCGTCCTGCTCTCGGTCGGCCTCTGGCTGCTGGCCTTCGCGGTGAACCTCTCGATCGTCTGGTTCAACGTCCCGAAGTGGAGCGTCCCACCGCACATGCGGGGTGACACAGGAGTGAAGACCGAGGCGCTGCGCAGCCGCTGGGCCAGGCTGAACAGGAAGCGCTGACCGAGGTCCGCCCGGGAAGCCGCAAGTGGTGCGGGACGGGCGTGGCCGGCTCAAGCGGTGAAACCGACCCGGGCCAGGCGCAGTGGGCCGTGGAGCCTCAGTCGCAGGTCGTGGACGCCTGGGGCGGTGGCCGGGGTGGTGAGTGTGGTGTAGGCGTACGGGCCCGGTGTGGGAGTGTCCAGAGTGACGACAGCTAGTGTCGGGCCGCCGTCGAGGGACAGTTCGACCGTGCCCTCGCCCGCCACCTCCACGCTCACTCCCGTCACGCCGGTGCCGAAGTCGCAGTCGCGGTAGAGGAGTTCGCCCGGCCTGCCGGGAACCGGCGTTACCGCGTCGCCCGTCGTCCTCGTCCGGTCGACGATCTCGATGCCCGACTGCTCGTCGAAGTCGGCGGCGTCCAGGCCCCGTTCCAGGACCGGGCGCGGGGTGCCGGGCTCCCCGTCGAGGGTGAGGGTGGTGCGGAGGCGGATGTCCTGGCTTGAGGCGCCGACGAGGAGGTCGTACGGGCCCGGCTCCAGGCGCCACCCGCTCCGGGACACGTCCCAGAACTCCAGGCGGGAGAGCGGGACTTCGAAGGTCAGGGCCGTCCTCTCGCCGGGTGCGAGCGTGATCCGGCGGTGGGCGGCCAGTTCGCGGCGCGGGCGTGGGACCGACGGGTTCGCGGCGCGGGTGTAGAGCTGGGCGACCTCGTCCGCGGTGACGCCCCCGGTGTTGGTGACCGTGAAGGACACGCGCACCGTGTCCCGCTCGACCCGGACGGCCAGGTCGCCGTATCCGAACGACGTGTACGACAGCCCGTGTCCGAAGGGGAACAGCGGGGTGCCCTCGTAGTACAGGTACGTCTGGCGGCTGCCGATCACGTCGTAGTCGAGCAGGTCCGGCAGGTCGGAGTCGTCCTCGTACCAGGTCTGCGGGAGCCGGCCGGCGGGGGAGGAGTCACCGGCCAGCACCCGGGCCAGGGCGGTACCCGCCGCCTGGCCGCCATGGGCGGTCCACAGCACCGCCCGCGGGGGCGCGGGGTCGACCGCGTACGGGTACGACGAGACCAGCACCAGCGCCGTGTCCCGGTTCGCGGTGCGGGCCGCGCGCAGCAGCCGCTCCTGGTGCTCCGGCAGTCGCAGGGTCGTACGGTCCTGTGTCTCCCGGCCGCCGATGTGCGGGTCGTTGCCCGCCACCACCAGCACCACGTCGGCCCGGCCGGCCGCGCGGGCCACCGCCTCCTCCCCGCGCTCGGACACGACCAGTTCGAAGACCTCCGCGGTGTCCGAGCCGTCCGTCCCGGTCTCCCCGGCGACCCTCACGCCGTCGGCGGTGACACGGACGTGACGACCGGTCCCGAGGTGGCGCAGGAGGTGCCCGCCGTCGTGCGGTTCGAGGCGGAACGTCTCCTGGACCACCCAGCCGCCGGGCTGGTCGGTCGAGGCGCGCACGTAGCCGTCGTCGGCCACCGAGAGGTAGTGACCGTCCGGCGCGCGCAGGGTCAGGACGCCCTCGCCCCAGTCCATGAGGGCCAGTTCGGTGCCGTCGGGGTCGGTGGTGAGCGGCGGCAGGTCGGTACGGCCGGCCAGCAGGGCCGGGTCCAGCGCCCCCTCCGCGCCGCGCCCCTGACCTTCGGCCTTCGCGTTCACCGCGACGGGCGGCACGTGCAGGAAGCGGCCGTCGGCCGTGCGCAGCCGCACCCGGTCCACGCCCTCCGCGAACTCGACGCGCTCGGCGCCGAACCGCTCGTACAGACCCTCCAGGGGTGTGGACCGGCGCAGCAGCGTTCCGCTGTACCAGTCGAGCTTGCACTCGTCGGCGAGCGGGCCGACGACGGCGACGCGGGTGCCGGGGGCCAGGGGCAGCAGCCCGTCGTTGCTCAGCAGCACGACCGCCTGCTCGGCGGCCTCCAGCGCGAGCGCCCGGTGCTCGGGGGTGTCGAACTCCCCGGTGCCGGCGTGCGGATCCTCCCCCGGGTCGAACTCGCCGAGCCGGAAGCGCACCGAGAGCTGCCGTCGCACGGCCGTGTCGACGTCGGCCTCGGTCAGCAGGCCCTGCTCCAGGGCGCCCCGCACCCGCGCCACGATCTTCGCCGGATCCGTGCCGTGGTCGGTGAAGCTGTCCACGCCGGCCAGGAGCGCGGCCGCGGTGGCCTCCTCGTGCGTGGCGAAGTAGTGCTCGGAGTCGACCAGGTTGGAGGGCGCGCCCGCGTCCGAGCAGACCAGCAGATCGTCGTCGGCCCAGGTGCGCAGGTGCTCGCGCAGGTACGGCGAGACGTGGTTGGGGCGGCCGTTGACCAGGTTGTAGGCGGGCATCACACCGGCCACCGCGCCCGCCGCCACCGCCTCACGGAAGGCCCGCAGGTCGTACTCGTGCAGGACGCGCGGGCGCACCGACGAGGACGTGGTGTCCCGGCGGGTCTCGTTGTTGTGGGCCAGCCAGTGCTTGAGGACCGGTGCCGTGCGCCAGTACGTCGGATGGCCGCCGCGCAGGCCGCGGGTGTAGGCGACGGCGATCGCCGACGTCAGCCCCGGATCCTCCGAGTAGCCCTCCTCGTTGCGGCCCCACAGCGGGTGGCGCAGCAGATTCACCACCGGTGCCCAGACGTTGAGGCCGACGCGGTCGTCGCGGGCGCGCATCGCCCGTACCTCGTGGGAGACCGCCTCGCCGATCCGGCGCACCAGGTCGTCGTTCCAGGTCGCGCCGAGCCCGACGGCCTGCGGGAAGACCGTCGCCGGGCCCATCCAGGCCACCCCGTGCAGTGCCTCCTGACCGGTGCGGAACGCGGCGATGCCCAGTCGCGCGACGGCGGGTGCGAACTGGTGCAGGAAGGAGACCTTCTCGTCGAGGGTCAGCCGCGCCAGCAGATCGTCGACGCGCTTCGCGAACGGCAGCCGCGCATCGCGGAACGGTGGCGTGTGAGGCGTTCGTACGGTCACGTGGGGGTCCCCTAGCGCTGGAACGGCAAGCCTCTTTCGAAGCGCTTCGATGCTCAGGTGCCTCAGGGGCGGGTGTCAAGACGGTCCGGGGCAACAAGTCCGGTTCCTGCCCCCGCACCTCAAGGGGCGTATGCGACCCGTGCCGTGCGTCGCCCCTCGGAGCAATCTTGGATCCGACCCTTGTGCACCCCCAGGTGTTCACCTAACCTCGCAGCAACATCGAAGCGCTTCGACTCAGTTCGACCTCCCCGTATCGATACATCGATACATAGAGACACCGCAGCCGACGGCCCCACCGCCGGGTGTCCTGGTGCGCCACGAAGGGTTGACGCAATGACGCCGAACGCCGCCCCCGCCTCCGCCGGCCCGAGCCGGAGAAGCTTCCTCGCCTCCACGGCGGTCGCCGCCGCAGCGGTGGCGGGAGGGATGCCGCTGCTCACCGCCTGCGACAGCGGCGACAGCGGCTCGCGCGGTGGCACCACGTCGGGCAAGGACGCCAAAAAGCTGCTGCCGTCCTACGTGGCGAACAACGTCGTCACGCCCGACATCCCAGCCAAGAACGGCTCCGCCGTCGGCTTCACGCGCCCGCTCGACCTCGCCGGCCTCAGGACCTCCGTGCCGAAGAAGCTCGGCAAGAGCGGCGAGGTCAGCGTCATGTCGCCCTTCTGGGGCTCCCCTCCCAAGCAGGACAACGCCTACTACCGGGCGATGAACGACCTCATCGGCGTCGACGTCGTCTGGCAGAACCAGGACGGCAACACCTACGACCAGAAGCTCGGAGCCGTCCTCGCCTCCAGCAGCATCCCGGACGTCGTGGTGGTCCCCGGCTGGAACATGGGCGGCAAGATACCCAGCGCGATCACCAGCAAGTTCGCCGACCTGGGCCCCTACCTGTCCGGGGACGCGGTCAAGGAGTACCCGAACCTCGCGGCGATCCCGACGGACGCCTGGCAGCGTTCCATCTTCGGCGGGAAACTGCGCGGCCTGCCCATGCCGGCCTCGTACGTGACGAACATCGTGCCCCTCTACCGCCAGGACCTGTTCGACAAGGAGGGCTACGAACTCCCGGGCTCGGCGGACGAGTTCCTGGCGCTGGCCAAGGAGATCACCAACGCCCGGGCCAAGCGGTGGGCCTGCGGCGACATGAAGTGGACCGCGTTCAACGCCTTCGGTGTGCTCTCCGGCGGCGAGAAGCCGCTGGGCTGGGACCTCGTCGACGGCAAGCTCGTCAACCGCGTCGAGACCCAGGAGTACCTGGAGGCGCTGGAGTGGACCCGCAAGCTCTTCGCCGCCGGATGCGTCCACCCCGACTTCGAGCTGGGCAAGAGCGCCTCCACCGACCCGGGCCCCAAGTTCGCCGCCGGCGAGTTCCTGATCTACAACAACGACATCTCGCAGTGGTACAGCCGGACGGCCGAACAGGCCTCCCAGAACCCTGCCTTCAAGGTCTCCGGCATGGACATATTCGGCCACGACGGCGGCCGGCCCACCCTGTGGGCCACCCAGCCCGCCAACATCTTCGCCTTCGTCAGCAAGAAGGCGTCCGAGTCCGTGATCCGTGACGCGCTGGCCGTCGCCAACGTCACCGCCGCCCCGTACGGCACCAAGGAGTACATGCTCACCAACTACGGCGTCGAGGGCACGCACTACACCCTGAAGGACGGGGTGCCCGTCAAGAACGACAAGGGCAACAACGAGGTCATCAACGCCTACATCATGATCGCGAGTCCCGCTCCGACCCTCGCCCACCCGGACTTCCCGGACGTCACCCGGGCGCAGGTCGAGTGGCAGCAGCGGATGGGCGGCTTCACCAGGAAGTCCGCCTTCTACGGCATGCAGATCACCGAGCCCTCCCGCTGGACCAACCTGTCCAACGACTTCGAACAGCTGGAGGACGACATCGTCCGCGGCCACAAGAAGATCGGCGACATGCAGCAGGCCGTCTCCGACTGGAAGAGCAAGGGCGGCGGCAAACTGCGCGACTGGTACAAGAAGATCCTCGACGAGAACGGCTCGGCGGCAGGCTGACCGGGGCGCTGAGGCAAGGAGACCGGCCGTGTCCCACAGCACGGTGCCTCGGAGCAGGACCGAGGCCGACACGACGGCGAGGACCGCGAAGGCGTCCGGCGGCGCCACCGGAACGCGGAAAGCTCCGCACGCGGGGAGGCTGAGCCTGCGGATCAGGTTGAGACGCGACCGCGTGCTGCTCCTGATGACGCTCCCGGCCGTCGTCCTCGTCCTGCTCTTCAACTACATACCGATTCTCGGCAACGTCGTCGCCTTCCAGGACTACGACCCCTACATCAGCGACAACGGCGTCGTCTCCATCCTGCACAGCCCCTGGGTGGGCCTGGAGAACTTCCGGGCGATCTTCGCGGACTCGGCGTTCTGGAACGCGGTGCAGAACACCCTGGTGCTGTTCTTCCTCCAGCTCGTGCTGTACTTCCCCATCCCGATCCTGCTCGCGCTGCTCATCAACAGCGTGGTCAGGCCCCGGGTGCGGGCGGTCGCGCAGGCCGTGCTGTACCTGCCGCACTTCTTCTCCTGGGTGCTGGTCATCGCCGTCTTCCAGCAACTGCTCGGCGGCGCCGGACTGCTGTCCCAACTGCTGCGGCAGCACGGCTACGACGGCCTCGACATCATGACCGACCCGACCACCTTCAAGTTCCTCGTCACCGCGCAGAGCGTGTGGAAGGACGCCGGCTGGGGGATCATCGTCTTCCTCGCCGCGCTCGCCTCGGTGAGCCGCGACCTGTACGAGGCCGCCGCGATGGACGGCGCCGGACGATGGCGCCGCATCTGGCACGTCACGCTGCCCGCGCTGCGCCCGGTCATCGCACTGCTCCTCGTGCTGCGCGTCGGTGACGCCCTCACCGTCGGCTTCGAGCAGATCCTGCTGCAGCGCGACGGCGTCGGCCCCGGCGCGGCCGAGGTCCTGGACACCTTCGTGTGGTGGAACGGCGTGCGCAACCAGGACTTCGGCTACGCGGCCGCCGCCGGCCTGATCAAGGGCGTGGTCAGCCTCGGACTGGTCCTCGCCGCGAACAAGGTCGCCCATCTCATGGGCGAGCAGGGGGTGTACCGGAAGTGACCGCCGTGATCGACAAGCCCGTACGGGAACGCCGCGGATGGGCGGCACCGGCCCGGCCGGTGTGGGAGGAGAAGCCCACCGGGGCCGGCCTGGCGGGCAAGGGACTGGTTCTCGCCCTGGCCTGCCTGGCGATCCTCTTCCCGCTGTGGATCGTCGTCGTCACCAGCCTCTCCTCGCGCAGGACCATCGACGAGGCGGGCGGTCTGGTCATGGTGCCCCACGGCATCACCTTCGTCGCCTACCGGGAACTGCTCGGCGGCGGCCAGGTCACCCGCGCCGCGGTCGTCAGCATCCTGGTCACCCTGGTCGGCACGCTGTTCTCGATGACCGTGTCCGTGCTCTGCGCCTACGGCCTGTCCCGCACCGGCTCGCTCGCGCACCGCTGGATCCTGATGACGCTGCTGGCCACGATGTTCTTCAGCGCCGGTCTCATCCCGACCTACCTGCTGGTGCAGACCCTCGGACTGACCGACACCTACCTCGCGCTGATCCTGCCCAGCGCCGTCAGCGTGTTCAACATCCTCGTGCTGCGCGGCTTCTTCATGAACATCTCGCCGGAACTCATCGACAGCGCCCGCATCGACGGCGCCGGCGACCTGCGCATCCTGTGGCAGATCGTGATGCCGCTGTCCCGCGCGGTGCTCGCCGTGATCACGCTCTTCTACGCGGTCGGCTACTGGAGCGCGTGGTTCAACGCGTCCCTCTACCTCAACGACCAGAACATGCTGCCGCTGCAGAACGTCATGATCCAGCTCGTCCAGAAGCAGCAGGCCCCCGTGGGCCTCGCCCAGTCCATCAAGACCGGCCAACTCTCCGGGCTCGCCGTGCAGATGGCGGTCATGGTGATGGCACTGCTGCCCGTGGCCGTGCTGTCGCCGTTCGTCCAGAAGCACTTCAGGAAGGGGATGCTCACGGGGGCCGTCAAGGGATAGGAGCACTGTGATGTACACGATCGCCGACCGCCGCATCCTCTTCGGCGGCGACTACAACCCCGAGCAGTGGCCCGAGGAGACCTGGCACGAGGACGTCCGGCTGATGAAGGACGCCGGGGTCAACTCCGTCACCCTCGGTGTCTTCTCCTGGTCGAAGCTCGAACCCCACCCTGGCGCACGGGAGTTCGGCTGGCTCGACACGGTGATGGACCTCATGGCGGCCAACGGTGTCGGAGTCGTCCTCGCCACCCCCACCTCCTCGCCACCGCCCTGGATGGGCCGCCTGCACCCCGACACCCTGCCCCGCGACGAGGACGGCCACACCGAGTGGTGGGGCGGCCGGCAGCACTTCTCGCACTCCAGCGCCACCTACCGCCGCTACGCCGCCGCCATCACCGAGGACCTGGCCGCCCGCTACGCGGGCCACCCCGCCCTCACCATGTGGCACATCAACAACGAGTACTGCACCCACGACTACGGCGACGAGGCCGCCGCCGCCTTCCGCCGCTGGCTGCGCACGAAGTACGGCACCCTCGACGCCCTCAACACCGCCTGGGGAACAGCGTTCTGGAGCCAGGGCTACGACAGCTGGGACGGCGTCCTGCCCCCGCGCCGCGCCCACTACCTGAAGAACCCCGCACAGATCCTGGACTTCCGCCGCTTCACCTCCGACATGCTCCTGGAGTGCTACCGCGCCGAACGCGACATCGTCCGCCGGCACACCTCGCACCTTCCGGTCACCACCAACTTCATGCCGCTGTGGTCCGGTCAGGACGGCTGGCGCTGGGCCGCGGAGGAGGACGTCGTCTCCGTCGACCTCTACCCCGACCCGCGCGACCCCCTCGGCGCCCAGTACGGCGCGCTCGTCCAGGACCTCACCCGCTCCCAGGCCCGCGGCCCCTGGATGCTCATGGAACAGGCGGCCGGCCCGGTCAACTGGCGTGGCGTCAACCACCCCAAGCCGTCCGGACTCAACCGCCTGTGGTCCCTGCAGGCGGTGGCCCACGGCTCCGACGCCGTCTGCTACTTCCAGTGGCGCCAGTCCCGGCAGGGCGCGGAGAAGTTCCACTCCGCGATGGTCGGCCACGCCGGCGAGGAGGGCCGCACGTTCCAGGAGATCAAGCGCATCGGCGCCGAACTGGACCGGATCGGCGCCGAGGTGTCCGGCACCCACGGCAGCCGCGACATCGCGGTCCTCCACGACTGGCACTCCTGGTGGGCCTGCGAACAGGACGGCCGCCCGTCCACGCACGTCGAGTACCCCGAGATTCTGCGCGCCTGGCACCGCGCCCTGTGGGAAGCCCACCTCACCACCGACTTCGCCCACCCCGGACACGACCTCACCGCCTACCGGCTCGTCGTCGTCCCCCAGCTCTACCTGCTCACCGACTCGGCGATCGACAACCTCCTGGCGTACGTGGCAAGCGGCGGCACCCTCGTGTGCGGCTTCCTCACCGGGGTCGCCGACGAGGACGACCGCGTTCGCCCCGGCGGCATGGACCCCCGGCTGCGCGAGCTGTTCGGCATCCGCACGCTGCACCAGTGGTGGCCGCTGGAGACGGGGGAGAGCGTCGCGTGCGCGGACGGGCTGCGCGGGACGCTGTGGTCGGAGGAGATCGAGGCCGCCGGCATCGCCGACGAGACGGTCCCGTACCAGGGCGGCGAGCTCGACGGGCTGCCCGCCGTGCTGCGCCGGGGCCGCGCCTGGTACGTCTCCACGCTTCCCGAGCCCGGGGCGCTGCGCGCCCTGCTCACCCGCGTCGCCGCCGGCGCGGGCGTCCGCCCCGTGCTGGACGGACTGCCCGCCGGGGTCGAGGCCGTCCGGCGCGGCGAGCTGCTGTTCCTGCTCAACCACGGGCGCGAGCCGGTCACCGTCGATGTGCCGGGCACCCACCGCGACCTGCTCACCGGGGAGGCCGTGACCGGCCGCACGACGCTCGGACGGTACGGAGCGGCGGTGCTGAAGCCGTGAGGGGCGGACCGCGGCACGGAACCTGGGAACCCCTCCCGGCCGCCCGCTGGGAGGACGCCTTCCTCAGCGGCAACGGCCACCACGGCGCCCTGGTGTTCGGCGACCCGGACGACGACAGCGTGATCGTCACCCACCACACCCTCGTCCGCCCCAACGGCGCCGAGCACGCCCGGCCCCCACTCCTCGCCGGCGAACTGCCCGCCCTCCAGGACCGGTTGCTCGCCGGTGACCGCACCGCCGCCGAGTCCTTCACGGACGGCCGCCCGTTGCAGTGGGTGCAGCCCTTCCACCCGGCCTTCCGGATCCGGCTGAGCCGCCCGTCCCGTGCCCGCCGGGGCTACCGCCGCTCGGTCGACTTCACCAGCGGCGAGACGACGGCGGTGTGCGGGGACTGGAGCAGCCGCGTCTTCGTCTCCCGCGCCGACGACGTGATCGTCCAGCACGTCACCGCGCCCGGCCCCACGCTCGACGTCCGCCTGGACCACCGGCTGCCCGGCGCGCCGCCCGGCCTGCGCATCGGAGACGGGGCGCTGCTCACCGCCGAGGGCGCCGTACTGAGCCTGCACGCCCGCTACCCCGGCAGCGACCGCGGCTACACCGGCGTGACGCTGATCGCCGTCACCGGCGGCACCACGGTCCTCACCCCGCCCGGAGTGCGCGTCACCGGCGCGGACTCGGTGCTGCTGCTCACCCGGGTACGCCGGCACACCGGTGAGCCGGCGGTGACCGAGGAGGCGGGGACCCTGCTCGACCTGCTCACGGGACGGACGTACGACGACCTCCTCGACCGCCATCTGCCCGCACACCGCACCGCCTACCACCGTGTCACCCTCGACCTGCACGGCGAACCCGCCGAACGCGCCCTGCCGGGCTCGGAGCTGCTGAAGCGTTCCGGCAGCGCGGCCCTGGCGGAGCGGCTGTTCGCGGCCGGCCGCTACCACCTGCTCTCCGCCAGCGGCCTGCTCCCGCCCCGGCTCACCGGACTGTGGACCGGCGACTGGGACACGGCCTGGTCCGGCGCGTTCACCACGGACGCCAACCTCAACCTCCAGACCGCCTCCGCCCCCGCGGCCGGTCTCCCCGAGGTCGTCGAGGCCCTGGCCCGGCTCGTCGAGGCACAACTGCCCGATTGGCGGGACAACGCCCGTGCGATCTTCGGCACCCGAGGGGCCGTCGCCCCCGCGCACACCGACGGCGAGTCCGGCCACACCTACCACTTCAGCCGTGAGTACCCGCTGCACCTGTGGACCGCGGGAGCCGACTGGCTGCTCAAGCCGCTCGTCGACCTCGACGAGACGCGCGGTGCCCAGGACCCCCGCACCGCCGCCGCGCTCGCCGAGACCGCCCGGTTCTACGAGGACTTCCTCACCCGCACCGACGAGCACGGCCACCTCGTGGTCGTCCCCTCCTACTCGCCCGAGAACCGCCCCGCCGACGCGAGCTGGGGCACGCTCAACGCGGCCATGGACCTCTCCGCCGCCCGGCACGCCCTGCAGACGGCCGCCGCCTACCACCCCGGCACCCCCGACGCCGACCGCTGGCAGGCCCTCGCCGACCGCCTCCCGCCGCACCGGATCAACGCCGACGGCGCCCTCGCCGAATGGGCGTGGCCCGGCCTCGCGGACACCTACGACCACCGCCACCTCAGCCACCTCTACGCCGTCTGGCCGCTGGACGAGATCGACCCCCACGACACCCCGGACCTGGCCGCCGCCGCCCACCGCGCCCTCGTACTGCGCGGCGCGGAGAACGACTCGGCCCACGGCCACCTCCACCACGCCCTGATCGCGGCCCGCCTCGGTGACGGCGACCGCGCCGCCCGCGCCCTCGCGAACGTGCTGGACGGCGACTACTTCCACGCCTCCCTGATGAGCGCCCACTATCCGAACCGGAACGTCTACAACGCCGACGCCGCCCACGCCCTGCCGGCCGTGCTGATCGAGACACTGGTGCGCTCCACCCCGGACCGGCTGGTCCTGCTGCCCGCGCCCCCGCCCGCGTACCCGGAGGGCGAACTGCGCGGCATCCGCACCCGGTTCGGGGCCGAGGTCGACCTGGCGTGGAGCCCTGACGCGGCCACCGCGCTGCTGCGCCCCACCCGCACCCTCCGCATCGACCTGAGGACTCCCTCCGGCGCACGACCGCTCGACCTGGTCGCCGGAGAGGTCCACGCCCTCGACCTGAGGACGTGGTGACCCCCGCAACTCCCCCCACCCATGGAAGGGACACCACCATGGCAACACGCACACGGAGCGGACTTCGCACGGCGCTGCTCGCGCCCGCCCTCGCCCTCGGCGCCACCGTCGGCCTCGCCTCCGCCCCCGCCCAGGCCGCCGTCTGGAACTCCTGCGACCAGTGGGGCAACACCACGCTGAACGGCTACACGCTCTACAACAACATCTGGGGCTCCGGGGCCGGCAGCCAGTGCATCTGGGCCAACTCCGGCACCAACTGGGGCGTATCGGCGAACCACCCCAACACGGGTGGCATCAAGTCCTACCCGAACGCCAAGAAGGTGGTCAACAAGTCGGTCTCCTCGCTCGCCTCGCTCACCAGCAGCTACAACGTCACCGTCCCGTCCTCCGGCGCGTACAACACGTCGTACGACATCTGGGACACCGGCTACAAGTACGAGATCATGCTCTGGGTCAACAAGACCGGCGCCGTCGGCCCGCTCGGCAGCTCCCAGGGCAGCCTCACCCTCGGCGGCTCGACCTGGACCGTCTACAAGGGCAACAACGGCTCGAACGACGTGTTCTCGTTCATCCGCAGCTCCAACTCCAGCTCCGGCACGGTGAACATCCTGCCCATCCTGAAGTGGATCAAGGACACCAAGGGCTGGTTCGGCAACGTGACCATCGGGGACGTGCAGTTCGGCTACGAGATCACGTCGTCGTCCGGCGGTCTGAACTTCACCACCAACAGCCTCACGGTCAGCAGCAGCTGATCCCGGCGGGCCCATGAGTGTGCGGCCGGTCCCGTATAGGGGAGGGACCGGCCGCACGTACGTCCGCGCCCGCGCCGCGCTACCCGGCGACCGGGAGTTCGGCTCCGTCCCGCAGGAACAGCGGAATGCGGTCCAGCGGCGCGTCGACCGTCACGGCCGTACCGCCCTCGTACTCCCGGCCGGTCCACGCGTCGGTCCACCGCGCGCCCGCCGGGAGGTACGCGGTGCGGGCCGTGGCCCCGGCCGTCAGCACCGGGGCGACCAGCAGGTCCCGGCCCAGGAGGTAGGAGTCGTCCGCCGTCCACGCCGTCTGGTCCGCGGGGAACTCCAGGAACAACGGCCGCATCACCGGCAGCCCCTCCTCGTGGGCCTCCCGCATGACCTCCAGCACGTACGGCTTCAGACGCTCGCGCAGCCGCAGGTACTTCTCCAGGACCGGATAGGCCCGCTCTCCGTACGACCAGACCTCGTTGGGGCCGCCGGTCATCTCCGGGCCCAGCGGCATGCCCGGGTCCCGGAAGCCGTGCAGCCGCATCAGCGGGGACAGCGCGCCGAACTGGAACCAGCGCACCAGCAGCTCCTGGTAGGCGGGGTCGTCCGGGTCACCGCCGTGGAAGCCGCCGATGTCGGTGTTCCACCAGGGGATCCCGGACAGCGCGGTGTTCAGGCCGGCCGCGATCTGGCGGCGCAGGGTCGCGAAGTCGGTGCCGATGTCACCGGACCACAGGGCGGCGCCGTGGCGCTGACTGCCCGCCCACGCCGAGCGGTTGAGGGTGATCACCTCGTCCACGCCGGCGGCGCGCAGGCCCTCGTCGAAGGTGCGGGAGTTCTCCGCCGGATAGAGGTTGCCGACCTCCAGGCCGGGACCCGCCCAGTAGCGCAGGTTCTCGGCGAAGCCCGGCTTCAGCTCCGGCTCGCAGGCGTCCAGCCAGAACGCCGTGATGCCGTACGGGTCCAGGTAGTTCTCCTTGATCCTGGACCACACGAAGTCGCGCGCCTTGGGGTTGGTGGCGTCGTAGAAGGCCACCTGGACGGTGGAGGCGACCTGCTTGTCGGGCCAGTCGGCGTGCGCCATCGGGCCGTACTGGGTGCCGATGAAGTAGCCGCGCTGCTCCATCACCGGGTGGTTCTCGCTCAGCGGCGACACCGACGGCCAGACGGACACCACCAGCTTGATGCCGAGGTCCGCCAGCTCGCGCACCATCGCCGCCGGGTCGGGCCACTCCGCGGGGTCGAACCTCCACTCGCCCAGGTGGGTCCAGTGGAAGAAGTCGCAGACGATCGCGTCGATGGGCAGGTTCCGCCGCTTGTACTCGCGGGCCACTTCGAGGAGTTCGTCCTGGGTGCGGTAGCGCAGCTTGCACTGCCAGAAGCCGGCCGCCCACTCGGGCAGCATCGGGGTGCGGCCGGTCACCGCGCTGTAGCGGCGCTGGGCGTCGGCCGGGGAGCCCGCGGTGATCCAGTAGTCGATCTGCCGGGCGGAGTCCGCCACCCAGCGGGTGCCGTTCCCGGCCAGCTCCACACGGCCGATCGCCGGGTTGTTCCACAGCAGGGTGTAACCGCGGCTGGAGGTGAGCACGGGGATCGTGACCTCGGCGTTGCGCTGGACCAGGTCGACGACCAGGCCCTTCTGGTCCAGCCGGCCGTGCTGGTGCTGGCCGAGCCCGTACAGCCTCTCGTCGTCGTAGGCGGCGAAACGCTGCTCAAGGCGGTGGTGGCCGTTGCCGACGGCGGTGTAGAGGCGGGGGCCGGGCCACCAGAAGTGGGCGCGTTCCTCCGCCAGCAGTTCCGTGAGGTCGTCGGTGCGCAGGAAGCGGACGAGGCCCGAGGCGTCGACGTCGACCGTGAGCGCGCCGACGGTCAGGCGTCCCCGGCCGTCCTCGATCTTGACGGTGCTCTCGGTGGCCGGCGCGTGGGCGAGGAGCGCGCCGGGCAGGTCGTCCAGGACCGGGCCGCCGAGCCGGGCGCGCACCCGGACCGCGTCCGGCCCCCACGGCTCGACGCGTACGGTCTCCTGGCGGCCGCTCCACTCCAGCACGCCGTCCCGGTCGCGGAACGTGCCGACCGTGGGGGAGGACTGGGCGAGGCTGACCGGGCCGTGCGGGGGCTGGTTCTCGGCATGCTGGTTCACGGGTGCTCCTTGAAGGAGTGCGGACGGGGGAGTCCTGCGAGAAGGCGTGAGAAGGCATGGGGCGCCCTGGGCGGGTCGGGGCCCGAGACGGAGCGGAGCGGAGTCAGGAGCCGGAGGCGACCGGCCCCGAACTCGTCCGGACTGTCAACTCCGGCGCGATGAGCACCACTTCGTCCGCGCCCTGCCCGTCGAGCTTGGCCACCAGGCGCGCGACCGCGTGCCGCCCCATCTCCTGGGCGGGGATGCCCACCGAGGTCAGCCGCACCGAGGCCTGGACGGCGACCTGGTCCGGGCAGATCGCGACCACGGACACGTCCTCGGGGATCGCCCGGCCCTGCTGGCGCAGCAGGGCGAGCAGGGGTTCGACGGCGGACTCGTTCTGCACGACGAAGCCGGTGGTGCCCGGGCGCTCGTCGAGGATCCGGGCCAGGGTCAGAGCCATCGCGTCGTACCCGCCCTCGCACGGGCGGTGCAGCAGTCCCAGGCCCAGCTCGCGGGCCCGGGAGCGCAGGCCGTCGAGGGTGCGTTCGGCGAAGCCGGTGTGCCGTTCGTAGACCGCGGGCGCCTCGCCGATGACGGCGATCTCGCGGTGCCCGAGCAGCGCCAGATGCTCCACGCACAGCGCGCCCGTCGCACCCCAGTCCAGGTCCACACAGGTCAGCCCGGTGGTGTCGGCGGGCAGCCCGATCAGGACGGTCGGCTGATCGGTCTCCCGCAGCAGCGGCAGCCGTTCGTCGTCCAGCTCGACGTCCATCAGGATCATGGCGTCGGCGAGCCCGCTGCCGGTGACCCGGCGCACGGCGTCGGGGCCCTCCTCGCCGGTGAGGAGCAGCACGTCGTAGCCGTGGGTACGGGCGGTGGTGGCCACGGCGATGGCGATCTCCATCATCACCGGCACGTACATGTCGGTACGCAGCGGGATCATCAGGGCGATGATGTTCGACCTGCTGCTCGCCAGGGCGCGGGCGCCCGCGTTCGGGTGGTAGCCGAGCTTCCGGATGCTCTCCTCGACCCGTTGCCGGGTGCTCGCGGAGATGGACCGCTTGCCGCTGAGGACGTAGCTCACCGTGCTCGCCGAGACTCCGGCGTGCTGGGCGACCTCGGCGAGGGTGACCATCCAGCTCTCCAAGGTGTGTGAAGCGCTTCGACAGTGCGCAGTACCGGCATCGGGAGGTAAGGGTGGTTCGACAGTAGCCCCGGCAGGAGTGGGTGTCCATAGGCTGTCGAAGCGCTTCGACTGTTTTCTTTTCCCGCTCCCGGACGGGCCATCCGAACGGAGTACAAGGAGTGGTCGTCACGCCCCGCACACACGATGCTGGGTGGGACAGACCGAAACAGACGGTGGACTGCGAGCGTCCGTGCGCGTGGGGTGGTGGGTCCGCCCGGTATCGGGTACATACGATCCAGTAGCACCGGTCGGTAACGTACCGCACCCTCCATCCCTCTTCGCGGCGAGGTGAGCCTCATGTCCGCACCAACGTCCAACAAGCCCACCGTCACCGAGCGCGAGGCCCGCCAGGTGGCGGAGGCCGCTCGGGAGCAGGACTGGCACAGGCCGAGCTTCGCCAAGGAGCTGTTCCTCGGCCGCTTCCGGCTCGATCTCATCCATCCGCACCCGCTGCCCGCGGCCGACGACGTGCAACGCGGAGAGGAGTTCCTCGCCAAGCTCCGCGACTTCTGCGAGACGAAGATCGACTCGGCCCGCATCGAGCGCGACGCGCGGATCCCGGACGAGGTCGTCACCGGGCTCAAGGAGCTCGGCGCGCTCGGCATGAAGATCGACACCAAGTACGGCGGCCTCGGCCTGACCCAGGTCTACTACAACAAGGCCCTCGCCCTGGCCGGCTCCGCCAGCCCCGCGATCGGCGCGCTGCTCTCCGCGCACCAGTCGATCGGCGTGCCGCAGCCGCTGAAACTCTTCGGCACACAGGAGCAGAAGGACACCTTCCTGCCCCGCTGCGCCCGCACGGACATCTCCGCCTTCCTGCTCACCGAGCCGGACGTCGGCTCCGACCCGGCGCGCCTGGCGACCACGGCCGTCCCGGACGGGGACGGCTACGTCCTCGACGGGGTCAAGCTGTGGACGACCAACGGGGTCGTGGCCGACCTCCTCGTCGTCATGGCGCGTGTGCCGAAGTCCGAGGGCCACCGCGGCGGCATCACCGCGTTCGTCGTCGAGGCTGCCTCCGAGGGCGTCACCGTGGAGAACCGCAACGTCTTCATGGGCCTGCGCGGCATCGAGAACGGCGTCACCCGCTTCCACCGGGTGCGGGTCCCGGCCGCCCACCGCATCGGCGCCGAGGGCCAGGGTCTGAAGATCGCCCTGACCACCCTGAACACCGGCCGCCTCTCCCTGCCCGCGATGTGCGCGGGCGCGGGCAAGTGGTGCCTGAAGATCGCCCGCGAGTGGTCCGCGGTCCGCGAGCAGTGGGGCAAGCCGGTCGCGCTGCACGAGGCGGTCGGCTCGAAGATCTCGTTCATCGCGGCCACCACCTTCGCGCTGGAGGCGGTGCTCGACCTGTCGTCCCAGATGGCCGACGAGAACCGCAACGACATCCGCATCGAGGCCGCCCTCGCCAAGCTCTACGGCTCGGAGATGGCCTGGCGGATGGCCGACGAACTGGTCCAGATCCGCGGCGGCCGCGGCTACGAGACGGCCGCGTCCCTCGCCGCCCGCGGGGAACGCGCGGTCCCCGCCGAGCAGATGCTGCGCGACCTGCGCATCAACCGCATCTTCGAGGGCTCGACCGAGATCATGCACCTGCTGATCGCGCGGGAGGCGGTCGACGCCCACCTCTCGGTCGCCGGCGACCTCATCGACCCCGACAAGTCCCTGTCGGACAAGGCGAGGGCGGGCGCGAACGCGGGCGTCTTCTACGCCAAGTGGCTGCCCAGGCTGGTCGCGGGCCCCGGCCAGCTCCCGCGCTCGTACGCCGAGTTCCACCCGCCCGGACACGTCGACCTGTCCGGCCACCTGCGCTACGTGGAACGCCACGCCCGCAGGCTTGCCCGCTCCACCTTCTACGCCATGTCCCGCTGGCAGGGCCGGATGGAGACCAAGCAGGGCTTCCTCGGCCGGATCGTCGACATCGGCGCCGAACTGTTCGCGATGAGCGCGGCCTGCGTCCGCGCCGAACTCCTGCGCACCCAGGGCGACCACGGCCGCGAGGCCTACCAGCTCGCCGACGCCTTCTGCCGGCAGTCCCGCATCCGCGTCGCCGAACTCTTCGACCGCCTGTGGACCAACACCGACGACCTCGACCGCAAGGTCGTCAAGGGCGTCCTCGGCGGCGCCTACACCTGGCTGGAGGAAGGCGTCGTCGACCCGTCGGACGACGGCCCGTGGATCGCGGAGGCGACCCCCGGTCCGAGCGAGCGGGAGAACGTGCACCGGCCGATCAGGTGACGGCCGGCCGACGGCCGTGACACGCGGCACGGCAGCCTGTCGTCGACATCCACCGGCCGCCCGGCGGCACCGGCCGCCCGGCGGCCGACCGCGTCCCCCGACGGGGCGCGCCGGTGGCGCGTCCGCGACGCGGCGACCGGCGACTCGCTCCCCCCTTCGAGGGGGCGCGCTGTCCGTCCGGGCACCCGGTGCGGCCACAATGGGGGGATGAGCGACAGTCCAGCCCCTCTCGCCGACCCGCACCTCGTCTTCGACCCCGTCGCCGGGGACGGCCCCAAGGACGTGGTGGTGCTCGGGTCCACCGGGTCCATCGGCACCCAGGCCATCGACCTCGTCCTGCGCAACCCGGACCGCTTCCGGGTCACCGGGCTCTCCGCCAACGGCGGACGGGTCGGTCTCCTCGCCGAGCAGGCGTACCGGCTGCGGGCGCGGACCGTCGCCGTGGCCCGCGAGGACGTCGTACCGGCCCTGCGCGAGGCGCTCGCCGCGCAGTACGGGGCGTCCGAGCCCCTCCCCGAGATCCTCGCCGGACCGGAGGCCGCCACCCACCTCGCCGCCTCCGACTGCCACACGGTCCTCAACGGCATCACCGGCTCCATCGGCCTCGCCCCGACCCTCGCCGCCCTGGAGGCGGGCCGCACCCTCGCGCTCGCCAACAAGGAGTCGCTCATCGTCGGCGGCCCGCTGGTCAAGGCGCTCGCCAAGCCCGGCCAGATCATCCCGGTGGACTCCGAGCACGCCGCCCTCTTCCAGGCGCTCGCGGCGGGAACGCGGGCCGATGTGCGCAAGCTCGTCGTCACCGCCTCCGGCGGCCCCTTCCGCGGCCGGACCAAGGCCGAGCTCGCCGACGTCACCGTCGAGGACGCCCTCGCCCACCCCACCTGGGCGATGGGCCCGGTGATCACGGTCAACTCCGCCACCCTGGTCAACAAGGGCCTCGAGGTCATCGAGGCACACCTGCTGTACGACATTTCCTTCGACCGCATTGAGGTCGTCGTGCATCCGCAGTCTTATGTCCACTCGATGGTTGAGTTCACCGACGGATCCACCCTCGCCCAGGCGACGCCCCCGGACATGGGCGGGCCCATCGCCATCGGCCTGGGCTGGCCGGAACGCGTTCCCGACGCCGCGCCCAGCTTCGACTGGAGCAAGGCGTCGACCTGGGAGTTCTTCCCGCTCGACACCGAGGCCTTCCCCTCCGTGGGGCTCGCCCGGCACGTGGGCGGGCTCGGCGGCACCGCCCCGGCCGTGTTCAACGCGGCCAACGAGGAGTGCGTCGACGCGTTCCTGCGCGGCGCCCTGCCCTTCAACGGGATCATGGAGACCGTGACACAAGTGGTCGAGGAGCACGGCACACCCCCGACGGGAACTACCCTGACGGTGCCGGACGTCCTCGAAGCGGAGACCTGGGCCCGCGCCAGGGCCCGGGAACTGACAGCGCGAACGGCGACAGCGGAGGCGCGTGCATGACGTCCTTGATGATGATCCTCGGCATAGTCGTCTTCGTGGTGGGCCTGCTGGTCTCCATCGCGTGGCACGAGCTGGGGCATCTGTCCACCGCCAAGCTCTTCGGCATCCGCGTGCCGCAGTACATGGTGGGATTCGGCCCGACGCTGTGGTCCCGCAGGAAGGGCGAGACGGAGTACGGCGTCAAGGCCATTCCGTTCGGCGGCTATATCCGCATGATCGGCATGTTCCCGCCGGGCGACGACGGCCGGATCACGGCACGCTCCACCTCGCCCTGGCGCAGCATGATCGAGGACGCCCGCTCGGCGGCCTTCGAGGAGCTCGGCCCCGGTGACGAGAAGCGCCTGTTCTACACCCGTGCCCCGTGGAAGCGGGTCATCGTGATGTTCGCGGGCCCCTTCATGAACCTGATCCTCGCGGTCGCGCTGTTCCTGACCGTCCTCATGGGCTTCGGTATCTCGCAGCAGACGACCACCGTCAGCTCCGTCTCCCAGTGCGTCATCGCGCAGAGCGAGAACCGCGACAACTGCAAGAAGACCGACGCCCCGGCACCGGCCGCGGCCGCCGGCCTGAAGGCGGGCGACAAGATCGTCTCCTTCAACGGGGTGAGCACCGGCAACTGGAACCAGCTGTCCGACCTGATCCGCGCCAACCCCGGCAAGGACGTGTCGATCGTCGTCGACCGCAAGGGACAGGACGTCACCCTGCACGCGAAGATCGCCACCAACCAGGTCGCCAAGAAGGACTCACGCGGCCAGATCGTGCAGGGGCAGTACGTCAGCGCCGGCTTCCTCGGCTTCAGCGCCGCGACCGGCATCGTCCGACAGGACTTCGGCCAGTCCGTGACCTGGATGGGCGACCGGCTCGGCGAGGCCGTCCACTCCATCGCGAGCCTGCCCGGCAAGGTGCCGGCCCTGTGGAACGCGGCCTTCGACGGCGCTCCACGCCAGCCCGACTCCCCGATGGGCGTGGTCGGCGCGGCCCGCGTCGGCGGCGAGATCTTCACCCTGGACATCCCGCCCACCCAGCAACTGGCCATGGCTCTGATGCTGGTCGCCGGCTTCAACCTCTCGCTGTTCCTGTTCAACATGCTCCCGCTGCTCCCGCTGGACGGCGGGCACATCGCGGGGGCGCTGTGGGAGTCGCTGCGGCGGAACCTGGCGAGGGTGCTGCGCCGGCCTGACCCCGGTCCGTTCGACGTGGCGAAGCTGATGCCGGTGGCCTACGTGGTGGCGGGCGTCTTCGTCTGCTTCACGATCCTCGTCCTGATCGCGGACGTGGTTAACCCGGTCAAGATCAGTTGATAAACCGTCGTTTTCTGTCGTGATGGTCGTGATGGTCGCGATGCCGTGCCCTTCGCCCATTTAACTCGGGTGGGTGAAGGGCGCGGATTACTCGTACGACGTGAACGCGGGCTTCGTACTTTCTTGCTGTACATGGGTGACCCCAGCGGTGCGCCAACACCCTGGGGTCCGGCCAGTCTGAGAGGGACTGACATGCAGCAAGTTACTGCCACGCGTGCGGATGACAAGAGCCGGGGAGTGCAGACAGTCGACGTAGCCGCGTACATGCGGGTCTCGACCACCGAGCAGAGGGGCAAGTACGGGATTCCGGTCCAGGCGCAGGCCATTCGCGCCTTCGTGGAACAGCAGGACGCGTGGTGTCTGGTCCAATCCTGGGAAGACATCGGCGAATCGGGTTCGACGCACTTCCGTCCCGGTCTGGAGGCACTGCTGGCGGACATTTCTCTGGGGGGCGTCAAGCACGTCCTGGTGCATCGCCTGGATCGCCTGGGGCGGACGGAAGCGGCCATCTGGCGTTGCATCTGGCAGATCGAGGACGTCGGGGCGCAGGTGGAATGCTGCACCGAGCCCCTGGGTGAACCGGGTGTCGAGAGGTGGCTCACAGTCGACCGCCTGGCGCAGAGCGTGGAGGCGGACTACCGTCGCATTGTCGCTCGCACACAGTCAGGTCGGCAGCTCAAGGCGGTCAACGGTGGGTGGCCGGGTGGGCCTGCCCCCTACGGCTATCGCATCAGAGGCAAGGGCACCTTCGGTTCGACGCTCGAGGTGGACCCGGCTGAAGCAGGTGTGGTGAAGCTTCTGGCCGACCTCGTGATCGACGGCGGGCGCACTCTCGTCGGCATCGCCAAGGAGCTGAACAGCCGCGGAATTCTCACTCGGAGCGGCAAGCCCTGGACCGGTACGAACCTCCACCGACGGTTGAGGGGTGCGACGTTTCTCGGAGAGGCGGTATTCCGTCGCACTGATCGGCAATGGGGTGGCCACCGCACCAGACTCGGCAGTGACGGACGTCCGCTGCACGGCGAAAGCGTGGTGATCCCACTGCCTCCGATCCTCCCGGCGCACCGGATTCGTTCCTTTCAGGAGGCACTGGCCGCGTTGACCAGACCCCGCAAGAACCCGATCGGGGAGTACCTGCTCAGCGGGCTGATCCACGGGCACTGCGGGCGTCCCTACATTGGATGTTTCCGGAGCAAGGACGGGCTACGGACGTATCGCTGTTCAGGGTGGAACGCCGATGTCTCCTGCGGTTGTGTCTTTCTGCCCGCTGACCTCGTGGAGGAGGAGGTGGCGAGCCACCTCAACGCTCTGTTGGCCTCGATTCCGCCGAACAGCAGGCCGATGATGCCGCTCTTCTCTCTGGCGCACACGCAGCTGATTCAGCACCTTGAGCGGGTGAGATCGCTGGAGCGGCTCGCTGCGCGGTGCGCAGAGGAACTCGACACACTGCGGGTGAAGACGCAGCAAGACCGCGTCATCGCCGCTGCGATGCGCCAGCTTGAGTCCGAGCAGAAGGCCTTCGACCGGATCCTGGCTTACGCGCGGGACTGGCTGAGCGAACTCCATAATCTGAGCAGCAAGGATGCCCGGACGACAGCCGTTCTGGAGGCCGCCGCTCCGGACATCCGGTCGCTCTCGTCGTCCGAGCAGCGGCGCCTGTTCGAGTCGGTCAAGGTACGCGTGGACATTGTGGACCCGACGTTTCGGTACCGGGAGGGGACGAGATGCTGGACGACGAGGTGGCATCAGCGCAAGGGGACATCCGTCCCTGCCGATCCCACGGACAGCCAGTGGTCCCGTATCGAAGAATTGCTCCGCTGCAGGTATCCGGCGCATCACTTTCGGTCGCCGCTGGACCTGCGAGCGGCTTTCTTGGGCATGCTGCATCGCCTGCGTAGCGGAATCCTGTGGCGCGACCTTCCGGAGTGCTTCGGCGACCCCGAGAAAGTTCGTTGCCGGCAACGCACTTGGTTGGCGGACGGAGTGTGGGCGGAAATCGTGACGCTTCTCAACGAGGAGGGAGAGGGCACGCCGGTTCTGAGCGATGAGGCCGGCCCCGCTCTCGCTATCAGCACGGGGCTCGATGTCGAGGTTCTCCGCTGAGCGTTCCAGACGGTCCAGGCATGGTGATCAACCGGGGATCATGTCCTGCGGTGTGGCCATCATGCCCGGGCTGTCGGGATCGAACGCCAATGGGTGGACCACTGGGACGCCGTGTGCTTCCGTTCCTGCCAGTGCCGTAATCTCGATGCCTGGAGCCCGCCGCTGAACGAGGCCGGACCTTGATCCACGACTTGGGGTTGCACAGCAGATGACTGCGATTTCTCTCGGCATGCCGTCCGTTCCTACCAAGATCGCCGAGCGCCGCAAGAGCCGGCAGATCCAGGTCGGGTCCGTGGCCGTGGGCGGGGACGCGCCGGTGTCGGTGCAGTCGATGACGACGACGCGTACGTCGGACATCGGTGCGACGTTGCAGCAGATCGCGGAGCTGACGGCGTCGGGTTGTCAGATTGTGCGGGTGGCGTGTCCGACGCAGGACGACGCGGACGCGTTGGCGACGATCGCGCGGAAGTCGCAGATTCCGGTGATCGCGGACATCCATTTCCAGCCGAAGTACGTGTTCGCGGCGATCGAGGCGGGCTGTGCGGCGGTGCGGGTGAACCCGGGCAACATCAAGCAGTTCGACGACAAGGTCAGGGAGATCGCGCGGGCGGCGAAGGATCACGGGACGCCGATCCGGATCGGTGTGAACGCGGGTTCGCTGGACCGGCGGCTGCTGCAGAAGTACGGGAAGGCGACTCCGGAGGCGCTGGTGGAGTCGGCGCTGTGGGAGGCGTCGCTGTTCGAGGAGCACGACTTCCGGGACATCAAGATCTCGGTCAAGCACAACGACCCGGTCGTGATGATCGAGGCCTACCGGCAGCTCGCCGGGCAGTGCGACTACCCCCTCCACCTGGGTGTCACCGAGGCCGGCCCCGCCTTCCAGGGCACGATCAAGTCGGCGGTGGCCTTCGGCGCGCTGCTGTCCCAGGGGATCGGTGACACCATCCGTGTGTCGCTGTCCGCGCCGCCGGTCGAGGAGATCAAGGTCGGTATCCAGATCCTGGAGTCGCTGAACCTGCGCCAGCGTGGTCTGGAGATCGTGTCGTGTCCGTCCTGCGGCCGTGCGCAGGTGGACGTGTACAAGCTGGCCGAGGAGGTCACCGCCGGTCTGACCGGTATGGAGGTGCCGCTGCGCGTCGCGGTGATGGGCTGCGTCGTCAACGGTCCCGGTGAGGCGCGTGAGGCCGACCTCGGTGTCGCCTCCGGCAACGGCAAGGGGCAGATCTTCGTCAAGGGCGAGGTCATCAAGACCGTGCCGGAGTCGAAGATCGTGGAGACCCTGATCGAGGAGGCCATGAAGCTCGCCGAGCAGATGGAGCAGGACGGCGTCGCCTCGGGCGAGCCGGAGATCTCGGTCAGCGGCTGACCACCGGCGCGGCGACCGACCCCCGCCGCGTCATACCGGAGCCCCGCCCCTGAAGGGCGGGGCTTCCTGGTCTCCGGGAAGCGTTTTCAGCGAAATGTTGCGACGGTTCGTGCTTCGCCGCTGTCCACGCCCTCTTCCCGCTCGCTTGTGACTGCTAACTTGCTGACGAGCGGGCTGAGAAATCGCTGTCTCGGCACCGGACGACTCCAGGGGGGATGCGATGACCACAGCGCGGCGCACCGGAGAGCGCGCCGGGAACGGCGGCGAGGGGCCCGCGAGACGGTCCTCCGGCCGGGGGCAGAAACGCGTCACCATCGCCGACGTGGCCCGTGCCTCCGGCGCCTCGGTGTCGACCGTCTCACGGGTGATCAACCAGGTCGGCACCGTCGCCCCGGACCTCGCCGACCGGGTCCGCGAGGCCGTCGCCGACCTGGGCTACCGCCCCAACGCCGCCGCGCAGGGCCTGGCCCGGGGACGGTCCGGCACGCTCGGGGTGCTCGTCCCGGACCTGGCGAACCAGTACTTCCACGACATCATCAAGGCTCTCTCGACGGTGGCCAGATCCAGCGGGTCCCGCGTCCTGGTCATGGACTCCAACGAGGACCCCGCCGCCGAACGGGAACTGGCCGAGGACCTCGTCCGGTACGCCGACGGCCTGCTGCTCTGCTCCCCGCGCATGCCGCGCGCCGACCTCGTCGCGCTGACCGGCCGCGACACCCCGGTCCTGGTCACCAACCGGCAGGAGCCGGGCCTGGGGCTGCGGGCGATCACCGTCGACTTCTTCCGCGGCGTCCTCGCCCTCTGCGGTCACCTCGCCCAGCTGGGGCACCGGGACGTCGTCTACGTCGCCGGGCCCGGCCGCGCCTGGGCCCACCACGAGCGGGTGCGCGCCCTCGCCGCCGCCGAGGACTTCGGGCTGCGCGTGCGCACGGTCGAGGGCGGCTCCACCGCCGACGACGGGTATGCGGCGGCCGACGCCGCCCTCGGCACCGGCGCGAGTGCCGTGATGGCCTACAACGACTTCGTGGCGCTCGGTCTGCTCGCGCGGTTCGCCGAACTCGGTGTGCGGGTGCCGGGCGACGTGTCGCTGACCGGATTCGACGAGATCGACATGGCGCGCTTCTCGGCGCCGCCGCTGACCACGGTAGCGATTCCCCGGGGACGGCTCGGGCAGGCGGCCGGTGCGGCGCTGCTGCGGCTGATGGCCGGCGAGGACGACATCGAGTGCGAGTCCATCCCGGTTGACCTGCACATCCGTTTTTCGACCGGCGCACCTTCTTGACAGATCCGATGGCGGGCAGGATTTTGTTCGGGCACAAGGCCGAGAAAGCGTTTCCTCACCGTCGCTGACGATATCGGGCCGACGCCCGCAGGGAGTTGCTGCTGTGTCCCGCACCGTCCACAGAGCCAGTCTTCGTATGCCGTCCGTTCAGCGCCTCGTCGCCGCCGGCTTGTTGCTCGCGGTCACGGTGGTCGGATGCAGCGCGCCGAGCAGTCAGTCGTCGGGGGACAAGGGGCAGTCCACCCGGAAGGTGCCGGACAAGCCCAGCAAGCCGGTCTCGCTGGAGATCCTCGACGTCGCCGGGAACCTCCAGCTGACCCAGGGCATGATCGACGAGTTCCAGAAGACGCACCCGGAGATCGTCAGCAAGGTCTCGTACTCCAAGGCGCCGGCTCCGGAACTCGCCGGCAAGATCAAGGCGCAGCAGCAGGCCGGCCGCGTCCAGATCGACATGGTGCTCACCGGTACCGACGGCCTCGCCGCAGGTCTTGAGCAGGACCTCTGGGCGGACATGTCCACGCACCAGGACGCCATCGGCAATCCGGACTACCTGCCGCCGGCGGCGGAGATGGCGAAGCTGGCGCAGGGCAAGGGCACGGCCGTCGTGTACTACCCGTCGGGGCCGCTGTTCGAGTACGACCCGGCCAAGGTGCCGAACCCGCCGAAGAGCCCGCAGCAACTCCTCGACTGGGCCAAGGCGCACCCCAAGCGCTTCCAGTACGCCGACCCCGCCAACTCGGGTCCCGGCCGCACCTGGCTGATGGGGCTGCCGTACCTCCTCGGCGACAAGGACCCGTCCGATCCCGAGAAGGGGTGGGACAAGACGTGGGCGTATCTGAAGGAGCTCGACAAGTACGTCGACGTGTACGCCTCGGGCACGTCCGAGACGATGAAGAACCTGGCCACCGGTCAAGTTGACATGATCATGAGCACCACGGGCTGGTACATCAACCCGCGTGCGCTCGGCACCGTGCCCAAGAAGATGAAGGCCGGCCACTTCGACGACATGACCTGGGTGACCGACGCCCAGTACGCCGTGGTTCCCAACGGCGTCAGCGCCGACAAGATGTCCGCGGTGCTCAACCTGCTGCACTGGATGCTCACCCCCGAGCAGCAGGCGAAGGCCTACGACGACGGCTACTTCTACCCGGGCCCCGCCGTCAAGGACGTGCCCCTGTCGATGGCGCCCGCCAAGTCCCAGCAGGTCGTCAAGGAGTACGGCGTCCCCGAGTTCGACACCTGGATCGACCAGTTCCCGAAGAAGCCGTCGCTGTCCTCTCAGGCGCAGGTCAAGGCGTTCGACCTGTGGAACCGCCAGGTGGCCGGCCAGTGACGGGGGCCCGTATCTCGGCCCTGCGCCTGGACGGAGTCACCCGCAGCTTCGGCGGGCACCAGGCGCTGCGGGGACTGGACCTGGAGATCGCGGGCGGCGAGTTCGTGGCGCTGCTCGGCCCCTCCGGATGCGGAAAGTCCACTGCCCTCAACTGCCTGGCCGGACTGCTGCCGCTGACCGGCGGCCAAATCTTCCTCGACGGCGAACGCATCGACCGACTCGCCCCGGAACGGCGCGGGTTCGGCATGGTCTTCCAGAACTACGCCCTGTTCCCGCACATGACTGTCAGGAACAACGTCGGCTTCGGCCTGAAGATGGCCAAGGTCCCCAAGGCCGAGGCCGCCGAACGGGTCAACAAGGCCTTGGACATGGTGCAGTTGACCGCCCACGCCCACAAGCGGCCCGGCCAGCTCTCCGGCGGCCAGCAGCAGCGGGTCGCCATCGCCCGCGCCATCGTCCTGGAACCGCGGCTGGTGCTGATGGACGAACCGCTGTCCAACCTCGATGCCGCACTGCGCCTGGAGATGCGGGCGGAGATCCGCCGCCTGCACCAGCGGCTCGGACTGACCACCGTGTACGTCACGCACGACCAGGAGGAGGCCCTCTCCCTGGCGGACCGGCTCGTCGTGCTGCGCGACGGCCGCACCCAGCAGATCGGCACCCCGGAGGGGGTCTACAGCCGCCCGGCCAACCGCTATGTCGCCTCCTTCATGGGCTACCGCACCCTGCTCGACGCCACCGTCACCGGCACCCGCGGCCCCCATGTGGTGGTCGACATCGCGGGCAGCCCGCTCGTCGGGCTCGACCGTGACGGCGTCGCGGCCGGCGGCCGCGTCACGGCGGCCATCCGCCCCGAGGACCTGGACGCGGTGAGCGGGGACGAACCCGATGGCACCTCCGGTACGCCGGGACTGCCCGCGACGGTCGAGGTCGTCGAGTACCACGGACGCGAACTCGCCGTACAGGCACGGCTGACCGACGGGCGCCGGGTCCACTTCCGCACCGGGAAGCGGCTCGCGCCCGACGACGCGGTACGGCTCGTCGCACCGCCCGACCGGGTCCTCGTCTTCGCCGCCGAGGACGGCGACGGACAGCCGGGCGACCGCGGTGACGGGCCGTCCCACGGCCCCGGTGCCGAGGGCGGGCCGTCCGCCCCCGAGGCCGGGGAGCCGGACTCCCACCATCCGCGGAACCCGGCGGCCGCACCGGCGGACCAGGACGCGGCGGGGCCCGCGCACAAGCCGCGGGAGGCGCGGGACACCCCGAGGCAGGTGGCCACATGAGCGCCACCGACACCCGCGCGGCGCCGCAGCCCGCGCCACCGGAACCCCCGGCCGCCCGGCCCGCGCTGCGCCACCGCCTGGCCGAGCGCGGGATCGACCGCCTTCTGCTCCTCGCGGTCCCGGGCGTGCTCGTCCTCGCCGTGCTGTTCTGCTACCCGTTCTTCTACGGTCTCGGACTGTCCTTCCAACCCGCCCAGGGCGGGGGGCCGTTCGCCAACTACCGGCTCTTCTTCAGCGATCCGTACCTGCGCGAGACCCTGTGGATCACGCTCGGGCTGGCCGTGCCCGCCGCGCTGATCAACTGCCTTGCCGCCGTACCGGTCGCGTTCCGCACCCGCGGGGCGTTCCGCGGCCGACGGCTGATCACCACGCTGCTGGTCATGCCGATCACTCTCGGGACGGTCCTCACCGCGCAGGGCCTGCTCGGCTACCTAGGCCCCAACGGCTGGTTCAACAAGGCCCTGCTGGGGCTCGGCATCGTCGACGAGCCGCTCGCCCTCGTGCACAACTACTGGGGTGTGCTGGCCTCGTTGATCATCACCGGCTTCCCCTTCTCCTACCTGCTGACGCTGTCGTACCTGACCGGTATCGACCCCAGCCTGGAGCAGGCCGCGGCGACGCTCGGCGCGGACTGGCGCAAACGGCTGCGGTACGTGCTCCTGCCGCTGCTCGCGCCGGGTCTGGCCATCACCTTCTGCCTGTCGTTCGTCCTGGCGTTCGCGGTGTTCCCGTCCGCCCAACTGGTCGGTGACCCGCGCAAGTCCACGCACGTCATCTCGATCGAGGCGTACCAGGCGGCGTTCCAGAAATTCGACTACTCCCTCGGTTCCGCCATCGCCATGATCATGGCCGCGGTGATGCTCGCGGTCGTCGTCCTGGTGCTCGCCTGGCGGTCGCTGCTGTACCGAGGGGCGACGGGAGGCAAGGGCTGATGGCCGACCTCGTCCAGGACCCCGCGGCGGACGCCGTCACGGACCCGGCCGCGCCGTCCTGGTGGCGCGGGATCCGACCCGGCACCTGGATCGCCGCCGTCGTCTTCGGGTTCTTCTTCCTCCAGCTCGCCGGAGTCATCGGCGTCCCGCTCGTCGACTCCCTGGGCACCCGCTGGTTCACCAGCTGGCTGCCGGAGGGCTGGACGACGAAGTGGTACGGCTCCGCCTGGCGGGAGTTCCAGCTCGGCCAGGTCTTCTGGACGACGGCGCTGGTGTCCGTGCTCGTCGTCGTCCTGTCCGTGGTGATCGGAGTGCCGGCCGCCTACGCCCTGGCCCGGCGGGACTTCCCCGGCAAGAAGGCGGTGCTGCTGCTGTTCGTGCTGCCGATCCTGGTGCCGCCCCTCACCTACGGCATCCCGCTGGCCACCGTCCTGTACAAGTTCCAGCTCGCCGGGACCCTCACCGGGGTGGTGCTGGCGAACCTCGTGCCGTCGGTGCCGTTCGTCGTCCTGACGATGACCCCGTTCATCGAGCAGATCGACCCCAGGATCGAGGCGGCCGCCCGGATGTGCGGGGCCCGGACCGGCTCCGTCCTGCTGCGCGTCCTCGCGCCGCTGCTGGTGCCGGGCATCCTCGCCGCCTCCGTACTGGTCCTGGTCCGCACGGTCGGCATGTTCGAACTCACCTTCCTCACCGCGGGTCCGGACAGCCAGACCCTCGTCGTGGCGCTCTACTACGCCGTGTTCTCGGCCGGTATCCGCACCCAGCAGTCCATCGACGCGATGGCCGTGATGTACACGCTGTCGATGCTCGTGCTGCTGGTCGTCGCGCTGCGCTTCGTCAACCCCACCCAGTTGGTGACCCGTGTCAAGGACGACCGGTCCGCGTAGGCGGCGGCCGTCCCCACGAGCAGGGGGACGCCGTCCGGCGCTGTTCACCGCCGGGCGGCGTCCCCCGTTCCTGGCAGGTACAGTGCGGGAACCAGTAGATCCTCGTGGTGAGGCCCCGCCGACGTGTTGACCCAGACGACCACCACGGTCCTCGGACCGAGCGACCTCGACGCCGCGCTCGCGGTCCTCGGCCGTGAGCCGGTCGCGAACGCCTTCGTGGCGTCCCGCGTACAGGTCGCCGGACTCGACCCGTGGCGGCTCGGCGGCGAGATGTGGGGCTGGTACGAGAACGGCATATTGACGTCCCTGTGCTACGCGGGCGCCAACCTCGTCCTGATCTGCGCCACCCCCAGGGCCGTCCGGGCCTTCGCCGACCGCGCCCGCCGGGCCGGCCGCCGCTGCTCCTCCATCGTCGGACCGGCCGAACCCACCGCCCAGCTGTGGCGGCTCCTGGAACCCGGCTGGGGCCCCGCCCGCGAGATCCGCGCCCACCAGCCGCTCATGGCCACCGACCGCATGCCCGCCGGCATCGCCCCCGATCCCTACGTCCGCCGCATCCGCAAGGACGAGATGGAGACGATCATGCCGGCCTGCGTGGCGATGTTCACCGAGGAGGTCGGGGTCTCCCCGCTCGCCGGTGACGGAGGCCTGCTCTACCAGGCCCGGGTCGCCGAACTCGTCGGCTCCGGACGCTCCTTCGCCCGCCTCGACGAGTACGGCAAGGTGATGTTCAAGGCCGAGGTCGGCGCCGCCACCCCCGAGGCCTGCCAGATCCAGGGCGTATGGGTGGCCCCCGAGTACCGCGGCCGCGGTCTGGCGGGACCTGGCATGGCCGCGGTCCTGCGCTACGCGCTGGCCGACGTGGCCCCGGTGGTCAGCCTGTACGTGAACGACTTCAACACCGCGGCCCGGCGCACCTACCTGAGGGCGGGCTTCCGCGAGGTCGGCGCGTTCATGAGCGTGCTGTTCTGACCTGCGTCTCACTGAGCTGTTCAGCGCCCCGTGCACGCCCTGTAGTCTCCGGGCATGGCGCACTTCCCCGATCACGGACACCGCCGCTGCGACGACGTCGTGATCGGCCCCCTCGACCTGCCGGCCCATGTCGACGAGGCGCTCTCCGTGCAGGCCGTCGCCTTCGGCCTCGGCGCCGACGAGGTGGCCGTACGCCGGCAGATCGTGCTGCGCCACATGACCTGCCGGGGGGCCCGCGCCCTCGGCGCCACCACGGCCGACGGCCGGCTCGTCGGATTCGTCTACGGCATGCCCAACGACCGCACCCACTGGTGGTCCACCGTCGTCCAGCCCTATCTGCGCGCCCGCGGCCACGACGACTGGCTCGACGACTCCTTCGTGATCACCGAACTGCACGTCCACCCGAGCCACCAGAACCGCGGTATCGGACGGGCCCTGATCACCACCATCACCGACAGCGCCAGCGAGCCCCGCTCGATCCTCTCCGCGATCGACACCGACAGCCCGGCCCGCGGCCTCTACCACTCCCTGGGCTACGAGGACCTCGCCCGCCAGGTGCTCTTCCCCAGCGCGCCGAAACCGTACGCCGTGATGGGCGCCCCGCTGCCGCTGCGCCGCCGTCCGGACCCGGCGCCGGGTCGGCTTTAACCGATTTCCACCGGCGCGGCAAGCCCGGCTAACCTCCTAGCCATCAGCTTCCCCCACTCCCGGCCTCGCCCGGGCGGGGGGCCACCACGGCAGGAGTACGAGAACCATGGCCAACGCACCGGTCCAGCGCATGTCCCAGTTGTTGGCGAAGACGCTGCGCGACGACCCGGCGGACGCCGAGGTCCTGAGCCACAAGCTGCTGGTCCGCGCGGGTTACGTACGGCGCACCGCCGCCGGGATCTGGACCTGGCTGCCGCTCGGCAAGAAGGTCCTCGCCAACGTGGAGCGGATCGTCCGCGAGGAGATGGACGCCATCGGCGCCCAGGAGGTGCTGCTGCCCGCGCTGCTGCCCCGCGAGCCGTACGAGGCCACCGGCCGCTGGGACGAGTACGGCGCCGAGCTGTTCCGCCTGAAGGACCGCAAGGGCGGCGACTACCTCCTCGGGCCGACCCACGAGGAGATCTTCACGCTGATGGTGAAGGACCAGGCGACCTCCTACAAGGACCTGCCGGTCATCCTCTACCAGATCCAGACCAAGTTCCGCGACGAGGCCCGGCCCCGCGCGGGCATCCTGCGCGGGCGTGAGTTCCTGATGAAGGACTCCTACTCCTTCGACCTCGCCGACGAGGGCCTCGCCGAGTCCTACGCCCAGCACCGTCAGGCCTACCAGCGGATCTTCGACCGCCTCGGCCTGGACTACCGGATCTGCGCCGCGACCGCGGGCGCGATGGGCGGCTCCAAGTCCGAGGAGTTCCTCGCCCCGGCCGCGGCGGGCGAGGACACCTTCGCCGACTGCCCGAACTGCGACTTCGCCGCCAACACCGAGGCGATCGAGTACGAGCTGGTGCCGGTGGACGGCTCCGCCGTGCCCGCGGCCGAGGAGATCCCCACCCCGGACACCCCGACCATCGAGACCCTCGCCGCCTCCCTCGGCGTGCCGGCCTCCGCCACGCTGAAGAACCTGCTCGTCAAGGTCGACGGGGAGATCGTCGCCGTCGGCGTCCCGGGCGACCGCGAGGTGGACCTGGGCAAGGTCGAGGCGCACTTCGCCCCGGCCGCCGTCGAACTGGTCACCGCCGAGGACTTCGTGGGCCGTCCCGACCTGGTCCGCGGCTACGTCGGTCCCCAGGGCCTGGGCAAGGTCAAGTACATCGCCGACCCGCGTGTGGCACCCGGAACGGCCTGGATCACCGGCGCCAACAAGGAGCACACGCACGCGAAGAACGTGGTCGCCGGCCGCGACTTCGAGGTCGACGAGTACGTCGACGTCGTGGTCGTGCAGGACGGCGACCCCTGCCCGAAGTGCGGCACCGGCCTCAAGCTGGACCGGGCCATCGAGATCGGCCACATCTTCCAGCTCGGCCGCAAGTACGCCGACGCCCTCAAGCTCGACGTCCTCGGCCAGAACGGCAAGCCGGTCCGCGTCACCATGGGCTCCTACGGCATCGGCGTGTCCCGCGCGGTCGCGGCCCTCGCCGAGCAGCACGCCGACGACAAGGGCCTGATCTGGGCCAAGGAGGTCGCCCCGGCCGACGTGCACGTGGTCGCCGCCGGCAAGGCCCTGCAGACCGAGGTCGCCCTGGAGGTCTCCCAGAAGCTCGCCGCGGCGGGCGTCCGCGTCCTGGTCGACGACCGGGCCGGTGTCTCCCCGGGCGTGAAGTTCACCGACTCCGAGCTCATCGGCGTCCCGCAGATCCTGGTCGTCGGCCGCCGCGCGGGCGAGGGCGTCGTCGAACTGAAGGACCGCCGCACCGGCGAGCGTGAGGAGCTTTCGATCGAGGAAGCCCTCACCCGCCTCACCGCATAGCGGCACGGGCACGCGGGGCCGGGTGCGCAGGCCGCAGGACACGGCTTGCCGTACCGGGCTCCGCACCCACCGATCCTCTCCGGCCGGACGCGGATGCCGGTCAGAGCCAGGTGGCGAATTCCAGGAGGAGTTCCGCGTCCTTCGGGCGGCCCACGCGGCGGGCGCGGGCGCCGGATTCCACGGCTCGGAAGAGGGTCCAGCCGCGCAGGCGGTCGCGGTCGACCTCCAGGGACTCCGCCAGCCGCTTGATGCGGCGCCGGGTGGTGGCGGCGCCGGACGGCGAGGCGATCAGGTCCTCCACCCGGTCCCGGACCAGCCGCGCCAGGTCGAAGGCGGCCTCGCCGACCACCGGGTCCGGGCCCACCGCCAGCCACGGCATCCGGTCCCCGGCGAGCACCTTGCTCTGCCGGAACGTGCCGTGCAGCAACCGCCGTTCGGGCGGCGCGGCCAGCAGTTCCGTACGGGCCGTGAGCGCCGCCTCGACCAGCGGCGCGACCTCCGCGTCGGCCTCCGCGCTCGCCCGCATCGCCTCGGCCTGCCGCCCGGTCCGCTCCTCGACCGTCTCGAAGGAATGCCCCGCGGGCGGCTCGACCCACAGCCGCCGCAGCGTGCCCGCCGCCTCCAGCAGCGCCCTCGCCTCCGGCAGTGACCGCACCGACACCTCCGGGTGCAGCCGCTCCAGCAGCAGCACGCCCTCGCCCGGAACAGGACCGGCCGGAGCGTCCTCCAGCAGCTGCACGGCGCCCCGCCCGCCCCAGTGGGCGAGCGCGGCCCGCTCGCTCTCCGGACGGGCCCGGGCAGGGGCCAGCTTCAGCACGGCCGGCGTTCCGTCCGCCGTCCGTACCAGCACGACGAGGCTGCTGCGTCCGCCGGGCATCTGCACCCGCTCGACGGTCAGTTCGCGCAGTTCCACGGCCTGCCGCGCCAGTCCGGGCAGCTTCTCCAGCCACTCGTCCCCGTCCGGAGCGGTCTCACCCAGCGCCCGCACCAGACGACGCGGCGGTTCGAAAGCCATGCGCGAGTCGTTCCTTCCTGACTTCCTGGACGCGTTCTCAGCGTTCACAGCGTTCTCAGCGGTCCCAGCGTTCCCGGCGGTCCCAGCGTTCCCGGCGGTCCTCGCGGTCGCCGTGCGTCTGCCGCCATGCGCCGTGGGCGCCTCCTGTGCCGCTCCGTTCCTCCCGTCCGCGCCCGCCGGCGGGATCCCTACGGCGTCGGTGACGTCGAGGCCGTGGGCGTGCCCGCCGCGCCGGCCCGTTCGGCGAGACCAGGGAAGGCTACGCTCTCCCCGCGCCAGCGCACCGCCCGGACCGCCGCCTCGCGCAGCGCCCCGGCGGCCTCCCGGCGCCGCTCGCCCCCGCTCGCCCGGACCAGGTCGGAGTACACCCCGGCCACGCGTCCCTCCAGCTCGGCGGCGAACCGTACCGCCGCCGCCGAGTCCGGCACCGGAAACGGCAGAGCGTAGGCGGCCGCCGCGGCCACCGGCTGCCCGCCCAGGTCCCGGACCTCGCGCACCAGGGCGTCCCGCCGCGCCCGATGGGCGTCGTACGCCGACCGCGCCTCGGCCTGCCGGCCCTCGCCGATCCGGCCTCCGACGACGCCGTACCCGTACACGGCCGCGTGCTCGGCGGCGAGCGCCGCCTGCAGGGCCTCGCGCCGCCGCCGGTCCGTCACCTGGCTCACTTGTCACCTTCCGTCAGGAGATACGCGTGGGCGGCCCCGGCCGCCGCCACGGAGGCGAGCAGGCGGGCCAGTTCGCCGGGCACCTGGATCAGGACGGCGGTGCGCCGGTCGGACAGGGAGCGCTCGGCCGCCGCGAGCCCGGCCAGGGCGGACTTCGCGGTCTGCTGGGCGGCGGGAGAGCCGGAGGCCTCGGCTCCCGCCGGTGCCCGCGACCCGTCGGGCGAGCCGGAGCCCTCGGGCGTCGCCGAGCCCGTCGGCGCTGCGGTCGAGCCCGACGGCGGCGCGGTCGGCGCCGTCACGCCGGGCGAGGCCTTCGCCGTGCCGCCGAACGCCTCCACGTGCGCCGCGACCTGCGCGCGCAGCGGCCGCAGCCGCTCCGCAAGCGCCGGATGGGCGGCCATCACCGCGTCGTACCGCCGCGCCAGCTCCTCGCTGTCACGTGCCGCACGCGCGCGTACCCGCTCGTCGGGCGACGGGGACTCGCCCGCACCGCCGGAGTCGGAACCGGTGGAGCAGCCCACGAGCAGGGCGGCCCCCGCGGCCGAGGCGAGCAGGCTCCTTCTGCGTGGACCTGTCAGGACGCGCGGAGATGAGGGGAACGGCACGGCAGACGTCCTCGGGTGCGTACGAACGAAATGGACGGGAGGGGCAGGGGCGGCTCGCCCGTGATCACGGTACCCGCGCCCCGCGCACCCTTCACTCAGCGGCACCGCCGCTCCCCAGGTGGACGGCAACACCCCTGCGGACCGGATACCCTTTGACCAGACACGCGACCAACCCACAACAGCACACGCGGCCGAGGAGTCACCCGGATGAGCACCACCCAGAGCGAGAGGCTGCGGGAACTGCTGGAACCGCTCGTCACCTCCCAGGGCCTGGATCTCGAAGAGATCGCCGTGGACTCCGTAGGACGCAAGCGTGTGCTGCGCGTCGTCGTCGACTCCGACACCGGGGCCGACCTGGACCGGATCGCCGATGTGAGCCGTGCGCTCTCGGCGAGGCTGGACGAGACGGACGCGATGGGCGAGGGCGAGTACACCCTCGAGGTCGGCACCCCGGGCGCGGAGCGCCTCCTCACGGAACACCGGCACTACGTGCGCGCCACGGGCCGGCTGGCGAAGTTCCAGCTGGCCGACGACGGCGAGCTGGTGGCCAGGATCCTCGAGGTCGACGACGAAGGGCTCGACCTCGAAGTGCCCGGAGTGAAGGGGCGCAGGCCCACGACCCGCAGGCTCGGCTTCCCGGACGTCGTCAGGGCGCGGGTGCAGGTCGAGTTCAACCGCAAGGACCAGAAGGAAGAGGAGGCGTAGCCGTGGACATCGACATGAGTGCCCTGCGGGGCTTGGTACGAGAGAAGGAGATCTCCTTCGACCTGCTGGTCGAGGCGATCGAGTCGGCCCTCCTCATCGCCTACCACCGCACCGAGGGAAGCCGCCGCCACGCGCGCGTGGAGCTCGACCGGCAGACCGGGCACGTGACGGTGTGGGCGAAGGAGGACCCCCAGGACCTCGAGGAGGGCCAGGAGCCCCGCGAGTTCGACGACACCCCGTCCGGCTTCGGCCGTATCGCCGCCACCACCGCCAAGCAGGTCATCCTGCAGCGGCTGCGCGACGCCGAGGACGACGCGACGCTCGGCGAGTACGCCGGCCGCGAGGGCGACATCGTCACCGGGGTGGTCCAGCAGGGCCGCGACCCGAAGAACGTGCTGGTGGACATCGGCAAGCTGGAGGCCATCCTGCCGGTGCAGGAGCAGGTCCCGGGCGAGACCTACCCGCACGGCATGCGGCTGCGGTCGTACGTGGTCCGGGTCGCCAAGGGCGTCCGCGGCCCCTCGGTGACGCTGTCCCGTACGCACCCGAACCTGGTGAAGAAGCTCTTCGCCCTGGAGGTCCCGGAGATCGCCGACGGCTCCGTGGAGATCGCCGCGATCGCCCGTGAGGCCGGTCACCGCACCAAGATCGCCGTACGGTCCACCCGTTCGGGCCTCAACGCCAAGGGCGCCTGCATCGGCCCCATGGGCGGCCGGGTGCGCAACGTGATGGGCGAGCTGAACGGCGAGAAGATCGACATCGTCGACTGGTCGGACGACCCGGCCGAGATGGTGGCCAACGCGCTGTCGCCGGCCCGTGTCTCCAAGGTGGACGTCGTGGACCTGGCCGCCCGCTCGGCCCGCGTCACCGTGCCGGACTACCAGCTCTCGCTGGCGATCGGCAAGGAGGGCCAGAACGCCCGGCTGGCGGCCCGGCTCACCGGTTGGCGGATCGACATCCGCCCGGACACCGAGCAGCCGTCCGAGCGGGCACCCGAGTAGCCGTCCTGGCGCGACCGCGGACGAGTTCACCCGGACGCGCGGGGCAGTTCACCCGTACGGAGGGAATGGATCCGAGCCGCAGGTCGCTTGGAATACGACAACAGCCGTTCGATCTCTGCCCCGCGGGGGTGAGGTCGGTGCGGGGAGGTAGACTGAGCTGTGTCTGGCCGGACGCGTGCCCGCGCATGCCCTGAGCGTACCTGTGTGGGATGCCGGGAGCGAGCGGCCAAGATCGAACTGTTGCGGACCGTGGTGGTCGAGGGTGAATGCGTCCCCGATCCTCGCGGTACGCTGCCCGGCCGGGGTGCGTATGTACACCCCGCCCCGGTCTGTCTCGACCAGGCGGTGCGCCGCCGGGCGTTTCCCCGGGCGCTCCGCGTCCCGGGACCGCTCGACGTAATGGCGTTGCGCCGGTACGTCGAGCAGGCACAAGGTTGCTGCTGAGGCAACACGGCAAGGAAAACGTGTCGTACGGAAGTCCCCGTGCGGCCTGGTACCTCGCGAGTCGAAAGCAGGTCGAGATTGCGATGAGCACTCGATGAGTACGCGATGAGTACGCCCATGAACTAGCGACGGTCCGGCCGCAACCCGGACCTCAAAGGAGCGAAGTGGCTAAGGTCCGGGTATACGAACTCGCCAAGGAGTTCGGTGTGGAGAGCAAGGTCGTCATGGCCAAGCTCCAGGAACTCGGTGAATTCGTCCGATCGGCTTCCTCGACGATCGAGGCGCCCGTAGTACGCAAACTGACTGACGCCTTCCAGCAGGGCAACGGCAGCGGCAGGTCCGCCGCGAAGCCGGGTGCCCCGAAGAAGGCCGCCCCCAGGCCCGCCGCGCCCTCGCCGGCGCAGGCCGGGGGTCCCTCTCGTGCCGCCAAGCCGGCGGGCGAGCGTCCCGCCGCGCCCAAGCCGGCGGCCGCGCCCAGGCCCGCCCCGGCGCAGCCCGCGGTCCCGTCGGCGTCCGCGCCGGCTCCCGGCCCGCGTCCGGTGCCGGGTCCCAAGCCCGCGCCGCGTCCGGCTCCGGCCGCGCCCACCACGCCGGAGTTCACCGCTCCGCCGTCGGCTCCGGCTCCGGCCGCGCCGAAGCCCGGTGGTGCCCGTCCCGGTGCCCCCAAGCCCGGTGGCCGTCCCGGCCCGGGTCAGGGCCAGGGCCAGGGTGCGCGTCCCGGCCAGGGTGCCGCGCGTCCCGGTGGCCAGGGTGCGCGTCCGGGCGGTCGTCCGGCCGGTCCGCGTCCGGGCAACAACCCCTTCACGTCCGGTGGCTCCACCGGCATGGCGCGTCCGCAGGCGCCGCGTCCGCAGGGCGCGCGTCCCGGCGGCCCCGGTGCCCCCGGCGCCGGTCCCCGTCCGCAGGGCCCCGGTGCCCAGGGCGGCGGTCCGCGTCCGCAGGCTCCGGGCGGTCCCCGCCCGACCCCGGGCTCGATGCCCCGTCCGCAGGGCGGTCCGCGTCCCGGCGGTCCGCGTCCGAACCCCGGCATGATGCCGCAGCGTCCCGCTGCCGGCCCGCGTCCCGGCCCCGGTGGCGGCGGTCGTGGTCCGGGTGGTGCGGGTCGTCCCGGTGGCGGCGGCGGTGCCGGTCGTCCCGGTGGCGGCGGCGGCTTCGCCGGTCGTCCCGGTGGCGGCGGCGGTGCCGGTCGTCCCGGTGGTGGCGGCGGCTTCGCCGGTCGTCCCGGCGGTGGCGGCGGCTTCGGCGGTGGCGGCGGTGGCCGTCCCGGCTTCGGCGGCCGTCCCGGTGGTCCCGGTGGCCGTGGTGGCACGCAGGGCGCCTTCGGCCGTCCCGGCGGTCCCGCGCGTCGTGGCCGCAAGTCGAAGCGGCAGAGGCGCCAGGAGTACGAGGCCATGCAGGCCCCGTCGGTCGGCGGCGTGATGCTGCCTCGCGGCAACGGCGAGACCATTCGCCTGTCGCGCGGTGCGTCGCTCACCGACTTCGCCGAGAAGATCAACGCCAACCCGGCGTCGCTCGTCGCGGTCATGATGAACCTGGGCGAGATGGTCACGGCCACGCAGTCCGTGTCCGACGAGACGCTCCAGCTCCTCGCCGGCGAGATGAACTACACGGTTCAGATCGTCAGCCCCGAGGAGGAGGACCGCGAGCTGCTCGAGTCCTTCGACCTGGAGTTCGGCGAGGACGAGGGCGGCGAGGAGGACCTGGTCGTCCGGCCGCCGGTCGTCACCGTCATGGGTCACGTCGACCACGGAAAGACCCGACTGCTCGACGCCATCCGCAAGACGAACGTCATCGCGGGCGAGGCCGGCGGCATCACCCAGCACATCGGTGCCTACCAGGTCGCGACCGAGGTCAACGGCGAGGACCGCGCGATCACCTTCATCGACACCCCGGGTCACGAGGCGTTCACCGCCATGCGTGCCCGCGGTGCCCGGTCGACGGACATCGCCATCCTGGTCGTCGCGGCCAACGACGGCGTCATGCCGCAGACGGTCGAGGCGCTCAACCACGCCAAGGCGGCCGACGTGCCGATCGTGGTCGCGGTCAACAAGATCGACGTCGAGGGCGCCGACCCGACCAAGGTGCGCGGTCAGCTGACCGAGTACGGCCTGGTGGCCGAGGAGTACGGCGGCGACACGATGTTCGTCGACATCTCCGCCAAGCAGGGTCTGCACATCGACTCGCTGCTGGAAGCGGTCGTCCTGACCGCCGACGCCTCGCTCGACCTGCGGGCCAACCCGCAGCAGGACGCGCAGGGCATCGCGATCGAGTCCCGCCTCGACCGCGGCCGCGGTGCCGTGGCGACGGTGCTCGTCCAGCGAGGCACGCTGCGGGTCGGCGACACCATGGTGGTCGGCGACGCGTACGGCCGCGTCCGGGCGATGCTCGACGACAACGGCAACAACGTGGCCGAGGCCGGTCCGTCGACGCCGGTGCAGGTCCTGGGTCTGACCAACGTCCCGGGTGCGGGCGACAACTTCATCGTGGTGGACGAGGACCGTACGGCCCGTCAGATCGCGGAGAAGCGCGCCGCCCGTGAGCGCAACGCCGCGTTCGCCAAGCGCGTCCGCCGCGTCTCGCTCGAGGACCTGGACAAGGTGCTCAAGGCCGGCGAGGTCCAGCAGCTCAACCTCATCATCAAGGGCGACGCGTCCGGTGCGGTCGAGGCTCTCGAGTCCTCGCTGCTCCAGCTCGACGTCGGCGAAGAGGTCGACATCCGCGTGCTGCACCGCGGTGTGGGTGCGGTCACGGAGTCGGACATCGACCTGGCCATGGGCTCCGACGCCATCGTGATCGGCTACAACGTGCGCGCCGCTGGGCGTGCCGCGCAGATGGCCGAGCGCGAGGGTGTGGACGTCCGGTACTACTCGGTCATCTACCAGGCGATCGAGGAGATCGAGGCGGCCCTCAAGGGCATGCTCAAGCCGGAGTACGAGGAGGTCGAGCTCGGCACGGCGGAGATCCGCGAGGTCTTCCGTTCGTCCAAGCTGGGCAACATCGCTGGTGTGCTCATCCGGTCCGGCGAGGTCAAGCGCAACACCAAGGCGCGCCTGCTCCGCGACGGCAAGGTCATCGCGGAGAACCTCAACATCGAGGGTCTGCGCCGCTTCAAGGACGACGTCACCGAGATCCGCGAAGGCTACGAGGGTGGTATCAACCTCGGAAACTTCAACGACATCAAGATCGACGACGTCATCGCGACGTACGAGCTCCGCGAGAAGCCGCGGGCGTAACGCCGCAGACACCCCGTGCCGGCCGGCGGGACCACTCCCGTCGGCCGGCACGGCCGTGTCCAGGGCCGCGAGCCGCGCCCGGGGCCGGCGGGAGAACCCGTCCCACCCGGGCCGCGGAAAACCCCGTCGAGTCACCGGCGGGGTTCGCGGTACCGTTCTTGATGTCCCTGCCCACCGAGAAGGCAGGACCATCGAACCCGTACCGGCGGGCAACCCGGGCACACACATGTACGTGGGGACTCTGTCCTTCGACCTGCTCCTCGGCGACGTCCACTCGCTGAAGGAGAAGCGTTCCGTCGTCCGCCCCATCGTCGCCGAGCTCCAGCGCAAGTACGCGGTGAGCGCGGCGGAGGTGGACCACACGAACCTCCACCGGCGGGCCGTCATCGGTCTCGCCGCGGTCTCCGGCGACGCGACGCACCTGACCGACGTGCTGGACCGGTGCGAACGGCTGGTCGCCGGCCGTCCCGAGGTGGAGCTGCTGTCCGTCAGACGCCGCTTCCACGGCGAGGACGACTAGACCGCGCCCCACCGCACCATCCAGACCGCACCAGCAGAAGAAGAAAGAACGGGAGACGGACCAGTGGCCGACAACGCGCGGGCGAAAAGGCTGGCGGACCTCATCCGAGAGGTGGTGGCCCAGAAGCTGCAGCGCGGGATCAAGGACCCGCGGCTCGGCTCGCACGTCACCATCACGGACACCCGGGTCACGGGCGACCTGCGGGAGGCGACGGTCTTCTACACCGTCTACGGCGACGACGAGGAGCGTAAGGCGGCGGCCGCCGGCCTGGAGAGCGCCAAGGGCATCCTGCGCTCCGAGGTCGGCCGGGCGGCCGGGGTGAAGTTCACCCCGACCCTCGCCTTCGTCGCGGACGCCCTGCCGGACACCGCCCGGAACATCGAGGACCTCCTCGACAAGGCCCGTGCCTCCGACGAGAAGGTGCGCGAGACGTCCTCCGGTGCCTCGTACGCCGGTGAGGCGGACCCGTACAAGAAGCCGGGGTCCGACGACGGGACGGACGACACCACCGCATGACCAGCAAGCCCACCCCGCCCGACGGCCTCGTCATCGTCGACAAGCCGTCGGGCTTCACTTCGCACGACGTCGTGGCCAAGATGCGCGGCATCGCCAGGACCCGGCGGGTCGGCCACGCGGGCACCCTCGACCCCATGGCGACCGGTGTGCTCGTGCTCGGCGTGGAGAAGGCCACCAAGCTCCTCGGCCATCTCGCGCTGACCGAGAAGGAGTACGTCGGCACCGTCCGGCTCGGCCAGAACACGGTCACCGACGACGCCGAGGGCGAGATCACCTCCTCCACGGACGCCTCCAAGGTGCCCCGGGACGCCGTCGACGCCGCCGTCGCCAAGCTGACCGGCGACATCATGCAGGTGCCGTCCAAGGTCAGCGCCATCAAGATCAACGGCGTGCGGTCGTACAAGCGGGCGCGGGAGGGCGAGGAGTTCGAGATCCCGGCCCGGCCGGTGACGGTCTCCTCCTTCGCCGTGTACGACGTCCGCGACGCCGTCGCCGACGACGGCACCCCCGTGCTCGACCTGGTGGTGTCCGTGGTCTGCTCCTCCGGCACCTACATCCGGGCCCTCGCCCGCGACCTGGGCGCCGACCTCGGCGTCGGCGGCCACCTCACCGCGCTGCGCCGCACCCGGGTCGGCCCCTACAAGCTGGACTCCGCCAGGACGCTGGACCAGCTCCAGCAGGAACTGACCGTGATGCCGATCGCCGAGGCGGCCGCGGCGGCGTTCCCCCGCTGGGACGTCGACGCCCGGCGCGCGCGGCTCCTCATGAACGGCGTACGGCTGGAGGTGCCCGACGCGTACGCGGGCGCCGGTGCCGTCGCCGTCTACGGCCCCGACGGCCGCCTCCTCGCGCTCGTGGAGGAGCAGCGGGGCAAGGCCAAGAGCCTGGCCGTCTTCGCCTGACCGCGCCCGGCGGTGACCGTGGAGCGGCGAATACGGGGTGTTCCCCATCCGCCGCTCCACGGTTCCGTCCCCCCTCGGTTCCCCCACCCATGAGCCTTGTCCAGTGGCCCGGTTCCATTCACCCGGTTGCGCGGGCGCTCGGAGTGAACGGGGGGAGCGCAGGGGGGCGCGTTCGCCGCTCGGCCTGTTCCGCTGATCATCCGCGGCCTACCGTCGAGGAAGGCACGGCGGTACGGGCGGGGAGGTTCGGGCATGGCGGGGCGGGACCTCCATGAATCCACACAGGCGCGGGGACCACAGGGACCGGAGCGCGTGGTGGAATCGCGGGACCACGTTCTGGACCGCTCCCTGGTCCGCATCCGTGACCTGGCGGGACGGCCCCGCGGCACCGGCTTCGCGGCCGACCACCGGGGCACGCTGATCACCAGCCACGAGGCGGTCGACGGACTGCCCCAGCTCATCCTGGACGCCCCCGGCCCGGGCGAGCGCTCCCGCGTGGTGACGGCCGACGCGATCACCGCACTGCCCGCCCTGAACCTGGCCCTGATCCGCACCGAGGGCCTCGGCGTGGAGCCGCTTCCCGTCACCGTGCGCGACGGCGTCCACAGCGGCACCTACGTCCGGATCGCGGCCGACCACTGGCGCGAGGCGCGGGTGCTCGGCGCGGCCACGGTGACGTACACGGCCACGGACCGCTTCCATCTCCTCGACGGCGTCACGGAGCTGGCGATCGGCACGGCGGGCCGCGAGGCGCTCCGGCCGGGCGGCGGGGCCGCCGGGGGGCCGGTCCTCGACGCGGAGACCGGCGCGGTGGTCGCCGTCCTCGGCACGGCACTGCACTCCGGTCGCGGCGACGCCGGCTTCGCGGTACCGCTGCGCCGAACCGGCGAGGGCCCCCTCTCCGACCTCCTCACCCGCAACGAGGCCACGGTCTCCGCCTACGGCCCCGACCTGAACCTGGCCGCGGTCCTCGAACTCACGGCCACCTCCCTGGCCCAGGACGGTCCCGCCGGAGCCCTGCCGTCCCCTCTCCCGCGGGCGAGCGGGCCCGGGACGCCCGCCGGGCCGGTCGAACGTGCCGAGGTGGCGCGGGAGCTGGCAGCGTTCGGTGACAGCCCGGCCGCCGTGCTGGGGCTCGTCGGGGAATCCGGAAGCGGCCGTACGACTCAGCTCGCGGCGCTGGCCGGCCACCGTGCCCGCGGCGGCTCGCCCGCGCCCACCCTGTGGCTGCGCGGGGCCGATCTGCTGGGCACCGACGCCTCAGTCGCGGACGCGGTGGGCCGGGCACTGGACCGGGCGGCCCGGATCGTCGCGGCCGCCCGGGCACCCCTGCCCACCGAGCGCACCGACCTCACCCCCGAACGCGTCGCCCGCCTCGCCCACGCCCACGGCCGCCCCCTCCTGCTCCTCCTCGACGGCCCCGAGGAGATCCCGCCCGCCCTGGCCGACCGGCTCCCCGAGTGGACCGAGCAAACCGCGCAGTGGCTGCGCGGCACGGGGGCGCGGCTGGTGGTGGCCTGCCGGGAGGCGTACTGGGAGACGGCCGGAGCGTGCTTCCCGGCGGACCTGCTCCACACCCCGGTCACGGCGCCGGCCGGCCCGGACGGCGTCACCGGCCACCTGCCGCCCTGTCTGCCCCTCGGCGGCCTCACCCCCGCCGAGGCCCACGAGGCCCGCGCCCGTCACGGCATCCCGGACGGCGCGCTGGTGGACGCCGCCGCCCGCCACCCGCTCACCCTCAGGCTCCTGTCGGAGGTGCGCGCCGCCCTCCCCGACGCCGCCGGCCACCCCCCGCTCGACCGTGACGACGTCCTCGCGGCCCACCTGGACCTGATGTGCCTGCGCATCGCCGTCCGCCTCGCCGCGGAGAACGGGCTGCGCGGCACCGCCGTACGGCGCCTGGCGGCGAAGGTCTCCGGCCAGGTGCACGAGGCCGCCCGCCGCAGCCTCGGCCCGGGGGAACTGGCCCCGGCGGCGTTCGAGGAGCTGTTCCCCCGGGGACCCGCCCCGGCCCGCCTCGGCGGCGGCACCGGCTGGGCGGCGGCCGTCCTCACCGAGGGGCTGCTCGTCCCGGTGGGCAGCGGCTACCGCTTCGCGCACGAGGAGGTCGCCGACTGGGTCCAGGGCACCCACCTCGACCTGGACGAGGCCCTGCGCGTCCTGGTCCACCGCCGGCACACACCCGGCGGGCCACGGCCCCCGCAGCCCGTTCCGCACCACCGCGTCGGCCCCGTCGTGCACGCCCTGCTTCTCCTGGCCCGCCAGCACGGCACCCGCCGACTGGCCGTCCGGCTCGAGGAGTTGCTGTGCGCCCTCGACACCGACCCGCACTGCTGGTGGGCGTCGCGGCTGCTCGCCGGCGCACTGCTGCGCGTGGCGGACGCGACACCGTACCTCCGTGTGCTGCGGCTGCTCGCCGAGCGGATCGTGGTGTGGCAGCAGTGCGACCTGCCCGTGCCGACCGGCTTCGGACCGGGTTTCTGGACCGTTCTGCACCTGTCCGACGCCGACCGCTGCGACCTGCTCGGGCGCCTCGTCCTCGCCGACGGCGCACCGCGGGACACACGAGGCGGGGCCCGCCGCCCGTCCCGCTACCTGGACGCCGTCGCGCGCCTGCTCACCGCCGACCCCGCCGCCGTGCAACGGCACCTCACCCGCTGGTTCGACGACGAGCGTCCGCTGCCCGCCGCGCCGCACGCCACCGTGGCCACGGCCGCCCAGGCCCTGCTCCACACCCACCGCGCCCGCGCCCTGGACGACCTCACCGACACCCTGGCCGGGTGCGCCCACCCGCGCGCCGAGGAGCTGCTGGCCGTGCTCGCCGAGGAGGAGCCGTCCGCGCTGTGCCGTGCGGTGGCCCGGTGGGCGCACGACGACCGTCCCGCGCTGAGGACGCAGGCCCTGGCCCACGGCCTGCGCACCGCGCCCCGGGCGCGCACCGAGGCCGACCGCGAACTGCTGTGCCAGGCCGCCCTCGCCCTGCTCGACCGCCCCGCCGACACCGCGCTGCACGGCGGCGCGCTCGCGCTTCTCGTCCGGGATCCGCACACCCGCGCCCGCCATCTGCCGCGGGCACTGCGGCACTTCGCGGCGGGCGACCGGCACCTGCCGCCGAGCGCGCTGACGCCCGCCCTGACCACCCACCCCGAGGCGGTCCTCGCCGCCATCGGCGCGTGCCTGCGCCGGGACACCGCCGGCGGGCGCGGCAGCGGCGGCGACAGCGGCACCGGGTCCGGCACCGGCATCGGTGAGGCCCTGCGCGCGCTGGGCGAGGCCGCCACGCCCGCGCTCGCCCGCCGGGTCGCCGTCGTGGTGCGCGAGGCGGTGACACGGCATCCGGAGGGCGCCGGGCCGGTGGCGGCGTACGTCGACCAGCGCCTGGACGACGACCCCGCCGCCCGATCGGTGCTGTTCCCCCTGGTCGCGGGCCTCCTCGACGGCGACGACGCCGGAAGGGGCGTCGAGGGCGGGGGCGTCGGCGACCGGGCCCACGACGGCCGCGAGCGGCTGCGCCGCGCGCTGGCCGGCGTCCTCGCAACCCCCGGCGCCCCCGCCTCCCGCCCGCTGCGCCGGGAGCTGCTGGACTTCCTCCTGGCCCACGAGGACACCCCGGCCGTCCTGGACGCGGTGCTGCGCGCCGCCGCCTCCACCGCCGAGGAGGACCTCCGCGGCCTGGTCCACCGCGTCGGACTGCTCCTCGTCCGTACCCCCGACGGCGCGGCCCTGTTCGACCGGAGCCTGCTGGAACTGGGCCGGAACGTGCCCGGCTTCGCCGCCCGCGTGGCCTGCTGGCTGACCGACGCCCCACGGGACTGGGCCGTGGTGGTGGGTCCCGGCGCCCGCCGGACGATCGAGAACACGGCGGGCATACCCGTCCCCGTCTGACGACGTGCGCCGGATCACAGCCGCCCATGCCGGTGCGGGCGGTGACCGCCGGGCATGGCACCCTTAGACCTGCGGACAAGCAGCAGGAAACAACTAGGACAACCCGAAACAACACGGACACGGGTTCGACGAGGAGCGGTCACAGTGCAGCGCTGGCGTGGCTTGGAGGACATCCCCCAGGACTGGGGGCGCAGCGTCGTCACCATCGGCTCCTACGACGGAGTCCACCGCGGACACCAGCTGATCATCGAGCACGCCGTGGACCGCGCCCGCGACCTGGGCGTCCCTGCCGTCGTCGTCACCTTCGACCCGCACCCCAGCGAGGTCGTGCGCCCCGGCAGCCACCCGCCGCTGCTCGCCCCCCACCACCGCCGGGCCGAGCTGATGGCCGGGCTGGGCGTGGACGCGGTCCTCGTGCTGCCCTTCACCGCCGAGTTCTCGAAGCTGTCCCCGGCGGACTTCGTCGTCAAGGTGCTGGTCGACAAGCTGCACGCCAAAGCGGTCGTCGAGGGCCCCAACTTCCGCTTCGGGCACAAGGCCGCAGGCAACGTCGAGTTTCTGGCCGACCAGGGCAAGACCTACGACTTCGAGGTCGAGGTCGTCGACCTGTACGTCACCGGAGAGGCGGGCGGCGGCGAGCCGTTCTCCTCGACCCTGACCCGCCGTCTGGTCGCCGAGGGCGACGTCCGGGGCGCCGGGGAGATCCTGGGCCGCCCGCACCGGGTGGAGGGCGTCGTGGTCCGCGGTGCCCAGCGCGGCCGCGAACTGGGCTTCCCCACGGCCAACGTCGAGACCCTCCCGCACACCGCGATCCCCGCCGACGGCGTCTACGCCGGCTATCTGCACGCCCAGGGCGAGGTGATGCCCGCCGCGATCTCCGTGGGCACGAACCCGCAGTTCGACGGCACCGAGCGCACGGTGGAGGCGTACGCCATCGACCGGGTGGGCCTCGACCTGTACGGACTGCACGTCGGCGTCGACTTCCTGGACTTCGTCCGCGGCCAGGCCAAGTTCGACTCGCTGGAGGCCTTCCTGGAGACGATGGCCGAGGACGTCGAGAAGTGCCGGCGGATCGTCGCACAGGACGCGAAGACGGCGTAGCCGGACCCTCGGGTCGCTCAGCCGCCGGTAACCTCACCGGCGACCGGCGACCGGCGACCGGCGACCGGCGACCGGCGACCGGCGACCGGCGACCGGCGACCGGCGACCGGCGACCGGCGACCGGCGACCGGCGACCGGCGACCGGCCTACGCCTCTGCCTCCGTGCCCGCCTCCGTCCGCGCCTCTGCCACCGCCTGTGGCCCGGTCTCTTCCCCGGGCACGGTCACGGCGCGCGCCCAGTGGCATGCCACCTGCGCTTCCCCGCCCCCGTGCAGGATCTGCAGGTCCCGGCCGCGGCACGCGTCCGCCACGCCCGCCCGTTCCGCGTCGCCGTCCGCGAGGACCTGGCAGCGGACGTGGAAGCGGCAGCCGGAGGGGATCCGGGACGGGTCCGGGGGCTCACCCGTCAGGACGACCGGTTTCCCGGGCGCCTCGGGCAGGACGGACAACAGGGCCCGGGTGTAGGGGTGCCGGGGAGCGGTCAGGACCTGCTCCACCTCACCGGTCTCCACGATCCGGCCGAGGTACATCACCGCGACCCGGTCGGCGATGTTCCAGGCCAGCCCCAGGTCGTGCGTCACCACCAGCGCGGACAGGCCGAGTTCGGCGCGCAGCCGCAGCAGCAGGGCGAGGATCTCGCCGCGCACCGAGGCGTCCAGGGAGGCCACTGGCTCGTCGGCGACGAGGAGTTCGGGCTCCAGGACCAGGGCGCCCGCGATGACCACGCGCTGGCGCTGACCGCCGGACAGCTCGTGCGGGTAGCGCAGGAAGAAACGCTCGGGCGGTCGCAGCCCCGCCCGTGCCAGGGCCCCGGCGACGGCCGCCCGCTCGTCCCCGCGGTATCCGTGGACGCGCAGCCCCTCGGCCACGGCGTCGTACACCGTGTGCCGTGGGTTGAGCGAGCCGTTCGGGTCCTGGAGCACCAGTTGGGCCCGCTTGCGGTACGCCTTCAGCGCGCGGGAGGAGTAGTCGAGCGGGGCACCGTCGAACGTGACGCGGCCCGCGGTCGGCGGCACCAGACCGAGCAGGGAGCGGGCCAGGGTCGTCTTGCCGCAGCCCGACTCGCCGACCAGCGCCACGATCTCGCCGCGCCGGATGTCGAGGTCGACCCCGTCCACGGCGCGGGCCGCGGGCCCGCCGTGCCGACCGGGGAACACGACCCGCAGCCCTTCGACGCTCAGCAGCGCGGATGTGGTCATGGCGTGCCGCTCCTCACGTCGTCCTCCGTCGTCTCCGCTTCCGGCGTCCCCGCCTCCGCTTCCGGCGTCCCCGCCTCCGCCTCCGCGTCCACGTGGACGCAGGCCGCCCGCCGTCGCGGACCGGCCTCCCTCAGGAACTGGTCCTGGGTGCCGCACAGGTCGAGGGCGACCGGGCAGCGCGGGTGGAAGGCGCAGCCGGAGGGGACGGCGGACGGGTCCGGCGGATCGCCCGCCAGACCGCGGGGAGCGAAGCGGGACGCCGGGTCGCCGATCCGGGGGAAGGCGTCCGACAGGGCCTTGCCGTAGGGATGCCGGGCGTCCTCGTAGACCTGCCCGGCCGGGCCCTCCTCCACCACGCGGCCCGCGTACATGACCGCGAGCCGGTCGCAGGTGTCGGCCAGCACGGCGAGGTCATGGCTGATCATGAGCAGGCCCAGGTCCTGCTCGCTCACGAGCCGTTCGATCAGGCGCAGGATCTGCGCCTGGATCATCACGTCGAGCGCGGTGGTGGGCTCGTCGGCGACGACCAGCCGAGGGTCGCAGGCCAGCGCCATCGCGATCATCACGCGCTGGCGCTGTCCGCCGGACAGCTCGTGCGGGTAGGCGCCGGCCCGCGCGGCGGGCAGCCCCACCTGCTCAAGCAGTTCACCGGTCTTCTTCCGCGCGTCGGCCGGCGTGGCCTTGCGGTGCAGCAGGATCGGCTCGGCGATCTGGTCGCCGACGCGGTGCACGGCGTTGAGCGAGTGCATCGCGCCCTGGAAGACGATCGACGCCCCCGCCCAGCGGACCGCCCGCACCCGGCCCCACTTCATGGCCAGCACGTCCTCGCCGTCGAGCAGGATCTCGCCGCCGACCCGGGTCCCGGCCGGCAGCAGCCGCAGCAGCGCCAGCGCCAGTGTGGACTTGCCGCAGCCGGACTCGCCCGCGATGCCGAGCTTCTCGCCGGCGGCGAGCGTGAGGTCCACCCCGCGCACGGCGGCGGCCCCCGACGCGTACGCCACTTCCAGGTCGCGCACTTCGAGGAGACTCAACGGGACACCCCCAGCCTGGGGTTGAGAACGGCTTCGACGGCCCGCCCGCACAGGGTGAACGCCAGCGCGACGACCGCGATGGCGATGCCCGGCGGCACCAGATACCACCAGTCGCCGGAGCTGACCGCGCCGGCCTCGCGCGCGTCCTGGAGCAGCCCGCCCCAGGAGACGAGCGTCGGGTCGCCGAGCCCGAGGAAGGCGAGCGTCGCCTCCGCCAGGATCGCCGAGGAGATGATCAGGGTGGTCTGCGCGAGCACCAGCGGCATGACGTTGGGCAGCACATGCCGGGACATCACGTGCCAGTGGCCGCCGCCGAGCGCCTTGGCCCGCTCGATGTACGGCCGCGACTCCACCGCCAGCGTCTGCGCCCGCACCAGCCGGGCGGTGGTCGGCCAGGTGGTGACGCCGATCGCCAGGATGATCGTGCCCAGCGAGCGGGACATGACGGTGGCCAGCGCGATGGCGAGCACCAGCGTCGGCATCACCAGGAACCAGTCGGTGACCCGCATGATCACCGTGGCGTACCAGCCGCGGAAGTGCCCGGCGGTGATGCCGATGACCGCGCCGATCGCCACCGACAGCACGGCGGCGAGCAGCCCGACCAGCAGCGAGACGCGCGAGCCCCAGATCAGAAGGCCCAGCAGGTTCCTCCCGAACTGGTCGGTGCCCAGCGGGAAGTGGGCGCTCGGACTCTCCAGCGGCCTGCCGGGCGCGTCGGTCACGCTCCGCACGTCCGCCCCGACGGTCAGCGGCGCGGTCAGCGCGACCAGCGCGCACAGCACGAGCGCGGCGAGCCCCACCAGGCCCGCCCGGTGAGTCCGGTACTGCCTCCAGAAGCGGACGACCGAGGCCCGGCGGCGCTGCCTGGCGAGCGCGCGCGGGCCGGGGCCGGGATCGGGATCGGGGTCGGGCGCCCGGTCCGGGCCGGCGGTCGCGGTGGTGTCGGCGGTCATCGTCCCACCCTCGGGTCGAGCAGCGGATACAGGACGTCGGCAAGGGTGTTCATCAGGATCACCGCCGCGGCGAAGACGAAGAACAGCCCCTGCACCAGCGGCAGATCGGGCACGCTCAGCGCCTGGTAGAACAGTCCGCCCAGGCCGGGCCAGGAGAACACGGTCTCGACGAGGATCACTCCCGCGACCGTCCGCCCCAGATTGACGAAGATCAGCGTCACGGTCGGCAGCAGCGCGTTCGGCACGGCGTGCCGCCGTCGTACGAGATCGTCGCGAAGTCCCTTGGCGCGCGCGGTCGTCAGATAGTCGCTGCCCATCTCGTCCAGCAGCGCCGACCGCGTTACCAGCAACGTCTGCCCGTACTCGACCGCGACCAGCGTCACCACCGGCAGCACGAGGTGGTGGGCGACGTCGACGGCGTACGCGAAGCCCTCCTTGCCGCCCGACTCCATGCCCCCGGTCGGGAACAGGCCCGGGACCGGGCCCACGCCGACCGAGAGCACGATGATGAGCAGCAGTCCCAGCCAGAACGCGGGAATCGAGTAGAGCGTCAGCGCCAGCCCCGTGTTGACGCGGTCGCCGAGCTTCCCGTGCCGCCAGGCGGAGCGGGTGCCGAGGAGAACCCCGAGGGTGGTGTAGAGCACGAAGGCCGTACCGGTCAGCAGCAGGGTGTTCGGCAGCGCCTCGGTGATCTTGTCGATGACCGGTGTGCGGAACTGGTACGAGGTTCCCAGGTCCCCGGTCAGCGCCTTGCCGCAGTAGTCCGTGAACTGCCGCCACATCGGCAGGTCGAGCCCGAACTCCCGCCGGTAGGCGGCGAGCTGCTGCGCGGAGACCGGCCGGCCGGCGGTCATGAACTTCACCGGGTCGCCCGGGATCAGCCGGAAGAGGAAGAAACTGGTGACGAGGACGGCGAGCAGGGACACGGCCGCACCGGCCAGCTTGCCCGCCGCGTACCGCAGATAGGCGGTACCGGTCCGCGCCCGGGGGCCGCGGCCCGCCGCCGGTCCGGACTTCCCCGGATCGGCGGCGGGCCCTTCGGCCAGCGCGGGTGTCGCTTCAGCGGTCATGTGCGCTCACTGCCTATTCGCGGTCTTCTGCTGTTGCCCGGCGGCGCACCGCGAAGAGCGCCGCGAGGCCGCCGAGGACGACGACGCCGGCGACGATCGCGATGATGACGCCCGTCGACGTGGAACCGCCCGAGGAATCGTCGGAGTTCGCCGGAACGGCCGACCACCAGCTCCAGTAGCCGTCCTGGCCGTAGATGTTGCCCGCCTTGGACGGCATGGTCGTGATCGACTCGATCTGGTCCGTGCGGTAGGCCTCGACGGCGTTCGGATAGGCCATGACGTTCATGTACCCGAGGTCGTACAGCCGCGACTCCATCTGCTTGACCAGGTCCGCCCGCTTGGCGGGGTCGTACTCCGCCAACTGCTGGGCGTACAGCTCGTCGTACTTCTTGTCGCAGATGAAGTCGTCGGTGGCGTCGGTGTCCTTCGGGGTCGCCGGGAGCGCGGCGCAGGTGTGGATGGAGAGCACGTAGTCGGGGTCAGGGTTGACGGACCAGCCGTCGAAGGCGAGGTCGTACTTGCCCGCGAGCCACGGATCGGTCACGTTGTCCAGGCAGTTGAGCTCGACCCCGATGCCGAGCTTGCCCCACCACTCCTGGAGGTACTTGCCGACCGCCTTGTCGTTGGGGTCGGTGGCGTGGCACAGCACGCGGTAGTTCAGCGGCTTGCCGTCCTTGCCGACGCGTTTGCCGTCAGCGTTCTCCTTGTAGCCCGCCTCGTCGAGGAGCCGGCCGGCCTTCGCCGGGTCGTACGCCAGCTCCTGGTCCGCCGACGGCTTCCAGAAGTACGACTCGTAGCGCGGCGGGATGTAGCCCTGGCCCTGCTCCGCGTGGCCCTGGAAGACCTTGTCCACGATGGCCTGCCGGTCCACCGCCATGAACAGCGCGTGCCGCACCCGCTCGTCCAGCAGGGACGGGTCGCCGTCACCGAACTTCTTGCCGTTCCTGGCCCGGGCGCCCGGGTTGGTGGCGAGGGCGTAGAAGCGGCGGCCGGGGCCCTCGTTGACGTGGATGTTCTGTGCGCCCTTGAGTGAGGCGGCCTGAGCGGGTGTCAGGGCCGGCGAGCCCGCCACGAAGGAGACCTCGCCCTTGCGCAGCGCGGCGACGGCGGCGTCCTGGTCCTTGTAGTACCGGAAGACCAGCTCGTCGAACTTCGGCGCGCCTCGCCAGAAGCTCTTGTTGGCCTCCAGCCGCACGTAGCTGTCGGGCTTGTAGTCGGTCAGGACGAACGGTCCGTTGCCGACGATCGGGAAGCTCTTGTCGTTGTTGAACTTCGAGAAGTCGTCGACCTTCTCCCAGACGTGCTTGGGCACGATCGGCACGTCGAGCGCGGTCATCGTGGCCTGCGGCTTCTTCAGCCGGATCACGAGCTGGGTGGGGCTGGGCGCGGTGACCTCGGCGAAGTTGGTGACGAAGTTGCCGTTGGCGGTGGCAGCGCCCTCGTCGGTCATCATCTTGTTGAGCGTCCACGCCGCGTCCTCGGCGGTGGCCTGCTGCCCGTCCGACCACTTGGAGTTCGAGCGGATCGTGTACGTCCAGGTCAGCTTGTCCGGCGACGGCTCCCACTTGGTGGCCAGGGCCGGGACGACGTGGGCGTCCTTGGGGTCGTAGTTGGTCAGGTACTCGTACATCAGCCGGTGGACGCTCGTGCTGAGCAGACGTCCCGCGAGGAAGGGACTGAGCGAGTCGACGCTCTGCGCGACGGCGACCGTGAGGACCTTCTTGCCCTGCGCGCTCTCCGCGGCGTGGGCCTGCGGCGCGGCCGGAGCGAGGGGGGTCGCGAGCCCGGCCGTGAGGACGAGGGCGGCGGCGCCCGCGGCGAGGAGCCGTGTCCCCTTCAACCGGGGGCCGGTACGTCCTCTGCCGTGCTGATCGTGTGTCTTCATGGCTCGGTGACCTCGCGTCGTCGCTCGCAGAAGACGGTTTGCGCCTTCTGCCGGGCTGGCTTGAACGGGCTTGATCGGGTGGCGCCGGCGGAATGAAGTGAGTGTCTATCAGCGGCAGTCTGCGCGCGTCAACGGTTCGTCAAACCCCATGTGGCCTGCGGAAATAACGACTTGAGCGCGATCTTGCTCCCATTGGTGGAGACCACTGAAGCCTCCCTGGTGAGGGCGTGGCGGCGGAATCCGACCGGTTCTGACTGCGAACACGCGAAGGCCCGCGCCGTGGGAACGGCGCGGGCCCGGAGGGGGTGGAGCTACTGGTGGGGCGGGGGAGGGGTCTGCGGGTAAGGCGGGTTGGGTTGCCCCGGCTGCTGCGGGGTCTGGGGGTAGGGCTGGTCGGCCTGGCCCGGCTGAGCGGGGTGGCCCGGCTGTCCTGGCTGGTGGCCGGGGTAGGGCTGCGGTTGGGCCGGGTACGGCTGAGCGGGGGCGGGTTGGCCTGGGACCGGCGGTCCGGGGTACGCCTGGCCAGGGGCGGGCTGGCCGGGGTACGGCTGTCCGGGGTATGGCTGGCCCGGATGGGGTTGTCCGGGAACCGGCTGTCCGGGGTACGGCTGGCCCGGCATGGGCGGGGCCGCGACCGGCGGCGGGTTGCCGTCGGAGGTCCACAGCCCGTGCGCCTGCTGGTGCCGTACGAAGTCCTCCGCGACCATCGCCGCGAGGTTGAAGTACGCCTCCCGCACCTTCGGCCGCATCATGTCGAGGTCGACCTCGGCACCGGCGGACAGATGCTCGTCGAAGGGCACCACGACGACACCCCGGCAACGGGTCTCGAAGTGCGCGACGATGTCGTCCACCTTGATCATCTTGCCGGTCTCGCGCACCCCGGAGATCACGGTGAGGGAGCGGGCGACGAGGTCGGCGTACCCGTGCGCCGACAGCCAGTCCAGCGTCGTACTGGCACTGCTGGCACCGTCCACGGACGGCGTGGAGATGATGATGAGCTGATCGGCGAGGTCGAGCACGCCGCGCATGGCGCTGTAGAGCAGACCCGTACCGGAGTCGGTCAGGATGATCGGGTACTGCTTGCCGAGCACGTCGATCGCGCGCCGGTAGTCCTCGTCGTTGAACGTCGTGGACACGGCCGGGTCGACGTCGTTGGCGATGATCTCGAGACCCGAGGGCGCCTGGGACGTGAACCGCCTGATGTCCATGTAGGAGTTGATGTACGGGATCGCCTGGACGAGGTCACGGATGGTGGCCCCGGTCTCCCGGCGCACCCGGCGGCCGAGCGTGCCGGCGTCCGGGTTGGCGTCGATGGCGAGGATCTTGTCCTGCCGTTCGGTGGCGAGCGTGGAGCCGAGCGCGGTGGTGGTGGTCGTCTTGCCGACGCCGCCCTTGAGGCTGATGACCGCGATGCGGTAGCAGGACAGCACCGGCGTACGGATCAGGCTCAGCTTCCGCTGCCGCTCGGCCTCCTCCTTCTTCCCGCCGATCCGGAACCGTGCTCCGGGACCGGCGGGCCGAGTGCTGCGGGCCTTCTGCTTCTTGTTGTTGAGCAGCCGGTCGGAGGACAGCTCCACGGCCGCCGTGTAACCGAGCGGTGCCGCACCGGGGTTGATCGGCGGGCGCTGGTCGTGCTGTATGGGCTGCGGCCAACTGGCCCCGAGACGAGGGTCGACGGGCTGCTGCGGGGGAGCCGGCGGCTGAGCCTGAGCCGGCGGCTGTGCCTGAGCTCCGCCGGGCTGCGCGGGCGGGTTGGGGACACCAGGGGCGGCGGCCGGGCCCTGGCCCTGCGGGAATCCGTATCCGCCCGGCTGCTCCGCACCCACCGGGCCAGTAACCGGCGGCCGGCCCGCGGCGGGGGGCTGCGCACCGGGGGTGCCGGGCTGGGGGAAGCCGTATCCGGCTTGGGGATTGACGGGGGCCGCGGCGGGGGCGGTCGGCGGTCGGCCCCCGGGCGCGGGCTGCGCACCCGGGGTGCCGGGCTGCGGGAAGCCGTAACCGGGCTGGGAGTTGGCCGGGTCCGGGGTGGCGGCGGTTGCCGGTTGCTGCGTGGGCGGCTGCTGGGCGCCGGGGAAGCCGTATTCGGCTTGGGGAGTGGCCGGGCCCGTCGGAGGCCGGCCTGCCGACGAGGCCTGCGCGCCCGGGGCGCCGGCCTGGGGGAAGCCGTATCCGGCTTGGGGGCCGACCGGGGGCATGGGGGCGGTTGCCGGCGGCTGGGTGCCGGGAATGCCGGGACCGGGGAAGCCGTATCCGGCTTGCGGGTTGGCGGGAGGTGCGGTGGGGCTGGTCGGCGGTTGGCCGCCGGGTGCGGGCTGGGCACCGGGGGTGCCGGGCTGGGGGAAGCCGTATCCGGCCTGGGGGTTGGCCGGGGGTTCGGTGGGGGCGGTCGGCGGTTGCTGCGGGCCGGGGGTGCCGGGGTGCGGGAAGCCGTAGCCCTGCTGCGGGGCCGCCGGTGCGGACGCCGGGGGCGGCGGTGACGGTACGGCGGGCGGAGTCCAGGCAGCGGGGGCGGGCTGAGGTGCCTGCGGCTGGAAGGGCGGCTGCTGGGCCGACTCGTGCGGCTGCCCCTGCGGGGCCGTCGGCTGCGGCTCGCTGGGCCACTGAGCCGCAGCCGCGGGCACCGCGGGCTGGTACGACGGCGGCAGCGGCGGCACCGGACCCTGAGGGACCGGCGGCGGAGCCCAGGCGGCGGGCGCGCCCTGCGAAGCCTCGGCGGCCGCTGCCGGGGTGGCCTCCTGGGACGCCGTGTCCTGGGATGCCGCAGTCTCAACAACGACGTCCTGCGGAACGGCGTCCTCGGGCTCGGACTCCCGCTCCTCCCGCTCCTGCGGAACGGCGTCCCGCGGCTCCGAGTCCCGCGGGGCGGCGTCCTGCGGTTCCGCGGCGGGCGTCGAGTCTTCCGGAGCGGCGTCCTCGGGTTCGGCGGGGACGGGCTCCGAGACCGCGGCAGCGGATTCCTCGGGCGCGCCGTCCGTCACCTCGGCGTCGGACATCGAGGCATCCGCCTCCGCGTGCGACTCCGTCTCCTCCGTCTTCTCCGTCTTCTCTGCCTTCTCGGCATCCGAGGATTCGGCGGACGTCTGCTCCGCTACCTGGTCCTCCTCGGCCTCAACGTCGGCGGACTCGGCACCGGAGTCCGCCGGGACCGCGTCCACGTCGCCCGAGTCGACGTCCTCAGCCACATCCTCCGCTGCGTCGGAGCCGTCCCGAGGCCCGGCCACGTCGGCCGGCCCGGTCTCCCCGGGCCCCTCCGGCTCGTCGGCCTCATCAGCTGCGGCACCGGCACCGGTCCCGGCCTGGGAGTCCGTGTCCGCCACCGCGGCCGACTCGTCCTCCCCGTCCTCGGCGCCGGGCGCCTCGCCCTGCTCGTCGGCCACCTGCGCCGCCTCCCGCCGCACGGCGACGGCGGAGATCCGCATGGTGGCACCGCTCTCGAGGTCACCGGCCCCGGCACCCGTGACCGAGGGCGACCCGCCCACAGGAATGTGCGGCACCGCCGTCGGAGACGCGGCACCGGCCGGATCCTCCTCCGGCGAATCCGCCGCCTGCTGCGGCTCGAACCCGCCACCCAGCGGCAGCTTCGGTACGGCGACCGGGCCCCCCACCTCCGGCGGGGGAGGCGTGAAGGGCGCCCCCGGCGCGGGAGCCGGCGGCGTGAAGGACGCGCCCGGCGCGGGCGGAGGCGGAGAGAAGGGAGCCCCCGGCGCGGGAGCGGGTGGAGTGAACGACGCTCCTGGTGCAGGAGCCGGCGGCGTGAAAGGCGCGCCCGGCGCGGCCGGAGGCGGAGGGGACGGCGCCCCCGGTGCAGGCGCGGGCGGGGTGAGGGACACCCCCGGCGCGGGAGCCGGCGGCGTGAACGGCGCCCCCGGCGTCGGCTGAGGAGGTGTGAAGGGCGCCCCCGGCGTCGCCGTGGCGTGCGGCGGCGGAGTCAGCCCGGGCACCGGACCGCTCGGAGCGGCGGGGCGCCCGGGACCGCCCGGCGCAGCCGGAGCCCCCGGCGGAACCGGTGCGTCAGAAGAAGGGCCCCCGGTGGTACCGGCCGCCCCGGCCCCACCGGCCGACTGCCCCGGCCCGCTCGACGCGTTCTGCGTGTACCAGGCGGGCGGCGCGTAGTCGATCGTGAACTCGCCCGTCGTCTCGATGGCGGACGCCGCGTCGGGCTGGTCGTCGCCGGGCGTGGCCCAGCCCCCGCGGATCCCGTCCCGATCGCTGCTCACAGTTCCTCCTGGTGTGGTCGAGCGCCCTCAATGCCGTGCGGGGGCGACCATTTCTCGTCGTCCTTGGTCGTTCGAGGTCGTCCGATCCACCGACTTCCCCCCGTGACGACGATGCCCGGTCCACGGGTTCCGACATCGCGCCCCCTGTCCCAGCCTAATCACCAGGAGACTCACCATGGCAGGCCCGTCCGTCCCCCGGTGCCCGCCCACTTGACGACAACCTGCCCCGAATCGCGGTGCACAGCAAGGCATCCGCAAGCAGAACGGACACATCCGTACTCAAGCCGTACAGAAGGTGAACCCTGAACCCCGAGGCACCACGGCTCACGAACCGGCCTGCCCAGAGGGGCCATTGAAGGACCGATCCGTCAACCACGCCCATCCGTCAAGCGGGTTGACGAATGGGGGCGGCACGCGCACGTGCCGCCCCCATTCATGTCCGCGCGCCCCTCACTCGGACGCGAGCCCCCCGTTGTGAGGGGCGGGCTCCAGGTCGAACTCGCCGTCCCGTGCGCCCAGCACGAACGCCCGCCACTCCGCCTCCGTGTAGCGCAGCACCGTCTCCGGGTCGAGGGAGGACCGCATGGCGACGGCGCCGTCGGGCAGATAGGCGATCTCGACGCGCTCCTCGTGCTCCTCCGTGCCCGGCGCGCAGTGCCACCGCACACCGGAGATGTCGAGCGCGTACAGTTCGTCGCGCTCGCGTTCCTTGCGGGCCTTGATCTCCGCTTCCGTCTCCGCCATGTCGCAGCGACCCCTTCCAGACGAGCCCAACGTGCCGCGCTCACCCTAGTGGCCCGCCGGCCCCTCTCGGCAGGATCGGAGAACCGGGGGAAAACGGGCCGTCGCGGCCTGGTACGCTGTGTGACGGCCGTTTGTGTACGCACCCCCGGAGCCCTCGCAGGAAGCCCTGCGGGCCCTGGAGGCCGCGCCCAGCGGATCCCCGCCTCCCGAGTCAGGGAAGCTCCCCCGAGACGAAGACCGGGGGCACTCGGAGGCCACTCACGGAGCACGAGGAGTACGAGTGTCGCTCGACGCCGCAACGAAGAAGCAGATCATCACCGAGTTCGGTACCAAGGAGGGTGACACCGGCTCCCCCGAGGTCCAGGTCGCTCTGCTGTCCCGTCGGATCTCCGACCTGACGGAGCACCTCAAGACCCACAAGCACGACCACCACTCCCGCCGCGGCCTGCTGATCCTGGTCGGTCAGCGCCGCCGCCTGCTGCAGTACCTCGCCAAGAAGGACATCCAGCGCTTCCGCGCGCTGGTCGACCGCCTCGGCATCCGCCGTGGTGCGGCGGGCGCCAAGTAGGACGTCGTGAAGGGAGCGGTTCCCGGGAGACAGGGGACCGCTCCCTTTGCCGTACGTAAGGGAACGTACGGGAACGTGCGGAGTGTCGGTGCCGCTTTGTAGTGTGGTAGCACGACGCAGTAGAACGCAGTACCTGTGACACGGCGTGACAGGGCCTGCCCCAGGCGGGCACGGCATGTCCGCCCATGACGAAACGAGGAGGAGCGCACCTCGCCGCCGCCGGTCCTCGGTAGTGGCCCCCGGGAGAAGTGAACCCCGGGTGCTTCGATCGAAGACCGGCCCGTACCGGACGGAGCGCCTCTCCGCCACCGTCCCCCCGCCACACGGGCGGGAGGACGACGACGAGGAGAAAACGCTAGTGGAGAACGAGACCCACTACGCCGAAGCCGTGATCGACAACGGCCCCTTCGGCACCCGTACCATCCGCTTCGAGACGGGCCGCCTGGCCAAGCAGGCCGCCGGCTCCGCCGTCGCGTACCTGGACGACGACACCATGGTGCTGTCAGCCACCACCGCGTCCAAGAACCCCAAGGACCAGCTCGACTTCTTCCCGCTGACGGTCGACGTCGAGGAGCGGATGTACGCGGCCGGGAAGATCCCCGGTTCCTTCTTCCGCCGTGAGGGCCGTCCGTCCGAGGACGCCATCCTCACCTGCCGCCTGATCGACCGCCCGCTGCGCCCGTCCTTCAAGAAGGGCCTGCGCAACGAGATCCAGGTCGTCTGCACCGTCATGGCGCTCAACCCCGACCACCTGTACGACGTCGTGGCGATCAACGCCGCGTCCGCGTCGACGCAGCTGGCCGGCCTGCCCTTCTCCGGCCCGATCGGCGGCGTCCGCGTCGCGCTGATCCGCGGCCAGTGGGTCGCGTTCCCGACGCACACCGAGCTCGAGGACGCCGTCTTCGACATGGTGGTCGCCGGCCGCGTCCTGGAGGACGGCGACGTCGCGATCATGATGGTCGAGGCCGAGGCCACCGACAAGACCATCAAGCTGGTCGACGGCGGCTCCGAGGCCCCCACCGAGGAGGTCGTCGCCGCCGGTCTGGACGCCGCGAAGCCCTTCATCAAGGTGCTCTGCCGCGCCCAGTCGGACCTCGCCGCCAAGGCCGCCAAGCCGACCGGCGAGTTCCCGATCTTCCTCGACCACCAGGACGACGTCCTGGAGGCGCTGACCGCCGCCGTCCGCCCCGAGCTCGCCCAGGCGCTCACCATCGCCGGCAAGCAGGAGCGCGAGACGGAGCTGGACCGCGTCAAGGGTCTGGCCGCCGAGAAGCTGCTGCCCGAGTTCGAGGGCCGCGAGAAGGAGATCTCCGCCGCGTACCGCTCGCTGACCAAGACCCTGGTCCGTGAGCGCGTCATCAAGGAGAAGAAGCGCATCGACGGCCGCGGTGTCACAGACATCCGCACGCTGGCCGCCGAGGTCGAGGCCATCCCGCGGGTGCACGGCTCCGCGCTGTTCGAGCGTGGCGAGACCCAGATCCTGGGCGTCACCACCCTGAACATGCTCCGCATGGAGCAGCAGCTGGACACCCTCTCCCCGGTGACCCGCAAGCGCTACATGCACAACTACAACTTCCCGCCGTACTCCACCGGTGAGACCGGCCGCGTCGGCTCCCCCAAGCGCCGCGAGATCGGCCACGGAGCCCTCGCCGAGCGCGCGCTCGTGCCGGTGCTGCCCGCGCGCGAGGAGTTCCCGTACGCGATCCGTCAGGTCTCCGAGGCCCTCGGGTCCAACGGCTCGACCTCGATGGGTTCGGTCTGCGCCTCCACCATGTCGCTGCTGAACGCCGGTGTGCCGCTGAAGGCCCCGGTCGCCGGTATCGCCATGGGCCTGATCTCCCAGGAGATCGACGGCGAGACGCACTACGTGACCCTCACCGACATCCTCGGTGCGGAGGACGCCTTCGGCGACATGGACTTCAAGGTCGCCGGCACCAAGGAGTTCGTCACCGCCCTCCAGCTCGACACCAAGCTGGACGGCATCCCGGCCTCCGTCCTGGCCGCCGCCCTGAAGCAGGCCCGTGACGCCCGCCTCCACATCCTCGACGTGATGATGGAAGCGATCGACACGCCGGACGAGATGTCCCCGAACGCGCCGCGGATCATCACCGTGAAGATCCCGGTCGACAAGATCGGTGAGGTCATCGGCCCCAAGGGCAAGATGATCAACCAGATCCAGGAGGACACGGGCGCCGAGATCACCATCGAGGACGACGGCACGATCTACATCGGTGCCGCCGACGGGCCGTCCGCCGAGGCCGCCCGTGCCACGATCAACAGCATCGCCAACCCGACGATGCCCGAGGTCGGCGAGCGTTACCTGGGCACGGTCGTGAAGACGACCACCTTCGGCGCGTTCGTCTCCCTGATGCCCGGCAAGGACGGTCTGCTGCACATCTCGCAGATCCGCAAGCTGGCAGGCGGCAAGCGCGTGGAGAACGTCGAGGACGTGCTCGGCGTGGGCCACAAGGTCCAGGTCGAGATCGCCGAGATCGACTCCCGCGGCAAGCTCTCCCTGGTCCCCGTGATCGAGGGCGAGGAAGACGGCAACGACAAGAAGGACGACGCCGACAAGTGACGTCCCGTGGCTTCAAGGCGACGGCCCGCACCTCTTCGGAGGCGCGGGCCGTCGCCCGTACCCAAACCCTCGTCAAGGGCCAGAACGGCATCGGCACGGTCCGCAGGACCACCCTCCCGGGCGGCCTGCGCATCGTCACCGAGACCCTGCCCTCCGTGCGCTCCGCCACCTTCGGCATCTGGGCGCACGTCGGCTCCCGCGACGAGACGCCCGCGCTCAACGGCGCCACGCACTATCTGGAGCACCTGCTCTTCAAGGGCACGTCCCGCCGGTCCGCCCTGGACATCTCCGCCGCGATCGACGCTGTCGGCGGCGAGATGAACGCGTTCACGGCCAAGGAGTACACGTGCTACTACGCGCGCGTGCTCGACACCGACCTGCCCCTCGCCATCGACGTCGTCTGCGACATGCTCACCGGCTCGCTGATCCTGGAGGAGGACGTCGACGTCGAGCGCGGCGCGATCCTCGAAGAGATCGCGATGACCGAGGACGACCCCGGCGACTGCGTGCACGACCTGTTCGCGCACACCATGTTCGGCGACAACGCCCTCGGCCGCCCGGTCCTCGGCACGGTCGACACGGTCAACGCCCTCACCGCCGACCGCATCCGCCGCTTCTACAAGAAGCACTACGACCCCACCCACCTGGTGGTCGCCTGCGCCGGCAACATCGACCACGCCAAGGTCGTACGCCAGGTCCGCGCCGCCTTCGAGAAGGCCGGCGCCCTCGGCAACGCCCAGGCCGTCCCCATCGCCCCGCGCGACGGCCGCCGCACCCTGCGCACCGCCGGCCGGGTCGAGCTGCAGAACCGCAGGACGGAGCAGGCGCACGTCGTCCTCGGCATGCCGGGCCTGGCCCGCACCGACGACCGGCGCTGGGCCCTGGGCGTGCTGAACACCGCCCTCGGCGGCGGCATGTCCTCCCGCCTCTTCCAGGAGGTCCGGGAGAAGCGCGGCCTGGCCTACAGCGTGTACTCCTACACCTCCGGCTTCGCCGACTGCGGACTGTTCGGCGTCTACGCCGGCTGCCGCCCGAGCCAGGTGCACGACGTGCTGAGGATCTGCCGGGACGAACTCGACCAGGTCGCCGAGAACGGGCTGACCGACGACGAGATCGGCCGCGCCATCGGCCAGCTCCAGGGCTCCACCGTCCTCGGCCTGGAGGACACGGGTGCGCTGATGAACCGTATCGGCAAGAGTGAACTGTGCTGGGGCGAGCAGATCTCCGTCGACGACATGCTGGCCAGGATGGCCGCGGTCACCCCGGACGAGGTCCGCTCGGTCGCCCGGGACATCCTGGGACAGCGTCCGTCGCTGTCGGTCATCGGCCCGCTCAAGGACAAGCAGGCCGAGCGTCTGCACGACGCGGTCGCCTAACCCTCTGTCCGTCCGTCGGTGGTAAGGAAGCAAGAGATGAGCAAGCTGCGCGTGGCGGTCCTCGGTGCCAAGGGCCGGATCGGGTCCGAGGCGGTACGGGCGGTGGAGGCCGCCGAGGACATGGAACTGGTCGCCGCCCTCGGCCGGGGCGACAAGCTGGAGACCCTCGCCGAGACCGGCGCGCAGGTCGTGGTCGAACTGACCACCCCCGGGTCGGTCATGGGCAACCTCGACTTCTGCGTACGGCACGGCATCCACGCCGTCGTCGGTACCACCGGCTGGACCGACGAGCGCCTCGCGCAGCTGCGGGGCTGGCTGGCCCTGTCCCCGCAGACCGGTGTGCTGATCGCGCCGAACTTCTCCATCGGCGCCGTGCTCACCATGAAGTTCGCGCAGATCGCCGCGCCCTGGTTCGAGTCCGTCGAGGTCATCGAGCTGCACCACCCGAACAAGGCCGACGCCCCGTCCGGCACCGCCACCCGCACCGCGCAGCTCATCGCCGAGGCCCGGGCGGAGGCGGGCTCGGCCCCCGCGCCGGACGCCACCGTCACCGCCCTGGACGGGGCGCGCGGCGCCGTCGTCGACGGGGTGCCGGTCCACTCCGTGCGCCTGCGCGGACTCCTCGCCCACCAGGAGGTCCTGCTGGGCGGCGAGGGGGAGACGCTCACCGTCCGCCACGACTCGCTCCACCACAGCAGCTTCATGCCGGGCATCCTGCTCGGCGCGCGCCGCGTGGTGACCACTCCGGGCCTGACCGTCGGCCTGGAGCACTTCCTCGACCTGAACTGAGCCCCGAAGCCCCTCATGCGCGCGAAGATCACCTACCTCGTCACGGCCGCCGTCCTGGTCTTCTACTTCGTCCTGGTCGGCAGCCGCGGCGTCATGCTCATCCAGTACGGCACACCCGTCACCGTCGCCTTCGGGATCGCCGTGCTGATCCTGCCGGTGATCGGCCTGTGGTTCCTGTGGAAGAACACCCAGTTCGTCCGCCGGGCCAACCAGCTCGCCGCCGAGCTCGATGCCGAAGGGGGCCTGCCCGTCGACGAGTTGAGCCGCACGCCCAGCGGGCGCATCGACCGTGACTCGGCGGACCGGGTCTTCGCCGAGCGCAGGGCCGAGACCGAGGCGGCACCCGACGACTGGCGCACCTGGTTCCGCCTCGCCGTCGCCTACCACGATGCCCGCGACACCCCCCGGGCCCGCAAGGCGATGCAGCGGGCGATCGCCCTGCACGACGGCAAGCCGGTGCAGACCGTCTGACACCCGGAACACCTCGTGTACGCGAAGGGGCCCGGTCCGCACGCGCGGACCGGGCCCCTCACGCATATCGGCGGCCGGGGTCAGCTCTGCCTGTTCTCCTCCGCCCACGCCTCCACCGTGTCCGCCGCCCGGTCGAACGCCTCGGCACGTCCCAGGAAGTCGGCGTTGTGCGTGGTCATCAGCGGCGGCAGCTCCTGCTGCCCACGGCCCGTGCGGCCGAGCGTCAGCGCCTGCCCCTGCACCGTGCGCGGCAGCCCCAGCCAGCGCACCGGCTGCTGCACGGTCCGCACGCCGGCGACCTGCGCCCACGGCGTCGTACGGGTGACGAGGAGGCTCACGTGCCGCAGCCCGCGCGCGCTGACCCAGACGCCCATGCGCAGCATCCGCAGCGCGCCCGCGATCAGGACCAGGGCGACGACGAAGCAGAAACCGGCGGAGGACAGCGTGGCGGTGAGCGCCGTGACGACCCCCGCGAGCAGCACGAAGGAGGCGAGCAGCAGCACGAGGGCGGCCACCCCCACGCGCCACGGACCGGGCCGGTAGGGGCGTCGCCAGCGCTCGCGGTCGTCGAAGGGAAGCGCTACGTCGTCCGCCGCGTCGAAGGCGCGGTCGGCCGTCAGGAAGGACAGGGGCACGGCTGGTCCTCACTCAATCCATGCGTGGGCTGTGCCCGGTGAGGCTATCCGCATGGGTCCGCGCCCACCACCCGTGGGGGTCCGGGGGAGGTGCCCGCCGGGCCACCGGGCGGCGGCACGGCGCCCGCACCGGCTCAGTGTCCGGGGGAGACCTGGGACTGCTGGGTCTCGGCGGGGGAGTGGCTGATGGTCAGCGCGGGCGTGCCGAGGATCACGGAGCCCACGAGCGCGGCGACGATGGTCAGCCCCAGCAGGCAGCGCCCGGCTATTCGCCCGGTGGACGCGCGCTCGCGGGGCGGGGGAGCGACATTGCTGCGGAACCGGTCGGCTTCGGCGACGAAGGCGAACGGTACGGGCTCGCGCCGACGGAGCATCGGGTACGACTCCTTCCGGGGGTCGAACGGGGGTGTCTCACCCATACAGACGACCGAGTGTCCCGAAAGGTGCCCGGTTCCTCCGAAATCGCAGATCTTCACCAAAGATGTCGCGCCCCGGCACCGAACGCCCCGATGCCGGAGGCGGGCCGTAGAGTGGGCGCCGCCCGTCAGACGTGAAGGAAGGGACCCGCCCAGCCGTGACCGCCACCCCCGCCGACGACCCGAAGCCCAGCTTCCGCAGCGACGTCACCGTCGAACTGGTCAAGCACGCCGCGTCGGACGCCGACGTGCTGTTCGCGGCCCGCGTCTCCACCCTCGGCGAGCAGTCCCTGGCCGAGCTGGACAAGGACCCCGAGCGCTCCAAGGGCCTGATCAACTTCCTCATGCGCGACCGGCACGGCAGCCCCTTCGAGCACAACTCGATGACCTTCTTCATCAGCGCCCCCATCTTCGTCTTCCGCGAGTTCATGCGGCACCGCGTGGGCTGGTCGTACAACGAGGAGAGCGGCCGCTACCGCGAGCTGGAGCCGGTCTTCTACGTCCCCGACGAGTCCCGCAAGCTCGTCCAGGAGGGACGCCCGGGCAAGTACCGGTTCGTCGAGGGCACCCAGGCCCAGCAGGAGCTGGTCGGCCGGGTCATGACGGACTCCTACCGGCAGGCGTACGAGGCCTACCAGGAGATGCTCGAGGCCGGTGTCGCCCGCGAGGTGGCCCGCTCGGTCCTGCCGGTCGGCCTCTTCTCGTCGATGTACGCCACCTGCAACGCCCGCTCGCTCATGCACTTCCTCGGTCTGCGCACCCAGCACGAGCTGGCCAAGGTGCCGTCCTTCCCGCAGCGGGAGATCGAGATGGCGGGCGAGAAGATGGAGGCCGAGTGGGCCAGGCTCATGCCGCTGACCCACGCCGCCTTCAACGCCAACGGCCGGGTCGCGCCGTAACCGGCGCCCTCCGCCCGGTCAGGCACAGATGTACGGTTCAGCCGGGCGAAGTGTCCGGATTGCGGGGCTTGCAGAAGTTCATCTAGCCTGATCAAACGGACCCGGCACTGCTTGAACCCCCGAGCAGGCAGTGCCGGGCTCCATCTTTGCCGGCACCCGTCGGTCCGCCCCCCGAGGGCAGTCCCCACCTTGAGCAGCGAGTAGCGTGTTACCCATGGCTCCGACCTCGACTCCGCAGACCCCCTTCGGGCGGGTCCTCACCGCCATGGTCACGCCCTTCACGGCGGACGGCGCACTCGACCTCGACGGCGCGCAGCGGCTCGCCGCCCACCTGGTGGACGCAGGCAACGACGGCCTGATCGTCAACGGCACCACCGGCGAGTCCCCCACCACCAGTGATGCGGAGAAAACGGACCTGGTGCGCGCGGTCCGGGAAGCGGTCGGCGACCGTGCCCACGTCGTGGCGGGCGTCGGCACCAACGACACCCGGCACAGCATCGAACTGGCCCGCGCCGCCGAGCAGGCCGGCGCGCACGGCCTGCTGACCGTCACGCCGTACTACAACAAGCCCCCGCAGGAGGGCCTGTACCGGCACTTCAAGGCCATCGCCGACGCGACCGGCCTGCCGGTCATGCTCTACGACATCCCTGGCCGCAGCGGCGTCCCGATCAACACCGAGACGATCGTCCGCCTCGCCGAGCACCCGCGGATCGTCGCCAACAAGGACGCCAAGGGCGACCTCGGCCGGGCTAGCTGGGCCATCGCGCGCTCCGGCCTCGCCTGGTACTCCGGCGACGACATGCTGAACCTGCCCCTGCTCTCGGTCGGCGCGGTCGGTTTCGTCTCCGTCGTCGGCCACGTCGTCACCCCGGACCTGCGCGCCCTGGTCGAGGCGTACACCTCCGGCGACGTCCAGAAGGCCACCGAGATCCACCAGAAGCTGCTCCCGGTGTACACCGGCATGTTCCGCACCCAGGGCGTCATGACCACCAAGGCCGCGCTCGCCCTCCAGGGCCTGCCCAGCGGTCCGCTGCGGGCTCCGATGATCGGGCTCACGCCCGAGGAGACCGAGCAGCTCAAGATCGATCTTGCCGCCGGCGGGGTACAGCTCTGACAACGAGACTTCGCACCACCCCGTGAACCCGAGGCCTGACAACTGAATAGGCGGGCCACCGGTGCCCGCAACCCACCATGACAACTGCTTCTGCACGAACGTCACGCGCGCCACGTGCCCACCGGTACGTGGCGCGCGTGTTTGAGGAGAGTCTTTTGAGTCATCCGCATCCTGAACTGGGTTCGCCCCCGCGCCTCCCCGAAGGCGGTCTGAGGGTCACCCCCCTCGGCGGTCTCGGCGAGATCGGCCGGAACATGACCGTCTTCGAATACGACGGCCGTCTGCTGATCGTCGACTGCGGAGTGCTCTTCCCCGAGGAGGAGCAGCCCGGAATCGACCTGATCCTGCCGGACTTCACGTCCATCCGTGACCGCCTCGACGACATCGAGGGCATCGTCCTCACCCATGGACACGAGGACCACATCGGTGGTGTCCCGTTCCTCCTGCGCGAGAAGCCGGACATCCCCCTCATCGGCTCCAAGCTGACGCTCGCCCTCATCGAGGCCAAGCTCCAGGAGCACCGCATCCGCCCGTACACCCTGGAGGTGGCGGAAGGACAGCGTGAGCGCGTCGGCCCCTTCGACTGCGAGTTCATCGCGGTCAACCACTCCATCCCGGACGCCCTCGCGGTCGCCATCCGCACCCCCGCGGGCATGGTCGTGCACACCGGCGACTTCAAGATGGACCAGCTCCCGCTGGACAACCGCCTGACCGACCTGCACGCGTTCGCGCGGCTGAGCGAGGAAGGCATCGACCTTCTCCTCGCGGACTCCACTAACGCCGAGGTGCCGGGCTTCGTCCCGCCCGAGCGGGACATCTCCAACGTGCTGCGCCAGGTCTTCGGCGCCGCCCGCAAGCGGATCATCGTGGCGAGCTTCGCCAGCCACGTCCACCGCATCCAGCAGATCCTGGACGCCGCGCACGAGTACGGCCGCCGGGTCGCCTTCGTCGGCCGGTCCATGGTCCGCAACATGGGCATCGCCAGGGACCTGGGCTATCTGAGGGTCCCGCCGGGCCTGGTGGTCGACGTCAGGACCCTGGACGACCTGCCCGACCACGAGGTCGTGCTCGTCTGCACCGGCTCGCAGGGCGAGCCGATGGCGGCGCTGTCCCGCATGGCCAACCGCGACCACCAGATCCGTATCGTCGAGGGCGACACGGTGATCCTGGCGTCGTCGCTGATCCCGGGCAACGAGAACGCGGTGTACCGGGTCATCAACGGCCTGACCCGCTGGGGCGCCGAAGTCGTGCACAAGGGCAACGCGAAGGTGCATGTCTCGGGCCACGCCTCGGCCGGCGAGCTGCTGTACTTCTACAACATCTGCCGGCCGCGGAACCTCATGCCGGTCCACGGCGAATGGCGCCATCTGCGGGCCAACGCCGAGCTGGGCGCCCTGACCGGAGTCCCGCACGACCGGATCGTCATCGCCGAGGACGGTGTGACCGTCGACCTGGTCGAGGGCAAGGCCAGGATCTCCGGCAAGGTCCAGGCCGGCTACGTCTACGTGGACGGCCTCTCGGTCGGCGACGTCGGCGAGCCCGCGCTGAAGGACCGGAAGATCCTCGGCGACGAGGGCATCATCTCGGTCTTCGTGGTGGTCGACTCCACCACGGGCAAGGTCACCGGCGGCCCGCACGTCCAGGCCCGCGGCTCGGGCATCGAGGACTCCGCCTTCGCCGCGGTCATCCCGAAGATCGCGGAGGCGCTGGAGAAGTCCGCCCAGGAGGGCATCGCGGACTCCCACCAGCTCCAGCAGCTCATCCGCCGCACCCTCGGCAAGTGGGTCTCGGACTCCTACCGGCGCCGGCCGATGATCCTCCCGGTCGTCGTGGAGGTCTGACCCGCGTACGTCCCCCGGGACGCGCGAACTGGGAGCGGGGCACCTCGATTTGCATCGGGGCGCCCCGCTCCAGTACGTTTACGGCTCCGCCAGGACGGGAACCCGAAGGCTTCAAGCGCTTCGGGGGACACTCCCGGAACCGGCGGAAAACCGACTCAGAATCTCTGATAAAGTCGGAACCGCCGGAAAGGGAAACGCGAGAGCGGAAACCTGGAAAGCACCGAGGAAATCGGATCGGAAAAAGATCTGATAGAGTCGGAAACGCCGAAGGGAAGCCCGGAGGAAAGCCCGAGAGGGTGAGTACAAAGGAAGCGTCCGTTCCTTG